>NZ_CP026406.1:2345000-2475000 GCF_002934795.1 Aeromonas sp. ASNIH2 | reverse complement strand
GACGATGGCTGCTGTTCCGGTTCAGTTGACGACCACTCAAACGATGGCGCATGACCTTATCCTTCTAACTAAATCTGTGAAACCCGTAATCTGGATTACTCGTCAGCGATGCTGGCGGGCGGCCAGTTCTCAAGGCGCATGCCAAGAGACAGACCACGGGAGGCCAACACGTCCTTGATCTCAGTCAGGGACTTCTTACCGAGGTTAGGAGTCTTAAGCAACTCAACTTCGGTACGCTGTACCAGATCACCAATATAGTGGATAGCTTCTGCCTTCAGACAGTTCGCTGAACGAACTGTCAGCTCCAAATCATCGACAGGACGCAGCAGAATCGGATCAAACTCGGGTTTCTCTTCTTTCTTCTCGGGCACGCTGACATCGCGCAGATCCACGAAGGCTTCCAGTTGCTCTGCCAGAATAGTGGCTGAACGACGGATGGCTTCTTCCGGATCCAGAGTACCATTGGTCTCCATGTCGATAACCAGCTTGTCCAAGTCGGTGCGCTGTTCCACACGTGCCGCCTCGACATTGTAGGCGATGCGAACGATGGGGCTGAACGCGGAGTCCAGCAGCAGGCGACCGATAGGACGCTCTTCATCATCGTTGTGAACACGAGCAGAAGCAGGCACATAACCACGACCGCGCTGAACTTTCAGGCGCATGCTGATCTCAGCATTTGCACCAGTCAGGTGGCAGATTACGTGCTCCGGGTTTACGATCTCGACTTCATCACCGTGAGTGATATCACCAGCGGTAACGGGGCCTGTTCCAGACTTGGTCAGGGACAGAGTTACCTCGTCCTTGCCTTCCAGCTTCACAGCGATACCTTTCAGGTTGAGCAGGATTTCAAGAATGTCTTCCTGTACACCTTCTTTGCTGCTGTACTCGTGCAGTACTCCGTCGATCTCGACTTCAGTAACCGCACAACCGGGCATAGATGACAGCAAAATACGACGCAGGGCATTGCCCAACGTGTGGCCAAAGCCACGCTCAAGCGGCTCGAGAGTCACTTTCGCGTGAGTCGGGCTAACTTGCTCGATGTCAACTAGCCGCGGTTTAAGAAAATCTGTTACAGAACCCAGCATTGTGTCCTCTCTTTAGAAGCTAGCTTTACTTGGAGTAAAGCTCGACGATCAGCTGTTCGTTAATGTCGGCAGACAGGTCGGAACGCTCCGGCAGGCGCTTGAAGGCACCTTCCATCTTAGCAGCGTCAACCTCTACCCAAGTCGGCTTCTCGCGCTGACCAGCAACTTCCAGGGAAGCTTTGATACGCGCTTGCTTCTTAGCCTTCTCGCGAACGCAGATCACGTCCTCAGGGGATACCTGGAAAGAAGGAACATTCACAACGCGGCCGTTTACCATGATGGCTTTGTGGCTCACCAGCTGACGAGATTCAGCACGAGTGGCGCCGAAGCCCATGCGGTAGACGACGTTGTCCAGACGACCTTCCAGCAGCTGCAACAGGTTTTCACCGGTGTTACCCTTTTGACGGGCAGCGTCGCGGTAGTAGTTGCGGAACTGTTTTTCCAATACGCCGTAGATACGACGTACTTTTTGTTTCTCGCGCAGTTGCACACCGTAGTCGGACAGACGCGCTTTACGCGCACCGTGTTGACCAGGAACGGTGTCAATCTTGCACTTAGAATCAATCGCACGAACACCAGACTTCAGGAAGAGGTCGGTGCCCTCACGACGGCTAAGCTTAAGCTTAGGACCGATATATCTTGCCATCTTCTTTCTCCAACAATCCTAGACCAAGTAGCTACAGCGTTACACGCGGCGCTTCTTGGGAGGACGACAACCGTTGTGCGGGATCGGAGTCACATCAGTAATGTTAGTGATGCGGAAACCAGCCGCGTTCAGAGCGCGGATGGAAGACTCACGACCGGGACCCGGACCTTTGACCATGACTTCCAGGTTCTTCACGCCGTATTCTTTGGCGATCTCACCAGCACGCTCAGCAGCTACCTGGGCAGCAAACGGAGTGGACTTACGGGAACCACGGAAACCGGAGCCACCAGAGGTAGCCCAAGACAGAGCATTGCCCTGACGGTCAGTAATGGTCACGATTGTGTTGTTGAAAGATGCATGAACGTGCGCAATACCGTCGCTCACTTGCTTTTTAACGCGCTTGCGAGCACGAGTCGGAGTTTTAGCCATTTTCTACCTTCCCGTTACTTCTTGATAGCCTTGCGCGGACCCTTACGGGTACGAGCGTTGGTCTTGGTACGTTGACCACGAACAGGCAGGCTACGACGGTGACGCAAACCACGGTAGCAACCCAGATCCATCAATCGCTTGATGTTCATGGAAATCTGACGACGCAGGTCACCTTCGACGGTGAATTTACCTACTTGTTCACGCAGACTCTCGATCTGAGCTTCGTCCAGGTCTTTAATTTTCACATTCTCAGCGATACCGGCTGCGGCACAGATGGCCTTGGAGCGGGTACGACCGACGCCATAAATAGCAGTCAACGCAATGACTGCATGTTTATGGTCAGGAATGTTAATGCCAGCGATACGGGCCACTATTCACTCCTACATATAGTAGATAACGACCACCACAAAGCCCGTGAGCGGATACGTGGCGGTCAACCAATACACAACAAAAGTTGGCTGGCTATATTAGCCAGCACAACTATTTGTTGCAAGTACTAACCGTAAAAAATTAGCCTTGGCGCTGTTTATGCTTTGGCTCGCTGCAAATCACACGCACCACACCGTGACGCTTGATGATTTTGCAGTTACGGCAGATTGCCTTAACGGAAGCACGAACTTTCATTGCTTAACTCCGTAACTACGCCGACCTTTAGCGGCCGTAGCCCTTCAGGTTGGCCTTCCTCAGGACGTCGCCATATTGATGAGACATCATATGGGTCTGAACCTGAGCCATGAAGTCCATGATAACTACCACGATAATCAGCAGCGAGGTGCCACCGAAGTAGAACTGTACGTTCCAGGCAGTCATCAGGAACTGGGGTACCAGACAGATAAAGGTAATATAGAGCGCACCTGCCAATGTCAGGCGAGTCATAACCTTATCGATGTAACGTGCTGTCTGCTCGCCCGGGCGGATCCCCGGGATAAAGGCTCCACTCTTCTTCAGGTTATCTGCTGTCTCGCGGGGGTTGAACACCAGCGCGGTATAGAAGAAGCAGAAGAAGATAATGGCTGCTGCATAGAGCATCTCGTACAAGGGCTGACCCGGCTGCAGGACCATAGAGACCTGTTGCAGAATGTCAGCGATCTTGCCCTCGCCCTGACCAAACCAGGAGGTAATGGTACCCGGGAAGAGGATGATGCTGGATGCGAAAATCGCAGGAATCACACCGGCCATATTCACTTTCAACGGCAGGTGTGTGCTTTGCGCAGCGAATACCTGGCGGCCTTGTTGACGCTTGGCATAGTTAACGACGATACGACGCTGACCACGCTCCACGAACACCACAAAGTAAGTCACAGCGAAAACAATCAAGCCCAGCAACAACAACAGCAGGATGTGCAATTCCCCTTGACGTGCCTGTTCGGCCGTAGCGCCAATGGCATGAGGCAGACCGGCGACGATACCTGTGAAGATAATCAACGAGATACCATTACCAATCCCACGCTCGGTAATCTGTTCACCCAACCACATCAAGAACATGGTACCGGTGACCAGACTCACAACGGCTGTGAAATAGAAGCCCAAACCCGGATGAGTCACGAGTCCTTGCATCATATTCGGCAGACCTGTTGCAATACCAATGGCCTGGAACGTTCCCAAAACCAGCGTGCCCCAACGGGTATATTGGCTAATCTTGCGACGGCCGGACTCACCTTCTTTCTTGAGTTCAGCAAGAGCAGGGTGAACCACAGTCAGCAGCTGGATAATAATCGACGCCGAAATGTACGGCATGATCCCCAGTGCAAGAATAGAAGCACGCGAGAGTGCACCACCACTGAACATGTTGAACATCTCAATGATGGTGCCCTTCTGTTGTTGGAACAACTCGGCCAGTACGGCGGCGTCAATACCAGGGATCGGCACATAAGAGCCTGCACGGAACACGATAATTGCCCCGAGAACGAAGAGCAGACGGCTCTTCAGTTCGCTCAGACCACCTTGTGCTTTAACATCCAATCCTGGTTTCTTAGCCATTGTACTGATTATTCCTCGATTTTACCGCCAGCGGCCTCGATGGCTGCACGTGCACCCTTGGTGACGGACAGACCACGAACGGTCACAGCACGGTCAATGTTGCCAGACAGAACAACTTTAGCGAACACGATGTTTTTGGTAATAACACCGGCTTGCTTCAGAGTGCTCACGTCGACCACATCACCTTCTACCAGGGCGATTTCGTTCAGGCGCACTTCGGCAGAAACCAAAGATTTGCGAGAGAAGAAACCGAACTTCGGCAGACGGATTTTCAAAGGCATCTGGCCGCCTTCGAAACCGTTGCGGACCTTGCCGCCACCGGAACGAGAGGTCTGACCTTTAACACCACGACCACCGGTCTTGCCCAGACCAGAACCGATACCACGGCCCGGACGGTGCTTGACGCGCTTGGAGCCAGCGGCCGGAGACAGAGTATTCAGACGCATGCTTAGCCCTCCACCTTAACCATGTAATAAACCTGGTTGATCATGCCGCGTACGCAGGGAGTATCTTCCAGCTCAACGGTGTGACCAATGCGACGCAGACCCAGACCACGCAGAGTCGCCTTGTGCTTTGGCAGACGGCCGATAGAGCTGCGAGTTTGAGTTACTTTTACAGTGTTAGCCATGTCGCATTACCCCAGAATTTCTTCAACGCGCAGACCACGCTTGGCCGCGATCTGTTCCGGTGATTGACCGTGAACCAGAGCGTCGACAGTTGCGCGAACAACGTTGATTGGGTTGGTGGAACCGTAGGTCTTGGCCAGCACGTTGTGGATACCAGCAACTTCCAGTACGGCACGCATGGCGCCGCCTGCAATGATACCAGTACCTTGGGAGGCCGGCTTCATGAACACGGTGGAACCAGAGTGAACGCCACGCACCGGGTGGTGCAGGGTACCGTTGTTCAGCTCAACCTTGTTCAGGTTACGCTTAGCCTGTTCCATCGCCTTTTGAATGGCGGCCGGAACTTCACGGGCCTTACCGTAACCGTAACCTACACGGCCGTTACCATCACCCACCACGGTCAACGCGGTGAAGGACATGATACGACCACCTTTAACAGTTTTCGAAACACGGTTTACTGCAATGAGCTTTTCTTGCAGTTCGCCGGCTTGAGATTCAACTTTAGCCATCTTCGACTCCTAGCTTAGAACTGAAGACCAGCGTCACGAGCAGCGGCAGCCAGAGCGGCTACACGACCGTGATACTTGAAACCGGAACGATCGAAAGATACGTTCTGAACGCCTTTGGCAATAGCACGCTCAGCGATAGCCTTACCTACAGCGGTAGCAGCATCTGCGTTACCGGTGTATTTCAGAGCTTCACTGATGGCTTTCTCTACTGTGGAAGCAGAGGCCAGAACTTCGGAACCGTTGGCTGCAATAACCTGCGCATAGATATGACGCGGGGTACGGTGAACAACCAGACGGGTAGCTCCCAGTTCCTGCATCTTTTTCCGAGCACGAGTAGCACGACGGAGACGAGCTGCTTTCTTGTCCATAGTGTTACCTTACTTCTTCTTAGCTTCTTTAGTACGCACTTGCTCGTTGGCATAGCGTACACCCTTGCCCTTGTAGGGCTCCGGAGCGCGGTAAGCACGGATATCGGCGGCGACTTGGCCAACCAGCTGCTTGTCCACACCACGCAGAACGATCTCGGTGGCGGAC
This sequence comes from Aeromonas sp. ASNIH2, assembly GCF_002934795.1. Lineage (NCBI taxonomy): Bacteria > Pseudomonadati > Pseudomonadota > Gammaproteobacteria > Aeromonadales > Aeromonadaceae > Aeromonas > Aeromonas sp. ASNIH2. The sequence continues at coordinate 2,469,191 of NZ_CP026406.1, read as the reverse complement.
GGACATTCAGCGGTGACACCAGCCGGCAGCGCATGCTCTACCGGGTGAGAGAAGCCCAGTGCCAGCGCAACAGCATTGCCCTTGATGGAGGCTTTGTAACCTACACCAACCAGCTGCAGCTTGCGCTCGAAGCCTTGGGTAACACCGACTACCATGTTGTTGACCAATGCACGGGCAGTACCGGCCTGAGCGTCAGCACCAGCGATGCCATCGCGCGGGGCGAACTTCAGTACATTGTCTTCTTTGGTCACTTCTACACCGGCGTGGATGGAACGAACCAGGGAACCCTTGCCACCTTTGATGGACAGTTCTTGGTCGTTCAGAGTCACCTCTACGCCAGCAGGAATAGTGACGGGTGCCTTAGCAACGCGAGACATTTCCGACCTCCTATTAAGCGACGTAGCAGATGATCTCACCACCCATGCTTGCCTTGCGGGCAGCACGGTCGGTCATCACACCTTTAGACGTGGACACGATAGCAACACCGAGACCGCCCATGACTTTCGGCAGATCAGTAGTGCGCTTGTAAATACGCAGGCCGGGACGGCTCACGCGTTGGATCAGTTCTACAACCGGCTTGCCCTGGAAATACTTCAGTTCGATTTCCAGTTCCGGTTTCACGTCACCAGCTACGTTGTAGCCAGCGATGTAACCTTCTTCTTTCAGCACTTTGGCGATAGCCACTTTCAGCTTGGAAGAAGGCATGGAAACCGCAACTTTGCTCGCCGCCTGACCGTTACGGATGCGGGTCAGCATATCCGCGATCGGATCTTGCATGCTCATAGTCTAACTCCCGAGATTCTTACCAAGAGGCCTTTTTGAGGCCCGGAATTTCGCCCTTCATGGCATGCTCACGCACCTTGATGCGAGAGAGGCCAAACTTCCGCAGGAAACCGTGCGGACGACCAGTGATGTTGCAACGGTTACGCTGGCGGGACGGACTGGAATCACGGGGCAGCTGTTGCAGTTGCAAGACAGCATCCCAACGCGCTTCTTCAGAAGCGTTCATATCAACGATGATAGCTTTCAGCTCGGTACGCTTGGTCGCGAACTTGGCTGCCAGCTTCGCACGCTTTGCTTCACGTGCTTTCATGGATGTTTTAGCCATAACCCTAACCTTACTTGCGGAATGGGAAGTTAAAGGCAGCCAGCAGAGCACGGCCTTCTTCGTCGGTATTCGCGGAAGTGGTGATGGTGATATCCAGACCACGGACGCGATCGACCTTGTCATAGTCGATTTCCGGGAAGATGATTTGCTCACGCACGCCCATGGAGTAGTTACCACGGCCATCGAACGCCTTGGCGTTCAGACCACGGAAGTCACGGATACGCGGTACGGAGATGCAAATCAGCCGTTCCAGGAACTCCCACATACGCTCGCCACGCAGGGTTACTTTACAACCTATCGGGTAGCCTTCACGAATCTTGAAGCCCGCAACAGATTTGCGTGCTTTGGTGATCAGCGGCTTCTGACCGGAAATGGCAGCCATATCGGCAGCAGCATTTTCCAGCAACTTCTTGTCAGAGATCGCTTCACCAACACCCATGTTCAGGGTGATTTTCTCGATCCGAGGGACTTGCATGATAGTCTTGTAACCGAACTGCTTGGACAGTTCATTTACTACATCGGATTTGTAGTAATCATGCAGTTTCGCCATCGTTAAACTCCAATTACTTCACAAGTTCGCCGGTGGATTTGAAGAAACGGACTTTCTTGCCGTCTTCAATCCGGAAACCAACGCGGTCAGCCTTGCCAGTGGCAGAGTTGAACAGCGCGACGTTAGATACATCGATGGGGGCTTCTTTGGTGACGATGCCGCCAGCCTGACCCAGTGCGGGTACCGGCTTTTGGTGTTTCTTCACCTGGTTGATGCCTTCCACGATTACCTTACCTTTTGCAATCAGGACTTGAGTGACTTTGCCACGCTTGCCCTTGTCTTTGCCGGTAAGAACAATTACTTCGTCTTCGCGACGGATTTTAGCTGCCATCGTTCGACTCCTTACAGTACTTCGGGTGCCAGGGACACAATCTTCATGAACTTCTCGTTACGGAGTTCACGGGTCACCGGGCCAAAAATACGAGTACCGATTGGCTGTTGGTTGTTGTTAAGCAACACAGCCGCATTGTTGTCGAAACGGATGACAGAGCCGTCCGGACGACGAACGCCTTTACGGGTGCGTACGACCACCGCGTTATACACATCACCTTTCTTCACTTTACCGCGAGGAATGGCTTCCTTGATGGAAACCTTGATGATGTCGCCGATGCCGGCATAACGGCGGTGCGAACCACCCAGAACCTTAATACACATTACACTGCGAGCGCCGGAGTTGTCGGCAACACCCAGCATACTTTGCATCTGGATCATCTTAGTGCTCCGCTTTGTTTACTTCTTATCCCTGATGGGATCTGGCTGCCTTCAAAAGGCGCGAAACTATAACACAGCTATTTTTGAAAAGGTAGCCTAAAAAACAAACGGCCCCGATGGGGGGCCGTTTGGGCTAAAAAGTACCGAATTAGGCCTTTTCTACGACAGCAACCAGGGTCCAGGACTTGGTCTTGGACAGCGGGCGGCACTCGCGGATTTCCACGAGATCGCCAGCCTTGCACTCGTTGTTCTCGTCATGCACGTGCAGCTTGGTAGTACGCTTGATGATCTTACCGTAGATCGGGTGCTTTACCTTGCGCTCGATAGCGACGGTGATGGACTTGTCCATCTTGTCGCTGATTACACGACCTTGCAGAGTACGGATCTTGTCAGTCATTACGCACCTGCCTTCTCAGTCAGTACAGTCTTGATACGTGCGACGTCACGACGCACTTGTTTCAGAGTGTGAGTCTGAGCCAGCTGGCCGGTGGAAGCTTGCATGCGCATGTTGAATTGCTCACGCAGCAGACCCAGCAGCTCCTGGTTCAGTTCTTCGACGCTCTTTTGACGCAGATCTTGGGCTTTCATCACATCACCGTCTTAATTACGAAAGTGGTCTGAACAGACAGCTTAGCTGCGGCCAGGGCAAACGCTTCACGCGCCAGAGCCTCAGGTACACCATCCATCTCGTACAGAACCTTGCCAGGCTGGATCGGGCAAACCCAGTATTCCACGTTACCCTTACCTTTACCCATACGAACTTCGAGGGGCTTTTCGGTGATGGGCTTGTCCGGGAACACACGGATCCAGATCTTGCCTTGACGCTTAACGTGACGGGTCATGGCACGACGGGCTGCTTCGATTTGACGAGCAGTCAGTTGACCACGAGATGTCGCCTTCAGGCCAAAGGTACCGAAGGATACTTCGTTACCGGCATTGGCCAGACCGCGGTTACGACCCTTGTGGGTCTTGCGGAATTTAGTACGCTTAGGTTGCAACATTTACCGAATCTCCTTACTTGGCAGCGCGGCGCTTGTTGTCACGCTTGGGCTTCGCAGGAGCTTGCTCTTGAGCAGCGGCAGCATTGACTGCAGCCAGACCGCCCAGAACTTCGCCCTTGAAGATCCAAACTTTAACGCCGATCACACCGTAAGTGGTGTGGGCTTCAGAAGTTGCGTAGTCGATGTCGGCGCGCAGGGTGTGCAGGGGCACACGACCTTCACGGTACCATTCGGTACGCGCGATTTCAGCGCCGCCCAGACGGCCGGAAACTTCCACTTTGATGCCCTTGGCACCCAGGCGCATGGCGTTCTGTACGGCGCGCTTCATAGCACGACGGAACATTACGCGACGCTCCAGCTGGGAAGTGATGCTGTCGGCAACCAGTTTGCCATCCAGCTCCGGCTTGCGGACTTCGGAAATGTTGATCTGAGCAGGCACGCCAGCGATTGCGGCTACAGCTTTGCGCAGTTTTTCAACGTCTTCGCCTTTCTTGCCGATCACGACCCCCGGACGAGCGGTGTGAATGGTCACACGGATGCTCTTGGCCGGACGCTCGATAGTGATCTTGGACAAGGAAGCGTTTTTCAGCTCCTTGGTCAGGAACTGGCGTACTTGGAAATCGCTGTACAGGTTGTCAGCGAAGTCTTTGGTGTTCGCGAACCAGGTAGAATTCCAAGGCTTGGTAATACCCAGGCGAATGCCATTAGGATGTACTTTCTGACCCATTGCTTATCTCCCAGCCTTAGCGTCGGATACCACTACAGTGATGTGAGCGGTACGCTTGAGGATACGATCCGCGCGACCTTTGGCACGCGGGCGGATGCGCTTCATGGAGGGACCTTCGTCTACCATGATGGTGGCAACACGCAGGGTGTCGATATCGGCACCTTCGTTGTGCTCAGCGTTGGCAATGGCAGATTCCAGCACTTTCTTCACCAGAACAGCAGCCTTTTTCGGGCTGAAGGTCAGGATGTTCAGAGCCTTGTCTACGGACAGACCACGTACTTGATCGGCTACCAGACGAGCTTTCTGGGCAGAAGTACGGGCATAACGGTGTTTAGCGATAGCTTCCATCATTTATCCCTTAGCGCTTCTTAGCCTTCTTATCAGCAGCATGGCCGCGATAAGTACGAGTCGGTGCGAATTCACCCAGTTTGTGACCGATCATTTCTTCGGTAACGAAAACCGGAACGTGCTGACGACCATTATGGACAGCGATGGTCAAACCGATCATGTTCGGGATGATCATTGAACGACGGGACCAGGTCTTAACCGGCTTTTTATCCCCGCTTTCCACCGCTTTCTCTACCTTCTTCAGCAAGTGCAGGTCGATAAATGGACCCTTCTTGAGAGAACGTGGCATGGTGATTCCTCTATGTTAACAATTACTTGTTACGACGACGTACGATGTACTTGTCGGTACGCTTGTTCTTACGGGTCTTGAAGCCCTTAGCCTTCTGGCCCCATGGGGACACAGGCTGCATGCCCTTGTTACGACCCTCACCACCACCGTGCGGGTGATCAACCGGGTTCATCGCCATACCGCGAACGGTCGGACGAATACCACGCCAGCGGTTAGCACCGGCTTTACCCAGTTGACGCAGCATGTGCTCGGAGTTACCCACTTCACCGATGGTAGCGCGGCACTCGGCCAGAACTTTACGTACTTCGCCGGAACGCAGACGCAGAGTTACATAGTTACCTTCACGAGCCAGGATCTGGATGAAAGTACCAGCGGAACGAGCCAGCTGGGCACCTTTACCAGGCTTCATCTCAACGGCGTGAACGGTAGAACCGACCGGGATGTTGCGCATCGGCAGGGTGTTACCTACCTTGATGGCAGCATCAGCACCAGAGGCGATTGCATCACCAGCTTTCAGGCCTTTCGGAGCCAGGATGTAACGACGCTCACCGTCTGCATACAGCACCAGGGCGATGTTTGCGGTACGGTTAGGATCGTATTCCAGACGCTCAACTTTGGCCGGAATGCCGTCTTTGTCGCGCTTGAAGTCGATCAGACGGTAGTGTTGCTTGTGACCACCACCGATGTGACGAGTGGTGATACGACCGTTGTTGTTACGGCCACCGGACTTGCTTTTGCTGTCCAGCAGAGCGGCGAAGGGCTTGCCCTTGTACAGCTCTTGGTTGACGATCTTGACGACGTGGCGGCGGCCCGGAGAAGTAGGCTTGCACTTAACGATTGCCATTTTTCAGAACTCCTCTTACTCGGCTGCGCCCATGAAGTCGATGTCCTGACCAGCTTTCAGGGTCACATAAGCCTTTTTCCAATCGGAACGACGGCCTACGCGTGCACCTGCGCGCTTGGTCTTACCCTTCATGTTCAGGGTACGGACGGTCTCAACTTCGACCTCGAACAGTTTCGCAACTGCAGCTTTGACTTCCGCCTTGGTGGCATCAACAGCAACTTTGAACACGATAGTGTTCTGCTTTTCTGCGACCATGGTGCTCTTTTCAGAGATGTGCGGAGCCTTCAGAACTTTCAGCAGACGCTCTTCACGGATCATGCCAGCATCTCCTCGATTTGCTTAACTGCGTCAGCAGTCATCAGAACCTTGTCGAAAGCGATCAGGCTGACCGGGTCGATACCGGCAACGTCACGCACGTCAACTTTGTACAGGTTACGAGCAGCCAGGAACAGGTTCTCATCGACTTCAGCAGTCACGATCAGAACGTCAGTCAGTTCCATTTCTTTCAGCTTGGCGATCAGTTCTTTGGTCTTCGGCGCTTCGATGCCGAACTTCTCAACAACGATCAGGCGCTCTTGACGTACCAGCTCGGACAGGATGCTACGGATAGCGCCGCGGTACATCTTCTTGTTTACTTTCTGGCTGTGATCTTGCGGCTTAGCAGCAAAGGTCACACCACCGGAACGCCAGATGGGCGAACGGATGGAGCCAGCACGGGCACGACCAGTACCCTTCTGACGCCACGGCTTTTTGCCGCCACCAGACACTTCAGAGCGAGTCAGCTGCGCACGAGTACCCTGACGGGCACCAGCGGCATATGCAACGACAACCTGGTGAACCAGAGCTTCGTTGAATTCGCGCCCGAAGGTAGTCTCGGAAACTTCAAGAGCGCTCTTGGCGTCTTTCATTACCAATTCCATTACTATCTCCTCAGACGTTACGCTTTGACGGCAGGTTTGACGATCACGTTGCCGTTGGTTGCACCCGGTACTGCGCCTTTGATGAGCAGCAGGTTGCGTTCAGCGTCAACACGAACCAGTTCCAGGTTCTGAGTCGTTACACGCTCAGCACCCATGTGACCAGCCATCTTCTTGCCCTTGAATACACGGCCCGGGGTCTGGTTTTGACCGATGGAGCCAGGTACACGGTGGGACAGGGAGTTACCGTGGGTCATATCCTGGGTACGGAAGTTCCAGCGCTTAACAGTACCGGCAAAACCTTTACCCTTGGATGTGCCGGTAACGTCTACCAGCTTAACGTCAGCGAGAAGATCTACTTTCAGCTCGCTACCAACAGTGAAAGTTTCACCGTTGTTCAGGCGGAATTCCCACAGACCGCGACCGGCTTCTACACCAGCTTTGGCGAAGTGGCCAGCTTCCGGCTTGGTTACGCGGCTGGCTTTCTTGGCGCCAGTGGTAACCTGAATAGCGTTGTAGCCGTCGGTTTCTACAGATTTGACCTGAGTTACACGGTTAGCTTCAACTTCGATAACAGTCACCGGGATAGAAACGCCATCTTCAGTGAAGATGCGAGTCATACCCACTTTGCGACCTACAAGACCGATTGTCATTGTTATCAACCTCTTTCCGTAATTAACCCAGGCTGATCTGGACGTCTACACCAGCTGCCAGATCCAGACGCATCAGAGCGTCAACGGTCTTGTCAGTCGGTTCAACGATGTCTACCAGACGCTTGTGAGTGCGGATCTCGTACTGATCACGCGCGTCTTTGTTGACGTGCGGGGAGATCAGAACGGTGAAACGCTCTTTGCGAGTCGGCAGCGGGATAGGACCGCGAACCTGCGCGCCAGTGCGCTTAGCAGTTTCAACGATTTCCGCAGTGGATTGATCGATCAGGCGATGATCAAAAGCCTTCAGGCGGATACGGATTCTTTGGTTCTGCATTGACAGAGCTCCAATAGATAAAAGAACATAAATCAACACCGCCCGACCGGGATTACTCCCGCCAGAGGTGTGATTTTTCACGTTTCCTCCCATATCGGGAGGACTGTATGGCTGGCAACTCGTAAACGGGAAGCTCAGCAAGCAGACATATCGTCTGGCTGCCTCATGGGCAAGCGGAGAGGATTATACGGATTTTTTCCACTCACGCAAGTGAAGGCGGACAGATTGTGCGCAATTTTATGTGACAGATGGATCTCGCCAACGGCTGGGCAAGCCCTTGCCTGGCAGGGGTAACGACAATGTTGCAAACAGGCTGATAGACTGCGCCCTCGCCCCTGTCTGCGGAACCCATCCCATGCTCAAGAATCAGAAGAAAGCCTACCAGTACGGGCTCTGTGCCGTCGCCCTCTGGTCCACGGTGGCCAGCGCCTTCAAGATCTCCCTCGCCTACTTTGAACCGGTACAGCTGCTGCTGGTCGCGGCCTGCACCTCGACCCTGACCCTGGGGTGCATCGTGGCCTGTCAGGGCAAACTGCCGCTACTGCTCGACTACATCAAGAGTCGCCCCCTCTACTACCTCGCTCTCGGGGTCCTGAACCCCTTTCTCTATTACCTGCTGCTGTTCAAGGCATATGATCTGCTGCCCGCCCAGCAGGCGCAGACTCTCAACTACACCTGGGCCATCACCCTCAGCCTGCTGGCCGTTCCCTTCCTCGGTCAAAAGCTGCTCCGCCGCGATGGCGTCGCCATCGTGCTCGGCTATTTCGGCGCCCTGGTGATCGCCACCAGGGGGAACGTGTTCGGTCTGCAGTTCGACAGTCCGCTCGGCGTCACGCTGGCGCTGGTGTCGACCCTGATCTGGGCCGGTTACTGGATCCTCAACACCCGCAATCAGGGGGATCCCGTCGTCAGCCTGCTGCTCGGCTTCCTCATCAGCCTGCCCTTCATCATCGTGGCGACCTGGTTGCTCTCGGACTTTGCCATGACTGCCTGGCAGGGATGGGCTGGCGCCATCTATGTGGGGCTGTTCGAGATGGGTTTCGGTTTCGTGCTCTGGCTGATGGCCCTGCGCCACGCCACCAACACGGCCCCCATCAGCAACCTTATCTTCATCTCGCCGTTTGCCTCTCTGGTGCTGCTCAACCTGTTGATCGGCGAAACCATTCACCCGGCAACCCCCATCGGGCTGGTTCTCATCGTCGCCGCCCTGCTTATCCAGCAACTCAAATATGGCAAGCGCTACCGCAAGGTGAGCGACCCCCACCCCTGACAGACAAAGGGCGTATCCCTCGATACGCCCTGCTTTCAATCCATCCACTCCAGCGGCTGGTTCTTGGGTAGCCGGATCTCCACCTGCAAGCCCCCCAGTTCGGAGCGCCCCAGCCTGATGGTGCCGTGATGCTGGGAGACTATCTTGGCAACGATGGCCAGCCCCAGCCCACTCCCGCCACCGGTGCGCGCCACATTGCCCTGGGTGAAGGGCTTGAGCACCCGGGAGTAGTCCTCTTCTGCGATCCCCGGGCCATTGTCGGAGAGTCGCAGCCGCACCCAGTGGCCATCATCCCTGAGCTCGGCCTGCAACCGGGTCGCGCCATAGCGCAGGGAGTTGCCCGACAGATTGTTGAGGATACGGCGAATGCTGATGGGATGGCAGGCCACACGCACCGCCTCCTCCGGCAGGAGCAGCTCCACTTCCAGTCCCTGATCGGTCTGCATCAGCAACGCATCGTGAATGAGCTGGGTCAGGTCGACGGGCCGGGCATCGAGCCCCTCGTTCGGGCGAATGTAGTCGATGAACTGATCAATGATACCGTTCGACTCATCGATGTCCGCATTGATGCTCTCCTTGAGGTACTCATCCCCCGAGGACATCATCTCGGTCGCGAGACGAATGCGGGTGAGAGGGGTGCGCAAATCGTGGGATACCCCGGCCATCATCAGGTTGCGCTCCTCGATCAGCCCTTTGATGGAGCTCGACATGTGGTTGAAGGTGCGGGTCAGGCGGCGCACCTCCCGCGAGCCCTGCTCCCCCAGGGCATCGGGAAAGTTGCCGCGCGCCACCGCCACGGCCCCCGCTTCCAGATCCTCCAGCGGTCGCACCAGCTGACGGGCAAAACGCCAGGCTGCAAACAGGGTCACCACCAGCAAGACGCTCATATAGAGGATGAGCGGTTCAATGTCGTCATCTTCAATTTCAGTCAGGGGAATGCGCACCCACATCTGGCTGGCCTGGGGAGGCTGGATCCAGATGATGTAGTGATCCTGGATTTCAACTCTGACCCTGGTATCCCCTTTCAATTCGCGGCTGATGCTCTGCTCCAGATAGGGGTAGGGCTTGGAATCATTCAGCCCGTGCTGCTCCGCCTCGCTCTGGGTATAGATGTCGCTGCCAGTGGTCACATAGACCAGCGCCTCGGCATCTTCACTGAGCGCCAGCTGGTTGTTGTCCACCGGAAAGATGAGCTTGACCTGGTTTGCCAGCAGGTGGCTGATCTGCTTGACGGTCGGCGCCAGCAGGTAGTTGTAGAAGGTAACGTAGGAGACGACTTGATAGACCACCAGCACGGCAGCCAGAAACCAGAGCATGCGGGAGAACATGCTGCCCACTTTCTTCATGCGTTCTCACCGTCCGGTACGAACACATACCCCAGACCCCAGACGGTCTGCAGATAGCGAGGCTGGGCCGGGTCCTGTTCCAGCAGGCGGCGCAGGCGGGAGACCTGCACATCAATGCTGCGCTCGGTGGCCGTGTACTCGCGACCACGGGCCAGGTTCATCAGCTTGTCACGGGAGAGCGGTTCGCGAGGATGACTCACCAGCACCTTGAGCACGGCGAACTCCCCGCTGGTCAGGGCAACCGGTTCGCCATCACGGCTCAGTTCACGGGTCGCCAGATTGAGCTGGTAGGCCCCAAAACTCACCATCTTCTCCGCCGCGGAAGGGGCGCCGGGCAGCTCCACGGTATGGCGGCGCAGCACGGCGCGGATCCGGGCCAGCAGCTCACGGGGGTTGAACGGCTTGGGCAGATAATCGTCGGCCCCCATCTCCAGACCGACGATGCGATCCACTTCGTCCCCCTTGGCGGTGAGCATCAAGACAGGGATCTGGTTGCCGGCCTCGCGCAGGCGGCGGCAGATGGAGAGGCCGTCTTCCCCCGGCAGCATCAGATCAAGCACCATCAGGCTGAAGTTTTCACGCGTCAGCAGGCGATCGGCCTGCTCCCCGTTGGCGACACCTCGCACTACAAACCCCTGCTCGGTGAGGTAGCGCTCCAGCAAGGAACGCAGTTTCAGATCGTCGTCCACCACCAGGACCTTGTATTGCTGACTCATTGCCACCTCTCTTTTCTGTCTCCCCCCATACTAGAGCCGCCCCCTGCAACCACAAAGCATAAATATGTTACCGGTTATTGCCCTCATTCGGCCCCGGAGCCGGGAAGGATGGATGGCCAGCTCTGCTTTTTGCTCGACAGCGCGGCGACAATGACTAAGATCCCGAGCAACCGGATGCAATTGGCGAGGGAGTGATAACTCCATGAAAACCAAACTCATTACCCGTGAAGGCTACACCAGGCTCCGGCAGGAGCACGACATGCTCTGGCGGGAGGAGAGGCCCGATGTCACCAAAAAAGTGGCCTGGGCGGCGAGCCTGGGTGATCGCAGCGAGAATGCCGATTACCAGTACAACAAGAAACGCCTGCGGGAGATCGACCGCCGGGTTCGCTACCTGCGCAAGTGCCTGGAAGAGCTGACCATAGTCGACTACTCCCCCTCCCAGGAGGGCAAGGTCTTCTTCGGCGCCTGGGTCGAGGTGGAAAACGACGAGGGTGAGACCAAGCGCTTTCGCATTGTCGGCTATGACGAGATCTTCGGCCGCAAGGATTACATCTCCATCGACTCCCCCATGGCCCGTGCCCTGCTCAAGAAAGAGGTGGGCGATGAAGCCATGGTGCGAACGCCAGTGGGTGACGCCTGCTGGTACGTCAATGAGATCAGCTATTCCCAATGAGCCAGCCACCGTCATACCGGCGGTCACCGCCCAGGGCGGGCAGGAGAGCCAACCCGGCGAGCTGAAGACCCCCTCCCAGCCTTGTCGGCCAGGGTGGCATCCCGCTGCCCGACCCCATATAGTGCTCACACCCGGCGCCTTGCGGCGCCAACCGGCCCGCGCGGCAGTGGCCTGGCAGGTATCTAAAGTATCGCCAGGACAGACCCCCTGTTCGGCGACATAGCCCCACGCTGGCCAGTTAGACAGGACCCGACCAAGAGACCCTCCATGCAAAGCCACGTAATAGAACATCAGATCGCCGGTGAGCTGAATGCCCGCCCGGAACAGGTGCAGGCAGCCGTTCGCCTGCTGGACGAAGGCGCGACCGTTCCCTTCATCGCCCGTTACCGCAAAGAGGTGACCGGCGGTCTGGACGACAGCCAGCTGCGTACCCTGGAGAGCCGCCTCGGCTACCTGCGTGAACTGGCGGATCGCCGCCAGGTGATCCTGCGCTCCATCGAAGAGCAGGGCAAACTGACCCCCGAGCTGGCCCGCGAGCTGAACGAGGCCGACAGCAAGACCCGTCTGGAAGACCTCTACCTCCCCTACAAGCCCAAGCGCCGCACCAAGGGACAGATGGCCATCGAGGCGGGGCTGGAGCCACTGGCGGATTTGCTGCTGGGTGACCCCATGAAGGATCCCGAACAGGAGGCGGTTCGCTTCCTCAATGCCGAGCAGGGGATCACCGACGGCAAGGCCGCCCTCGACGGTGCCCGTTACATCCTGATGGAGCGTTTCGCCGAGCAGGCGGATCTCCTCGAGAAGCTGCGGGACTACCTGTGGCAGAACGCCACCCTGCGTGCCCGCGTGGTGGCCGGCAAGGAGCAGGAAGGGGCCAAGTTCAAGGACTACTTCGAACACGACGAACCCCTGCACAAGGCCCCCTCCCACCGGGTGCTGGCCATGTTGCGCGGTCGCAACGAGGGGATCCTCAACCTGGCGCTGGTCACCGGCGAGGATGAGGGTACCAGCCCCTGCGAAGGGATCATCGCCCATCACCTCAGACTCAATCTGCAACACCGCCCGGCCGACAAGTGGCTGCAGGGGGTGGTGAGCTGGACCTGGAAGATCAAGCTCTCCTTGCAGATGGAAACCGAGCTGATCGGCCGCATCCGCGAGTCAGCAGAGGAGGAAGCGATCAAGGTGTTCGCCATGAACCTCAAGGATCTGCTGATGGCGGCACCGGCTGGCATGCGCTGCACCATGGGGCTGGATCCCGGCATCCGCACCGGGGTCAAGGTGGCGGTGGTGGATGCCACCGGCAAGCTGGTCGATACCGCGACCATCTATCCGTTCGAACCCAAGCGTCATGTGGATCAGAGCCTCAAGACCCTGAACGAGCTGTGCCAGAAGCACAAGGTCGAGCTCATCAGCATCGGCAACGGCACCGCATCCCGGGAAACCGACCGCCTGGTGAGCGATCTGTTCGAGCGCTACCCGGCCACCAAGGCGCAGAAAATCGTGGTCAGTGAAGCGGGGGCATCGGTCTACTCCGCCTCCGAGCTCGCCTCCCAGGAATTCCCGGATCTCGACGTCTCCATTCGTGGCGCTGTCTCCATCGCCCGCCGTCTCCAGGATCCCCTGGCAGAGCTGGTCAAGATCGATCCCAAGAGCATAGGTGTGGGCCAGTACCAGCACGACGTCGGCCAGAGCCAGCTGGCCCGCCGCCTCGACGCGGTGGTCGAGGATTGCGTGAACGCGGTGGGGGTGGATGTGAATACCGCCTCGGTCGCCCTGCTCAACCGGGTTTCCGGCCTCTCCCAGACCCTGGCCCAGAACATCGTCGCCTACCGCGACGAGAACGGCGCCTTCCAGCATCGTCAGCAGCTGCTGAAAGTAAGCCGACTCGGGCCCAAGGCATTCGAGCAGTGCGCCGGCTTCCTGCGCATTCGGGGCGGCAGCAACCCGCTGGACGGCTCGGCGGTGCACCCGGAATCCTACCCGGTGGTGGAGCGGATCCTCGCCAAGCTGGAGCAGACCGTGGACAGCCTGCTCGGCAACAGCAGCCTGCTGCGCACCCTCAAGCCCACCGACTACACCGACGAGCAGTTCGGGGTGCCTACCGTCACCGACATCATCGGCGAACTGGACAAGCCTGGCCGCGACCCGCGTCCCGAGTTCAAGACCGCCACCTTCAAGGAAGGGGTGGAGAAAATCAGCGATCTGGTGCCCGAGATGGTGCTGGAGGGTGTGGTCACCAACGTCACCAACTTCGGCGCCTTCGTCGACATCGGCGTCCATCAGGACGGGCTGGTGCACATTTCTTCCCTCACCGATCGCTTCGTCAAGGATCCCCGCGAGGTGGTCAAGGCCGGTGACATCGTCCGGGTCAAGGTGCTGGAAGTCGACGTACCGCGCAAACGCATCAGTCTGACCATGCGTCTGGATGAAAAAGCCGGCCAGCCTGCACGCAAACCGGCCGAGCCGCGTCACACCGGCAACGCCCGACCGAAACAGGCGCCCCGTCAGAGCGCTCCGACCGAGGGTGCCATGGGCAACGCCTTCGCGGCTGCCCTGTCGAAACTGAAGAAATAAGCCCCCAGAATGCAAAAAAGCCCCGAAAGGGGCTTTTTCATGCCTGCACGGAGCGGGATCAAACGTCCTGACTCAGGCTATGCGGGGAGGCTGGCCTCACCGCTTGCTGATAGTGCCTGGCAATCACCTGGTTTCGATTGTCCATATAAGCACCGAGCGGGCCTGTGGTTTCCTGCCTGAGGGTCATCAGATCCTTGCGGGCCTGTGCCTCCTTGCCAGAGGCGGCACGGGCCACACTCATGTCTTGTGATGATGGTTCATCGGGAGCCAGTGCGGCGGCACGCACCTGCTGCATCTTGGCGATGGTCGCGGCGGGATCCCCGGGAATGGTCCCCATGTCGATGACCACCTCCCCCCCGGTGGCATAACGCTTGCCATCCGGCCCACGGGAAAACTGGTAGGTAGGGCTCCCCGCATGCTCGCCGCCGGCTGCCTGGTGAGCCTGCTCATGCTTGCGAACTTCGAGATCCCGTTCGACCAGCGCAGCCACCTGACGCTGCTGCTGCTTTTGCTGCTCCTGCTGTTCACCCTCCTGACGTTGTCGACGCTCCCCCTCCTCCCCCGTTGCCTCGACAAAACGGTGCGCCACCATCACGGGGCCGGTCTGGCCGTTCTCTTTCGTGGACGAGGATGGGGTGGCGGGATTGGCCTGGGCGGCCCGGGATCTCTCTTTCTGGGAACCGACACCGGACTCGGCGTTGGACGCTTCGCTCTGGCGGCTGGGGGGCACCAGTTCTGCACGGCGGTTGTCAGTCTGCGCCGATTCCGTCTGCGGCTGCAGTTGATTCGGAATGATGGTCGGCAGACTGACGTTGATGTTCATGTCACACCCGGATATCGATCAGGGTGCCCAGCATGTCGCTGGCCGTCTGGATCACCTTGGCGGATGCCCCGGCATGCAGCTCGGCCACCTTGAGATTCACCAGTTCATCCGGCAACTGCACCTGATCACCCGCTGGCGTATTGAGACGGGCGATCTGGCTGGACGCCTGGCCCGCTAACTGCTCGGCCCGTTGGAACCCCTTCACGCCCGCCGTCATGGCTGATTCGATACGCATTGGCACACTCCTCTATAGGGTTGGCTAATTATCCATCAACCTGACGAGTTATTGAAGCCTGCCGCTCAAATCTCAGTCAATGAACTGCCGCAGGAGGGTGATGAACTGCTCTGGATGGGAGATGAAGGGGGCATGGGATGCCTTCTCCAGCACCAGACTGTGGCTGGCAGGGTAACGCGCATCCAGCAAGGGAATGGCGGCCTTCGGCACCAGGGTATCCAGCCTGCCGTAAAGACGCAGCCAGGGCAGATCCAGGCCGATCAGTTCATCCCGCAGATCGACCTCGGCCAGCAGGCCCAGACCAGCCTCCAAGGCCGCAAGCCGGGGAGCGGGTCGCTCCGCCAGCCAGTGACGCAACTGGCGAATGTCGTTTCTGGCGTGCTCGCTGCCCATGGCCTGGATCGCGAGGAAGCGCTCTATGGTCTGCATGAAGTCGCCGGCCAGCATCTGGTTGAACCCCGCCAGCACCTTGGGGGCAATCCCGGGCCACTCGTCGCGGGCCATGAAGCAGGGAGAACTGGCTACGGTAATGAGAGAGTGAAGGCGTTCAGGCATGGTCAGCGCCAACTGACTCGCCACCAGACCACCGAGGGACCAGCCGAGCAGATGGCATTTTTCAGGCAATATGGCCGCCACCTGCTCTGCCAGCCAGGGCAGGGTGTAGTCTGTTCCTGCTTGCAGGGGGCTGTTGCCAAAGCCGGGCAGGTCCACCAGATGCAGCCGATAGTGGGCAGCCAGTTCTTGGGCAATACCGTGCCAGACGGCCCCGTTCATGCCCCAGCCATGCAACAACACCAGGTCCGGGCCCTGGCCAAACCGCTCAACCGATACGCTCATCTAGACTCAAGATCCCTGTTTATCTGCTTGGAGCCTGCATGTTAAAGCGGCTGCTCGCCAAAGCAAGTCCGATCCTTGGCACCCAGTCCGACTGGCTCGGTCTGTGCCTGCTCTGTCGCCAGCCCTGTGACGAGACGCCTTTGTTGTGCTCCTGGTGCCGCCACGCCCAGCGCCAACACGACAGACGATGCCTGATGTGTGCAGCACCGCTGCCGGAGCAACATCGCGAGAGCGAACTGCTGTGCGGACGATGCCAGCGCAGACCCGCCCCCTGGGAGCGTTTGCAGGTGATCGGCGATTATCAGGCACCTTATGCCCAGCTCATCCCCCGGTTGAAGTATTCCGGTCAGATCCTGCTCGCGCCGCTGCTTGCCCGCCTGCTGGCAGACCATCTGGACCTCGCCAGTCCGCCGCAGGTCATCATTCCGGTTCCCCTGCACTGGTGGCGCCAGTGGTGGCGCGGCTTCAATCAGGCAGAAGAAATCGGCCATGCCCTGAGCGCACTCACCGGCATTCCTTGCGACACCCGCGTACTGCGCCGGACAAGGTCGACCCCGCAACAGACCCGGCTCAGTGCCGGCCAGCGGCGACGCAATCTGCGTGGCGCCTTCGAAATAGAACCTCACCACTACCGGCATGTGGCACTGCTCGACGATGTGGTCACCACGGGCGCCACCGCAGGTCAACTCACCCGGTTGCTCCATGAGCACGGCGTCACCACGGTAGAGGTGTGGGCCATCTGCCGTACCCTCCGACACCTGAAATAACCGGGCAGGGATCCGGCCCGGGAGTCCGCTGGCGGCATGATTCCGATACGCCCGGGCTCACAGGCTCGCCATCGGCACGCTACCCAAGCCCCGCCAAGCGAGTTATCATGAATACCCTAGTCGTACACTCAGGTTTATGAGGATAGTGATGATCAGCATTTCCGACACCGCCCAGGCCCACTTCCGCAAGTTGCTGGAGAAGCAGCCTGATGGCACCAACATCCGGGTGTTTGTGGTCAATCCGGGAACCCAGAATGCCGAGTGCGGCGTATCCTATTGCCCACCCGACGCGGTCGATCCGGAAGATCAGCACCTGCCGTTCAGCGGCTTCGACTGCCTGGTCGATCCCCTGAGCGCCCCCTTCCTGGTGGATGCCACCATCGATTTCGTCACCGATCAGATGGGCTCCCAGCTCACCCTGAAAGCCCCGAACGCCAAGATGCGCAAGGTGGCCGATGACGCCCCGCTGATCGACCGTATCGAGTACGTGTTGATGTCCGAGGTGAACCCCATGCTGGCCGGTCACGGCGGCAAGGTCACCCTGGTCGAGCTGACCGACGACAAACTGGCCATCCTGCAGTTTGGCGGCGGTTGCAACGGTTGCTCCATGGTCGACTACACCCTGAAAGAGGGGATCGAGAAGCAGTTGCTGGAGAAATTCCCGGGCGAGCTCAACGGCGTCAAGGATGCCACCGAGCACCAGCGCGGCGACCACTCCTACTACTGATTTGCCCCCTTGCGGCAAAGAAAAGGCCCCGCCAGCTGGCGGGGCCTTTTGCATTCTGCGGCTGGCAGATCACTCGTCCTTCTTGTCTCGCGACAGCAGGGCGATGGCCGCCTCTTTCGGATTCTTGCCCTCGTAGAGCACCTTGAAGATCTGTTCGCAGATGGGCATCTCGACGCCACAGCGGGCCGCCAGCAGATGTACTTCCTTGGTGTTGCGATAGCCTTCCACCACCTGGCCTATCTCGGCCATGGCGGTGTCAACCGACTTGCCCGCTCCCAGCGCCAGACCAAAACGGCGGTTGCGCGACTGGTTGTCGGTACAGGTCAACACCAGATCCCCGAGCCCCGCCATCCCCATGAAGGTCTTGGCATCGGCCCCGAGGGCGGCGCCGAGGCGCTGCATCTCCACCAGACCCCGAGTGATGAGCGCGGTTCTGGCGTTGGCGCCAAAGCCGAGTCCGTCAGAGAGACCGGCACCGATGGCGATGACGTTCTTGACCGCCCCGCCCAGCTGCAGACCGATGAAGTCCGGATTGGTATAGACCCGGAACGAGCGGCCGCAGTGCAGCAGGTGGGAGAGATCGTCGGCAAAGTCGTCGTGGGTCGAGGCCACCGAGATGGCGGTCGGCAGACCGGCAGCCAGCTCGCGGGCGAAGGTCGGGCCCGAGATGACCGCCAGTGGAATGGCATCCCCCAGCACCTCCCGCGCCACCTCTTGCAGCAGACGGCCGCTGTCCGGCTCCAGCCCCTTGGTGGCCCAGGCGATCCGGGTATCCGGGCGCAGGAAGGGTTTGACCCGGGCCAGTACCTGGCCGAACACATGGCTCGGCACCACCAGCAGCAGCACGGGAGCGGCTTGCACCGCCGCCTGTAGATCCGACGTCAGTTGCAGATCGGCCGGGAAGGGGACATCCGGCAAGAATGCCTTGTTGCAGCGATCCTGTTCCAGCTCGGCGACATGGGCAGGGTCGTGACCCCACAGCAGGGTCGGATGACCATTGCGCGCCAGAGAAATGGCAAGGGCGGAGCCATAAGACCCCGCCCCCAGGACCGAGATTGTGATCTGGTCGGCCATTATCAGGCTTCCGCAGTCGCCTGCTGGGCCTGTACCTGCGCCATGTGCTGGGCGAACAGGGCGTCGAAGTTGACCGGAGCCAGGTTCAGTTGCGGGAAGGAACCCTTGCTCACCAGGTTGGACACCGCTTCGCGGGCATACGGGAACAGGATGTTCGGGCAGAAGGCCGCCAGGCAGTGGGCCAGTTGCGGCTCCGGCAGGTTGCCGATGGTGAAGATGCCGGCCTGCTGCACTTCGCACAGGAAGGCGGTCTCGGTTTCCAGCTTGCAGGTGACAGTCAGGGTCAGCACCACTTCATAGACGCTGTCGGCCAGGACATTGGTCTTGGTGTCCATGTCCAGCTTGACGTCCGGCTGCCACTCTTTCTGGAAGATGTGCGGAGTATTCGGGGCTTCGAAGGAGACATCCTTGGTGTAGACACGCTGGATGTGGAATTCCGGTTGCACTTCCTGGTTGTTGATTTCGTCAGCCATTTCGTTTGATTCCTTTTTAAGATAATGAGTGGGCGCAGGCCCTTAAATCAGCGTTTTTTGGTCACCGGCAGATTGTCTGCACGCCATTGGGCCATGCCACCGCTGAGCACATACACCTGCTTGAAACCGGCCTTGCTCAGTTGGCGACCCGCGCCACCAGCGGTCATCCCCGACTCGCACACCACTATGATGGGGGCATCCTTGTGCTTTTCAACCGGACCCAGATTATTCGCCTGGATCTGGGCGAGCGGCAGGTGATGGGCCCCGGCCAGATGGCCCTTGGCAAATTCATCCTGACTGCGGATGTCCACGACGGTGGCATTTTCACGGTTGATAAGCAGGGTGGCGGCGTGGTTGTTGACCGCCTTCACCGGAGAAAAACGAGCACGCACAGTGGTATACACCAGGGTGCCTGCCAGGCCCAGCCAGGCTGCGGTCAGCAGCGGGTTGCGGGCCGCGAAATCCAAATACTCTTGCATCTTCTACTATCCAGGGACCAAGACAAGGGCCCGAGTATACATGGGGCCCTGCATAAGATCAGCCATCTTGGCGGCAAAGCGAGAGCAAGCTCCCATCAGGGATTGCCCCCGATTCTTCCTCCTCCAACCGGGCCGGACGAGAGGCTGAGCCATGTCGAAAAGAGGAGGGAAACAGAGGAAAACCCACCGCGGCAGACAAGCCGGCAACATGCCTAAAACAGCGGGATAACAGTTAAAAACCGAGGCTGGATAGGGACTTGGCTATCAGGTGACTATTTCGGCAGATGTAGTAATATTACGCTAGTTTCACTTCCCGCAATTCATTCCTATCCGAGAGGACATAGCCTTATGTCAACAGCTAAGAAACCGCTGGTTCTGGTCATTATGGACGGTTGGGGCTACAGCACCAAGCAAGAGTACAACGCCGTCGCTGCCGCCAAGACCCCCAACCTGGATCGCCTGGCCCGTGACTACACCAGCACCCTGATCTCCGGCTCCGGCCTGGACGTGGGTCTGCCGGACGGCCAGATGGGCAACTCCGAAGTGGGCCACACCAACATCGGTGCCGGTCGTGTCGTCTATCAGGAGCTGACCCGCATCTCCAAGGACATCCAGGAAGGCGTCTTCTTCCAGAACGTCGAGATCGGCAAGGCTGTCGACGCCGCCGTGACCAAGGGCAAGGCCGTGCACATCATGGGTCTGATGTCCCCGGGTGGCGTACACAGCCACGAAGAGCACATCATGGGCATGATCGAGATGGCCGCCAAGCGTGGCGCCGAGAAGATCTACTTCCACGCCTTCCTGGATGGCCGCGACGTGCCGCCGCGCAGTGCCCAGTCCTCCATCGAGCTGTTCGACGCCCTGTTTGCCAAACTGGGCAAGGGCCGTTTCGCCTCCATGATCGGCCGCTACTACGCCATGGACCGCGACAACCGCTGGGATCGCGTACAGCAGGCCTATGATCTGATGACCTTGGGCAAGGGCGAATTCACCGCCGACAACGCCACCGACGCGCTGGCCGCCGCCTATGCCCGCGACGAGAACGACGAGTTCGTCAAAGCCACCCGCATCGGCGACGCTGTACCGATGATCGACGGCGATGCGCTGATCTTCATGAACTTCCGTGCCGACCGCGCCCGCGAGATCACCCGCGCCTTTGTCGATACCGACTTCACCGGCTTCGCCCGCACCGCCACCCCGGCCCTGCACTTCGTGATGCTGACCGAATACGCGGCCGACATCAAAACCGCCTGCGCCTATCCGCCCACCGCCCTGGTCAATACCCTGGGTGAGTGGCTGGCCAAGCAGGGCAAGACCCAGCTGCGCATCTCCGAGACCGAGAAGTACGCCCACGTCACCTTCTTCTTCAACGGTGGCGAAGAGGCCTGCTTCAGCGGCGAAGATCGCGAAATCGTGGCGAGCCCGAAAGTGGCTACCTATGACCTGCAGCCGGAGATGAGCTCCGAAGAGCTGACCGACAAGCTGGTTGAGGCCATCAAGAGCGGCAAGTACGACGTCATCATCTGCAACTACCCGAACGGCGACATGGTTGGCCACACCGGCGTGTTCGATGCGGCCGTCAAAGCCTGTGAAGCGGTCGACCACTGCATCGGTCGCGTCACCGACGCCCTGGCGGAAGTGGGTGGCGAGTGCCTCATCACCGCCGACCATGGCAACGCCGAGAAGATGATGGACGAAGAGACTGGTCAGGCCCACACCGCCCACACCAATCTGCCGGTTCCCCTCATCTACTTCGGTCGTAAAGCCGAGGTCGCCGAAGGTGGCAAACTGTCCGATCTGGCCCCCACCATGCTGACCCTGATGGGTCTGCCGGTGCCGCCGGAAATGACTGGCAAGCCCCTGATGATTCTGAAATAATCCTGCCCCATGCGGGGATGCGAAATTATTTCACAGAAAACCAGTCGCGTCGGCCTGTTGGCCGGCGCGCTGTTTTTTTGCCTGATCGGCGGTACCGGCACAGCCCAGGCTGCGAACCAGCAGTTGGGGGCCATGCAGTCCCAGATCAAGGAACAGCAACAGACCCTCAAGCTCAGTAAGCAGGAGCTTGCCAAGCTCAACACCCAGCTCAAGGCTGACGAGCAGGCCATTTCGGCTGCCGCCGCCAAACTCGAGCAGACCAGACAGCAACTCCGGCAGAACCAGCAGAAGCTGGCGTCCCTGCAGCAAGACAAGCTGGCACTGGAGCAGCAAGCAAAACACCAGAAGCAGTTGCTGGCCAAGCAGGCGGAAAGCGCCTTCCAGGCGGGCAACCACGATTACCTCAAACTGCTGCTCAACCAGCAGGATCCGGCCAAACTGAGCCGCGCCCTCGACTATTTCGACTACCTCAACAAGGCCCGTATCGAGGCCATCGAAGCCCTGCGCGCCACCCGTGACAAGCTGGCCAAGAACCAGCAGGCCACCAGGGAGACCGAGAACCGCCTCCAGACCCTGCTCGGCGAGCAGCAGGAGCATCACCAGAGCCTGCTGGCCAGCCAGCAGAGCCGTGCCAAGGTGCGCAACCAGTTGCAGCAATCGGTGCAGGCCGACGAGCAGAAGCTCGACAAGCTGGTCAAGGCGGAGAAGGCGCTCAAGGCGCGGCTGGAAGAGCTGCGTCGTCAGCAGGAAGAAAAGGAACGCCGCGAACGGGCCGAGCGGGAGCGCCTCGCCAAGATCAAGGCCGAGCAGGAGCGCCAGCGCCGTCTGGAGGCCCAGCGCCTGGCAGCCGAACAGAAACGCATCGAGGAGCAGCAGCGGATCGCCGCCCAACAGCGCCAGGTCGGCGAACAGCAGCGGCTGGCGGCCCAGCAGCAACGCGTCGCCGAACAGCAGGCCAAGGTGGCGCAGCAGCAAGCAGCCGCCCGCAACAGCGCCAAGGCAAGCAGCAACGGCTACGGCGGTCTGAGCACGGGTGGCAACCTGCGCTGGCCGGTGCAGGGCCCCATCCTCATCTCCTACGGCTCGCCACGTACCGCCGAGCTGAAGTGGAAGGGCACCCTGATCGGCGCCAGCGAAGGGACCCAGGTCAAGGCGGTGGCACCGGGACAGGTGGTCTACGCCGACTGGCTCGACGGCTTCGGCATGCTGCTGGTCATCGACCACGGCAAGGGTTACATGAGCCTCTACGGCCACAATCAGTCGCTGCTGCGACAGGTGGGACAAAAGGTGGAGCAGGGTGAGCCCGTGGCCCTGGTCGGCGACAGCGGCGGACAGGAGCGCTCCGGCCTCTACTTCGAGATCCGCTATCAGGGCGAGGCCATCAACCCGACCAAGTGGCTGGCCAGACGCTAAGCCCGCCTTGGCGGTGCCCGAGTGGAGTCCGCTACCTCATCTCCAGCCCTTCTCCCGCGAGGGGAGCAGGGAGCAAAAGACAGCAACACCGCGTCGTTTACCACTTCACCTGACAAAAAGTCTGCATCGCTCAGACTTTTTGCTTGGCAGGGGAGGCACCACACCGCCCGCCCCGATGATGAAAACTTACCTCTTTTCCACCCCGCTCAGGGGAAGACCACCAGCCCGATCTGCTCCAGCAGCCCCTGCTGCTGATCTTCAGTGATCTGCACCCCGGCGAGGTTGACCCGGCGCAGATCCAGGCCGGGCAGATCGCACTGGCGCAGATCGCAGCCTTGCAGGTTGAAGCTGGTCCAGTCGATTTGCCCGAACTCGGAGCCACTGAGATCCGAGCCCGCCAGGGAGGCGCCCAGCAGGTTGGCCCCCTGCCAGCGGTTGCCGGCAAGCTCGCACCGCTCCAGCAGGCAGCTTTCGAAGTTGGCGTAGCTGAAGTTGTTGCCGGTGAGGTGGGCTTCGCAGAAGTAGCTTTTGGCGGTGATCCGGTTGGCGAAGCTGGCATGGGCGAAGTTGATCCCCATGGCCTGGCAGTCGCGCATCTCCAGCCCAAGACACTGGCTGCGGCCGAAGTCTGCCAGGGTGAGATCGCAGCGCAGGAAGCTCGCCTCCCTCAGATCGCAGCCCTGAAACAGGCATCCCAGCTCCCGTTCCCTGTCATAGAAGCTGCAGTCGACGAAACGGCTCTCCCCGAGATCGAGCCAGGAGAAGTGACAGCCGATGAAGCGGCACCCCTGGAACTGCTCCCCCTCCACCTCTTGCTGCTCGAAGTGGACCCCCTCGAAACACCTGCCCTTGATCATCCCCTGGCCCCTGTTGATGGCGTCATATGCTGACATTGCCGTGCAAAAACGGTAATGTTACGTGTAACATTTTTTGCCGGATCCCCAGATGAACGACACCCGCAAGCGCCGCCCTACCCTGCAGGACATTGCCGACCTGACCGGTGTCACCAAGATGACCGTCAGCCGCTACCTGCGCGACCCGTCCGCCGTGGCCGAAGGGACCCGCGAGCGCATCGCCGCCGCGGTGGAGGAGCTCGGCTACATCCCGAACCGGGCGCCGGACATGCTGTCGAACGCCACCAGCAAGGCGATCGGCATCCTGATCCCCTCCCTCTCCAACCAGGTCTTCTCAGCGGTGATCCACGGCATCGAGGCGGTGACCCGGCCCGCCGGCTACCAGACCCTGCTCGCCCACTACGGCTACAGCCCGGAGCGGGAGGAGGAGCAGGTCGCCTCCCTCCTCTCCTACAACGTGGACGGGCTCATCCTCTCGGACACCCAGCACACCGAGCGCACCCGCAAGATGATCGCCACCGCCGGCATCCCGGTGGTGGAGACCATGGATCTGCCCCTCTCCCCCATCGACATGGTGGTGGGCATGGATCACCGGGCCGCCGCCCGGGCCATGGTAACAGAGATGCTGCGCCGGGGACGGCGCAAGGTGATCTACCTCGGCGCCCGGCTCGACGTGCGCACCCAGCTGCGAATGGAAGGCTACTACCAGGCGATGGCCGATTTCGGTCTGACCGGCCAGCACCTGCTGACGGAGCAATCCTCCAGCTTCACCCTGGGGGGAGAGCTACTGGCCCAGGCCATGGCGCGCTTCCCCGACCTCGACGGCCTGTTCTGCACCAACGACGACCTGGCGGTGGGGGCCCTGCTGCAATGCCAGGCCAGGTGGATCCCGGTGCCCCAGCAGGTGGCCATTGCCGGCAGCAACGCCCTCGACATCGGCCACGCCATGACCCCCAAGCTCGCCAGTATCGTCACCCCCCGCGAGACCATAGGTCGCGAAGCCGCCATCATGCTGCTAGCCCGCCTCGGCGGCCAGCCGCTGGCGACCAGGTGCAAGGACATCGGCTTCTCCCTCTATGAGGGGGAAAGCCTCGGCTGATCCCCGGCCATCATGGCGCGTTCGACCGCCATGATGGCGCCTTCTCCCCTCTCCCCTCGCCTCCCCTGGCCTATGCTGGCTCCTCCATCCACCCTGTCAGGAGCAGACCATGCACCACACCGAACGATTGAAAGCCTGCCTGCAGCGCGTCATCTGCGATCCCGCCTTCCCCCTGGCGGAGCTCAACGCCTGGTTCACCCCCGACTACTGCCAGGAGGTGAACGGCGAGCGGCTCGACTACCCGGCGTTTCACCAGCACATCGCCACACTGCGCCGCCATCTGGCCGGGGCGAGCATCGAGTTTGTCGCCACCCTGGCGCAGGGGGAGCGGGTGCACTCGACCCATGTGGTGCGGGCCACCCGCCAGGACGGCGGCACCCTGGTCTGCAAGGTGAGCGGCCTCTTCACCTTTCGCGGCGATCGGATCTGCCACACCGACGAGGTGACCTGTCTGCTGGCAGGCAGCAAGGAGGATGCGGATATCGGCTCGCGGCGCTGACTGCCGGCAACCCGCAGACACCGCCATGGCGGGCAGGAAGGCAGATAATGCGCCCTCAGGCCGCCGGTTCGCGCCGGGCAAGGCGCTGGAGGGCGCGGGACAAGGCGCCGGGATCCTCGTAGCCGAGCCGATCGGCGATCTGGGCCAGCGTGAGCCCCCGGTGCTGCAACTGGCGCGCCCGTCCCAGCACCACCTGCTCCCGCCACTGGCGAAAGCTGCACCCCAGCTGCTAGAGGAAGAGCCGGTTGAGGGTACGCACCGAGGCGCCGCAATCTGCCGCCAGCGCCGTCAGCGCCGTCAGCGTCAGATGGATGGCGGGTGCCTGGCACACCCTGTCCAGCACCCGCAGCAGGCGCGGGTCCAGCGCCCCGGCGAGGGGAATGCGCGCCGCGAGCGGGTCGGCGCGCTCCAGCTCCTGGCCAAGCACCGTCAGATAGGCCCCTTTCACCTCCTCCTCGGCCAGCTCGGACAGGCGGGCGAAGAGGCCCGCCAGCAGCGGGCTGGCCTGCAAGGGGCCGAAGGCGGTACGGGCCGGCGTCGGCACATAGAGGAGGGAGAGTCGGGAGCGGCGCAGCACGCGAAACTCGTGCTCCCACCCCGCCGGAATAAAGCAGATCTGGCCCGCCACCAGCAGTTCTCCCTCCCCTCGCCCCGTGATGATGCCGCCCCCGTCGTGCAGATAGCAGTATTGGGCATGGGGGTGGCAGTGCAGCGCGGTGAAGTGCCCTTGCGGGTAGGATGGATGCAGACAGGACATGAAGGCTCCAGGGGAGAGGGGCGGCCCCCGACCTTAAGCCAGGGCGAGGCCGGAAGCAAACGGCCCACCCCCTCCGGGGGCGGAAAAACAGCAGGCCACCCGGGGGTGGCCTGTTTAATTTTTCTAAACGATATTTGCTTAGCGTTTAACCAATTCAACCGCTTCCCGGGAGAGGCGGGTCACCTCCTCCCAGTTGCCGCTCTTGACGGCGTCTGCCGGCAGCATCCAGGAGCCGCCGACGGTGGCCACACATTTCAGCGCCAGGTAGTCGGCCACGTTTTTCGGGCCGATGCCGCCGGTGGGGCAGAATTTCACCTGGGGCAGGGGCGCCGCGATGGCGGAGAGTGCCTTGGTGCCGCCGTTCGCCTCGGCCGGGAAGAATTTGAGGTGGTCGTAGCCCGCTTCCAGCGCCTGCATCACCTCGGACGGGGTGGCCACGCCCGGGATCAGCGGCGCCGTGCTCTTGGCCGCGTGGGCCAGCAGGGCCGGGGTCATGCCCGGGGAGATGACGAAGCGGGCACCGGCAGCGACGGCGGCATCAAACTGCGCGCAGTTGAGCACGGTACCGGCACCGACCATGGCATCCGGCATCGCCTTGGCGATGAGGGCGATGGCGTCCAGCGCCACCGGGGTGCGCAGGGTGATCTCGAACACCGAGATGCCGCCATCCAGCAGGGCCTTGGCCATCGGCAGGGCCTGCTCCAGGTCGTTGATGACCATCACGGGTACCAGGGGGGAGGCGGCAAACACCTCGGCAGGGGTCACTTTCCAGTTCTGCATAGCTCTTCCTTAGTCAAAGATGGTGGCGCCGCACTCGGCGCTCGATACCGCGCGACGCATCACGCTGAACAGTTCACGGCCCCACCCCTCTTGTTCCAGGGTGAGGTCGATCTCGGCCTGGGTACGGCCGCTCAAATCGGTCAGGCAGTCGAGGCGGCCAGACTCGGCATCCACCCGCAGCAGGTCGCCATCGGCGAGCAGGCCGATGGCCCCGCCGTGCAGGGCTTCCGGGGTGACGTGGATGGCGGCCGGGATCTTGCCGGAGGCGCCGGAGAGGCGGCCGTCGGTGACCAGGGCCACCTTGTGACCCGCCTTCTGCAGGTTGCCAAGCACCGGCATCAGCTTGTGCAGCTCCGGCATGCCGTTGGCGGCCGGGCCGTTGTGGCGCACCACGATGACGGCGTCCTGGTTCAACTCACCAGCCTTGTAGGCCGCCTCCACCGCATGCTGGGAGGAGAAGACCCGGGCCGGGGCCTCGATGACCCGATACTCGGGCGCGACGGCGGAAACCTTGACCACGGCGCGGCCCAGGTTGCCCGCCAGCAGCTTGGTGCCGCCGGTGGCCTGGAACTCGCTGCCAGAGGGGGAGAGCACGCTCGGATCCGCGCTCTCGCCCACCGGTTGCCACACCAGCTTGCCATCCACCAGTGCCGGACGGCTGAGGTAGTCCTGCATCTCGCCGAAGACCGGGGTTGCATCCATGTGGATCAGCCCCTCTTCGGCCAGACGACGCATCAGGCCGGGCACGCCCCCCGCCTGTTCGAAGGCGTTGACGTCCGCCGGGCCGTTCGGGTACATGCGCACCAGGAGCGGCACCACGTCGGAGAGATCGCTCAGGTCGTCCCAGGTCAGCTCCAGCCCGGCGGCGCGGGCCAGCGCCACCATGTGAATGCTGTGGTTGGTGCTGCCGCCGGAGGCGAGCAGGGCCACCAGGCCGTTGACCAGGGCGCGCTCGTCGATCACCGCACTCAGGGGGCGATAGGCCGGGGAGCCCGGGATCATGGCGCTGATGCGGCGGGCCGCTTCCTCGGTGAGGGCGTGGCGCAGCTCGCTGTGCGGATGTACGAAGGCGGAGCCCGGCAGCATCAGGCCCATGGCTTCGAACACCAGCTGGTTGGTGTTGGCGGTGCCGTAGAAGGTGCAGGTGCCCGCCGCGTGGTAGGCGCCGCACTCCATCTTGAGCAGGGCGTCGCGGCCCACTTCACCGGCAGCGTACTGCTGGCGCACCTTCACCTTCTCGTCGTTGCTGATGCCGCTCGCCATGGGGCCGGCAGGCACGAAGGCGGTGGGCAGGTGGGCGTGGGAAAGCGCCCCCATGATCTGGCCCGGGGCAATCTTGTCGCAGATACCGAGCAGCAGGGTGGCGTCGAAGGTGTTGTGGGAGAGGGAGACCGCGGTGGCCTGGGCGATGAGATCCCGGGAGAAGAGGGACATGTCCATCCCCGGCTGACCCTGGGTCACGCCGTCGCACATGGCGGGTACGCCGCCGGCAACCTGGGCACTGTGGCCGAGCTCCGCCAGGGCGCCCTTGATGATGTCCGGGTAGCCCTGATAGGGCTGATGGGCACTCAGCATGTCGTTGTAGGCGGTGACGATGGCCACGTTGGCGCGGGTCATGTCGAGGATCCGCCCCTTCTCGTCACAGCTCGAGGCGGCCACGGCGTGGGCCAGGTTGCCGCAGGAGAGGGAGGCGCGGGTCTTGCCCTGATCGGCCTGGCGCTGGATGCGGGCCAGGAAGCGGGCACGGCGGGCGGTGCTGCGCTCGCGGATGCGGTTGGTCACCTGGGTGATCACGGGATGGGTCATAGCTTTCTCTCCAACTCTATATACGGGCGCGGTCGGCCTCAGCCGGGCGCGCGACATGGCTCATTGCGCCTGCGTCAGCGCGGTGACGGCACGGTCGACCACCTGTTCGAAGGTCCCGTCGATATCGATGCGAAACACGCCGGGCTCGCCATCCGGTCGCTCCAGGGTATCAAACTGGCTTTGTACCATGGCTTCGCGCATGAAATGGCCCTGCCGTGCCCGCATCCGTTCGAGAATGAGGGACTGGCTGCCATCCAGAAACAGGAAACTCACCGAGTCATTGCCCTCGCGGATCTGGTCGCGGTACTGCTTCTTGAGGGCCGAGCAGACGATGACACCGAGCTCGTTCTTACGCTCCAGGCTGTAGGCCGCATCGCGGATCCGCTCCAGCCAGGGGGCTCTGTCTTCATCGTTGAGCGGGTTGCCCGCCGCCATCTTCTGGATGTTCGCGCGAGGGTGCAGATCATCGCCGTCGATGAACTTGGCCCCCAGGGCATTGGCCACCTTGAGGCCGATGCTGGACTTGCCGCTGCCACACACACCCATCACGATAATGCACTTGCCCGCCATTATTTGACCTCTCTCTCACTTTTCAAAAAACGTTCGCCTGATGGGTTCTAAGCTACCACGTTACCGGTAACATGTTACCGGTAACGTTTCGCAATGTGAAGTGCAGCACAGAAATGTGCAGAACAACAACTAGAACCATTTGAGGACAATTTTATGGACGGAGCAATGAACACACCCGATGTCGCCTATCTGCTCTCGGTAGCGGGCGGAGCCATTGTCATGTTGCTGGTGCTGATCATGCGATTCAAGGTACATGCCTTCGTGGCATTGACCCTGGTCAGCATGCTGACGGCCCTGGCCACCGGGGTCACCTATGACCAGGTGATCCCCACCATGCTGACCGGTTTCGGCGGCACCCTGGCCTCGGTCGCGCTGCTGGTCGGCCTCGGCGCCATGATAGGCCGGATCCTGGAGATGACGGGGGGCGCCAAGGTACTGGCCGATACCCTGATCAACCGCTTCGGCTCCCACCGCGCCCCCTTCGCGCTGGGTGTGGCCTCCCTGCTGTTCGGCTTCCCGATCTTCTTCGACGCCGGTCTCATCGTCATGCTGCCCATCATCTTCAGCGTGGCGAAGCAGTTCGGCGGCTCCGTCCTCAAGTATGCCCTGCCCTCCGCCGGTGCCTTTGCGGTGATGCACGCCTTCCTGCCGCCCCACCCGGGCCCGGTGGCCGCCAGCGAGCTGCTGGGTGCCAACATCGGTCTGCTCACCATCGTGGGCCTGCTGGTCGCGCTGCCCACCTGGTATCTGGGTGCTTACCTGTTCGGGCTCTGGTCCGGCAAGAAGTTTGAGCTGCCCCTGCCCCCGAGCTTCACTGCCAGTGCCGAGCAGCTCTCCGACAAGGCGCCGAGCTTCGGCCAGGTGATCTCCATCCTGCTGCTGCCGCTGGTGCTCATCTTCATGGATACCGGCCTCAATACCCTGAGCGTCATGGGCGTCATCGACAAGGGTGCGGACTGGGTCAACGTGCTGCGCATGGTCGGCAAGACCCCGGTCGCCCTGCTCATCACTGTGCTGTACGCCCTCTGGATGTTCCGCCAGAGCCAGGGCAAGGTGCAGCTCGAGAAGTTCTGCAACGACGCCCTGGCCCCGGTCTGCGCCGTCATCCTGGTCACCGGTGCCGGCGGCATGTTCGGCGGCGTATTGCGGGCGAGCGGCATCGGCACCGCGCTGGCCGACGTCCTCTCCGATACCGGCATGCCGGTGATCCTGGCAGCCTTCCTGGTGTCCGCCGCGCTGCGGGTCGCCCAGGGTTCCGCCACCGTGGCCCTGACCACTACCGCCGCCCTGATGGCGCCGACCGTGGCCGCCACCACCGGCCTGAGCGAGCTGGACCTGACCTTCATCGTCATCGCCATCGCCGGGGGCGCGACCGTACTCTCCCACTTCAACGACTCCGGTTTCTGGCTGGTCAGCCGCTTCCTGAACATGGACGAGAAGACCACCCTCAAGACCTGGACCGTGATGGAGACGCTGCTCGGCACCATCGCCTTCCTCATCGTGGCCACGGCCAGCGCCATCCTCTGACGGAAACACATCGGGGCCACATCCGTCGGCCCCGATGTGACTCTGCACCGACTTTTTACGGATTCTTGCTTGGGCCCATCGCCACAGATTGCTAGAATTGCCTATTCTTCGCCCCGAGTGGAACGCTTCATCCCGTGATTTCAGGCTTCTCTATGCATTCATCGGCACATTATCGACAGTTGCTGACCCGCTTACCCCAGATCGCGGTCGCCGCGGATCAGTTTCAGGTGCTCAGCAGCGCCAAGGACTTCAAGAGCCGGATCCTGTCGCTCATCGCCCATGCGACCCAGCGCATCTACCTGATCGCCCTCTACCTGCAGGATGACGAGGCGGGACGGGAGATCCTCTCCGCCCTCTATGCCGCCAAGCAGCGCAACCCCGCCCTCGACATCAAGGTATTCGTCGACTTCCACCGCGCCCAGCGCGGCCTGATCGGCAAGGGCAAGCAGGGAGGCAACCACCTGATGTACCAGGCCATGGCCGCCAGCCACCAACACCAGATCGAGATCTACGGCGTGCCGGTCAAGGGCCGCGAGCTGCTCGGGGTGCTGCACCTCAAGGGCTTCATCTTCGACGACACCCTGCTCTACTCCGGCGCCAGCCTCAACGACATCTACCTGCACCAGCAGGAGCGCTACCGCTTCGATCGCTATCACCAGATCCACAGCCCGGCGCTGACCCGCAGCATGGTCAACTACGTGGATGACGTCTTCCTCGGCAGCGAGGCCGTCCAACGGCTGGATCGCACCGGCATCCCTGGCGCCAAGCAGCTCAAAGGGCAGATCCGCCGCTTCAAGCAGCGCCTGCGCACCAGCCAGTACCGCTTCGAGAGCATCCCTGCCAACGCCCGGGAGGTCGCCGTGACCCCCATGGTGGGCCTGGGCAAGCGAGGCAACCAGCTCAACCGGATGATCCGCAACCTGGTGCGGGCTACCGAGCGGGAGATCTTCATCTGCACCCCCTACTTCAACCCCCCCAAGGAGTTGAACAAGGACGTGGAAGGGCTGCTCAGACGCGGCTGCAAGGTGACCATCGTCGTGGGCGACAAGACCGCCAACGACTTCTTCATCCCGCCGGAGGAGAAGTTCTCCACCATCGGCGGCCTGCCCTATCTCTACGAGACCAATCTGCGCAAGTTTGCCGAGCGCAACCAGCACTACATCGACAACGGCCGGCTCAACCTCATGCTCTGGTGCTGCGAGAAGAACTCCTATCACCTCAAGGGGATCTTCGTGGATGAGGAGTGGGCCCTGCTCACCGGCAACAACCTCAATCCCCGAGCCTGGGCGCTGGATCTGGAGAACGGCCTGCTGGTACACGACCAGCACCATCACCTGCGCGAGCAGTTCAGTGCGGAGCGGGAGAACATCCTGGCCCACACCCGCCGCATCAGTCACTTCGACCAGATAGAGCAGATCAAGGATTACCCGGATCAGGTGCGCAAGCTGCTGGCCCGGATCCACAGGGTCAAGGCTCACCTCCTGCTCAAGCGCATCATCTGACCGCCAGGGCGCCCCGTCAGTGAAAAGGCCTGCCGTTTCCGGCAGGCCTTTTTCATGGATGGCCCTCCCCCCGCTCCCTTGCCCACCAGCCCGGAACGGCACAACGCGGCTTGCATCGAGGCCGCAACAACCCCTATCATCTGGACATATTTACAGTGTTTTCGGGCATCTAATTGATGAAATTGGATAAAATCTCTCTCGACAGCCTCAAGGGTGTCGGCAGCAAGATGCTGGAGAAGCTCGAGCGGCTGGGGCTGGCCACGGTACAGGATCTGCTGTTCCACCTCCCCCTGCGCTACGAGGACCGCACCCAGGTGTGGCCCATCGGCGATCTGCCGCCCGGCCTGCACGGTGCCGTCGAGGGCGAGATCCAGGACACCCAGCTGGTGATGGGGCGCCGCCGCATGCTGGTGTGCCGTATCAGCGACGGCACCGGCAGCCTGACCCTTCGCTTCTTCAATTTCACCGCCGCCCAGAAAAACAGCCTGGCCCAGGGCCGCCTTATCCGCTGCTTCGGCGAGACCCGTCCCGGCAAGTACGGCCTGGAGATGGCCCACCCCGAGTACAAGCTGCTCGGCGAGGAGCAGGCCGGCCAGACCGAAGAGGCCCTCACCCCCGTCTACCCCACCACAGAGGGGCTGCGCCAGCTCACCCTGCGCAGCCTCACGGATCAGGCCCTGGCCCAGCTCGACCTCTACGGGGTCGAGGAGCTGCTGCCTGCCGGCCTCTATCCCCAGCAGATCGATCTTGCCGCCGCCCTGAAGCTGCTGCACCGCCCGCCTCCCTCGGTGGCGCTGGCCCTGCTCGAGAGCGGCCAGCACCCAGCACAGCAGCGGCTGATACTGGAAGAGCTGCTGGCCCACAACCTCTCGGTCTTGAAGGTGCGCGCCCAGGCACAGACCCAGCTGGCCCGTGCCCTCAAACCCGCTCCCGAGCTGGTCCGGCAGCTGCTCGGCGCCCTGCCGTTCACCCCCACCGGCGCCCAGAGCCGGGTGGTGGCGGAGATCGGCCGGGATCTGCAGCAGGGCCACCCCATGATGCGGCTGGTGCAGGGGGACGTGGGCTCAGGTAAAACGCTGGTCGCGGCGCTGGCCGCCCTGCAGGCCATCGGCAACGGCTGCCAGGTGGGGCTGATGGCGCCGACCGAGCTGCTGGCCGAACAGCACGCCATCAACTTCGCCAGGTGGCTGGATCCGCTCGGCATCAAGGTGGGCTGGCTGGCGGGCAAGCAGAAGGGCAAGGCGCGGGAAGAGGCGCTGGCCGCCATCGCGGACGGCAGCGTCAAGATGGTGGTGGGCACCCATGCCATCTTCCAGGAGCAGGTGGTATTCCAGCGCCTCGCCCTGGTCATCATCGATGAACAGCACAGGTTCGGCGTGCATCAGCGTCTCGCCCTGCGAGAAAAAGGAGAGCGGGAAGGGGTGCATCCCCATCAGCTCATCATGACCGCCACTCCCATCCCCCGCACCCTGGCGATGACCGCCTATGCCGACCTCGACACCTCCATCATCGACGAGCTGCCGCCGGGCCGCACTCCCATTACCACGGTCGCCCTGCCGGACAGTCGCCGCCAGGACGTGATCGAGCGGGTGAGGCTCGCCTGCGAGGAGGGCAAACAGGCCTACTGGGTCTGCACCCTGATCGAGGAGTCGGAGGTGCTGGAGTGCCAGGCCGCCGAAGACACCGCCGCCGAGCTGCAAACCCTGCTGCCCGGCCTGCACATCGGCTTGGTACACGGCCGGATGCGCCCCGTCGAGAAACAGCGGGTGATGGAGGAGTTCAAGGCGGGCATACTGCAACTGCTGGTCGCCACCACCGTCATCGAGGTGGGGGTGGACGTGCCCAATGCCAGCCTGATGATCATCGAAAACCCGGAGCGACTGGGGCTGGCCCAGTTGCACCAGCTGCGCGGCCGGGTCGGGCGGGGGTCGGTGGCCTCTCACTGCGTGCTGCTCTATCATGCCCCCTTGTCCAAGACCGCCCAGAGCCGCCTCGGGGTACTGCGGGAGACCAATGACGGCTTTCTCATCGCCCAGCGGGATCTGGAACTGCGCGGCCCAGGCGAGCTGCTCGGTACCCGCCAGACCGGCCTGGCCGATCTCAAGATCGCCGATCTGGTGCGCGACCAGCCGCTCATCCCTCAGGTGCAGAAGATGGCGCGCTTCCTGATGGACAAACACCCGGCTCATGTCGAGCCCCTGATCCGCCGCTGGCTGGGCCTGCGAGACCACTACTCCAATGCTTGACCAAGGCAGATGCAGAAGAGGGTCACCTTGCCTGATGGACAAACACCCGGCTCATGTCGAGCCCCTGATCCGCCGCTGGCTGGGCCTGCGGGACCACTACTCCAATGCTTGACCAAGGCAGATGCAGAAGAGGGTCACCTTGCCTGATGAATAAACACCCGAGCCATGTCGAACCCTTGATACGATGCTGGCTCGGTCTACGGGATCACTACTCGAATGCCTGACCAAGCAACAGAAACAGGAGGAAAGCACTGATGAATTCCTGGCTCCGCGGCCTGCTCTACACCTTTGCCTTCCTGCTGCTCTTTGTCTGGGTCGGTCTCGGCCTGTTCGATGCCGAGCGCGCCAAAGGCCCCATCGCCAACTGGCTCAGCCAGCAGACCGGGGTGCCCGTCACCATAGGCCGACTGGTGTTCAATCCGCTGCACCCCTACACCCTGCTGGCGGAGCAGGTGCGCTATGGGGATGCGGTACAGCTGGAAAAACTCTATCTGGAGATCGAGCACATCGACTGGTTGAACCGGGATGTGCGCATCGCCCACCTGGACCTCATCCGTCCCGTCATCAAGCTGCCGCTCCCCAACCAGTTGCCAAGCCTGCCGGTTCACTCCCTCACCATCAGCGACAGCACCATCGACAACCTGAGCCTGCAGAGCGAGGCCCTGACCCTGCGCGGCCTCAGTGCGTCCCTGAGTGACTGGGAACTGATCGACCCAAGACGCCAGCCCCAGGCCAACCTCACCCTGGGCATCAACCAGCTGGAGAGCCCCATGTTCACCCTGGCCCGTCTCAGCCTCAAGGGGCGGCTGGAGGGGCAGGTGCTCAGCACCGACAGACTGACCACCAACCTGTTCGACGGCCTGCTCGAGACCGGCATGGTGCTGAACTGGCCAGAGCGCAGCCTGCAACTGCACGATCTCAAGGCCCGCGCCATGCGCCTCGAGCTTGGTGACATACCCCCTGGCGAGTTCCCCCTGCGCCGCATCACCCTGGACAGGGGTCAACTTGCCCAGGTGAGCATCAATGCCATCGATCAGGAGCTCTCCCTCAACAACTTCAACGGCCAGCTCACCGCCTTCGACTGGCAGGCGGGCAGCCAGCCCAGCGGCTATCTGGCGGGCACCCTGGGCGACATGGGCCGCGGCCTGTTCCAGCTTGAGGCCGTCGAGGGCAAGCTTGCCTTCTCCCCCCGGCAGCTGGATGCCGAGCTGCGGGGCAAGGCATACGAAGGGGAGTTCAACGTCGAGCTGGCCCTCGACACCCAGCAGCAGAAGCTCACCCTGAAGGATCTGGCCCTGAGCGGCATGGACATCAGTTTGCCCCAGGGGTGGTGGCAGGATTGGCAGGGCTGGCGCCCGCAACAGATCGACATCCGCAAACTGGCCTTCGACAAGCTCAAGGTGCTCTCTTTCGACGACACTCTGCCCCTCTCCCTGACCGGCTGGCAACTCTACCTGAACGATCTCGCCCTGCGGGGCAACCAGCCAAGCCCCCTGCTGGGACGCGCCCGCATCGAGAGCAAGTGGTTCGAGCTGGTGTGGGACGGTCTCAGTGCCCGCAACGGCACCCTGGATGGCGAGCTGACCCCCAACTCCTGGCAGCTCAACACCCTCGTCACCTCCCTGCCCGACGAGGGCTCCCTCAACCTGAGCGCCCAGTGGGGCAGGACGCCCGGGCAGGAGAGCCGCCTGCAGTTGCAGGGCAAGCAGCTGGATCTGGAGCAGTGGGGCAAGTTGCTGCACTCCCCCGTCTCCTTCGCGGGCAAGGTGGATCTGGCGGCAGATCTGCAGGCCGACCTCAACGGGCAGCCCGGCGAGCAGACGGCCAACTGGCGCCGGACCCTTCAGGGCAGCCTGAGCCTGGAGAGCAAGGATCCCTTCTGGGACAAGGTCGGCATCGACCCCTTGCTGGATGACTGGTTCAGGGAGCAGACCCCCCCCGATCTGACACCGCAGACGCTGTGGCAGGCGATGCAACGCGGAGACACCCCCTTCTATCAGATCAGGCTGGATGCCAGGGCGGAGCAGGGCAAGGTGCGGATCGAGCAAGGTGGCGCCTCCACCATCACCCACCTGCTGGCGCTGCAAGGGGGTGTCGACCTGGCCGCAGACCAGTGGCAGCTCGACCTCGGGGTCCTGAACAAGGGGCGCTGCGCCGAGCTGCTCGCCCGCTGGCGCGGCCCCCTCAATGCGCCCGACCTGGGCTGGAGTTTCCCCACGGGACAGGACGCCTGTGGCTGGGAGGCGGGTGTGCGCTACCCCGCCCAGGGACGAAGCGGCCCGCTCTGGCGCCCACGGCCACCCGCCGCCCAATAACGAACAAGGCCTCGCGAAGAGGCCTTGTTGCTGTAAACATCAGGGATCAGCGTGCGCCGCGCTTGATGGGCAGTACCACATACTGACCGACAAACTCCACCGCCAGCTTGCGGCCGCTGAACAGCTGCACCCGCAGGCTGAACTTGGCGGATTCTCCGCCCCTCAGCGGCTCGAGCACGGCGGGCATGCCCTCCCGGGCCACCCGCGCCTCCGGCTCTTCGCTCACCGGCCGGTAATACTTGATGTTGCCCTCGGCCAGCACGGTATCCCCTCCCAGCCCTGCCTCCTTGAGCTGCAACCAGATGAGACCCCAGCCCGCCAGCACGCACTGGCTGTAAATACTGCCGGCGAACATGGTGTCGTGGACGTTGAGATTGGCCGCCAGGTTGGCCTTGAGATGGAAGGTCTGGCCATCGTAGTGGGTGATGTGCACCCCCATCTTCTCGCTGATGGGAATACCCCGCGACCAGCGGGTAGTGAGATCCTGGCACCACTCCGGACGGTACTGGATGGTCTGCATGGGACTCAGGGACTTGATCATCTGGCGGTGAGGGATGCGACCGAAGGAGACGGGGCCTTCCCCTACCTCGAGGAAGCCGCAGCGGCGATAGAACTCCACCGCCTCCTGGCGGGCGTTCATCACCAGCCGTTTCACCTTCTCGTCGCGGGCAAGCTGCTCGAGATCTTCCACCATGCGGGCGCCCAGCCCCTGGCCGCGAAATTCGGGTCGCAGCGCCATAAAGCGGATTTGGGCTTCATCGCCGCCCACAAAGAGGCGACCCACGGCGATGGGCGTTCCGTCGGGTGAGAGCATCAGCCGATGAATGGCGACGGTATCGTACTCGTCACGCTCGGAGCCAAGGGGCAGATTGAAGGGTTTGCGCAGTAGTTCCCAGCGCAACTGATAGTAAGCATCCAGCTCCGCTGGTGTTTCTGGGGTGACTACCCGGTACATAAAGCGATCCTTGAGTGTGCGCCGACTGGCAGATGGAAGAACTGACGCAACCATTTCTCCCGGCGCAGCCTGTAGTAGGTATCCAGCTAGGCTGCCGTTTGGGGGGTGACCACCCGGTACATAACAACATCCTTGAGTTACACTGGTCGAAAGCCATCTTGCCGTGCAAATTCATGGACTTCAATCTGCAAGCGTACCAAGCCGATCACTTATTGCACCTCAGTGCCAAACCCGAACGCCGCGTTTCGGTGCTTGAAAATGTCCGTCATCGCTGGCTGGAAATGGACGGCGTGGTGCAATCCGCCATGAGCCTCAACCAGCCGGCCCGCCTCTGTCTGCCTCATCAACGGAGCATCGCGGAGCAGTTGCCAAAGCAGGCAAGCCGGATCCTGGAGCTGGGGTTGGGCGGAGGGGATCTCACCCGTCACCTGGCGGCACGCTGGCCCGATGCCCACCACGACTGCGTGGATCTGGATGCCGAGATCCTCACCCTGTTCCAGCAGTTCTTCCTCCCCTCATCAGGGGGCTCGCCTCGGCTGCATCACGCCGATGCGCTGCACTTCCTGCACCAGAGCCAGGAGAGCTACGATCTGGTGCTGCTGGATTTGTTCAGCCAGGACGGCAACCCCCTGCTGCTCTTCCAGGCTCCGCTCTATCAGGCGCTGGCCAGCCGCCTGAGCGGAACCCTCATCATCAATCTGCTGCCCCGCACCCGGCTCGAACAGGCACAGGCTCTGCGACTGGCAGAGGAGTGGATAGGCCCGACCCACGTCCACGACGTGCCCGGCTACCGCAACGTCATCCTGCACGCGACCCGTCAGCATGGCCAGGGCGGGCGAGCACCGGCAGGGTGAAGAACCTGCGAAGTGTGCAGGCATCGCTCCCAGTCTCCCCCGGTGAGGCCTGGCCTGCCCTGCCCGTCACCCTTATATCTGCAGCCAGAAGGTGACGGGGCCGTCATTGAGCAGCCTGACCTTCATGTCGGCGGCGAAGCGGCCGGTTTCGGTCGGCACGCCGCTCTCCCTGGCGCGAGCCACGAAGTACTCATAGAGTCGCTCGGCATCTGCGGGATGGGCGCCACCGGAGAAGCTGGGTCTCATCCCCTTGCCGGTATCCGCCGCCAGGGTGAACTGGGAGACCACCAGCAGGCTGCCGCTCACCTGGCTCACGTTGAGGTTCATCTTGCCGTTCTCGTCAGAGAAGATGCGATAGCCGCTCACCTTGTGCAGCAGCTTGTCCGCCTTGGCCTCGTCATCCCCCTGCTCCACCCCGAGCAGCACCAGCAACCCCTGGCCGATGGCCCCGGTCACCTCTCCCTCTACCGTTACGCAGGCCTCGCTGACCCGCTGAATCAGTGCAATCACATCCCTCTCCTCTCAAAACAGCACGACCGCCCATCCTGCGGGATGAGCGGTCGTCGATGCTACCAATAAATGCCCTGCCCGGGCCAACGCCTTTGTGGCGGGATCCGGTGTGATGGCCGGCCGACGTCAGGCCAGCTCCTCTGCACCGGGCTTCTCGTACTCCCCGAGGCAGGCGGTGGTCTCGGCCCCCAGCAACACCACCAGCCAGCTCAGATACACCCAGACGAACAGGATGGGAATGGTCGCCAGGGCGCCATAGATGGCCTGGTAGGAGGGGAAGTTGGTGATGTAGATGGCAAAGCCGCGCTTGGCCAGCTCGAACAGGGTGGCCGCCACCAGGGCACCGATGAAGGCGTGGGTCAGCCGCACGCGGCAGTTGGGCACCACGGTATAGATCAGCAGGAAGGTGAGCACGGAGAAGAGGAACGGCAGGCTGCGCAGCAGCAGATAGCCGATACCGAACAGGCTGTCAGCCGCGAACAACCTGAGCGAGAGAATGTAGGAGGAGATGGCGATGCTGGCACCGATGAGCACGGGGCCCAGGGTCAGGATCATCCAGTACATGGCGAATGCCTGGGCCAAGGGCCGGCTTCGGGTGGACCGCCAGATGTAGTTGAGGTTCTTGTCGATGGCCGAGATGAGCATCAGGGCCACCACGATCAGGGCACCGATACCGACGGCCGTGGTGTTGGTGGCGTTGGCCACGAAGCCGTCGATGTACTCCTTGAGCATCTCGCCGGCGGTGGGGACGAAGTTGTGATAGACGAACTGCTCCATCGCCTGCTTCAGGCTCTGGAACACCGGAAAGGCCGACATCATGCCGAACACCACGGCGATCATGGGCACCAGGGAGAGCAGGGTGACATAGGCCAGGTAACCGGCGGTCACCGTCAATCTGTCCTGCTGGAAACGGCCCCAGACAAACTGGGCGAAGTGGGCACCATCGTGGCGCAAGAAGGAGAGTGCATGGGCCAGACGGCCGCGGATCTGCTGCTGCATCTTGTTTCTCGTAAGCGTGATCATGCAGACATTGTGTCAGATAGGGTGGTCATTTGGCCACCCGCAGACCGGCCGGATGCGCCTCCATCGAGCTCAGGCACCATGCGCCCTCATGTCGAGCCCATAAAAAAAGAGGCCTTAAGGCCTCTCTTTGGTCTGTCGATGAACAGCTAT
Organism: Aeromonas sp. ASNIH2; assembly: GCF_002934795.1. Taxonomy (NCBI): domain Bacteria; kingdom Pseudomonadati; phylum Pseudomonadota; class Gammaproteobacteria; order Aeromonadales; family Aeromonadaceae; genus Aeromonas; species Aeromonas sp. ASNIH2. Next base: position 2,428,974 of record NZ_CP026406.1, on the reverse strand, counting down.
CGATCAAGCACGACCGGCGCGCTTGCGATCCAGTTCGGTCAGCAGTTTCTTGCGGATACGGATGGCTTTCGGGGTAATCTCGACCAGCTCGTCGTTGTCGATGAACTCGAGAGCCTGCTCCAGGGTCATGCGGATCGGCGGAGTCAGCACCTGGGCTTCATCGGTACCGGAGGCACGCATGTTGGTCAGCTGCTTGCCTTTCAGGCAGTTGACGGTCAGGTCGTTGGAGCGGGAGTGGATCCCGATCACCTGGCCTTCGTACACTTCGGTCGCGTGACCGATGAACAGACGACCACGGTCTTGCAGACCGAACAGGGCGAAGGTCAGAGCCTTGCCGGTGGCGTTGGAGATCAGCACGCCGTTCTGACGTTCACCGATGCTGCCACCCTTGTGCGGACCGTAGTGGTCGAAGGTGTGATACAGCAGACCGGTACCAGAGGTCATGGTCAGGAACTCGGTCTGGAAGCCGATCAGGCCACGGCTCGGGATGATGAAGTCCAGACGGACGCGACCCTTGCCATCCGGGGTCATGTTGGTCATCTCGCCTTTACGCAGGCCGAGCTGCTCCATCACGGAACCCTGATGCGCTTCTTCCACGTCCACAGTAACGGTTTCGAACGGTTCTTGCAGTTCGCCATCCACGGTACGCAGGATAACTTCCGGACGGGATACCGCCAGTTCGTAACCTTCGCGACGCATGTTTTCGATCAGGATGGAGAGGTGCAGTTCACCACGGCCGGAGACGCGGAACTTGTCCGGATCTTCGGTCTCTTCCACGCGCAGGGCCACGTTGTGGACCAGTTCCTGGTTCAGACGCTCCAGAATGTTGCGGGAGGTGACGAACTTGCCTTCTTTACCGGCGAACGGCGAGGTGTTGACCTGGAAGGTCATGTTCACGGTCGGCTCGTCCACGGAGAGCGGCGGCAGGGCTTCGACGGCACTGTTGTCACAGATGGTGTCGGAGATCTTCAGCTCGCCCAGACCGGTGATGGCGATGATGTCGCCCGCTTGCGCGTCGGTCACTTCGGTGCGGGACAGGCCCAGGTAGCCCAGCACCTGACCGACCTTGCCGGTACGCGGTTTGCCGTTGGCACCGACGATGGTGACCTGCTGGTTGGTCTTGACGCGACCACGAGTGATGCGGCCGATACCGATGACGCCCACGTAGGAGTTGTAGTCCAGCTGGGAGATCTGCATCTGGAAGGCACCGTCAACGTCGCCCTTCGGGGCTTCCACGTTGTCGACGATGGCCTGGAACAGAGGTTCCATGTTCTCGGATGGGACGTCCTGATCCAGGGTGGCCCAACCGTTCAGTGCAGAGGCGTAAACAACCTTGAAGTCCAGTTGCTCATCGGTGGCACCCAGGTTGTCGAACAGATCGAAGACCTGATCCATTACCCAGTCAGGACGAGCACCCGGACGGTCGATCTTGTTGATGACCACGATGGGCTTCAGACCCTGGGCGAACGCCTTCTGGGTCACGAAACGGGTCTGCGGCATCGGGCCGTCAACGGCGTCGACCAGCAGCAGCACGGAGTCAACCATGGAGAGCACACGCTCAACTTCACCACCGAAGTCGGCGTGACCCGGGGTATCCACGATGTTGATGCGGTAGTCGTTCCAACGGATCGCAGTGTTCTTGGCGAGAATGGTGATGCCACGTTCCCGTTCCAGATCATTGGAGTCCATGATCCGTTCCTGACCTTCGCTGGTGCGATCCAGAGTGCCGGATTGCTGCAGCAGCTTATCAACCAGAGTCGTTTTGCCGTGGTCAACGTGCGCAATAATCGCAATATTGCGTAAATTCTCTAACATTCTCGCCTCAAATCACCGGGTAAAATTGGGCGCTAATTGTACTCTCGCCTTTGTGATCTGCCTAGCAGAATTGCAACACATTCACGCACAACAAAGGATCAGGATCATGGACCCCGCAGCAAAAGGCTGCTTAGATGGCCTGGATACGCTGGCGCACCATCTCGGTGCACCAAAACGATCCAAGGTTGCACCACTTTAATGCAGCAACCGGCATGAGAACGGGTTTCGCGACAGCCTGAAACGGTGCAAGTGCCCTGAAATCAAGCTGTCACAAACTTGGCACGATACTGGCTTATGTGAATGTGACGACGCATTCACCCAAAGAGTTTTAACACCGGAGGTTACTTAGCATGTCAGCCCAGAACGTTTTGGCCCTGATCCAGGAACACGAAGTCAAGTTTGTTGATCTGCGTTTTACCGACACCAAGGGTAAAGAGCAGCACGTATCCATCCCTTCCCACCAGGTTGACGAAGACTTCTTCGAAGACGGCAAGATGTTCGATGGTTCCTCCATCGGCGGCTGGAAGGGCATCAACGAGTCTGACATGGTGCTGATGCCGGACCCGGCTTCCGCCAAACTGGACCCGTTCACCGAAGAGACCACTCTGAACATCGTCTGTGACGTGCTTGAACCCGCCACCATGCAAGGCTATGACCGCGATCCGCGCTCCATCGCCAAGCGTGCCGAAGATTTCCTGAAGTCCAGCGGCATCGCTGACACCGTGCTGTTCGGGCCAGAGCCGGAATTCTTCATGTTCGACAACATCACCTTCTCCAACACCATGGGCCACAGCTTCGTGAAGATCGAATCCGAAGAAGCTGCCTGGAACTCCGGTACCGACTACGAGCACGGCAACAAGGGTCACCGTCCATTCGTCAAGGGTGGTTACTTCCCGGTTGCCCCGGTTGACTCCTCCCAGGACATCCGTGCCGCCATGTGCCTGGTGCTGGAAGAGATGGGCCAGGTCGTCGAAGCTCACCACCACGAAGTGGCGACCGCCGGTCAGAACGAGATCGCAACCCGCTTCAACACCCTCACCCTGAAGGCTGACGAAGTACAGGTCCTGAAGTACGTGATCCACAACGTGGCCCACGCCTACAACAAGACCGTCACCTTCATGCCGAAACCCATGTTTGGCGACAACGGCTCCGGCATGCACTGCCACCAGTCCCTGGCCAAAGACGGCGTCAACCTGTTCGCAGGCGACCTGTATGGCGGTCTGTCCGAGATGGCGCTGCACTACATCGGCGGCATCATCAAGCACGCCAAGGCCATCAACGCCTTCGCCAACCCGACCACCAACTCCTACAAGCGTCTGGTGCCGGGCTATGAAGCACCGGTCATGCTGGCCTACTCCGCCCGCAACCGCTCTGCCTCCATCCGTATCCCGGTCGTGCCGAGCCCGAAAGCCCGCCGCATCGAAGTACGCTTCCCGGATCCGGCTGCCAACCCGTACCTGGCCTTCGCTGCCCAGCTGATGGCCGGTCTGGACGGTATCATCAACAAGATCCATCCGGGCGATGCCATGGACAAGAACCTGTACGATCTGCCGCCGGAAGAAGCCGCCGAAGTACCGACCGTTGCCGGTTCCCTGGACGAAGCGCTGTCCGCACTGGATGCAGACCGTGAGTTCCTGACCCGTGGTGGCGTGTTCAGCGATGACTTCATCAACTCCTACCTGGAACTGAAACAGCAGGATGTTGACCGCGTGCGCATGACCCCGCACCCGCTGGAGTTCGAGCTGTACTACTCCGTCTAATCCGCTTTCCCATGACAAACCCGCCATCTGGCGGGTTTTTTTTCATTCTGGCAACGGAAATACCGCCGAACGGGCACGATCGTGCAGAAAGATGATCCCATTCACGGAGCCGTACCACCCTCGGCTGTTCACACCCCGACCCCGTGGTTTTTCTCTGATAGGATTAAGGTGAACCCCGTCAAGGAGAGATGGATGAACACTGTACCCTGGCTGCTGAGCCTCCTGCTGATGGCCTCCTGTTCCGCACAGGCCGCCCGCGTCTACTCCTGGGTCGATCCCCAGGGGGTGACCCACTACACCGATGCCCCTCCTCCCGGCAAGAGCGCAAAAGAGGTGGACCTGCGGGTCTCGCCGCTCATCGGCACAGCCCCCCACTCGGTCCAGGTGGACAACTTCAACAGCCTGACCGGTGTCGATGCCAGGAAAGCCCTGGAAGCGGCTCCCCTGGAGATCGATCTCATCTCTCCGGAACCGGGCAGCACATTGCGCGACAATACCGGCAACATCGTCTTCCAGGGCGAGATCTCTCCCCAGGTCCCGGTGCAATACGATGTGCGCCTGATCCTGAACGGCAAGGCGGTGCCCCTGGTTCACAACAGCCTGGCCATACGGGTGGAAAACCTCGATAGAGGCGCCTATGAGGCACGGCTCGAGTTGCTCGCCAAAGACGGTACGATCCTTGCTAAATCTAAGCCAACCACCTTTTACCTGCACAGGGCGTCGGTGAATCAGGCTCCCAGAGCCGCCCCCAAGGCCAATTAGGGGTGATGTGACGCACCGATGCGGGTAAACTTGATGCACTATATTGGTGCATTCTAGGTGTACAGCACCGTTTTAGGGAGAAACCTGTGCCAACCCGCTCGGACAACGCCAAGACACTCTTGGACAATCTGCTGACCGCCGTCATTCTCATGGATGAACGTCTCTGCATTCAATTCGTCAACCCGGCGGCAGAGCAGCTGCTTTCCCTCAGCGAACGACGACTGATCGGCATCGAACTGCCCCACCTGCTGGAACACATCTCTCTCGATCTGCAGCGTTTCAAACAGTGCCTCATTTCGGGGCAGGGCTTCACCGACAGCGAAGTCACCCTGGTGGTGGAGGGGGAGCCCAGGCTGGTGGAGATCAGCGTCAGTCCCATGGCCGATCATGAACAGCGACTGATGGTGGTAGAACTGCGCAAGATCGATCAGCAGAAGAAGATCAGCCAGGAGCTGCAGCAACACGCCCAGCAGCAGGCCGCCAAGGAGCTGGTGCGCGGCCTGGCGCACGAAATCAAGAACCCCCTGGGGGGATTGCGCGGCGCGGCCCAACTGCTGCAAAAGGAGTTGCCCGACCCGGCCTTGCGTGAATACACCGGCATCATCATCGAGCAGGCCGATCGCCTACGGGTGCTGGTCGACAGGTTGCTCGGCCCCCAGCGTCCCGGCCGTCACCAGATGCACAACGTTCACTCCGTGCTGGAGCAGGTGCGCCGTCTGGTGGACCTGGAGCTGCCGCCGCAGATCCGCATCGAGCGGGACTACGACCCCAGCATCCCCGAATTCGAGATGGAATCGGACCAGCTGCAACAGGCGTTCCTGAACATAGTGCGCAACGCCGCCGAGGCCCTTGGGGATCAGGACGGCCTCATCCGCATCAAGACGCGCACCGCCTTCCAGATCACCATCCATGGCCAGCGCTATCGCCTGGCGGCCGAAATCAAGATCATCGACAACGGCCCCGGCATTCCCGACGCCATTCGCGACACCCTCTTCTACCCCATGATCACCGGCAAGGAAGGGGGAACGGGCCTGGGCCTCTCCATCGCCCAAAACCTGATCGATCAGCACAAGGGTCGCATCGACTGCATCAGCTGGCCGGGCCACACCGAATTCACCATTTATCTACCACTTCGCAAATAAGGGAACCTCATGACAGCAAAAGTGTGGATCGTCGATGACGACAGCTCCATCCGGTGGGTTCTGGAGCGCACCCTTGGCAGCGAAGGCTTCGAATGCGAAAGTTTCGCCGACGGCGAAGCCCTGCTGAGTTCACTGGAGATGCGCTCACCGGACGTGATCCTCTCGGATATCCGCATGCCGGGCATCGACGGCCTGAGCCTGCTGGAGCAGATCCATCGCCGCCAGGCCGATCTGCCCATCATCATCATGACGGCCCACTCGGACCTCGACAGCGCGGTCAACGCCTACCAGCGCGGTGCCTTCGAATACCTGCCCAAGCCGTTCGACATCGACGAGGCGGTCACCCTGGTACGCCGGGCCGAGAACCACCTCAAGGAGCAACGTACCAAGCGCAAGGCTCGCCAGCAGGAAGCCACCACCACCCCGGAGATCATCGGCGAAGCCCCTGCCATGCAGGAGGTGTTCCGCGCCATCGGCCGGCTGTCGCGCTCCAGCATCTCGGTGCTCATCAACGGCCAGAGCGGTACCGGCAAGGAGCTGGTTGCCCATGCCCTGCACAAGCACAGCCCCCGGGCCCACAAGAACTTCATCGCCCTCAACATGGCGGCCATCCCGAAAGATCTCATCGAATCTGAGCTGTTCGGTCATGAGAAGGGAGCCTTCACCGGCGCCAACAACATTCGTCACGGCCGCTTCGAACAGGCCGATGGCGGCACCCTGTTTCTCGACGAAATAGGCGACATGCCGCTGGACGTGCAGACACGGTTGCTGCGGGTACTGGCGGACGGGCAGTTCTACCGGGTTGGCGGCCACCAACCGGTGCAGGTGGATGTGCGGATCATTGCCGCCACCCACCAGAATCTGGAGAAGCGGGTCGCCGACGGCGAGTTTCGGGAAGACCTGTTCCACCGCCTCAACGTCATCCGCATCCATATTCCGGCCCTCAAGGAGCGCCGGGAGGACATCCCCCAGCTGGCCCAGCACTTCCTGCTGCGAGCCGCCAAGGAGCTGAACGTGGAGGCCAAGAGCCTGCACCCGGATACCCAGACCTACATCAGCCGCCTCCCCTGGCCGGGCAACGTGCGCCAGCTGGAGAACGTCTGCCGCTGGCTGACGGTGATGGCCTCGGGCCAGGAGGTGCTGGTAGGCGATCTGCCCACCGAGCTGCTGACGCCCATCACCAGCACCGCCGAGCCGGGCCAGCCCGCCCTGACCGGTGGCTGGCAGCAGCAGTTGCAGGACTGGGTGGCCGCCAAGCTGGCGCTGGGGGAGACCGATATCCTGGCGGATGCCATGCCCCAGTTCGAACGGATCATGCTGGAGACGGCACTGGATCACACCCACGGTCACAAGCAGGAGGCTGCCCGCCTGCTCGGCTGGGGCCGCAATACCCTGACCCGCAAGCTCAAGGAGCTCGACATTCCCTGAGCCTGCGGGAAAAACGATTCCCATCACGCCTTGAGGGAAAGCCTGACCAATCACACCCCGTTTGCTTGCAAACGGGGTATCTTTTTCAGGCGCCCCGCCTAGAATGGCAGGCTTTCCAACCCGACTCGCAGAAGGTGCTCCATGATTGACAGATCCCTCCCCCTGACCGACCTGCATCGCCATCTGGATGGCAACATCCGCCCGCAGACCATTCTCGAGCTGGGACGTCAGCACAACATCCGACTGCCAGCCGATGAACTGGAGGCCCTGCGCCCGCACGTGCAGATCGTCGAGAACGAGCCGAGTCTGGTGGCCTTCCTTAAGAAACTGGACTGGGGCGTGGCCGTGCTGGCCGACTACGATGCCTGCCGCCGGGTCGCCTACGAAAACGTGGAAGATCTGCTGCGTGCCGGGATCGACTATGCCGAGCTGCGTTTCAGCCCGGCCTACATGGCGATGACCCACAAACTGCACCCCCAGGGTGTGGTCGAAGCCATCATCGACGGCGTGGCCGCAGGCAGCCGTGACTTCGGCATCAAGACCAATCTCATCGGCATCATGAGCCGTACCTTCGGCACCGAGCAGTGCAAGCAGGAGCTGGATGCCTGTCTGGCTCATCGCGATCGCCTGGTCGCCATCGATCTGGCCGGCGACGAACTGGGCTTCCCGGGCGATCTCTTCACCGACCACTTCCGCCGGGTGCGGGATGCAGGAATGCGGGTCACCGTGCACGCCGGTGAAGCCGCCGGCCCCGAGAGCATGTGGCAGGCCATTCGCGAGCTGGGAGCCGAGCGCATCGGCCACGGGGTCAAGGCCATCCAGGATCCGGCCCTGATGGCCTATCTGGCCGAACACCGCATCGGCATCGAGTCCTGCCTCACCTCCAACCTCCAGACCACCACGGTGGCGAGTCTGGCCGATCACCCGATCCGCCAGTTCCTGGCAGCCGGCGTGCTGGCCTGCCTCAATACCGACGATCCGGCGGTGGAGGGGATCGACCTGCCCCATGAATACGAGGTGGCGGCCCCGGCTGCCGGCATGACGGTGAGCGAGGTCCGCACCGCCCAGCAGAACGGCCTGACCCTGGCCTTCCTGAGCGAAGCCGAGAAGGCCGAGCTGAGTGCCCGTGCGGCTCAACGCTGAGCAGGGGTAAAACCCAATAAAAAACCGCCGAAAGGCGGTTTTTTATTGTCCAACGACATTGCCCGGCCTAGATCACCCGGGAGAACTGCTGCTGGCGCGCCTTGTTGCGCAGGTAGACATCGAAGCACATGCAGATGTTGCGGATCAGCAGCTGACCGGTGGAGACCACCTCCAGCCCCTCTTCGGTCATGCGCACCAGACCGTCGTCGATGAAGGTCTGCAACAGCTTGAGATCCTCGGCAAAATACTCCTTGAACACCAGGTCGTGGGCCTGCTCCACAGCGGCGAAGTTCAGGGAAAAATCGCAGATGAGGCGCTTGATCACCTCACGACGGATCAGATCGTCCCGATTGAGGGAGCACCCCTTCCACTGGGCATGGCCCAGTGACTCGACCTGGGCGTAGTAGGTTTTGAGATCCTTCTGGTTCTGGGAATAGGCATCCCCCATCATGCTGATGGAAGAGACCCCCAGCCCCAGCAGATCGCAATCCCCCTGGGTGGTATAGCCCTGGAAGTTGCGATGCAGCTTGCCCTCGCGCTGGGCGACGGCCAGCTCGTCATCGGGCTTGGCAAAGTGGTCCATGCCGATGAACTGATAACCCTGGCCGGTCAGGAAGGCAATGGTGTCCTGCAGCATGGCCAGCTTCTCCTGCGGCGCCGGCATGTCCGCTTCTTTCAGCTTGTGCTGGGCGGCAAAACGGCTCGGCAGGTGGGCATAATTGAAGATGGAGAGGCGAGCCGGGTCGGTCTTGAGCACCTCTTCCAGGGTGTGATGGAAGCTCTCCCGGTTCTGGTGCGGCAGACCGTAGATGAGATCCAGATTGGTGGAGCGAAACCCCAGCTCGCGGGCACGAACCAGCATGGCGCGGATGAAGTCGTTGTCCTGCTCCCGATTGACCGCAACCTGGACCGCCTTGTTGAAGTCCTGAACGCCAAGGCTGATGCGGTTGAAACCGAGCTCCCGCAGCACATCCAGCATGGACAATTCGATCTCGCGGGGATCCACCTCGATGCTGATCTCCCCCTCCTCGGAGAAGTGGAAGTGCTCCCGCAACATGGCCATCAGGCGACGAGTCTGGGGTTCGCTCAGATAGGTGGGTGTGCCGCCACCCCAGTGCAGCTGGGTGACCAGTCTCTCCTTGAACAGGGGGGCCTGGGCCTTGATCTCCTGTTCGAGGTAGTCGAGGTATTGATCTGCCTTGTGCTGGTGCCGGGTAATGACCTTGTTGCAGCCGCAGTAGTAGCAGAGCTTGTGACAGAAGGGGATATGCACGTAGAGCGACAGATTGCGTGCAGGATACTGGCCCGCTGCCTGGACAAAGTCCGGATAGCCGAACCCCTCGTTAAACTCCAGCGCAGTGGGATAGGAGGTGTAACGCGGACCACTGTAGTTGTATTTTTCGATCAGGGCCTGATCCCACACAATCTGTTCTGCTTGCACGCTTGCTTCCTCTGTCTTTGTCATTGGATCACCGGCTTAACTGAAAATCCTTCAGTCTGGCGACATCCTCAAGGATCTGCGCCTCCAGCTCGGCCTCGTAGCCGCTGCGTTCGAGATCCATCTTCATCACTTCATTGCGCTTGAGTGCCCGCCTCGCCTCATGGGTCGGCATCTCCTTCACCTTCTCATAGAGGCCGTAGAGCCCCGGGAACTCGGTGGCAAAGGCGCGGCCCCCCTTTATTTGCAAGGCATCCAGCAGATTGGTCAGCCGGATGGCGCCTTCTGAGTAGTCGCACTGACCATCTCGTACCGCGTGGGCGATCACCCTGACACTCTCCAGGATCCGCTCGTTGCGGGCCGCAATGGCGTGCTGCTGCATCTCTTGCTGGCGTTTGAGGCGCGCCATCAGGGCGCCGGCATAGACGGCAAGCCCCAGCAAAATCAGGCCACCCAACAGGGCGGCCTGCATCCATCCACTCATCACTTTTTCTTCGGCTCGGGTTTGGCTTCAGGCTGGTAGTCCGCCTGAGAGAAACGCTCCCACAACTCCTCTTCGGAGGCAGGCTGACTCGGCTCATCAAAATCGGCATCATCAAAATCCATGTCGCCATCTTCGTCATCGTCGTTGTCGATGATACCGAGCTCGTCCATCAGCTCCTGATAACGGTCAACCCGCTGATCGACCCATGCCTGCTCTGCGGCCTCCAGGGTTTCACCGGCATCCAGACGATCCAGCAAGGCATTGAGGCGATCATCATTCTCGATGGACGCCAGCTCCTGCTCGGGGGTCATCACCACCCGCTTCTCTTTCGCAGGCTTGGTCGCCACCGGCTTGCTGCCCTTCTCGTCGGCAATCAGCGCGATGGGCTTGCGAGAGCCGATGCGTGGATCCTTGGCCTGCTTGGAGCCGCTCTTTTTGCCCGCCTGCTCGACCTGTTGGCGGGAGCCCGCCTTCAGGCCCTTGCGCTTGGCGGCGCGCTTGCGCTCACGACCTTCCTGGGCACTGGCATCTGATTCTTTGCGCTTGCCGGTAGGCTTGCGGTTGGGTTGTTTGGCCGACATGAATGACTCCGACAAATAACTGAATGGAAACCCCCGGAGCGTGTCGTCCGGGGAGGATGCTGAAGCGGGGAACAGTAAATATGGAACAAGAGTGGGATCCCGCACCAATTCGACCACTTTGGGCCGCTGAACACCGCAGGATCGGCATCCTCTGGGCATGTTGCTGGTATTTTGACACAGAATGTCTTGGCGGGTTAATGACCCAATAGAAAAAAGGCAGCCGAAGCTGCCTTTTTCCATCATGCGAGTTCCATTCCCTGGTAGCCAATCGCCTTATCCCTGGGCGAACCACGGCGCATCATTTCGTTGGGTCATCCTGATCCTTATTGACCAGTCCTGAGTGTGCGTGTGTTTGTTTGTCTAACCCAAACCGGCGACATCCTGCCTCCCATCGGGGTGGTTGCCTCCCGCAGCCCCGTTCATCCCTGGCGGTCACCATCCTGGCTTTTTGCATCTATTGCTCATCGCATGCTCCGAGCAGACATCCTGTCAAACCGAAGACGGGTCTTGCTCCCTCTCTCCGGCCAATCCTGATTGCCTACTGTAACTTCTTCGCTGGATGACTCAATCAACCAAAGCACATTTCGAACTGGTACAAAGTAATGTTCTATTTCTTAATTCATTGAAAAACAAAAAATAAAATAATATACGTGAGCAATCTTTCAGACACGACCAGCCCCGTATATAGAAGATCTCTTACAGCAATGCAGGCTGTTTACGGGCGATCGCTACAACCTCAAAAAAGAACAGGGAACACAATGGTTCCCTGTTCTTTTCAACAAGATAACTAACAGTCTATATCAGTGAAGCCCCGCCACATACTTGGAGAGCGCCTCGATGTCCTGATCCGTCAGCTTCTTGGCCACATCCCGCATCATGCCATTGGGATCGTTGTCGCGGGTCGCCGAACGAAAAGCGGTGAGCTGGGCCTTGATATAGGCGGGATGCTGCCCTGACAGGCTGGGATACTTCGCTTGCTCGACGCCGGAACCCCGTGGACCATGACAGGCGGTACAGGCAGCCAGGCCTCGCTCCATGTCTCCCCCCATATAAAGCGCCTTGCCTGCGGCAACCACATCATCGGGCACGGCAAACGGCGTCACCTTCTGGCTGGAGAAATAAGCGGCAAGGTCGTCCATATCCTGCTCGGACAACGGCAACGCCATGGGTCCCATGACGGGCGCAACCCGACCAGTTTGGCCAGAAGCTGCAGCCTTCAGTTCAACTAATTGTTTTTTGATATATGATGCGTGCTGACCAGCAATCTTGGGATACATGTCGACTGGGCTGTTGCCGTCCGGTCCATGACAGGCCGCACAGACGGCAGCCTTGGTTTGTCCCGCAGCGGCATCGCCCTTGGCTTGTGCCATCCCAGTTACGCCAACCATCAGAGCAAGTGTAATGACTAGGTTCTTCATGGCGTTCCAACTTTCTCGTTATTAGGCTTCCAGATCCCATGCCGCTGAAGGCATGTTAAAATAAACGCGTTCAAGCGACGCCATTTTACACTATTTCACAAAAAAGTAACTCTATAACCCTCTATCTCTATGGGGAATTTACGTTGGATACACAAACTCTGAATTTCAATAAGGTGCATTTTGTGACCAGCGCACCCGACATCCGCCACCTGCCAAATGATGGGGGTATCGAGATTGCGTTTGCCGGTCGTTCCAACGCTGGCAAGTCGTCTGCATTGAATACCTTGACCAAACACAAGAACCTGGCGCGAACCAGTAAGACCCCTGGCCGTACTCAGCTGATCAACCTGTTTGAGCTGGAACCGGGCAAACGCCTGGTTGACTTGCCTGGCTATGGATATGCCCAGGTTCCGCTGGAAATGAAGCTCAAGTGGCAAAAGTCACTGGCTGAATACCTGCAGCGACGGGAGTCCCTGAAAGGGCTGGTGATCCTGATGGACATCCGCCATCCGCTCAAGGAAACCGACATGAACATGCTGGAATGGAGTTCACACCGTGAACTGCCGGTGATGCTGTTGCTGACCAAGGCGGACAAGTTAAGCCCGGGGCCCCGCAACAACCAGGTGATCAAGGTTCGTCAGGCGGTGGCAGAACTGGGCCCGCAGATCCAGGTTGAAGCATTCTCTTCTCTGACCAATATCGGCGTCGAGAAGCTGGCCCAGACCCTAAGCGGCTGGTATCTATCCGAAGCAGACAACGCCCAGGCAGACGACGAAGATCATCAGAACGAGGAGTAAACGACTCCTCTCCCTGGCTGCAATTGGCGGAGTTGGACCTCCGCTGATTGAAAGGCTTTCATGATCCCCCCATCTCCGAGCCCTTCCTCCCCGCCTTCGCCATCTCTGAAGAATAACCTCAAAAAATATATTTAAATCATACTGATAGCATATTCGACGCGAAAAGAATTAACTAATCATCAACATGATACCGTTTTCATGGATATCGAGTAAAAAATCAAAATTGAAGGCTGTAACAAACGAAACTGAAATTTAATTACACGATGAGGCAATATAGGGATAAAAATGAGGCCGGTCTTGCCATTGCAAACCGGCCTGAAGAAAAGAGTTCAAAAATTTGGGAAAAAGCGAGTTCTCGAGAACAAAGACGATTGGTTTTCCTCAAGAAACGCCTTCATTCTAACAAAGAACGGCAACAATTAAAGCATTTACTCTAAATGTTGCTCATAAAAAAACGCCCCGACGATGACTCATCGGGGCTGCTATTCAGCCACATTCAATTACGTGAAATAAAAGGTCTGAAAGATAGAACATCTTACCTCTGTACCCTACGCCGACAACTGTACAGCAAAGCAGCAGAAAGTGAAAGTAATTTATGTAATTTAGTTTCAAAGATAGGGAAGGAAAAAAATATTCATAATTTTCATGCAGATAAAAAAATCCCCAGTACGAATACCGGGGAGTTATAAAGGTGACTAGCTAGCACTTCCTCAACTATCCAGTTAGTCAGCAGTCCGTTACAGAAGTTCCGCTGCTTTGAGAAAAAACTCAAAAAAATTCTGCGAGAGACGGCAAAGTAAAAGTAACTTATTGTTATGCAATGGTTTTATAAAAATGGCACCTGTTCTGCCACACACCCACCGCAGAACGACCGTTTCACATCACACGTGCCGTGCCGCATCACGAGGGAGCCCTTATCCAGAGATGCAGAATCTCTACATCAGACCTGCCGACAGCCCAATAGAACGCACAAGCTGGTTCACACGACGCCCAGATTGCGCTGCAACTCTCTCAATACCTGCTTGGTGCCGGGCCGGATCCCTCGCCATACGGTAAAGGCCTCAGCAGCCTGCTCGACCAGCATGCCCAATCCATCCATGGTATGGCGCGCGCCATGTTGTTTGGCCCAGCCGATGAAGGCTGTGTCCGTTGCGCCATACATCATGTCGTAGATCGCGATGTCCGGGTGGATGAGGGTTGGCGCCAAAGGTGGCAACTCTCCTTGCAGACTCGCTGAGGTGGAATTGATGATGAGATCGAACGGCCCCACCAGCTGTTCATAGGATTGAGCAGTGATGCTGCCCAGATCCCTGAACTCCACAGCCAGCTGTTCCGCCTTGGCATGGGTACGGTTGACCACGACGATCTCGCCCGGCGCTTCCGCCAGCAGGGGGGCCAGGGCACCACGAGCTGCGCCACCGGCCCCCAGAAGCAGGATCCTGCTACCGGCAAGGTTCACTCCGTGAGCCTTGAGATCGGCGACCAGCCCGGCGCCGTCGGTATTGTCACCCAGCAGCACACCATCATCTGTCAGTTTGATGGTGTTGACCGCTCCCGCCCGCTTGGCCCTGGGGCTCAGCCGCTCCACCAGCACGAAGGCTTGCTCCTTGAAAGGCACGGTCACGTTGCACCCCTTCCCTCCTTCGGCGAAGAAGTGGTTCAGAGCGCTGGCAAACTCATCGACAGCAGGTTCTGCCAGACCATACTCCAGCTCTTGCTGGGTCTGCCTGGCAAACAGGGTATGAATGAAGGGAGATTTGCTGTGGCGCACGGGGTGGCCAAAAACCAGATAACGATCCATCAAGGCGTTCCTTTTGAGAGCAATATCCCGATTTAACGGGTTTTCTCATGAAGGAACAAGCCGAATATCGGCAATAAGAAGAGGCCATCATGGCCCCTCTGGTCACAACCACTCGCGCGGTTTGAGGTAGTCGCTATAGAGCAATGCCTCCGGGCTGCCAGCCTCCGGCTGCCAGTCGTACTCCCAGCGCGCCAGCGGCGGCATCGACATCAGGATGGATTCGGTGCGCCCCCCCGTCTGCAGTCCGAACAGGGTCCCGCGGTCGTAGACCAGATTGAACTCCACGTAGCGGCCACGGCGATAAAGCTGGAACGCCCGTTCCCGCTCCCCATAAGCAACCTCCTTCCGTCGCTCGACAATCGGCAAGTAGGCCGCCAGGTAACCCTCACCCACTGCACGCATGAAGGCAAAGCAGTCGGCAAAGGGCCAGCGGTTCAAGTCATCGAAGAAAAGACCACCCACCCCGCGCGTCTCGCCCCGATGCTTGAGGAAGAAGTAACGATCGCACCAGGATTTGAACTCGGGATAAATGTCGGTGCCGAACGGCTGACAGAGCTCATGGGAGACCTGGTGCCAATGCCTCACGTCCTCTTCGAACGGATAGAAGGGCGTCAGGTCGAAGCCGCCACCAAACCACCAGATCGGCTCCTCCCCCTCTTTCTCGGCGATGAAGAACCGCACATTCGCATGGCTGGTCGGTACATAGGGATTATGCGGGTGGATCACCAGCGACACCCCCATGGCCTCAAACCTGCGGCCAGCCAGTTCGGGACGATGTGCGGTCGCGGATGCCGGCATGGCATCGCCATAGACATGGGAGAAGTTGACCCCACCTTGCTCGATCACCGCCCCCTGGCGCAGCACCCGTGTTCTACCGCCACCACCACCTTCGCGACTCCAGGCATCTTCCACAAAGCGCCCGCATCCATCGGCCTGCTCCAGGCCACGGCAGATATCATCCTGCAATTGCAGCAGGAAGGCTTTTACCTGGGCCACATCCGGTTTGCTCATTTTATCTCCTGTCAGACAGGCATCATGCATGCACTGCCTGCACTTCTCGTATTGTCATGACCTCATCGCACAACCTGCATGAAACCGGGCCGTGCCCAACTCAGGATGGGCGAATGATGGCCCCGGTGCGGGCGTCCTTGATTTCGGACGGGTTGGCTTGCCCCCCGACTTCGCCGGGCAGAATGTAAGCCAGCTGGCTTGCCAGCAGATCGCCAATATCAGCTACCCGGCGAGCGGGTTCCTCACCGGTGAGATTGGCACTGGTGGACACCAGCGGTTTGCCAAATGCCCGGCAAAGCCCTTGCACCTGGGGATGGCCTGTGACCCGCACCGCCAGGGTCTCGAACTGACCGGTCAACCAGGACGGCGTCGTCGCGCGAGCGGGCATGATCCAGGTGAAGGGACCAGGCCAGCTCGCCTGCACGCGAGCAAGCTGCTCATCGCTGAGCTGGCTCAGGTCGATGTAGTCCTGCAATTGCGCCAGATCTGCCGCGATCAGGATCAATCCCTTCTCCACCGGCCGCTGCTTGATGGCCAGCAGCCGCTGCACGGCGGCTTCGGAATCAGGATCACACCCCAGACCAAACACGGCTTCGGTGGCATAGGCGATAACCCCTTCTCCTTGAAGGGCGGCAACCGCTTGTTCAAATTCATTTGGCATAAGCACATGCGACAGCCACGCTGCCGCCTCTCATCACTGGATTATATGTTGAACCGCCATGACGGCATCGGGGCCATCACTGCTGCGATATGGGCTATATCCCTGCTCCTCTTCAGTCATGCATTTCGGTTCAGACGCTTGCGTGCATCAGTGAACCGAGCAACCGCAGGGAGCTTGAGATGGCGATCAGGAGCAGGGCGACTTGGGCGATGCGCATCGGCTCACAACCTCACGCTGACCAGCAATCCGCCTGCCTGATCACGGGCGGCGAGATTATACCCGCTCAATCTGGTGGGAGCATTTCTTTTGCGGGCAGACCCAGCGCAGGTTTCCCCGCACCTTCTTCTCGATCATGATGCCCCAGCCACACTCGGGACAGGGCATGGGAACCGGCTTGTCATTCACCACATATTTGCAATGGGGGTAGCCGTCGCAAGAGTAGAACTGCTTGCCATAGCGGGAGGTTCGGCTGATGAGGTGCCCCTTGCCACACTCCGGGCAGAGGATTTGGGTATCGTCACTCTCCTGAAGGGATTCGATATGCTGACAGGCCGGGTACTGGGTACATCCCACAAACAGACCGTAACGACCCTTCTTGATGGCCAGTGGATGGCCACAATCCGGACAGGACGACCCCTCGAGCACTTTCTCTATATCGCGGCCAGAGGGGGTGAGGGAGCGAATGTAATCGCAAGCGGGATAGGCTGAACAACCAAGGAAGGGACCGTGCTTGCCCTGGCGGATCACCAGTTCAGCACCACACTGCGGGCACGGCTCGCTCTCGAATGCATGTTCGTGGGCAGAGAAGAGGTGGTGATCGATCTTTGACATGGCCGCGCCTTGAAATCCAGATGGCCTGAATTCTACCAGCGCGGCACCGGGCTGTCAGTGGATGACGCCGTCCGACTCGTCAAACACCAGCTCTTCCATCTGCTGGTAGGCGTTTTCACTGCCTGGCACATTGAACAGCACCATCATGACGACCCACTTCAGATCGTCCAGCTCGATGTCCGGCTTGTCCAGCTCGAGCAACCTTTCGATGCAGATTTCACGGGTTTCGGCATTCAGCACTTGCGCCTGCTCCAGGAACAGCAGGAAACCGCGACATTCAGTACTGAGGCGAACAAGCTCCTGCGGCGCATAGATCCGCATAGAGCCCTGCTGGCTTGCGGTGACATAGACTTCCCGCTCGCTGTCGTGCAGGTTGGCCAGTCGCTCCAGCCAGTTGAGCGCTTTCTCGATCTCGTCCTTGTCGAAACCGGCCCGGCTCAGTTCGTCGGTGAGTTCATCCTGCTCGACCATCACATCTGCATCGCTGTGGATGTAGGTCTCGAAAAGGTACATCAATACATCAAACATGATTCGCCCTCCTCGCTCTGACGTATCCACCGGCTACCGCCATCACTGCACCAACCAGCTCCAGCTCTACCAACCTGCCCAGTACGACATCGACAGGAAGCCGGGCCCGTTCGGCAACGGTATCCACGCTCGTGGTCTCATAATCTACGTTATCCAACAAATCGGCATAAGGCAATTCGCTATTATGCTGCGCCTCGGAAGAACCGTTGGCGGGTCCAGGGGGCAAGACCAGCCTTGGAAACTCTTCCAGGATATCGGCGGCATTCAAGACCAGCTTGGCACCCTGTTGAAGCAGACGGTTGCACCCTGCTGCCTGTGCATTTTGCGGGGCGCCGGGAACGGCAAAGACCTCGCGGCCCTGCTCCAGCGCATAACGGGCCGTAATGAGCGAACCACTCTGTTCTGCCGCTTCCACCACCAGTGTCCCCAGCGACAGACCACTGATGATACGGTTGCGGCGAGGGAAGTGTTCAGCCAGGGGGCCTTGCTGGGGCGCCAACTCGGAGACAAGCAGACCTTCCTGCTCGAGGATCTGCATCGCCAACCCCTGATGACGCTTGGGGTAGAGACAATCCAGACCGGATCCCAGCACCGCCAGGGTGATTCCGCCCGATGCCAGCGCCTGCTGATGGCAGACGCCATCGATGCCCAACGCGAGGCCGGAGGTGATCGCCAGACCACAGCCCACCAACTCGGCACACAAGCGTGTCGCATTGTCTTTGCCGGCATAGGTGGGGTGGCGGGTACCCACCATCGCCAACTGTGGCAGGGAGAGGGATGAGACGTTCCCGCGGCAGTAGAGCAAGAGCGGGGCGCCGGAAATCTCTTTAAGCAGGGCAGGATATGCGGGGTCATCGGGACAGAGGAGGTGATTGCCGGGCTCGGCGGCCCAGCTCAATCCCTGCTCCACGACAGGAAGAGGCCATCTCATCTGCTGAATCTGGGCACTCTGCAGACCAAGAGCTCGCAGGGCGCCATCGTCTGAGTCAAACAGAGTTGTGATGTCACCACCCACATGAGCCAACAGGCGAGCGGCGGTGACCGGGCCTATGCCTGTAACGGCATCCAGCGTCAGCCATAGCGACAACCGCTCCAGTGGCAAGGACACGTCAGAAATTACTGACCTGATAACCAGAGCCGACCAGATCCTGGCTCTGCAGGATAAGACCGTAACTCAATTTGTCGTAGACCTTGAACAGCATGACTCTGGCAACGGCCTCGGCAGGCAGCGATGACTTGCCGGCAGAATAGAACGCCTTGTCATAGACGGATGAATATTCCCGGTATGACACCTTGCCATTCTTGTCCACCATCTCGGCTCCCGGGCGCAGGATCTCGAGCACATCGCCCGGGGCCACCTGATCACGCTCCCCCTTGTTGATGAGTACCACATCAAATTTGCCCCCACCGTGTACCTTGCTCGGCAGCTCGATAACATAGCCGGGGGAAATGGAGGGTGCCGCATTTGGCATGAACACGACAGAAATGCTCTCCTGCGGCGGCAGCGGCATCACCTTGTCACCCTGATACACCTCACGCCGGTTATGGGTCAGCGTCACTTTGGTGGTGTCGTGGGCAAGGTACTCCTCTGCCCGCACCGTGCCGACAAAAATCGCCTCCTGACCGAGCGACTCGCCAGTATGCTTGTCCTTGTATGCCACCCCCGGGCGATAGAGGCCATAACTCTGGCCCGGGTTCAGGGCTCCTTTCACATAGAGAATGTCGCCCTCCAGCATCCCGACATGCTTGTCATTGTTGCCGAGCACATAGGGCAGGTCCTTGCTCTGCTGGCTGTTGGCCAGAATGTGGTCGGTCTGCAGGAAGGGCGCTATCTCGCTCAGAGGCAGGGTCGGTATGGGATTGGCCTTGTTTTCATAGCGGTTCTTGGGCGAGAGACGGATGACCTGTTTGCCCCCCTGACTGGCTTTGCCGAGCCGAGGCTCACCATTGACCCAGCTCAGGTGCAGCACGTCACCGGGATAGATCCAGTGGGGATTGGCGATCTGCGGATTGATGTTCCAGAGGCGTGGCCAGAGCCAGGGTTCGGCCAGATACTGGCCCGAGATGTCCCAGAGGGTGTCCCCTTTCTGCACCACATAAGTCTCGGGGTAACCGGATTTGAGCGTCAACTGCTGTGCCATGGCGCCACCGGCCAGGGCTGTCGCCAGGCAGGCGACGACGATTTGCTTCAGATACATAACACTCCCTGTTACTTCTGCACGCAAAGTGTTGCTGTTTTTTGTCGGCGTAAATGACTAGAATTACGTCAATATTGACTGCGTTTATATGAAACTAAAGAAAAAATTATGGCCATTCTAGATGTATTGCGTTTCCCCGATGAGCGTCTGCGCACAGTCGCGGCCCCTGTCGAAGCCTTTACACCCGAGTTACAACACATTGTAGATGATATGTTCGAAACCATGTACGCGGAGGAAGGCATCGGCCTGGCTGCGACCCAGGTCGACATTCATCAGCGCATCATCGTCATCGATGTCTCCGAGAACCGCGAAGAACAGCTGGTGTTGATCAATCCGGAGATCCTGGAGCAGTCCGGCAGCACCGGCATCGAAGAGGGCTGCCTCTCCGTGCCCGGCAACCGTGCTCTGGTTCCGCGCGCCGAGTGGGTCAAGGTCAGGGCGCAAGATCGCCACGGCAACACCTTCGAGCTGGAAGCGGACGATCTGCTCGCCATCTGCATACAACATGAGATGGATCATCTGGTCGGCAAGCTGTTTGTGGATTACTTGTCCCCGCTCAAGCGCCAGCGCATTCGTCAGAAGCTGGAAAAGATGGCCCGTGAAGATCGCAAAGTCCTCTGAGGATCCGCTCCATTGAACAAGCTGAAACTGATTTTTGCCGGTACCCCCGACTTCGCCGCCCGTCATCTGGCGGCGTTGTTGTCTTCCGGCCACGAGGTCGTCGCCGTTTATACCCAGCCGGACAAGCCCGCCGGTCGCGGCCAGAAGCTCACCGCCAGCCCGGTCAAGGAGCTGGCGCTGGCCCACGATCTGCCGGTCTACCAGCCTGCCTCCCTGCGCAATGAAGCGGCGCAGACCGAACTGGCCGCTCTGGGTGCCGATCTGATGGTCGTCGTGGCTTATGGCCTCATCCTCCCCAAGGCGGTGCTCGATACGCCGCGTCTGGGCTGCATCAACGTCCACGGCTCCCTGCTGCCGCGCTGGCGCGGTGCCGCCCCGATTCAACGCTCCATCTGGGCGGGGGATGCCGAAACCGGCGTCACCATCATGCAGATGGACGTGGGGCTGGATACCGGCGCCATGATCCGCAAGGTAACCTGCCCCATCGCCAGTGATGAGACCTCTGCCAGCCTCTATGACAAGCTGGCCGGTCTGGGCCCGCAGGCACTGGTCGATACCCTGGACGCCATGGCTGCCGGCGACACCGCTGCCGAGCCCCAGGACGATGCGCTGGCCAACTACGCCGAGAAGCTCTCCAAGGAAGAGGCCCGCATCGACTGGTCGATGGACGCCGTTGCCATCGAACGCTGCATCCGTGCCTTCAACCCCTGGCCCATCAGCTGGTTCGACGTTGCCGGACAGACCGTCAAGGTGTGGCAGGCCGAGGTCGTCGCACAGGATCACGGCCAGGCAGCCGGCACCCTGCTCAAGGCCGACAAACAGGGGATCGAGGTTGCCACCGGTCAGGGCGTGCTGCGCCTGCTGACCCTGCAACCTCCCGGCAAGAAGGCCATGTCCGTTTCGGATCTGCTCAACTCTCGCCGCGACTGGTTTGAACCTGGCACGCAACTGATTTGATCTGGATTGAATTGACACAAGCGGGGCCCTGGCCCCGACTTGTGCATCTAAGGTAACGCTATGAAAACACGCGCACAGGCTGCTCTCGTCATTCAACAGGTGCTGGATCAGGGTCAATCTCTCTCCGCCGTTCTGCCTGCTGCCCAGGAGAAAGTCGCCCCTCGCGATCGCGCCCTCCTGCAAGAACTCTGCTACGGCACCCTGCGCTGGCTGCCCCGCCTCGATGCGGCGGTAAGCGAGATGATGGACAAGCCGCTCAAGAACAAGAGCCGCATCTTCCACTACCTCATCCTGGTCGGCCTCTACCAGCTCATCTATACCCGCATTCCGGCTCACGCCGCCGTGGCCGAGACCGTCAACGCCGTCAAGCTGCTCAAGGGTTCTTCCCTGCGCGGCCTCATCAACGGCGTACTGCGCAACTTCCAGCGCAGCGCCGAAGTGATCCTGCTGCGCATCGACCGCGTCCCCAGCGTCCGCCTCGGCCACCCCGAATGGCTCACCAAGCGCCTGCGTCAGGCCTATCCCGATGACTGGGAGTTCATCATGGAGGCGAACAACCAGCGCCCGCCCATGTGGATCCGCAACAACAGCCAGCGCCAGAGCCGTGAGGCCATGCTGGCCCGCATGAGCGAGGCGGGCATCCCGGCCATGGCCGGTGTGGAAGGGGAAGATTGCATCCTGCTGGAGCGCCCCTGCGACGTGACCAAGCTGCCCGGCTTCGAGCAGGGTGACTGCTCGGTGCAGGACGGAGCAGCCCAGCAGGCCGCCGCCCTGCTCGATCCCCAGCCGGGCGAGTGGGTGCTGGACGCCTGCGCCGCCCCCGGCGGCAAAACCGCCCACCTGCTGGAACGCCAGCCGGCCCTTGCCGGCGTGGTTGCCGTCGACGCAGACGACAACCGCCTCAAGCGGGTGCAGGAGAACCTGGATCGTATCGGCCTTCAGGCCCAAGTGATCCACGGTGATGCCAGCACGCCGGATCTGTGGTGGCCACAGGGGCAGTTCGACCGCATCCTGCTGGATGCCCCCTGCTCCGCCACCGGCGTCATCCGCCGTCACCCCGACATCAAGTGGTTGCGCCGGGATCAGGACATCCGCGAGCTGGCCGAGCTGCAACGCCGCATTCTCGATGCCCTCTGGGGCAAGCTGAAGCAAGGCGGCACCCTGCTCTACGCCACCTGCTCCGTGTTGCCGGAAGAGAACCGGGAGCAGATCCGCGCCTTCCTGGCCGATACCCCGGATGCCCGCCTGGTGCCGTTGCATGCAGAAGACACCCCGGCCTGTCCGGGTCGCCAGTTCCTGCCCGGCGAGGCGGAGATGGACGGCTTCTACTATGCCAAGCTCATCAAGCTGTAGGCCGAACCGGCGGATGGCAGGCCCGGTGACGGGCCGCCTCATTACGAAGCAACAACCTTGAGTAAGATGGCCTTATGAAAATCATCATTCTGGGCGCAGGTCAGGTGGGTGGCACCCTGGCCGAGAACCTCGCCGGCGAGAACAACGACATCACCATCGTCGACACCGACAGCGAGCGCCTGCGCGAACTGCAGGACAAATTCGACCTGCGGGTGGTGAACGGCCACGGCGCCCATCCCAGGGTGCTGCGCGAAGCCGGCGCCCAGGATGCCGACATGCTGGTCGCCGTCACCAACAGCGACGAGACCAACATGGTCGCTTGCCAGGTCGCCTACTCCCTGTTCAACACCCCGAACAAGGTGGCGCGCATTCGCTCCCCCGCCTATCTGGTGGAGCGGGATCGCCTGTTCCTGCCCGAATCCGTCCCCGTGGACCACCTGATCGCCCCGGAGCAGCTGGTGACCGACTACGTGCGTCGCCTGATCGAGTATCCGGGGGCGTTGCAGGTGGTGGATTTTGCCGACGGCAAGGTGGGCCTGGTGGCGGTCAAGGCCTATTACGGCGGCCCCCTGGTGGGCAATGCGCTCTCCACCCTGCGGGAACACATGCCCAACATCGAAACCCGGGTCGCCGCCATCTTCCGCCAGGGGCGCTCCATCCGCCCGCAGGGCACCACCATCATCGAAGCCGATGACGAGGTGTTCTTCGTGGCCGCAGCGGGCCATATCCGCGCCGTGATGTCGGAGCTGCAACGCCTCGAGAGCCCCTACCGGCGCATCATGATCGTCGGCGGCGGCAACATAGGCGCCGGCCTCGCCCGCCAGCTAGAGAAGCGCTACAGCGTCAAGCTCATCGAGCGCAACCAGAAGCGGGCGGAGCAGCTCTCCGAGCATCTGGAACACACCATCGTCTTCTGCGGCGATGCGGCGGATCAGGAGCTGCTGGCGGAGGAGCACATCGACCAGATCGACGTCTTCATCGCGGTGACCAACGAGGATGAGGCCAACATCATGTCGGCCCTGCTCGCCAAGAAGATGGGGGCCAAGAAGACCATGGTGCTGATCCAGCGCGGCGCCTACGTGGACCTGGTACAGGGCGGCTCCATCGACATCGCCATTTCCCCCCAGCAGGCCACCATCTCTGCCCTGCTGACCCATGTGCGCCGCGCCGACATCGCCAACGTCTACAGCCTGCGCCGCGGGGCGGCCGAAGCCATCGAGGCGATCGCCCACGGGGACGAGAACACCTCCAAGGTGGTGGGCAAGACGGTGGGCGAGCTGAAGCTGCCCCCGGGCACCACCATAGGCGCAGTGGTGCGCGGTGATGAGGTGCTGATCGCCCACGATCGCACCCAGATACAGCAGGATGACCACGTGGTGATGTTCCTGGTGGACAAGAAGTACATCCCGGAAGTGGAGCGTCTGTTCCAGCCCAGTCCCTTCTTCCTGTAAGCCGGCCATGTCTCTGGCAACGGTATCCGGACCCGGCCCCTTTTCTCAGGAAAGGTCCGGGTCTTTTTTCAATCAACGACCAGGTTATCTTGCATGATCAAGCTGCATCCCATCGTCTTCACGCTCGGGCTGGTGCTCTCCAAGCTGGCGCTCTTCATGTGGCTGCCCACCCTGCTGGCCCTGCTGACCGGTTCGGAAGGTTTCGTCGAATTTCTCAAGTCGGTCTTGATCACCCATGGCGCCGCACTGCTCTGCCTCCATTACGGTCGCAAGGCGGAGTTTCACCTCGGGGTGCGGGAGATGTTCCTCCTCACCACCTCGGTCTGGGTTGTCGCCTGCGTCTTCGGGGCCCTGCCCTTCGTCTTCATCACCCATATCGACTTTGCCGACGCCTACTTCGAGACCATGTCGGGGGTCACCACCACGGGCTCCACCGTACTGTCGGGGCTGGACGGCATGGCCCACAGCATCCTGCTGTGGCGATCCATCCTGCAGTGGCTGGGCGGGGTCGGTTTCATCGTGATGGCGGTGGCGGTGCTGCCCTACCTCAACGTCGGGGGCATGAAGCTGTTCCAGACCGAGAGCTCGGATTGGTCCGACAAGAGCGCCCCCCGCGCCAAAACGGTGGCCAACAACATAGTGCTGGTCTATCTGGTACTCTCCATGCTCTGCTTCCTCGCCTACTGGGTGAGCGGCATGAACCTGTTCGAGGCGGTCAACCACGCCATGACGACCCTGAGCACCGGCGGCTACTCCACCTCGGACCAATCCATGTCCCACTTCTCCCACGCGGCGCACTGGATAGGCACCCTCTTCATGTTCCTCGGTGGCCTGCCCTTCCTGCTCTATGTGCAGGCTCTCTCCCGCCGTGACAACAGCCTGTTCAAGGATGCCCAGGTGCAGGGCTTCTTCTGGCTGATCGTCTGGGTGACCCTGGTCGTCACCTTCTATCTCTGGGTGAGAGACATCTACGGCTTCATGGATGCCTTGCGCATTAGCAGCTTCAATATCGTCTCCGTGCTCACCACCACGGGTTTCGGACTCGGCGACTTCGGCACCTGGGGCCCGCTCACCACCATTATCTTCATCATCCTGCTGGCACTCGGCGCCTGCTCCGGCTCCACCTCGGGCGGGCTCAAGATCTTCCGGGTCCAGGTGGCCTTCGCCCTGTTCAAGAAACAGATGCGCCAGCTGATGCACCCCTCCGCCGTGTTTCCCCAGAAGTACAACGGCCGTCCGGTCAACGACGCCATCATCCGCTCCCTGATCTCCTTCGTGCTGGTCTACTTCGCCATCATCCTGCTCATCGCCGCCCTGCTCGCCGCCATCGGGCTGGACCCCCTGACCGCCATCTCGGGCTCCATTACCGCCGTGGCCAACGTGGGCCCGGGCATGGGGCCTGTCATCGGTCCCAGCACCAACTTCGCCAGTCTGCCGGATGCGGCCAAGTGGATACTGTCGTTCGGCATGCTGCTGGGACGCCTCGAGATCCTGACGGTGGCGGTGCTCTTCTTCCCCTCCTTCTGGAAGCAATAAGCAGCCGTCCAGGCTGTTGCATGAAACGAAAAGGGCAGCCAATGGCTGCCCTTTTCGTTGTCCCGGCGAATGACGACTCCCCTCAGTCCGCCGACTCCTCTCGCTCCAGCGCCCGGTCCACCAGCGCGTCCGGCAAGGGCTTGGTCACCTCGACCCCCAGCTCGCGAAAGCGCTCGGCCTGGGCGATCAGGTTGCCACGACCGTTGACCAGCCGCCCCATCGCCTTGTCGTAGCTCTCCTGCGCCTTGTGCAGGCTGCCCCCCATCTGCTGCATCTCCTCCACGAACAGCCGCAGCTTCTCGTAGAGGCGGCCGGCCCGCTCCGCTATCTGGCGCGAGTTCTGGTTCTGCCGCTCGTAGCGCCACAGGTTCTCTATGGTGCGCAGCGCCACCATCAGGTTGGTAGGGCTCACCAGCAGGATGTTGTGTTCCAGCCCGTAGCGCACCAGGGAAGGGTCCGCTTCCAGGGCAGCGAGGAAGGCAGGCTCCACCGCCACGAACATCAGCACATAGTCCAGGGTGCGCACCCCGGGCAACTGCTGGTAATCCTTGCGGCCCAGCTCGCGGATATGGTTGCGCACCGAGGCGACGTGCTCCTTGAGCGCCACCGCCTTCTCCAGATCGTCAGCGGCGTTGTACCAGCGCTCATAGGCGGTCAGCGACACCTTGGCGTCGATGATGATGTCCTTTTCCTGGGGCAGGTGGACGATGACGTCGGGCTGGTAGCGCTTGCCCTTGTCCACCTCGATGTTGACCTGGGTGTGGTACTCATGCCCCTCGCGCAGGCCGCACTCGGAGAGGATCCGCGCCAGCACCACCTCCCCCCAGTTGCCCTGCTGCTTGCTGTCGCCCTTGAGGGCCCGGGTCAGCGCCGCCGCCTCTTCGGTCATGCGGGCGTTGAGCTCGGCAAGGCGCTCCAGCTCGAACTTGAGGTTGTGGCGCTGGGCCGTCTCCTGGGCGTGGGTCTCTCCCACCTGGCGGCGAAAGCCCTCGAGCTGCTCCTTGAGTGGAGTGAGCAGGAGATCCATGCTGTTCTGATTCAGTTCGCGGAAGTTTCCAGCATTTTGTTCAAAGATACGATTGGCGAGGTTCTCGAACTGCTGGCTGAGGCGCTGTTCAGCCTCTTGCTGCAACTGCAACTTCTCGGCGCTGGCGATGCGCTCGCTGCGCAGGGTCGCCTCGGCTTCCTTGAGACGGGCGGTGAACTTGAGCAGCAGGGTCTGCTGCTGATCCAGCTTCTGCTGAGCCAGCATCTTCTCGTCCTGCAGCGCGTCCCAGCGGTCCTGCAACCCCTGATAACGCTCCTCCAGCAGCAGCGCCTCTTCACGGCCGCTGCGTCGCCCCCACCACCAGCCGAACAGCAGCGCCAGCCCGCCAACCAGCATGGCAGGCCACCAGGTCAGCAGCGGGGTCATCGGCGCCCCCGCTGGCGCAGGAAGAGTTCGAGATAGCGGTTGAGCAGCAACCAGATCAGCACATAGAGCAGATAGGCCGCCAGCACCACCCACTTGTGGCTGTTGACCCCGGTATCCAGTTCACTGAACTCGATACCCTTGAGATGGCAGTAGGCCCACATCAGCAGGGGGAAGACATAGAGCAGAGAAGCACGCCACAGAAATAGCCACATGAGTTCATTCAATCCCGCAAAAAGACCCGCCTAGCTTACACAAGGGCAACCCAGCTTGCGATCCTGCCCGCCGCTATTCTCTGGCTTGCCGGCCTAAAACTGGATAAAATTAACCCCTAATAGGTATAGAGGTGGGCATGACGCATTTTTTCTGTCGCTGGCTGGCACACGCATGGGGGAGCCCCCGCAGACCCGAGGTGGTCTGCCATGAGGCACGCCCGCCCTGGGCCATCGACGAGTCCCAGTTCCTCACCCTCTGCACCCGTTGTGGCGACTGCTTCAAGGCGTGTCCCAACGGCCTCATCAAACCTGCCGATCGCCCCGAATATGACGGCAGCCCCATCGCCGGTACCCCAGTGCTGGATCTCGCCTGTGGCCAGTGCAGCTATTGCGGCAGCTGCGCCAGAGCCTGCCCCACGGGCGCACTGGATCTCTGCCTCGGCCGCCAGGTGCAGACCCGGGTCAGGATAGAGGCGAGCTGCCAGGCCCGTCAGGGCTACTACTGCCTGCTGTGTGAAGATGCCTGCCCCCAGCAGGCGATCAAGGTCGGCAGCGAGGGAGTGACCGTCAACATGGCCGCCTGCGATGGCTGCGGCGCTTGCGGCCTCGCCTGTCTGCACGGTGCCATCACCCTTGTGCCCCAGCTCTGACCGCTGGCAATGACAGAGGGGCCCGCAGGCCCCTCTGTCATTCACCGTGGCATCATGCCATGGTCAGAATATTATCCTGCTCTATGCCGAGAAGGTGGCACAGACGAGTGGGATCCCGCACCGCATCCGCCAAAGTGTACTCCCCCAGTACCTCGAGGAAGGCGTGCATGGCGCGGCGCAGAATGCCCTGGATGCGGCAGCCCCCGGAGAGACGGCAGTTTTCGCGCTTGCAGTCCACCGGGCAGAGCACGTGCTCCATGTCCATCACCACATCGCGCAGGTTGATGGAGACGGCGGCACGGCCGAGGCGGATGCCCCCATGCTTGCCACGCACCGTCTCGATGTAACCTTTGATGCCGAGCTGATGCACTATCTTGACCACGTGATTGCGGGAGATGGCGAAGGTGTCGGCCACTTCCGTGATGGTCGACAGGCGATCACCGGGCTGGATGGCCAGGAAGGTCAGGGTACGCAGGGCGTAGTCGGTAAATCGTGTCAGTTGCATGGT
This sequence comes from Aeromonas sp. ASNIH2, assembly GCF_002934795.1. Classification (NCBI taxonomy): domain Bacteria; kingdom Pseudomonadati; phylum Pseudomonadota; class Gammaproteobacteria; order Aeromonadales; family Aeromonadaceae; genus Aeromonas; species Aeromonas sp. ASNIH2. The sequence goes on along the minus strand of NZ_CP026406.1, from coordinate 2,400,474 downwards.
CGCACTTGCCTCTTACTACAAGCCAGAAATCAGGACGACAGCCGGTGGCCAAAGAGGGGGTCTGCACATGCGTGTGCACGGGATGGGCTTCTTCGACCGAGTCGTGAAGTCACAAGGGTAAGAGCAGCCCGGGCGGGTGTCGACGAAGATGTACATAAATCGACACTTTCTTTGATTGATCGCAAACTTGCCGCCTCAGCGAGGGGTTTTGGCGGTTTCCGTCGACAAACCCCCACCTCCTCTGCCATCGCCGGCGCCGTTGTCCGGCGAGTTCAGTGGGGCTGTTTCAGCCAGTTGCGCAGCGCCTGGGAGGGGATGGAGCTCTCGGAGGCCACCGCGAAGGCGCCCCAGTCCACGGCGCACTGCAACGCATCGGCCATGGCCATGCCCCGCGCAAGACCGTGGATGAGACCGCCCGCGAAGGCATCCCCCGCCCCCGTGGTATCCACCACGGAGACCGGTCGCGCCGCCACCCTGACCTGCTCCTCCCCGTGAATGGCCACGGCTCCCGCCTTGCCCTCGGTCAGCACCAGCCATTCAAGCTGCTCCCCTGCGAGCTGGCGGGCATGCTGCCAGGGGTCGCTCACCTCGCCGAGATCGGAGCGGGAGGCCACCAGTACGTGGCAGGGGCGGCGGGCCTGCCCCCCCTTGGGATACTGGGCCACCACGAAACTCTTGGCGAGCATCTGGCGCATGTAGCCCACGATGGCGGTACCCGGATAGTTCACATAGAGGCAGTCCACCCCTTCGGTCGGCAGATCCCCCGGCAGATCCGGACGACGTGGGCGCCTGAGGATGGTGCGCTCACCGGTGGCGTCCACCAGCACCAGCAGCTCGCCGGTCTCGCCGCCAAAGCGCTCCACATGGCTGCAATCCAGGCCGTATGAGGCCGCCTGCTCCAGCAGCCAGTCACCGGTGTCGTCCAGCCCGACCCGGGAGGCGATGATCACCTCGTGCCCCGCCCACACCAGTCCGATGCCGGTATTGGCGGCGCCGCCGCCGAGTCTGCGCCCCTGATCCACGTATTGCAGCCGCGCCCCCGCCACCAGGGGTTCGGCCAGGGAGAGCACATGATCACAGTTGAGATTGGCGAGCAGCAGGATGCGGGACATGGAAACCTCGGCGGGAGGAGGCCGGCCCCCCGGGGTGCCGGCACAGAAACGGAAGCGGGATCAGTAGACGGGCAGCTCCACCCCTGACAACAGCTCGTCGATGCGCGCCTGGGTCGGCTGCTGCATCACGTTCTGGATCATCTCCTTGGTGAGATGGGGGGAGAAGGAGCTGATGAAGTCATACATGTAGTTCTGCAAGAGGATGCTCTTGCTGAAGCAGATCTGGGCCGGGCAGGGCTCGAACAGGTGCTCCAGATTGATGGCCACGAGGCCGGGGGCATCGCTATCGTTGGCAACCAGGGAGGAGATGATGCCGATGCCAAAGCCCAGCTCCACGTAGCGCTTGATGACGCCGGCATCCATCACCGTCATGTAGTAGTTGGGGGTGAGGCCAGCCGCCTGGAACACCTTGTCCTGCACCTGACGCCCGGTGGCGCCGCTCTCGTAGCTCAGGATGGGATACTGGCAGAGCTGCTCCAGGGTCGGCTTCTTCACCTTGGCCAGGGGGTGCTCCTGGGGCACCACCAGGGAGAGGGTCCAGAGGTAGGCGGGCAGCGCGATCAGCTCCTTGTCGAAGCCTATCTCGTGGGCCACGATGGAAAAATCCGAGTATCCCTTGCTGATCTGCTCCTTGGTGGCGGACATCACAGGATGCAGGTGGAACGAGATCTTGGGGTACTTTTTGGTGAAGTAGGTGACGCTTTTCGGCAGCAGGTAGCGGGCGATGGTGTGGGTGGTGTGGATGTTGAGGGTGCCCACGGTCGGATCCAGGTATTCCCGGGAGATGGCCTTGATCTTGCTCTCGATATTGAGCATGGCCTCGGCACACTTGATGATCTCCTCCCCCACCGGGGTGATCCGGTGCAGGTGCTTGCCGCGGCGCTCGAAGATGCGCACCCCCAGCTCGCTCTCCAGCAAGCCGATCTGCTTGCTCACCCCAGGCTGGCTGGTATAGAGCGCATCGGAGGCAACGGAGACGTTGAGATTGTGGTCCCGCACCGCGATCAGATACTTCAACTGCTGTAGTTTCAAGGTTGCCCCCTCACAGACTGACGCGGCGCTCGTCGATGGACTAGGCCGCCAAAAATGGCGGCCAGTGTATCATCCGGACTGGGCATATCGCCGCTTGATCCTTCATTTTGCTACAAAATCTAGCATCAGCGCGGTGGATATGACAAACAGGGTTCAGCGCGCGTCGGCCCCGATCGGCAGGATGCCGAGGAACTGCAGCAGCCACTGCATCATGGTGGCGGAATCCACCTCCCCTTCCAGGGAAGAGAGGCTGCTCTGGTAATGTGCATCGGGCAGCCTGTCCCGTCGCCGCTCGATCAGGGCCCGGTTGTACGCCACCGAGAATTCCGGGTGCCCCTGGATGGCGACGATGTGATCCCCCTGCAGGAACATGAAGTTGGGGCAGAAGTCGTTGCCCGCAAGCAGGGTCGCCCCCGGCGGAAGCTGCTCCACCTGATCCTGGTGGCTTGCCAGGATGCGGATGGTGTCCAGCCCCGGCGCCATCCAGGGTTTTGTCGTCTGCATGGCATGGACCGACACCCCCAGCCCCCACCCCTTGGTGGACTTCATTACCTCCCCTCCCAGCGCCTGGGCGATCACCTGATGGCCGAAGCAGACCCCGGCCAGCTTGACGTTGGCATCGTGGGCCCGGCGGATCCAGTCGCGCAGCGCCAGGATCCAGGGGATGTCGCTGTAGGCATCGTGGCGCGAGCCGGTGATGAGCCAGGCATCGCATTCGGTCAGATCCGGGGGCAGATCGCCGTCGAGGGCGGACCAGACCCGAAATTCCAGCTCGGGGGCCAACGCCCGGAAACCCTTGATAAACATCTCGGAGTAAACGGGACCAAAATCCCCCACCAAATCGGGGTCCAGCCGGTCACAATCGAGAATACCCAGTCGCATCTGTTACTCCTTGACAGAAGCGCCCCCGCAAACCGGCGGCCTGCGGGGGCAAGAGATTAAAGCCATGGCAGCGAGCCGGTGGCTCACTTCATGGTCGGCATGGAGAACTCGGCGCCGGCGCGCAGGCTCTGGGGCCAGCGGGCGGTCACCGTCTTCATCCGGGTGTAGAAGCGCACCCCATCCGGCCCGTGCATGTTGAGCGGCCCGAAGATGGACCGTTTCCAGCCACCGAAGCTGTGAAACGCCATGGGCACCGGAATGGGAACGTTCACCCCTACCATACCGACCTGAACCCGCGTGGTGAAGTCCCTTGCGGTATCTCCGTCACCGGTGAAGATGGCGGTGCCGTTGCCGTACTCATGTTCGTTGATGAGGCGCAGGGCCGTCTCGTAGTCCGGGGCCCGCACGATGGCGAGTACGGGGCCGAAGATCTCCTCCCGGTAGATGCGCATCTCGGGGCCGACCCGATCGAACAGGCTGCCCCCGATGAAGTAGCCCTCGCCATGGCTCAGGCCCCGGCCATCCACCACCAGCTCGGCCCCCTCGGCCACCCCCTGATCCACGTAGCCGCGCACCTTGGCCAGGTGTTCCCGGCTGATGAGGGGCCCCATCTCGTTCTCCGGGCTCTGGCCCAGTCCCGGGCCCACCCGCAGGGCCGCCACCAGGGGCGAGAGCTTCGCCACCAGGGTATCGGCGGTCTCGTCACCCACCACCACGGCCACCGAGATCGCCATGCAACGCTCGCCCGCCGCGCCATAGGCGGCCCCCATCAGGGCGGAAACCGCCTGATCCAGATTGGCATCCGGCATGACCACCATGTGGTTCTTGGCGCCGCCCAGGGCCTGCACCCGCTTGCCGTGGGCCGAGGCGGTGGCATAGATGTACTGGGCGATGGGGGTGGAGCCGACAAACGACACGGCACCGACCCTCGGGTCGGTCAGCAGCACGTCCACCACCTCCTTGTCGCCGTTGACCACGTTGAGCACCCCGTCCGGCAGGCCCGCCTGCTTGAGCAGTTCGGCCATGCGCAGGGAGAGGGACGGATCCTTCTCCGAGGGCTTGAGAATGAAGGTGTTGCCGCAGGCCAGGGCCACCGGGAACATCCAGAGCGGCACCATGGCCGGGAAGTTGAACGGGGTGATGCCGGCGCATACTCCCACCGGCTGCATCATGGAGTGGCTGTCCACCCCGCGGCCCACGTTGAGGGAGTGCTCCCCCTTGAGCAGATGGGGAATGCCGCAGGCAAACTCCACCACCTCCAGCCCCCGGGTCAGCTCCCCCTGGGCGTCGGAGAAGACCTTGCCGTGCTCGCGGCTGATGAGCTGGGCCAGCTCGTCCCTGTGCTGCTCCATCAGCTCCTTGAAGCGAAACAGCACCCGGGCCCGCACCAGCGGCGGGGTCTGGGACCACTCCCCAAAGGCGCGTTCGGCGCAGGCAATCGCCTCGGCACACTCGTCGGCCGTGCTGAGAACGACGGAGCCCTGCTGCTGGCCGGTGGCCGGATTGAAGATGGCACCGAAACGCTCGCTGCGACTCTCGGTCGTCTCGCCGTCGATGAAGTTGTCGATCCTGTAACTCATAAATCCTCCGTGATGGGTCATCCGTCCTCCCCTCGCCGCGCCGGGGCAGCACAGGGGGATGACGCCCGGGACGAGCGCCATCCTGTGTGATGTGGGGTCAGTCCTGGGCCTGCAGGGCGTCCTGCAGCAGGGTGAAGAGATCGTCGATCTGGCTGCGCTCGATGATGAGGGGCGGCGACAGGGCGATGATGTCGCCGGTCACCCGGATAAGCGCCCCCTTCTCGAAACAGCGCACGAACACCTCGTAGGCCCGCTTGCCCGGCGCATCGGGCATAGGTTCGAGCTCGATGCCCGCCACCAGGCCGTAGTTGCGCACGTCCTTCACGTGCTTGCAGCCCTTGAGGGAATGGGCCGCCTCCTCCCAGTAGCCCGCCAGATCGGCCGCCCGGGTCAGCAGATTTTCGTTACGGTAGATCTCGAGGGTGGCCAGACCCGCCGCCGCCGCCACCGGGTGGCCGGAGTAGGTGTAGCCGTGGAACAGCTCGATGGCCCCCTTGCCCGCCGCCATCATGTCGTCATAGATGTGGTTCTGTACCAGCACGGCCCCCATGGGGATGGCGCCATTGGTGAGCCCCTTGGCGCAAGTGATCATATCGGGGATGACGTCGAACTCCTGGGCGGCGAAGGGGGAGCCGAGGCGGCCGAAACCGGTGATCACCTCGTCAAAAATCAGCAGGATGCCGTGTTTGGTACAGATCTCCCGCAGCCGCTTGAGATAGCCCTTGGGGGGCATGATGACCCCGGTGCTGCCGGCGATGGGCTCGACGATGACCGCCGCGATGTTGCTGGCGTCGTGCAGGAAGACAATCTTCTCCAGTTCATCGGCCAGGGTGAGGTCTTCTGCTGGCAATCCCTTGGTGAACGCATTTTTCCCTATGTTGAGGGTGTGAGGCAGATGATCCACCCCGGTCAGCAGGGAGCCGAACCACTTGCGGTTGCCGGGAATGCCCCCCACCGAGATGCCGCCAAAACCCACCCCGTGGTAGCCGCGCTCGCGGCCGATGAGCCGGGTACGAGTCCCCTGGCCGCGAGCCCGCTGCCAGGCCAGCGCAATCTTGAGCGCGGTGTCCACGGATTCCGATCCGGAGTTGGTATAGAAGACGTGACCGAATCCCTTGGGGGCGATCTCCACCAGCCGGTTGGCCAGCTCGAACGGCAGGGGGTGGCCCATCTGGAAGGTGGGGGCAAAATCGAGGTGGGAGATCTGCTGGGAGACCGCCTCGGCGATCTCGCGCCGACCATGGCCTGCGTTGCAACACCAGAGTCCGGCAGTGCCATCCAGTATCTTGCGGCCATCCTCTGAGTGATAATACATCCCCTCTGCCGACTTCAGGATGCGCGGCGCCGCCTTGAACTGCTGGTTGGCGGTGAACGGCATCCAGAATGCGGACATGTCGGGGGTATTGATGTCGCTGACAGGTTTCATGGTCACCTCATCCTTAAGGCGTTTAGTAACACCCGGCTCATGCCTATTAAATTAAACACCTGAATCCATAAAAAAGGGCTTTTATCGCCCGGCTTGGTGTCACCCCTCAGGGGTGGTATAAGATATTTAACACAATTTTAATAATAGTAAACAGTCAAGGAGTGTCTATCGATGGATATCGGTCACCGCCTCAAGGCGGTTCGCACCAAGGCGGCCCTCTCCCAGCGCGAGCTGGCAAAACGCTCCGGTGTGACCAACGGCTTTATCTCCCAGATCGAGAAAAATCAGGTGAGCCCCTCGGTGGCCTCCCTGCGCAAGGTGCTGGAAGGCATCCCCATGTCATTGGCCAGCTTCTTCACCGACGAGACGGAGATGGATTCCGAGGTGATCTTCCGTGCGGACGACATGCCGGATCTCGGCACCCACCCCATCAGCTACCGTCTGGTGGGTCACAGCCGCGCCAACCGCGCCATCGGCATGATGCAGGAGATACTGCCCCCGGGCGCCGACACCGGTGACGACATGCTGAGTCACGAAGGGGAAGAGTGCGGCATCGTCATCCGGGGTCAGGTGGAAGTCACGGTAGGCGAGCAGGTTCACCTGCTGGCACCGGGGGATGGCTACTACTTCGACAGCCGCACTCCCCACCGTTTTCGCAACGTGGGGGATCAGGAGTGCGTGCTGATCTCGGCCAACACGCCCGCCAGCTTTTGACGGGCCTTCTCTCGGAACAGCCCGCCGGGATCCACCCCTGCCCGACCCGGGGATCAGGCCCGCGACACCACAGGCCAGGGCGCCCGGTGTGACCCGCCGTTGGCCCGGGTTGTTCGGGAACAGTGTTTAATGAATTGTTACAAGATGGATTTACAAGCGGCAGGATGTTTAGCATATTGATACGCGGAGACTGACTTTCTGCCGGTTCAAGGAGTGAACATGAGTGACCTGACCCTGGCCCAGTGGCAACACAAGGCCGCCCATCTGACCCTGCCCTCGCAAGCCTTTATCGACGGCACCTACCGGGATGCCGTCAACGGCGCCACCTTCGATTGCATCAACCCGGCCAACGGCCAACTGCTGACCAGGGTCGCCTCCTGCGACGCCGCCGATGCCGAGCTGGCGGTCAAGGCGGCCCGTGCCGCCTTCGACGACAAGCGCTGGTGCGGCCTCTCTCCCAAGCAGCGCAAGCTCATCATGCAGCGCTTCGCCGAGCTGATGCGCCTGAACCTGGTGGAGCTGGCACTGCTGGAGTCGCTGGATATGGGCAAGCCCATCGGCGACGCCATGGGGTATGACGCCCCCGCCGCCGCGAACTGCATCGCCTGGAACGCCGAGGCGATAGACAAGATCTACGATCAGGTCGCCCCGGTGGAAGAGTCCGCCCTGGCCCTGGTGACCCGCGAGCCCCTCGGTGTCGTGGCTGCCATCGTGCCCTGGAACTTCCCCCTGGTGATGGCCTGCTGGAAGCTGGGCCCGGCGCTCGCCACCGGCAACTCGGTGATCCTCAAACCCTCCGAGAAATCCCCCCTCACCGCCCTGCGCATCGCGGGTCTGGCGAAGGAGGCGGGCATCCCCGACGGCGTCTTCAACGTGCTGCCGGGCTTTGGTCACACCGTGGGCGAGGCGCTGGCCATGCACATGGACGTCGACTGCATCACCTTCACCGGCTCCACCAAGATCGGCAAGCATCTGGTGCAGTGCTCCGGCAAGTCCAATCTGAAACGCGCCTTTATGGAGTGCGGCGGCAAGAGCCCCAACATCGTGCTGGCGGATGCACCGGATCTGGATGCCGCCGCCCGCAGCGCCGTCGGCGCCATCTTCTACAACCAGGGGGAAGTGTGCACCGCCGCCTCCCGCCTGCTGGTGCAAAACAGCATCAAGCCCCAGTTCATGGAGCGGCTGCTGGCCCACGCCCGCGAGTGGATCTCGGCCAACCCGCTCGACCCCACCACCCGCATCGGCGCCATGGTGGACCACATCCAGATGGAGCAGGTGCTCAACTACATCGCCATCGGCCAGCAGGAGGGCGCCAAGCTGCTGCTGGGGGGCAAGCGCACCCAGCCCGAGGAGGGCGGCTACTACATCGAACCCACCATCTTTGACGACGTGACCCCGACGATGCGCATCTTCCGCGAGGAGATCTTCGGCCCCGTGCTGGCGGTGACCGGCTTCGACACCCTGGAAGAGGCCATTGCGCTGGGTAACGACACCGACTACGGCCTGGCCGCGGCGATCTGGACGGCGGATCTCAACCAGGCGGTGAAGGGCTCCCGCGCCCTGCGCGCCGGCACCGTCTTCGTCAACAACTGGGATGGCGGCGACATGACCATGCCGTTTGGCGGCTTCAAGCAGTCCGGCAACGGGCGCGACAAGTCCCTGCACGCCCTGGAGAAGTACACCGAGCTGAAAAGCACCTGGATCCAGCTCGAATAACGTCATAAATGACGCTTATCAACAAAACAGGGGGGAGAAATCCCCCTTTCTCATTTTTACTCTTTTATCCCCTCGCTCAATCGATATAATCGTCAAATAGCAAGCCATTAAATTTAAAGATAAAAATGCTGTTTTTTCTGGGAAGTGTACTGTTTCTGGTGGTGGGACTGCCGCTGTTGTTCTTCGTGCTGGGTCAGGGGGAAGCCTATGTCACCTGGGGCCCCTGGATCTCCGCCATCGCCCTCATGCTGTGGCTGCTGATGGACGTGGAGAAGATCCGCCGCGGGGGCGGTCGCTGAAGTCGCTCCTGCTGTTAAAATCCCGTCAGACCCATTTATTGTCTTCTTTCCCTGCAAAAGGATCGCTACACTGACTTTTTGCGATGTTTCCCGACATCCGCACTCCAGTGAAGGTTATCCGCATGCAACAACAGATCCAGCGCCAGGGCGTCCTCTATGCCCTCGGCGCCTACACCCTTTGGGGCCTGGCACCCATCTACTTCAAGTCCCTCTCCGCCGTGCCGGCCGCCGAGATCCTGACCCACCGCATGATCTGGTCCTGCGCCCTGCTGATGGTGCTGGTGCTGCTCGGACGCCAGTGGCACAAGGTGCAGGCGGTGCTGCGCCATCCCAAGGTGCTGCTCACTCTGGCCTTCACCTCCGTCACCGTCGGCGGCAACTGGCTGCTGTTCATCTGGGCCATCAACAACGGCCACATGCTGGATGCGAGCCTGGGCTACTACATCAACCCCCTGTTCAACGTGCTGCTCGGCATGGTGTTTCTGAGCGAGAAGCTGCGCCGCCTGCAGTGGTGGGCGGTAGGGCTCGCCTTTGTCGGTGTCGCCGTCCAGCTCATCGCCTTCGGCTCCCTGCCCTGGATAGCCCTGGTGCTGGCCTCGAGCTTCGCCATCTACGGCCTCATTCGCAAGAAACTGGCCCTGGACGCCCTCACCGGCCTGCTCATCGAGACCCTGATCATGCTGCCGCCAGCCGCCTTCTATCTGTGGGGCATCGCCGACAGCCCCACCAGCCACCTCACCCAGAATGACTGGCACCTGAACCTGCTGCTCATCGCCGCGGGCGCCGTCACCACGGCCCCCCTGCTCTGCTTCACCGCAGCGGCCACCCGGCTCAAGCTCTCCACCCTGGGCTTCTTCCAGTACATAGGCCCCAGCCTGATGTTCATCCTGGCGGTGACCCTTTATGGCGAGGCGCTGGCGCTGGACAAGATGATCACCTTCGGCTGCATCTGGAGCGCCCTGGTGCTGTTCAGCCTGGATGGCCTGCGCAGCGGCAAGCGGCGCCAGGAGGCCGGCTGAGGCGCCGGCGCAATAATCTACAAGCCAAGGGGCCGCTTTCGGGGTATCAATAGGGGATGAACGCACCCCAATCCCGCATCCACTACTGGCAATCCCGGCTGCTGCCGGGGGTTGAACTCTCCCACTCCCACCACAGGGAGTTCAGCTATGGCCGCCACGTGCATCTGGACTACCACATCGGTCTGGTGCAGCGGGGCGGCCAGAAGTTCATCCACAAGGGGAACAGCCACAACCTGGTGCGCGGCGAACTCTCCACCGTCAACCCGGACGAGATGCACGACGGCCTCAGCCTGCTGCCGGAAGGGTACGAGGTGCGGGTCTTCTCCATCGCCCCCGAGCAGCTGGCCCGCTGGCTGCCGGAGCACCCCGAGCCCTTTTTCCACCAGGGATTGCAGAGCCGCCCCGACCTCTACCAGGGCTTTGCCCGCCTGCACATGCACCTGGACGGCCCCGCCCCCGACGGCCTGCTGGCGGAGAGCCAGTTGCTGGCCCTGCTGGGCGAACTGTTCCGGCTCGCCCCCGAGCGCCACGCCCTGGCGGATCCCCAGCTCAGGTTCCTGCGCGACCATCTGCTGGCCCGGCTGGACGAGCGCCACACTCTGGAGGATCTGGCCGCCCTGTTCGGGCTGGATCGCTTCGCCTTCCTGCGTCAGTTCAAGAAGAAGACCGGCATGACCCCCTATGCCTGGCTCAAGCGGCTGCGCCTCGAACAGGGCAAGCGCCTGCTCGGCAGCGGTCTGCCGGTGAGCGAGGTGGCACTGGCGGTGGGCTTCTTCGATCAGAGCCACTTCCACCACGGTTTTCGTCAGGCCTTCGGGCTCACCCCGGCGGAGTATCGCCAGCAGATGCTGCCCGCCTGAATCGTCGCTGCTGCAATCTTTTACAATCTCCCGTCCCCCGTCCTGCCCCATGCTGTCACCTCCATACCGCTGTCGGAGGTCTTTTATGTTCACCAGCCTGTTTCTGACCCTGGGTCTCGTCCACCTCGTCGCCCTGGCGAGCCCGGGCCCGGATTTCGCACTCATCCTGCGCACCAGCCTGCACAGGCCCACCGCCCTCGGAGCGGCCCTTGGCATCGCCCTCGCCATCCTGCTCCACGCCACCCTCAGTCTCACCGGCATCAGCCTGCTGATCGCAAGCCAGCCCTGGCTCTTTCTCGCCGTGAAACTGGTGGGTGCCCTCTATCTGGGCTGGCTGGGCTGGGGGGCGCTGAAAGCGGCCTGGCAGGGAAGCGGGGATCTGGCGCTGCGCGCCGGGGGCGAGCGGCCGGGCTGGCGCAAGGGGGTGAAGAGCGGGCTGGCCACCAATCTGCTCAACCCCAAGGCGATGCTGTTCTTCATAGGACTGCTGGCCGCCATGGTGACGCCCCAGGTGGATGGCCTGACCCGGGGATTGCTGATCCTGGAGCTGTTCCTGCTCTCCCTCGTCTGGTTCAGCGCCCTGGCCTGGAGCCTCTCCACTCCCCGCGCCCAGCACCTGCTCGGCCGCATCCAGCGCCCGCTCAACCTGATGACGGGCCTGCTGTTTGGCGCGGTCAGCCTCTCCATCCTGGTGGATCTGCAAGGGTACTGGCCGGCGGCCTGACCGGCACGTTCTTTATGGCGGCAAGCAGGGAGGGGCCTTGACGGACGGCGTGACTACTCCCCGCGCCGCATCCCCTTGCGCAGGTAGACGTAACCCTCCCCCGGGCTGCCCCAGCGCTGATGGGCGCCGTTGTCATAGGCCCTGTCCAGCAGCCGGACACTGTCCGGGCCGATCCAGAGGTACTGCACCAGGGTGGTGGCACCGCCAAAATCGGTGGCGCAATGCCCGACCCGGGTCTGTCCCTTGTACTCCCCGCCCGGCTGGCGGGTCAGCCAGATCTCGCACCCTTCGCGCAGAGAGAGTTGCTGCGGGGTGAGGGAGTCAAGCAGCTCGGGCCGACGCCAGGCGCCGGCAAAATCCGTGGCCCTCGGCATGGTCAGTTCGGCCATCAGGATGCGGCCATCGGGCAGGGAGGAGAAGCGGTAGATGCGCTGGCGAAACGGTCGCTGCGCCCGCTCGGTCAGAAACTGCTCCGCATAGACCCAGCGAAAGGGGCCCTCCCCGGGCCAGATCTCCACCAGCCGCAGCTCGGCGCTGGTGAAGCGGGCATCGAAGGTGGCCTGCTCCTGGCTGGAAAACTCCCCCGAGAACCAGGAGAGCAGGGGCTCCAGCCTCGCCTGCGTGGCATGGGGGCCGGGGGCCGTCACGAAGGGGACGGGCGCCGCCCAGATCAGGCTGGCGTAAAACAGCCCCAGCAGGGCCGCCATCAGCTGTGTCATCGAATCCTTCCGAGTCGCTTGCATGGCGGCGATTATATGAGCGAACGGTGACAATAACCTCTATCTTGATCAACTCCTTGAAGAGAAAACGAAAAATCCTCTCTGCAGGCGAAAGGAGGCGACGCCCCCCCGCAGGCCACGGGGATGACGGCTATCCTTGCTGCGACCCGTCCCTGTTGCCGCCAAGAGGAGTCCCCCATGAACACAGTCACCCTGCACCGCGTACTCAAGGCCCCGCCGATGTGGGTATACAGAGCCTTTATCGAGCCGGACGCCCTGGCCAAATGGCTGCCCCCCCATGGCTTCACCTGCAAGGTGGCGGCACTGGAGGCCCGGGTCGGCGGCACCTTCAGTATGTCGTTCACGAATTTCGGCACCGGCCACACCCACGCCTTCGGCGGCGAGTATCTCGCGCTGGAGCCGGGCAAGCGCATCCGCTACACCGACCGCTTCGACGACCCCAACCTGCCGGGGGAGATGCAGGTCACCATCACCCTCACCCAGGTGCTGTGCGGCACCGATCTCGCCATCGAACAGGCGGGTATTCCGGCGGTCATCCCGGTGGAGATGTGCTACCTCGGCTGGCAGGAGTCCCTGATGCAGCTCGCCACCCTGGTGGAGCCCGAGATCCCCGCCGAGTGACCCGACACGGGGGCTCCCCCGGTGGCCCCGCACAGATACCCCTTGTGAGAGAGGGGCCTGATCAGGTATCTCTGTGGGCAGGGCGGGCTGCGTTCTTGCAGCGACCATCCACCGCCAGGAGCCCCCATGAAACGAGTCTTGATGATGACCATGGCCGCCGCCCTGCTGGGCGGGTGCGCCGTGAAGAACCAGGTCACCCACAGCCTGCAGGCGATCCCGCTCACCGCCTTCCAGCAAAGCGAGAGCAACCCCAACCAGCGCATCTACAAGGAGCCCGGCGTGGATCTGCGCCAGTACCATCAGGTACTGCTCGATCCCTTGCAGTTCATCCGCCAGGAGAACGGCCAGTGGTATCTGCTGACCGCCAACGAGCAGAACGAGATCGGCCGCTACTACCACGCCACCTTCCAGCGCGAACTGATGAGCCAGGGCATCAAGATGGCTACCGAACCCGGTCCCGGCGTGATGCGGGTGCAGGCGGCCATCACCAACTTCGACCTGACCCGGCCCGACCCCAAGCTGCGGGATCTGCTGCCCGCCAAGATCGCCATCAACGTCACCCGCGAGGTGATAGGCAAGGAGCCCTATCTGCTCAAGGTGGGCAGCATGGCCCAGTTGCTCGACGCCCAGAGCGGCAAGCTGCTGGTGCGGGTGATGGACGCTCGCGAGAGCCCGGACACCACCCACAAGGATTCCCCCATCACCGCCGAGGAGATGGAGAAGATGATCGATCAGTGGGCCGCAAGTCGCGCCAAACAACTGGCCGACAACCTGGGGCGCTGAGCCGGGCCGAAAACGACAAAGCCTGCCAGGGGGCAGGCTTTGTCGTCGCTGAAGCGCGGCTTATTGCAGGTTCAGACCGCCCAGGTAATCCCGCTTGCCCAGATCCACCCCGGCCTGGCGCAGCAGGGCATAGGTCATGGTGAGGTGGAAGTAGAAGTTCGGGATGCCGTACTCGTGGACGCAGCTATGGCCGTCCATCCCCTTGCCACCGGCCCAGTAGGGGTAGTAGTGGCCGCTCGCATACTGGCTGAAATCGGCGTCCAGCTTGCCTTGCAGGTAGGCGATGGTCTTGGCCACGTGGGCGCGCAGATCCGCCATGGTCTTGGGATCATCCCCCAGCACCGGCGGCTCGCTCAGGCTGGCGGTGGCCACCACGGCGCGGGCGCTGTCACAACAGATCAGCACCTGCTTGCTCAGGGGCAGCATGTCGACGATGAGGCGCTCATTGAAGAAGTTGTCCACGTTGAATTTCTTTGCCTCGGCGTGGGCCTCGGCCTTGGCCAGACACTGGTCCAGGTTGGTCAGCATCTTGATGAACTGGGCGGCGATTTCACGATTCATAATGCACTCTCGGTTGGTTGAAGGCAGTAAAACGAGCGGCTCCACTATAGCGCATCCCCCTTGCAGTTCGAGCCCGAGGGGATGAAAAGCGAGGGCGTCCTCCTTGCCCTGCGACAGGCAGTGGCGATCACCGGCGGGCTGCGAGGCCAGCGCGCCATACCCCGTCGCCGCACCGAGTCCCTCTTTCCCCTTTTTTTGATCTGTGACAGACATCTCGTTTTTCGAGGGGCGTAGTCTGGAGCCCGTTGCCCCGGCACGGGCCGGGGCACCCATCCCACAAGGAGAATGCCATGAAGATCTACGATCGAAACCGCAATGTGCTGACCCTGGGCCAACGGGTGATGATTGCCGCCACCGGCGCGGTCGACACCCTCAAGGAGGCGCACACCGACAATCTGACCCCCTATGAGGCGGAACATGAGAAGTGCGTGCTGCTGACGAACAGCCAGGAGCGCTACGCCCCCATCGAGTTGATTAGACTAGGCTGATCCCGTTTTCCGTCACCCTACTCTTTACAATTCACCCGGCCGCCGCGCCATGTCGCTGGCCGGGTTTCTCTCTCCGCTCTCGACTCCTTCTCCGAGCCGCTGCCACCTTATGAGGGCGAGGCGATGCAGCTGGCCGGTATCCAGCCTGATTGCCCCGCTTCGTTGTGAACCCAGAGCCAGCCTGCCAGCTCCCGCTCCACCCGTACCCGCTCCCCCGCCGCCACGTCCAGCTCCCGGGCGGTATAGTCCTGGCGCGCCTGCGCCTCCTCCGTGCCGATCGGGGTCAGCAGGGACAGGGGCGCCCACCCCTCGTTGCCGTCTGCGGTAAAGGTGCGCACCCAGCCCGGGAACTCGTCGTCCTCGTGGCCGATGCGCACCCGCTCTCCGGCCCGAAAGGCGATGGGATTGGGGTAGCAGGTGTGGTGCGCCGTGGTGATCAACGCCAGCATTGTCTCGTCCTCCGACAGGTTCTGATGAGTAACGTCCAGAGTCATACCACAAGCAGGGCCCCGTTGCGTCAACCGGGCTCACACCCTCTGGCAGAGGGCGATCTCACCCGGGGCGGGCCGACGACCCTGACCCCCACGATTCATTACTGTCAGTGAATTTTCATATCATCCGAGTGTCATTTCAGTGAACACATCGCCGCCCTAGACTGCTTCTCGAACCTTAACGAGGAGTCTTGTATGAAACTCACCCCTATCCCGTTGCTGGCCGGCACCCTCGCCTCGGCCTTCTCTTTCAACACCTTCGCCGGTGACCTTGTCTCGGTGCAGTTCAGCGATGGCCGCCCCGCCGTGACCGGGGTCGAGGCGGTCAACAACGCGCTCAACCCCATCGGCGTCAACGTGGTCACCGTCGACATTCCCGAGGCCGCCAGGCCGCTGCTCGCCGCCTCCCACCGCCGCGCGTTGACCAAAGCGGAGCACGGCGCCCTGATTGCGGCCTTCAACCTGAGTCAGGGGGAGCTGCTGGAGCAGGCCAGGCTCGCAGGGCGCGAGCCCGCAGTGCAAGGGGGCGGCGTCGCCACCGAGGAGACCGGTGTCGGCCCCTACCCCAAGGTCTATGACCTGATGGCGCTGGACGAGCGCACCCGCAGCGCCGTGCTCGGCAAATATGGCCGCATGCACGTCAACTCCGCCGAGGACGGCACCGACATCGACGAGGTGATGACGGTGGTCAGCGGCGGCCCGTTCCGCTGGGGCTTTACCCTCAAAGACGGCAGCATCGCCCGCTTCCAGATAGACAAGGTGGGCCTTGAGGACAAGGCCGTGCGGATCAGCTATCACGGGCTCGGCATGCACGCCGGGTTGATGGATGCAAAACAGGGGCTGCTGGTGGCCTTCGCCCACGGGCCCAAAGCGTTCACCATGCGCTACCAGGCCGACGTGCCCCACGCCCAGTTGCTTGGCACCAACCCCTGGGCCGATGTCGGCATCACCCTGCCCCCCGCCCCCGGCAAGGTACAGTAAGCCGGTGCGTGCCATCTGGCGGCGGGGCCCGGGCCCTGCCGCCTGCTTTTATGCCTGCTATGCCTGCCACCTCGGGGCCGGGGAGCCCTGGGCCCATCGCCTCTCTTTCGTCTGCGTCTCTGCCGGGCCCGCCACGCCCGGAGGGCCATGATCCGGGCCGGTCTGCCACGGGCAGCTCTCTGTCTGGGGGGGATGGGGGGTGGACACCCCGGGGAACCGCACTATTGTGATGAAAGTGCGCAATGATGGCGCCATCATTTACCAGTAGTGAATTAACGGGGGCAGGATGAACAAGATCACGGCGCTGAACGTCTTTCGCCGGGTGGTGGAAATGGGCACCTTCAGGGCGGCGGCGGACGACCTGCACCTCTCCCAGGCGGCGGTCAGCAAGAACATCAACGAGCTGGAGGCCTATCTCGGCATTGCGCTGATCAACCGCACCACAAGGCGGCTGAGCGTCACCGAATCGGGCATGGCCTATTACGGCCAGATATGCGCCGTGCTGGACAGCCTGGAGGCCGCCGACCAGTCCATCATGGCCGCCTCCTTCACCCCCAGGGGCAGGCTGAGGATCGGCATGCCCATGTCCTACGGGCTGATCCGCCTCAACCCCCTCGTCTGCGAATTCCAGCGCCGCTACCCGGAAATCGGCATCGAGGTGATCCTGAGCGACACCTACATGGATCTGATAGACCAGGGGCTGGACGTGGTGATCCGGGGGGCTGGCACCCTGGAGGACTCCACCCTGCGCGCCAAACCCCTGTGCGAGGTACCGCGGGTGCTCTGCGCCGCCCCCGATTACCTGAAGGAGGCGGGCCAGCCCGCCCACCCGGCGGATCTCAAGGGCCACAACTGCCTGCGCTACAGCCTTTCCTCCTCCCCCAACAAGTGGTTCTTCACCCGGGACGCGGAGAGCGTGGCGGTGGAGCTGCCCCCCGCCAGCTTCTGCGCCAACAACGGCATCGCCCTGAAACAGGCGGCGGTGCAGGGGCTCGGGGTGATCCTGGTACCGGATGAATTCGTGTCGAACGACCTGTCGGACGGCACCCTGGTCAAACTGCTCCCCGACTGGCAACCCGACCCCCACGCCCTCTTCGCCGTCTACCCCTTCCACAAGGAGCAGTCCCGCAACGTGCGTCTCTTTATCGAGTTTATCGTCAAGGCGTTTCAGTTGCGGTGAGCCCGACAGGCGAGCCTGGGGTTTGTGCCTCTCGGCCACGATACCGATAACCCATCATATGCGGCGTGTAGGTTCGATTAGCGAAGCGTCATCGGACGTTCGCGGAATCGGACGTTCGCGTGATTGGTTATATAGCGGCAAGGCTATGCTTGGTTTTTCGGTCTCAGCGAGGTGAAAAGGATGGCCAACTGGCGGCGGGCATGGTGGCCCGGAGGAACCTGGTTCTTTACCGTCAACCTGCTGGAGCGGCGCAACAACCGGTTGCTGGTGGAGCAGATCGACCTGCTGCGCCATAGCGTTGCCAAGGTGCAGCAGGCTCACCCCTTCGCCATTCACGCCTGGGTGGTGCTGCCCGACCATCTCCACTGCATCCTCTCTCTGCCGGAAGGGGACACCGATTTCCCCCTGCGTTGGCGGCTGATCAAAAGCCACTTCTCCCGCGCCTTGCCGGTGACCGAGCGCCGCAGCCAGACCCGGTTGCGCCACGGGGAGCGGGGCATCTGGCAACGCCATTATTGGGAACACCTGATCCGGGATGAGCGGGATTACCGCCGCCATATGGATTACATCCATATCAACCCGCTAAAACATGGTCATGTATCACGGGTGGCCGATTGGCCGTATTCCACCTTCCATCGTTATGTGGCGAGCGGCATCTATCCGCCAGATTGGTGCGGGTCGGTGGATGGGGTGCTGGGAGGATTGGAGTAGACCCCTCAAGGGTTATGCCTTTGTGGACGTCCGATTACGCGAACGTCTTACGCGATCGTCCGATTACGCTTCGCTAATCGAACCTCATGTACAGGACCTTAAGCGGCGAGTCCATTTAAAACGCCTTCCAAGGTCCTGTTCTGTATCGACTTTCTCTGCTTGGTTCGGCAGGCGTTCTTGGCCAAATAATCGGCAGCCCATTCCAATCTTTCCCTTATTTCTGTCAGCGCCCTATGGGCCACTGCTTCCAATAGCGGTAGCCACCACGTCGCACTGTTCTTCGACGCTTTCAGCATCGATAGCGCCCCACTCATCACACTCTGCGCGACCCGTCTCTTCATCACCAGCGACAGCAGGCTCGTCCACACCAACCCCTCGGCAATCGCTTTCTCGCCCGTCACAAACCCCTTGAGCCGGTTGTGCGATTTCCACTCTTTAAATAACAACTCCACCTGCCAACGGCAGCGATACAGGCTCATCACCTGCTCTGCTGACCATGCTGCTCGCGGTAGGTTCGTCATCCACAGACAGAACCGCTTTTCCTCAGCAAACCAGCGCCGGATCAACCGGTACTCGACCTGGCCGGACTTCACCACCATATCCAGTACCTCGGCCCGACAGCGTCGCCGTCCGGCCTCTCTCAGAGATAGTCCCGCCAGCTTGGGTACTTCCCGTCCATCACCGCGCCAGGCTTGGATTATCTTGGGGTTCAGGCTTTTCGTGCCGCGCACCAGATAAAATCCGCCAGCGTCGTTCACCTGCTCAAACCAAGCCCTGTCAATGTAACCTGCGTCAGCCAGCAGCAGGCAGTTGGTCAGCGAGTGGGCTTCAGGCAGAAATTGCCGTTCCCCTGCGGTATCGGCAGACACACTCATGCACAACGGGCTCTGCTCCGACAGTGACATGGTCATATGGCACTCGATAGCTGCCGGACTGATGGTCTTGAACCGGCCGGGAAAATCAGCAGCAAGGCGCCGATGCACCGCAAAGGAGGTGCCATCGTGCAGTAACACCTGCTTGAACGCGCCGAGGGAGGCTGCTTTGAGTTGATGGTCGATACGCAAGGCGATGGCCCGCTCGACCAGGGCTTTCATAAACAGGGCAAAGCTCTCTTTGCGCAGCTGATTGTGAAACGGTTTGTAAGAAACCTGATGGGTGTTTACCAGTTGCAAGGCATTGAAATGGCGGTGTAAACCGGCAATGTCATTGACCTGGTCGCCTCCCATGGCCCGCAGCAGTGCAGGTACGAGCATGGCTGGGGTAATGGCACGCTGACGCAGACAAAACTTGCAGAGCCGAGCAATGCGCTCGAGTGCGGCGGGAGCCAAGAGTTGCTCCAGATAGTAATTAGCGTTGATAATAGTCATAGGCTTCGCGCGTGTTGATTTTGTTTGGCGATAAAATCAGATCACAAACGAAGCCTTTTTTATATCTATTTCAATTGGTTGCCGCTAAAGATCCTGTACATGAGTGAGGGTTATGGTGGCTATATGCTGGATATTGCTATTCAGATGACAGCCATATGGGGAAGATTACAGGCGCCTGAAATAACAGCAGAGTATGGAGTGACTACCACGGCTGGAGGTTGGCACGGGCTGATCCCCTCTCCCTTTGGGAGAGGGTTAGGGTGAGGGGAGCTGGCTGACCGGGTGTAGCAACCAGGCGGCATTACACCGCTGAATCTTCAGTTATTGAAATTCCACGCGATCGGCAGTTCGACGTCGAAGATAAGTGCATCCCCGTCGAGGCGAAAGGCCAGGCTGGTCTGGTGCTGGTCGTATTCGTTGATAATCAGGCAGCTCTCGGCGAAGTTGGACTCGTAGTTGATATGGGCCACTCCTTCACGGCCGTCAGCGAGTTCGATGCTGAGCACCCGCAGCGGGTTCTCCTGACTGAGGTTGACCCGGGTGTCCCCCACGTCCACCAGCCGTTCCAGCAGAGGGAAGAAATCTTGTCTGTGGGTCGTTATGGCCTGGGTGATGGCCTGCTCCAGCTCAGCCTGGGTGGCGAAGGGGCCGCCGAGTGGGTAGCGGGTCTGGATCCTTTCCTGAGTCATTGCGTTTCCTCCTGAACTGAGATGTGGCAACAGTTTGGCCGCTGCAGTGACCTGTCATGTACAGGATCTTTAGCTACAACCAATTGAAATAGATAGAAAAAAGGCTTCGTTTGTGATCTGATTTAATCGCAAAAAAAAACCGACACGCCCGAAGCCATGACTATTATCAATGCAACCCAGTACCTCAAGCAACTTCTTAGCTCTTCTGAACTCAACCGGATCGGTAAATTTACCGGTTTTTGTCAGCGACTCCGGGATATCCAGCCTGCGAGACTACTCCCGGCTCTGCTCTCAAGGCTTGGTTGCGACAAGGTGGATGGTATTGCTGGTTTGCATCGCCATTTCAATGCGTTGCAGCTCCATGATACTGACCAAATAGCGTATAAACCCTTTCACAACCAGTTACGCAAGCAGGGTTTTCCCTTGTTCATGCGCGCACTGGTTGAACGAGCCATCGCCTTACGCCTCAAGGAGTGTCTACCGGACGCCCACGGACTGGCAGGCTTTGAGCAGGTACTGCTGCAGGACGGGTCGTCATTCGCGTTACATCCGCAATTGGCAGAACATTTCCCGGGCCGATTCAATAAGCACAGCCCCGCTGCGGTAGAGTGTCATATGACCATGTCCTTGCTGGACCAGTCGCCGATATCGATGAGTATCACGGCGGATACCGAATCGGAGCGCAAGCATCTTCCGGCCGCAAATTCGTTAAATAACAAACTGTTATTGGCGGATGCCGGTTACATCAGCCGCGAGTACTTTGCTGATGTGACCAAAGCCAAAGGAAGCTATCTGGTCAGAGGGAGTCAAAATCTCAATCCCAAAGTACAGGCAGCTTACCGACAGGACGGCAGGGAAATGCCCAAGTTACTCGGAAAAAAGCTCAAGGATATCGATCGGAGAAGCTGCAGAGCCGAGGTTCTGGATCTGGATGTGAGTTCGGGAAAGTATAAATATCGACTCATAAGACGTTGGTTTGCAGAGGAAAAACGGTTCTGTATATGGATGACCAATCTTCCGCGTGAGCGATGGCCAGCCGAGAAGGTGATGGCATTGTATCGTTGCCGTTGGCAGATCGAACTGTTGTTCAAAGAGCTGAAATCACATAACCGGTTGAAGGCGTTCGCGACACGACAAAAAGCGATAGCGGAAGGCTTGATCTGGGCTAGTTTGCTGGCCTTGCTGGTCAAACGTCGGCTGGCGCTGACGCTGATTGGCAGCGCGGAGTTATCGATGCTGAAGATTGCCAAAAACAGCGCGCTTTGGTTAATGCCGATATTGGCGAGCATCATCCATGGTGCGTGGCAGGAAATAACAGAGAAGTTGGAGTGGGCAATGGTGTATTTATCCAAAAACGGCAAAAAGAGTAGGCAGAGAAAATCCAAGCAAAACAACACGTTAGACGGTATTATTAATTCGCTTGCCGCTTAAGGTTCTGTACATGAATCGAACCTACGGTCCTACCTACCGTAAGAAAGAATCTGGGGTACATAAATACTGTGCTTCAAATCGATCTTTAATTTGTAGGAAGCTAAAGCGAATGCTGCATTCAAGGACTTTTCTGCTGAATCCTTATCTACTTTCTCATTTCGATGAGCAAAACCATTACGTGCATTCTTAGCTTGCGTTATCAATGTAATAACAGATGAATACTCACGATAGTTAGCAGTGCTTTGCACTTTTGATAGCATGTCATCGAACTTCGGTGAGTTCCCATTTTTATTCATGCTGCCATTTGCTTCTCTTAAGAAAATATCAAGTATGATATGCTCTATGATAAACCAAGAGAGAATTAATGAGGTGCTGTAGTCACTATTTAAATACTCGCTTTCAGATTTTGATAGAGTGTTTAAGCATTCAATTCCCTTCTCATCTAAACGTTCTAAAACATCAAAAGCCTTTTTGTATGCATCAATATAAATTTGGCCATCTCGACTTTCTAATTCTTTGAACTCAAGATTCATAGCTGAGGTTACATTAGGGCATGTCGGGATGAATGTTGTTGGTTCATCGAGGTTTTGACCGCTTTCACCGAAGAATTTCATGCACATGGTTTCATGAAGTGTGATTTCTATTGGGACAATTGAAGCGCGAATTCAACTTCGAAGTGCGACACTCGCCTATGCCGCCTGACAGTACTCTTCGAATACCTTGACAGGCTGCCTGAATCCGAGACATTTCCGAGGTCGTAGGTTGAGCCACTGCTCCGCTCTCCTGACATCCTCGTCCGTGACCTCTCTCAGGTCTGTTCCCTTTGGGATAAACTGCCTCAACAGCCCATTGCTGTTCTCGTTCAGACCGCGCTCCCACGAAGAGTAAGGGTGCGCAAAGTAAGTCTCGGCACCCAGCGCTTCCTCTATCGCCTTGTGTTCGGCAAACTCGCCGCCGTTGTCAAAGGTGATGGTATGCACCTGCTCGATGTAGGGCGTTAACATCTCGATTATCGCATCCCGCACCACCCCAGCCTGTTTGCTCGCGACCCGCTTGACCAGATAGAGCCGGCTCTTGCGCTCCACCAGGGTGACCAGTGCACCTGTGCCTTGCTTGCCCAGCACCGTGTCCGCCTCCCAATCACCGAGCCGCTCCCGGCTATCGACGATAGCCGGCCGTTCATCAATAGAGCGGGCTTCCTTGATGGGAGAACGCAGGCTGCTCGCCCCCTTGCGGTAGCGCTTGTGGCCCTGGCGCAGATGGCGGTACAACTGGCCACCCCGGGCTTTGTCGGCGGCCACATGGCGGTATATCCACTCGTGACTCACCATGAGGCCTATCTGCTTGCCCACCGCGCTTATCTGCTCCGGGCTCCACCACCAGGCGAGTGTCAGCTCGACAAACTGGATGACATCGGCAGATAGCCGAGATTTGGCCGCACTGGCCCGTCGGTGGGTGGCGTGCTGATGCGCATTGTCTGGCTGGTAGCCCTGCGGCCCGGCGTTACGACGCAGCTCCCGGTAGAGGGTGGAGCGATGAACGCCAATGGCGCGTGCGGTGGCAAGGATGGACATCCCCTGTGCGCGAAGCACCGATAACTGGTATCGTTGCCCCTCGGTCAACTGCTGATAGCTCATGGTGATACTGCTTTTACTTTGGCGAGCAGAAGGGTACCACCAATCAGCAGTTGGCCACCTCTCGCCATTCATCCATGAGTGTCGCACTTATTATCTGAATTCCCGAAGTAGTAAAGCCTGAAGTGTACTCCTTGGATGTCAAAGCTAGTAGATAGTTATAGACATTAGCGATCTTAATTAAATCTTTTCGCAACTCAACAGTTTTAAAATAGTCATCCTCTTGGTTTGTTGTTAATCTCTTTGTTTTGCTTGATATCCAAACCATGCCTGGTCTTGTTACTTTTATAGAGAGCTCTTTCCCTTCAGCAGCAAAAACCACCTCCCTTATAAAAAGAGACTTATTGTTTCTAGCATTAAAATCATACCAATGTTCATTAGCATCTACTACAACCCAAACATATGGCTTGGGTATAAAACCTAAAAAGAAAATGTTATTCATGAGCATTTTCTGGTAATTAACGTGAATGTATTAATAACACTTGTTGTAACCTGATGCCAGTCTCGTAGGTTCGAATAGCGAAGCGTATTCGGACGATCGCGTATCTACAGTTGTCGCGATAGGTAATATAAAAACCAACCCGGCCTAAGCCGGGTTGGTTGGGTCAAAAGGCAGGAATAATCAGAGCGCCTCCAATCTCGCATAAGCCGTCACCAGCCACTTGGCGCCGACGTCGTCGAACTGGATCTGCACCCGGCTCTGCTGGCCGACCCCTTCGAAGTTCAGCACGATCCCTTCCCCGAATTTCGGGTGGAGCACCCGCTGGCCGAGCTTGATGCCGCTGGCGTCGAAGCTCTGCTGCACCTCGTTCTGGCTAAAGCGGCCGTACTGGGTGGGGCGGCTGACCTGGGTGCGCAGCCGGATCTCTTCCAGACACTCCGCGGGCATCTCGCGGATAAAGCGGCTCGGCTTGTGGAACATCTCGCGGCCATAGATACGGCGGCTCTCGGCATAACAGATGTAGAGCTTCTCCATGGCGCGGGTCATGCCCACGTAACAGAGGCGGCGCTCTTCCTCCAGCCGCCCCGACTCCTCGGTGGATTGCTGGCTGGGGAACATGCCCTCTTCCACACCGACCAGCAGCACCAGGGGATATTCCAGCCCCTTGGCGCTGTGCAATGTCATCAGTTGCACCGCGTCGGCGTATTCGTCCGCCTGATTCTCGCCGGACTCCAGCGCTGCATGGGCGAGGAAGGCGGAGAGATCGCTCATGTCTTCCAGCTCATCCGGGCGCTGGTACTGACGGCAAGCGGTGACCAGTTCGTCCAGGTTCTCTACCCGCGCCTGGGATTTCTCGCCTTTTTCCGCCAGATACATCGCCTTGAGGCCGGAGTGCTGGATGACGATGTCCGCCTGCTGGTGCAGGGGCAGCAGGGAAACCTGTTCCTCCAGCGCGTCGATCAGATCCACAAAGCCGCGCACCGCGTTGCCGGCACGGCCGGTCAGCACCTTGTCATTGAGCAAGGTCTTGGCGGACTGCCAGAGGTTCTGGCCCTGATCGCGAGCGTTATTGCGCAAGATCTCGAGGGTGCGATCGCCGATGCCCCGGGTCGGGGTGTTGACCACCCGCTCGAAGCTGGCGTCGTCGCCACGGTTGTTGATAAGACGCAGGTAGGCCATGGCGTCCTTGATTTCCTGGCGCTCGAAGAAGCGCAGGCCGCCGTAGATGCGATACGGCATGGCGTCCTGCATCAGTGCCTCTTCCAGCACCCGCGACTGGGCGTTGGAGCGATAGAGGATGGCGCAGTCGGCGAGCAGACCCCCCTTCTCTTTCCAATCCTTGAGGCGACCCACCACGAAGCGGGCCTCGTCCACCTCGTTGAAGGCGGCGTAAAGGGAGATCGGCTCCCCCTCGGCCCCCTCGGTCCACAGCTCCTTGCCGAGGCGCTCGGCGTTGTTGGCGATGACGCTGTTGGCGGCTTTCAGGATGTTGGCGGTGGAGCGGTAGTTCTGCTCGAGGCGAATGGTCTCAGCGCCCTGATAGTCGGTCAGGAAGCGCTGGATATTCTCTATCTTGGCGCCGCGCCAGCCGTAGATGGACTGGTCATCGTCGCCGACGATCATCACCTTGCCGGTGTCGCCGGCCAGCATCCGCAGCCAGGCGTACTGGATGCCGTTGGTGTCCTGGAACTCGTCCACCAGGATGTTCTGGAAGCGGTCGCGGTAGTGCTCGAGGATGTGGGGCTTGTTCAGCCACAGCTCGTGGGCGCGCAGCAGGAGTTCTGCGAAGTCCACCAGCCCGGAGCGATCGCAGGTCTCCTGATAGGTCTTGTAGATCTGCTGATAGGTGCGGGTGACGGGGTCGCCGTAGAGGTCGATGTCGCCGGGGCGCAGCCCCTCGTCTTTCTTGCCGTTGATGTAGCCCATCACGGCGCGCGGGGCCCAGTGCTTCTCGTCGAGGTTGAGGGCCTTGAGCACCCGGCGAATGAGGCGGTACTGGTCGTCGGAGTCGAGGATCTGGAAATCCTGTGGCAGCCCCGCATCCAGATGGTGGGCCCGCAGCAGGCGGTGGGCGATGCCGTGGAAGGTGCCGATCCACATGCCGCGCACGCCGTCGCCGATCACCTTCTCGACCCGGCCGCGCATCTCGGCCGCCGCCTTGTTGGTAAAGGTCACCGCGATGATGGAGAAGGGTGAACAGCGTTCCACCTGCATCAGCCAGGCGATACGGTGCACCAGCACCCGGGTCTTGCCCGAACCGGCACCGGCCAGCACCAGCAGGTTGCAACGGGGGGCCGCCACCGCGTCTCTTTGCTTGTCATTGAGCCCGTCGAGCAGGGTTGAAACGTCCATCACCACTCCTGTTTATTTATACAGGCGGGGATTATACGACCTGAGCCGCCAGAGACCAACCGGCAGGATCAACGAAGGGGGCGGTGATAGTCCCGGTATTGGCCCAGTACCTCACCGGAAAAGCTGAGCAACCGGGCGCGGGGGGCATCCAGCACCTGCTGGACGGGATCAAATCGCAGTGAAGCGGCCAGCATGCGGCCCTCAGGCAGGGTCACTTCCGTGTTCCCCATCATCAACATGCCGTCCTGATAATGCCCATGCTCGAAGCGCACGATGACGTCATTCACCATCAAGGTGCCCTGCTTGAGCTGCAGTGATGCTCGTTGCATCTCTCGCAACGCAAACAGACTGGACAATGACGGACGCCCGCTGGGCATCCGCTGCAAGTATTCGTGGGTGGTCAATTGATATTGCAACTGACCCTGACGATCGAAGACACGCTCCCGATAATCGGTGTAGCGCGTCAGCATGCCGGCAGCCTGTGCCACCGGCATCCACAACAGGAGCGCCCCCGTCAGGAGCGCTCCCACTGGTTTACAGCTGATCGGCACAGCTGACCTTGTTGTCATCCAGGTCGGTACAGGAGACGAATACCTTGTCAAAGGTCGACCCGGCCACCGGCGTCATCTGGGTTGACCAGTCATAACCCACCCCCTTGGCATAGATGGCGGTGTGGCTCTCCTGATCTTCCTGCATCCAGCCGATGTACTTCAGTGCGCCGCGATCGCTCTGGGCAAGTGCCTTGAACTCGTCACTCGTGATGAGACACATGGGCTCTCCCATGGCCTTGGACAGCTCGGCATCCCGCGCCCCCACGGCGCCATCACAGCCGCCGGTCACCTTGATGGTCATGTCACTGCGATCCAGCATCTCATCGAAGAACGGCAGCACATTGATGTTGTACTTCACCCCCACCTCTTGAGGCTGCCAGCCCATGCCGGTATTGACGTATCGGGTCTCGACGCTTTCCCACTGGATAGTGGGCACAGTGCCTGCAAAGTGGTTCGCCAGCTCCTTGAGAGTCGCGGCATTGGCCTCGATCTCATCCTGGGTCAACGACTCGTCCAGCTTGCTCTGATCGATGGTCAGAGCGAGGCTCACCGCATCCTTCAACTGCGACTTGGCCTTGGCCAACCGTGCTTTGGCATCGTCGGTCAAACGGAAGAAATCGGCGTGCGCCACCAGCGCATCCGGCTCGATTTCCTGCTGACTGAACTGGGTCTCGAAGGTGCTGCTGCTCTCTTCATAGGTGGTGGTCGGCTGCATGCCCCAGGTGTCCTTGATGTGCATACGCGGCAAGGTCACTTCTTCCTGCTGGGT
Organism: Aeromonas sp. ASNIH2; assembly: GCF_002934795.1. Lineage (NCBI taxonomy): Bacteria > Pseudomonadati > Pseudomonadota > Gammaproteobacteria > Aeromonadales > Aeromonadaceae > Aeromonas > Aeromonas sp. ASNIH2. Next base: position 2,373,319 of record NZ_CP026406.1, on the reverse strand, counting down.
GACATAGGCGCTGTCCGGACCGTACTGGTAGGAGGCGGCGATGTTGAGGGCCGATGCCATCGCCATCGCCGAAGCCCGCAGGGCCTTGGCACCGTCGAGGTTGAGGGTGACGGTATCGTCATCGCCATAGGTGGCGCTGTAATCCGGATCCTGGATATCGGCCAGGGCAGCCGCGACGTTTTCCAGGCTGTCGGCATAGGCGCCCATCAGCTTGGCCACGTCACGGGTATATCCCTTGCCACCTTTGAGCGCCACGGAGGCGGTGCCGGGGGTATGGATGATGACATCCATCACCTTGGCCAGGCTGGTGCTGTAACCACTGCCAATGGCGGACGAGGTGAAGGCCAGGCGTTCAGCCACCACGGGGTTGTTGGTCACCTCCAGCATGGTCAGCATGGCCAGCACGATCTGGCGATCGGCCTTGCCGCTCTCACCGGTCTCGGCCTGCAGGGTCTCCTTGTACTCCTTGAACTTGCTCTCGACGTCCAGGTTTTTCAGATCGGTCAGTCCCTGCAGATCGCTCAGCACCTTGTCGACCGCCACGGAGCGGCCATTGACGCCAGCCAGGGTGGCAGAGAGGTGGGCTTTCGCCGCAGCCAGAGAGACGACGGCCTTGGTGAGGCCCGCTGTTTTCAGCGCCTCGACCAGGGAGGTGTTGAAGGCGTCATCGCTACCCAGTTCGACGATCCCCAGTTGCGCGACCTGCGCCTTGTCGAGGGTGATGCCGTTCTCCGGATTGCTGTCGCTGTCGAGCGTCTGCAGCAATGCCGCAATGCGGATCGCTTTCTCCTTGTCGTCACCCGCCAGGGTGTAAGGGGTCACCAGCGAGTTGCCCGCCTTGAGGGTCACCGCCCCCAGGCGTTGGTTACCCAATGCGAATTCGCAGGTGTCGCCATCATCAAACAGGAATTCACCCTTGGCATTGGTGACACCGGTGTAATCGTTGCACCGATAGTCGAGGCCACCCACGACGGAATCCAGGAAGACGGCAGTGTGAAGAGGCTTGCTGCCGGTGTCGGTGCCACCGCCATTGTTGCCACCATTGCTGCCGCCACCGTTATCGTCACCACCGCCCCCGCAAGCGGTCAACATGACACCGGACAACACACAAGCCACTGCCATACTCAGCACGTTCTTTTTCATTTTTATCACCCGAACAAATGTAAAAAATACGCCCCCATCCCGGGGGCCAAGTTAACCCGGGTATAACCTAGCGTACCCATATGACAAACACCAATACATTTCCATATGAACGTGCTTGCCATCACGCAGGCCCCGAACGAGCAGGAAAAACGGCCACAGACGACGGCCCTGGGAGGGGAAATAGCCACCCATCTTGGGCTGTCACACCCGGGGCGGATCTCCTGGCGATCAGCCAGCCCGCCCGCCAACGTGGCGTCGATGAGGCCGCAGGGCTGGTGCCGATGGAAGCCAGTTTTTTCATCAGGGGAGGAAAACGGTTGCGCCTAACGTCATGAATCCAAACACAAATGTCGATCGAGCCCTATTAATCCCGGAATTTAATTCTGCAAAAACACCATAAAACAAAAACTTATAAGGCAATTTGCTTATATTTCAAACCGTTAACGCAAACGTTTTTCCTCTATGATCCCCTTGACCAACGGGCTGGCTCACTTACAGTTAGCCAGCGTGCTTTATGACCTGCCAAGACAGGTTGTGGACCCTCACATAACAATCAAGGATACGATCGTGACTAAAGTGCTCAAGCTGGCCACCGTGGCCGCCCTCACCCTCGCTGCCCTGTCCGCCCAGGCAGCCTCCGAGCCCGCCGTCATCTATGACACCGCAGGCAAATTCGACAAGTCCTTCAACGAAGCCGTGTTCCGCAACGGCGTCGAAGTCTACAACAAGGACAAAGGCGTCAAGGTCAAGGAGTTCGAACCCCAGAACGAAGCCCAGCGCGAGCAGGGCCTGCGTCGTCTGGCCAGCCGTGGCAACGGCCCCATCGTCGCCGTCGGCTTCAACATGGGTTCCGCGGTAGAGAAAGTGGCCACCGAGTTCCCGAACACCCAGTTCACCATCATCGACATGGTGGTCGACAAGCCGAACGTCCAGTCCCTCATCTTCAAGGAGCATGAAGGTTCCTTCCTGGTGGGTGCCCTGGCGGCCATCGCCTCCAAGACCGGCAAGGTCGGCTTCGTGGGCGGCATGGACATCCCGCTGATCCGCAAGTTCCAGTGCGGCTATGAGCAGGGCGCCAAGTACATCAATCCGAAGATCGACGTCTATCAGAACATGACCGGCTCCACCCCGGCAGCCTTCGCCGACCCGGCCAAGGGTGCAGAACTGGCCAAGTCCCAGTTCGCCAAGGGCGCCGATGTGGTCTATGCCGCTGCCGGTGGCACCGGTATCGGTGTCTATCAGGCTGCCAAGGACGAAGGCAAGCTGGCCATCGGTGTGGATTCCAACCAGAACCACCTGCAACCGGGCACCATGCTGACCTCCATGGTCAAGTCCGTGGGTCTGGCCGCGTACAAGAGCTGGGATGACGCCGCCAAGGGCAGCTGGAAGCCGGGCATCCAGTCCCTGGGTCTGGCCGAAGGCGGGGTTGACTGGGCGCTGGACGAGAACAACGCCAAGCTGATCACCCCGGAAATGAAAGCCAAGGTCGAGAGCATCAAGGCCGACATCATCGCCGGCAAGATCAAGGTGCACGACTACATGAGCGACAACTCCTGTAAGTACTGATCCTGCAAATACCGAGTCACTGCTACGACTCTCAACCAGTGATGACCGGCCCGCACGGGCCGGTTTTTAGTCTCTACTTCATGACCCGCAAGGACTGCATCATGGACCAGACAGATCGCTATGCCATCGAATTAAGGGGTATCGATAAGCGGTTCGGCGACGTGTACGCCAACAAGCAGATCGACCTTCAGGTTCGTAAAGGCAGCATTCACGGCATCGTCGGCGAAAATGGCGCCGGCAAGTCGACCCTGATGAGCATCATTTACGGTTTCTACCACGCCGACAGAGGCGAGATGCTGATCGACGGGAATCCGTTCAAACCCCATGGCTCCCAAGATGCGATTGCCGCCGGGGTGGGCATGGTGCACCAGCACTTCATGCTGGTGAACAACTTTACCGTATTGGAAAACGTCATCCTCGGCGCCGAGAACGGCTGGCACCTGGGCAAGAGCCTGGCGGCCGCCGAGAAGCTGCTGGGCGAGCTGGCACGGGACTATGGTCTCGAGGTGCCGCTGCACGAGAAGGTCGAGGATCTGCCGGTGGGCCTGCAACAGCGGGTCGAGATCCTCAAGGCGCTCTATCGCGGTGCCCGCATCCTGATCCTCGACGAGCCCACCGGGGTGCTGACCCCGCAAGAGGCGGATCACCTGTTCGAGGTGCTGAAAAAGCTGCGGGATCAGGGGGCGACCGTCATCCTCATCACCCACAAGCTGCGGGAGATCCTGGCCATCACGGATCAGGTCTCCATCATGCGCCGGGGTGAAATGGTGGCCCATGTCGCCACCAAAGACACCGACAAGGAGCAGCTCGCCGAGCTGATGGTGGGCCGCAAGGTGCGCCTCAAGGTCGACAAGGGCACCGCCCAGCCGGGCGAGGCCAAGCTCAAGGTCGAGGGCCTCTCTTACGTCGATGACGCCGGGGTGGAACGGGTCAAATCCGTCAGCTTCGAAGTGCGGGCGGGGGAAGTAGTCGGCATCGCCGGGGTCTCCGGCAACGGCCAGTCCGAGCTGCTCAGCATGCTCGGCGGCATCCTCAAGCCCAGCAAGGGCGGCTTCACCATCGCCGGGGCGCAGCGCCACGAGGTGAGCCAGAGCCACCCGGCCGACCCGGAGCAGGTGCGCAACTTCGGCCTCGGCCACATCCCGGAAGACAGGCACAAGATGGGGCTCATCAACCGCTTCGAGGCGAAAGAGGCCTTCATCCTCGGTTATCACCGCCGTGCCCAGTACAACAAGGGCTGGCTGCAGGACAAGGAGGCGATCCGCCAGGATTGCCAGGCCAAGATGGAGAAGTGGGACGTGCGCCCGCCGAGCCCGGAGCACAAGACCGCCAACTTCTCCGGCGGCAACCAGCAGAAGCTGGTGATCGCCCGGGAAGTGGAGCAGGACCCGGATGTGCTGCTGGTCGGCCAGCCGACCCGGGGCGTCGACATCGGCGCCATCGAGTACATCCACCAGCAGATCATCGCCATGCGCGACAAGGGCAAGGCGGTGCTGCTGGTGTCGGTGGAGCTGGACGAGATCATGAGCCTCTCCGACCGCATTCTGGTCATCGCCGATGGCCGCATCGTCGGCGAGCTGGACGGCGCCAGGGCGGATGAACGCACCATCGGCCTGATGATGGCGAACATAGTTCCTGACGACGTGGCGGCAAGCCAATCACAAGGAGCCACATCATGAAGGTCACAACCACTTGTAACGGATTCGGCCTGATGATGGTCAACACACCAGTCCCCGACGATATCAAGGAGGCCCATTCATGAGCCAAGCACGTGTTCCTGCCTGGATATCCGTGGGCGTGCTGCCCGCAGTCAATATCCTGCTGGCCTTCCTGGTGTCGGCCATCCTGTTCTATTACCTCGACATCAGTCCCATCGAGGCAGCCGAAATCATGTGGTACGGCGCCTTCGGCACCGGCGAGGGGATAGGCTTCACCCTCTATTACGCCACCGGTTTCATCTTCACCGGTCTGGCGGTGGCGGTGGCCTTCCACGCCGGCCTGTTCAACATCGGCGGTGAAGGGCAGGCCTATATCGGCGGCCTCGGGGTCGGTCTGGTCTGTCTGCTGCTCGGGGACGTACTGCCGTTCGCCCTGCTGCTGCCGCTCGCCATCATCGCCGGCGGCCTGTTCGGCGCGGCCTGGGCCTTCATCCCGGCCTGGCTGCAAGCCAAGCGGGGCAGCCACATCGTCATCACCACCATCATGTTCAACTTCATCGCCGCCTCCCTGATGGCCTACCTCTTGGTCGACGTCTTCAAGCCGCCAGGATCCATGGCCACCGAGAGCAAGGTGTTCGCCGTGGCGAGCTGGCTGCCGAAGATGAGCGAGCTGGCGGCCGGTTTCGGCATCGCCATGCCCAACAGCCCCCTCAACATCAGCTTCTTCTGGGCGCTGATCTGTGCGGCCCTGGTGTGGGTCTTCATCTGGCATACCCGCTGGGGCTACGAGATCCGCTCCGTGGGCGCAAGCCAGAGTGCCTCCGCCTATGCGGGCATCTCCTACCCCAAGGTGGTGATCCTGGCCATGGTGATCTCCGGCATGCTGGCGGGCTTCTTCGCCCTCAACGTGCTGCAGGGTGAGCTGCACCAGATCAAGCTCAACTTCGTGGAAGGCTTCGGCTTCACCGGCATCGCGGTGGCCCTGATGGGCCGCAACCACCCGGTCGGCGTCATCATCGCCAGCCTGCTGTTCGGCTTCCTCTACCAGGGCGGCGCCGAGCTCAGCTTCGAGTTCGGGGTGGACCGCAACATCGTCGTGGTGCTGCAGGGTCTGGTGATCCTGTTCTGCGGCGCCCTGGAGCACATGCTGCGCCCGCGCATCGAGCAGGCCTATCTGGCCTTTGCCAACCGCCCGGTCGCCCAAGTGAAAGGAGCCTGATCATGTTCGAAATGCTGATCCTGATGCTGGACGCGACCATTCGTACCGCGCCGCCGCTCATCCTGGCGGCCATGGCCGGGATGTTTTGTGAACGCTCCGGGGTGGTCAACATCGCCCTGGAGGGCAAGCTGCTGGCCTCCGCCTTCGCCAGTGCGGCGGCCGCCGCCGTCACCGGTTCCGCCTGGATTGGGCTGGGGGTCGGGGTGGGGATCTCTATCCTGTTCGCCCTGCTGCACGGCTTCGCCACCATCACCCACCGGGGTGATCAGGTGGTGAGCGGCATGGCCATCAACATCCTGGCGGCCGGTCTCACCGTGACCCTGGGGCGCTACTGGTTCGATCAGGGGGGCCAGACCCCGGCGCTCTCCGGTGCGGCGCGCTTCGCCCCCATCGACCTGCCCTATGCCAAGGAGCTCTATGACGTACCCGTCATCGGCCAGCTCTACAGCGAGCTCTTGAGCGGTCACTCCCTGCTGGAGTATGTGGCGTTCGCCGCCGTGCCCCTGGCCTGGTGGGTGCTGTTCCGCACCCGCTTCGGCCTGCGGCTGCGGGCGGTGGGCGAGGCACCGGCGGCGGTCGACACCGCCGGTATCTCCGTGGTGCGGATGCGCTACACAGCCCTCATCATCGGTGGCCTGCTGGCGGGGATCGGGGGCACCTATCTGGCGGTGGCCCAGACCGCCCAGTTCATCCCCAACATGAGCGCGGGCAAGGGCTTCATGGCGCTGGCGGCCCTGGTGTTCGGCAAGTGGCGCCCCTGGAACGCCATGGCGGCCTGTCTGCTGTTCGGCTTCCTCGACGCGGTCGCCATCCGGCTGCAAGGGGTCAGCATCGGCGATTTCCCGATCCCAGTGCAGGCCATCGAGGCGCTGCCCTACATCCTGACGGTCTTCCTGCTGGCCGGTTTCATCGGCAAGGCGGTGGCCCCCAAGGCCCTCGGCACCCCCTACGTCAAGGAGCGGGAATAGCCCCGCCCTTCATGCCATGCAAAAGGCCCGCACATGCGGGCCTTTTCTTTGAGATATCCAGGATGTTCTTGGCTGAATAGAAAAATAACCCGGCCTTGTCAAAGAACGGGTTATTCCTTCATCAGCACAACATATCAATAAACCTGTAATTAGCCGGGTAATTTATCGGCTAGAACCATACTTTCTTATTGATAATATAGGTCTGCTCAAATTCTTCATCTGACTTGGAGATATAAACAACAAATTCGATGAAGGCAATGATCCCGATAACAACCGACGGCAAACCAAGCAGAATGAAACCAAGCAGAAATATCAGCAGCATGATCACACCTTGTTTGGTGTAACCCAGGTAGAACTTGTGAGCACCGAAAGCGCCCAGGAAAAATGCAAACAGCGCAGCTGCGACCTTCTTGGAAGAACCAGCATTAGAGGCTATGGCATAGATGGCTTTTGCATGCTCGCCTTCAATAGAAAAATCAACTTTCAAGCCACTCTTCGGGAGCTGATTCCCTTTCCATTCAATAATGTCAAACTGATATCTATTACTATCATCCCCAGAAATCAAACCAGTACGAGCTGATTCATTAAAATCAATAACCGTGCCTTTCATTATTATCTGTCCTTTAGCAATAAGAGGATAAAGACCCGGTATGAGCAGGTCTATTGCGTTTGACAGGCTACAACAACAAAAGCTCATTTGAAACAAAAATTCATTTATGAATACTTGTATTCTACCAACCGGCGCTGTTTCCCAAATCAACCATCACGCGAATTCAACTTCGAAGTGCGACACTCGCCTATGCCGCCTGACAGTACTCTTCGAATACCTTGACAGGCTGCCTGAATCCGAGACATTTCCGAGGTCGTAGGTTGAGCCACTGCTCCGCTCTCCTGACATCCTCGTCCGTGACCTCTCTCAGGTCTGTTCCCTTTGGGATAAACTGCCTCAACAGCCCATTGCTGTTCTCGTTCAGACCGCGCTCCCACGAAGAGTAAGGGTGCGCAAAGTAAGTCTCGGCACCCAGCGCTTCCTCTATCGCCTTGTGTTCGGCAAACTCGCCGCCGTTGTCAAAGGTGATGGTATGCACCTGCTCGATGTAGGGCGTTAACATCTCGATTATCGCATCCCGCACCACCCCAGCCTGTTTACTCGCGACCCGCTTGACCAGATAGAGCCGGCTCTTGCGCTCCACCAGGGTGACCAGTGCACCTGTGCCTTGCTTGCCCAGCACCGTGTCCGCCTCCCAATCACCGAGCCGCTCCCGGCTATCGACGATAGCCGGCCGTTCATCAATAGAGCGGGCTTCCTTGATGGGAGAACGCAGGCTGCTCGCCCCCTTGCGGTAGCGCTTGTGGCCCTGGCGCAGATGGCGGTACAACTGGCCACCCCGGGCTTTGTCGGCGGCCACATGGCGGTATATCCACTCGTGACTCACCATGAGGCCTATCTGCTTGCCCACCGCGCTTATCTGCTCCGGGCTCCACCACCAGGCGAGTGTCAGCTCGACAAACTGGATGACATCGGCAGATAGCCGAGATTTGGCCGCACTGGCCCGTCGGTGGGTGGCGTGCTGATGCGCATTGTCTGGCTGGTAGCCCTGCGGCCCGGCGTTACGACGCAGCTCCCGGTAGAGGGTGGAGCGATGAACGCCAATGGCGCGTGCGGTGGCAAGGATGGACATCCCCTGTGCGCGAAGCACCGATAACTGGTATCGTTGCCCCTCGGTCAACTGCTGATAGCTCATGGTGATACTGCTTTTACTTTGGCGAGCAGAAGGGTACCACCAATCAGCAGTTGGCCACCTCTCGCCATTCATCCATGAGTGTCGCACTTATTATCTGAATTCCCGTCAAGCCACAACTGCCCCAGCCCCAAGTGACCGTTACACTCGGGGCTTTCTGACAGGCAGACCAAGGGTATTCAGTTTGTTTATGGCACTGACATACGCCATGACTTCTCCCACTTGGCCATTGTAGTTACGCAGACTGATTCTCCCCGCCAGCAACTGCTTGAACCGATACATCGCCGTTTCCGCCAGCGAGCGACGGTGATACCCCGATATCTTCTTCCAGTGCGCCAGCCCTTCCTTGCGCATCACCAGCACAGCCTCATTTCTTGGATGTCCTTTTTCCCATAGCCCAGCGTTCTTGCGAGGCGGGATACAGGCTGTCGCCCCTTTGCGCGAGATTAGCTGATGGCTGGCTTTGCTGTCATAGGCGCCATCCGCATAAACACGTCCCAGCTTGCGCCGCAGTGGGTTGAGCAAGGTCGGCAACACCTCGGCATCATGGACATTTTCCAGCGAGACTTCCGCCGCCACGATATCGTGGGTCACCGGGTCTACCGCCAGATGCAACTTGCGCCACACTCGCCGCTTCTCGGCGCCGTGTTTTCTGACCTTCCACTCGCCTTCACCAAATACCTTCAGGCCCGTCGAATCGATAACCAAGTCAGTGATGCGCCCCTTAGAGGGCTGTCGATAAGCCACCGCCACCGTGCGTGCTCGCTTGCTGACACAGCTGTAATCGGGGGCACAAAGCGGTACGTTCATCAACTCGAACAGGGAGTCGAGTAGTCCCTGGGTGGCCCGCAGAGTGAGGTTGAAAATCCCCTTGAGCATCAGGAAGGTGCAGATGGTCTGGTCAGTGTATAGTTGGCTGCGGCCCCGCCGCCCATGATGGCCGTGGTGAAACCAGTTGTTCATGGCCTCGGCATCAACCCAGAAGGTGAGTGAACCACGGTTAATCAAAGATTTGTTGTATGTAGGCCAGTTGGTGATGGGGTGAAGCGACGTGCTCATGATGCAGACTTGAAGGAGATGGTGGTGATCAGATCACCAAGTCCTCAGTTAGTTCCATTCAAGCTGCATCGATTTGGGCAACAACGCCCTACCAACCCATTCAAGCCTCTTTCTTATACCTGTATCGCCCCCATCAACCGATGGGCCGAACCAGGGCGGGTTGGTGGGGATCACTGAGGCGCTCGGCCAGATAGTCCACCAGCAGCCGCACCTTGGGGGAGAGGTGGCGGTTGTGGGGATAGAGGGCCCAGATCCCCTCCTCGGGGGCCCGCAGCTCCGGCAGCAGCTCGATGAGCTCCCCCCGGGCGAGGTGGTCGCTCACGTAGTAGTCCGGCAACTGGATGATGCCGATCCCCTTGATGGCCGCATCCAGCAGGGCGTGGCCGCTGTTGCACTGCAGCAGACCGCGTACCCGCACGCTGTGGGGTTTACCGTTCAGGGTGAAGTGCCACTCGTCCCCGTTGCCCACCAGGCAGGTGTGACGGGCCAGCTCCGAGAGACTGTTGGGCATGCCGTGGCGGGCGGTGTAGGCGGGGGAGGCGCACACATAGGGTACCCGCTGCGCCAGCTTGCGGGCCACCAGGGTCGAATCCTTGAGGTGGCCGAGGCGGATCGCCAGATCGAACCCCTCGTGCACCAGATCCAGCAACTGGTTGGTGAGGTTGAGGGTCACCTCCAACTGGGGGAAGCGCACCATGAAGTCGTTCACCAGGGGGGCGATGCGGCTCTCGCCGTAGGAGACCGGGGCCGTGATGCGCAAGGAGCCCTGGGGCACCGCCTGATGGCGTCCCACCGCCAGCTCCGCCTCGTAGAGGTTGTCCAGCAGCTGGCGGCAGTGGCGAAAATAGATCTCCCCGAGTTCGGTGAGACGCACCTGGCGGGTGGTGCGCAGCAGCAGCTTGGCCTGCAGCCTGTCTTCGAGCTGCGCCACCTGGCGGCTCACCTGGGCCACCGACACCCCGAGCTTGCGCGCGGCCGGGGTAAAGCCCCCCTGCTCCGCCACGCTGACAAATTCACAGACCCCTTCCCAGCCGAACATTATTACCTGTGTGTAAAAGTGATTTGATACTTAGCGTTATTATCACCAAATCGGCGGGAAACTACACTGGATCTCCGAACTCATTTCCGTTCATCCAACCACTACGAGGACGTCATTCATGGCACAGGTTCAGAGCATCAAGTGTAAAGCCGCCATCGCCTGGGGACCGGGTCAGCCCCTCTCCATCGAAGAGGTCGAGGTCATGCCGCCCCAGGCCGGCGAGGTGCGGGTGCGGATCGTCGCGACCGGCGTCTGCCACACCGATGCCTTCACCCTCTCCGGTGAAGATCCGGAAGGGGTCTTCCCCTGCATCCTGGGCCATGAAGGGGGCGGTATCGTCGAGTCCGTCGGCGAGGGTGTCACCAGCGTCAAGGTCGGCGATCACGTGATCCCGCTCTACACCCCCGAGTGCGGCGAGTGCAAGTTCTGCAAATCCGGCAAGACCAACCTGTGCCAGAAGATCCGCGCCACCCAGGGCAAGGGGCTGATGCCGGACGGCACCACCCGCTTCTCCAAGGACGGCCAGCCCATCTACCACTACATGGGCACCTCCACCTTCAGCGAATACACGGTACTGCCCGAAATCTCCATCGCCAAGGTGGATCCGGCCGCCCCGCTGGAAGAGGTCTGTCTGCTGGGCTGCGGCGTCACCACCGGCATCGGCGCAGTGATGAACACCGCCAAGGTGAAAGAGGGTGAGAGCGTCGCCATCTTCGGGCTGGGGGGCATCGGCCTCTCCGCCATCATAGGCGCGCGCCTGGCCAAGGCCGGCCGCATCATCGCCATCGACATCAACGAGAGCAAGTTCGAGCTGGCCCGCAAGCTGGGCGCCACCGACTGCATCAACCCGAACACGTTCGACAAGCCTATCCAGGAGGTGATCGTCGAGATGACCGACGGCGGCGTCGACTTCTCCTTCGAGTGCATCGGCAACGTCAAGGTGATGCGCGCGGCGCTGGAGTGCTGCCACAAGGGCTGGGGCGAATCCGTCATCATCGGCGTGGCCGGTGCGGGCCAGGAGATCAGCACCCGCCCGTTCCAGCTGGTCACCGGCCGGGTGTGGCGCGGCAGCGCCTTCGGCGGCGTGCGCGGTCGCAGCGAGCTGCCGAGCTACGTGCAGCGCTACATGCAGGGTGAGTTCAAGCTGGACGACTTCATCACCCACACCATGCCCCTCGAGCAGATCAACGAGGCGTTCGATCTGATGCACGAAGGCAAGAGCATCCGCACCGTTATCCACTACTGATCCCATGAGCGCCCCGCCCATCGATACATGGGCGGGGGAAGGAGTCCTTCGATGAATCTGGACATCATCAGCAGCAACAAGAGCTTCGACGGCTGGCACAAGCAGTATCGCCACCGCTCCAATGTGCTCGATTGCGAGATGCGCTTCGCCATCTATCTGCCACCCCGAGCCCTCACCGGCCAGAAGGTGCCCGTGCTCTACTGGCTCTCCGGCCTCACCTGCACCGACGAGAACTTCATGCAGAAGGCGGGAGCCCAGCGCATCGCCGCCGAGCTCGGCATCGCCCTGGTGGCACCGGACACCAGCCCCCGCGGCGAGGGGGTGGCGGACGATCCCGGCTACGACCTCGGCATGGGGGCTGGCTTCTACGTCAACGCCACCCAGCACCCCTGGCGCGACCACTACCAGATGTACGATTACGTCACCCGGGAGCTGCCCGATCTCATCGAGACCCACTTCCCGGTCTCGACGAAGCGCGCCATCAGCGGCCACTCCATGGGGGGCCACGGTGCGCTGATCGCCGCCCTGCGCGAGCCCGGTCGCTACCGCTCCGTGTCGGCCTTCAGCCCCATCAGCCACCCGAGCCGCTGCCCCTGGGGCCAAAAGGCGCTCGGCGCCTACCTCGGCAACAACCCCTTGCTGTGGCAGGAGTGGGATGCCTGCCAGCTGCTGCGCCATCACGACAGCCCGCCCCTGCCGACCCTGGTGGACGTGGGGCTGGACGACCCCTTCCTGGCGGAGCAGCTCGGCATCGATACCCTGGCCGAGGTGGCCGGTACCAAGGGCTGGCCCCTCGAGCTCAACCGTCACCCCGGCTACGACCACAGCTACTACTTCGTGGCGAGCTTCATCGAGGCGCACCTGCGCTTCCACGCCCGCCATCTGGGCGAACCGGCCTGAGGCTGACCCGCTCGTGTCCGACCCGTCAGCGGGCGGCCATTCACCCGGAAACAGGAGACAAGGATGCCTCTCTTCACCACATTGCTGGCCATGCCGGACCAGTTCGAGCGGCTGCTGGCACAGGTCCCCACCGACCGTCTGGACTGGGAACCCGCCAACTGGGCCGGGATCCCCTCCGAGCGTTTCAGTGCCAGGGGGCACCTCTGCCACCTGCTGGACATCGAAGTGCTGGGCTATCAGGTGCGGTTTCGTCGCACCCTGGCGGAAAGCCTGCCGGAACTCGCCTCCCTCGATGGCTATCAGCTGGCGCTGGACCATGATTACCCCCGGCAGGATACCGCCAGGCAGCTCGACCGGTTTCGCACCGCCCGCCTGCAGACCGTCGAATGGCTGAAGAAGGTGCCGTCCGACGCCTGGCAGCGCCGCGCCCGCTATGGCGGCTATGGGGAGGTGACCCTGGACGGTCTGGTGCGCCTGCTCGTCAGCCATGACCACCAGCACCTCGCCGGCATGCAGTGGCTGCTGATGCGCCTGAACGCCGATCTGGGCCTCGCACTCCCCCTCGAGTGAGGCGTCGCTCAACAGTGTCGTATCCTGCAAAAAAGGCCCCGAGGGGCCTTTTTCATTGTTGCGGTGATGGGATCAGCTCCCCAACCGGCTCACCTGACCCGAACCCGCGATCTCGCTGGTCAGCGCTGGGCTGCCCCAGTAGTTGACCGCACCGGCACCGGCGATCTCTATCTTGAGCTGCGACTGGGCCCGCACCTCGACCTCGCCACTACCGGCGATGCTCACCTCGACCTCCTCGCTGGTGAGCCCGGCCCCCTTGACGCCACCAGCGCCGGCAATGTTCAGCGTCATCACCCGGGCGGAGCCCTGCCCCAGATCCAGGTTGCCCAGCCCGGCGATGTTGCCCTCCAGCCGATCCAGCGTCAGCCCGCTGGCGACGATGTCCCCCGTGCCCGCCAGGGAGAGCACCAGATCATCCCCCTTGAAGTCGCGCAAGGCGCCGTTGCCAACCCCCGCCAGTGCCAACTCGTGCAGCGTCGGCAGGGTGATGGTGATCTCCAGCGGCTGGGTGGGGTCGAGCCGGTAGCCATCCTTGACCTCGATCTCCAGCTTCTCCCCCTTCTCGGTGAGTACCAGATAGGGCAGCAGGTTGGCCTCCCCCTTGACCTTGAGGGTGTGGCTCTCTCCCGCCACCAGGTACAGGTTGGCGGGCACGCCCGCCAACACCCGGGTCACCGCATGCCCAAGGGGATGCTGCTGCTCCACCACGGCCCCCTCCCCGCGCACCTTGACGTCATCCTGCCAGCTGCATCCGGTCAGTCCCAGGGCCAGCACCACTCCCAGCATCCATTTCATCCCGCTACTCCTCGTTTCCTCTTTGCCGCACGGCGCGGCAGGTGAGTGGCAATCAGCAAACCCTGTGCCATATGGCTAACATCATGATTTATCTATCCATTTCAATATTTCGAGGCTCGAAGGGTCCATAACAAAGAGTCATTCAGACCACAATCTGGTCAATCTGACCACACCCGAAGGAGGGCGTTGACCCATTTTTTTGGTTGCCGCCCCGGTTCGTTGAGCCAATAGTGATACCTGGTGCGTATAGAGCACTCCATCGCTGCTTCACCCGCCAGAATCAACAAGGAGTCAGAGCGTGACCCAAGCCAGCCACTCATTCGTTCATCCGGGCCTGCCTGCCCCCACCCGCACCCCGCTGCTGACCGGCGACGATCCCGACCACAAGCGCCGCGAGCTCCTCGCCTACTTCTGCCAGACCTTCGATCTCTACGACTCGCTGTTCGACTGCCTGGCCGACGAGCGGGCCTGGTTCAACAAGGCGATCCCCCTACGCCACCCGCTCATCTTCTACTACGGCCATACCGCCGCCTTCTTCGTCAACAAGCTGCTGGCGGCCCGTCTCATCGAGGGTCGGATCGACCCCCGCATCGAGGCCCTGGTCGCCATCGGGGTGGACGAGATGAGCTGGGACGATCTGGACGAAACCCACTACGACTGGCCCACTGTGGCCGAACTGCGCGCCTACCGCGGCCGGGTGCGGGATCTGGTGTGTGATTTCATCGAGCGAATGCCGATCGAGCTGCCCATCCATTGGCAAAGCCCGGCCTGGGTCATCCTGATGGGCATAGAGCACGAGCGCATCCACCTCGAGACCTCCAGCGTGCTGATCCGCCAGCTGCCCCTGGCCTGGGTGCGCAGCCAGCCCCAGTGGCCGGTCTGCCCCGAGGCGCGCCACGATCTCGCCGCCGTCCCCGTCAACACCCTGCTGCCGGTGGCCGGCGGCCAGGTGCGTCTCGGCAAACGGGATGCCACCTACGGCTGGGACAACGAATACGGCGAGCGCCACATCGAGCTGGCCCCCTTCCAGGCCAGCCGCATGCTGGTGAGCAACGCCGAATACCTGGCCTTCGTGCAGGCGGGCGGATATGAAGCGCCCGCCTGGTGGGACGACGAGGGCCGGGGCTGGCGCCAGTATGCCAACGCCCGCATGCCCACCTTCTGGGTCGGCGATCCCAATGAACCCGAGCAGTTGCAACTGCGGCTGATGACCGAGCAGGTCCCCATGCCCTGGGACTGGCCGGTGGAGGTGAACCAGCTGGAGGCCGCCGCCTTCTGCCGCTGGAAGGCGGATCAGACCGGCCTGCCCGTCCAGTTGCCAAGCGAGGGGGAGTGGATGCTGCTGCGGGAGCAACTGGCCGGCGATCAGCCGGACTGGATGGAGGCCCCCGGCAACATCAACCTGGCACGCTTCGCCTCCTCCTGCCCGGTGGATGCCTGCCCCCAGGGCAGCTTCTTCGATCTGGTGGGCAACGTCTGGCAGTGGACCAGCACCGCCATCGACGGCTTCGAGGGGTTCAAGGTGCACCCCCTCTACGACGACTTCTCCACCCCCACCTTCGACGGCAAGCACACCCTCATCAAGGGCGGGAGCTGGATCAGCACCGGCAACGAGGCGCTCAAGTCCTCCCGCTACGCCTTCCGTCGCCACTTCTTCCAGCACGCGGGCTTCCGCTACCTGGTCTCACGCCATCAGGAGCCCGTCATCGTGAATCCTTATGAAACCGACACGCTCGTCGCTCAGTACCTCGACTTCCAGTACGGCCCGAGCCACTTCGGGGTCGCCAACTACGCCGAGGCTCTGGCCGGTCTTGCCAGCGAGCTCTGCGGCCGCCATGAGCGGGCGCTGGATATCGGCTGCGCCACCGGCCGCGCCAGCTTCGAACTGGCTCGCCGCTTCGCCCACGTGGACGGGGTGGACTACTCGGCCCGCTTCATCGACGTGGCCCTGACCCTGGCAAGACAGGACAGCTTCCGCTATGCGGTGCCGGTGGAAGGGGATCTGGTGGAATATTGCGAGGCGCGCCTCTCCCGCCACGAGCTTGGTCGCGAGCAGAGCGAGCGGGTCCACTTCAGCCAGGGGGATGCCTGCAACCTCAAGCCCAGGTACGGCGACTACGACCTGGTGCTCGCCTCCAACCTGATCGACCGACTGCGGGAGCCCGCCCGCTTCCTGCGGGACATTGCGCCGCGCCTTCGCAGCGGCGGCCTGCTGGTGCTCACCAGCCCCTACACCTGGCTGACCGACTACACCCCCAAGGCCAACTGGCTCGGCGGCATCCGGGAAAACGGCGAGGCCCTCGGCACCTATCAGGCGCTGCAACGGCTGCTGGCGGAGGAGTTCGAGGAGCACATGCCCCCGAGGGACGTCCCCTTCGTCATCCGCGAGACCGCCCGCAAGTACCAGCACACGGTGGCCCAGCTCACCGTCTGGCGCAAACGCTGACGACGCGGCAAACGAAAGAGGGAGGCCCATGGCCTCCCTCTTCTTTATCCGGACCGCTTACCCCTCCTGAACCTGGGGCAGGGCCTCCTGCTCGCGGTAGCGGCGGGCCAGCACGGCGCACACCATCAGCTGGATCTGGTGGAAGATCATCAGGGGCAGCACCATCACCCCGACGCTGGCGGCGGGGAACATGACGTTGGCCATGGGCACCCCGTTGGCCAGGCTCTTCTTGGAGCCGCAGAAGACGATGGTGATCTCGTCCGCCCTGTTGAAACCGAGGCGACGGCTGATCCAGACGTTCCACCCCAGCACCAGCGCCAGCAGCACGCAGCTCAGCAGCACGATACTCGCCAGATCGTACCAGCCGACCTGGTGCCAGATCCCCTGCACCACCGCCTCGCTGAAGGCCACATAGACCACCAGCAGGATGGAGCTCTGGTCCAGCTTGCCGATGAGTGGCCGGTGGCTGTCAACCCAGCGACCGATGAGGGGGCGTGACAGGTGCCCCACCACGAAGGGCAGCATCAGCTGCACCATGATGGCCTGAATGGAGTGCCAGGTATCGACCCCCTCCCCCTGCACATTGATCATCAGCCCCACCAGCACCGGCGAGAGGAAGATGCCGAGGATGCTGGAGGCCGAAGCGCTGCACACCGCCGCCGACACATTGCCTCCCGCCATCGAGGTGAAGGCAATGGCCGACTGCACGGTGGCTGGCAAAGCGCAGAGATAGAGGAAGCCGAGGTAGATAGCCGGGCTCAGCCAGCCCGGTACCAGTGGCGTGAGCAGCAGCCCCAGCAGCGGAAACAGCACGAAGGTGCTGAGCATCACCACCAGATGGAGCCGCCAGTGGCCGAGGCCTGCCAGCAGGTTCTGGCGCGACAGCTTGGCGCCATGCATGAAGAACAAGAGCGCCACCGCCAGCTTGGTCAGCAGACCGAACCAGACGGCTACCTGCCCCTCGCAGGGAAAGAGGGAGGCCAGGGTGACCACCGCAATCAGCACAACAGTAAAGGGATCCAGACGCACGAAAGGTCTCCATCAGAAGGGCATCCTGCAGCCATGGCAGCAGTCAGGATTGGGGAGGACAAGAAACAGAGCGGGAGATGTCTGGCACCTCCCGCTAAAACGAACCTCCAGCTTACCCCGATAACGGAGAGGCGCAAAGTTGAGCGGCGAATAATTGTTCATCAATGCTTAACGCCTTCGCCATATCGAGTAGCAAAAGTAGACGATAAAACGGCCCTGACAGCTCCCAAACGACTAAAAATGGATAAAAAAACGGGCGACCAAGGCCGCCCGTTCCGCTTTCTCACCCAGCCGATCAGCGCTGGCTGGCCAGGGTGTCGCTGCCCGCTTTCTTCTCGTTGCCACCTGACTTGCGGGCCTGGCGCTTCTCGAAGCGGGAGATCCACCAGTAGGCCAGCGCCGAGAAGACCGCGGTCATGAAGACGTTGATGAAGAAGGCGCGCACCAGATCCACCCCGGCCGGGAAGGCGGAGGCGCTCATGCTCACCACGAAGATGGCGATCAGCACCGACACCACCGCCATCCCGAAGGTGCGCGACCCCATGCGGAAGTCGCGGGGGGTGTCGTCATGTTTCCAGCGGAACACGAAGTAGGCCACCATGATGAAGATCGGCGGCAACATGGCGGTACCGGCGGTGAGGTTGATGGCGGTGTTCATCATCTGCTGCACCGACTCGGAGCCGAAACCGTTGACCACCAGCATCGCGAACACGAAGACAAACTGCCACCAGGCGGCGCGCACCGGCACCCCGTGCTCGTTGAGCTGGGTGGTCTTCTCGCCGTACACCCCCTGGGGGATCTCGGAGAAGTGGATCTTCACCGGCGCCGAGGTCCACATCATCATGGAGCCGAACATGGCGATAAACAGCACCACGCCGACGAAGCGGCCCACCAGCGCCTCGGAGAGCCCGAAATACTGCGCCATGCCGGTGAAGATCTCCACCATGCCGCCGGCATAGGTGAGGCTCTCGCGCGGCACGAACACGTTCACCAAGAGGGAACCGACCGCATACATGGCACCGATGACGATACCCGCGCTGATGATCACCTTGATGAAGGACTTCTGGCCGCCCTTCACGTCATTGAGGTAGGCCGCTGCGGTCTCGGCACCGCCTGCCGCCTGGAAGATCCAGCACATGATGCCGAGGGTCGCCCAGTTGACGGTGGGAGTCATCGCCTCCAGCGTGATGGGCTGGACCGGCACATGATCCCCACTCAGAGCCATCAGGGCGCCCAGTACATAGATGGCGAACAGGGCAAATACCCCGTAGGCCACTATTTCGGCAATCTTGCCGAGCCAGCTCGCCCCCTTGGTGGAGATGTGGGTCGCCGCCGCAAACAGCACGATGGAGATGATCGAGGTGACCATGGGCGAGAAGCTGTACTCATAGCCCAGCATGGCGTAGGAGGCGTAGGCGATGACGTTGGGCAGCAGGGAGACAAACCAGAACAGGTTCACGAACCAGTAGAGAAACGAGCCCAGATAGGCCATCCGGGTGCCGAGCGGCTTTTTCAGCCAGTCGTACATCCCCGACTCGGAGTTTTTGTTGGCCGAGACGAACTCAGCGATGATGAAGACGAAGGGAATGAAGTAGACGATGGTCGCCAGCAGGAAGATGGGGGCGGAGCTGAGCCCCAGCTCGATGTTGTTGTTGACGATGTTGCGCACGTTGAACACGGCGGCAAAGGTCATCGACAACAGGGCAAACTTGCCTATGGTGCCGCGTACGGATTCAGACATGGTGTCCTCCAGTGGACTCGCACTCCCTGCGGGGAGCGCAGTGACTCTGTGATGTGTTCGGCAAGGGTCTGTCGGCCCTGCCCTTTACTCTCTTGTTATGATCGGGCCGCGTGGGCGGCCTCGTTGCTGAACCGGTGCAGTCTCCCGCACCGGCTCGCAATACCATTCAGACGATCGGGGTGCCCGGCGCCATCGGCACCCGCGGTTGCAACAGCACGCTCTGGCTCTCGTCCGGGGTCTCGGCGCAGAGCAACATGCACTCGGAACGCTCACCGCGCATCCTGGTGGGCTTGAGGTTGGTCAGTACCACCACCTGGCTGCCCATCAGCTCCTCTTCGCTGTAGTAAGGCACCAGACTGGTGACGGTCTGCAGCGGCCGCTCGCCCCCTACGTCGATCTGGACGATGTAGAGTTTGTTGGCCCCGGGGTGGCGCACCACCTCCAGCACCTTGCCCACCTTCATCTCGACCCGCTTGAATTCGGCAAACTCGATCGTCTCGCTCATGCTCTTTTCCTTCTCTGGTTCAACGGTTTGCGGGTGGCCAACGGCCACCCGGTTTGATTGGGATTCAATGCCGTGGCTATGACGTCTGCATGGCAACCTGCGCCGTCGGCTGGGCCTCTTTGGCACGCGCTTCGGCGCTGAGGGAGGCTTCGTAGCGGTTGTACTTCCACCAGGCGAAGCCGAGGAAAATCACGATCCCGCCGACGTTGTAGAAGATGATGGTCAGGATGTCGGCGCCGGTCGGGAAGGTGGAGGCGAGGAAGCCCACCGAGAAGAGAACGATCAGCACCGAGACCACGGCGATGCCGGTGGTGCGCGAGCCCATCTTGAACTCCCGAGGCAGGTGGTCGAGCTTCAGCCGCAGATTGAGGTAGGCCAGCATGATGAACAGCGGCGGCAGCATGGAGGCGGCAGCGGTCATGTTGATGACGGTGTTCATCAGATCCTGCGCGGTGTTGGAGCCCAGAGTCGGGATCACCATCAGCGGCAGCACGATAAGGTACTGGATCCAGGCTGCGCGGGCGGGCACGCCGTGCTCGTTCAGCTCGACCGTCTTCTTGCCGAAGATGCCGGCCGGGATCTCGGAGAAGAAGATCTTCACCGGGGTCGCCGTCCACATCAGCAGGGAGCCGAACATGGCGGTGAAGGAGACCAACCCGACGAAGCGGTTCATCAGGATCTCCGGCAGGCCGAAGTAGGCTGCCAGCCCTTCAAACACCTGCACCGAGCCGCCGGTATATTTCAGGGTGTCGCTGTGGACGAACACGTTGATCAACAGGGATGCGATGGAGTAGAGCACGCCGATAAAGATCCCGGCGACGATGATCACCTTCACGAAGGATTTGGAGCCCCCTTTCACGTCATTGACGTAGACCGCCACCGACTCGGCGCCACCGGCTGCCATAAAGATCCAGGTGGTGATGCCGAGGAAGGCCCAGCTGAAATCGGGGACCATGGCCTCTACCGTGATGGGGTCGGCCGGCTGCACGCCGCCCACCAGTGCCGCACCCGCCAGCAGAATGTAGGAGAGGGTCAGCAGCAGCATCAGGGACGAGGTCACCGAGGTGATGGGGCCCAGCATCTTGGCGCCGTTGGTGGAGACGTAAGTGGCAAAGGCGAACAGCACCATGCTCAATGCCGTGGTCGCCACCGGGGTGAGAATGTACTCGTAGCCGAGGAAGGCATAGGAGGCGTAGGCGATGACCCGCGGCAGCAGCGAGGTGAAGAAGAAGAGGTTCACGAACCAGTAGGTGTAGGCGGAGATAAAGGCCCAGCGACCGCCGAGGGCGCTCTTCACCCAGGCATAGACGCCCGCTTCGGAGTTTTTGTTCAGTGACACGAACTCCGCAATGATCAGGCAAAACGGAATGAAGTAAAAAATGGTGGCCAGAAAGAACATCGGGGCGGAGGCCAGACCGATTTCGATGTTGTTGTTGATGACGTTGTTGAAGCTGAATACCGCCGCGAAGGTGAGCGACAGCAGACCAAACTTGCCTATCGTATTGCGTTTGGAATCAGACATGGTGCATCTCCAGACCTGTAGTTATCTCGCGAAAGGGCGGGGCATGATGTGTAGGGTGAGCCCCGCCCTTCCGGCTTTTGTCAGTGCAGAACCGGCGGCTTGTTATTTGTTTTTGAAGTAGCCGCCTTCGACGGTGACCTTGATGATCACCTTGCGCACCGGGCTGTCGCCTACGAACCGGTAAGCCTCGTCGTTCTCGAAGATCACCACCTGCCCGTTGCCCACCTGCTGGCGCTCACGCACCTCGCCAGCCAGCCACTCGCGGTCTGTGGTGTCGTCATAGGCCTGCTCGACCGCCAGCTCGCTCTTGGCTGCCCACTCCACCGTCTCTTCCCCTTCCAGGTAGTAGTGAACGTCGAAGTAGCGGCGCTGCCCCTCGAACAACGAGGTGGCCGGGCTGGCCCCCTCCTGCAAGCGGTAGGTGAGGGAGTCACCGATGGAGTGGCAGATACCGGGCTTGAGGTTGGCCAGGTTGTTGATGGCCTCCACGCAGCGGCCCCACTTCTTGCCCTCCCGGTAGATGTTTTTGAACAGGGTCAGGTTGTCCAGGGTGATCATGCGAGGTTCCTCCCGCCGTTGATGGTGAGATCGAGCCCGGCCAGCGCAGCCGGATTGAGGTTGCCACGGGCGATGGGCAGCAGGGTCAGGCCGAATCTGAACGGCTCGAAGCGCACCCGCCAGGAGTCCAGCACCTCGGAGCCCCAGGAGTTGGATCCAAGCCCCAGTACCTTGTGATCCAGATTGAGGGTGAGATAACCGCTCGGTTCCAGCTCGTTGATGTGCTGCGCCGCGTGGATATGCTCCCAGCTGTAGGGCCAGACGCTCAGATTGATGGGGGCATCGGGTCGCACGTAGAGACCGGCGCCGTGGCGGTTGGTCAGGGTCGCCCAGCGCACCTGCTGGCGGTTGCCGTTGTCCTGCGGGAAGGGGTAGTGCTCCCACATCTCGCCGACTGTGCTCTGGAAGCTGTCGATCCAGTTGCTCTGGCGGCTGTCCTGATAGTTTTCGCCCGGCCCCATGCCGTAGTAGTGCACCCGGTCGAGATCCTGACGAATACCCAGCTCGAAGCCGATCTTGGGGATGATGTCGTCATAGCCGCCGTAGGGCTGACCGGACAGCGCCACGTGCAGTTGGCCGTTCGGGCTCAGGGTGTAGACGTAGCGGCAACGCATGCCGAAGTCGAACACCGGCGGCGCGATCAGACTCTCGACCGTCACCTCGACCGCCTCACCCAGCTGGCGCCAGCTCAGAGTACGGAAGTGCTCCTGCATGATCTGCAGGTGGTTCGGGTGCCACAGGCTCTCGTACTCCTGCTTGTGGTTGTCGATCATCGGCTTGAAGAAAGTGAGGCGCGGCGAGCGCTCAATCAGCTCGATACCATCCTGCTGCCAGCTCACCAGCTTGCCGTCGAGGCGCGAGAAGCGCAGGGCAAAGCCGCTACCGCTCAAGGTCAGGTCAAGCCGTTCGTCGGCAATCTGCAACGGGGTGGCGTTGGGATTGGCAAAGGGCTGCAGCTGGCGAGTCGACTCTTTCAGCTGGAACTGGTACTGGCCCAGCTCGTGCTCCGCCGCGCTGTAACGGGTAGCTGTGGCCTTGATGACCCGCAGCTGGACGAAGGTTTCCCGCCCATCGAGGGATGGCAGTTCGAGTTGCAACTCGGTAGTGGCTCCGGGGGAAACCCCTTCCAGCCGGATTTGCTGGCTGGCCAGCAGCTCGCCCTCGGCCTTCACTTCGACCAGCAAGCGGATATCGTCAAGATTGGAGAACCAGTAGCGGTTTTCCACCGCCAGCTTGCCGCTCGCCAGATCCAGGGCGCGCACCTTGACCGGGCAGATCACCTGCTTGTATTCGCGCAGCCCCGGCCCCGGGGTCTGATCCGGATAGATGAGGCCATCCATGCAGAAGTTGTAGTTGTTGGGGTAGTCGCCGTAGTCGCCGCCGTACTTGTAGACGGGGCGGCCCTGCTCGTCCTGATCCAGAATGCCGTGATCGCACCACTCCCAGATGTAGTGACCCTGAATGTGGGGATGGCGGTCGAACACCTGCTGGTATTCGCTGAGGCCCCCCGGGCCGTTGCCCATGGCGTGGGCGTATTCGCAGAGGATGCGTGGCTTGGCCATCGGGAACTCGCCAAAGCAGTTCATCTGGGAGACGCGGGAATACATGGTACTCACCACGTCCACCACCTCGGCATCGCGATCCTCTTCGTAGTGCACCAGCCGGGTCGGGTCGATCGCCTTGCAGCGCTGGTACATGGCTCTGATGTTGCAGCCGTAGCCGGACTCGTTGCCGAGCGACCAGATGATGATGGAGGGGTGGTTCTTCTGGGCGTGCACGTGGCGCTCGATGCGATCCACGAACACCGGCTCCCAGAAGGGGTCGTCGGTGATGCGGCTGAGATCGCCGACGTTGGCAAAACCGTGGGTCTCCACATCGGTCTCCGCCATCACGAACAAACCGTACTGGTCGCACAGCTCGTAGAAGCGCGGGTCATTCGGGTAGTGGGCGGTGCGCACCGAGTTGAGGTTGTGCAGCTTCATCAGCACGATATCGCGTTCAACACGGTCCATGCCGACCGCGCGGCTCTTGAGGTGGTCGTTGTCGTGACGGTTCACCCCGTGCAACTTGAGATAGTGACCGTTGACGTAGAAGAGGCCATCCTTGACCTTGATTTCACGCACCCCGACTCGCTGCGGGATCACTTCCAGCAGCTCGCCCTGACCGTTGTAGAGGGAGAGTTGTAGCTGATAGAGGTAAGGATCTTCGGCGCTCCACAGATGGGGGGTGGCCAGATCCAGCGTGAAGCGGCAATCACACTTGCCGTCGATGGCGAGATGGTCGAGCGAGCCACTGGCGATCTCGCGGCCCTGATCCAGCAGCGACCAGACCAGACGGTGATCACAGGCAGCCGCCCCCAGATTCTCCAGCTGTATATCGCAGCTCAGAGTGGCACTTTGATTGTCATCCGCCAGCGCGGTGCGGATGAAGAAGTCCTGCACATGGGCGGCCGGTTTGCCCACCAGATAGACGTCGCGGAAGATCCCCGCCATCCACCACATGTCCTGATCTTCGATATAGGTGGAGTCAGCCCACTGCATCACCCGCACTGACAGCAGGTTCTCGCCAATGTTGGCGTAGGCGCTGATATCGAACTCGGCTGTGAGACGGCTCCCCTTGCTGAAGCCGACATAGTGGCCGTTCACATAGACCTCGAAGTAGGTCTCCACCCCGTCAAACTTGATGATCACCTGCTCGCCGTCCCAGGCCGGGCTCAGCGTGAAGCTGCGCTGATAGGCGCCGGTGGGGTTGTTGGTCGGCACGAAGGGCACGTCGATGGGGAAGGGAAAACCTTCGTCGGTGTACTGCAGCTGACCATGTCCTTCCATCTGCCACATGTTGGGCACGGTGATCTGGCCCCACTCGCTCATGGGGCTGTGATAGAAGGCCTCCGGCACCTGCAGGGGGTGGTCGAAGTAGTGGAACTGCCACTGGCCGCCAAGGCTCAGAAAACGGCGGCTCAGCTCGCGCTGCATGGTGGCCGCCAGCGCGTGGTCGGCATAAGAGAAGAAGTAGGCGCGCGGGGCCAGCCTGTTTTCACCAACGAATTGGACGTTTTCCCAGTTATTCACATGTCCTCCCGGAACAAGGCAACTTTGACTGGGTAAACTCTAGATAAACATTTACTAAATATCAGCTTTTGATTGGTAAAGTTTTAACCTGATCACAATGAACAGATGGTTTTGTGAGCGAGATCAGAAGCGGGAGATAAAGGAGGGCAAGATATGGATGAGTGGCATGGATGTTGATAGTAGCTGGCTGAGCTACAATAAAATCAACTATAAAACAATATGATATGAAGTTGTTGGATGATATGGGAAAGAGGTTTGTTTGGGAGAGGTGTCGCACCACCGCAAGATGGCGCGACTAAAAAGCAGAATATTTTACTAAAATCAGCGAGTGGTGCCACGCAGGGTCAGCTTGCTCGGTACCAGCACTCGGAGTGGAATATCCCGCTCGTCTCGCAGCCGCTCAACCAGCAAATTGACCCCCTGGGAGCCCATCAACTCGGAGTGGATCCGCACCGTGGAGAGCGGCGGAAAGGTGAACTTGGCGGTCGGAATATCGTTGACGCTGATGAGCTCGATCTGCTGGGGAATCGCCAATCCCTTCTCGTGAATGGCACGCAACACACCGATGGCGATGGAGTCGGAGGCGACAAACAGTGCCCTGGGCCAGTCGCCGGCCAGCATCTCCTTCGCCAGCTTGTAGCCGGAAGCGCTGGAGAAGTCTCCGCGATAGAGATCGCTCTCCTGTACCACGCCAAGCCGCTGGCCATAATCGCGAAAGGCGAGTTCCCGCAGATCCGGGCCATCATCCTGGCCACCGATATAGCCGATGCGCTGATGGCCCTCGGCGATGAAGAAGTCCACTACCTGCTGGCTGATGAGTGCCAGATCCACGTCAATCGAGTCAAAATCCCCCTGGGAGCGGCAATCCACGAACACCAGCTGGGCAGACAGGCCGCGCAGCACGGCCAGCCGTTCTTCCGGCAGATGGCCGATGACCAGGATGCCATCGACGGCAGAGAGCTCACGCCCCTCGGCACCGTTGTAACAGTGGGCCAGCTCGATGTTGAGGCGGGTGCACTGGGTCTCGATGCCGTAGCGGATGGCGAGGTAATAGGGATCGTTGACCTCGGTGCTCTGGGGATAGGCGTAGACAGCCAGGAGCTGCAGCTTGCTCTTGTGCACCCCTTTGCGGGCGCTGCTGGTCTTGTACTCCAGCCGCTCGGCAATCTCGAAGATCTTCTGCCTGGTCTCGTCCTTGACGCTCAGGCTGGGATCCTCGTTCAGCACACGGGATACGGTAGCAAGCGATACCCCCGCCTCCTGTGCAATTTCCTTCAACGTAGCCATCAATACCTCGCAGGCAGCATCACGTGTTCATCGGGCAACGGCTAAAGAGTAACGAGCAATCCCTTGATAGCCCAGCATTTTTACTGAAATAGAAGCAGGGAATTGCGGCGGGAGGACAGAAATGCAAAAAGGCCTCCCGCATGGGAGGCCTCTTCTGAATAGGTGCCTGACAGTGTCCTACTCTCGCATGGCGAATGCCACACTACCATCGGCGCTACCGCGTTTCACTTCTGAGTTCGGCATGGGATCAGGTGGTTCCACGGCGCTATTGCCGTCAGGCAAAAGCTGTACTGCTTGAAAATGGTGCTGATACCCAGAATCGAACTGGGGACCTCATCCTTACCAAGGATGCGCTCTACCGACTGAGCCATATCAGCACACTAACCGGTAAAGACCACGCTCAATGCGTAATCTAAAATTGGGTGCCTGGCAGTGTCCTACTCTCGCATGGCGAATGCCACACTACCATCGGCGCTACAGCGTTTCACTTCTGAGTTCGGCATGGGGTCAGGTGGTTCCACTGCGCTATTGCCGCCAGGCAAAATCTTAATCCAGAAAGCTGACGTGAATAACGACTTTGCTAGTTGCTTGTCATTATCACTGAATTTGTAAGTAGTTCACTCATTCGCTACAAGGCCAGAAACACTTCTTGGGTGTTGTATGGTTAAGCCTCACGGGTAATTAGTATGGGTTAGCTCAACGTATCGCTACGCTTACACACCCCACCTATCAACGTTGTGGTCTCCAACGGCCCTTTAGGACCCTCAAGGGGTCAGGGATGACTCATCTCAGGGCTCGCTTCCCGCTTAGATGCTTTCAGCGGTTATCGATTCCGAACTTAGCTACCGGGCAGTGCCACTGGCGTGACAACCCGAACACCAGAGGTTCGTTCACTCCGGTCCTCTCGTACTAGGAGCAACTCCCTTCAATCATCCAACGCCCACGGCAGATAGGGACCGAACTGTCTCACGACGTTCTGAACCCAGCTCGCGTACCACTTTAAATGGCGAACAGCCATACCCTTGGGACCGACTTCAGCCCCAGGATGTGATGAGCCGACATCGAGGTGCCAAACACCGCCGTCGATATGAACTCTTGGGCGGTATCAGCCTGTTATCCCCGGAGTACCTTTTATCCGTTGAGCGATGGCCCTTCCATTCAGAACCACCGGATCACTATGACCTACTTTCGTACCTGCTCGACCTGTCCGTCTCGCAGTTAAGCTGGCTTATGCCATTGCACTAACCTCCTGATGTCCGACCAGGATTAGCCAACCTTCGTGCTCCTCCGTTACTCTTTGGGAGGAGACCGCCCCAGTCAAACTACCCACCAGGCACTGTCCGCGAGCCCGATTCAGGGCCCTGCGTTAGAACATCAAACATACAAGGGTGGTATTTCAAGGACGGCTCCAGCGCAACTGGCGTCACGCCTTCAAAGCCTCCCACCTATCCTACACATGTAGGTTCAATGTTCAGTGCCAAGCTGTAGTAAAGGTTCACGGGGTCTTTCCGTCTAGCCGCGGGTACACCGCATCTTCACGGCGAATTCGATTTCACTGAGTCTCGGGTGGAGACAGCATGGCCATGGTTACACCATTCGTGCAGGTCGGAACTTACCCGACAAGGAATTTCGCTACCTTAGGACCGTTATAGTTACGGCCGCCGTTTACCGGGGCTTCGATCAAGAGCTTCGCTTGCGCTAACCCCATCAATTAACCTTCCGGCACCGGGCAGGTGTCACACCCTATACGTCCACTTTCGTGTTTGCAGAGTGCTGTGTTTTTGATAAACAGTCCCAGCCATCTGGTCACTGCGACTCCCGACAGCTCCATCCGCAAGGGACTTCACCATCAAGAGCGAACCTTCTCCCGAAGTTACGGTTCTATTTTGCCTAGTTCCTTCACCCGAGTTCTCTCAAGCGCCTTGGTATTCTCTACCCGACCACCTGTGTCGGTTTGGGGTACGATGACTTGTAATCTGAAGCTTAGAGGCTTTTCCTGGAAGCAGGGCATCAATGGCTTCC
This sequence comes from Aeromonas sp. ASNIH2, assembly GCF_002934795.1. Classification (NCBI taxonomy): domain Bacteria; kingdom Pseudomonadati; phylum Pseudomonadota; class Gammaproteobacteria; order Aeromonadales; family Aeromonadaceae; genus Aeromonas; species Aeromonas sp. ASNIH2. The sequence goes on along the minus strand of NZ_CP026406.1, from coordinate 2,345,233 downwards.
GCACCGTAGTGCGTTCGTCTCGTGTCTCAGTGTTGTGTCTCCGGATTTGCCTAGAAACACCACCTACGCACTTTCACCAGGACAACCGTCGCCTGGCCCACCTAGCCTTCTCCGTCCCCCCATCGCAATTACAAGTCGTGCAGGAATATTAACCTGCTTCCCATCGACTACGCCTTTCGGCCTCGCCTTAGGGGTCGACTCACCCTGCCCCGATTAACGTTGGACAGGAACCC
>NZ_CP026406.1:2297500-2340000 GCF_002934795.1 Aeromonas sp. ASNIH2 | reverse complement strand
TGCCGTAGATGAGACCGAAGTTGATCGCCTTGGCGCTGCGACGCATGTCGCTGGTCACCGCATCGAGCGCGACGCCGAATACCTCGGCGGCGGTCGCCTTGTGGATGTCCTTGCCCTCGGCAAAGGCGGTCAGCAGCCCCTTGTCACCGGAGAGGTGGGCCATGATGCGCAGCTCGATCTGGGAGTAGTCCGCCGCCACCAGCTTGTAACCAGCGCACGGAATGAAGGCCTGCCGAATGCGGCGCCCCTGTTCGTTGCGCACCGGAATGTTCTGCAGGTTGGGGTCGGTTGACGAGAGTCGACCGGTCGCCGCCACCGCCTGGTGATAGGAGGTGTGCACCCGCCCGGTCTGCGGCTTGATCATCAGCGGCAGCTTGTCGGTGTAGGTGGACTTGAGCTTGGCCAGCCCACGGTGCTCCATCAGCAGACACGGCAGATCATAGGTCTCCGCCAGCTCGGCCAGCACCTCTTCCGCAGTGGATGGCGCTCCCTTGGGGGTCTTTTTGATGATCGGCAGCCCCAGCTTGGTGAAGAGGATCTCCCCAAGCTGCTTGGGCGAGGAGAGGTTGAACTCCTGCCCGGCCAGCTCGTGGGCCTGCTTCTCCAGCTCTGCCAGACGCACTTCGATCTCCTGACTCTGCTGATGCAGCAGCTTGGGCTCGATGGTGGTACCGAGTCGCTCCATCCGTGCCAGCACCGGCAGCAGGGGCAGTTCGATCTCGCTGAACACCTTGGCGAGACCCGGTTCGGCAGAGAGCTTGCCCCACAGCGTCTGATGCAGACGCAGGGTGATGTCGGCATCTTCCGCCGCGTAAGGGGCCGCCTGCTCCAGTTCAATCTGGTTGAAGGTGAGCTGCTTGACCCCCTTGCCGGCGATCTCTTCGAACGAGATGGTTTCGGCGTTCAGATACCTGCGGGCCAGGGAATCCATGTCGTGGCGGCTGGCAGTGGAGTTGAGCACATAGGATTCGAGCATGGTGTCGTAGGCGATACCCTGCAGCTCGATGCCGTGGTTGAGCAGCACATTGCGGTCGTACTTGAGGTTCTGCCCCACCTTGAGACGGGCCGGATCTTCCAGCAGCGGTTTGAGCTTGCCGAGTACCACGGCCTCGGTCAGCTGCACCGGCGCCCCCAGATAGTCGTGGCCGAAGGGCACATAGGCCGCCTTGCCCGGCTCGATGGCAAAGGAGACGCCAACGACCCGCGCTTCCATATAGTCGAGACTGGTGGTCTCGGTGTCGAAGGAAAACAGCGGCGCCGCCTGCAACCGTGCCAGCCACTCATCGAATTCGGCCTCATCCAGAATGCAGCGATAGTCGGTTTCGATGGCGGCTACCGGGGCGGCGCCTTCCTCATCACCTGCGGCTTCGCTCTCCTCGCCACCAGACTCCAGTTCTTTGATCAGGTTGCGCAGCTCGTACTCGCGGTAGACCGCCAGCAAAGCCTCCTTGTCGATGGGACCAAGCTGCAGCTCTTCCAGACTCTGCTCCAGGACCACGTCGGTCTTGATGGTGGCCAGCACGTAGGAGAGGCGCACCTGCTCTTCCTGCTCGCGGAACTTGTCGGCAAACGCCTTGGAGCCGCGGAAGCCGAGCGCCGCCACCTTGTCGAGGTTGGCGGCAATCTCGTCGATGCTGCCTATCCCCTGCAACAGGGCCAGTGCGGTCTTCTCGCCGACACCGGTCATGCCGGGAATGTTGTCCACCTTGTCCCCCATCAGCGCCAGGTAATCGATGATGAGCTCGGGCGGTACGCCGAACTTCTCGATCACCCCTTCCCGATCGGTCTTCACATCCTTCATGGTGTCGATCAGGGTGACATGGTCGGAGACCAGCTGCGCCATGTCCTTGTCGCCGGTGCTGATGAGCACAGGCAGCTGTTTCTCGGTCGCCTGACGGGCCAGGGTGCCGATCACGTCGTCGGCCTCCACCCCTTCGACCATCAGGAAGGGGAAACCCATTGCCTTGATCATCTGGTGGATAGGAGCGACCTGGCTGCGCAGATCGTCCGGCATGCTGGCGCGTGTTGCCTTGTATTCGGGATAGATGTCGTCACGGAAGGTCTTGCCCTTGGCGTCGAACACCACGGCCACGTGGCAGTCGGGGTACTGCTTGCGAAGGCTGCGCATCATGTTGGCCATGACACGGACGGCGCCGCTAGGCAAGCCGGTCGAGGTGCGCAGATCGGCCTGCTGCGAGGCAAAGAAGGCGCGGTAAAGATATGAAGATCCGTCGACCAGAATAAGAGGATTGCTAGAGGCCATGAAAATCGTCCTGCCAAGAATAAACAGCCGCTAGGATGCCACAGGGCCCGCACCACACCAAGGGGACTCCCACCATCACCCCGGCGCACCGGTGGGGCATATTGCTGTGGATAACTCTGTGCTCAAAAATGGCACCATTGCATCACGGCCGTGACAAATCTGTGGATTAAAACAAAAAATATCTTTTAAAACAATATGTTGAGATCATGAAAACTCAACATGACGCACGCATCATGATCTCGATCAATGTGGAAAAAAATTCAAGAGGGGTGCTGAGGCAGGATCCAAAACGAAACAATCCTAGCACAGGGAGATGACTTGACCAGCGGAGGTCGAACGATAACCATACAAAAGTACAACAATCTACCCTGGCTCACATTTTCAACAACGAGGAGTCTGTCATGAAAAAAGTGGCCGTGATCTTGAGTGGTTGTGGCGTGTTTGACGGCGCCGAAATCCACGAGGCCGTCATCAGCCTGCTGGCGCTGGCCCGTCAGGGAGCATCCGTTCAATGCTTCGCCCCCAATGTCCCTCAGCTTCATGTCATCAATCACCTGACCGGCGAGGTCAACGAGGGAGAGAGCCGCAACGTGCTGGTCGAGGCGGCCCGCATCTGCCGCGGCCAGATCAGGGATGTGGCTGAACTGGATGCAGCCGACTTCGACGCCCTGCTGGTGCCGGGCGGCTTCGGCGCCGCCAAGAACCTGTGTGACTTCGCCATCAAGGGCGCAGAGTGCCGCATCCAGCCGGATGTGCTGAAGGCCTGCCAGAGCTTTGCCAGAGCCGGCAAACCGGCCGCCTACATCTGCATCGCACCGGCCATGATCCCGCTCATCTATGGGGCAGGCACCCTGGCCACCATTGGCAACGACGAGGGCGCCGCCAACGCCATCGAAGCCATGGGTGGCAGTCATCTCGACTGCCCGGTGAGCGAGTTCGTGGTGGATCAGGAGCGCAAGGTCATCTCCACTCCTGCCTACATGCTGGCCAACAATATTGTGGAGGCGGCGGACGGCATCGAGAAGACCGTCAAACAGCTGCTGGCACTCTGATTGCCCGGCAGACCAAAACAAGCGGGCCGCTCAAAGAGCGGCCCGCTTTCATTCCGGTCAATCTAGACGGGATCAGATGGCATCGCCCATCTGGTCCATCTTGCCCAGCAGGGCACGCAGACGCTCTTGCCAGGCAACGTGCTCATTGCGCAGTTGGTGGTTTTCGTCTTGCAGCTTGCTGTTCTGCTCTTTCAGCTCGTCCAGCTCCATCTTCAGCAAGGAGATGTTGTCGACGGCGGATTGTACTTTGGATTCGAGTTGCTCAAGGACTTCTAGTGACATATGCATACCTGTATGTTCAATTGCGATGCCCCACAGAGGGCGATTCAAGCGCGTGGAGCCAGCATACCCTGATGCGCTCGGCACAAACAAGCCAGCACGTTGCAAAATGCGCCCTGCGGCCCGGTATTGATTAAATATGCGTCGGTTTTTCTCGCAGGCAGCAGGAACCTCGATCCCGGGCGTCCGCCGTGGCACAACCCGCCCTCCTGCCGATGCCGCCATCAGCCATGCAAGGCGATGAAGCCCCCCATCATCAGACAGGCCACGGCGTACATCAACAGGCCGTAGAGCAGGTTCCAGCGCAGCAGCAGCCCGGCGCTCAGGTTGTAGCGGGACGCCAGCGCCAGATTGGAGCCGGAGAGCGGGCTCGTCCCGGTCGCCAGCCCCCACCCCATGAGGAAGCACATGCCAAGCAGGCTGGGATCCGGTGCCAGCGGCCAGAGCAGCGGCGCCACCCCCGAGATGCTGATGAGAGGATGCACGCCCACTATGGCCACCAGGAAGATCAGCAGCAGGGTCAGACAGGCTTCCAGCCAGCCGAAGTGGTTGAACAGCGGCAGGCCGTGGCCACTGCCAAAGTCCAGTACTGACAGCGCGCTGTTGATGCCAGCCGCCAGCAGGCCGGCCCCCAGAAACAGCACAAGCTGGCCACCGATGGCCGGGAAGCGCTCAACCACCTGGCGCTTGAGAGCAGCCCCTCGCCCCGCTTGCGGCATGAACAGCAAGGCCGGCAAGGGCGCCACCAGGGCGATCACCGCCAGAATGCTGAGTCCGGGCCAGAAACGGTGGATCACCAGCACCAGCAGTGCCAGGGTCACCGGTAGCCCCAGGGTCTGGAGCCGCAGCGGATAACCTTCAAAGGTCTCCACACCGAGTCGCTCTACCTGCCAGGCTGTCAGCCCCATGGCCAGCAAAGCCGCCAGTATGCCAAAAGGCAGTATACTGCCCAGTTGCAGACCCGGTGCATAGGTGAGGGCCACCGCCATGGCGACGAAGAAGGGGGACCAAAACGCAGCCGCACAGAAGATCCGGCTCAGCACCATGACCTGACGCCGCTCCAGCGTCCCGTTGCGCTCCAGCCGATCGCCGATGATGAAGAGCACCGAAAGATTGATGACGGCCCCCAGCAGATTGAGGCTGGCCATGGTGCTCCACAGCCCCTTGCGACCGGACCAGGAGGCGGTGCCGGTCAAGAGGCCGGAGGTAGCCAGATTGAGGGTGCTCACTGCGGCAAACATGGTCAGCATGTTGATGTTCGGCAAGAGCCAGTCACCGGGGCTGAGGCTGGCCCCTCGCCACCAGGAAAAGAGCAGCAGCAGGAGCGCCGCGCCGTAGAGGGCCAGCGCCTGGCGCCGTGCGGCACCCACCAGCCAGGGCCAGGTGAGCAGGGAGGCGGCCCAGGCCGCGATGGCGGCGGGCCAGGGGGAGAAGTCCAGATAAAGGTGCAGCAGGTTGAGCAGCCACATCCCAAGGATCAGAAAGCCTGACCAGCGCTTGACCATACAACGGCCTCGGTCAGGGGATCAGAGGCACTGATCCATGTCCAGGGAAGGTTTGTCGCACTCGGGGCGGCCCACAATCCTGGCAGGCACGCCAGCGACCGTGGTGTGAGGCGGCACCGGGTTGATCACCACGCTGCCAGCACCGATCTTGGCGCCGACGCCCACCTCGATGTTGCCAAGCACCTTGGCCCCCGCCCCTATCATCACCCCTTCCCGGATTTTGGGGTGACGATCGCCACTCTCCTTGCCGGTCCCCCCCAGAGTCACACTCTGAAGGATGGAGACGTCGTTCTCGATGACGGCGGTTTCGCCGACCACGATACCGGTGGCATGGTCAAACATGATGCCCTTGCCGATGCGGGCGGCCGGGTGTACATCCACGCCGAACACCACGGAGATCTGGTTTTGCAGATAGAGCGCCAGGGCACGGCGTCCCTGACGCCACAACCAGTTGGCCACCCGATACCCTTGAAGAGCATGGAATCCCTTGAGGTAGAGCAGCGGGGTGGAGAAGAGGTCGACCGCCGGGTCGCGATCCTGCACCGCGCAGATGTCGGCGGCCACTGCGGCCAGCAGCTCGGGCTCGCTGCGCAGGGCCAGCTCGATCACTTCCCGCAAGGCGATGGCAGGCATGGTGGTGCTGTCGAGCTTGTTGGCGAGCTGGAAGCTCAGCGCCGAGCGCAAATCCCGGTGATTGAGAATGGTGGAATGAAAGAAGCTGGCCAGCATGGGCTCCTGGGCCGCCATGCTCTGCGCTTCCTGCTGAATTTTTTGCCAGGTTCTGGCAACCAGATCATCCATGTTGCAGCCTACTGTTGTTCAGGGTGAGTGCTTTGTCGTTCTTTTGTCAGCACCGAGATGGGGTCCATGTGAATGATCACATCCATCCGCTCGAAGGCCTGGCAGACGGCCAGTTCAGCCTCGTCGGCTATCTGATGGGCCCTGACCAGAGGCAGTTGATCATCGAGTTCCAGATGCAACTGCACGAAACGGGTCGGCCCGGATTGGCGGGTACGCAGGTCATGTACGCCATGCACCCCCTCTACGGCACAGCAGAGGGCCATTATTCTCGCTTGTTCCTCCTCTGGCAACTGACGATCGAGCAGGGCCTGCACCGATTCGTAGCCGATATGGACAGCCCCCCACACCAGGAACAGACCGATCAGAATGGCAAACAGGCCGTCGGCCCAGTACCACCCCAGCCCCGCCAACACCAGTGCCACCAGCACGCCGCCATTGAGCAGCAGGTCGGAACGGTAGTGCAGCATGTCGGCCTTGATGGCCACACTGTTGGTCTTGCGGATGACAAAGCCCTGGAAGCTCACCAGCAACAGGGTCAGCACGATGGAGCCGACACTGACCCAGATCCCCGCCTCCAGGCGCACCACGGGCACCTGATTCAGCATCGACGAGATGCCGTGCATCACCAGCAGCAGGGCGGACCCCGAGATGAAGGCCGACTGCACCAGACCCGCCAGGGACTCCGCTTTGCCGTGGCCGAAGCGATGCTCTTCGTCGGCAGGGGCCAGCGCATAACGGATGGCCAGCAGATTGATGAGAGAGGCGCTGATGTCCATGAAGGAATCGGTCAGGGATGCCAGCAGGCTGGATGAATCCGTCATCAGCCAGGCGATCAGTTTGCCCAGGATGAGCAGGGTGGCGGTGGTCACAGCGGCCATGCTGGCCAGGGTGACCCAGCGGGAATAGTGTTGGTGGCTCAAAACCGGCTTTCCTCCGACGCGTAAAAACTTATTATACCCTGACCCGGACGTCAGTTTGGCGTGCAAAATCAACAGAGTGACTCCCAGATGAACAAAATACTCCTGGTCGACGACGATCTCGAACTGACCCAGCTGCTCACCGAAATCCTGACCCTGGAGGGGTTTGAGGTCACCGTCGCCGAGGATGGGGAAGAGGGATTGCAGCGACTGGCAGAACAGGCTTTCGACCTGGTGCTGCTGGACGTCATGATGCCCAGACTCAACGGTTTCGCGATGCTGACCCGGCTGCGCAAGACCCACGACACCCCGGTGTTGATGCTGACCGCCCGTGGCGACAGCCAGGATCGGGTCAACGGGCTGGAGGCCGGTGCCGACGACTATCTCGCCAAGCCGTTCGACGACAGGGAGCTGCTGGCCCGGGTGCGCGCCATCCTGCGTCGAACCCAGAGCCAGGCTCCCCAGCGCGGCGGCAGCTCGGAAGAGGTGCGCTTCATGGATCTGGTGCTGCAGCCCGGCCTGCAACAGGCCCGCTGCGACGATCAGTTGCTGGAGCTCACCGCCACCGAGTTCGGCCTGCTGGAGTGCCTGCTGCGCAATCCGGGCCAGATCGTCAGCAAGGGCCTGCTCTCCGAGCAGGTGCTGGGCAAGAAGCTCGAACCTTTCGATCGGGCCATCGACATGCACCTGAGCAACCTGCGCAAGAAGCTGCCGGAGCGGGCCGACGGCCAGCCCCGCTTCAAGACGGTGCGGGGACGAGGCTACCTGTGGCTGGAGCAGGCATGAAATCGGCCCGCACCTTCAACGGCCTGTCCACCCAGATCTTCCTCTGGTTCTGGTTCATCCTGCTGCTGGTCGTGGCCGCGGTGGTAATCCTCCCCACCCTGGACCCCCGCAACATCATCCCGCTGCCGGCCCACGAGATCACCCGTCTCAACAACAACCTGGCGGCGCTGCAACGGGGTGCGGATCCCGAGCAGGATTTCGATCTGGCCAAGGCCATCGATGCCGCGGGCCTTTTGCCGGTGGACAACATCTATCTACGCGATGCCAAGGGGCAGATGCAGTCCAGCACCCGGCTAAGCAAGTTCGTGATCCGTTTCATGCTCGACTCGGACAACACGGCCAAGCCCATGCTGGGCAGCGAACACCAGCGCGCCATCGCCGGCCCCTTCCAGATGGTCCATCACGGCCAGACCTATCACGTCTATTTCGGTCTGAACGTCGAAAACTCCTACCTGTTCCTCTTCATCCAGATCCTGGATCACCCCATCCAGATCCTGGGCATCGCCATGCTGGTCAGCACCCCGCTCTGTCTGTTGCTCGCCTGGCGCCTGACCCGCCCCATACTGCAGTTGCAGCAGTCGGTCTCCCAACTCGCCCAGGGCAACCTGGAAATACAGATCCCCAACCTGGGGCGGCGCGACGAGATAGGCCAGCTGGCCGAACATGTCAGTCGCATGGTCGATACCCTCAAGGACATGATCCAGAAGCAGAAGCAGCTGCTCTCCGACATCTCCCACGAGCTGCGCAGCCCCCTGACCCGCATCCAGCTCGCACAGGCGCTGATCCGCCGCAAGCAGGGGGACAGCGCCGAGCTGGCGCGCATCGAAGGGGAGATAGCCCGGCTCGACAAGCTGATTGGGGATCTGCTGGATCTGTCGCGGGTGCAGCAACATGTGGAAGCGCCGGTGACGCTGCCCCTGGCGGAGCTGCTGGAGCCCATCCTGGACGATGCCATGTTCGAGGCAAACCAGAACGGCAAACAGCTCAGGCTCCCTTCCCTGCCCGCCGAATCCCTCACCATGTGGCCGGAGCTGCTGGCGCGCGCCCTGGAAAATCCCCTGCGCAACGCCCTCAAGTATGCCCGCGAGTTCATCAAGGTGGACTGGTACCGGGAGGGACGGGAATGGGTGATGACCATACGGGATGACGGCCCTGGCGTGCCGGTGGAGCAGCAGCCCCGGTTGTTCCTGCCCTTCTTTCGGGTGGACGATGCCCGCAACGCCAAGACCGGGGGCACTGGTCTCGGCCTTGCCATCGCCGCCGAGGCGATCCAGCGTCATGGGGGGACCATCCGGGCCAGCAGCAATCAGCCGACCGGACTGGTCATCACCATCCGTCTGCCCATGCCCTGACCTCCCCCTTTTCATCGGCACGGGTGCTGGGTATGCTGGCGCCCGTTTCGCACCAGCCCAGGATCCTTCCATGCTCGATATCGTGCTCTACCAACCGGAAATCCCCCCCAACACCGGCAACATCATTCGCCTCTGCGCCAATACCGGCTACCGGTTGCACCTGATAGAGCCCCTGGGGTTCGAGTGGGATGACAAGCGGGTCAAGCGGGCCGGGCTCGACTATCACGAGTTTGCCGACGTCAAGCGCTGGCCTGACTATGAGGCGTTTCTGGCGGCCGTCGCCCCCCAACGGGTCTTTGCCTGCACCACCAAGGGACGCACCGCCCACTCGGCGGCCCGGTTTGCCCCCGGTGACGCCCTGCTGTTCGGGCCCGAGAGCCGAGGCCTGCCTATGGAGATCATCGAGGGCCTGCCATTCGAGCAGCGGCTGCGCATTCCCATGCTGCCCCAGAGCCGCAGCATGAATCTGGCCAACGCCGTCGCGGTGTTCGTCTACGAGAGCTGGCGACAGTTCGACTATTCAGGCTCGCTCTGACCGCTGACGATATTGGCAAGGCGGCCAGGATTCAGACTGACTGCGCCGTCCCCTGCCCCGCCAGCAGCCGTCCATCACGCTCCAGTCGCCAGCAGAGCCAGCCCAGCGTCAGGCCACGACCGGCCATCAGGGCACTCATGGCGGCCCACAGGGCCGCCACACCCCATCCCTGGCAGAGCCACCAGATGGGAAAGAAGCCGGCAAACACCGCCACCAGCATGCTGTTGCGCATTTCCCGGGCCCGGGTGGCGCCGATAAAGACCCCGTCCAGCAGGAAGCACCAGACCGCCAGCAGCGGCATGGCCACCAGCCAGGGGAGCTGACGTTGCGCCTCGGCGATCACCGCCGGTATGTCGGTAATGTGGCGGATGAGCCAGTGGCCCCCCAGGGCAAACGAGAGGGTGAATGCCAGGGAGATCAGCAGCGCCCAGCCCAGATTGAGGACGATGGCCTCCCGCAGCAGCGGCCGATCGCGCCGCCCGATGGCGCGCCCTACCATGGCTTCCACCGCATAGGCAAATCCATCCAGCCCGTAGGAAATCAGCATCAGGAAATTGAGCAGCACCGCATTGGCGGCCACCGCCACATCCCCCAGCCTGGCCCCCTGCAGAGTCATGAACACGAAGCAGAGTTGCAGGCAGAGGGAGCGGATGAAAATATCCCGGTTCAGGGCGAGCAGCCGCAGCAGGGCCGGCCACTGGCGCCAGCGCTGCCAGGCGTTGTGCCACACCCCGGGATCAAGTCGGCGCAGATGCCGGCTCACCAGCCAGACCCCCACCCCGAGCGTGCTGTAATCCGCCAGCAGGGAAGCTGCGGCCACCCCTTTCACCTGCCAGCCCAATCCCAGCACGAACCAGGCATCCAGCACCATGTTGACGAGATTGCCCAGGATCAGCAGCAGCATGGGGCTGCGTGCATCCTGCATGCCCAGCAACCACCCCATGATGACCAGATTGCACAAGGCCGCCGGGGCGCTCCAGACCCGCACCGACACATATTGACCGGCATAGGTCTGTACCTCGGAAGAGCCGCCGCCGAGGGCGATGATGGCAGGCAGGAACGGCAGCAACAGGAGCAACAGCGCCATGCCCAGTCCGATCGCCAAGCCCAGGGCCCGCGCCAGGGTGTCGAGCTGCCCTTCGGCATGGGCTGCACCCTGAGCCTGGGCAGTCAGCCCTGTGGTGGACATGCGCAGGAAGCCAAGCAGCCAGAACAGCAGATTGATGAAGGTCGCACCGACCGACACGCCGCCGAGAAACCAGGCCTGGCCAAGATGACCGATCACCCAGGTGTCCACCAACCCCAGCAAGGGCGTGGTGACGTTGGTGAACACCATGGGCAGGGCCAGGGCGAAGACGGCTCGGTGGCGGCGAGGATCCTTCAACCAGGCGGGAATCAGCATGGTGCGCGCCGGGATCACTCGCCAGCCAGCCGCACGATGCGCGCGAAGTCGGCCACCATGGTCTGCATGTCCACGTGGGGCACCTCACCCGGTGCCACTTTGGGTCGGAAGGTGGCCACCAGCTTCCCCTCGGGGTTGATCAGCACGATGGAGGCGGAGTGGTCGATCAGGTAGTCCTTGCGATCCCCTTCCACGATGGAATAGACCAGCCCCAGATTGCGGACCAGAGGAAAGAGGGCACTGTGAGGTGCTGTCGCCGCCTTGAACTCGGGCTCGAAGAAGGCGGTATAGCTCTTCAGGCGGGCGCTGTCATCCCGCTGGGGATCCGCCGAGATGAATACCACCTGGCTAGTGGGGGCTATCTTCTTCAACGCCGGATAGACGCTGCGCAGATCCGCCAGCGTGGTCGGACAGACATCCGGGCAGTAGGTGTAGCCGATGAACAAAAAGCTCCAGTGTCCCGTCAGGTTGGCAGGGGTAAAGGGCTGTGCATCCGCATCCGTGAGGGCAAACGGGTTGATGTCTCGCCCCGCCGGGTAGTAATCGGCCTGTTCCGGCACCGCGGGCTGACTCCAGTAATAAGCCGCCGCAATGGCGCCGATGAACAGCAACAGCAGCAGGTAAAAGCGTGGTTTAACCATATAAAACAAAGCCTTGCTTATGTTAGAAGCCCAGGGGGGCAAAACCGGTAGGGGTCATTGTAACCCGCCTGCCCCCGCCGATGGCTAGTCTTGCATCCCGGCGGGAAAGCGTCTGTGCCATGGATAAGCCGCATCGGCGCCAAAACAAGAGCCCCGCTCTGGCGGGGCTCTTGTCTGTACAGGAAGAGGGATCAGGGCCGCAGCCTGTGCTGCGGCTGGGCACGTCTCAGGGGGACGCGCAGCGGGATGACGGGGGCAGTCCAGGGCTCATCCGGCAATCCGATGTCGTGATGACGGCGAAACAGACGAACCAGGCGGACAATCTTGTCTTTGGGGCACCCAAGCCAGATGGTCCAACCATCTCCCTTGTGATAGACCCAGAGCGCATAGAACCATGTCATCCGACTGCCCTTGATGAATCGGGTGATGGAAGATGCGGGCGCTGCGGCCGGCACCGGATCCCACGGCGAGCTTGAAGCCATACCTGTCCTCCTTGCTCAACAGGTCACGCTGACGGGTCTCTTTGTCCCCAACGACGAACCAACCACGGCAGCGTACTGACTGTACGAGTCCCCAGTCTGAGGCGACTCTCCCTTCTGCGCACCGACCCGGCGATCATGCATCCCTGCCATGGCGTACTGCCCGGTGCGACTCCCCCTTCCCTGATCACCGACCATGACAGGGGCCTTATCAAAGGATATATCCGAAATGCATGTCGTGCGGCGAGACTATGTGCACAGGAAGGAGAAGCGAAAAGATGGGGAGGAAGATGCCATCGGCAGATGAAAATGAAGAGGCCTCCCGCAGGAGGCCTCTTCATCGCATCGGATGTTTACATCCAGTCGGCGTTGCGGATCACGCCGACCGCCAGGCCCTCTATGGTGAGGTGCTGACTGGCGAGATCCACCTCGATGGGGGAGAGCTCTTCGTTTTCCGGCAGCAGCCACACCTGGCTGCCCTTGCGCTGGAAGCGCTTGACGGTGACGTCCTCGTCGAGCCGTGCCACAACGACCTGGCCGTTGCGTACCTCCTGGGTCTTGTGTACCGCCAGCAGGTCCCCGTCCATGATGCCGATGTTCTTCATGCTCATGCCCTGCACCCGCAGCAGGAAGTCTGCCCGCGGGTGGAACAGGGCGGGATCCACCTGGTAGTGGCTCTCGATGTGTTCCTGAGCCAGGATGGGTTCCCCGGCCGCCACCTTGCCGATCAGTGGCAGGCCGTTTTCTTCAGGCTGCACGTCCTCTTCTTCGAGCAGTAGACGAATGCCGCGGGACGTGCCCGGCATGATCTCGATGACCCCTTTTTTGGCCAGGGCCTTCAGATGTTCTTCGGCCGCGTTGGCCGACTTGAAGCCAAGCTTCTGGGCAATCTCGGCGCGAGTCGGCGGCATGCCGGTCTCGTTCATGTTCGCCTTGATGAGCTCGAGTACTTCAGCCTGGCGAGGGGTAAGGGGTTTCATAGCATGGGCACCTGTCTTTTTATACAGCACACTGGCAGTATATACAGTGCTGGGGCCAAGGCAAGGCGCAACTGGCATTTGTCGCGACCCGACGCACATTTGCCCCTCCCCCCGCTCTGAAGTGCCGACTCATCGTACCTCTCGGCGACAAGCAGCCGGTGATTTGCTATGCTCACGCCGCATTTTTTTGGAGAGCAGACGCACATGTCCCTTGGACAGAAGATTTCCAGAGCCATCCTGCAATGGCCGGTCAGCGGCTTGGTCAATCACAAGAGCCTGCCGGAAAACCCCATCACCGAGCTCAAGCTGGATCCGGCCAGACCCATCGTCTATGCCCTGAAGACCAGCTCGATCACCGACCTGATGACCCTGCAACAGTGCTGCGAGGATCTCGGCCTGCCCGGCCCCTTCACGCCGCTGGAGCTGAACGGTCAACTGCTGCCACGCTACGTCTGTCTGGATCGTCCGCCTCCCCTGTTCGGCACGCGCAACAAGCCACTCCCCTTCCTGCAGGAGTTCCACCAGCTGCTGGACCTGCACAAGCAGGATCCGGCGCTGGACATCCAGGTAGTACCCGTCACCCTGTTCTGGGGCCGCGCCCCGGGCCGGGAAGGCGAGGAGGCCTCCGGCTGGAACATCATCAGCAGCCTGGCGCCAAACCGCCTGAAGAAGGCGCTGATCGTGATCCTGAAAGGGCGCGAGAACCTGGTGCGCTTCTCCCCGCCCCTCTCCCTGCGCTACATGGCGGACAAGCACGGCACCGACGAGGCCATCGCCCACAAGCTGGCGCGGGTGGCCCGTACCCACTTCAGCCGCCAGCAGCTGGCCGCCACCGGGCCCAAGCTGCCGAACCGCAACCTGCTGTTCAAGCAACTGCTGGATTCGAGCGTGATCCAGCAGGCCATCGAGGAGGAGGCCAGACGGGAAGGGATCAGCCTAGAGAAGGCGCAAAAGCGTGCCCACGGCTACATGGACGAGATCGCCTCCAATTTCTCCTATCGGTTGATCCGCCTCGGCGAGAGCTTCCTCGGCTGGCTGTGGAACAAGCTCTATCGCGGCCTCTCGGTCAACGGAGCAGAGCAGGTGCGTCAGCTGGCCCAGGAAGGGCACGAGATCGTCTACGTCCCCTGCCATCGCAGCCACATGGACTACCTGCTGCTCTCCTACGTCATCTACCACCAGGGCATGGTACCGCCCCACATCGCGGCGGGCATCAACCTCAACTTCTGGCCGGCGGGCCCCATCTTCCGCCACGGCGGCGCCTTCTTCATCCGCCGCACCTTCAAGGGCAATCCGCTCTACAGCACGGTATTTCGGGAGTACCTCAACCTGCTGTTCGCCAAGGGCTACTCGGTGGAGTTCTTCACCGAGGGCGGGCATTCGCGTACCGGTCGCCTGCTGCCCCCCAAGACCGGCATGCTGGCCATGACCCTGCAGGCCATGATGCGCGGGCTGGACAGGCCGGTGACCCTGGTCCCCGTCTACCTCGGCTACGAGCACGTGATGGAGGTGAACACCTACCACAACGAACTCAAGGGGAGCCGCAAGGAGAAGGAAAGCTTCCTGCAGGTGCTCGGCATCCTGCGCAAGCTGCGCAACTATGGCCGTGGCTTCGTCAATTTCGGCGAACCGCTGACCCTCAACAGCTACCTCGGCGAACATGTACCCACCTGGAAGGAGAGCATCGGCCGGGAGGAACGTCCCGAGTGGATGGCCTCCACCGTCAACCAGCTGGCCGAGCTGCTGATGACCCGCATCAACGATGCCGCCGCCGTCAACGGCTTGACCCTGAGTGCCCTGGCCCTGCTGGCCGCCGAGCGCCACGCCCTGACCCGGGACGAACTCCAGGCCCAGCTCAACACCTATCTGGACCTGCTCAAGCAGGTGCCCTACAGCCCGCACAGCACCATGCCGGACGAGGACGCCAGGACCCTGCTGGAGCAGGCGATGGAGCTCAACAAGTTCGAGGTGAGCGAGGACAAGCTGGGCCAGATCATCAGCCTGGACCGCTATCAGGCGATCCTGCTCACCTACTACCGCAACAACATACTGCACCTGTTCGCCATGCCCTCCCTGGTGGCGGCCCTGATCGAGCGGTGCGAGGGGATCTCCCGCAGCGAGATCGTCGCCCGCTGTGTCGACATCTACCCCCTGCTCAAGACCGAACTCTTCCTGCGCTATGAAGAGGAGGAGCTGCCGGAACTGATCGATGCCCTGCTGGCCGAGCTGTTACGCCAGCAACTGGTCGAGGCACGCGACGGCGGCTACTGGGTCAACCCCGGCAACCAGATGCGCCTGCTGCTCTTGGCCGAAAGCATCCAGGAGACCCTGCAGCGCTACGCCATCGTGCTGACCCGCATGCTGGCCCAGCCCCACATCGAGGCGGAGCAGCTGGAAGCGGACGGCCTGATGATGGCGGAGCGCCTCGGCACCCTGCACGGCATCAACGCCCCCGAGTTCTTCGACCAGAAGCTGTTCAGCACCCTGATCCACACCCTGCGCAGCGAAGGCTATCTGGATCCGGGCTGCAAACCGGATCTCGGCCGCTTCCAGGCATTGGCCGACAATATAGTGCCGCTGCTCAGCAACAAGATCCGCCGCACCATCCAGGCGGGCAACCGGCTCTGAGGCGTCGACACCCAACAAAAAGGCCGCATCATGCGGCCTTTTTTCATCAAGGAAGGGGGCGGGTTAGAGGTAGTGAACCATCACCCCGAGCAGCACCAGCGCCCCCACGTAGTTGTTGTTGAGGAAGGCCTGGAAGCAGGCTTCCCGCTGCCGCTCCCGGATCAGTCGCTGCTGGTAGACGAACAGCGCCGCCGCCCCCAGCAGTCCCCAGTAATAACCGGATCCCAGCCCCATCAGCTGCCCGATCCCCAGCAGGATCAGCAGGGTCGCCAGTTGCAGCGCGCCGATGATCCGCTTGTCGTGACGGCCGAACAGGATGGCGCTCGATTTCAGGCCGAGCTTGAGGTCGTCATCCCTGTCCACCATGGCGTACTCGGTGTCATAGGCGATGGTCCACAGCAGGTTCGCAAGAAACAACAGCCAGGCTTCCGGCGGCAGGGCATTGGCCTGGGCTGCGTAGGCCATGGGAATGGACCAGGAGAAGGCCATGCCGAGCACCAGCTGGGGGATGGGGATGAAGCGCTTCATGAAGGGGTAGCAGACCGCCAACAGCAGACCGGCAAAGGACAGGCTGATGGTGAGCGGGTTCAACGTCAGCACCAGGGCGAACGAGAGAAGCGCCAGCACGGCAAACAGCACCAGCACTTCCCGCTCGGCGACCCGTCCCATGGGCAGCGGTCGCCCGGCGGTGCGTTTCACATGACCGTCGAAGTTGCGATCCGCATAGTCATTGATGACACAGCCGGCGGAGCGCATCAGGAAGACGCCCACCACGAACACGGTCAGGATCCAGGGGTCAGGCAGGCCACCAGCCGCCAGACAGAGCGCCCACAGGGTCGGCCACAGCAGCAGCAGGGTACCGATGGGCTTGTCGATGCGGGCCAACTGCGCATAGGCCAGTCCCCGCTCCTTGGTTAACAGCTTCACTCCAGCTCCTTATCCGATGGCAACGAATGAGACGATAGCGAGGGCAGGAAAAGTTCATGGACCAGCAGTGGCCATTGCCCCAGAAACAGGCGAGAACGACGCCCCCAGACGGTAGCGGCCGGACACCAGGGATTGCTCGCTATCTCGAAACAGGCCAGTTGCAGGTGATCCCGCCGCGCCGGTGCCTCACCGAAAATGCGCTCTCCCAGCGGCTGCTCTCCCAGATCCTGCAAACCGCCCCCCTGCAAGGCCGCTTCGGCAAACAGGGTCCAACCCAGGATGGCAGGCCCGCCATCACCGTGCAGGATCACCTCGCGGCACATGCCCACGGGGGCCGACACCGCCACCAGCGCCTGCTCGTCCACCGTCAGCGACACGGCGCGATTGCCGAGCAGTTGCACCGAGAGGTGATGATTGTAACGACGCAGGCGCCGGGTCATGGAATCGGCCTCCAGCAACCAGGGACGCAGCGCCTCGGGCGGTCCGCACTCTGCAGGCGCCCGCCACGGGACGAGCTGGGCGAGGGGAACAGTCAACTCGGACTTCACAGCTTCACCATCCGGAGATTTCCGTTGTCAGGTTAAAAACCGGTTTATTATCCGTAAATCAATGGCGAATTGTAAGAACATCCGTGCTTGACGGCCCCGATGGCAGCATCAAAAATGGGGCATCCGTCGCTGCCGAGCCATCCAGATGAAGATCTTCAGAATTCTGCTGCTGTCCCTGGGGTGTACCCTCTTGAATACACAGGCCTTCGCCAATGAGGAAGAGGCCACCGATCCCGCCTCCTCCGCCGTCCAGCCGGGATTCGCCTATCACGCTCTGGATCCGGACATCATCACCAACTACCTTGGCGACGGCAAAACCCTCGGCTATGTACGGGTGACGGTAGAGCTGATGGCCACGGACGCTGCCGACCTCAAGTTGCTGGAGCAGCACGACCCCCTGATCCGCGACGCCATCATCCGGCTGATTGGCAGCAAGACGGGCGCACAGATCAAGTCCCTGGTGAACCGGGAAGAGCTGCGCAAGGAGTGTGAGGCCAAGGTCAATGAGCTGCTGGTCAAGGAGACAGGCAAGAAGGCGGTCCGCGAGCTCATCTTCACCAAATACCTGTACCAGTAACCACACCGGGAGGGGTCCTGCCCCTCTCACCCGTTGCATTCACTGTCGAGGACGTCATGGGTCACAAGACGCTGTGTGAGTGGCGCCGTCACGAGATCCCCGCCGATCTCAAGACGCTGCGCAAGATTGTGCGTAAACCCAAATTCGTGTGTGGCAAGTGTGCCCGCAGCGCCAATGACAAGGATTACCTGTGCCAGCCGCTGCGGCTGAAGCATAAAGAAGGGTAGGTAACTCTTCTCACGAAGAGGTTCACACAAGATTTCAGAAGAGAGAGGAAGGCTGATTTATTGATCAGTCCAGCCATGGCGACCCTGTTCAAACAGGCGACGGGCCTGCACGTCGTTGGGACAGACGCCGCGATACTCCTCTCCCGACCGTCCTGCCAGATAGAGATGCTCGGGTCGGCAATACCAGGCCAGCCCCTTCTGGCGACCCAGCTCCCAAAGGGCAAGGTCCACTTTTTCCCCGCACTGGGTCTGGTGAAAAGCAACCCGATCGCCAGCAAAACCGAGCTTGCCGTCCGCCTCTCCCACGTCGCTCCACACCTTCTCGCAAGGGTCGTCGGAGTTGGAAACACAGCCCCCGAGCAGGGCGGCACAAAACATGATGACGAGTGAGCGCATATTCATCCTTGGCGTCGTTGGAATCGTTGTTGAGCCGCTGCCTGCCTCGTACAGCGTCATTTGAGCAGTTCATTCTAACCAGCCCGCCCCGTTCTCACCAAGGGCTGCCCCCCTCGCCACACAAAAAATCGGGCGGGCACCAGGCCCGCCCTCAGGCGTTACAGGGAGTCACTGATCGTCGAGAGGGTCATAGTCCTGCCAGCTCTCGTCATCCAGCTCCTCCAGATCGTCTTCCCAGGATTCCGGCTCCCAGTCATCATCGAGATCGAAATCAGGCGTCTGCGTACCCATGCTCATTCTCCTTGGATAGTGCACCGGCCTACAAAGTCTATCCAGAATAATGGGGCTCGCCAGTGGTTCCGATCAGAGCTTGACCTGGGTGCAGCCACCTGGAGTCATGGCTCCGGTGGCATCCACGCTCTGCTCCAACCCGGTGACAGACCGGGCGAACACGTCGGCTGGCAGTTTCCGCGCAGGACGACGACGCACCAACCGGGTCTTCGGTCACAACGCCTTGAACATGCTTGCCTCGCCCTGTCGTGGCATCGCTCCTCAGGTGCTCTGGCGCTTTTGCAATTGAAAATCCAGGGCGAGGCTCATGCCGGCCACCTCCTCGCCCGCCAGCTGGCGCAGGATCAGCTCCGCCGCCTCCCTGCCCATCTGGTGATAGGGGATCCTGACCGAAGTCAGCGCAGGATGACAGGCGCGCGCCACATCCAGATCGTCGAAACCGGCGATGGCGAGCTTGCCCGGCACGCTCAGATGGCGGCGCTGGCATTCGAACAGCACCCCGGCCGCCAGCTCGTCGTTGACGCAGATCAGCGCATCCAGTTCGGGCCAGCGCAACAGAAACTCCCCCAGCATGGCCGCCCCCGTGCTAAAACTCGGCAGCTCAGAGGTATTGATGATGGCGTCCGGGGAGAGGTAGTTGTCCAGCAGCGCCTTCTGCCAGCCCTGCATGCGCTGCTGCAGCATCCACTGCTCCTGGCGGGCACAGAGAAAGCCGATGTTGCGATGACCGCGCTCGATGAGGTGGCGGGTCAGCTGATAACCGGCATCGAAGTTGGAGACCCCGACGTTCATGTCGATGGGATGGCGCGCCATAGCTCCCACCTCCACCACCGGCAAGCGGGCCGCCTGCAGGCGCTGCCGGATGACCTCCCCGGGATCCCCCCCAAACAACACCACAGCGGCCGGATTGTGCTGCAGGAAATTGCTGAGCAGGCTGGCCTCCTGCTGCTTCAGGTGCTGGGCATCCCCCAGCATGATCTGGTAGCCCTCGGCGAGCAGGGTCTGCTGCAGCCCGGCAATCATGTCACCGCAGGCGCGCTCCGCCAGGCTGGGGACGATGACCACTATGGTCTGGGAAGTGGCGGAAGCCAGCGCCCCCGCCGCCCGATTGGGGATATAGCCGAGTTCATCCACCGCCGCCTCGATGCGCTCTCGCATCTTGTCTGACACCAGCTCGGGGGTGCGCAGGGCGCGCGACACCGTCATGGCTCCCACGCCAGCCAACTGAGCCACGTCGTTGAGGGTCACCCGACCCGTGCTGCGGCGTTTTTTCGCTTCTGACATCCTTTCCCTTCCTCGGCATACGGGCATTCACTTTAAGGCAAAAGCAGGGCATTGACTATTTGCTCAAACCGGATTTTACCTTCTTTGAGGCCGATAAGGGGCAGGATGAATCCCTTCTGTGAGAGAAATGATAGCGCTATCACAGATCAATGTTAGCGCTATCTGGTAGCGCTAACTTTCGCGATCAAGCTCACAGTTATCAAAGGGCAAGATCGCTAGATTGGCGCCATCCTATCCAGCCCGGACACTGCCATGCTGACCCAATTGCTGACCGAGGAGGTCATTTCCATCGAAGCGGGCGCCCGCGACTGGCGCCACGCCATCGAGCTGGCCACCGCCCCCCTGCTGGCCAACGGCACCATAGAGCCCTCCTATGTGGCGGCGCTCTATCGCTCCCACGAGGAGCTCGGCCCCTACTACGTGCTGGGACCGGGCCTGGCCATGCCCCACGCCCGCCCGGAAGACGGCGTAAACCGGTTGGGACTGGCGCTGACCGTGCTGAAGGAGGGGGTCAACTTCGGCTCCGAGGGCAACGACCCGGTCCGGCTGCTGGTCACCTTGGCCGCCAGCGACAGCAACTCCCACGTGGAGACCATCGCCCAGCTGGCCGAACTGTTCATGAATGAAGAAGACGTGGCGGCCATCATGACGGCCACCAGCAAAGACGACATCTTGCGCATCCTGGCGCGTTATTGAGTGGCGCCCTGCGCCCCACAGAGGAAGAGAACATGAAAATTCTGGTTGTATGCGGACACGGCCTGGGCACCAGCCTGATGATGGAGATGAGCATCAAGAGCATTCTCAAGGAGCTGGCCGTGACGGCCGAGGTGGATCACCGGGATCTCGCCTCCGCCGGCAACGAGCGCGCCGAGATCTTTGTCGCCACCCGCGACATCGCCGAACAGCTGGTCAGCATGGGCGTCGACGGCCGGCTGGTATCGCTGGACAACATGGTCGACAAGGCCGCCATGAAAGAAAAACTCGCCATCGCCCTGCGCGAGCTGGGCGCACTCTAACCCCTTTGCGACTGTCTGGGCGGCCGGTGAGCCGCCGCTTCCATCTGCTTGGAGCTGACCATGGAATTTTTCAATTTTCTGATGTTTGACGTGCTGTCGGAGCCGGCCGTGCTGGTTGGCCTGATCGCCCTCATCGGCCTGATCGCCCAGAAGAAACCGGTGACCGAGTGCATCAAGGGCACGGTCAAGACCATCATGGGCTTCGTCATCCTGGGAGCCGGCGCCACCCTGGTGGTGAACTCGCTGGGCGACTTCGCCACCATCTTCCAGCACGCCTTCGGCATCAAGGGGGTGGTGCCCAACAACGAGGCTATCGTCTCCATCGCCCAGCAGTCGTTCGGCAAGGAGATGGCGATGATCATGTTCTTCGCCATGCTGGTGAACATCCTGATCGCCCGGCTCACCCCGTGGAAGTTCATCTTCCTGACCGGTCACCACACTCTCTTCATGTCGATGATGGTGGCGGCCATCCTCTCCGCCGGCGGCATGAGCGGCATCCCGCTCATCGCGGTGGGCAGCCTGGTGGTCGGCGTGACCATGGTGCTGTTCCCGGCCCTCGCCCACCCCTACATGAAGCAGATCACCGGCTCGGACGATGTGGCACTCGGCCACTTCTCCACCTGCTCCTACGTGCTGGCCGGCTGGATCGGCGCCAAGTTCGGCAACAAGGCCCACAGCAGCGAAGAGGTGCAGGTGCCCAAGAGCCTGCTGTTCCTGCGCGATACCCCGGTGGCCATCTCCTTCACCATGGGCATCATCTTCCTTATCACCTCCCTGTTTGCCGGTGCGGATTACGTATCGGAAGTCGCCAAGGGCAAACACTGGTTCATGTTCTCCCTGATGCAGTCCATCACCTTCGCCGCCGGTGTCTACGTCATCCTGCAGGGGGTGCGGATGGTCATCGCCGAAATCGTGCCGGCCTTCAAGGGGATCTCCGACAAGCTGGTGCCCAACGCCAAGCCGGCACTGGACTGCCCCATCGTCTTCCCCTACGCCCCCAATGCGGTGCTGATCGGCTTCCTGTCGAGCTTTGCCGCCGGTCTGGTGGGCATGGTGCTGCTCTATCTACTGGGGCTCACCGTCATCATTCCGGGGGTGGTACCGCACTTCTTCGTCGGCGCGGCGGCCGGGGTGTTCGGCAATGCCACCGGCGGTCGTCGCGGCGCCCTGCTGGGAGCCTTCGCCAACGGCCTGCTGATCACCTTCCTGCCGGTGTTCCTGCTGCCGGTACTGGGGGATCTCGGCTTTGCCAACACCACCTTCAGCGATGCCGACTTCGGCGTGGTGGGGATCCTGCTCGGCCTCATCGTACGCTGATCACTCTTGCCCATCGGGGGCATGGCCGACGGTGCCATGCCCCCGCTCATCCTCCCGTACTGCCAGCCGGGCCCCACCAGCCCAAACAACGTCGAAAATATGTGCAAACACAGTGCGTTGGATCGGATTTTCACCCCATAGCGGCAGCATCTGACAGGGGAGTACGATATGCTGATGCGCTGACGTTCAACCCGACCTCGCTCGAGGCCCTTTCCATGAAATACCTGGTAGTACAAACTAAACAGATAGGAGATGTGCTGATCTCCACCGCACTGTGCAACAACCTCAAGCAGCACGACCCTGCCGGGGAAGTTCACTATCTGGTCATGGATTACTGCGCGGGCATGGCAGAGGGAAACCCCAACATCGATCGATTGATCGTCATCGAGAAGGCGCGCCGCAACGAGTGGCGCTACATGAAGGATTTGCTGCTGGGCATTCGCCGCGAGCGCTACGATGTGGTGATCAACAGCCAGGGCCAGATGATAGGCCTGCTGACCTGCCTCTTCTCCGGCGCCCGCCTGCGGATCGGCTTCGACTCTTTCCCATGGCGCCTGGGCCACAACCGCATCGTGCGCTTTCGCCATGACACCGAGCATCAGGGCAACAGCACCCTGGTGGACGACCGGTTTTCACTGCTCAAGCCGCTCAAGCTGGCCAGCGAAGATCGCAACTACTACCTCTGGCTCAGCGACGGGGAGAGACAACGGGGGCGCGAGACCCTGCTGGCCGCTGGCGTCGACCCGACCCGGCCACTCATCGCCATGGGGGTCAACTCCCTCGGTCACTACAAGCGCTGGCCCATCGACTGCTTCGCCGAGGTGGCGCGCTGGCTGATCGAGCAGCACGACGCCCAGATCCTGATCTACTGCGGGCCGGGGGAAGAGGAGTACAACCGCAGCCTGAAGCCGTTACTGCCAGCAGCGCTGCAGGCCAGCGTGTTTGACCATGTTCAGACCCGCTCGGTACGGGAACTGGTGGGGCTCTTCGCCCATTGCCAGCTGTTTGTCGGCAACGACACTGGCCCACGGCACATGGCGCAGGCCATCGATCTGCCGCTGCTGACCATAGTGGCCCCAGGCGGCGACAAGATCATCGCCAACCCGGTGAACCACCCCCGGTATCAGGCCATCGATATCTTCGACGCCAAGGGGGCGGATTATCAGTTGCCGACCCAGGAGAAGGACTTCTTCGATGAAGCCCTGTTCCGCTCAATTACACCTGAGCTGGTTATTCAGCGGCTAGCGGCTCTGCTTGCTCAGTCACGGACAGCAGACTAGCTAGCGCCTCGCAGACGGCCCGGTCATCGACATTGTTCATGTCGGCATTCAGGCCAGGGGAGTCGCTAAACAGGATCCGGACCCGCGGCGTGCTGGTCGGCAACCACTGGTTGAACGTCTCACCATGGCGCGGATAGATAGCCACCAGCGGCTTCTCCAATCCGACGGCGATATGCACTATGGCGGTGTCCACCGACAGCACAGCCATGCACTGCTGAACACAATAAATAGCATCATCTATGGTTTTTACGCCCTCCAGCAGCATAACATTGCTAGCCGCGCTAGCTCTGAGCATGGCCTCCGCCGCAGCATAAGTTGCGGGTGAAGAGAGCACTCCGAAGCGATAGGCAGCGAACTCGGTTGCCAAGGTCTTCAACAACTCAACCATCTTGGCGTGCGAGAACGACTTGTACTGAGTGCTGCCGAAGGGGTTGATGAGGATGAGGTCATCACAGGCCGAGGTCACATTCCCCTTCTCTGCCACTGGGATCATGTACTTCTGATCTACTTCTTTCGCACCCAGCAGTGACAGCAGATAGCGATATTTATCCTGGAACAGCATGCCCGCCGTCGCCTCGGACAACTTCACATTGACACGTCCGATACTGTCGTCGAGGGAGGCAACATTGGTCGACGAGAGTTTGTGCAGGAGATATAGATCCTTCATCTTCATCCCCTCGGTGAGATGTATCACCAGATCGACATGGGGAATGGCTGACACCATCTTGCCAATAGCACCGTAGCCGGGTCGCTTGTTGATCTCGATGACCTCATCAACCCCGAAACAATCCCGATACAGGCTGGCCAGGGCTGGGGTCGTGATAACCGTCACTTTCTTGTTGCCCGGCAGTTTTTTTAGCTCCCGGAAGAAAAAGGAGGAGATAAAGGAATCCCCCAGCTTGGCATCCCAGCGAACCACCAAAATATGCTTGATATCCCCCTGGATGCCGAGTGGCATCTTCTTGTCAAACAAGAGAATACCCAGGGCTCTGCGCACCCGATCACGTAATAGCTGTAAATAACTGATCACTATCGAACCTCGTCATCGGTCACATGAGGACCATAGTTACGATCATCGATCGTGGTATCGAACAGACCGACATCCATGCAGCAAGGCTCAACACCCGAGGCCGTCAGACCGTTGAGTTGCAAGCGGCCTGTCAGATAATCGGATGGCATCCGAATGGGGTAGGCCTTGCTCAGCAGTTTCTTGGCGCCAGACAGAGTCAAGATATATCCTGCCGTCGATATGATGCCTCGCTTGGAGTTCCGGCTCGGGGAGATATATTTGGCAAGACGATACCCTTCCGGCATCTTCTTCATCCATGGCCAAGACTTCACCTTGCCATGGTACAAGAAAATAATATCTGACTGGCAAGCAGACATGGCCTTCGACACTATGGCCTTGAAGTGGCTGTGCAGATAGATGTCATCCTCCAGCACGACACAGTGCTCTATATTCTTGGTAACCATCATCTCATATATGCGGATATGGCTCATGGCACAGCCAACCTCACCCAAACTCAGATCGTGACCACAAAACTGTCTGGCCATGAGGAAGTCCACGTTTTTCAACTCATCTTCTGAGAGTTTTTTACCATCAACGGCATCAAAGAAAACAAAATCGACAGCACGGCTGCTCATGTGCTTCTCAATAAAGGCGCGTCGATCATGGCTCCTGGCCAAACTGATCACGAAAACTGGAATCATGATATTTTATTTTCCCTATCATACTTTATTTCTATCGCACACCAGCAGAACACCAAACTCAGCACATATATATACAACGTGTTCTGATGTTCAAAAGGCACATCACTTAATGCACTGATGGCAAAGGATAGAGGAATCACTGCGTATGGAGTCCCCCATCCTTTTCTTTCTATGAAAATTTTCATTGGGTAGAATATGAAAATAATCAGTGCCAATAGACCCACAATTCCTCGAATAATCAGATTCTGCATATACTGGTTATGAGCATGAGCCAATGCAGAATCCAATACTAGGGGTGAGATCAGTCCTTGCGACACCTGCTGTTCTTTGACGGATCTGAACCCATCCGAGCCCACACCTATCAGTGGTGCATCCAAAAAACCTAACCAGGCACTCTTCCAAGCCACAACGCGCAGTCCCCACGAAGACCCGTAAGAACCCACGCTCATTTGATTTATATCTGATGCTGCAGCAGAAATTCTATCTTGAACAAGTGTATTCGTATGATAGATCACACCAAGACACATAATAAACAGTAATGCTATGGCACTATATTTCCATGGTTTGAAAATAGCTTTATACAGTACAAGGTAACTAATAACGACACCCAATGCCAACCAGACACCACGACTTTGTGAAAGATAAAGTGCAAGTATAGAACACCCAAGTGAAATGAGAGAAAACACTTTCACCAATGGATATCCTCTAGATTTAACAAATACGCACCAATTCAGAATGACCAATGTCAGTGCTGCTTGAGAAAACAGGATTGCATTGGTGAAGCCTTCAACTCTGACAATACCATCTAAATGCTGCCAAACACTCAAGGCTCCTAACCCAACACCACCCATCAGGATAGATATAGCCCCCAGAGTCAACAGTATTTTCTTGCGCGGCATAACCAAAGAAAAAACCGCCACATATAATAAATTTCGCATGACTCCGTATTGGTCACCATGAATCATTCTATTCAGCATGATCACGGCACCGTAGAATATGAAGACCCAGATCAGGCGGCGATCGATAAAGAATACATCCTTGTTTCCTCCAACAAAGTAGTTCAACAGGCCAAAGAGACCCGACACCACCAGCAAGTTGGAGAGGATGCTCTGGCCAGGAGGGACCAGAAACAACCCACAGAAGGCAAACATTATGGTTAGTGCATAAACAGTGGTCGTTGCTCTATCGAGCAGTTCGTGAGGCTTAATAGACATCAATACTTATTTCCTGAATACATAGTTGCCACGGATCTTGCGCCACAGGCCGAACATGTCGGTGCGGGGGAAGATGGCGATCCGGCGGATCTGGAACGGATCCCGGTGCATGGCTCTGGGGCCGCTGTTGGTGGCCACAGCATAGCGATAACCGGCGGCAACGGCCTGGGCTTTTGCACTGTCGTTCAGATCCCCGTAAGGATAGGCAAACGAGATCAGGGGATGGCCGAGCAACTGCTCCAGCCAGGCCTTGTTGGCCTGGATCTGGTGGGCCTGCTCCTCTGGGGGGAGCGTACTCAGGCGGGGGTGAGTCAGGGTATGGCCCCCGATCTCCACATGACCGGAGGCCACCAGCGCCTTGATCTCCTCCGGGGTCATCAGGGTCACCGGGGTATCGGGGTGGGTCGGGTGCTCCACATCCCAGCGATTGTGATCCTCACCGGTCACCACATAGACCACCGCCTTGTAGCCATACTTTTCCAGCAGCGGCAGCATGCGGGTGAGGTTGTCCCGATAGCCGTCGTCCACGGTGATCATCAGGTACTTCTTGCCGTATTGCAGCCGGTGGATGAACCCGTTCTCCGCCAGGTCGGCAAATGTCAGCGTCTCGTAGCCCAGCCACTTCATCAGCTTGAGGTGCTTCTCGAACATGGCGACTGGGAGCCAGGTGCCATGCACTCCCTTTTCGCTCTCGTGCTTGATGAAGCGGTGATACATGATGACCGGCATCTCCCGGCGCAGAGTCTCGACCACGGCATCCTGATAGACGGATTCCAGCCCGGTCACGACGCCTTGCAAGTCATACTCTTGCAGGATCCGCTGGCGCACTGGGTCTGGCACCACCTTGGAGGCCAGCGCCGAGGGGATCTGCGCCTTCAGCCCGGCAAAGTCGATGGCCAGATCTCTGGGGCCGATGTCGCCGAAGTTGCTGGCAAGCGCTTCGTCCAGATTCTGCTCAGTCACCAGACCGATGGCCCTGGCTTCGCCGATGGCAAACGCCGGACGACCGCACAGCAGCGCCTCCATCGCCACCCGACCGGCACCGATCACCAGATCGCAGCCCGCCATCAGGGCGGGCACATCGTCCACATAACCGACGAAGTCGACCTTGTCCTGAAAACGCGCAAAACGCGCCGGCACCTGGGTGCCGCTGACGACGCGCACCCGACAGGCTTCCAGATCCAGCACCTCGTCCAGCAGCCGGTAGCAGAGCTCCCCCTTGGGACCGCTCAGCCGGCCTATGATGGCGATCACCGGTTTGTCGTTGTCCGGTATCGGCACGGGCTGGAACTTGTCGGTCTCGATGCCGTTGCGCAGCACCTGCACCATGGCCGGGTCCACCCCCAGGTTGTCGATGATCTGGCTGGCGATATCCTCGCACACCGCCACCGCCCGATAGCCCAACGCATGGAATGCCTTGCGGGAGGCGTGTACCGGCTGGCGCCCGTGCACCGTGGTGATCATGGGGGTTCTGGTCAGCTTGCAGGCGACGTAGCTGCTCCAGCCCGAGGCGCGCGAATGGGCGTGCACAAGCTGGATCCTGTGCTTGCGGATCAGATAGATGAGATAGAAGACGTGCCAGAAGCGGCGCAGGATACTGCGCTTGTTGAAGCGCAACCGAAAGACCGGCCCCAGAGTCGGCTTGGTCAGGGTGTCAGAGACGTAGAAAACCTGGTGGCCACGGCGGGTCAGCTCGTTGCCGACCGTGGTGGCATAGACCTCCGCGCCCGTCACTTCGAGCTGGGAGAGAGCCATCAATATGTTCATGCAAGCGCATCCGATCGACGGGTGGCCAGAGCCACCCGCCAGAGGGGGATCAAGCCCGGTTCAACCAGGCCATGTAATCGGCCACGCCTTCGGCCACAGTCTTGAACTCGCCGTCATAGCCGACGCCGCGCAACTTGGTGAGATCCGCCTGGGTGAAGCTCTGGTAGCGACCCTTGAGGTGATCCGGGAAGGGAATGTATTCGATGGCGCCTTTCTGGTGATGCCTGATCACGGCTTCCGCCACGTTCTGGAACGGCTCAGCCCGGCCGGTGCCGCAGTTGAAGATGCCGGAGTGCTGCGGATTCTGCCAGAACCAGAGGTTCACCTTGCAGACGTCGTCCACGTAGATGAAGTCGCGCATCTGGCCGCCATCCGGGAAGCCGTCACAGCCCTCGAACAGCTTGGGATTGTCACCCTGCTTCACCTGGGTATTGAGGTGGAAGGCCACGGACGCCATGGATCCCTTGTGCTGCTCGCGGGGACCATAGACGTTGAAGTACTTGAGACCCACCACCTGGGAGTTGATCTCCGGCATCCAGCGACGCACGTACTGATCGAACAGCTGCTTGGAGTAGCCGTAGACGTTGAGGGGCTGCTCGAACCTGGGATCTTCGATGAAGTTGTCGTTGCGCCCGCCATAGGTCGCGGCGGAAGAAGCGTAGATGAAGGGGATTTCCCGCTCGATGCAGTAGTGGAACAGATCCTTGGAGTACTCGTAGTTGACCTCCATGATGAACTTGCCGTTCCACTCGGTGGTCGCGGAGCAGGCGCCTTCGTGGAAGATCACCTCGATGCCGTCATCCCACTCCTCGAATTCGTCACCGGAGACGATCCGCGCCTGGAACTCGTCCTTGTCCATGTAATCGGCGATGGTGAGGTCGACCAGGTTGACGAACTTGGTGCCGTCGGTCAGGTCATCGATGACCACGATATCGGTCCGTCCTTGAGCGTTCAGCTGCTTGACCAGATTGCTGCCGATAAAGCCAGCACCGCCAGTTACTACGATCATGGAGTTTGCCTCGCGTACGTTGTGGCCCCGTGTGACTGCCTGTTAAAGCTGTGTATAGTGGGCCAATTTGAAATTGCCGAAAAGTTTATCACGGGCCGCAAGGGGATTCGACCTCGATGACTTTTCCCCTTAGGGCCCGGCAGAGGGACCAGCGATGAAGACCAGAGACAGGATCATCCACAGCGCCACCGAGCTGTTCAACGATCAGGGCGAGCGCAACATCACCACCAACCACATTGCCGCACACCTTGGCATCAGCCCGGGCAACCTTTACTACCACTTCAGAAACAAAGAAGACATCATCCACTCCATCTTCGATCAGTACGCCCGCCACCTGAGCGACAGCTTCACCCCGATCCGCAGCAGCGCGATCCGGCTGGAGGATCTGATGGGCTACCTGGATGCCATCTTCTATTTGATGTGGCAGTTCCGCTTCTTCTACGCGAACCTGCCGGACATCCTGAGTCGCGACGAGCTGCTGCAGCAGAAATACCTCAAGGCACAGGAGCAGCTCCGTGCCACCGTGGAGACGCTGCTCAGAAGCCTGCGCGAAGGCGGCATCATCGCCGTCAGCGATGAAGACCTGCCGGATCTCGGTCAGACCATCAAGATGGTCGTCACCTGCTGGATCCCGTTCCAGATCGCCCAGGCCCCGGCCACCCGCATCACCAAGCCCCTGCTCTACCAGGGGGTCTTGCGGGTGCTGTTTTTGCTGCGCCCCTACGTGCAGCCACAAGTGGCTCCCCAGATACATCAACTGGAGCAACATTATCTCCAACTGGCCCAACCAGCCGGGTGAGATCTGTTTCACAATTGTTGATTATCAGCATAAAAATTTGAATTTATACGCAGGGATTACAGTAAAATGTTGCCCATTCTAGGGTCTGTCGGCGTTTCGTCGCGACCGTGACGACGCCGAACCGTGCGGGTTGCACGGCCCGGGATCCTGATAACACAGTCGATACAGCAATGAGGACCGAGGATGTCTAACGGATTCTATCGTCACCTGACCGCACAGCTCGAACAGGTCAAGGCGGAAGGGCTATACAAGCAGGAGCGCATCATCACCTCGGCCCAGCAGGCCCAGATTGCGGTGGGCGGCGAGCAGGTACTGAACTTCTGTGCCAACAACTACCTGGGGCTGGCCAACCATCCCGACCTGATTGCCGCCGCCCATCAGGGGCTCGACAGCCACGGTTTCGGCATGGCCTCGGTGCGCTTCATCTGTGGTACCCAGGACCAGCACAAGGAACTGGAGCAGAAGCTGTCCGCCTTCCTCGGCACCGAAGACAGCATCCTCTACTCCTCCTGCTTCGACGCCAACGGCGGTCTGTTCGAGACTCTGTTCGGTGCCGAAGACGCCATCATCTCCGACGCCCTCAACCATGCCTCCATCATCGATGGGGTGCGGTTGTGCAAGGCCAGGCGCTATCGCTACGCCAACAACGACATGGCCGAACTGGAAGCCCAGCTCAAGCAGGCCGATGCCGACGGCGCCCGCTTCAAGCTGATCGCCACCGACGGTGTCTTCTCCATGGATGGCGTCATCGCCGACCTCAAATCCATCTGCGATCTGGCCGACAAGTACGACGCGCTGGTGATGGTGGATGACTCCCACGCCGTCGGCTTCATCGGCGAGAACGGCCGCGGCACCCACGAATACTGCGAGGTGATGGAACGGGTCGACATCATCACCGGCACCCTGGGCAAGGCGCTGGGTGGCGCGTCCGGTGGCTACACATCCGGCAAGAAAGAGGTGATCGACTGGTTGCGTCAGCGCTCCCGTCCCTACCTCTTCTCCAACTCCCTGGCACCCTCCATCGTCTCGGCCACCATCAAGGTGATCGACATGCTGGCCGAGGGTCACGACCTGCGTGCCCGCCTCAAGGAGAACAGTGCCTACTTCCGCGAGCGCATGAGCGCCGCCGGCTT
The DNA here is from genome assembly GCF_002934795.1 of Aeromonas sp. ASNIH2. NCBI lineage: Bacteria > Pseudomonadati > Pseudomonadota > Gammaproteobacteria > Aeromonadales > Aeromonadaceae > Aeromonas > Aeromonas sp. ASNIH2. The sequence continues at coordinate 2,308,885 of NZ_CP026406.1, read as the reverse complement.
TACCCTGGCCGGCGCCGATCACGCCATCATTCCGGTCATGCTGGGGGATGCCAAACTGGCCGCCGAGATGGCGAGCCGCATGCTGGACGCCGGTATCTACGTGGTGGGCTTCTCCTTCCCCGTGGTACCCAAGGGTCAGGCGCGCATCCGGACCCAGATGTCCGCCGCCCATACCCGGGAGCAACTGGACAAGGCGATCGATGCCTTCATTCGCATCGGTCGCGAGCTCGGTGTGATTTGATCACATGGCTGGCTGATTAAAACGGGGGCCAAGGTTGGGCCCCATTTTATTACCCTCTGTACCCGGCATGGCGCCGTGAGGAATCTGTCATGAAAGCACTCTCCAAACTCAAATCCGAAGTCGGCATCTGGATGACCGATGTCCCGGCTCCCGAGCTCGGCCACAACGATCTGCTCATCAAGATCCGCAAGACCGCCATCTGCGGCACCGACATGCACATCTACAACTGGGACGAGTGGGCCCAGAAGACCATTCCCGTCCCCATGGTGGTAGGGCACGAGTATGTGGGAGAGGTGGTCGCCGTCGGCCAGGAAGTGCGCGGCTTCGCCATCGGCGATCGCGTCTCCGGCGAAGGCCACATCACCTGCGGCCACTGCCGCAACTGCCGTGCCGGTCGCACCCACCTGTGCCGCAACACCATTGGTGTGGGTGTGAACCGCCCGGGATCCTTCGCCGAATACCTGGTGATCCCGGCCTTCAACGCCTTCAAGCTGCCGGACAACATCCCCGATGAGCTGGCCGCCATCTTCGATCCGTTCGGCAACGCCGTGCACACCGCCCTCTCCTTCGACCTGGTGGGTGAAGACGTGCTCATCACCGGCGCAGGCCCCATCGGCATCATGGCTGCTGCCGTCTGCCGTCACGTTGGCGCCCGTCACGTGGTGATCACCGACGTCAACGAATACCGGCTGGAACTGGCCCGCAAGATGGGCGCCACCCGTGCCGTCAACGTGGCCAAGGAGAAGCTCTCCGATGTCATGGAAGATCTCGGCATGACCGAAGGGTTCGATGTGGGGCTGGAGATGTCCGGGGTGCCCAGCGCCTTCCAGGACATGATCGACAAGATGAACCACGGCGGCAAAATCGCCATGCTCGGCATTCCTCCCTCCACCATGGCCATCGACTGGGGCAAGGTGATCTTCAAGGGACTCTTCATCAAGGGGATCTACGGTCGCGAAATGTTCGAAACCTGGTACAAGATGGCAAGCCTCATCCAGTCTGGCCTGGATCTCAGCCCCATCATCACCCACCATTTCCATATCGATGACTTCCAGCAGGGCTTCGAAGCCATGGGCTCGGGCAAGTCCGGCAAGGTGATCCTGAACTGGGATTGAGGACACGCGAGGGGCGCCTGGGCAATCAGCGCGCCCTATTTTGTTCAGCCTCACGAAACCCGGCGCATGCCGGGTTTTTTTATGTGGGATCACCCCTTCCTGCTCTGCCACTTTGTTTGCAGATTGCTTAACACTTCACACACAAGCGTTTAAATGACTGTAACTATTCGGTTATAATCCCGTCGTTTTCTGGGGATAATAAGAGCCTGCTGGGAGTACATGAGCGTGTTGAAAAAACTGAGCTATTTGCTGGCTGCCGGGATGGCGGCCGCCACTCTGTCCGGCGCCGTCCTTGCCGCCGATGACATGTCGACAGAGGCCATCGCCGAGCGTATTGCCCCGGTTGGCCAGGTTTATACCGCCAAGGATCTGGAAGGCATTGCGACCGCGGCGGCGGCGCCTGCGGCAGCCTCCTCCGGCCCACGTGACGGAGAGACCGTGTTCAAGGGTGCCTGCTTCGCCTGCCACGATACCGGTGCCGCCGGCGCCCCCAAGCGAGGTGACAAGGCCGCCTGGGAGCCACGCATCGCCCAGGGATTCGACACCTTGCGCAAACACGCCATCGAAGGCTTCACCGGCAAGGCTGGCATGATGCCACCGCGGGGGACCTGTGCCACCTGCAGTGACGAAGAGATCGAGAACGCCATTCACTACATGATCGACAAGCTCTAAGTAATTGAAAGGGCTCCTCTTGCAGCCCTTTCAATCCCATCACTTCCGACTACGCTTGAAGGTAAGTTTTTTCGGGAGTGTTGCATGTCAGTTCAGCCCACCACACCGCCAGACTCGCACTCCTTGCTGGCGGTCGTCTCCTCCATCATGGATTTTCCCGCCCCCGGCATTGCCTCCCCCGAGGATTACGCCCGACTGGTCGGTCTGCTGGACACACTCTGCCCTCTGCAACATTTCGCCATGCTGGGGCTGGCCGACGGGGGGCTGAACTGGCGCTACACCTATCAGCTTCCCGACGTGTTCAAACAACAATTGGGACGGGAAGAACCTCGCCTAACCGAACAGCTCACCCGGCTCGATGAAGGTCAGGGCTGGTGTGTACAGCCTGTGGAGCATATCGACGTGCAGTGGTTGCTGGCACGCAGCACCCCGGATCAGGCACCCACCCTGAGGTTGCTGCTGGAGTGCCTGGCCAAACGCCTGCACGAAACCCAGACCGGTACCCAGCTGGCGGGGCAGGCTTCCCCTCTCATGCAGCGGGATCCCCAGTGGCAGGAGAAAATCGAGAAGATCGGCCGAGTGATGCGCCTGGCTCACAACCTGCCTCAGCATGCCCTGTTTGCCCAGTTGGAAGCTGTGTTGCGCCAGATGCTCTCGGTCAGCGACATGTTGCTGATCCGGCTGGAAAACCAGCGACTGGAGCGACTCTATCCACCACACCTGACATACGACGATGACATCATTCGGGCCATGTGCCACAGCACCAACAGCGTAGAGCGCCATGAAGAGGGGCTTTACTGGTGCAGCCTGCCCCTGCGCCAGCAGCAGCAATACTTTGCCCACCTCATCCTCAACATGACCCGGCCTCTGGAAACCGATGACAGGCTGTTCCTCGATTTCCTGCGCCATCAGCTGACCCTGTTGCTGGAGCTCAAAAGGGTGCGACAGCAACTCGATGAGCTCAACTCGGAGGAGTCCATCAACCAGCGCCTCCAACAGCTGCGCCAAACCAACCTGAGGTTGCAGAAACGGCTCAAGCATCATCAGGAGCTGGAGCGGCGGCTCCAGTTCAATGCCCTGCACGACCCGCTGACCCAGTTGCCAAACCGGGCGCTGCTGATGAATCACCTGCATCATGCCATGACCCGCTACCGCCGCTACCAGACAGCCGGCTTCACCCTGATCTTCGTCGATGTGGATCACTTCAAGCAGGTCAATGACGCCTTGGGCCACAGTGCTGGCGATCAGTTGCTGCAGGAGCTGGGCAGCAGGCTGCAAGGCTGCATCCGGCAAAATGACATGGTGGCGAGGCTCGGAGGGGACGAATTCGTCATCTATCTGGACAACAGCCAGCGGGAAGAGGACATCAGCCCCGTGCTCAATCGCCTGATTGGCCGTATCGGCCATCCGTTCCGGCTCCAGGGCAACGAACTGACCATCACCGTCAGTCTGGGGGTCGCCAGCGTGACGGAGCAAACGGCCGATGTCAGTAAACTGCTGCACCAGGCAGACCTCGCCATGTACCAGGCCAAGCGCAACGGTCGCAGCCGCATCGTCATGTATTCGGAGGCCTGTACCGAACAGGCGGGGTCACCGGAAGAGCGGCTCTTCAGAGCCTTGCGGGAAGGGCGGATTGTGCCCTACTTCCAGCCGGTGATCAGGCTGTGTGACAGCCGCCTGGTCGGACTGGAGGTGATGGCGCGCTGGATAACGGAGGAAGGGGAGCTCAAGGATGCATTCGACTTCATTCCTCTGGCGGAACAGTGCGGCCTCATTCAGGATCTGGACCGCCAGATCCTCAAGCGCACCTGCCAGCAACTGAAGCTTTGGCAACCCGCCTCCGGGGTCGGTCGTTTCAGGATAGCCATCAACCTCTCCGGCAAGCACCTGGCCAGCCACGAGCAGATCATGCAACTGCTCACCATCATGGAGGAGGAGGGTGTCATCCCCGCATGTTTCATCTTTGAGTTCAACGAACGCGAGCTCTCCCGGCAGAGTGCCGACTCCCTCACAGCCTTGCATGAACTGAGGGCGAAAGGGATCCAGGTCAGCCTGGATGACTTCGGCACCGGCTTCTCTTCCCTCAACGCCCTGTTTCACTTCCCGGTGGATTACATCAAGGTGGACGACAGCTTCACCCATCGCATGTTGAACTCACCCAAGGATCTGGCGCTTATCCGTGCCATGCGGGACATCTGCCAGGACCTCGACTTCACCCTGGTGGTCGAGGGGATCGAAAATCAGCAGCAGTTGCAAAAGCTCATCGAGCTTGGCTGCACCCTCGGGCAGGGGCGCCACATCTCCCCCCCGCTACCGGGAGCCGATATTCCCCCCCTGCTGGGTCAGGCCGCCCGAGAGGCCAAGCCTTCCGGCCTCAATCCTTCTTGAACAGGGCCCGCAGGTTGGCGACACCAACCTGCCCCTTCTGCTGGCGTTCCTCTGCCGTCACCTTCTTCTGGTTTTCCCACTCCAGGTCATCCTGGGGCAGCTCCAGCAGGAAGCGGCTCGGCTCCGGCCGCACCGACTCGCCAAACTGGCGACGCTCCTTGCAGAGGGTAAAGGTCAGCTCGGTCTGGGCCCGGGTAATCCCCACGTAGGCGAGGCGTCGCTCCTCCTCCACGTTGTCCTCGTCGATGCTGGTCTGGTGCGGCAGTAACCCCTCCTCCATGCCCACCATGTAGACATAGGGAAACTCCAGTCCCTTGGAGGCGTGCAATGTCATCAGCTGCACCTGATCCGCCTCATCCTCCCCTTCGTTGCGCTCCATCATGTCCCGCAGGGTGAGGCGAGTCACCACCTGAGCCAGCGTCATCGACTCCTCCAGCTCATCCCCTTCCAGCATCTCGCTGATCCAGCGATAAAGGGTGGAGACGTTTTGCATCCGCATCTCCGCCGCCTTCGGACTGGGGGAGGTCTCATAGAGCCACTCCTCATAGTGGATCTCCTTGATCATGTCCCGCACCGCCTCCACCGGATTGCCGCGCAGCGCCTGATCGCCGAGCCGTACCAGCCAGTTGGTGAAGGCCTGCAGGGCGGATAAACCGCGTCCGGAGAGGTGTTGCTCCAGCCCCAGCTCGAAACTGGCGGCAAACAGGCTCTTGCCACGCTGGTTGGCGTACTGGCCCAGTTTTTCGAGGGTGGTGGGGCCTATCTCGCGGCGCGGCAGGTTGACCACCCGCAGGAAGGCGGTGTCCTCATCCGGGTTAACCAGCAGCTTGAGGTAGGCCATGATGTCCTTGATCTCGGTACGGGAGAAAAATGAGGTACCGCCCGAGATACGGTAGGGTATGCGGTTGGTCATCAGCGCCTTCTCGAAAATGCGCGACTGATGGTTGCCCCGATAGAGGATGGCGTAATCCTTGAAGCGGGTGCGGTTCATGAACTTGTGACCCATCAGCTCGGCGGCGATGCGCTCCGCCTCGTGCTCCTCGTTCTTGGCAAACAGCACCTTGAGCTTCACCCCCTCGTCCAGCTCGGAGAAGAGCGCCTTGTCATAGACGTGGGGGTTGTTGGCGATCAGGATGTTGGCGCACTTGAGGATGCGCCGCTTGGAGCGGTAGTTCTGCTCCAGCTTGATGAGTCGCAGATTGGGGAAGTCTTCGTTCAGCAGCACCAGGTTCTGCGGCTTGGCCCCGCGCCAGGAGTAGATGGACTGGTCATCGTCACCCACCACGGTGAAGCGGGCTCGCTCGCCGACGATCTGCTTCACCAGCTCGTACTGGCTGGTGTTGGTGTCCTGGTATTCGTCGACCAGCAGGTAGCGGATCTTGTTTTGCCAGCGCTCGCGCACCTCCTGGTTGCTCTTGAGCAGCAGGGTCGGCATCACGATGAGGTCGTCAAAATCCAGCGCGTTGTAGGCCACCATCTGGCGGTGGTAGCGCTCGTAGAGCTGAGCCATCAGCACCTCTTCCGGCCCGCGGGCGATGCGCATGGCCCGGGCAGGCAGGATGAGGTCGTTCTTCCAGTTGGAGATCTGGCTGATGAGGGCCGAGAGCTTGTCCTTGTCGTTGTCGAGCTCAGCCTCGGTCAGCTCCTTGAGCAGCGCCAGCTGATCGGTGTCATCGAACAGGGAGAAGTTGGCCTTGAGATTCAGGCTCTTGTGCTCGCGGCGGATGATCTCAAGCCCCAGAGTGTGGAAGGTGGAGACCATCAGCCCCCGCGCCTCCTTACGGCCCAGGGTCTGACCGACCCGCTCCTTCATCTCCCGCGCCGCCTTGTTGGTAAAGGTGACCGCCGCTATGTTGCGTGCGTTGTAGCCGCACTGCTGTACCAGATAGGCAATCTTGTTGGTGATGACGCGGGTCTTGCCCGATCCGGCACCCGCCAGCACCAGGCAAGGGCCGGAGACATACTTGACCGCTTCGTTCTGATTGGGGTTGAGCTTCATGGGCCGGATCTCTTGGCTTATGATGAGGGGCGGCATTGTAGCAGAGATCCCGCGGGCAGCCGAAACCGGGCACGGGATCCCGCCACTTCATCTTGTGTTTGCCCGCCATTTTCCGGATCATGACCGACTTTTCCAGACGAGATGAGGGGAGCATGAATCAGCAACAGCACGCCCGGCTGCGCAGCCAGTTTCCGGCCTTGGCGCAGGAGGTGAACGGCCACCCTCTGGTCTATCTGGACAACGCCGCCACCACCCAGAAACCGCAAGCCGTGCTGGATGCGATCAATCACTACTATCGGGCCGACAATGCCAACGTGCACCGCGCCGCCCATGCCCTGAGCGGCCGGGCCACACGCGCCTTCGAAGATGCCCGCGAGACGGTTGCCCGCTTTATCAATGCCCCTCGCAGCCACGAAGTGATATGGACCCGTGGCACCACGGAGGCGATCAATCTAGTGGCACAGAGCTGGGGGATGAGCGAGCTGAGGGCGGGGGATGAAATCGTGCTCAGCACCCTGGAGCATCACGCCAATATCGTCCCCTGGCAGCTGGTCGCCCAGCGTACCGGTGCCGTGATCCGGGTCGTCCCCCTCGATGAGCGGGGCGATCTCGACATGGCTGCCTATCACGCCATGCTGGGACCACGCACCCGACTGGTGAGCGTGGCTCACGTCTCCAATGCCCTTGGCACCGTCAATCCAGTCAAAGAGATGGTGGCAGCGGCCAAGGCGGTCGGGGCCCTGAGCCTCATCGACGGCGCCCAGGCGGTGGCCCATCTCGTGGTGGATGTGCAGGCTATCGGCTGCGACTTCTACGCCTTCTCCGGCCACAAGCTCTATGGCCCGACCGGGATCGGCGTGCTGTGGGGCCGCACTGAGCTATTGGAGCGGATGCCCCCCTGGCAGGCCGGCGGCGAGATGATAGACAGGGTCAGCTTCAGCGGCACCACCTTCAACACCCCGCCCTTCAAATTCGAGGCAGGCACCCCCCATATTGCCGGCGCCATCGGCCTGGCCGCAGCCATCGGCTTTGTGATGGAGCAGGACAAGGATTCATTGGCCAGCCATGAAGCGGCGCTGACCGACTATCTGGTTGCCGGACTGCAACAGGTGCCAGGGCTGTGTCTGGTCGGCGAACCCGGTCAGCGCGCCGGCGCGGTCTCTTTCCTGCTGGACGACATCCACCCGCAAGATGCCGCCACCCTGCTCGACATGCAGGGCATAGCCCTGCGGGTCGGCCATCACTGCGCCATGCCGCTGATGGAATCGCTTGGTGTCGGCGGCACGATGCGCGCCTCCCTGGCCTGCTACAACAATCGGGACGATGTCGACGCCCTGCTGGCCGCCCTGCACAAACTCCGTGACTTCTTCTAAGGCAGACAATCCAATGAACAGCATCGCAACCTATACACCCATAGGCCTTGAGCCCGATGCCGACGCCATCCGCCAGCAGTTTGCCGCAGCCCACGGCTGGGAAAACCAGTACAGACTCATCATCCAGCTCGGCAAACTGCTGCCTGCACTGCCCGGCGAATGGCAGCAGGAGGCATTTCGCCTCAAGGGGTGTGAGAGCCAGGCCTGGTTGAAGGGGGAGAAAGGTGAGGATGGTAACTGGCACTTTGCTTGCGATTCCGATGCCCGCATTGTGCGTGGCCTGATCGTCATTGCACTGGCGGCGCTCAACCACCGGAGTGCAGAGGCCATTCGGACCTTCGATATGGACGGCTATTTCGCCGAACTGGGGTTGGAGAAACACCTGAGCCCGTCGCGGGGCAACGGGCTCAGGGCAATAGTGCAGGCGATCCGGAAACAGGCCGTCTAACCCGCCTTGTTCAGCGGTCGATTAGGCTTCGCCAATCGACCCGGCGTTTTCATTCCCGGCCTCTTTCTCTGCGCGGGCCCCGCGCTCGGCAATCTTCTTCAACACCCGGGACGCGGCCACCAGACCAAAGGTCGCCGTCACCGGCGTCACGGCGCCGAAGCCGGAGGCGCAATCCATCTTCATATTGCCGTCGCTGGCCGCCTTGGCCTGACAGGTGCCACCATGGCCATCCGGATAACTCAGCTGCTCGGTTGAGAAGACACACTCCACCCCGAACTTGCGCGCCGGATTCTTGCTGAAGTTGTGCAGCCGACGCAGGTCGGAGCGCACCTTGGCGGCCAGCGGATCCTGAATGGTCTTGGCCAGATCGACCACGGTGATCCGGGTCGGGTCCATCTGCCCGCCGGCACCACCCGCCACGATCACCGGGATCTTGTTGCGCTTGCAGAAGGCAATCAGCGCCACCTTCGCCTTGACCGAGTCGATGGCATCCACAACATAGTCAAACTCCCGCTTGATATGCTCGGCCAGGTTGTCAGCGGTGACGAAGTCATCCACCTCGATCACCTCGCAATCCGGGTTGATGGCACGAATGCGCTCGGCCATCACTTCGGTCTTGAGACGACCGACCGTCCCTTGCATGGCGTGGATCTGGCGATTGGTGTTGGTGATGCAGATGTCATCCATGTCGATCAGGGTGATCTGGTTGATGCCGGCACGGGCCAGCGCCTCTGCGGCCCAGGAACCAACGCCACCGATCCCCACCACACAGACTCTTGCCAGGCTGAAGGAGTGCAGCGCACTCTGACCATAAAGACGGGCAATGCCCCCGAATCGCTGTAGATACTCTGCTTTCATACCACCACCTTGCTTGAGGGCGGCCATTATAGCGGCAACCATTCTCAGGGGCGATGATCGGATGATGACAGTGTTGATGCGAGCGGGAAATGAGTGTGGTGCCGGAAACGAAAAAAAGCCCAGTCTTTCGACTGGGCTTCTTGTTAGTGGCGGAGCGGACGGGACTCGAACCCGCGACCCCCGGCGTGACAGGCCGGTATTCTAACCGACTGAACTACCGCTCCGCATTCGGTTAGCTTTCGCTAAATCATTTGCCGCTTCTATGAGGTGTCATCCTCGCAGCCAGCGTCGTGATGTTGCACGATGCTGTTTAATTGGGTGCCTGGCAGTGTCCTACTCTCGCATGGCGAATGCCACACTACCATCGGCGCTACAGCGTTTCACTTCTGAGTTCGGCATGGGGTCAGGTGGTTCCACTGCGCTATTGCCGCCAGGCAAAATCTTAATCCAGAAAGCTGACGTGAATAACGACTTTGCTAGTTGCTTGTCATTATCACTGAATTTGTAAGTAGTTCACTCATTCGCTACAAGGCCAGAAACACTTCTTGGGTGTTGTATGGTTAAGCCTCACGGGTAATTAGTATGGGTTAGCTCAACGTATCGCTACGCTTACACACCCCACCTATCAACGTTGTGGTCTCCAACGGCCCTTTAGGACCCTCAAGGGGTCAGGGATGACTCATCTCAGGGCTCGCTTCCCGCTTAGATGCTTTCAGCGGTTATCGATTCCGAACTTAGCTACCGGGCAGTGCCACTGGCGTGACAACCCGAACACCAGAGGTTCGTTCACTCCGGTCCTCTCGTACTAGGAGCAACTCCCTTCAATCATCCAACGCCCACGGCAGATAGGGACCGAACTGTCTCACGACGTTCTGAACCCAGCTCGCGTACCACTTTAAATGGCGAACAGCCATACCCTTGGGACCGACTTCAGCCCCAGGATGTGATGAGCCGACATCGAGGTGCCAAACACCGCCGTCGATATGAACTCTTGGGCGGTATCAGCCTGTTATCCCCGGAGTACCTTTTATCCGTTGAGCGATGGCCCTTCCATTCAGAACCACCGGATCACTATGACCTACTTTCGTACCTGCTCGACCTGTCCGTCTCGCAGTTAAGCTGGCTTATGCCATTGCACTAACCTCCTGATGTCCGACCAGGATTAGCCAACCTTCGTGCTCCTCCGTTACTCTTTGGGAGGAGACCGCCCCAGTCAAACTACCCACCAGGCACTGTCCGCGAGCCCGATTCAGGGCCCTGCGTTAGAACATCAAACATACAAGGGTGGTATTTCAAGGACGGCTCCAGCGCAACTGGCGTCACGCCTTCAAAGCCTCCCACCTATCCTACACATGTAGGTTCAATGTTCAGTGCCAAGCTGTAGTAAAGGTTCACGGGGTCTTTCCGTCTAGCCGCGGGTACACCGCATCTTCACGGCGAATTCGATTTCACTGAGTCTCGGGTGGAGACAGCATGGCCATGGTTACACCATTCGTGCAGGTCGGAACTTACCCGACAAGGAATTTCGCTACCTTAGGACCGTTATAGTTACGGCCGCCGTTTACCGGGGCTTCGATCAAGAGCTTCGCTTGCGCTAACCCCATCAATTAACCTTCCGGCACCGGGCAGGTGTCACACCCTATACGTCCACTTTCGTGTTTGCAGAGTGCTGTGTTTTTGATAAACAGTCCCAGCCATCTGGTCACTGCGACTCCCGACAGCTCCATCCGCAAGGGACTTCACCATCAAGAGCGAACCTTCTCCCGAAGTTACGGTTCTATTTTGCCTAGTTCCTTCACCCGAGTTCTCTCAAGCGCCTTGGTATTCTCTACCCGACCACCTGTGTCGGTTTGGGGTACGATGACTTGTAATCTGAAGCTTAGAGGCTTTTCCTGGAAGCAGGGCATCAATGGCTTCCGCACCGTAGTGCGTTCGTCTCGTGTCTCAGTGTTGTGTCTCCGGATTTGCCTAGAAACACCACCTACGCACTTTCACCAGGACAACCGTCGCCTGGCCCACCTAGCCTTCTCCGTCCCCCCATCGCAATTACAAGTCGTGCAGGAATATTAACCTGCTTCCCATCGACTACGCCTTTCGGCCTCGCCTTAGGGGTCGACTCACCCTGCCCCGATTAACGTTGGACAGGAACCCTTGGTCTTCCGGCGAGGAGGCTTTTCACCCCCTTTATCGTTACTTACGTCAGCATTCGCACTTCTGATATCTCCAGCATACCTCTCGATACACCTTCGCAGACTTACAGAACGCTCCCCTACCACTCACGCTTAGCGTGA
>NZ_CP026406.1:2230000-2292500 GCF_002934795.1 Aeromonas sp. ASNIH2 | reverse complement strand
GCCATAGGGAAAGTGGGCATTGTCAAAACTGTAGAAATAGTTGTGCTCCGGCAGAGCGCGACGGATCTCCCCATAGACGGTCAGACCGCCCATACCGGAGTCGAACACGAGAATATTGGCCACCTGAGCTCCCCCTTGAATGCGAGGCCGCGATCATACTCCCGCCCGGCGCCAATAGAAAAGGCCCTGCCAATGGCAGGGCCCCTGATTTTTCAGATCCAGACAAGGGGATCAGAGTGCGTAGTCCACCGTCACATAGTAGGCACGCTCGTCAGCCGGGTAACCCACCGAGGTCTGGTATTCCTTGTCCAGCAGGTTGCTGATCTTGCCGGAGACCTTCCAGGACGGTGCAACCTGATAGCCCATCGCCAGGTTCCACACGCTGTAACCGCCCAGCTGGGTGGTATTGGCCGCGTCACCATAACGCTCACCCTGGTAGATCCAGCTCAGGGAGCCATCGAACTGCTGCCACTGCGCCTGGCTCACCCACTTGGCCCCCTTGCGGGAGATCAGCTGCAACTGCTTGTCGGTGACCTTGTCCTTGGGATCCTTGTATTCGGCGGAAACGCGATGGCTCAGCCAGCCGGTCTCGAACTCCCCTTCCAGCTCAACCCCTTCAATCCGCGCCTTGCCGACGTTTTGCGGCGTCCACATGCCCTGGCTGTCCGGTGCCCACTGGATCATCTGCTCGAAGTCGTTGCGATAACCGGTCAAGCGCCACTCCACACCAGCGGTCTGTCCGTCCAGCATCAACTCGTGGCTTTTCGACTCTTCCGGCTTCAGATCCGGATTGCCGGACCCCGGGTAGTAGAGATCGTTGAAGGAGGGGGCACGGAAACCGGTGCCGTAACGGGCACTGAGGCGATAATCCTCAACGAAGCGCCAGCCAGCGCCGGTTTGCCAGGTGTTGTGACGTCCGAACTGCTCGTTGTCATCGCTGCGACCGCTCAGCTCGGCCTGCCAGACCTGGTTGTCAAACTGGGCCAGGGCATAGAGCCCGGTGTTGTCACGCTCATCGGCCTCACTCGGGAAGGCGACGCCAGAGGAGCGGGAACTATCGTCCAGCATGTCGCGCTGCCAGTCGGCGCCGCCCCCCAGGGTCCAGCTCTCGTCCAGCTTGACGCTGTTGACCCAGTTCAGGGTGTATTGACGGGTATAGAGTCGATCAGCGGACTGATCGCGGCCGCTGGTATCCGGGTAGTCGTAGGCATCCTGTTTGGAGAAGGCGCCGCGCAGCTCGCTCAGGTAGCGCTCGTCATGATAGCGGGAGCCGAGCTGGTAGCTCTGGTTCTCGGTCCAGGTCTCGTTGCGTTGATGAAACGCCGGGCCCCAGGCGGAAGCGGCAGAGGATCTGTCGTACTGGGCAATGTTGCGGAACCAGCGGGTCGTACCGAACAGATCCCAGTTGCTGGCCAGCGCCTGCTGATAATCCACCATGGCGTTATAGCCCCGGTGTCCATGCTTGTCGCCATCGTTCACCCCGACGATGGGATGCACGTTGTAGCCGGTCTCGTCATCGAAACCACCAGCGACCTTGATCTGACCCGCATCACCCACCTGGCTGGCGCTGCTGAAGGCAGCCTGACGCTGCTTGTGGGAGCCCGCGCCCAGGTTGAACTTGTGCTGATTGGTCCCCTGGTCCGGGCGAGTGATGATGTTGATGACCCCACCGATGGCATCGGACCCATAAATAGTGGCGCGTGCACCGCGGATATATTCGATCCGCTCCACCTGGTTGAGGGGCAGGTTGTTGAGCTCGGTCATCCCGGCGGTCAGAGAGGCGCTGCGCACCCCGTCCACCAGCACCAGGGTCTGGGAAGAGGTGCCACCACGTACCCGCAGCGAGCTGAGCTGGCCGCGGCCGCCGTTGCTGACCACTTCCACGCCGGGCAGGGTCTTGACCACGTCGGTCACGGTCTGGGCTTGCAGGCGATCGATCTCGTCACGGGTCACCACGTTGACGGGAGCCAGCACACTGGAGGCAGGCTGGGCGACACGGGTAGCGGTCACCACCATGGTGGGATTGACGGGGATGGTCAGTTGTTGGGCAAAGGCCGCCGTTGGCAACAGGGCAGCCGCCAATAATGTCTTGGACATGAGAGATCCTTAAGTTCGCGTAAGCATCTACTTCGTGGCCGGTTTCTCTCGGCCCGAAATACGAACTTTGGCAGGTCTTCGGGCTTGGGGGCTGATGGCCTACGGCGACGGCTTCCCACCTGACGGCAGTGCCCTGATGTCGCTTCGTTCCCCCTTACCGCTGCGCGCCAGCTCCGGATTCTCACCGGATTCCCTTTTAAGCATGATGCGCCAAAGCGGGGGGATTATAGGCAGAGCTGTCTTGGATGTATAGCCATCTGGATTTCTAATGTCGTTTTTACCCAAAGTCGGTGCCAAGTGGCGCAGATCCTCGCCCCTCTCGTACCTTGAGGCTCGTTGACCGTCATTCGAGCGGGTCAAACACAAGAAATGTTGAGCCAGATCCCACGGCTTTTTGGTAACATGCGGCAAACGTTTGACATCCGAGGAAGCCGTAATGACGACCCCCCCTATGATCGGCCTGGTAATGGGCTCCGACTCTGACTGGCCCGTGATGCAGGCCGCCGCCCGCATCCTCAAGGAGCACGGCGTGCCCTATGAAGCGCGCGTCGTATCCGCCCATCGCACCCCGGATCTCCTGTTTGAATATGCCGCCAGTGCGCGCGATCGTGGTCTGCGCGCCATCATCGCCGGCGCCGGCGGCGCAGCCCACCTGCCGGGCATGCTGGCCGCCAAGACCACGATCCCGGTGCTGGGCGTGCCCATCCCCACCCGCCAGCTCAAGGGGATGGATTCCCTGCTCTCCATCGTGCAGATGCCCAAGGGCGTGCCGGTCGCCACCTTCGCCATCGGCGAGGCGGGTGCCGCCAATGCCGGTCTGTTCGCCGTGTCCCTGCTCTCTGTCGCCCAGGATGGCGACGCTCCCCGTTATCACCAGCAGCTCGACGGCTTCCGCGCCAAGGAGCGCGACCGGGTGCTGGCGCTCACCCTGGAGGAGCCGGCATGATACTGCCCCCCGCCACTTTGGGTATGCTCGGTGGCGGCCAGCTCGGCCGCTACTTCGTGATGTCTGCCCACCGTCTCGGCTACAAGGTGATCGTGCTGGACCCGGACCCCGTCAGCATCGCCGGTGCAGCCGCCGACGAGCAGATCGTTGCCGCCTATGACGATGCCGATGCCCTGCGCGATCTGGCCAGCCGCTGCGATGCCATCACCTGCGAGTTCGAAAACGTGCCCGCCGCCTCCCTGGCCCTGCTGGAGCAGTACAAGCCGGTGCGCCCGGCCGCGAGTGCAGTACGTGTCTGTCAGGATCGCCGGGAAGAGAAAGCCTTCCTGACCCGCGCCGGCGTACCGGTTGCCCCGAACCTGACCCTGCTGCCGGGCGAGCCGCTGCCCGCCCTGCCCGGCGACCTCTTCCCCGCCATCCTCAAGACCGCCCGCGAGGGCTACGATGGCAAGGGGCAGTGGACTATCCACAATGCGGGCGAATTGCCAGCGGCCCTGGCCGCCAGCGGTGTCCCTTGCGTGCTGGAAAAACGCCTGCCACTGGAGGGGGAGTTTGCCCTCACCCTGGCCCGCAGTCCGAGCGGTGCCATCAGTGCACTGCCCCTGGTGCAGAACTGGCACAGCGGCGGCATCCTGGATCAGACCCGTTCCCCGGCCAATGTGCCCGCCCTGGAGCGCGAGGCCCAGCGCATCGCCGAGCACATCATCGCCGCCCTCGACTATGTGGGCGTGCTGACGGTGGAGTTCTTCCTGGTCGGCGGTGAGCTACTGGTCAACGAGATGGCCCCCCGGCCCCACAATTCGGGTCATCCCAGCATCGACAACGCCGGTTGCAGCCAGTTCGAGTTGCAGGTGCGCGCCCTGTGCGATCTGCCGCTGCCGGCACAGGCCGAGGTTCAGCCCGCCATCCTGCTCAACCTGCTCGGGGATCTGTGGCAAGACGGCACGCCGGACTGGGCCGGCGCCCTGGCCCTGCCCGGGGTGCACCTTCACCTCTATGGCAAGGGCGAAGCCCGCCCCAGCCGCAAGATGGGCCACGTCACCGTCACTGGCCGCGACTGGCCCGCCGTCGAGGCCACAGCGCACCAGCTGCGCGCCCTGCTGGGTCTGCCTCCGCGCTGAGTCCACCCCTTGACATGCAAAGACCCGGGCCAAGGCCCGGGTCTAATGAGATGGTCACCCCCACCCTGTGAGCGGTACGCTGACAGGGTGTTTTTCTTTCAGGAGAGGCCATCATGGAAAACGTTGCGCTTATTGGTATTGATCTCGGTAAACACTCTTTTCACATTCACTGTCAAGACCGGTTCGGCAAGGCTCTTCTTCGCAAGAAGTTCAACCGGACAAAGCTCATCGAATCCCTCGCAACTTTTCCTGTATGCACCATCGTCATGGAGGCATGTGCCGGAGCCTATTACATGGCTCGTCGGCTGGCTGAATTTGGGCATGAGAGTAAGCTCATTTCGCCTCAATTCGTGCGCCCATTCGTCAAGAGCAACAAGAACGACTTCATCGATGCTGAAGCTATTTGCGAGGCCGCCTGCCGTCCCTCCATGCGGTTTGTAACGCCCAAGACCGAAAGCCAGCAAACGTTGGGAGCACTGCATCGTGTGCGCGAATCGTTTGTGCGCGATCGGGTTAAGGCATCAAACCAGATACACGGCTTTTTACTCGAATTTGGCATCAGTCTGCCCGTCGGTCATGCCGCCATCAAGCGCCTGCCTTCTGTGATGGCTGAACACGAGTTACCAGCGCGACTGATTACCATGTTGGAGAGGCTGCATGCCCATTTCAAGTATCTGGAGCAGCAAATTGCCGAGATCGACAAGGAACTGGCCAGCCAGCTTGGCGATGACGATCTTGGTCAGCGTCTGATGACAATCCCTGGTGTCGGCCCGATCACTGCCAGCGTGTTGGCCGCCGAGCTCGGTGACGGAAAACACTATCGATGTAGTCGTGATTTCGCGGCGTCAGTCGGATTGGTGCCACGCCAGTACAGTACTGGGGGCCGGGCAAACCTGAAGGGTATCAGCAAGCGTGGCGACAAAAATCTTAGGGAAGGTGCGAATAAGCGGGGAAATTCTTCTCGGCTGACTCAGTCATTTCATTTCTTCATGTTTGAGCCGATTTTTTCTCCCGTAAATGCCTTGAATCAGCCTATTTAGACCGTTTCTTCGCCATTTAAGGCGCTATTCCCAGTTTTTAGTGAGATCTCTCCCACTGACGTATCGCGAATTCAACTTCGAAGTGCGACACTCGCCTATGCCGCCTGACAGTACTCTTCGAATACCTTGACAGGCTGCCTGAATCCGAGACATTTCCGAGGTCGTAGGTTGAGCCACTGCTCCGCTCTCCTGACATCCTCGTCCGTGACCTCTCTCAGGTCTGTTCCCTTTGGGATAAACTGCCTCAACAGCCCATTGCTGTTCTCGTTCAGACCGCGCTCCCACGAAGAGTAAGGGTGCGCAAAGTAAGTCTCGGCACCCAGCGCTTCCTCTATCGCCTTGTGTTCGGCAAACTCGCCGCCGTTGTCAAAGGTGATGGTATGCACCTGCTCGATGTAGGGCGTTAACATCTCGATTATCGCATCCCGCACCACCCCAGCCTGTTTGCTCGCGACCCGCTTGACCAGATAGAGCCGGCTCTTGCGCTCCACCAGGGTGACCAGTGCACCTGTGCCTTGCTTGCCCAGCACCGTGTCCGCCTCCCAATCACCGAGCCGCTCCCGGCTATCGACGATAGCCGGCCGTTCATCAATAGAGCGGGCTTCCTTGATGGGAGAACGCAGGCTGCTCGCCCCCTTGCGGTAGCGCTTGTGGCCCTGGCGCAGATGGCGGTACAACTGGCCACCCCGGGCTTTGTCGGCGGCCACATGGCGGTATATCCACTCGTGACTCACCATGAGGCCTATCTGCTTGCCCACCGCGCTTATCTGCTCCGGGCTCCACCACCAGGCGAGTGTCAGCTCGACAAACTGGATGACATCGGCAGATAGCCGAGATTTGGCCGCACTGGCCCGTCGGTGGGTGGCGTGCTGATGCGCATTGTCTGGCTGGTAGCCCTGCGGCCCGGCGTTACGACGCAGCTCCCGGTAGAGGGTGGAGCGATGAACGCCAATGGCGCGTGCGGTGGCAAGGATGGACATCCCCTGTGCGCGAAGCACCGATAACTGGTATCGTTGCCCCTCGGTCAACTGCTGATAGCTCATGGTGATACTGCTTCCTGATTACCCATGATTAGCAGTCAGTTACCACGAACTATACTGATCTTACGTACAGTTATCGAGGTGCGAGATCATGGCCAAAAGCAAAATCCAATTCCAGAAAGGCTACAGCCTGTTTGAGTTTCTCAAGGACTATGGCACTGAGGCTCAGTGCGAAAACGCGCTGTTCACTTGGCGTTTTCCTAACGGCTTTGTCTGCCCTGAATGTGCCAACAAGACCTGTTGTCGCCTGAGAAGGCGGCCACGTGTGTGGCAATGCAATCACTGCCGTCACCAGATGTCATTGACTGGAAACACGATTTTCGCAAACACCAAGCTCCCACTGACCAAGTGGTTTCTGGCAATGCACCTGTTGTCACAAACCAAAACAGGCTTGTCAGCGATGGAGCTAAAGCGCCAGTTGGGCGTCAAATATGACACCGCCTGGATGCTCAAGCACAAGCTGCTGCAAGCCATGAAAGAGTCCGATGACAAGCAGCCCATCAGCGGCATCATTCAGCTCGATGATGTCTACTGGGGTGGCGAGCGCCGTGGTGGCAAACGGGGTCGGGGCGCGGCAGGCAAGACGCCGTTTGTGGCAGCAGTGGCCCTGAACAAGGAAGGACATCCAATCAAGATGCGGATGACGGTGGTCGATGGTTTCAAAACCAAGTCCGTTGCTGATTGGGCAAAACGGCATATTGCCAGTGGTAGCGCGGTGATATCCGATGGATTGGCCTGTTTCAAAGCGGTCAAGGAGGCCAATTGTGAGCACCTGGGAGTTGTCACCGGGGGCAACCTGGACTGGCTGGATCATCCGGCATTCAACTGGGTAAACACGATGATAGGAAATGTGAAAAACTCGCTGCGGGGCAGTTGCCATACGCTCGGAGCGAAGCATTTACCAAGGCATCTTGCGGAATACTGCTTCCGGTTTAATCATCGTTTTGACCTCAATAGCATGTTGGTAGAATTGGGGCATGCAGTCGTGGCAAGCCCTCCGATGCCATATCGGCTCTTGAAGCTGGCTGAGGGTCATGGGTAATCAGGTACTGCTTTTACTTTGGCGAGCAGAAGGGTACCACCAATCAGCAGTTGGCCACCTCTCGCCATTCATCCATGAGTGTCGCACTTATTATCTGAATTCCCGTTGTTCCATTCCTAAACATATGGCTAGACAAAGAAAACAAATGGAATAGAATTCACAAAGGTGTATCTATTCTTTATGTTATATATTTATATTTAATAGAAAAGAATGACCCAGAGCTATCAAGAAAGGTTCTATATAATTTTCGTCAAAAGGATGGGAAGGATATTGTTACTCGTTTACATGAAGTCGGGGATATTTATTTATCTACCAAATTGCAGTAGGTTATCTCGTAGGTTTGATTAGCCGTCAGGCGTAATCGGACGTTCGCGTCAATGGATTCTCCCGCCATAACGGCCAGCCGAATTCCCCCCTCCGGCTGGCCGCCGCAGACTCACGGCTACAACCGCAACAACAGCCTCTCGTTCGTCCGATTACGCTGCGCTAATCGAACCTACGGGGCGACGGAGGCCTACGGAGGCCTACGGAGTATGCTGCTTGGTATTGATCGGTCATTGTCGAATCCATCATGGCCCCGACTTTGCCGCACAATCCGCACCTAGACACCCGCCAGCGCCAATGAATAACCTCTGCCGGCGAGAGAGGAGCTGTTATCCTTTGAGGCAATCTCTCGCGACCCCACGCCTTGAAAGGAACGTCATGGACATACCTGCCGCCCCGTTCTCCAGCCTCTGCCAGCAGTGTCATGAGCAGGTGGATCTCGACTTCGATTTCACCATGGCCTTCCAGCCCATTGTCGATTGCAGCCAGCGCACCCTCTTCGGCTACGAGGCCCTGGTGCGGGGGCTCAACAACGAGTCGGCGCAGAGCGTGATTGACCGGGTCAACGATGACAACCGCTACCGCTTCGATCAGCTGTGCCGGATCAAGGCCATTGCGCTGGCCGCCCGCCTCGACATGCGGGGCATGCTGAGCATCAACTTCCTGCCCAATGCGGTCTATCGCCCGGAGCGCTGCATTCGCACCACGTTGCAGGCGGCCCGCGAGCACCTCTTCCCCATCGAGCAGATCATGTTCGAGTTCACCGAGGTGGAACAGGTGCAGGACAACCGCCATGTTCGCGGCATCGTCGATCACTATCAGGCCCTGGGCTTCAAGACGGCGATCGACGACTTTGGCGCCGGTTACTCGGGCCTGAGTCTGCTGGCCGATTTTCGCCCCGACATCATCAAACTCGATATGCACCTGCTGCGCGGCATCGACCAGGACCCGATCCGTCAGGCCATCGTTCGCCACTGTCTGGCGCTGTTTACGGAGTTGCAGATCACCCCGCTGGCGGAAGGGGTCGAGACCCGCGACGAGATGGCCTGCCTGCGGGAGATGGGCGTCAGCCTGATGCAGGGCTATCTGTTTGCCCGCCCCGGCTTCGAAACCCTGCCCGAGGTGGATTTCGCCAGCCTGTGAGCGGCGCTGGCTATCTCCCTTTGTTGTCGTTCATTCGGGCAAGGCGGCCCGGAGGGTATCCACGGGCGGACGGCAGAAAGCGCTGGACCGGGCAACCCCCTGGGCTAGGATAGGACTGTCACCCTTTGCAACCACCGCTCTGACAGGGACACCATGGCGCAGGTTTCAGGATACCGCTTCTTCGCTCTTTCACTGCTCTTGCTGCTGGCCTTCCAGGTATGGGGGGCGCAAGGCAGGGGCAACATCACACTGGTGAGCTCCCTTGAAACCAGGGAGTCCCCCTATGGTCGCTGGCTCGATCTCATCTATCGGGACGCGTTCGTCCGCCTGGGCTATGACTTCCAGTACCAGGGCTACCCCGGGGGACGGGCCCCCCTGCTGGCAGAGCAGGGACAGGTCGATGGCGAGATCCACCGCGCCGCCAGCTACCAGCAGCAGACCCGCACCCTCCAGCGCGTGCCCGAGCCCCATTTCGCCGTCTCCTATCAGGCCTATGCCCACCAGCCCGGGATCCAGCTGCAGGGGTGGCACAGCCTGCAGGGCACCGGTTATCGGGTCGAGTTTCGCCGTGGCGCCAAGCTGCCGGAGATGATGCTGGGCAAGGTGGTGGCACCGGACCGGCTCTTTGCCATCGCCACCGCCGAGCAGGGGATGGGCAAGCTGCTCAAGGGGCGCAGTGACCTCTATGTGGAGCAGACCCTGATTGCCAGCCAGGCCCTGGCCGCCCTGACGCGCCAGGACCCGGGCTATGCCGGCATCTACTCCGCCGGGGTGATGGAGCTGGCCGATTCTTACGTCTACCTGCACGAACGGCATCAGGATCTGCTGGCCCCCCTTGCCAGCGTGATCCGGCAAATGAAGCAGGACGGCACGGTGGCGCGCTATGAGCAGCAGGCCATGGCGGCTGAGGGCACCAGCCAACCTTAACGTCCTCTTTTTCCGCACGCCTTCCCGCGCCCTGACCATGCAGGAGACCCGGGGCGATCAATTCTGTCGCAGAGTCATGGCCGCAGCGGGCACCCTGTTCGTCAACACCACGTTGACAAAAACGCCCCCTGTATCAGGGAACTCACCATATAAAACCCCAGCGACCTTGTGTTCATCTGGCTTGCGGCCAAAAGGCACCATGTCCGTCTGTACATACCCCAAATCTTGCAACATCCCCCACTCCGACCGCCCCATCATTTCGATGGAGTCGCGTCATCGTTCAGGCATATCTTCCCCTTGAGGCCCGTGCCAGGGCCCGATCACAGGAGCAATACATAATGAAAAAAGCAGTAACGGCCGCCTTGCTGGCCATGATGATGGCGGCCTCGGTTCAGGCGGCAGACAAGGTGACCACGGTGCCGGTGCACTTCGCCAAAGGCGCGCACAGCGCCAAGGTTGATGGCACCTTCTCCGGTTATGACACCATCAACTACACCCTGGGCGCCAAAGAAGGCCAGACCATGACGGTCGCCATCACCGGCAGTACCAATGCCAACTTCAACGTCTTCGCGCCGGGCGCCATCCCGGGTCAGGCCGAGGCACTGGGCGGCGGCAACGTGGACACAAAATGGCAAGGCACCCTGCCCAAGTCGGGCAAGTACCTGATCCAGGTCTACCAGATGCGCGCCACCGCCCGTAAAGGCGCCAAGGTCCCCCACTCCCTGTCGGTCGGCATTCAGTAACCGACGCCAATATTGCCTGTGTGACAAGCAAGAAGGAGCCCATGAGGCTCCTTCTTTGTCATTGTGTGCTGGCACTGCGACCCGGGTAACGGCTCAGCCCTTGTAGGCGGGCAGCAGGTCCACCATGTTGAGCAGGTGGAAGGCGGCGGTCAGCACGCCGAACAGGATCACCAGGACGATCATGAAGAGGCCGCCGGGGGCGCGGAAGCCCTCGCCACCTTCTTCGCGCCGGGCCGCCCGCACCTTCCAGGCCAGCAGGGGCGGGATGATGCAGGTCCACAGGGTCGCCACGGCGCCCGCATAGCCGATGGCCACCAGGAAGCCGAACGGGAACAGCAAGGAGAGCACCAGGGGCGGCAGGAAGGTCACCGCCCAGGACTTGGCGCGGCCACCCCGGCTGTTGTCGAACTTGAACAGATCCGCCAGGTAGTCGAACACCCCGAGCCCCACCCCGATGAAGGAGGAGAGGATGGCCGCCATGGAGAAGGCGTTGAGGGCGCTGGCCACCGCCTTGGACTCGATCACCGAACCGAGAGCCTTGAGCAGGGCATCCACGTTGCCCCCCTCCGCGATCACCGGGCCGAACTCACTGCGGGGCAGGTTGCCAAAGACGCTCACCAGCCAGATGAGGTAAAACGCGAGCGCGATCAGGGTGCCCCCCAGAATGGCGCGGCTGGCACGGCGCTCTTCACCGTAGTAGGCGCGCATGGAGGAGACCGAATGGTGGTAGCCGAACGAGGTGAGCGCCACCGGCAGCATCACCAGGGCATAGGGGGCGTAGCTCACTTCGCTGCCCACCCGGTCGAGCAGCAGATCGAGGCGCACGTTCATCGACAGGCCCGAGATGCCGAAGGCAAAGCTCAGCCCCATCAGGATCACCAGCAACACCGAGATGCGGTCCACCGCCCGGGTGGAGTGCCACACCAGCAGGGAGAAGGCCAGGGTAAAGAGCACGGACGCCCACTGGCTGCCCATCCCCGTCATGCCGTCGATGATGAGACCGGCCGAGGTGATGTAGGCATAGAGCAGGATGCCGCCGACGAAATAAACGCTGAGATTGTTGAGGGCGTTGACCTTCTCCCCCAGCAGATCCCGGGTCACGGTATCGAAGGAGACGCGCAGGGGATAGCCCCGATAGGACTCCAGCAGCATCCAGCCGGAGACCGTCATCACCACCATGGTCAGTGCTACCGCGAGCATGGACCAGAGGGTCCAGGCGCCCGCCCCCGCACTCGGCAGCCCCAGCATGCCGGCCCCCACACAGACGCCGGCAATGATGCATGCCCCGCCCACCAACGATGGTTTCTGTTCCATTACTCCCCCAAACGGATTGTCGACTGGTCACGGCACACCGCCGTGCTTCTCCTGCGTTCGCCACTGCTGGCGCCGGGGGACTTTACCCTGCATGCCTTCGGGTATCAAATCCGGAGGGGAAATGGGGGGAAACGGGCCGGATCCTGCGCCCCATCCGTGGAATATGTTCGGGATGGGGCCAGGTTCAGCACACCAGGGTCAGCCGGTGTAGACGGGCAGCAGACCCGCCATGGCCATCAGGTGGAAGATGGCGGTAAGCACCCCGAAGACGATGACGGCCACCACCATGGGCTGGCCGCCGGGGGCCTTGAACCCAGCCTCGTCCGGGGCCAGCTCCCGGGACTTTTTCGCCAGCAGGGCCGGGATGATGCAGGCCCAGACGGTCGCCGCGGCCCCGGCATAGCCGATGGCCACCACGAAGCCGAACGGGAACATCAGGGAGAGCGCCAGGGGGGGCAGGAAGGTCACCGCCCAGGATTTGGCCCGCCCCCGGCGGCTGTTGTCGAACCGGAACAGATCCGCCAGATAGTCGAACACCCCGAGCCCCACCCCGATGAAGGAGGAGAGGATGGCCGCCATGGAGAAGAGGTTGATGGCCTGGGAGACCTGCCTGGACTCGATCACCGAGGCCAGCGCCCCCAGCAGCACATCCACGTCACCCCCCTTGGCGATGACGGGGCCGAAGGCGGGACGAGGCAGGTTGCCGAAGATGCTGAGCAGCCACAGCAGATAGAGGGCCAGGGCGATCAGGGTCCCCCCCAGGATCGCCTGCCTGGCTTTCTGCTCCTCACCGTAATAGGCGCGCATCGAGGCGACCGAATGGTGATAGCCAAACGAGGTGAGCGCCACCGGCAACATGGCCAGGGCGTAAGGGGCGCGGCCCAGCTCCTCGGCAAAGGAGTTGAACAGCTTGGCGGTGTCGACCTTGCTGGCAAGCCCGGAGACCCCGAACACGAAGCTCAGCACCATGAAGACGATCAGGACGACCGAAATCCTGTCCACCGCCCGGGTCGAATGCCAGACGAACCAGGAGAACACCAGCACGAACAACACCGAGGCCAGCTGGCTGTCGATGCCCAGCAGGCCGCCCAGGATGAGACCCGACGAGGTGATGTAGGCATAGAGCAAAATGCCGCCCACGAAATAGACGGTGAGGTTGTTGAAGAGATTGATCCTGTGACCGAGCAGATCCTTGGTCACCGAGTTGAAGGAGGCGGTCAATGCGTAGGGTTTCAGGGCTTCCAGCAGCATCCAGCCTGAAACCGTCATGACGACCATGGTAAGAATGATGGCGAGGGTTGACCAGCTGGTCCAGGCCACGGCTCCCGCGCTCGGCAGCCCCAGCATGCCGGCACCGACACAGACGCTGGCAATGATGCAGGCCCCTCCGATGACGGACGGTGTTGATGTCATGTGTGTCACTCCAAATCTTTCACAGAGCAGTGAAAAAAAAGGGCACAGAAAAATCTGTGCCCCTGACTCGTTATGCTTCTATCAATTTTTTCTGCGTCTTGCCGGCTGACGGGTCGTTATGCTCGACCTCTTTCAGTCTGGCGGTGAAGTGACGCAGCACGGCCGGCTCGTAAATGAAGTCCAGCCCCTTCACCCGGTGGGCGTTCTTCTTCACCTCGCCGAAGGCCTCGATGACAAAGTCCATGTGAGTCTGGGTATAGGTGGCACGGGGGATGGTCAGGCGCAGCAGCTCCGCCGGTCAGGGGTGCTGCTTGCCGGTGGCGGGGTCGCGCCCCAGCAGCAGGGAACCTATCTCCACCGCGCGAATGCCGGCGACCTTGTAGAGCTCGCAGGCCAGGGCGTGGGCCGGGAACTGATCCGCCGGGATGTGGGGCAGCAGCTTGCCCGCATCCACGAAGGCCGCATGGCCCCCTGCCTGCTGGCACACCACGCCGATGGCCTCCAGCCCGTCCACCAGGTACTGCACCTGGCCGATGCGATAGGCCAGCCAGTCCTGGCGCATGCCGTCCCGCAGGCCCACCGCCAGGCGCTCCATGGCGCCCCCTTCCAGGCCGCCATAGGTCGGGAAGCCCTCCTGCACCACGCACAGGGTGCGGCACTCGGTGTAGACGTCCAGCATGCTGTCATCCTTGAAGCACAGCAGCCCCCCCATCTGCACCATGGCATCCTTCTTCGCCGACATGGCGAGGCCGTCGGCGTACTTGTAGGACTCCCTGGTGATCTCCTCGATGGTCCAGTTCGCGTAGCCGGGCTCCCGCTGCTGGATGAAGTAGGCGTTCTCGGCGAAGCGGGCGGAGTCCATGATAACGGGGATGTCGTACTTTCTGGCGATCTCGTACACCGCCTTCAGGTTGGCAATGGAGACCGGCTGCCCCCCGGCGGAGTTGCAGGTGATGGTGCTGACGATGTAGGGCACGTTGGCGGGGCCCGCCTCCAGGATGGCCTCTTCCAGCTTCACCAGATCGAAGTTGCCTTTGAAGTCGGCGGTGACCGAGGTATCGAACGCCTCCCTGGTGTAGACGTTCTTCGCCACGCAGCAGTTGATCTGGGTGTGGCCCTGGGTGGTGTCGAAGAAGTAGTTGGAGAGGGCCACCATCTTCTTGCGATCCAGCCCCTTCTCCTGCTCCCGCTTCTTGATGAGCACGGGGATGTAAATCTGCTCGGCGCCGCGCCCCTGATGAGTGGGGATGGTCAGGGAGTAGCCGAAGATCTCCTGCACCGCCTGTTGCAGGGCATAGTAGCTGCGGCTGCCGCTGTAGGCCTCGTCACCGCGCAGCATGGCGGCCTGCATGTCCTGGGTGATGGCGCCGGTGCCGCTGTCGGTCAGCAGGTCGATGAAGACGTCTTCGCTGTCCAGCAGGAAGGGGTTCATGCCCGCCCGGACAATGGCCTCTTCCCGATAGGCACGGGTGGTGCGCTTGACCGGCTCGATGACACGAATACGGAAGGGTTCGGGCAGATGCTTGAAGTTTTCCATAATATAAACACCCCAGATTTAAATATTCAGAATGAGTCTCTTCCCCCGCCGAAAATAGAATGTCCGGCAGGTGGGAAATATTGGGAAATGGGTGCACGACATCGCCTCGTCAGAATAAAAAGGCGAAGATAGGTGCAGCTATTTCAGTTCAGGAATGGAGGCGGGCTCGTGGCATGGCAGGCATGCCGCGCCGCCGCGGGGAATTACAGCGGGAAGAAGAACGCGATCTTATGGTCCAGGGTAAACCACTTGGGATAGCTGACCTTGATATTCATGTTGTTGCTCATCCAATTGATATTAACAACGCCAAATAACAGCACCCATTATGGTGGGGAGCGCTATATGATCAATTGCAATATGAGCAAAGTGGGACCTGATTACCCATGACCCTCAGCCAGCTTCAAGAGCCGATATGGCATCGGAGGGCTTGCCACGACTGCATGCCCCAATTCTACCAACATGCTATTGAGGTCAAAACGATGATTAAACCGGAAGCAGTATTCCGCAAGATGCCTTGGTAAATGCTTCGCTCCGAGCGTATGGCAACTGCCCCGCAGCGAGTTTTTCACATTTCCTATCATCGTGTTTACCCAGTTGAATGCCGGATGATCCAGCCAGTCCAGGTTGCCCCCGGTGACAACTCCCAGGTGCTCACAATTGGCCTCCTTGACCGCTTTGAAACAGGCCAATCCATCGGATATCACCGCGCTACCACTGGCAATATGCCGTTTTGCCCAATCAGCAACGGACTTGGTTTTGAAACCATCGACCACCGTCATCCGCATCTTGATTGGATGTCCTTCCTTGTTCAGGGCCACTGCTGCCACAAACGGCGTCTTGCCTGCCGCGCCCCGACCCCGTTTGCCACCACGGCGCTCGCCACCCCAGTAGACATCATCGAGCTGAATGATGCCGCTGATGGGCTGCTTGTCATCGGACTCTTTCATGGCTTGCAGCAGCTTGTGCTTGAGCATCCAGGCGGTGTCATATTTGACGCCCAACTGGCGCTTTAGCTCCATCGCTGACAAGCCTGTTTTGGTTTGTGACAACAGGTGCATTGCCAGAAACCACTTGGTCAGTGGGAGCTTGGTGTTTGCGAAAATCGTGTTTCCAGTCAATGACATCTGGTGACGGCAGTGATTGCATTGCCACACACGTGGCCGCCTTCTCAGGCGACAACAGGTCTTGTTGGCACATTCAGGGCAGACAAAGCCGTTAGGAAAACGCCAAGTGAACAGCGCGTTTTCGCACTGAGCCTCAGTGCCATAGTCCTTGAGAAACTCAAACAGGCTGTAGCCTTTCTGGAATTGGATTTTGCTTTTGGCCATGATCTCGCACC
Source organism: Aeromonas sp. ASNIH2 (assembly GCF_002934795.1). NCBI lineage: Bacteria > Pseudomonadati > Pseudomonadota > Gammaproteobacteria > Aeromonadales > Aeromonadaceae > Aeromonas > Aeromonas sp. ASNIH2. The sequence continues at coordinate 2,276,474 of NZ_CP026406.1, read as the reverse complement.
TCGATAACTGTACGTAAGATCAGTATAGTTCGTGGTAACTGACTGCTAATCATGGGTAATCAGGAAGTGGGATGGCGCTAACAATTTGGCGGGGGATTTTTATACAGCTTATTATCGCCAATCCGAAAGATCCCCCCATCATCCACCTTTTGCCCTTTCCCCCCTCAGTGGCTCAGCCAGGGCAGCCGCTGCAACAGCTCGTAACGGTCAGGGATCGGTGTCTGGCTGACCCAGAGATCCAGCAAGCCGTAAGCGAGCAGCGGCAACACCAGCAGCAACAGACAGAGCAGCCCCAGCAGTTGGCGGGGGGCGAGTCGCTGCCCTTGTGTGCCAAGATGCAGGGCATCGGCCCGCTTGGGGCAGGCGGCCACGCAGCTCTGGCAGCTGGTGCACTCGAGACTGCGCACCGCGATAAGCTGGTGTACCTGGATGCGAGACGGGCAGGCCCGGCTGCACTTGTCGCAGTCGTGGCCCAGGCTTCGCAAGCAACGGGCCGGGTCACGGCGAATGCGCAGCGGGGTCAGCAGGCCGAGCAGGGCCATCCAGGCGCCATAGGGACAGAGGTAGCGACAGAACCCTTGCCGGAAGGTGGCGGTGAGCAGCAGCACCCAGCCAAGGCACAGGCCCGAGATCAGGGTCAGGTTGAAGAAGAAGGCCCCCATCTTCATGTCCGCCGCCTGATGGTAGGGGCTGGCAAGGTAGCCGGGCAGGGCGGCGGCGGGTACCGCCAGCAAGATGATGAAGAGCAGAAAACCGAGCACCAGAAACTTCTGGCCGCGCAACACGGCATCGAGCCAGCGCGGCGGGGTCCACTCCCCCGGCAACAGGCGCGAGCGCAGGCCGTGCAGCCACTCCCCCACCAGCCCGAGCGGGCAGAACCAGGCACAAAACGCCCGACCCAGCAGCAGGGCCGACAGGGAGAGCACCAGCACGGTGACGGTGGCCGCCGGGTGATGGGGGTCCGTCAGCCCCTGCCCGAGCCAGGCCCGCAGCCCGAGACCACCTGCGATGGGCAGGAAACCGTCCACCACGTCGGGGCGCACCAGCCAGGGGGTCATCCCCAGCCCCAACTGTCCGATATGAACAACATATTGAACCGCCACCAACACCCAACACAGCAGCAATAGCTGCCTGGTGGCCGTTCTGAGACGTTGACTGTCTATGTGGGCCAGCATGAGTAGGGGGCGATAGCGCAGCCAGAGCGCCAGGGTCGTGGCCACCAGCCCCAGTGCGAGCCAGAGTACCGAATCCGCCACCAGCAGCCAGAGCGCGGCGGCCAACAGCAGAGAGAGCGTCCAGCCCCAACCGCTGCGGCCCTGCCACAACAACAGAACCAGATAGACCAGACCCGAGGTCATGGTCAGGGCTTCCAACAGGCTCATGCTTCCCTCACAGTGCTCATCCGAATCGAGGGGGCAGGATAACCAACATCTGAGTTGATGATTTTGATCTGCATGGGCAGAGGGGGCATTTGCCCGCTCCGCCCCCTCAGCCTTAAACCCCGTTATTTGCGGCTGTGGAACAGCGGCTGGTCGGATTCTGCCTGCTCGGCCCAGAAGTGGATGTTGAAGCGGGCATCCTCCGACAGCTCGACCCTGTGCCAGTACTGGGGCGGGCTGGTGGCAAACTCCCCGGCCCGGATCACCAGGCTCACCTCGGGCTCCTCGGCCTGTTCGTCGGCAAAGCCGTGATAGGTGACGGTGCCCTCCATCACGCAGAGCTGGCCGAACACCCCGGCCGCGGTGTTGTGGTGGGTGAGCAGGGCCTGGGGCACATTCTGGCGGGTGAAGAAGGGGGTGGAGCGGCGCACCACCCAGTGAGATGGAATCAGTTGCATGGCCATATCAATTCTCCTCGAGTGGCCGGGTCAGCCCGGCCTTCGGCTATTAATGGTTCAACGGGGCAGCTGACGCAGCAGCGGGAAGGCGGCGCTCATCTGGTCGCCCCCCACCACGAAGCCGCACAGCTCGCCGGCTTGGTCGCGCGCCTCGGCCACCATGCCGTGGCTGTTCCAGCGGCACTGCCAGGCGAGATCTTCACCCCGGGTACGACCCGCCAGTTGCAGCGGGTAGCGCGGCGTCTTCACCTTCACCAGCATGGGCGGCAGGGCCAGCAGGGTCGGTGTGCCGAGCAGGGTGCGCGCCAGCGCATTGGCCCCCAGCACGATGGGTTGCAGGAAGGGGAGCAGCTGACCCTGCCACTGCATGCAATCCCCCAGCGCGAAGATGTGGGGATCGCTGGTCTGCAGCCGATCATCGACCAGGATGCCGCGATCCACCTCCAGCCCGGCCCCCCGGGCCAGGGCCAGATTCGGCCGCAGGCCGATCGCGGCGATCACCAGATCCTGCTCGCTGACGCGCCCGTCACTCAGGGTGACGCGCCAGCCATCCCCCGGCTGGGCATCTATCCTGGCGAGACCTGTCCCGAACTGCAGGCTGACCCCCTGGCTGCGCAGCGCCTGTTGCAGCGGCTGGGTCAGGGCGGCGGGCAGCAGGGCGCTTAAGGGGCTGTCGGCCAGATCCACCAGCGTCACCTCTTTTCCTGCGCTCGCCATGTCCATCGCCAGCTCGCAGCCGATGAGCCCAGCCCCCAGCACCAGGATGCGGCGGGCCTGGCGCAGTTGCGCCTCGATGGCGGCGTACTCCTGCTGGCTGTTGAGGGTGACCAGGTGTTCGCTGCCCGGCAGATCGGGGCGCACCGCGCTCGCCCCGGTGGCCAGCACCAGCTTGCCGTAGGGGAATTCCCCCTGCTCGGTCAGCACCAACCGCCGGGCTGGATCGATGCCGAGCACCGGGCTGTGGGGCAGCAGCGCGATGCGCTGCTGCTCGGCAAAGTCGCTGCCGCTAAGACGGGTCATGGCTGCGGCGGCGCAGCCCCGGCTCACCACATGGCTCAAGTCCGGCTTGTTGTACTCGTCGCCGCTGTCGGCGGTGATGAGGCGGATGGGCTGATCCCAGTCCAGCTTGCGCAGGCTCTTGACCAGCTGCTGGGCAGCGAAGCCGCTGCCGATCACCACTATCTCCCGGCTGATGCCAGCGTCAGTTTGAATTGCTGCGCTCATACACAGGCCTCCACGGCGCAGGGTTCGAATACCTCCTTGCCGATGCCGCAACCCGGGCAGAGGAAGCTCTCCGGTACCTGGGCCCAGGGGGTGCCCGGTGCCACCAGCTGATCCGGCTCCCCCAGCGCCGGGTCATAGACCCACTGGCAGACGGTGCAGAGCATGGCCTGGTCGTCATCCCATTCGGCGGCAGCCGGAGTGGCTTGCGTGGTCTTGGCTGGCACGGATACTGGCGTCACGGTTGCCTGGGTTGTGGTGATCGGGCGGGGCGCCTCCAGCGGATGCAGCGCCCACTGGCGGGCGAGTTGGCGACCGTGTTCGCGGCATTCGGCCAGCGCCGAGCCATCCGGCCGCCACTTGGCCTTGAGGGAGATGCTGATATCGAAACCCGCATCCATCAGGCGAGTCTGGATCCGGTCCACCGCACCGCCGGTCCAGCCGTAGCTGCCGAAGGCCGAGGCACGCTTGTTGCGAAAACGCAGGCCGGTGATCTCTTCGAGCATACCCGCCACCTTGGGCATCATGACGTTGTTCATGGTGGAGGAGCCCACCAGTATCCCCTTGGAGCGGAACACCTGGGTCAGGATCTCGTTCTTGTCGTGGCGGGCCACGTTGTAGATCTTCACTGCCACGCCCGGGTCCACCTCGTGGATGCCCTGGGCGATGGCGTCGGCCATCATGCGGGTGTTGTTGGACATGGAGTCGTAGAAGAGGGTGATGCGGTCTTCCTGATAGTGGTCGGCCCACTCCAGGTATTTCAGGATGATCTGGGTGGGGTCCTCGCGCCAGACGATGCCGTGGGAGGTGGCCACCATGCTCACCGGCAGGTTGAAGCCCAGCACCTCCTTGATCTTGGCGGTCACCAGCGGGCTGAAGGGGGTAAGGATGTTGGCGTAGTAGCGCTGGCACTGCTCCATCAGCTCGGTCTGGTCCACCTCGTCGTTGAACAGGTGCTCGTCGCAGTAGTGCTGGCCGAAGGCGTCGTTGGAGAAGAGCACCGCATCTTCGGTCATGTAGGTCATCATGCTGTCGGGCCAGTGCAGCATGGGGGTCTCGATGAACACCAGCTGCTTGCCGTTGCCGATGTCCAGGCTGTCACCGGTTTTGACCGGGTGGAAGTTCCACTCCGGGTGGTGATGATGGCCGGTGATGGAGTCGATGGCGTTGTGGGTGCAATAGATGGGGGTGCCTGGGATGCGGGCCATCAGCTCGGTCAGGGCGCCAGCGTGATCCTCCTCGGCGTGGTTGATCACCACGTAGTCGATGGCGGCGAGATCGATCTCGGCCGCCAGGTTCTGCACGAACTCGCGGCTGAACTTGTGATCGACGGTATCGATCAGCACGTTTTTCCCTTCGCGGATGAGGTAGCTGTTGTAGCTGGTGCCCTTGTGGGTCTTGTACTCGGTGCCGTGGAAGTCGCGTACCTCCCAGTCCCGTTGGCCGACCCAGTGGATGTTGTTCTTGACGTGAATGCTCATCAGGCAGTTCCTCGAATGCAATAGTGGATGTTCAACTGAACCAGCTATTGCAGCGGACGTGCCAAAATGTAACTCGTTGTTTTTAATGGTTTCGCATATCACTCGTTGTCATTAAGACACCACACCTTTATAGTCAAAATCACAAATACACTGTCATTTGGACAATTATCGTGATCTCGACCGACAGCCTGGCGCGCATCGCCCTCGACCTGCAACTCGGCATCTCTCATCAGGACCGCTTCCACCGCCTGATCCAGAGCGTGCGCAGCCTGCTGAAATCGGATGCCTCGGCCCTGCTGCGCTACGAGGGGGGCCAGTTCATCCCGCTCGCCATCGACGGCCTGATGCAGGACGTGCTGGGGCGCCGCTTCGCCCTCAAGGATCACCCGCGCCTCGAGGCCATCGCCCGCGCCGGGGATGTGGTGCGCTTCCCTGCCGACAGCAGCCTGCCCGACCCCTATGACGGCCTGCTGCCGGATCACGACGACTTCAAGGTGCACGCCTGTGTCGGTCTGCCGCTGTTCTCGGATCAGGCGCTGATCGGCGCCCTGACCATAGACGGCATGAACCCGACCCAGTTCGACGGCATCAGCGACGAGGAACTGCGTCTGGTGGGGGCCCTGGCCGCCGCCGCCCTCGACAACGCCCTGCTGCTGGAGCGGCTCGCCCGCCAAAGCAGCGAGCCCCTGGCCGGCACCCGGCCCGGCCCCGAGCAGCCGGAGATGATAGGGCACTCCCCCGCCATGGCCCGGTTGCGCCACGAGATAGACGTGGTGGCAAGCTCCGAGCTGAACGTGCTGATTTTGGGGGAGACCGGGGTCGGCAAGGAGCTGATCGCCAAGGCGGTGCATGGCGGCTCACCCCGCGCCCATGCCCCCCTGGTCTACCTCAACTGCGCCGCCCTGCCCGAATCCGTGGCCGAGAGCGAGCTGTTCGGCCACGTGAAGGGGGCCTTCACCGGCGCCATCCACAACCGGGCGGGCAAGTTCGAGCTGGCGGACAAGGGCACCCTGTTTCTCGACGAGATAGGGGAGCTGTCGCTTGCGCTGCAGGCCAAGCTGCTGCGGGTGCTGCAATACGGCGATCTGCAGCGGATCGGTGACGACACCCCGCTCAAAGTGAATGTGCGCATCCTGGCGGCCACCAACCGGGATCTGAAACAGGCGGTGGTCGAGGGGGCCTTCCGGGCCGACCTCTACCACCGGCTGAGCGTGTTCCCGATCCACGCCCCTACACTGCGGGAACGCCCAGGCGACATTCCCCTGCTGGCCGGTTACTTTTGCGAGCGCTGCCGGCTCGGCCTGGGGCTGGAGCAGCTGCGTATCCAGCCACAGGCGCTGCAACTGCTCGAGCGCCACGACTGGCCCGGCAACGTGCGGGAGCTGGAGCACGCCATCCACCGCGCCGCCGTGCTGGCCAGGGCCGAACAGGGGAGCCCCTCGCCGACCCTGGAACCCCACCACTTCAACCTGGGGCCGACGGGCCCATCCCTGCCCGCCGACACCGTCAGCCAGCCCGCCTCTCCGGCCATTGCCGGCCTGGGCCTTCGCGCCGCCACCGATCTGTTCCAGCGCCAGCTCATCGAGCAGACCCTGACGGCCCATGACGGCAACTGGGCCGCCACCGCCCGGGCGCTGGATCTGGATGGCGGCAACCTGCACCGCCTCGCCAGGCGGCTCGGCCTCAAGGCCTGACGCCCCAGATACGAGAGGAGCCCAAAAACAGAAACCCCCTCGCTGGCGAGGGGGTTTCTTGTTCATGGCACCCGTGGCGCCGTCAGCGCAGGGACTTGACCGAGCGGCGGACGATGAGCTCGGGCTGCACCGTCATGGACTCCACTTCCAGCTCCTTGTTACGGATCCGGCTCACCAGTTGCTGCACCGCCAGCAGACCGAGCTCGGCCTTGGGGTGGCGGATGGTGGTGAGCGGCGGGCTGGAGAAGCGCGCCATCTCCACGTCGTCATAGCCGATCATGGAGATATCGTCCGGCACCTTGACCCCGGCCTCCCAGGCGGCGCAGATGGCACCGATGGCCATGGGATCGTCGAAGGCAAAGACCGCGGTCGGGCGAGGGGTGAGGGCCAGGATGCGCTGCATGGCATCGAAGCCGCTCTGGCTCTCGTAGTCCCCTTCGAAGATCTGCTCTTCTTTCAGGGTCATCCCCTGTTCAGCCAGGGCATCGCGCACCCCGTCCAGCCGTTGCTGGGTAGTCGGCTTGGCGAGATGGCCGGTGATGCAGACGATGTTGGTGTGGCCCTGCTCCAGCAGATGGCGCACCGCCAGACGCGCGCCGATGCGGGCGTTGTCGTTGATCACGTTGGCGAAATCGCACTCGTTGCCCCAGTCCAGCACCACCTGCGGCACCTTCTTGTGGATACGCAGCATGTCCCTGAACTGGGTGTCGATATCGGTCCCCAGCACCAGCAGACCGTCCACCCGCTTTTCCATCAGCATGCGCAGATAGTGCTGCTGGCGGGGCGGCTGGTTCTCGGTGTTGCACAGGATCAGGCTGTAACCCTGCTCGAAGCAGTAGGCTTCCACCCCCTGTACCACTTCCGCGAAGAAGGGGTTGGCACTGGTGGTCACCAGCATGCCAATGGTCTTGGTCGAATTGATCTTGAGACTGCGCGCCACCGAGTTGGGCGCGTAGTTCAGCTCTGCCACCGCCTCAAGCACTTTCTGGGTTGCGTCTTCGCTGACCCGACGGGTGTGATTGAGTACATGTGAGACGGTGGAGATGGATACGCCTGCGCGCGAGGCGACATCCTTGATAGTTGCCATCTCTGTCTCCTGAATAACAAAGGCGGAACAGTAGCAGATTTCCCGAATAAAGGCTTGGTTTTAACGGGCACTGCCAGTGAATTATCAATGCTGGCTAATCTATGCGGTCATTTCTTTTTGCGCAAACGGATTTTGGTCAAAATGAGAGCGGACGCAGAATGAAATATCGTCAGTTTTTTACTCTGTAAATTGTCACCATGACAATTTGTTATCTGTATGTTGCACCATCACGGCAACATTAAACTCCAATAAACAACAATAAACTGCGCGTTAGTTTCACAAAACCCCTCTCGCGCCTGCTCCGGTTAGTATCTTTAACATCTTGTTATTGCCCGGCGAGGAATGATAGAACCTTATCTATCGCCGGGCTGGCGGGACACAGGCTCGGAATGACGTGCATAAAATGAAACAATTCACTGATTAAGGGACGAATCAATGCATAACTTCAGCAAAATGGCAGTCAGAGCAGCGGTTTCTTTGGCTCTGTTTGGATCAGTTTCCATGGCCAATGCGGCCGATACCATCAAGATCGGCATCGCCGGCCCCCTGACCGGCCCGGTCGCCCAGTACGGTGACATGCAGTTCACCGGCGGCAAGATGGCGGTCGAGCAGATCAACAAGGCGGGCGGCATCAAGGGCAAGCAGATCGAAGCCGTCATCTATGACGATGCCTGCGATCCCAAACAGGCCGTGGCCATCGCCAACAAGGTGATCAACGACGGCGTCAAGTTCGTGGTCGGCCACCTCTGCTCCGACAACACCCTGCCCGCCTCCGACATCTATGAAGATGAAGGGGTCCTGATGGTCACCCCCGCCTCCACCAACCCCAAGATCACCGAGCGCGGTTACCAGCTGACCCTGCGCACCATCGGTCTGGACAGCGACCAGGGCCCGACCGCCGCCAAGTACATCATCGAGCAGGTCAAACCCCAGCGCGTGGCCGTCATCCACGACAAGAAACAGTACGGTGAAGGCATCGCCTCCAGCGTGAAAGCGGCCCTGGACAAGGCCGGCGTCAAGGTCGTGGCCTATGAGGGCATCACCGCCGGCGACAAGGACTTCTCCGCCCTGATCGCCAAGCTGCAAAAAGAGAACGTGGACTTCGTCTACTACGGCGGCTACCACCCCGAGCTGGGTCTGATCCTGCGCCAGGCTGGCGAAAAGGGTCTGAAGGCCAAGTTCATGGGTCCGGAAGGGGTGGGCAACAAGGACATCTCCGCCATCGGCGGCCCGGCTTCCGAAGGCCTGCTGGTGACCCTGCCGAACAAATACGATCTGGTCCCCGCCAACGCCCCCATCGTGGAAGCGTTCAAGGCCAAGGGTCAGGACTCCTCCGGTCCGTTCGTCTGGACCACCTACGCCGCCATGCAGGCCCTGGCGGCCGGTATCGCCAAGGCGGGCGAGGATGATCCGGCTGCCGTGGCTGCCGCCATCAAGGCCGCACCGATCGACACCGTGATGGGCCCCCTGACCTGGGCACCGAACGGTGATCTGAAAGGCTTCGAATTCGGTGTGTTCCAGTGGCACGCCGACGGTACCTCCACTCAACTCAAATAATCTGCCGGTCGGGGTGACGTGAGTCACCCCTCCTTTCTTTGCGGGCAAGTACACAGGGAACGCGGTATGTCCGAACACCTTCTTTATCTGGTTCAGCAGTTGCTGAACGGATTGACCATAGGCAGCACCTATGCGTTGATCGCCATCGGCTACACCATGGTCTACGGCATCATCGGCATGATCAACTTCGCCCACGGCGAGGTCTACATGATCGGCTCCTATGTCGCCTTCATGGTGATGGCCGGGCTCATGATGATGGGCATCGACAGCACCGTGCTGCTGCTGGGGGGCGCCTTCCTGGTCAGCATCATCATCACCGGCAGCTATGGCTGGTCCATAGAACGGGTGGCCTATCGTCCACTGCGGGGCGGCAACCGCCTGATCCCCCTCATCTCCGCCATCGGCATGTCGATCTTCCTGCAGAACATGATGCGGATGGCCCAGGGCTCGCGTGACATCGCCATGCCCACTCTGATCTCCGGGGGCTGGACCCTCGGCGGCGAGGATGGCTTCCAGGCCAGCCTCTCCTACATGCAGCTCATCATCTTCGTGGTGACCTTCGTCACCATGCTGGCGTTGACCCAGTTTATCGGCCGCTCCCGCATGGGGCGTGCCTGCCGTGCCTGTTCCGAAGACATCAAGATGGCCAACCTGCTGGGGATAGACACCCACGTGGTCATCTCCATCACCTTCGTACTGGGGGCCGCCCTGGCCGCCGTCGCGGGGGTGCTGCTCGGCATGTACTACGGTGTCATCAACCCCTATCTCGGCTTCATGGCGGGCTTGAAGGCCTTCACCGCCGCGGTATTGGGCGGCATCGGCAGCATTCCCGGTGCCGTACTGGGCGGCCTGCTGCTCGGCGTGGTGGAAGCGCTCACCGCGGGCTATCTCAGCACCGAGTACAAGGATGTGATGGCCTTTGCCCTGCTCATCTTCGTGTTGCTCTTCATGCCCACCGGCATCCTGGGTCGTCCGGAGGTCGAGAAGGTATGAAAAACCAATCTATGCATGCCCTCGTGCTGCTGTTCATGACCATCACTGGCATTCTCGGCCGTCCGGAAGTGGAGAAAGTCTGATGAAACGTCAATTTATCCATGCCTGCATCGCCAGCCTGGTGCTGCTGGTGCTCTCCTTCTGGCTGCTCGGCTTCAAGCTGGAGACCGATGGCTCCCGCCTGCTGGTGGTGAGCCGCCTCGATGTGTCGCTGGCCTGGCTGCTGGGGGGCGCCACCATCGTCTTCTGGTTCCAGATGCTGCGCGGCCAGATAAGCCGCCTGTTCCAGGCCTCCATCAGCGGCTTCTCCGTCGGCTTCACCAAGCTGGTGCTGCCAAGCCCCGAAGAGGCCCCCAAGCTCTATAACCTCACCGCCGTGCTGGTGCTGCTGTTTGCGGTGAGCTGGCCCTTCATGGCCTCTCGCGGCGCCATCGATCTGGCCACCCTCACCCTGATTTACATCATGCTGGGGCTGGGACTGAACGTGGTGGTGGGCCTCGCCGGTCTGCTCGACCTCGGCTATGTCGGCTTCTATGCGGTCGGCGCCTACAGCTACGCCCTGCTCAACACCTACTTCGGTCTGAGCTTCTGGGAGTGTCTGCCCATCGCAGGTCTGCTGGCGGCCACCTTCGGCTTCCTGCTCGGGTTCCCGGTGCTGCGGCTGCGGGGGGACTACCTGGCCATCGTCACCCTGGGCTTTGGCGAGATCATCCGCATCCTGCTCAACAACATGACCACCCTGACCGGCGGTCCGAACGGGATCTCCGGCATTCCGAAACCGACCCTGGGGGGCCTGGAGTTCAACCGCACCGTCAAGGATGGGGGCTTTGGCACCTTCCACGACTTCTTCGGCATCGCCTACAACGCCAACCACAAGGTGATCTTCCTCTACCTGATGGCCCTGGTGCTGGTAGTGGCGACCCTGTTCGTCATCAACCGCCTGCTGCGCATGCCGCTCGGCCGTGCCTGGGAGGCGCTGCGGGAAGACGAGATCGCCTGCAAGTCCCTGGGGCTCAACCCCACCATCATCAAGCTGACCGCCTTCACCATAGGCGCCTGCTTCGCGGGCTTTGCCGGCAGCTTCTTCGCCTCGCGCCAGGGCTTCATCAGCCCGGAATCCTTCGTCTTTATCGAGTCGGCCATCGTTCTTGCGATTGTGGTGCTGGGGGGCATGGGATCCCAGATCGGGGTGGTGCTGGCGGCCATCGTGATGACGGTGCTGCCGGAGCTCGCCCGCGAGTTCAACGAATATCGCATGCTGATGTTCGGTCTCTTGATGGTATTCATGATGATCTGGCGGCCGCAGGGACTGCTGCCCATGAGTCGACCCCATATGGAGCTGCGTAAATGAGCAACAATCAACCATTGTTGGATGTCTCAGATCTGTCGATGCGCTTTGGCGGCCTGCTCGCGGTCAACGGCGTCAAGCTGGATGTGGAAAAGGGGGAGGTGATCTCCATCATCGGCCCCAACGGGGCGGGCAAGACCACCATCTTCAACTGCCTGACCGGCTTCTATCGCCCGAGTGGCGGTGTCATTCGCTACAAGGGTGAGGAGATCCAGGGGTTGCCCGGCCACCTCATCGCCCGCAAGGGCATAGTGCGGACTTTCCAGCACGTGCGCCTGTTCAAGGAGATGACGGCGGTGGAAAACCTGCTGGTGGCCCAGCACAGGCATCTCAATACCGGCTTCATCGCCGGCCTGTTCAAGACCCCCTCCTTCCGCCGTGCCGAGAAAGAGGGGTTGGAGCAGTCCGCCTTCTGGCTGGAAAAGGTGGGCCTCAAGGATCTCGCCAACCGCGCCGCGGGCAACCTGGCTTACGGCCAGCAGCGCCGCCTCGAGATCGCCCGCTGCATGGCGACCCGGCCCGAACTGCTGATGCTGGATGAACCGGCCGCAGGCCTCAACCCCAAGGAGACCGACGAGCTCAACGAGCTCATCTCCAACCTGAGGGACGAGTTCGGGGTCTCGGTGCTGCTGATCGAGCACGACATGAAGCTGGTGATGGAGATCTCCAACCGCATCTTCGTGGTCAACCAGGGCACCCCGCTGGCCCACGGCAAACCGGACGAAATCCGCAGCAATCCGGCGGTGATCAAGGCCTATCTGGGCGAGTCGTAAGGACAAAAAGATGTTAGAACTTCGCAACGTATCGACCCACTACGGCAAAATTCAGGCGCTGCACGACGTCAGCGTCGAGGTGAAAGAGGGGGAAATCGTCACCCTGATCGGCGCCAACGGCGCCGGCAAGACCACTCTGCTGATGACCCTGTGTGGCGAGCCCAAGCCCAGCAGCGGTTCCATCTGGTTCGAGGGGGAGCAAATAGACTCTCTCACCACCGCCCGCATCATGCGCAAGGACATCGCCGTGGTGCCGGAGGGGCGCCGCATCTTCGCCCGCCTCACGGTGGAGGAGAACCTGCTGATGGGGGCCTTCTTCGTCGACAAGGCGGAGCAGCGCGGCCTGCTGGATCAGATATTTACCTTGTTCCCCCGCCTGCAGGAGCGGCTGGAGCAGCGGGCAGGCACCATGTCCGGCGGCGAGCAGCAGATGCTGGCCATCGGCCGCGCCCTGATGAGCAAGCCGCGCCTGCTGCTGCTTGATGAACCCTCCCTCGGATTGGCGCCCATCGTCATCCAGCAGATCTTCGACACCATAGAGCAACTGCGCCAGAAGGGGATGACCATCTTCCTGGTGGAGCAGAACGCGAACCAGGCGCTCAAGCTGGCGGATCGCGGCTATGTGCTGGAGAACGGCCGGGTGGTGCTGCAAGACACGGGAGAGGCCCTGCTGGCCAACCCCGCCGTCCGCCAGGCCTATCTCGGCGGCTGAGGATGCAGCAACCATCGTCACCCTTCCCCTGCCGCGCTCCCCGAGCCAGGCAGGGGAACAGCCCCCCGCCGAGGAGCACATCGTGAGCCGTGCGCGGGCGACGCAGGATCAGCACCACTTCTGGCACGATCCCGCCCTGCCCTTCATCGAGGCGCGGGCGGTGCAGGATGGCCGGCGCGTCTGCTATGACAAGCACAGCCACCCCCACTTCTCCATCGGCGCCATCACCGGCGGCCACAGCCACTACCTCAACCAGCGCAGCCTGCAAGAGGTCGGCCGCGGCAGCCTGGTGTTGATGAACCCGGAAGAGGTGCACGCCTGCAATCCCGTCGCGGACCAGCCCTGGTCCTATCTGATGTTCTACATCGACAACCTCTGGTTGCAGCGCCAGCAGGAGGAGGCCGGGCTCGGCAACGCGTTTCGCCCCTTCGACATGACCGCAAGCCGGGATCCCCTGCTCTACCAGGGGCTCTGCCGGCTTCATCGGCAACTGGTGGAGGAGCCGGATCCCCTGGCTCGCGAAGTGGCCTGCCACCTCTTCAGCCGCCAGCTTCTGGCCAGGCTCACCCCGGCCAAGTGGGATGACCGCCCTCCCCGGCACCTGCAGCGAGCCGCCGAGCTGATGCAGGACGAGAGTGCCTGCGCCCTCACCCTGGCACAGCTGAGTGCGGTGGCCGGGCTTACCCCTTCCCACTTCGTGCGCGCCTTCAGCCGCCACTACGGCATGACGCCCCACGCCTACCTGCTCGATCAGCGCATTCGCCACGCCCGCACCCTGCTGCGCCAGGGGCAGCCCCTGGCGGAAGTGGCCCTTGCCAGCGGTTTTGCCGATCAGGCCCACTTCCAGCGCCAGTTCAAACGCCGGGTGGCCGCCACCCCGGGCCAGTACAAAGCGCAGCTCGTCCCTCAGGACGAGCGCACCAGATAGGCGGCGCTGAGCAGCAGCAAGAGCGCCATGGCCCGATTGAACCAGCGCAATCGGCGAGGAGAGACCAGCCACCCCTGCAATCGGCTGCCCGCATAGGCCCAGCAGGCGATGGAGCCGAGGCAGATCACCAGATAGATGCCGGTAAAGAGGGCGATCTGGCTCATGCCGCCCGCGATCCCATAGGCTCCCATCCCCATGCTGGCGGCGAGCCAGGCCTTGGGATTGAGCCACTGCATCAAGGCCCCGTACCAGAAAGCGGGGGGCACACCCTCTACTTCCTTCACCTCGCCGCTGTCCACCAGCAACTGCCAGGCCATCCAGCCGAGAAAGAGCACGCCGCCCCAGTGAATGGCCCCCAGCGCCACAGGCCAGCGGGACAGGGCGCCGCCAAGACCCAGCCCCATCAGCAGGAGCAGCAGGATGAAGCCGAGGGTGGCCCCCACCACGTGGCGCAGGCTGGCCGTGAAACCGTACCGGGCGCCGGTGCCAAGGGCGACCAGATTCACCGGCCCCGGGGAGATGGACATGGCCAGGGCAAACCCGGCCATGGATAACAGCAGACTGAATTCCATGGATGATGCTCATTCAATTGAGGGAAGCCCGAGCCTACCCGGCCCGGGCGGCCCGATATTGAAGAAAATTGCGATCCCCTGGATGCCGCCTCCATTGCACACTTAGCGCAAACCGCCGCTTGCGGTAAACTGCCCTTCAACCTTCCATTTTCAGGACATCTCAATGGACCAGTTTGCCCATATCAGCGCCCATGATGCCCACCAGAAGCTGAGCGCAGGCGAAGCCCGTCTCGTGGACATTCGCGATCCCCAATCCTTCGAGACGGCCCACGCAGTCGGCGCCTTCCACCTTACCAACGGCACCCTGGTTCGCTTTATGAACGAGGTGGACTTCGATACCCCTGTCATCGTGATGTGCTATCACGGCAACAGCAGCCAGGGGGCGGCCCAGTACCTGCTGCAACAAGGCTATGACGAGGTCTATAGCCTGGATGGCGGTTTCGAGGCCTGGCGCAGGGAGTTCCCCATCCAGGCGGGGGACGCATGACAGAGGCGGGTCGCTCCTCCTCAACCGGCATGATCCAACTGCTGGTGCTGGGTGACGCCCGCATGGCCCAGGCGCTGGTGGATTATCTCGCTACCCTGGGCATTCCGTGCGAGCTGACCCAGTCAGAGCTTGGCGTCTCGGTCTGGCTGGCAGACGAACGGCGCCTCGCCCAGGCCCAGCAGGAGGTCAAGCGCTTCCTGAGCGAACCCAATCACCCCCGCTACATGGAGGCCTCCTGGCAATCCGGCCATGCCGATGCCCGGATCGACTACAGCAAGGGGATGACGGATCCGGTCACCGATTTCCTCCACCAGGCGGGCCCCCTGACCCTGGTGGTCATCATCGCCTGCCTGGCCATCTACGCTCTGGATGCCATCGGCCTGCCCATCTTCGACGAGCTCGCCTTCCACCCCACCCTGGCCCAGTTCACCGACTGGCAGGCCTGGCGCTACGTCACCCCGGCCTTCATCCACTTCTCGGTGCTGCACCTGGTGTTCAACCTGTTGTGGTGGTGGTATCTCGGTGGCCAGATAGAGCAGCGCCTCGGCAGCGGCAAGCTGTTCATCCTGCTCATCGTCGGGGCTGCCCTGCCCAATATCGCCGAGTTCTTTGTCAGCGGCCCGCGCTTTGGCGGCCTCTCCGGGGTGGTCTATGCCCTGCTCGGCTACAGCTGGCTGCGAACCAGGCTGCAACCGGATTGCGGCCTCGCCATGCCGCCAGCCCTGATGGGCTTCATGCTGGTCTGGCTGGTACTCGGCTTCCTGGACATGCTCGGCACCCCCACCGCCAACATGGCCCATTTGGTCGGCCTGCTGGTCGGCCTTGCCCAGGGCTGGCTGGACAGGCACCACAGGCCGGGGTGAGGCCTGGTTGCCGGCAACGGCTCGGCAACCAAAGCGACCACCAACATGGCTCACCTGGCGGGTCTGCTGGTCGGCCTTGCCCAAGGCTGGCTGGACAGGCACCACAGGCCAGCCTGAGCCGATTTGCCATAAAAAAACGCCGCCCCAAGGGGCGGCGTTTTTATTGGTCGGCCGGCTTACTGCTTGAGCAGGCTGCCGTCGGTCACCTTGACCGCGGTACCGCCGCTTGCGAAGAAGCTGCCGAACTGGGTCTGCATCTCGGTGGTGACGGCGCCGGTCGGATCGAAGTTCTCGTCAGGTGCCAGCAGCGAGCTGTGCCCCCCGGCCACAAAGCGGGCCGCTCTGTGGTTGGCGGCGCCGGTGGCGGTCAGCGGTTGCAGGGCCAGGACCTTGAACAGCGGCTCGGTGCCACCCAGCGGGGCGGTGGCGATGCTGTTCGGGATCACTCGATCCGACAGGCTCAGGGCGCCGTCGCCGACGATTTCGGTGGCAAACAGCGGGAAGTCCGCCGCGATGCCGCTCCCCAAGTTGATGGGGTCTGCCGAATCCAGCACCGACTGCGCCGCGAAGCTGTAGCTCTGCAGGGTGCTGGCCGCCGTGGCCTGGGTGGCCGCATCCTGGCTCGGCAGGAACTCGTTGACGAAGCAGGTCGGCACCGCCGTCTTGCAGTTCGGGGCGTAGGCGGTGAAGGCTGCCTTCAGGGCCGCACTGCCAGCGGTCAGCACGCTCATCTGGATGGTCGGGCCGAAGGTCGGCGAGTTCAGCAACAGCGGCGCTATGCCGCCACCCGGCATGGCCAGGCCGCCAGTGTCGAACTTGAACAGGGCGTCTGCCGTCGGGTTGCCAACAGACTGGTTGGCCACCGCCAGCAGGTTGGCCCCCGCGATGGCACCCAGAGAGTGACCCAGGAAGTGTACCTTGAGGCTGCCAGCGGTGCCGATAGCCCCCTTGGCATTGGCCAGCCCCACCGCCAGACGCAGGCCCAGCAGATCCGCCACGCTCTGTTTCAGGTTGTCGCGGGCCACGGTCAGGTAGCTCAGGTTCAGGTAGGGGGTCGGGTTGTCGGAGGTGGTCACCGAGTCCATGCTGCCGGTCAGGGCGAAGCCGCGTTCACCGTGCAACGGATGATCGATCACCACCACGGCCACGTTCTTGCTCGCCTGGGCACCGGCACCAATCTGGCCAAGGGCCAGGGCGTAGGCGTTCTCCTTCACCGAGGTGACGCCGTGCTGATATATGATCACGTCGGTGATGTTCGCCAGCGGTGCGGCGGCAAAGATCCGCATCGGGACGGACTGCACCTCTTCCAATGCCGGCAGCGGGTTGAAGCGCCCGATATTCATCTCGGGATCCAGCGCCTTGCCGCCGGAGGTGAGGGTCACCCCGATCAACTTGCTCGCCTCCGCCAGCAGCTCGGCCTGACGGCTCGGATCGGCGATGAGTTCGCCCAGCAGGGCCGGATCCACACCCGCCCCCACCAGGCCGCCGATCACTTCGGCATCCTGGGCCTTCAGGGCGTTCGCGATGGCGTAGAGGCTGGGGATGGCACCGTGCCAGGACTGGGTCTTCGCCTTGTCCCAGGAGCCGGCGGTGGTCGGGGAGGAGAGGAAGTAGGGCAGCTTGACGGTGCCGCTGTAGACGGTGGTACCCAAGGCCAGATTGTGGAGTGGAGTGCCGTCACCAAAAGCGGCGGCAATCGCATCCTTCTGCTCCTGGGGCAGGAAGTTCTCGGCGTCCAGCTGGGTCAGGAAGGGGCTGCCGCCGCTCACCGACAGGGTATAGGTGCCAGGCAGGCTGGTATTGCCCAAGGCGTCCTGCTTCCACAGGGCGGCAGCGTCCAGGGTCGGGCTCTTGAGCACGGATGCGGCCGCCCCTTTCACCGCCACCAGCACGTCGGCGCCGGACTGGGTACCGAACCAGTCGGAGAAGATCACGTGGTCGCTAGTGATGCCGGTGGCAGCCTTGAACAGCCCTTCCTGCAGCGCAATCAGGCCGCTGATGGTCTGCTCCTGGGCGTTGCTGCCGGTGCTGGTCTTGTAGTTGCTGTAGTCGCTACCCGGTCGCAGGGGGGCACCCGTGCTGTCTTTGAGGGTATCGGTCGCCACTATCATGTAGTAGGAAGAGGGGTTGAGCGGCTTGAGCGGCACCAGATTCAGCTTCCCGGTCGTCTCGGCCACCACGAAGTCCACCCCGTAGGTCAGCACCTTTTTCACGCCGCTCGGACGCAGGGCCGCACTGTCAAACTCCAGCTCCATCAGGTAGAGGGGGGCCACGGAGGCTGCGAATTCAGCAGCGGCCGGCGCCTTGACCTGGATGCCGGAGGCCGTCACCGGCACTATCTGGATCGCCTGGGTAGTCGACCAGCCATCCAAGGTGGAGAGGGCGGACACCGGGTTGGAGAGATCCGCCGTTTCCGTGGAGAATTTCAGGGTACCGTCGGTCGCACGGGCTGCCAGGGCGCTGGGTCGGACTGCATTGGAGCCGCTCAGCAGATAATCGAGATAGCTTGAGATATCGCCTGTGTTGTCGTCACTGCCACCACAACCGCTCAGCAGCGCACTGACGACGGCCGCGTAAATTAGCTTTTTCTTCATATCCTTACCTGATTACCCATGACCCTCAGCCAGCTTCAAGAGCCGATATGGCATCGGAGGGCTTGCCACGACTGCATGCCCCAATTCTACCAACATGCTATTGAGGTCAAAACGATGATTAAACCGGAAGCAGTATTCCGCAAGATGCCTTGGTAAATGCTTCGCTCCGAGCGTATGGCAACTGCCCCGCAGCGAGTTTTTCACATTTCCTATCATCGTGTTTACCCAGTTGAATGCCGGATGATCCAGCCAGTCCAGGTTGCCCCCGGTGACAACTCCCAGGTGCTCACAATTGGCCTCCTTGACCGCTTTGAAACAGGCCAATCCATCGGATATCACCGCGCTACCACTGGCAATATGCCGTTTTGCCCAATCAGCAACGGACTTGGTTTTGAAACCATCGACCACCGTCATCCGCATCTTGATTGGATGTCCTTCCTTGTTCAGGGCCACTGCTGCCACAAACGGCGTCTTGCCTGCCGCGCCCCGACCCCGTTTGCCACCACGGCGCTCGCCACCCCAGTAGACATCATCGAGCTGAATGATGCCGCTGATGGGCTGCTTGTCATCGGACTCTTTCATGGCTTGCAGCAGCTTGTGCTTGAGCATCCAGGCGGTGTCATATTTGACGCCCAACTGGCGCTTTAGCTCCATCGCTGACAAGCCTGTTTTGGTTTGTGACAACAGGTGCATTGCCAGAAACCACTTGGTCAGTGGGAGCTTGGTGTTTGCGAAAATCGTGTTTCCAGTCAATGACATCTGGTGACGGCAGTGATTGCATTGCCACACACGTGGCCGCCTTCTCAGGCGACAACAGGTCTTGTTGGCACATTCAGGGCAGACAAAGCCGTTAGGAAAACGCCAAGTGAACAGCGCGTTTTCGCACTGAGCCTCAGTGCCATAGTCCTTGAGAAACTCAAACAGGCTGTAGCCTTTCTGGAATTGGATTTTGCTTTTGGCCATGATCTCGCACCTCGATAACTGTACGTAAGATCAGTATAGTTCGTGGTAACTGACTGCTAATCATGGGTAATCAGGTATCCTTATCTCTTTTATGTTGTTATCCATGATGAGCCTGACGGGGTAGGGTTCAAACCCGACCGAATCATATTAACAGCAACGCAACAATTAATAAGCCTCTGGTCAGTCATCTGATCTGATTTTTTTGTGTACACCATCAAGGAATTGGAATTGATTCCCGGTGTCACAGGGTAGCAGCCAGGGTACATCAACCAGACCCGACCAGAGCCCGATGGGATCCATGGCGCAAAAAGCCGCCCCGATCTCGGCAAAGGGGACGATTTGTCGGTAGAATGGCGCCATTGCTTAAGGAGACCCCCATGATCGACCCGAAAAAACTGGAAGAGATCGCCAAACAGATACACAACGCCCTGCCCCCCGGCATTCGCAGCATGGGTGAAGAGGTGGAGAAAAAGACCCGTCAGGTCTTGCAGGCTCAGCTCAACAAGCTGGATCTGGTGAGCCGCGAGGAGTTCGACGTGCAGACCAAGGTGCTGCTGCGCACCCGGGAGAAGCTGACCGCCCTCGAGGCCAAGCTGGCCCAGCTCGAGCAGCAGCTCGCTGCCAAGGGCGAATGATCCGGCGTGACCCGCCGTAGATAGCACAAACCCCAGCCAGGCTGGGGTTTGTCGTTTTTATGGGGACAACGAGTTTCTCATCCCCCCTTCTCTCGCAAGACGATAAGGGGGCAGATCGACGCTCTGCGGTTGGCCGTGGTCAGATAAACTCGTAGGCATCGCCGAAGATGCGCTCGGGCTCGGCGCCCAGCACCTTGAACTCTTCCCGCGCGGCACCGGCCATCTCGAAGCGGCCCGCCACATAGATGTCGTAGTCATGCAGGCTGACGAAGTCATCCATGATGGCCTTGTGCACCAGCCCGGTCCTGCCGGTCCAGTCGCTCTCGGGCTCCTGCACCACGGGAATGAAGGTCAGCGGCGCGTAGTCGCGCTCCCACTGCTGCATCTGCTCCAGCTCGTAGAGCCAGTGCGCCTGGCGTACGCCCCAGTAGAGGAACACCGGACGCTTGCTGCCGCTGCCGATCAGGTATTCCAGGATGGCGCGGGCATAGGAGAAGCCGGTGCCGCCCGCCATCAGGATCAGCGGTCGGGGGGATTCGTCGCGCAGGAACGCCTTGCCAGCGGCCAGCTCGACCTCGATCTCTCCCTGCTCGCGCATGCGGGCCAGCACCTGACCGGCATAGGCATTCTCGGGAGTGGCACCGATCTGCAGCTCCAGCACGCCGGAGCGGGTCGGCGAGTTGGCGATGGAGAAGGGGCGCTTGTCCGAATCGCTCATCACCACCAGCAGATACTGGCCCGGCTTGAAGCTCACCTCCTGCTGCGGCGCCAGCGCCACGTGCCAGATGGTGTCGACATATTCGCGCAGTTCCTCTACGCGGCACTTGATACGTTGCATTCTTGTCCTTGTGAGGGGCCTGCCCGGCCCGCTTCGCTCATGGTTTCACTGTTTTTATGGCGACCAGTTGGTGGTCAGGTCTGTCGAGCATACCCAATTCGGCACGGCAATACCGCACTTTTGCGTCACAATGGCCGCGCCGCATCGGGGATCCCTCAGTCGAGGATCTTCAGCTCGTCCCAGATGGCATCGATCTTCTGCTTTACCGCCTCGTCCTGGACGATGGGCTGACCCCACTCGCGATTGGTCTCCCCCGGCCACTTGTTGGTGGCATCCAGCCCCATCTTGGAGCCGAGCCCGGAGACCGGCGAGGCGAAGTCCAGGTAGTCGATGGGGGTGTGCTCGATCAGGGTGGTGTCCCGAGCCGGGTCCATCCGGGTGGTGATGGCCCAGATCACGTCCTTCCAGTCGCGGGCGTTGATGTCGTCATCGCAGACGATCACGAACTTGGTGTACATGAACTGGCGCAGAAAGGACCAGACTCCAAGCATCACCCGCTTGGCGTGGCCAGGGTAACGCTTCTTGATGGTCACCACCGCCATCCGGTAGGAGCACCCCTCCGGCGGCAGGTAGAAGTCCACTATCTCGGGGAACTGCTTCTGCAACAGCGGCACGAACACCTCGTTGAGCGCCACCCCGAGCACCGCCGGCTCATCGGGCGGACGGCCGGTGTAGGTGCTGTGGTAGATGGCATCCCGGCGCATGGTCATGTGGGTGATGGTGAAGACCGGGAACTCGTCCACTTCGTTGTAGTAGCCGGTGTGATCGCCGTAAGGCCCTTCGGGGGCCATCTCCCCCGGCTCCAGATAGCCTTCCAGCACGATCTCGGCGCTGGCGGGCACTTCCAGATCGCAGCTCAGCGCCTTCACCACCTCGGTACGGCTGCCCCGCAGCAGACCGGCAAAGGCGTATTCGGAGAGGCTGTCCGGCACCGGCGTCACCGCGCCCAGGATGGTCGCCGGATCGGCGCCCAGCGCCACCGCCACCGGGAAGCGTTCGCCCGGGTGGGCCTCCTGCCACTCGCGAAAATCGATGGCGCCGCCCCGGTGATCCAGCCAGCGCATGATCAGCTTGTTCTTGCCGATCTTCTGCTGGCGATAGATGCCAAGGTTCTGCCGCTTCTTGTAGGGACCGCGGGTGATGGTCAGCCCCCAGGTGACCAGGGGCGCCACATCCCCGGGCCAGCAGTGCTGGATGGGGATCTGATCCAGATCCACCGCGTCCCCTTCCAGCACCACCTGCTGACAGGGGGCCGAAGAGAGCCGCTTGGTCGGCATGTTGAGCACCTGCTTGAAGATGGGCAGCTTCTCCATCAGCTCCTTGAGCCCGCGAGGCGGCTCCGGCTCTTTCAGGTAGGAGAGCCAGGTCCCCACCTGGCGCAGGGCGCTGACGTTGGGCTGGCCCATGCCCATGGCAACCCGGTCCGGTGTGCCGAACAGGTTGGTCAACACCGGCATGGTGTAGCCCTTGGGATTCTCAAACAGCAGAGCCGGGCCCCCCGCACGCAGGGTACGGTCGCTGATCTCGGTCATCTCCAGATAGGGGTCTATCTCGCGACTGATGCGCCTGAGCTGTCCGTTTTGTTCCAACTGCGCGATAAAATCACGCAAGTCCTTGTATTTCATGCAAGTACCCCAGCGGGATCAGGTGGTCCCGCATTATAACCCTGGCGGCGTATCCGGTGTACCCGTATCGGACCTCATGACGGACGAGGCGTGTCGCCGTTCCTGAAGCGTCAGCCGGTTTGCCAATTGACCCAGGAGCCTGGGCTCGTCCATCTGCAACAACAGGCCGGCCACCAGCCCGCCATACTGGTGCTTGCCGAGTTCGGCCAGGAGGAACTGCTGGGCCACGTCCGGCAAGGGGGAGAGGCGGCTGAGCTGGTGCAGGGCGGGGACCATCAGGCGGCTGTTCTGGCTGGCGGCGATCAGCAGATCGCTCGCCTCCTGCCCTGAATAAAAGCGGGAAATGGTGTGCAGTGCAGTCAGGCTATCGTGATCCACTGGCTGACGCCACAGCTTGAGGTAGAGTGCCGTCTCCCCGGTCTGTTCGATGAAGTGCAGCAGCAACTGGTTGTCCGGCAGGAAGAGATTGAGGGCGGCAAGCCGCTGCGCCTCCCGACGCAGCACGGATACCGGCTGCCGATCGAGCACCGCCAGCAGGGCCTGCTGCTGCTGTGCCAGCTCGGGATTGCGGCTGTAGTAGACCTGCTTGAAGTCGAAGCGATCCTGCTCCAGCAACTGGCGATAGTTGTCCTGCCAGGCCAGCTGCTGCCAGTGGCTCAGCACCAGCCGGGCCTGGGCGGGGAAGTCGTAGGCGGGTAGCTGCACCAGGAAACCGTCCACCTTCCCTTCCACCAGCCATTGTGGCGCCTTGGCCGCTTGTGCCCGCACCCAGGCCAGCAGCGCCGGGCTGGGTGCGCCCGATGACTTGAGCTCACCCAGCAACTGGAACAACAGGAACTCCCGCTGCCCCACCGACAGGGTCTCAAGCAACGAGTCCATGGCATCAAACTGCCCGAGCGCCATACGGCCGTCCAGGTACGCCCGATGCCCATCCAGTCCCTCGTCCGCCACCAGAGGAGCCTGCAATTGCGGCGGGGAATCGGCATGCACCGGGGCCGCCAGCCACAACCAACCCATCCATATGAACAACACCAGCTTCATGACGTCCCTTTCCTTGTGACATCGAGGCTTCATACTACTAAGCCAGCCGTGAAATAGATAAACAAAAACCGCGACCTGGGCCGCGGTTTTGTCATGGAAGAGGCTGTTACTTCTGTTGACGCTTCATGGAGTCGAAGAACTCGTCGTTGGTCTTGGTCGCAGCCAGCTTGTCGATGAGGAACTCGATGCTGTCGATCTCGCCCATGGGGTGAATGATCTTGCGCAAGATCCACATCTTCTGCAGCTCGTCCGGTGCGGTCAGCAGCTCTTCCTTGCGGGTGCCGGAGCGAGTGATGTCGATGGCCGGGTAGACGCGCTTCTCGGCAATCTTGCGCGAGAGGTGCAGTTCCATGTTGCCGGTACCCTTGAACTCTTCGTAGATGACTTCATCCATCTTGGAGCCGGTATCGATCAGCGCGGTGGCGATGATGGTCAGGCTGCCGCCCTCTTCGACGTTGCGCGCCGCACCGAAGAAACGCTTCGGACGGTGCAGGGCGTTGGCGTCCACACCACCGGTCAGCACCTTGCCGGAAGACGGGATGACGGTGTTGTAGGCGCGGGCCAGACGGGTGATGGAGTCCAGCAGGATCACCACATCCTTCTTGTGCTCGACCAGACGCTTGGCCTTCTCGATCACCATTTCGGCGACCTGGACGTGACGGGAGGCCGGCTCGTCGAAGGTGGAGGCGATGACTTCGCCCTTCACCATCCGCTGCATCTCGGTCACTTCTTCCGGACGCTCGTCAATCAGCAGCACTATCAGCTCACAATCCGGGTGGTTGTAGGCGATGCTCTGGGCGATGTTCTGCAGCAGCATGGTCTTACCGGCCTTGGGCGGTGCAACGATGAGACCGCGCTGGCCCTTGCCGATCGGGGATGCCAGATCCAGTACACGGGCGGTGATGTCTTCGGTGGAACCGTTGCCACGCTCCATGCGCAGACGCTCGTTGGCGTGCAGGGGAGTGAGGTTTTCAAACAGGATCTTGTTGCGGGAGTTTTCCGGACGGTCGTAGTTGACGTCGTTGACCTTGAGCAGGGCGAAATAGCGCTCGCCCTCTTTCGGCGGCCGGATCTTGCCGGAGATGGTGTCGCCGGTACGCAGGTTGAAGCGGCGGATCTGGCTCGGGGAGACATAGATGTCATCCGGACCAGCGAGATAAGAGCCGTCTGCACTGCGCAGGAAACCGAAACCGTCGGTCAGGATTTCCAGCACACCGTCGCCAAAGATATCCTCGCCGCCCTTGGCGTGCGCCTTGAGGATTGCAAAGATAATGTCTTTCTTGTGCGCCCGAGCCAGATTTTCCAACCCCATGGATTCGCCAAGCTGGACCAGCTCGGACACAGGAGTGTTCTTAAGTTCAGTCAGATTCATAGTGGTGAAAGTCTGTAAGCAAGGATTGAAATGAGGAGACAGTCTGCTGGATTGATGCTGATCGGATTTGACTTGCCAGGCTGGTAGTTAAGCAAAGAGTCAGGCAAAAAGGTTAGCAAACGAGCGATAAACTAGCACCAATCAGGGTGAGCGTCTAGGTGATAAAACACAAGGAGCGCATTATTGCAATGCGCTCCTTCTTGATTATTACAGGTTGCCGTCCAGGAACTCTTTCAGTTGGGTCTTGGACAGGGCGCCGACCTTGGTCGCTGCCACTTCACCATTCTTGAACAGCAGCAGGGTCGGGATACCACGAATGCCGTACTTGGGCGGAGTGTCGGCGTTATGATCGATATTCAATTTCGCCACGGTCACGCGACCTTCATATTCCTGAGCAACTTCGTTCAGGATCGGGGCAATCATCTTGCACGGTCCACACCATTCGGCCCAGAAATCGACCAGAACAGGGCTGTCGGCGTTGATTACATCGGCCTCGAAGCTGGCATCGCTCAGCTGAACAATCTTGTCACTCATCTCCAACTCCAGTCAGTAATTAAGGCTTTATTGATGGTTCAACAAAGGCAATAGTTGCCCTATTTGAAATGATCCTGTTTATTATTGCAAGCCTAACCTGATAACCTACCGCCATGAGCAAAACACATCTAACGACCGAAAAATTCGCCCAAATGGGCCTCGAACCCGAAGTTCTGGCTGGTCTGGAATCAAAGGGATTTCACTATTGTACGCCCATCCAGGCACTGTCCCTGCCCCTGCTGGTTGAAGGTCATGACCTCGCCGGTCAGGCTCAGACGGGGACCGGCAAAACCCTGGCTTTCCTGGCGGCGACATTCAACTATTTGCTGACCCATCCGCTGACCAGGCCGCGCCTCGTCAACCAGCCCCGCGCCATCATCATGGCCCCGACCCGGGAGCTGGCCGTCCAGATCTATAACGATGCAGAGAGCATGTCAGCCTCCACCGGGCTCAAGCTCGGTCTCGCCTATGGTGGCGAAGGCTACGACAAGCAGCTGGCCGTGCTGGAACAGGGCGTCGACATCCTGATCGGCACCACCGGCCGCATCATCGACTACTTCAAGTCCAAGGTCATCGATCTCGGCAACATCCAGGTCGTGGTACTGGACGAAGCGGATCGCATGTTCGATCTGGGCTTCATCAAGGACATCCGTTTCCTGTTCCGCCGCATGCCCCCCGCCACCGAGCGTATGAGCATGCTGTTCTCCGCCACCCTCTCCCTGCGGGTGCAGGAGCTAGCCTATGAACACATGAACCACCCGGAACATGTGCAGGTCGAACCGGAACAGATGACCGGCGTGCGGATCAAGGAGGAGCTCTTCTACCCCTCCAACGAAGACAAGATGTTGCTGCTGCTCTCCCTGATGGAAGAGGAGTGGCCCGAGAAAGCCATCGTCTTCGCCAACACCAAGCACGTCTGTGAAGACGTTCATGCGTGGCTGGAGAACGACGGCCACCGCGTCGGCCTGCTGACCGGCGACGTGCCGCAGAAGAAGCGGATGAAGATCCTGGAAGAGTTCACCAAGGGCACCCTGGATATCCTGGTCGCCACCGACGTGGCCGCCCGTGGTCTGCACATCCCCGACGTGACTCACGTCTTCAACTACGACCTGCCCGACGATGCCGAAGACTATGTCCACCGCATCGGTCGTACCGGCCGCGCCGGCAAAAGCGGTCACTCCATCAGCCTGGCCTGTGAAGACTATGCCTTCAACCTGCCGGCCATCGAGGAGTACATCCACCACCCCATCCCGGTCAGCAAGTATGACCGCGAGGCGCTGCTGGATGACGTCACCGCACCAAAACGGGTGTTCCGCAACCGCCAGCCGGTGAACCGCAACATGCGGGATCGCCAGGGCGGTGGCAACAGCAACAACCGTCGTCGTCCCCCCCGCAAGAACTGAGGGATCGGCCAAGTTGCACAACTCGCCTCTCTATGCCGCCATCGACCTCGGCTCCAACAGCTTTCACATGCTGGTGGTGCGCGAGGTCGCCGGTGCCCTGCGCACCGTCACCAAGGTCAAACGCAAGGTACGCCTCGCCGCCGGCCTCGATGCCGATTTTCGCCTCAACCGTGCCGCCATGGAGCGGGGCTGGGATTGTCTGCGCCTCTTCTCCGAGCAGTTGCAGGACATCCCGTCCGACAATATCCGGGTAGTGGGCACCGCCACCCTGCGCCTGGCCACCAACGTCGACGAATTCATCAGCGAAGCGGAACGGGTGCTCAACCACAGCATCGAGATCATCTCGGGCGAGGAAGAAGCCAAGACCATCTATGAAGGTGTCTCCTGGACGTCGGCAGGGGAAGGCAACCGGCTGGTAATCGACATCGGCGGCGCCAGCACCGAGCTGGTGATCGGCGAGCAGAGCGAAGCCAAGCTGCTCAACAGCCTGCACATGGGCTGCGTCACCTGGCTCAACAACCACTTCGGTGATGGCGAGCTCTCCGAGACGCGCTTCAACCAGGCCATTGCCGCCGCCAAGGCGGTACTGGAGAAAGTGGCTGCGGACTACCGTGTCCTCGGCTGGCGCACCTGCGTCGGCGCCTCCGGCACCGTCCAGGCGCTGCAGGAGATCATGCTGGCCCAGGGCAAGAGCGAGCGGGTCACCCTGCCCAAGTTGCAAGAGCTGATGGGTCAGGCCATCGCCTGCGGCAGAGTCGATCAGTTGCAGCTCGAAGGGCTGGCGGCCGAACGGCTGACCGTGTTCCCCTCCGGTCTCGCCATCCTGATCGCCATCTTCGAGACCCTCGACATCGAGAGCATGACCCTGGCGGGCGGTGCCCTGCGTGAAGGACTCATCTACGGCCTGCTCGGCAACAATCACGACTGTGATGCCCGGGATCGCACCGCCGACAGCCTGATCAGCCGCTACCAGCTGGACAAGGAGCACGCCGAGCGGGTGCGCGACACCGCCATCCAGGCCTTCACCCAGCTGCAGCCGGCCTGGCGCCTCTCCAAGCGCTACGGTCGCCCGATCCTGCGCTATGCGGCCCTGCTGCACGAAATTGGTCTGTGCATCGAGTACAAGAAGGCGCCGCAACACGCCGCTTACATCATCGACAACATCGACATGCCGGGCTTCACCCCGGCCCAGAAGAAGCTGCTGTCGGCCCTGCTGCTCAACCAGCGGGACGACTTCAAGCTGGAGCCGCTGGAGAAACAGGGAGCCGTGACGGCTCGCCAGGCGATCCGGCTGGCCCGCATCCTGCGCATCTCCCTGATCCTCTGCATGCGCCGCACCCAGGGTACAGTGCCCCAGTTCATGCTGCAGGCCGATGAGGATGCCCTGACCCTGACCCTGCCCAGGGGCTGGCTGGACGAGCACTACCTGCGGGCCAGCGAGCTGCGCCTGGAAGTGGAGCGTCAGCAGAAGATGGGCTGGTCCACCCGCCTGCTGGAAGCCTGAACGGGCGCCCTGCGCCCGCTTCGCTTCTTTTCCCGCCCGTTCCGACAATCCCTTTCGCAGCCATCATTGGCGCCATTCAACGCCTTACCGTTGATTTTATTGTACTTTCAACCCAATTCCGGTTCTCCGCTCCCCCCTGCCATCTAGCCTGTGCCAGCGGCTCGGCTAGAGTTGAGTTGTCTCTCTCACAGGAACGGAAACCATGAAACATTTACCCCTGATAGCCCTGACTGCCCTGCTGACCGCCTGCGGTGGCGGCAGTGACGACAACAGCCAGCAGAATGCCGAGATGTCCCTGGCCTTCTCCGATGCCCCGGTGGATTCGGTCAGCAAGGTCTGCATCGCCGTCTCCAACATCAGCATCCACCCCGTCTCGGGGAGCGAGCTGGCCTGGACCACCGCCAGCTTCCTGACATCGGCCCAGGACGATGGCTGCACGCCGACGGGAGAGATCATCCCTCTGGACGCCTCAGGCCACCCCCTGTTCACCTATATCGATCTGCTGAAATACCCGGGCTCCAGCAGCCGCCCCCTGCTGGCCAGCCAGAGCGTGGTCCCCGGCGACTACAGCCAGATGCGGCTGCGGATCCTGGATGGCCGGGATGCAGGCAATCAATTCCCGGATGGCACACCCTACTCCTACGTCCTGCAGGATGACAGCGTGATCAAGCCGCTGGAGGTGCCGAGCAACGAGCTCAAGCTGGATGCCTTCACCATAGCCGCCAACGGCCTCAGCGCCTTCACCACAGAGTTCGACCTGCGCCACTCCATGGTGCTGCCGGGCCACGAGGAGCATTACAAGCTCAAGCCCAGAGGGGTGCGACTGGTGAACAACACCGAGGTCGCCACCGTCAGGGGCACGGTGGCGGCAGGGCTTTGCGGCGGCCAGCTCACCGACAAGGCCTTCGTCTACTTCTACGACGAACTGCGCCCTGTGGGAGATGACGCCTATCCCGACATGGCCGACCTCGACAACGGCTTCTACGCCAGCGCCCCCGTCGTTCCCCTGACGGGTGGTGGTTACGGCTACGAGCTGGGCTTCGTCAACCTCGGCAGCTACGACATGGTGCTGGTCTGCAACGGCGACGAGGATGATCCCGAGCTGGCCAACGACCCGCTGCAGCTGGAGCAGGTGCTGAAGGCGCAGCCGGTGACGGCCCCGACCACCAGCATCAATTTCCAGTGACGGGCCTGGGGCCGAGGTAGGAGAAGCACCATGACAGGGTATCAACCCATCAGTTGCGACCTCTACGACTGGCTCGAGATCGCCGCCCGCTGGCAGCTGCCGGTCACCCTCACCGGTCGGGACGGCCGCCTGTGGGCAGACAGGATCCGCACCATCGAGGCCAGAGAAGGCGTCGAGTACCTGCTATTGCAAGGCGGCGAGCGCCTCAGCCTGGCGGATCTGGCGAGTCTGGAGCTGCTCTGGCAGGGGGAAGAGAAGCGGATCCGCTTCTAGCCGCCGAGTGCGAACAACGAAAGAGGGCCCGCGCTGCGGGCCCTCTTGCTATCTGACACCTTGCCTCAAGCGCGCTCGATTCAGCCTGCCGCCAGCGCCGCCATCACATAGACGTCGAAGCGGTTGCTCTTGGTCTCGATGGCCATGCTCGGCTTCTGCTCGTTGAGCCAGCCCGCGTAGTCCGGCCGCTTCACCACCACCCGTTTCTCCGCCATCCTGAGCGCCGCCGGCAGCAAGGCGTCGGCGTCCAGATCGGCCCCCACCAGGGACTGGAACACCCGCATCTCTTTTTTCACCAGCGCCGACTTCTGCTTGTGGGGGAACATGGGATCCAGGTAGATGACCTCGGGCCGTTCGGTCAGCGCCAGCAGGGTCTCCACCGCCGGCCCGTGCAGCAGCTGCATCCGCTCGCGCACCCAGGGGCCTATCTCGGGATCCTGGCCCGCCCGCGCCAGGCCGTCCTGCAGCAGGGCCGCCACCACGGGGCTGCGCTCGATCAGGGTCACCCTGCAGCCGAGGGAGGCGAGCACGAAGGCGTCACGGCCGAGCCCGGCGGTGGCGTCCACCACGGTCGGCATGGCCCCCGACTTCAGCCCCACCGCCTTGGCGATGGACTGGCCGCGACCACCGCCGAACTTGCGGCGATGGGCCACCGCCCCTTCGATGAAGTCCACATAGACGGCCCCCAGCTTGGGCTCGTCCAGCTTGCGCAGCTCCAGCCGTGCCTCGGTCAGCACCAGCGCGAAGGGGGCCGGAAACTCCACCCCGGCCAGCCGCAGCCGCAGGGCGTCGAGCTCGCCATCGCGGGCGGGGACTTCACTGAAAACCTGAATATGGGGCATAACACGGACTCATCACGGCGCAGGAGCCGGCATGATAGCAGAAGCGGGAGATCAGCTCACCGTGGTCAGGTTCATCCCCTGACGGTTGAGGCCCAGGTACTCCACCAGATCGTCATAGGGCAGCGGACGGCTGAGCAGGTAGCCCTGGGTGAAGGCACAGCCCTTCAGGCAGAGGAAGTTCAGCTGCTCCCGGGTCTCCACCCCTTCGATCACCACCTGCATGCCGAGGTTGTGCACTATGTTGATGATGCCGTCGAGCAGCAGCCTGTCCTGCTCGTTGAAGGGGATGTGGCGCACGAAGGAGCGGTCGATCTTCACCAGATCCACCGGGAAGGTGCGCAGGTAGTTGAGGGCCGAGTAGCCGGTGCCGAAGTCGTCGATGGCCAGCTTGCAGCCCGCCTCGCGCAGGGCATCGATCCGCACCCTGTGCTGATCGCTGGTCTCCATCAGCAGGGACTCGGTGATTTCGATGATGATGTCCGCCGGGTCCAGGTTGAAGTGACGGATCACCCTGAGCCACTCGTTGGCCTCCGGGTCTATGGTCTGGAACTCCAGGGTGGAGCGGTTGATGGACATCTGCAGATCCGGGAAGCCGGACTGCTGCAATCTGGCCAGATCCCGGCAAGACTGCCACAGCACCAGGGCACCCAGCCCCTGGATGAGCCCCGCCTCTTCCGCCAGCGGGATGAAATCCGCCGGTGAGACCTGACCCCAGTGGGGGTGATACCAGCGCACCAGGGCCTCCAGCTTGGCGACCCGGCCGCTGCGGTTGTCCCAGATGGGCTGGTAGGCCATGGTCAGCTGGCCCAGCTTGATGGCCTCCGCCAGATCGTGCTGCATCTGGTGGCGCTGGCTCACCTCTTCCCGCATGGAGGCGTTGTAGGTGCCGAGGGGGCGTCCCTGGCGCTTGGCGACGAACAGGGCCTGCTCGGCATTGCGCAAGAGCTCGTCGCTGTCGCCGCCGTCATTGGGACAGAGGGTGATCCCCAGGGTGGCGGTCACATAGAGGTGCTGGTTGGCCAGCATGAAGGGACGGGCAAAACCGCCGATCACCTGCTTGGCAAACACCTCGGCCTGACGGCGGTTGACGATGCCGGGCACCAGGAAGGCAAACTCGTCGCCGCCGATGCGGGCCACTAGGTCCTCGGTGCGCACCCGGCTCACCAGCCGATCCGATACTTCCCGCAGCAGGGCGTCGCCCACATGGTGATCCATGCTGTTGTTGACCGCCTTGAAGTTGTTGAGGTCGAGCACCATGAGGGCGAAGCGCTCCCCCCGCTCGCAGAAGCGGGCCAGACAGCGACCGAACAGCCAGCGGTTGGGCAGGCCGGTGAGGTTGTCGTAGTTGGCCTGGGCGGCGATCTTCTGCTCCGCCAGCTTGGTCTGGGAAAGATCGCTGAAGATGGCGATGTACTGACTGATCTTGCCCCCTTCCCGCACGGCGCTGATCATCAGCTGCTGGGGATAGAGCTTGCCGTTCTTGCGCTTGTTCCACACCTCCCCACGCCAGATCCCCACCCGCTCCAGGGCGTGGTACATGTCCGCATAGAAGGTCTGATCGTGCAGTCCGGACTTGAGCATGCTGGGCCGCTGGCCACACGCCTCCTCCTCGCTGTAACCGGTGATCTTCTCGAAGGCCGGATTGACCGAGATGATGCGACTGTCGGCATCGCACACCAGAATGGCTTCGGAGAGGTTGTCATAGACCCGGTGGGAGAGCTTGAGCTGCTCCGCATGGCGCCTGATGGGATCGATGTTCTCCAGCACCACCATGAGATAGTCGGGGTGCATCTGCTCGTTGCGGATCAGGGTCACCGTCACCCGTCCCCACAGGACGGTCCCATCCCGATGGAGATAACGCTTCTCCTGGGTAAACGCGGGACGCTCCCCCCGCTTGAGGGCGTCGTAGAGCGCAATGCTGGTCTGCCAGTCGTCCGGATGGTTGATTTCGGCGACGGTGAGCTGTTGCAGCTCCTCCTGGCTGTAGCCGAGCATCTTCTCGATGGCCGGGTTCGCCCAGAGGATCTTGCCGCCCAGATCCACCTTGCCGATGCCCACGGGCGCATGGGACATCATGGTGTCCAGGAAGTGGTGATGTTCCGGTTGCGCCGGCTGCTCCTGGCTCTGGCGCTGCTGATACATCAGCGCCAGTTCACGACCGGCGAGCGGGGCCAGCAGACGCAGCAGGCCCACTATCTTCTCCATTCTCGGCATGGCCCGCTTGAACATGACGCTGCACAGGCCGATGGTCTCTCCCTCGGCGTTCTTGAGCGCGACGCCGGCATAGGCTCTCACCTCGCAGCGCTCCAGCACGGCGGCGTGGGGGAACAGCTGGCGGGTGCGATCACTGAACCAGGCTTCACCCTGTTGCATGGCGATCTCCCCCGGAGTGTCGGCGAGGGGGAAGCTGTAGGAGTTGATGTCGAGGGAGGCGGGATAGGCGGCATGCACGGTAAAGAACAGACCCGCCTGATCCTTGCCGGACACCAGGACGAAGTCAGCCCCCACCGCGTTGGCGATTTCACTCACAAAGGCATCAAAATATCCCTGACCACTCGAATGAGACAGGCTGGAGATGATTTGATAGATAGACTCGAGTGCTCGCCTCATGGCAAGGTTCTTTCTCTCCCTGGAAGGTAGAACCCGACTCTACTGAAGAGGCGGGGACAGTGCAAACATGCACTCCGCAAGATATTAAAAAGGCTTGGAAAAAGGGACCAAAAGGTCCCTTTTTCTATCAAAAATCACGTTTCGATCCCACTATGCCGCAAATGTGTACCTGCTTGAAGCTCCCGCAGTGGCGCGGCAGCTCATCCAATCGAGGCTCACTGTGGCGGCGGGACCTCACGCGGCGATACCGCTGTGACGCAGCAGCGCATCCACCTGGGGCTCCCGGCCACGGAAGGCACGGAACAGCTCCATCGGCTCCCTGGAGCCGCCCTTTTCCAGAATGTTCTTCAGGAAGGAGTGGCCCGTGGCCGGGTTGAAGATCCCCTCCTCCTCGAAGCGGGAGAAGGCGTCGGCAGAGAGTACCTCGGCCCACTTGTAGCTGTAGTAGCCCGCCGCGTAGCCGCCCGCGAAGATGTGGGAGAAGCTGTGCTGGAAGCGGTTGAACGCCGGAGGCGTCATCACGGCGACCTGGCTGCGCACCTCATCCAGCAGCGCAGGGATCTGATCCGCGCTGGCCGGGTCAAACTCCTGGTGCAGACGGAAGTCGAACAGGGCGAACTCCAGCTGGCGCAGCATCTGCATCGCCGCCTGGAAGTTGCGGGCGGTCAGCATCTTCTCCAGCAGATCAGCGGGCAGCGGCTCCCCGGTCTCGTAATGGCCGGAGATGAAGGCCAGCGCCTCGGATTCCCAGCACCAGTTCTCGAGGAACTGGCTAGGCAGCTCCACCGCATCCCAGGCCACGCCGTTGATGCCGGCCACACCGGCCACATCGATGCGGGTCAGCATGTGGTGAATGCCGTGGCCGAACTCGTGGAACAGGGTGACCACTTCGTTGTGGGTGAACAGGGCCGGTTTGCCGTCCACCGGGCCGTTGAAGTTGCAGGTCAGGTAGGCCACCGGCTTTTGCAGGGAGCCGTCCTGACGGTAGCGGCGACCCAGGCAGACATCCATCCAGGCGCCGCCCTGCTTGTGCTCGCGGGCATAGAGATCCAGGTAGAAGCTGCCGCGCAGCTCGTCATCGGCGTCAAAGATGTCGTAGAAGCGCACGTCCGGGTGCCAGGTGTCGATGCCGAGACGCTCGCGCACCTTCATGCCGAACACCCGCTTGACCACCTCGAACAGCCCCTTCACGACCCGACCGGCGGGGAAGTAGGGACGCAACTGCTCATCAGAGACCGAAAACTTGTGCTGTTTGAGCTTTTCTGCGTAATAGGCAAGATCCCAGGCCGCCAGTTCGTCCTGACCGTGCTGCTCGGCGGCAAAGGCGCGGATCTCCTCCAGCTCCGC
The DNA here is from genome assembly GCF_002934795.1 of Aeromonas sp. ASNIH2. Lineage (NCBI taxonomy): Bacteria > Pseudomonadati > Pseudomonadota > Gammaproteobacteria > Aeromonadales > Aeromonadaceae > Aeromonas > Aeromonas sp. ASNIH2. Next base: position 2,242,154 of record NZ_CP026406.1, on the reverse strand, counting down.
CTTGCCTTGGGGCAGGGACTTGGCAGCCAGGTCGGTGAGGAAGTCCACCACCTGCTCCGGCTTGTCCGCCATCTTGGTCGCGAGGGAGAGCTCGGCATAGTTGGCAAAGCCCAGCAGTCGGGCCAGCTCCCGGCGCAGGGTGAGCAACTCGGTCATGATGGCGGAGTTGTCCCACTTGCCGGCGTTGGGGCCCTGGTCGGAGGCGCGGGTGGTGAAGGCCTCATACAGCTCGGCACGCAGGGCGCGGCTGTCGGCGTACATCATCACCGGCAGGTAGGAGGGGATGTCCAGGGTGAACAGCCACCCCTCCTTGCCCTTGAGTTCGGCCATCTGGCGCGCGGCAGCCTGGGCGCTCGCGGGCAGACCGGCCAGCTCGGCCTCGTCGGTCACCAGCTTGTACCAGCCCTGGGTCGCGTCCAGCACGTTGTTGCTGAAACGGGAGGCGAGCTCCGAGAGGCGGGCCTGGATCTCGCCGTAGCGCTGCTGCGCCTCGGCAGGTAGACCGATGCCGGAGAGGCGAAAATCGCGCAGGGTGTTCAGGATCTCCTTGCGCTGGGCATCATCCAGCCGGGGGAAGTCATCGCTCTCGGAGAGGGCCAGATAGGCTTGATAGAGCCCTTCATGCTGACCGACATAGGTCTGGAATTCGGAAAGCAGCGGCAGGCAGGCATCGTGAGCCGCTCGCAGCGCCTCGCTGTTCTGCACGGCATTGAGGTGGCTGATGGGGGACCAGATCCGGGAGAGGCGGTCGTTGACCTCTTCCAGCGGGGCGATCAGGCTGTCCCAGGTGTGAGGCTCCTTCTGGGCCAGCACATCCTCAATCTTCTGTTTGCAATCGGCGATGGCCTGCGTCACGGCAGGTTGCACCTGATCGGGCTGGATCTGGCTGAAGGGAGGCAGCGAGTCCATTGTCAGCAAAGGGTTAGTCATCTGCGGTACCTCTAAATGCTCTGCAGCCCCTGCCGTCCAGAAGCCTGCTTGGACCATCTAAGATGTAGGCAGAAACCCCATTTATCAAGCCTTTGCCGCCAAGAGACGGGCATGTTGCCCACTTTTTCAGGCATTTTGTTCATAAAACCAGCATTTCATCTACCAGAGACGACAATGCCGGCCCGAGGGCCGGCATTGTGAGGGCATGGACACTCCCCGCCTCAGCGTCGGGCGTCCTCTTTCAACCACTGGGCGACCCGCTTGGCGAAGTAGGTGAGGATGCCATCGGCCCCGGCCCGCTTGAAGCAGAGCAGGGATTCCATCACGCACTCCTTCTCCTTGAGCCAGCCATTCTGGATCGCCGCCATGTGCATGGCGTACTCGCCGCTCACCTGATAGGCGAAGGTCGGCACGCCGAACTGATCCTTCACCCGGCGGATGATGTCCAGGTAGGGCATGCCCGGCTTGACCATGACGCTGTCCGCCCCTTCGGCGATGTCGAGGGCCACTTCGTGCAGGGCTTCGTTGCCGTTGGCCGGATCCATCTGGTAGGTGGCCTTGTTGCTCTTGCCGAGGTTGGCGGCGGAGCCCACCGCATCGCGGAACGGGCCGTAGTAGTGGGAGGCGTACTTGGCGGAGTAGGCCATGATCTGCACGTTGACGAAGCCATTCTCCTCCAGCGCGGCGCGGATGGCACCGATGCGGCCGTCCATCATGTCGGACGGGGCCACCATGTCGGCCCCGGCGGCGGCATGGGAGAGCGCCTGCTTCACCAGGATCTCGGTGGTGATGTCGTTCTGCACATAGCCTTCGTCATCGATGATGCCGTCCTGGCCATGGGTGGTGAAGGGGTCGAGCGCCACATCGGTGATGACCCCGAGCTCCGGGAAGCGAGCCTTGAGGGCACGGGTCGCCCGCTGGGCCAGGGCATCCGGGTTGTAGGCCTCTTCCGCCATCAGACTCTTTCTCTCCAGCGGCGTCACCGGGAACAGGGCCACCGCCGGCACACCCAGGGCCACCAGTTCGGCGGCCTCTTCGAGCAGCAGATCGATGGAGAGCCTGTCCACCCCCGGCATGGAGGCAACGGCCTCTCGCTGACCCTCTCCCTCCAGCACGAACACGGGATAGATGAGATCGTCGACGGTCAGTACGTTCTCGCGCACCAGGCGGCGGCTGAAGTCATGTTTGCGCACCCGGCGCAGGCGACGGCCCGGGAAGGCCCCCGGAAGAGTTGTGGCCATGAATCACTCCAAAAGCGGAAGTTGGAAGAATGCGGCGGAGGTGGCCCGGGTATGGGCCAGCAAGGCCTCGGGCGCTTCACCACGGCAGGCCGCCACCACCTGGGCGATGTGCGGCAAAAAAGCGGGTTCGTTGCGTTTGGGTCTGGGTTTCAGATCCCGCGGCACCAGGTAGGGGGCGTCTGTCTCTATCATCAGGCGACCCGCCGGAATGCGGGCCACTTGCTCGCGCAGCAGCTGGCCACGGCGCTCGTCACAGAGCCAGCCGGTCACCCCGATATGCAGCCCCAGCGCCAGGCACTCGTCCAGCTCGGCGTCGGAGCCGGTGAAGCAGTGCAGCACGGCCCCCGGCAGGCGGGGCAACCAGGGGCGCAGGATCTCGACGAATTTGTCATGGGCATCGCGGCAGTGGAGAAACACCGGCATCCCGAGATCGGCGGCGAGCGCCAGCTGGGCGTCAAACACCGCGTCCTGCACCGGACGGGGGGAGAAGTCCCGGTTGTAGTCGAGACCGCACTCGCCGATGGCCACCACCTGGGGCAGGGCCGCCAGTTCGCGCAAGGCGGGCAGGGTCGCCTCATCGACGCTTTTGGCATCGTGGGGATGTACCCCGGCGGTGGAGAAGCAGTAACCGGGCCAGCGGGCGGCCAATGCGGCGCTCTCGCGGCTGCCGGCCAGATCGGTGCCGGTCAGGATCAAGGCTTCCACCCCGGCGGCGCGCGCGCGTTCCACCAGGTCGGCCTGTTCGCCGGCGAACTGGCTGCTGGTCAGGTTCAAACCGATGTCGATCATGGAGTCAGGGGTTCCGGACAAACGAGGTGCATATCAGGCATTTGAAAACCATCTACTCGATGGGGCCTTACCATACGCCTCGAACGGATGCATGAAAAGAGGAAGGGAGCCTCAGCTCCCCTCTTCCGTTTGTTGCTGCTCCTCGTCCTCTTTCTTCACGTAGAAGCGGGCGAAGAACAGACCTATCTCCCACAGGCCCCACATGGGGATCGCGAGCAGGGTCTGGGAGAAGACATCGGGCGGCGTCAGCAACATACCGACCACGAAGACCCCGACGATGACGTAAGGGCGCTTCTCCTTCAGGCTCCTGGGGGTGGTCACCCCGGTCCAGCAGAGCAGTATGGTGGCCACCGGGATCTCGAACGCCACCCCGAACGCGAAGAACAGGGTCAGCACGAAGTCCAGGTAGCTGGCGATGTCGGTCGCCACCGTCACCCCGGCGGGGGCGGTACTGGTGAAGAAACCGAACACCAGGGGGAACACCACGTAGTAGGCAAACGCCATGCCGGCGTAGAACAACACGGCACTGGAGGCGACCAGCGGCATGATGAGACGCCGTTCATGCTGGTACAGACCGGGGGCAATGAAGGCCCAGGCTTGGTAGAGCAGATAAGGGATCGCCACGAAGAAGGAGACCACCAGGGTCAGCTTGATGGGCGTGATGAAGGGGGTCGCCACATCCGTCGCTATCATGCTGGTCCCTTCCGGCAGCTGGCTGAGCAGCGGCTGGGCCACGAAGTCGTAGATGTTGTTGGAGAAGTAGATCAGCGCAATGAACACCAGCAGAATGGCGGTGATGGAACGCAGCAGGCGCGTTCTCAGCTCCACCAGATGGCTGATGAGGGGTTGTTCTGCCTGACTCATGGCTTACCCTCCCCCTTGGCTGCGGACTCGCTGGCGGGCACTGGCTCGCTCTCTCGCTGACTGTTGACCGGTGGCACCTCTGAGGTCACGGGCACCGAGGCCGCCACCGGAATGGCTGGCTCGGCCTGGGCGGGCTCCCGAGGCGGGCGGATCTCGTTCTCCCCCTGATAGGGACGATTCACCGACTGGGCGGCCGCTTTCAACTGCTCGATGGATTCCTGCAGCTCGGGGCTCAGGTTGTTCATCTGCAACCGTTCGGCCTTCTTCAGATCGTTGTGCAGATCCTGCAACTTGAGCTCCTGTTCCAGCTCGGCCTTGACCGAGTTGGCGGTGCTGCGGATCAGCCTTATCCAGTGGCTGGCGGTGCGGATCGCAACCGGCAACCGCTCGGGACCCAGCACCACCAAGGCGACGACGCCGATGACGACCAGCTCCCAAAAACCGATGTCGAACATGGCTTAGGCCTGATCTTTGTCTTTCTGCTTGGCGGCTTCGGCGTTGCTGGCCGTCTCGTTCAACTGCTTGGTCGGGAACTCGGCATCTTTCTGCTCGGGTTTGGTGTCGGCCGGCTCATCGGAGAGCGCCTTCTTGAACCCCTTGACCGCCGCGCCCAGATCGCCGCCGATACCGCGCAATTTCTTGGTGCCGAACAACAGCACGACGATGACTGCGATGATCAACAACTGCCAAATACTGATACCACCCATGACTTTCTCTCCGGATAGGCGCCCGATGGCGCAGGTTTTTTAATGGGAACGGGTTCGCAACCAACCCAGCAGCCAGCATAACCCGGCGCCGGCGAGGCTGATTTGTCCCCACTCAATGTGTTGTTTCTGGGTCAGCAAGAATACACCCGCGAGCAGCAGGCTGGCTCCAACCCCTAAGAGGTAGCGGGCTTGCCCCTGACGGCGACTGTGGCGACGGAAATCGGCAAACATCTGGTCGAAGTGGTGCTGCTGATGGCGGGCCTGACGCAGGGTCTCATAGACCAGCTCCGGCAGCTCCGGCAGTTTCTCCGCCCAGAACGGCGCCTTCTCCTTGATGGCATTCCACACCGCCTTGGGGCCGACCTGCTCGTGCATCCAGTTTTCCAGATAGGGCTTGGCGGTCTGCCACAAATCCAGCTGGGGATAAAGCTGGCGACCCAGCCCTTCCACATAGAGCAGGGTCTTTTGCAGCAGCACCAGTTGCGGCTGCACCTGCATGTTGAAGCGACGGGCGGTGTTGAACAGATTGAGCAGCACGTGGCCGAAGGAGATCTCGGAGAGCGGTTTCTCGAAGATGGGCTCCAGCACGGTGCGGATGGCGAACTCGAACTCGTCCACCTTGGTATCGGGCGGTACCCAGCCAGACTCCACGTGCAGCTCGGCCACACGGCGGTAGTCGCGGTTGAAGAAGGCGAGGAAGTTCTCCGCCAGGTAGCGCTTGTCTTCCCGGTTGAGGGTGCCGACGATGCCGCAGTCGATGCCGATCCAGAGCGGATTCTCGGGGTGTTCGAAAGAGACGAAGATGTTGCCCGGGTGCATGTCAGCGTGGAAGAAGCTGTCGCGGAACACCTGGGTGAAGAACACCTCCACTCCGCGCTCGGCCAGCAGCTTCATGTTGGTGCCGTTGGCTTCCAGCGCGGCAATGTCGGAGACCGGAATGCCGTAGATACGCTCCATCACCAGCACCTGCTCACGGCAATGGTCCGTGAACACCTCGGGCACATAGAGCGCCTCGGAACCGGTGAAGTTGCGGCGCAGCTGGATGGCGTTGGCCGCTTCGCGCATCAGGTTGAGCTCGTCGAGTATGGTCTTGCGATACTCCTCCACCACCTCGACGGGGCGCAGTCGTCCGCTCTGGGGCACGAAACGGGCCACCAGACGGGCCAGGGCCTGCATCAGGCGCAGGTCGGCCTCGATGACCGGCTCGATATCGGGACGGATCACCTTGATGACGATCTCGCGGCCGTTCTCCTTCAACCGGGCGGTGTGCACCTGGGCGATGGAGGCGGATGCCAGCGGCGTCTCGTCGAACTCATCGAACAGCGTCTCGACGGGGCAACCTAGGCTCTCTTCTATCTGGCGACGGGCGGCCTGACCACAGAAGGGAGGCACCCTGTCCTGCAGCAGGGCCAGCTCTTCGGCAATGTCAGGGGGCAGCAGGTCTCGGCGGGTCGAGAGCATCTGGCCGAACTTGATGAAGATGGGGCCCAGAGCCTCGAAGGCGAGACGAATACGGGCGCCACGGCTCATGCCTTGTTGCTTGTTCTTGAGCCAGAACAGACTGCGACGGGCCAGACGGCCAGGCCAGGGCTGATAACGGGCGGGCACCAGCTCGTCGATGCCCTGTTCCAGCAGGATGCTGACGATGCGATAGAGGCGTTTGAACTCCTTCGGGGTCATCAGCTCACCTGCTGTTCGAGGCGAGCAAGCCGCAACTCGATCGCCTTCATCTGTTGGGCCAGCTCTTCGACATCGTCATTGAAGCTCGCCACTTCCAGCGGACCCGGGGCAAGCCTCGCCTCCTCGGTCAGATACTCGGCCACTTGACGCTGGGAACGGCACAACTCTCGCCCCACAAAACGGCGAGCCTGACGGGCACCACTGCACAGGGTGTGGGCCACCACATCGCCGGTGTAGCGGGACAGCTCCTCTTCCCAGTCGATATCGAGCTCGCCAAGCAGGGCGCTGAATGCCTGCACCAGCTGGGGGTCACCGCTCAGGTCCAGCTTCTCCTCGCGGATGTAGCGGGTCAGGGCGGAAGGCTCCTTGAGCAGGCCGAGGGCAGTCAGGGAGAGGCTCAGCACCGCATCCGCCTCCCCTTCAAACCTGGCCAGCACATCCAGACGGCGCTCTGAGAAGACAAACCAGAGCGGCTTGAGTTCGCGCAGCTCCAGTTTGAGTACCTTGCCCGTCAGCTTGCGCAACCGCTCCGGGCTCTGTTTGTCCAGGGCCAGCAACTGGTTGAGGCTGGTTTCGATCACCGCGGTGACCATAGCATCCATCGGCATAGGCGACCTTAAAACTTGTAACCGCGGTGCAGGGCGACCACGCCCTGGGTCAGGTTGTAGAACTCCACCTGCTCGAACCCGACCTGCTCCATCATGCCCGCCAGGGTCTGCTGATCCGGGTGCATGCGGATAGATTCCGCCAGGTATTTGTAGCTTTCGCTGTCGTTTGCGACGATTTCACCCATTTTCGGCAGCAATTTGAAGGAGTAGAGATCATAAAGCTTGGCGATCACTTCGCTCACCGGCTTGGAGAACTCCAGCACCAGCAGGCGGCCACCCGGCTTGAGCACCCGGAACATGGAGGCAAGCGCCTTGTCCTTGTCGGTGACGTTGCGCAGGCCGAAGCCGATGGTGATGACGTCGAAATGGTTGTCAGGGAACGGGAGCGCCTCGGCATTGGCCTGTACGTAGGAGACGTTGTTGGCCACCCCCAGGTTGCGCAGCTTGTCGCGGCCCACTTTCAGCATGGAGTCGTTGATGTCTGCCAGGACCACCTGGCCGGTCTCACCCACGATGCGGGAGAACTTGGCGGTCAAATCCCCTGTGCCGCCAGCCAGATCCAGCACCTTCTGTCCTTTGCGGACACCGGAGCAGTCGATGGTAAAGCGCTTCCAGAGGCGATGGATGCCGAACGACATCAGATCGTTCATCAGATCATACTTGGCCGCTACCGAATGAAAGACACCGGCGACCAGGGTTTCCTTCTCGGTCGCTGCCACGGTTTTATAGCCAAAATGCGTAGTAGTAGTCTGTTCCGACATCCCTCAAATACCCATAGAGCAAAGAATGGCCGCCAGTTTACCAGAGCCGATGGCGTGCGGACACCTCAAACCCGGCTTGTGACCAACTGCATCCCCAGCACGACCATGGCCAGACAGAGGAACAGATTGAGACCGATATTGAGCAGCGCCTTCAGATAGGCCCCTTGCTGGGCCAGCACGACCGTATCGAGGGCAAAGGAGGAGAAGGTGGTCAAGGCGCCGAGGATACCCACCATCAGCAATGGCTTCATCGGGTGCTCCACCACGTGACCATGGCTGATCAGGGCATAGGCAATCCCCATGATGAAGGAACCCACCACGTTGACCACCAGGGTGCCATAGGGAAAGTGGCGTCCCAGCAGCCAGGCCATCAGCTCGGCGATGCCAAAACGCAGGCAGGCACCGAAGGCGCCTCCGGCAGCGACAAATAACCAGGTTTGCATCAAGCAGTCTCCAAGATTGTCAGGTTGGCATTATGCAAAATGTCGGCAGCAGGGGACAGCCGGGCAATTAATCGACCCTGCTAGACCCTAGCGGCGAAAGTCTACCGATTCTGCATTCACAAGATGGAGGGTCGTCTCGGCCGGGCGAGTATCGGCGATGACTCTGCCATGGCGGATGGAATAACGCACCGGCACTTGGCGGCGCACCGCATCGAAACCATTCTCTGCAGGAAGGATCAGCAGGTTGGCGGGCTTGCCCACCTCGATGCCGTAGCGATCCTGCACGTTCAGGGTGCGGGCGCTGTGGCTGCCGATCAGCTTGAGGCTGTCGTTGATCTGCTCGTAGCCCATGATCTGGCAGACATGGAGCCCCATATGCAGCACCTGCAACATGTTGGCCGTGCCCATGGGATACCAGGGATCGAACACGTCGTCGTGGCCGAAGCAGACGTTGATGTTCGCCTCCAGCATCTCCTTCACCCGGGTGATCCCACGACGCTTGGGATAGCTGTCGAAGCGCCCCTGCAGGTGAATGTTCACCAGCGGATTGGCCACGAAGTTGATGTCCGCCATCCTGAGCAGCCGGAACAGCCGCGAGGCATAGGCTCCGTTGTAGGAGTGCATGGCGGTGGTGTGGCTGGCGGTCACCCTATGGCCAATACCGCGCTCGTAGGCCAGGGTTGCCAGCGTCTCGATAAAACGGGACTGTTCGTCATCGATTTCGTCGCAATGCACATCCACCAGAACCTGATACTTCTCCGCAAGATCGAAGACGTAGTGCAGACTTTCGACCCCGTACTCCCGGGTAAACTCGAAATGGGGGATGGCACCGATCACGTCGGCCCCCAGCTTGAGAGCCTCTTCCAGCAATGCCTTGCCGTTGGGGTAGGAGAGGATCCCCTCCTGCGGAAAAGCGACGATCTGCAGCTCCACCCACTCCTTCATCTCCTCCCGCACCTCCAGCATCGCCTTCAAGGCGACCAGATTGGGGTCGGAAACATCCACGTGAGTCCGCACGAACTGGATGCCGTTGGCAATCTGCCATTTCAGTGTCTGGATGGCGCGTTGTTTCACATCCTCATGGGTCAGCAGCGCCTTGCGCTCGGCCCAACGCTCGATCCCCTCGAACAGGGTACCGGAGAAGTTCCAACTCGGCTCGCCAGCCGTCTGGGTGGTATCGAGGTGAATGTGCGGTTCGATAAAGGGGGGATGACAAGGCCTTGCTCACCATCAAGCTCGCGGACAGAGAGCAGCTGAGTGCTCATGGGCTCAATGGCCCGGATCACGCCTCCCTGACAGAGGATTTGCCACATCCCTTCCCTGCCCGCCAGACGCACATTCCTAATCAGCATGTTCTTTCCCCTTCGAAAGCGTAGTTGTCTTTGCCAATCCACAACTTAGCCCGGATCCCTTTAATAGAGAAGCGCCGCCCGGAAAGCATACGGGATAGAAAGGGAAGATATCTCAGCAACAAGAAGGTGCGACATTGCAGGACTGCAATTTGCGATGGATGGCTGAAAGGCAGACACAAAAAAGCCTCCCGATTGGGAGGCTTTCTTATTTAATGGTGCTGATACCCAGAATCGAACTGGGGACCTCATCCTTACCAAGGATGCGCTCTACCGACTGAGCCATATCAGCACACTAACCGGTAAAGACCACGCTCAATGCGTAATCTAAAATTGGGTGCCTGGCAGTGTCCTACTCTCGCATGGCGAATGCCACACTACCATCGGCGCTACAGCGTTTCACTTCTGAGTTCGGCATGGGGTCAGGTGGTTCCACTGCGCTATTGCCGCCAGGCAAAATCTTAATCCAGAAAGCTGACGTGAATAACGACTTTGCTAGTTGCTTGTCATTATCACTGAATTTGTAAGTAGTTCACTCATTCGCTACAAGGCCAGAAACACTTCTTGGGTGTTGTATGGTTAAGCCTCACGGGTAATTAGTATGGGTTAGCTCAACGTATCGCTACGCTTACACACCCCACCTATCAACGTTGTGGTCTCCAACGGCCCTTTAGGACCCTCAAGGGGTCAGGGATGACTCATCTCAGGGCTCGCTTCCCGCTTAGATGCTTTCAGCGGTTATCGATTCCGAACTTAGCTACCGGGCAGTGCCACTGGCGTGACAACCCGAACACCAGAGGTTCGTTCACTCCGGTCCTCTCGTACTAGGAGCAACTCCCTTCAATCATCCAACGCCCACGGCAGATAGGGACCGAACTGTCTCACGACGTTCTGAACCCAGCTCGCGTACCACTTTAAATGGCGAACAGCCATACCCTTGGGACCGACTTCAGCCCCAGGATGTGATGAGCCGACATCGAGGTGCCAAACACCGCCGTCGATATGAACTCTTGGGCGGTATCAGCCTGTTATCCCCGGAGTACCTTTTATCCGTTGAGCGATGGCCCTTCCATTCAGAACCACCGGATCACTATGACCTACTTTCGTACCTGCTCGACCTGTCCGTCTCGCAGTTAAGCTGGCTTATGCCATTGCACTAACCTCCTGATGTCCGACCAGGATTAGCCAACCTTCGTGCTCCTCCGTTACTCTTTGGGAGGAGACCGCCCCAGTCAAACTACCCACCAGGCACTGTCCGCGAGCCCGATTCAGGGCCCTGCGTTAGAACATCAAACATACAAGGGTGGTATTTCAAGGACGGCTCCAGCGCAACTGGCGTCACGCCTTCAAAGCCTCCCACCTATCCTACACATGTAGGTTCAATGTTCAGTGCCAAGCTGTAGTAAAGGTTCACGGGGTCTTTCCGTCTAGCCGCGGGTACACCGCATCTTCACGGCGAATTCGATTTCACTGAGTCTCGGGTGGAGACAGCATGGCCATGGTTACACCATTCGTGCAGGTCGGAACTTACCCGACAAGGAATTTCGCTACCTTAGGACCGTTATAGTTACGGCCGCCGTTTACCGGGGCTTCGATCAAGAGCTTCGCTTGCGCTAACCCCATCAATTAACCTTCCGGCACCGGGCAGGTGTCACACCCTATACGTCCACTTTCGTGTTTGCAGAGTGCTGTGTTTTTGATAAACAGTCCCAGCCATCTGGTCACTGCGACTCCCGACAGCTCCATCCGCAAGGGACTTCACCATCAAGAGCGAACCTTCTCCCGAAGTTACGGTTCTATTTTGCCTAGTTCCTTCACCCGAGTTCTCTCAAGCGCCTTGGTATTCTCTACCCGACCACCTGTGTCGGTTTGGGGTACGATGACTTGTAATCTGAAGCTTAGAGGCTTTTCCTGGAAGCAGGGCATCAATGGCTTCCGCACCGTGGTGCGTTCGTCTCGTGTCTCAGTGTTGTGTCTCCGGATTTGCCTAGAAACACCACCTACGCACTTTCACCAGGACAACCGTCGCCTGGCCCACCTAGCCTTCTCCGTCCCCCCATCGCAATTACAAGTCGTGCAGGAATATTAACCTGCTTCCCATCGATTACGCCTTTCGGCCTCACCTTAGGGGTCGACTCACCCTGCCCCGATTAACGTTGGACAGGAACCCTTGGTCTTCCGGCGAGGAGGCTTTTCACCCCCTTTATCGTTACTTACGTCAGCATTCGCACTTCTGATATCTCCAGCATGCCTCTCGACACACCTTCGCAGACTTACAGAACGCTCCCCTACCACTCACGCTTAGCGTGAATCCGCGGCTTCGGTGCCTGGTTTGAGCCCCGTTACATCTTCCGCGCAGGCCGACTCGACTAGTGAGCTATTACGCTTTCTTTAAATGATGGCTGCTTCTAAGCCAACATCCTAGCTGTCTGAGCCTTCCCACATCGTTTCCCACTTAACCAGAACTTTGGGACCTTAGCCGGCGGTCTGGGTTGTTTCCCTCTTCACGACGGACGTTAGCACCCGCCGTGTGTCTCCCGGATAGTACTTACTGGTATTCGGAGTTTGCATGGGGTTGGTAAGTCGGGATGACCCCCTAGCCCAAACAGTGCTCTACCCCCAGTAGTATTCGTCCGAGGCGCTACCTAAATAGCTTTCGGGGAGAACCAGCTATCTCCGAGTTTGATTGGCCTTTCACCCCCAGCCACAGGTCATCCCCTAACTTTGCAACGTTAGTGGGTTCGGTCCTCCAGTTGATGTTACTCAACCTTCAACCTGCCCA
>NZ_CP026406.1:2097500-2225000 GCF_002934795.1 Aeromonas sp. ASNIH2 | reverse complement strand
CCGCCTTGGCTTCATCCATCACCCGCACCACCTTGCCGTGGGGTACCCGTTCATCGGCCTGGATCACCAGGCTTGCCTCGGGCTGCTCCGCCAACAGTCGGGCGAGGGTGGCCTGCACCCGCTCCACATCCACCTGTTTGCGGTCGAGGAAGATCTGCCCCTGAGCGCCGATCGCCAGCATGATGCTGGACGATTTCTGCGCCTTGGCCTGGCTGGCCTGGGGTCTGTGTACCTCAAGCCCGGCTTCGCGCACGAAGGAGGTGGTCACGATGAAGAAGATCAGCATGATGAAGACGATATCCAGCATGGGGGTCATGTCGATCTGCACTTCATCGCGCTGGCGTTTGGATTGCCGTCTCATTGCATTACCTTCTCTTCTCGCAGGCCGTCCCGGGTCTTGGCCAGCGCATGCTTGGCCTGACTCTCGAGCCGGCTAAGTAACAACACGCCGGAGAGGGCCACCACCATGCCTGCCATGGTGGGGATGGTGGCGCGGGAGATCCCGCCCGCCATGCTCTCCGGGTTAAAGCGGTTGGCCGCAGCCAGCGCATCGAATACGCCTATCATGCCGGTCACTGTACCCAGCAACCCCAGCATGGGGCAGAGCACCACCAGGGTGCGGATGAAGATCAGATGACGGTTGAGCGCCAGCTCCACTTCTGCCAGCCAGCGCCCGCGAATCGCGCGAGCGTGCCAGCTGTGACGCTCGCGACGCGCCTGCCAGCGGCCCAGCAGCTGACGCTGCAACGGTGCAAACCCCAAGTTGAGGTAGAGCAGCCGCTCGATCATCAGAATCCACATCAGCACCAGCAAGGCCAGAATGACCCAGAGCACCGGGCCGCCACGGCCCATGAAGCTCTGCAACTGCTGCCAGATGTCGAGCATCATGCTACCCGCTCCACCCTGTCACCATTGCTTTCGGCCCGCTCGGCCAGGATCCCGGCCACCTGCTGTTCCAGCACGTTGGAGAGCTCGGTGAAACGGGACTGCAACAGGCTGTGGGCCAGGATCAGCGGAATGGCCGCTACCAGACCCTGCACCGTGGTGACCAGGGCCATGGAGATGCCGCCCGCCATGATCTTGGGATCGCCGGTACCGAACTGAGTGATGGCCTGGAAGGTGCCGATCATACCGGTCACGGTGCCGAGCAGACCCAGCATGGGGGCTATGGCCGCGATCACCTTGACCATGCCGATGCCGCGCTCCAGGCGAGGGGTCTCCTGCAGGATCGCCTCATCCAGACGCAGTTCGAGGGTCTCCATGCTCAGTTCTGGATGCTTGTCAGCCACCGTCAGCACCCGGCCGAGGGCGTTGTCGGCATGATATTCACCGCTCTTCAGCTGGCGACGAACCCGACCCAGTTCGCGAGAGAGGCTCCACAGCCGTACTCCAGCGATCCCCAGGCCGATGGCTGCCAGCAGCACGATGATGGCGCCGACCTGGCCGCCCTGCTGGACTTGCTGCCAGAAGGTGGGCGCCTGGGCCAGCATATCGAGCAGAACACCGTGGGAGGGATCCAGCGGCAACGCTTCTCCCTCCTGACCCTGATAAGCGGCCACAGCGGAAAGCACGCTGCCTGGCAGGCCCAGCACCGGACTCAGGCCTTCGGCCCCCGGTTGCAAGAAACCAGCATCGCCCAGCAGGGCGAAGCTGCCGATCCGGGTCAACGTCTGCTCGCTGGCAACGCCCTGGGCATCGAGCACCTTGCCGTTGAACTGGGCAATCCGGCCCGATTCGTGGATCTCCTGCAGCAAGGTGGCTGGCAGCAGGGCAAGGGCGGCGCGATCAGGCACCTGTTTATCCTGTGCCATGGTTTTCAGCGGGGCGAGACGATCAGGATACTGGCCCTCGACGGCGGATTCGCTCAGCAACTTGACCGCATCGCTGGCGCCCTGACGGGTGACCGCAAAGATCTCGTTCATGTCGCCGGAGGCCTGCTCCCACTGGGTATTGAGCTCCACCAGCTGCTTTTCATTGGCCGCGAACTGGCTGGCCAGCTCCTTGCTCAGGCGCTGGGCCTCGGCCAGCTTGGCACGGGCACTGCTCAGCTCCCTGGAGACAAACGCCAGATCCTGCTGAGCCTTCTGCTCACGGGCCTGTTCCTGCTGCTGCCAGGCTTCCTCGGCCACGGCGGCTGTGGTGCCCAGAGAGAGTGCGAGGGCAAGGGGTAACCACTTCATGGTGACGCTCATGACTGGGCCTCCTGACCACGGCTGACGGAAAGGGGGACATTCAACAACTGGGGAACCTTCTTGTCGGCAGCCATTTCCAACGCCTCGGCGATGGGGGAGAGCCACTGGCCGTCGAGGGCTTGCCACTGCTTGTGCTCGGCAGACCAGCGCCACGCCTGGGAGCGATCGGCGGTCATCGCCAGCAGGGAGACCCGGCCCAGTGCCAGCACATCGACCCGGCGCGGTGCGCCATCCAGCACCAGCTCGGCGGAATAATGGTCCAGCCTGCTGCCGTATTCGGCTTCAATCTGATAGGCCTGCAATAGCTGGCGGAACTTCTCCGCCTCGCTCACATCGGCTCTGGCCAGCGTCGCTTTCAAGGCAGCAACCCGCGCCAGACGATCCTCCCTGCGCAGCGGGATGTCATCCTGTACCAGCTGTTCCAGATCGGCTTGCATCTGCAGCATCAGGGGGACAAGCCCCTGTCTGGTCTCCTGTACCGCCTCCAACTGCTGGTTCAGCTTGCCCAGCTCGTTTTGCTGATCGGCCACCAGAGACTGCATGTAGTGGTTGTAGGCTTCCAGATCCCGCAGTTGCAGTTGGGCATTTTGCAGCTCAATCCTGGCGGCGACGGCGCCATCGGCGGCTTTCTCCACACGCAGCTGGGAGGCTTTCCCGTCGGCGATACTGTTCTTCAATGCTGGCGCAACCACCTCGTCGGCGGACACGACGCAATGAACGGCCATGGGTAACAAGGCCAGACCCCAAAACTTGTTCATGATATAAATCTTAACAATGATAACTATTCTCATTGTCTCAAAGAGTAGGGTCACTGGCAATCAGATGATTTTCTTGGCCTCTGGCCGAAAAAACAGGATACTTTTTAGACAAGTACGGGAATAACTGGCGTTGGTAGTCGCAACACCATTTTAAATAACTAAAAAATGTCTTTTCGATCAGCAAGATAAGTGATCGAAAAAGGAGACTTACATGTTTAACGATGCGATCTGGGAACACATAGATCGGTTCACCAAGGCGAAGAAGACCAGCGAGATCCAGCAACAACTGGAGCGCTTCAGTCATCAGATGGGGTTTGATTACTTCCGTTTGCTGATTATTTTCCCCATCAGCATGCAGAAATCCCATGTGGCCTTGTTCAACAACTGCCCCACCAGCTGGTTTGATGCCTATTCGGAACGGCACTACCTGACCCAGGATCCGGTCGTCTTCCTGGGACTGAAGCAGACCCAGCCCATTTTCTGGAACAAGCTCGATTGCGATGCCCCCTGGTTGCCCAGCGCCAGCAGGGAGGTGATGAACCTGGCCGCCGACTTCGGGGTGAGGAACGGCGTCTCCTTCCCGCTGCACACGCCGCAGGGGGAACACGGCATCCTCTCTTTCATCAGCAAGGAGAAGTCCAATTCCGATCTGATGTTTGAAAACGTTCCCCTGCTGTCATTCTGCGCCAGCTACATCTTCAACTCGGCCCTGACCCTCATCAAGGCCAGACCAGACCTGATGAAATACCTGGCCGAGCTGTCGGATCGGGAGAAGGAGTGCCTTTTCTGGGCCAGCGAAGGCAAGACCTCCTGGGAGATCGCCACCATCCTCGGCATCAGCGAGCGAACCGTGAACTTCCACCTCAATCAGGTCACCAACAAGACGGACTCGCGCAACCGCAACCAGGCGATCGCCAAGAGCATCTCCAGCGGCATCATTGTGCCTTCCCTGGACGACGTCACCATCACCAACCTGCGGCTGTCATAGCCTGTTTTGCCAAAACAAAAAGAGCCGCAGTGCGGCTCTTTTTTCATTTCCGGCGACGGCTTATTCCACAGTCACGGATTTGGCCAGATTGCGCGGCTGATCCACGTCGGTGCCCTTGATGAGGGCGACGTGGTAGGAGAGCAACTGCAACGGCACGGTATAGACGATCGGCGCGATCATCTCTTCCACGTGGTTCAGGCTCATCACCCGCATGGTCTCGTCGCTCTTGAAACCGGCGTCCGCATCGGCGAACACATAGAGGATACCGCCACGGGCACGCACCTCTTCCACGTTGGACTTGAGCTTCTCCAGCAGATCGTTGTTCGGCGCCACGACGATGATGGGCATCTCGGCATCGATCAGCGCCAGCGGGCCATGCTTCAACTCACCGGCGGCATAGGCCTCGGCGTGGATGTAGGAGATCTCCTTGAGTTTGAGCGCCCCTTCCATGGCGATGGGGTACTGGCTGCCACGACCGAGGAACAGGCTGTGGTGCTTGTCGGCAAACTCTTCGGCCAGAGTCTCGATCTGCTTGGCCAGGGCCAGGCTCTCCTTGATGCGCACAGGCAGGGCTTGCAGCGCCTTGACCAGTTCGGCCTCGGCGGCGGCGCTCAGGTTGCCTCGGCAGTGACCGACGGAGGCCACCAGCATCAGCAGACCGGCCAGCTGGGTGGTGAACGCTTTGGTGGACGCCACCCCGATCTCGGCACCAGCCCGGGTCATGAAGGCCAGGTCGGATTCGCGCACCAGGGAGGAACCCGGTACGTTGCAGATGGCCAGGGAGCTCATGTAACCGGACTCCTTGGCCAACCGCAGGGCGGCCAGGGTATCGGCGGTCTCACCGCTCTGGGAAAGAGTCACCAGCAGGCTGTTGGGACGTACCACCGACTTGCGGTAGCGGAACTCGGAGGCGATCTCCACGTCGCAGGAGACACCGGCGATCTCTTCAAACCAGTAGCGGGCCACCATGCCGGAGTTGTAGGAGGTGCCGCAGGCGACGATCTGGACGTGCTCGACCTTGTCGAAAATGGCGCGGGCGCCGTTGCCGAAGGACTCGACCACCACGTGATCACTGCCCAGGCGGCCTTCCAGGGTGTTGGTGATGGCCTTGGGCTGCTCGTAGATTTCCTTGAGCATGTAGTGTCGGTATTCGCCCTTGTCACCGGCATCGTGGGACAGCTCGGACTCCAGCTCCTCGCGCACCACGGCCTCGCCGTGGGTATCGAAGATGTGCACGTCGCGGCGGGTCACTTCGGCCACATCGCCCTCTTCCAGGAAGATGAAGCGGCGGGTCACCGGCAGCAGGGCCATCTGGTCGGAGGCGATGAAGTTCTCGCCGATGCCGCGGCCGATCACCAGGGGGGAGCCGGAACGGGCCACCACCACGCGGCTGTCGTCACGGCTGTCCATCACCACGGTGCCGTAGGCGCCGCGCAGTTGCTTCACCGCGACCTGCATGGCCGCCAGCAGGCTGGGGGCGGATTTCAGCTCGTGGTGCACCAGGTGGGCGATCACTTCGGTGTCGGTGTCGGAGCTGAACACATAGCCCAGCGCCTTCAACTCTTCCCGCAGCACTTCGTGGTTCTCGATGATACCGTTGTGCACCACCACGATATGCTCGGAGACATGGGGGTGAGCATTGCGCTCGGACGGCTCGCCATGGGTAGCCCAGCGGGTGTGGGCAATGCCGGTACCACCGTGGACGGACTGCTCCTCCAGAGCCTTGGCCAGTTCGGCCACCTTTCCGAGGCGACGCACCCGCTGCAGCGGCTGGTTGGCGCTGAACACGGCGACACCGGCCGAATCGTAGCCACGGTATTCCAGACGGCGCAGGCCCTCTACCAGGATTTCAGCCACATCACGTTGGGCGACGGCCCCGACGATGCCACACATAGACTTCTCCTTGAAACGTAAGACGTTAATTCGGTTGGATAATGGTTTGTTCAGGTCACACGGCCACGGGGGCGCAAATCAGCGTGATCCCCTTGGCCTGAATCTGTTCTCTGGCCGCATTGCTCAGCCCCTCGTCGGTCACCAGGGTATGGATGCCGGACCAGGGCAGCTCGAGATTGGGGATCTTGCGGCCGATCTTCTCCGACTCCACCATGACGATGACTTCCCGCGACACCTCGGCCATGACCCGGGAGAGACCCACCAGCTCGTTGAAGGTGGTGGTGCCTCGCTCAGGGTCTATGCCATCGGCGCCGATAAACAGCTGGTCGAAGTCATAGGAGCGCAACACCTGCTCCGCCACCTGGCCCTGGAAGGATTCGGAGTGGGGATCCCAGGTGCCGCCGGTCATCAGCAGGGTGGGTTCGTTCTCCAGCTCGCGCAGGGCGCCAGCCACGTTGAGGGAGTTGGTCATGACGATAAGGCCGCGCTTGCTGCCCAGCATGGGGATCATGGCGCTGGTGGTGCTGCCGCTGTCGATGATGATGCGGTTGTGATCGCGGATCCGCTCGGCTGCGGCGCGGGCAATGGCCAGCTTTCGCTTCGAAACCTGATCCGGGTTGCTGTCCACCACCATCTCGCTGGGCAGGGGAACGGCACCGCCGTAGCGACGCAGCAACAGGCCACCGGTCTCCAGCACCGCCAGATCCTTGCGGATGGTCACCTCGGAGGTGGAGAAGTGTTTGGCCAGGGCGTCGACACTGACTTCACCCTGTTCCTGTACCAGGCTCACTATGGTGTGGCGACGCTGTTGAGTGTTGCGTTTGGTCATTGTTAAGTTTCGATTCGAAAGAATGGCGAAATATTAATGCCTTTTCGGGAAAAATCAAACGGCAAATAGGATCCGATTTGCTTCGATGCCAGAATGGGCAAGCCGATTTGCGACGAGGACGCCATGCAAAAACGACTCATCTGGCTGGTGGAAGACGAGACCAGCATTGCCGACACCCTGATCTACGCCCTGCAGACCGATGGTTTCGAGGTGGAGTGGTTCCCCCTCGGACAGCCGTTGCTGGCGCGACTGGAACAGACGCAACCCGACTTCCTCATTCTGGATGTGGGACTGCCGGACATCAGCGGCTTCGAGCTGTGCAAGCAGGTGCGGACCCTGACCGACACGCCCCTGATGTTTCTCACCGCCCGCAGCGAGGAGATAGACAGGCTGATCGGGCTGGAGATAGGGGCTGACGACTACGTGGCCAAGCCCTTCTCGCCCCGCGAGGTGTGCGCCAGGGTGCGGGTCATACTGCGCCGCAGCCAACCCAGCGCTCCCCAACCGAGCCAGCTGCTGGTGCTGGATGAGGAGCGGGCCCGCATCTGCTTCCACGGCCAGCCGCTGGCGCTCACCCGCTACGAATACCTGCTGCTCAAGACCCTGATGCTGGCGCCGGGCCGGGTCTACTCCCGCCAGCAGCTGATGGACCTGGTGTGGAGCGGGGCGGAGGAGAGCCTGGATCGCACCGTCGACACCCACATCAAGACCCTGCGCGCCAAGCTGCGGGAGCGGGACCCTGACGCCAACCCGATCCTGACCCACCGCGGGCTGGGCTACAGCCTGGAGCTGGCATGAACTCAGGGTGGCCGGGCACCGGCAGGGGGATGAGATGAGAATCGGATTGCAACTGCTGTGCGGGCTGGTGCTGATCTTCGCCCTGGCCACCTGGTTCGTGCTGGAGATCTTCGTCGAGGAGATCAAGCCCGGGGTGCGCAGCGCCACCGAAGATACACTGGTGGACATGGCCCAGATGCTGGCGCCGCTGGCACTGGACGACATGCAGGAAGGGAAGATGGCGGATGGCAGGCTGGCCAGCGCCTTCGCCCGCCTCAACCAGAGCCCCATCAACGCCCTGATCGACGGTCACCTCAAGCAGCAGGCGGAGTACCGCATCTATGTGGTCGACCGCTGGGGCAAGGTGGTCTACGACTCGGACGGGGTGGATCTCGGCAAGGACTACTCGCGCTGGAACGACGTCTATCTGACCCTGCGGGGCGAATATGGCGCCCGCAGCACCCGCAGCGATCCGGACGACCCCGCCAGCTCGGTGATGCACGTGGCCGCCCCGCTGCGGGAAGGGGAGGTGATCCTCGGCTCCCTCACCGTCGCCAAGCCCAACCGCACCCTGCTGCCCATGATAGAGCGCAGCGAACACCAGCTGCTGCAGGGGGCGGCCCTGCTGCTGTTCATCTCGCTACTCATCGGCGCCCTGCTGGTGTGGTGGCTCAACCGCGCCATCGGCAAGCTGGTGCACTACGCCGATGCGGTCAGCCAGGGTCAGCCCGCCAGCCTGCCGCGCCTCTACAGCCCGGAGCTGGATCGGCTCGGCCGATCCCTGGAAACCATGCGTCGCCAACTGGACGGCAAGGCCTATATCGAAGCCTATGTCCACAGCCTGACCCACGAGCTCAAGAGCCCGCTGGCCGCCATTCGCGGGGCAGGGGAAATACTGACTGAGGCACCGCCGTTAGACGTCGCAAAGCGCTTTATCGGCAACATCAATCTGGAGACGGCCCGCATGCAGCAGCTGATCGAGCGCATGTTGCAGCTGGCCAGACTGGAATCTGGGCAGGGGCTGGACAGACAATCAGTCGAGCCGGCACGACTGGGCAGACGGGTGCTCGACGCCCGCCAGATCCAGGCCCAGCGCCGGCTCTCCCTGCGCGCCGAGCTGGGGGAAGGTCAGAAGCAGAAGTGGGATCCCCTGCTGGTGGAGCAGGCACTTGGCAACCTGCTGGACAACGCCCTCGATTTCGCCCCCATCGGCAGTACCCTGGTGCTGAGCGGCGCCATGGTGGAGGGGGGTTATTGCTTCCGGGTGCGGGATCAGGGTCCAGGCATTCCCGACTTTGCGCTGCCCAGGATTTTCGAGCGTTTCTACTCCCTGCCAAGGCCAGACAAGGGAAAAAGCAGCGGCCTCGGGCTCAGTTTTGCCATGGAGGTGGCACGCCAGCACGGCGGCCATCTTGCTCTTGCCAATCAGCCGGACGGGGGGGTGCTGGCCACACTCTGGCTGCCCGGCAACTGAGGACACTTCACACCAAGCACACAGAGCCGGGCTAAGCTGCAACTCCTCGATGACGACCTTCCCCATCGATGCGCATTCATATTAATCAAGGAGATAGATATGCCCCGTATGCTGTTGTCCGGTCTGCTTGCTGCTGGCCTCTTCTGTGCACTGCCTGCCAGCGCCGCTTCTGGCTGCATGCTGTTTGCCGACGGCACCGGCAAACCCGTCAGCACCCAGGGAGACTGTGCCGCCCAGTTGACCCCGGCCTCCACCTTCAAGATCCCGCTGGCACTGATGGGCTATGACAGCGGCTTCCTGGTGGATGAACAACTGCCGGCCCTGCCGTTCAAGGCCGGTGATCCTGATTTCCTGCCGGAGTGGAAACAGACCACCACCCCGAGCAGCTGGATGCAATTCTCGGTCATCTGGTACTCGCAGCGCCTCACCGAGTGGCTGGGAGAAGCTCGCTTCCAGCACTACGTGGACAGCTTCGACTACGGCAACCGGGATCTCGAAGGCAACCCGGGCAAGCACGACGGTCTGACCCAGGCCTGGCTCAGCGCCAGCCTCGCCATCAGCCCCCAGGAGCAAGCCCGCTTCCTTGGCAAGATGGTGAGCGGCAAGCTGCCGGTCTCCGCCAAGACCCTGCGCCATACCGCCAACCTGATGCGTCAGCCCGACATCGACGGTTGGCAGATCCACGGCAAGACCGGCATGGGTTACCCCAAGCTGCTGGATGGCAGCCTGGACAGGGAGCAGCAGATCGGCTGGTTCGTCGGCTGGGCCAGCAAACAGGACAAGACGCTCATCTTCGTCCACACCGTCATCCAGATGCCGGGCAAGCAGTTCGCTTCCCTCAGGGCCAGGGAGGAGGTGTTCGCCGCCCTGCCGGCCCGGTTGAAGACACTCTGATGCCAGCAACACCGGCGCCTGGCGCCGGTTTTTTTATCCCCCTTCACCACCGCTTCACACTGCCCCATCCTCCCTTCACGCGACCCCGGCACACTCCCGTTCAACAACAAGGAGACGTGTCATGGTCAAACAGATTTTCACCCACAAGATCGCCCTGCTGCTGTTGCTCTGCCTGCTGATGATGATTCCGGTTCACGCCATCATGGAGCTGAATCGGGAGCGCCAGGCCTATCGCAGTCAGGCCATTCACAGCATCATGGCCAGCCACAGCGGGCCCCAGCGCCTGATGGGGCCCGTACTGGTGCAGCCCTATACCCGGGCCGTCACCGTCGAGCAGGATGGCAAACATTTCGAGCGCAAGGAGCAGGTCTATCGCTACCTGCTGCCCAAGAGGCTGGACGTGCGGGCCAGCATGGAGGTGACCCCGCGCAAGCTCGGCATCTATCAGGCCCAGATTTATCACAGTCGCCTCTCCCTCTCCGGCCTGATGCCCACCAGCCTGGCTGACAAGGGACTGGTGGCCGGCAACCCGAACCTGAGCTTCGACCCGGCGGATCCCGCCCTGGTGCCGGGCAAACCCTATCTCAGCCTGATCCTCTCCGATGCCCGGGGTATCAGCCGCGTACCCGAACTGCAATGGGGGGAGCAACGCATCCCGTTTGCCCCTGGCGCCCAGCTGGGGGACGGGCGAGTGGGGATCCATGCCCCGCTCGACGCCTTGCCAGACGAAGATGGCCGCTTTCACATCGAGCTGGATCTGCAGGGCATGAACGCGCTGGAAGTGGTGCCGCTCGGACAGGACAGCCGGTTTCACCTGAGCGGCAACTGGCCCCATCCCAATTTTCTCGGCGACTTTCTGCCCGGTGAACGCACCCTTGCGGATCAAGGGTTCGAGGCAAGCTGGCAGACCAGCTGGTTCGCCACCGACATGGAGAGCCGCTTCAACCGCATGATGAAGGGAGCGGGCACCAAACTGCCGTCATTCAGCGTCAGCCTGGTGCAACCGGTGGATCACTATCAGCTGAACGAGCGTGCCGCCAAATATGCCCTGCTGTTCATCGGCCTCACCTTCATCAGCTTCTTCATGTTCGAGCTGCTCAAGGGGCTGCGGGTACACCCCATCCAGTACGCGCTGGTGGGCATGGGGCTGGCCATCTTCTATCTGGTGCTGCTGGCGCTGACTGAGCATCTCGGCTTTGTCTGGGCCTATCTCATTGCCGCCCTAGCCAGTGTGGCCCTCAACGGCTTTTACCTGAGCCATGTGCTGGGCGGCCCGAAACAGGGCATGGGATTCGCCGCCCTGCTGGGGCTGGTCTACGCCATTCTGTTCGGGCTGCTGCAGGCCGAGGAGACAGCCCTGTTGCTCGGCGCCCTGCTGCTGTTCGCCACCCTGGCGCTTGTCATGGGGCTGACTCGCAAGCTCGACTGGTATCAGGTGATGGAGAGCAGTCCCTCCGCCACCGCATGGGCGGCCCCCCAGCCATCGACCAGTAACATCAGCCATCAGCCATAAGCAAAAAAACCGGCGCCCTCGGGCGCCGGTTTGCATTTCATTGATCGGGCATCACTTCTTCTTGACCGGACGGGGCCAGTTCGGAATGTGGCGCTGGGGCACCCGGGTGATCACCAGCTCGTTTTCCGCCACATCCTTGGTGATGGTGGAGCCGGCCCCCAGAGTCGCCCCCTTGCCGATCCTCACCGGCGCCACCAGTTGGGTATCGGAGCCGACGAAGACATCGTCCTCGATGATGGTCTGGAACTTGTTCACCCCGTCGTAATTGCAGGTGATGGTGCCGGCACCGATGTTCACCTTGGCACCGATCTCCGCATCGCCCAGATAGGTCAGATGACCGCACTTCGAGCCCACCCCCAGCCGGGCCTTCTTCATCTCGACGAAGTTGCCGACATGGGCATCCTGCTCCAGCACGGCACCCGGGCGCAGGCGGGTAAAGGGCCCGACCGAGCACTGGTCGGCAATTTGCGCACCTTCGATGACGGAGTAAGGTTTCACCTCGGAGTGGTCGCCGATCACGCAATCCTTCAATACGCTGCCGGCACCGATGCGCACGTGATTGCCCAGCACCACCTTGCCTTCGATGATGACGTTGACGTCGATCACCACCTCCTCCCCGATTTCCAGGGAACCCCGCAGATCGAAACGGGCCGGATCGATCAGGGTGGCGCCAGCGATCATCAGCTTCTCGGCCTGCATCTGCTGGTAGCTGCGCTCGAGCGCCGCCAGCTGCACCCGGTTGTTGGCCCCTTCCACTTCCATGGCGCTGTCCGGGTGGACGGCGGCGATGGCACAGCCATCCCCATGGGCCATGGCGATGACGTCGGTCAGATAGAACTCGCCCTGGGCATTCTTGTTGTCCAGGCGGGACAGCCAGCTACGCAGCTGACCACCGTTGGCCACCAGCACGCCGGTGTTCACTTCGCGGATGGCAAGTTGCTCGACGTTGGCATCCTTCTGCTCGACAATGCCGACCACCTGACCATGTTCCCGCACGATGCGGCCATAGCCGGTCGGGTTGTCCAGTACCACGGTCAGCAGCGCCATGCCATCGTCGGCCTTGGCGGCCAGCAGCCGTTGCAGGGTCTCGGGCTGGATCAGCGGGGTATCGCCGTAGAGCACCAGCACGTCGTCTTCGTCATGCCAGAACGGAATGGCCTGGGCGACGGCATGGCCGGTCCCCAGTTGCTGGGCCTGCAGCACCCAGTTCACATCTTCCGCGACGATCCGCTCCTTGAGCAGCTCGGCACCGTGGCCATAGACCAGGTGCAACTGTTCGGCACCAATCTGGCGAGCGGTATCGATCACATGGGAGACCATGGGCTTGTTGGCCACGGGGTGCAGCACCTTGGGCAGGGAGGAACGCATGCGGGTGCCTTTGCCCGCAGCCAGGATCACGACATTGAGAGACATAGCTAGCCTTTGAAACAGGTGGAAATGCTGGGCGGAGTCTATCCAACGGGCAAAAAAAAAGCGACCCGAAGGTCGCTTTTTGCATCACCGTGATTAACGGTAATTCTTTTTGACGATATCGATAACCCGCAACTGGGCCATCGCTTTGGCCAGCTCGGCAGACGCCTGAGCATAGTCGATATCACCATGGGAGCTGTTGATCCGCTCTTCGGCACGACGCTTGGCTTCCTGGGCTTTCGCCTCATCCAGATCGTCGGCGCGAATGGCGGTATCGGCCAGCACGGTCACAGCTTCGGGTTGTACTTCCAGCATGCCGCCGGAGATGTACAGCACCTCTTCGCTACCATTTTGCTTGATCAAGCGGACCAGGCCCGGCTTGATGGCAGTCAGCAACGGAGCATGACCGTGGCGGAGACCCAGCTCACCTTCGGAGCCTGATACCTGGGCAGATTGCACGCGACCGGAAAACAGTTTTCCTTCGGCGCTCACCACATCCAGGTGAAAGGAGATCATCTCAGCCATGGGCCCTCCTATCGAGGCTTACAGTTTCTTGGACTTCTCGACGACTTCGTCGATGCCGCCAACCATGTAGAACGCCTGCTCCGGCAGATCGTCATACTCGCCCTTCAGGATGCCCTGGAAGCCACGGATGGTTTCCTTCAGCGGCACGTATTTGCCCGGAGAACCGGTAAATACTTCGGCCACGAAGAACGGCTGGGACAGGAAACGCTCGATCTTACGGGCACGGGCTACGGTCAGTTTGTCTTCTTCTGACAGTTCATCCATACCCAGGATGGCGATGATGTCCTTCAGCTCCTTGTAGCGCTGCAGTACGGTCTGGACACCACGAGCGGTCTCGTAGTGCTCCTTGCCAACCACCAGCGGATCCAGCTGACGGGAGGTGGAGTCCAGCGGGTCAACGGCCGGGTAGATACCCAGTGCCGCGATCTGACGGGACAGTACGACGGTCGCATCCAGGTGGGCGAAGGTGGTCGCCGGAGACGGGTCGGTCAAGTCATCCGCAGGCACGTAAACGGCCTGTACGGAGGTGATGGAACCGGTCTTGGTGGAGGTGATGCGCTCTTGCAGAACACCCATCTCCTCGGCCAGGGTCGGCTGGTAACCTACTGCGGAGGGCATACGGCCCAGCAGTGCGGATACTTCGGTACCGGCCAGGGTGTAACGGTAGATGTTGTCCACGAAGAACAGCACGTCACGACCTTCGTCACGGAACTTCTCGGCCATGGTCAGGCCGGTCAGCGCCACGCGCAGACGGTTTCCGGGCGGCTCGTTCATCTGACCGTAAACCAGAGATACTTTGTCCAGTACGTTGGACTCCATCATCTCGTGGTAGAAGTCGTTACCCTCACGGGTACGCTCACCTACACCGGCGAACACGGAGTAACCGCTGTGCTCGATCGCGATGTTACGGATCAGCTCCATCATGTTGACGGTCTTGCCTACACCGGCGCCGCCGAACAGACCAACCTTACCACCCTTGGCGAACGGACATACCAGGTCGATAACCTTGATGCCGGTCTCCAGCAGCTCGGTGCTGTTGGACTGATCTTCGTAGCTGGGGGCTTCGCGGTGGATGGACCAACGCTCTTCTTCGCCGATCGGACCCTTCTCGTCGATGGGGTCGCCCAGTACGTTCATGATACGGCCCAGGGTCGAGGTACCGACCGGTACCTGGATGGCCTTGCCGCTGTTAACTACTTCCAACCCACGACGCAGACCGTCGGAGGAACCCATGGTGATGCAACGCACGACGCCGCCGCCGATCTGTTGCTGAACTTCCAGTACCAGACCCTGGCCTTGGCCTTCGCTGACAACCTTCAGTGCATCGTACACCTGGGGCACGGCATTCTGCGGGAACTCGATGTCCACCACAGCGCCGATGATTTGGACGATGAAACCGTTACTCATGTCAAATCCTCTAAACCTTTGATAACCCTTGCCTTACACCGCAGCAGCACCGGAAACGATCTCTGTGAGCTCCTGGGTAATACTGGCCTGACGGGCCTTGTTGTATACCAGTTGCAGATCGTTAATCAGGTTGCCGGCGTTGTCAGTCGCGGCTTGCATGGCAACCATTCGGGCTGCCTGTTCACTTGCCAAGTTTTCTACCACACCCTGGTAGACCTGGGATTCGACGTAGCGAATCAGCAGGGTATCCAGCAGTTGCTTGGGATCCGGCTCATAGAGGTAGTCCCAGTGGTGCTTCTTGGCGAGCTTGCTGTCTTCTGTTACGGGCAAAGGCAGCAGTTGATCGACTTTTGGTTGCTGAACCATGGTGTTGACGAACTTGTTGTACACCAGATAAAGCCTGTCAATCTCACCGTTGTCGTAAGCCTTCAGCATGACCTTCACTGAACCGATCAGGTCATTGACGCTCGGGTTGTCACCCAGTCCGGAGACATGGGCTTTCACCTTGGCGCCGTGCCGTTCAAAGAAGTTGGAGGCCTTGTTACCGATCAATGCCAGGTCAACCTTGGCACCTTTCGCGCTCCATTGCTTCATATCATTGAGGGCAGCCTTGAACAGGTTGATGTTCAGACCACCACACAGGCCACGGTCGGTGGAGACGACGATGTAACCCACTCGCTTCACCTCACGTTCGATGAGGTAGGGGTGCTTGTATTCCAAGTTCCCCTGAGCGATATGGCCGATCACCTTGCGCATGGTTTCAGCGTACGGACGGCTGGCAGACATGCGTTCCTGCGCACGGCGCATCTTGCTCGCTGCCACCATTTCCATAGCGCTGGTGATCTTCTGAGTGTTCTTCACACTCCCGATCTTGTTACGTATCTCTTTTGCGCCGGCCATCTCTTCTCTCCATCAGGTGGCAGCTTGCGCTGCCACACACGCTTACCAGGTCTGGGTTGCCTTGAAGTCATCCAGCAACGCAGTCAGCTTGCCAACGATCGCGTCGTTGTAGTCGGCCTTGGCATTGATTTCAGCCATCAGCTCGGCATGCTGGGTATTGGCGTAAGAGAGCAGAGCGGCTTCGAAGTCGACGATCTTGCTCAGTTCGACATCGGCGAGATAACCCTTCTCGGCGGCGAACAGCACCAGGGACTGCTGGGCCACGCTCATCGGAGAGTACTGCTTCTGCTTCATCAGCTCGGTGACTTTCTGACCGTGATCCAGCTGCTTGCGAGTAGCATCGTCCAGGTCGGAAGAGAACTGGGCAAATGCCGCCAGTTCGCGGTACTGGGCCAGCGCGGTACGGATACCACCGGACAGCTTCTTGACGATCTTGGTCTGAGCAGCACCGCCCACACGGGATACGGAGATACCCGGGTCAACCGCCGGACGAATACCGGAGTTGAACAGCTGGGAGGTCAGGAAGATCTGGCCGTCGGTGATGGAGATCACGTTGGTCGGAACGAACGCGGAGACGTCACCGGCCTGGGTTTCGATGATCGGCAGGGCGGTCAGGGAACCGGTCTGGCCTTTCACGGCACCGTTGGTGAACTTCTCTACGTACTCGGCGTTGACGCGAGCAGCACGCTCCAGCAGACGGGAGTGCAGATAGAAGACGTCACCCGGGTAAGCTTCACGTCCAGGCGGACGGCGCAGCAGCAGGGAGATCTGGCGATAGGCAACGGCCTGCTTGGACAGGTCATCATAGATGATCAGTGCGTCTTCGCCGCGGTCACGGAAGTACTCGCCCATGGAGCAACCGGCGTAGGGAGCCAGATACTGCAGAGCAGCCGCTTCGGAGGCAGAAGCCACGACCACGATGGTGTTGGCTAGGGCGCCGTGCTCTTCCAGCTTGCGCACCACGTTGGCGATGGTGGAGGCCTTCTGGCCGATCGCAACGTAGACGCACTTAATGCCGGAATCTTTCTGGTTGATGATGGTGTCGATGGCGATGGCGGTCTTACCAACCTGGCGGTCACCGATGATCAGCTCACGCTGGCCACGACCGATAGGGATCATGGCATCGATGGCTTTCAGACCGGTCTGGACTGGCTGGTCAACAGACTTACGCTCGATAACGCCCGGGGCGATCACTTCGATCGGCGAGAAGCCGTCGTTGTCTACCGGACCCTTACCGTCGATCGGCTGACCCAGGGTGTTGACCACCCGGCCCAACAGACCACGACCGACCGGCACTTCCAGAATGCGGCCGGTACCCTTTACCTTCATCCCTTCGGCCAGATCGGCATAGGGACCCATTACTACGGCACCAACGGAGTCACGCTCCAGGTTCAATGCCAGAGCGAAGCGGTTGCCCGGCAGCTCGATCATCTCACCCTGCATGGCATCGGCCAGACCGTGGATACGAATGATACCGTCGCTTACAGAAACGATGGTACCTTCGTTACGCGCTTCGCTTTTGACATCAAACTGCGCAATGCGCTGCTTGATCAGCTCGGCGATTTCAGTGGAATTCAGTTGCATGCTCTAATACCCCAATCAAGATTGCAGCGCATCGGCCATGCGATCCAGCTTACCGCGGACCGTGCCGTCGATAACGAGATCACCGGCCTTGATGAGCACCCCGGCCATCAAGGACGCATCTGTGCTGCAATTCAGCTTCACTTTGCGCGCGAGACGTTGTTCCAGAGAAGCCTGAATATTGGCTTTCTGCTGGTCGGTCAGTTCGATCGCCGAAATCACGTCAGCCTGAACTTCTTTGTCCAGTTCAGCCTTGAGCGCGACGAATTCGGCAACGACCGCCGGCAGCACACCCAAGCGACCATTCTCGGCCATCACCCGGATCAGGTTCTGACCGTGCTCGTTGAGCTGCTCACCGCAGACACCGACAAACAGCTTTGCCAGTTCTTCGGCAGCAACGGAGCCGTTTACCAGGCTGTGCATGGTCTCGTTTTCTGCCACCTGAGCGGCGAAATCGAGCATCTCCAGCCATTGGTCAACCGCCTTGTGCTCAACGGCAAACTCGAAAGCAGCCTTGGCGTAGGGGCGAGCGATTGTAGTCAGTTCAGACATAGCCCCGTTCCCGTTACAGTTCTGCTACCAGTTTGTCGACGATGTCGCTGTTGGCAGCCTGGTCGATTTGGCGTGCCAGGATCTTCTCTGCACCCGCGATGGCAAGAGCAGCAACCTGCTTGCGCAGTTCTTCTTTGGCACGATGACGTTCAGCTTCGATCTCTGCACGGCCCTGAGCCAGGATTTTCTCCCGCTCAGCTTGGGCTCCGACAGCGGCCTCATCAATGATCTGGGCCTTGCGTTTGTTGGCCTGATCGATGATTTCAGCAGCCTGAAGCTTGGCTTCTTTCAGCTGATCGGTGGCGTTGGCCTTGGCCAGCTCCAGATCTTTCTTGGCACGCTCTGCAGAAGAGAGGCCGTCAGCGATTTCTTTCTGACGGGCTTCGATGGCAGCCATCAGCGGCGGCCATACGTACTTCATGCAAAACACTACGAAGATGAAAAAAGCAACTGCTTGGCCGAGGAGGGTGGCGTTGATATTCACAGCCGATGTCCTCTTTAGTTAGTTAATGGGTTCTGCGTGAGTCGTAATGACTTAGGCAACCGCAAACATCACATACAGACCCAGACCAACGGCGATCATCGGGATCGCATCCACCAGACCCATCACGATGAAGAACTGGGTACGCAGAACAGGGATCAGGTCAGGTTGACGAGCTGCACCTTCCAGGAACTTGCCACCCAGGATACCGATACCGATGGAGGCGCCGATAGCCGCCAGACCCATCATCATTGCAGCAGCGATGTACAGCAGGTCCATGTTCAAGTTTTCCATGAGGATCTCCATTTATTTAGATGTAATTGATTGTATAAAAAGGATTATTTGAGTTGCATCAACCATGGTCTTCCTGCGCCATCGACAAATAGACGATGGTCAGAACCATGAAGATAAACGCCTGCAAAGTGATGATCAGGATGTGGAAGATTGCCCAAGGCACGGACAGGATCCACTGTGACCACCAGGGTAACAAACCCGCAATCAGGATGAAGATCAGTTCGCCAGCATACATGTTGCCGAACAGTCGCAGACCCAATGAAACAGGCTTGGAAATCAACGTGACGGTTTCAAGGATGAAGTTAACCGGGATGGCAGCAGGGTGATTGAAAGGCTGAAGCGTCAGCTCCTTCACGAACCCGCTGATACCCTTGACCTTGATGCTGTAGTACAGGATCAAGAAGAACACGCCCAAAGCCATGGACATGGTGATGTTAACGTCAGCAGAGGGAACCACACGCAGATAGGGAACACCCATCAACTGTGCAGCGTGAGGGATAAAGTCAACGGGGATCAGGTCCATGAAGTTCATCAGGAAGATCCACACGAACACCGTCAGGGCCAAAGGTGCGATGACCTTGTTGCGACCATGAAAGATGTCCTTGACGTTACCATTCACAAACTCGACCAGCATCTCCACAAAGCACTGCAGCTTACCGGGCACACCGCTGGTGGCCTTGACGGCAACCTTGCGGAACAACCAGATAAACAGGGCGCCTAGCACGACGGAAAATATCATGGAATCGATATTCACCGTCCAGAACCCGGACCCTACCTGCAGGTGGGTCAGGTGGTGGGAGATATATCCCTGAGGAGTCAGGACTTCTCCGGTTGCAGACATGAGTTTTCCTAATAGTGGTTGTTAAGCGTGAATGAAACTATCCACTGTACAACGAGGGCGAGGATATAAGTGGCGAAGAACGAGGCGGTGTCGACCTCAATCCCGGCGCCAAACAGCAGGGCGAAAAGTCCTGTTGTAGTAATGAGCTTAATCCCTGCCCCACCATAAAAGTCCCGCAAAACCAGGCCTACGCTCTCTTTCGTCACCTTGCGGCGCAGAACCCAGAGCGTGAACAGGGCTTGAGGAACCCAGTACATCCCCCCTCCGTAGAGAGAGGATTGTCCGGCGAACTCTCCCGCCTGATAAAACCAGACGGTGGCGATCGCCAGGATCAGGACCAGCTGACAAACGAGCATAGCCAAGGCCAGCGTCAAACCTTCCAAGGCTATTTTCTGCTTCACCAACCTACCCCTGAACATTACAGAACTGTAAAAAATCGGGATCCGAAGACCCCAGGTTCACAGCTCGAAAAGCCGGTCAAATTATACCCGTGAAGACGGCTATTGCAACATGGCAAAAATCCTTAATTTTTGCGGCTTTCCGCGCGAAATTAAGGTTATGTTCATATCGAAAGTAATGGATGTTTTATTACTACAAAAAGCGTAAAAATCACGATTCTGACAGGCCAAAATAGCCCAATACCCGGTCCAAATCTGCCAAGTTATCGTAACTTATTACTAACTTGCCGCTATCTTTCTTGCCCGGCTGAAGTTGCACCTGATTGCCAATTTTTTCAGAAATCTGGCGCTCGAGATAACCAAACTGGGGATCACGGACGGGTTCAACCCTGGTTTTTGCCGGTTCCAGTGCTTTTTGCACCAGCTTCTCGGTATCTCGCACTGTCAGCCCCTTCTGGGCCACCAGTTTGGCCAGCTCTGACTGGGCCTGGCCGCTCAGGGCCAGCAGGGCACGGGCATGCCCCATGTCGAGGTCGCCGTGCTCCACGAAGCGCTTCACGTCCTCGTTGAGCTGGTTGAGACGCAGCAGGTTGGTGACCGTGGTGCGGGACTTGCCCACCGCCTCGGCAACCTGCTGGTGAGTCAGTTCGAACTCCGTCAGCAGGCGCTGTAGGGCGACGGCCTCCTCGATGGCGTTGAGATCTTCACGCTGGATGTTCTCGATAAGTGCGATGGCGACGGCCGCCTCGTCGGCGACATCCTTGACCAGGCAGGGCACCACTTCGAGACGGGCCAGCTGGGAGGCGCGCCAGCGGCGTTCACCAGCAATGATTTCGAAACGGTTTTCACCGATGGAGCGAACCACTATGGGCTGGATCACCCCTTGTGCACGGATGGAGTTGGCCAACTCCTCCAGCGCATCCTGGGACATATCCTTGCGCGGTTGGTATTTGCCGGACTGCAGCCACTCCACCGGCAGCTTGCGCAATTCCCCCTGATTGGTCGGGGCCATGGCCTGTTCGGTGCGCTGGTCGCTCATCACCTGTTTCTGGCGGGCGGCCGTGCTGGTGCTGAGCAGGGCGTCCAGCCCCTTGCCCAGCCCACGTTTCTTCGGCGTCATATGCTCTCTCGATCTGCGGTGAGCGGCTGGGACTCCTGCTCCTGGCGGCGCAGGATCTCGCCAGCCAGGGCCAGATAGGCCTTGGCCCCCACCGATGATTTGTCATAGTGCATGGCTGGCGCGCCAAAGCTCGGCGCCTCCGCCAGTCTTACGTTGCGGGGAATGATGGTGCGATAGACCCTGTCCCCGAAATGCTGTTTCAGCTGATCGGACACATCATTGGCCAGCCGGTTGCGATGATCGAACATGGTGCGCAGCACCCCTTCGATCTTCAGCTCCGGATTGACCACGGCTGCCAGCTTGCTGATGGTGTCCACCAGGGCGGTCAGCCCTTCCAGCGCATAGTATTCGCACTGCATGGGCACCAGCACGGAGTCGGCGGCGGCCATGGCATTCACCGTCAGCATGTTGAGAGAAGGCGGGCAGTCGATGAAGACGTAGTCGTACTTGTCCCTGACCGAGGCCAGGGCGTTGCGCAGGCGGATCTCGCGGGCAAAAAACTCCATCAGGCGGATTTCTGCCGCGGTCACGTCGGCATTGGCGGCAATCAGGTGATAGCCTCCCGAGGTTTCGGGGATGATCACCTCGCCGATGGGGGCATCTTCGATCAGCAGTTCATAGGCGGTGCGCTCGACATCGTACTTGTCGACGCCACTGCCCATGGTGGCATTGCCCTGCGGATCCAGATCGATCACCAGCACCTTGCGCCGGGTAGCGGCCATGGAGGCGGCCAGATTCACACAGGTGGTGGTTTTACCCACTCCACCCTTCTGGTTGGCTATGGCAATGACTTTTCCCACACTGTCCCCTAAATGAATGCGGCGGCCCTATTCGGGCTGGATGGCTTTAAACTCCAGCAGATGGCGTTCGCCTTCCAGTTCCGGCACCACCAGCTTGTGGGTGGCAACCAGACGAATGCTGTCAGGCAACTGTGCCAGCTCCTGCTCGGGGTATTGTCCCTTGAGCGCCAGGAAGCTGCCCTCGGGTGACGGCAGATGATGACACCAGCTCAGCATGTCCTCCAGGGAGGCGAAAGCCCGGCTCAGTACACCATCAAATCCGGTCTCGGGTTGATACTCCTCCACCCGGGATTTGACGGGGGTCACATTGGTCAACCCCAGTTCCAGGATCACCTGGCGGATGAAGTTGATCCGCTTGCCCAGGCTGTCGAGCAGCACGAACTGTTTGTCCGGATTGATGATGGCCAGCGGTAGTCCGGGCAGACCCGGACCCGTTCCCACATCGATGAAGCGTTCACCGTGCAGGTGAGGGCTCACCACCAGGCTGTCGAGGATATGCTTGACCAGCATGGCGTCCGGATCTCGCACCGAGGTGAGATTGTAAGCCTTGTTCCACTTGTGCAGCAACTCGACCAACTGCACCAACTGGGTCTTCTGGGTTTCGGTGATAACAATTCCGGCCTGCATGAGCAGGCCGTTCAATCTTTCCAACATGTTGTCCAACGGGGAATTCCTCAGGCGGTTTTACGCAGCAGGCCGTGTTTCTTCAGGTGCACCAGCAAGATGGAGATGGCGGCAGGGGTGATGCCGGAGATGCGGGACGCCTGACCAATGGTCTCTGGCTTGGCATCGTTGAGCTTGGCGATCACCTCGTTGGAGAGACCGTTCACGTCGCGGTAGTTCATGTCCAGCGGCAGCAGGGTGTTTTCGTTGCGCAGCTGTTTCTCCACCTCGTCGTGCTGACGCTCGATATAACCGGCGTACTTGATCTGGATCTCCACCTGATCCGCGGCAGCCGCATCGGTCAATGCAGGCCCTACACCCTCGATGGCCATCAGGGCATCGTAGGTCACCTCGGGGCGACGCAGCAGCTCTTCCAGGCTCTGCTCCCGGGTCAGGGGAGTATTGACCAGGGCGTTGACGGCCTCCAGAGACGGATGCTGCGGGTGGATCCAGGTCGAGCGCATGCGCTGACGTTCCTGCTCCACCTGTTCCACCTTGGCATTGAACAGGCTCCAGCGATGATCGTCCACCAGACCCAGCTCGCGGCCGATGGCGGTCAGGCGCAGATCCGCATTGTCTTCCCGCAGCAGCAGGCGATATTCGGCACGGCTGGTGAACATGCGATAGGGTTCGCGGGTCCCCAGTGTGGAGAGATCGTCCATCATCACGCCCATGTAGGCCTGATCCCGGCGTGGGTGCCAGGCTTCCTTGCCCTGGGCGCGCAAGCCCGCGTTCAGACCGGCCATCAGGCCCTGGGCAGCGGCCTCTTCATAGCCGGTGGTGCCGTTGATCTGGCCGGCGAAGAAGAGGTTCTCGATGCACTTGCTCTCCATGTTGGCCTTGAGATCCCGCGGATCGAAGAAATCGTACTCGATGGCGTAGCCAGGGCGAGTGATATGGGCATTCTCGAAACCACGGATCGAGCGGACGATCTGCACCTGCACGTCGAACGGCAGGCTGGTGGAGATCCCGTTTGGGTAGAGTTCGTGGGTGGTCAGGCCTTCCGGTTCGACAAAGATCTGATGCGCCGTCTTGTCGGCAAAGCGGGTGATCTTGTCCTCGATCGACGGGCAGTAGCGCGGGCCTATCCCCTCGATCACTCCGGCGTACATGGGGCTGCGATCCAGGTTGTTGCGGATCACCTCGTGGGTCTGCTCATTGGTATGGGTCACGTAGCAAGGCATCTGGCGGGGATGCTGGCTGGCGTTGCCGATGAAGGAGAAGACCGGGCGAGGATCATCACCATGTTGCTGCTGCATCACGGAAAAATCGACGGTGCGTGCATCGATGCGTGGTGGCGTGCCGGTTTTGAGGCGATCGATGCGCAGCGGCATTTCACGCAGGCGCTGGGCGAGGGCAATCGAGGGAGGATCCCCGGCGCGACCTCCTTTGTAGTTCTCCATGCCGATGTGGATCAGACCATTGAGGAAGGTGCCAACGGTCAGTACGACCGTCTTGCCGCTGATGCGGATCCCGCTCTGGGTAACGACCCCGGCGACGCGATCCCCGTCCATGACCAGATCGTCGCAGGCCTGCTGGAAGATCTTCAGGTTCGGGTAGTTCTCCAGTGTCTGACGCACCACAGCCTTGTACAGCAGGCGATCCGCCTGGGCACGGGTAGCCCGCACCGCAGGGCCCTTGGAGGAGTTGAGCGTGCGGAACTGGATCCCGCCGAGATCGATGGCCTGCGCCATGATCCCGCCAAGGGCGTCGACTTCCTTGACCAGGTGTCCCTTGCCGATCCCGCCGATCGCCGGATTGCAGGACATATGTCCCAGCGTATCTATGTTGTGGGTGAGCAACAGGGTATTGAGACCCATGCGGGCTGCCGCTGTTGCTGCTTCGGTTCCTGCATGACCGCCACCGACGACGATCACATCAAATTGTTCATGGTATTGCATTGGGGATCACCTTGATCTGCACGCCTGAAGATCTTTGTTTGCCTGGTCTGAAGGGCGGATCATTCTATCTGTTTAGCATCCGGAGGGGAACGTCTACTTCAGGATCAGTATGGATCAGGGATCGGTTAAATAGATCTTAAGGATCTTTAGATCGATCTTTTATTGGATCTTTTATTAGGATCCGAGACTTCTGTTGATAAGGCATTTTTGATCATAAAGATCATTCGGTTAAGGTCGATCGCTGCTTGTGGAAAAGCTTGGATCCAGAGGGGGCGAACGGGGGGATAACATGGGTTTTTATACACAGACACATGGTCGTCAAGATCTAATACATGAATAACTATAGGTTTTGCAGAGCTTAGCACCTAAGTTATACACAATTATCCGAGCTCATGTGGGGAGCTCTCGGGAAAAACTTATCCGGATCCCCCTGTTAATAACCTGGTGGATAGGGATCTGGGGATAACCAGGGAGATCGGGGGTCGTGACCGGATCTCCCTGGCCCTGATCAGCCGATCAAGGTCATCCAGTCGTGGATCCAGGTTTCTGCGGCATCTTCGGGGATCTCGTGCTGGGTCACGTCTATTTCCAGGAGATCCCCCAGTCGGCTGGCACCGCACCCGGCCAGCAGCCGATCCAGCGTCTTGCCGCCCTGGCAGAAGGTGTCATAACTGCGATCCCCCAGGGCGATCACTCCGTACTTGAAGGCGGCGAGATCCGGCTGCTGCTCGGCAAGATCCCGGGCAAAGGGCTGCAGATTGTCGGGTACATCCCCCGCACCATGGGTGGAAGTGACCACCAGCACGATGGCTTCTGGCTCGGTCAGGATCCTGGCCAGGCTGGCGGGGTTGTGGATCTCCGCCTGGTGGCCCGCCTGTTCAAGCAGGCCGACCACATGATCTGCGACATATTCGGAGGCCCCCAGCATGGAGCCGACGATGAGGTTGAGTTTGGCCATGGAATGGATCCTGATGTCATCGAAAAAGTGAAGAGGGGGGATCTTACCGCCAAAGCATGTGGATAAATATGGATAAAGCTTGGGGATAAGGATCCTGTCCACTTTTTTGCAGCCAAAACCGGTCTCGTGGCCGTCGTGGCGCCTTCTTTCCGCCTGTTGCGACCTCATCGCACCTTTCGTTGTCAAACGACACTTCAAAACATCAATTAACAATGCAGATGCAAATGATTAGCAATTATTGAATCGATTCGATCACAGCACCTGTAGTAGCATGGCGCTGCTTTATTCGCCTGAGGCGCCGGGCTGACCGGTCCAATTGGGCACCCATAATAAGAAATCAAACATAACTTATTGATATTTGAGACACTTATATGATTGCGCAAAAAAATACCCCGAATGCCGTGATGCGAAAGAGAGGCGCACAGCTGCTGCCGCTCTCCTGTCTGCTGGCGTCCCTGCCCGTGTTGGCGGCGGAACAGGCGGATAAAGAGTTGCCCAAGGCGGGCGAAACCATGGTCGTGACCGGGACCGCCATGAAGGTCGAGGTCCCCATGGCAGAGACCCCCCGTGCCGTTTCCGTGGTCAATCGCGAAGAGCTGGACCAGCACGCCGTACTCAAGCTAGACGAGTCCCTGCGCTATCGCTCCGGCGTCCTGTCCCAGTCCTATGGTTCGGACACGGATGCTGACTGGTTCAAGGTGCGCGGCTTCGATGCGGCTTCTTACCTGGATGGCAACCGCCTGTTCAGCACCGGTTACTATGTCTGGACCCCGGAGCCCTTCGGCCTTGAGAGCGTGGAAGTGCTCAAAGGCCCGGCCTCCATTCTGTATGGCGAAGCCCCTCCCGGAGGCGTCATCAACGCCATCAGCAAGCGTCCGACCGCGACCCCGCAGGGACTGGTGAACCTGCAACTGGGCAACCGGGATCTGCGCCAGGTCGGGGTGGATGTCTCCGACACCCTTACCGACAACAGCCGGTATCGTCTGGTGGCCCTCTACAACGAGCGGGACGGCGTGCTGGACGGCACCTACAACGAGCGCGCCTATCTGGCGCCGAGCGTGACCCTGGATATTTCGGATCGCACCACGCTGACGCTGCTCTCCAGCTTCAAGCACGATGAAGGGGTGCCGACCAACGGCTTCTTCCCGGTCTATGGCACCCTGAATACCTCCGGCGGCCAGATCGATCCCTCCACCAACCTGAGCCAGCCGGATTACGATCGCAATCGCAATACCCAGATCTCCGCCGGGTACGAGCTGGCCCACCAGCTCAACCAGACCTGGGAGTTCAAGCAGAACGTTCGCTTCAATTACAACGATCTGCTGCTGCGCCAGACCTATATCTTTCCGACCTATGAAGGCACCACCGCCTACCGCGGCCTGGTCTACCGGGATGGGGATACCAAGAGCGCCACCATGGACAACCAGATGGTGGGTTACTGGAACACCGACAGCACGGAGCAGACCCTGCTGCTGGGGGTGGATCTGCAGCGCCATGTAAATGAAGGTCAGGAAGCCGACAACTATGGCATGGGCGCCATCAACACCATGAACCCGGATTACAGCGGTTTCCCCGGTTTTGATGAATCCACCGCGACCCACCAGAAGAGCACCAAGGGTCAGAGCGGCCTCTATGCCCAGCACCAGATCCGCTGGGATGATCGCTGGCTGCTGACCGCGGGCGGTCGTTTCGATTACGTGGAAACCCACAACATCAGCGAAGCCAAGAGCAAGAACGAGAAACAGTACGACGACAACCTCTCTCTCTCCGGCAGCCTGATGTACCTGGCCGACAACGGTCTCTCCCCTTACTTCGCCTATGCGGAATCCTTCGAAGTGCTGCCGGGGATAGACCCCAACACCGGCAACTCCTACAAGCCGCTGGAAGGCAAGCTCTACGAGACCGGGGTCAAGTACGCACCCAGCTTCCTCGATGGCTACATCAACCTGGCGCTGTTCGATCTGGAGCAGACCAACTCCCTGGTCTCTACCGGCTCCGGCCAGCAGACCCAGGCCGGTGAAGTGACCTCTCAGGGGGTCGAGCTGGAAGGGAGCGTGCAGGCCACCGAGGCGTTGCGCCTGACCGCTGCATATACCTATACCGATGCCAAGACCAACGACACCGGCAACGGCGATCGTCGTGCGAGCCTGATCCCGCGCCACCAGGCCTCCTTCTGGGGCAACTACAAGGTGCAGCAGGGCCCGGTATCCGGTCTTGAGCTGGGTTCCGGCGTGCGCTATGTGGGTTCCAGCGTCGGCATCGGCGCGGTGAATGCGGACTACACCCCCATCTATGGTTCCGCCCAGGTACCGGCACACACCGTATGGGATGCGATGATCGGGTATGACTTTGCCAAGAACTGGCGTGCCCAGATCAACGTCAACAACCTGCTGAACGACACCTATGTGGCGAGCTGCGACTACTACTGCTACTACGGCGAGCCGCGCAGCATAGTCGGCACCGTCAACTACCGCTGGTAAGCGACAGGCCGGGCGGGGGCGAAGGCTCCCGCCCTCCTTCCATTCATCTACAGGCCTGTCATGGAACTCTTGTCACTGGTTTATCGCCAATACCGTTGGCCCTTCATCGCCATTAGCCTGCTCAGCCTGCTGAGTGCTGTCAGCGGGATAGGCGTCATTGCCTTCATCAATCAATCACTTATCGAATCAGTCGGGGATCCGCTGCCGATCCTGGGTCAGCTTGTCGGCCTGGTCTTGCTGCTGCTGGTGATCACGCTCGGATCCCAACTGGCCCTGACCACCCTGGGTCACCATTTCGTCTACCGGTTGCGTGGCCGCCTGCTCAAGCAACTGCTGGATACCGACGTCGCCCGTCTGCGTCAAATAGGGCAGGGGCCGCTCCTGGCCTCCCTTTCCAGCGACATCGGTCAGATCACCATCGCCTTCGTGCGCCTGCCGGAACTGGTACAGGGTCTGGTGCTCACCCTGGGCTCCATCATCTACCTTGGCCTGCTCTCTCCCGCCTTGCTCGGTGTTACCGCCCTCTGGGTCACCGTGACCATGGTGGTGGGCTGGCTGCTGGTGAACCGGGTCTATCGCCACCTGGCGCACATGCGCCAGGCCGAAGACAGGCTCTACCAGAACTACCAGTCCATCATCGCCGGGTGCAAGGAGCTGGCGCTCAACCGCGAGCGTGCCCACTTCGTCTACCACCAGCTCTATGAGCAGAATGCCCGGGACTACCGGGAGCAGATCATCCGCGCCGATACCTACCACCTGAGCGCGGTGAACTGGTCGAACATCATGATGCTGGGTGCCATCGGCCTGGTCTTCTTCCTGGCCAACGGGTTGGGCTGGGCCAACACCAATGTGGCCGCCACCTTCGCCCTGACCCTGTTGTTCCTGCGCACTCCCTTGCTGCAAGGCATCGGAGCCCTGCCGACCCTGATCGCCGCCCAGGTGGCGTTCGACAAGATAGCTGCCCTCAATCTGGCAGAGCCGGACGAAGCGTTCCCGTTGCCGCCTGCGCCTCGCCCCTGGCAGCGCATCGAGCTGGATCAGGTGAGCTTTCACTACCAGGGGGAGGGCGGTTTCTCCGTGGGCCCCATCAATCTGGTGATCGAGCGGGGGGAGCAGATATTCCTCATCGGTGGCAATGGCTCCGGCAAGTCGACCGTCGCCATGCTGCTGACCGGGCTCTATCAACCGGTCTCTGGCCGGATCCTGCTGGATGGGGAGCCGGTCACCGATCGCAACGGCTATCTGGGGCTCTTCTCCGCCATCTTCACCGACTACCACCTGTTCCAGCATTTGCTGGGGCCCGAGCCGAAAGAGGCGCTGGTCGCCGAGTGGCTTGAGCGGTTGCAGATGGGCAGCAAGCTTGCCATCGAGGATGGCTTCATCGCCGATATCGACCTCTCCCAGGGCCAGCGCAAGCGGGTCGCCCTGCTGCTGGCCCTGGCAGAGCAGCGCGAGATCATGCTGTTCGACGAGTGGGCCGCGGATCAGGATCCCCAGTTCCGCCGCATCTTCTATCAGGTGCTGTTGCCGCGTCTCAAGGAGATGGGCAAGACGGTGATCGCCATCAGCCACGACGATCACTACTTCTCTCTGGCCGATCGCCTGCTGGAGATGCGCCAGGGCCGCCTCACCGAACTGACCGGCGAGCAGCGCGAGCAGGTGAGCCGGGATGCGGTCGCCCATCTGGATGGCAAGGTGCCGACCTGATGCTGGCACCGATGAGACTGGCAGCAAGCCAGCACAGGAATTGCTTATGTTCGAGATGAAATCCGCCAGCTTCGCGGTCAATGACCGCACGCTGCTGCACCCCACCAGCCTTCGCTTCGAGCAAGGTCGGGTCTATGGCCTCATCGGCCACAACGGGTCGGGAAAATCGACCCTGATCAAGCTGCTGGCGCGCCAGCAACCCCACAGCGGCGGGGAGATCCTGTTCGATGACCAGCCGTTGTCTGCCTGGGGCAACCGGGAGTTTGCCCGTCAGGTGGCCTATCTGCCCCAGCACCTGCCGAGTGCCGAAAATCTGCTCGGCCGCGAGCTGGTGGAGATGGGGCGCTACCCCTGGCGCGGCCTGCTGGGCCGGATGGGAGCGGAA
Source organism: Aeromonas sp. ASNIH2 (assembly GCF_002934795.1). NCBI lineage: Bacteria > Pseudomonadati > Pseudomonadota > Gammaproteobacteria > Aeromonadales > Aeromonadaceae > Aeromonas > Aeromonas sp. ASNIH2. The sequence goes on along the minus strand of NZ_CP026406.1, from coordinate 2,195,279 downwards.
GATCACCGTCAGGTGGAGCGGGCCATCGCCCTGACCCACACCGAACGCTTTGCCGATCGGCTGGTGGATACCCTCTCCGGCGGTGAGCGGGGACGAGTCTGGCTCGCCATGCTGCTGGCTCAGGAGAGCCGTTTCATCCTGCTGGACGAGCCACTGGCCGCCCTGGACGTGGCCCATCAGGTGGAGGTGCTCACGCTCGTCAAGCAGCTCAGCCGCCAGCTCAACCTCGGGGTCATCATCGTCATTCACGACATCAACATGGCCTCCCGCTTCTGCGATAGGCTGGTGGCGCTGCACTCCGGCCGTCTGCTGACCCACGGCGAGCCCGAACAGATCATGACAGGGGAGACCCTGAACGCCATCTATGGCATCCCCATGGAGGTCATTCGCCATCCGGCCCATGACCACGCCATCGCCATCGTCTGACCGGGGGCCGCTCTTGAACCGTTTATTGAAGATGGCGCCCTGTCTGCTCAGTCTGCTGCTGCCCCTGGCAGGGGAGGCCGGGCAGCTTGTCACCGCCACCAGCGCCACGCCCCGCATCGCCACCGTGGACTGGACCATAGCCGAAACCCTGCTGGCGCTCGGAGTGACACCGATGGCGGTGGGGGATGTGGCCCCCTATCGCGCCTGGGTCGGTGAACCCCAGCTTCCTGCCGGGGTGATCGATATCGGGCTTCGTGCCCAACCCAACCGGGAACTGCTGGCGGAGCTCAAACCGGATCTTGTTCTCATCTCGCCGCTGGCGGCCCCCCTGGCGCCGACCCTCTCCCGCATCGCGCCGGTGCACTCCATCGCCCTGTATGAACCGGGCACCGATCTGTGGCAGCGACTGCGGGAAGCGACACTGACCATAGCCGCCCTGGTCAACAAAGAGGCGGAGGCCGAACGCCAGCTCGCCGCGCTGGATCAGGATCTGGCACAGATGCAGGCGGCGCAGCCCGCCGATCTGCCCCCCTTGCTGGTGGTGCAATTCATCGATGAGCGCCATGTGCGGGTGTTTGGCCATGGCAGCCTGTTCGAGGCAGTGATGCAGCGCCTCGGCCTTCGCAACGCCTGGCAGGGAGAGACCAATGCCTGGGGATTCTCGGTCGCGAGCCTGGAGCAGTTTCTCGGGATGCCGGATGCCAGGCTGGTGGTGGTGGACCCCGTGCCCGTAGGAGTTGGTGAAAAACTTCAGGAGCCTGGATTGTGGCAGCATCTCCCGCTGGTACAGAACAATCCGGTGATCCATCTGCCTGCGACATGGAGTTTTGGTGGCATATTGGCGGCCCGCCGCTTCGCCACCCTGCTGGACGGTGCCTTGCGGGAGCAGGCTGTCCACAGAGCAACCGGGGGATCAAATCAATGAGCTCTTCTCTTTCTTCGCCCCTGCTACGCCCGGGTCTCTGCCTGTTGGTGCTGACACTGGGGCTGGCTTGCGCCGAGCTGGCACGTCAACTGCCGGGGGCGCTCTGGTGGCAGGCCCTGTTCTCCCCCGAGCTGGACGATGCCCGCCAGGCGGTGGTTCATTTCAGCTGGCTGCCGCGCCTAGCCATCTGCCTGCTGGCCGGTGCCGCCCTCGGGCTCGCCGGTACCCTGATGCAGCAGGTGCTGCGCAATCCCCTGGCCTCGCCCACCACCCTGGGGGTGGCCTCCGGCGCCCAGCTGGCGCTGATGATGGTGACCCTGCTCGCCCCCTCCTGGCTGCTGATCGGGCGGGAGTGGATCGCCATGGCCGGGGGAAGCCTGGCCATGGGGCTGGTCTTCGCCCTGGCCTGGCGCCGCCAGCTCAATCCCGTGGTCATCGTCTTTGCAGGGCTGGTGATCAACCTCTATCTGGCCGCCATCAGCATGGGATTGCTGCTGTTCTTCCAGGAGGAGCTCAAAGGGTTGCTGGTGTGGGGGAGCGGATCTCTGGCCCAGAACAGCTGGAGCGGCGTCGGCTATCTGCTGCCACGGTTGCTGCTGGCCGCGATGCTGGCGGTGGTGCTGGTGCGCCCGCTGGCAGTGCTGGAGCTGGACGATGCCAGCGCTCGCAGCCTGGGGGTCTCTCTCAAGCACCTGAGATTCGCCGCTCTCGGCATCGCGGTCTTCATCACCGCTTGCGTGGTGAGCGTGGTGGGGCTGATCGGTTTTATCGGGCTGGCGGCGCCCGCCATGGTGCGGCTGCTGGGGGTCAGAAAACTGGCCCAGCGGCTGCTGTGGGCACCCATCCTCGGCGCCCTGTTGCTGGCGGCCACCGATCTGCTGCTGCAGACCCTGAGCCGGTTCTGGCCTGTGCTGATCCCGACCGGCGCCATGACGGCCCTGTTGGGGGCGCCGCTGCTGCTCTGGCTGATCCCGCGTCTTGGCATCAAGCAGAGTGCGCCTAAGGCGAACTCCTCGCTGCAGTTGGCCCGCCATCCGGCGCCGACTCGCCTTGTCGGCCTGATGGTGTTGGGGCTGGCTGCGGCGGTGATCGCCTCCCTGTTGTTTGGGCAGGGGATGGGCGGCTGGGGCTGGCCGGGCTGGCTGCGGTGGCAGGCCCAGCTGGAGTGGCGCTTGCCGCGCACGCTGGCAGCGGGTGCCGCAGGCGTGTTGCTGGCGCTGGCAGGCACCCTGTTGCAGCGAGTCAGCAACAACCCCATGGCGAGCCCCGAACTGCTGGGGGTAAGCGGTGGCACCTTCATGGGGGTGATTGCGGCGGCCCTGTTGCTGCCCGCCTTGCCGCTGCCCATGATGCTGCTGGGGGGGCTGGTGGGCGCCTTCGCCTGCCTGTTGCTGCTGGTGCTTGTCAACCGGCGCAACGGCTTCCAGCCGGAGCGGATACTGCTGTCTGGCATCGCCATCACGGCGCTGTTCGAGCCGTTGCAGGCCATCGCCCTGGCCAACGGCGACCTGCGGGTGCAGCAACTGCTCTCCTGGATGTCCGGCTCCACCTATTACGTCACCCAGCCGGTGGCCCTTGCCCTGGTGGTGTTGGCGCTGCTGATGCTGGCAGCCTGCCTGCTGGTGAGCCGCTGGCTCGATCTCATGCCCATGGGGCCGGCGGTAGCGACGGCTCTGGGGATCCATCTCGGCCGTGCCCAGCTCACCATCCTGCTGCTGGTGGCCGTGCTCACCGCCAGTGCCACCATGGTGATAGGCCCGCTCTCCTTTGCCGGTCTGCTGGCGCCGCACCTGGCCAGATTGATGGGGCTGGTGAGGGCGCGCTGGCACCTGCTCGGCGCCGCAGGCTGTGGCGCTTTGCTGATGGTGTCGGCGGACTGGATCGGCCAGCAGATCCTCTTTCCCCAGGAGGTGCCCGTCGGTCTGGTCTCCACCCTGTTAGGGGGCGCTTACTTCATGTGGTGCCTGCGCCGCCTCTAGGTTGATGGATGAAAAGCGCACAAAAAAAGCCCGGGATGAACCCGGGCTTTTTATTGCCTGCTCTGCGGACTTACTTGCCGATGCAGAAGCTGGAGAAGATGCGGCCCAGCAGATCGTCGGAGCTGAACTCGCCCGTGATCTCGGACAGGGACTCCTGGGCCAGGCGCAGCTCCTCGGCTACCAGTTCGCCAGCCACATAGACCTCAAGCTGCTCCCTGGCTACCAGCAGCCGTTCGGCGGCGCGCTCCAGTGCGTCCAGGTGGCGGCGGCGGGCCATGAAGCCCCCCTCGGTATTGCCCTGGAAGCCCATGCAGGCCTTGAGGTGCTCGCGCAGTGCGGGCAGCCCCAGCTCGGTCTTGGCGGAGATGCGATAGACGGCATGACCCTGCTCCTGGCTCGGTGCCAGATCCTCGCCGGTCAGGTCCGCCTTGTTGCGTACCACGGTGAGGCCGATGTTTTTTGGCAACCGATCAACGAATTCCGGCCAGATGTCGTGGGGGTCGACGGCATCCGTGGTGGTGCCGTCCACCATGAACAGCACCCGGTCGGCCTGTTCGATCTCGGCCCAGGCACGCTCGATGCCGATCTGTTCCACCTTGTCCTGGGTATCGCGCAGGCCCGCGGTGTCGATGATGTGCAGCGGCATGCCGTCCAGATGGATGTGCTCGCGCAGCACGTCGCGGGTGGTACCGGCGATCTCTGTGACGATGGCGGACTCGCGGCCTGCGAGGGCGTTGAGCAGGCTCGATTTGCCAGCGTTGGGGCGACCAGCGATCACCACCTTCATCCCCTCTCGCAGCAGGGCACCCTGCTTGGCCTCGCCGCGCACGTCGTCCAGCTCGGACATGATGGCGTAGAGGTCACCCGCCACCTTGCCGTCGGAGAGAAAGTCGATCTCTTCATCCGGGAAGTCGATGGCCGCTTCCACGTAGATGCGCAGCCGGGTGAGGCTCTCCACCAACTGCTGAACCTTGCCGGAGAACTGCCCCTGCAGGGAGTGCATGGCGCTGCGGGCGGCCTGCTCGCTGGAGGCTTCGATGAGATCGGCGATGGCCTCGGCCTGGGCCAGATCCAGCTTGTCGTTGAGGAAGGCGCGCTCGCTGAACTCGCCCGGGCGGGCGGGGCGGATGCCGTCGATCTGCAGGATGCGGCGGATCAGCATGTCGAGAATGACGGGGCCGCCATGGCCCTGCAGCTCCAGCACGTCTTCGCCGGTGAAGCTGTTGGGGGCCTTGAACAGCAGGGCGATGCCCTGATCCAGCGCCTGGCCCTGCTCGTCCCTGAACGGCAGATATTCGGCATAACGCACCCTGGGGAGCTTGCCGAGCACTATCTCGGCGACCCGCTCGGCGGCAGGGCCGGAGACGCGGACTATGCCGACGCCGCCACGGCCGGGGGCGGTGGCCTGGGCCACGATGGTATCTGTTGTCATCTTGCTTGACTCGCTGGTTGGCTGAATGAGTAAGAGGGTGGGGGACATTGTAATAAAAAAGGCGGCCCGAAGGCCGCCTCTTTTGTCATCAGGAAAGATGGGCTGCGCATCAGTTGCGTGAGTGCAGGCCTTTCTTCTCCAGCTGACGATAGATGATGGTCTGCTGGATGATGGAGATGACGTTGCTCACCAGCCAGTACAGAGTCAGACCTGCCGGGAACCAGAGGAACATGAAGGTGAAGATGATCGGCATGAACTGCATCACCTTCTGCTGCATCGGGTCCGTGATGGTGGTCGGGCTCATCTTCTGCAGATACCACATGGAGGCACCCATGAGGATTGGCAGCACGAAGAAGGGGTCCTTCACCGACAGGTCGGTGATCCACAGGGCGAACGGCGCGTGGCGCAGCTCGACAGACTCCATCAGTGCCCAGTAGAGGGCGATGAAGATGGGCATCTGTACCAGGATGGGCAGGCAGCCGCCCAGCGGGTTGACCTTCTCCTTCTTGTACAGCTCCATCATACCCTGGGACATCTTCTGGCGATCTTCACCGAAGCGTTCCTTGAGCGCAGCCAGCTTGGGCTGGAGCATGCGCATCTTGGCCATGGAGGTGTACTGGGCCTTGGTCAGCGGGAACATGATGCCGCGCACCAGCAGGGTCAGCATGATGATGGCCAGACCCCAGTTCTGGACGAAACCGTGGAACACGGTCAGCAGCCAGTGCAGCGGTTGGGCGATGAACCAGAGCCAGCCGTAGTCGACGGTCAGATCCAGGTGGTTTGCCACCTTGGCCATCTGATCCTGCAGCTTGGGACCGATCCACAGCTTGCCGCTCACTTCGGCCTGCTGGCCGGCAGCGACGTCAACCAGCGGCGCCTTGTAGCCGATGATGGCCTGGTCCTTGCCCGGGATCACGCGGCTGTAGAAGCTGTTGGTGTCGTTGGCATTCGGGGCCCAGGCGGAGACGAAGTAGTGCTGCAGCATGGCGACCCAACCACCCTGGGTGGTCTTGTTCAGGTCGGCATCCTTCATCTCGTCGAAGGTGTACTTCTTGTAGCGGGAGTCTTCGCTGGAGAAGGCACCACCACGGTAGGCACTGGCCACCATGGCATGACCTTCCTGATCCTTCGGCGTGGTCATGGTCTGCTTCAGCTGACCGTAGAACTGTACCTGGACCGGCTCGGCAGACTTGTTGTCGATCTTGTAGTCGACGCCCACGGCGTAATCACCGCGCTTGAGCACGAACTCCTTGGTGAAGACCACACCCTTGCTGTCGGTCCAGGTCATCGGAACGACGACTTGATCCTGACCGTCGGCCAGCTGATAGCTGGTCTGGGCGGCTTCATAGGTGGGACGACCCTGGGCCTGGCTGTCCGGACCATTGCGACCGACCAGACCGCTCTGGGCCACATAGAGGTGGGCAGGCTGGCTGGTCAGCAGGGTGAACGGCTGTTCCTTGCCTTCTTCCAGCTTGTGGGCCAGCAGTTCGGCAGAGACGATGTCACCGCCCTGGGTATCTAGGGTCAATTTGAGCACGTCGGAGGAGACGGTGATCAGCTTGCGCGCGGCGTTACCATTTGCTTGCTCGGAAACCTGAGGAATATCACCGGTCTGACCGGCTTCAGGTACGAAATGTTCGGTTTGGGCCACGGTAGTCGGGGCCGGCTTTGGAGCCTTGTCGGACTCCCACTGTTGCCAGAGCAAGAAGCTCACGAACAGCAAACCGATCAGGAGTAAATTGCGTTGTGATTCCATAGTCTTCAGTTTCTTCGCTTTGGTTGCGGAACCGGGTCATAACCACCCTCGGATAAGGGATGGCATTTTAATAGACGTTTGCTGGCTAACCAAACGCCTTTTATGAAACCGTGAAGTCGGATTGCTTCTATCGCAAATTGGGAACAAGTCGGGGTGAAACGGCAGCGCGGCCCGAGCAGGGGACTAATGATTAGCTGATACAGGCGTATCAGTTTGATTGCTACCCATTGCAACGGCGTGACAGAGTGCGCCATAGCTTTTCCAGTAACTTGAACAGCGCTTCATTGTCCATCTCCTTCACGCCACCCTTGGCGATCACGACGATGTCGATAGCGGGCAGATTGGCTTGATTGAGGCGAAAACTTTCCCGAACCACTCGTTTTACACGGTTGCGCCAGACGGCACGCTTGAGCGCCTTTTTGGGCACGGCGAGGCCAAGACGGGGGTGTTCGAGGGAGTTGGGGCAAGCAAGAAGCGTAATTTGCGGAGAAGCGGCCCGGACAGGCTCGGCGAAAACGCGTTTGAAGTGTTCGGGAGTTAACAGACGTAACTCCCGAGAGAAGGTGTGCTGGGTAGGCATTAGACTACCAGGCGGGCACGACCCTTGGCACGACGAGCGGCCAGAACTTTGCGGCCGTTGGCAGTAGCCATGCGAGCGCGGAAACCGTGAGAGCGCTTGCGCTTCAGGTTGGACGGTTGAAAAGTACGTTTCATGATTCGATTCCGTATTTCTGTACAGTTTTGATTGTCACACTTAGCCGACGCGCCAGCTATAGCGTGTGACGACTAGCAAAAGAGGCCGAATTCTAAACAGAGTTCAGCTTCTCGTCAATCCGCCGTTCCTTTCCATCTCGCCCCGTTCGTCGACCGAGCGGGATAATCTGGCAGGATCCGGAGGATCAAGGGCCCCGAATTATACTGGCAACCCGGGGTTAAACAAGGATCCCTCAAGAAAAAAGGCGGCCAGGCCGCCAAAGAGAGAGCTATTTAAGTACTTTGCGCAGGAACTCCCGGGTACGGGGATCCTGCGGATCGACCAATATCTGATCCGGCGGGCCCTGCTCCACGATCCGGCCTCCTTCCATGAAGATCACCCGATCGGCGACATCACGGGCAAACTCGATCTCGTGGGTTACCACCACCATGGTCTGGTGCTGGCGGGCGAGCTGCTTCATCAGGCCCAGCACCTCGTCGACCCACTCGGGATCGAGGGCGGAGGTGGGCTCGTCAAACAGGATCACCTTGGAGTGGGCCGCCATGGCCCGGCCGATGCCGACGCGCTGTTGCTGGCCGCCGGAGAGGGAGGCCGGGTAGGCATCCTGTTTCTCGGCGAGGCCGATGTCCTTGAGGATGCCCAGGGCAGTGGCACGAGCCTCCGCCTTCGGCTGTTTCCAGACGGTGATCAGCCCCTCGGCGATGTTGTCCAGCGCCGTCTTGTTGGCGAACAGGGCGTAGTTCTGGAACACGAAAGAGGCGCGTTTGCGCAGTTCGATGGCCTGCTGGTCGCTGGCCTTGGCCAGATCCACGGCGAGGTCATCGATGACGAGCCGCCCTGCATCCGGGGTTTCCAGCAGGTTGAGGCAGCGCAGCAGAGTCGACTTGCCGGTACCGGAGGGGCCGATGATGACGACAATCTCCCCCTTCTTTACCTCAAGATCGATGCCGTTGAGCACCTGATTTCCGTCATAGGCCTTGGAGAGACCCGTTAGGTTGATCATGACAGGCCTCCTTTAATAAGCACGGTTCAGCCGCACTTCCAGCAGATGCTGCAAGCGGGTGAAGAAGATGACCACCACCCAGTAGATCAGCGCCACCGCCATGAAGCTCTCGAAGAACTTGAAGGAGGAGGCCGCTTCCATCTGGGCCTTGCCCATGATCTCCGCCACTCCCAGGGTAAACGCCAGGGAGGTGCTCTTGATCATGTCGATGAAGTAGTTCATCAGCGATGGTGTCGCGATGCGGGCCGCCTGGGGCAGGATGATCCGCTGCATCGCCTGCAGCCGGCTCATGCCGATGCTGAGGGCGGCTTCCATCTGGCTCTTGTGGATGCCGAGAATGGCTGCCCGGATCGACTCGGCCATGTAGGCGGCGAAGTGCAGGGTCAGGCCGATGATGGCGGCGGTAAAGGCATCCATCCCCACGAAGATGGGGAAGAGCTGCGGCAGCCCGTAATAGAGCAGGAACAGCTGGACGAGCAGCGGTGTACCCCGGAAGAACGAGATATATAGCATCGCCAGCCAGTGAAGTGCGGGAACGCGAAACACCCGTACTATCGCCAGGATCAGCGACAGTACGAGTGCCAATACGAATCCCCACAGGGCCATTTCCATCGTGGTGCCCAGGTATTTGAGCAGGATGGGAAACAGCCCTAGCGTGTACTCGAGGTCAAATTCCATCATTTATTTGCTGGTGATGTCCGCTGCGAACCATTTTTCGGAGATTTTGGTCAGGGTGCCGTCTTTGCGCATGGCGGTGAGGGCATCGTCAACCTTCTTCAGCACGGCCTGCTTTTCCGGGGTCTTCAGGAAGGGCAGGGCGTTCTCGATGGTTTCGAACGGTGCACCGGCCTGTTGCAGCGGCAGCTTGGATTCCTTGATCAGCTGGGCGGTGGAGACGCGGTCCATCACGAAGGCGTCGATGCGGCCCAGGGCGACATCCTGCTCGAAGGCGGAGTCATAGGTGCGGATGTCGATCTTCTTGTTGGGGTCGTTCTTGCGCAGCAGCTCTTCGAAGTTGGAGCCCAGGTTGACGGCGACTTTCTTGCCTTCCAGATCCTTGATGCCGTGGATGGTGTTGTTGCCCTTGCGGACCACGATCTGGGCACCGTCATAGACATAGGGCTGGGAGAAGGCGTACTTGGCCTTGCGCTCGTCGGTGATGGTGATCTGGTTGGAGATGGTGTCGACGCGGCCGGTTTCCAGCATGCCGAACAGGCCGGAGAAGCTGGCGGTCACGAACTCGACCTTGTAGCCGGTGCGCTCACCGATCTGGTTCCACATGTCCACTTCGAAGCCCTGCAGCTTGTCCTGCTTGACGAAGGTGAACGGGAAATATTTGCCGGACATGCCGACCTTGATGGTTTCCTGGGCGATGGCCTGGCCGGACAGGCTGGCCAGCAGAATGGCGGCGCCGGAAATCAGCTTGATGGTGGTTTTCATGGGGATTCCTCTCTCTGTAGTGCTGTATTTTTAGTTGTAATCACGGGTTGGCGCTGATGTTATTGGAATAAAATATAAAAAATAAATGATATTTGGTTATATAAAATAACTATGGTCGCAGCGCGCCATTCTGTCCACATTGCCTATATCCGGCTGTGGGTAACTTTGGGGATGAAATGGGATCCTGGGGCGTTGGATCCTTGAAAGTCAAGGATCTTATTTGCTGGATCCGTGCGGCAGCAACTGGAGATCCGGCCACTAAAAACGTAGAATAGCCGGTCTTTACTTAATCAATTGACGGGAGTCTAGAGTGACTGCTTCGCTATGGCAGCAGTGCCTTAACCGGCTGCAAGATGAGTTGCCCTCGGCAGAATTCAGCATGTGGATCCGGCCGCTTCAAGCGGAGTTGAGTGACAATACTCTGACCCTGTATGCACCGAACCGCTTTGTTCTGGACTGGGTACGCGACAAGTACCTGCTCCGGGTCAACGGCATCATCAACGAGCTGTGCGGAGCCGACGCTCCCACCCTGCGTTTTGATATCGGCAATCGCCCTCATCCCGTCGCGGTCGCCAGGGCGCCGGCCCGTGGTGTCGATCCTGTGAATAACTCTCCCAAGAGCTGGGAAAACAAGGCTGAAAACAAGCCCGAGCCAAACCACAAGAGCAACACCAACGTGAACTATACCTTCGAGAATTTCGTCGAGGGTAAGTCCAACCAGCTGGCCCGTGCGGCCGCCCGTCAGGTGGCCGACAATCCGGGTGGTGCCTACAACCCGCTGTTCCTCTATGGCGGCACTGGCCTTGGCAAGACCCACCTGCTGCACGCCGTTGGCAATGCCATCAAGGATCGCAAGAAAGACGCCAAAGTCATCTACATGCACTCCGAACGGTTCGTGCAGGACATGGTGAAGGCGCTGCAGAATAACGCCATTGAAGAGTTCAAGCGTTATTACCGTAGCGTCGATGCCCTGCTCATCGATGACATCCAGTTTTTCGCCAACAAGGAGCGCTCCCAGGAGGAGTTCTTCCACACCTTCAATGCCCTGCTTGAAGGTAACCAACAGATCATTCTGACCTCGGACCGCTATCCGAAAGAGATCAACGGGGTGGAAGATCGTCTCAAGTCCCGCTTCGGCTGGGGACTCACGGTGGCGATCGAACCGCCGGAGCTAGAAACCCGGGTGGCGATCCTGATGCGCAAGGCGGACGAGAACCAGATCCACCTGCCGGACGAAGTGGCCTTCTTCATCGCCAAACGACTTCGCTCCAACGTCCGTGAACTGGAAGGTGCCCTCAACCGGGTGATCGCCAATGCCAACTTCACCGGCCGCGCCATCAACATCGACTTCGTGCGCGAGGCGCTGCGCGATCTCCTGGCCTTGCAGGAGAAGCTGGTCACCATCGACAACATCCAGAAGACGGTGGCGGAGTACTACAAGATCAAGCTGGCGGATCTGCTCTCCAAGCGTCGCTCCCGTTCCGTTGCCCGCCCGCGCCAGCTGGCGATGGCGCTGGCCAAGGAGCTGACCAACCACAGCTTGCCTGAGATAGGGGATGCCTTTGGTGGCCGTGACCACACCACGGTTCTTCATGCCTGCCGCAAGATCGAGCAGCTGAAGGAAGAGAGTCACGACATCAAGGAAGATTATTCCAACCTGATCCGTACCCTTTCTTCCTGATAACGGAACGGAGTGCACAGATGCAGATTGCATGTTCCAGCCTGATCCGAATCCTTTCCTCCCAATAACAACGGAGAGCACAGATGCAGCTCGAAATTAGCCGTGAGGCCCTGTTACGTCCCCTGCAACTGGTGTCCGGTGCCCTGGGTGGCCGGCCGACCCTGCCCATCCTCGGCAACGTCCTGCTCGATGTCAGCAATGGCCTGCTGTCGCTGACCGGGACCGATCTCGAGGTGGAGATGATCGGACAGGTCTATCTCAACAGCGACAGCCAGGATGGCCGCACCACAGTGCCGGCGCGCAAGCTGCTGGACATCTGTCGCGGTCTGCCGGAGGGGGCGGAGATCCGTCTCAGCACCGAGGGAGAGCGCCTCATCATCCGTTCCGGCCGCTCCCGCTTCAACCTGTCGACCCTGCCGGCGACCGAATACCCGAACATCGAGGATTGGGAATCCGTGCTCGAGTTCGACATCAGCCAGCTGGAGCTGAAAAAACTCATCGACGCGACCCAGTTCTCCATGGCGAGCCAGGACGTGCGCTACTACCTGAACGGCATGCTGTTCGAGAGCGAAGGCCACGGCCTGCGTACCGTGGCGACGGACGGTCACCGGCTGGCCACCTGCCGCCGCGAGGTGGTGGGGGAATCGCTGCCCGATCATCAGGTCATCCTGCCCCGCAAAGGGGTGCTGGAGCTGGTGCGCCTGCTGGAAGCGGAAGACAAGCCGGTAAGGCTGCAAGTGGGCCGCAGCAATCTGCGCGCTGCCCTGGATGGCTTCATTTTCACCTCCAAGCTGGTGGATGGCCGTTTCCCGGACTGGCGCCGCGTCATCCCGAGGGGGAGCGACAAGGCCCTGATCGCCGGTCGCGAGGATCTGCGCCAGGCCTTTGCCCGTGCCGCCATCCTCTCCAACGAGAAATTCCGTGGGGTGCGTCTCAATCTGCAGGAAAACCTGCTGCGCATCACCGCCAACAACCCGGAACAGGAAGAAGCCGAAGAGCTGCTTGACGTACAATACGCCGCTGGCGAGATGGAGATCGGCTTCAACGTCTCCTATGTGCTGGACGTGTTGAATACGTTAAAATGTGACCAAATCCGGATCAGCCTGAGCGATTCCATCAGCAGCGCCATTATTGAGGATTTTGAGAACCAAGATGCCCAGTACGTGGTGATGCCGATGCGGATCTAGTCGTGTCCCTGGTCAAACTCCAGCTCAGCGACTTTCGCAACATTCAGCACGCCAGTCTCGCGCTGTCTCCCGGCCTCAATATCCTGGTCGGGAGCAACGGCAGCGGCAAGACCAGCGTGCTGGAAGCCATTCATTACCTTGGTCTCGGCCGCTCGTTTCGTACCCATTTGACCGGGCGGGTCATCCGCCAGGGCGAGCGGGCCTTTACCCTGTTTGCCCAGTGTGAGCTGGAGGGGCGTCAGGTGCCCATCGGGCTTGCCAAGGACAAGGGGGGCGAAACCCAGCTCAAGATCGCCGGTGCCCAGGCCCAGCGCCTGGCCGATCTGGCGGAGCTGTTGCCGGTACAGTTGATCCACCCCGATGGTTTCAGCCTGCTGACCGGTGGGCCCCAGGCTCGCCGGGCCTGGCTCGACTGGGGTGTTTTCCATCAGGAGCCGACCTTCTTCTCCCTCTGGGGGCGGGTGCGTCGGCTGTTGAAGCAGCGCAATGCCTTGCTGCGCCAGAGCACCCAGTATCGTCAACTGGCGTTCTGGGATCAGGAGCTGGTGCGACTGGGTGGCGAGCTGGCGGGTTTTCGCGCCAGTTATTGTCAGGCCATTACGCCCCTGATCAAGGAGATGACGGCAGATTTTCTGCCGGAGTTCGATATCAGTCTTGGATTCTATCGAGGCTGGGAAAAAGACACTCCCCTCGATGCATTGCTGGAGGCGGGGTTCGAACGGGATCGTTCGCTGGGGTACACTGGGGTCGGTCCGCAGAAGGCGGACGTGCGGCTCAAGGCGAACGGCGTGCCCGCGCAGGATATTTTGTCCAGGGGTCAGCTGAAGTTGCTGGTCTGTGCCATGCGGCTGGCCCAAGGGCTCTATTTGAATCAACATAGCAGCCGCGGCTGTATTTTTTTAATTGATGATTTTGCCTCTGAACTGGATGTCGACAAACGTCGTCTGCTGGCCGCAAGGCTGAAGCAGTGCGCGTCCCAGGTGTTCATCACCGCCATCGATACCGGTCAGCTCGCAGACATGATGGATGCGAGTGACTGCAAGCTGTTCCACGTGGAACAAGGCAAGATCTCCGAAACGTTAGAGAAGGCAGAGAGTAAGCTATGAGTGAAAATACTTACGACTCCTCGAATATCAAGGTGCTCAAGGGCCTGGATGCGGTCCGCAAGCGCCCGGGGATGTATATCGGCGATACGGACGATGGATCGGGCCTGCACCACATGGTGTTCGAGGTCGTCGACAACTCCATCGACGAGGCTCTGGCTGGCTACTGCTCCGATATCCAGGTCAAGATCCATTCCGACGGCTCCGTCTCCGTGCGCGACAACGGTCGCGGCATTCCGGTGGACATCCACCCTGAAGAGGGTCGCTCCGCCGCCGAAGTCATCATGACCGTGCTGCACGCCGGCGGCAAATTCGATGACAACTCCTACAAGGTGTCCGGCGGTCTGCACGGTGTGGGCGTCTCCGTGGTGAACGCGCTTTCCGACAAGCTGCTGCTGACCATCCGCCGCAACGGTCATGTCTACGAGCAGACCTATCACCTGGGCGAGCCGCAGGCCCCCCTCAAGCAGATTGGTGACAGCTCCGGCACCGGGACCGAAGTTCGCTTCTGGCCGAGCCCGACCATCTTCAGCGACACCCTGTTCCACTACGAGATCCTGGCCAAGCGTCTGCGCGAGCTCTCCTTCCTCAACTCCGGCGTCTCCATCCGTCTGATGGACGAGCGTGACGGCCGCGAGGCGCACTTCTGCTACGAAGGGGGCATCAAGGCCTTCGTCGAGTACCTGAACCAGAACAAGACCCCGATCCATCCCAAGGTGTTCCACTTCACCACTGAGCAGGACGGCATCGGTGTCGAAGTCGCCATGCAGTGGAACGACGCCTATCAGGAAGGGGTCTACTGCTTCACCAACAACATTCCGCAGCGGGATGGTGGCACCCACCTGGTGGGCTTCCGTACCGCGTTGACCCGGACGCTGAACAACTACATGGACAAGGAGGACTACAGCAAGAAGGCCAAGTCCGCCGCCAGTGGTGACGATGTCCGTGAAGGTCTGATTGCCGTTATCTCCGTCAAGGTGCCTGACCCTAAGTTCTCCTCCCAGACCAAGGACAAGCTGGTCTCGTCCGAGGTGAAGACCGCCGTGGAACAGGCGATGGGCGAAAAGCTGGCAGACTTCCTGCTGGAGAACCCGGGCGACGCCAAGATCGTGGTCAACAAGATCATCGATGCGGCCCGTGCCCGCGAAGCGGCCCGCAAGGCCCGCGAACTGACCCGCCGCAAGGGCGCGCTGGATATCGCCGGTCTGCCCGGCAAGCTGGCGGACTGTCAGGAAAAAGACCCGGCGCTCTCCGAACTCTACATCGTGGAAGGGGACTCTGCTGGCGGCTCCGCCAAGCAGGGTCGCAACCGGAAGAACCAGGCCATCCTGCCCCTCAAGGGTAAAATCCTGAACGTGGAGAAGGCCCGTTTCGACAAGATGATCTCCTCCCAGGAGGTGGGTACCCTGATCACCGCTCTGGGCTGTGGCATCGGTCGTGACGAGTACAACCCGGACAAGCTGCGCTATCACAACATCATCATCATGACGGATGCGGACGTCGATGGTGCGCACATCCGTACCCTGCTGCTGACTTTCTTCTATCGTCAGATGCCGGAAATCATCGAGCGTGGCTATGTCTTTATCGCCCAGCCGCCGCTCTACAAGGTGAAGAAGGGCAAGCAGGAGCAGTACCTGAAAGACGAAGACGCATTGTTGCAGTACCAGACCGCCATGGCGCTGGATGGTGCGACCCTGCACGTCAACGAATCTGCCCCGGCCATCGGTGGCGAGGCGCTGGAGCGTCTGGTCAACCAGCATCGCGCCGTGACTCACCTCATCACCCGCATGTCCCGTCGCGCCCCGGAAGCCGTGCTGACCCAGCTGATCTATCAGCCTGAGTTGAACGAAACCCTGCTGGCCAGCGAGAGCGATCTGCAGGCCTGGTGCCAGAGCATGGAAGCCGTGCTCAACGAGAGCAACCACGGCATCCAGTACCAGATGCAGGTACGCCACGATGAAGAGCGCCGTCTGTTCGTGCCGCACGCAGTGGTACGCCAGCACGGGGTCGACCGCGAATACCCGCTCAGCTACGACTTCCTGCAATCCTCCGAGTACCGTCAGCTGGTCTCCCTGGGCAAGGAGATCGCCAACCTGATCGAGGAAGGCGGTTACATCAAGCGTGGCGAGAAGGTGAAGCCGGTCGCCAGCTTCGTTGAAGCGGTCGAGTGGCTGATGGGCGAAGGCAAGCGTGGCATCTACATCCAGCGCTATAAAGGGCTGGGGGAGATGAACCCGGAGCAGCTGTGGGAAACCACCATGGATCCGGAAGCCCGTCGCATGCTGCGTGTCACCATCGACGATGCGGTCGGCGCCGACCAGCTCTTCTCCACCCTGATGGGTGACGCCGTAGAGCCCCGTCGCGACTTCATCGAGACCAACGCCCTGCGGGTTGCCAACCTCGACGTCTAATAGACGGCCCGACAACCATCAAAAGCCGCTCCTCGTGAGCGGCTTTTTGTTTTCTGGGGCAAGGAAGAGGGCGCGTTCCACGTGAAACATGACTCCGTCTTGATGGTGCCGGCTCAGCCCAGTTCGGGGGCCGGGCAGTAGAGGCGCAGACGATGGCCATCCGGATCGAGGGCCATGCAGGTGTAGCCAAACTCCATCCGGGTCGGTGCCTGGATCAGGGTGAGCCCGCGCGCCTGCCACTCGGCAGACTGTCTATCGACCGCGGCATCATCGGGGAGGGCGAAGGCCAGCTCCATGGCCCCGGCCGTTTGGGTCACGGCGGGCTCGACCGTGGCGCTGGACCAGAGGGCCAGTCTGGCGCCCGATTCGAACACGAACATGGCAAAGGTGGGGGACTCCTCCACCGGTGGGCGTCCGAACAGCTCGCGATAGAAGAGCGTGCTGTGAGCCGGGTTGGCAACGTAGAGGATGGTGAACTGGGGGATTAACATGGTGATGCTCCTTGCTGATGAGATGGCGCATCGGCGCCGACTCCGTCAGCATGGCGCTGCCTGCTGTCAGTTTCTGTCAGCAATGAATCTGGGCTGCGGGATCTGCTGGCTGTCGCGCCACTCCTTGAGCAGCCGCTCCCGACTGCCCGGATAAGGTTCCGCTTCCAGCCGCATCGCGCTGATCCTGTCTACCCGAAAGTGACGAAAGGCCTGGCGCAGCTCGCACCAGGCAACCAGTACCCGCACCTGATCGAAGTAACCGAGGGCACAGGGCCAGACGGTGCGCTCCGAACTCTCCTCCTTGAGATCCCGATAGCTCAGGCTCACCTTGCGCTGCTGGCGGATGGCGCTGCGCAGCGGAGCCTCGTCGACAGGGCAGTCACCGCGAGAGGTGCCGATCAGCAGGGCATTGGCATGCAGCTGTTGGCGGTAGTCGGCGGGCAGTACGGCCTCTATCTTGGCCAGCGCGCTGCTGGCGGCGGTGCTGAGTGCATGATCGGCATGGGCCGCCACCCAGCGTGAGCCCAGCACCAGCGCATCCAGCTCCTCTTCACTGAACATCAGCGGCGGCAACATGAAGCCGGGGCGCAGCACATAGCCGATGCCCGCTTCCCCCTCGATGTGGGCGCCCTGTGCCTGCAGGGTAGCGATATCCCGATAGAGGGTGCGCAGGCTGATGCCAAGCTGGCTGGCCAGCTCGCTGCCGGTGATGGCGTAGCGGTGGCCGCGCAGCAGTTGCAGCAGGGCCAGCAGGCGTTCGGAACGGGACATGATATGGCTCCTCAAGATCTCCGCTCAGGGTGCCATGTTGTGACTGGGGGAGAAAGCTGAATGTGGAAAAGGCCTGCCACGGGCGGCGAGAAGATTTTTCGAGCAGAGCCCTTGAAAGCCGAAAGCGGGCCCCTATATAGATAACAAGGCCGGAACGCTCGACAGAGGTTTCGACCAGGCGCCCGTCCATCAGGAGGGTAAACAATCCGTTATCGCTCACAAGAGGGTAATACTATGCGTTCTATCGACTTTTCTCCGCTCTATCGTTCTGCCATCGGCTTCGATCGTCTGGCCACTCTCATCGAATCTGCGGCCAGCAATGGCAATGCCGGCTATCCCCCCTACAACATCGAGCAGCTGGGTGACAGCGACTACCGCATCAGCATGGCGGTGGCGGGCTTTACCCAGGAAGAGCTGGAGCTGAGCTTCCAGGAAAATCTGCTGACGGTGAAGGGCAGCAAGCAGGCCGATACCGAGCGCAACTACCTCTACCAAGGCATTGCCGAACGCGGCTTCGAGCGTCGCTTCCAGTTGGCCGACTATGTGCGGGTGAAGGGGGCCGACCTGAAGAACGGTCTGCTGCACATCGACTTGGTGCGCGAAGTGCCCGAGGCGATGAAGCCCCGCAAGATCGAGATCAACGGCTGACAGCCTGACCTCGTTGCATTGCTGATGTTTCCCGGGTGCCGATGGCGGGCCCGCGGAGAGTAAACCCTGTTGCTTTATAGAAGGATAGGATCATGCGTAACCTCGATTTTTCTCATCTCTATTCCAATGCCGTCGGCTTCGAGCGGATGGCCCGCGAGCTGGAAGGCCTGTTCGATCAGAAGACCTCGGCCTACCCCCCGTACAACATCGAAAAGCGGGATCACGACAGCTACCTCATCACGGTTGCCGTGGCCGGTTTCGATCGCAATGAGCTGGAGCTGGAGATCGAAAATGGCACCCTCAAGGTGAAGGGGCGCAAGGTCGCCACCATGGGCGAGCGCCAATTCCTCCATCAGGGGATCGCCGAGCGGGACTTCGAGCTCGCTTTCAAGCTGAGCCAGCACGTGGAAGTGCAGGGGGCCAGGCTGGAGCACGGTCTGCTGACCATAGAGCTGGCCCGGGAGCTGCCGGAAGCGCTCAAGCCCCGCGCCATCCCCATCGGCAAACCCGATCAGCTGGCACTGCCCGGTTAAACAACATCGCTGACCACCTGATAGAAAAGAGGCCTGCATCTGCAGGCCTCTTTTTTCATGCCGAAGGGGGAATCAACCGGCGTAGAGGGCGTTGATCTCGTCGGCCAGGATGGCGATGCCACGACGCACCAGATCTTCGCTCTGGGCATAGTTGAGGCGGATGCACTCCTGGCTGTGGCGCCACTCGGGGTCGTCGATGCCGGGGAAGAAGTAGTGGCCGGGCACGATCAGCAGGTTCTTCGCCTTCAGTCGCTCATACAGCTCCTGGCAGTGGATCGGCAGGTCTTCGAACCAGAGCCAGAGGAAGAGGGCACCCTCCGGCTTGTGGATGTGGAAGCGCGGATCCGGAATGGCCTCGCGCAGCAGCTGGACCGCGAAGGTGGCTTTCTGCTGGTAGAAGGGTTTCACCACCTGTTCGCTCAGGGTGATGATGTCACCGCTCTCGATCATCGGAATGGTGATGGCCGGACCCAGGCTGCCCGGCGCCAGATTGATGATGCCGCTCAGGTTGGTGATGGCCCGGATGATCTTCTCGTCGGCGATGACGATGCCGCAACGGGTGCCCGGCAGGCCGAGCTTGGAGAGGCTCATGCAGAGGATGGTGTTGGCGTTCCAGAACGGCTTGGCGTCGCTGAAGATGATGCCGGGGAAGGGCACGCCGTAGGCATTGTCGATGAGCAGCGGGATCCCCTTGTCACGGGCGATCTGATCGAGGTGCTCGATCTCCTCGTCGGTGAGCACGTTGCCGGTGGGGTTGGTCGGCCGGGAGACACAGATCACCCCGATGTCGTCGCCCACCTGCAGGCTCTCGAAATCCACGTGGTATTTGAACTGGCCGTCGGGCAGCTTCTCGATGGTGGGCTTGTAGGCGACGAAATGATCGTCCGAGAGTGCCGAGTCGGCATAGCCGATGTATTCGGGGGCCAGGGGGAACAGCACCTTCTTCTTGCGACCGTCGGCGAACTCGCCGGCCAGCAGGTTGAACAGATAGAAGAAGGCGTTCTGGCTGCCGTTGGTCAGGGCGATGTTGCGGGCGGAGATCTCCCAGCCCAGCTCCTTGCTGAGCAGGGCGGCCAGCGCCTTGGTAAACCTGTCCTTGCCCTGGGGGCCATCGTAGTTGGCCATGGCCTTGATCAGTTCGCCGTTGTCGAGCAGGGTATTGGCCTCGGCCTGAAAGCGTTCCAGCATGGCGGGGATGGGGGCCGGATTGCCGCCTCCCAGCATGATGGCGTCGGGATTCAGCAGCCCTTGATTGAGGTCGTCCATGAGTTGGGTAATACCGGCGTGGCGAGTGAACTTCTCGCCGAACAAGGAGAATTCCATTCGGTGGCAAATCCAGAGTCAGTTAAGGGGGGAGCTAGCACCATAGCTCACTTCAAAAGCGGGTGTCGATCAAAAAAACGGGGCGTTTCACGTGGAACAGGGTTGCCATGATGGAGGTGGTAAAAAAAACCATTTATAGGTTTTAAAATAACCAACATTCGATTCAGGAAGGGGTGTGACAGCATCAAAAAATTATTTATATCAATAAAATCATGCTGTTACAAATCTGGCACAACTATTGGAATAGCTATCTGGTCATCTCAACCACACCGGAGCACGCCAGATGAAGATCCTGATCGCTACCCTGATTGCCAGCAGCCTGAGCCTGAATGCCATGGCCGCCGAGAACCCCAGACCCGAGCTGGACAGCGCCGCCCTGCAACAGGAGATGCTGGCCTTGCAGCAGCAGGCCTCCCATGATGTGGTGGCAGAGGCCATCCACAACCTCAAGCCGCTGGCCCTGGAGACCCTGGTGGTGGAGGCGAGTTCTGCCGATGCGACTCATCCCGAGAGTTGAGGTAGCGCAAGGGGGTCTGCCCCGTGTGCTGCCTGAAGAAGGCGATGAAGGCGCTGTCGCTGGCGAACTCCAGGGCAGCGGCCACCCGGCTGATGGGCTCGGCTTCGGCCAGCAGTTCCATGGCCCGCAGCAGTCGCCACTGCTGGCGCCAGGCCTGGTAGCTCATGCCGGTCTCTCGCATGAAGATGCGGCCTATGGTCTTGTCACTGGCACCCACCCGCTCGGCCAGCCGGTTGAGCCGATCGGGCAGGGTGTCACCCCGCTTTATCTCCTGCAGCCAGCCGATCAGACGCCCGTCTGACGGCAGCGGCAACTGCCAGGATTCCCGCGGCGCTTGCGCCAGCTCTTCTTTCAATAATGCCAGTGTGCAGGTTTGCTCTGCTTCCGGCTTGTCCCAGGGCCAGAGCGCCATCCGCTCGATGATCTCCCGCAGCAGCGGGTTGACGGCCAGCACCGCCATCTCGTTTGGCAACGCGGGCTCCGGCTGGAAGTAGAGGGAGCGATAGGCCACTACCCCGCGCATCAACACCCGGTGGGGCAGACCTGCTGGCAACCAGGCCGCTCGCGTCGGCGGCAGCAGGCAGACCTGATCGTCCAGCTCTATGGTCATGCAGCCTGCCTGGGCGAACAGCAGCTGGTGGCGCTGGTGCTGATGGCGGCCGGAGTCGTGCCAGCCGAGGGCGGCGGCAATACCGATGGCGCTACCGTCGTGCTGGTCCGGATCAAAGGGGTGATCGGGAAGAATAAAGGCCATGTGTCCTATTCTTGCTGTTTATAGTCCGCCTTATTGTAATCGGACATGTTATCCCTCTCTAGAATGGCGACCTCTTGTGAAGGAGGTGTGTCATGAACAACAGGTTGCCACCGCGCTGGCTGGTGGTCGGATTGATGATGTTTCCCCAGATAGTGGAGACCATCTACAGCCCGGTGCTGACCCATATCGCCACTGAGTTTCGGGTGAGCGAGGGGCAGGCGTCCCAGACCCTGTCGGTCTATTTTCTGGCGTTTGCGGCGGGCGTGGTCTGCTGGGGCAGGTTGTGCGATCTCATCGGGCGGCGTCCCGCCATGCTGGCGGGGCTGCTGACCTATGGCGCCGGCACCCTGCTGGCGTTGCTGGCCACTCAATTTGAAACCCTGCTGCTGGCCCGGGTCATCGCGGCCTTCGGCGCCGCCGTGGGTTCCGTGGTGACCCAGACCATGCTGCGCGACAGCTATCAGGGCAGCGATCTGGCGCGGGTCTTTTCGGTGATGGGCATCGCGCTCTCCCTGAGTCCTGTGCTGGGGCTGGTGAGCGGTGGCCTGCTGGCTGATGGCTTGGGTTATCTCGGGGTATTCGGCGCCCTGCTTGCGCTGGCAATCGGCTTGTTGCTGATGGCTTGCTGGCAACTGCCGGAAACCCGCCCGGCCACCACCCAAAGGGTCGCACTCTGGCCGCTGGCCTGCCGGATGGTGCGTGATACCGGCTTGTGGCGCAGCGCCGCCCTGGTGGCGCTGTTCAACACCATGCTGTTCGGCTACTACAGCCTGGCGCCGTTTCTGTTTGCCGGTCTGGGGCTGAGCGCGGGGGAGTTTGGTTACTCCGGCATCGTGCTGGCGCTGGCGACCCTGGTGGGCAGCCTGCTCAACAAGTGCCTGCTGGGCCGTGGCTGGACGCCTGCCTCGTTAATACGGCTCGCCGCCGTGCTGGCGTCGGGTTCGAGTTGGCTGGTGTGGGCCAGTCAGGCATCGCTCTGGTTCCTGTTGCCCATGATGGTGGTGGTGGTGGCGTTCGGACTGGCGATCCCCAATGTGCTGAGCCAGGCGCTGCTGGCCTATCGGGAGGTGGCGGGTAGTGCCGGTGCCCTGTTCGGGCTTGGCTACTACCTGTTGCTCAGCCTGGGGCTGGCGGTTGCAGCCAGCTTGCAGGATCTCGGTCTGCTGCTCGGTGGTTGCGGTCTGCTGGCCTTGTGCTGCGGTTGGCGTCGTTCCACGTGAAACATCAGCTGCCGATAAAGCGGTAGCCGATGCCGGATTCGGTCTCGATCAGCGTGGGTTGCTGGGGGTTATCTCCCAGCTTCTTGCGCAGACTGGCGATGACGATGCGCAGGTAGTGGGTATCTTCCTTGTGGCTTGGCCCCCAGATGTCGATGAGCAGCTGGGTCTGTTGCACCAGCTTGCCGGGGTGGCACACCAGCGCCTGCAACAGGGCGAACTCCTTGCGGGAGAGGGGGATCTCCTCGCCCTGCAGGGTGACTTTGTGGCTGCTGCTGTCCAGGGTCAGGCCACAGTGGGGGAAGTGGCGGCATTCGCCGCTGGTGGCGCCGACCCGCTGGCGCAGCAGCACCCGGATACGGGCCATCATCTCCCCGACGCCGAACGGCTTGCTCATGTAGTCGTTGGCCCCCGCATCCAGCAACCGCACCTTCTCCTGCTCCGAGTCCCGCGCCGAGAGCACCAGCACGGGATTGGCGTGATGTTCGCGGATGGCGTGCAGGATCTGCATGCCATCACCGTCCGGCAGGCCCAGATCCAGGATCACCAGGTCGGGGTTGAGGTGGCGATACTGCGCCATCCCCTCGGTGACACCGACCGCCTCACTCACCTGATGTCCTTCGGCGATCAGGCTGATCCGCAAAAAACGGCGGATGGCCGCCTCGTCGTCGATGACCAGTATGTGAGCCATTCAGCCTCCCGTTTGCTGATTGAAAAGGGCGGCGACCATCAGGCCGCCGGTGCGTTGAGGGCCAGCGGCAGGGAGATGCGCATGCAGGTGCCGTTGCCGTTGGGGCCGGCGAATGCCCAGATGCGGCCGCCGTGGACCTCTATCATAGCGCGGGAAATGGCGAGGCCAAGCCCGGTGCCGCGGCTGCCGCAGTCGCCGACCGGCTGGGTGTAGAACAGATTGAAGATCTTGTCCCGATCCGACTCGGCGATGCCGACCCCGATATCGATGATGTCGATGATGAGGTCGGGGTCCGCCAGCATCACCTTGAACTCGATGGGGGTGCCGGCCGGCGAGTAGCGGGAGGCGTTGTCGAGGATGTTGACCAGCACCTGCTCGATCAGGGCACCGTGCACATAGAGCCGGGGGATCTGCTGATCGAAGTGCACCAGCAGCTTGTGCTGGCGCCAGGAGGAGTCGAGTCTGCGGCGGGCGCTCTCCACCAGGTCAGCCAGGTCAACCCAGTCCCGTTTCAACTGGAAGTCCGGTGAGCCGATGCGAGTCATGTCCAGCAGGTTCTGGACATAGCCGTGCAGGCGGCGCGCCTCGTCCTGCACCGAGTGCAGCAGTTCGATGCGGTCCTCCGCACTTATCCGGTCCCCGTATTCCAGCAGGGTGCTGCCGGCCCCCATGATGGTGGCGAGCGGCGTCTTCAGGTCGTGGGAGACCGAGGAGAGCAGGGCGGCGCGCATCCGGTCGGTCTCTGCCTGCAACTGGCTGTCCGCCAGCCGCTCATTGAGATCGATTCGAGCCAGGGCGGCGCGGATATCGGTGAGCAGGGCCTGCAGCTGGTGCTCGGCGGCGGAGGTGAGCGGGCTGGCCAGCCGGATGCCCAGCACCAGGTCATCGCTGAGGTGATGATACTGGGCCTCGGCGGCGTTGAGGGTGGCGGTATGGGCACCGGCGCTCTGCTTCTGGGCCAGGCACCAGTCAATGGCGGCCTTGTCGGTCTGGCCCGGCCCGGTCTGGGTGTCACCGGCCCGGTACTGGTAATCCCCATCGAGCGCGAACACGGGCTGCCCAAGGGCGAGGGCGATGGCCTGGGTTCCCTGTCTCAGCACGTCCACCGGGCTGCTGGCGGTGGCCAGCCCCTGGCTCAGGGAGAGCAGGGCGTTGCCCAGTTGCTGGGTCTCGCGCAGGCTGACCAGTTGCTGACGCTGGCGGGAGGCGAGGCGCCCGGCCGCGATGCCGACGATGAGCAGCACGAACAGGGTGAGCAGGTCGCTGTGGCTGGCCACGCTCAGGGAGAAGTAGGGGACGGTGAACAGCAGGTTGTGGCCGACGAAGCCCAGCACCGCAGCCAGGATGGCGGGGACCAGGCTGGTGGTGAGCGCGGTGGCCAGTACCCCCAGCACGAACAGCATGGGCAGGGAGGCGGGGGGCAGCCAGTGGGAGAGGGCCCAGACCGCGGCCGAGGTTCCCCCCATGATGGCCACCGCCAGCAGGCTCTGGCGAAGCTCACCCGGGCCTGCCGTTGGCAGGGTCAGGCCGGGTTTGCGCTTCTCGGTATCCACCAGCGTGATCTCGAATCCCTGCGCCTGTTTGAGCAGGTGCTGTACCAGGGATCGGCGCCAGGGCGGATTGCGGGATTTGCCGAGCAGCAATTGGGAGACCTGCTGCTGTTCGGCGGTCTCCAGCAGGGCATCGGCCACGGCCGGGCTGGAGAGGGTCAGCACCCTGGCCCCCAGCTGGGAGGCGAGGGCCAGCGCCTGCTCCAGCTCGGGGGAGCTCTGCCCCCTGCTGTCGATGTGCACCACCAGCCAGGGCAGTTGCCTGCGCTGGGCGAAGCGGTGGCCGTAACGCACCAGGGCTGCACCGTGCTCATCCCCGATGCAGACCATCAGCTTGCCCCGCAGCGGCAAGGTGGTCTTGCCAGCCGCCTGCCACTGCAACTGCAGATCCCCCTCCACGTGGCTGGCGGCGGTCTGCATCGCCAGCTCCCGCAGGGCGGTCAGGTTGTTGAGGGAGAAGAAGGATTGCAGGGCGGCCTTGGCCTGGTGGGGCACATAGACCTTGCCCTCCTTGAGGCGGCCGAGCAGCTCCTTGGGGGGCAGGTCGATCAGCACCAGGCTGTCGGCCTCCAGCAGCACCTGGTCCGGCAGGGTCTCCTTGACCCTGACCCCGGTCAGTTGCCACACCAGATCGTTGAGGCTCTCCAGGTGCTGCACGTTGAGGGTGGTGTAGACGTCGATGCCGGCACCGAGCAGCTCCTCCACATCCTGCCAGCGCTTCTCGTGGCGACTGCCGGGGGCGTTGCTGTGGGCCAGCTCGTCCACCACGGCAATGGCGGGCCTGCGGGCCAGCAGGCCGTCCAAGTCCATCTCCTCCAGCCGCTGTTGGCGATGCAGGTGCAGTGTGCGCGGCAGGATGGCGAGCTTGTCGAGCAGGGCCAGGGTCTCCTGGCGGCCGTGGGTCTCCACCACCCCGATCAGGATGTCGACTCCCTCCCTGGCCTGCTCCCGCACCGCCTGCAGCATGGCGTAGGTCTTGCCGACGCCGGGGGCCGCGCCGAGAAACACCTTCAGCTTGCCCCTGTGCTCCTGCTCCAGGCTCGCCAGCAGGGCGTCGGCCCTCACTTCATCACGCATCCCCGTGCTCCCGTTGCATCGGCCGAACTGCGGCCGTGACCTCATTGCTCATGCTTGTCCCCGTTGTCGAAAGGGAGCCTTCCCGAACGGCAAGGAGCGCCCTCAGGCGCCCTTTTGATGATCGAGTTGCAGGTTCAACTGGAGAATGTTGACCACCTGCGGGCCAAGGATACCAGCTTGTGCCGCCGACTTGACCTGCTCCGTCAATTGAACGGGATCCAGCCCCCGTTGCCCGGCGACCCTATCCACCTGGGCCAGCGCTGCATCGAGGGGCAGATGGGGATCGAGGCCGGAGGCGGAGCGGGTCAGCAGGGCGGGGACCCTGGCTTCCGGCTGCGCCCTGGCCGCCGCTGCGGCAAACTCGGCCCGTAGCGGCGAGCTCATCCCCAGGTTGCTTCCGCCGCCACCTATGGTGGCGAAATCGCTGGCGGAGGGGCGGGAGTGAAAGTAGTCGGCCCGCTCGAATTTCTGGGCCAGCAGGGCGCTACCGACCACCTGCTGCTTGGCGTTGGTGAGCAGGCTGCCGTTGGCCTGCCAGGGGAAGAGCAGCTGGGCCAGCCCGGTGACGGCCAGCGGATATGCCACCCCCAGCAGCAGGGTCAGGGTCAGCAGGGTTCTGATTGCTATCATGATTTTTTGCTCCAAAGATTGATGGGGTACAAGCCAGGCCTGCACCCCGCTATGTAGTCACACTAGGCCCAGGCCGGTGATGACCAGGTCGATCAGCTTGATGCTGATGTATGGGTGCACGATCTGGCCGTGGATACCATCGCGCGGCGTTTTCATCACACCAGCCCCAGGCCGGTGATGACCAGGTCGATCAGCTTGATGCTGATGTATGGGTGCACGATCTGGCCGTGGATACCATCGCGCGGCGTTTTCATCACACCAGTCCCAGGCCGGTGATGACCAGGTCGATCAGCTTGATACCTATGAAAGGCACTATCAGGCCGCCGACGCCGTAGATCAGCAGGTTGCGGCGCAGCAGGCTGGCCGCCGTTCCCTTCAGGCTGACCCCGCGCAGGGCCAGCGGCACCAGCGCGACGATGATCAGGGCGTTGAAGATGATGGCCGACAGGATGGCGCTCTCCGGGCTGCCCAGCAGCATCAGGTTCAGCGCCCCCAGCTGCGGATAGGCGGCGATGAACAGGGCTGGCAGGATGGCGAAGTACTTGGCCACGTCGTTGGCGATGGAGAAGGTGGTCAGGGCGCCGCGGGTCACCAGCAGCTGCTTGCCCACCAGCACCACGTCCAGCAGCTTGGTGGGGTTGGAGTCGAGATCCACCAGGTTGCCCGCCTCCTTGGCGGCCTGGGTCCCCTCGTTCATGGCCAGGCCCACGTCGGCCTGGGCCAGGGCTGGTGCGTCGTTGGCGCCGTCCCCGCACATGGCCACCAGCCGGCCGTCGGCCTGCTCCTGACGGATGTAGGCAAGCTTCTTCTCCGGCGTCGCCTCGGCGATGAAGTCATCCACCCCGGCCTCGGCGGCGATGGCGGCGGCGGTCAGCGGGTTGTCACCGGTGATCATCACGGTGCGGATCCCCATGTGGCGCAGGATCTGGAAGCGGGCCTTGATGCCCGGCTTGATGATGTCCTTGAGGAACACTACCCCCAGCAGCTTCTCGTGGGTGCAGACCAGCAGCGGGGTACCGCCCTGGCGGGCAATGTTGTCCACCGATTTGAGAATGAGCTCGGGCACCGCCTTGCGATCGAGGGAGAGGTAGCGCAGCACAGCGTCCACCGCCCCCTTGCGATAGTGATGGCCGTTGCGATCCAGCCCGCTCAGCCGGGTCTCGGCGCTGAAGGGGATGATGATGTCGCTCTCCAGTTGGCTCGGTCTGGTGTGGCTCTTGCCCGCCAGGGTCAGGATGGATTTGCCTTCCGGCGTGTTGTCACCGAGCGAGGCCAGCATGGCGGCCTGAGCCAGCAGGGAGGGATCCACGCCGGGGGCCGGGATCAGCTCGTCCGCCATCCGGTTGCCGAAGGTGATGGTGCCGGTCTTGTCCAGCAGCAGGGTACGCACGTCGCCGGCGGCTTCCACCGCCCGGCCCGACTTGGCGATCACGTTGAGCTTCACCAGCCGGTCCATACCGGCGATGCCGATGGCGGAGAGCAGGCCGCCGATGGTGGTCGGGATCAGGGTGATGAACAGCGCCAGCAGATAGAGCCGGGGCACCTGGGTGCCGTTGTAGTCGAGGAACCAGGGCAGGGTGGCCACCACCAGCAGGAAGATCAGGGTCAGCCCCACCAGCAGGGCGTCCAGCGCCATCTCGTTGGGGGTCTTCTGCCGCTTGGCCCCTTCCACCAGCGCAATCATGCGATCCAGCGTGCTTTCGCCCGGGTTGTTGCTGATGTGCACCCAGATCTGGTCGGAAACGACGGTGGTGTTGCCGGTCACGCCGCTGCGATCGGTGCCCGACTCGCGGATGACGGGGGCGGATTCGCCGGTGATGGCCGCCTCGTTGACCGAGGCGATGCCGGCGACCACTTCGCCGTCGGCCGGGATCATCTCGCCGCTGCGCACCAGCACCAGATCGCCCTTGAGCAGGCTGGTGGCCGGTACCCACTCGCCCTTGTCATCCTGCGGGCTGGTGACTCGACGTGCCTTGAGCTGGCTCATGCCGGCCTTCAGGCTGTCGGCCCGCGCCTTGCCGCGCCCCTCGGCCAGGGTTTCGGCGAAGTTGGCAAACCAGAGGGTGAGCCAGAGCCAGGAGGTCAGCTGCCAGGCCAGCGAAGGGGCGACGCCGGAGAGCGGCTGCCCCAGCAGCGACTCCAGGGTCGCCATCACGGCCGCCAGCCAGAGGGTGAACAGGATGGGGCTGCCAAACAGCGCCCTGGGATTGAAGCGATAGAGGGCTTCCACCATGGCCTGCAGGATCTGTGATTTCTGTTTCTTGCCCTTCACCTGAATGGTGTCGGTGCTCATTGAAGCGGACTTGCTCATTGGAAAGCTCCCTGCATCGAATAGTTGGTCACGCAGATCAGTCGGAGGTGCAGCATCAGAAGGCTCCTCCCAGCAGGCTCAGGTGTTCCGCCACCGGGCCCAGCGCCAGCACCGGCAGGAAGGAGAGACCCCCCATCAGCAGCACGGTGACGATCAGCAGGGTGATGAAGAGCGGGCCGCTGACGGGGAAGTCCCCTTCGCTCGTCTCCTGACGAGGGGCGCGGGCCAGCTGGCCGGCGATGGCCAGCACCGGAATGATGTAGCCGAAGCGGCCGAGCAGCATGGCCAGCCCGATGGCGATGCACTGCCAGCTGTCGGCGGCGGCAAAGCCGGCGAAGGCGGAGCCGTTGTTGCCGGCGGCCGAGGCGTAGGCATAGATCAGTCGTGACAGGCCATGGGGGCCATCGTGACCGATGACGGTGGCGGAGTTCGGCATCAGCAGGGTAATGCCGCCGATCACCAATACCCCGACCGGCATCACCAGCATGCTGGCGACCACCCACTTCATCTCGGTGATGCCGAGCCGTTTGCCCAGATAGGTGGGGGTGCGCCCCACCATCAGGCCGCACAGGAACACGGTCAGCAGCACGAACAGCATCATGCCGTAGATGCCTGCACCGACGCCGCCGAACACCACTTCACCCAGCAGCATGTTGATCATGCCGACCATGCCGCCGAGGGGGGTGAAGCTGTCGTGCATGGCGTTGACCGA
Organism: Aeromonas sp. ASNIH2; assembly: GCF_002934795.1. Classification (NCBI taxonomy): domain Bacteria; kingdom Pseudomonadati; phylum Pseudomonadota; class Gammaproteobacteria; order Aeromonadales; family Aeromonadaceae; genus Aeromonas; species Aeromonas sp. ASNIH2. The sequence continues at coordinate 2,165,996 of NZ_CP026406.1, read as the reverse complement.
GCCGTTGGAGGCGGCGGTGGTGGCCACTTCCCAGATGCTGGAGAGCACGGGGCCGAAGCGGCTCTCCTTGCCTTCCCAGTTGTCGGCTTCGCTGGTGAGGTGGGCGAGGGCGGGATCCGGCTTCAGCTCCTGGCCGATGGCGAGGCAGAGCCCCAGCAGCAGCATGATGGTCATGGCGATGAGGATGGCGCGGCTGTGGGCCAGATCCTTCACGTAGCGCCCCAGGGTGCAGACCATGGCGGCGGCCAGCGTCAGCAGGGCGACCATCTCCAGCCAGTTGGAGAGGGCTGTGGGGTTCTCGAACGGATGGGCCGAGTTGATGCCGAAGAAGCCGCCGCCGTTGGAGCCGAGCTGCTTGATGGCGATCTGGGAGGCGGCCGGGCCGAGCGGCAGCAGCTGCTCCTGGCCTTCCAGAGCGTGGAACGGCAGGTAGGCCGACAGGCTTTGGGGCACCCCCTGCCATACCAGCAGCAGCGCCAGGATCAGCGCCATCGGCAGCAGCACGTAGAGACAGAAACGCACCAGATCCTGCCAGAAGTTGCCAAGGTGGGTGGTCTGCTGGCGGGCGATGCCGCGAAACAGGGCGATGGCGACGGCGGCGCCGGTGGCGGCGGAGACGAAGTTCTGGGTGGTGAGCCCCACCATCTGGCTGAAGTAGGAGAGGCTGGCTTCGCCGGAGTAGGCCTGCCAGTTGGTGTTGGTCATGAAGCTGACCGCGGTGTTGAAGGCGAGTTGCCAGTTCAGCCCTGGCAGTTGCTGCGGGTTGAGGGGCAGCAGCCCCTGCGCCATCAGGATCAGGAACAGCAGGCCGAAACCGGCGCCGTTGAAAGCCAGCAGGCTGAGGGTGTAGGACTTCCAGTCCTGCTCGCGCCCGTCCGTGCCGCAGCAGGCCAGGGTGGCGCGCTCAAGCGGGGCCAGCCAGCGACTCTTGCCTTCAAATACCCGATAGAGGTAGTTGCCAAGCAGAGGCGCCGGCAGCAGCACCAGCAGCACGAACGCGACGGGATAGATGATCTCTTGCCACATATCCGGTTCCTCACTCATGAGTGCGCGCGAGGGCGCGCAGCAGATAGCCCGCGAGGGCGAGGACCAGCAGCAGATATAGCCAATTCATAACGACTCCGTTGAGGTAATTAGCGTCAGGGATCGATGCATATCCGTGTCGATCCCATGGGTCTCATTGACGCTCAAAGGGTATGTAAAACGGGCGTAAAGGCGCCATAAAGCCCAATTTGGCTGGCGTAAAATCGGCGTAAAGAAGGCAGGTTTTGTTGGCTGGTGGACAGGCAAGGCACAAAAAACCCGGCCTGAGCCGGGTTTTGGTAGCAAGTGGTGGAAGCTGACCCGATGGTGATGAGGTCAGCTTCAACCCCGCTTATCGCATGGTCACAAACTCTTCCGCGCTGGTCGGATGGAGAGTGGAAACACAGTTGTAGAAGCTGGTCTGATAATGACAGGCCAGCTTCAACTCCGCTTATCGCATGGTCACAAACTCTTCCGCACTGGTGGGATGGATGGCAACGCAGTTGTCGAAGTCCGCCTTGGTGGCTCCCATCTTCATGGCGACGCCGAAGCCTTGCAGGATCTCGTCCATGGCGAAGCCGATGCCGTGCAGGCCGACTACCTTCTCTTCCGGCCCGACGCAGACCAGTTTCATCCGGGTGGGCTGGCGATGCTGGGTCAGTGCCGAATACATGGCGGTGAACTGGCTACGGTAGACCTTCACCTGATCTTCACCGTATTCGGCGACGGCTTCCGGCTCGGTCAGGCCGATGGTGCCGATGGGCGGGTGGCTGAACACCACGGTCGGCACCAGATCGTAGTTGAGGTGCTCGCCCGGCTTGTTGTTGAACAGCCGCTCCGAGAGGCGGCGGCCTGCCGCGACAGCCACCGGGGTGAGCTGGATGCGGCCGGTGTTGTCACCAACGGCATAGAGGTTGGCGACGGCGGTGTTCTGGAACTTGTCGGTGGGGATGAAGCCCTTCTCGTCCAGGGTGATGCCGGTGGCAGCCAGATTGAGGTTGTCGGTGGCGGGCACGCGACCGATGGCCCAGATGAGGCAGTCCACGGTGAGGTGGCGACCATCTTCCAGTTGCAGGGTCAGGCTGTCGTCTGCGTTCTTGATGACGGCCTTGGGAATGGCGTGGGTGTGCAGCTTGGGCCCTTCCTGCGCCATGATCTCCACCAGGGTCTCGTGGATCATGGGGTCGAAGTTGCGCAGCGGCGCATGTTTGCGCACCACCAGATGGGTCTCGGAGCCAAGTGCCTGCATCACGCCAGCGATCTCCACGGCGATATAGCCGGCACCTACCACGGCAACCCGTTTGGGCTGGCTTTGCAGGTCGAAGAAACCGTCGGAGTCGATACCCAGTTCGGCGCCCGGAATGGTCGGGACCTCGGGGCGGCCGCCGGTGGCGATCAGGATGTGATCGGCGCTGTAGTGCTCGCCGTTCACCTCGACGGTATGGCTGTCGACGAAGCGGGCGAAGCCCTTGATGACGGTGATCTGGTTCTTGCCCAGCAAGTTCTGGTAGGACTGGTGAATACGCCCGATATAGGCCTGACGGGATTCGACCAGCTTGGCCCAGCTGAAGTGGTTGAGCGTGGTGTCGAAGCCGTAGTCGGCGCCATATTTCAGGGCATCGGCGATCTGGCCTGCATACCACATGGCCTTCTTCGGTACGCAGCCGACGTTGACGCAGGTGCCACCCAGCTCTTTGGCTTCGATCAGGGCGACTTTCTTGCCGTACATGGCTGCCCGGTTGGCCGAGGCGATGCCGCCGCTGCCGCCACCGATGGCGATGTAGTCAAAATGCTGTGCCATTGCGAGGTTCTCCGCTCGTTGAGGATGCAATCACAGCATGATGGGGACAAAGCGGCCGGCTCACAAGAGCCGGTGCTCAGTTCTGCTGGATGGGCAGGCGAATGTGGAACTGGGTACCCTGCCCCGGTTCGCTGGCGCAGTGGATGCGGCCGCGCAGCAGTTGCACCACCAGGTTGTAGATGATGTGGGTGCCGAGCCCGCTGCCGCCATGGCCCCGCTTGGAGGTGACGAAGGGATCGAAGATGCGCGGCAGTATCTCCGGCGGGATGCCGCGACCGTTGTCGCTGTAGTCGATGACCAGCTCGTCTCCCTGCTGCGCCACCTTGATGGTGATCTTTCTGGGTCTGTCCCAGTCATCGAAACCGTGATGGATGGAGTTGAGGATCAGGTTGGAATAGATCTGGGTGAAGCTGCCAGGGAAGGAGTAGAGGGTCAGCTTGGGATCGCATTGAATGTCGACCTCGCACTGGGCCTTCTTCAGCTTGTAGCCGAGGGAGACCACCACCTGGTGCAGGTTGTCGGCGAGGCTGAAGTTGTAGCGCGCCTCGGACGACTGATCGACCGCCACCTGCTTGAAGCTGGCGATAAGCTCGGAGGCCCGCCTCAGGTTGCCTTGCAGCAGCTGCATCGACTCGTCGAGATTCTGGGTGAACTCGTTGAGGTAGGAGCGGGAGAGCTGCTTGGCCTCGAGGTGCTGCTTGAAGTCGGCGACTCGCTCCTGCAGATAGGAGGAGGCGGTCACGCTGATGCCGATGGGGGTGTTGATCTCGTGGGCCACGCCGGCGACAAGGGATCCGAGGGAGGCCATTTTCTCCGATTCCACCAGGGTCTGCTGGGCCTGCTTGAGATCGTCGTAGGCCTTGCCGAGCTGCTCGTTGGCATCGCTCAGGCTGCGGGTACGCTCCGCCACCTTGCCTTCCAGCTGCTCGTTGAACAGGGTGATCTCCCGCTCCACCTTCTTGAGGGGGGTGATGTCGTAGCCAAAGCCGATCAGGTACTTGAGATTGGGTCCCTCGTAGAAGGGGGCGAAGGTCCACTGCAGGACCAGCTCGTTGCCCTGCTGGTCGTGCATGGTGATCTCCCTGTCCTCCAGCGCCCCCTGTTCGGTCAGGATGGCGGCCAGCTCGTCGCGCTGCTCCTGGCTGACGAACAGATCCAGCCAGTTGTGCTGCAGCAGCTCCTCATGGTGATAGCCGGTCAGCAGTATGGCCGCCGGGTTGATGCTGGCGATGTTGAGATCCGGCTCCATGCAGCAGATGACCATGTTGGCGGAGTTGATCAGGGTGGCGGAGAAGTCCCGCTCCTGTTGCAGCTGATCGGCGGCCTGGTGGCGGGCCGTGAATTCGTCGTTCAGCCGGGTGCGCATCTGGTTGAGGGTGGCGGCCAGCGCATCGAACTCGTCCGGATGCTTGCGGGGCAGGGGGCGCCCCTCCAGGGTCAGCTCGACCGCCAGGCGATCCAGGCTCAGTTTCTGGGCGTAGCTGACGATGCGGTTGATATGACGGATCACCAGATAGTAGATGATGACCAGGATGCAGAAGGAGACCACCAGGGTCTTGATGGTCTGGCTGACCAGGATCAGCACGGACTTCTCGATGAGGCGCTGATAGACCTGATCCTGGGAGGCGGCGACGAACAGCTTGCCGACCACTTCCCCCTGGTAGCTGAGGGTGAATTCGCGGGAGATGTCGTACTGGGCCTGCTCCACTCCCTGGGTCAGCAGTGGCACCTCGGAGTTGCCCAGCATCTCCTTGACCATGACGAACTGCATGTTGGGCAGGTTCATGATGCCCTCGATCTGCACCTTGACCTGCTCTTCATCCAGGTTCCACAGGCTGGCGGAGATGGGCTGCAGGAAGGAGGCCTCGATCTGGTCGATGTTGGCCTCGATGACGGTCACGTCCTTGTTGTAGTCCCAGGCGAGCTGCAGCACAGTGATGGCCAGCGCCAGCAACGTGCTGCAGATCAGAATGTAGGAAAGCAGACGATATGAGAGTCCGTTAAGGCCGACGGCCTTGGAGAAGAGTCCTGACATGGCGTCCTTGCGGTCTGGATTGAGAACGGTTTAGTGTAACTGCTTCATGGACTTGTGTCGTGTGTGATCAAATGGATAAAAATAAGGCCCCTTTCGGAGCCTTATTTGTGTGGGCAGGGATCAGTGACCGCCCTTGGCCTTGGCCGGAATGGACTCGTCGAATTCCGGCAGCGGCTTGTGCTCAGATGCCAGGAAGGTGTAGATCACCGGCAGCACGAACAGGGTGAACAGGGTGCCGATGGCCAGCCCCGCCACGATGACGATGCCGATGCTGAAGCGCTGGGCCGCGCCCGCCCCCGAGGCATAGAGCAGGGGGATCAGACCGGCGATCATGGCTGCCGTGGTCATCAGGATGGGACGCAGACGCACCTTGGCGGCCTGCATCACGGCCTGCATCCGGTTCAGGCCGTGCAGCAGCTGCTCCTCCTTCGCCACCTCGCAGATCAGAATACCGTGCTTGGTAATCAGACCGACCAGGGTGATGAGACCGACCTGGGAGTAGATGTTCATGGTGGCCATGCCCCATGCCAGGGCGATCAGCGCGCCGCTGATGGCGAGCGGCACCGACACCATGATCACCAGGGGATCGCGCACCGATTCGAACTGGATCGCCAGCACCAGGAAGATGATGGCCAGGGCCAGGGCGAAGGTGGCGTAGAGCGCATTGCCTTCGGTCACGAACTGGCGGGCTTCCCCCATGAAGTCATAACGATAGCCTTGGGGCAGCTTCTCTTCCGCGGTCGCCTTGAACCAGTTGATCGCATCCCCCATGGCCACGCCCGGTGCCGGAACGGCGCCTATGGTGGCGGAGTTCAGCTGGTTGAAGTGGGGCAGGGCACGGGGCTCGCCCACCACCTCAATCTTGATCAGGCTGCCCAGCGGGATCGACTTGCCGTCGGCGGCGCGCACGTAGTAGCCCTTGAGGGACTCGGGGTTCAGGCGGTACTTGCGTTCCACCTGCGGGATCACCTCGTAGGAGCGGCCATCCAGATCGATGCGGTTGACGTAACCGTCCGCCATCATGGTGCCCATGGTGATGCCGATGTCCTGCATGGTGATGCCGTAGGCACCCGCCTTGTCCTTGTCGATGCTGATCTTCATGGTGGCCGAGTCGTAGTTCAGATCGAGATCCGAATAGACGAACTGGCCGTTGGCCTGGGTGGCCGCCAGCATCTCACCCGCGATCAGGAACAGGCTCTCGAAGCTGTTCGGGGTGGTGATGACGAACTGGATGGGCAGACCGCTCGACGCACCCGGCAGCTCGGGGAACTGGAAGGTGGTGATGGCCATCCCGGGGATGCCCTGTACCAGACCGGCGACCCGATCCAGCACCTCTTTCTGGCTCGCCTCACGCTGGCTCCAGGGCACCATGGAGGCGATGCCGAAGGCCTGGTTGGAGTTGAACACCCCCGAGAAGACCTGGGAGTAAGCGATCTCCGGCTGGTCGTCCAGGACTTTGTTCACGTCCGCCATGGTGTTTTCGATGTAGTCCAGGTTGGCGTTGGAAGGCGCCGTCCCCAGCACCGCCATGACGCCTTTGTCCTCGGACGGGGCCAGCTCGCTCGGAATGAACTTGAACAGCAGCGGCAGGCTGGCGAACACGATGACGGCAAACAGGATGACCACGATGCGCTTTTGCATCACGGCATGGAGCATGGCGTCGTAGCGGGCCGTCATCCGGTCCAGCAGATCGTGCACGGTACGCTCGAACTTGCCGGGCTCCTCGTTGGCCCTGAGCATCTTGGCGCACATCATGGGCGACAGGGTCAGGGCGATGATGCCCGAGACGAACACGGCGCCCGCCAGGGTCAGCGCGAACTCCTTGAACAGGGAGCCGGTGATGCCCCCCATCAGGGCGATGGGCGCATACACCGCCGCCAGGGTGACCGTCATGGCGATGACGGGCACGGCGATCTCCCGGGTGCCTATGATGGCGGCACGGAACGGCTCTTCCCCTTCCTTGATGTGACGGTCGACGTTCTCCAGCACCACGATGGCGTCATCCACCACCAGGCCGATCGCCAGCACCATGGCCAGCAGGGTCATCAGGTTTATCGAGAAGCCGAACATGTCCATCATCATCACCACCCCGATGAGGCTCAGCGGTATGGTGATGATGGGGATGATGACCGCCCGGAACGAACCCAGGAACAGGGTGATCACCACCAGCACGATGGCGGCCGCCTCCAGTATGGTCTTGATGACCTCGTGGATGGACTCATTGATGGCGATGGTGGAGTCATACAGGACGTTCACCTGCATGGTGCTCGGCATGTTGCTCTTCAGGCTCGGCAGCAGCTCTAGCACATCGTGGGCGATGTTGATGGGGTTGGCGGTCGGCGCCGCGTTGATGGCCAGTACCACGGCCTCGCGGCCGTTGGCGCTGGCGCGATAGATGTCGTGGCTCTTCTCCAGGGAGACCTTGGCGATGTCGGAGAGACGGATCACCTTGCTGTCGCGGGTGGCGACCACCAGACGCTTGAGCTCTTCGATGTTGCCGACCTGGGTCTCGGCGTTGCCGTTGAACAGGGTGAAATAGCCGGTGGCCTGGCCGGTCGCGGACTGATAGTTGTTGCTGTTGAGCACCGTCATCACGTCGCTTGAGGTCAGGTCAAAGGCGGCCATCTTGGCCGGATCCAGCCACACCCGCAGGGCGAATTCGACCCCGCCATACAGATCCACCTTGGAGACCCCGCCCACGGTAAACAGCTGGGGCTTGATGACCCGCTCCAGGTAGTCGGTGATCTGGCTGGAGTTGAGCTCCGGGCTGGTAAAGCCCATGTAGAGCACCGCCGTGGTGGAGCCGGTGGAGGAGGTGACCGAAGGGTCTTCCGCCTCTTTGGGCAACTGGGAACGCACCGAGTTGACCTTGGCCAGGATGTCGGACAGCGCGGCGTTCGGATCGGTGTTGAGCTTCATGTACGCCGTCACCGTGGAACTGCCCAGCTGGCTCGAGGAGGTCATGAAGTCGATGTTGTCGGCTTGGGCGACCGCCTGCTCCAGGGGCTGGGTGATGAAACCCTGGATCAGATCCGCACTGGCGCCATAGTAGCTGGTGTTGACCGTGATGACGGTATTGATCACCTCGGGGTATTCACGCACCTGCATCTTGAAGATGGCCTGGAAGCCCAGCAGGGCTATCAGGAAGCTGAGCGAGATCGCCAGCACAGGCCGTTTTATGAATATGTCAGTAAATCGCATCGCAGCTCTCCGCGCTTACAGCATCGGGGTTTGTGCCGGAACGGCAAGGGCATCGTTCTCGACCACGTGCACCTTGGTATCGTTGCTCAGGCGAACCTGACCCGACAGCACGATTTGATCGCCAGCCTTGATGCCGGACAGCACATGGACATCGTTGCCGCGACGCTCACCTGCCTTGACCACCACCTGCTTGGCGCGTTTCACGCCGTCAGCCTCGTGAATGACGTAGACGTTCTCGCCATAGAGGGTGAAGGAGATGGCAGACTGCGGGATCACGATCTGGTCTTTCACCGTGGGCAGTATGATGCTGGCGCGGGCGAACATGCCGGAACGGAGCTGGCCGTCGTTGTTCGGAATGTCTGCCTGCACCTGGATCAGGCCGCTCTGATAGTTGACCGCGGGCTCGATGGCTGTGATCTGGCCGTCAAACTGGGTCTGGGGATAGGCATCCACGTTGATCTTGATGGTCTGTCCCAGGGTGATTTTGGAGATGTCGGTCTGGGGCACGGTGAAGCGCAGGCGCATCACGCTGGTGTCTTCGAGGCGCACAATCTGGGTACCCGGTTCCAGATACTGGCCGAGGAAGACGTTGCGCAGGCCCACGGCGCCGCTGAAGGGGGCTCGCACCTCACGACGGGCGATGGTGGCCTTCAGACTGTCGATGTCCGCCTCCAGGGAGCGGTAGCTTGCCTCGGCATCATCCAGCTGATCCCGGGAGATGGAGTTCTTCTGATAGAGGTTCTTGTAGCGCTCGAACTTGGCCCTGGCTGCCGGCAGTCTGGCCTGGGAGGAGTTCAGATTGGCTTTTTCCACACTGGAGTCCAGGCTCAGCAGCAGTTGATCCGCTTTGACATGTGCCCCGGATTCGAACCGGATGCTGTCGATGGTGCCTGACAGCTCGCTGGAGAGGGTGACCCCCTGGTTCGGCTCGATGAAGCCGATGGCTTCAATGGTGGGGACCCAGTCCTGCGCCTTGGTGACCATGGCGGTGACCGGGAACTCGGGCTCGGGCCGATTGGCCATGAACTCTGCAATCTTCTTCTGCTTGAACATATTGAAGCCGATGACACTGCCAAACAGGGCGAGTGCTATCAGCAACATGATGGCCATCCACTTTTTCATGAACAGGCTCCTGTGATGGAAACATTAGGGTTTAAAATGGCATTCCAGCTGGCCCGGATGACCGTCTCCAGCTGTTCCTGCGTCAATTCGAAATCGTGAACCCGGCGCTGCTGTGCCAGGTTGGCCACGCAATCCAGACTCAATGCTTGCAACACCAGAATGGGGAGATCGATGAAGAGTCCCTGTTGGCGTCCTTGCTCAAAGAAGCGCTCAAGTGGCGCCCACGTCGCCATTATGACCGGATCCCGCTCCAATTCAGCCCCCAATGGAGAACTTTCGTACTGCAATTTGCACTTGAGTGCATTGGGGTAGCTGGTGAAGATGGCATCGATGTTGAGCCAGAGGCGTCGATACTGCTTATAGGACACCTCTTCTATCTGCACACCTTCCATGACCAGGGGATGACACTTGAGGATAGTGTGCTGATAGAGCTGGTGGATCAGGTCATCCTTGTCGCTGAAATAGCGATAGGCCTGCCGCCACCTTGGCTTTCTTGGCGACCACGGCAATGGAAAGGCCGTAGAAGCCCTGCTCGCCGAGGATCTCGTGAGCTGCTTCGAAAATGCGTTCTTTCTTATCCATAGTTATCAGAGGTCAACGACTGAATGAACGTTCATTCATTCTAGGTGGGCGCAAAGGCAAGTCAAGCATTGCCCATCATCTCTGACCCTATGGGGTGAGGGATTCAAAAAGTAGTGGGGAATTGCTGGATCCAGCCTGAACAAAACAAAAATAGTTGAAAAGGGTCGGAAGTGATTGAAAAACAGGCACTTGATTCTTTGTGTCAAAAAAAGAGTAGACAAGGTCGGCATCATCATCAATAATGCGCCCCGTTCGACAGCGTAGCGCCCGTAGCTCAGCTGGATAGAGCGCTGCCCTCCGGAGGCAGAGGTCACAGGTTCGAATCCTGTCGGGCGCACCATCAAAAGTGCGCCGGTTAAACGGGCGTGTTGAAGAACGAAAACAGCTGTGGTGGCTGTAGCTCAGTTGGTAGAGTCCCGGATTGTGATTCCGGTTGTCGTGGGTTCGAGCCCCATCAGCCACCCCATTTTACAGCTTGTCAGGTACGCGAAGGTGGCGGAATTGGTAGACGCGCTAGCTTCAGGTGTTAGTGCCCCCCGGGTGTGAGGGTTCGAGTCCCTCTCTTCGCACCATACTTGCTGTATGACGAGGATGACCAGATGGTCATCTTTGTGTTTTTGGAATACCCCCTCGGTGATTAGCGCAGCCCGGTAGCGCATCTGGTTTGGGACCAGAGGGTCAAAGGTTCGAATCCTTTATCACCGACCACATTTGAAAACCCCGCTCAGGCGGGGTTTTTGCTTTTTGGCGTTTCTGTTCCGCTTTTTCCTGTCACGTCTTTTTACACTTCTTCAGGCGCCCGTTCGCCACGAGTTCGCTATGCTGGGGCCCGGAGCCGCGAGACAGGGGACGCTCGGGCACGGACCAGATACGAGGCCTATGCATCACCATATCACTTCTCTTCAACTCTCCGCGCTGGCCATGGCCGCACTGCTGCTGGGTGGTTGCGCCCTGCAGCCGAAACCGGATGATCTTCTGATGGGCGCCGCCCCCAAGCCAAAGGCCAAACTCGAGGCCACCTTGGTGACCAGTGGTGGCTTCTGCGTGACCCTGAGCGAGCAGGGCCGTCTGCTGACTCAGCCCTGCGATCAGCAACCGAACCAGTCATTCAGCTGGGATGTCGGCGCCCTGCAACTGGCCGGGGATTGCCTGGTCGCCAGAGGGGAAGATGGTCTGGGGATGGAGGTGTGCCGGGAGGAGAGCCATCAATGGCTGTGGCAGGGGGATCGTCTGTTCAATCGGCAGATGTCGCTGTGCCTGGATGTGGCGGGTCGCCGTCATAAGCCGGCCGTCCCCCTGCGCCTCGCCGAATGCTATGGCGGCGCCAACCAGAGCTTTGAGTGGACGCCATCCGGCACGCTGTTGAACCGTCTGATGCACCCGGCACTGGCGTGGTGACAAGAGGGCGAGAAACAAAAAGGGTGGCCACATGGGCCACCCTTTTTCTATCCGCGATGGGGATGCCTTATCAGCGGGTCTGGGAGGCGAACAGTTTCTCCAGATAGACGGCAACGCCATCTTCATCGGAAGTGAGGGTCTGTTCATGCTCTGGCAGGGCCTGTTTGAGGCGATCGTGGGCGTTGCCCATGACCACGCCGCGGCCCACCATGCTCAGCATCTCGAAGTCGTTCATGCCATCGCCAAAGGCCACTGCCTGGGACATCTCCAGGCCGTGCTGCTCCAGCACGGCGCGCACGGCATTGCCCTTGTGCACGCCGGCGTGCATCACCTCGAGGCAGTCAGGCAGGGAGAAGGTGACGTTGAGTCGATCACCATATTGCTGGTTGAGGTGCGCCTCTATCTTCAGCAGCTTGTCGTGGTCGCCGATGTAGAACACCTTGTTGACCCTGTCCTTCGGGTGGTTGGCCAGATCCGCCATGCGGTAGCTGAAGCCGGAGTCGTGATGGAACTGCAGCAACCAGGGCAGCTCCTCTTCCACCAGCCACTCGTCGCCGTAGTAGACGTTGATGTGGATGGACGGGTCGCGTTCCATGGCGATCAGCTCGGCCGCCACCGTGCTCGGTAGCGCCTGGTTGTAGACCAGTTGATCCTGCTTGTCGTGTACCACGGCGCCGTTGGAGGTAATGAGGTAGATATCCAGCCCCAGTGCATCGCGGATGCTGCGCACATCCACATGGTGACGGCCGGTGGCGACCACGAACTTGACGCCCTGGTCGACCAGGCGGTGCAGGGTATCCCGGGTGCGGGAGGAGATCTGGTGCTGCCCGTTGAGCAGGGTACCATCGAGATCGGACACAACTACCTTGAACATCATTACCTCGACTTCAATTGAACGCCGGGGGAGTGTACCCCAGCGTCTGCCGTCACCCCATTTATTTAGGGATCCAAAAAATAACCAGCCCCTTCTGGTCGCGTCAGTAGCGCGCGAAGAAGGCCAGGGTTGCATTGAGCGCGGCCTGGCGCTGGGGATCCGCCTCGATGAAGAGCTCGTGCCAGGCCCCTTCGATACGCAGCGGCTTGCTCCCTTCACATTGGGCCTTGGCGCAGAAGGCCTCCTGGGCGCCGTTGTCCACCACGCTGTCCTCGCCGGCCTGCAGCAGCAGCAGCGGCGTCTTGATGGCGCCGGCGTCGGCCACGGCCGCGTCCGATCCTGTGATGGCCTGATGGATCCAGTGGGCGGTGGCGCCCCCCAGCCTGACCTGGGGATGCTGTTCGTAGATCTGGCGGAAGGCCTGATAACGCGCCGTGCTGTGGGTCAGCTCGTTGTCGGCAAAGCCGTGATCCTCATAGGGTCCCTGACCCGGGCCGTAGGGGGGCTCGCCCACCCAGCCGCCGACCGTGCCGATGGTGGCCGCCAACCCCTTGGCTAGCCACTTGGGCAGGCCGCCGAGGTTGATGCCCATCATGGGGGAGGAGAGTACCGCCGCCTGGATGTCGTTCGGCCAGCGTTCCAGATAGCGGGCCGAGATGGCCCCCCCCATGGAGTGGGCCAGCAGGAACAGCTTGGCAGGCTTGTCCGGTACAATCACTTCGTCATGAAACTGTTTGAGATCGGCGACATAGTCGTCGAACTGGTCGACATACCCCTTCTCTTTGTCGGCTAGCATGCGGTCTGACATTCCCTGGCCGCGATGATCGATGAGGTAGAGGCTGTAACCCTGGCGCCAGAGATCCCAGGCCAGCTCCTGATACTTGAGGTAGCTCTCGACCCGGCCGTTGACGATGAGGATGGCGCGATCGATCTTGGGTTGGCGCAGGGCGGCATAGCGGAGGGTGACCCCGTCCTTGCCCTTGAACTCCCCCGGGGCGGCATGGTCGCGCCAGAAGTCGGGCAGGGTCTGCTGATAGAGGGCGGGGACGTCGGCTTCAGTGGTCAGCTGGTAAGGATTGCTCACGGCAAGGGCTCCGGCAGAAAACAGGGTCAGGGCCAGCAGGGGCAGGTGGTTAAGCTTCATCAGTGTACTCTTCCGAAGGATCATCCGATTGCTGGGCGGCCCAGCCCTTGCGGGTCAGCTGCATCTGCTGCCACCAGCGTTCGTCCGCCAGGATCTCGCCGGCCGGACCGAGCTGGGGGTAGGGCATCTCTTTCTCCTTGCAGAGCTGGGCATAGACGGGATAGCCCCCCTCGAACAAGATGGTGTTCTGCTCTTCCAGGCTGAGTGGGCAGCCGCGCTGATAACAGCCGGCCAGTTCGCGCTGGCGCTGGGCCTCGTAGAGGATGGCGGCGGCGGCCACCGAGACGTTGAGGGACTGCACCATGCCCACCATGGGGATGACGATATGGTGATCGGCCAGGGCCAGCGCCTCTTCGCCGATGCCGTGCTTCTCCTGGCCCACCAGGATGGCGGTGGGTTTGGTGTAGTCGATGGCACGAAAGTCCACGGAGCTATCGGAGAGGTGGGTCGCCAGGATCTGCATGCCGGAGGCTTTGAGTTCGGTCACGGCACTGCCGATGTCCGGGTGCAGCTTCACGTCCACCCAGTTCTGGCTGCCGCGGGCGGTGCCCTTGCGCTTGTGGATCCAGCTCTTGGGCCAGACCGCGTGCACCCGGTGGATGCCGATGGCATCGGCGGTGCGCACGATGGCGGCCAGGTTGTGAGGTTTATGAACCTCTTCCATGCAGACGGTCAGGTCGAGCTGGCGCTGGGCCAGCATGTCGGAAATGCGTTTGAAGCGTTCAGGAGTCATATCAGTTTCTATGTCGTGAGGCTTGTGCACGCATCTCTTGCATGCAGACGGTCAAATCGAGCTGGCGTTGGGCCAGCATGTCGGAAATGCGTTTGAAGCGTTCAGGAGTCATGTCGGTTTCTATGTCGTGAGGCCGGTGCATGCAACAAGGCTGGTGGCCTGCGGCATGGGGCCCTGGGTATCTCTTGAAAAGCAGCAGGCGGCTTGCGCCGCCTGTGTTCAGTTTTTCTGTCGGCTCACCCTGAGCACGTTGGGCATGACCCGGATCTTGCGCATGATGTTGGCGAGGTGGATCCGGCTCTTGGTGGTGATGAGCAGGGTGACCACATAGACCCGGCCATCTTTCTCCTCGGTGCTGATGGCGTGGATGTTGGCGCCGGTGGCGGCAATCACGTTGGCCAGCTCCGCCAGGGCGCCCTGGTGGTTGACGATCTCGATGCTGATGCCGGTGCGGAATTCCTGCTCCTGCTCCTTGTCCACCTCCCACTGCACCGGCAGGTATTTGTCCGGTTCGCGGCTGTAGCCCTTGATGTTGCGGCAGGACTCTTGGTGGATCACCAGTCCTTTGCCCGGGCTGATGTGGGCGATGATGGCGTCCCCCGGGATGGGGCGGCAGCAGTTGGCGAAGGTGACCAGCATGCCGTCGGCCCCCTTGATCGGCATCTTTTTGCTGGTGGATTTGGGCTGCTCTTCCGGCGGCAGCTCATCCCCGAGCATGCGGCGTGCCACCATGACGCTCATGGCGTTGCCAAGGCCCACGTCGGCCAGCAGCCCCTGCAGGTTCTCGTGTTTGGTGTCGGCCAGCACCTGCTTGACGCGGGCTTCCGGGATGTCTTCGATGTTCTTGGCGCCGAGGGCATGGTTGAGCAGGCGGCGGCCCAGCACCACGGACTCTTCGGTGCGCAGATTCTTGAGGAACTGACGTATCTTGGAGCGCGCCTTGGTGGTCACCACGAAGTTGAGCCAGGCCGCATTCGGGCGGGCGCCGGGGGCCGTGATGATCTCCACAGTCTGACCGGAGTGCAGCGGGCTGCTCAGCGGATAGGGGTGGCGGTCGACCCGGGAACCGACGCAGGCGTGACCGATGTCGGTGTGCACCGTGTAGGCGAAGTCCACCGGGGTGGCGCCGGCGGGCAGCTCCATGATGCGGCCCTCCGGTGTGAAGACGTAGATCTCGTCGGGGAAGAGGTCGGTCTTGACTCCCTCGATGAACTCGAAGGAGCTGCCGGCGCTCTGTTGCAGCTCCAGCAGGCTCTGCATCCAGCGTTGGGCGCGGATCTGGGCCGTGGTACCCGAGCTGTCCCCATCCTGCTTGTAGGCCCAGTGGGCGGCGACGCCCTTGTCGGCCATCTGGTCCATGAACTCGGTGCGGATCTGCACCTCCACCGGTACCCCGTGGGGGCCCACTAGGGAGGTGTGCAGGGACTGGTAGCCGTTGGTCTTGGGGATGGCGATGTAATCCTTGAAGCGACCGGGGCGCGGCTTGTAGAGGCTGTGCATCTGCCCAAGCACCCGGTAGCAGGTGTCTATGTCTTTCACTCTCACTCTGAAAGCATAGATATCCATCACTTCGTGGAATTGCAGTTCTTTCTTCTCCATCTTGTTGTAGATGGAGAACAGGTTCTTCTCGCGTCCGCTCACCTGGGCATCGATGCCGGCTTCCCGCAGACGCCCCTCAATCTCGCTCTGGATGGAGTCGATGATCTCACGCCGGTTGCCACGGGCGCGGCGTACCGATTCCCGCAGTACCCGGGAGCGCATGGGGTAGAGCGCCTCGAAGCCGAGCTCTTCCAGCTCGTTCTTCATGGTGTGAATACCGAGGCGGTTGGCGATGGGGGCGAAAATCTCGAGGGTTTCCCGTGCGATGCGGCGGCGCTTGTCCGGCCGCAAAGATCCCAAGGTGCGCATGTTGTGGGTGCGGTCGGCCAGCTTGATCAGGATGACACGGATGTCCTGGGTCATGGCCATCATCATCTTGCGGAAGTTCTCGACCTGGGCTTCCTTGCGATCGCGGAACTTCAGCTTGTCGAGCTTGGAGACACCGGAGACCAGCTCGGCGACGGCGTTGCCAAACTGCTCGGCAAGATCGTCCTTGGTGACAGGGGTATCTTCGATGACGTCGTGCAGCACGGCAGCCATCAGGGTCTCGTGATCGAGGCGCATGTCGCCCAGGATGCGGGCCACGGCAACGGGATGAGTGATGTAGGGTTCACCACTGGAACGCATCTGTCCCTGGTGAGCATCACGGGCTACCACATAGGCTTGCCTGAGCTTCTCAACCTGCTCGGGTGGCAGGTAGGAACTGGCTATTTCTTTAAGATTTTCAAATAAATACAAGACAGTCCCCGCAGCGGTTAAACGGCAATCCGTGAAATTGAGGGTATGCCCTCGAGTTTGCGAGGTTTTCGAGCGGTTGTAAATGGGGAGAACAGCCGGCACCCGGGCGGGTGCCGACTATGGGAGGCGACTGACTTAGCCGCGACCTTCTGCGATGGCAGCAACGGCAGCCAGCTCGGCGGCTTCCTGCTCTTGCTGCTCGTAGCGGTCCTGAGTATCCATCACCTGGTTGTTGACCAGACCCAGTTCGATCTCGCGCAGGGCGATCACGGTCGGCTTGTCGTTCTCTTCGTCGACCAGGGGATCCTTGCCTTGTACCGCGATTTGACGAGCGCGGCGCGCGGCGACCAGCACCAGGTCAAAACGGTTACCTACCTGTTTTACAGCATCTTCTACAGTAACGCGGGCCATGCGGGACTCCAGTGTTTGGGCTTTCTGTGATTGAAAAAGCGGTGTTTAAAAATGACGCAAAAGTTTACTTGTTTTTGGCTTACTCTGCCAGTAGCTGTTTCAGCAAGTTTTGCTGGGCCTGCTGTTGCTGACGCATTTCCAGGCGCTGGCACTCGATGACGGCCCTGAGCTGGAACAGTGCCAGCTCAAAGTCTTCATTGATGATGACATAGTCATACTCGTCATAGTGCACCATTTCGGCAATGGCTTTCTCCATCCGGCCCTTGATCACCTCGGCGCTGTCCTGGCCGCGGCCGATCAGGCGGCGCTCCAGCTCCTCGCGGCTGGGAGGCAGGATGAAGATGGACTTGGTCGGCATCTGTTCGCGGATCTGGCGGGCGCCCTGCCAGTCGATGTCGAGGAAGACGTCGATGCCCTGCGCCAGGCAGGCCTCGATGGCGGCGCGGGAAGTGCCGTAGTAGTTGCCGAAGACTTCTGCCCACTCCAGAAAGTCACCGCGCTCGATCAGCGCCTTGAACTCTTCCACCTTGACAAAGTGGTAGTGCACCCCGTGCTCTTCACCGGGACGGGTGGCGCGGGTGGTATGGGAGACCGACAGCTGCATCTTGCCGGCGGCGTTGTGCTGGGTCAGCAAGGCATTGAGCAGGCTGGACTTACCGGCCCCGCTCGGGGAAGAGATGATATAGAGAGTGCCTTGTTGCGCCATGTCTGTACCTTTAAGCGATGATCCGCGCTTTGGTTGTAGCAGAGGCCGCCGTCTTGTGCCCGATAAGGGAGACGGTTGCTCGCAATGCGCGGAGGAATCAGAGTCAGGAGGATGTAAAGGCGGCGAATCTTAGCAGATGGGGGCGGATAAAAAAACGGCCGGAATCATATTCCAGCCGATCAAAATATCCGTAGCTTGCTGTGCGGGCGTTACCCGCATAGAGGGCCATTCTGCCCACGGAGCCGGGGCCGGGCCATCAGATTATCCCTGCGCCAGGGCTCGGAATTTCCGAGTTGCCCTGGGTTGGTAGAAGATGCTTGTCGGTACAGAGGCTGTCGAAGGTGGCGATGACCCGCTCGCGGCTTATCTTGGCCATGGCGTCCGGATCCTTGAGGCGGGTGCGCCAGCCGAGCTCGGCCAGCGGCTTGCCGGTCTCCTGCTCAATCAGCTCCTGATAGACGCTGACCAGATAATCCCGGCACAGATAGGGGCCGGTACGGGCGGGGTTGTGGTGGGCGTAGAGGCCGATCACGGGTGTCCCCACCAGGGTGGCCATGTGGGCAGGGCCGGTATCCGGGGCCAGCACCAGGCTCGCCTCGCCAATCAGCGCCAGCAATTGCTTGAGGCTGGTCTGCCCCACCAAATCTTCCGGCTTGCTCTGGCTGAGGCGCTGGATCTCGGCGGCGAGATCCCGCTCCAGCCTGGCCGGTCCGCCGCACAGATAGACCTGAAAGCCCTTGTCTGTTGCGTGATCCGCCAGCGCGGCGTAGCCGGCGGCAGTCCAATTCTTGAATGCCTTGCTGGCAGCGGCGCAGATGAGCAGGGTCGGCTTGCCGCCAATTTTCTCCTTCGCCCAGGTCTGGTGCTCGGCGCTGATGGGCAGTTGCCAGTCCGGGGTCAGATCCTTTATCCCGAGCTCTTTGGCGAAGGCGAGAAAGCCGTCCAGCACGTGGGGGGAGGCGGGTGAGGGGACCCGATGGTTGGTGAACAACCACTGACCGTCGCTGGCGCGCTCCCGATCAAACCCGAGTTTGACCTTGGCCTTGATGCCGAGGGTGGCGATGCTGGCGCGCATGGCGGCCTGCAGGTGGAGCAGGGCATCAAACCTGCGCCCCTTGAGGGTCTGCCAGAGATCGCGATAGCCGCGCCACCCCTTGCTCTTGTCGAAGGGAATGACCTCGACCCCCGGCAGATCGGCGAACAGGGTCGCCTCAATCTTGCCGGTGATCCAGGTGATGCGGGTCTGGGGCCACTCCCGCTGGATGACGCGTACCAGCGCCAGCGCGTGGCAGCAATCTCCGATGGCGGAGAGCCGCAGGATGCAGATGGAGGAGGGCGGCGTTTGGAACAGCGGCATGATGTGGCGCAACGATGGCAAAATGGATGGATGGCATTATGCAAACTCCCCTGTGGATTGTAAAATTGCGCCGGTTGCCCGACCGGCACGGCTTTCTGAATGGATGCCCTGCACCCACTATCGACCGGAATTCTCATCATGCTGACACACACCACCCACAACCAGGTCTGCTGGTATGCCGACGGAGTCTTCCGCGATCCTTCCCCTGCCTTGTTCGATCCTGTCTGGTGGCAGACCCATCGCCAGGTGGTGGGTTCTTCCATCGGCCGCGGGGTGACCTGGTTCGTGAAGGATGAATCCCGCCACTTGGTGCTGCGTCACTACTACCGTGGCGGCATGGTGGGCAAGCTGGTGCGTGACCGGTTCTGGTTTGAGGGGGTGGAGAGCAGCCGAGCCATGGCTGAATATCGTCTGCTGGCGACCCTGAGTGAACAGGGGCTGCCGGTGCCGCGCCCCTTTGCGGCCCGCATGGTCAAGCAGGGGCCCTTCTATCGGGCCGACATCCTGATCGAACGCATTCGCGGCGCCAAGGATCTGGTGGCCCTGCTCAAGCAGGGGCCGATCGCCGGTGAGGTGTGGCACAAGATAGGCAAAACGGTGCGCCAGTTGCACGATGCAGGGGTCTATCATGCGGATCTCAACAGCCACAACCTGCTGCTCGACAAGGAGGGCAAGGTGTGGGTGATCGACTTCGACAAAGGAGCCATCCGCTCCCCCGGCAACTGGCAGCAGGCCAACCTGGAGCGGTTGCTGCGCTCCTTCAACAAGGAGTCGCAACTGCACACCAGCTTCCACTTCGTGCCGGAGAACTGGCAGGCGCTGATGGCAGGCTATCAGGGCAAGGTGGCGTGACGTCGAGCTTCACTTCGTATCTGGAGGCTGGCAAGCCCTGATGGCGGACCACCGGGGGCGAGAGGTGCGAGGCCAGCGATGCTGGCGCGGTTGCTCGGCGCCAGCACCAATGTTACTTATTGAGTGTGATTGCTTGGACAGATATTCAGATCCGGTTTCGAGGCGCGTGATGGAAAGGTATGAGACTCCCGGGGTTGAGGTCACCACTCCCCTTGAGGTGACGCTGATGGCACAGGCCATGGCGATGTTGGAGGCCGGGATCTGGACCTGGTCGGCCGGGCAGGGTCTGAGGCGGGACCCTTCCTGTCTGCAACTGCTGGGTCTGGAGGGGGGCGAGCAGGGAGATCTCGGCTGGCTGGATCGGGTACATCCGGATGATGCTCCCCGTCTGGCAGAGGCCCTGGAGGCCTGTCAGCAAGGGCGCAGCAACGGGCTTCGACTCGAGTACCGCATCCTGCACCATCAGGGCCATTACATCCGGCTGGAGGAGCGGGTCCGTCGCGACGAAGGGGGTCAACTGCTGGGGGTGGTTCGCCATCTGGATGCCGCCATGGCGCCCCTGGAGGATCGCCACGACACGGATCCCCTCACCGGCCTCGAGAGCCGCAGCCACTTCGAGCTGTTGCTGGATGAACGGCTGGCCAGCGAGAGTGGCAGTTTCTGTCTGCTGCAGTTCAGCGTGGATCACCGCAGCAAGATCCTGCAGTTGTTCGGGGAGGCGGCCTGCGACGCCATGCTGGCCAAGCTGGCCCGCATCGTGCGCCGCGAGCTGCGTCGGGAAGATCCCTTCGCCCGTTGGGACGAAGACGGCTTCATTCTGATGCTCTCCCAGACCGATCGGTTGAGCGGCCTGGAGATTGCCGAGCGGATGCGGCTCGAGATCGCCGACGCCAGCCTGCTGCCCCAGCGTCCGGTGACCGTGAGCATCGGCCTGGTGCAGAGCCAGAGTGCCGAGCAGCTCGATCACCTGCTGGCCCGGTTGGCCTCCTGCCACGGTCAGGCGAAGCGGGAACACAACGCCGTGGTCGGCTGACGGCCAGTCACTGTCCGCGAACCCATTGACGCCGATGGACCCATCAGCGTCAATGGTTTTCAGTCAGCGCTCACTGACCTGCTGACGCTGGCAGACCCAGAGGGAAGCCAGCATCAGCAGGGCGCCCAGACCGAGCCTGAGCAGGTCGGTATCCTTTCCCCAGAGCACCAGATTGACCAGCAGACCCGCGGGGATCAAGGCGTTGTTCATGATGGCCAGCACGCCGCTGCTGACCAGGGTCGCCCCCTTGTTCCACAGGAAGTAGCCGAGCCCGGATGCCCCGACCCCCAGCCAGAAGAGGATGCCCCATTGCAGGGGGCTGGCGGGATATTGAGGTTTGCCCAGCAGCCACCAGGCGGGCAGGGCGATCACCAGGGCGCCCAGATAGAAGCAGCCGAACACCGCCAGCTGGGGCGGCTGCTCAGCCTCCCGGGCCAGCAGCACCTTGTAGCCCACCTGGCCCAGGGCGAAGCAGACGTTGGCGCCCTGCACCACCAGGAATCCCAGTACATAGCTTTCTGTCAGGCCGTCGAAACGGATGACGGCCGCCCCCAGCACCGCCAGCAGGGCCCCCCACAGATAGACAGGCTTGAAGCGCCCTTCCAGCAGGTCGTGGATCAGGGTGACATAGATGGGGGTGAAGATGGTGAACACCAGTACTTCCGGTACCGTCAAGAGCAGGAAGGAGTGGTAGTAGAAGAGATACATGATGCCGAGCTGGATGGCACCGAGGGCCATCAGCTTGGCCACCAGATCGGGGCGCAGCCAGCGACGGCGCAGGAAGGGCAGAAACACCAGGCTGGCGAGCACGATGCGGGTCAGTACCGAGAAGTAGGCATCCACCTGACCGGCAAGGTAGACCCCGATCAGGCTGAAGGAGAAGGACCAGAGCAGGGTAACCCCTATCAAGTAGTTCATGTGATTGAATTGTCGTCAGTTGTCAATTTGGAGGGCGCTATGATGGCCGAGTTGGAAGGCGCGATCCAGCGTTTATGGGAAGGGTTGTCACAGATCGGAGCATTTGCCTTCGAGGCGAGCAACGGGGTCGGATCCGCCACCGACTGGTGCGGTCGCGGGGAGGGTGCCGTGGTGGTGACCGATCACCATGGGGGGTGGCTGTATGCCGAGACGGGTCGCTACACCACGCCCCATGGCCGGGAGCTGACCATGCACAACCGCTTCTGGTGGCAGCGCACCGCACGGGGGATCATGCTCTCCCACCTGCGCTACGAGCAGCCGGTGATGCTGTTCGAGCTGTTGCCCCGGGGGGACGGGCACTGGGTCACGGCCGAGCCTCACCTGTGCGGGCAGGATCACTACAGCGCCGAGCTGACCGAAACCGGCGAGGGTTTCCTGCTCGCCTGGCAGATAACGGGGCCGCGCAAGAACGAGCGGTTGAGTTATCGCTACGGACCAGAGGCGCAGAGATAAAAAAACCGGCGCAGGGCGCCGGTAGAGGGGACAAATCGGAGGTTTTGTTAAAACGGTCCCAAAAACAGGAGAGATACACTCTCGTCACACACGCAGAGAGGGTCTTCAGGCATTCAGTGCATAGTTCAGCATGGCTTGCAGCTTGCTGTCGAAGAACCAGGGCAGCAGCACCATCAGCAGACCCAGCACCCCGGCCAGCCGGTGGCGATACTGCCAGCCGGCTATCAGTACCAGACCGCCGCAGAGGGTGGTCAGGATGCCTGACATAGGGCAGCCTCCCGCTGTTGGCGGCGCTGCTGTGCCCACTGGTTGAGGGCGACCGAACCCAGGATCAGGGCCAGCGCCACGCCCGTGGTGGACTGGATCTGCTCGCCGAGGAACAGGGCTCCCAGCATGACGCCGAACAGCGGCACCAGGTAGTTGCTGAAGGAGGCGAAGGTCGGGCCCGCCTTCTGGATCAGCGCCATGTAGAGGAAGTAGACCAGGCCGGTACAGAAGATCCCCAGCATGGCGACGGCGCCCATGGCCTGCTGGCTCGGCAGGGTGAGGTTGCTCAGGTCGGCCACGAAGGGCGCGGCCAGCAGCAGCTGGATGGCCGAGGAGATAAGGATGTTGCGGGCCACGACCACAGGATGGTCCTTGGCGAAGCGCTTGATCATCAGCAGGCCGATGGCGAAGCAGCTGGCACCAAACAGGATGGCCATGGCACCGAGCAGCCCGGCATTCATGCCGCTGGTCAGCTTGGGCCAGAACAGTACCAGCACGCCGACGAAGCCGATGATCACGGAGACGAGGCCGCCCTTGGTGATTCTTTCACCAGAAATAAACAAGGGTGCCGCCAGAATGGTCACAAAGGGGATACAACCCATGACCACGGCCGCGATGGCGCTGTCCACATACTGTTGTCCCCAGGCCACCATGATGAAGGGGATGGTAGCGTCGAGCAGGGCGATCAGCATATAGGTTCGCCACGGGGTGTGTTCACTCTTGAGGCGCATGAACAGGCAGAGCAGACCCAGGGTCAGGCTGCCGCACAGGGCGCGTCCGGCGGCCACCATGATGGGGGGCAGTTCAGCCACGGCCTGGTGCATGAAAATGAACTGGGAGCCCCACAACAGGCCGATCGCCAGCAACAACAGATAGCTACGCATTTGAATCTCCGATGTAATTCGCCTGCGCATTCTATGCAATCTGCTACTATGCCAAAAATGAATTGTCGTCATTCAACTATGGCCAATATCGATGGAACTGCCCCTCTCCCGCCTCGACCTCAACCTGCTCACCGTGTTCGACATGCTGATGCAGGAGCGCAACGTCACCCGTGCCGCCGAACGGCTGCACCTCTCCCAGTCCACCGTCAGCCATGCGCTGGGGCGCTTGCGCCAGGCGCTGGATGACCCGCTGTTCGTGATGAGCCGGCGCGAGATGATGCCGACCGAACGGGCCAAGGCGCTGGCGAGCCCGGTGCGCCAGGCGCTGGCCATGCTGGAGCAGGGGCTGCGTCAGGCCAAGGGATTCGACCCGGCAAGTGCCCGGCGGATCTTTCGCATCGCCACCCCGGGCTCGGTGGAGCACGGCCTGGTGCCGGTGCTGGTGGAGTGGATGGTGCAGCAGGCTCCCCACTGCCGACTGGAAGTGTGCGAGCTGGCGGACAGCGACTACGAGCGGGAGCTGGAGAAGGGGGAACTGGATTTGGTGATCGGGTTTGCCGGTGCCAACCATCTCTCGCCCCGGTTGTGGCGCGAGGAGTGGTTCAGCAATCCGCTGGTCTGTTTGTCGCCCCTCGGCAGCGCTCTGCCCGACATGCTGGGGCCGGGAGAACTGGTCAGCCGGCCCCACATCCACACCTCCAGCTGGGGCCACAGCCAGGCCATGGTGGATCTCTGGCTGGCCCGTTTCGGGGTGGAGCGGGAGCTGGGGGTCAGGCTGCCGAGCTTTATGGCGGTACCGCCGCTGATGGCGACCGGCCGTTACCTGGTGGTGGTGCCCGAGATGATCGGGCGCCACTTCTGTCGCCACTATCCGTTGCGCCTGCACCAGCTGGAACCCGCCATCCCCATCGTCTACCTGATGGCGGGCCACCCGCTCAGTGCCCATGACGAGGCGATCGGCTGGTTCAAGGGGTTGTTGCACCGGCTGGCGAGGGAGCGCTACGGCGCGGATGCGCTCGGCCATCCCGCGCCGCAGGGGGCAGATCACGCCAATCCGGAGAAGTAGTCCAGCCCCATCGCCCCCTTCACCTCGGCCAGCACCTCGTCGGTGAGGGCCCGGGCCTGCTCGGTACCCTGCTGCAACAGGCGCAGCAGCTGGCGCTTGTCGGCGATGGCGGCCTCGCGCCGCTCCCGCATCGGAGCGAGCAGGGTCTGCAGGCAGTCGTTGAGTACCTGCTTGCAGCGCATGTCCCCCAGACCACCGCGCTGGTAGTGGGCCTTCATCTCGGCCACCAGGGCCTTGTCAGGGTGGAAGGCATCCAGATAGGCGAACACCGTATTGCCCTCCACCTGACCCGGATCGCTCACCTTGAGGTGATTGGGGTCGGTATACATGGCGAACACCGCCTGCTTGATCTCGTCGCTCGACATGCCGAGTTCGATGGTGTTGCCAAGGGACTTTGACATCTTGGCCTTGCCGTCGATGCCGGGCAGGCGGCCGGTGTCGCTCAGGATGGGCTGGCACTCGGTCAGCACCTCTTTGCCCACCAGGGTGTTGAAGCGGCGCACTATCTCGTTGGTCTGCTCCAGCATGGGCAGCTGATCCTCGCCCACCGGCACGTGAGTGGCACGAAAGGCGGTGATGTCGGCGGCCTGGCTGACCGGATAGACGAGGAAGCCGGCGGGCAGGCTGCGCTCGAACCCTTTCTGCTGGATTTCGGCCTTGACGGTGGGGTTGCGCTCCAGCCGGGCGACGCTGACCAGGTTGAGGTAGTAGGTCGTGAGTTCGGCGAGGGCGGGCAGGGCGCTCTGCAGGCAGAAAGTGGTCTTGGCCGGGTCGAGGCCGGCGGCCAGGTAGTCGGCCATTACCTCCAGCACGTGATCGGTCACCTTGGCCGGGTTGTGGCCGTTGTCGGTCAGCGCCTGCAGATCGGCGATCATGACGAACTGGCGGTAATGGTGCTGGGCGGCCACGCGCTGGCGCAGGGAGCCGACGTAGTGGCCAATGTGCAGTTTGCCGGTGGGGCGGTCGCCGGTCAGGATCACGGGGTTGTGCATGTCACTCTCTCCAGTTGGGTGAGCCGGGAGGCGACAAAGGGATGAAAACAATGACCGCCTCTCGGCGGTCACGGTGTTTTCTTTGGGAAATTTTACATAGAAAAGCAGTGCCGCCTGTTTAGAAGCAGCACCACCAGTAGTTGTGATTGAATGAGGTCATATTCATGGCAAATCACACTACGCCTGTTCGATCACTTCTGCAAGGGCACGACCAGCATGTCGCAGGGCACGGTATTCATCAGCTGGCGTGCGCTCGAGGTGAGCAGGCTCCAGAAGCTCTGGCGATGGCCGCACACCAGCAGGTCGATCTGGTAGTCCTTGACCGCCTGGTTGACCCGCTCGCTCAGATCGCCGCAGATCACCAGCTTCTTCTCGATGGGGTAGTCCACCGAGGCGAGGAAGGCTTCCAGCTTCTCCTTCGCTTCGGCGATCACCTGGTCCTGCACGTTGTCGATGTCGATGTCGATCATCTCGGTGTAGAGATCCTTGAGGTCCACATCCACATGGATCACCGACAGCTTGGCGCCGTTGGAGCGGGCCCGGTCGACTGCCTTCTCGATCACCTTGCGGTTGTCTTCCGACAGGTCGATCGCGGCCAGTACGTGTTTGTAATAGGTTCCATTCATGGGAGTTCTCCTCACTGATCCTGGGTCCACTATACCAATGTCTGCTGAAACTAAAACGGCATCGTCGCCACAGTTTCAGGATTTGCCTGACCCCGAACCGGAAGGCGTAGAGGTGCAGGTGGCCGGGGAGTGCATATTTTGAACAGGAGTTTGACGCCGGTCACAGGCGTGCTATTGCCCCCGGGAAGGTGGGGGAATAGGATGTGCCCGTGCTTCGCAATGAACACAAAACAACAAAAAGCATCTGAATACCGCTTTGGGGAGCCTCGCGCTCCCTTTTGTTTTTCTGCCCTCTTCCAGCCCATATCCCGTCCGACATCAAGGTAATCCCGCCCCCCTTGGTTATGCTGTAGCCAGTTCCCTTGGCAAAACGGCCAGGGCTCCTCACCTGCAACCGGGTGACGCTGTCATGGCCGTTTCTCATGTCCCACCGATGCACCGGAGAGTCCTTCATGATCATTCATCCCCAGATCCAGGGTTGTGTTGCCCGCAATTGCCACCCCATGGGTTGTCGCGCCGCCGTGCTGCAACAGATCGAACAGGTGCGGGCGGCGGGGCCGTTCAACGGGCCGAAACGGGTGCTGGTGCTGGGGGCATCGTCCGGTTTCGGGCTGGCGTCCCGGATCGCGCTCACCTTCGGCGCCGGGGCCGATACCCTGGGCGTCTCGTTCGAGCGGGGTCCCTCCGACAAGGGGCTCGGCAGTGCTGGCTGGTACAACAACATCTGGTTTCGTCAGGCGGCGGAGCAAGCCGGTCGCATCGCCGTCAACCTGATCGGGGATGCCTTCTCCGACACCATGCGCCAGCAGGCCATCGACGTCATCCGCCAGCAGCTCGGGCAGGTGGATCTGGTGGTCTATTCGCTGGCGAGCGGAGTCAGGGTGATGCCGGATGGCACGCAAGTGCGCTCCGTGCTCAAGACCACCGGCCAGCCATTCAGCGGCTGGGGGCTGGATCTGGAACAGGACACCCTGGTGCAGCAGTCGCTGGTGCCAGCCACCCCGGAGGAGATCCGCGACACCGTCACCGTGATGGGGGGCGAGGACTGGCAGCGCTGGATGCAGGCATTGCAGCAGGCGGATTGCCTGGCCCCTGGCGCCCGGACCGTTGCCTACTCCTATATCGGCCCCGAGTCCACCTATCCCCTCTATCGGGACGGCACCATCGGCTATGCCAAGGAGCACCTGCACGCCACCGCCGAGACCATCAACCTGCAACTTGCCGGGATCGGCGGCCATGCCTGGGTGTCGGTCTGCAAGGCGCTGGTGACCAAGGCGAGCGTGTTTATTCCGGTGCTGCCTGTCTATCTGGGCCTGTTGATGGGGGTGATGAAGGAGCGTGGTGTCCACGAGGGCTGCATCGAGCAGATGCAGCGGCTGTTTGCCGACAAGATGTACGGGCCCAGAGGGGTCGTCGCCGATGGCAACCGGCTGATCCGGATGGATGACCACGAGCTTGAGCCAGCGGTGCAGGCCGCCGTCTCGGCACTCTGGCCCAAGGTGACGCCGGAGAACTTCCGCACCCTGGGGGATTTTGCCGGGTTGCGCCAGGAGTTCATGCAGCTCAACGGCTTCGAGCTGCCGGGGGTGGATTACGGTGCGCCGGTGAACGTGGCGTCACTCACTGAGCTGACGCCCTGACACCCGCACGAGGGGCATCAGGCGACGTTGCAGGCCAGTTCAGGGGAAAGATTGGGAGACTGGGCCAGTACGGTCTGGTTGCGCCCCTGGCGTTTCGCCTGATACATGGCCATGTCGGCCCGATGGATGAGCTGGCTCAGGCTGTCATCCTGCGTCGAGCGTTCCGCCACTCCGATGCTGATGGTCATGTGGGGGGCGGCCAGGTAGGCGATCCGGCTTCTCAGCTGCTCCGCCAGCCGCCAGCAGGTGGCCCCGTCCTGGGTCATGGCCACCAGAAATTCTTCCCCGCCCCAGCGCCCGGTCAATTGCTGGTCCGGCGCCCAGCTCTTGAGCTCCCTGGCCAACTGCCGGATAGCCTGATCCCCCGCCTGGTGACCATGCTTGTCGTTGATCTGCTTGAAGTGATCGATGTCGATGATGAGCAGGGTCAGGGGCGTTTCGTGCAGCCATTGCTGACCCAGTCTCTCCAGCAGGGCGCGCCGGTTGGGCAGCCCGGTCAGCTGATCGAAGGTGGCGAGCTTGTAGAGGTGGCGCGAGCTGCGGTGGAGCCTGCGGGTGGTGAGCCCGAGCAGGATCAGGGCGACGGCCAGCAGCACCAGCAGCAGCAATTGGTAGTAGCGGGCACTCTGCTGGTAGAGCAGTTGCTGGCGCTTGCTCTCGTTTTCCTGCTGCAACGCGCGATTGCTGGCCTCGATGCGAGCCAGATCCATCTCGACCTGGAAGGCAGCCGCGTGCTGGCTCAGGGTCTGGTTGAAGTGCTGCTTGTAGTACTGCATGTAGCGGGTCATGGCCCCGTAGGCCTCGGGGTAGCGGCCCAGATCGGCCAGTAACCTGGCCTGCATCGCCCGACCATCCATGGAGAGAGGGGCTGTGTGCTCCATCAGCAGTTGCAGGGCCAGCTGCTTCTCGCCACGACCCAGCAGGGTTCTTGCCCTGATCTCGGTCAGACGGGAGGCCGCCTGCGGGCTATCCAGCCTGTCATAGATGGCTTGTGCCTCCTCCAGGCTGCGCCAGGCTGAGTGCCAGTCCGCCCGTGCGTTGAACACCATGGCCTGGTAGCCGAGGACGATGGCGCGATAGTGGGGTGACAGGCTCGGCGTGGCCAGCAGGGTATCGAGCAACTGGCTGGCTCTGGCAGGCTGGCCCATGTCGATGTAGAGCCTGGCCATGTTGGCCCGGATGATGGCCTGGCTGTTGGGTTCGTTGAGCTGCACCATCTGGCCGAGGGCATCCTGATAATAGGTCTCGGCCTCACGGTAGAGATTGAGGTCCGCATAGAGATTGCCGAGGGTCATCAGCAGACGGCCGCACTGCAAGGTGGAGAGGATGGAATCCGGCTCTTTCTGCTTGAGGTGATAGGCGGTCTTGAGCTCGAGGATCGCCTCTTTCATCTGCTGGGTACGGTAGAGGGCGAGCCCGTTGAGGGCATGCCACTCCGAGACCTGCCTGGGGTGATGCCGGACCGCCGGCCAGAGCTGGGTGAGCAGCTCGAGCGCCTGATCCGGCGTATCGGCATCCAGGGTCAGGGCAATCTGCTGCAACCGGAAGTCGAGCAGGCGCAGGGTCTCCTGCTGGGCATTGGCCAGACCCCGGGCGCGGGCATTGTCGCGCTGTGCCTGGGGATAGCGGCCTAGGGCTGCCTGGGCCAGGGACCTGGCGTAGAACAGTTCCATATCCTGCTGGGGACTGGCGTCGAGGCGCTGCAGATAGCCGACGGGATCGCGCGCCGCCTGCAATTCAGCCTCTTTCAGCAAGGAGGGAGCTGCCTGCAACTGGGTCATCCAGAGCAGCGCCAGTGCCATTATGAATCTCATTGAATCCTTTCCCCGACCAATGGCGCCATCATAATGGCTGATGTCACCTACACCATGTTTCTTTGCTTCTCTATAACCGTATGGGGGAGAGGATGAGGTGAAAAGTCGTCGCAACTGCGGGGTGCGTCGGTTGTCTCTGGTTGCGTCAGGATGCAACAGTGGCGACAATCGTGGGCAAATCACAGTGGAGAATCATCATGTTGGCCAAAGCCATGATCGAGAAGTTGAACGAGCAGATTAATCTTGAATTCTATTCCTCCAACCTCTACCTGCAGATGAGCGCCTGGTGCGAGGACAAGGGCTTCGAGGGGGCCGCCACCTTCCTGCGCCAGCATGCGGTCGAGGAGCGCCAGCACATGGAGCGCCTGTTCACCTACGTGAGCGAGACCGGCGCCATGCCGGTGCTGGGGGCCATCGAAGCGCCTCCCCACGAATTCAAGTCCCTGGGTGACATCTTCCGCACCACCCTGGAGCACGAGTATCACATCACCAAGTGCATCAACGGTCTGGCCCACGTCGCCTTCACCACCCAGGATTACTCCACCTTCAACTTCCTGCAGTGGTACGTGGCCGAGCAGCACGAAGAAGAGAAGCTGTTCAAGAGCATCGTCGACCGTCTGAGCCTGGTGGGCGAGGATGGCAAGGGCCTCTATTTCATCGACAAGGAGCTGGCCGAGCTGGCCAAGGGCGCCCCGGCCAGCATCATGGACGGCAACGCCTGATAGTCGTGGACACTTAGTGTTCAGTCAGTACAATGACGGCCCCTTGTAAAGGGGCCGTTTTCTATTTGCAGGTGTCCTTGTACCGCTGTGCTGGTGTCTGCCGGGTACAATGACGGTCCTTTAAGGTAAAGGGGCCGTTTTTCTTTTGATGGGTGAGTGACGATGAAACAGGTGGATGTGGTGGTGATCGGTGCCGGGGCGGCCGGATTGATGTGTGCGGCCCAGGCTGGCTACCGGGGTCGCTCCGTGCTGGTGCTCGACAATGCCAAGAAGCCGGGCCGCAAGATCCTCATCAGCGGCGGCGGTCGCTGCAACTTCACCAATCATCAGGCGGGTCCCCATGCCTTCCTTTCGGCCAACCCCCACTTCTGCAAATCGGCGCTGGCGCGCTATACCCAGCAGGATTTCATCGATCTGGTGGACAGGCACGGCCTGAACTACCACGAGAAGACGCTGGGCCAGCTCTTCTGCGACGACAGCGCCAAGGATATCGTCGACATCCTGCTGACCGAGTGCGACTGGGCTGGCGTGACCCTGCAGTTCCAGACCGAGATCCTCACCGTCAGCAAGACAGATGAAGGCTTCGTGCTCGACACCAGCAAGGGGGAGATCGCCTGCTCGTCGCTGGTGGTCGCCACCGGCGGCCTCTCCATGCCGAAACTCGGTGCTACTCCTTACGGCTTCAAGCTGGCGGAGCAGTTCGGCCTCACCGTGTTGCCGACTCGCGCCGGGCTGGTGCCCTTTACCCTGCATCAGGCCGACAAGGAGGCCTTCGCCGATCTGGCGGGGGTCAGCCTGCCGGTGGCAGTGACCGCCGAGGACGGCACCCGCTTCAAGGAGGCCATGCTGTTCACCCATCGCGGCCTCTCCGGCCCCGCCATCCTGCAGATCTCCTCTTTCTGGCTGGCGGGGGAGAAGATCCACATCAACCTGCTGCCGGATCTCGACATTCCAGAGACCCTCAAGACCTGGGCCCAGGCCCATCCTGCCCAGGAGCTGAAAACCGTGCTGGGGCGCGAGCTGCCCAAGCGTTTCGTCGACAAGCTGGTGGAGCTGGGATGGCTGGTGAGCAAGCCGATGCGCCAGTACAACGAACGGGAGCTGGAGGCGGTGGCCACCCTGCTGGGGGATTGGCAGATCCTGCCCAACGGCACCGAAGGGTATCGCACCGCCGAAGTGACCCTGGGGGGAGTGGATACCAACGCGCTCTCCTCCAAGACCATGGAGGCGCGCACCGTGCCCGGCCTCTACTTCATCGGCGAAGTGGTCGATGTGACCGGCTGGCTCGGTGGTTACAACTTCCAGTGGGCCTGGTCGTCGGGCTGGGTGGCAGGCCAGTACTGCTGAGGGATGCCGCATCCTTGCTGTGAATGGTCCCGTCAGCGGCCTCTCGGGTGACAACTTCCAGTGGGCCCGGTCGTCGGGCTGGGGGAGAGGCCGTACTGCTGACAAAGAGGCTCGGCGGATGAGTCCGAGCGGATATGGACGTGTCAGGCGGCCCGAGTGATGGAACCAGACGCGGCCTGCTCAGGCCGCGTTTTTTATGGTCGGTCGCTGGCTGCCGCTTGGCCTCTAGCCTCTCCTGATATTGGGCAGGAAGGCGGTCAGCAGGCCAATAAGGGGCAGATAGGCGCAGACCTGATAGACGGTTTCGATGCTGGTGGCATCGGCCAATTTGCCCAGCAGGGCGGCCCCTATCCCTCCCATGCCGAAGGCGAAGCCGAAGAAGAGGCCGGAAATGGTGCCGACCTTGCCGGGTACCAGATCCTGGGCGTAGACCAGGATGGCGGAGAAGGCCGACGCCAGGATGAAGCCGATGACGATCGACAGCACCGAGGTCCAGAACAGGTCGACGTGGGGCAGCAGCAGGGTGAAGGGAGCGACGCCGAGGATGGAGATCCAGATCACCCGCTTGCGACCGATGCGATCGCCGAGCGGCCCGCCGAGCACTGTCCCCGCCGCGACGGCAAACAGGAAGGCGAACAGATAGAGCTGGGCGCTCTCCAGCGACAGGTGGAACTTGTCCATCAGGTAGAAGGTGTAATAGCTGCTCAGGCTGGCCATGTAGAAGAACTTGGAGAACATCAGCAGACCGAGGATGGCCAGTGACCAGCCAATCTGGCGGCGGCTCAGGCCGGTGCCGGCATGGGCCTTCATCCGCCGATGGAAGCTGGCGGCATGGTGGCTGGACCAGCGGCCGACGAAGCTGAGCAGGATGACCCCGATGAGTGCGAACAACGAGAACCAGGCCGCACTGCCCTGTCCCTTCGGCACGATGATGAGCGCCGCGAGCAGGGGGCCGATGGCCGATCCCAGATTGCCGCCGATCTGGAACAGAGACTGGGCCAGACCAGGCTGGTTGCCGGCCGCCATGCGGGCGACCCGGGAGGATTCCGGGTGGAAGACGGAGGAGCCCATGCCGATCAGCATGGCCGACAACAGCACGGCGCCAAAGCTGCCTGCCTGCGACAGGTAGAGCAGCCCCACCAGAGTGAAGCCCATGCCCAGAGGCAGGGAGTAGGGCATGGGTCTGCGGTCGGTATAGAGGCCGATCAGGGGTTGCAGCAGCGAGGCCGTGAACTGGTAGGTGAGGGTGATGAGACCTATCTGGGTGAACGACAGATCGAGCCCCAGCTTCAGGAGGGGATAGATGGCCAGCAGTACCGACTGCATCATGTCGTTCAACAGGTGCGAGAAGCTGATGGCGGCGATCACCGGATAAGCGGTGGTAGTCGGGTTGTCCACCGCGGGCGGGGCGGTGATCGGGGTGTCGGTACTCAAGGTCTTGTCCATGGCTGGGGTATCACTCCCTCTACCATGCCCTATCCCGGCGCATCTGGACATAACCAAAGTGGGCGAACGCCCGGATTGCGTTCGCGTGGCGCGCAGGCCGTTCATGCTGACGGCGTGTGGATGGCTGGTCAGATCTTGTGCTTGGCGCAGGGCGGATTAGTATAGAAGGCCTGCCGCCGTTATCCGGCCCATCACCCGCCATGGAGGGAACATGTTCGAAAGCCTGGGTGTCATCAACGTCTGGACCTATCTGGTCGGTCTCTTCTTCATCATCATCGCCCCGGGCCCGAACTCCCTCTACGTGCTGCGAACCGGTGCCGTGCGCGGCATAGGCCCGGGTTATCGCGCCGCTCTCGGCGTCTTCGTCGGCGATGCCATTCTCATTTTCTGCGCCTATCTGGGGATCGCGTCCCTCATTCGCACCACCCCATTGCTCTTTACCCTGGTGCGCTATCTGGGCGCCATCTACCTGCTTTATCTGGGGGTGAAGATCCTGCACGCGAACTTCATCGCCAAAAAGGCGGGACCGGCGTCCGAGATGGATCCCGGTGAGCGCTATTTTACCAAGGCCCTCACCCTGAGCCTCACCAATCCCAAGGCGATCCTGTTCTACGTCTCTTTCTTCGTGCAGTTCATCGACTTCAGCTATGCCCACACCTGGATCTCCTACCTGGTGCTGGCTGGCATGCTGGAAGCGATGAGCTTCGTCTACCTGACCCTGCTGATCTTCGGCGGTACCCTGATGGCCCGCTTTTTCCGTCAGCGCCAGACGGCGGCCCGTCTTGGCAACGGCCTTATCGGCCTCTTCTTCATGGGGTTTGCGGCCAGGCTGGCGACGCTCTCCTCCTGACCCTGGGGATTGCTGACCGTCCCGTGTCGGGCACCTAGTCTGGCCAGCAATCCTTGCCCACGGGGATGAAGCGGGACTGGTAGACGATGAGCTTCTGGTTGCCCGGTTGATTGATCCCGGGATTGTGGTAGGTCTCCCCGGGCAGCAGGTACTTGCTGTCCGCCTCGCTGTCCGCCTGCTGGCAGCCCCGTTTCACCATGAACTCGAAATAGGTGTTGCCGGTATTGGTGATGGCGCTCTGTACCGGGTCCAGCTGGTATGCAAAACGTGACTGACGCGGGCGCACCACCAGGATGGACTGCAGGGCCAGTTTCACCTCGACGGTTCCCCGGTGCTGCGTCTGGCTGCCTTCATCCACCTGGGCTGCCGGTGACTCGGTGAAGGTGATGCGGTAGTAACGCTCATGGTCATCGGCGGGCCCCTTGTAGTAGAACTTGACGTTCTGGGCATGTCTGGCGTGCAGGGTGAAGCGCCTGGGGGCAAACAGCAGCTCACCGGGGACGGTGGGCAGTGTCCTGCCTCTGGCCGTGGGGTCGCTGATTTTTTCCATCTGTATGTCGTACAGCTTGGGTGAAGCACTGTTGTTGGTCAGGGTTCTGGTAATGAACTCCTGCTCTGGCGCCATGGCAAGAGTCATGGCGCCGATGTCGAGGGCGGCGGCCTGTGAGGCCAGCAAGCCGCCCAGCAAGGGCCAAAGTAGACGATGCATGTTGTACTCCATGGTCAGCGCCAGGTCCCCTTGATGGTGATGGTGCCGCTTTGTTCCACCTCGCCTTCCCACATCTCGTCGCCCATGGTGCGCTGCACCATGGGATCGGTCAGGTCGAATTCCAGCGCCAGCTTGTAAAACCGGGTGATGCCCTGGCCGTTGACGGGATCATTCCACTCCTGTGGTGGTTGATTGTCCTGTATTCCGAGGGTGCGAATATCCACCGGTGTGCGATCGCAGCGAATGGCGTGCCGTGAACCCGCTCCATGAGCCACCGAATCGAATACCAGCCTGGTAGGGATGGGGACGGCCTGTTCAGGTGCGAAGGTGCCTGCCGGATAGAAAGTGCAATATCCCCGATAAGGCGACCCCCTGTCCTGTGAAATAGAAATTTCCAGCATATCGGCACTGATGGGGCCGCTATCAGAGATATTGTATGAGAAGCTCAGAATGTCTTTTCCGACCTGCCCCTCCCTGTAAGGATTGCTGACGCCCTCCGAAGACAAGATGGATACGCTGAAGTCCCGTGGCTTTATATGAATTTCGGTTGTGCCGCTGAATTCATAGTATCCACTCTCGGGAGCATATCCATTCTTCATATTGAAGTTGATCAGACTGCGAGTCAGTTGATCTTGCAGTCCCAGCCTTACAACTTGTTTGAAGAAATTGCTGGACAAGGGAAGGTGCGAACAAGTCCCTGATATGAGATCATGTTTGTCATCTGGAGCCATGAAAAAGGGTTCATCATGAGTCATCAACTTACCTTCGCCGACAGTGAATTCAGCAGTAAGCGCCGTCAGACCAGAAAAGAGATTTTCTTGTCCCGCATGGAGCAGATTCTGCCATGGCAAAACATGGTGGAAGTCATCGAGCCGTTTTACCCCAAGGCTGGTAATGGCCGGCGACCTTATCCGCTGGAAACCATGTTACGCATTCACTGCATGCAGCATTGGTACAACCTGAGCGATGGCGCGATGGAAGATGCTCTGTACGAAATCGCCTCCATGCGTCTGTTTGCCCGGTTATCCCTGGATAGCGCCTTGCCGGACCGCACCACCATCATGAATTTCCGCCACCTGCTGGAGCAGCATCAACTGGCCCGCCAATTGTTCAAGACCATCAATCGCTGGCTGGCCGAAGCAGGCGTCATGATGACTCAAGGCACCTTGGTCGATGCCACCATCATTGAGGCTCCCAGCTCGACCAAGAACAAAGAGCAGCAACGCGATCCGCAGATGCATCAGACCAAGAAAGGCAATAGATTGGCCCCTTGAAGATCCAGACACTTCGCCCCTCTTAACTTAAGAGGTAGTCTTGGAGCTATGTTCAGTACTAGTCACAACGAGAAGATGGTCGAAGTGTTACCAGGGGCCGAGCGCCGTCGACGCCGGACTCCACAAGAAAAGATCGCCATCGTGCAGCAGACCTTTGAGCCCGGGATGACCGTCTCTCATGTTGCTCGCTTGCACGACGTCAACGCAAACCAGCTTTTCAAATGGCGTAAGCAATTCCAAGAAGGGTCTCTCACGGCGATCACCGCCGGTGAGGATGTTGTTCCTGCTTCCGAGTTGGCTGCTGCCATCAAGCAGATCCGAGAGCTTCAGCGTCTGCTCGGGAAGAAGACCATGGAGAACGAGATCCTCAAAGAAGCCGTGGAGTATGGTCGAGCAAAAAAATGGATTGCGCATGCGCCCTTGTTGCCGGGGGACGACGATTAAGTGCTGTGAGCCAGGCTCTTAATGTATCGCGTGCGCAGCTATCCGTTCGTGTTCATCGAAAACCGGGTTGGCAAGATGGTCGTCATCATCGCCAGCGTGATGATGCAGCCTTACTTGGCCGTATCATGGAGGCGATGGCAGAGCTTCCCTCCTATGGCTATCGCCGGGTCTGGGCGCTGTTACGGCGTCAGTCTGAGGCAACAGAACAACCTGTGGTAAACGCTAAGCGGGTATATCGCGTCATGCGCGAGCATGGCTTGCTGCTGGAAAGAAAACCAGCTGCACCATTGGCCCAGCAGGCACATAAGGGGCGTGTTGCCGTCAAGGAGAGCAATCGACGGTGGTGCTCAGATGGCTTCGAGTTTCGCTGCGATAACGGTGAAAAACTACGTGTCACGTTCGCCATGGATTGCTGCGATAGGGAAGCGTTGGACTGGGCGGCCAGTACTGGGGGTTACGATAGTGACACTGTGCAAGATGTCATGCTGAGGTCTGTCGAACGTCGCTTTGGGGATTCGTTGCCGGCATCACCGGTGGAGTGGCTGACTGATAATGGCTCGGCGTATCGAGCCCATGAGACCCGCGCGTTTGCACGAGAAATCGGGTTGGAGCCCAGAACGACAGCAGTGAGAAGCCCACAGAGTAACGGTATAGCGGAAAGCTTCGTGAAGACGATGAAGCGAGACTATATCGAGATGATGCCAAAACCGGATAGCCGAACAGCGGTAGGCAATTTGGCTATCGCGTTTGAGCATTATAACGAGCACCACCCGCACAGCGCCTTGGGATACCGTTCACCACGGGAATTTCTGCGCAGTCGGGTATCACAACCCTAAGCGGGAAAAAGTGTCTGGACCTATGGGGTCAAATCCAGGCAATCAGTGGCACTTTGGCATGAAGGCCCACATTGGTGTCGATGCCAAGAGTGGCCTGACCCACAGCCTAGTCACCACCGCGGCCAACGAGCATGACCTCAATCAGCTGGGTAATCTGCTGCATGGAGAGGAGCAATTTGTCTCAGCCGATGCCGGCTACCAAGGGGCGCCACAGCGCGAGGAGCTGGCCGAGGTGGATGTGGACTGGCTGATCGCCGAGCGCCCCGGCAAGGTAAGAACCTTGAAACAGCATCCACGAAAGAACAAAACGGCCATCAACATCGAATACATGAAAGCCAGCATCCGGGCCAAGGTGGAGCACCCATTTCGCATCATCAAGCGACAGTTCGGCTTCGTGAAAGCCAGATACAAGGGGTTGCTGAAAAACGATAACCAACTGGCGATGTTATTCACGCTGGCCAACCTGTTTCGGGCGGACCAAATGATACGTCAGTGGGAGAGATCTCACTAAAAACTGGGAATAGCGCCTTAAATGGCGAAGAAACGGTCTAAATAGGCTGATTCAAGGCATTTACGGGAGAAAAAATCGGCTCAAACATGAAGAAATGAAATGACTGCGTCAGCCGAGAAGAATTTCCCCGCTTATTCGCACCTTCCCTAACTTAAGTGATACCAACTGTCTGGAGATTCAGGGGGCTAGTCTAGAAACACGTTTCTGGACATATCCATTTTGGCGCCTTTGCTAATTTGTAAGTTTATGAATTACTTTATGTATGGGAAAATAGCTTAAACTTATTGAGCCTCGAATCCACTATAGGAAATCAGGCGATCTATTTTGGACAAGATGATGATATATAACCTACCGGAAGATTTGCTTACGGAGTCACAATGCAATGAGGATATTATTATCCGTCATTATGTCACTAAGGAAGCATCTAATAAGAATAAAATTCAGCTAAACAGAGTCATGGTGAACATATTATTATCTGGAGAGAAAACTGTGTTGACTCCGGAGTTGAGTGTATCGGTCAAAAAAAATCAACTTGTAATGTTGAATTCTGGAAATTTAATGACCTCCGAGGTTATTCCGGATAATAATCCTTTCAGCAGCATTGTTATTTACATTAAAAATGAAACGCTAGAAAAATTATTGTCAAACGTTGAGTTTCCCCGTAAATCTAATCGACCTTCCCCATGCCAAATTTTTAATCAGGATGATTTCATCCGGCATTATGCTCGATCACTTAGGCTCTTGTTAACCAGCGGCCCTATAAGTTCAACCGTAAAATGGGCCAAATTATTAGAACTTTTTGGGTATCTAGAAACAACTCAGATAGAGGGATTACAGTCGTTTTTTTGCAGTGTACATAGCCGATCTCGCTCAGAAGTTGCATTGAGCCAAGTCATTCAAAGTAACATGTACTCTAATCTCTCTTTACAAGAGTTGGCTTTTTTATGCAACATGAGCTTATCTACATTCAAACGAACCTTTATTAGCATATTTAATCAGCCACCAAGAAAATGGTTGAATAATAAAAAAATGACATACGCTCAAAAGCTTATATGTGAGCATAAAGTGCCATTAGCTGAAGTATACTCACAGCTTGGCTATAGTGAATATTCAAGCTTTAGTCATGCTTACAAGAAGCATTTTGGTGTCAGTCCTCGTGAACATATAGGAATGCCTCCGAACTCTTGACGTAAGTAACAACAGATTGCTTTCGTTTTGAAATAAGCCAAGTGATTGTGGTTAGTAGTAACAGCTTTCAGATCTAAACAGATTACTGCTTTTCTAGGGAAGGTGCTAACAAGTCACTTGGCACAAAAACACACCATTCTAAATTATTGATATTAAATGGCTAAACTTTTTAGTTTTGGCACATAGGGTACTTATTCGCACCTTCCCTAGGAATGGGGGCATCCCACGCATAAAAACAACGTCGTGGGATAATTTTGAAGACTTTGAATAATAGCTGGTAAATTATTCGTTTAGTTTTCAGCAGATTTTAACTCTTGTATCACCGCACCAAAAGTATTTAACCCCCAGTGTTCTGCGTATTGTCCATTTTTAACTCGTATTATGTCAATGACATCAATACTTACATCTCGCCCTGTGGCTTCAATGCCCATAAGACTTCCTGTATGACGGCCAGTAATTCTCTTACGTGTCACCACTTTATCACCCTCAACGATTTGATCGAGTATTTCGACGTTGAGATTGCTAATTGCTGGGTGCAGAACGTTACTAAATGTATTCCACATGCTGTTTGGACCATTATCAGTGCCAGAGGCAGCAGAGTGATTGATGAAGTCCGTAGACATTAATTCATCGAAGGATTTTCTATTTAAATCAACAATTACTTCCTTATTGAAACGTTGAACTATTGTCTTACTATTGTTTTCATTCATAAAAAACTCCGAATTTTTACACTCACTTTGGTCGGCATATGACTTAACTGTAATAAACATTAATATAACAGCCATCATTAGCACACCACCAAGTTTCATTAAATTTCTCATGCCATATCCCTTTTATTTTCTCATCTTTCCGATTTAGTAAGTATATAGAAAATATGGATAATGTAATTGGTCGAAAAGGTCAGAAACTTGTTTAAAAGACTCGAAAGGAAGATAGAGTAAGCCTAACATGGTTAGTCCACAGTGAATCGCCACTGGCATAGTAGCCACTTGGTGTATGACTATAAGTATGCCAAATCACCAGTCGTTGAAATAATGAATCGACTAGGGAAGGTGCGAACAAGTCCCTGATATGAGATCATGTTTGTCATCTGGAGCCATGAAAAAGGGTTCATCATGAGTCATCAGCTCACCTTCGCCGACAGTGAATTCAGCAGTAAGCGCCGTCAGACCAGAAAAGAGATTTTCTTGTCCCGCATGGAGCAGATTCTGCCATGGCAAAACATGGTGGAAGTCATCGAGCCGTTTTATCCCAAGGCTGGTAATGGCCGGCGACCTTATCCGCTGGAAACCATGCTACGCATTCACTGCATGCAGCATTGGTACAACCTGAGCGATGGCGCGATGGAAGATGCTCTGTACGAAATCGCCTCCATCCGTCTGTTTGCCCGGTTATCCCTGGATTGAGGTATCCTGATTTTCACAGACAGTCCCGATTGTTACGATGAGACAATCGGGGGTATTGAATGAAATCGAGAGAACACTATTCACCAGAGTTTCGGGCAGAGGCGGTTCGACTGGTGTTGGAGCAAGGCCTTGGCCAAGCTGAAGCCGCCAGAAGGTTGGGTATTGCCAAAGGCACACTGAGCAACTGGGTGGTCGCAGCCAAAGGAGGAAAGGATACATCGGCCATTCCCGGAGCGCGTTCTGTCGCCGAGCTGGAGGCTGAAGTGGCCCGGCTACGCAAAGCTCTCGCACAAGCCAACATGGAGCGCGACATCATAAAAAAGGCCGCCGCGTACTTTGCTCAGGAGTCACTGCCAAGTACGCGTGGATAGCCAACCAACAGGACCTCTTGGCTAATAACATCATGTCGATCAGCCAATAACATCATGCCGATCACTTTTTTTCTGCCCGCGTTTATAGCGTCTTCCTTTTACTCCGCCTGATCGGCATCGGTCAAGTTGGCGCCCTGTTTTCTCATCGATTCTCCCGTTAAGGTCACGCGCACCGCTCTGTGGATCAGTCGGTCCAAGATCGCCTCGGCGAAGGTTGCCTCTCCGATCATCCCGTACCACTTCTCCACCGGCAATTGGCTCGCCACTATCGTTGAGACGTTGCCGTAGCGGGTATCGATGATCTCCAGCAGGTTGCTGCGTTCGCTCGCGTCCAGCATCTCCATGCCCCAGTCATCCAGGATCAGTACCCCTATGTTGCTTACCCGCTCCAGCAGTTTCGGATAGCTGCCATCCGCTTGGGCCAGTCGCATCTCTTCAAGTAGGGTTTTCAGCCGGTAATACCGCACGCCCACTCCTTGCCGGATAAAGTAACGGCCCAGGGCACACGCCAGGTAACTCTTGCCACAGCCTGCCGCGCCCGTTAGCAGCAGGTTTTGTTGATGACTCAGCCAGTGTCCTTCCAGCAGTTGGCGGATCTGCGCTTTGCTCACGCCTCGACCCGCCCGATAGTCGAGCTGCTCCACCTGTCCGGCTAGCCGGAACCGGGCTTGCTTCTCCAGGCGGTTGGTTTTCCTCTGCTCCCGCTGCACCAGCTCATGGCTCAGTAATAGTTGCAGCCGCTCTTCAAAACCCATATCCAGGTACAGCATGCTCTGGGCCTGCTGCTGGTTCAGAGCCTGTTTCATGCCGCTCAAGTGCAGGCGGCTTAGTTGTTCATCGAGGTGTAATTGCATCGGCTTCTCCTGATCCGTGGGGTTAGTGGAAGTAGTGCTCGCCATGGACATTGTCATGACGGATGTCTTGCAGCGGATCCTGTCGCTCGTTGGCAATGAGTTGTTGCTCCTCCAGGCCATGCTTGAGCATGCTGCGGATGTTGTGCAGCCGGTTGGCGCCGGTCAGGTGCCCCCGGAGGCAGGCCGCTTCCAGCCGCTCCTTGCCATAGGTTTTGCTCTGCCCCAGCAAGGCCAGGCAAGGGCGCACCGCTTGCGTCGAATGCTCTGCCTGCCGGATAAAGCCATCCACCCAATGCGTGGTGTTGCGTATTCCGGCGAAGTTGAACAGCCATTCCGGCCAACGTGAACACCCTGATCCTTAACGCGCTCACGTCACCCCGTTTCTAACTCGAGTGTTCAGATTGGGTCAACTCACTTCTCCTCTTTCTCATCGATTCTCCCTTCAGTGACAGCCGGTGAGCGTTGTGCATCAGCCGGTCCAGGATCGCATCTGCCAGAGTGTTGTCCCCCAAGCTCGCGTACCACTCTTCCGTTGGCAGCTGACTGACCACTACCGTCGAGTATTTCCCGTACCGATCATCCATGATCTCCAGCAGGGCGTTGCGCTGCTCGGCATTCACCGCTTCTAGTCCCCAGTCATCCAGGATCAACAGCTCTATCCTTGCCAGTTGACCCAGCAGCCTGGCGTAACTGCCATCTACCTTGGCCTGGCTCAGCTCAAGTAGCAGACGCGGCAGCCGGTAGTAACGAGTGCTATGCCCTTGCTGACAGGCTTGGTAGCCCAGCGCACAAGCCAGGTAGGTTTTTCCACAGCCACAGGGGCCGGTAATGAGCAGGTTCTGGCCCCGGCGCAGCCACTCTCCTTGGGCCAGGTTTGCTACCTGTGACCGCTCTAGGTTGCGTGCTGACTGGTAGTCCAGCTCCTGCACCGTGGCCTGGAGTTTGAGCCTTGCCTGCTTGACCAGCCGAGCTTGCTTACGCTGCTCCCTGCTCAGTTGTTCGTGTTCGACCAGCAGGCTTAGCCGCTCGATGAAGGGCAGCCCTTCGTAGGTACTCGCCTGTTCAAGTTGTTGTTGCACGGCATCCGCCATGCCGGTCAGTTTCAGGTTTCTCAGGCGGGTCAGGGTTTGTTGGGTCATGGGGCGTATCCTCTTTAGTGGAAGCTCTGGGGGCCACGGATGTTCTCGTGCTCTTGCGGTAACTCTGGGTAGCTCAGCGGGCTTGCGGGCAGTTGGTCGCGGCCACTGGTCAGCACCGACTTGAGCTGCTTGAGCCGCACCAGTCCTTCCCGGTTAGCCAACTGGCAGCAAGCCTCGACCCGTGATGGCGGATACTCTCGACTAAGACTCAGTAGACCCAGGCAGAGTCGGTATGCCTGCTCGGCATGGGCTTTTTCTTCCAGCCGTTCGCTAACCCAGCACAAGGTGCCCGGTCCGATGTCAGCAGCCCACTGCTTAAGACGCCCTGGCGTCCAGCGTTGCTGCTTGCTGTGACGTTCCGGCATGTGCTCAGGGAGCGTGCTCATCCCCGGGATGGTTTTACGTGGATGGCTCGCGACCAGCTGTTGCTGGTGATAGACCTGAAGCAGGGTATCGCCCGCATGGAGCTCCAGTTGCTGACCCACATACTGGTGCGGCACCGAGTAATGGTGCTGCTCATAGCTGACGTGATAGTCGATGTTGACCTTGACCGTTTTGATGGCGACATAGCGATAGGGATGCACCGGTAGTGACCCCAGTGCCGGGCGGTCCAACTGCTCAAACGCCTCGCGTCGGTTACCGGGCAGCTGCTTGAACGGGCGCTCGTTGAGCTCATTCAACAAAGCCCGGATGCACTGGTTGAGTTCGGCAAGCGAGAAGAAGGTCTGATGGCGTAGACGAGCCAGGATCCAGCGCTCGACGATCTGCACTCCCACTTCAGCCTTGGCTTTATCCTTAGGCTTATAAGGGCGAGCTGGCATCACTGCCACCTGATAGTGCTCGGCCAACTGCTGGTAGCTGGGGTTTAGCTCGGGATCGTAACGGCAAGCCTTGCTGACACCGCTCTTGAGATTGTCGGGGATCAGGAGTGCCGGGGTCCCGCCGAAAAACTCAAAGGCACGGACATGGCTTTGCAGCCAGTCCGGCAGTGACTGTGACCAGGTGGCCTCGGCAAAGGTGTAGTTGGACGCACCAAGCACGGCGACAAAGATCTGGGCCTGACGGATCTCACTCGTGGAGGGCGAGACGATGGGCACCGTGGGCCCGCAGTAGTCGATAAAGAGCTTTTCCCCCGCCTTGTGGATCTGGCGCATGGAGCGTTTTTGCAACTGACACCAGGACTTGTAACGGTCGCAGAACTGGGAGTAGCTGTAACAGCTATTGGGATAGCGCTGGGTGTATTCCTCCCAGAGCAGTTGTTTGGAGACCCCCTTGCGCTTGAGCTCCTGATGGACAGAGGGCCAATCCGGCACGACATGGCGGGCCGAGATGGTGGTATCGGCCTGCGGATAGAACAGGGCAGCCAGTCGGGCATCATCAAGCTCGGTGGGCAAGGGCCAGGTCAGGCCGAGCGCCTGGGCACTTTTGAGGAGTTTCTGGATGGAGCCAACGCTGACCTTGGTGCAGCAACTTATCTGGCGAACAGAGAGGTCAGCCTCCAGCCGCAGTCGCAGCACTTCACGAATTTTACGCATTGCAATCCTCTTGGCAGACATAGGCTCTTCCCTGGCAAAAGGGAGAGCGTATCAAAGGTTGTTAAATCAATGCGTTAAGGATGATTCCGGTGAATGTGAACAGTGATTCCGGGATGTTGAACACTGTTTCCGGAAAGGAGGGGCAAAGTGTTCAGGTTGAACCGGAATGAGCGTTCACATTGGTCCGGAAATGGTGTTCACGTTGAACCGGAATCGGTGTTCATGATCAGCCGGAATATGCAGGTGTAGGGGCCGATGGACGCCGCCCAGCCAAGCAGTCGCTCTGGCGACCACTCCAGCAGTGCCTGATGATGCGCGGGCATGTGTTCACGCAGGCTGCTGTGCTGGCCTTTGTGATGACTCCGCTGGTGTTCGGCCACGATCTTGCCCGCGTGGTACAGCGTGACGGTATGCTCGGCCAGATGCGCCTCCAGCCGCTTGCCCTGCAAGGCATAGGGCACTGAGTAATAGTGCTTTTCCAGATCGACGTGGTAGTCCTTACCAACCAGCACCGGCACTACTTTGGTGTAGTGATAGGGATAATCCGGCAACGGCTTGAGCGCCGGTGCATCGAGCTCGGCAAACAGTGAGGCACGGCAGCCAGGCAGCTTCTGGAAGGATTTCTGGTTGAGCCGGGTCAGCAGTTCACCCATTCGCTGATTGAGCTGGGCCAGGCTATGGAAGGTTTCATGACGCAGCACCGCCAGGATCCAGCGGGTGACGATCTGCACGCCCACCTCCGCCTTGGACTTATCCTTCGGCTTGCGGGGCCGCGCGGGCATGATCGCCGTACCGAAATGGGCCGCCAGCATCTGGTAGGTAGGGTTGAGATCCGGATCGGTATTGCGCGCCACGCTGACGGCACTCTTGAGGCAATCAGGTACCACCAATTGCGGCACACCGCCAAAGAACTCGAAAGCGCGCTTGTGGCTCATCACCCAGTCATCGAGCTGCTGGGAGCGGGTGGCCTCGGCAAAG
Source organism: Aeromonas sp. ASNIH2 (assembly GCF_002934795.1). Lineage (NCBI taxonomy): Bacteria > Pseudomonadati > Pseudomonadota > Gammaproteobacteria > Aeromonadales > Aeromonadaceae > Aeromonas > Aeromonas sp. ASNIH2. The sequence continues at coordinate 2,121,057 of NZ_CP026406.1, read as the reverse complement.
GTGTAGTTGGAGGCCCCCAGCACGGCGACAAAGATCTGGGCCCGGTAAAGGATCTCGCCGGTATGCGGATCGACAATGGGCATGGTCTGGCCGCAGTAGTCGACAAAGAGTTTTTCGCCCGCAATATGGGTCTGCCGCATCGAGGGTTGCAGCAGCGCCGCCCACTCTTTATAGAGCCGACAGAAGTGGTTGTAGCTGTAGTGGGAGCCTGGATGGCGCTCGGCGTACTCCTGCCATAGCAGCTCGAGGGTCACGCCTTTTTGACCTGGTTTTTTGAGTTCCTGATGCAACAAGGCCCAGTTGGGAGTGGGTTTGTGCTGAGTTTTATGGACAGAGCAGGTCTTGAGAAATGCGCGCTCCAGGGAGACATCATCCCAGGACTCAGACAGGGGCCAGGTCATGATACCCAGTTGAGCCGCCCGGTTGAGGTAATAGGATACGGTGCTAGGAGAGATATGCAGGCTGAGGGCGATCTGCCGATGAGCCAGTTGAGCCTGATATTTAAGGCGAAGAATTTCTTTGAGTTTTCTCACAGTGATAGGCCTCGCAGACATGCACGTTCCTCTGTTGGAGCAGATGGGAAAGTGCGGGTTTAACGAAGCGGGGAGAAAAAGTCACCAATAACATGGATGCCGATCATGGTTTCCCATCGAGGGTAAAAAGTGATCGGCGTGGGATGTTATTGAGTGATCGGCATGGATGTTATTACGTGATCGGCATGAATGTTATTGAGCGATCGCCATGCGTGGGAATATGCACCTCTATCCCATTTCCGTTATCTGTCGTGTGCTGGAGGTCTCTCGTGCGGGCTTCTACCACTGGCGCCACCGTCCACCGTCACAGCGCCAACAAGAAGATGAACGACTCAAGGTCGCCATTCGGGCTGCTCACAGCAAGACGCGCCAGACCTATGGCGCAGCGCGTTTACAAGCTGAGTTGGCCGCCGAAGGATTTTACGCTGGGCGGGACCGGATTGGACGATTGCGCCGTGAAATGGGGTTGTCTTGCAAACAAAAGCGCAAATTCAAGGCGACAACCCATTCTGCTCATTCCCTGCCCGTGGCGGAGAATCTCCTTGGTCAGGTCTTTGCGCCGACGAAGCCCAACGAAGTCTGGACCGGTGATATCACCTATATCGCCACCGACGAAGGCTGGCTTTATCTGGCTGGTCTCAAGGATGTGTTTACCTGTGAGATAGTGGGTTATGCGATGGGAGAGCGAATGACCACCGGGTTGGTCAGTCAGGCGCTGTTTCGGGCTGTGCAGCAGAAGAGGCCACCCGTTGGGCTTATTCATCACACAGACCGGGGCAGTCAGTACTGTGCCAAGGCTTACCGGGCTCTCCAGGTACAATTTGGCATGCAGACCTCCATGTCACGCAAGGGGAACTGCTTCGACAATGCCCCGATAGAAAGCTTCTGGGGGTCTCTTAAAAATGAACTGGTTCACCACCATAGATTCGAGACGAGAGCGGAGGCCAAGGCAGCGATTCAGGAATACATAGAGATTTTTTACAACCGCCAGCGTCGGCATTCACGACTTGGCAATGTCAGCCCGGCGGAGTTTAACAAGAGGTATTGGAGAACTGCTCAGGCTGCTTGATCCGGGACTGTCCGATCTTGTCAGGACACCTCACGGACGAGGATGTCAGGAGAGCGGAGCAGTGGCTCAACCTACGACCTCGGAAATGTCTCGGATTCAGGCAGCCTGTCAAGGTATTCGAAGAGTACTGTCAGGCGGCATAGGCGAGTGTCGCACTTCGAAGTTGAATTCGCGCAATATCTTCCTTATGAGATTCATAAATACCTGATAGTTGTTCAATGGTTTCTATATTAAGTATTTTCAAACGATCTAGGTTCATTGATAGAGTATCTGATCTTGGTTCAAAAATCGGGCAGTCAAATACATCTCTCATTTGATTCTCTATTCTTATCACGTCTTGGGTATTCAAGATAGAAGCTTTTAGAGAGTCAATGTCGATAGTTATTTCTGCAGGTTTTTCTGAAAGTTTGTTTGGCAAAACCTTGATATACTCAGAAATAATGTTTTTGATAGATACAAACTCATCATCTACAAGTTCTAATAAACCAGAGAGTCTTGAGAATTTTCTTTTAACAATATTTGGTATTTCAATTTCAGACTTATACCCTAAGTCATGTTCTATCTCTGCCCAAGCATGTTGCAATATAGATCTTATCTGTACTTCAAATTTCATGTCAGCAAATAAACTATATTCTGGAAGATTAGTCCTTATGTTGTTATGCTCAGCGACCAGATGAAGGGACATGTACCCAAATTTATCAGGTTCAAGGGATTTTCTTTTATCAATTGAGTTCTCTAAATCAACCTTGAACTGTGATTTAATTAACTCTGAAACTTTGTCTAATTCATCAGAGAAATACGTTGTTATTCTTATTCCAACAATGTCTGTTATATCTTTCAATTGATCGTAATTTTTATCTGGCCGTGATGTTTTCTCTTTGAAACTATCAATGGTTTTTGTTCTGCTTGATATTGAGTGAATATGAAACGAGTGATTCTGAAGTAAGCTTGAAATTAGACTTGCTGTCATTTTTTCAAGTGACATATATATATGTTGATTTTCTTCAAAAGACTTTAATATACAATCTGTAGTTTGCACGTTAGCCTCCTTTAAATATTTATATATTATAGTTTGATAATGATAGCTTTGAGAAGAAATATAAATGAAAACAGCGCCTTACGGCGCCGTTTTTTATATCACTAACCCAACATCACTGCAGCAGGGAGATATCCGCGACTTGCAGGAAGAGGTTGCGCAGGTTGTTCAGCAGTGCCAGACGGTTGGCCTTGAGGGCTTCGTCGTCGGCCATCACCATCACTTCGTTGAAGAAGGTATCGACCGGCTCGCGCAGGGCGGCCAGACGGGTGAGGGCAGCCTGATAGTCACCGGCGGCGAACAGCGGGGCCAGTTCGGCTTGCAGTTCGGCAACCTGGGTGGCCAGCGCCTTCTCGGCGGCATCGACCAGCAGTTCCGGTTTGACGGCAGTCGGCAATTCGCCTTCGACCTTGGCCAAAATGTTGCTCACGCGCTTGTTGGCGGCAGCCAGTGCCAGTGCGGCATCCAGCGTGCGGAAGTGGCTGACGGCCTTGACCCGGCGATCGAAGTCGAGCGGACGGGTCGGGCGGCGGGCCAGCACGGCCAGCACCACGTCGGCACCGATGCCTTCGTCCTGATAGGCGGCACGGAAGCGACCCAGCATAAAGTCGACCACGTCGGTGACGACGGTTTTGTTGGTCAGCTTGTCGCCGTAGACGCGTACCGCTTCTTCAACCAGTTCAACCAGATCCAGATCCAGCTGCTTCTCGGTCATGATGCGCAGGGCACCGATGGCGGCGCGACGCAGGGCGAACGGGTCCTTGTCACCCTTCGGCAGCATGCCGATGCCGAAGATACCGGCCAGGGTGTCGAACTTGTCGGCCAGCGCGACGGCGCAGGCAACCAGACCGGACGGCAGGGCATCGCCGGCAAAGCGCGGCATGTACTGCTCGTTGAGGGCCACGGCCACTGCTTCGTCTTCGCCATCGTGACGGGCGTAGTGCATCCCCATGACACCCTGGGTGTCGGTGAACTCGCCGACCATGTTGGTCATGAGATCACACTTGGAGAGCAGACCGGCACGCTTGGCCTGAGCCACGTCGGCGCCGATACGCTCGGCGATAAAGCCGGCGACGGTCTCGATGCGCTCGACCTTGGCCTTGACGGTGCCCAGCTGTTGCTGGAACAGCACGGTTTCAAGGCGCGGCAGGCGGGAGGCCAGGGTCTGCTTGAGGTCGGTCTTGAAGAAGAACTCGGCATCAGAGAGACGGGGGCGAACCACCTTCTCGTTGCCGCTGATGATCTGGCTCGGGTCTTTGGACTCGATGTTGGTGACGAAGATGAACTTCGGCAGCAGCTTGCCGTTCTTGTCGTAGACCGGGAAGTACTTCTGGTCACCCTTCATGGTGTGCACCAGCGCTTCAGCCGGCACGGCCAGGAACTTCTCTTCGAAGTTGGCGGTCAGCACCACCGGCCACTCGACCAGTGCGGTCACTTCTTCCAGCAGGGCGTCGTCCAGATCGGCCACGCCACCGAAGGCGGCAGCGGCCGCTTCGGCGTCAGCCTTGATCTTGGCCTTGCGTGCCATGAAGTCGGCAATCACCATGCCGCGCTCCTGCAGGATCTGCGGGTACTGGCTGGCGTTGTCGATGGTGAACTCGCTCTCGCCCATAAAGCGGTGACCGCGAAGGGTGCGGGCAGAGTCGATACCCAGAATGTGGGCGGGCACCAGATCCCCATCCAGCAGCAGGGTCACGGTAAAGACCGGACGCACGAACTGGATGGTCTTGTCGCCCCAGCGCATCATTTTCGGGATCGGCAGCTTGGCCAGTGCGGAGGCGACCAGTTCGCCCAGCAGATCGACGGCCGGACGGCCTTCGACCTTGGCGGTGTGAACCAGCCACTCGCCCTTGTCGGTGACCAGACGCTCGGCCTGCTCAACGGTGATGCCGTTGCCACGGGCCCAGCCTTCGGCAGCCTTGGTCGGCTTGCCTTCGGCATCGAACGCCTGAGCCACGGCCGGGCCGCGCTTCTCGACGCTCTTGCTCGGCTGTTCGCCAGCCAGCTCGCTCACTTTCAGCGCCAGACGGCGCGGTGAGGCAAACCACTCGACGTCGCCGAAGGCCAGATCGGCCTTGGTCAGTTCGGCTTTGAAGTTGTCGGCAAAGGCTTCGGCCAGGGAGCGCAGGGCTTTGGGCGGCAGCTCAGCAGTACCGATCTCTACCAGAAATGTATGTTGTGCCATGTCCGTTCCTTAACCTTGCTTGTTCTCGTTGCTGCCACGTTGGCACATCGGGAAGCCCAGCGCTTCGCGGGAGGCGTAGTATGCCTCTGCCACGGCCTTGGTCAGGGTGCGAATGCGCAGGATGTAGCGCTGACGCTCGGTGACCGAGATGGCCTTGCGGGCATCCAGCAGGTTGAAGGAGTGAGCGGCTTTCAGGATGCGCTCGTAGGCAGGCAGCGGCAGCGGTTTTTCCAGTGCCAGCAGATTCTGGGCTTCCTTCTCGTACTGCTCGAAGCAGTGGAACAGGAACTCCACATCGGCGTGTTCGAAGTTGTAGGTGGATTGCTCCACTTCGTTCTGGTGGAACACGTCGCCGTAGGTGGTCTTGCCCAGCGGGCCGTCAGACCAGACCAGGTCGTAGACGCTGTCGACGCCCTGGATGTACATGGCCAGACGCTCGAGACCGTAGGTGATCTCGCCGGTGACCGGCTTGCATTCGAGGCCGCCAACCTGCTGGAAGTAGGTGAACTGGGTCACTTCCATGCCGTTCAGCCACACTTCCCAGCCCAGACCCCAGGCACCCAGCGTCGGGTTTTCCCAGTTGTCTTCCACGAAGCGGATGTCATGGATCTCGGGATCCATGCCCAGCTCTTTCAGGGAGCCCAGATAGAGTTCCTGAATGTTGTCGGGGGAGGGCTTGATGATCACCTGGAACTGGTAGTAGTGCTGCAGGCGGTTCGGGTTTTCACCGTAGCGGCCGTCAGTCGGACGGCGGGACGGTTGTACGTAGGCGCAGGCGATGGGCTCCGGGCCCAGGGCGCGCAGGCAGGTCATGGGGTGGGAGGTACCGGCACCCACTTCCATATCCAGCGGCTGAATGATGGTACAGCCCTGGCGGGACCAATAGTCCTGCAACTGCAGGATCAGGCCCTGAAAGGTTTTGACATCGAATTTTTGCATAGTGTTTTTCGCGCGAAATGAAATCAGAGCAAGATTTGCTGAATGTGAACCGAGGGAGTATACCGTCTGGCATGGTCGGATAATAGGCGAAATTACAGGGGATTAGTGGGGCTATGTTGCCGCTTGCCCTATGATGTCGCCGACACAAGCGGCCTGCCGATGGCCGATGAAAAACAGGGGAGAGGAAATGGAACTGCGTTGCGCCTGGGTGACCAGAGACCCGGAATACATCGAATACCATGACAAGCAGTGGGGCAGGCCGGTGTATGACGCCCGCGAGTTGTTTGCCAAGCTCTGCCTCGACGGTCAACAGGCGGGGCTGTCGTGGATCACCATCCTCAAGCGCACCGAGAGCTACCATCGCGCCTATGCGGATTTTGATCCGGTGCGCATCGTGCAGTTCGACGAGCAGGATGTGGAACGGCTGATGCAGGACAGCGGCATCATCCGCAACCGGCTCAAGGTGCAATCGATCATCAAAAATGCCCGCGCCTATCTGGCGCTGGAGGCGGAAGGCATCGACTTCGTCGATTATCTGTGGGGCTTCGTGGGCGGCGCCCCCATCGTCAACCAGCGTCAGGGCAACGGCGACATTCCGGCGACCTCACCAGAGTCGGATGCCATGTCCAAGGCCCTCAAGAAGCGCGGCTTCACCTTCGTCGGCAGCACCATCTGCTACGCCTTCATGCAGGCGGTGGGCATGGTGAACGATCATCTGGTGACCTGCCCTTGCCACGCCGAGTGCCAGCAAGCAGCGGCGACGTGAAGGGGAAATGCACGAAGAAGGGAGGCTCAAGCCTCCCTTCTTTTTTGCTCTGAATCAGCAGGGCTCAAGGGGGCGACCGAGCGCCTCGCACACCTCGTCGCTGCTCATCAGCCGCACGAAGGGGCCGGCCAGGGTGGCGTTGTGATGGGCGATGATCTGGGGGGCGGTCAGTTGCGGCGTGTCCATGCAGGTATGGGCATCGCTCACCAGCACTACGGTGTAGCCGAGATCTGCCGCCGCCCGGCAGGTGGTGTCGATGCAGTACTGGGTCTTCATGCCGGTGACGATCAGGGTCTGCACGCCGTCCTCTTTTAGCCAGCCATCGAGACCGGTGCCATGGAAGGCGCTGGGGCGCTGCTTGTCGAACACCCGATCGGCCTCGCCGACGACCAGCTCAGGCGCAAGCTGCCAGAACGGACTGCCGGCGGCGATGGGGCTGCCGGCCGGGCCCGTGTGGCGCACCGCCAGCACAGGGAGAGCGGCACTGCGGGCCGCCTGGCTCAGGCGATTGATGTTGGCCAGGGTCTCGGCCCCGGCATGGGGGGCTTCCGGGCCGTGAAGGAGGCCCACCTGGATGTCGATGATGAGCAGCGCGGGGCGGGAAAGGGACGACATGGTCATGGCTCCGTGAGAAATGTCACCCACTCTGGGGCCATGGGCTCTTATGAGACAACCCGCATATGGGGGGCAACCACTCCAGACCCCGGGAGCATGTTCCGTTGCACCGGGCCTGGGGCCTTTTCGCCCCTCGGTACAGCCGGGATACAGTCACACGGGTTCACCATCGGGATCGTCATCACGAGGGAATCCCGTGTCACTGAGCGCCGCCGCCCTCTCTTCCCCGGTTGTCTGAGCCTGATCGGCTGTACCCCGGGGATGATGTTGCTCGTCAGGGCAAACACGAGGGGAAGCCGGCCCTGTGCAAGAAGGTCCGAGGCTGCACAGACGACGTCCCCGAGGGCCGAGGTTGCGCTACCGGGATCCTGCCCCTCCCCTATCATTGAAAGACGCCGGACCGGTTCAGGTTGTCTGGCGAAGGAGCCATCATGAAGAAGTCTGTATTGGCGCTGCTTGCCGCCACCGCCTTGCTGGCCGCCCTGCCTGCACAGGCCACCAAGCAGGCCCAGGAGCGCCGTGACGCCCGCGATGTGCGTCAGGATACCCGTCAGGAGTCCCGTGACGCGAAACAGGCGTGTCGTGAGGGGGGGGTGGGCAATGCCGACTGCCGCCAGGAGCATCGTGACAACAAGCAGGAGGGGCGAGACAAGGCCCGGGATATCAAATATTGATGCGGGCCCGTCCGAAGATGGCCTGCACCGGGTAAGTCACTAGGGGCAGGGGGGCATGTTGCCCCCCTGCCCATCTTCGCAATGCGCGCGTCACACTCTGGCGCCTCTCTGGGTTAGAATGCGCGACCATCGGCTAGAGTCGTTCTTTTTCAGAGGTTTTTTCATGCATTTCAAGAAACTGGTTCCTGCACTTGCCCTGACCGTCGCCATCACTGGCTGTACCACCAACCCTTATACCGGTGAATCCCAGACCTCCAAGGGCGCCTGGGGCGCGTTGGCGGGTGCGGCGACCGGCGCAGCCGTGGGGGCGCTCTCCTCCAGCAAGGGCGACCGCAAAAAGGGCATCCTGACTGGCGTCGCCGCCGGTGCGGCCCTGGGTGGCGGTATCGGTTACTACATGGATGTGCAAGAAGCCAAGCTGCGCGAGAAGCTGCAAGGCACCGGCGTCAGCGTGACCCGCAACGGTGATCAGCTGATCCTCAACATGCCGAACAACGTCACCTTCGACAGCTCCAGCGCCCAGCTGAAAGCCGCCGGTGCCAACACCCTGTCCGGCGTGGCCCTGGTGGTTGCCGAGTTCGACAAGACCCGTCTGAACGTGGTCGGCCACACCGACAGCACCGGCTCCCGCGAGCTGAACATGAAGCTCTCCCGGGATCGCGCCGATGCCGTCGCCGCCCAGCTGATCGGCCAGGGCGTGTCCGGCAGCCGCATTGCCATCAGCGGTGTGGGTCCGGATCAGCCGGTGGCCAGCAACAGCACCGCCGAAGGCAAGGCCCAGAACCGTCGGGTAACCATCACCCTGACCCCGACCGCCTAAGCGGCCTGCGTTGCAGTCATGAAAAAGGCCCCGCCAGTGATGGCGGGGCCTTTTGCTATCCGGCGTTGTGGGCAGTGGCGCCTTGTTCTTTGCTCCCTTCTCCCCTTGCGGGAGAAGGGTCGGGGATGAGGGGATAACCGCCTCTTAGACAGCCGCAGTCAGCTGCACTTCCACCTTGTAGCCTTCGTGGGCGAGGCGGGCCTGTACGCAGGCGCGGACCGGGGCTGTGTCGGCATCAGGGGAGCCAGGCATCCCGCTTTGTTTAGACAGCGGCAGTGAGCTGTACTTCCACCCTGTAGCCTTCGTGGGCGAGACGGGCCTGCACGCAGACGCGCACGGGGGCTGTGTCGGCATCAGGGGAGACAGGCATCCCGTTTTGATTAGACAGCGGCAGTCAGCTGTACTTCCACCCTGTAGCCTTCGTGGGCGAGACGGGCCTGTACACAGGCGCGAACGGGGGCTGTGTCGGCATCAGGGGAGCCAGGCATCCCGCTTTGTTTAGACAGCCGCAGTCAGCTGCGCTTCCACCTTGTAGCCTTCGTGGGCGAGACGGGCCTGTACGCAGGCTCTGACCGGGGCTGTACCCGCAGGGATCCAGGCGTCCCACTGGGCGTTGAAGGCGGCGATGTCTTCAATGTCCTTGAGATAGATGTTGGCCATCAGGATCCTGTCGACGCCGGAACCGTTGGCTTCCAGCAGACGCTGCAGGCTTTCCAGCACTTCACGGGTCTGCTGGTGGATGTCGGCGGTGTCGGTGGCGGGCACTTCCACCACGTAGAGGGTGCCGTTGTGGATGACCACATCAGACCAGCGCTGGGTGGTCCCGATACGGGTAATGGTTGTCATGTTTGCTCCGGTACAGGGTTATTGACCCTTGCGGATCAGATAGCGATAGGGGGCCTGCTCTGTCTCGCTGGCGACCAGGGTGTGGTCCATGAAGCGGCAGAAGCTGGGAATGTCGCGGGTGGTGGAGGGGTCGTCGGCGCTGACCAGCAGGGTCTCCCCATCCGCCATCAGCCGCACTTTCTTGCGAACCATCATCACGGGTTCGGGGCAACGAAGCCCGATTGCGTCCAGCTCGTGGGTCGCATTGCAGAATTCAGTACTCATGAATAATCAACCTTCAGCCGCACCTTCTTGCGCGCTATCGTCACGGGTTCGGGGCAACGAAGCCCGATTGCGTCCAACTCGTGCGTTGCGTCGCAGAATAAAGCACTCATCAATAATCAACCTTCAACCAATTCGGCCAGCAATGATACTCACGGCGAAAAAATAATCAAACCACGGGGCGGTTATGCAGCATATGCTACCAAAATGTGAACCGGCTCTACCCAGGCTTCGCTCGATGAGTAATATAAAAATTGAACCATATTCAACAAGGAGGTGTGAATATGCAGGTCTCCTACGGCAGATTGCAAGCCTACGCAGGCATGGGGTTCTTGTCGTTCGCCATGATAGTGCTGGGCAGCCCGATCGGTAATACCGGTACCTGGTTCGGCTCCATGGTGATGATAGGGCTGGGGCTCTGGATCGAGCTCAGCGACTACTACGACGAGGATGAGGACGAGAACGATCCCTCCTGAGAGCCTGGCTCTCGGCACTCAAAGGCGGACGATGTCCGCCTTTGTCATTTCTGCTCCGCGCCGGAACGGGTCGAGCGCATGGCGCGTTCCAGCTGCTGCGCCGTCTGCTCGGGGTTGGCCCTGGCGTCGTTGAAGAAGCTGCTCAGCACATCCATGATCCCCTGGCGCATGTTGGTGGGCACCGCCATCCCCTCCGCCATGCTGGGCAGCAGGTTGTCCTGTTGCTCGGCGTGGAGGAAATCCTGATAGGAGCGGATGGCGCAGCGATCGAACTTGCTCATGTCCGGCTTGATGAGCGCCGGGATGGAGCCCTTCACCCGGTTGAACTCCTCCTGAAAGCGCGGCGTCATCAACAGCCTGGCCAGCTCGCCCTGGGCCTGCAACTGGGCGGGATCCCGCTGCTTGAACATGGCGATGGAGTCGAGGTTGTAGCTGAACAGCCCCTGGCTGCCCGGGCTTGGCAGGCACTCGATATCCTCGCCGGGGCGGTAGTTGCCTGCACTCAGCTCGCCTTTCACCCAGTCCCCCATCACCTGCATGGCGGCGCCGCCGCTCTCCAGCAGGTTGGTGGCCTGGTGCCATTTCAGGCCGGCGTATTTCTCGGGCACATAGGCGCGCAACTGCTGAAAGCGAGTCAGCACCCGCACCATGTCGGGGCCGGTCAGGGTGGCGCTGTCCTGTTCGAGGAAGGCCTTGCGATAGAAGGTCTTGCCCCCTTCGCCGAGGGCCACCGTTTCGAACAGCACCGCGATCTGCCAGGGTTCGTTACCGATGGCGAGGGGGGTGATGCCCTGCTCCTTGAGCTTGTCCGCCACCGCCACGAACTGGGCCCAGTCGGTGGGGGGCTTGAGCCCCTGTCGCTCGAATACCTTGCGGTTGAGCCACAGCCAGTTGACCCGGTGGATGCCGGTGGGGACCGCCATCAGGGCGCCGTTCTGGCTGAGTGTGTCGCGCACCATGGGGGGCAGCTGAGGGTACCAGCCGAGGTGCTCGGCCATGGGGGTGAGATCGCGCAGAAAGCCCAGGCTGCCCCACTCGTGCAGCTCGAACCCCTTGAGGTGGGCCGCCTCTGGCGGGTTTGCCGCCAGGGCCCGGCTCTTGAGCACCGTCATGGCGCTCTTGCCGCCCCCCCCCTGTACCGCGAAGTCGTTCCACTGGTTGCCCTGTTCGGCCCACTCGGACTTGAGCACTTCCACGGCCCTGGCCTCGCCGCCGGAGGTCCACCAGTGCAATACCTCCACCTGGGAGGCACAAACGGGCAGGGAGAGCAGGGCGATGACAGAAAAAGACAACCACTTCATACATTACTGCCTTGGTAGGGAGAGGGTGGCCTGCAGGCCGCCCTGGGGGCGATTTTCCAGCACCAGGTCGCCGCCGTGGGCGTGGGCTATGTTGCGGGCGATGCCAAGGCCCAGCCCGGTGCCAGCGGCATCGGTGCTGAGGCGGTAGTAGGGCTCGAAGATGCGCTCGAACTGATCGTCCGGCAGACCGGGCCCCTCGTCCATGATGAAGAGGATCAGCATTTCCTCGTCATCCATGATGATGATGCGCACCTTCTGGCCGTACTTGATGCCGTTGTCCACCAGGTTGCCGATGCAGCGCTTGAGGGCCAGCAGCTTGCCGCGATAGGGCCACTTGCAGTGGCCCTCGATGGTGAGCAGATCCTCGTGCAGGTTCATGGCCTCCGCCATCTGCTCCAGCAGGGCGTTGACGTCGATCTGCTCGAGGTTCTCGTGAATGTCCGTCTCTTTGACCGTCTGCAGCGCCCCTTTGACCATCAGCTCCAGCTCGTCCAGGTCCTTGTTGAACTTGGCGATCTGCACCTCGTCGTCCAGCAGTTCGACCCGCAGTCGCAGCCGGGTGATGGGGGTCTTGAGGTCGTGGGAGATGGAGCTGAAGAGGCGCTCCCGATCGTCGATGAAGCGGCGAATGCGCTGCTGCATGATGTTGAAGGCGCGGGTCGCCGCCACGATTTCGGAGGCACCCTCCTCTTTGAGGGACGGCTGGTCGATGTCCTTGCCGAGGTTGACCGCTGCCTTGGCGAGGCGACGCAGGGGGCGGGTCTGCCAGCGCACCAGCATGAAGGTGAAGAAGCAGAGGAAGACCGTCATCAGGGCGATGAAACGCACCTGGTTGCTCGGCATCACGGTGTCATCCAGCGTCATGTAGGGGGCGGGCAGCAGGGCCGCCAGATAGAGCCACTCCCCCGGTTCTATCTCGATCTGGGTCACCAGCACCGGCGGATTGATAGGCTCCAGGGACAGGGTGTAGCGGGCCCAGGAGGAGGGGAGATCCGCCAGCAGGGTGTCGTTGTTGAAGACGTGCAGCTCCTCGGGGCGGGAGAAGTCCACCTTGATCGCCATGGCGTCGGAGAGCTTGCGGCTGAGCACCTCCTGCACCTCTTTGAGCACCAGCGTCTTGCGCTCGCTGTCGGGGATGGCGCTGATGTGGATCTCTTCCTCGTTCAGGGAGACGAAGAAGCGGCTGCCCCCCATGTTGCGCAGCTGATCCAGGGCGATGTGGCGGTATTGCAGGGGCAGGGACTTGAAGAAGTTGACGGTGGAAGCCGCCGACAGCGCCAGGTTGCGGGTGGTGCTGAGCATGCCCTCCAGCTCCCGCTTCTGGATCTGCTGCATCCAGATGCCGGTGAGGATGGTCTGGGAGAGCAGGATGGCGAGCAGCAACAGCAGCAGCATCCGCGACAGCAGGGAGCGGGGCACCAGGGCCCGCCAGAACTTCTGCCCCGTCATGGCAGCGTGTGTCTCTTGTCGATCAGCATGGGGTGCTTACCTCTGTGCCTTGCCCGTTGCCCCGTGATGGGTCTCTCTTCTGCCCGTTCAAGGTCTCGCCGTAGCATCTGTCTGTTACGGGATCTCGTGGACTTCGGCGATCAGCATGTAGCCGCTGCCGCGAATGGTCTTGATGATGCGCGGGCTCTTGCCGTTGTCCCCGAGCTTCTGGCGCAGGCGGCTGATCTGCACATCGATGCCGCGCTCCATGGGCAGGCTCTCGCGACCGCGGGTGGCGTCCGAGATGGTATCCCGGTCCAGGACCACGCCGGGCTGCTGCAGGAACATGCCGAGCAGCAGGGCATCGCTGCCGGAGAGATCCAGCAGGCTGCCATCTTCGTGGGTCAGCTGGTGGCTCAGGGTGTCCAGGGTCCACTCGGCGAAGCGCAGCCGACGGCTCGGCTCCTTTTCTTTCTCCGGCTGGCGGAATTCGGCGCGGCGCAGCAGCGCCTTGATGCGGGCCTGCAGTTCGCGCGGGCTGAACGGCTTGGCGATGTAGTCGTCGGCGCCAAGTTCCAGCCCAATCACCCGGTCAGCCTCGTCGGAGGCGGCGGTCAGCATGATGATGGGTACCTGGGAGTCGCGGCGGATCTGCTGGCAGAGGGTAAAGCCGTCGTCGCCGGGCATCATGATGTCCAGAATGATGAGGTCCGGGCTGTGCTGGGCCAGTTGTTGGCGCATCTCGTTCCCTTCGGCCGCGGTCAGTACCTCGAAACCAGCCCGGGTCAGGTACTCGTTGAGCAGCTCGCGGATCTCCCGATCGTCGTCGACGATAAGCAGTTGTTTGCTCGTTGACATATGTATGTGCATCCACCCATTTTTTTGTGCAGATTGAACCTGTCGGGGGAGCAAAAAGCAAGCAAGCCCCCCCTCTAATGTGAAGTTATGGGCAATATAGCCTCAGGATTGGCCCCGATCGCGGGAAAAGAATAAAAAAGGCCGACCCAAACGGGCCGGCCAACACGCAGATTCCGACGGCAGGAGCGCACCCCGTGTGGCGCGTTCCACAGACTCGACAGCAGGGTCGGCAGGCCGACCCGGTATTCGTGATGGGGCCGCTGTGCCGGGAAGCAGGGCCGCCTTCTGTCTGTTGTTGCCGCCCCCAGGCGGCGTCCCTGATCGGCGAGCGGTCAGGGGAGATTCACTTACACCCGCTCGAACACGGTTGCGATGCCCTGACCCAGGCCGATGCACATGGTGGCGACTCCCAGGGTGGCGTCCTTCTCTTCCATCAGGTTGATCAGGGTGGTGGAGATGCGGGCACCGGAGCAGCCGAGCGGGTGACCCAGGGCGATGGCGCCACCGTTGAGGTTCACCTTCTCATCCACCAGGTCTTGCAGACCCAGATCCTTCACACAGGGGAGGGACTGGGCTGCAAATGCCTCGTTCAGCTCGAAGAGGTCGATGTCGCCGACGGTCAGCCCGGCTCGCTTGAGCGCTTTCTGGGTGGCCGGCACCGGGCCGTAACCCATGATGGCGGCGTCACAGCCGGCAATAGCCATGGCACGCACCCTGGCGCGGGGCGTGAGGCCGAGGGCCTTGGCACGGTCCGCACTCATCACCAGCATGGCGGCGGCGCCATCGGACAGGGCCGAGGAGCTGCCGGCGGTGACGGTACCGTTGACCGGGTCGAACACCGGGCGCAGCTGGCTCAGCGTATCGACCGTGGTCTCGGGGCGGATCACCTCGTCATAGTCGTAGAAGAAGCGGGCGCCGCTGGCGTCATGGCCTTCCAGCCCAACGATCTCCCTGGCGAAACGCCCTTCCACGGTGGCGGCGTGAGCACGGCGGTGGGAGCGGGCGGCAAACTCGTCCTGCTGCGATCGGCTGATGCCGTGCAGCTTGCCGAGCATCTCGGCGGTCAGCCCCATCATGCCGGAGGCTTTCGCCACCGACTTGGCCATGCCGGGGTGGAAGTCGACGCCGTGGCTCATGGGCACGTGACCCATGTGCTCGACGCCGCCGATGATGAAGATGTCGCCGTCACCCACCTGAATGGCGCGGGAGGCGTCGTGCAGCGCCTGCATGCTGGAGCCGCACAGGCGGTTGACGGTGACCGCCCCCACCTGCTTCGGAATACCGGCCAGCAGCGCGGCGTTGCGGGCGATGTTGAAGCCCTGCTCCAGGGTCTGCTGCACGCAGCCCCAGTAGATATCCTCGATCTCGTTCGGGTCGAGGTTGGGGTTGCGCAGCAGGATGGATTTCATCAGGTGCGCGGACAGATCTTCTGCACGCACGTTGCGGAAGGCGCCGCCCTTGGACCGGCCCATCGGGGTCCGGATACAGTCGACAATGACTACGTCTTTCATGAATGGATCTCCTTTCCGCAATCAGTAGAAGGTTTTGCCCTGGGCTGCCATCTCGCGTAAGCGGTCGCTGACGCGGTAGAGCGGGCCCAAATCGGCATACTGGTCGGCCATGGCCACGTAGCGATCCAGACCAATGGTGTCCAGATAGCGGAACACGCCGCCGCGGAAGGGAGGGAAGCCCAGACCGTAGACCAGCGCGATGTCGGCTTCGGCTGGTGTGGCGACAATGCCCTCTTCCAGACAGAGCACCACCTCGTTGATCATCGGGATCATCATGCGGGCGATGATGGCGTCCTTGTCGAAATCCTGTTTCGGCTTGGCAATGGGTGCCAGCAGCTCGTAGCTGGCGGCGTCGGCCACCTTCTTCGGCTTGCCCTTCTTGTCCTGCTCGTAGGCGTAGAAGCCCTTGCCATTCTTCTGACCGAAGCGGTTCACTTCGTACATCACGTCGATGGCGGTACGGCCTTCCTTGCTCATGCGTGCCGGGAAGCCCTGCGCCATCACCTCACCGGCATGGTGGCCGGTGTCGATGCCGACCACATCCAGCAGGTAGGCGGGGCCCATCGGCCAGCCAAACTCTTTCTCCATCACCTTGTCGACGGCCGCGAAGTCGGCACCATCGGCGACCAGCTTGTTGAAGCCGAAGAAGTAGGGGAACAGCACGCGGTTGACGAAGAAGCCCGGGCAGTCGTTGACCACCACCGGGGACTTGCCCATGGCGGCGGCATAGGCCACCACGCGGTTGATGGTTTCATCGGAGGTCTGCTCGCCGCGGATGATCTCCACCAGTGGCATGCGGTGCACCGGGTTGAAGAAGTGCATGCCGCAGAAGTTCTGCGGGCGCTTCAGCCCCTTGGCCAGCAGAGAGATGGGAATGGTGGAGGTGTTGCTGGCGAGCACGGCGTCTTCGCCGATGAGCCCTTCCACTTCGCCCAATACGGCGGCTTTCACCTTGGGATTCTCGACCACGGCTTCGACCACCACATCCACATGCTTGACGTTGTCATAGCTGAGGGTCGGGGTGATGGCGGAGAGCACCTGACCCATCTTGATGCCGTCGATGCGACCGCGCTCGAGCTGGCCGTTGAGCAGCTTGGTGGCCTCATGCATGCCAAGTGCCAGCGCCTTCTCGTTGATGTCCTTCATCACCGCCGGGATGCCTTTGCTGGCAGACTGGTAGGCGATGCCGCCCCCCATGATGCCGGCACCCAGCACGGCGGCATGGCCGGTGGCCTTGTTTGCCTGCTTGGCGGCCTTCTTGGCCAGCGCCTTGATGTGTTGATCGTTCAAGAAGATACCGACCAGCGCCTTGGCCACGTCGGTTTTCGCCAGCTTGATGAAGGTGGCGGCCTCGGCGGCCAGCGCTTCGTCACGGCCCATGCCGGCGGCGGCTTCCACCGTCTTCACGGCGGCCATGGGGGCCGGATAGTGTTTGCCCGCCACGGCGGCAACCATGCCGGCGGCGGTGGTGAAGCTCATCATGGCTTCCAGTTTGGAGAGGCGCAGCGGCGCTTTCTTGGCGGCACGGCGGCCCTGCCAGTCCAGCTTGCCCTTGACCGCGTCCTTGATCATCTGCACGGCGGCGCTGTGCAGCGCGTCCGGGGCGACCACGGCATCGATGGCACCCACCTTGAGGGCGTCATCGGCACGGTAATCCTTGCCGGTGGTGATCCACTCCAGTGCGTTGTCGGCACCGATCACCCGCGGCAGACGGACGGTGCCGCCAAAGCCCGGCATGATGCCGAGCTTGGTCTCGGGCAGGCCGATTTTGGCTGTGGTATCAGCCAGGCGGAAATCGGTGGAGAGTATCGTCTCGCAGCCGCCACCCAGGGCGTGACCCTTGATGGCAGAGAGGGTCGGCACCGGCAGATCTTCGATGGCGTTGAAGATGTCGTTGGCCTTTTTCAGCCAGCCGAGCAGGTCTTCTTGCGGCAGATCGAACAGTTCCAGGAATTCGGTGATGTCGGCGCCGACGATGAAAGCGTCTTTGCCGGAGGTGAGGATCAGACCCTTCAAATCGGCTTGTTGCTGTAATGCGGCGATCGCTTCGCTCAGGGAGAGCAGGGTAGCGCGATCCAGCTTGTTGACTGAACCCGGGGCATCGAACCTCAGCTCGGCAATGCCGTCTTCGAGGTAGCTGACCGTCAGGGTTTCGCCTTGGTAGATCATGAGAGTGTCTCCTTGTTCCCACTCTGTGGGGAATGGTGCTCCTTTATCCCCAGCAGGGGGCGAGGCTCACTATTGATCCAAAAGGAGACATTTTCAACACCTATTTAAAACATTTGTTTAACAGTTATCGAGTAAAAGCTCTTCATCACAAAACGGGCAAAAAAGAGGCGCCTTGCGGCGCCTCCGATGGAGATGAGCGTGGTATCAGCTAGCCAGTTCCGGCCGGTTGCGATACTGGTTCAAGACCTCGGGATCGGCGAGGGCGTGGGTGTTGTTGACGGGGCGGTTGTGCACCACTTCCCGCACCGCCAGCTCCACTATCTTGCCGGACTTGGTGCGGGGGATGGCATCCACCTGCAGGATGCGGGCAGGAACATGACGGGCGGTGCAGTGTCGCTTGATCTGCTGGCAAATCCGCTCACGCAGCCCGTCGTCCAGCTTGCAACCCGCCTTGAGCTTGACGAACAGCACCACCCGCTCGTCCTGTTTCCATTGCTGGCCGATGACGATGCTCTCTTCCACCTCATCGAGTTGTTCCACATAGCGGTAGATCTCGCTGGTGCCGATGCGCACGCCGCCCGGGTTGAGGGTCGCGTCGGAGCGGCCGTAGAACAGAATGCCGCCGGTCGGGGTCAGCTCGATCCAGTCCCCGTGGCACCAGATGTTGTCGAACCGCTCGAAGTAGGCGGCGTGGTATTTGTCGCCGTTCTCGTCACCCCAGAAGTAGATGGGCTGGGCCGGGAAAGGCTTGGTGCAGACCAACTCGCCCTTTTCCCCCAGCACCGGCTGGCCCGCCTCGTTGAATACCTGCACCGCGAGACCAAGGCCGCGCCCCTGGCTCTCGCCGCGATAGACGGGGCTCAAGGGGTTGCCGATGACGAAGCAGGAGCAGATGTCGGTGCCGCCAGAGATGGAGCTGAGCTGCACATCCTGCTTTATCTGCTGGTAAACGTAGTCAAACCCCTCCGGCGACAGCACGGATCCGGTGCTGCAGATGAGGCGCAAGGCAGGCAGGTCGTGGGTATTGATGGGGGCATAACCCTGTTTGTGCAGCGCATCGAGATACTTGGCCGAGGTACCGAACAGGGCGACCTCTTCGTCTCGTGCGAGATCCCATAACACGTTGCCATCCGGGTAGAAGGGGGAACCATCGTAGAGCACCAGGGTGGCGCCGGAGGCGAGGGCGCTCACCAGCCAGTTCCACATCATCCAGCCACAGGTGGTGAAGTAGAAGATGCGCTCCCCCGGCTTGATGTCGCAGTGTAACTGGTGCTCTTTCAGGTGTTGCAGCAGGGTGCCGCCAATGCCGTGCACGATGCACTTGGGTTTGCCGGTGGTGCCGGAGGAGTAGAGGATATAGAGCGGGTCATTGAAAGCCATGGGCTCGAAGG
Source organism: Aeromonas sp. ASNIH2 (assembly GCF_002934795.1). NCBI lineage: Bacteria > Pseudomonadati > Pseudomonadota > Gammaproteobacteria > Aeromonadales > Aeromonadaceae > Aeromonas > Aeromonas sp. ASNIH2. The sequence goes on along the minus strand of NZ_CP026406.1, from coordinate 2,102,179 downwards.
CGAGCTGGGTGTCATGCTGGCTTGCCAGCAATTGCTGCCAGTTGTGACCAAGCTGCAGCGGGTTGCCGAGCAGAGGGATCATCACCGTCTGCTCTATGCTGTCGAGCTGACCGACGACGCTGGCCACCTTGTCCTGAATGTCGATGGCCTTGCCGCCGTAGCGGTAGCCATCCACCGCGAACAGCACCCTGGGACGGGTCTGGCCGAAGCGCTCCACCACGCTGGCCTCGCCAAAATCGGGACTGGTGGAGGTCCAGATCGCGCCGAGGCTGGTGGTTGCCAGCATGGCTACCACGGTTTCCGGGATATTGGGCAGGTAGGCTGCGACCACATCACCCCGGCCTATGCCCTGGCTGCGAAGCCACTGGGCCAGGCGGGCGACCTGATCTGCCAGCTCATGCCAGCTCAGGGTCCGGCTTGGACCCCCTTCGATGCGGGAGATGATGGCCGGGCTCTCATCCTGACGGCGCAGCAGGTTCTCGGCGAAGTTGAGCTGGCTGTCGGGGAACCAGCGGGCGCGCTGCATATCCTGGCGGTTCTCCGCCACAATGTTGCCAAGCTCGCCCTTGACGCCGCAGTGCTGCCACACTAGGGGCCAGAAGCGGGTGGTCTTCTCCACCGACCATTGATACAGGTCGGCATAGCTGCGCAGTTGCAGACCATGGAAGTGATTGACCTCGGCCATGAACTGGTGGAGGTTGGAGTGCTGCATCCTGTCCTGATCCGGTGTCCACAGACAAAGGGTTTGCATGAGTCGTTCCTGACGGCTGATATCTACTGTCTGTGGGCAGTGTATTGAATTGTTCTTTGTTTGTTAATTGTCTGTTTTATCTTCATAACAAAAAGCCTGTAACCTATGCGTTACCTCACGAAGCGAAAGCCGGGTGGCTCGAGCCTTGATTCGCTTGATGTTATGCTGAAGTCACATTCGCCCGGAGCAGGACGCCATGAGCAGTTACAGCCAACTTTTTGCCCAGCATCTCGACACCCTTCAGCAGCGTACCCGCGACATCCTGCAACAACAGGGTCTTGGCGGTCTCGCTATCCACTCCGGCCAGACTCATCGTATCTTCCTCGATGACCAGGATTATCCCTTCAAGGTGAATCCCCAGTTCAAGGCCTGGCTGCCGGTGCTGGACAACCCTCACTGCTGGTTGCTGGTGGATGGCGTGAGCAAGCCGGTGCTGCTGTTCTACCGGCCGGTGGACTTCTGGCACAAGGTGGCGGAGTTGCCCAACGCTTTCTGGGTCGACTTCTTCGACATTCGCTTCCTGACTCGCCCGGAGCAGGTTGCCGATCACCTGCCGGCCAACAAGCAGGAGTGGGCCTATCTGGGCGGCCATCTGGAAGTGGCCGAGCTGCTGGGACTGGGTCAGCCCAATCCGGAGGCGGTCCTCAACTACCTGCACTACCACCGTGCCTACAAGACGCCCTATGAGCTGGAATGTCTTCGCGATGCCAACCGCATCGGCGTGCGCGGCCACATCGCGGCCAAGGACTCCTTCATGGCGGGGGCGAGCGAGTTCGAGATCAACCTAGCCTACATGAAGGCGGTCGGACAGGGGGCCAATGAGGCGCCCTACGGCAACATTGTTGCCATCAACCGCAATGCGGCCATCCTGCACTACACCCATCTCTCCACCCAGCGGGTGCCGGATGCGGAGCGTTACTCCTTCCTCATCGATGCCGGTGTGGACGTGCACGGTTATGCCTCCGACATTACCCGGACCTGGGCCTGGCGCCGCGGTGAGTTCGCCGATCTGATCGCAGCGCTGGATGCACAGCAACAGGAGATCGTCGACGAGATCAAGCCGGGCCGCCGCTACAGCGAGCTGCACCTGCAGATGCACCACAGGCTGGCGCGCCTGCTGCAAGCCACCGAACTGGTAGACATGTCGGTGGACGAGATGATCCACACCGGGGTGACCAATGTCTTCTTCCCCCACGGTCTCGGCCACTTCCTCGGCCTGCAGGTACACGATGTCGGCGGCTTCATGCAGGATGAGCGCGGCACCCACCTGGCGGCCCCCGAGCAGTTCCCTTATCTGCGCTGCACCCGGGTGATGGAAGTGGGCCAGGTGTTCACCATAGAGCCGGGTCTCTACTTCATCGACAGCCTGCTGGAGCCGCTGCGCCAGGGTGAGCAGGGCAAGCGGGTCAACTGGAACAAGGTGGAGGCGCTGCGTCCCTATGGTGGCATTCGCATCGAGGACAACGTGGTGCTGCATGCCAACGGGGTGGAGAACCTGACCAGACAAGCAGGGCTCTGATGGCGACGGATTACCCCATACCGGCAGCCCCACTGGAGGTGAGCGAAGAGATCAAGAAGAGCCGCTTCATTACCTACATCGCCCACACTCCGACCGTCGAGGCCGCCAAGGCCTGGATAGACGAGATCAAACAGCAACACCCGGGAGCCCGGCATCACTGCTGGGCTTTTGTCGCCGGCGCCCCGCAAGACAGCCAGGTTTATGGTTTCAGTGATGATGGCGAACCCTCGGGCACAGCGGGCAAACCCATGCTGGCCCAGTTGATGGGGGCCGGTCTTGGTGAAGTCGCCGCCGTGGTGGTGCGCTATTACGGTGGCGTGCTGCTGGGGACCGGTGGCCTGGTCAAGGCCTATGGCGGTGGTGTGGGGGCAGCACTCAAGCAACTTGAAACCTGTATCAAGCGTCAGCTGACCTCCTCCGTGATCCAGTGTGACTACACCGACATGGGGGCCGTGGAGTCCCTCATCTCTGCCCATCAAGGGCAGTTGCTGATGGCCGATTATGGTGCCAGCGTCACCCTTCAGGTAGCGTGGGAGTCTGCGCTCTGGGCCCGTATCGCACAGGAATTGACCGACCGGACCCAGGGTCGGGTATCCCTTCGTCCCTTAGATGGCTAGAATCCATCGCTCTTTTAGTCTGAAGAGGGAGCCGGAATGCAGATTCTGAGCATCATTCGTATCGTCGGTCTGCTGGTTGCCCTGTTCAGCTCGACCATGCTGCTGCCCGCGATGGTCGCTTTTGGGTATCGTGATGGCGGTGGTACCGAGTTCGTCAACTCCTTCGTCATTGCCCTCCTGCTCGGCCTCCTGCTCTGGTTCCCCAACCGGCACCAGAAAAAGGAACTCAGGTCCAAGGAAGGCTTCCTCATCGTGGTGCTGTTCTGGGTGGTGCTGGGGAGCGTGGGTGCCGTCCCCTTCATCATCAGCGACACGCCTGACATGTCGGTCTCGGAGGCATTTTTCGAGTCGTTTTCCGGCCTGACCACCACGGGTGCAACGGTGCTGACCGGGCTGGACAATCTGCCCAAGGCGTTTCTGTTCTATCGCCAGCTGCTGCAATGGCTTGGTGGCATGGGGATCATCGTGCTGGCGGTGGCCGTGCTACCACTGCTGGGTATCGGGGGCATGCAGCTCTATCGCGCCGAGATCCCGGGGCCCGTCAAGGATAACAAGGTGACCCCGCGCATCGCCGAGACGGCCAAGGCGCTCTGGTTCATCTATCTGCTGCTGACCTCCCTCTGTGCTCTCGCGTACTGGATGGCGGGGATGACGTTGTTCGATGCCATCTGCCACTCCTTCTCCACCTTGTCGGTTGGGGGGTTCTCGACCCACGACGCCAGCATCGGATTCTTCGACAGCCCGGCCATCAACCTGATCACAGTGGTGTTCCTGTTGCTGGCGAGCGTCAACTTCGCGCTGCACTTCATGGTGTTTGCCCATAAGCCGGTGCGCGTGAGCAGCTATCTGCGGGACTCGGAGCTCAAAGTGTTTCTGAGCATCCAATGTGTGCTGGTGCTGATCTGTTTCGTCTCTCTGCTGTTCCACGGTCATTACGCCACCTGGCAGGAGGCGCTCAACCATGGTCTGTTCCAGGCGGTGTCGCTGGGCACGACCACCGGCTACAGCACGACCAGCTATGCGGAGTGGCCCTCCTTTCTGCCCATGCTGTTGATGTTCTCCGCCTTCATCGGCTGTTGTGCTGGCAGTACCGGGGGGGCATCAAGGTGATGCGCTTCATGATCCTGTTCCTGCAGGGGATGCGTGAACTCAAACGGCTGGTGCATCCGCGGGCCATCTACACCTTGAAGCTGGGACGCCGCGCCGTACCGGAACGGATCGTGGAAGCGGTCTGGGGCTACTTTGCCACCTACATCATCCTGTTCTTCATCTTTATGCTGTTGCTGCTGATGACGGGGCTGAACGAAGTGACGGCCTTCTCCGCCGTGGCTGCGGCATTCACCAACGTGGGGCCGGGTCTGGGGGAGGTGTCGGCCAATTTCGGCAATATCTCGGCCACAGCACAGTGGATATTAATCGTGGCCATGTTGTTTGGTCGATTGGAAATCTTCACACTTCTGGTACTGTTTACTCCTGCATTCTGGCGTAGTTGAGGTTGGTATGGACAAGATTTTGGTGCTTTATTCTTCCCGGGACGGGCAAACGCGGAAAATCGTGGATGTCATGCTGGAGGAAATATCAGGATGCGAAGTGGTGATGCACGACCTGCACACCCTGCCCATGTGCAACCTCAGCAAGTATGCCAAGGTGTTGATTGGCGCTTCCATTCGCTATGGTAACTTCCACCCCAGCCTGCTTAGCTTCATACACGCACATCATGAACAGTTGGAAGTAGCCAATGCGGCGTTCTTCTGCGTGAACCTGACGGCACGCAAGCCCGAGAAGCAGACGC
>NZ_CP026406.1:1872500-2092500 GCF_002934795.1 Aeromonas sp. ASNIH2 | reverse complement strand
CGGAGGAGCACGAAGGTTGGCTAATCCTGGTCGGACATCAGGAGGTTAGTGCAATGGCATAAGCCAGCTTAACTGCGAGACGGACAGGTCGAGCAGGTACGAAAGTAGGTCATAGTGATCCGGTGGTTCTGAATGGAAGGGCCATCGCTCAACGGATAAAAGGTACTCCGGGGATAACAGGCTGATACCGCCCAAGAGTTCATATCGACGGCGGTGTTTGGCACCTCGATGTCGGCTCATCACATCCTGGGGCTGAAGTCGGTCCCAAGGGTATGGCTGTTCGCCATTTAAAGTGGTACGCGAGCTGGGTTCAGAACGTCGTGAGACAGTTCGGTCCCTATCTGCCGTGGGCGTTGGATGATTGAAGGGAGTTGCTCCTAGTACGAGAGGACCGGAGTGAACGAACCTCTGGTGTTCGGGTTGTCACGCCAGTGGCACTGCCCGGTAGCTAAGTTCGGAATCGATAACCGCTGAAAGCATCTAAGCGGGAAGCGAGCCCTGAGATGAGTCATCCCTGACCCCTTGAGGGTCCTAAAGGGCCGTTGGAGACCACAACGTTGATAGGTGGGGTGTGTAAGCGTAGCGATACGTTGAGCTAACCCATACTAATTACCCGTGAGGCTTAACCATACAACACCCAAGAAGTGTTTCTGGCCTTGTAGCGAATGAGTGAACTACTTACAAATTCAGTGATAATGACAAGCAACTAGCAAAGTCGTTATTCACGTCAGCTTTCTGGATTAAGATTTTGCCTGGCGGCAATAGCGCAGTGGAACCACCTGACCCCATGCCGAACTCAGAAGTGAAACGCTGTAGCGCCGATGGTAGTGTGGCATTCGCCATGCGAGAGTAGGACACTGCCAGGCACCCAATACAAGAAACCCCGCTCACTCGAGCGGGGTTTTTTATTGCCTGAAATTCACGTTATCCGTCCATATCTGGTTAATTTACCACCACGATTGTATCGTTATACAACCTGATCAGCACAGGGCAGCTCCATGTTGACTATCCCATCTTCCAGCTGAATATCGATCTTGAAACCGAGCCGTTTGGCCAGATTGATCATGCCGCGATTGCTGGGCATGGTCATGCCAGAGAGCTGGCCTATGCCACGCTCTCTGGCATAGCGCACGATCTTTTCCATCATCAACTTGCCGAGTCCGAGCCCTTTCAAGTCTGAGCGGACCAGGATGGCAAACTCCGCATCCGATTGATCCGGGCTGGCAATGGCTCGCACCACTCCCAGGATCTGCTGGCTGAAAGGGCCGTCCTGACCCACGGCGACGAAGGCCATTTCCCGGTCATAATCGATCTGGGTCATGCGGGCCAGCTCCTCATGCCCCAGCTCCCCCACATCGGCGAAAAAGCGTTTGTACCTGTCTTCATCAGACACCTGCCGCACGAACTGCTTGTGGGCGGGCTCGTCTTCGGGGCGGATGGGGCGCAGCAGCACATGACTCTGATCTTTCAGCCAGGCACCCTCTTCCAGCTCGGTGGGATAGGGGCGAATGGCCAGTGGCAGCACTTGTTGCCCTCGCTCTGCCAAGACGAGCCGGGCATCCAGGATCACCATCTCTTCGCCACAGGCCTGCAGCGGGTGCAGATCCAGTTCTTGTATCTCGGGGAAGGCCAGCAGCAGCTCGGAGAGCTGGCACAGCACCTGGCCGAGGGCGTCGATATCGAGCCGTACCGGACTGGCCTGCTCGCGGATCTTGCCATCCTTGAGGGCACCAATGATCTGGTAGCGAGCCAGTGCCTGGTTGAGGGGAGGAAGAGCCGCGACCATGTCGCGGGGCTCGGCGCCGGATTCCCCGAGCAGGATGACGGGGCCGAAGACCGGATCCTGCTGCAAGCGGATCCGTAGCTCCAGACCCCCGCTGCGGCGTGCCATGCGTTGTACCAGCAGCCCTTCTATGCGGGCGCCAGGATCATGCTGACGTACCCTGTCCAGAATGGCATCCGCCGCCTGGGCGACTTCCGCCGAGGTGCGCAGGTTCAGCATGACACCGTGTACATCGGATTTGTGGGCGATGTCGGGAGATCGCAGCTTCACCGCTACGGGGTAGCCAATCTGTTCTGCAGTCAGTGCGGCCTCGATGGCATCGGAAACGATCCAGGTCGCGAGGGTGGATAGCCCGGCTGCCTGCAAGATGGGATGGGCCAGGTGGGTGTCCAGCACCCGCTGCTGGCGGTCCAGCGCTTGCCCAAGGAGCTGCTGGCAGCGCTCGACATCGAGCCTGTCGCCCTGCAGGGAGGCCGGTGTTTCCATCAACTGTTTCTGGTTGCGGCGATATTCCACCATGTGCATGAAGGCCGTGACGGCGCTTTCCGGGGTGCGATAGGTCGGGATGCCCGCCTCGTTGAACAGGCGTCTCCCCTCTTGGGCGGAGTATTCGCCTGCCCAGTTGGTCAGTATGTTGAATCGTCTGGCCCTGGGATGCTGCTTGATGAAGTCGATCAGGTTGCTGGCGAGGGTGACACCTCGGGCGGTGAGGGACGGTGCATGGATCAGCAGGATGGCATCGGCACTGTCCCCTTGGAGCAGCGTCTCGAGTGCACTCTTGTAGGCCTCGATATCTGCATCGCTGCCGATGTCGAGGGGTGGCATCGCCAGCTTGCCTCCCCGAGACAGCAGTACGTCTGCGGCCATGTTGGCGAGACCGCGCCCGTTGGAGAGGATGGCGAGCCGCTCCCCCTTGAGGGTCAGGGAGTGGCTCAGGGTCTCGACAGTGGCAAACAGTTCGTGGGTATCCCGGACGCGCAGCATGCCAGCCCGGCGGATGGCGGCATCATAGACATTGTCGAGACCGTTGGCCGGGTCGTGCCGACCGCTCTTGAGGATCAGGATGGGTTTGTTGCGCGAGGCGGCACGGGCGGCGGAGAGAAAGTGCCTGGCATCGTGCAGCTTGTCCATGTAGATCAGGATGGCGCGGGTCGTCCCGTCCCGGGAGAGCTGATCCAGCAGTTGGCCAAAGTCGATGTCGCAATGATCGCCCAGGGAGATGAAGGCCGAGAAGCCGATTTCGCGCTGCTTGGCCCAATCCAGGATGGTGGTGCTGACCGCTGCCGACTGGGAGAGAAACGCCACCTGTCCCGGAGTCGCTGCAATGGGGGAAAAGCTGGCGTTGATACCCTGCCCGGGGAGCAGCATGCCCATGCTGTTGGGGCCGAGCAGCCGGATGCCGTATTGCTGGCACAGATGCTTGAGCCGCAGGCGCTCGTCAGTGGAGAACTGGGCGGCCAGTATGATGGCGGCTCCGGTTCCTTTCTTGCCGAGCTCCTCGATGAGCGGCAGTACCCGTTCGCGCCGGGTACAGACGATGGCGAGATCGGGGGAGAGGGGAAGGCTCTCTATGTCCGGATAGGCGAGCACGCCAGCGACGGCCTGGCTGCGGGGGGCCACGGGTAGTATGGGGCCCTGGAACTGACCCGCCAGCAGGTGCCGGATGACCACATGGCCTGCCTTCTGCGGATCACAGGAGGCGCCGATGACGGCGATCGAGTGAGGTTTGAAGAGCCGATCCAGGCCGCTTTGTTTCATGGGCACTCCTCGTGGTGGCCCCCGGGGCGAGGGGGACGGATGGTGCCAGTCTAATACGCTTTGCGTGCGGGTTCTGTGACCGATTGCGGATCACGATCTGGCTAGTGCGCTGGCGCGCAGATAAAAGCGCAGCTCCCCCTGAATGCATTGAACCGTGGCGAGGTGCCTGTCCTGGAGATAGATCTCCTGCTCCCGATCGAGTTCATGGCGCTGGACCCCGAGGCTTTGCAGATATTCTGCGAACAGGATGGCACTGCGGATTTCGACAAGATGCTGGCTCACGCTCTATTCCTTGATGGTGGCTGGATGGTGCCGGCCAGTGTCCCCTCTTCTCCCCCACTTTCATACTGATACATTTGACACTCACTGTGGCTCTGACGCCTGCCGGATCAGCGAAGGCCTCCCTGGCCGCGTGCAGTGTCCCAGAAGGCGCGGATCAGCGGCTCTTCCAGCCGCTTCTTGAGCACGGCGATGCCGACGTCGAACGCCTTGAGCGCCGGTTTGGGCTCGACCACACGCACCTTGTCCCCCATGGGGCTGTGATCGATGACGGCGGCAGGCACGACACCCACACCGAAGCCGAGGGCCACCATGGCGACGATGCCCTCGTTGCCCGCCACTTCTGCATAGATGTTGGGAGCTATCCCCTTGTTGCGAAACCATTGATCACAGCGCTTTCGGGCCAGCCCCTGTTCGGAGAGGATCAGCGGCAGGCGCTCCCAGTCAGGTTCGCCCTCGGGGAACCACTGACCCTGCTGGGGGGCATTGCGGGGGGCGATGAACACCAGAGGGACTTGTTGCAGGCTGGCGAATTCCAGCTTGGACGAGAGCGCATCCGGCCTCGCTGCGATGGCGAGATCGGCTTCGTCAGCCAGGATCTTGTCCACTGCCAGTGCAGGGTCGCCGGTCTCCAGCTTGATCTCCAGCTGGGGATAACGGCGACGAAAGCGTTCCAGTACCTCGGGCAGCAGAAAGTAGCTGGCGGTGACCGAGCAGAACACCCGCAGCCGCCCTTGCAGCGGCTCGTCGCTGCGCTTGAGCTCCTGTTTGAGTTGGCGCCACTCCTGCAGCAAGGCACCGCCAAACTCCCGCAGCTTGTCACCAGCAGGGGTGAGCCGCACCGAGCGGTTGTCCCGCTCGAACAGCACGCAGCCGGTCTCCTGTTCCAGTCGCTGGATGGCGCGGCTCAGGGTGGAGGGGCTGACCGCCATGGCATCGGCGCTTTTGCCGAAGTGGAGGGAGTCGGCGAGGTGGAGAAACAGTTCGAGATTGCGAAGGTCCATCTTTTTATTCCTGCGGCGTTGTCAGGCGCCCTGTAGCACGATGGCTCGGCGGCGGGAGATTGCGGGAAATCACATTTCAATTCCTGCAACGTACTGTTTCGAATATATCAGTTCAGGCAATAAGTGTCCCGCGCTATAGTGGTTTCGACAACGCCGCTATCCGGCATGGAATCAATCGAACGGAGCAATCACCATGGCTAACTATTTCAACACCTTGAACCTGCGTCAGCAGTTGGCCCAGCTGGGCAAGTGTCGTTTCATGCAGCGCGAAGAGTTCGCGGACGGCTGCAACGTGCTGAAAGGCAAGAAGGTGGTGATTGTGGGCTGTGGCGCCCAGGGCCTGAACCAGGGTCTGAACATGCGCGACTCCGGGCTGGACATCTCCTACGCCCTGCGCAAGGCCGCCATCACCGAGAAGCGCGCCTCCTGGCAGAAGGCCACCGACAACGGCTTCGTGGTCGGCACCTATGAAGATCTGATCCCGACCGCCGATCTGGTGCTGAACCTGACTCCGGACAAGCAGCACTCCGACGTCGTCAAAACCGTGATGCCGCTGATGAAGCAGGGCGCCGCTCTGGGCTACTCCCACGGCTTCAACGTGGTGGAAGAGGGTCAGCAGATCCGTGCCGACATCACCGTAGTGATGGTTGCACCCAAATGCCCGGGCACCGAAGTGCGTGAAGAGTACAAGCGTGGTTTCGGCGTACCAACCCTGATCGCCGTCCACCCGGAGAACGATCCCCAGGGTGAGGGCATGGCCATTGCCAAGGCGTGGGCCTCTGCTACCGGTGGCGACCGTGCCGGCGTGCTGGAATCTTCCTTCGTCGCGGAAGTGAAATCCGATCTGATGGGCGAGCAGACCATTCTGTGCGGCATGCTGCAGGCCGGTTCCCTGCTCTGCTACGACAAGCTGGTTGCCGAGGGCACTGACCCGGCCTATGCCGGCAAGCTGATCCAGTTCGGCTGGGAGACCATCACCGAGGCCCTGAAGCAGGGCGGCATCAGCCTGATGATGGACCGTCTCTCCAACCCGGCCAAGCTGCGTGCCTTCGAGCTCTCCGAGCAACTGCGCACCCTGATGCGTCCGCTGTTCGAGAAGCACATGGATGACATCATCGCCGGCGAGTTCTCCCGCGGCATGATGGCTGACTGGGCCGAAGACGATGCCAAGCTGTTCGGCTGGCGCGAAGAGACTGGCAAGTCCGCCTTCGAGAATGCCCCTGCCTATGCTGGCAAGATCGCCGAGCAGGAGTACTTCGATAATGGCGTGGTCATGGTGGCCATGGTCAAGGCGGGTGTCGAGCTGGCGTTCGAAACCATGGTGGCCTCCGGCATCTATGAAGAGTCCGCCTACTACGAGTCTCTGCACGAGCTGCCGCTGATCGCCAACACCGTCGCCCGCAAGCGTCTGTACGAAATGAACGTGGTCATCTCCGATACCGCGGAGTACGGCAACTACCTGTTCGCCAACGCCGCCGTGCCGCTGCTGCGCGAGCACTTCATGCCGACCCTGCAAGCAGGGGACCTGGGCAGTGCCCGTGCCGAGAGCAAGGCGGTGGACAACCTGGCCTTGCTGGCTGCCAACGAAGCGACCCGCAACCACCCGATCGAGAAGATCGGCCAGACCCTGCGTGGTTACATGAAGGACATGAAGCGTATTGCCGTCGGCGGTTAAGCCTTCGCTGAGCGGCATCGGAAGGGGCGGGGATGACGATCCCCGTTACTGGCTGGCTTAGACACCTGGCCTGTCGTCCGGATGATGCAAACAGACAGATTGAAGCCTATAAAAAAGCCCCGCTCATCGAGCGGGGCTTTTGCATTCTGGAGGGCGGGAGCAATCAGGCCTTCCAGGCTTTCCAGGTGTTGATCAGGCCGTTGGTGGAGCCGTCGTGGCTGGTGACGGCTTCATCGGTGCCCAGCTCCGGCAGGATCTTGTTGGCCAGCTGTTTGCCCAGCTCCACACCCCACTGGTCGAAGGAGAAGATGTTCCAGATTGCGCCCTGTACGAAGATCTTGTGCTCGTACATGGCGATCAGGGAGCCGAGGGTTTTCGGAGTCAGCTGCTTGAACAGGATGGAGTTGGTCGGGCGGTTGCCTTCGAACACCTTGAACGGCACCAGATCCTTGACCTGCTCCAGGGTCTTGCCGGCGGCCAGGAACTCGGCCTCCACCGCTTCCTTGCTCTTGCCGAAGGCCAGGGCCTCGGTCTGGGCGAAGAAGTTGGCCAGGAGCTTCGGATGGTGGTCACCGATGGGGTTATGGCTGATGGCCGGCGCCAGGAAGTCGCAGGGGATCAGCTTGGTGCCCTGATGGATCAACTGGTAGAAGGCGTGTTGGCCGTTGGTACCCGGCTCACCCCAGATGATGGGGCCGGTCTGGTAGTCCACCGGATTGCCGTCGCGGTCCACGTACTTGCCGTTGGACTCCATGTTGCCTTGCTGGAAGTAGGCAGGGAAGCGATGCATGTACTGATCGTACGGCAGGATAGCTTCGGACTCGGCACCATGGAAGTTGTTGTACCACAGGCCGATCAGGGCCAGCAGTACGGGCACGTTCTGTTCATAGGCGGCAGTGGCGAAGTGCATGTCCATCTCGAAGGCGCCTTGCAGCAGGGCCTCGAAGTGCTCGAAGCCGAGGGAGAGGGCGATGGGCATGCCGATGGCGGACCAGGAGGAGTAGCGGCCGCCGACCCAGTCCCAGAACTCGAACATGTTGTCGGTGTCGATGCCGAACTCGGCCACGGCCTTGCCGTTGGTCGAGAGGGCGGCGAAGTGCTTGGCAACGTGGGCCTTGTCACCGGCATGACCGAGGAACCAGTCGCGGGCGGTCAGGGCGTTGGTCATGGTCTCCTGGGTGGTGAAGGTCTTTGAGGCGACCAGGAACAGGGTGGTTTCCGGATCGATCTTCTTGAGCGTCTCGGCGATGTGGGTGCCGTCGACGTTGGAGACGAAGTGCATCTCCAGGTGATTCTTGTAGGGGCGCAGGGCCTCGGTGATCATGACGGGGCCCAGATCGGAGCCACCAATGCCGATGTTGACCACGTGCTGGATGGCCTTGCCGGTATAGCCCTTCCACTCGCCACCGATGACCTTCTCGCAGAAGCCCTTCATCTTGGCCAGTACGGCGTTCACTTCCGGCATCACGTCCTTGCCGTCAACCTCGATGGGACGGTCGGAGCGGTTGCGCAGGGCGGTGTGCAGTACGGCGCGCCCTTCGGTCATGTTGATCTTGTCGCCGTTGAACATGGCGTCGATGGCGCTGCGCAGATCGGTCTCGCCAGCCAGGTTCACCAGCAGCTTGAGGGTCTCTTCGGTGATCAGGTTCTTGGAGTAGTCGACCAGGATGTCGCCACCGAAGGTGAGGGAGAACTTGTCAAAACGCTTGGGATCCTGTGCGAACAGATCCTTGAGACGCATCTCCTTGTTGGCTGCAAAATGGGCTTCCAGTGCCTGCCAGGCCTGGGTCCGGGTTGGATTGATATTTTTCATAGGATTATCAGTCTTCCAAGTTGTGTTTGAACCTTGCAGGCAAGGCTCCCGCCAAACCTTATTATGCGAGCATTATACCGGGCACTCCGTGCGCCCCGTGTAACAGAGCATTACCAATTGTCTGCAACGAGGGAGTGTACAACCAAAACAGTGCGATTATGAGTCACCCAGTACCCCGGGATCTTGCGTTTGCGCATGCTTGTTCGGGTTGAAAAGGCTTTCATTTCAAGGGGAGCGCGGCCGTGGCTCTGGAAAGCTGGCGTGACAGATCAAAGGGTATTCAACAGACGCTCATCGGACGGTTTTTTGAGCAGGCGCAAATGGTGGACAACTGACGCTGGCTACCATATGAGCCGAATGGACGAGATCTCCCAGGGATGGCCAAGGTATGGAATCAATGGTGTGGAATGAGGAGATCGAGATGAAAGCCCTGTTATCCCTGTTTGCCCTGAGCCTGATCGCCACCGGCCTCATCGGTTTGCTGACCCTGACGCTGGCCAATGCGGCGCCGACGCTGGAGATCCGCGTGTTGGCGGTGATCGGAGCCGTGCTGGGGGGCTATGTGCTGATGCAGCCCCTGCTCAACCGGGTCGCACGTCGGCTGGGGTGAGAACGCAGTGCTATCTGGTGCGCAAGACCGGCCTGTGGCCGGTTTTTTTCATGTCACAGCAAGGCAGAAACGACAGTGCCAGCCCGAAGGCTGGCACTGGAGAACGCACACCGAGGATCAATCCGCCGTCTTTTGCATGTGGACCACACGCTGGGGGAAGGGGATCTCGATGCCCTCGGCGTCGAAGGTGAGCTTCACCTTCTCGTGGAAGTCGAACCAGACACCCCAGTAATCACCGGTCTTGACCCAGGGACGCACCACGATGTTGACTGAGGAGTCGGCCAGCGCGGCAACGGCAATGGTGGCTGCCGGCTCCTTCAGGATGCGGGGCTCTTCGCTCACCAGCCGCTCCAGGATCTGTTTGGCCTTGCGCAGGTCGGAGCCGTAGCCGATGCCGAAGGTCATGTCGACGCGGCGGGTATCCATGCGCGAGTAGTTGACGATGGTGCCGTTGAGGATGGCGGAGTTCGGCACTACCACCATCTTGTTGTCACCCGAGGTGAGGGTGGTGGTGAAGAGCTGGACCGATTGCACAACGCCATTGGTACCTGCCACCTCGATAAATTCCCCTGCCTTGATGGGGCGGAAGATGATGAGCAGGAAACCGGCGGCAAAGTTGGAGAGAGAGCCCTGCAGCGCCAGACCGATGGCCAGACCGGCGGCACCGATAATGGCGACGAAGGAGGCGGTCTGCACCCCGACCCGGCCCAGGGCGGCGATCACCACGAACACCAGGATGGTGTATTTGAGGATGCTGCCGACGAAGTGGGTGACGGTGGTGTCCAGCTTGCGGGTCTGCATCACCTTGACCACGCCACCGCTGAGAAGGTTGGCTGCAATGTAACCGACCAGCAGGGTGATCAGGGCGGCGGCGATGTTGACCGCATACTCGATGATCAGTCCCTGGTTGTTGGTCAGCCAGGTCTGTGCTTCGGTAATGATCTCGGGTTCCATAGGATGTCCTGTTGGTGTGAAGATTTATGGCAGATGAATCTAACACTTGAGCGCGACAAGCTGGGTCGCATCTGGTGCTTGTCTCTTCTTTTGTGCCACAAAAAGCAAGGGAGGCCAAGGCCTCCCGCTTTGTCACAACCCTGCTGGCGCAGGAGCGCATCGAATGTACGCACTCAGCTTTGCAGCAGCTGGCTGCGGATAAACTGCCACTGATCTTCAAAGCCGGCAGTGGGCTTGATTTTGAACTCCGAGCGGACGAACTGGCTGATGCGGCCCTCGGTATAGGCCAGCAGCAGGTTGGCCAGCATGGTCTCGTCGAGCTGGAAGCCCTGGCCTTCCCGCAGCCGTTTCTCGCGCAGTACCTGCTTGATCTGGGTCTCCAGCTTGTCGAACAGGATGCTGATGCGATCCCGCAGCCGATCGTGTTCGCCCAGCAGGGCATCGCCATTGAGAATGCGGGTGATGCCGGGGTTGCGCTCGGCGAATACCAGCAGCAGCTGCAGTATGTGATGGCAGCGGGCCATGGTGTCCTTCTCTTCGGCCATGATCAGGTTGACCCGTGACAGCAGGGAATCCTCGATAAAGTCGATCAGCCCTTCGAACATCCTCGCCTTGCTGGGAAAATGCCGGTAGAGGGCCGCCTCGGACACGCCCACCTCGGCCGCGAGGCGTGCCGTGGTGATGCGCTGGCCCGGGCTGGTTTCCAGCATGTGGGCGAGTGCCTGCAGGATCTGATCGCGCCGACTCTGTTTCTGGTTACTGCTTGCCATGGATTCCCCTAAAAAAACAATGGCTTGATTCTATTATTTGGCACGTGCCCCAGGGGGTCGTGTGGTCTTGTTATTGGCGACCAGAAGAACCAAACCCGCCTTCACCCCGTTCACTCTGATTGAATTCGTCGACCAACTGGAAGCTGGCCTGTACCACCGGCAGGATCACCAGCTGGGCGATGCGCTCGCCAGGCTGCATGGTGAAGCTGTCGTTGCCACGGTTCCAGACCGAGACCATCAACTGACCCTGGTAGTCGGAGTCGATGAGGCCGACCAGGTTGCCCAGCACGATGCCGTGCTTATGGCCGAGGCCGGAGCGGGGCAGGATGGTGGCGCACAGACCCGGATCCTGGATGTGAATGGCCAGCCCGGTCGGCACCAGAGTGGTGTCGCCCGGGGCCAGGGTCAGCGGGGCATCCAGCAGGGCGCGCAAGTCCATGCCAGCGGAGCCCGGTGTGGCGTAGGCGGGCAGCGGGAAGTCGGTGCCGATGCGGGCATCCAGGATTTTCAGTTCAATTTGTGTCGTCATGAATCTTTTTCAATTGGATCGCCTGGCGATCGGGTGGTACTGCAGGAGCCTGGGGCTCCCGGCATGTTCAATGGGCTCAGGGTCGATAATGGCGTGCAATCAGGGCGACAAGATGACGGGCGAGCGTCAGCTTATCGGCCAGGGGCAGGGCGGCTTGACCCCCTTGCCAGAAGACGGTCAGGGCGTTGTCATCGGCATTGAAGCCCTGGCCTGCACGGGACACATCGTTGGCGGCGATCATGTCCAGCCGCTTACGTCGAAGTTTGTCGAGGGCGTATTGTTCCACATCCACGGTTTCGGCGGCAAATCCGACGGTGAATGGTTTGTCTGACAACGCCCCCACATCGGCGATGATGTCGGGGTTTTTGACCAGGGTCAGCTGCATCTGGTCGTTGTCGCCGGTCTTCTTGATCTTTTGCTCGGCCACCTGGGCGGGACGGTAGTCGGCGACGGCAGCGCAGCCGATAAAGAGGTCGCACTCACCGACCTGGCTCATCACCGCTTCGTGCATCTGCAGGGCACTCTCCACATCGATGCGGGTAACGCCGACCGGGGTGGCCAGTGCCACCGGGCCGCTCACCAGGGTCACCTCCGCGCCCGCTTCGCGCGCGGCGCGGGCGATGGCGTAGCCCATCTTGCCGGAGCTGTGGTTGCTGATATAGCGCACCGGATCCAGCGCCTCGCGGGTCGGCCCGGCAGTGAGCAGCAGCCTGACGCCTGCCAGGAGTGGCTCGGCGGCGAGCTGCTGGCAGCAGCGTTCCACCAGTTCCAGGGGATCCAGCATCCGGCCCGGGCCCACATCGCCGCAGGCCTGGCTGCCGGAATCCGGCCCCCACAGCTGAATGCCGCGCTCGGCGAGGGTCTGGAGGTTGGCCTGGGTGGCGGCGTTGCGGTACATCTGCTGGTTCATGGCTGGCGCCAGGGCGACAGTCGCCGGGGTGGCCAGGCAGAGGGTGGTGAGCAGCTCGTCCGCCATGCCGGCGGCCATGCGGGCCATCAGATTGGCGCTGGCGGGGGCGATCAGCACCAGATCGGCCCACTTGGCCAGCTCGATGTGGCCCATGCCCGCCTCGGCAGCCGGGTCCAGCAGACTGTCGGCCACCGGGTGGCCTGAGACGGCTTGCAGGGTCAGCGGGGTGATGAACTCCTTGGCGGAGCGGGTCATCACCACTCGCACCTCGGCCCCCTGATCTTTCAGGCGACGTACCAGTTCGGCACTCTTGTAGGCGGCGATCCCGCCACTGACACCCAACAGGATGCGTTTATCGGCCAATCTCATCTGCTGCTTCTCTTCCGGCTCACTCTGACTGGTCGGCTAAGATAGCACAGGCAATGGGTGGCGACAGAGGCTGACATGGGGGAGTTGTGGTCGGGCTCGCGGGATTCTTTGCTATGTTTTCTCTCAATAGCCATGTAGGGAGAGACAAATGAGCATCAAGGAGTGGCCGGAAGAGGAGCGCCCGAGGGAAAAGCTGCTGCGCCGAGGGGCGACGGCGCTCTCCGATGCCGAACTGCTGGCCATCTTCCTGCGCACCGGGGTCAGTGGGTTGAGTGCGGTGGATCTCTCTCGCCAGTTGTTGCAGCAGTTTGGTTCCCTGCGGGCACTGCTGGGAGCCGAGCAGCAGGATTTTTGTGGCGCTCACGGGCTGGGACCTGCCAAGTATGCCCAGTTGCAGGCGGTACTGGAGATGGGGCGGCGCCATCTGGTCGAACAGTTGCAACGGGGAGAGGCGCTCACCTCGCCCGGGCTTACCCGTGACTTTCTGCAAGCCCAGTTGCGGGATCGGGGGCGGGAGGTGTTCGCCCTGCTGCTGCTCGACAACCAGCACAGGGTCATCCGGTTTGTCGAACTTTTTTACGGCACCCTCGACTCGGCGAGCGTCTGGCCCAGAGAAATCGTGCAGATCGCGCTCAAACATAATGCAGCCGCCGTGATTCTGGCGCATAATCACCCGTCCGGCGTGGCCGAGCCCAGTCGGGCGGACCGCCAGATCACGGATCGGATCCTGGCCGCCCTGGCCCTGGTCGATATCAGAGTGCTTGATCACCTGGTGATCGGTGATGGCATCACGGTTTCTTTCGCAGAGCGTGGTTGGTTGTGACTGGGCTCTGGCACTGTATTAGTTGATCTTTGATCACGGATGCTGTATAAAATGCCGCCTTCTGTTTGCCCCGCAATCGAAGGCCAGCGGGGCAGATATTTGCTCGAGCAATGAAGTAAGATTTGGAGAGACTGACATGTCTAGAGTATGCCAAGTAACCGGCAAGCGCCCGGCAGTTGGTAACAACCGTTCGCACGCTAACAACGCTACCAAGCGTCGTTTCCTGCCGAACCTGCACACTCACCGTTTCTGGGTTGAGAGTGAAAAACGCTTCGTGAGCCTGCGCGTATCCGCAAAAGGCATGCGTATCATCGACAAGCGCGGCGTTGAAGTGGTTCTGGCTGAACTGCGTGCCAGCGGCGTTAAGGTATAAGGAATTAGATCATGGCTAAAGGTATTCGCGATAAGATTCGCCTGAACTCCAGCGCCGGTACTGGTCACTTCTATACCACTACCAAGAACAAGCGCACCATGCCCGAAAAAATGGAGATCAAGAAATTTGATCCCGTGATTCGTCAGCATGTGATCTACAAAGAAGGCAAAATCAAGTAATTACTTGGTTTCGCTGCAAAAACCCGGCCTCGTGCCGGGTTTTTTTATGGCTGGAATTCAGTACACTGCCGATTCGAAGGGAGGCTAGCCATGTTCAAACTGAGCCGCAAAGGCTGGAACAACGTGATCATCGTGGTCGTGTTGATCGTCATTACCCTGTTGCACCGGCTGGAGCAGGCCCAGCAGGAGAACAGTGCCAAACGCGCGCGTCCGCTGTTGCCGGAGAGTGCCGTGGTGCTGACCTGGCAGGGGCCGAGCTGGCAGATAGAGCGTATCGGCCAGGGCTGGCGCAGCGCGCCGGATCTGGGGCTTGGCAGCACCCAGCTGGCGGCCCGCATCGAGGCGTGGCAAGGCTGGCTGCTGCCCCCCGGCGAGCCCGTGCGCGGCACCCCGGTGACCCTCAAGGTCTGGATCGCCGGACAGAGCGATCCGGTGGAAGTCGGGCTCTATCAGGACGACGGCAAGTTTGCCGCCCTGCTGCCCTCCTCGACCTGGCTCAGCTTGAGTCAGGCGCAATACCGTGACCTGATGCGTCCCATTCCCTGAACGAGAGATCGCCCATGCCTGAATTACCGGAAGTCGAAGTCAGCCGCCAGGGCATCTCCCCCTGGCTTACCGGCATCAAGGTGACCCGCGTGGTGGTGCGGGACGGCCGCCTGCGCTGGCCCGTGCCCGGCGAGATCCAGGAGCTGGTGGATCTCGTCATCCACCGCGTCAGCCGCCGCGCCAAATACCTGTTGCTGGAGACCGACTTCGGCACCGCCATCCTGCATCTCGGGATGTCCGGCAGCCTGCGGGTGCTGGACATCGGCACCCCGGCCGAGAAGCACGATCACGTGGATATCGAGCTGGCCAACGGCAAGCTGCTGCGGCTCAACGATCCGCGCCGTTTTGGCGCCCTGCTGTGGACCCGCGAACCGGCCGAGGCCCATGCCCTGCTCGCCAAGCTGGGGCCGGAACCCCTCACCGATGCCTTCCATGCCGATTACCTGCGGGAGCGGGCGAAGGGGCGCAGCACCGCCATCAAGCAGTTCCTGATGGACAACCATGTGGTGGTCGGGGTGGGCAACATCTACGCCAACGAGGCGCTCTATGCCGCCGGCATTCATCCCAGGCGGGCGGCGGGCAACATCAGCGCCGAGCGGCTGGGCACCCTGGTGAGCGAGATCAAGCGGGTGCTGGCCGAAGCCATTCACCAGGGGGGCACCACCCTCAAGGATTTCACCAGCGCCGACGGCAAGCCGGGCTATTTCGTCCAGCAGCTGCAGGTTTACGGTCGTGGCGGCCAGCCCTGTTTCCACTGCCACACCCTGCTCACCGAGGTGAAGATGGGCCAGCGAACCACGGTGTTCTGCTCCCACTGCCAACGCTGAAAGTGGGATTTTTGAGCCGGAACCGGCCAAGTTGTAAGAGAGTATTTCCAGTCTGTTGAAGCGGCGTCAGCCCATGACTACTATCTCGCCAGTTCAGGCTGCGAGGTAATAAAATGACAGCTAAATCAATAGACTGGGAACATTTATCCCGGCAGGGGCACTATTGTGCCCACGATATGGCCCGCTTCCTCTATCCCGAAGACAGCGCCCGCAAGACCTTCAATCGCGGCAAGTTTTTGCTGCGCAGTCTGCTCTACCGTGCGCAGTTGAACCGGGTGTTCGAGCTGTTCCAGAGCGCCCCCCTGCGGGCGCTTCCCGCCCGCCACCCCGAGCTGCTCGACAAGCCGATGCGCCCCTATCGCTTCGCCTGCTCGACGGTGAACCAGCGGGTCAAGATGGTGGAGGATCACTACCGCCTGCTGCTGGGCCTGTACCCCGAGCTCATCGACCCGCTCTATCTGGGGGAGGGGATAGTGCTGGGCCATTATCCCGATGGCGGCTGGCGCATCGTGCTGCGTCACGACGGCACCTTCCGCCGGGAGGCGGAGCTGGCGCTCTCCATCGTCAACGCGCGGGGGGAGCGACTCTACAGCTGTGCCTTCTCCCTGGCGGGCAACGAACAGGAGTTGGCCCTGGTGATCGGGTCGGTGCAGGGGCCAGAGCCCTGTGTCGAGCAGCCCCAGGAGCAGGTGCGGGCATTGACCCGGGCGGGTCAGGGTCTGAGACCCAAGTCGCTGGTGGTGATGCTGGTGATGGCGCTGGCCGGGGCCATGGGCGCCCACCGGGTCTGTGCGGTGCGCATGGAGGCCCACATCTTCCAGGCAAGACGGTACAGCAAGAAGAAGAAAGCCTGCCTGCAGGCGGACTACGACGAGCTGTGGCAGGAGTTTGGCGCCCTCGATCAGGACGCCAACTTCGTGCGGCTGCAACCCGTTGTGCGCAAGCCGCTGGAGGAGATCGCCTCCAAGAAGCGGGCCATGTACCGGCGCCGTTACGAGTGGCTCGATCAGCTGGAGCTGGCGATCCGCCAGCAGTTTGCCCACAGCTAGGCGTGCAGTGCGTTGATGCAACCAGGGCTACCCGCGGGTAGCCCTTGTTCGTTTCTGCCCATCAGGGGAGGGGATTAGCGCTGCTGCTTGGCGGCAATGGCCTGAGCCACCAGGGGGTCGACGAATTGGTGGATGTCACCTCCGTGCAGCGCCACCTCCTTCACCAGGGTGGAGGAGATGAAGGAGTTCTCCTCCGCCGGGGTGAGGAAGACGCTCTCCAGGGTGGGCATCAGGCGACGGTTCATGTTGGCGAGCTGGAACTCGTATTCGAAGTCGGAGACGGCGCGCAGGCCGCGGATCAGCACGTTGGCCTGCTGCTCCCTGGCAAAATCCACCAGCAGGCCGGAGAAGCCCACCACCTTGACGTTGGGCAGGTGAGCCGTCACCTGCCTGGCCAGCTGAACGCGCTCCTCGAGATCGAACAGCGGCCGTTTGCTCGGGCTGTTGGCCACTCCGACCACCACCTCGTCGAACAGTCTGGCGGCGCGGCCAATGAGATCGGTATGGCCGTTGGTGATGGGATCGAAGGTGCCGGGATAGATTACCTTGTTGGTCATGCTGCTGATTCCTGAAACCGGAAAACTGGTCGCATTATAGGGGCTGTTGCCGGTTTGTCGCGACCGGGATGGCGCGGATTTCTGGCGCTGATCGGCGGCCGGGGTCGCACAAATCAAGGCCCCGTGGCGTCTTCGCTTGAGAATCGCCCTGCATCAGGCAAGAATACCCGCATCGCGCATCAAGCCTCCTTCGCTGGTGACAGGGAGCATAGGGATTTTTTATGAAACGTATTCTGGTAGTCCGCAATGACAAGATTGGTGACTTCATGCTGGCGTGGCCGAGCTTTGCCATGCTCAAGCGCTCCATGGAGTGTCATGTGACTGCCCTGGTTCCCGCCTACACGGCGCCCTTGGCCCGCCTCTGCCCCTGGATCGACGAGATCATCCTGGATCCGGGCGCCCGGGCCGACAAGGAGCAGCAACGCGCCCTGCTGGCGCGCATCAAGGCGGCCGCCTTCGATGCCTCCATCTGCCTCTTCTCCAACACCCGCAATGCCAAGCTGGTGTGGAAGGCGCACATTCCCTACCGGCTGGCCCCCGCCACCAAGCTGGCCCAGGTACTCTACAACCAGCGCCTGGTGCAGCGCCGCTCCCGCTCCCAGAAGCCGGAGTACGAATACAACCTGGATCTGGTGCGCCGCTTCCTCGCCGATCAGCATCAGACCGTGGTGGAGCCACAGGGCCCCTACCTCGACTTCGACCCCGAGAGCCTGCTGCAGGTGCGCGAGCAGGTCGCCGCCCGTCTCAGGCTCGACGCCAGCCGCCCCTGGCTGATGGTGCATGCGGGCAGCGGTGGCTCGGCCAACAACCTCTCCATCGAGCAGTACTCGCGCCTCATCATCAAGCTCAACCAGGCCTGCCCCGAGTTGCAGTGCGTGTTGACGGCAGGGCCGGGGGAGGAGGGGAAGGCGGAGCAGTTGGCGGCCGAATTGCTGGCCCATGGGGGCAACGGCTGGATCTATCGCTCCGACGAGGGGTTGCCGAAGTTCTGCCAGGTGATGGCCAACGCTGCCCTGTTCGTGGCGGGCAGCACTGGGCCCCTGCACATCGCCGCGGCCATGGACGTGCCGACCGTCGGTTTCTTCCCGGCACACCGTTCGGCGACGCCGCTGCGCTGGCGGCCGCTCAATGGCGAGGGGCGCCATCTGCCCTTCAGCCCGCCGGAAGACAGCGACCACCCGGAGGACATGAGCCAGCTCGATCCCAAGGCCATGGCGGCAGAGATCGCCCGCTGGGCGCCGCCCTTCTGGCGCGCCGAGCGCTGAGAGCGCACACAGAACATACAGACAGGGCCCCGCGGGGCCCTGTCTTGTATGGGGATGAGCCCTGCTGGTAGACCGGCCTACCGGGCGTGGTCCCCGACAGCCCCCTTGACGGGCCTGCCCGGGCCCCGGGCAGGGAAAATCTGTCGGTATAAGCCGGAGTCGGGTCATGTTACCAATATCCATGCATTCGGCTTATAGCGGCCAGTTTTCGTCCGTGGCGCCCGGGTTTGCGCCGTGAGCGGCCCCGCGAGGGCTGCGCCCGCTCCATGGCAATAGGGTTTGCCCCTTGTCCCGCTGGAACAAGGGGTGAGTGATTAATGGGATGTTTGAGGCGCGATGCCCTATTTCGGCTGCTGGGGCTGCTGGCGAACCCAGAGATCGGCGTATTTGACGAAGGTGGAGTGGGCGGAGAGGATGGCCAGCAGCAGGCCCTGCTTGCCGTCGAGGAAACCGGCCTTGAGCAGGTACATCTTGAGGAAGCAGCCGACGGCGTGGACCAGCCCCTGGCCGAGGGATCCCTTCTTGCCGCGGGCGGTGCGCTGATCGGCCCATGCGCGGGCGTAGCCGGCGGATTTGACCAGGTAGTGTTCCAGATCCCGGTAGGTGTAGTGGAGGAGGTCGCCCTGCAGGTTGACGATCTTCATGTTGGCGCGCACCTCCACCTTCTCGTGTACCAGCGCCTCGTTGTAGCCGGTCAGCGCCTTGGGGTAGAGGCGCAGCACCCGATCCGGGTACCAGCCGCTGTGGCGGATGAAGCGGCCGAACACCCAGGAGAGGCGCGGGATGGAGTAGATGGTGTCGCTGGCCGGGTTGGCCATGACACCCTGGATGGCTTCCCTGAGTTCCGGGGTGAGCCGCTCGTCCGCGTCCAGCCACAGCACCCACTCCGACTGGACATGGGACTGGGCGAGGCGGCGCTGACGGCCGAAACCGGGCCAGGTGGTGTTGACGAAGAAGCGGGCGCCAAATTCGGCGGCGATGGCCGGGGTGTCATCCTGACTGCCGGAGTCGAGAATGACGATTTCATCCGCCAGGCCTTCGAGGGAGGCGAGGCAGGCGCGGAGGTTGTCGGCTTCGTTCTTGACGATCAGGACGGCCGCCAGGGTCGGTTTTTTCACAGGCAAGGGACTCTTATTGGTGCCCGGCGGGCGGGTCATGCTCGGATTGGCGCCCATTCTAGCCTAAAACCCCGCGCGGGGCATGACCCGAGGGCCCGGTGTGCCCGCTTTTGAATGCGGGGGAAGGGGGATCTCTGCTACCCGGCAGTCGGTGGCCCAGGGCACGCCGTGTCCGGGTGGAAGAGGGCCTCAGGAGGGATGCGCGGGGGAGCAGATCCTGCCAGGTAGGCGTTTTGCGGGAGCAGACGGGTATCTTCTGTTATTTCTTCGGCCTTTCTTGGGGCATAATCTCGCCCAGTAACGATCAACAGCCGGGCCAGTCCCGAGAGAAGACGCGCGATGAAGATATTGGTGATCGGCCCCTCCTGGGTCGGCGACATGGTGATGTCCCAGAGCCTCTACAAGGCGCTCAAGAGCAACCACCCGGGCAGCGAGCTCCATGTGATGGCGCCGGCCTGGTGCGTTGCGCTGCTGGAGCGCATGCCCGAGGTGGACAAGGCCATCCCCATGCCGCTTGGCCACGGTGACTTCAAGCTGGGGGCACGCCGCCGCCTTGGCAAGCAGCTGGCCGCCGAGCAGTACGATCAGGCCATCATCCAGCCCAACTCCATGAAGTCGGCCCTCATCCCCTGGTTTGCCAGGATCCCGGTGCGCACCGGCTGGAAGGGGGAGCACCGCTTCGGTCTGCTCAACGACATGCGCAGCAACAAGCAGGCCTTTCCGCTGATGGTGGAAGGCTATGTGGCTCTGGCCTACCCCAAGGGACAGATGAAGAGTCGGGACGACATTCCCGCTATTCCCCATCCCTCCCTGCACGTGGATCTCATCAACCAGGGCAAGGCGCTGGAGCGGCTCGGCCTGAATCGTGCCCGCCCTGTGCTGGTGCTCTGTCCGGGGGCCGAGTTCGGCCCGGCCAAACGTTGGCCGGAAGGGCACTACGCCGTGGTGGCGCAAAAGCACCTCGACGAGGGATGGCAGGTGTGGATCTTCGGTTCGGGCAAGGACGTGGACGTGGCCAACACCATCCGCGATCGGATCAACCCCCTGTCGCGCCCCAACTGCCACGTGCTGGCGGGCAAGACCAGCCTGCACGAGGCGATCGACCTGATGGCGCTGGCCGGTCGGGTCATTGCCAACGACTCGGGCCTGATGCACGTGGCGGCCGCCCTCAACCGGCCGCTGATCGGCGTCTATGGCTCCACCTCGCCCCTCTATACCCCACCGCTGGCGGACAGGGTCGAGATCGTCCACACCGACATCGAGTGCCGCCCCTGCTTCAAGCGCACCTGCAAGTTCGGCCACCTCAAGTGCCTGATCGAGCTGATGCCGGAACAGGTCATCGAGGCGGGAAATCGGCTGGAGCGTGGTGAAACGGCAGATCTGACCATAGTGCGGCATCCGGCGGAATCCTCTGCTGCTGAACCAGGTAATAGCTAGCATGATCTACCGGTTGCTCTACAACCTGCTGATCCACCTGGGGTTGCCCCTGGCGCTGCTGGCGCTCTACAAGCCCAAAAAAGGCAAGCCCGGCTTCGGGGCGCGCTGGGCCGAGCATCTGGGACGATTGCCGCCGACCGGACAGGAGGCTCCCCTCTGGATCCATGCGGTGAGCGTGGGGGAGACCCTGGCCATCACCCCCTTCATTCGCGCCCTCAAGGCCGAGCGCCCCGAGCTGCCCATCCTGCTCACCACCACCACCCGCACCGGCGCCGAACAGGCGGCCAAGCTCGGGGAGCTGGTGGTGCACCGCTATGCGCCTCTCGACTATCCCTGGGCCGTCTCGGCGTTTCTGAGCACCGTCAAGCCCCGCGCCCTCTGGGTGATGGAGACCGAACTGTGGCCGAACTGGCTGGCGGCCTGCGAGGCACGGCACCTGCCAGTGACCATCCTCAATGCCCGCCTCTCGGAGCGATCCTGTCAGCGCTATGGTCGTTTCCAGGGGGCCTTCGATGCCCTGAGCCGCCCGCTGACCCACCTGCTGTGCCAGCATCAGGACGATGCGGATCGCTTCCATCGGCTGGGCATAGCGCGTAACCGGCTAGCGGTGACCGGATCCATCAAGTTCGACATCCAGTTTGGCGACGAGGTGCAGGCCAGGGGCCGTGCCCTGCGCCAGCAACTGGGGGAGGCACGACCTGTCTGGATCGCCGCCAGTACCCACCAGGGGGAAGACGAGCAGGTGCTGGCCGCCTTCGATCGGGTGCTCAAGGCCCATCCCTCCGCCCTGCTGATCCTGGTGCCGCGCCATCCCGAGCGTTTCGATCGGGTGGCAGAGCTGTGCTCCCCCTACGGTTGCGTGCGGCGCACGGCGGGCAGTGCGGTCGGCGAGAGCGACAAGATCTACCTGGGTGACACCATGGGCGAGCTGCCGCTGATGCTGGCGGCGGCGGATCTCGCCTTTGTCGGTGGCAGCCTGGTGCCCGTGGGCGGTCACAACCTGCTGGAACCGGCGGCGCTGGGCAAACCCTGCCTGACTGGCCCCGTCTATTTCAACTTCAGCGACATCACCCGCCAGCTGGTGGCCCAGAGGGGCGCCGCCGTGGTGGCGGATGCAGAGGCGCTCGGCGACAAGGTGAACGCCTTGCTCGCCGATGTGGGCGCCCGCCGCGAGATGGGGGAACACGCCCGGGCCGTGGTGCTGCGCAATCAGGGGGCGCTGGCGCGCACCCTCTCCCATTGCCTCGCCAGCCTGGAAAGTGACGACTGAGGCGGGGTGGCGTGGTGGCCGCCCCGCCAGCATGTCTGCCAAACCCCGGGAGACAATCCGCGCCTCTTTCCTTTATGCTCTGCCCTTTGCCCCTGACCCTGTGATGCTCCGATGAACCGCGCTCCCCTGCTGTTGATGATACTGGTCACCCTGCTGGCCGCCGCTGGCTGGCTCTTCTCGAAAGAGGCGATTCGTGAACTGCCCACCGCCGCCTTTATCGGCAGCCGCTTCCTGCTGGCCGCCCTGCTGCTGTTGCCGCTCGCCTGGTTGCGCGAGCCGCCCCCCAGTGGCTCACAACTGCTGCGCGCCGCCGGGTGCGGCACTTTGCTCGGGGCCAGCCTGCTGTTTTGGGTTACCGCCATCAGCCAGAGCGATGCGCTCGGCAGTGGCGCCTTCATCATGAGCGTGGCCACCCTGATGGCGCCGCTCGCCGCCTGGGCCGCCTTCAAGGCCAGACCCGGCCGTCACTACTGGCTGACTCTGCCCGTGGCCGTCGCGGGTCTGCTGCTGCTCTCCAGCAGCACCCACTGGGGCGTGTCGCTCTCCCTGTTCTGGTTTCTGGCGGCGGCCGCCACTCTGGGGGTCCAGCTCGCGGTGCACCGCCACTTCGCCCAGTCCATCCCTCCTACCTGGCTCACCTGCATCCAGTTGGCGGTGACCGGACTGCTCGGCACCCTGCTCTCCCTGCTGACCGAGCAGTGGCCCGCCAGCATCGGCACTGGTATCTGGGGCTGGTTTGCGGCCAGCGTCCTGATCGCCACCACATTGCGTTACTGGCTGCTCACCCACGCCCTGAGCCGGATGACCACGGCCCACGCCGCCCTGCTGATGCTGCTCGAACCGGTCTGGACCCTGATCTTAAGCACCCTCTTCTATGACGAACCCCTGGGCCCCGCCAAGCTGGCCGGCGCCGGCCTGGTGCTGGGCGCTCTGGTGCTCTACCAGCTCCCCCTGCTGCTGCGCAGCCGAAGGCTGAAGTCACCGGTCTAGCCTGCGCGGGTGGGGGATGCATAGAAAAGAAGGAGAGGGTCTGCATGGCAGACCCTCTTTGCGTGATGGTACATGTCGGACTCCCTTTGCTAGGGGTTGCCATCAGTCAAGCGGCTGAGCGCTGCGGGAAACGAGCATAAAAAAGCCCCCGGGTGGCGGGGGCTGGTGCATCGATGAGGGAGATCACTCGATGTTTTGGATCTGCTCGCGCATCTGCTCGATGAGGACCTTCAGCTCGACGGCGGACTGGGTCACCTCGGCGTTGATCGACTTGGAGCCGAGGGTGTTCGACTCGCGGTTGAACTCCTGCATCATGAAGTCGAGGCGACGGCCACAGGCGCCACCCTTCTTCATGATCTTGTTGGTTTCGCTGATGTGCATCTCCAGGCGATCCAGCTCTTCGGCCACGTCGATCTTCTGGGCCAGCAGCACGATCTCCTGCTCGATGCGGGCAGGATCCAGCTCCACCTTGGCTTCGGCCAGCCGGTCGGTGAGCTTCTGGCGCTGCCACTCGATGATCTGCGGCAGGTGCTCGCGCACCTTCTTCACTTCTACCTGGATGCCGGCCAGACGCTGTTCGATCAGCGCCTTGAGGTTGGCCCCTTCGCTGGCGCGTGAGGCGAGGAAGTCTTCCATGGTCAGGTCGAAGCCGGCCATCAGCTCGGTGGCGACCACGTCCATGTCCTGCTCGGCGGCAGCCATGACCCCCGGCCAGCGCAGCACGTCCACCGGATTGAGCTGACCCTGGCCCGCCTCTTTCATCACCCAGTTGGCGCTCTCGATGATGAGTTTGGCCAGTTCTTCATTGATGTGCAGCTGGCTGGCGGCGGCCTGGGCGGCCTCGAAGCGCAGGTTGCACTCCACCTTGCCGCGCTGCAGCTTGGCGCGGAAGCGCTCACGCAGAACCGGCTCCAGGCTGCGCAGTTGTTCCGGCAGGCGAATGTAGGTCTCCAGATAGCGCTGGTTGACCGAACGAATTTCCCAAACGGCTGTGCCCCAGTCGCCCTTGAGTTCCTTGCGGGCGTAGGCGGTCATGCTGTGAATCATTGATTGTTCCGGGCTTGATGAAGTGTGCGGCCAGTATACTCAGCCAGGCCTGCTCCGTCAGCCGACGAGGTGGTTTTAGCGGCTGATATTTGAGTAGCGATCGCTTATACTCCTGCGCCAATTCAGCCAGCCCAGAGGTCAGTCCCATGTCCCGTCCCAGCGATCGCAGCGCCGCCCAGGTGCGTCCGGTAACCATCACCCGCCACTTCACCAAGCATGCTGAAGGGTCCGTGCTGGTGGAATTCGGCCACACCCGCGTGCTCTGCACCGCCAGCGTCGACACCAGCGTGCCGCGCTTCCTCAAAGGCAAGGGGCAGGGGTGGGTCACTGCCGAGTACGGCATGCTGCCGCGCTCCACCCACTCCCGGATGAACCGCGAAGCGGCCTCCGGCAAGCAGAGCGGCCGCACCCTGGAGATCTCCCGTCTGATCGCCCGCTCCCTGCGCGCGGCGGTAGACTTGAGTGCCCTGGGCGAGCACACCATTACCGTTGACTGCGACGTGTTGCAAGCCGACGGCGGTACCCGTACCGCCGCCATCACCGGTGCCTGCGTGGCGCTGGTGGATGCGCTGAACTGGATGGTGGAGAAGGGGCTGATCAAACAGAGCCCGCTCAAGCAGATGATCGCAGCCGTCTCCGTCGGCATGTTCGAAGGGGAGGCAATCTGCGATCTGGAGTACATCGAGGACTCCGCCGCCGAGACCGACATGAACGTGGTGATGACCGAAGATGGTCGCATCATCGAGGTGCAGGGCACCGCGGAGGCCGAACCCTTCACCCACGAGGAGCTGCTGGCCATGCTGGCCCTCGCCAAGGGCGGTATTGCCGACATCATTGCGCTGCAGAAGCAGTCGCTTTCCTGATACCAGGACCTGTTGATGTTTCGGCACAAGTCGCGTTGCAGTGTCAAAGGATGCCAGGCTAGGCGCAGGATGCCGCCAATGGTTATTCCCTTGGCAAGTCCTGCAACAACGCATGGCATCCTTTGCCACGCAACCCGTAGGGACGGGTCTGTTTTTGTGCATAACGTCGTTATTCGATGCCTCGTTTGGATTACCAAACTTCGCATCTCATGCCTAGTTCTGCGCAAAAACCGACTCCGTCGCGGCTGTGACGAAGCGTCAACAGATCCTGCAAACGCGGCACTGTCCGCGTTTTTTTATACCCCCACACAAGTAAACGACAAGCCAAGCAAGGAGCCAGAATGAAAGCCTACCAGCGTCAATTTATCGAGTTCGCCCTGGAGAAGCAGGTCCTCAAATTCGGTGAATTTACCCTGAAATCCGGTCGTAAAAGCCCCTACTTCTTCAACGCCGGCCTGTTCAACAGCGGCCGCGATCTGGCCCGTCTCGGCCGCTTCTATGCCGCCGCCCTGATGGATGCCGGCATTGAGTTCGACGTGCTGTTTGGCCCGGCCTACAAGGGGATCCCCATCGCCTCCGCCACCGCGGTGCAGCTGGTGGAGCAGCACGACGTGGACGTGCCCTGGTGCTTCAACCGCAAGGAGGCCAAGGATCACGGCGAGGGTGGCAATCTGGTGGGCAGCCCGCTCAAGGGGCGCATCATGCTGGTGGACGATGTCATCACTGCCGGCACCGCCATACGCGAATCCATGGATCTGATCCAGGCCAACGGTGCCTCCCTGGCTGGCGTGCTGATCGCGCTGGATCGTCAGGAGAAGGGCAAGGGCGAGCTCTCCGCCATTCAGGAAGTGGAGCGTGACTACGGCGCTCACATCACCGCCATCATCCAGATGAGCGACTTGATCCAGTATCTGGAAGAGAAGCAGGCCGAACAGCCGGAGCTGGCGGCGCAACTGGCCGCCATGAAGGCTTACCGAGCCCAGTACGGTATCTGAGTCGCCGCGTATACCGCGCAATAGTTGAAGGCGGCGCCCGTTTGTTCTCTGGCAGCAAACGGGCGCCGTTTTTTCATCTGCAAAAAGTGGATCATGTGGCTTGAGCTTACCCTTACAGTAAAGGTTAGGGTTTGCCAGTCGGCGTTTTGTGGTGCCGACGGGTTCCGGGGAGGAACAACATGAGCACTCATCTTCAATCACCCATTCATCTGCAGTTGCCGCTGAGCGGCATGAGCTGCGCCAACTGCGCCGGCCGCATCACGACCGCCCTCAACAAGCTCGACGGGGTATCGGTCACCGTCAACTTCGCGCTGGAGCAGGCGGCTATCGAGCTGACCAGCCCCGACCGTCTGCCGGCGGTACTGGAGAGCATCAAGGCGCAGGGTTATGACTACGGCAGTGAGACCATCCTGTTTCAAATCACCGGCATGACCTGTGCCGGTTGCTCGGCCCGCCTGAACAAGACGCTGGCGGCGCTGCCCGGCGTCATCTCCGTCGACGTCAACTTCTCCATCGAGCAGGCTCGTATCGTGCTGGTCCCCGGGATGCTGACGCCCGCGGCCCTGCGCGAGCAGATCGAGGCCCTCGGCTTTGGCGCCCAACTGGCGCAGGGCTCGGCCAGCGGCCGCCGCCAGCAGTTGCTGGAGCGGGAAGCGCAGGAGGCCGCCAGCGCCCATCAGGCGCAAACCCGGGTCATCGTCTCGGCCCTGCTGACCCTGCCGCTGCTGGCGGGGATGCTGGCCATGGCTGGTCTGCTGCCCTGGCATCTGCCCGCCTGGCTGGAGCTGGTGCTCGCCACCCCGGTGCAGTTCTGGATCGGGGCCCGCTTCTATCGCGGCGCCTGGCTCGCCATCAAGAACCGCTCCGCCAACATGGATGTGCTGGTGGCCACCGGTACCAGTGCCGCCTACTTCTACAGCCTCTATCTGCTGCTGACGTTGGGGATGGCCGCCAGCGGCAAGCTCTATTTCGAGGCGAGCGCCATCATCATTACCCTGATTTCGTTGGGAAAACTGCTGGAGGCTCGGGCCAGACGCAGTACCCAGTCCGCCATTCGCGAGTTGATGGCGCTGCGGCCGGAAACCGCCACCGTCTGGCGCGGCGAGCGCTGGCAGAGCGTCGCCATCGACGAGGTGCTGCGCGGCGACAGGCTGCAGGTGCTGGTGGGGGATCGGGTGCCGGTGGACGGCAGAATCGCGAGCGGCGAGAGCGAGCTGGACGAGTCGATCCTCACCGGCGAGAGCCTGCCGGTGCCGCGCGGCGAGGGCGACAAGGTGCTGGGCGGCGCCATCAACCGCTCCGGCGTGCTGGAAATTGAAGCCACCACGGTGGGGGAGGACTCCAGCCTCAGCAAGATCATCGCCCTGGTGGAGAACGCCCAGATGGGCAAGGCGCCGCTGCAACAACTGGTGGACAAGGTCTCCGCCGTGTTCGTGCCGGTGGTGATGGCCATCGCCCTGTTCACCCTGCTGGTGTGGTACGCCATCACCAGCGACTTCGGTCAGGCCCTGCTGGCGGCGGTAGCCGTGCTGGTGATCGCCTGTCCCTGTGCGCTGGGGCTGGCGACGCCAGCGGCCATCGTCACCGGTACCGGGGTGGCGGCGCGCCACGGCATTCTGATAAAAGACGTGGATACCCTGCAGAAGGCCCACGCCATCAAGGCGCTCATCTTCGACAAAACCGGTACGCTCACTCAGGGCAGGCCTGTGCTGGCCAGCTGGAGCGGCAACGACGAGCAACTGCGCCTCACTGCCGCCCTGCAGCAGGCGAGCGAACACCCGCTGGCGCTGGCCATGCGCGAGGCGGTCGGCAAGGAGGCTACGCTGCCCCAGCCGGAAGCGGTGGAGGTGCGGGTCGGTGCCGGTATTGTCGGTCAGGTTGATAGTCACACGGTCGCCATCGGCAATGGCTCTTTGCTGGCCCAGCTCGGCATTGAGGTGCCCGCGCAGGATATACCGCCTGCCGACGGCGCGACCCGGGTCTGGGTGGCCATCGACGGCGTGGTAGCGGGCATTGCGGCGCTGGCCGATACCCTGCGCCCCGAGAGTCCGGATGCCATCGCCACCCTGCGTCAGCGCGGCATCGCCAGCTGGCTGGTGAGCGGTGATGCGCCGGCGCCGGTGGCCCATATCGCCGCCAAGCTGGGGCTGGACGGGGCCTTTGACTCCGTGCTGCCGGCCGGCAAGGTGGAAAAAGTCGAGGCGCTGCGGGCGCAAACCAGCGGGCTGGTCGCGATGGTGGGAGACGGGGTGAACGACGCCCCGGCGCTGGCGGCGGCGGATGTGGGTATCGCCATGGGCTCCGGCTCCGACGTGGCGATGGAGACCGCCTCCATCACCCTCATGCGATCTGACCCGCGGCTGGTGGCCGATGCCATCGACATCTCGGCGGCCACCTGGCGCACCATCCAGCAGAACCTGTTCTGGGCCTTCGTGTTCAACATCATCGGTATTCCGCTGGCGGCGCTGGGTTACCTCAGCCCCGAGCTGGCGGGGGCGGCCATGGCCTTGAGCAGTATCACCGTCTTGAGCAATTCCCTGTTATTGAAGCGCTGGCAGCCCCGGGCGGGCAGCCTGCGTGCATCTGAATCCCAAAGGAGTCATTCATGAACATCAGCAAGGTCGCCAAGGCCACCGGCCTGACCGCCAAGACCATCCGCTACTACGAGAGCATCGGCCTCATCTCGTCACCAGTGCGCAGCGACAACGGGTATCGCAGTTATACGGATGCCTCCCTGCGGGAGTTGCGCTTCGTCAAGCGGGCGCGGGAGACCGGCTTCAATCTGGAGGAGTGCCAGGAGCTGCTGGCGCTCTATCGGGACGAGCACAGAACCAGTGCCCAGGTGAAGAAGCTGGCCCAGGAGAAAATCGTCGATCTGCGCTCCCGCATCGCCGGTTTGCAAGCCATGCTCAGCGCCCTCGAGGAGGTGGTGAGCTGCTGTCACGGAGATGCGAATCCCCAGTGCCCCATCCTCGACGAGCTGGAGAAAGGGTGAGGGAGGGTTGCGCCATTCGACCCTGCAGAAAAGGGACTGTCGGGGCCTGTGCGGGAGAGGACGCGCTGAGTGGCAGCTTAATAGCGGTCGATTGATTGTTGAGCAGGAAAGGGGAGTGTTAAACTGTGCGGCTCTTGTACAGGGAGTACCCAGTTGACACAGAGTGTGAAATATCAGGTGCGGCGGGCCATCATGGTCCAGCTCTATACCCATGCCTCCTTCAGCCTGCCTTGCCTGGGGCTGCTGGCGATCAGCTGGAGCCTGCTGTTCCACGATTACCTGCCGGCCAGCGAGTCGCTGGGCTGGCTCGGTCTGGTCCTGCTGCTGTTGCTGGGGCGCTGGTGGCATCTGCGCTGGCGCCAGCCCAGGCTGGCGGAGCTTCCGCTGCCGGTGCTCGAGCGCGAGCTCTTTGTCGGGGTGACCATCACCTCCATCGTCTGGGCACTGGGCGTGCTGCTCTACATGGACAAGCTGCCCGACACCTATCGTGCCGCCATGATGATGCTCTCCAGCCTGATCCTGACCGGCAGTGCCATCATGCTGTTCGGCAGCCGTCGTACCCTCTATGGGGCCGTGCTGCCCCTCGGGTTTGCCATGTTGTTCGAGCTCAGTGGCGGCAACACCCAGGAGCGTATCGTCTCCTGCATGCTGGCGGGGTATCTGTTCGTCTTTCTGCCGACCCTGCTGCGGCGCCTGCGGCGGGATCAGGTGGCCTCTCTCTACCACAGTTTTTCCAATGCGGATCTGGTGGCCGAGCTGAAGGCGGTCTCCGAGCACCTCAAGCTCACGTCCCGCCTCGACGGTCTGACCGGTATCGCCAACCGGGCCCATCTCGACGACTCCCTGGCGCGCGCCTGGCGTCGCTGCCACCGTGCCAGGGCGCCTCTCTCTCTGGTGCTGGTGGATGTGGACTACTTCAAGCAGTTCAATGATCACTATGGTCATCAGGTGGGGGACCAGTGCCTGCAACAGGTGGCGAGCCTGCTGGCCGAAGTGCTGCGGCGGGAAGACGATCTCGCTGCCCGTTACGGCGGAGAGGAGTTCGCCCTGCTGCTGCCCTGCACCACCTTGCAGGGGGCAATGCAGATCGCCGAGCAGGTGCGTACCTCGTTGCGAGCCCTCGGCATTCCCCACCACAAATCCCGGGTCTCGGGGCGGGTCAGTTGCAGCTTCGGGGTGGCGACCCTGGTGCCGGATCAGCATCACTCCATTGCCGAGCTTATCCAGAAAGCGGATGCGGCGCTCTATCAGGCCAAGCATAATGGCCGGGATCGTATCGAAGTAGCCTTGATGGGTAAGGTTGCCTGAGTTTCACAAGACAGATTAAAGAGGTCGTCTATGCAATGTCATCGTATCGAAGAGCTGCTGGAACTGCTGCAGCCTGCCTGGATCAAGGAGCAGGATCTCAGCCTGGTGCAGTTTGTTGCCAAACTGGCCGAGGAAGCGGGATTTGACGGTCCGCTGTCCGCACTGACCGACGACATGCTGATCTACCACCTCAAGATGCGGGAATCCGACAAGCAGGCGATGATCCCGGGGCTGGCCAAGGATCACGTGCCCGACTTCAAGGAAGCCCTGCTCAAGGCCCGCGGCATCAAGTAATCCGGGCGTCACATCGCCATCAGAGAAAGGTTTCAAGAGAATCTGTGAAAAGGCGCATAGTCAACTGGCTATGGGCCTTTTTTGTTGCCTGAAATTGCGACGGGACTCGAACTATAGATACATTTAACCCACACAATTAGCAGGTTGTTTAAGATATAATCGCTTTCATAACAATATGAGTGGAGCGATGTGTTGCAATGGCCGACAAGGACAAGATCGACATCAAGGATGTGACCGGTGACGTCACCGGGACTTTCAATCCCAACACCTTCAAGGCGGGAGATGACAGGTTCAACCCCGGCAACCGCATCTATGTCCGCTCCCAGACCGGCTACTGGCAGCGGGTGCGCAAGGCCATGGGCTGGTTCTTCGTCGCGCTCTTTGTCCTCCTGCCCTGGCTGCGTTATGACGGCCGTCAGGCGGTGCTGTTCGATCTGGAGCACCAGCAGTTCCATATCTTCGGTGCCACCATCTGGCCGCAGGATCTCACCCTGCTGGCCTGGGTCTTCATGATCGCGGCCTTCGCACTCTTCTTTGTGACCACCTTCCTGGGCCGGGTCTGGTGCGGCTACCTCTGTCCCCAGACGGTGTGGACCTTCCTGTTCATCTGGTTCGAGGAGAAGCTGGAAGGGGCCGCCAACAAGCGTCGCAAGCTGGATGCGGCGCCCTGGAGCGGCGAGAAGCTGGCCCGTAAGGGCGCCAAGCACCTGGCCTGGATCCTGCTGTCGCTGGGCACGGGGCTGACCTTCGTCGCCTACTTCCAGGATGTCTTCCACCTGGTGCCCGATTTCTTCACCCTGCAGGCGGGAGGCTGGGTCATCTTCTGGGTGCTGTTCTTCGCCGCCTGCACCTATGGCAACGCCGGCTGGATGCGCGCCATCATGTGTATCCACATGTGCCCCTATGCCCGCTTCCAGTCCGCCATGTTCGACAAGGACACCTACATCGTCGGCTATGACAGCCAGCGTGGCGAGACCCGCGGTGCCCGTGGTCGCAAGGCCGATCCCAAGGCTCTGGGGCTGGGGGACTGCATCGACTGCGACCTCTGCGTGCAGGTCTGCCCGACCGGCATCGACATCCGTGACGGTCTGCAGTACGAGTGCATCAACTGCGGCGCCTGTGTCGACGCCTGCGACCAGACCATGGAGCGGATGGGGTATCCGAAAGGGCTCATCAGTTACACCACCGAGCACAAGCTGGCCCACAGTGAAACCCAGGTGGCGCGGCCCAAGCTGATTGGCTATGGCCTGGTGATGGTCGTCATGCTGGGGGTTTTCGTCTATAACGCCATGTCCATCATGCCCATGGGGCTCGACATCCTGCGGGATCGCAACCAGCTGTTCCGGGAAAACAGCGAGGGGCTCATCGAGAACACCTATACCCTGAAGATCCTCAACAAGACCCTGAACTCCCAGACCTACCGGCTGGACGTGGAAGGGCTGCCGGAGTACCAGTGGTTCGGACCCCGCGAGGTGACACTGAAGGCGGGCGAGATCTATACCCTGCCGGTGAGCCTGGCGGTGGATCCCTTCAACCTGAAGCGCCCCACTCTGGACGTCCAGTTCGTGCTCAAGCGGGAAGGCGCGGCGCCGGATGACAGCAAGGGGACCTTGCGCCAACCGAGCAAGTTTATCAGCAGGTTGTGACGGCAAGGCGCACCGCCATGCACGGAAACGGCAGACAGTGGTGATAGAATGGGGCGCAACAGCGCCCCTTTTCTATGGTGGATGACATGCGTTTCAACTATTCCGACCTCAATCCCGATCTCATCATGGATGCCATCGATCTCAGCGGCTTGCGCATCGACTCCGGCCTTATCGAGCTCAACAGTTACGAGAACCGCGTCTATCAGTTCCAGGATGAGGATCGCCGTCGCTACGTGGTGAAGTTCTACCGTCCCGGTCGCTGGAGCCGGGCACAGATCCTAGAAGAGCACGCGTTTGCCGCTCGCCTCTGTGAAGCTGAGATCCCGGTCGCCGCTCCCATTGCCTTTGCCGGCGAGACCCTGCTGGAGCATCAGGGCTACCCGTTTGCCATCTGGCAGAGCGTCGGGGGGCGTCAGTTCGAGGTGGACAACCTGGACCAGCTGGAGTGGGTGGGGCGTTACCTCGGTCGCATTCACAGCGTCGGTGCCAGCCATGCCTTTCATCACCGGGTTCCGCTGGATGTGGAGAGCATGCTGCACGAGCCGCGTCAGTTGCTGGCGGCAGGCGAGTGGTTGCCGAGCGGGCTGGCCAAGTCCTTCTTCGGGGTGCTGGACGAGCTGATCCGGCACGTATGCGACGCCATGACCCTGGACGTGGCGCGCATCTCCCTGCATGGGGACTGCCACCCGGGCAACATCCTGTGGCGTGACGGCCCCCTGTTTGTCGACCTCGACGATTGCCGCACCGGCCCCGCCATCCAGGATCTCTGGATGATGCTGAACGGGGAGCGTCATGAGCAGCAGATCCAGCTCGATACCCTGCTGGCGGGGTATGAGGAGTTCATGGAGTTCGACCCGCGGGAGCTGGCGCTCATCGAGCCGCTGCGTGCCATGCGCATCGTCCACTACATGGCCTGGCTGGCAAGACGCTGGGAAGATCCCGCCTTCCCCCGCCACTTCTCCTGGTTCAACACCGAACACTACTGGCGCCAGCAGATTGCGACCCTGCATGATCAGCTCGAGGCATTGAAGGCCCCGCCGCTCAGCCTGATGCCGCAGTGGTAGGGGCGTGAACCCGGCAGATCGCCACGCCACGGGGCGTCCGC
Source organism: Aeromonas sp. ASNIH2 (assembly GCF_002934795.1). NCBI lineage: Bacteria > Pseudomonadati > Pseudomonadota > Gammaproteobacteria > Aeromonadales > Aeromonadaceae > Aeromonas > Aeromonas sp. ASNIH2. The sequence continues at coordinate 2,059,359 of NZ_CP026406.1, read as the reverse complement.
TGGTGGTGTCGCCCGCACCATTGCCACAGCGGCAAGGTGCCCGTGGGAGGCGGGATGGCGGTCCCGCCTGTCTGCCTTTGCCATTGACGGCACGAGGGTGAGGCAATAGGCTTGGACTGCTTCGGTTCGCCGGGCGTGCCTCACAGTGATCCCTTAACAGGAAACGTCATGAAAAAAGTACTATTTTTCCTCGCTGCCATGCTGATGATCCCCATGGTTCACGCCGCCCCGCAATTCAAGGAAGGTGTCAACTATGACGTGGTCAGCCAGACCGGCAGCGCCCAGCCGGAAGTGATGGAGTTCTTCTCCTATTTCTGCCCGCACTGCGCCAAGTTCGAGCCGATTGCCGAGGATCTGAAGAAGAGCCTGCCGGAAGGCGTGCCGATGAAGAAGAACCCGGTGGCCTTCCTGGGCCGTGAAATGGGTCCCGAGATGCAGCGTGCCTACGCCGTCGCCAATCTGCTGAACGTGGAAGGCAAGCTGACCCCGGCCATCTTCGACAAGATCCACACCCAGCGCCAGATCCCCCAGAGCCGTGGTGACGTGAAGCAGATCTTCGTGGACAACGGCGTGCCGGCCGAGGAGTTCGACGGTGCTGTCGACAGCTTCGCCGTCTCCGGCATGGTCTCCCAGTTCGACCGCAACACCGAGAGCTACAACGTGCGCGGCGTGCCGGCCTTCCTGGTGAACGGCAAGTACATGGTGAAAATCGAATCCATCACCTCCCAGGAACAGTTCAACCAGCTGGTGCAATTCCTGCTGGCGAAGAAAGACTGATCCAGACTGACCTCGTGAAAAAAGGCCCGCCGGTGCAAACCGGCGGGCTTTTTGTTTATCAGGGCCATGTAAGGCGGGCCTCAGATCTGGCAATCCCGCTGGCTGGGGGCCGGGCGAGGCAAACGGGTGCGGCGGCTGAGGGCCTCCGCCAGCCAGACCAGCAGCAGTATGGCCAGCAGCAGGGTGGCGGTCTGGTCGTAGCGGAACAGGCTGAGCGAGACATAGAGCTGCTGTCCCAGGCCGCCGGCGCCAACCACGCCGAGTATGGTGGCGGCCCTCAGGTTCATCTCGCCGCGATAGAGGCTGTAGGCCAGCCACTGGCGCGCCACCAGGGGGAACACCCCGTACCAGAAGCAGGCCGTAGGGCCGGCCCCGCTCAGCTGCAAGGCGAGGCGAGGGGCGGGATCCGCGTTCTCCAGGGTCTCCACGAACAACCGCGCCAGCACCCCGGTGGTGTGCAGGGTCAGCGCCAGTATGCCCGCCACCGGCCCCAGTCCGACCGCGATCACCAGCAGGCTGGCGAAGATGAGTTCGGGCACGGAGCGCAGCAGGTTGAACAGCAGCCGCAGCGGCCAGCAGTGGCGCGCGAGGCAGGCCAGCGGCAGGGCCAGCAGGGCGCTGAAGAGGGTGCTTAGCAGCGCCATCTGCACCGTATCGAGCAGGCCCATAGCCACTGTCTTGAGGAAGGGCCATGACCAGTCCGGTCGCAAAAACTCCCCCAGGAAGGTGCCCAGGCCCCCCAGTGAGAAGCTCAGCATGCGCCAGTCGAGCTGATACAGCGCGAGGACAGCGGCCAGCCCCAGGCAGATCAGCAACAGCAGGCCGGGGGAGCGGCTGTGGCGCAGCCAGGCGCTGAGGCCATCCGCGAGCGTCACCAGCAGGATGAAGGCCAGCAGCAGGGTCACCACCTCGCCACCGGCAAACATGCGCAGGGAGAGTTCGAGCTGCTGACCGAGCCCGCCGGCGCCGACGAAGCCCATGATGACGGAGGCGCGCAGGGCGCACTCCCAGCGGTAGACGGTGTAGGAGAGCAGTTCCTGACGCACCGCAGGCAGCACGCCGTACCAGAGCGCCTGCAGCCGGCCGCTACCGCCCAGCAGCAGGGCGCGGGCCGGTTGCTGGGCACCGCTCTCCATGATCTCGTTGTAGACCTTGGCCAGCATGCCGCCGTAGCTGACGGCGATGGCCAGGATGGCGGCGAGCGGCCCGAGCCCCGACAGACGCACGAACAGCAGCGCCCAGATGAGCTCGGGCAGGCTGCGCAGCACGATGGCGACGAGGCGCGAGAGGGCCCGCAAGGCGCCGCGCAGCGGGCTGGGCACCGGCCCCAGTTCGGCCAGCGACAGGGCGCGGGAGCCGAGCAGGGCGAACGGCACGCCGAGCAGCAGGGCGCCCGCCAGTCCCAATGTCGCCACCGCCAGACTCTCCAGGGTCGCGGTCAGGGTCAGGACGAGGAAGTCCCGATCCATGCGGGGCGGCCAGCTGGTGACGAGGAAGTTGCCCATCTGCCGCCAGCTCTGGCCGTCGAACAGGCCGAGCCAGCCGTCGGCCTGTTGCCACAGGCTGTAGCCGATGAGCAGCAGCAACCAGGGCAGGGGATGGCGCCAGCGGCTAGTCAAATTGAACACGCCGCCGCCTCGTCATCACCGGCGTAGAGCTCGGCCAGCATGGCCGGGGTGACGGCCGCCGCCGGACAGTCGAACAGCACTCGCCCCTCCCGCAGGCCGATGATGCGGGGGAAACGGCCGAGCGCCAGCTCGACCGCATGCAGGTTGGCGATGAGTGTGCTGCCCCGGGCGCGGGCCTGTGCCAGCAGGGCATCCAGGCTGCCTTGGGCGAGCACGGGATCGAGGGCGGAGACGGGCTCGTCCGCCAGGATCAGATCCGGCTGCTGATAGAGCACCCGTGCGATGCCGACCCGCTGCAACTGGCCACCGGAGAGCTCGCCGCAGCGCTGTTGCCACTTGTCGGCGAGGCCGAGGCGCGCCAGCTCGGCTAGCGCGCCTTCGGGGTCGCAGGGGCGCAGCAGGGAGAGTAAGGAACGGCCGAGGGACCACTGACCGAGCCGGCCGGCCAGCACGGCGGTCACCACCTGCTGGGAGGCGGGCAGCGGCGGTTGCTGCCAGACCATGCCGATCCGGCTGCGCAGCCGCTGGCGGTCCCGGGTGGAGAGGGTCCAGGGATCCTGGTCCCAGAGGGTGAGCCTGCCTTCGCCGCGCAGCTCGGTGCCGAGCAGCCGCAGCAGGCTGGTCTTGCCCGCGCCGCTCGGCCCTATGATGGCCACGCACTCGCCTGCCGTTATCTGCAGGTTGAACGGCTGCAGGATGCGGCTCTGGCCGAGCCGCAATCCTTCCCCGTCCAGCGCGACGGCGATCACTTCAGCAGGCCGGCCTGGGTGGCGGCGGCTTCGATGCCCAGGTAATTCTCGGGCTTGGTCTCGATGAAGCGGGTAGCGCGTTGCAGCTTGAGGATCTCGGCCTGGGCGGGCACCGCCGGATCCAGGCTGAGGAAGGCTTGCTTGATCTTCTCTTGCAGGGCCGGATCCATATCACCGCGTACTGTCCAGTTGTAGTCAAAGTAGGTCGGGGTGGTCCAGATCACCTTGACCTTGGTGGTGTCGACCTTGCCCTCTTCCACCAGTTTCTCCCACACGGAGGCGTTGAGCGCACCGGCCGGCACCTTGCCGGAGGCGACCCAGGCGACGGTGGCGTCGTGGGCGCCGGAGAAGGCGACGTGGGCGAAGTCACGTTCCGGGTTGATGCCCTGCTCGGCCAGGAAGTGGCGTGGCATCAGGTGACCGGAGGTGGAGGAGGGGGAGCCGAACGCGAAGTCCTTGCCCTTGGTGTCGGCCAGGGTCTTGATGCCGCTGTCGGCATTGGCGATGAACTTGGAGGTGAACTGGGCATCTTCCTGACGCTGCACCAGGGGTACCACCTTGTCGGCACGGCGGTGTGCCTGCACATAGGTGAAGCCCCCGAGCCAGGCCATGTCCAGCTTGCCGGCGGCCAGCGCCTCGACCACGGCGGCGTAGTCGTTGACCGGCACGAACACCACCTCGCGGCCTGTTTTCTCGGCCAGGTAGTCACCCAGGGGGGCAAACTTGCGCTGCAGCTCGGTGGGGGCTTCGTCCGGGATGGCGGAGACCCGCAGCGGTTCGGCGGCGACGGCGCTCAGGCTGGCGAGCAGGGTGGTGAGGGCGAATATCCATCTGGAGGTCATGAGTGGTTCCTTGTGGTCTGGCGTTCGAACAAGCGAAAGGTCCGACGGGGGCCGGACCTTTCAGGTGAGTCATGGTAGGGGGCCATCGGCGCAGTGCGCAAGATGGGACACTCAAAAAGGCGTCTTATACCCCGACGTGGAAGGCCTGCTTGAGGTTGCGGATGAAGTCCGCGTCCCGGCACAGGGTCTTGCCCGGGCTGTCGGAGATCTTGGCGACCGGGCCGCCGTTGCACTCCATCAGCTTGAAGACGATGTTCATCGGGGTGACGCCTGGCAGATCGCAGGTGAGCTTGGTGCCGATGCCGAAGCTGGTGTTGATGCGACCACTGAAGTGGCGGAACAGCCGGACTGCCTGGTCGAGGTCGAGGCCGTCGGAGAAGACCAGCGTCTTGGTGGCGGGATCGATACCGAGGCGCTGGTAGTGGCTGATGGCCTTCTCGCCCCAGACCACGGGGTCACCGGAGTCGTGGCGCAACCCCTGATATCGGCTCGCCAGCTCGAAGTCGAAGTCGCGCAGGAAGGCATCCATGGTGATGCAGTCGGTCAGGGCGATGCCGAGGTGGTTGGTGAACTCGTCCAGCCAGCTGGTGAGGGCCGCGCGCTGGCTGAGTTCCAGCGGGAAGCCGAGTTGCTGGTGAGCCTGGAACCACTCGTGGGCCTGGGTGCCCACCGCCGGCAGCCGGTATTTCTGGGCCAGCTGGTAGTTGCTGGTGCCGCGAAACGCCGGCAGCCGATCCTGGAGGCGGCCCACCACGGCATCCTGCACCGCATGGGAGAAGCGGCGGCGGGTGCCGAAGTCGATGAGGTTGAACTCGGTCATCTCCTCCCGGCTCAGCTCCCGTTCCAGCTTGTCGATCTTCTGGTCGAGCCGCTCCAGTGCCTGGCTGACGCCGAACTGGGGGTAGCGGAAGCGGTTGCGCATCTCGCTGATGATGGCGAGCACCGGGATCTCCCACAGGATGACGTCCTGCCAGGGCCCTTCGACCCGCACATTGATGCGGCCATCCTGCTCGAACACCTTGAGCAGGGAGGCATCCAGCGGCTTGCGGCGCAGGTGATCCAGATAATCCGGGGTGAAGAAGGGGCGCTCGGCCAGAAAATCGAGCTCGGGTCGGGTCAGCCGCAGGGAGCCGGCGAGGCGCAGCTGCTCCTCGATCTCGCCCATCATGGGCAGCAGATCCTCTTCGTTGCGGCTGTGGAATTCGGCCACCACCTCGGCATCCGGGTAGCGATGGAACACAGCCTGCTGCATGTGCAGCTTGTAGGCATCGGTGTCGAGCAGGCTGTTGAGGATCGGGGGCATATCAGGCGTCCAGCAGGCGTTGTACATCGGCCAGGGTCTGGGCCAGCTCGGCGCCGGCCTCGATCATCTGGGCACGGGCCTGGGCGATCGTCTCGGGGGCGATACCGCGGCAGGCATCGAGGTGGACGATGACCCGGAAGCCGGCGCGGAGCAGTTGCAGCACGCTGGTCTTGACGCAGTAGTCGGTGGCGAGGCCGCCGACCAGCACGGTCGCGACGCCGCGGGCCTGCAGGAACTCGATGAGCCCGGTGCTGCGACGCTCGGCGAGGTCGTGGTAGCAGGCGCCATAGGGGTGCAGATCCGGCTCGACCCCCTTCCAGACGAAGAAGTCGTAGTCGATGGGGGCGGGCAGGCCGTCGAGCAGCTCGAAGCCAGGGGTGCCCGGCACGCAATGGGCCGGCCAGGTGAGGTCGGCGTTGGGCAGATCCAGCGGTTGCAGCATGGCGGCCGGCTCGCTCACGACCCAGGCAGCGTTCGCGGGGTGGGCGTCCTTGCTGCCGACTCGCAGGGTGGCGAGGGCGGCCTGGGCGTTGAGCGCCGCCACAATATCATCCCCGCCTGCGACGGGCAGCTCGTTCGGACAGAGCGGAGTAAACCCCTTCTGCGCATCAATATCCAGGCTGGCGATGGTTCCCATGGGTGACTCCTGCACATAATATTCTTGTGATATTATCTACCAAACATTATTAGAAGGCGAGCATGTCGACCAGGATGCCGAGAATGAGTCTGGATATGGTGGTGCTGCGGTTGCGCGAGGAGCGGCTCGAACTGCTCCTCGAAACCCGGGATCGCCCCCCCTTTGCCCACTGCTGGCAGCTGCCGGCCCTGCGCATCGACGAGACCCGGGATCGGGATCTGGATGCCGCCCGCCACCGCCTGCTGGCGCAGTGGGGGCTGGCGCAGTGCTACAGCGAGCAGGTCTGCACCCTCGGCAACCTGGAGCGGGATCCCCGGGGTTGGTCCACCACCCTCGTCTACCTGTGCCTGGCGGAGCCCGAGGCCGGCGCCGTGCGCGGCTGCTGGCACCCTCTGGATGACCTGCCCAACCTGCAACTCGCCTTCGACCATCCCCAGCTCATCGCCATGGGGCTGGAGCGGCTGCGCATCAAGAGCCGTTACAGCACCTTGCCGCTGCACCTGCTGGGGTCGGAGTTCACCCTCTCCGAGGTGCAGCGCGCCTTCGAGATCATCCTGCAGACCCCCATGAACACGGCGGCGTTTCGCAAGCGGATCCACCGGGCCGACATCCTGACGGACACCGGCCGCAAGCGTACCGGCAAGCAGCGGCCCGCCATTCTCTACCGGCTGGAGAGCCCCTGCTGCGTGATGTTCGATCAGGTGATGAACGGGGCTGAGGCATGAAGAGAGCGCTATTGCTATGAATTACAAAGTGAAGCTTTCATTAATTGTGCGGGATGTAGATAAGACCTGTTTTTGCAGTGGTTCCAAAGAGCTTAACTTGCCTTTCGCACCATTTTCAGGGCTTCGTTTGCATGAAGGAATGCAAGTTTACACTCTTGCTGCTGTCGGATGGGCAGACCATGAACAGTGCTTTTATGGCTCTATAGAAATTAGTGAAGAGCTACTGCCCGATGGCGATCTAATAGATATGGATTTCATTGTTGAAACAGCAAAAAGTACCGGGTGGGTTGGCTTTAATAAAATTCATAAGGCACAGGTGTGAAGGAAAAAATCTTAGTCAGCTCCTGTCTACTGGGCCAGCCGGTGCGCTACGACGGCCGCAGCAAGGGCATCATCAGCGACTGGCTGGCCGAGTTGGGCGCCGAGGGGCGGGTGCTGGCCTTCTGTCCCGAGGTGGCGGGGGGGCTGCCGACCCCGCGACCACCCGCCGAGCGGCAGGGTGAGTCTGTAGTCACCGAAAGCGGGCTGGATGTGACGACCGAGTTCGATCGCGGCGCCGCCCTGGCGCTGGCGCTCTGCCAGCAGCAGGGCATTCGCTTCGCCCTGCTGAAAGAGGGGAGCCCCTCCTGCGGCAGCGGCCGTATCTACAACGGCCGCTTCGAAGGGGTCTCGGTGGCGGGCGAGGGCAAGACCACCGCCCTGCTGCGCCGCCACGGCATCGCCGTGTTCAGCGAGGATCAGCTGCCCGAACTGGCGTCGGCGCTCTCCTTGGCGGTCAATGGGATGGGCGCCTGAGCCCGCTGCCAGCCTTCCAGTATTTCGTCCTTCTCCTGCCAGCGCTGGTTCAGCCACTCCTGGAAGCCGCGCTTGAACTGCTTGTCGTTGAAGTAATCCCCTACCAGTTGCTCGTCCACCGGCAGCTCCTCGATCCGCACCCGGATGCGCTTCATCCGCCCCATCAGGAAGTCCTTGAAGGGGGTCTCGGTGTTGTCCGGGTAGCTGATGGTGACGTTGATCAGGCTGTCGAACTGATCGCCCATGGCCGCCAGGGTGAAGGCGAGCCCGGCCGCCTTGGGCGGCATCAGGTGGCGAAAGCGGGAGCGGGAGGCGTCACGCTTCTGTTCGGTGAAGCGGGTCCCCTCCACGAAGTTGATGACGGTGGTGGGGATGTGGCGAAACTTCTCGCAGGCGTTGCGGGTGGTCTCGATGTCCTTGCCCCGCAGGTGCGGATTGCGCAGCAGAAACTCTCTCGAATAGCGGCGCATAAAGGGCATGTCCAGCCCCCAGCAGGCGAGCCCCAGCAGCGGGATGTAGATGAGCTCGTGCTTCATGAAGAACTTGGGCACCGGCAGCCGGTCGCGGAAGAGATGGCCCAGCACGACGATGTCGGTCCAGCTCAGGTGGTTGCTGATGATGAGATACCAGCCATCCTTGCGTAGCCGGGTGTCGTCCTCCACCTGCCAGTCGATGCGGGTGGTGAGGCGGATCACCAGGGCGTTGCAGCCGAGCCACAGGCGCATGAAACGGTTGTTGAGGCGACTGCAGGCACGACCGAAGGCCGGCACGGGGAGCAGCAGCTTGGCCAGGGACACCAGCAGGATCAGGCTGGCGCACAGGGCGGTAAACAATATGGCCAGGCCGGTGCTGATGAGCAGCACCAGGGGGCCGGGGAGCAGGCTTAACATGAGTGTCTTACTGCGTCTTGTCCGCCAGTAGCTGGCCCAGGGTCTGGTCTTTCTCGCACCAGATCCCGTTCAGCCACTGCTGAAACTCTTGTTGGAACTCGGGGTCATTGAAGTAATCCCCCACCAGATTGCGTTCGATCGGCAGAAAGCGGACCCGAACCTTGATCTCCCTGACTCGACCGCACATGAAGTCCCAGTAGCTGGGGATGCCGCCTGGATAGGCGATGGTGACATCCACCAGTTTGTGCAGCTGATCCCCCATGGCCGCCAGGGTGAAGGCGACGCCACCCGCCCTCGGGTGCAGCAGGTGACGATAGGGAGCGCCCTGTTTGTCGTGCTTGCTGGCGGTGAAGCGGGTGCCCTCGACGAAATTCATCACGCTCACCGGAATGTGGCGGAATTTGGCACAGGCCTTTCGCGTGGTCTCTATGTCTTTTCCCTTCAGATGCGGGTGTTTTTCCAGGAACTTGCGGGAATAACGTCGCATGAAGGGGAAGTCGAGTGCCCACCATGCCAGACCGAGAAAAGGTACCCAAATCAGTTCTTTCTTGAGGAAAAACTTCAGGAAGGGGATTTTTTGATTAAAAATCCGCTGCAGTATCAGTATGTCGACCCAGGATTGATGGTTGGCAATCACCATATACCACTCATTCCGGCGCCCTTTGTCCACTCCGACCACATCGAAAGGGGTGTTGATGATGGTTTTCTGGATCAGATTGTTAAAACCTATCCAGTGGGTGGCGCAGCCGTCCAGGAGGGTGTTGCAGAGACGTCGCGCCCCCTTGAAGGGCAGCAGCAGCTTGATGAGGCCAAGCAGCAGGACGGGGACAAACCAGAACAGGGTGTTGATGAAATAGAGCAGGGTCGAGAGGCTGCCGCGCAGTCGCTCTATCAGCTTGTTGGGCATGGTGGAATCCGTCTTCGTATCGGTGGATGGCAACCAAGTGGTCAGATCTGTTGCCATAATATCAGCCGGCCCACGACTAGACCATGGTGGCGCCCTTTCCGGGTCGGGAGGTGGCTGCTGCCGTTCCCCCTCTCACTGGCCCCCGCGCAGCCGTGACAACAGCCTGTCCATGGCACGATAGCCCAGGGCTTCGATCAGATGCGCTCTCTCGATGGTGGCGTGTCCCGCCAGATCGGCGATGGTGCGCGATACCCGCAGGATGCGGTGCCAGGCCCGGATGCTGAGCCCCAGCTTCTGGATTGCACCCTCCAGAAACTCGGCATCCTGTGGCGATAATCTGCAAACATCTTCGATTTCACGACTATCCAGCAGATTGTTGAGTTTTCCGCTGCGACTCAGCATGCGCTCTCGCGCCCCCAGCACCCGTTCGCGTATCTGCTGGCTCGATTCCCCCCGCTCCGCCTTGCCGGTCAGGCTCCCCCTGGGCAAGAGCGGGACCTCTACCGTCAGATCGAACCGATCGAGAAAGGGGCCGGAGAGCTTGCCCAGATAGCGCAAGATCTGATCCGGGCTGGAGCGGGTCTGGCCGTCGCCATAATGGCCGCAGGGGCTGGGATTCATGGCACCCACCAGCTGGAAGCGGGCGGGAAAATCCACCTGGCGGGCGGCACGACTGATGGTGATGTGCCCGGTCTCCAGCGGCTCGCGAAGGGAGTCGAGCACCTTGCGCTCGAACTCCGGCAGTTCATCCAGAAACAGTACCCCGTTGTGGGCGAGGGAAATTTCTCCAGGCCTGGGATGGGTACCCCCGCCCACCAGCGCCACCGCCGAGGCGCTGTGATGGGGCGTGCGATACGGCCTGTGGTGCCAGTGGCCGGCGCGGGGGGTTAGGCCGCCGATGGAGTGGATGGCGGCGGTCTGCTGCGCTTCTTGTTCGCTGAGCGGCGGCAGAATGCCGGGCAAGCGGCTGGCCAACATGCTCTTGCCGGTGCCGGGGGGGCCGATGAACAGCAGGTTGTGGCTGCCGGCTGCGGCGATCTCCAGCGCCCGCTTCGCTTGGGACTGACCGATCACGTCCTGCAGATCCGGCACGTCGGGCAGGGTCTCCGCGCTCTGGGGTTCCGGCAGCGGTAGTTCGTACTGGCCCGCCAGCCAGGCGGTGACCGCCAGCAGCTGGTGGGCGGTGCGCACCTCGGCATCCTGTATGAGGGAAGCCTCCGGACCGTTCTCCCGTGGGACCAGCAGGGTGCGCCCCGCGTCGCGGCAGGCGAGCACCGAGGGGAGCACCCCAAGCACGGGGCGGATCTCGCCCGTCAGGGCCAATTCCCCTAAAAATTCGTGATCGAGCAGGTATTTTGCGGGTATCTGCTTGGATGCTGCGAGAATGCCGATGGCGATGGCCAGGTCGAAACGGCCCCCCTCCTTGGGCAGATCCGCAGGGGCCAGGTTGACCGTGATGTGCTTGGCCGGAAATTCGAAATTGCCGTTGAGCAGGGCGCTGCGCACCCGATCCCGCGACTCTTTCACCGAGGTTTCCGGCAACCCCACCATGTTGAAGGCGGGCAGGCCGTTGGAGAGGTGCACTTCCACAGTGACTTGCGGCGCCGCTATCCCCAGGCTGGCACGGCTATAAACAACAGCTAATGACATAAATACCGTCCTTGGTTTGATGTAAATGCTGGTTAACCGTTTTTTATTAGTTTTTTTTTCCAGTCGTCAGGTTTCAGAGCAGTCAAAATCAGAGTCTTGTCAGGTAAAAAGTGCTTGCCCAATAAAAATCACCGTGCTAGTTCTAATAGCCATTCGCGGCAAGCTCCGCTCCCATTTCACAGGATTTCCGGTTGTAACTATGAACATGGCCTCCCGTTTCGTCAGCATTATTGTGGTCCTAGTGGTGATTATTATCTCACCGCTCGGGGCTCGTTTGGCTGCACGGAACAAGGGATAGACCCACCACCGGACAGAACGAAACAAGCGACCCCCGAGCCTCACGGCCCGGGGGTTTTTTTTTCGACCAAAGGACAGGATTTTCCACATGAACGGCGCGCAGTTTTTGGTACAGGCTCTCAAGAAACAGGGTGTGACCCAGGTGTTTGGTTACCCGGGCGGAGCCATCATGCCGGTCTACGACGCCCTGTATGACGGTGGCCTGGCCCATCAGCTCTGCCGCCACGAGCAGGGTGCCGCCATGGCTGCGGTGGGTTATGCCCGCGCTTCCGGTCAGGTGGGGGTCTGCATCGCTACCTCTGGCCCCGGCGCCACCAACCTGGTCACCGGCCTCGCGGAGGCACTGCTCGATTCGGTACCGCTGGTGGCCATCAGCGGCCAGGTGCCCTGCGCCGCCGTCGGTACCGATGCCTTTCAGGAAGTGGACGTGCTCGGCATGTCCCTTTCCTGCACCAAGCACTCCTTCATGGTGACGGACCCGGCGGATCTGGGACGGGTCATTGCCGAAGCCTTCGCCATCGCCACCGAAGGGCGTCCGGGTCCCGTGCTCATCGACCTGCCCAAGGATGTGCAGCTGGCCGCCGTTCCTTCTCAAAGCCCGCTGTTTGCCGTGGAGGAACCCGAGCCCCTGAATCAGGCCGAGCTGACGGCCGCCCGCACCCTGCTGGCCGGTGCCGAGCGTCCGGTACTCTACGTCGGTGGTGGGGTGGGCATGGCCAATGCCGAGCAGCAGCTGCGCGACTTTGCCGCCACCACGGGGATGCCGGCGGTCACCACCCTCAAGGGGATAGGTGCCCTCGACCCCGACAGCCCCGTTTATCTGGGCATGCTCGGCATGCACGGTACCAAGGCCGCCAACCTGGCGGTACAGCAGTGCGATCTGCTGGTGGTGGTAGGCGCCCGTTTCGATGATCGGGTGACCGGCAAGCTGGAGGAATTTGCCCCCGAGGCGAAGGTGATCCACCTGGATGTGGACGCCGCCGAGTTCGGCAAGCGCCGCGCCGCCGATGTGGGGATCACCACGGATCTCAAGCGTGTGCTGCCCGCCCTGGCGATGACGCTGACCCTCGACCCCTGGCGCGAGCACTGCGCCACCATGGCTCGGGAATACGCCTTCCGCTACGACCATCCGGGTCAGGCCATCTACGCCCCGGCTCTGCTCAAAGAGCTTTCAAGCCAGCTGCCTGACACCAGCGTGGTGGCCTGCGACGTGGGTCAGCACCAGATGTGGGTGGCCCAGCACATGCGTTTCACCAGCCCGCGCAACCACCTCTCCAGTGCCGGCCTCGGCACCATGGGCTTCGGCCTGCCCGCCGCCATCGGCGCCAAGATGTCGCGCCCCGATGACGAGGTGGTGCTGGTGAGCGGGGACGGCTCCTTCATGATGAACGTGCAGGAGCTCGGCACCATCCGCCGGGCCCGGCTAAAGGTGAAGATGGTGCTGCTGGACAACCAGCGCCTCGGCATGGTGCGCCAATGGCAGGAGCTGTTCTTCGACGGTCGCTACAGCGAGACCAATCTGTCCGACAACCCCGATTTCGTCGCCCTGGCTGCCGCCTTCGGCATTCCCGGCGAGACCATCACATGCAAGGAAGAGATAGGTCCGGCACTGGATCGCCTGCTGGCGAGCGAGAGTGCCTATCTGCTGCATGTGGCTATTTCAGAGGAAGAAAATGTCTGGCCCCTGGTTCCGCCAGGAGTCGCCAACCACAAGATGATGGAGCAACGCCCATGAACCAGCTCAATACCAGCACCCTGGAAATCCATGCCCAACCCAGACCCGAAGTGATGGAACGGGTGCTGCGGGTGGTCCGTCACCGCGGTTTCAATCTCTGCGCCCTCAACATGGAGCAGGATTGCCAACAGCTGCGGATCACGGTTACTGTCGAATCGGTACGTCCCATCCAGCAGTTGTGGTGCCAGCTGGTCAAGCTGGTGGATGTCTCCCGGGTCGATGCACTGGAACAGCAACCCCGGATCAGAGCTTAAGGAGCCAAGCCAATGTCACAGCCTTCCCAATCCGCCGCCCACCCCCAATACATCTGGTTCAACGGCAAGCTGGTCCCCTGGCAGGATGCCCAGGTGCATGTCATGAGCCATGCCCTGCACTACGGCTCCTCGGTGTTCGAGGGGGTGCGGGCCTATGACACTCCCAAGGGGACCTGCATCTTCCGCCTGCAGGAGCACACCCGACGCCTGTTCGACTCCGCCAAGATCTACTGGATGGACGTCCCCTACAGCGAGACCGAAGTGAATGAAGCCTGCCGCACCGTGGTGCGCGAGAACGGCCTGAAGAGCGGCTACCTGCGCCCGCTGGCCTTTGTCGGCAACGTGGGGCTGGGGCTGCATCCGCCGCTGGATGCCAAGGCCGACCTCATGGTCGCGGCCCTGCCCTGGGGCGCCTACCTCGGAGAAGAGGGGCTGAAAAACGGGGTGGATGTGTGCGTCACCTCCTGGAACCGGCTCGCTCCCAACACCATCCCGACCGGTGCCAAGGCGGGGGGCAACTATCTCTCTTCCCAGCTCATCAGCCGCGAGGCCAAGCGCAACGGCTTCGCCGAGGGGCTGGCGCTGGATGTGAACGGCTATCTGAGCGAAGGGGCGGGGGAGAACCTGTTTCTGGTGAAGAACGGCGTGCTGTTCACCCCGCCCGCCACCGCCGCCATCCTGCCCGGCATCACCCGCGACACCATCATGACGCTGGCGCGCGACTTGGGTTACGAGGTACGCGAGCAGGCGCTGCCCCGTGAAGCGCTGTACGTCGCAGACGAAATCTTCATGACCGGCACGGCGGCCGAGGTGACCCCGGTGCGCTCGGTGGATCGGATGAAGGTGGGCGCCGGTTGCCGTGGCCCGGTGACCGAGCAGTTGCAGAACGCCTTCTTCGGCCTGTTCAACGGCAAGACCGAAGACAAGTGGGGCTGGCTGACGCCGGTCAACGACTGATGAGAGCGGGGAGGCGTCACGCCTCCCCGAGTCGCTTCCGGTGAAGGCTCCCCGAGGTGCCTTCACCAGGATCGATTCCCGATCCGCGAATCACACATTCATGTTGAAAGACAATGCGCCCCAGGGGCATTCAGGGAGTAGAGACAATGCCGAAGTTGAGATCCGCCACCACCACCCACGGACGTAACATGGCCGGGGCCCGCGCCCTCTGGCGTGCCACCGGCATGACCGATCAGGATTTCGGCAAGCCCATCATCGCCGTGGTCAACTCTTTCACCCAGTTCGTGCCGGGCCACGTCCACCTCAAGGATCTGGGCCAGCTGGTCGCCCGCGAGATCGAGGCGGCTGGCGGGGTCGCGAAGGAATTCAACACCATCGCCGTGGATGACGGCATCGCCATGGGCCACGGCGGCATGCTCTATTCCCTGCCGTCCCGCGAACTCATCGCAGACTCGGTGGAGTACATGGTCAACGCCCACTGCGCCGACGCCATGGTCTGCATCTCCAACTGCGACAAGATCACCCCGGGGATGCTGATGGCTGCCCTGCGCATCAATATCCCGGTCATTTTTGTCTCCGGCGGCCCCATGGAAGCGGGCAAGACCAAGCTCTCCGACCAGATCATCAAGCTGGATCTGGTGGACGCCATGATCCAGGGCGCCGACCCCAAGGTCTCCGACGCCCAGAGCGATCAGATCGAGCGCAGCGCCTGCCCCACCTGCGGCTCCTGCTCCGGCATGTTCACCGCCAACTCCATGAACTGCCTGACCGAGGCACTGGGTCTCTCCCAGCCGGGCAACGGCTCCCTGCTGGCAACCCACGCCGATCGCGAGCAGCTGTTCAAGCTGGCGGGTCAGCGCATCGTGGCCCTGGCGAATCGCTACTACCAGCAGGATGACGAGAGCGCCCTGCCGCGCAACATCGCCACCAAGGCGGCGTTCGAGAACGCCATGGCGCTCGACATCGCCATGGGCGGCTCCACCAACACCGTGCTGCACCTGCTGGCGGCAGCCCAGGAGGCGGGTGTCGACTTCACCATGGCCGACATCGACCGCATGTCCCGCAAGGTGCCCCAGCTGTGCAAGGTGGCGCCCTCCACCCAGAAGTACCACATGGAAGACGTGCACCGCGCCGGCGGCGTGGTCGCCATCCTGGGTCAGCTGGAAAAAGCGGGCCTGGTGCACGGGGATACCCGCAATGTGCTGGGCACCTCCTTGGTGGAGCTGCTGGCCGAATATGACGTCAGCCGCAGCCATGACAAGGGGGTTCACGACTTCTACCGTGCAGGCCCTGCCGGCATCCGTACCACCAAGGCGTTCAGTCAGGATTGCCGCTGGCCCGAGCTGGATCTGGACCGCGCCGAGGGGTGCATCCGCTCCTTCGATCACGCCTACAGCCAGGAAGGTGGCCTGGCGGTCCTCGCTGGCAACCTCGCCCTCAACGGGGCCATCGTCAAGACCGCCGGGGTGGACGAGGAGAACCTCACCTTCCGCGGCCCGGCCCGGGTATTCGAGAGCCAGGAGAGCGCGGTGAGCGGCATTCTGGACGGCACGGTGAAAGCCGGTGAAGTGGTGGTGATCCGCTACGAGGGCCCGAAAGGGGGCCCCGGCATGCAGGAGATGCTCTACCCCACCACCTATCTCAAGTCGATGGGATTGGGCAAGGCATGCGCCCTCATCACTGACGGTCGCTTCTCCGGCGGTACCTCGGGTCTCTCCATCGGCCACGTCTCCCCGGAGGCGGCCTCCGGTGGCACTATCGGTCTGGTGGAGGATGGCGACATCATCAACATCGACATCCCGGCCCGTAGCATGGTGCTGGAGGTGGCCGACAGCGTGCTGGCTGCCCGTCGCGCCGCCGTCTCTGCCCGTGGCTGGAAGCCGGTCGATCGTCAGCGCGAGGTCTCCTTTGCCCTGCGCGCCTACGCCATGTTCGCCACCAGCGCCGACAAGGGCGCGGTGCGCGATCGCACCCTGCTGGGGGAGTGAGAGGATGAACTGTCATGATATGGGCGCATTGCGCGCCCTTCGCCACGAGACGGGGGTATAAACCATGGTCTCTGCGGCGGATTATCTACGCAAGGTACTGCTCTCCCCCGTCTACGAGGCGGCGAGGGTCACCCCTTTGCAAACCCTGAAGAAACTCTCCGAGCGGCTCGGCAATCACGTCAGCCTGAAGCGGGAGGATCTGCAACCGGTTCACTCCTTCAAGCTGCGCGGCGCCTACCACAAGATCGCCACCCTGACCCAGGAGCAGAAAGAACGCGGCGTCATCGCCGCCTCTGCCGGCAATCACGCCCAGGGGGTCGCCCTGTCGGCCGCCAAGCTCGGCATCAAGGCGATCATCGTGATGCCCAAGACCACGCCGGACATCAAGATCGACGCGGTGCGCCGTCAGGGCGGCAACGTCATGCTGTTTGGCAACAGCTTCGATGAGGCCTACGGCGAGAGCCGCCGACTCGCCGAGTTGGAGGGCTACACCCTGATCCCGCCGTTCGACGACGTCGAGGTGATCGCGGGCCAGGGCACCATCGGCAAGGAGCTGCTGGAGCAGGACACTCACCTCACCCACGTCTTCGTGCCGGTGGGGGGCGGCGGCCTGGCCGCCGGGGTGGCGGTCTACATCAAGCAGCTGCTGCCGGATGTGAAGGTGATCGGGGTGGAGGCGGAGGGGTCCGCCTGCCTCAAGGCGGCGCTGGCGGCCGGCGAGCCGGTCAATTTGGAGCGGGTCTCCCTGTTTGCAGACGGGGTGGCGGTCAAGCGCATCGGCGAGGAGACCTTCCGCCTGTGCAACCAATATCTGGACGAGGTGGTGACCGTCTCCAACGATCAGATCTGCGCCGCACTGAAAGACATCTTCGATGACTGCCGCGCCATCGCCGAGCCGTCGGGGGCCTTGTCCCTGGCGGGACTCAAGGCTTACAGCGAGCGCGAGCAGGTCAAGGGTGGTCGGATGGCGGCCATTCTGTCCGGCGCCAACGTCAACTTCCACAGCCTGCGCTACGTCTCCGAGCGCTGCGAGATCGGTGAGAAGCGCGAGGGCATGCTGGCGGTGACCATCCCCGAGCGCAAGGGGGCCTTCCTCGACTTCTGCCGTCAGCTGGGGCCCCGCATGGTGACCGAGTTCAACTACCGCTACGCCGATGCCGAGCAGGCGTCGCTGTTCGTTTCGGTGCGCCTCACCGGCGGTGACGAGGAGCTGGGCCAGATCATCGATCAGCTCGGCGGCAATGGCTACCCGGTGGTCAACATGACCGAGAGCGAGCTGGCCAAGAACCACGTGCGCTACATGATTGGCGGCCGCCCGGCCCGGCCCCTCGGTGAGCGTCTCTACAGCTTCAAGTTCCCGGAGCAGCCGGGGGCCCTGATGCGCTTCCTGGAGACCCTGGGCTGTCGCTGGAACATCAGCCTGTTCCACTACCGCAACCACGGCGCCGACTACGGCCGGGTGCTCTGTGCCTTCGAGCTGCCGGACGAGGACGTGGCGGCTTTCCACGATTACCTGCACGAGATTGGCTACGGCTGGAAAGAGGTGAGCGAGGATCCCGCCTACCGGCTGTTCCTGGCGAGCCAGGGCAGTCAGTGAGCGGGGGCCATCCCCTTGCCAGATGAAAAACGAAGAGCCCGGCTCTTCGTTTTTTTATGGGCAACGCGCCGGCCCCCATGATTGGGGGCACGGTGGCTGATAATGTCGCCAATATCACACTCCTGAGTCCCTGGTCGTTTGAGGCTGGTTGCAGATGGGATAATCTGAATGCGGGGCATGGGTTCAGGGCCCCGTCAGGGAAGAGAGACGCAGCCGCGTCATAACAATTCATTGCAGGGGCTCATCCATGAACAGATCTATGCTCGCCGTCCTGATCGGCGCTTTGATGGCAACAGGGACGGTGCAGGCTGCCGCCCAGGACAACACCTGGTATGTCGGCGGCAAGGCCGGCTGGTCAAATTATTACGGGGTGGATTACAACGCTCAGGTCGAAGAGCTGTTCGATGCGACCAAGGTGAACGAGAACAGCGATGATCTCGGTCTGGGGCTGTTTGCCGGTTATCAGGTGAACAGAAACGTGGCGGTTGAGCTCGGCTATGACTGGCTCGGCAAGTATCAGGTGGACAAGCACTACTCGGGCAACGGAGTTGATTTCGCACTCGATGGCGAGGCCAAGGCCCAGATGGTGCAGGCCACCATGAAGATCATCCTGCCTGCAACCTCGGCACTGGATATCTACGGCCGTCTCGGGGGGGCCTATGCCTGGACCGAGAGCTCACTCAACGTCAGGGCCAGCGATGGCACCAGCAGCCTCTCCGAATCCCATGAGGGCAACAAATATCATGGTGCCGCCTTTGTCGGGGCGCTGGGGGTCGAATACGCCATCGACAAGGATTGGGCCGCCCGCCTCGAATACCAGTACACCACACCCCTTGGCAAGACTTCCCTCGACGAGTCAGGCATCGAGATGGACAACGGCCTGCTGTCGGTCGGTATGCTCTATCGCTTCGGCCAGATCGGCGACGAGCCGGTGGCACCAACGCCTGCGCCCGAACCTGCGCCCGCCCCGGCCCCCGTGCTGGTGGAGAAACAGTTCAGCCTGGATTCCGATGTGCTGTTCGAGTTCAACAAGGCGACCCTGAAGCCAGCCGCCAGCCAGGCCCTCGACAACCTGTTTGCCCAGATCCTGGCGGCCAATCCGAAAGACGGGGTGGCGACGGTGATCGGTCATACCGACCGCATCGGCTCGGAGGCCTACAACCAGTCCCTCTCCGAACAGCGTGCCCGCACGGTGGCGGATTATCTCATCGCCAAGGGATTGTTTGCCGACAAGGTGCGTGCCGAAGGGCGGGGAGAGTCTTCGCCCGTGACCGGGGGCAGCTGCCCGGATGGCGCCAAGGCGCAGATGATCGCCTGCCTGGCCCCGGATCGCCGGGTCGAGGTGCGCCTGACCGGGGTCTCCCAGGTCGCCGAATAAGCCATCTTTGCCTTGCTATTAAACAACGAGGGGGCCAAGGCCCCCTCGTTGTTTATGTGGGTGTGAGCCGTGACGTTTGCAGCCGCCTGGCGCAATGACTCACCATGATCAGCAGCAAGGCGCCGGGTAGCACTGTTTGCCAGAGGAAAGGCCAGGACTGGGTGGTGAGCAGGATCAACAGTGGATTGGCTCCGGCAGGGGGGTGGATCAGCCCCAGTCCCTGCATGAGTGCAATGGACAGGCCCACACCCAGCGCCAGCTTGAGTTCCATCGGTAGCGGTAGCAATTGCACCACCAACCCCACGGTGGCCGATAACAGGTGGCCTCCCAGCACGTTCTGCGGACGGGCCAGCGGACTGTCCGGCAGGGAGAAGAGCAGCACACAGCTTGCCCCGAACGGTGCCATCAACAGGGTCGACTGCCAGCTCATGTCCAGCCAGCCGAGCAACATTATGGCCAGGCAGGCACCGAGCCCTGCCAGCCAGGCACTTCGCCATCGTCTTGTTTCCATCTCCTGTCTCCTTGTCTGTGCCGGATCACTTGATCCAGCCTGCGACATTAGGTAGACAGATCGGTGTACTTCAAGAGGAAAGTCACCATGAGCGACAAACGGCAACAGCTGATGACGACAGCCTATCGGCTGTTCAATCGTCACGGCTTTCACGCCACAGGCATCGATCGCATCTGGGCCGAGGCGGGCAGTACCAAACGTACCCTCTATCGCCACTTCCCCACCAAGGATGCCTTGATCGAAGCCGTGCTCATGGCGCGGGATGCGGAGTTCTTTGCCCTGCTCGATGCCAGGATGGATGGGGTGTCGGGGCGGGAGGCCAGGTTGCTGGCGCTGCTCGATGGCTTTGCGGACTGGTTTGGTCGCAGTGACTTCTACGGCTGCAACTTCATCAACGCGAGCGCCGAGTTCTCCGATCCTCGCCATCCGGTGCGCAAGCTGGTGGTGGCCCACAAGCGGGCGTTGCTGAACTGGGTCAGGGAGGCCCTCGAATGCACCGAGGTGCAGGCCACCGGATTATGCCTGCTGCTGGAAGGGGCCGTGGTGATGGCCCACAGCTATCAGCAGCCCCTGGCTTTGGAACAGGCCAGGGTGTTGGCGGAGGCCGTGCTGGCAGAGCCGCGCTAGTTCAGTTCCGTGGGGTCGATATCCAGACTCCAGCGCACCCGCTTGGTCTCGTGCCACCCCTCCAGCTCCTTCACTGCCCAGTCGAGCAACTGGGCCAGCGGTGCCCGGCTGGGCCCCTGCACCAGTAGCTGCATGCGAAACTTGCCCGCCTTGCGCTCCATGAAGCCGCTGATGGGCCCCAGCACCTGCACCTGGGGATAGCGGGCGCTGCGCAGGGTATCGGCGAGGCGACTGAGGAACAGCTGTACCTCGTCGCGGCCGTTGGCCTCGGCCCGAAACAGCCCCTGATGGCTGAACGGTGGCAGCCCCAGCAGGCGGCGCTCTTTCAGCGCCGTGTCGGCGAAGTGGCCATAGCCGTTCTGGGTCAGATCCTGCAGCAGGGCGTGTTCGGGATGGTGGCTCTGCAGCACCACCAACCCGGGTTTGCTGGCACGACCAGCCCGGCCCGCCACCTGGGTGTAGAGCTGGGCCAGTTTCTCGGCAGCGCGAAAATCGGCGCTGAACAGGGCGCCATCCACATCCAGCAGGCCCACTAGCGTCACGTCCGGGAAGTGGTGGCCCTTGGCCAGCATCTGGGTGCCGATCAGGATCTTGTACTTGCCCGCCTTGATGTCGCCGAGGTGGGTTTCGAGTTCCCCCTTGCGGCGGGTGTTGTCCCGGTCGATGCGCACCACCGGATATTGCGGGAACACGGTGCCGAGCAGCTGCTCCAGCTGTTCGGTGCCGACCCCGGAGCCGATGAGCTCGTTGCTGCCACACTCGGGACAGTGGTGGGGCAGCGGGCGCACGCTGTCGCAGTGGTGGCAGTGCAGCCGCCGACCGGCCTGGTGCCAGGTGTACCAGGCGTCACAGCGCTCGCAGGCGGCACTCCAGCCGCACTGGTGGCAGATGAGTGCCGGCGCATAGCCCCGGCGGTTGAGAAACAGCATCACCTGGTTGCCCGCCGCCAGGTGTTCGGCCATCAGCTGCTCCAGCTGGGGGGAGAGCCCGGCCTGCAGCCGCGCGTTCTTGATGTCGAGGATCACCTGGCGAGCGGTCTGGGCGTTGCCGGCGCGCCGGGTCAGGCTGAGGTGGTGATACTTGCCGCTACGGGCGTTGTGCAGCGTCTCCAGCGACGGGGTGGCAGATCCAAGCAGGATGGGAATGCCGGCGCGATGGGCCCGCATCACCGCCAGATCCCGGGCGTGGTAGCGAAAGCCGTCCTGTTGCTTGAAGGAGCCGTCGTGCTCCTCGTCGATGATGATGATGCCGAGGTCCTTGAACGGCGTGAACACCGCGGATCGGGTGCCGATCAGAATGGCGGCACCACCGTCGCGGCAGGCCAGCCAGGCATCGAGCCGCTCCCTGTCGTTCATGGCGGAGTTCATCGCCACCACGGGCACGTTGAAGCGGCGGCGAAAGCGGTTGATGGTCTGGGGGGTGAGGCCGATTTCCGGCACCATCACCAGCGCCTGCTTGCCCGCCTTGAGCAGGGGCTCGAGGATGCTGAGGTAAACCTCGGTCTTGCCGGAGCCCGTGATGCCGTCCAGCAGGAAGGCACCGAACTTGTTGCTCTGGCTGGTGACGGCGGCCACCGCCAGCGCCTGCTCGCCGTTGAGGCGCAGCCCCTCACCCGGCTCGAAGCGGGTGGCCCAGTCGCCATCATGGCTCGGCTCCAGCGAGCGCTTCTCCAGCAGTCCCTTCTTCTCCAGCGCGGTGAGGGCCGCGCTCTGGATCTCCTCCTGTTTGAGGGCGGAGGGGGTCTGCGGCCCCTTGCGCAGCAAGGCGAGGGCCTGCTGCTGCTTGGCCGCCCGCTTGAGCTCGTTGAGGTCGATGGCCATGCCCGCATCGGTAGCAAACCAGAACTCCAGCTCCCGATAGGCGGCGGGCTCCCCCTTGCGCACCAGCACCGGCAGGGCATGGGGCAGCACTTCCCCCAGCGGATGCTGGTAGTAACCGGCGCTCCAGGCCATCAGCGCCAGGATGTCGGGCCCCAGCACGGGGGCGCTGTCGAGCACCCTCTTCAAGGGCTTTAATTTGTTGCGGGGGACCTGGCTCTCGGTCGGGTGATCCACCACCAGACCGACCAGGGTCTGCGGGCCGAACGGGATCTCGACCCGGCAACCGGGGGCAGGCAAGGGCAGGGGAGAGAGATAGTCGAAATGACGGCGTAACGGCACCGGCACAGCCACACGAACCAGATCCAGCGTTTGGGAAGAATTCACCAGGGGTTGCCTATTTTTTCTGCGAAGCCACTTGCCTGATCTCAGGCGTTTCCTATATTATTCGCAGCCTTTGAAACTGTGTTCAACAATCGTGTGGTGTCCGACAAGAGATCGGATGGCGACACGGCCTGATAATTGAGGTTGTCCATGAAAGCTGGTATCCATCCTGACTACGTAGCCATCACCGCCAAGTGCTCTTGCGGTAACGTCATCAACACCTTCTCTACCATCGGTAAAGATCTGAACCTGGACGTGTGCTCCGAGTGCCACCCGTTCTACACCGGCAAGCAGAAAGAAGTTTCTAGCGGCGGCCGCGTAGACAAGTTCAACAAGCGTTTCGGTGGCTTGACCTCCAAGAAGTAATCTTGCTTCTGAAGAATTCTGAAAAAGGCGCCCATCGGGTGCCTTTTTTATTGGCCGCCATTCTGTAATTCCCCGCTTTGCCCTATGGTGTTGGCTCAACCAAGGGAGAAGAGCCGATGCGTACATGTCTGGTGATGGGAGCTGCCGGGTACATAGGATCCTACCTGGTGCCCCATCTGCAGGGTCTGGGGTACAGGGTCATCGCCGGGGCCCGTCGTCCCTGCCGTCTGCCGGAGGGGGTGGCGTTTCGCCTCGCCGACAGCCTCAAGCCTGCCACTCTGCCCCCTGCGCTGGCGGGGGTCGACACCGTCTTCTATCTGGTACACGCCATGGGGGCGGGGGCCGGTTTTCACCGGCTGGAGCAGCAGGGAGTGAAGAACTTCGCTGCTGCCGCCCGTGCCGCCGGGGTGCGCCGCATCGTCTATCTCGGCGCCATCCAGCCCGAGCCCTGCAACAGTCGCCACCTCAACTCCCGGCGCTACTGTGGGGAGCTGTTTCGCAGCGCAGGGGTACCCACGGTAGAGCTGCGTGCCGGCATCATCATAGGCCCCGGCTCGGCGGCGTTCGAGGTGATGCGGGATCTGGTGTACAACCTGCCCATGATGGTGACGCCCAAGTGGGTGCGTTCCCGCACGCCCCCCATCGCCCTCTCCAACCTCTTGCACTATCTGGGCGGGCTGGTGGAAGCCGACGGGGTGGATGGCCAGATCTTCAATGCGGCGGGCCCCGAGCTGCTCAGCTACCAGCGGCAGCTCCAGAAATTCGCCGCCCATATCGGCAAACGCTGCCCCATCATTCCGATCCCCTTTTTGAGCCCCCGGCTCTCCGCCTGGTGGCTGCAGTTCGCCACCTCGGTTCCCCAGCCCATCGCCAAGGCGCTGGTGGGGGGGCTCAAGCACGACATCCCGGCGGATGACGGCCCCTTGCGCGCCCTGCTGCCCCAGCATCTGCTCAGCTTCGATGAGGCGCTGGCGGAGAGCCTGGCGCTGGAGCAGAGGCTCGGTGCCGAGCAGCACGGGGAGGAGACGCCCCTTGGTCTGCGCTGGCGTCATCCCGAGTATGGCTTCTACGACCGCACCGCCAGCGGGGAGGCGGATTGCCTCGCCGCCCCCGAGGTGGTGTGGCAGGTGTTGCAGCAGCTGGGGGGTGAGCAGCGCTACTTCTACATGAACGAGCTGTGGGTGGTGCGCGAATGGATGGATCATCTGATCGGCGGCCCGGCCCGGACCCGGGGACGCACCAACCCGGATCGCTTCGTGAAGGGGGACATGCTGGACTCCTGGCAGATCCTCGGGGTGGATGAAGGACGCAGGCTGGATCTGCTGTTCAACATGAAGGCCCCCGGCGTCGGTCGGCTGGAGTTCAACATCCAGCCCCTGGAGTCCGGCCTGACCCGGCTGCGGGTGACGGCCCACTGGCATCCGCAGGGGGCATGGGGGCTGGCCTACTGGCTTGCCATGCTGCCGTTTCACCTCTTCATCTTCCAGGGGATGACGGAGGCCATCGCCCGGCAGGCAGAGGCAAAAGCCGGCATTCCAGTCATGGATTGAAATCGAATCTATAACTAATTGGGTAGTTTTGGGTGGCATGACATGCTACTGATTAGCCTGTCATTGCTATCCAGCGATATTTTATGCTGTGAAAGGGCGGGGGATTTCTTTATGATCCTCAGCCCTCGCCCGCTGGCGAGCCAACGCATCACTCATTCATTTCCGTATCGGGGTCCCCCATGTCCGATCAGCAGCACGATCTCCGCCAACAAGCACTCGACTACCACGCCCAACCCGTTCCGGGCAAAATCGCCATCGCCCTCACCAAGCCCGCCGAGACCGCTCGCGATCTGGCGCTGGCCTACAGCCCGGGCGTTGCCGAACCGGTACGCGAGATCGCCGCCAATCCGGCCGATGCCTACCGCTACACCGGCAAGGGCAATCTGGTGGCCGTCATCTCCAACGGCACCGCCATCCTGGGGCTGGGCAATCTGGGCCCGCTGGCCTCCAAGCCGGTGATGGAGGGCAAGGCCCTGCTGTTCAAGCGCTTTGCCGGCATCGACGCCATCGACATCGAGGTGAAGCACGAGACCAGCGCCCAGTTCATCGATACGGTGGCCGCCATCGCCGACACCTTCGGCGGCATCAACCTGGAAGACATCAAGGCCCCCGAGTGCTTCGAGATTGAAGAGGCGCTGATCGCCCGCTGCGACATCCCGGTGTTCCACGATGACCAGCACGGTACCGCCATCGTCACCGCCGCCGGGCTGCTCAACGCGCTGGAAGTACAGGGCAAGGAGATTGGCACCAGCCGCATCGTCTGCATGGGCGCCGGTGCCGCCGCCACCGCCTGCATGGATCTGCTGATCAAGTGCGGGGCTGCGCCGCACAACATCTTCATGCTGGACCGCCAGGGTGTGATCCACAGCGGCCGCACCGATCTCAACCAGTACAAGCAGCGTTTCGCCAACGACACCCCCCTGCGTACCCTGATGGAGGTGATCGACGGGGCTGACGTCTTCGTCGGCGTCTCCGGCCCGGACGTACTGCCTGCCGAGGCGGTGGCCCTGATGGCCCCCAACCCGGTGATCTTCGCCTGTTCCAACCCGGACCCCGAGATCAAGCCTGCCCTGGCTCACGGAGTGCGCGGGGATCTCATCATGGGAACCGGCCGCTCGGACTACCCGAACCAGATCAACAACGTGCTCTGCTTCCCCTTCATCTTCCGCGGCGCCCTCGACGCCCGTGCCAGCCGCATCAACGATGCCATGAAGATTGCGGCAGTGGAGGCGATCCGGGCTCTGGCCAAGGAGCCGGTGCCCGCCGAGGTGCTGACCGCTGCTGGCGTGAGTGAACTCGCCTTCGGCAAGGACTACGTCATTCCCAAGCCCATGGACGCCCGCCTGCTGCCGCGGGTTGCCCGTGCGGTGGCACTGGCGGCGGTTGCCTCCGGGGTGGCCCGCATCGAACTGCCGGCGGATTACATGCTGGGTTGAGTCACGGCAAGCGCGTAAAAAACAGAAGGGGCCCCCTGTCGGGGGCCCCTTTTTCATGGCGGAAGCGGGCGGCTTACTTGGTCTTGGGGGCAACCTTGACGGCCGGCGCCTTGGCGTGGGCAGCCTTGTGATGCTTTTTCACGACCTTGGTCTGGGTGGCGTGGGGAGCGGCGGCCTTGGTCGGGGTGGCAGCCATGGTGAAGCCGGAGGTCAGGGCGAAGACAGCGGCCAGAGTCAGGGGGATCAGCTTGTTCATATTCCAGTTCCTCATTCGGTTTGATGACATGGAGCGTTTCTCCATGACTTCATCCTAGGGCTGTTCGACCTGCGGTTCAGTGAGCGACTGGTGACGGTTTGTATCCAAATGTACGGGCAGGGTCAGGCAGAAACGGGCACCGCTGCTGCTTGGCAGCAGTTGCACCTCGCCGCCGTGGTGGTGGGCGATGCTGCGCACGATGGCCAACCCCAGCCCGGCGCCGCCGGTGCGTCTGTCCCGGCTCTGATCCAGGCGCACGAAGGGCTCGAAGATTTGCGGGGCCAGCGCGGGATCGATGCCGGGGCCATCGTCGGCGACCTCCAGCAGATAGTCGTCCCCCTGTCGCGCTATGCAGAGGCTTGCCTGGCTGGTGGCATGGCGCAGGGCGTTGCCGATGAGGTTCTCCAGCGCCCGGTCCAGCAATCGGGTGTCGCCGCGCCAGGGCAGAGCCATGGCCGGGCGCACGAAGTCGAGCCGCTTGTCCGGTCGCAGGGCCTGCCAGTCGGCCAGGCGGCTGCCGGCCCAGCTGCCGAGCTCCAGATCGCTGCATTGCAGCGGCAGTTCGGGGCGATCGAGCCTGGCATAGGTGAGCATCTCCTCGATGAGGGCATCGAGGGAGCCGAGGTCCCGCTCCAGTCCCTGCTGCTCCTCGGGTGAGGGAGGCTCGGCCAGCATGGCGAGGCGATAGCGCAGCCGCACCAGGGGGGAGCGCAGCTCGTGGGCGATGGCGTCGGTCAACTGCTTGCGACTGGCCAGCATGGCCTGCAACTGCTCCGCCATCTGGTCGAAGGTGCGGCCGACCCGGCCCAGGCTGCTGCCGGGCGGCAAACCGGTGCGACAGGAGAGATCCCCGTCGCCGACCCGGCGGGCGGTCTGTTCGAGCTGTTGCAGGCCGCGCCAGTGGGGGCGCAGCCAGAGCAGGATGGGCAGGCCGAGGGAAAGGCCGATGAGCAGCAGCAGCCCCACGTCCACCCAGTGCAGCTCGTGCAGGTAGGAGAGGTAGGGGACGGGGCCGACGATCAGCACCTTGTCGGTGTTCGGGATGCGCTGCAGGAAGGTGTCATCCTCTTCGACGATGACGATGTTGCCCGCCTCGAGGAAGGCCTGATCCTCGCTGGCCAGGGGCTGGTTGGCGAGGACGCCGATCTGCAGCGGCAGATTGAGCTGGCGGCTCTGCTCGCCGGTGCGGGTGGCCCAGTGTTCCGGCGGCAGCCGGGCCAGCTCGCCAGTGAGCAGGCCGAGGGAGCCCTGCATCATCCGCTCCAGATAACGGTCCCCCGCCCGCTCGGCGCTGACCTGATAGACCAGCCCGATGAGCAGAATGGCGAGGGTGAAGCAGCCTATCAGCAGCAGATAGAACTGGATAAACAGGCGTCGCATCGGGGCTCTCCTCTTGCCTGGATTGCGTCTGGACATTGCCTTGTTGCCCCTCATCCCCAACCCTTCTCCCGCAAGGGGAGAAGGGCGCTGAGTGCATCAAGGTCATTCGGCGGGGCTTATTCCCAGGCCTGGGGCACCAGCAGGTAACCTTTCTGGCGCACCGTCTTGATCCAGAGCGAGTTGTTGCTGTCATTCCCTGGCTTCTGGTGTGCAGGCGTGTGAGACACCAGCTCATTCCCAGGCCTGGGGTACGAGTAGATAACCCTTTTGGCGCACCGTCTTGATGCGGGTCGGGTTGTTGCTGTCATCCCCGAGCCGGCGGCGCAGACGGGAGATGGCCACGTCCATGCTGCGATCCTGGCCGTCGTAGTCGCGCCCCCGCAGGCTGCGAAACAGCGCCTCCCGCCCCAGGATCTGGCCCGCGTGGCAGGCCAGCTCCCACAGGAGGTCGAAATCGGCGGTGGAGAGGGGAATGCTCTCCCCATCGAGGCGCACGTCCCGACCCGGGCCGTCTATCTGGAGGCGGCCGAACTGCAGGCGCTGGGGCGGGGCGGCGGGGACCACGGCCTGCTGGCTCTGCCCCTGCTGGCGGAATTGGACTCGTAGCCGGGCCAGCAGCACCGGGGGGGGCGTGGTCTTGAGGATGTAGTCGTTGGCCCCCAGCTCCAGGCTCAGGATCTGGTTCATGTCGCTGTCGAGCGAGGTGAGCATGACGATGGGGCCGGCAAAGCGCGGGCGCAGATCCCGGCACAGGGAGAGGCCATCCTGCCCCGGCAGCATGATGTCGAGCAGCACCAGATCCGGCTGCTCGGCCAGGGCCCTGTCGAGTGCCCGGTCACCCCGGGTCTCCAGCAGCACCTCGATGTCGTGGCGACCGAGCCAGCTGCTGATGAGCTGGCCTATCTCGGGATCGTCTTCAACAAACAGAACGCGTGGCATGGTGGCGTGGTTCCCCGGTCATGGCGTGAGTGGGCGTGTCGCCAGCATAACGGCTGCGTCCGCGCTCTGCACCGGGATAACTAATCAATGCGGGGGTTTTTGCCCCTTCTCCCGGGGGAGAAGGGGGGACAGGATGAATCGGTTGGTATCGGGCCGCCCCCACTTGTCCCGTGGCGGGTCGGGGCAGCGCGATGAGGCAGGATCCGCGCCCTTCAGTGGCCATAGCGGCTCCGGCTGCCATGGAGCAGCCGGGGAACAGCCCGGATCAGCCGCCCTTGCGCTTCAGGTACACCCCGGCTTCCATGTGGTGGGTCCAGGGGAACTGGTCGAACAGGGCGAAGCGGGCGATCTCGTGGGTTTCACCGAGCACGGCCATGTTGGCCTGCAGTGTCTCGGGGTTGCAGGAGATGTAGAGGATGTTGTCGTAATCCTGCACCAGCTTGACGGTGGCGTCGTCCAGACCGGCCCGGGGCGGGTCGACGAAGATGGTGTTGCACCGGTAGGCGCCAAGATCGACCCCCTTGAGGCGGTTGAACTCCCGCTCACCGCGCATCGCCATGGTGAACTCCTCCGCCGACATGCGCAGGATGATCAGGTTGTCGACACCGTTGGCGGCGATGTTGAACTGGGCGGAGTCCACGCTCGGCTTGGCGATCTCGGTGGCCAGCACCTTGCGAAAGTTCTGCGCCAGAGCGATGGAGAAGTTGCCGTTGCCGCAGTAGAGCTCCAGCAGGTCCCCCTCGCTCTCTTTGGTCACGTCCAGGGCCCAGCCCAGCATCTGCTCGTTGATGGCGGCGTTGGGCTGGGTGAAGCTGTTTTCCACCTGTTTGTAGACCAGCTCGCGCCCCTGCACGGTCAGGCGTTCGATGACGAAGTCATCCCCGAGGCAGATCTTCTGCTTGTGGGCGCGGCCAATCAGTTGCAGCTCGAACCCCTTGGCACGCAGGTCGGCCTGCAGCGCCTCGGCGGCCGGCTGCCACTCGTTCTCCAGCTTGCGGTGGTAGAGCAGGCTGACGCAGATCTGGCCGGACTGGGTAGAGAGGTAGTCGATCTGGAACAGCTTCTTGCGCAGCACGGGGTGCGGGCGCAGCCCGGCCAGCAGCACAGGCATCAGCCGGTTGATGAGCAGGCTGGCGGTGGGGAAGCTGTCGACCCGGATGATCTCCTTGGTGGCCGGTGCATACATGCAGTGGAAGAGGTCATCCCCCTCGTGCCAGATGCGGAACTCGGCGCGCATCCGGTAGTGCTCGGCGGGAGAGGCGTGCAGCTCCAGCGCGGGCGGATTGAAGGGGGCGAACAGCTGGGTGAGGCGATCGCGCTTCTCGTCGAGCTGGGTCTGGTAGTCGGCAGGAGTCCGTCTGCCCTGGGCGTCGGCGGAAGAGGGCTGGGATTGAGTCATGGATACCTCGCATGCACCGGGCTGAGCCGGGGAAAGACCGGGGGAAGGCCGCAGCCAACCAAAGGGTGGGGATTTTAAAAGGCCGTTGCGGATTGTCCAAGTTTTTTGTGGTCAAGAAGTGGCCAGTCGGGCCGATAACCGATCCACCACTATAGGCGGGAGAGTAATGATGCAAATTGATGGCATGGGCGCAGCCCAACCCAAGGGAGTGGGCATTTCTCCCAAATCGCCTCAACAGACGGAGTCGAAAGCGGCGGACAAGGGGGATGAGGTCTCCCTGAACAAGCCCCCGAAATGGGCCCAGGTGCTGATCCAGCAGGCGCTGCAATTTGCGCTGGAGATCAACGGCCAGGGCTACAAGGCACCCAAGGTGCAGGAGCCGCAGGAGATCACCCCGGAGACCCTGTTCGATTTCCAGTCGGTGGCGGACAACGTGTTGCAGTTCGTCACCGGGCGGATTGGCGCGGCCCGTGCCGACGGCAAGTCCGACGACGACCTGACCAAGATGATGGAGCAGGCCCGCAAGGGGGTGGACAAGGGCTTCGGTGACGCCAGGAAGCAGCTCGGTGACTGGGCGGACAACGAGGACATCAAGACCGGCATGGATCAGAGCTACAAGCTGATCCAGAAGGGGCTCGACGAGTTCGAGAAGGAGTTCTTTGGCAAGGTGTCGACCACGGATCTGGGGGATGCCAGGATGGCCAGCCGCCAGCAGGCCCTCCTCGAGATCGAGACACGGGATGGGGACAAGGTGATGCTGCGCTTCAGCGACAGCTGGCAGTTCAAGTCCCAGAGCGATGGGGGTGGCAGCCAGTTCAGCCTCAAGTCGAGCCAGAGCTTCGACTTCTCCCTGGAGGGGGATCTCGACAGTGCTGAGATGGATGCCATCGGCACCCTGGTCAAGGGGCTGGACGAGCTGGCCGGGCAGTTCTTCAAGGGGGGCGACGGTAAGACCCTGGCGGACGGGCTGAACGGGCTGCAACTGGATGACAGCCAGCTGGTCTCCTACTCCCTCAAGCTCAAGCAATCGGCCAAGTTGAGTCAGACCTACCAGGGGGCCAGTTCTCTGCAGGAGAGCCTCAAGCCCCTGGCGGACTACCTGCCGAGGCTCAGCCGGTTGCAGCAGCAGGCCGACGCCCTGCTGCCCCCTTCCCAGCAGGAGGCGCTGACGCCCACCGTGCTGGCGGCGCGGGGTCAGGACGGGGCGACCCAGGGGGCAGGCTTCATGGGCTTCAACCAGCGGATGCTGGAAGCCATGAGGCTGCTTGGCCAGCAGATGGCGACCGGCTAGTCTGGCGACGCCCCCGTGATGCCGGCGGGGGCGGGGTGTTTGCCAGCCCGTCCCCGGGCTGGCACACTGCCCTTTTCCCCAGCCCGGCGATGCCATGAACCCCAAGAAGCCAAGAGACAAGCGCGAGCTCTGCTACCCCTTCATCTTCGAAACCCAGTTCCAGTGCGACTACGAGATCGCCACCGACGAGCTCTGCTGCCAGGTGGGGGCCGTGCTCTCTCATCTGATGCCGGATGAGGATACCCGGCCCGTGATGGCGGATCTGGCGACCCTGCAGCGGCTCATCTACAACCTCAACGGCTCGGTGCGGGGACGGCTCGGCATCTTCGAGGAGGATCTGGACTGGCTGAAGGGACGGTACGATCACTACAACGAGACGAGTCGCGGCCGGGTGACCGGCTTCGTGCTGCCCCAGGGGCCCCAGCCCATTCCCACCCTGCACCTGTGCCGCTGTGGCAGCAAGAAGGTGGTGCGTCTGCTGGTGCGCCTGGAAGAGAGCGGCGTGCGCTTCGATCCCATCCTCTATCGCTTCGCCAATCTGCTGGCCAACTTCTTCTTCGTGCTCACCGTCTACCTCAAGCAGGCGTGGGATGTGACCGAAGTCCCCTATGTCAGCATCAACTACTGATATAAATGACTGAAAAGGCTTTTATTTTTCTAGAAGATCAAAGACGATCAAGCAAAGTTATTAAAACTTGGATGGTGCCGACAGCGGAGTGGGAGAAGCCATGACATCGATTCATCTCAGTGGCAGTTCGTTCTTGATGCCGGGCAACATCGCCTGGCGACCCCTGGCTGAATACGGCGAAGTGCAGGTGACCCCCCATGGCCAGTGGTTGCAGACCCTGATGCACCAGAGTGCCGATGCCGCGGCCGGGACCCACATCATCATCTGGTTGTGGGAAGATCTGGTGCCCGCCCGGACCCTGCAGGAGTGGGGTCGTCTGGCACTGGACAAGCAGCAACTGGCGGTTGCCGCCTTCGTCGACGCGCTCTGCCAGCCTCTGTTGCAGCATCTGCAGCGCCGCCCGCAGGATCACCTGCTGGTGGGGGCCTGCAGCCATGCCCCGCTCTGTGTCTATGGCCCGGCCCCTGCAGTGCTCGCTGTGCTGGCCGGTGCGTTCGAGCAGCAGATGGCCCGCCTGCGCCTGCAGCAACCCGGCTTGGACGACCTGCACCTGCCGCTCTGGCTGCAACAGCATGGCCGCCAGCACTGCTTCGATCGGCGCAACCTCTATCTGATGTCCTGCCCCTTCTCCATGGCCGGTCTGGCCAGCCTGGCGCAGTGGATTCTTCCCTTGCTGCAGCGGTTGCAGCAACCCGCCCACAAGGTGCTGGTGCTCGACTGCGACAATACCCTGTGGGGCGGCGTGGTCGGCGAAGACGGTGTCGGCGGCGTCCTGCTGGGGCAGGACGGGATGGGCCGGCTCTACCAAGCCTTCCAGCAGGCGGCCAGCCACTGGCACGGGCAGGGCATAGTGCTGGCGCTCTGCTCCAAGAATCTGGCGGACGATGTGTGGCGGCTGTTTGACGAGCATCCCGGCATGGTGCTGACACGGGCGCAGATCGCCGCCGCCGAGATCGGTTGGGAGCCAAAGTCCCAGGGGTTGCGGCGGCTGGCCACGCGCCTCAATGTCGGGCTGGACAGCCTGGTCTTCTGGGATGACAGCGAGCTGGAGCGGGCCGAGGTGCAAGCCAACTGCCCCGAGGTGATGGTGATGACCCCGCCGGCCGATCTCTGGAGCTGGCCGGATGCCCTGCTGACGCTGCCGGCCCTGTGCAGTCGCCACCAGAGCCGGGATGACGGCCTGCGGCAGCACTCCTATCAGGCCCAGGCCGAGGCCGAGGCTGTGCGCCGGCAATTGGGCGACGAGCACGCCTTTCTGCGGCAATTGGCGCTGCAGGCCGACTGGCAGATGCTCTCCCCGGGCAACCAGTTGCGAGCCGAACAGCTCAGCCAGAAGACCAATCAGTTCAACCTCTCCGGCCGCCGCTATCAGGCGGCGGAGCTGGCCCGGCTGGCCAGCGAGGGAGGCGACGTCTGGCTGGCCAGTCTGCGAGACCGATTCGCCGATCACGGCATGACGGCCCTGCTGGTGGTGCGCCCGCTCGAGGAGGGCAGGGCGCTGCTGGATACCTTGGCCATCAGCTGCCGGGTGCTGGGTCGCGGCTTTGAATACTGGCTGCTGGCGCAACTGGCAAACCATCTGCGGGCGCAAGGCGTGACCGAGCTGGTCATCAGCCTGGTTGCCACCACCCGCAACCAGCCGGCGCGGGATTTTCTGGCGAGCCTGCCAACCCGGCCGATAACCACTCCAGCGGGGTTGCTGCCGCTGGCGGACGAGCTGTTCCTCACGCTTGATCTCTGTTCTCTTTCTCTCCCGTTTTTGGAGTTCTATGCCAATGAATGACCTTATCGCGCTGGCACACCAGCAGTTCCCCCAGGCCAGTGTCAATGCACAGTCTGCCCTCGGCAGCTTTCCCGAGTGGGATTCTCTGGGTCACTTCAACCTGCTGCTGCTGGTCGAGCAGCACTATGCCGTGCGGTTCGAGCCGCACGAACTGGCCGAGTTGAAGAGTCTGGCCGACATCCAGCAAGCCCTGCTGCGCAAAGGGGTTGCCGTGTGAAACAGGCACTCGAGCAGGCGCTGACCGAGCTGGGGATCCCCAGAGGCGGCGCCCTGATGGTGCACTCGGATGCCATGGTGGTGGCCCAGTTTGCCGGCATGGGCAACGCCGCAGGCATCGCGGCCTTCTGGACATGCCTGGAGCAGTGGCTGGGCGGACACCTGCTGGTGCCGACCTTCAGCTACAGCCCGATGGCGGACGAGTGCTTCGACCCTGTGCAGACCCCGAGCAAGGTGGGCTTGATGACGGAGCTGTTCCGCCAGCGAGAAGGGGTGGTCCGCACGCGTGATCCCGTCTTCAGTATGGCGATCAGCGGCCCGCAGGGTCCTGCGCTGGTGGCGCGGGAGTGTCACGACTGCTTCGGTCAGGAGAGCCCGTTCGGCTGGCTGGCGGAACAGGACGGCTGGCTGCTGGGGCTGGGTTGCCACCCCGACCGCATCACCTTCACCCACTACGTGGAGCAGCGGCTGGTCGTCTCCTACCGCTATCACAAGATGTTTGCGGGTCAGGTGCGCGTCGATAGCCGCGTGCGGGAGTGGCAGGCGGATTACTATGTGCGCGACCTGTCGCTGGCCAGCGAAATCGACCTCTCCCGGCTGGTGGCCCTGCTGCAGGAGCGGGGTGCCTGGCGCCAGACGCTGTGCCAGCGGGTGCCGGTCTGGGCGGTGTCGTGCCGCGACTTCATCCTGGCTGCCAGCGAGTTGCTGGCGGCAGCCCCATACGCCCTGATCCGGGCGGGAGGAGAACCCCATGCAGTTTGATCACATCGGACTGGTGGTGCCGGACCTGGCGAGCGGTGTGGCCTATTGCCGCGACGTGCTGGGGTTGAGCCGCTTCTCGGTTGCGGTGGAAGATCCGCTGCAACGGGTCTGGGTGCAGTTCGTACATGACGACCATGGCCTCTGCTACGAGCTGGTCTCCCCGGCCAGCGAGGAGAGCCCGGTCGCCCAGGTGCTCAAGACCCGGCGCAACGTCATCAACCACCTTGCCTATCGGGTGAGCAACCTGCAGGCGAGCGCCGAACGGCTACGCACACAGCGCCACCTGCCCCTTGGGCCCAGCCAGCCAGCGATCGCTTTTGGGGGCTCTCATGTCCAGTTTTTTCTCAGTCCCTTGGGACATATTGTTGAGCTAATTGAGGGGGTTGAATGATGCCGAATCATGACAGTTGTTATTTGCCTACAGACTGGGCTGACCAGGATCAGCTTGGCGAACAGCTGCATCGTTTGCTTTCCTTGCTGTTTCCGCTCAATCGCAGCTTGACAGGCGATGGTGTAAGAAAAACATTGGCCCTGTTTCGCGAACATTGTTTACCTGAATTGCAGATCCATGAAGTTGCCAGCGGAAGCACATTTTTTGATTGGACAGTGCCGGATGAGTGGAATGTCAGAGAGGCTTACATCTTGGGACCTGATGGGCACAAGGTGGTTGATTTCAATGATAGTAGCTTGCATTTGGTGGGTTACTCAGAACCGGTACGCTGTACTCTCCCTTTAGCAGAATTACAACCTCACTTGCACTCCTTGCCTGAGTTACCGGATGCCATCCCCTATGTCACGTCTTATTATCAGCGCCGTTGGGGCTTTTGTTTACCCCACAATGTGCGGGAAGCGTTACCCGAAGGAAATTATGAGGTTGTGATCGATACCAGCTTGCAACCGGGCTCACTGACTTATGCCGAGTGGGTGCTACCGGGGGAGAGTGAGCAGGAAATCTTGTTATCCAGCTATGTTTGCCACCCCTCCATGGCCAACAACGAGTTGTCCGGCCCAGGTGTCGGAGTGTTTTTGATGGCCTGGCTGGCCTCCTTGCCTAAGCGACGCTACAGCTATCGATTGATGCTTGTTCCTGAGACAATCGGGTCTATCGTTTATCTCTCTCGCCATCTGGAGCACCTCAAGTCTCATACGTTGGCTGGTTTTAATCTGACATGTATGGGGGATGAAAGGTGTTACTCATTCTTACCATCCAGACAGGGGAATTCTATAGCTGATCGCATAGGACGCCATGTGTTGGGCCATATCGCACCTGATTATATGGCGTATAGCTATCTTGATCGGGGTTCCAACGAACGTCAGCTATGTGCTCCTGGCATAGACTTGCCAGTCACCACCATGATGCGCAGCAAGTACGGTTGTTATTCCGAATACCACACCTCTTTGGACGATCTTACTCTGGTCACGCCGCGGGGGCTGGCGGATAGTTTCCTAGCGTTGCGGCGGGCGATCGAGTGTCTGGAGTTGGATGAATACTGTGAGGCTACCGTATTGGGTGAGCCCCAATTGGGGCGTCGTGGCCTCTATCCGAATCTATCAACACGTGAGTCCGGTGCACAGGTAAAGGACATGATGAACCTGCTGGCTTACAGCGATGGTCATCTGAGCCTTTTTGAGATTGCCGAGATCATCGAAGTACCGTTTTGGCGAGTCGAGCCCTTGGCTAGAAAGCTTATGGATGCAGGGGTTCTGCGCAGGCGTAGTCGTCTTTGAGAATAGGTATTTCGTTGCATGATGTGATGGATGAGAATCCATAGATATTGCGATCGTTCAACTTTGTTTCATCAATCCTGATCACATCGTTAGGAGAGGATCATGAGATGTCCATATTGTCACAGTGATAACACATTGGTTTTCCTTGAACGCAAGATGCCAGCCGTTTTATCTGCATACTCAGGTGATTTTCCGGTAAAGGTGTCGGAATTGCAGGTCAGTGCCTGCAAAGATTGTCTGGTGGGGTTTGCATCCAAGAAATTATCATCGGAAGAACTAACGGAAATATATGACAACTATCTATATATTTCTCCGCTGAATAATATCGGCGCCTCTAAATATGACGGTATGATTGATACCATAACAAGTCATTTTGGCAAAGATGAAAATATACTGGAGATTGGCTGTTCAGAAGGATATTTGCTGAAAAAACTGAACGAGAGCGGATTCTCCAATGTAACAGGAATTGAGCCCGGCCCCCAAGCCGATATTGCGAAGGGCTTGGGGCTTAACGTTATAAAGGGTTATTTTAATGCTGGCCATGTTCCGGACAAGGTAGATGGTTACTATCTTATGCATGTATTTGAGCATTTTGAAGACCCCTTCTCAATCTTTAAATTGATGACGGAAACGTTGAATGATGCCGGAAGAATCGTCATTGAAGTTCCTGATTTTGGTGGTTTTCATGTACAGCACCTCTTCTACTATAATATCTACTTCATGCAAGTTTTGGCCCGTGACAACAAACTTAAAATAATATATCACCGTGTTGAGAATGGCAGTTTAAGGGGGCCTTGTTGCTCAAATCGGGGAACTATCTGTCATCTCGGTGATCTGATCCTGTAGCGCAGTCTCCGAGAGCATCAGATGGGCAAGTCCAAGCACAAGATCAGCAACTGGCAGCAGTACAACCAAGCCTTGGTGCAACGCGGTTCGTTGACCATCTGGATGGACGAACAAGCCATTAAGCAGTGGCATTGCCTGGTCCACCATGGCCGCCGAGGGAGAGGTTTCCACTACAGTGACACCGCCATTGAGACGGCCCTGATGCTAAAAGGCTTGTTCAAGTTGCCGCTGCGGGCGCTAGAAGGCTTCATTAACTCGTTGTTCCAACTGATGGCGGTGCCTTTGCAGTCGCCGGACTATAGCTGTATCAGCAAGCGCGCCAAGACCGTCGACATCAAGTACCGCGTCCCCAGCCAAGGCCCGGTGGCTCACTTGGTCATTGATGCCACCGGCCTCAAGGTCTATGGCGAAGGCGAATGGAAAATTCGCAAACACGGCAAGGAGAAGCGACGAGTGTGGCGCAAGCTCCACTTGGCGGTGGATGCCACAACCCATGCGGTCATCGCTGCCGAAGTCAGCCTGGAGACGGTGGCGGATAACGAGGTGTTACCGACGTTGCTCAACCCCTTACGACGCAAGATAAAACAGGTCAGCGCCGATGGTGCGTATGACACCAAGGCCTGTCATGCGCTACTGAAGAAGAAGGGGGCGAAAGCCACCATACCGCCGAGAAAAAATGCGGCACCGTGGGAGGAAGGCCATCCCCGCAACGAGGCGGTGACGGCGCTCAAGGCCGGTGAACTGAAGCAATGGAAGAAAGACTCCGGCTATCACCAGCGCTCGATAGCCGAGACCGCCATGTACCGGTTCAAGCAACTCATCGGGCCAACGCTGAGCCTGCGGAACTACAACGCCCAGGTGGGCGAAATCCTGGCTGGCGTGAAGGTGATGAACAAGCTGATAGGGCTTGGTATGCCTGTTCGCCAGCCAGTGAATTGAGTGGTATCAACGGGTTGGGGAACGGCCATCCAGCGACGGATTTGATCAACAACGCCGTTTAAGGGTCGTTTTTGTCAAGACTGAAAATACCCGTTACAACGAAATTGAAGTGGCCTTTGATAAAGCCTTTTATATCAATAATCTCTCAATATTCAAGCAGCGGTGCGATGCATCTCGCGACAGAGTAAATGATTTTCTTAGAAAGGCAGACAGCGTTGTCTGGTGGGGGGCTGGTTCTGCATCAGTGATTCTTCTGAATGGGATTGAGAAAGAGATTTTGGACAGTACGAATATCATTGTCGTTGATGGTGACAAGAATAAAGCCGATCGCATATTGCCTGGTGTGAATCTCAAAGTGAGTTATTTTGAGAAGATCCGTAATCAGCATGTCAGCAATCTGGTAATTGCTTCAAGTTTCTATAAGGAAATATTTGAAACAATGAAAGTTCATGGTGTCACCTATGAACATGTCGAGGTATTTAGTGATGCCTGATTAAAGGCATAAGGAGGAGGCGGGAATTCAGATAATAAGTGCGACACTCATGGATGAATGGCGAGAGGTGGCCAACTGCTGATTGGTGGTACCCTTATGCTCGCCAAAGTAAAAGCAGTATCGGGAATTCAGATAATAAGTGCGACACTCATGGATGAATGGCGAGAGGTGGCCAACTGCTGATTGGTGGTACCCTTATGCTCGCCAAAGTAAAAGCAGTATCACCATGAGCTATCAGCAGTTGACCGAGGGGCAACGATACCAGTTATCGGTGCTTCGCGCACAGGGGATGTCCATCCTTGCCACCGCACGCGCCATTGGCGTTCATCGCTCCACCCTCTACCGGGAGCTGCGTCGTAACGCCGGGCCGCAGGGCTACCAGCCAGACAATGCGCATCAGCACGCCACCCACCGACGGGCCAGTGCGGCCAAATCTCGGCTATCTGCCGATGTCATCCAGTTTGTCGAGCTGACACTCGCCTGGTGGTGGAGCCCGGAGCAGATAAGCGCGGTGGGCAAGCAGATAGGCCTCATGGTGAGTCACGAGTGGATATACCGCCATGTGGCCGCCGACAAAGCCCGGGGTGGCCAGTTGTACCGCCATCTGCGCCAGGGCCACAAGCGCTACCGCAAGGGGGCGAGCAGCCTGCGTTCTCCCATCAAGGAAGCCCGCTCTATTGATG
This sequence comes from Aeromonas sp. ASNIH2, assembly GCF_002934795.1. Taxonomy (NCBI): domain Bacteria; kingdom Pseudomonadati; phylum Pseudomonadota; class Gammaproteobacteria; order Aeromonadales; family Aeromonadaceae; genus Aeromonas; species Aeromonas sp. ASNIH2. Next base: position 2,020,216 of record NZ_CP026406.1, on the reverse strand, counting down.
AACGGCCGGCTATCGTCGATAGCCGGGAGCGGCTCGGTGATTGGGAGGCGGACACGGTGCTGGGCAAGCAAGGCACAGGTGCACTGGTCACCCTGGTGGAGCGCAAGAGCCGGCTCTATCTGGTCAAGCGGGTCGCGAGCAAACAGGCTGGGGTGGTGCGGGATGCGATAATCGAGATGTTAACGCCCTACATCGAGCAGGTGCATACCATCACCTTTGACAACGGCGGCGAGTTTGCCGAACACAAGGCGATAGAGGAAGCGCTGGGTGCCGAGACTTACTTTGCGCACCCTTACTCTTCGTGGGAGCGCGGTCTGAACGAGAACAGCAATGGGCTGTTGAGGCAGTTTATCCCAAAGGGAACAGACCTGAGAGAGGTCACGGACGAGGATGTCAGGAGAGCGGAGCAGTGGCTCAACCTACGACCTCGGAAATGTCTCGGATTCAGGCAGCCTGTCAAGGTATTCGAAGAGTACCGTCAGGCGGCATAGGCGAGTGTCGCACTTCGAAGTTGAATTCGCGTATCACCATGAGCTATCAGCAGTTGACCGAGGGGCAACGATACCAGTTATCGGTGCTTCGCGCACAGGGGATGTCCATCCTTGCCACCGCACGCGCCATTGGCGTTCATCGCTCCACCCTCTACCGGGAGCTGCGTCGTAACGCCGGGCCGCAGGGCTACCAGCCAGACAATGCGCATCAGCACGCCACCCACCGACGGGCCAGTGCGGCCAAATCTCGGCTATCTGCCGATGTCATCCAGTTTGTCGAGCTGACACTCGCCTGGTGGTGGAGCCCGGAGCAGATAAGCGCGGTGGGCAAGCAGATAGGCCTCATGGTGAGTCACGAGTGGATATACCGCCATGTGGCCGCCGACAAAGCCCGGGGTGGCCAGTTGTACCGCCATCTGCGCCAGGGCCACAAGCGCTACCGCAAGGGGGCGAGCAGCCTGCGTTCTCCCATCAAGGAAGCCCGCTCTATTGATGAACGGCCGGCTATCGTCGATAGCCGGGAGCGGCTCGGTGATTGGGAGGCGGACACGGTGCTGGGCAAGCAAGGCACAGGTGCACTGGTCACCCTGGTGGAGCGCAAGAGCCGGCTCTATCTGGTCAAGCGGGTCGCGAGCAAACAGGCTGGGGTGGTGCGGGATGCGATAATCGAGATGTTAACGCCCTACATCGAGCAGGTGCATACCATCACCTTTGACAACGGCGGCGAGTTTGCCGAACACAAGGCGATAGAGGAAGCGCTGGGTGCCGAGACTTACTTTGCGCACCCTTACTCTTCGTGGGAGCGCGGTCTGAACGAGAACAGCAATGGGCTGTTGAGGCAGTTTATCCCAAAGGGAACAGACCTGAGAGAGGTCACGGACGAGGATGTCAGGAGAGCGGAGCAGTGGCTCAACCTACGACCTCGGAAATGTCTCGGATTCAGGCAGCCTGTCAAGGTATTCGAAGAGTACTGTCAGGCGGCATAGGCGAGTGTCGCACTTCGAAGTTGAATTCGCGAGGAACGTCAGAATGACGTGTAGTAAATAATTTTACTGGTCGGAAATTGATAATGACCGGGAGTAATGGCGGGACAGAGCCCGCCATCTACTTGATCCTCTCTCAGGTCAGCTCGACAGCAGTACCCTGGCCGAGTTGGCCGGGATGGTGAGCTGCACCTCCCCCTGCACCACCTCGAACTTGTCGCCGTTGAAGGCGTCGGTGAAGCGGCTGGCGGGGCTGGCGGTCTGCCACAGGGGCAGGCTGATGGTGCGCGGCTCCGTGGGGTGGCGGTTGCAGGCGACCACCACCTGATCGCTTTGCAGGGTACGGGCGAACACATAGCTGTGAGGGCCGGCGTAGAGGGTCTGGATGTCTCCCCGACGCAGGGCCGGGCGCTGGCGGCGCAGCTGGATCAGGCGGCGATAGTGGTCGTGCAGCACGTGATCCCAGTCGGTGGTATCCCAGGGGAAGCAGCGGCGGCAGTCCGGGTCGTTGCCGCCGGAGAGCCCCACCTCGTCGCCGTAGTAGATGGAGGGCACGCCGATGTAGGTGATGAGCAGGGTGGCGGCGAGTCGCATCCGCTGCTTGTCTTCCCCCAGCAGGTGCAGGAAGCGGGCGGTGTCGTGGCTGTCCAGCAGGTTGAACTGGGCCAGCTGGTTCTTGAACGGAATATGGGCCCGCGCCAGCTTGAGCCAGTGATCCAGCTCGGTGGCGCTGATCTTGATGGGGTGATAGGCGATGTCCTGCCCCGCCAGGAAAGCGCGGATGGGGTGGGCGAAGCCGTAGTAGTTCATCGCGCCATCCTCCTGATCCCCCTGCAGCCACTGGCTCGCCTCGAAGAAGTGCTCGCCGAGGACGTAGGCGTCCGGATTCTCCTGCTTCACCGCGCCGCGAATGGCGCGCACATGGCCGCGATTGCCCTCGGCAGTGCCCCGCTCCCCCAGCATGTGGATGACGTCGAAGCGCCAGCCATCGATCTGGTAGGGGGCGCGCATCCAGTAGCGCAGAATGGCGTTGTCTGCCCGATAAACGGCGTCCTGCACCTGTTCACTTGAGAAATCCAGCTTGGGCAGGCTGCGGATCCCTTTCCAGCTAACATAATCCCCTTCCTGATCGAAGGTGTAGAAGCTGCGCCAGGGGGAGTCCGGGTTGCTCTGGGCGCCCAGCGGCGGGCAGAACCAGGGGTGCTCGGTGGAGGTGTGGTTGACCACCGCATCCAGGATGATCCGCATGCCGCGCTGGTGCAGGTTGCGGGTCAGCTCGGCAAACTGGGCATTGGTACCGAGGTGCGCATCCACCTTGAAGTAGTCCTGGGTGTCGTACTTGTGGTTGCTCGGCGAATCGAAGATGGGGTTGAGGTAGAGCGCCGTCACCCCCAGGGATTGCAGGTAGTGCAGCTTGGCGTCGATGCCCGCCAGATCCCCGCCGTAGAATTCACAGGCGCCGTGCCCCTCTTCGTGGCGGCTGACCGGCTCGCCCCAGGCCTTGCTGATGACCGCCTTGCCCCTGTACTCGTACTCGTGATGCTTGACGCTCAGCGACGGGTCGCCGTTGCAGAAGCGGTCGGGGAAGATCTGGTAGAACACCTGATCCTGTACCCAGGCCGGGGGCTGGTGATGGCTGTTGAAGCGGAAATGCTGCTCCCGCGGCGGCATGGCGGCGCTGACGCCTGCCCCGTGCAGCCACCACTGCTCCTCGTCGGTGAGGCACTTGAAGCAGTAGAGGTGGATCTCCTGCCCCCTGGCCAGCGGCAGTTCGACCTGCCAGACCTGAAGCCTGTCCCGGGTGGCGACCGGCGTCATGGCGACCAGATACTCCTCGTTGTCCGGCTCGTGGCGCAGCCACACCTCGCGGATGGGGGCGTCCAGCTCGCTGAACAGGGTGAGCTGCAGGGTGTCGGCACTCTCTTTGAACCAGGGTGCCGCCTGGGGGTGAAACAGGAAGGGATGGGTCATGGTATCTACTGTGTCAGAGAGGCTCAGGAATGGGGGATGGGCGCAGGCCATCTTATCCCGTCCATGGGCGTGTGTATGTGACGACCGGCCAGAATGAGACGGTGCTTCCGGCTTGGCTGGGCGGTCTGCCGTGACGCTATTGGGTCAGCAAATCGGCAAGGGCGTTGCCCTGCTCGTGCAGGTGTTCGAGCTGTTCCGCCAGAATGAGACGGGGATCCGGCTCCTGCTGATCGGCCGTTGTACATCTACTGGGTCAGCAAATCGGCCAGGGCGTTGCCCTGTTCGTGGAGCTGCTCCAGCTGATCCGCCAGGCTGGCGGGATCCAGCCCCAGCTGGTCAGCCAGGGTTCTGGGGAAACGGGCGATGATGGCCTGGGCCGGTACGCCGGCCTGCCAGGCGAAGGAGACGAAGACGGCGAGCCGGATGAGCACGGCCTCCTTGCTGACCGGATCGTGGGAGAGGGGGTCGAGCTGCTGGGCGATGGCATCCACGAAGGCGGGCGACAGGTTCCAGCGCCGCGCCAGCTCTGCGCCGAGCTGGGCATAGTCGTAACCCAGCATCTCCCGCTGGGCATCGACCCGGCTGCTGCCTTTCTCGATGGCCAGATTGATGAGCCCCGCCTCTTCCGGCAGGGTGCTCTGGATCAGCAGCTCGCCGATGTTGTGAATGAGGGCGCAGGTGAAGGCGGTCTCGGGATCCACCGAGGTGGTCTGCTGTGCCAGGGTGCGGGCAATGGTGGCGACCTGGAAGGTCTGGGTCCAGAAGTGGAGCTTGTCAAAGCCGGGAGGGGCCTTGAAGCTGCTGATGATGCCGGAGGCGACTACCACGGAGCGCAGGCGGTTGAAACCGAGGCGGATCACCGCCTGTTCGATGGAGGTGATTTCATTGCCACGGCGCAGGGCGGCGGAGTTGGCCATCCGCAGTACCTTGACGCTGATCACCTGGTCCATGGCGATCTTGGCCGCGATCTCGTCGATGCGGGCATTCTCGTCGTTGAAACTCTGCATCAGCTCGTGCAGCAGTTTCGGAATTGTGGGCAGTTGCTTGATCTTGCCAAACAGGCGATCCATCGACATGGCTGAGGCAGCCTCCATTGCTAACAATGCCTCATATTGTGCCACAGCCTGGCCAGTTGTTCCTGCTGGCGAGCGGTTTTGTGAGCCCTAGTACACCCAGTCTTGCAGTCTGTATTCCAAACGGTGCCGTTTTCCCTGGAGGATCAGGGTCTGGGTGGAACCGCTCAGTGTGGCCCCCTCCGTCAGGGTGGCGAGCACGGCCTGCTCTATCAGATCGAGTTCGGGGGGACAGGCCATGGCGGTGCTGCCGAGGCTGGTGACCCAGAGCTTGTTCCCCTTGAGGTGACCCTGGCCGAAGTAGCGGTTGCAACCGGCGATGCCGTTGACGGTGAAGTGCTCACCGATCTCGATGTCGGGGGGATTGCTGCGGCGGCTGGCGATGGCCTGGCCATCCAGCCGATCGAGCACCCAGTGATGGTGTTGCAGGTCTTGCGAGGCAAAGCGGGGAGCACTGCTGCAGGCGCTGAGCAGAAGCAGGGCGAGCAACAGTAGCAGGTATCTGGGCATTGAAGGGGCTCCGGTGGTGGGTATGACAAGCATACCCGTCCCCGGGCCCAGGCGGCAGGGCGAGGGGGGAGGAGCCCGACCGCTTCTGTCGCCCCGGGGGAAGAGGGGGTGTCGGCAAATGGCAACACCCGCCCCGAGCGAACCTGTCTACCGGTTGCCCATGGCTCCCCTGGCCGTCTCAGTCCGCAAACAGGCGCTCGGCATAGCGGGCGAGGCCCGAGGCCACCGAACCGAAGTCATCACCCCCCTCCAGCGGTACCTTGGGCAGTTTCTGCTGGATGAAGGCCTTGATGAGGGGGGAGCGGGCACTGCCGCCGGTGACGAAGACCCGGTCAGGCTGCACGCCTGCCGCCAGGATAGCCTCGTCCATCAGCTCGCCAATCTTCTCCAGCAAGGGGGCGGAAGCACTGGCCAGCTGGGGGCGGGTGAGTGCCGCCTCCAGCCCTTTTTCCAGCTCGTTCAGGGTCTGGTGATTGTGCTCGTGGTCGGAGAGGGCGATTTTGCCCTGCTCGGCGCGCCACACCAGTTGATGGCTCAGCTTGTGGGCCCGCAGGCTGGCGAGGCGCGGGAGCTTGCTGCCTGGCTGGCTGTCGAGCTGGAGATCCTGCAACTGGCGGGCGGTATCCAGGCTGTAGAAACGGCTCTGGGCACTGACGTCATTGATGGCGGCGGCGTCCCAGAACAGGGGATGGGGCAGCGGCTTGCCGGTCTTGAGGGTCTCGTGCATGCCGAGCAGCGGCATCATGCCCTCCACGGTCAGGCGGATGTCGAAGTCGTTGCCCCCGATGCGCTGGCCGCTGTGACCGAGCAGATCGCCGCTGCGATCCAGCTGGTCACGGTGGCTCGGGCCCATGCGCAGTACGGAGCAGTCGGTGGTCCCGCCCCCGATGTCCACCACCAGCACCACCGCATCCTCGGTGAGGCGCGCTTCGAACTCGAAGCCGGCGGCCACCGGCTCATAGAGGAACTCCACCCGCTCGAACCCAGCGAGGCGTGCCGCCTCGCTCAGGATGGCGATGGCCTGGCGGTTGCTCTCTTCCCCCGCCAGTCCCTGGAAGTTGACCGGTCGGCCGATCACCGCCTGGCGGATGGTGCTGCCCGTCTGCTGCTCCGTCTCCCGGCGCACGTGCAGCATCATGGCGCAGACGATGTCCTCGAACAGGGCGATCTGGGGAGCCTTGAGGCCATAGGCCCCGAGAAAGGATTTGGGGGACTTGATGTAGTAGCCCTCGTCCGGCTCTTCCAGATAGCGCGCCAGCGCCGCACCGCCGAAGCTCAGCTCGTCGATGAGTCCCTCTTCGCGCATCTGGCGGCGCACCGCCTGGGCCCGGGTCACCACGGGACCGCGCAGCTTGAGGTATTCGCTCTGCTGGACGGGGGCCAGCCCTTCGGCCAGGAGGCCTGCGATGGCGTCCCGGTGGGGGGCGTGCAGGGTGGAGGGAAGGTAATGGGAACCGGAGAGGGTCAGCAGCCTGGGGCTGCCCTGTTCCATCACGGCGACGGCACAGTTGGAGGTACCGTAATCAAATCCGATGAACATGCTGGCCAGACTCCTGTACAAAAAAGGGCTGGTAGCCTACCCGATGCCGCCGGGTCTCACAACCCGGCGGCGGGATCAATGGCGTGGCGACAACGCCTCAGGGATCACTCCACTTCGTTGTCAGAGCGGCCCTGGCTCTCGATGGCCTGGATGTTGCTGAGGGTGGTGTCGGCGATGGCGTGCAGCGCCTCCCGGGTCAGGAAGGCCTGGTGACCGGTGAACAGCACGTTGTGGCAGGCAGACAGGCGGCGGAAGACGTCGTCGGTGATCACCTCGTTGGACTTGTCCTCGAAGAAGAGGTCTTCCTCCTCCTCGTAGACGTCCAGCCCCAGGGCGCCGATGCGGGCAGTCTTGAGGGCCTCGATGGCGGCGTTGGAGTCGAGCAGGCCGCCCCGGCTGGTGTTGATGATCATCACCCCGTCCTTCATCTTGGCGAAGGCCTCCTTGTTCAGCAGGTGATAGTTCTCCTTGAACAGGGGGCAGTGCAGGCTGATGACATCGGACTGACGGAATAGGGTGTCGAGATCCACGTACTCGGCGCCCAGATCGATGGCCGCCTGGTTCGGATAGGGATCGCTCACCAGCAGGCGCATGCCGAACCCCTTGAGGATGCGCAAGGTGGCGATGCCGATCTTGCCAGTGCCTATGATGCCGGCGGTGCGGCCATGCATGTTGAAGCCCACCAGCCCCTCCAGGGAGAAGTTGGCGTCCCGGGTGCGCTGATACGCCTTATGGATGCGGCGGTTGAGGGTCATCATCAGGCCCACCGCATGTTCGGCAACGGCCTCGGGGGAGTAGGCAGGCACCCGCACCACCTTGAGTCCCAGCTCCTTGGCGGCGGCCAGATCCACGTTGTTGTAACCGGCGCAGCGCAGGGCGATGACCCTGGTGCCGTACTGCGCCAGCTCGGTCAGCACTTCGCGGTCGGCATCATCGTTGACGAACAGGCAGACCACGGGGAAGCCGTGGGCGAGACGGGCCGTCTTGGCCTCCAGCCGCACGTCGAAGAACTCCAGATCGAAACCGTACTGGGCGTTGGCCTGGTGGAAATGTTCCTTGTCGTAGCTCTTGGTACTGAAAACGGCGACTCTCATGGTGCGCTCTCCGTAGATAATGATGTGGTTAAATTACAACAAATAGTGACCGTCATCACGGGATAAGTGGTGCTGTTTCAACCCCAGGGCATGATGGGGACGGCACTCACTGCACTCTTGTACGAACCATCCACCAACTTGGTGCTGTAAGTCAGATAGACAAGGGCATTGCGCTTCTCATCGTAAAAACGCACCACCTTCTGCTCCTTGAACACCAGCGAGGTGCTGACATCAAACACCTCTTCCCCCGCCTTCAGCTTGGCGGGCAGGGTGATGGGGCCGATCTGGTGGCAGGAGAGGGAGGCGTGGGAGGGATCTTCCGCCAGCCCGAGTCCACCCTTGACGCCGCCGGTCTTGGGGCGGGCCAGATAGCAGGCTACACCGGCGATTTTCGGGTCGTCGAACGCCTCCACCAGGATCTTGTGGTTGGGTCCGAGCAGCTTGAAGGCGGTGCTCACCTCGCCGACGGGATCTGCCTTGTCGGCCAGCACCGGGCCGGCCATCAGTGCCCCCAGCAGCAGGGGCAGGGTGCGAGCAAGGGTCTGAAGATGTCTCATGGTCTCTCCTGTTGGCCTCCCTCAGAAAGGGATGCCCAAACGACGATAGAGGCTGGCCAGCACCCAGGCGGGGCCTACCAGCAGAAATTGCAGGTCGGTGAGAAAGGAGGGGCGTTTCCCCTCGATATGGTGACCGACGAACTGGGCTATCCAGAACAGCACGAACCCGATGAGGGCAGGCCACAGCAGCGGCCCCTGCCAGACGTGGCAGAAGGCCAGCCCCAGGGCGGTCAGCGCCGTCATCCCCGTAAAGATCGTCAACGACAGCCGCAGGTAGAAGCCCAGCACCGGGATGGCCACCAGCCCCGCCCAGTTGAGGGACGCTGGCAGGGGACCAGCGGGCAGGCACCAGAGCAGTGCCAGGATGCAGAGGTAGATGCCTGGCACTGCCACCTTGTGGATGGCCACATTGACGGGGTGTTGATGGCTCTGGCCGTAGTCGCGAAACCAGTCATCCAGTCGTTTCATGGCACCTCCCTGGTGCGCGTATTGAGGCCGGGTGGCCTCGATTTCCTGTGCGTCTGCGGCGGGCTGCGCCCACCGGATGGGGTGACCCGCGGCTGATCACGCTCCCGGCGGCGGATATTCCCAATGCCGGGATATCGTGTCCGTTCATGCTCGCAGCGGTGGATATTCTCAACGCCAGATATCGTGTCCGTTTACTCCTGCGACGGTGGATATTCCCAATATTGGGCCGGAATGCTTTTGAGCAAGGGGGTCATGTCGGGATTGGGCAGGGCGATGGTGACTCTCTGCTCCAGATTCGCGCTGGCCAGGGCCTCGCGGATCTTGGGGTTCTCCCGAAAGAACGCCATGAAGCTGCCGTCGGCATAGGCACGCTCGAGGCCGGTCTGGATCGCCTTGGCCAGCTTCGGCGACTCCGGGCTGACGAAGAAGAACTCGGCGAAGGGGTAGCGGATCAGCAGGTGCTGATCGATCACCAGGTTGGGATATTGTGCCGCCAGCTCGCTGCGTTCGGCGAAGATTTCCACCAGACCACGGGGGAAGAAGTCCAGCTTGTCGCCGTCATTCATCAGGCGAAACAGGTTGCTGTAGCGCCCGGCATAGGTGGGAATGCCTGCCAGTTCCAGGATCTTGTTGTCGGCCCAGCCCACCCCCTGTGCGGCTTTCAGTTTCTTGAGGTCTGCCAGGGTGTTGATCTGGTTGAACCGCTCCTGGGCATCGGCGTGGATGAAGGAGAGGCGCAGCCCTTCCAGGCCACGAAACAGCGGGATTGGTACTGCGGTGAGGGAGGATTCCAGCGCGCTGGAGGTACCCATCCAGAACACATTGATGACCTTGCCCTTGGCAAGCGCCTGCTGGAGGCTGTACTGGTTGAGATTGAGGTCGACCCGCTCCAGCTTGTAGGGCTGCCCGGCGTGGTTGAGCGCCAGTTCCAGCAGCTTGAGCTGGTATTCGTTGTCGAGATCGTTGATCGGTCGGCTGGGGACCTTGACGGTGAGCGTCTGTGCTTGTGCCAGCAATGGCAGGCACAAGCACAGCCTGATGAGCCATTTCACGCTTTGATCTCCTGTAGGATCCGGGACTTGCCCGGAGTCTAACAGAAGTTGTCACGCTCTTGCTGTGAAAGGGGCCGGGGATCACCCGGCCGCGTCATCTTCGGGCATGGCTTGCCCTGTGCCCGGCTCGTACCGAGGCCGGGCTTGTTCGCCGCATCAGGCGACGCGACGGAACACGTGAGTGTCGTTGAATTCCTTGGTGCTCTGGCATTCAACACAGAAGCGGGACTCGGGACGGGCCTGCAGCCGCTTGAGAGAGATCTCGTCGCCACAGGATTCGCAATAGCCGAAATCCCCTTCATTGATCCGCTTCAACGCCCCTTTCAGCTTGCGCAGGTGCAACTTGTCGTGCTCGATGCGGTTCAGCTCCAGGCGACGGGCCTCCTCGACACTGGCACGGTCAATTTCATCCGCCATCTCGTTGGTATCGGTGGCGATAGCCTGGCTGGCCTGGGAGTTGAGACGTTCTTCGAGCTCAAGGATTTGTCGCTCGATCTGGCCTTTGTAGAAGGTCAGTTGGTCTTCTGTCATGAAATCACACATACGGTTTGCTACCAGTCAGTTTCCCAATGTTACCCATTGATGGGGGCTGTCTGTCGTCAGACCAAGCCCTTGTATCCCGTTTTGCACCAAATCCATGCAGGAGAGTGCAAATCAGGGCGGGCCTTGTACCAAAAAAATGCAGACATGCAAAGGAAATTGGATAAGGAGTGTGCGCCCTTGCAAAGAAATGGGCCTTCTCCGACAGGGTCTGACTGAGTATCGAACGAGATCCCGCCGCCGTTGGCATCGAGCTTGCAGTGGGCTGATCGTGACACAAAGTGTTTAGTATTTGGTGCCGCGCTGGTCATTATACAGGCCGTTGTTTATAGTTTTTTAAACACCGTTGCTTGACAAAGGCCTTTATCACGGGCTTTTATGGTGTGGTCGATTACATTTTCTTAACAAGGGTGTTCCTTATATTAGACACCCTTGACAATGGCAACCGTAAAGTCGGGGTTTAACATGGACAGTATCAAGGGCTGGATGGAGAGCAATCGCATCACGGAAGTGGAGTGCCTGTTTCCGGATTTCACCGGCAATGCCCGAGGCAAGATCATTCCAGCCAACAAGTTTCTGCGCGAGGGGGGCATGCGGCTGCCCGAGGTCATCTTCACCCAGACGGTGACTGGCGAGTACCCGGATGACGACAGCATGATAGACCCGCTGGAGCGGGACATGCAGCTCTATCCCGATCCCAACACCATTCGTTTCGTACCCTGGGCGCTGGAGCCCACCGCCCAGGTGATCCACGACTGCTTTGACGTCAACGGCAAGCTCATCGACATCGCTCCCCGCTCCGTGCTGCGCCGGGTTCTGTCATTCTACGAGAAGCAGGGCTGGAAGCCGGTGGTGGCGCCGGAGCTGGAGTTCTACCTGGTGACCCGCAACGAAGATCCCGACTATCCACTGGTGCCGCCGGTGGGCCGCAACGGCCGCCCGGAAACGGCCCGCCAGTCGTTCAGCATCGATGCGGTGAACGAATTCGACCCCATCTTCGAGGACATGTACGACTACTGCGAGGCCCAGGAGCTGGAGGTGGACACCCTGATCCACGAATCCGGTGCCGCCCAGATGGAGATCAACTTCCTGCACGGGGATGCCATCGATCTCGCCGACCAGGTGTTTCTGTTCAAGCGCACCATGCGCGAGGCCGCCCATCGCCACGGCATCTATGCCACCTTCATGGCCAAGCCCATGAGCAACGAACCGGGTTCCGCCATGCATATCCACCAGAGCCTGGAAGACATGGATGGCAACAACCTGTTTGGTACCAGCGAAGGGGGCAACTCCGATCTGTTCATGCACTTCATCGCCGGCCTGCAGAAATACACCCCGGCAGTGACCGCCCTGCTGGCGCCGAACGTCAACTCCTACCGCCGCCTCACCTTTGGCGAGAGTGCGCCGCGCAACGTGCAGTGGGGTGTGGAAAACCGCACCTGCGGCCTGCGGGTCCCCTTCTCCGAACCGAGTGCACGCCGGGTCGAGAACCGCTTCGCCGGGGCCGATGCCAACCCGTATCTGGCCCTGGCCGCCACCCTGGCCTGCGGCTACCTCGGCATGCTGGAGAAGCTCGAACCCATGCAGGAGATGAAGGCGAGTGCCTATGACCTGCCCTACAGCCTGCCCCGCTCGCTGGAGGAATCGCTGAGCCACCTGGAGCAGTGTGAACCCATCAAGGACATGCTGGGGGAGCGCTTCATCCGCGCCTTTGTGGCCGTCAAACGCAAGGAGTACGAGACCTATTTCGGCGTGATCAGCCGCTGGGAACGGGAATTCCTGCTGCTGAACGTCTGATCTGTCCCCGGGGGAGGCGAGGCCTCTCCCCGTCATATCGCAAGCAAGGGGCCGAAGGCCCGTCTGGCGGGGGCGCCCGCGACCCGGAAGGCACCGAGTAAAGGTGAGGCCCGCTCTCGCAATGGAGAGGGGGGTCACCTGCAATCAACTGGCGACGATGTTCGCCCCATGGAAAGGCATCGAGCAGGCAAGAGAGTGCCAGCCCCGTGAATGGCAGTGACCGGGCAGGCCACCCGTGCCCTCATGAATGGCGACAAGATTCGCCGAATCGAAGGAACCGAGGAGCAAGCAATGCAGCACACCACCCGTGAGTGGCAGCAACTGGAAGCCAGCCATCATCTGCATCCGTTTACCGATTTTCAGGCCCTGAACAAGAAGGGCAGTCGCATCATCACCAAGGCCGAAGGCGTCTATCTGGAAGACTCCGAAGGCAAGCGCATTCTGGACGGGATGGCAGGTCTGTGGTGCGTCAACATGGGCTACGGCCGTCAGGAGCTGGTAGATGCCGCCACTCGCCAGATGCAGCAGCTGCCCTACTACAACCTCTTCTTCCAGACCAGCCACCCTCCTGCTGCCGAGCTGGCAACCCTGCTGGCCGAGATCACGCCTTCCCACCTCAACCACGTCTTCTTCACCGGCTCGGGCTCGGAGTGCAACGACACCGTGCTGCGTATGGTGCGCCACTACTGGGCCAGCAAGGGACAACCTGACAAGCAGGTGATAATCAGCCGCCACAATGCCTATCACGGCTCCACCGTGGCGGGGGCCAGTCTGGGGGGCATGAAGGGGATGCACGCCCAGGGCGGCTTGCCCATTCCCGGCATAGTACACATCGACCAGCCCTATCACTTCGTTGAGGGAGAGGGCATGAGCGCCCACGAGTTCGGTCTGGCCCGTGCCCGCCAGCTGGAAGAGAAGATCCTGGCACTGGGGGTGGACAAGGTAGCCGCCTTCATCGGCGAGCCTATCCAGGGTGCGGGGGGGTCATCATTCCGCCCGAGAGCTACTGGCCCGAGATCCAGCGCATCTGCGACCAGTACGGCATCCTGCTTATCGCCGACGAGGTGATCTGCGGCTTTGGCCGCACCGGTCACTGGTTTGCCAGTGAAGGTTTTGGCATCAAACCCGACCTCATGTGCCTGGCCAAGGGCATTACCTCCGGCTATCTGCCGATGGGCGCCGTGATGGTGGGGGACAGGGTTGCCAGGGTGCTGGTGGAAGAGGGGGGCGAGTTCAACCATGGCTTCACCTATTCCGGCCATCCGGTCGCCTGCGCCGTGGCCATTGCCAACATCCAGCTTATGCAAAGGGAGAGCATAGTTAAGCGAGTTCATGATAGTATCGGCCCCTATTTGCAGCGCCGCTGGGCTGAGCTGGCGGACCATCCGCTGGTGGGGGAAACCCGTGGAAAAGGCCTGGTCGCCGCGCTGGAAATAGTGCAGGACAAGCAGACGAAACGTCGCTTCCCGGCCGAGCTCCATGCCGGGATGACCTGTCGGGAGTTCTGTTTTAACAATGGCTTGGTGATGAGGGCTGTCGGCGATACCATGATCATATCGCCCCCCTTGGTGATCACCGAGGAACAGGTGGATGAATTGGTCAAACTGGCCAGGCTCAGTCTGGACCTGACGGCTGCAAAGCTGCGGGAATAGGCGGGAACCGGGCAGGTTGGCTTACGCATACAATTTGCTTAGGAGACAAGGACTATGTCTTTTAAAAAGGGAATGATGGCTGCTTCCGTGGCGCTGGTCATGATGAGTACCGGGGCGATGGCCGACGAGAAGGTGCTGCACGTCTACAACTGGAGCGACTACATCGCGCCGGATACGCTGGAAAACTTCCAGAAGGAGACGGGCATCAAGGTGGTCTACGACGTGTTCGACAGCAACGAAGTGCTGGAAGCCAAGTTGCTGGCAGGCAAGTCGGGCTATGACATCGTCGTACCGTCCAACCCCTTCCTGGCCAAGCAGATCAAGGCAGGTGTCTTCCAGAAGCTGGACAAGTCCAAACTCTCCAACTGGCAGAACCTGGACGTCGACCTGCTCAAGGCGCTCGAACCGAGCGATCCGGGCAACCAATACTCCATCCCTTACCTGTGGGGCACCATCGGCTATGCCTACAACGCCGAGAAGGTGAAGGCCGTGCTGGGGGCCGATGCCCCGGTGGACTCCTGGGATCTGGTGTTCAAGCCGGAGAACATGGCCAAGCTGAAGGAGTGCGGTGTCTCCTTCCTCGACTCGCCGACCGAAATGCTGCCGGCCGCCCTGCAATACCTGGGCTTCAAGCCGGACAGCCAGAAGCCGGATGAGCTGAAGAAGGCAGAGGAGCTGTTCCTCTCCATCCGTCCCTATACCGCCTATTTCCACTCCTCCAAGTACATTTCGGATCTGGCCAACGGCAACCTGTGCGTGGCGGTCGGTTACTCCGGTGACCTGCAGCAGTCCAAGGCGCGCGCCGCCGAGGCCAAGAACGGTGTCAGCCTGACTTACACCATTCCGAAAGAGGGGGCAGGCAGCTTCTTCGACATGATCGCCATCCCGGCGGATGCCAAGAACGTCGAGGCGGCCCACACCTTCATCAATTACCTGATGAAGCCGGACGTGATCGCGAACATCACCAACGTGGTGCAGTTCCCGAACGGCAACAAGGCGGCCACGCCGCTGGTGGACGAGGCGATCCGTACCGACCCGGGTATCTACCCGACGCCGGATACCCTCAAGAAGATCTACACCTTCCCGGATCTGCCGGCCAAGGTGCAGCGTCTGATGACCCGCAGCTGGACCAAGATCAAGTCAGGCAAGTAAGAGTGACGAGTACCCCTCCCGGTCCGCAGTTCGGCCGGGAGGGTGGTGACCACCCGACAGGTTGGACGGCGCGTATGGATGCGCGACTGGCAAAATCACACAAATGAGGACTGATAAGTGCACATGACCAAGATGGCAACGCTGGCCCTGACCCTGGGGTTTGCAAATCTGACCCAGGCAGCCCCTGTGGTTCATTTTTACAACTGGTCCGATTATATCGGCGAGACCACCCTCAGTGACTTTCAGCAGAAGACCGGGATCAAGACCGTCTACGACGTGTTTGACTCCAACGAGACGCTGGAAGGCAAGCTGCTGACCGGACGCACCGGCTACGATCTGGTCGTGCCCTCCAACAATTTCCTGGCCAAGCAGATCAAGGCGGGGGCCTTCCAGAAGCTGGACCTCACCCTGCTGCCAAACCTGAGCAACCTGGATCCCTTGCTGCTCAGGCAGCTCGAGAAGGTGGATCCGGGCCATCAGTACGCCGTGCCCTACCTCTGGGGCACCAACGGCATCGGTTACAACGTCGACAAGATCAAGGAAGTACTGGGTGTCGACAAGATTGACTCCTGGGCGACCATCTTCGAGCCGGAAAACATGAAGAAGCTCTCCCAGTGCGGCGTGGCCTTCCTCGATTCGGCGGACGAGATGATCCCGGCTGCCCTCAACTACCTGGGGCTCAACCCCAACAGCCATGAGCCGGCGGATATCAAGCGGGCCGAAGAGCAGCTGCTCAAGGTGCGCCCCTACGTGGCCTACTTCCACTCTTCCAAGTACATCGGTGACCTCGCCAACGGCAACATCTGCGTGGCGGCGGGTTTCTCCGGCGACATCCTGCAGGCGGCGTCCCGGGCCGAGGAGGCGGGCAAGGGGATCAAGATTGCCTACAGCATCCCCAAGGAGGGAGGCAACCTCTGGTTCGATATGATGGCGATCCCGGCCGATGCCACCAACGTCAAAGAGGCCCACGCCCTGATCAACTACATTCTCGAGCCTGAAGTCATCGCCAAGGTGAGCGACTACGTGGGTTACGCGAACCCGAACAGCAAGGCGGGAGAGTTCATGGACAAGGCCGTCCGCGAGGATGCCTCAGTCTACCCCCCACAGGCGGTGCTTGAGCGGCTCTATGTGCAGGAAACACATCCCCGCTCGGTGCAGCGCCTGATCACCCGGAGTTGGACCAAGATCAAGTCCGGAACCTAACCTTGGCGCCCATCCCGGGGCGCCAGATTGTATTGATGGATCGGCCCCGGCCGGTATCACCTTTGGGAGTTTGGTAATGGCGATAGCCTCCAGTGCCTACAAGAAAGCCCTCGAGGGCAGCCAGCAGCGTAAAGAAGTGCTGGTCAAAATAGACAGGGTAAGCAAGCAGTTCGACGAAACGCTGGCGGTCGACAACGTGTCCCTCAACATCAACAAGGGCGAGATCTTCGCCCTGCTGGGTGGGTCCGGCTCCGGCAAGTCCACCTTGCTGCGGATGCTGGCCGGGTTCGAGCGACCCACGGAAGGACGGCTGTTCCTCGACGGCGTCGACATTACCGACATGCCGCCCTATGAACGCCCCATCAACATGATGTTCCAGTCCTACGCCCTGTTCCCCCACATGACGGTGGCCCAGAACATCGCCTTCGGCCTCAAGCAGGATGGCCTGCCCAAGGCGGAGATCGATGCCCGGGTGGAAGAGATGCTCAAGCTGGTGCAGATGACCCAGTACGCCCGCCGCAAGCCGCACCAGCTCTCCGGTGGTCAGCGTCAGCGGGTGGCCCTGGCCCGTTCCCTGGCCAAGCGTCCCAAGCTGCTGCTGCTGGACGAGCCCATGGGGGCGCTGGACAAGAAGCTGCGCTCCACCATGCAGCTCGAGCTGGTCGAGATCATCGAGCGGGTGGGCGTGACCTGCGTCATGGTGACCCACGATCAGGAAGAAGCCATGACCATGGCCGAGCGGATCGCCATCATGCACCTCGGTTGCATCGAGCAGATCGGCAGCCCGATGGATATCTACGAGACCCCGGCCAGCCGGCTGGTGTGCGAGTTCATCGGCAACGTCAACCTGTTTGACGGCCTGCTGGTGGAGGATGAGCAGGACCACGCCATCATCGCCTGTGCGGATCTGGAGCAGCCCATCTATGTGGGTCACGGCATCAGCTCCCGGGCGGAGAACAAGAAGGTCACCTATGCCCTGCGTCCGGAAAAACTGCTGATGAGCCTGCAAAAGCCGGAAGAGATCGAGCATCCGGACTTCAACTGGACCAAGGGCGAGGTTTATGACATCGCCTATCTGGGCGGCCATTCCGTGTATCACATCCAGTTGCCCTCGGGCAAAATCGTTCAGGCTTTCATCGCCAATGCCGAACGCCACGGCAAACGGCCGACCTGGGATGACCAGGTGTTCCTCTACTGGGAAGATGACAGCGGCGTGGTGCTGCAATCATGAAGGCATTGAGACGACTCAAACAGGTGGGAGGGCGGCAGCTGGTCATCGGCATCCCCTTCTTCTGGCTGTTCCTCTTCTTTCTGCTGCCCTTCATCATTGTCGTGAAGATCAGCTTCGCCGAAGCGGACGTGGCCATCCCGCCCTACACGGACGTGGTGAGCTGGGCAGACAATCAGCTCACCATACTGCTCAACCTGGGCAACTACCTGCTGCTGCAGGAGGATGAGCTCTACATCGCGGCTTATCTGGGGTCCCTCAAGATAGCCCTGGTCAGCACCCTGCTCTGCCTGTTGATCGGTTATCCCATGGCTTACGCCATTTCGCGGGCCAACAAGGAGACTCAGACCGTTCTGTTGCTGCTCATCATGATGCCGACCTGGACGGCGATCCTGATCCGGGTATACGCCTGGATGGGGATCCTCAGCAACAACGGCCTGCTCAACAGCGTCCTGCTGGGCATCGGGGTGATCGACGAACCGCTGCAGATCCTCAATACCAACCTGGCGGTCTATATCGGCATCGTATACTCCTACCTGCCGTTCATGGTGCTGCCGCTCTACGCCAACCTGGTCAAGCACGACCAGAGCCTGCTGGAGGCGGCCTCCGACCTGGGTGCCCGCAACCTGACCCGGTTCTGGCAGATCACGGTGCCACTCTCCAAGAACGGCATCATCGCCGGTTGCATGCTGGTCTTCATCCCGGTGGTGGGCGAGTTCGTCATCCCCGAGATGCTGGGTGGTCCGGAGACCCTGATGATCGGCAAGGTGTTGTGGCAGGAGTTCTTCAACAACCGTGACTGGCCGGTGGCCTCCGCCCTGGCGGTGGTGATGCTGGCGGTGCTGATCATTCCCATCATCCTGTTCAACCGCAACCAGGCCAAAGAGCTGGAGGGCAAGGCATGAGACGTTTCGGTTTTGCCAAGCTGATGCTATGGCTGGGTCTGCTGTTCATCTACCTGCCCATGATCATCATGGTCATCTACTCCTTCAACGCCTCCAAGCTGGTGACGGTGTGGGGAGGCTGGTCGCTCAAGTGGTACTTCGGCCTGCTCGACAACAAACAGTTGATCGGGTCCGTGTTCCGCTCCCTGGAGATCGCCTTCTACACCGCCATCGCGGCGGTGGCGCTGGGGACGGTGGCGGCCTTCGTGCTGACCCGGATCCCTCACTTCCGTGGCCGGACCCTGTTCGGCGGCATGGTGACGGCGCCGCTGGTGATGCCCGAGGTGATCACCGGTCTCTCCCTGCTGCTGCTGTTCGTGGCCATGGCCCAGCTGGTGGGTTGGCCCGCGGAGCGGGGCATGCTGACCATCTGGATAGCACATACCACCTTCTGTACCGCCTATGTGGCGATCGTGGTGTCGGCGCGGCTGCGGGAGCTGGATCTCTCCATCGAGGAGGCGGCCATGGACCTGGGAGCCAAGCCTTGGAAGGTGTTCTTCCTGATCACCATCCCGATGATCGCCCCGTCGCTGGCGGCGGGTGGCATGATGTCGTTTGCCCTGTCGCTGGATGACCTGGTGCTGGCGAGCTTCGTCTCCGGCCCGGGTTCGACCACCCTGCCGATGGAAGTGTTCTCGGCGGTGCGCCTCGGCGTGAAGCCCGAGATCAACGCCATCGCGAGTCTGATCCTGCTGTCGGTATCCCTGTTCACCTTCGGTAGCTGGTATCTGATGGCCCGGGCGGAGAAACGCCGTCGCGCCGAGATCGCCATGACCACCCAGATGCAGGCAGTTGCCTGACCTGCCCCGTGATAAGATCCGCATTCCCCCATCCGTCAGGAGAATGGAATGCGGATCTCCCTCTTCATCGGCCAGAGCGCCGAACTGAACCCAGAGCAGGCCCCCGGCCTCATCAGTGCCATCCACAAGCAGCCTGCCGACGCCCCTCTGTGGTGCGATTTCCTCGGCCTTCGCGGGGATGAGCAGAGCGACAGACGCCATCATGGCGGCCCGGATCGGGCCCTGCACCATTACCCGGCGGAGCACTACGCCTGGTGGAAGACTTGGCAAACCGCGCTGGGGCTGCCTGTACCACGCACACCCTGGCTGCCTGCTGCCTTTGGCGAGAATCTCTCTGGTCTGGGGCTGACCGAGGCGCAGGCCTGCATCGGCGATGTCTATCGACTTGGAGAGGCGCTGATCCAGATAAGCCAGCCCAGATCCCCCTGTTTCAAGCTCAACCAGCGCTTTGGCTATGGCCAGCTCTCCCAGGTGATGCAGCTGAGTGGCCGCTGTGGCTGGCTGCTGCGGGTGCTGGAAGAGGGAAGGGTGGAGCCGCAGGGGGAGCTGACACTGGTGGACAGACCCTACCCTGAGCTGACGGTGAAGCGCACCGCCGACATCCTGTTCAACCAGGTTCGCAACAAGGAAGACCTGCAACTGCTGCTGGAGAACCCGGCGCTCTCTCCCAATTGGCGCCAGCATGCGGCTCATTGGCTGGAACATGGAGTGGTGGCGGATTGGAGCCGGCGTTTGCTGGGGCCGACCGAGTTCAGGTTGCCTCGACAGGGCTGAAGGCAGGCGGAAAGATGCCTTGTGGCGATTTTTGCTGCGACTCGCTGAATTATTGAGCGTAAAGCCGTTTTTTTAGAGTGAATGCAAAAAAAGGCTTGTGTCGGGTCGGGGCTTTCGGTAAATTCTCGCCCCGCAGACATCGGTGTGTAGCGCAGCTTGGTAGCGCACTTCGTTCGGGACGAAGGGGTCGGAGGTTCGAATCCTCTCACACCGACCACATTTGAAAAGGCCGCTCAATGAGCGGCCTTTTCGCATTTGGTCTGTTGAAGAAAAGCTGACATTTCCATTGTCGATTGCTGCAGCTGCTCCGATCTCCCTCATTTGCCCAACTAAAAGGGCCACCGCTCGGTGGCCCCACTGGTGGAGTCTGATCCTGACTCCGGCACTCTAGATTGTGACAATCTCGTTGTGGGTCTTGTCGATGGTGCCCTCCTTGCGCCCCAGGCGCTCATTCAGATATGCCAGTGTTGATGCCGCAATGCCTTGAAACCGTGTTGGGTTTGCAGGGCCGCATGCTTGGGGTACTCACTAATGAAATGTGCTATTCCCTCCATCAGTTGTGAACGCAGCGAAGACACGGGCTCATGCCAGGCTTGCAGGCAGAGATGACCAGGGATCAGCTGCTCTCGATACGCTTCCAGCAGCGATTCCGGCCAGGGCTCGATATGGGAATTGTGACGCAGTAAATAGTGGGCGGCGGGTTCACGGGCATAGATGAACTGAACTTGGGCCAGGTCGCGTTGGCTTAGCGTTTGGCTGCCGATATGGCAAGTCAGATATTTTCCCGTCTTCAGATTCAGGAAGTGACCGCGTTGCCGACAGGCAATGATGCGATACCAGGGCAGGGGTGAACAGAGAGAATACCCCTCCAGCTCCTGTTCCAACCAGTGACGGCACTCTGGGGTCTGCACTTCTTCGCGCATGGCCTCAAGTCGTGTCAGCAAGGCTCTGGATGGTTGGGTAGCCAGTATCGCGCTCATCGTCTGCAATCCTCCCTCTGCACAGAATCCCGACTTTCAGTATGGACCCTGAGCGGAAGAGGGGGTGAGAATTCTAATGATTAAAATCAGCTTAGAAGCGCACTTTTTATGCAATAAAAACCATTAGCCGACGAGGTAGGTCCCCGTGCCGAAGGCGATGTGAGTGCCCTCTTCGTTGTGCAGCTCCATGCGGGCGACTGCGACCTTGCTGCCTGCCCGGATGATGTGGGCGGTGGCGATGAACTCGTTGCCGCGACCGGGACGAAGATAGTCCACCCGCAGATCGATGGTGCCAAGTCGCGAGAAGCGCTCCTTGAGATAGCTGGGGGAGAAGTCCTCCAACTCGTCGATGCAGGAGGCGGCGACTATCATGCCGCCCGCCACATCGAGCAGGCTGGCGGTGACGCCGCCGTGCAGTATGTTGTGGAAAGGGTTGCCGATGAGCTTCTGTTCCATCTTGATGCGCAGCTCCACCTTGTCGAAGTCGTAGTGGGTGACTTGCATGCCGATCAGCTTGTTGAAGGGCATTTTTTCGGCGAACAGGTTGGCTATGCCACTGAGCGCCATCTTCTTGAGCATCTGTTTCATTCCTTGAGTCCGCCCTGTCATCAAAGCCGAGTAAAAACTCCAGCCAGCCTGCAACACTTCCTTAACACTCGCAATGGCAGGTTTATTGTGGGCGGCGGCTGCTTTAGAATGGCGACCCCAAAGGAGAGCCCATGACCGTCATTGCCGAAACCCTGCCTGACCCTCAGCCAGAGAATCCCCTTGCCCTGTTGCAGGCGGTGTTTGGCTATCAGCAGTTTCGGCCGGGCCAGCTCGAGATCATCGAGCAGATAGTGGCGGGGCGCGATGCCTTGGTGCTCAAACCCACCGGCGGCGGCAAGTCGCTCTGCTACCAGATCCCGGCGCTGCTGCGACCCGGGCTCGGGGTGGTGGTCTCCCCCCTCATCTCGCTGATGAAGGATCAGGTCGACACCCTGCGTGCCAACGGCGTGGCGGCGGTCTACATCAACTCGGCTCTGAGCCGGGAGGAGATGATCCAGAACTTTGCCGCCATGCGCCGGGGCGAGATCAAGCTGGTTTATGTGTCCCCCGAGCGTTTGCTGCAGCACGAGTTCATGGACCGGTTGGCGGAGCTGCCCCTCGGCCTGTTCGCCATCGACGAGGCGCACTGCGTCTCCCAGTGGGGGCACGATTTTCGGCCGGAATATGCGGCGCTGGGACGGCTCAAGCAGTGGTTCCCCCAGGTGCCCGTGGTGGCGCTCACCGCCACCGCCGACGAGGCGACCCGCAGCGACATGCTGCACCGGCTGGAACTGAACGATCCCTTCATCCACACCGCCAGCTTCGATCGGCCCAATATCCGCTACAGCCTGGTGGAAAAGTTCAAGGCGGCCGAGCAGCTGCTGCGCTACGTGCAGAGCCAGAAGGGCAACTGCGGTATCGTCTACTGCTCCAGCCGCAACCGGGTGGAGGAGGTGGCCGAGCGGCTCTCCCGCCACGGCTGCAAGGCGGCACCCTATCATGCAGGGCTGCCGCTGGAGCTGCGCCAGCAGACCCAGGAAGCCTTCCTCAAGGATGACATCGAGATCGTGGTGGCGACGGTGGCGTTCGGCATGGGCATCGACAAGCCCAACGTGCGCTTCGTGGTGCACTACGACATCCCGAAGAACATCGAATCCTACTATCAGGAAACCGGCCGCGCCGGGCGTGACGGCACTCCCGCGGAGGCGCTGCTGCTCTACGATCCCGCCGACATCGGTAGGGTGCGCCGGCTGCTCGACAACATCGAAAACCCCCAGCAGTTGCAGGTGGAGCAGTACAAGCTCAACGTGATGGCGGCCTTCGCCGAGGCGCAGACCTGCCGCCGTCAGGTGCTGCTCAACTACTTCGGCGAGTACAACGACAAGCCGTGCGGCAACTGCGACATCTGCCTCGATCCGCCCCAGAGTTATGACGGCACCGAAGACGCCCAGAAGGCGCTCTCCTGTGTCTGGCGGGTGGGACAGAATTTCGGGGTGGGTTATGTGGTGGAGGTGCTGCGCGGATCGCTGAACCAGCGCATCAAGGATCACGGTCACGACAAGCTGTCGACCTACGGCATCGGCAAGGATCAGAGCCACGAATACTGGATGAGCGTCATCCGCCAGCTGATCCACAAGGGGTTGCTGACCCAGAACATCACCCGCAATCTGGTGTTGCAGCTGACCGAAGCGGCTCGACCCGTGCTGCGTGGCGAGATGAAGCTGGAACTGGCAGTCCCCCGCCTGCAGCCCATCTCCAGCCGCAAGGAGAAGCGCAACGGGCTGCTCGACAACGCCAACTACGACAAGCGGCTGTTCAAGGAGCTGCGCGCCCTGCGCAAGCAGATCGCCGAGGATGAAGAGGTGCCGCCCTATGTGGTGTTCAACGATGCGACTCTGGTGGAGATGGCGCAGCTCATGCCGATGACCGAGGAGGAAATGCTGGCGGTCAACGGTGTCGGTCACCGCAAGCTGGAGCGCTTCGGTGAGGCCTTTATGGACCTGATCATCGACTACTGCCGCCGGTAGGGTCGGCCCTGGTAGACCTTGTCATCGACCGCAGCAGGCCCAGGCCGGTAGGCTGGCACAACAAACAGTGGAAAGGCGCCCGTTGGTCGGCGCCATGCATTATTTGAGGTTGGCGTAATAGGCCGCCAGATTCTCCATGTCCGCCTCGGTCAGCATCGCCATGAAGGGAACCATCAGTGGCTCGGTACGGGAACCCTCCTTGAACGCCTTCATCTGCTTGAGCAAATAGGCCTGGTTCTGGCCCGCGAGGTGGGGGTAGGTCGGGACGCTCGCCTTGCCATCCGCGCCATGACAGGCGGCACAGACCACGGATTTGGCCTTGCCTGCGTCTATGTCGGCCGCCTTGGCCTGATGGCCCCAGGCAAGCGCCAGCAGGGGCAGGGTATAGACCCACTTTTGCATCGTCTTCTCCTTGAAATGAATAATCGTGATCGCCTGTTAGCCTCGACGAGCCAACGGCGGTATAAAGAGTGACACGAGCATACGCAGGGACAACCCCCATCACCATGAAGTTGATCAACACTTTTGCCACCGAACTCCCCTGGGCTTGCGAGCCTGTTGCCCTGCAGCCGCTGCATGGCCCCAGATTGCTGCATCTGAACCGTGCGCTGCTTGGTGAGCTGGGGCTCGGGGGGGTGAGCGAGGCGCAGTGGCTCGCCTGTTGCGGCCAGGGGCAGCCTCTGCCGGGCATGCAGCCGGTGGCCCAGGTCTATGCGGGCCACCAGTTCGGCGGTTACAGCCCGCGCCTCGGGGATGGCCGCGCCCTGCTGCTGGGGGAGCAGCTGGCGCCGGATGGCAGCCGCTGGGACCTGCACCTCAAAGGGGCGGGCAAGACGCCATTCTCCCGCTTCGGCGACGGCCGTGCCGTGCTGCGATCCAGCATTCGCGAGTACCTGGCTTCCGAGGCGCTGCATGCCCTCGGCATTCCCACCACCCGGGCTCTGGTGCTGCTGGGCAGTGACGAGCCTGTCTACCGGGAGCAGGTGGAGAGCGGGGCGACCGTGCTGCGCACCGCGCCGAGCCATCTGCGCTTCGGTCACTTCGAGTATTTCGCCTGGAGCGGGCAGGGGGAAAAGATCCCCGCCCTCATCGACTATGCGCGGCGTTACCACTTCCCCGAGCTGGCCGATGGCGCCGAGCTGTTTGCCGAAGTAGTGCGCCGCACCGCGCGGCTCATCGCCAAGTGGCAGGCGGCGGGGTTCTGTCACGGGGTGATGAACACCGACAACATGTCCCTGCTCGGGCTGACCCTGGATTACGGCCCCTACGGTTTCATCGACGCCTATGTGCCGGACTTCGTCTGCAACCACTCGGATCCGGATGGTCGCTATGCGCTGGATCAGCAGCCTGCGGTCGGATACTGGAACCTGCAGAAGCTGGCACAGGCGCTGGCCGGCCATGTGGATGGCGACGCGCTCGCGTCGGCCCTGGCCCAGTACGAGCACCAGCTGATGTTGCACTACTCCGAGCTGATGCGCGCCAAGCTGGGGCTGGCGGTGTGGGAAGACGACGATCCGGCGCTGTTCCGCGAGTTGTTCCGGCTGCTGGCGGCGCACAAGGTGGATTACCACCTCTTCCTGCGACGGCTGGGGGAATTGACCGCTCAGGGTGACTGGCCCGCCAGCCTGCTGGCCCTGTTGCCCGATCCTGCCGTCTGGCAGGGGTGGCTTGAGGCCTATCGGGCACGCCTCGCCCGGGAAGGGAGCGTGGATGGTGTGCGCAAGGGGCAGATGGACGCGGTCAATCCCAAGTATGTGCTGCGCAACGCCCTGGCCCAGCAGGTGATAGAGGCGGCTGAACGGGGCGACATGGCGCCGTTCGAGCGGCTGTTTGCGGCCCTGCAGCACCCCTATGATGACCAACCCGAATACGAGGATCTCGCCACCCCGCATCCGGGCTGGTATTGCGGGGGCGAGCTCTCGTGCAGCAGTTGAGGAGCCGCAGATGAACTGGCGTATCACGCAGACAGACAGGGAAGCCGGGGTGGTGATGCTGACCTGCCCGGGCCTTGACTGGGACAGCTTCCCGACTCTGGCCGAGGCCCTGTTGCAGGAGTGGGAGCTGGCGGCACTCGAGCGGGAGTGGGGGGCGGATCGCCACAGCTGGCTGCTGGAGTTTGAAGGCAGCCGCTTTCGGCTCGAGTACGAACATTACAGTGGCTGCTGGCTGGCGGCGGTGCAGCCGGACGGCGCGGAGGCGCTGCTCTGGCTGGCTCGGCAGTCCCGGGAGTGAGCTTGGCGTGCGATGCGAGTCAATCCCTTGAGATAACCGCATAAAGATTGAACTATCAATTTGGGGGCGTATAATCTCGCCCCTTGATTATCGCCATGGTGGCGATATGGGTTCCCTAACCCCATTAACCAAAAAGGTCACAATATGAACCTGACTCCGGCTCAGTACCAGACGGCACTGATGCGTCTCTCATTGTTCCACATCCTGATCATTGCCAGCAGCAACTACCTGGTGCAGCTGCCGATCACCATCTTTGGCTTCCACACCACCTGGGGTGCCTTCAGCTTCCCGTTCATTTTCCTGGCCACCGATCTGACGGTGCGGATCTTCGGCGCAGGCCTGGCGCGCAAGATCATCCAGACCGTGATGCTGCCGGCATTGACCGTGTCCTACGTACTCTCGGTGCTCTTCTTCGAAGGGAGCTTCCAGGGGGTGGGCAATCTGGCAGAGTTCAATCTCTTTGTTGCCCGGATCGCGTTAGCCAGCTTTATGGCCTATCTGGTGGGCCAGTTCATGGATGTGGTGGTGTTCAACCGCCTGCGCCTGCTGAAAGCCTGGTGGGTGGCACCGGCGGCCTCCACCCTGTTCGGCAATCTGGTGGATACCATCGCCTTCTTCAGCATCGCCTTCTGGCGCAGCACAGATCCCTTCATGGCCGAGCACTGGGTCGAGATCGCGACCGTAGATTACGTATTCAAGTTGCTGATAAGTCTGGGGTTGTTTGTGCCGCTTTACGGTGTGCTGCTGCGCTATCTCAGCCGCAAGCTGGTGGGGGAGGCCGGATTGGCTGGCCTGCAAGCTGCTACGCGACAAGCCTGATGAGATTGACCACCCCCATGGGTGGTCAATTTTTTTGTGATCTTCACAAATAAGGCTTGCACAGTTAAATGAGAATGATTATTGTTAGCTTGTTTTCCGGGAAAGACTTCATTTGTTCCAACGTGATGGACTTCTTGTGAAGGCACGACATTGCTCACATTGCTTCCAGTTAAGGGGCCAGTAGTTTACTGGCCCTCTTTTTTTGCGTCTTTTCCGCCATCAGCGGGCATAAAAAATGGGAGCCAGGGCTCCCATTATCACTCAGCGCTGTTTACTCGATGTCGAGGGCATCGGGGGAGAGGATCACCCCTGTGGTATCGGCATAGAGGTGGTCATCCGGCAGGAAGGTGACGCCGCCGAAGTTGACCGGCAGATCGGTTTCCCCGATATCCTTGCTGTCGGCGCCCACCGGAATGGCCGCCAGGGCCTGAATGCCGATGTCGAGATCTTCCAGGATATCGACCTCACGGACGCAACCGTAGCAGACGATCCCTTCCCACTCATTTTCCGCCGCCGTGGTGGCGATCTCGCTGTCGATCAGGGCACGACGCATGGAGCCGCCACCGTCGATCAACAGCACGCGACCAACGCCGTTCTCCTTGACCAGTTCACGGATAAGACCGTTCGATTCGAAGCACTTGACCGTGGTGATGACGCCGCCGAAAGAGGCGCGGCCGCCGAAGGAGCAGAGCATGGGTTCGAGTACATCCACCATGTCCTGATAGATGTCGCACAGTTCTGAAGTGTTGTATTCCATTGTGTCAGATCCACCGCTGGAAACAGGTGGATCCAGTATAAGGAGTGGGGTTGGCATTTCAACGACTATTCCTTGCCCAGTGGCGGGAAATACCGTTTTTGCGCGAAAGCGGCCCCGCGCCATGGCAGGCGCCGCAGACGGTCAGCCTCGGGCCCTAGAGCAGAAACAGGGTCGCCAGCCCCAGGAAGATGAAGAAGCCGCCGGTGTCGGTGATGGCGGTGATCATCACGCTGGCCCCCACCGCCGGGTCGCGCCCCAGCCGACTCATGGTCATGGGGATGATGACCCCCATCAGGGCCGCCACCAGCAGGTTGAGCATCATGGCGAGCGTCATCACCGCGCCCAGCGCCGCATCCTGATAGAGGATGTAGGTGGCCACCCCCATGGTGCCGCCCCACACCAGGCCGTTGATCAGGGCCACCCCCAGCTCGCGCCACAGCAGGAAGGAGACATTGCCGGTCTGGATATGCTGCAGCGCCAGCGCCCGCACTATCATGGTGATGGTCTGGTTGCCGGTGTTGCCGCCGATGCCGGCGACGATGGGCATCAGGGCCGCCAGCGCCACCAGCTGGGAGATGGTGTGCTCGAACAGGCCGATCACCCGCGACGCCACGAAGGCGGTGCAGAGGTTGATGGCGAGCCAGGCCCAGCGGGTCTTGACCGCCTTGGAGACGGGGGCGAACACGTCTTCTTCCTCGCTGATCCCCCCCATGCGGCGCAGGTCGGTGTCGCTCTCTTCATAGACCAGGTCCACCACCTCGGCGACGGTGAGCCGTCCCATCAGCTTGCCCCTGGCATCCACCACGGCGGCGGAGACCAGGTCGTCCCGCTCGAAGGTGCGGGCGGCGGCCTCGTCGTTGTCTTCCGGATCGAAGGTGACCGGATCCTTCTCCATCGCGTTGCTCACCAGGGTTTCGGGCTTGTGCAGCAGCACGGCGG
The DNA here is from genome assembly GCF_002934795.1 of Aeromonas sp. ASNIH2. Classification (NCBI taxonomy): domain Bacteria; kingdom Pseudomonadati; phylum Pseudomonadota; class Gammaproteobacteria; order Aeromonadales; family Aeromonadaceae; genus Aeromonas; species Aeromonas sp. ASNIH2. The sequence goes on along the minus strand of NZ_CP026406.1, from coordinate 1,992,105 downwards.
TGAGGGGCAGCTCCCCCTGCAGCCGGTTGCGCCGATCGGTGACGAACAGCTTGTCGGTGTTCTCGGGGATCTGGCCGCGCAGGCGCAGATAGCGCTGGACGGTGGCCAGGGTCACGTCGGGCCGGACCGTGATGAGCTCGAAGTCCATCATGGCGCCGACCGTGTGCTTGCCGTAGCGGATCACCTCGCGCACCTTGTCCCTGTCCATCGGCGCCATGGAGGTGAGCAGCCGTCCCATCAGGTTGCGGGGCAGGTACTGACCCAGGTAGATCTGGTCGTCGATGTCGAGGGTGCTCAGGGCGTGCAGGAGTTCTTTGTCGCTCATGCCGCTGATGAGGCTGTCCCACACCGTCTCCGACGCCTCCACCAGGATCTGGCCGTGCTTGTCTGCATCCACCTGCTGCCACAGCACATGGCGCTCGTCCGGCGGCAGGGATTCCAGCGCATCGGCGATATCGGCGGCGGGCAGGCTGTTGACCAGCCGGGTCAGCTCGCTGGTCTGGTCCCGAAGCTCTGCGTCCTGCTCCCCTTGCGGGTCGAGCAGGCTCTCGGTGAGGGCGTCATCGGCCAGCAGCAGCGTGAGGATGCGGGCTCTGTCGTGTTCACGCTGTTTGGCGCTGTTCTTGGGGGGGAGGGACATGAAGCAGAATTCCTGAATTCGGTGGTCCGGCTGACACACCCCATAGGATACCAGACTCAAAACAAGAGGTTATGACAGTAAATGCAGAAAAAGAAACGCCACCCGAGGGTGGCGTTGGAATGGATGCAGCGATCAGGCCGAGGCCAGGGCCACGTCTGTGGCGCCTCCTTGCCCGAACCAGGCAAGCTGGTCGGCCAGGGTCACCACCGAGCCCACCATGATCAGCGCCGGACTCTCGACCCCTACCGCCAGCTCGGGCAGCTCATCAAGGGTGCCGCGAATGACCCGCTGGCAGGGCTGGGTGCCGCGCTCGATCAGCGCCACCGGGGTGTCGCCTGCCTTGCCGTGGGCCAGCAGCTGTTCACGGATGGTGGTGCAGGATGAGAGCCCCATGTAGAAGACCAGCGTTTGCCGATCTTTGGCCAGCAGCGGCCAGTCGAGATCCCGGGCACCCCCCTTGCCGTGGGCGGTGACGAAGCGCACGCTCTGGGCGTGGTCGCGGTGGGTCAGCGGAATGCCGGCGTAGGCGGCGCAGCCGCTGGCCGCCGTGATCCCCGGCACCACCTGAAAGCCGATGCCAGTGCCGACCAGTGTCTCCAGCTCCTCGCCGCCACGGCCGAAGATAAAGGGGTCGCCCCCCTTCAGCCGCACCACCCGCTGTCCCTTCTTCGCCTCCTCCAGCAACAGCTGGTTGATCCCCTCCTGCGGCACGCAGTGGTTGCCCGCCTGCTTGCCGACGAAGATGCGTTTGGCGTCGCGGCGCACCAGCGCCATCACCTCGTCGGAGACCAGCCGGTCATAGACCACCACGTCCGCCTGCTGCATCTGGCGCAGGGCGTGCAGGGTGAGCAGACCCGGATCGCCAGGGCCGGCACCGACCAGCACCACCTCGCCAGCGCTCTGGCTTTCGTCGGCAAACAGATTGTCGGCCAGCTGGTGGGCAGAGGCGCTATCCCCCCGAGCCAGCGCCTGACCGAGCCGATCCGCCCCGAGCAGCCGTTCCCAGAAGCGGCGCCGCTCGCCCATGCTGGCGAAGCGCGTCTTGACCCGCTCCCGCAGGCTGCCGGCGAAGGCCGCGACGGCACCCAGATGCTGGGGCAGCAGGGCTTCGAGTTTCTCCCGCAGCAGTCGGGCCAGCACCGGGGCCTTGCCGCCGGAGGAGATGGCCACCATCAGCGGCGAGCGGTCGATGATCGACGGCATGATGAAGCTGGAGCGTTTCGGGTCATCCACCACGTTGGCAAAGATCCGCGCCTGATTGGCGCTCTGGTAGACCAGCGCATTCACCTCGCGCCGATCTGTAGCGGCTACCACCAGCCACTTGCCCGCCAGTTGCTGCGGCGCAAATTCACCGGCCAGCCACTCGATGGTCCCGTTGGCAGCCAGTTCCGCCAGCTCGGGGTCGAGATCGGGCGCGACCACGGTGAGCTGGGCTCCGGCATCCAGCAGCAGGCGCGCCTTGCGCTCTGCTACCTCGCCGCCGCCGACCAGCAGCACGGGTTTGTTGTCGAGTCGGCAAAAGATGGGCAAGTAGTCCATGGGGCCTCCTGATCAGGCGGTTTGGGTCTGGCTGGCAGTGGTGGTGGTCTCGCTCAGCGCGACCGGGCGCTCGGCCTTGGGGGTGGCATACCAGTAGCCGAGGCCCATGAAGAGGGCGCCGGAGACGGTGTTGCCCAGGGTTACCCACAGCAGGTTGTGGCCGATGCCGCCCAGGGTGTAGGCCTCGGAGTGGGCACCGAACCAGGAGAGGGCAAACAGGGTCATGTTGGCGACCGAGTGCTCGTAGCCGGAGGCGATGAAGGCGAGCAGGCACCACCAGATGGCGATGAACTTGGCGGCACCCTCGGTGCGCAGCGCCATCCAGATGGCGAGGCAGACCAGCCAGTTGCAGAGGATCCCCTTCATAAACAGGGTCAGCGCCGGGGCCTGGGTTTTGGCCAGCGCCACCTTGTGCGCCAGACTGCCCGCATCCGGCAGCAGGCTGCCGCCGTAGGAGTAGATGAGCGCCACCACGATGGAGCCAATCAGGTTGCCCACCCAGGTCTGCGGCAGGATGCGCAGCAGGTCGGCCATGGTGATCTTGCCCGTCTTCACCCCGAAGGTGAGGAACATGGCGTGGCCGGTGAACAGCTCGGAGCCGGCGATGATCACCAGCGTCAGGGCGATGCCGAAGGTGGCCCCCATCACCAGCGGCCGGATGGCGGGATCCACCAGATTGCCGAGGGTGAAGATGAGGATGATGCCGAGGCCCACATAGGCCCCCGCCATGGCGGAGCTGAGCCAGAAGCCGAGCTTGTCGCTGCGCTCGAAGCGGTTGATGCGGGCCGCGTTGGTGGCGCACTTGTTGATGGTTTCGGTATACATCTTTGTTTCCTTCAAGAGGGCCGCCCGCGGGCAGCCCTGACTGTTTTTTAACCCCCTCCCTGCCTCCCCCTTGTCAAGGGGGAGGGGCTTTTTGCTCCCTCCCCTGTGAAGGGGAGGGCCGGGGTGGGGTCTGGTGTTAGACGGCGACCCAGACCTGCTGGTCGCGCACTTCAACGGGGTATCCCCGTACCGACATAGATCTGGGGGTTGTCGACATCAGACGGCGACCCAGACCTGCTGGTCGCGTACTTCAACGGGATAGCTCTGCACCGACATGGCGGGGTTGTCGAAACAGTGGCCATCGCTCAGGCGAAAGCGCTGCTTCTTGAGCGGGCTGGCGACCCAGAGATCGCCGTCGTGTTCGCAGATCAGGCCCCGCGACAGCACGTTGGCGGCGAAGAAGGGATCCCGGTTGTCGATGGCGAACACCTCGGCGGCCGCGCTCGGGCGGAACAGGGCAATCTGGCGACCCTCAATGAGTGCGCAGACACCGGTTCCCGGCAGGATGTCGTTGAGTTGGCAGGCAAGTTTCATCATTTGGTTTCCACCTCGATCTGGTAGACGGGGATGCGCTCGGCCGGAGTGGCGGGTCTGTGCTGGTCGCGCTCGGCGACGAACTGGACGTCCGGATCGCGCTTGTCGCTGTTGATGAAGTGGCTGAAACGCTTGAGCGCTTCCTCTTCGTTGAGGGTGCGCGACCATTCGCACTCGTAGCTGTCGATGAGGGTCTGGATATCGCGCTCTAGCGTCTCGGCCAGCCCCAGCTTGTCATCGACGATCACCTCGCGCAGATAGTCGACGCCCCCTTCCAGGTTGCCGAGCCAGACCGAGGTGCGCTGCAGTTTGTCGGCGCTGGTGACGTAAAACATCATAAAGCGGTCGATCAGCTTGATCAGGGTCTCGCGGTCGAGGTCAGACGCCAGCAGATCGGCGTGGCGCGGTTTCATGCCGCCGTTGCCGCCTACATAGAGGTTCCAGCCCGCGTCGGTGGCGATGATGCCGACATCCTTGCCCTGTGCTTCCGCACATTCACGGGTGCAGCCGGAGACGCCGAACTTCATCTTGTGGGGGGTACGAATGCCCTTGTAGCGGTTCTCGAGGAAGACCCCGAGGCCGACGCTGTCCTGCACGCCGAAGCGGCACCAGGTGCTGCCGACGCAGGTCTTGGCCATGCGCAGCGCCTTGGCGTAGGCCTGACCGGTCTCGAAGCCCGCTGCCAGCAGCTTGCGCCAGATGGCGGGCAGATCATCCTTCTGGGCCCCGAACAGGCCGATGCGCTGGGCGCCGGTGATCTTGGTGTAGAGCTTGTAGTCGCGGGCCACTTCGGCCACCGCCAGCAGCCCTTTCGGGGTCACCTCGCCACCGGCCATGCGCGGGATGACGGAGTAGGTCCCGTCCTTTTGCATGTTGCCGAGGAAGATGTCGTTGGTGTCCTGCAGAGGGGTGTTGCGCGGGCTCAGCACATGCTCGTTCCAGCAGGAGGCGAGGATGGAGCCGACCGTCGGTTTGCACACCTCGCAGCCATGGCCCTGGCCATGTTTGGCCAGCAGCTCGTCGAAGCTCTTGATCCCCTCCACCTTGACCAGGTGGAACAGCTCCTGACGGGAGTGGGGGAAGTGGGCGCAGAGGTGGTTGTTGACCTCGATGCCCTGTTTCACCAGCTCGGCGTTGAGCACCTGACTGATGAGCGGCACGCAGCCGCCGCAGCCGGTACCGGCCTTGGTCTGCTGCTTGATGGCTGCCAGGGTGGTGTGGCCCTCGGCCACCGCCTTGGCGATGTCGCCCTTGGAGACGTCGAAGCAGGAGCAGATCTGGGCGCTTTCCGGCAGGGCATCCACCCCCAGGGTCGGCTTGGCACCGGCGTAGGCGGGCAGGATCAGGGTGTCCGGGTGGCTCGGCAGCGGCAGGGCGTTGAGCATCATCTGCAGCAGGTTGCCGTAATCCTCCACGTCACCCACCAGCACGGCGCCGAGCAATCGGCTGTTGTCTTCGCTCACCACTATCTTCTTGTAGACGCCGGCCTGGTCGTCCTGGAACACATAGCTGTGGCTGCCCGGGGTGCGGCCGTGGGCATCGCCGATGGAGCCGACGGAGACGCCGAGCAGCTTGAGCTTGGCGCTCATGTCCGCCCCTTCGAAGCGGCTGTCGCCGCCCTGCAGGTGGTCGACGGTGATCTGGGCCATCTTGTAGCCCGGTGCCACCAGGCCGAAGAAGCGACCCTGCCAGGCGGCGCACTCGCCGATGGCATAGATGTCGGAATCGGAGGTGAGGCAGTGATCGTCGATGACGATGCCGCCGCGCTCGGCGATGGCGAGATCGCCGTAGCGACCGAGGGTGTCTTGCGGGCGGATGCCGGTGGAGAAGACCACCACGTCCACTTCCAGCTGGCTGCCGTCGGCGAAGGCGAGGCGGTGTTTCGCCTGCTCGCCGCCATGCATCAGGATCTCGCTGGTGCTCTTGCTGGTGTGTACCTGCACGCCCATGGATTCAATCTTGCGGCGCAGCAGCTGGCCGCCCTGACCGTCGAGCTGCTCGGCCATCAGTACCGGAGCAAACTCCACCACATGGGTCTCGAGACCCAGCGCCTTGAGGGCGCCGGCAGCTTCGAGGCCAAGCAGGCCGCCCCCGATCACCACCCCGCTCTTGCCGCTCTTGGCCGCGCTGCGGATGGCTTTGAGATCCTCGATGGTGCGATAGACGAAGCACTCGTGGTGCTGGCTGCCCGCAATGGGCGGCACCCAGGGGTAGGAGCCGGTGGCCAGCACCAGCTTGTCGTACCCGACCACAGTGCCCTTGTTGGAGTGCACTTCGCGGTTGGTCCTGTCGATTTTTTTCACCGCTTCGCCGAGCAGCAACCGAATGCCGTGCTTGTCGTAGAAGCCGGGTTTGACGAGGGAGAGATCTTCGCTGGTGTGATGGGAGAAGTAGGAGGAGAGATGGACGCGATCGTAGGCGGGACGGGATTCTGCACCGAAGACGGTGATCTCGTAGCGGCCCGGATCGGCCCGCTCGATCAGCTCTTCGATGAAGCGGTGCCCCACCATGCCGTTGCCCACAACGACCAGTCTGATTTTGCTCATAGTTGCCTCAAGTTTGGAGTAATAAAACATCATTCTGAGGCTAGGCTACCCAGTCGGCAGGGGCAGACGATTGATGCAAATCAAGTGTCTATTTATATATCTCCTCAGGGGTAATTCGAGAAAATTCAGTACTATACAAAAATAGGTATACCAGTTAATGATTTCTGCGTTAGCTCGGGGTGAGGGATGGTGGAGGGTAAGCCCGGTTTACCAACTGCCGGGGAGTGAAAACTTATGTCGGAAAAAGGCCGGTCTCGCACTGGGCGAGACCGGCATCAGCTGAACAAGGTGGCGCGTCAGGCAATATGGCGGCGGAACATGGCGAGCGCCAGCGACAGGGTGACGCCGGCGATGGCGAGCAGCGGCCAGAGCAGGGGCCAGGCGGCCGACCAGTCGAACCCCTTGAGGAAGACCCCCTTGAGCAGCACGATGAAGTGGGTGAGGGGGTCGATGGCCGCCAGCCACTGGAACACCTGGGGCATGTTCTCCACCGGCGAGATGTAGCCCGAGAGGATCACCGCCGGGACGGTGAAGGAGAAGACCCCGAGAAAGGCCTGCTGCTGGGTCGAGCAGAACGACGAGATGAAGAGCCCGATCCCGGCCAGTGCCAGCCCGTAGCAGACCATGCCCGCCATCAGCAGGCTGAGGCTGCCGGCAAAGGGGAGGTTGAAGACAAAACGGGCGGCCAGCGCGACTATGCACCCTTGTCCCACCGCCACCATGATGCCGGGCACCGCCTTGCCCGCCATGATCCAGCCTGCGGTGAGGGGCGAGACCAGCAGCTGATCGAAGGTGCCCTCCTCCCGCTCCCGCGCCACCGAGAGGGCGGTGACAATCAGACAGCCGGTGGTGGTGATGATGGCCACCAGTGCCGGCAGGATATGCCAGTGGAACTCGACGTTGGGGTTGTAGAGGTTGCGTACCGCCAGCTCGGGTTGCCCCTTGCCCTCACTTTGCCAGCGGGCGATCACCTGACTGATGTAGCCCGCCGCCACCTGACCGCCGTTGGAGCGGCGGCCGTCGATAATCAGCTGCACCTTGGCCGGTTCGCCCCGCGCCAGCCGGCGCGAGAAATCCCCCGGAATAATCAGCCCGAGCAGCGCCTGTTGCCCGGTGATGGCCTCGGTCATGCCCGCCTCGCCTTGCACCGGGATGATGGTGGTGAAGGCGGGCATATGGGTGAGGCGCTCCAGCAGCTCGCGGCTCTGGGCTCCGCCATCCTGGTTGTAGATGGCCAGCGTGTTGCCGGTCACCTCCAGAGTGGCGGCGAACGGGAAGAGGGCGGTTTGCAGCAGCACCGGCATGATGAGCAGAAAGCGCCCCTGAGTATTGCCCATCAGGGCCTGCAGCTCTTTTCGGATCAGCCACCAGAGTCGGATCAGCATGGGTTACTCCAGAGTGCGCCGCGTCTTGCGGGCGGTCAGGGCCAGCCAGAAACCGGCCAGCAGCAGCAGACAGAAACCGTTGACCAGCAGGATCGAGAAGACGCTGCCCGCCTGATAGAGGGTCTGCAGGGAGCTGGCGAAGTAGCGGGCCGGAATGAGGTGAGTGATGGCTCGCAGCAGCGGTGGCATGCTGGCGATCTCGAACACGAAGCCCGACAGCATCACGGCGGGCAGAAAGGCGGCGATCAGCGCCGCCTGCGCGGCGTTGAACTGGCTGCGCATCACGGTGGAGAGAAACAGCCCGAGTCCGAGGGCGCTGCCGAGAAAGACGCTGGTGACCAGAAAGAGCAGCAGCAGGGAGCCGCGCCACGGCACCGCCATCACCGCCACCGAGAAGAGCAGGCAGAGCAGCATGGCGATGATGCCAAGGCCGTAGTAGGGCAACAGCTTGGAGAGCAGCAGCTCCCCCTTGGTGACCGGGGTGGCGAGCAGCGCCTCCATGGTGCCGCGCTCCCACTCCCGCGCCACCACCAGCGAGGTGAGCAGGGCGCCTATGATGGTCATCACCACCGCAATGGAGCCCGGCACCAGAAAGTTGCGGCTCACCAGCGCCGGGTTGAACCAGGCGCGGCTCTCTATCGACACCGGCATGGCGACCCCCTCGCCAGCGAGCCACCCCTGCCAGATCCCCTGCACATAGTTGGTGACGAAGTTGGCGGTGTTGGGCTCGGAGCCGTCGGTCAGCAGCAGCGCCTGCGGCGTGCCATTGTCCTGACCGGCCAGCGCGCGGGAGAAGCCGTCATCGATCACCAGCAGGCCGCGGATCTCGCCACGGGCCAGACTGGCGAGCAGGGACTCCTTGCTCGGGCCGCTGTGGATCTCCAGCGCGGTTGAGCCGCGCAGGGCCTGCTCCAGCCGCACCGCCGGGGCGCCGCTATCGGTACGCCAGATGCCGATGCGCAGATGGTCCACATCCAGATTGATGGCGTAACCCATCACCACCAGCAGCACCACCGGCATGATGAAGGCGATGAGGATGCTGCTCGGATCTCGGACGATTTGCAGCGTCTCCTTGCGGCAGAGGGCCAGCAGTCGCCGACGGTTGATGCTCATGCGTCCTCCTCGCTGGCCCGCTCGACCAGGGTGATAAAGGCCTCTTCCATTGTTGGCAAAGAACAGGTCGGCAAGGAGCCGGTTGGCAAAGAGGTCGCCGCCTCTTTGGCGGCCAGCCCCTTGAGATCGTCCGGGGTGCCGAGGGCCAGCAGCTTGCCGCGATAGATGAGGGCAATGCGGTCGCAATACTCCGCCTCATCCATAAAGTGGGTGGTGACCAGCACGGTGACGCCGTGGTCGGCCAGCGCGTTGATGTGCGACCAGAACTCGCGCCGGGTCACCGGATCGACCCCGGAGGTGGGCTCGTCGAGAAACAGCAGCGGTGGCTCGTGCAGCAGGGCGCAGGCCAGCGACAAGCGCTGGCGCAGGCCGAGCGGCAGGGATTCCGCCTTCTGATCGAGCCAGGGGGTGAGGGCAAAGGCAGTCACCATGGCGTCGATCCGCGTCTGCTGGTGGCGGCCGAACAGGCCGTAGATACCGGCGAAGAAGGAGAGGTTCTGGGCCACGGTGAGCTGCTTGTAGAGGGAGAACTTCTGCGCCATGTAGCCGAGACGCTGGCGCGCTGCCGAGGGGCTGTGGGCCAGATCGATGCCGGTCACCAGCGCCTGTCCCTCGCTCGGGCGCAGCAGGCCGCACTCCATCTTGAAGGTGGTGGACTTGCCCGCCCCGTTGGGGCCGAGCAGGCCGAAGATCTCGCCGCGGCGCACCGCAAAGCTGACGTCATCGGTGGCGGCAAAATCGCCGAAGCGCTTGGTGAGGTGGCGCGCCTCGATCACCGCCTCGGGGGAGACCCCCTGCGGCAGTTCCGCTTCGCGCATCCCGGTTGCCAGACTCGACTCCCCGCCGGGGCCGCCGCCGAGCAGGTCGATAAAGGCATCCTCCAACCGGGGCTGGGCCGGTTGAAAGGCGCCGTTGGCGAGATGCAGCTCTGCCAGCGGTGGGGGCGTCATGCCCGGGTGCAGCAGCAGGCGAACCCGCTCCCCCGCCACCGCGCCATCCATCACCGCCGGGTGAGCCAGTGCCCGGCGCAGCAGGGCGCGCCGCTCGCGGCCATCCAGTTGCCCCGCCTCCAGTAGCCAGCAGCGGCTGGCCATGGCCCCCATCAGATCGGCCGGCGTGCCGCTGGTGCGCACCTCGCCATCCGCCATCAGCAGCACGTGGTCGCACAGCTCCGCCTCATCGAGATAGGCGGTACTCCAGAGCACCGTCATCCCCCCCTTGGCCAGCTCGCGCACCATCTGCCAGAGGGCGCGGCGGGAGATGGGATCGACCCCGACCCCGGGTTCGTCGAGCAGCAGCACATCCGGGGTGCCGAGCAGGGCGCAGGCCAGCCCGAGCTTCTGCTTCATCCCGCCAGAGAGCTTGCCTGCCGGTCGCGTGGTGAAGCGGGCAAGGTCGGTGAAGGCGAGCAGCCGCGCGAAGGTGGGTGTGCGTTCGAGCTCCAGTACGCCGCGCAAGTCAGCGTAGAGGGTGAGGTTCTCCAGCACGCTGAGATCCTCGTAGAGGCCGAACTGCTGGGGCATGTAGCCGAGGCGCTGACGCAACAGATCCCCCTCGCTCACCGGGTCCAGCCCCAGCACCCGGATGGTGCCCGCTTCGGGGATCAGCAGACCGGCCAGCAGGCGCAGCAAAGTGCTCTTGCCCGCGCCGTCGGGGCCCACCAGTCCGGTAATGCCACCGGCCGGAATGGTGGCCGAGATGGCGTTGAGGGCGACCCGCTCGCCAAAGCATTTGGTGAGCCCCTCGAGGGAGATGGCGCAGCTCATGGAGCCAGCCTGATGGTGACCGGCATCCCCTGGCGCAGGGCCGGGTCGGGATCCTGCACCACGATGCGCAGCCGGTAGACGAGGTGGGTGCGCAGGTCCGGGGTTTCCACCGATTTCGGGGTGAACTCGGCGGTGGGCGAGACAAAACCCACCACCCCGTGATAGGGCTGATCCGGCCGCGAGTCGGTGTTGAGGGTCACTTTGGCGCCGCTCGGGAAGTGGCCGAGCCAGGGCTCCTCCACATAGGCGCGCACCCAGACTGGCGCGGTCAGGGAGAGGTTGAAGGCGGTCACTCCGCTCTGCACCATGCTGCCGTTCTCGATGGCGCGACTGATGATGATGCCGTCGCTGGGGGCGGTCAGGCTGGCATCTGCCAGCGCCAGTTCGGCACTGGCGAGCGCCGCTTTGGCCCCTTCCAGCTGGGCATCGGACTGGGCGATTTCCTCCGGGCGGTAGCCGGTTTCGAGCTGGGCGAGCTGTTCGCGTGCCGAGCGCACCTGCGCCTGGGTCTGATCCCGCTGGGAGCGGGCAGTATCGAGCTGACCGCGGGAGATGGCGCCGGTGGCGGCCAATGCGCTCTGGCGGCGCCACTGCTGGTCGGCCTCCAGCGCAGCGGCCTCGGCGGCGGCCAGTGCGGCCCGGGCGCGGTCGGTCTCTTCGCTGCGATAGCCTTTGTGCATCAGGGCGTTGGCGGCAGTGAGTGCAGCCAGATTGGCCAAGGCGCTGTCGCGGCTGTGGGTGAGGGGAGCCGGATCGAGGCGGGCCAGCAGTTGACCGGCTTTTACGCTATCTCCCTCATCGACCAGCACCTGATCGACGCGGCCGCCGACCCGAAAGGCCAGATTGACGTCGCGAATATCGACGTTGCCGTAGAGGATGGAGCCGTCGGCCGGGCGCCCCTGCCACCAGAGGTAGCCACCGATAACAGTTAGCAGCAGGGCCACGATTGCAATGCGTTGTTTCATGCTGCTTCTCCTTGAGGATGGGTCTGCCACCAGAGGTCACCACCAAGAACGGCCAGCAGCAGAGCTAGCATCGCGATGCGTTGTTTCATGCCGTTTCTCCTTCTTTCATGTCGGTGGGGCGCAGGCCGCGCAGGGCCCATACCAGCCGCTGTCTGGCGGCCTCGGGGTTGTCTATCTGGCTGAGAAAGGGGGCGGCCTGTTCGGGCAGCCAGCCGAGCTGGCGACCGCTGCCGGCGATCACCAGCGGCAGGCCGACCGACCCCATGATGAAGATCATCAGCTGGAGCGGGTGACCCGCGACCAGCGACCCTTCCGCCTGTGCCATCCGTACCTGTTCGATCAGCAGCAGGGGATGGCGGCGCGGCAGGCTGAGCAGAAAGCGCTGGGCCGCCCCTTCCCCCGCCAGCGCATCGCCAAACAGGTGGTTGATGAAGCCGCGCTGGCGCGCCACCAGCCCGATCAGCGCCTCCATGGTCGCCTCGAACATGGCGATGGCAGAGGGGTAGGAGCCTTTGGCTGCCACCGCCTTGAGCTCGTCATAGAGGGGGGCGTACCAGAGCTCGACCAGCTCGTCGATAAAGGCGTCGCGGTTGCCGAAGTGATAGACGAAGGAGCCGAGGTTCACCTCGGCCGCCGCCGCCAGCTCGCGCACCGTCAGGCCGCGCAGCCCCTTCTCGGTGGCGATGGCGAGGCCGGTATCGAGCAGTTTCTGACGGGTGGGGTGCATCTGGCTGGCGCTCCTTGTGTATGCATTTTGTACGCAATTATACGACCGTATAAAAAATGCGGAAGCGGGTGGCAGGATCTTTTTGCCCGCAATGTGATCCGCCCCGCTCTGAGGGGCCGTGATCCCCGTCCGGCAGGGGGAAGGATCCACCGCTTGTGCCCAAGCCACGGGCATGTCGGTGTGACGGGGTGGTGAAAGGCGCTTCAGGCCCCGGATGCGGGTGCCCGGGCCACAAGAGGCTGGTGATGGAGCCGGGAGCTGCCTGACCCGGATCAGGGGGTGTCGGTGGCCCCGGTGTGATAGGGGGGCCGGGCACAGGTGTCCCGTATCAGGGCGCGCAGCCAGCGGTGGCCCGGATCGGCATCCTGACTGGGGTGCCAGAGCAGGGCGACCCGGATCCCTGGCAGAGCGAAGGGCAGGGGCAGGGTGACCAGATCGCCGAGCAGGCTGGCGCAGTGCAGGTGCGGCACCGTCGCCACCAGATTGCTCTCCCTGACCAGGGCCAGCGCCGTCGCAAACCCGGGAACCAGGGTAGTGATGGTGCGCCGCCTCCCCTGGCCTGCGAGGATCTCGTCGATGGGGCTGTGAGGCTGGCCCCGGCGGGAGACCAGCACGTGGCGCGCGGCGGCATAGCGCGCCACGGTCAGGGTGCCGTCGCAGAGGGGGTGGTCCGGGTGCACCACGGCGACGAAGTGGTCCTGGAACAGGGCCTGGGTGCGCAGCTCAGGGGCCGTGGTGGCGCCGATCACCCCGGTCTCGAAGTCCAGCTCGCCACGGCGCAGGGGGCCGCTCTCCTTGTCGGGTTTGGCCAGAAAGTGCAGCCGCACCCCGGGGGCCTCGACGGCGAGGCGCGCCAGCAGGGCGGGGCCCACCGCCTCCACGAAGCCGTCGCTGGATCTCAGGCGGAAGGTGCGCTCCAGGCTCGCCGGGTCTACTTCCTGCTGGGGGCGCAGCACGGCCCGGGTCTCCTGAACCAGGCGGGCGACCTCATCCCGCAGGATCTGCGCCCGGGGGGTGGGGATCAGGCCGCGTCCCGCCCGCACCAGCAGCGGATCCCCCGTGGTCTCCCGCAGCCTTGCCAGGGCCCGGCTCATGGCGGAAGCACTCAGGCCTAGCCGTCTGGCGGCGCCCGCCACACTGCCCTCTTCCAGCAGGGCATCCAGGGTGATCAGCAGGTTGAAATCCGGGGTCATGGTCGTCTCCTCGCAGGCGGCGCCTGACGGGCCGACCCCTTCATGATACGCGAGTTGCCGTCTCTTCATATGGCGTCTGATGCAACTATAAGCTGCAATCCGTGCGTCTTCCGCCTTGTCATCTCCCCCGCTAGCCTGAGTGCATCATCACTTGCCGGAGAGACTGCCATGTCCACACCACTTCTTGTTCCCCCTCCCGTGACGCGCCGTCTTGGCCTCGTGGGGCTCGGGCTCGCCACCCTGCTGCCCATGCTGGCGGGCAGCATGGCCAACCTGGTGCTGCCTGCCCTGGGGCAGGACTTCGGCGTGCCCTTCGCCAGCCTGCAATGGGTGCTGGTGGCCTACCTGCTTGGGATCACCAGTCTGACGGTGGTGGCGGGCCGACTCGGGGATCGTCTGGGGCGGCGTCGCCTGCTGCTCTGGGGGACCGGGGTCTTTGCGCTGGCTTCCCTGCTGTGCGCCCTGGCCCCTTCCATTGGCTGGCTCATTGCCGCTCGCACCCTGCAAGGGGCGGGTGCGGCCTGCATGCTGGTGCTCTCGCTGGCCATGGCAGGAGAGCTGGTGCCGCCAGCCCGACGGGGCTGGAGCATGGGATTGCTCGGCACCCTGTCGGCCTGCGGCACGGCGCTCGGCCCCTCCTTTGGCGGCCTGTTGATCGGCGGATTTGGCTGGCAGGCACCCTTCCTGCTGCTGCTCCCCCTGGCGTTGCTGGCCCTGGGGTGTGCCTGGCGCGACCTGCCCCGGGATGAGGCGGGCTCTGCCGAGGGAGGCCTCCCGCTCACCAGTCTGTTGCTGCTGGTGACGGCGCTGCTCTGCTACGGGCTGGCACTGACCCGGGGCAGCCCGCTCGGGGCCTGGCCGGGGATAGGGGCGCTCGTCGCCATGGCGCTCTTCGTGCGTGCCGACTCGGGCGCCCGTCGCCCTCTGCTGCCCCTGGCGCTGCTGGGGGCGTCCAGGCGAAGAGGCGGGATCATCGCCAGTGCGCTGGTGGCCAGCGTCATGGTGGCGACGCTGCTGATCGGTCCTTTCTACCTGCACGGCGCCTTTGCCCTCGACATGGGGACGGTGGGGCTGATGATCTCCATGGGCCCCCTGCTGGCGGCGCTGTCCGGCATGCCTGCCGGCTGGCTGGTGGACAGGGTGGGGGCGACCCCTGTGGTGCGCCTCGGCATGGGGCTCATGGTGGTGGCCGCCGTCTTGCTGGCCCTGCTGGACAGGGCGCTCGGGCCCCTCGGCTACCTGCTGCCCATCCTGCTGCTCACCGCCGGTTATGCCCTGTTCCAGACCGCCAACAACAGCGCCGTGGTGGGGGAGACGGAGGGGGCGAGCCGGGGCGCCGTGGCCGGGCTGCTGACCCTGTCGCGCAACCTGGGCCAGTTGACGGGGGCGGCGGGGCTGGGGGGCCTGTTCGCCGCCCTGGCGGGGCGGCCCGATCTCGCCCTCGCGACGGCGGACGAGCTGGCGTTTGCCACCCGGGTCACCTTCGCCCTGACGGCCTTGCTGCTGATGAGTGCGCTCTGGCTGGCGGGAAGGGGGGAGCGTGCCGTGCAGGGTGATGTGGCCCGGGACGGCTGCGAGTCGGGAGAACGCTGAAAACGAAGACGCCTCAACAGGGGAGGCGTCTTGCTATGGGATTGAGCAGGATAGTAAACCGCTCAGCTCCTCGTTATCGATCAACCTGTTACAGAATGAAGCGGCTCAGATCCTCGTCTTCAATCAGCTTGCCGAGGTGGGCGTTGACGTAGTCGGTGTTGATGACGAAGGTCTCGCCTGACTTCTCGGAGGCGTCGTAGGAGATGTCTTCCATCAGCCGCTCCATCACGGTGTGCAGACGACGGGCGCCGATGTTCTCGGTGCGCTCGTTGACCTGCCAGGCCGCTTCGGCCAGACGGCGGATACCATCCTGGGTGAACTCGATGTTGACCCCTTCGGTGGCCATCAGTGCCTTGTACTGATCGGTCAGGGAGGCGTTCGGCTCGGTCAGGATGCGCTCGAAGTCTTCGGTGGTCAGGGCGGTCAGCTCGACCCGGATCGGCAGACGACCCTGCAGCTCGGGGATGAGGTCGGACGGCTTGGCGATCTGGAAGGCACCGGAGGCGACAAACAGGATGTGATCGGTCTTGACCATGCCGTGCTTGGTGTTGACGGTGCAGCCCTCGACCAGCGGCAGCAGGTCGCGCTGAACCCCTTCACGGGAAACGTCCGGGCCCGAGCTCTCGCCGCGCTTGCAGATCTTGTCGATCTCGTCGAGGAAGACGATGCCATTGTTCTCGACGGAGGCGATGGCCTTCTGCTTCAGCTCTTCCGGGTTGACCAGGCGGGCTGCTTCCTCTTCGATCAGCGCCTTCATGGCCTCCTTGACCTTGATTTTGCGCTTCTTCTTCTGGTTCTGGCCCAGGTTCTGGAACAGCCCCTGCAACTGGTTGGCCATCTCTTCCATGCCCGGCGGGGTCATGATTTCGACACCCATGGGGGAGGCGGCCAGATCCAGCTCGATTTCCTTGTCATCCAGCTGACCTTCCCGCAGTTTCTTGCGGAAGATCTGGCGGGTGTTGGAGTTGTCGGCTTTCTCTTCCTCACCCCAGCTGTTGCGCGGGTTGGGCAGCAGGGCGTCGAGGATGCGCTCTTCGGCGGCTTCCTCGGCGCGGTATTTCATCTTCTCCATCTCGGTCTCGCGCACCAGCTTGATGGCGACATCGGTCAGATCGCGGATGATGCTGTCCACTTCCTTGCCCACATAGCCCACTTCGGTGAACTTGGTCGCTTCCACCTTGATGAAGGGGGCGTTGGCCAGCTTGGCCAGGCGACGGGCGATCTCGGTCTTGCCGACGCCGGTCGGGCCGATCATCAGAATGTTCTTCGGGGTCACCTCGTGGCGCATCTCCTCGGAGAGCTGCATCCGGCGCCAGCGGTTGCGCAGGGCGACGGCGACCGCGCGCTTGGCGTCGGCCTGACCAATGATGTGTCTGTCCAGCTCGTGGACGATTTCTCTCGGGGTCATCTCGGACATGATGGCGTTCCTGTATCCGGGGCGGGCAGGGCCCACCCCTTGGAAAATGGGGTTTGGCTGACGGCCTTATTTGGCGGCCCTATTTCGCCGGCTTATTTAGCTGAATAATCCAGCACTTCGATGGTGTGGTTGCCGTTGGTGAAGACGCAGATGTCGCCCGCAATCTTGAGGGACTTCTCGACAATGCTCTTGGCGTCGAGCTCGGTGTTCTCCAGCAGGGCGATGGCGGCGGACTGGGCGAAGTTGCCGCCGCTGCCGATGGCGATGAGATCGTGCTCCGGCTGCACCACGTCACCGTTGCCGGTGATGATGAAGGATTTGTGCTCGTCGGCGACGGCCAGCAGCGCCTCGAGGCGGCGCAGGGCGCGATCGGTGCGCCAGTCCTTGGCCAGCGCCACGGCGGCGCGCTCCAGGTTGCCCTGATGGGCCTGCAGTTTGGCTTCGAAGCGCTCGAGCAGGGTGAAGGCGTCGGCGGTGCCGCCGGCGAAACCAGCCAGTACCTTGCCGTTGTAGAGGCGATGAACCTTGCGGGCGTTGCCCTTCATGACGGTGTTGCCAAGAGAAACCTGGCCATCGCCACCGATGACGACCTGACCGTTGCGGCGAACTGAAACTATGGTAGTCACTTTACTTACCTCGCTTGAGCCGAATGACGGCCTGACTGTGCATGGAGGAAAAGATGGGGATGGCAAAACGGCTTTTCAAGCCTGTGCCGAGTACGGATCGCGGGGGAGGGATCGGGTGGGCGCGGGATGGCGCCAAAAGAAACAGGGCCGGGTGTTGCCACCCGGCCCTGTGCATGGACGCGGCGATCACCCCTTCTTGGGGATGCAGCCGCTGATGCCCGAGCCCTGCAGCTTGCGGTTGGCCGCATCGGCCGCCGCCTTGCCGTTGAAGGGGCCCACCATCACCTTGTAGACGGCGCCACCGGCCCCGTTCACCACCTGCAGGCTTGAAGAGAGCCCGGCGGTGAAGGCGATGCGCGCCTTGAGGGATTCTGCGGAATCCTGGGAGCGCAGGGCGGCACACTGCATCATGTAGCGACCGCCGTCGGCGGCTGCGGTCTGTGCAGTCTGGGTCGCCGCCTTGGCTCTGGCGGCCTCGGCACGCTCCCGCTCCAGTTCGGCGCGGATCTCCCGCTCCATCCGCTCACGCTCGGCCTTCTGGTCGATCACCTGCTCCCGGGCGCTGGCGACCGGGGCGCCGGTGGCCGGCTGCACCGGTTGCGGCTGATAGGGCTTCACCTGACCTATGGGGGTTCCCGGCTGGGGAATGTCGGTCGCGACCGGCTTGGGCAGCTTCTCCGGTTGCAGGGTCATGGTCTCGGCAGGCGGGGGCGGCAGCACGCCCGGCTGGGGCGGCGGCTCTATGATGTCCACCTGCTTGTTCTCCAGCCGCTCGATGTAGCTCCACTTCTCCTGGGGCAGGGTATTGCCCTGTGCCTTGGGTTTGTTGGCCTTCACCTGCTCTTCGATGGTGGGGGCATCGGCGCCCTTGCCGTTGATGAGGTAGAGGAAGGCGCCAAAACCGACGACCAGGGCCCCGGCCAGCAGTGCCGGGATAACAGGAAAGCGGCGAGGGGCCGCTTTCTTGATGTTACGGCCACCCGCCCGTCGTCTCGGGCTGTTGCCGACGTAATCCCGGGTCGCCATCTATTACATGCGCTCCAGGGTGTGGATGCCCAGCACGCCCAGGCCCAGCTTGAGCACCTTGGCGGTGGCGGCGCACAACAGCAGACGGCTCTGGCGGGTCGCCTCGTCCACGCCGTCCTTGTTGATCGGGCAGGCTTCGTAGAAGGTCATAAAGTTGCCAGACAATTCATAGAGATATGTGCACAGAAGGTGCGGCATCCCCTTGTCCGCCACGCCGTTGACCGCGTCGGAGAACTGGATCAGCTTCTGGGCCAGGGTCTCTTCGGCGTCTTCGCTCAGGACCACCTTGCCGCTCAGGGTATCGGCATCGACGCCAGCCTTGCGGAAGATGGACTGGATACGGGTGTAGGCGTATTGCAGGTACGGCGCCGTGTTGCCTTCAAAGGAGAGCATCAGATCCCAGTCGAAGATGTAGTCGGTGGTGCGGTTCTTGGAGAGATCCGCATACTTGACCGCGCCCATAGCGATGGCGTGCACCACCTGGGCCTTCTCTTCGGCAGAGAGGTCGCTGTTGCGGCTCTCCAGCAGGGCGCTGGCGCGCTCTTCCGCTTCGTTCAGCAGGTCAACCAGCTTGACGGTGCCGCCGGAGCGGGTCTTGTAGGGACGGCCGTCCTTGCCCAGCATCATGCCGAAGGCGTGGTGCTCGAGGGGCACGGATTCCGGCACATAGCCCGCCTTGCGGGTGATGGTCCAGGCCTGCATCAGGTGCTGGTGCTGACGGGAGTCGATGAAGTACATGACCCGGTCGGCGCCCAGGTTCTCGTAACGGTATTTGGCGCAGGCGATGTCGGTGGTGGTGTAGAGGAAACCGCCGTCGCTCTTCTGGATGATGACGCCCATGGGCTCGCCATCCTTGTTCTTGAACTCGTCCAGGAAGACCACGGTGGCCCCTTCGCTCTCGACTGCCAGCCCCTTGGCTTTCAGGTCGGCAACGATCTGCGGCAGCATGTCGTTGTACATGGACTCGCCCATGATGTCCTTGTTGGACAGGGAGATGTTCAGACGGTCGTAGTTGCGCTGGTTCTGCTCCATGGTCATGTCGACCAGCTTCTTCCACATGGTGCGGCAGTACTCATCGCCACCTTGCAGTTTCACCACGTAGTTGCGGGCGCGCTCGGCGAAGGCTTCGTCTTCGTCGTAGTGACGCTTGGCCTGGGTGTAGAAGGCTTCCAGGTCCTTGAGCTCCATGTCGGAGGCGTGCTCGTTGGCCATCTTCTCCAGATAGGCGATCAGCATGCCGAACTGGGTGCCCCAGTCGCCGATGTGGTTGGCACGCACCACCTTGTGGCCCAGGAATTCGAGGGCGCGGGCGGCCACGTCACCGAGCACGGTGGAGCGGATGTGGTGCACCGCCATCTCCTTGGCCACGTTGGGGGCGGAGTAGTCCACCACCACGGTCTGCGGCGCCGGCAGCTTCACGTTGGCGTTGTCGGAGGTCACCATGGCTTCCACCTGACCGGCCAGCCAGCTCGGGTCGAAGAAGAAGTTGATGAAGCCGGGGCCGGCGATCTCGACCTTGGCGATCAGATCGGAGGCAGGCAGGTGCTCGATGATGGCAGCGGCCAGCTCGCGGGGATTCTTGCGGGCCGGTTTGGCCAGCAGCATGGCCAGGTTGGTGGCCAGGTCGCCGTGAGCCTTCTCCTTGCATCGGTCTACTTGCACCCGGGCTTCCAGGTCGGCGGGCAGGACGCCTGCGGACTTGAGATTGGCTACCGTTTGTTCAAGTAGATGATGAATATGCTCTTTCATAACTGACCACCGAGGTTGCGCGTCGAAAAGTGACTGACTGGATAAGGGCGTGAATTTTACCCGCATCGGGCCGAGAAAACTATAGGAACGGCCCGCACCCGTAGGTGTGGCGGATATTTCACTGCGTTTTCCACCACATTGCAGGATATTGATTTGGATAAGTGGTGGTTATCCATTTCTACTGCATAACGAAACGGCTTGCCCAGGCTATTTTCCCCTGATTATGACAGGGTTATTTATACCGATTCGATCTGAATGATCCCGCTTCCCGTGGCGGTCGTATCCTTTGAGGACGCCGTTGGAGGATGATTCCCATGACACTGGTACTGTTTCCACTCTCCGCTCACCTGCTGCCGGGCGGCATTATGCCGCTGCGCATCTTCGAGCCCAGATACCAGCGCATGATCGCCGAGTCCCGGGAGCGGGAGTTCGCGCTCTGCATGCTGGACCCCCGCCAGCCCGACGCGCTGCGCAACATGTACCCCATCGCCACCCGGGTGCGCATCATCGATTTCGATCTGCTGCCCGATGGTTTGCTCGGCATCACGGTGCTCGGGGTGGAGCGGGTGCGCATCACGGATCTCTGGCAGGAAGAGGACGGTCTGCGGGTCGGCGAGGTGGAGCCCCTGCCCCCCTGGCAGAGCGGCAGGCTCCAGGCGGATCAGCACTCCCTGGCCAAGGCGTTGCAGGATGTGTTCAACGACTATCCGGAGTACGCGGCCCTCTATCCGGAGCCGGACTGGGAGGATGCGAGCTGGGTCGCCCAGCGCTGGCTGGAGGTGCTGCCCATCCCGGTGGAGCAAAAACAGTGGCTGGTGGCGGCCAAGGACAACCAGCCCACTCTCTCCCTGCTGAGCGGTCTGCTGGTCGCGAGCCATTGAATTCCCCTTCCCGGTGATCCATTTTCCTCGCTCACCGTATTGGGGGTGAACACCACACGCGAGGGATGGCGCAATGGCATATACTGGCCAACCACAATCGGCTCCACGCAGGACATCGCCCCCCATGGACAACCCAGACGGCGACCTCACATCTTTGCTGGTCCGGGTGGCCGAGCGGGCCGACAAGGCTGCCTTCGCCACCCTGTTCCACCACTTCGCGCCGCGCATCCGCAGCTACGGGCTGCGCCACCTCGGCAGCGAAGCCAACGCCATGGAACTGGTGCAGGAGACCATGCTGCTGGTCTGGCAGAAGGCACGGCTCTATCACCCCGACAAGGGCGCCGCCACCACCTGGATCTACACAGTGATGCGCAACCAGAGCTTTGACATGCTGCGTCGCCGCCGCGCCAGCAAGGAGGAGCTCTGCGCCGAGGAGATCTGGCCGCTGCTGGAGTTCCGGGCCGAAGAGGAGCACCTGAGCGGCGGTGAAGACGCGGTGCTGACCCGTCAGATGGCCCACTATGTCGCCACGCTGCCGGAGCCGCAGCAGCAGGTGGTGCGCGGCATCTATCTGCAGGAGCTCTCCCAGCAGGAGCTGGCCGACCGGCTCGGCGTGCCCCTTGGCACCATCAAGTCCCGGCTGCGGCTGGCACTACAGAAACTGAAGGAACAAGTGGAGCAAGGCCATGATTAAGACCCATCCGACTGAACCCATGCTGCGCGCCTTCGCCGCCGACGAGCTGCCTCTGCCGCTGGCCGTCGGTGTCTCCGCCCATTGCGAGTTCTGCCCCGAGTGCGCCGCCCGGGTGAAGGAATTTGAAGAGGCGCTGGCGTGCCAGCATCTCGCCCCTGACGCGCCGGACGAGGCGCTGCCCGCCGGATTCGATGCCATGCTGGCGGGCATACTGCAACAGCCGGTGGCGACGGAGGTGGCGCTCGCCCTTCCCGAGAGCCCGAGGCCAGAGCTCAGGGTGGCGGGTCACAGTTATCGGCTGCCGAGGGCATTGGCACGGCATCATGCCCCCAGGTGGCGTCATCTCGGGGCCATCCGCCAGGTCAGCCTGCCCCTGGACGAGATGGGGGCGCGGGCCAACCTGCTCCACATCGAGGCGGGGGGGCGGATCCCGGAGCACACCCACAAGGGATATGAGCTGACCCTGCTGCTGGCGGGCACCATCGAGGATGGCGACACCCGCTATCAGGCGGGGGACTTCATCTGGCGTGACGCCAGCCACGCCCACAGCCCCCGTACCCCGGACGGCTGCCTCTGCTACACGGTGCAGGATGCCCCCGTGCAGTTCACCAAGGGGTTGTCACGGCTGCTCAACGGCATCAGCCAGCACCTCTATTGAGTTGGGTCACGGCTGCCCGGTGATCGCGGGCTGCCGCGCGACTGAGGCGGTATCACGGCATGAAAAAAGGGACCCTCGGGTCCCTTTTGTGTTGCTTGGCGGCGAAGCCCATCAGGCCACGAAGACCAGGTAGACGACGAAGGCCAGCAGGAAGCGGTAGATGGCGAACGGGATGAAGTCGAGACGACGGATCAGCGCCAGGAAGGTCTTGATGGCGACCATGGCCACCACGAAGGCGGTGACGAAGCCCACCGCAAACATGGGGAAGTCCGCCATGGAGAGGAAATCGCGGCTCTTGTAGAGATCCAGGCCGCTGGCCGCGATCATCATGGGTACCGCCATGATGAAGGAGAATTCTGCTGCCGCGTGGCGGCTGATGCCCATCAGCATGCCGCCGCTGATGGTGGCGCCGGAGCGGGAGAAACCGGGCCAGAGTGCCAGGCACTGGAACAGGCCGATGCCGAATGCCTGCTTGTAGCTGATGTCGTCCAGGGTCTCCGCGGTCACGGCGGGGCGGAACTTTTCGGCGATGATGAGCAGGATGCCACCGGCCACCAGGGCATACATCACGGTTTCCGGCCCGAACAGATTGGCCTTGATCCAGCTGTGGATAGCCAGCCCGACGACCACGGCGGGCAGCATGCCGAGGATGACGTGCACCAGGGAGAGGGTCGCGTGGCCCGGGGTGGGTTTCTGACCGAAGTGAATGCCGATGAGTCCGAACAGGCGGCGCCAGAACATGACGACCACTGCCAGGATGGAGCCGAGCTGGATCACCACCTCGAAGGTGGCGGCCTTGGGTCCTTCAAACCCGAGGAGGTGGCCGACGATGATCATGTGGCCGGTGGAGGAGACGGGGAGGAACTCGGTCAGGCCTTCCACTATGCCCAGCACAAAGGCGACGAACAGGGCGTAGGATTCGGTCATGGTGCAGATCTCTTGGTTATGGGGTCTGGATAAAATCAACCCCGAACGGGTCGGGGCGGCCAATGATGGCGGAAAATCGCGCGGGCAACCAGTGAATATTGGGGATTTCAGCGCCCTGTTCCGGCCGGGAAAGGGCGCTGGCGGACCATGCAGGGCGCGGCTTGCCGCATGCTGTCAGAAGCCATGACTGTCCCGTCACGTTCTGACAGGTCAGTCACGCCTGTTGAGATCTGTTTTATGATCTCTTTGTGCTGTCAGGCCAGTATGGACAGGATTTTCTGTTGAAGATCATCGTCCAGAGGGGGCTGCCCCAGGGCGTCGACGGCGCTCGTTATCTGTTGGGGATGGCTGGCGCCAATCAGGGCGCAGCTCACCACGGGGTCGCGCAGCACCCATTGCAGTGCGAGTTGCGACAGGGACTGACCCCGTTGCAGGGCCAGTGCATGCAGGGCGCGGACGGTGGCGAGCTTCTCCTCGGTGATCTGGTCCGCCGTGAGGAAGGGGCTGGCACTGGCGGCGCGGGAATCCGCGGGAATGCCCGCCAGGTAGCGATCGCTCAGCAGCCCCCCCGCCAGGGGCGAGAAGGCGACCACCCCCATGCCGTGCTCCCGACAGGCTGGCAGGGTGTCGGGCTCAATATCGCGTTGGAACAGGGAGTATTTGAGCTGGTTGACCAGGCAGGGGGTGCCGAGCTCCGCCAGCTGGGCGGCAGCCTTGGCCGCGAGCGGGGCCGGGTAGTTGGAGAGGCCGATGTAGAGCGCCTTGCCCTGGCGCACCATCAGGGCCAGGGCCTGGCAGGTCTCCTCGAGCGGGGTGCGGGGATCCGGCCTGTGGTGATAGAAGATGTCCACGTAGTCGAGGCCCAGACGGCGCAGGCTCTGGTGCAGGCTGGCGAAGAGGTACTTGGCGCTGCCGCCATCGCCGTAGGGGCCGTCCCACATCACGTAGCCCGCCTTGCTGGCGATGATGAGCTCGTCCCGATAGGGAGCCAGGCTCCTCTTGAGCAGCGTGCCGAAGGTCAGTTCGGCAGATCCCGGCGGCGGCCCGTAGTTGTTGGCGAGATCGAAGTGGGTGATCCCCAGATCGAACGCCTGATGCACCATGGCCTTCGCGGTGGCGGGATCGCTTCCGGCGCCGAAGTTGTGCCAAAGGCCCAGACCGATGCCGGGCAGGCGCAGGCCGTGGCGGCCCGCCGGTCGGTAGGGCTGGCGCTGGTAGCGGTCGGGGGCGGCGAGGTAGTTGTCATCCATCACGGTGCGGTTCCTTGGCTGGTGTGCAATGAGGAGCGACGTGCCCTGCGGCGGGCCTCACCCCGGCTGATTCGGCGGTGCCATCGGGGCCGCCATGACGTGGTGGCGTGCCCGGGCCCCTTCGTCTGCCCGAGCGGGGCTGTCAGGGGGCAGGAATAAAGCGATAACGGGTCTGGTGGCGATAACGCTGCCCCGGCAGCAACCAGGGATCGCCGAGGGCGGGCCGGTTCGGGCTGTCGGGCAATTGCTGGGCCTCCAGGCAGAAGCCGTCGTAATCCCGGTAGGGTCGGCCCTGACGATCCGGTGTGCCGGTCAGCCAGTTGCCGCTGTAGAACTGCAGGGAGGGCTGATTGGTGTAGACCGCCATGGTCAGCTTGCCATCCCCCGAGATCACCCGGGCGGCCCATGGCTGATTGGATCCACCAAACGGCTCATCAACAGGCTCAAAATCGCTATTGTTGAGCAGAAATGCATGATCGTACCCCTTGGCCAACTGCTGCTGGGGGTGGTCCAGCCACGCCTGGCCGATGGGGCGGGGGGCGCGCAGATCGAAGGGGCCTTCCACCGGGGCGATGGCCAGCGGCAGGCTCTGGTCATCCGTGGGCAGGTAGCGGTCGGCGTTTAGGCTGATGGTGTGGTGGCGGATGTCGCCACCGCCATCCAGGTTGAAGTAGGCGTGGCTGGTGAGGCTGACCGGGCTGGGGGCGTCCGTGCTGGCGCAGAAGTCGACCACCAGATCGCACTGCTCCAGCCGATACTCCAGGCTCACCCTCAGATTGCCGGGAAAGCCCTGATCCCCCGCCCGGGAGAGGAGCGCCAGCTTGACCCTGTCCGCCTCCTGCTCCTTGATCTGCCAGGTGCGGCGATGGAAACCGTCGCGCCCGCCGTGCAGGCAGTTGGCCCCCTGGTTGGCGTCCAGCGTCCAGCACTGGCCTTCCCGCTCAAGGCGGGCGCCGCCGATGCGGTTGGCAAAGCGCCCCGCCACGGCCCCCAGCCATACTTGCTGGGTGAGGTAGGCCTCGTCGGCGCAACCCAGCAGCACCTCCCGCCGCTCTCCCGCCACCGGCAGGGTGAGGGAGGTGAGGGTGGCCCCGTATGCGAGACCGCGCAGCCGCAGTCCCTCCTCGTTTTCCAGCTCGAATCTCATCATGGTTTGCGGTTCCCCGTCGTGATCCCGTCGCCCCCTGTCGGCGTCGCGAGTGCCGGGCAGGGGGCGTCACCCGTTGTCAGGCGTGCGTTACAGTCTGCCGGCCCCTGCGCTGGCACGGCAGACGTAGCAGTCCGCCTTGAGGCCGAAACGGGCCGGGTATTCCGCCTCCACCACGGCGATCACCTCGGCCACCTTCTCGGGGCGCAGCAGGGCGACCACGCAGCCGCCAAAACCGCCGCCGGTCATGCGCACACCGCCTTCGCTGCCGATCCGGGCCTTGATGATCTCCACCAGGCCGTCGATGGGAGGCACGGTGATCTCGAAGTCATCGCGCATGGCGGCGTGGGACTGGCCCATCAGCTCGCCGAGGCGCACCAGATCGCCCTGTGCCAGCGCATCGGCCGCCGCCAGAGTGCGGGCGTTCTCGCCGACCACGTGGCGGGCACGGCGATAGCAGGCCTCGTCCAGCCCGGCCTTGCCCGCTTCCAGCGTGGCCAGGTCAAGATCCCGCAGGGCCTTGACCCCGTAGTGACGGGCGGCGGTTTCGCACTGCTGGCGACGGGTGTTGTATTCGCTGTCCACCAGGCCGCGGCGCACGTTGGAGTTGACGATGAGCACCGCCAGATCGGTGGGCATGGGGATGAGCCGGGTCTCCAGGGAACGGCAATCGAGCAGCAGGGCGTGATCCTGCTTGCCGCTCGCGGAGATCATCTGATCCATGATGCCGCAGTTGCAGCCGACGAACTGGTTCTCCGCCTGCTGGCCGTTGAGGGCGATTTCCGCCTGGCTGATGGCCAGTTCCTGGGCCTCCTTGAAGGCCTGGCCGATGGCCACCTCCAGGGAAGCAGAGGAGGAGAGACCCGTCCCCTGGGGCACGTTGCCGGAGACCACCAGATTGAGGCCACGCAGGGCGTGGCCCCGTGCCTGCAGGTGTGTCACCACGCCGCGGATATAGTCGCTCCAGCGCTGGCTGGGGTGGTGCTCGATGGGTTGATCGAGACTGAACCGGTCGCGCTGGTTGTCGTAGTCGGCGGCGATCACTTCGACCAGGTTGTCGCCGCGCAGGCCGATGGCGACGCAGGTCTCGTAGTCGATGGCGCAGGGTAGCACGAAGCCGTCGTTGTAGTCGGTGTGCTCGCCGATGAGGTTGACGCGGCCTGGAGCCCGTACCAGCAGGTCGGGTTGTTGCTCAAACTGCTCGGCAAACACGGCGCTGACGCGCTGGCTCGGGGTCATAGGGCCTCCTCGTTGGACTGGTTCTGGTCGTTGTAGTGGATGGGACTGAGGGCGCGCAGCCGTTCCGCCGCCTGTTCCGGGGTGAGATCGCGCTGGGTTTCGGCCAGCATCTCGAAGCCCACCATGAATTTGCGCACCGTGGCGGAGCGCAGCAGGGGCGGATAGAAGTGGGCGTGCAGTTGCCACGCCTCGGGGCAGTCGGAACGGGGCGGGGCGAAGTGCCAGCCCATGGAGTAGGGGAAGCTGCACTGGAACAGGTTGTCGTAGCGGCTGGTGAGCTCCTTGAGCGCGATGGCCAGATCCTGTTGCTGTTCCCGGGTGAGATCCAGCATGGAGGGGACATGGGCCTTGGGCAGCAGCAGGGTCTCGAACGGCCAGGCCGCCCAGAAGGGCACCACCGCCAGCCAGTGGGCGGTCTCCACCACGATGCGGGAGCGATCCGCCAGCTCCCGCTCTACATAGTCCAGCAGCAGGGGGCGGCCGTGTTCGGCCAGCCAGGCGCGCTGGTGCGCCTCTTCCCTGGCAATCTCGTTGGGCAGGAAGTCGCTGCCCCAGAGCTGGCCGTGAGGGTGAGGGTTGGAGCAGCCCATGACGGCGCCCTTGTTTTCAAAGACTTGGACCCATTCCCACTGGTCAGAGAGCTCGGCCACCTGGTCCATCCAGGTGGTGATCACCCCTTCGATGGCGGGCAGGGGCAGCTCGGGCAGGGTCTTGCCGTGATCCGGCGAGAAGCAGATGACCCGGCTGGTGCCCCGGGCGGCTTCCAGCTTCAGCAGGGGATCCGGCGCCGCGTCAGCGGCCGGGGTGTCCTGCATCAGGGCGGCGAAGTCGTTGGTAAAGACGAAGGTGCCCTGATAGTCGGGGTTGATATCGCCGGTCACCCGGGTGTTGCCCGCACAGAGGAAGCAGTCGGGGTCATGGGCCTGGCTCGGCGCCAGGCTCACCTTCTCGACCTGGCCTTGCCAGGGGCGCTTGGCCCTGTGAGGGGAGACCAGCACGTACTGGCCGGTGAGCGGGTTGAAGCGGCGGTGGGGGTGATCAACGGGGTTGAACATCATCACTCCAGTGTGTGAGTTGAATACATCCGAAGGCGCAGGCCAGGGCCTACGCCTCGTAACCATTGGGGTTGGCGGACTGCCAGCGCCAGCTGTCGGCGCACATGGCGGCGAGATCCCGGCTGGCGTGCCAGTCCAGTTCCCGAGCGGCCTTGGCGGGATCGGCCCAGCACTCGGCGATGTCGCCGGGGCGCCGTGGCTCGATCCGGTAGGGAAGGGGCCGACCGCAGGCGGCCTCGAACGCCGCGACCATCTGCAACACGCTCTGGCCCTGGCCCGTGCCCAGGTTGTAGGCGTGGACACCGCCCCGTCCGGCGCAGTGTTCCAGAGCCTTGACGTGCCCTTCGGCGAGATCCATCACATGGATGTAGTCGCGCACCCCGGTGCCGTCGATGGTTGGGTAATCGTTACCAAAGACCGAGAGGCAGTCGCGCCTGCCGATGGCGACCTGGGTCAAAAACGGCATCAGATTGTTGGGGATGCCCTGGGGATCCTCCCCCAGGGTGCCGGACTCGTGGGCGCCGACGGGGTTGAAATAGCGCAGCAGGGTCATGCTCCAGTGGGGCTCGGCCCGCTGCAGATCCTCGAGGATCTCCTCGATGATCAGCTTGGATCGGCCATAGGGGTTGGTGGCGCTGCGGGGGAAATCCTCCCGGATCGGGGTGCTGGCGGGATCGCCGTAGACGGTGGCCGACGAGCTGAACACCAGATTGCGTACCCCGGCCTGTTTCATCGCCTGCAGCAATACCAGGGTGCCGCTCAGGTTGTTCTCGTAGTAGTCCAGCGGGATGCGGGTCGACTCGCCGACCGCCTTGAGGGCGGCGAAGTGGATCACGGCGTCGATGTGCTGCTCCCTGAAGATGCAATCCAGCAGGGCCGGGTCACGGATGTCCCCTTCGTAGAAGCGGGGCTCGCGCCCGCTGATGGCGGCGACACGGGTCAGGACGCTCGCCTTGCTGTTGCAGAGGTTGTCCACCACCACGGGCTCCATGCCTGCGGCCTGCAGGGCCAGACAGGTGTGGCTGCCGATGTAGCCGCAACCGCCGGTGACCAGTACTTTCATCCGTTGTTCCACCCTCAACTCCTCGCATCAGGAAAGCCTGAGCAGGAGTCTAGCCGAGGGGCTGACGGGCAAACTGTGAGCTGCTTAACAAATATGTGTAAACGATTACACTTGTTTTCATCGACCAATGTGGCAAGTTCTGATTTTTCCCCCTGTTATCAGTGACATTGAACGGTATAATGCGGCCAGTTGCAGCGTGAAATAAGTGAAAACAGCATGAGCACCATCAAGGATGTCGCCCGTTTGGCCAATGTGTCAGTGGCAACGGTTTCACGGGTGATGAACAACTCACCCAAGGCCAGTGCCGCCTCCCGCGAGGTGGTGCTGAAGGCCATGGCCGAGCTGGGCTATACCCCCAACGCCAACGCGCGGGCCCTGGTCAGCCAGACCTGTGACACCATGGGAGTGGTGGTGGGCGACGTGGCGGATCCCTTCTTCGGCGCCCTGGTCAAAGGGGTCGCGGCGGTGGCGGTGGAGCAGGGCTTGCATCTGTTGATGGGTAATGGTTTTCACCGCGCCCAGCAGGAGCGGGAGGCCATCGAGCTGCTCATCGGCAAACGCTGCGAGGCACTGGTGGTGCACAGCAAGGCGCTCGGCGACGAGGAGCTGGTCGACTACGCCCTGCGCGCCCCCGGCATGGTGCTGATCAACCGCGACATTCCGAGTCTGAGGGGGCGCTGCATCGCCCTCAACAACCGCCAGGGTGCGGCGACCGCCACCCGTCATCTGCTGGATCTCGGCCACCGCCATATCGCCTTCCTGAGCTCGGATCACGCCATCGAGGATGCGCTGTTGCGCCACCAGGGCTATCAGGATGCCCTGGCGGAGGCGGAGGTCTTCGCCGATCCCGAGCTGGTGGAGAGCGGCATGCCCAATGAAGAGGGGGGCGAGCGCGCCATGCTCAACCTGCTGGCCAAGGGGTTGCCCATCACGGCGGTGGTGGCCTACAACGACGCCATGGCGGCAGGGGCCATCTCTGTGCTGGCGGACAACGGCCTCAAGGTGCCGGAAGAGGTGTCTGTGGTGGGCTTCGATGACATCATCTACGCCAGATACCTGAGGCCCAAGCTCTCCACCATGCGCTATCCCATTGAGCTGATGGCGGCCCAGGCGGCCAAGCTGGCGCTGCAACTCGCCGCAGGGGAGAGCGAATCGGTGCAGAGCCGCATCTATACCCCCACCCTGATCAACCGCCATTCGGTCGCTCCCGTCAGGTCCTGATCGCAGCGCTTGCTCCCCGTCGGCGCAAGCGCTGCACCTGGCGAACCCGTACTGCAGCATATAAAGCGCCCCCATAGCTCAGACGATAGATAGCTCAGAGCATGGCTAGCGCAGACCATAAAGGACTGTCTGAGGAGTGACAACCGTCCCCTCACACTCCCTGCCTGCTGAACTTGGCAGCTCTTCCCGCTCGTCTGTCACGAGCCCCTCTCCCCCGGCCTGCCGAGCCTCACTTCCTGCCGGAACCTGCCAGACGCTCACCATGGCTTTTCTCTGCGCCGGGCAGGGGCTCTCGTGGCCTCTGCACACTCCTTCGAGAGACCGGGCTGTGTGCCCGGAACCGGGTTGAGGCGCTCCAGCACCTGATGGAGCGAGGGGGGCGTGGTGTCGGGTCTTTGCCATGGCTTGCTCAGCTGGTTCGGCCATTGCCTCCCGGTTTCACACTCCCGGGCATCTTTTGCCCTTCCGAAGGTCCGCTTTTCCCCCGTGGGGTTATTTACCCGGATTTATCCGATTTTTACTTCGTTTTACTTAACAAAATGAGTGTAATCGTTTACATCTGTGTGAGCGGGATCGCCGATCACCGGGCAAAACTCTCCTACACTGCAGTGGTTTTCAGCGTGAATGCAGGGAGAAGTGAAGCATGCTCAGGGAGATAGTGGCCCGTCAGGATTGGCAGACCCAGGGGATCACCGCCGTGAACCGGTTGCCAGCCCATACCCCCTTGTCCAGTTGGCGCAGTGAAGGGGAAGCCAGGATAGGGGGGTTGTCACCTTCCCGCCTGCTGCTGGACGGCGAGTGGCAGTTCTCCTGGTTCGAGGCCCCGGAGCGGGTGCCGGAGCAGTGGCTGGTGGAGGATCTGCCGGATGCCTGCCCCATCAAGGTGCCGGGCAACTGGCAACTGGCTGCGGCCTACCCGGGGGCGCGGCCCGTCACGGATGTGCCCATCTACACCAACATCAAGTACCCCTTTCCCTGCGACCCGCCCCGGGTGCCTGCCGAGAACCCCACCGGTTGCTACTCCCGCGAGTTCACCGTTGCTGCGAACTGGCTGGCCGAGGGGCAGACCCGGATCATCTTCGACGGGGTGGACAGCGCGTTTCACCTCTTCTGCAACGGCCGCTGGGTCGGTTACTCCCAGGACAGCCGGCTGCCGGCGGAATTCGATCTGACCCCCTTCCTTCAGGCCGGGGCCAACCGGCTCGCCGTCCTGGTGCTGCGCTGGTCTGACGGCTCCTATCTGGAAGATCAGGACATGTGGCGCATGAGCGGCATCTTCCGCTCCGTCAGCCTGCTGCACAAACCGGCCCGTCATCTGATGGATATCCGGGTGACGCCCGAGCTCGACGCCTGCTACCGGGATGCCCGCCTCAAGGTTGAATTGCAGGCGGCCAACGGAGCCGGTCTGTCGGTGGAGGCCAACCTCTATGATGGCGACGAGCGGGTGGCGACCCTGCGCCAGCGGATCGGCACCCAGGCCATCGACGAGAAAGGGGTGTATGACGATCGCGCCGAGCTGTGGCTGACGGTAACGGCGCCACACAAGTGGAGCGCCGAGACCCCGTACCTCTATCGCCTGACCCTGACCCTGCTGGACGAGCAGGGAAGCGTCCTCGAGAGCGAGGCCCATGACGTGGGCTTTCGGGCGGTGGAGATCCGTGGCGGCCTGCTGCGGGTCAACGGCCAACCCCTGCTCATTCGTGGTGCCAATCGCCATGAACACCATCCCGCCACGGGTCACGTGGTGACCCCGGCCGACATGGAGCAGGATCTGCTGCTGATGAAGCGGCACAACTTCAACGCGGTGCGCTGCTCCCACTATCCCAATCACCCCGAGCTCTATCGCCTGTGCGACCGGCTCGGCCTCTATGTGGTGGACGAGGCGAACCTGGAGACCCACGGCATGACCCCCATGGGGCGGCTGGCGCGGGATCCCGCCTGGAGCAACGCCTTCCTGGAGCGTGTTACCCGCATGGTGGCCCGGGACTTCAACCACCCCTGCATCATCATCTGGTCCCTGGGGAACGAATCCGGTTATGGCCCGGCCCACGACGCCATGTATCGCTGGGTGAAGGGGGCGGATCCCAGCCGTCCGGTGCAGTACGAAGGGGGCGGGGCCGACACCCCGGCCACCGACATCATCTGCCCCATGTATGCCCGTACCCATCAGGATCAACCCTTCCCGGCGGTGCCCAAGTGGGCGCTGGCCAAGTGGATCGGCCTGCCGGAAGAGACCCGGCCGCTGATCCTGTGCGAATACGCCCACGCCATGGGCAACAGCCTGGGGGGCTATGCCCATTACTGGCAGGCATTTCGCGATCATCCGCGGCTGCAGGGTGGGTTTGTCTGGGACTGGGTCGATCAGGGGCTGGACAAGCAGACCGACGATGGCCGCCATTTCTGGGCCTATGGTGGCGATTTCGGCGACACTCCCAACGATCGCCAGTTCTGCTGCAACGGCCTGCTGTTCCCCGATCGCACCCCCCATCCCTCCTTGTTTGAAGCCCGGCGTGCCCAGCAGCCCTTTGTTCTGACCCTGCAGGGTCGCCAGCCGCTGACGGTGGAGATCCGCAGCGAATACCTGTTCCGCGAGACGGACAACGAACGCCTGCAGTGGCGTCTGTGTGAAGACGGCGTGGTGGTGAGCCAGGGTGAATGCCCGCTCGAGCTGGCCCCCCGGGGGAGCGTGACGCTGACCCTGCTGGAGCAACTGCCGGCCTTTGCGCCGGGGGCGCTCGCCTGGCTGGATCTCGCCATCGTGCAGCCCACCGCCACGGCCTGGGCCGGAGCGGGTCACGAGGTGGCTCGCCAGCAATGCTTGTTGCCCGCGCCCCTGGCGCTGCCGTCGGCCTGCCCGGCGGTCAGCCTGACCGAGCAGCGCGATCACTGGGTGCTTGGCGCCGCAGATTCCCTGTGGCAGCTCGACAAGGCCAGTGGTCGCATCGTCAGCTGGCAGAAGCAGGGCCGCGAGCGGCTGCGCGACGCCATCGCCGATCATTTCTATCGGGCGCCGCTCGACAACGATATCGGCACCAGCGAGGCGGATCACGCCGATCCCAACGCCTGGATTGCCCGCTGGCAGGAGGCCGGACTCAATGATCTGCAGCACCGCTGTCTCGGCCTGGAGGCGAGTCCGGAGCTGGGTCTTATCACTGCGCACCACGGCTACTTCGTGGGTGACGAGCCGAAGATCCTGACCCGCTGGCATCACAGGATGGACGGGGAGGGCGCCATGCACCTCGTCATCGAGGTGGAGGTGGCCGCCGATATGCCCTCCCTGCCGCGCATCGGTGCCCGGCTCTGGCTGGCTGATGAACCGGCCGAAGGTGCCCCGGTGAGCTGGCTGGGGCTTGGCCCCCACGAGAATTACCCGGATCGCCGGATCGCCGCCGATCTCGGTCGCTGGCAATTGCCCATCGAGGCGTTGCACACCCCTTATGTCTTCCCCACCGACAACGGACTGCGCTGCGATACCCGCGCACTGCAACTGGGGGATCTGGCGGTGGAGGGGCGCTTCCACTTCAGCGTCAGCCGCTACAGTCAGCAGCAGCTGGCCGAAGCCCGTCACCAGACCGATCTGGTGGCTCTGGGGGGCACGCACCTGTGCCTCGATGGCTTCCACATGGGGGTGGGAGGCGACGACTCCTGGAGCCAGAGCGTGCGGCCCGAGTTCTGGCTGTTGCCGGGGCGTTATCAGTGGCACTGCCGTCTGAGCTAGCCGGACCCGTCGTCGCGAGATGGCGAGACCCAAAGGCGGTTTCTCACGTAACTATTTAATTTTTAACAATATTACGGCTATGTAACAGAGTGTAAACGTTTTCATTTTGTTGCCAGGATCACAGACCGCCTCACAACAAACTGATTACATTAGGCTGGCGCCAGCTCAAACGGTGTACAGCATTCCCTACAAAAAACAGATAGAGATCGGAGCATAACAATGAAAAAACTCACGACAGTTGCCACCTTGCTGATGGGACTGATGGCGGGAGCCCAAGCCCAGGCCGATACCCGTATCGGGGTCACCGTCTACAAGTACGACGACAACTTCATGGCCGTGGTACGCAAGGCCATCGAGAAAGAAGCGGCGGCCACCCCGGGTGTGGAACTGCTGATGAACGACTCCCAGAACGACCAGTCCAAGCAGAACGACCAGATCGACGTGCTGCTGGCCAAGGGCGTGAAGGCTCTGGCCATCAACCTGGTTGACCCGGCGGCGGCCCCTGTCGTGATTGAGAAAGCCCGTGCGGACGAGATCCCCGTGGTCTTCTACAACAAGGAACCGAGCGCGGCCGACCTGGCCAGCTATGACAAGGCCTACTACGTTGGCACCGACTCCAAGGAGTCCGGCATCATCCAGGGCCAGCTGATCGCCAAGCACTGGAAAGCGCACCCCGAGTGGGATCTGAACAAGGATGGCGTCATCCAGTTCGTGCTGCTCAAGGGTGAGCCTGGCCACCCGGATGCAGAAGCCCGCACCACCTACGTCGTCAAGACTCTGAACGATGGCGGCATCAAGACCGAGCAACTGCACATGGATACCGGTATGTGGGATACCGCCATGGCCAAGGACAAGATGGACGCCTGGATCTCCGGTCCGAACGCCAACAAGATCGAAGTGGTCATCGCCAATAACGACGGCATGGCGATGGGCGCCGTGGAATCCCTGAAGGCCCAGGGCAAGACCGCCATCCCGGTGTTCGGTGTTGACGCCCTGCCGGAAGCCCTGGCCATGGTCAAGAGCGGTGCCATGGCCGGTACCGTGCTGAACGATGCGGCCAACCAGGCCAAGGCCACCTTCGAGCTGACCAAGAACCTGGCCGAAGGTAAGCCGGCCGGTGAAGGCACCAACTGGAAGATCGACAACAAGGTCGTCCGCGTTGCCTACGTGGGCGTAGACAAAGACAACCTGTCCCAATTCGAGTAATTCCTCCCCTCAGGGCAAGGGAGATCCCCTTGCCCTCTTTTCAACCAGATGTGATGGCTGATATGACAACACGGCAACAATCAGAATGGCTGTTGGAGATGATTGACGTCAGTAAGAGCTTTCCTGGCGTCAAGGCACTCGATAATGTCAATTTACGGGTCCGTCCTCATTCTGTGCATGCGTTGATGGGCGAGAATGGCGCAGGGAAGTCCACGCTGCTCAAGTGCCTGTTCGGCATCTACGAGAAGGATCAGGGCAAGATCTTCTTCAAGGGACAGGAGATCAACTTCACCTCGTCCAAAGAGGCGCTGGAGAATGGCGTTTCCATGGTGCACCAGGAGCTGAACCTGGTACTGCAACGCACCGTGATGGACAACATGTGGCTCGGCCGCTATCCCACCAAGGGACTGTTTGTCGACCACGGCAAGATGTATCAGGACACCAAGCATATCTTCGAGGAGCTGGACATCGACATCGACCCCAGGGTCAAGGTCGGCACCCTGTCGGTTTCCCAGATGCAGATGATCGAGATTGCCAAGGCATTCTCCTATGACGCCAAGATCGTCATCATGGACGAACCCACCTCCTCCCTGACCGAGAAAGAGGTCAACCACCTCTTCAAGATCATCAACAAGCTCAAGGAGAAGGGGTGCGGCATCGTCTACATCTCCCACAAGATGGAAGAGATCTTCCAGCTCTGTGACGAGATCACCATATTGCGGGATGGCCAGTGGGTGGCGACCCAGCCCCTCAAGGGCATGACCATGGATCAGATCATCGGCATGATGGTCGGCCGCGAGCTCACCCAGCGCTTCCCGGAAAAAACCAACCAGCCCAAAGAGGTGATCCTCGAGGTCGAGCACCTGACGGCCAAGAACCAGCCTTCCATCAAGGACGTGACCTTCAACCTGCACAAGGGGGAGATCCTCGGCATCGCCGGTCTGGTGGGGGCCAAGCGCACCGACATCGTGGAGACCCTGTTCGGCATCCGCGATCGCAGCGAAGGGACCATCAAGCTGCACGGCAAAGAGGTGGCGAACCACAACGCCCACGAGGCGATCCAGAACGGCTTCGCCCTGGTGACCGAGGAGCGCCGCTCTACCGGGATTTATTCACGCCTCGACATCGCCTTCAACTCCCTGATCGCCAACATGGACAACTACAAGGGATCCATGGGGCTGCTCAGCGACAACAAGATGAAGAGCGATACCCAGTGGGTCATCGACTCCATGCGGGTCAAGACACCGACCCAGCAGACCCAGATCGGCTCCCTCTCCGGTGGCAACCAGCAGAAGGTGATCATCGGTCGCTGGCTGCTGACCCAGCCGGAGATCCTGATGCTCGACGAGCCCACCCGCGGCATCGACGTCGGGGCCAAGTTCGAGATCTACCAGCTCATCCTGGAGCTGGCGAAGAAGGAGAAGGGGATCATCATCATCTCGTCAGAGATGCCGGAATTGCTGGGGATCACCGACCGCATCATGGTGATGAGCAATGGCCGGGTCGCCGGGATCGTCAATACCAAAGAAACTGACCAGAGCGAGATACTGCGCCTGGCATCTCTGTACCTCTAGAGACAGGAAGACATTTATGGAGTCGGCTAAAAATTTCAATCTGATGCAGGCGCTCAAGGAAAACGCCATCTATCTGGTGCTGCTGGTGCTGCTCATGGTCATCGTGATCCAGGAGCCCTCCTTCCTGAGCCTCACCAACTTCAGCAATATCCTTACCCAGTCCTCGGTGCGGGTCATCATCGCGCTGGGGGTGGCGGGTATCATCATCACCCAGGGGACGGATCTCTCGGCCGGTCGTCAGGTCGGTCTGGCGGCACTCATTGCGGCAACCATGTTGCAGGCCCTGACCAACGTCAACAAGGTGTTCCCGACGCTGGGGGAGGTGCCCATTCCTGCGGTGATCCTGCTGGTGTGTGTGGTGGGTGCCCTGATTGGTCTGGTCAACGGTCTCATTGTGGCCTACCTGAACGTCACCCCGTTCATTACCACCCTAGGCACCATGATCATCGTCTACGGTATCAACTCCCTCTACTTTGACTCGGTAGGGGCCTCGCCGGTGGCCGGGTTTGATCCCCGCTTTTCCAGCTTCGCTCAAGGGTTTATCCGGATAGGAGGATTCAAGCTCTCCTATCTCACCTTCTATGCGGCCATCGCCAGCGTCTTTGTCTGGGTGCTGTGGAACAAGACCCGCTTTGGCAAAAATATCTTTGCCATCGGCGGCAACCCGGAAGCGGCCAAGGTCTCCGGCGTCAATGTGGCGGTCAATCTGGTAATGATCTACGCGTTGGCAGGGGTCTTCTACGCCTTCGGCGGCATGCTGGAAGCGGGCCGGATCGGTAGCGCCACCAACAACCTCGGCTTCATGTACGAGCTGGATGCCATCGCGGCGTGCGTGGTGGGCGGCGTGTCATTTGCCGGCGGGGTGGGAACGGTCGCGGGTGTGATCACCGGCGTACTTATCTTCACCCTGATCAACTATGGCTTGACCTATATCGGGGTCAGCCCTTACTGGCAGTTCATCATCAAGGGCGGCATCATCATCCTGGCGGTAGCCCTGGACTCCATGAAGTACGCCAAGAAGAAGTAAGCATTGGCAGGGAGGGCCGGGTCATCCCGGCCCTTTCTCTTTGGAGGGACCCATACCATGGCATTCAAAGTCAAAATCAACGTGCTGTTGCTGCTCGCCATTCTGGTCACCATCGGTACCGCCTGGTTCAGCGTCAACCATTTCATCAGCGGCTACATCCGCACCCAGGCCACCCAGAACATCAACGAGCAGATCACCCTGGTCAGGGAGAAGCTGGCGGGTGACATCAACCAGAAGGTGCTGCTGGCCGCCAACCTCAACCTTGGGGTGACCAGCGTCAAGAAGGCGCTGCAGGAGACCGGCTTTCACAACATCGTCAAGCTCATTGGCGACATGGCATTCGACGCGAACGGGGTCATCGACGACAAGGTCAGGGTTGACGCCCTGCGCAAGCTGATCCCCGCCGCCAACGACCAGATCACCGTCAGCCCGCTGGAGCAGCTGGACGGCAAACCCGTCATCTCCATCCTGGTGCCGCGCGGTGCAGACTCCGCCTACCTCTACTACCTCGACATGAGCGAATTCAAGACGCTGCTGACCAAGGTAAGCGGCGAGGGGCGTTACTTCTCCCTCACCGACAGTCAGGGACAGGTGCTCTACAGCAGCAAGCCCCAGGGAGAGAGCGAGAGCCGCCCCAACAAGCTGGATATTCGCGGCA
Source organism: Aeromonas sp. ASNIH2 (assembly GCF_002934795.1). Lineage (NCBI taxonomy): Bacteria > Pseudomonadati > Pseudomonadota > Gammaproteobacteria > Aeromonadales > Aeromonadaceae > Aeromonas > Aeromonas sp. ASNIH2. The sequence goes on along the minus strand of NZ_CP026406.1, from coordinate 1,954,143 downwards.
GCGAGTGGACCCTGACCGGTTATGTGGATCTCGACTATATCCGTGCCATGACCCAGGCGCTCAACGGCAAGATCACCCTGGCCCTGCTCGGGGTGGCGGCACTGGTACTGGCCCTCTCCATGGTGGCCCTCAACCTGGCCTATAGACCCATCCTCTCCCTGCGCGACCTGGTACAGGAGCTCTCCCAGGGCAATGGGGATCTGACCCGCCGGCTCACGGTGACCAGCAAGGATGATCTCGGCCAGATCTCGGCGGGCATCAACCGTTTCATCGAGCAGTTGCAGGGCATGATGGGGGAGGTGAGACAAGCGAGCGGCCAGCTCAATGAAGGGATATCGGCATTGGCGAGGCAGACGGGGTCAGCCCAGGGCCTGCTGGCGGAGCATGTGCGGGAGACCGAACAGGTGGTCACCGCCATCAATGAGATGAGCCGTACTGCCGTCTCGGTATCGGAGAGCGCGGCCAATACTGCCCAGCTGACCGGCCAGAGCCAGCAACTGGCCAACCAGTCGCGTCAGGTGGTGGATCAGGCCATGGCCAGCGTCACTGCGCTGGTGACGGAGGTGGAGACCACGGCACACTCCATCGAAGCCATGCAGCAGGATGTGCAGCAGATAGGCTCGATTCTCGGGGTCATCGGTGGCATCGCAGAGCAGACCAACTTGCTGGCCCTCAACGCCGCCATCGAGGCGGCCCGGGCTGGTGAGCAGGGGCGGGGGTTTGCGGTGGTGGCGGACGAAGTGCGCTCTCTGGCGGGACGCACCCAGAAGAGCACTGCCGAGATCCAGACCATGCTGACCCGGCTGCAACGGGGCACCCAGACCGTGGTGGCTGCCATGGGCAACACCCGGCAGAGCTGCCAGGATGCGGCGGAAAACACCAGCAAGGTGAATGCGTCACTGGATCTGATGGCGGGAGAAGTGGTGGAGATCAACGATCTCATCAGCCATATCGCCACGGCCGCGGAGGAGCAGAGTGCCGTCGCCGAGGAGATCAATCGCAACATGAGTGCCATCGCCGAGGTGATCACCCAGCTCAAGGGGAATGGCGAGCGCACCGTGGACAGCTCAAACGCCATGCAGCGCACCTATGACAGGCTGCGGGAGATAGTGGGGCACTTCCGGCTGGAATAGCGCCGGCTGGGCGAGTCCCGGGTATCGTGGCCAGCAGTACCGTGGCCGGGGTGACCCATCAGCGGGCAGACGTGAAAAATACCCAAAAAAGATGGGGGCGACTTGCGTCGCCCCCGATAGTCTTATCGCTCATATCCTTGAACGAAGTAGCTCCCTGCAATCCCTGACTATACCTCTTCCTTTAGGTTTCCCCTTCCCAATCCTTTGGGGTGTCCTTTAGCCATCATGGCCTGACGAGTCATCCGTTCCCGTCGCACTTTCTCCGTCCTGGGAGGTGTCCTTTACCACATCCTGTGGTGAGTCCATTTGCCCAACCCTGGCAGCCAGTCTTCCTGACCGACTTCATTGCGTCCGTGCAGGAGTAACTATAAGGATTTCGCGCAGGGCGACAATGACATGCTGAAAAACGTTTCCTGATTACCCATGATTAGCAGTCAGTTACCACGAACTATACTGATCTTACGTACAGTTATCGAGGTGCGAGATCATGGCCAAAAGCAAAATCCAATTCCAGAAAGGCTACAGCCTGTTTGAGTTTCTCAAGGACTATGGCACTGAGGCTCAGTGCGAAAACGCGCTGTTCACTTGGCGTTTTCCTAACGGCTTTGTCTGCCCTGAATGTGCCAACAAGACCTGTTGTCGCCTGAGAAGGCGGCCACGTGTGTGGCAATGCAATCACTGCCGTCACCAGATGTCATTGACTGGAAACACGATTTTCGCAAACACCAAGCTCCCACTGACCAAGTGGTTTCTGGCAATGCACCTGTTGTCACAAACCAAAACAGGCTTGTCAGCGATGGAGCTAAAGCGCCAGTTGGGCGTCAAATATGACACCGCCTGGATGCTCAAGCACAAGCTGCTGCAAGCCATGAAAGAGTCCGATGACAAGCAGCCCATCAGCGGCATCATTCAGCTCGATGATGTCTACTGGGGTGGCGAGCGCCGTGGTGGCAAACGGGGTCGGGGCGCGGCAGGCAAGACGCCGTTTGTGGCAGCAGTGGCCCTGAACAAGGAAGGACATCCAATCAAGATGCGGATGACGGTGGTCGATGGTTTCAAAACCAAGTCCGTTGCTGATTGGGCAAAACGGCATATTGCCAGTGGTAGCGCGGTGATATCCGATGGATTGGCCTGTTTCAAAGCGGTCAAGGAGGCCAATTGTGAGCACCTGGGAGTTGTCACCGGGGGCAACCTGGACTGGCTGGATCATCCGGCATTCAACTGGGTAAACACGATGATAGGAAATGTGAAAAACTCGCTGCGGGGCAGTTGCCATACGCTCGGAGCGAAGCATTTACCAAGGCATCTTGCGGAATACTGCTTCCGGTTTAATCATCGTTTTGACCTCAATAGCATGTTGGTAGAATTGGGGCATGCAGTCGTGGCAAGCCCTCCGATGCCATATCGGCTCTTGAAGCTGGCTGAGGGTCATGGGTAATCAGGAAACGTTTTATTCAAACTGGTTTCCCGCGAAAGGATAATGAAGTTATCTTTTTTAAAATCATGATGTTAATGATCTATCATGCTGTTTTTTTACGCGTATCTTCCGACTATGGCGAGAATTTTGTTGGCACTTTACTTACGCAGTCGATGGCGAATGTCTCACAAGGCGTTTAACTGCGGTTCAGAATCCGGGGAGGCCGGTCAGTGTCGATCGCAGATTAGGGTGGAGGAGGGCAACGGGCATGATGCAGGTGGCGTGGTCCGGATCCCATTCAGGAGATAAAGGAGGTAAAGGAGGGAAAGCTGAGATGACCCAAGAGGAGATCGCCTCCCCTTGGGCGAGAGGGTCAGGGATGCTGGCTGCCACCGTGCCATTGGCATAGGTAGGCGGGTACCAGCATCTGGGGTGCCTGGTCAACGTGACAGACCACCAGCGGCATGGCGGGGGCTCCCTGGGCATGCACCAGGGCCGGTGTCATGGGCAAGACCAGGGCGACGAGCAGAAACAGCGACGGGATCTTCATGGTTATCTCCTTGGTGACGGGAACGAATGTGACAAGCATCACTTTTTGAGTTAAGGCGAACCCGAAATCGGCGCAAGGTTACTGAAAAAATTCAACTAATGAAAAAACTTTGAATCCCGGTTGCACTCCGGTCGGTGAAAAAGTCGCCATCAGGATGCGTGCAAAATGCATATCCATATAAAAGAGATAGTGCACACGACTTGGCGATGAGGCTCGCCATCTGGCCCGGGCAGGCCGCCATGATCTGGGACAATAGATGGATTATTCAGCGATAAAGGAGCAGGTGATTATTTATGTGAGAGCAAACGGGATGATAAGCGAGGATAAATTCAAAGGTGGGTGAAGTTTATTCAAAAAATGAGCAATTTGATTTTAATGTAATGATTTATTTGATATTTTTTATTGGTGACTATCCATTTGTGGATATCATGGATGAATTGAATTGCGTTCTTTGTGGAATATATTGGGGATTTATTGCGTATTTATGCCGGATGGAGGGTGAGGGAAATGTCAGATATGTAAACTCCATCATAAATTAACTTCTGAATTTATGCAGTCTCGGGTGAATGTGATCAATGTCCAAGTTTGGTGGAGTTGCCAGACCTAATCTCTGCGTCGAAAGGCAAGGGCAGGATAGAACACAAGCCGAGTACCCTACATAAAGAATATCCCGCCTTAGCCACGAGCCTGAATAGAAGGAATCTATTCAATCACTCGCAGGGACCACTGCTAGACGGAATATCATCATGAGCAAATTTTATGTAGGTTCTGAAGTTGGCCAGTTGCGCCGTGTCATGTTGCACCGCCCCAACCTCAGTCTGAAGCGTCTGACCCCTTCCAACTGCCAGGATCTGCTGTTTGACGACGTCCTGTCCGTGGAACGTGCCGGTCAGGAGCACGACAAATTCGCTCAGGTACTGCGCGATCAGAATGTCGAAGTCTTCCTCCTGACCAATCTGCTGGCGGAAACCCTGGACGTGCCGGAAGCCAAAGCCTGGCTGCTGCAACACCAGGTCTCCGACTATCGCCTCGGCACTGCCCTGGCCAACGACGTGCGCTGCTTCCTGGCGGACATGCCTCACCGCGAGCTGGCCCGCATCCTCTCCGGCGGCCTCACCTACTCCGAGATGCCCTACAGCGGCGTCAACATGGTGGTCGGCATGCATGCCCCGACCGATTTCATCATCGAACCGCTGCCCAACCACCTCTTCACCCGCGACACCTCCTGCTGGGTCTATGGCGGCGTCTCCATCAACCCCATGGCCAAGGCTGCCCGTCGTCGCGAGACCAACCACGTGAAGGCCATCTACCGCTGGCACCCGCAGTTTGCCGGTCAGGAGTTCATCAAGTACTTCGGTGACGAGGAGCGCGACTACGACAACTCCACCATCGAAGGGGGCGACGTTCTGGTCATCGGCCGTGGCGCCGTGCTCATCGGCATGTCCGAGCGCACCACGCCGCAAGGGGTGGAGCATCTGGCCCGCAGCCTGTTCAAGCACGGTCAGGCCAAGCAGGTCATCGCCATGGAGCTGCCGAAACACCGTAGCTGCATGCACCTCGACACCGTCATGACCCACATGGATGTCGACACCTTCTCCGTCTATCCGGAAGTCATCCGCAAGGATGTGAACTGCTGGAGCCTGACCCCGGGCGGTGCCACCGGGATGAACATCAAGGAAGAGGGTTACTTCGTGACCGCCATCGAGAAGGCGCTGGGGGTGGATCAGCTCAGGCTCATCACCACCGGCGGCGACAGCTTCGAGGCCGAGCGGGAGCAGTGGAACGACGCCAACAACGTGCTGACCGTGCGCCCCGGCGTGGTGGTGGGTTACGAGCGCAACACCTACACCAACGAGAAGTACGACAAGGCCGGCATCACTGTGCTGCCCATCCCGGGTGAAGAGCTGGGACGTGGCCGCGGCGGCGCCCGCTGCATGAGCTGCCCGATGGAACGTGACGGCATCTGACAAGACGGCGTGGCGCCGGCAGAGGCTGGCGCCACACACACCCGAATTCGAGAGTAACACCCATGAAAAAACCAACTGTCGTCGTCGCCCTGGGGGGCAATGCCCTGCTCCGCCGAGGCGAACCTCTGGAAGCCGACATCCAGCGCAAGAACATCGCCACCGCCGCCAAGACCATCGCCCGCATCGCCGAGGATTACAACGTGGTGCTGGTGCACGGCAACGGCCCGCAAGTCGGCCTGCTGGCCTTGCAGAACAGCGCCTACACCAAGGTCTCCCCCTATCCCCTGGATGTGCTGGGTGCCGAGTCCCAGGGCATGATCGGTTACATGCTGATCCAGGAGTTGAAGAACCTGATGCCGAGCCGCAACGTCACCGCCCTGCTGACCCAGGTGCAGGTCGATCCCCAGGATCCGGCGTTTGCCAACCCGACCAAGTTTATCGGCCCGGTTTATGAAGAAGTGGAGGCCCGCGCCCTGGCTGCCGAGAAGCAGTGGTCGGTCAAGGCAGACGGCAAGTTCTTCCGCCGCGTGGTGCCGTCCCCGCTGCCCCAGCGCATCGTCGAAGGCGACGCCATCGAAACCCTGATCGCCCAGGGCCACCTCATCATCTGTACCGGTGGTGGTGGCATCCCGGTGACCTGGGATGGCCAGAGCCTGACCGGCATCGAAGCCGTCATCGACAAGGACATGTCTGCCGCCTATCTGGCCAAGCAGATCAAGGCCGACGCCCTGCTGATCCTGACCGATGCCGATGCCGTCTACCTGGACTGGGGCAAGCCGACCCAGCGTCCGCTGCGGGTCACCAGCCCGGACGAGCTGGCCGGCGTCAAGTTCGATGCCGGCTCCATGGGGCCGAAAGTTGAAGCCTCCTGTGAATTTGTCAAAGCGACCGGCGGCATGGTCGGCATCGGCTCCCTGGAAGATGGCCTGGCCATCCTCAAGGGGGAAGCCGGCACCAATATCGTCGCCACCCATACCGTGAATGCCTGAGTCGTTGAATCACTGCGTAGTCAATAACACTGCCCGAATTGGTCTGACACAAATATAGAGAGAACTCATCATGGCTTTTAATCTGCGTAACCGTAACTTCCTGAAACTGCTGGACTTCACCCCTCGCGAAATCCAATACATGATCGATCTGGCCATCGACCTGAAGAAAGCCAAATACGGTGGCTATGAGCGCAAGCATCTGGTCGGCAAGAACATTGCCCTGATCTTCGAGAAGACCTCCACCCGCACCCGCTGTGCGTTCGAAGTGGCGGCCTTCGACCAGGGTGCCCAGGTCTCCTACCTCGGCCCGAGCGGTTCCCAAATCGGTCACAAGGAGTCCATGAAGGACACCGCCCGGGTGCTGGGCCGCATGTATGACGGCATCGAATACCGCGGCTACGGCCAGGAGATCGTCGAAGAGCTGGGGGCCCACGCCGGTGTGCCGGTCTGGAACGGCCTGACCAACGAATTCCACCCGACCCAGATCCTGGCGGACTTCATGACCATGCTGGAGCACGGCAAGGGCAAACGTCTGGATCAGATCAAGTTCGCCTACCTGGGTGACGCCCGCAACAACATGGGCAACTCCCTGATGGTGGGTGCCGCCAAGATGGGCATGGACATCCGCCTGGTGGCGCCGAAAGCCTTCTGGCCGGAAGAGGAGCTGGTTGCCACCTGCCGCCTCATCGCCGAAGAGACCGGTGCGCGCATCCACCTGACCGAAGACGTGAAAGAGGGTGTGCTGGGTGCCGACTTCCTCTACACCGACGTCTGGGTCTCCATGGGCGAAGCGAAGGAAGCCTGGGATCAACGGGTCAAACTGATGACCCCGTATCAGGTCAACATGGACGTCATCAACGCGACCAAGAACCCGGATGTGAAGTTCATGCACTGCCTGCCGGCGTTCCACAACGACGAGACCACCATGGGCAAGGAAGTGGCCGACAAATATGGCATGAAGGGCCTGGAAGTGACCGAGGACGTGTTCGAATCCGAGCACAGCATCGTGTTCGACGAGGCGGAAAACCGGATGCACACCATCAAGGCAGTGATGGTGGCTACGCTGGGCGACTGACGTCGTCAGTGGTGCCGGGGGGTGACCCCCGGCTTTTCAACCATGTGACAGCGGCATAATACCTCCAACCCTACGACCCGCAGCCTGCATGGATACCACACCCACAGAAGGAAGCTGGACCATGACCAAATTCAAGTTCCCGTCAGCCTACACGATACTGTTTGTGCTGATCGCCCTGGTGGCCGCCCTGAGCTGGATAGTGCCGGCCGGCAAATACGAGATGACCATGAACGAGGCCCTCGGCAAGGAAGTGCCGGTGGCCGGTACCTACAAACTGGTGGATGCCAATCCCCAGGGGATTGTCGACGTGCTGCTGGCACCCATCGACGGTCTCTACAACCACGACACCTATGAGGCTGGCGCCATCGACGTCTCCCTCTTCATCCTGATCATCGGTGGCTTCCTTGGCATCGTGACCAAGACAGGTGCCATCGATGCTGGTATCGAGCGCGTCACCGATCGCCTGCGTGGCCGTGAAGAGTGGATGATCCCGATCCTGATGGCGCTGTTCGCCGCAGGGGGCACCATCTACGGCATGGCGGAAGAGTCTCTGCCGTTCTACACCCTGCTGGTGCCGGTAATGATGGCCGCCCGCTTCGACCCCGTGGTCGCTGCCGCGACCGTGCTGCTGGGGGCCGGTATCGGTACCCTGGGCTCCACCATCAACCCGTTCGCCACCGTGATCGCCGCCAACGCGGCCGGCATCTCCTTCACCGACGGCATCTGGTTGCGGGTCGCCATGCTGGTGGCCGGCTGGCTGATCTGCGTGGCCTATGTGATGCGTTACGCCAAGATGGTGCGAAGCGATCCCAGCAAGTCCCTGGTGGCCGACAAGTGGGAAGAGAACCGTGCCCACTTCCTCGGCAACAAGAGCGACCAGATGCTGGAGTTCACCACCACCCGCAAGATCGTGCTGGGTATCTTCGTCGCCGCCTTTGCCGTGATGATCTACGGGGTGGCCGTGCTGGGCTGGTGGATGGCGCAGATCTCCGGCGTCTTCCTGGCTGCCGCCATCATCGTCGGCGTCATCTCCCGCATGAGCGAGGAGGAGCTGACCTCCAACTTCATCGACGGTGCTCGTGACCTGCTCGGCGTGGCCCTCATCATCGGTATCGCCCGCGGTATCGTGGTGGTGATGGACAACGGCATGATCACCCACACCATTTTGCACAGTGCAGAGGGGATAGTGACCGGCCTCTCCACCATCGTCTTCATCAACGTGATGTTCGTGCTGGAAGTGGTGCTCTCCTTCCTGGTGCCGTCCTCCTCCGGTCTGGCGGTGCTGACCATGCCGATCATGGCGCCGCTCGCCGACTTCGCCAACGTGGGCCGCGAGCTGGTGGTCACCGCCTATCAGTCCGCTTCCGGCCTGGTGAACCTGGTGACCCCGACCTCCGCCGTGGTCATGGGGGGACTGGCCATCGCCAAGGTGCCCTATGTGCGCTGGCTGAAGTGGGTGGCCCCGCTGCTCGGCATGCTGACTGTGCTGATCGTGCTCTGCCTGAGCCTGGGCGCCGTGCTGGTATGAATGCCGACAGACATAGGGACAACAACGGGAGCCTGGGGCTCCCGTTTTTTATGGCTGGCAAGGCGGGGCGCCCGGGCTCTTCCGTGGTCTGATTCCTTGCCGCGCGGGCAACAAAAAGGCGACCCCGGGGTCGCCTTCTGGCATCCAGCAGGGGTCAGCGGGCGTTTTCCAGGGTGCGCACCACGGCAGCGTGAGCCTGGCGGGTTCGGCTGATGTGGCGCGGGGCGATCAGTACCACGTCGTTGCCGGCCACGGCCCCCAGGATCTCGGGATTGGCGTTGCGATCCAGCAGGCGAGCCACCACGGTAGCGGCCCCCGGGGTGGTATGCACCAGCACCATCTGCTGGTTGTGGACCACGGCGCGCACCATGTCGTGGATGGAGCGGGTGCTGCCGGCGGGCTCCAGCTGCTCGTCCACCAGGGTGTAGACCTTCTTGCCGTTGGCGTTCTGGGCCTTGGCGACCCCGAGACGGCGCAGCAGGCGGGAGATGGTGGACTGGCTGATGTCCGCAAAACCGCGGGCGGAGAGCTCGCGGCGGATCTCCTCCTGGGTGCTGTAGCAGTGCTGGCCGATGATCTGGCGGCAGGCGTCGAGCTGGGCCAGGTCGGACTCTGGTTCTGCTGGGCGGCTGAGGGTGTTGACCATGGCGACTTCCTTTGGCGATGAGCGATGGCGGTCTCGCCCAGTCTGTCGTTCCGGCTTTTCATAGCGAAAAACACTAATGAGGAGCACTCAAGCAGGGGATGAGCGAGGTATATCCATTACGGGATGGCAAATTATAACCAAAGGGGGAATAAGTGATGTGACAGGGTTCAAAAATGGGCCCAATGGGGCCCACATGGATATCCTTTGTCGGCAGGAAATCAGTAGCGTTCGCTGACGATGTCCTGGGTGAAGGACTTCTCGCAGTATTTGCACTTCATCCGCACCGCCCCCTTCACCTCGCGCACCCGGAAGTAGCTCTCCACCGGTTCGTTGTGGGAGATGCAGTTGGAGTTGGGGCAGTGGAAGACCCCTTCGATGAACTCCGGCAGCGCCAGTTGGTGCTTCTTCACCACCACGAAGTCTTCGATGATGTTGACGGTGGCCTTGGGGGCGAACAGGGCGAGCTGGTTGGCCTGCTGCTCGGTCAGACGGGTGTTCTCGATCTTGATGAGATCCTTCTTGCCGAGGGCGCCGGATTTGAGGTTGAAGCCGACGGTGATCCGCTCCTGGGTCTCGATCAGCTGGAACAGCTTGAGGATCTTGATGCCCTGGCCGGCGGGGACGTGGTCGATGACGGAGCCGTGACGGATGGCTTCGACTTGCAGTTGGTTCTTCTCGGACATGATGTTCCCCTTTCCCTTAGACGGTTTTGTTCAGTACCAGTGCCAGCAGTGCCTGGCGGGCATAGACCCCGTTCTCCGCCTGCTGGAAGTAGTAGGCGTGGGGGGTCTTGTCGACGGCGACCTCGATCTCGTCAACCCGGGGCAGGGGATGGAGGATCTTCATGGTGGGCTTGGCCCCTTCCAGGGTCGCCAGCTCCAGCACGAACTTGGCGGCCATGTGCTTGTACTCGGTCTCGTCGAAGCGCTCCTTCTGGACGCGGGTCATGTAGAGGATGTCGAGCTCCGGCATCACCTCTTCCATGGTCTCGTGCACGCTGAAGCGGATGCCTTTCTCTTCCAGCTCCTCGCAGAGGTAGTCCGGCATGGCCAGCGCCTCCGGGGAGATGAAGAAGAAGCGGCAGTTGAACAGGCTCAGGGCCTGGGCCAGGGAGTGGACGGTGCGGCCGTACTTCAGGTCACCGACGAAGGCGACGTTGAGGCCGTCCAGCTTGCCTTGGGTCTCGTGGATGGAGAAGAGGTCGAGCAGGGTCTGGGTGGGATGCTGGTTGGAGCCGTCACCGCCGTTGATGACCGGCACCCGGGAGAACTCGGAGGCCAGACGGGCTGCCCCTTCCTTCGGGTGGCGCATCACCACCGCATCGGTGTAGGAGCTGATGATCTTGATGGAGTCGGCCAGAGTCTCGCCCTTCTTGGCGCTGGTGTTGCCGCCGTCGGCGAAGCCGATGATGTTGCCGCCCAGGCGCTGGACCGCGGTCTCGAAGGAGAGACGGGTGCGGGTGGAGGCTTCGAAGAAGCAACTGGCGACCAGCTTGTCTTTCAGCAGGCGGCTGTCGGGTTCGGCCTTCAACCGCTGTGCGGTGGCGACCACCAGTTCCATGTCGGACCGGGTCAGGTCCGAGATGGAGATGACGTGTTTGTTATAGAGTGGATTGGTCATCGTCTGCATTCCCTTTGGCATCAATGAAGGTTTTTCCGGCACAAAAAAAAGCCCCTGAAACAGGGGCTCTTTTCAAAAAAAACGGGGGATCTGTGGGACGGGAACCGGAAACAACGGGGCCGCTCTGGTGCGCTCCACCCGTCTGCAAGGCTGCTTTTTTCATCAAAAACGGCATTGTCCTGTCCCGACCTTTTTCAAAACCGCACCGATTATAGGGCTGGTTTTTGAATTGTCAAAAATTTATTTCAGAGGCAGGATTTGGCCGGAAAAACGTTTAAGTGTTGCGAACGGGTCGACAAATCCAGAGTGCGTGCTGCGCCTGCAAGGGGGCGCCATCGGCGGCCATGCTGCGCAGGTAGCCGAGCCTGTGGTGCCCCTCCAGCAGGCAGTAGGGATGGGGCAGGGGGTGACCGTCCGGGTAGCTGCTGCCCGCCTCCGATGCTAGCACTATGATGGGCTCGGACCAGGTGCCTCGGCGCAGCATGTCATCGCCGAGCCAGGAGCGGCGCACGTAGCGGTTGCTGCGCAGCATCTCGCCCCAGCGATCGATCACCTCCATGTGGCGGGAGTCTATCTGCTCGATAATCTGCGCGGTGGGCCAGTGCTCGCACTCGAACTGGTGGCTGGCGAGATCGATAAAGCTCCAGTTGGATTCAAAACCGCGCCAATGACGGTAAATCCACTGGGCGAGCACATTGGAGGGAATGGAGGGCACCAGGGGAGAGACTCTGTCCAGATAGTCGGCCAGGGTCTCCGTCTTGCGCTCATCCCGGAAGTTGAGGGGCGCAAGCTGTTGCAGCAGTCGGTAATTGAGCATGGGCAGCCTCCCTGAGCCTGGTTTCACCCTACCCCCATTTGTGTCCCATTCCTACCCCGTCGGGGCTGCAAATACAGCAGCTTACCCCCGCTCCTTGTTGGAATTGCGGGGATTTGCTCGTCATTTGTTCGATCGCATCGAAAGTGAGAAAAAAAGCCTTTACCTTTGAAACCCGCTTTGTATACTACGCCTCGTTTGTTGCAGGGGCGTAGTTCCAATTGGTAGAACAGCGGTCTCCAAAACCGATGGTTGCGGGTTCGAGTCCTGCCGCCCCTGCCATTTTTAAGAAAGGCCAGCTCATTGAGCTGGCCTTTCGCATTTCCGGCGTTTGCCACCGCCTCCGTTAGCCTCTTTTTCCCCGCTTCGCCGCTGCCATTTCTGCCAATGGAGGCCGCTTTTCCCCTGTGCTACACCTTGCTTCCTGCAAGATGGCGCCCTCAGGCGCATCGCATCCGGCGGGCCCAAGGCGCTTCAACAAGGAGAGAGCGATGAACAAGGCAGTGGATACGCGTCCCCCCCATGCCCATGCCGGTGGCTGGGTCCCCCGGGATCAGTCCCATGTGGCGCGCTGGGTACAGCGGCTGCGTCAGGCGGTCACCCGCCAGCCTCGCCCGCTGGTGGCCCCGATCGCCGGATTGAAGGCGCTGGTGGAGCAGGATCCCCTCCTGCATCAGCAGGCCCAGGGGATGTTTGACGAGGCGTGGCAGCACGAGCACAGCACGCCGCTCGGTCAGGTCCAGGTGCGCAGCTTCGATGAGTTCCTGCAGCTGCTCAACGGCATCATGACCACGGCCCCGGAAGCCTATCAGGATGTGCAGACCCAGGAGCCCGCCGGGCTGATCGGATTCCCCATCAATGCCCTGCTCAACTGGCCCATGGCGACGGCCGCCGGGTACGACTTCTTCGCCAATGCGCTGGTGAACCAGCAACTGCGCAAGATCCTCGGCTACTGGGCCGATTTCCTGCAAGGTCCCGCGTCCCGCTATGTGCTGACGGAGTCGGTGAGCCCCCTGGATCGCCAGACCCTGATCGTCCCCTGGCTGGGTGACGTGGCGAAACGGGAGATGGTCAAGGTGGCGCAGGGGGCGCTCGGGGCCGGCGACAACCCCACCCCAGAGCGCTTCGAGGGGATCTTCCACACCGCGCCGGGAGAGGAATACGAGGGCTTCGCCAGCTGGGACGACTTCTTCACCCGCCGCTTCTGCCCCGGCGTGCGGCCGGTGACGGCCCCGGACGATGACAGCGTGATCGCCAACGCCTGCGAGTCGGCCCCGCTGCAGGTGGTGACCGGGTTAAGGCGGCAGGACGCCTTCTTGCTCAAGGGGCAGCCCTATTCCCTGGACAACCTGCTGGACTTCGACCCGCGCGCCGCCGCGTTCGAGGGGGCACCCTCTATCAGGCCTTCCTCAGCGCCCTCAGCTATCACCGCTGGCACAGCCCGGTGAGCGGCACGGTGCGCTCGGTCAAGTTGGTCAACGGCAGCTACTACCTGGCCAACCGCCACCAGGGTTTCGACAGCCCGGCGGGGCCCGACCCCAGCGCCCTGAACCAGTCCCAGCCCTTCCTCACCGCGGTGGCGACCCGGGCACTCATCTTCATCGAGGCGGACAACCCCAAAATCGGCCTGATGTGCGTGGTGCCGGTGGGCATGGCGGAGGTGTCGAGCTGCGAGGTGACGGTGCAGCCGGGGCAGCGGATCGCGAAGGGGGAGCAGCTCGGCATGTTCCACTTCGGCGGCTCCACCCACTGCCTGCTGTTTCGCCCCGGGGTCGAGCTGGCGTTCGACTTCTACGGCCAGCAGCCGGGGCTGGAGGCGACCAACCTGAGGATCAACACGGCGCTGGCGCGGGTCAAATAACCCAGCTGCCGGACAGTAAAAGGCCGCCTTCGGGCGCAATGCTGATCAGTTAAGGATCCATTGACCGATCCTTCTGCTGTAGGACAATCCGGAACCAATCACTAGTTCCGGATTTTTTATGTCTATTGCAAACGATCTGAACGATGTTGTTGAGGCATCTGGCGACATGCTGGCTCGGCTGGCCATTTTTGCCGACCATATTCCCGACGAATGGATTACTGCCGCTGCCGCCTTGTCTGAAAAGGCCACTATCCGCCGACGCCGCTTACCTTCTGATATGGTCTTGTGGCTCGTCGTGGGGATGGCCTTTTTCCGCAATGAGCCCATCTCCGAGGTCGCTCGGCGCCTCAACATCTGTGCAGAAGGGTTGGCCAATGATGCCTTGCTCGCGGACAGTGCCCTGTCTCAGGCCCGTCAGCGACTCGGCAAACAGCCGCTCGAGTGGCTGTTCAAACAGTGCGCCGATGTGTGGGGGCGGGAACGTTATCCTGAAGACCATTGGCACGGTTTACAGGTCTTTGCCATCGATGGGGCCCTGTTCCGAACCCAGGATATGCCTGAACTCAGAGCACATTTCGGCTCGGGTAACACCTCAACCAACCGGCAGACACCCTACCCGATGCTGCGGTTGGTCACGCTCATGAATGTCCGCTCGCATGTCATTGCCAACGCGGCCATCAGCCCGTACCGCAAAGGGGAAATCCCCCTGGCCAGCGAGTTCATTCACTCATTGCCGGACAAGTCAGTGACCCTGCTGGATAAAGGCTTCTTCGGTGCCGACCTGTTGCTGCGTATTCAGGCCGAAGACACCGACCGTCACTGGCTCATCCCGGAACGCAAGGGGCTGGTATACACGGAACTTGAGCGCTATGGCGACGGTGACCGTCTGTTGCAAATGACGGTCTCGCCTCAGGCTAGCAAGAAAAACCCGGCGTTGCCGACACACTGGCAAGTTCGCGCAGTGACCTATGAGGTGGCAGGCAAGGAGAAAACGGTCTTTACCTCCCTGCCCGTGGCGCGATTCAGTGCAGCTCAGGTGGCGACCCTGTACCACGAGCGCTGGGAAATCGAGCTGGGATACCGGGATATCAAAAGCGCGATGCAGCACAACGCCATCACGCTGAGAAGCAAGAAAGTGAACTTGGTCTATCAGGAGCTGTGGGGATTGCTGCTTGGATACAATCTGGTCAGGCGGGAGGCCAGCCAGGCCGCCGTAGCCCATCAGCGAGCGCCCAATGAGGTGAGCTTTAAGTTTGCCTGTCAGTTCATCGCGAACCAGATGGCAGTGATGGCGGGCGCGTTATCGCCAGCCCATACGCCACGGAGGTTGGCGGAGTTGCGGGGCTGCATAGGCGTCATGTTCATAGAAAAACGCCCCAGGCCATCGAGACCCAGGGCGGTGAAGATATCAAAGACCCGTTTTCCGGTAAATCGCAATGCGGCTCCGCTTAAGTGAACAGCATTGCGCCTTCGGGCGGCCTTGTTGTTGCGAATCCCTCAGGGTTGTCGTTGCAGCAGGAGATCCAGATAGGCGCCTTCGATCAACCGGGAGGGTTCGATACCGAGACGCGCCATGATGTCGTGAGCTTCCTGCATCCCCACCTCGAGCGGCTCGTCATCTTCCAGCACCACTTCCAGTTCGAGGAAGTGACCCAGCCCTTCAACCCGGTCGAGATGGATCCGGGTTCTGCCCACCAGAAACAGGGTCCGCTGTTTTCGCACTCTGCCAATCTGGCCGCAAGCCAGGGTGAGCGTTTCCCGCAGCTTGTCCGGCTCGTTCGTTGGCGTGATGTGGTAGTAGCTCTCCTTCGGACCCTGTTGATCAGGCCTGCGGTAGAAGATGAGCTGGCCTGCCGACGGGGAGAGCGTCCGCAATTTGAAGCGGCCCGATTCACAGCGAAAGAAGGTATCGTCCTGGGCGATGTCGACGGGGCCCTTGTCGGCGATGGCCGCGGCTCTGGGGATAAGGTCATCGACCCCGGCTATGCGGGCTTTGATCTCGATATTTCGTGGCATGGCAGCGGGTTCTCCTTGAAAACGGGATACCCAATCTAGCACAGCCCACGTTGCCGAGAGGGGGGCAACAGGGGGAGCACCAACTCGGTTCCTGATGGATGCTCAACCCTGCCCGCCAACCCTCTTTGCAGACGCCTGAAGCCGCCCTCAAGAGACAGGTCAGCGGGTGCTGGCCTGCTCTGCCGGTGCCTGCCCGTCATCCGCGATATGACCTCATGGCCGCCTTAGGGCGGCCTTGTGGTGCCTGCGGGTGTCAGCATGGAATAGTGAGCAGTCTGTTGCTGGTAGTGTGTTCTGTTGTTGATAGATGAAAAAATATCAGGATTCACTAAAGACCGTTCATCATTGTGCCGATAGAACTACCAAGATGGGGGTATTCCCGGCCCCCGGCTACCACAAGGATTCGTTGTCATGACTCTCTCGTTGCGCGGCAAGCTGCTCGCGGCCAGCCTGGGGGTAGTGCTGCTGATGGCAGCCCTGCTCGGTATTGTCGCCTTCCACACCCTCAAATCCCGCACCCTTGACGCCATCCAGAGCGAGGCGGTCAACTACGGCCACGCCCACTCGGTGGCCATCGGCAACTGGCTGGCGGATCGCAAGCACGCGGTCGACGCCCTGGCCGCCGTCATTGCGCGCGACCCCGACACGGCCCTGGTGCCCCACCTGTTGCAGACCCGCACCTCCGGCGATTTCGGCCTCACCTATTTTGGTTCGGCGCAGGGGGAGATGACCCGCCACGATCCCGCCCTCAACACCGCCAACTATGACCCCAGGGCCCGCCCCTGGTACCAGAACGCCGACAAGGCGGGCAAGCTCATCGTCACGCCGCCCTATGTCAGCGTGACCATGCAGCAGATGGTGGTGACCCTGGCCGAGCCGGTGAGCCATCAGGGCCGGGTGATCGGGGTGGCCGGGGCGGATCTCTCCCTCGACGCCCTCATCGACGAGGTGCTGGCCATGAAGGTGCAGGGAGAGGGCTACGCCATGCTGCTCGATCGCACCGGCCTCATCGTCGGCCACCCGAACAAGGAGCTGGCGCTCAAGCAGGTGGCGGAGCTGGATCCCGGTCTCACCGGGGCGGCGCTGGATGCGTGGAGCCGCGACGGCGAGCTGCACGGCGCCAACCTGAACGGGCGTGAGGTGCTGCTCTCGGTGCAAGGCGTGCCCGGCACCGACTGGCTGCTCGCCATGGTGATGTACAAGGAGGTGCTGGAGGCGCCGCTCGCCTCCCTGCTGTGGCAACTGGTGGGGCTGACCCTGGTGCTGCTGCTGGTGTTCGGTGCCCTGCTCATCGCCATGTTCAACTACCTGTTCGCGGATCTGGGGCGGGTCTCCAGGGCGCTCGCCGACATCGCCCACGGGGAGGGGGATCTCACGGTGCAGATCGCCACCCGCAGCCAGGATGAGGTGGGGCAGCTGGCCCAGAACTTCAACCAGTTCGTGGCGCGACTGCACGGCATCGTCAGCCGGTTGCGGGACGTCACCGTCGAGCTGGCGGCCCAGTCCCGCACCCAGGCGGCGGGGGCCGAGGCCCGCAGCCAGCGGGTGCGCCAGCAGCAGGACGAGATCGTCATGGTGGCGACCGCGGTAACCGAGATGGCCTCCGCCACCCAGGAGATCGCCGGCAACGCCGAGTTTGCCGCCAACACCGCCGGCGATGCGGTGCGCCTCGCGGTGGCCGGCCAGTCCCAGGTCGGCCAGAGCCAGCGCAGCATCACGGGGCTGGCGGGGGAGGTTTCCGACGCCAGCCAGACCATCCACGAGCTGGATGGCCACGCCCAGCAGATCAGCGGCATTCTGGCCACCATCAGCGGCATCGCCGAGCAGACCAACCTGCTGGCCCTGAACGCCGCCATCGAGGCGGCCCGGGCCGGGGAGCAGGGGCGCGGCTTTGCCGTGGTGGCGGACGAGGTGCGGGTGCTGTCGCGCCGCACCCACGACTCCACCGCCGAGATCCAGCAGATGATCGAGGTGCTGCAGCAGACCACCCGCAAGGCGGTGGGCGGCATGGAGACCAGTCGCCAGCTGGCGGGCACCAGCGTGGAGGACGCCGAAGCGGCGAATCTCAGCCTGGGCAGGATCAACGAGGCCATCGGCGCCATCAGCGACATGGCGACCCAGATCGCGGCGGCGGCCGAGGAGCAGACCTCGGTGACCGGCGAGATCAGCCGCAACACCGAGAATATCCGCCACGTCTCCCAGGCGCTGGCGGCCCAGGCTGGCGAAGAGGCCGCCCAGGCGGCCCAGCTCAAGTCTCTTACCGAGCGGCTGGAGCAGGAGATCGGGCGCTTCCGGCTCTAGGCTGCGACCCGGATGTGACAAAGGCGACCCTGGGGTCGCCTTTATTCATCCTGTGTATGGATATTATTTCGCCATGCACCCGCTGAATAATGCCGGGTCCTGGCCCTGCAACGGGCGCAGGCAGAGGCTCAGAGAGGCTTGATGTAGCTGTAGAACTCGTTGTCCCGCTGGTAGACGTGCCCTTCGTAGAGGGCCTGAGCCTGCCGGTTGTCGGTGGCGGTGCTCAGCATCAGGAAGGCGGCGCCCGTCTCCTGGCCGTGGCGATCGGCCCGCGCCAGCAGCGCCTGGGCCACCCCCTGCTGGCGGGCCGCCGGCGCCACGAACAGATCGTACAGCAGCCAGATGGGCTTCAGGGCGAGGGAGCAGAACAAGGGTAGAGGTGGGCAAATCCCAGCACCTCTCCCGCCTCGCTCTGGGCCACGAAGAGCACCGACTCCCCGGCGGTGCAGCGCTCCAGCAGGAAGGCTTCGGCGGCCTCGGGCCGGGCAGGCAGCCGGTAGAACGCCCGGTATTCCACGAACAGGGGGGTGACCCGGGGAATGTCCCCGGGGGTGGCCTGGAAGATCCTCATGGGGCGTTCCCCGCCGGATCCTGGCTGACCCAGATCAGCCGGTCGGTGGCAAAGCCGAGCCCCCGGGCCCGCTCGACCAGGGCCTCTACCTTCTCTTTGGGGGGATGGGGCGTGCGGGAGAGGATCCAGAGGTACTGGAGGTTGTAACTGCTCACCAGGGAGAGGTCATAGTCCGTCGCCAGCACGTTGTAGCTGCCGTAGAAGGGGCCGAAGAAGCTCACCTTGAGGCGCCCCTCGTCGCTGTCGCCCACGAAGTAGGCGCGCCCCTCGGCCTCGCGCCATTCCCCCTGTTCGTCCTGCCCCCGGTTGATCACCCTGACACCGCCGTCATCCCGCAGGCTGTAGGTGGCGGTGACCCGGTTCAGGCCGCGCTCGAAACCGTGATCGAGGCGGGCCACCTCGTACCAGGTGCCCAGGTAGCGGTCGAGCTGGAAGGGCTTGACCACCTGGTGCCCCGGTGGAATGCCGGTGCAGGCGGTGGCCAGCAGGGTCAGAACGAGCAGGATCAGTGTGCGCATGTCATCCCTCCACGATACGCAGTTGTCCCGAGCGGAAGCGTGCCGCGTGTTCGCTCGGGGTGTTGCCAAAGAAGCGTTTGTATTCGCGGCTGAACTGGGAGCCGCTCTCGTAGCCTACCTTGTCCGCCGCCACCCCGGCCTTGAGGCCGTCGTGCAGCATCATCAGCCGCGCCCGGTGCAGGCGCAGGGTCTTGATGTACTGCAGGGGCGAGGTGGCGGTGGCCGCCTTGAAGTGGTGGTGGAAGGCCGAGATGCTCATGTTCGCCTCCCGGGCCAGCTCCTCCACCGTCAGGTTCTCGGTAAAGCGCTGCTCCATGATACGCAGCACCCGGGCTATCTGGCTCACCTGGCTGTGACGGCTGGCCATGGCCAGCAGGGCGGGGGCACCCCCTTCGTGCAGGGCGTGGAACAGGATCTCGCGCACTATCTGGGGCCCCAGCACCCGGGCGTGGAGCGGTTTGTCCATCACGTCGATGAGGCGCTCCACCGCGCAGAGCATGGTCTCGGAGAGGGGCACGGAGACGACGCCGCGACCCGGCTCCGCCGGGGCGGGGGCCGCGTCCCCCATCTCCAGCAGCAGGGCCTGCAGCGCCGCCACGTCGATCTCCACCGAGAGCCCCACCAGAGGGGATTCGGGGGAGGCGAAGCACTCGCACTCGCAGGGCAGCGGCAGGGTCATCATCAGGTAGTGCTCGGGGTCGTAGCGGAAGGTGAAGTCCGAGAGATAGCCCACCTTGTGCCCCTGCAGGATGATGATCATGCGCGGGCGGTAGAGCACCGGGATGCGGTCGTGATGCTCCGTGGTGTAGATGAGGTGCACGCCGGGCACGGGGGCGGCGGTGATCCCCGGGTGGGGTGCCAGGGCGGCGAGTCGGCTGGCGAGGGCGGACTGGTGGGTCGCCGCGATGGGCTGATTTGTACTCATTTATCCAGGCTCAGTAGAAATAGGCAAGAAATCGGCAGAAAGCTCCCTTGATGGTAGGGGGTTATAAGAGAAAAATGCAACCCATACCTTACCGACTACGACCACCCCGGGAGATCCCATGAACAACTTCATCCTGCACACCCCCACCAAGGTGCTGTTCGGCAAGGGCCAGGTGGCCCAGCTGCGCGGCCAGATCCCCAGCGACGCCCGCATCCTCGTCACCTACGGCGGTGGCAGCGTGGTGCGCAGCGGCCTGCTGGACCAGATCCGCAGCGAGCTGGCCGGCCTGACCCTGTTTGAATTTGGCGGCATCGAGCCCAACCCCACCTACGAGACCCTGATGGGCGCCGTCGAACTGGCCCGCGCCGAGAAGGTCGACTTCCTGCTGGCAGTGGGTGGCGGCTCCGTGCTGGACGGCACCAAGTTCATCGCGGCGGCGGCCCACTACGACCTGGCCAAGGACCCCTGGCACATCCTCGAGACCGTCGGCGGCGAGGTGGCCTCCGCCATTCCCCTGGGCAGCGTGCTGACCCTGCCAGCCACCGGTTCCGAGATGAACATGGGCGCCGTCATCACCCGCAAGAGCACAGGGGACAAGCAGCACTTCTTCTCGCCCTTCGTGATGCCGCGCTTCGCCGTGCTCGACCCCGTGCTCACCTATACCCTGCCGGCCCGTCAGGTGGCCAATGGGGTGGTGGATGCCTTCATCCACACCCTGGAGCAGTACCTCACCTACCCGGTGGATGCCAAGGTGCAGGATCGCTTTGCAGAAGGGCTGCTGCTGACCCTGGCGGAAGAGGGGCCCAAGGCGCTGGTGGAGCCGGAAAACTACGACGTGCGTGCCAACATCATGTGGAGCGCCACCCTGGCACTGAACGGCCTGATCGGAGCCGGCGTGCCCCAGGACTGGGCCACCCACATGCTGGGCCACGAGATCACCGCCCTGCACGGTCTGGACCACGCCCAGACCCTGGCGGTGGTGCTGCCCGCCCTGCTGCAGGCCAAGCGCGAGCAGAAGCGCGCCAAGCTGCTGCAATACGCCGAGCGGGTCTGGGATCTGCGCAGCGGCAGTGACGAGGAGCGTATCGACGGTGCCATCGCCGCCACCCGCGACTTCTTCGAGCGGATGGGGATCAAGACCCGGCTGCGGGATTACGTGGCCGACGCCCGGATCGACGCCCTGCTGGCCAAGCTCGAAGAGCACGGCATGACCGCCCTGGGTGAGCACGGCGACATCGACCTGGCCCAGAGCCGGCATATTTATGAGGCGGCCTGGTAAGCAGAGCGCGCCTGAAACGGGCCGCAGGCCCGGTTGCACCAGGGGGCCCGAACCCGCCAGCAGGCGGGGACGCGGCCCCCTGATCGTTGCAAAATGGTTACTTTTTCCCTTTTCATCTCATCAGATGAGCCAACGGCAGATTTCGTAAGAACAAAAAACGCTAAGGTAGAGGCCGGGTTAAACATTTTTTTTGACTGGTTGGATCACTTTTTTTAGCGCTTTTTGCTGGTATAAGCCCCTAATTTGGTTTGTTTTTTTTAATCATGGTCCGGGATGGGCTGAATTCTGTACCCGCCCGCCCGGGGCCGTGGTTGTAATAAAACTCCAAAATTTGATACTAATCACCCTCGCGCCTGAAAAGCGGGGGCCTGACCGTGACAGGAGGTCGAGGTGAAGCCTGCTGATTTTCATAACAAAGGGCCCGTGACCTGCACTTTGATCATGCCTTGTCCCCTCAGACATGAGAGACTTGGCGATGATTGTTTATTAACCATCAGGGAATAGTCATGCAGATTGGAATACCGAGAGAGAGTCTCGCCGGTGAGACCCGGGTCGCAGCGACCCCGGCCACTGTCGAGCAGCTGAAAAAGCTCGGCTTCGAGGTTGCCATCGAGGCCGGTGCCGGCCTGCGAGCCAGCTTCGATGATGCCGCCTTCGAGGCTGCCGGTGCCAGCGTGGTACCGAACGTCTGGCAAGCCGACCTTGTCTTCAAGGTCAACGCGCCGACCGAGGCCGAAATCGCACAAATTAAGGATGGTGCCACCCTGGTGAGCTTCATCTGGCCCGCCCAGAACCCCGAGCTGGTCAAGAAGCTTTCCGAGCGCAACATCAATGTGATGGCGATGGACATGGTGCCGCGGATCTCCCGTGCCCAGTCCCTCGACGCCCTCTCTTCCATGGCCAACATCGGTGGCTATCGCGCCGTCGTGGAAGCCGCGCACCAGTTCGGTCGCTTCTTCACCGGCCAGATCACCGCCGCCGGTAAAGTTCCGCCCGCCAAGGTGCTGGTCATCGGTGCCGGTGTGGCCGGTCTGGCCGCCATCGGGACCGCCGGTTCCCTCGGTGCCATCGTGCGTGCCTTCGATACCCGTCTGGAAGTGGCCGAGCAGATCGAGTCCATGGGTGGGGAATTCCTCAAGCTGGACTTCGGCGGCGAAGATGGCGCTTCCAGCGACGGTTACGCCAAGGTGATGAGCGAAGAGTTCATCAAGGCCGAGATGGAGCTGTTCGCCCAGCAGGCCAAGGAAGTGGACATCATCATCACTACCGCCCTGATCCCGGGCAAGCCGGCACCCAAGCTCATCACCAAGGAAATGGTGGACAGCATGAAGCCGGGCTCCGTCATCGTGGACATGGCGGCCCAGGCCGGCGGCAACTGCGAATACACGGTACCGGGTGAACTGCATGTCACCGACAACGGCGTCAAGGTGATCGGTTACACCGATCTGCCGGGCCGCCTGCCTGCCCAATCCTCCCAGCTCTACGGCACCAACCTGGTGAACCTGATGAAGCTGATGTGCAAGGAGAAGGACGGCAACGTCGCCATCGACTTCGAAGACGTGGTGCAGCGCAACATGACGGTGGTCCAGGCCGGTGAAGTGACCTTCCCGCCCCCCGCCATCTCCGTCTCTGCTGCCCCGCAGAAACCCGCTGCCGCCAAACCGGCCGCCAAGAAGGAAGAGGCCAAGCCCTCCAACAAGAAGTTCGTGTTCGGTGCCCTCGGCATCGCCGCCTTCGGTTGGGTGGCCGCCGTAGCGCCTGCCGCCTTCCTCTCCCACTTCACCGTCTTCATCCTGGCCTGCGTGGTCGGTTACTACGTGGTGTGGAACGTCTCTCACGCCCTGCACACGCCGCTGATGTCGGTCACCAATGCCATCTCCGGCATCATCGTGGTCGGTGCGCTGTTGCAGATTGGACAAGGGTCGACCCTGGTCACCGTGCTGGCCTTTGTCGCCGTGCTGATTGCCAGTATCAACATCTTCGGTGGCTTCACCGTCACTCAGCGCATGCTGAAGATGTTCCGTAAGGATTAAGGGGGTTTAACGTGTCTCAAGGACTGGTAACAGCATCCTATATCGTTGCCGCCGTGCTCTTCATCCTCAGTCTCGCGGGACTGTCGAAGCAAGAAACGGCCAAGCATGGCAACCTGTTCGGTATCGCGGGGATGGCCATCGCCCTGCTCGCCACCGTCTTCAACCCGGAAACCAGTGGCGTCCACTGGATCATCCTGGCCATGGCCATCGGTGGCGCCATCGGCGTGCGTCTGGCCCTCAAGGTCGAGATGACCGAGATGCCCGAGCTGGTGGCCGTGCTGCACAGCTTCGTGGGCATGGCAGCGGTGCTGGTGGGCTTCAACAGCTTCATCGATCTGCACCCCTCCGCCCCCGCTGAAGTGGTGGTCTCCGTCGGTTCCAACCTGGATGCGACCCTGGCAGCCGCCCGGGCGGCGTTCGAGCAGGCGGCAAGCGTCGCCCAGGTCGAGCACCTCTCCGGCGCCATGCTGAACATCCACCTGGTGGAAGTGTTCCTGGGCGTCTTCATCGGTGCCGTGACCTTCACCGGTTCCGTGGTGGCGTTCGGCAAGCTGCGTGGCCTCATCTCTTCCAAGCCGCTGATGCTGCCGCACCGCCACAAGCTGAACCTGCTGGCAGTGGTGGTCTCCATCGCGCTGATGATCCACTTCGTCAACGCCGGTGGCTCCACCTTCGCCCTGCTGGTGATGACCCTGATCGCCTTCGCCTTCGGCTGGCACCTGGTCGCCTCCATCGGTGGTGCGGACATGCCGGTGGTGGTCTCCATGCTGAACTCCTACTCCGGTTGGGCGGCGGCGGCGGCGGGCTTCATGCTTTCCAATGACCTGCTGATCGTCACCGGTGCCCTGGTGGGTTCCTCCGGTGCCATCCTTTCCTACATCATGTGCAAGGCGATGAACCGCTCCTTCATCTCCGTGATCGCCGGTGGCTTCGGCTCCGACGGCGTGGCCTCCACCGCCGAGCAGGAGCTGGGCGAATACCGCGAGACCAACGCCGAAGACGTGGCCGACATGCTGAAGAACGCCAGCTCCGTCATCATCACCCCGGGCTACGGCATGGCGGTGGCGCAGGCCCAGTACCCGGTGGCCGAGATCACCCAGAAGCTGCGTGATCGCGGCGTCAAGGTGCGCTTCGGCATCCACCCGGTGGCCGGTCGTCTGCCTGGTCACATGAACGTGCTGCTGGCGGAAGCGAAAGTCCCCTATGACATCGTGCTGGAAATGGACGAGATCAACGATGACTTCGCCGACACCGACGTGGTGCTGGTGATCGGTGCCAACGACACCGTCAACCCGGCCGCCATGGAAGATCCGGGCAGCCCCATCGCCGGCATGCCGGTGCTGGAAGTGTGGAAGGCGCAGAACGTCATCGGCTTCAAGCGCTCCATGAACACTGGCTACGCCGGTGTCCAGAACCCGCTGTTCTTCAAGGAGAACACCCAGATGCTGTTTGGCGATGCCAAGGCCAGCGTCGAGGCCATCCTGAAGGCGCTGTAAGCGTTGACCGGATGAGACAAAAAGGGGGCTTCGGCCCCCTTTTTTTATGACCAGAGTGGATGACCGTGGCAGGGAACAGACAGGCGGTGGTGCCTGCCTGTCCGGACTGACTGACGAGCCCTGGCTCAATTAAAGTTGAGCAAAAGCACCAAAAAACCACCTTGAAGGCCTCTCATGGGGCCTTTTTTTCATTTCAGTCGTGATTTTGCTCACATTTTGTGGTGTTGTCTCACCAGTCGGGCATAATGCCCGCGCAAAAAGCGGATTTGCTCAATTTTATTTGAGTCCGCTTTGAATATCCTTACCCAACGTTGACCGGATGACCCCATGACCGAGGTAGCTCCCTTGCGCGACACCAGCACACTGACCGATGAAGAGCGCCATCTGATCGCCAGCTTCGAGCCTGCGGTGGCGGCGCTGTCCGCCCTGTTTGGCCCGGGCTGCGAGGTGGTGCTGCACGCCTTTGACAGTCTGCACGCCTCCGTCATTAAGATTGCCAACGGCCACATCACCGGCCGCCAGGAGGGAGCGCCGGTCACCGATTTTGCGCTCGACAAGTTGCACAGTGCCGCCGGCAGCCAGTGGAGCAGCTATTTCTCCCGCACCCGGGAGGGCACCCTGCTGAAGTCTTCGTCCATCACCATCAGCAACCGCGAGGGCAAACCCATCGGTATGCTGTGCGTGAATTTCAGCCTGGACACGCCCCTTGGCAGCCTGCTCGACACCTTTGCCCCGCCCGCAGTGCCCCCAGCCCACGGCACCGAGACCTTCGCCAGCTCGGTGGATGATCTGGTGGCGCAGGTGATCGCCAAGGTGGACAGGGATCCCGGGCTGGGCAGCAGCGTGCGCAACAAGGCGATCGTGCACCGGCTCTACGACATGGGCATCTTCGAGATCAAGGATGCCGCCCAACTGGTGGCCGAGCTGCTCGGCATCTCCCGCCATACCGTTTACCTGCATATCCGCAATCACAAGGCGGAACTGGCCGAACAACAATGACGAGCCCGCACGCGGGCGTCATGAACATGAGACACATCGCAATGAACGCACAATGGACCGACTTTATTACCCTGCTCAAGCGTGAAGTGGTGCCGGCCCTCGGCTGCACCGAGCCCATGTCGGTCGCCTTGGCGGCGGCCAACTGCCGCAAGCTGCTGGGGCAGGTACCGACTCGCACCCGCGTCTGGGTCAGCGGCAATCTGTTCAAGAACGGCATGGGGGTCGGCGTGCCCGGCACCGGCATGATCGGCCTGCCGGTGGCCGCCGCCGTCGGCATCACCGGTGGCAACCCGGATGCCGGGCTGGAGGTGCTCAAGAGCCTCACGCCGGATCAGGTCGAGGCGGCCAAGGGGCTGCTGCCCACCATAGAGGTGGATGTGAAGGATGTGCCCGACGTGCTCTACGCCGAGGTGCTGGCCGAAGTGGAGGGGCACAGCGCCCGGGTGGTGATCTGTACCGACCACACCCGCATCGTGCTGATGGAGAAGGATGGCGAGGTGTTGATGGTGCAGGACAGCGCCCCCGGAGTGCAGATCCAGCCAGCCAAGGCCGACAAGCCCGCCATGACCCTGAAGGAGATCGTGGCCTTTGCCCTGGAGGTGCCGCCGGCCGAGATCGACTTCATCCGCGAGGCGGCCACCATGAACCAGGCGCTGGCGGACGAAGGGCTGCAGGGCTATGGCCTGCGTATCGGCAAGATCCTCACCGACCAGGTGGAACGCAAGCTGCTTTCCGACGATCTGATGACCCTGGCCATGCGCCTGTCGTCTGCCGCCTCCGATGCGCGGATGGATGGCGCCATGCTGCCCGCCATGTCCAACTCCGGTTCCGGCAACCAGGGCATTGCCGCCACCATGCCGGTGGTCGCCGCCGCCCGCTTCCTCAAGGCCGATGACGAGCAGCTGGCCCGTGCCCTGGTGATGAGCCACCTGGTGGCCATCTACATCAAGGCCTACCAGAACAAGCTCTCCGCCCTGTGTGCCGCCAGTACCGCCGCCATGGGATCGGGGGCCGCCATCACCTGGCTGCTGGGGGGCCAGTTCGAGCAGATCAGCCACTGCATCAACAACATGATTGGGGATGTTTCCGGCATCATCTGCGACGGCGCCGGCAGCGCCTGCTCCATGAAGGTCTCCACCTCCACCTCGGCGGCGGTGAAATCCTCGCTGATGGCCATCAACAACCTGCGCGTGCCCCAGAGCGAGGGGATCGTCTCGGACGATGTGGACCAGACCATCGCCAACCTGGGTCGCCTCTCCAGGGAGGGGATGCTGGATACCGACATCGAGATCATCAACATCATGCGGGCCAAGCAGCAGGGTAAGCACCAGTGACCCCGGAGTGCCGCCGTCGGCCATAAAAAAACCGGAGCCAGTGGCTCCGGTTTTTCATTGTTCGTTCGCTACTCAGCCGCGACCGAGACGGTTGTCCGGGTAGTTCTTGGCAAGCACTTCGCGGGCATGCTGGGCCAGGGTCGGCATCTTCAGGGTGTCATAGGCGTTGACCATGATTTCCAGTGCCTTCTCGGTTTCCACCGTGTCGGGATAGGTCTCGACGATCAGCTTGGCGCGGTTGGCGGCGGCGATCAGGGCGTCACGCTTGACGTAGTACTCGGCTACCCCCAGGTCATAGCGGGCAAGACGGTTCTTCAGGCCGATCATGCGGGCACGGGCATCTGCTGCATAGCTGCTGTTGGGGTAGTTCTGCAGCAGGGTCTTGAAGTCCTGGAAGGCCTGACGGGCGTAGGAGGGGTCCTTGTCATCCCGATTGATGCCGAGGAAATCCTGGAAGAAGTTGTAATCCGCCGCCATGTTGGTCAGGCCGCGCATATAGAAGACGTAATCGATGTTCTTGTGCGCCGGGTTCAGGCGGATAAAACGGTCGATGTTGGCGATCGCCTGGGCGGTATCATCCTGCTTGTAGTAGGCATAGATGAGATCGAGCTGAACCTGGTTGGAGTAGGCACCGAACGGGTAACGAGAGTCCAGCGCTTCCAGCAGTTCGATGGCATTGAGGTAGTTGCCGGTATCCAGTTTGATGCGGGCTTTCTGGTACAGAACTTCCGGCGGTTCGTCGGGAACCTTGGGTTTGGTGCTGGAACAGCCAGTGATCAGAGTAGCGACCAAGGCGAGCGACATCAGCAGGTGAGACTTCTTTCCCATCAACAACATCCGGTCCATTTCCACGAAATTGGCAAAGTATCCGTTATGCTTGGCTAAAAGAAAAGCTAGAATACCCGGATTATTTCGAATTGATACCCCCGCTCAAGAGACCATACATGAGCCAGCATATTGAACTGACAGGCGAATTTCAGGATCACCAATTCGGGCAACGACTCGACCAGGCCCTGGCCGAATTGTTTCCCGACTACTCCCGGACCCGCATCAAGGAGTGGATTTTACAGGACAGAGTGACCCTGGACGGTCAGGTTGCCAATACCCCGCGCGAGAAAGTGGTGGCCGGGCAGCAGGTACATGTGAATGTGGAACTGGCAGACGACACCCGCTGGGATGCCCAGAACATCGAGCTGAACATCGTCTATGAAGATGAACACATCCTGGTGATCGACAAGCCGGCCGGCCTGGTGGTTCACCCGGGCGCCGGTACGCCGGACGGCACCGTGCTCAATGCCCTGCTGCACCGCTACCCCGGCATCGCCGAGGTCCCCCGCGCCGGTATCGTGCACCGTCTGGACAAAGACACCACGGGGCTGATGGTGGTGGCCAAGACCATTCCCGCCCAGACCCACCTGGTGGAAGCCCTGCAGGCACGCCAGATCACCCGTGAGTACGAGGCGATTGCCATCGGTCACATGACCGCCGGCGGCACCGTCGATGCCCCCATCGGTCGTCACCCGACCCAGCGGACCCACATGGCCGTAGTGCCCAACGGGCGCGAGTCCGTCACCCACTACCGGGTGCACGAGAAGTTCCGTGGTCACACCCGTCTGCGGTTGCGGCTGGAGACCGGCCGTACCCACCAGATCCGTGTCCACATGGCCCACATCAAGCATCCGCTGGTGGGGGATCCCGCCTACGGCGGTCGTCTGCGTCTGCTGCGCAACGCCACCCCCGAACTGACCGAGGCCCTGCGCGCTTTCCACCGTCAGGCGCTGCACGCCACCATGCTGAAGCTGGCGCACCCCATCACGGGTGAAGTGATGGAGTGGCACTCCCCCACGCCGCAGGACATGGTGGCGCTGATGGAAGTGCTGCGGGCGGATACCCTGGCCAATCCGGACGATCTGGTCTGGAACTGATCCCGGGGGCGGCCTTGCGACGATTCCTGCCGTAATCTGCCCTCCATGATCTGACGCGGGGCCCCTTGACTGGTTGCAGCCAAGGGGCCCCGTTTTCATATGAACGAAAGGAGCCACAGATGAACTGGATCGCACCCGACTGGCCCGCGCCGGGCAATGTCAGGGCTCTCTCGACCACCCGGGACGGCGGCATCAGCGAAGGGGTCTTTGCCGGCCTGAACCTCGGGGCCCATGTGGGCGATGAACCGGCCAGGGTCGAGGCCAACCGCGCCCGGCTGCAGCAGGTGGCGGGGATCCCCGGCACTCTCAACTGGCTCAACCAGGTACATGGCATCGCCGTCCATCCGGTGAGCGACCGTTATGAGCGCGTACCGGATGCCGATGCCGCCTGTGCTCATGAGGCGGGGCAGGCCTGCATCGTGATGACTGCCGACTGCCTGCCGGTGCTGTTCTGCGATCGGGCAGGCACCGTAGTGGCGGCGGCCCATGCCGGTTGGCGCGGACTGCAGGGGGGCGTATTGGAGGCAAGCATCGCCGCCATGGGCTGCGAGCCTGGCGAGATCCTGGCCTGGCTGGGCCCGGCCATCGGTCCCGCCGCGTTCGAAGTGGGTGGCGAAGTGCGTGAGGCCTTCATGACGGAGCAGGCGGAAGCGGCGACTGCATTCGTGCCATCCCTCAACGAAGGGAAATGGCTGGCGGATATCTACCAGCTGGCCCGACTGCGCCTCGCCCGCGCCGGTGTCACCGCCATCTATGGCGGCGAATACTGCACCTTCAACGACAGCGAGCGCTTCTACTCCTATCGCCGCGATGGACAGACGGGTCGCATGGCCTCCCTTGTGTGGCTGGAAAAATAGCCGAAGAGGCGCTCGCGAGTGGCCGCAAGCGCCTCCTCACTCTCTGGTGATGGCCCTCCGCGACCATGTCTTGCTGCCGAGCAGGCTCAGGGTGCAGGCTGCCATTGCGAGGTCGTTTTCCCCCGGTCACCACTATTGAGGAAAAAATAAACAGCCACCCCTTGAAATTGCCCTTCAAGACCACATCTTCCTTGTCAGAAAGCGATGTTGTTGCCGCGCATGCGGCGTCTGTCTTGAAGGGGGAGTGCAATGCGCCTCGATCGCCTGACCAGCAAATTCCAGATTGCCATTTCCGATGCCCAGTCTCTTGCACTGGGTCGTGACCACCAATTCATCGAACCCGTCCATCTGATGAGCGCCTTGCTCAATCAGGACGGCGGATCCATTCGTCCGCTGCTCACCCTGACCGGGCTCGACATCAATACCCTGCGCTCGCGCCTCGGCGAGGAGCTGGATCGCCTGCCCCGCGTCAGCGGGGTGGAAGGGGACGTACAGCTCTCCAACGGCCTCGGCCGCCTGCTCAACGTCTGCGACAAGCTGGCCCAGCAGCGCAAGGATCAGTTCATCTCGTCCGAGCTGTTCGTGCTGGCGGCCCTGGACGAGAAGGGGACGCTGGGCGAGCTGCTGCGTGCCCAGGGGCTGACCAAGGAAAAACTCGAGGCAGCCATCGACAAGGTCCGTGGCGGCAAGAAGGTGGAGGATGCCAACGCCGAGGAGAATCGCCAGGCGCTGGAGAAGTACACCATCGATCTCACCGAGCGGGCAGAACTCGGCAAGCTCGACCCGGTGATCGGCCGGGATGACGAAATTCGCCGCACCATCCAGGTGCTGCAACGCCGCACCAAGAACAACCCGGTGCTGATCGGTGCCCCCGGCGTCGGCAAGACCGCCATCGTCGAGGGGCTGGCCCAGCGCATCATCAATGGCGAAGTGCCGGAAGGGCTCAAGAACAAGCGGGTGCTGTCGCTCGACATGGGGGCCCTGGTGGCCGGTGCCAAGTATCGCGGCGAGTTCGAGGAACGCCTCAAGGCTGTCCTGAACGATCTCGCCAAGGAGGAGGGCAGCGTCATCCTCTTCGTGGACGAGCTGCACACCATGGTCGGCGCCGGCAAGGGCGAGGGTGCCATGGATGCGGGCAACATGCTCAAGCCCGCCCTGGCCCGCGGCGAGCTGCACTGCGTCGGGGCCACCACCCTCGATGAGTACAGGCAGTACGTGGAGAAGGATGCCGCGCTGGAGCGCCGTTTCCAGAAGGTGCTGGTGGAGGAGCCCTCGGTGGAGGACACCATCGCCATCCTGCGTGGCCTGAAGGAGCGCTACGAGCTGCACCACCATGTGCAGATCACCGACCCCGCCATCGTCGCGGCGGCCCAGCTCTCCCACCGCTACATCGCGGATCGCCAGCTGCCTGACAAGGCCATCGACCTCATCGACGAGGCGGCGGCCAGCATCCGGCTCCAGATCGACTCCAAGCCGGAATCCCTGGACCGGCTCGAGCGGCGCATCATCCAGCTCAAGCTGGAGCAGCAGGCGCTGATGAAGGAGGACGATGACGCCAGCCGCAAGCGCCTCGATCTGCTCAATCAGGAGCTGACGGAAAAAGAGCGGGAATACAACGAGCTGGAAGAGGTGTGGAAGGCCGAGAAGGCTGCCCTCGCCGGGACCCAGCACATCAAGGCGGCACTGGAGCAGGCCCGTCAGGATCTCGAGGTGGCGCGCCGCGCAGGGGACTTGGGCCGCATGTCCGAGTTGCAGTACGGCCGCATCCCTGAACTGGAGAAACAGCTGGATCTCGCCACCCAGGCCGAGATGCAGGAGACCAGCCTGCTGCGCAACCGGGTCACCGACGTGGAGATCGCCGACGTCCTGGCCCGCTGGACCGGCATTCCGGTGGCCCGCATGCTGGAAGGGGAACGGGAGAAGCTGCTGCGGATGGAGGATCAGCTGCACAGCAGGGTGATCGGCCAGGAAGAGGCGGTGGACGCCGTCTCCAACGCCATTCGCCGCTCTCGTGCCGGGCTGTCCGACCCGAACCGCCCCATCGGCTCCTTCCTCTTCCTCGGCCCCACCGGGGTGGGCAAGACCGAGCTGTGCAAGGCGCTGGCGGAGTTCCTGTTCGATACCCAGGACGCCATGGTGCGGATCGACATGTCCGAGTTCATGGAGAAACACAGCGTGGCCCGTCTGGTGGGGGCGCCTCCGGGATACGTGGGTTACGAGGAAGGGGGGTATCTCACCGAGGCGGTGCGCCGTCGCCCCTACTCGGTGATCCTGCTGGACGAGGTGGAGAAGGCCCACCCGGACGTGTTCAACATCCTGTTGCAGGTGCTGGACGATGGCCGCCTGACCGACGGTCAGGGGCGTACCGTGGACTTCCGCAACACCGTGGTGATCATGACCTCCAACCTCGGGTCTGATCTCATCCAGGAGCACCACTCCGAGAAGGATTACGACGAGATGAAGGCCATGCTGATGGAGGTGCTGACCCGCAGCTTCCGCCCGGAGTTCATCAACCGGATCGACGAGACCGTGGTGTTCCACCCGCTCGGTGAGGAGCACATCAAGTCCATCGCCCGCATCCAGCTCAAGAGCCTGATGAGCCGTCTGGAGTCCCAGGGCTTCGAGGTGGAGGTGAGCGAGGAGCTGCTGACCAAGCTGGTTCATGCCGGGTTCGATCCCGTCTACGGGGCGCGCCCTCTCAAGCGGGCGATCCAGCAGAAGGTCGAGAACCCGCTGGCCCAGGCCCTGCTCAGCGGTCGGGTCATCCCGGGCAAGACACTGCGGCTGGGGGCCGACAGCAACGGCCTCACCATGACCCAGTAATGGGATTGTCGATGAAAAACGCAGGCCTCGTGCCTGCGTTTTGTTTTCTGAGGGATTGAGATGCTGACGTTTTCCGTGCTGGTGGATGACGACGTTCATCTGCCTGGCTGTCTGCCCGAGCGAGGGTTGGCGCTGCTGCTGGAGTGTGACGGCCTCAGGGTGCTGTTCGACAGC
The DNA here is from genome assembly GCF_002934795.1 of Aeromonas sp. ASNIH2. Taxonomy (NCBI): domain Bacteria; kingdom Pseudomonadati; phylum Pseudomonadota; class Gammaproteobacteria; order Aeromonadales; family Aeromonadaceae; genus Aeromonas; species Aeromonas sp. ASNIH2. The sequence continues at coordinate 1,921,292 of NZ_CP026406.1, read as the reverse complement.
GGCCGTGGCCGGGCGCTGTGCCACAACGCCGCCGTGATGGGGATCGATCTCGCCTCTCTCACCCATGTGGTGCGCTCTCACGGTCATTACGACCATGTGGGAGGCATCGGCTCCCTGCCCATCTATTCCGATCCCATTCCATTGATCGCTTGTCCGGATGTGTTCAATGAGCGGGGCTACTTCCTGCCGTTGCTGCCCCGACGCTACAACCTCTACCGCCTCTCGGGCGACCTGGATCCGCGACAACTGGCGACGAGAGGGCTGCTCCCTCACTGTTCGGCCGAGCCGGTATGGCTGTCCGAGCGGCTGGTGTTCCTGGGATCCATACTGCGACGGGAGCAGGCCAAACCCTCCTTGCTTGGTTACATGGTGCGGGGCGGGCGAGTGGAGAAAGACCTCATCAGCGATGATTCGGCGCTGGTCTACAAGAGCGAGCAGGGTCTGATAGTCTTCATCGGCTGTGGTCACGCCGGGGCCGAGAACATCATCGAGTGGGCCAAGGAGGTGTGTGGCGATGAGCGGATCCACGCCGTCATCGGCGGCCTGCATCTGAAGTTTTCCGGCCCAGAGCGGGCGGTGGTGCTCGGAGCCTATCTGCAGGAAGAGGCGGTGGAGCGGTTGTTTGCCTGCCACTGCACCGGCAAACGGAAGGCGGTGCTGCCGCGGCAGCGCCAGATCGGGGCCGGTTTCGAGTACCGATTTCCTGCATAAAAAAACGGCAATCCGAAGATTGCCGGGAGGAATGTATTCGATGCGATCTGACGTTGGTTGAGCGGATCGCAGGGGCAAGCCCCAGGGTCGGCAGGCACAGTCAGCGACCATGCCCGCCTTACAGTCAGTCGGGATACGCTCTCCACCCCGGCTGACCAGCTTCGCTATCGCGTCTGTCCCGCGCCGTGTTGCCGCGATAGGAGGACAGATGCAATCAAATCAATTCGTTACAGCATGCCTGGGATGGCAGCTTTCATTTCAGATGGCCAGACGCCGACCTGGACCTGACCGATGTGCTCTTTTTGCAGCAGCAGCATGGCCAGACGGGATTGGCCGATGCCGCCGCCGATGGTTTGCGGCATGCGTGCTGCCAGCAGATCCTGATGCCAGTCATATTGCAGGCGATCCTCATCCCCGGTGATGGCGAGCTGGCGGCGCAGCGCCTCTGCGTCCACCCGGATCCCCATGGAGGAGATCTCGAAGCTGTCTTCCAGCACCGGGTTCCACACCAGGATGTCACCGTTCAGACCCGCCAGCCCCAGCTCGCTCTCGCTGCTCCAGTCGTCGTAGTCCGGGGCTCGCACGTCGTGGCGTTCGCCGTGGGAGAGGGCGCCACCGATACCGATGAGGAAGACCGCTCCCAGCTCTTTGGCGATGGCGCGCTCGCGTCCCTTGGCATCGAGGTCCGGGTAGCGGGTCAGCAGCTCTTCACTGTGCAGGAACTGGATATCCGCCGGCAGGAAGGGGGTCAGGTCGTGCTCGGCACAGACCGCGCGCTCGGTGGCCTTGATGGCGGCCCAGATGCTGCGCACCGTCTCCTGCAGATAGGCCAGATCCCGGCGCTCGCCCGGCATCACCTTCTCCCAGTCCCACTGGTCGACGTAGACGGAGTGAATGGGGCTGAGACGATCCTCGTCCGGACGCAGTGCCTTCATGTGGGTGTAGATGCCTTCACCCGGGCCGAAACCGAAGCGACCCAGGGTCTGGCGCTTCCACTTGGCCAGGGAGTGGACCACTTCATAGCTGTGCTCCGGCAGGGTTTTCACCTTGACCTGCACTGCATGCTCGCAGCCGGAGAGGTTGTCCTGGGTGCCGTCACCGACCCGGCTCAGAATGGGGGCTTGTACCTCCATCAGGCCGAGTTGCAGTGCGAGTTGGCGGGAGAACATCTCTTTGACGAAGCTGATCTGCTGTTGGCTGCGGATGTAGTGCTGTTTCATGCTGAATTACCTGTCGTGAATCCGTTGAATGCGGTGATTCTTCAACATAATGCCGACTAAATTCAATATTCGATAATTGAAATAGGCTTTGTGTGTTTTTTTCTTCAAAATAAGCCATAAATTAATGATGAATCATTAAAAGGAGCGCAAAAAAGTGTCAGAAAATTATCGGATCGATAATCTCGATCAGGCCATCCTCACCGCCCTGATGGAGAATGCGCGCCTGCCTTACGCCGAGCTGGCCAAACAACTGCTGGTGAGCCCGGGCACCATCCACGTGCGGGTAGAGAAGATGAAGCAGGCGGGCATCATCGAGGGAACGCGGGTGCAGGTGAACCCCAAGAAGCTGGGCTACGACGTCTGCTGCTTCATCGGGATCAACCTCAAGAGCGCCAAGGATTACCCGTCGGCCCTGGCCAAACTGCAGGCGCTGGACGAGGTGGTGGAGGCCTACTACACCACCGGCCACTACAGCATCTTCATGAAGGTGATGACCCGCTCCATCGACGAGTTGCAGACGGCACTGATCCACAAGATCCAGACCATCGACGAGATCCAGTCCACCGAGACGCTGATTTCGCTGCAAAACCCGATCCTGCGGGATGTGAAGCCTTGAGTCGGGTGGTCTGAGGGGGGCGTAGAGATCCCTCTCCCGTGCGAGACCCTGTTCGCGCAGCAGAACTCGACCCTGTGGGCAATGACACCCTGACCGGTGGGTCAGGGTTCGATATAGGGGATGCCATATTTGTCGTAGAGGGCCTTGAGCCGGCCGTCCCGCTTCATGTGCAGCAATTCGGCATCATAGGCGGCCATCAGGGCCGGGGTGTCGGCATCGGCCCGGGAACGGGTCCAGGCATTGAAGTAGGGGCTGGTCTTGAGGGGTTTTGGCAGGTAGTCGAGCTTGCCTTCCAGTCCCTCCTCTCTTATCTGGGTGAAGGCGGTGACCAGGGACATGGGCACCACGTCGATACGACCGGCAATGAGTTTTCGCAGTTGCAGCTGGTTGATGGGGATCTCCTGGAAGTGATAGCTCGGGTCTGTCATGGCTGCCGCGAGCTCGGGGGTATAGGAGAAATCCCGGGTGACACCGATACGCCAGGGTTTGAGATCCGTCAGATGGTCATAGTGGATCAGGCCTGCGGACTCCTTGCGTATGAAGAAGTGCCAGCTATGGAGCATATGGGCCTGTTTGGGGTAGAGCAGATAGGCCTCCCGCTCCGGTTTGTAGGAGTGGGCCAGCAGCAGATCATAGAAGCCGCTTTCGGCATTGCGGGTGAGCCTGGCTCCCGAATCGATGAGCTCAATCCTGATGGGGGTATGGAGCGTGCCGAAGATGGCGGTGACGAGATCCACATCCAGCCCGCGAGGGTGTCCTTGTGCATCCAGCCACTTGAGAGGGGGCTCCTGGATGCCACCAATGACCAACTCCCTAGCTGACAGCCAGCAGGGCAGCAGAAAGCAGAATACGAGCAAGCGTCGCACGTTACATCTCCTGAGCACTCGGGACGGGGTCGCATCCGGCAGGGACTGTGACCGGCACCTATCTAACTAGAGACGACCACGGATGGCAAACCCTGAAATGGGGAGGGGACAAACGAACGGTGCCGGTGGGAGGAGGGCGGCGCTGCCTCGACAGGCCGCCCCGTGGCAGAGTCGGGCGGGATGGACCAGCCACTCGCCGGCTGTGGGCGGGAGGGTAGTCGGCATGAAACGTGTGCGAGGTGGCCTGACTCAGGTTGCCTGACACTGTTTCATCTGGGTGTTGAGGGCCTGCATCACCTGACGACGGCTGATGATGCCCGTCACCTTGCCTCCCTCCATTACCGGATAGACCTTGGGTCTGGCCCCGGCCATCTGGCGGGCGAGATCCACGATGTTGTCATCAGGAGAGACGAACAGCGGGGTCCGGCTCATCAGATCTTCGACCAGAGTACGGGTGTCGCAGTGATAGCTGCCCGTGAGCAGGGCGGGAATGCAATCCTGCTCGGAGAGAAATCCGACGAGGTGCTGATGGTCATCCAGTACCGGCAGGCCCCCCAGGTTTGCCCGATGGAGTCTGTCCAGCGCCTCGGCCAGACCGAGGCAGGGGTGCAGTGAGTGGGTCAATGGCTGCATATGATCGCGAATTTGTAGCATGATGGTGGCTCCATGGGGGTCGATGGGGCCACTATGCCCGGTGACCGTGACAGGGGGCCAATGGGTTTTGCCTCGGACATCGATAGGTCATGGCCGATGAATGGGCCCTCCGTGCGATCCTGCATGGATCGGGGAGGGCGACAACCACAAGGAGAGGGTATGCGTGCATTGGTAACGGGCTGTGGCCGTCGCCTGGGATTCTATCTGTGCGAGCAGCTGGTGGCCGCTGGCTGGCAGGTGACGGGCAGCTATCGCAGCGAACGGCCCGAGCTGGATCGTCTGCGAGACGTGGGCGTCGAGCTGGTACAGGCGGACTTCACCCGGGAAGAGGAGGTGGGCGCAGTGGTGACGGCGCTGGCGGCCCATGAGGATCTTGCCCTGATCATCCACAATGCCTCCGCCTTCGAGCCCCAGGCGGCGGATCCTGCGGTGCAGCTGGCCCAGTTTGATCAGTTCTACCGGGTACACATGGCGGCTCCCTTCCAGCTCAACCGGGCGCTGGCCCCCGCCCTTGCCCGCCAGCCCAACGGGGGCATCATCCACATCACCGATATCTACATCCATGCCCCGGCGCCCCAGTTTGCCGCCTACGTGGCCACCAAGGCGGGAGCCCATTCCCTGGCCATGAGCTTTGCCCGCGAACTGGCACCCGCCGTGCGGGTCAACACCATAGAGCCTGGCCCCATCCTGTTTCTCGACGAGCACGGGGATGACTGGCGCCAGCAGGTGCTGGCGAAGACGCCGCTGGCACGGGAAGGGGGTCTGGAGCCCATCTGGCAGGCGGTACAGATGCTGATGAAGAACGACTACATGACCGGGGCCAGCATCCGGGTGGACGGGGGGCGCGCCCTCGCCGTCATCTAGGGCAAGGCGGGCCGCCATGACATGAGGCGCCTTTGGGCGCCTCATGTGTGTGAACGGCTCAAGGGTGCCGGATGGCGGCGTGCCGGGAAGGGGGGCCGGGGTGGCCGTTGCCGGGAAGCAGGGCCTCGTCTTGCTGGCAGAGATGGATGGGGGCCTGGCCGATGCGCTGCTTCGCAAACACCTTGCTGCCCGGCAGGCCGAGGGTCACCTTGCCGGAGTCCACACTGCCGCCCTGATACATCTCCGCCAGCAGATCCCCCAGGTAGGCATCCACCCCGGCCTCGGCGAAGTCATCCCGTTCGCCGCAGGCCAGTATGTCGATGTCCAGTGGCCTGTCCGCCACCTTGCACAGGGGGTTGCTGCGATCCCGGCCATGGGCCAGCTCCATGGTGACAAACTCGGCCTTGAGCTGGACGGGGGAGAGGTCGCTCTGGACGACGAACAGGCAGTTGAGGAAGTCGTGGCGCGAATGCATGCCCACGGGCTTGGTCTGGATGACGGAACTCAGGTGAAGGCGACCAAAGCGGGCCAGCAATTCGGCGACGACCTGACTGACGTGCAGGGCGGGGTCGATATTGGATCCAATGCTACAGAGGTAAAACATGCTTTCCATTCCTTGGGTTGGGCTCGTCTGAAATATATACGCAGCTCACGGTTATGGGATTCACTATGAATTAACATGTCGTTATCTGTTGTGATCCAACGCTGATTGGCAGAAAGGAGGTTTGCATGAGCGTAGAAATGAAATGGGCACTGTTGGCCGCGTCAGGGGCCCTTGCCATGATCATTGTCATCTGTGTGGCGTCCGTCGGCCTGGCGTGAATCCGGCCTCGGTGAGCAATCAAACCGGCTTTATGGCCGGTTTTGCTTTTTGGGGCAGTGCGGATATGCTGGCTCCCCCATGACGAATCGAGACCGCAGAAGATGACCAAGGTTCGGCCCCGCTCCCTGCTCCAGGTAGTACTGATGGGCTTCGTGCTGGTGCTGATGCCCCTGGGGGGCATGATCTGGCACGACAGTCAGGCTCTCTCCCACCTGGGCCAGCTCACCAGCGACGAGATGGAACGTGCGGTGCGGGACACTCGCCGGGCGACGCTGCTCTCCACCCAGGCCATCGATCTGGAGCGCACCCTGCGCCGCTATGCGGTCCTGGGTGATGACCGCATCCTGGCCAGTTATCGGCAGCAGCTGGTGCGCTACCGGGAACTGCTCGCGACCCATCAGGACTCCATTCCGGATGCCGAGGTCTACGGAGATCTCGAGGCGACGCTGGTCTGGCTCGACGGCCTGCAGGATCTGCGCAAGGCCAGGCAGGAGGCGACCAGCCCCCGTTTCACCGACTTCAACGAACTGAACCAGCAACTGGAGGTGGTCACCCGCAGCCAGGTGGATGATCACGTGACCCGCATGCGGGGCGCCATCGTGGAGCTGAAACAGCAGATCTGGTGGGTCAGCGGCTTCGTGGCCGGGCTCAGCCTGCTGCTGGTGTTGCTCTTTACCTACCTCATCATCCACCCGGTACGTCAGATTGAGTCGCGGATCCTGAGTTTGGGCGCCGGTGTCGAGCCGGATCAGCGCCCGGTGGATGGCCCGGCCGAACTGGTGCTGCTGGGGGAGCGGATCAGCTGGCTGCACGACAAGCTCAAGGAGTTGGAACAGCAGAAATACCAGTTCCTGCGCCACGTATCCCACGAGCTGAAAACCCCCCTTGCCGTGCTGCGGGAGGGGGCTGATCTGCTCTCGGAGCAGCTGGTGGGGCCCCTCAACGGGGATCAGCAGGAGATCTGCCAGATGCTGGAGGAGAACAGCCGCCGTCTGCAGACCCTGATCGAGCGGCTGCTCGACTTCAATCGCCTCAGCCAGCAGGAGGTGTTCACCCTGTCCGAGGTGCCCCTGGCGCCCTTGTTGTCAGACTTGTCCGAAGAGTACCGGCTCGCGCTGGAATCCAAGCAAATCAGTGTACACTTGCCGCCCGAGCCCATCAGCCTGCGGGCAGAGCCCTACCGCCTGCGACTCATCCTCGACAATCTATTTTCCAACGCGGTCAGCTATGGCGCCAGGGGCGGACAGATCTGGATCCGCGCCGGGGCGGGAGCGGGCGGCGGCTGGCTGGAGGTGGCCAACGAAGGGCCTGTCATCCCGCCAGACGAGCGGGAGCGCATCTTCGAGCCCTTTGAACAGGGCAGCATAGTGCGCCAGGGATTGCTGAAAGGCTCCGGCATGGGCCTCTCCATTGCCCGTGAGTCTGCCATGAGCCTGGGCGGCGAGCTCAGACTCATCGAGGATGCCCAGGCGGATGTCTGTTTCCGGCTGGATTTGAACGTGCGCCCGAGCTGACGGGCGTGGCGGCGACCCCGCAGGTGCGGGTGGCGCCTTGACACCGAATATTGAGAGGAGCGGGCAGGTGCCTGTTCCCCACCAGGATCTGAAGTGACATTCAAGATGAAACGATTTGTGATTCCCGTATTGATGATAGGCCTGCTCGCTGGCTGTTCCCTGCTGCCTTCTACCAGCCTCACCGAGCCTTCCCAGGAGGCGATCGCCAGGCGGATGGAGTTTGCCAACAAGGAGATGCAGGTGCGCCTGCAATACTCGGACTGGCTGCTGGCCAGCCATCCCCAGCAGCGGATGCAGGAGCGCCAGCGACTGGCCGGCGCCACCGACCTCGAGAGCCGGGTCAGCCTGGCCATGGTCAACACCCACCCGTCCGAATCGGTGGCCAGCCGCCGGGCCGGGCTGGATCAGCTGAAGGCTCTGTTGCCGGAGCTCGGTCTCGATGCCCAGGCCTTCCTGCGCAGCTGGATCGCCCTCGGGGAGGAGCTGCTGGTGCGAGACAGCCGCCGCGACGATCAGAGTCAGGAGGTTAAGCGTCTGCGCCAGCAGATAGAGCAGCTCTCCGCCATCGACGAGCAGCTCAACCAGCGTAAGCTCAATGGGGGAGGTCAGCCATGACAGCTCCGGACCGCGCCATAATGACCGCGTTTTTCGCCAAGAGGGGGTGAGAGCATGAGCCGTATTCTGCTGGTGGACGATGATGCCAGCCTGCTCAAGCTGATGAGCATGCGCCTGCGCAGCCAGGGTTACGAGGTGGATACCGCCGACAGCGCCGAAGGAGCGCTGGACAGGCTGCGCCAGCAACGGGCCGACCTGGTGCTGAGCGATCTGCGCATGGGGGGCATGGACGGGCTGGCGCTGTTCGAGCGGATCCAGTCCCAGTGGCTCGGCATGCCGGTGATCATCATGACCGCCCACGGCACCATTCCCGACGCCATCCAGGCGACCCGCTCCGGGGTATTCAGCTTCCTCACCAAGCCCATCGACAAGGACGAGCTGCTGGTCACCATAGAACATGCTCTCAGCCTGACCCGTCCGAAGCAGCAGCAGGAGTGGCAGTCCCTCATCCAGACCCGCAACCCGCAGATGGAGCAGTTGCTGATCCAGGCGAGCAGCATCGCCACCATGGACGTGCCCGTGCTGATCCTGGGCCCCTCCGGCGCCGGCAAGGGGGTGATGACCCAGGTGCTGCACCAGGCCAGCCACCGCCGCGACAAGCCGCTGCATACCATCAACTGTGCGGCTCTGCCCTGGTCCGCGCTGGACTTGCAGCTGTTTGGCGAGGATGGCCAGTCCGGCCTGTTTGCCGAGGCCAAAGGCGGCACCCTCTTCCTCGACGAGATAGGGGATCTGTCGGAGTCACTCCAGGCCAAGTTGCTCCAGGTGCTGGCGGAGTATGGTCAGGGCACCCCCGAGGTGCGGGTCATCAGCTCCAGCCATCAGGATCTGGTGACCGCCATGGAAGAGGGGCGTTTTCGCGAGGATCTCTTCTACCGCCTCAACGTGGCCAACATCACTCTGCCGCCTCTGAGCGCCCGCAGCGAGGACATCCCCCTGCTGGCCCGTCAGGCGCTGGACGATTACCGCAACCGTCACCCCGATTGCGCCGCCCTCGGCTTCTCGCCTGAGGCGCTGGCCCTGCTGGCCGCCGCGGCCTGGCCGGGCAACGTGCGCCAGCTCTGCGGGGTGGTGGAGCAGCTCGCGAGCCTCTGCTGCAGCCCGGTGATCGGTGCGGCCATGGTGGAGTCGGCCCTGAGTGGCGGCGGTGGCGGCATTCCCTCGTTCAACGAGGCGCGGGCCGAGTTTGAAAAGGAGTACCTGATCCGGCTGCTGCGCACCACGGAAGGCAATGTGACCCTGGCGGCCAACATGGCGGGGAGAAACCGCACCGACTTCTACAAGCTGCTGAATCGGCACGGCATCGAGGCGGCCAACTTCAAGTCGAAGGGATAAATGACAGAGGGGCGGCCGTCGATGACGGGCCGCCCCTCTGGTTTCCGACAGAATCGGCCTCAGGCCGGGTCGCTGACACCGCTGGTAGAGAGAGTCTTCTGGGAGAGCCAGAGGCCGCTCGCCTTCATCAGATAGCCAAACAGGGCGCCGATGATGAGGGAGGGCAGAATGAGCCGCCACTCGCCTGCGGCGCCGAAGGTGGCACAGCAACCGGCGAAGGTGCCGGGAATGTAGGCGAGCCACTGCTGCCTGGCCTGCACGCACATCAGGGTGGCCACCACCCCTGTCATCAGATAACCCGCCATGCCGGCCCCCCACCAGGTCTCCCCGTGGATCAGCAGGAGTGCCCACAGCATGCCGGTGGTGTTGCACAGCAGGGTCTGCAACAGCGCCTTGTAACCGCTACTCGAGGCGAAGTAGCTGGTGCAGCCGAGGAAGCCGACCCAGGAGATGAGACCGAGTGCGGCGGCCAGTCCACCCCAGACGGCGGAGAGGATCCCGGTCGTGATGGCGATGGCGAACAGTGGGCTCATGGCGTGACTCTCAGTGGTTGAATCCGGAAAAGGAGGCAGCCTACTCCGCGGTAGAGCGGCAGCAAGCGGGGGCCGGATTGTGTGTGATCCCGATCACTCTTTGCAACTCTGGAATACGCTTGCGCTCGCGAAAAAAATTCATTGGAGGCGCCGCAGACCTTGTTCCATAGTTAGAGGCCCTGTCCTGCTCATGGAGTGAGTCTAATGGTGCCAAACGTGATCGTTCCTCTGCTGGTGTTCGTAGTGCTCTTCCTGGCCGGTACCATGGCCAAGGCACTGCCCCTTTACCAACTCATGTAATTCTGTGTGAAATAAAACTCGGCCGGGGCGGGTCTTATGGTTGTCAACCTCATCGTCCCGGGAGTTTTTTCATGTTGATCAAGCGCCGTACTTCTCATCACCCCACCGAACAGGATGTCACGCCGGAAACCGTCTATCAGGATCGTCGCCGCATCCTGAAAGGGCTGGGCCTGGGCGTCGGTGCCGCCACCCTGGCGTTTCCGGTGAAGGCCAGCCTGCTGGATCTCTTCGCACCGGACAAGCCGGCCACCGTGGCCCCCACCAGACCCCTCGACATCCGTGCCGCGACCCGGCCAGAGGGATTGATCCTCACCCCGGAGGAGAAGGCCACCACCCACAACAATTTCTACGAGCTGGGGACCGACAAGGGGGACCCGGCCCGCAACGGCCATTACCTCAGGCCCGAGCCCTGGACCCTGAAGGTGGAAGGGGAGGTGGCCAAACCCTTCACCCTGGATGTGTGGGATCTCATCAACAAGAGCACGCTGGAGGAGCGCATCTATCGGCTGCGCTGCGTGGAGGCCTGGTCCATGGTATTGCCCTGGAGCGGCATTGCGCTGGCGGATCTGATCCGCCGTGCCGAGCCCACCAGTCGCGCCAAGTTCGTGGCCTTCGAGACGCTCTATGATCCGGAACAGTTGCCGGGGCAGGCCTCCCGTGCCCTGGGGGGCGGCATCGATTATCCCTATGTGGAGGGCTTGCGCCTCGACGAGGCCATGCACCCCCTCTCCTTCCTCGTCATGGGGCTCTATGGCAAGACCCTGCCCGCCCAGAACGGGGCTCCCATCCGGCTGGTGGTGCCCTGGAAGTACGGCTTCAAGAGCATCAAGAGCATCGTCTCCATCCGCCTGGTGGAGGAGATGCCCCCCACCACCTGGAACCTGCTGGCCCCCAACGAATATGGCTTCTACGCCAACGTCAACCCGAACGTGGATCACCCGCGCTGGAGCCAGGCGAGCGAGCGTTTCATCGGCGAGGGGGGCATTTTCGGGGCCAAGCGCCAGCCGACCCTGATGTTCAATGGCTACGGCGACGAGGTGGCGTCCCTCTATCAGGGGATGGATCTGCGTAAATGGTATTGAGACTGACGCGCTGCCCGACTGATCTCTTGCCTCCTTCTCCCCTGGTGGGAGAGGGGATGAGAAGCGGGAAAAACATGACGGGAACTGCAATATGACGCCGAGACTGAAAACAGCCCATATCAACGGCTTGCGGGCGCTGGTGCACCTTGGTTCGCTTGGCTTTCTGCTCTGGCTGGGCTATGCCGTGCCAGCCGGGCTGCTGGGGGGGGATCCGGTCCAGGGGCTGACCCATTACCTTGGCAAGGGGGCCCTCCACCTGCTGTTGCTGACCCTGCTGGTGTCGCCGCTCGCCAAGCGCTGGCGCCAGGGGCAGCTCATCAAGTTGCGCCGCCCCCTCGGGCTCTGGTGCGCCGCCTGGGCGTCCCTGCACTTCATGGTCTGGCTGGGGCTGGATCTGCAGTTCGACTGGGGGCTGATTGGCGGCGAGCTGGTGAAGCGCAGCTACATAGTGGTGGGCATGGTGGCGCTGCTGCTGTTGCTGGCGCTCGGCATCACCTCGATCCCGGCCCTGTTGCGACGCATGGGGCCGGCCTGGCAGAAGCTGCACAACTGGATCTACGGGGTGGCTCTGCTGGTGCCGGTACACTACTGGTGGTCGGTCAAGAGCGGGTGGCAGGAGCCGCTCATCTATCTGGTGCTGGCCTGCGCCCTGCTGTGGCCCCGTCGGGAGAAGCTGCTGCGCACCTGGCGCAGGCGAGCGCAAGTAGCCGGGAGGGGGGCGGCGCAACAGCCGTCACGCCCATAGCAAAAGAGGCCTATTCGGCCTCTTTTTTGGTGATCTCGCCGGTGTTGGCATCGACCTGCAACTGGACGCGCTGATCGTCGGCATTCAGGGTATCGACCTCGAATTTGTCCCCTTCCAGCTCCACTTCCCGAATGTCGTGATACCCTTGTGCCAGCAACAACTTGACCAGTCCGGCCATGTCGAGACGTGTCTGCGCCGCCCAGCCAAAGGTGGAAAAGAGGCACAAGATCAGCAGGATACTGCGTGGGATCATATTCATTCCGGATTCATGGCTGGCACACTATAAACGGCATTCATGTACAGGACCTTAAGCGGCGAGTCCATTTAAAACGCCTTCCAAGGTCCTGTTCTGTATCGACTTTCTCTGCTTGGTTCGGCAGGCGTTCTTGGCCAAATAATCGGCAGCCCATTCCAATCTTTCCCTTATTTCTGTCAGCGCCCTATGGGCCACTGCTTCCAATAGCGGTAGCCACCACGTCGCACTGTTCTTCGACGCTTTCAGCATCGATAGCGCCCCACTCATCACACTCTGCGCGACCCGTCTCTTCATCACCAGCGACAGCAGGCTCGTCCACACCAACCCCTCGGCAATCGCTTTCTCGCCCGTCACAAACCCCTTGAGCCGGTTGTGCGATTTCCACTCTTTAAATAACAACTCCACCTGCCAACGGCAGCGATACAGGCTCATCACCTGCTCTGCTGACCATGCTGCTCGCGGTAGGTTCGTCATCCACAGACAGAACCGCTTTTCCTCAGCAAACCAGCGCCGGATCAACCGGTACTCGACCTGGCCGGACTTCACCACCATATCCAGTACCTCGGCCCGACAGCGTCGCCGTCCGGCCTCTCTCAGAGATAGTCCCGCCAGCTTGGGTACTTCCCGTCCATCACCGCGCCAGGCTTGGATTATCTTGGGGTTCAGGCTTTTCGTGCCGCGCACCAGATAAAATCCGCCAGCGTCGTTCACCTGCTCAAACCAAGCCCTGTCAATGTAACCTGCGTCAGCCAGCAGCAGGCAGTTGGTCAGCGAGTGGGCTTCAGGCAGAAATTGCCGTTCCCCTGCGGTATCGGCAGACACACTCATGCACAACGGGCTCTGCTCCGACAGTGACATGGTCATATGGCACTCGATAGCTGCCGGACTGATGGTCTTGAACCGGCCGGGAAAATCAGCAGCAAGGCGCCGATGCACCGCAAAGGAGGTGCCATCGTGCAGTAACACCTGCTTGAACGCGCCGAGGGAGGCTGCTTTGAGTTGATGGTCGATACGCAAGGCGATGGCCCGCTCGACCAGGGCTTTCATAAACAGGGCAAAGCTCTCTTTGCGCAGCTGATTGTGAAACGGTTTGTAAGAAACCTGATGGGTGTTTACCAGTTGCAAGGCATTGAAATGGCGGTGTAAACCGGCAATGTCATTGACCTGGTCGCCTCCCATGGCCCGCAGCAGTGCAGGTACGAGCATGGCTGGGGTAATGGCACGCTGACGCAGACAAAACTTGCAGAGCCGAGCAATGCGCTCGAGTGCGGCGGGAGCCAAGAGTTGCTCCAGATAGTAATTAGCGTTGATAATAGTCATAGGCTTCGCGCGTGTTGATTTTGTTTGGCGATAAAATCAGATCACAAACGAAGCCTTTTTTATATCTATTTCAATTGGTTGCCGCTAAAGATCCTGTACATGAAACGGCATTATGTTAGGTTTTGAGAGATGAATCACCCATGAATAGCGCGCTGCCCCTGCTTGGATTGCTGCTGCCGATGCTGGTTCAGGCGGCCCAGCCGAACGAGGCCTTGCTGCAACAGGCGGTCAGCGAGGGGCGGGTCCGTCCTTTTCATGAGTTGATGGCGGTGGCCTCCCGCCTGCCGGTGCGGGTGCTGCGGGTCGATCTGGGTGAGGAGGATGGCGTCTGGCTCTACGAGCTCAGGCTCATCGACGAGGAGAACAGCGTCATCAAGGTGGGCTACCGGGCTGACAACCTGGAGATGGTGTGGCTCAAGGGTCACCATCTGGAGCGCCTGTTCGCTCCGCGCCCGCCTCCGGAAGAGGAGTAACGGCGTGAGTCCGCGAACCTACCGTCATCCGGTTCGTCCCCCCAACCGTTGCCGGTGCCGGCACAACCCTGTTTTGGATACCCATGTATGCGCATTCTGATAGTTGAAGATGAAAAGATCCTCGCGGGCCAGCTGGCGGAGCAGCTGCGTCTGTCCGGTTTCGTCACCGATCTCTGCCACGATGGCAACGAGGCGGGCTTTCTCGGCGAGACCGAACCCTATGACGCCATCATCCTGGATCTCGGCCTGCCCGGTCGCGACGGCCTGAGCGTACTGAAGGAGTGGCGCAGCAAGGGGATGGACACCCCGGTGCTGGTGCTGACCGCCCGTGGCCAGTTGCACGAGAAGATTGAAGGGCTCAACGCCGGGGCGGACGACTACCTCACCAAGCCCTTCCAGGTGGCGGAGCTGGTGGCGAGGGTGCAGGCGCTGGTGCGCCGGGCGGCGGGGAACGCCAGCTCCATCCTCGAGATCGGTGGCGTGCGTCTCGATATGGCGGCTTCCCAGGTGTGGTACGAAGGGACCCCCATCAAGCTCACCGCCCACGAGTTCCGGGTGCTGGGCTACCTGATGCAGCACAGGGGCAAGGTGGTGTCGCGCAGCGAGCTGATCGACCACATCTATGCTCAGGATTTCGATCGCGACTCCAACACCGTAGAAGTGTTCATCGGCCGCATTCGCAAGAAGACCCACGCCGATCTCATCGAGACGGTGCGCGGCCTCGGTTACCGGATCAACGAATGACACCCATCGCAACCGATGGCGGGGTGGGTTGAATGAGGTTGGTACGCACCCTGCGAGGTCGGCTGGTGGTGATCGCCATGGTCTGGTGCGGTCTCTTCCTGTTCGCCACCGGCTTCAGCCTGCAGACCATGATGCGCAACTACTGGCAGGAGGCGGAGGCCGATGGCCTGCGCCTGCAGCTCTACGATCTGCTCTCCCGCCTCGAGATCCAGCCGGACGGCATGCCGGTGGTCACCGAGCCCATGGCCGACCCCCGTTATCGCCAGCCCTACTCCGGCTACTACTGGCAACTGGAGCTGGGGGAGACGGTGGTCAGTCGCTCCCGCTCCCTGTGGGATGCCCATTTGAGCGCCCACGGCCTGAAGTCGGCCTTCGGCGATCCGGACCTCTTCGTCGGCAAGGGGCCCAACAAGGAGCCCCTGCTCATCATGACCCGTACCGTGCTGCTGCCGGGGTCTGATCGGGTCTTCACCCTGGTGATGGCCAAGGACAGCAGCGCCCTGACCCAGACCCTGAAGAAGACCCGTATCAGCCTGTTCCTCGGCCTCGGCTTAGCCGCCACCGGCCTGGTGCTCGGCTTTATGTTCCAGATCCTCTACGGCCTGCGCCCGCTGCACCTGCTGCGCCGCGAGCTGAGCCGCGTCCATCAGGGTCATCAGGAGGGGTTCCGGCTGCGCTACCCCCTGGAGATCCAGCCGCTGGTGGAGGACATCAACCGCCTGCTGCACCACTATGGCGAGCTGCTGCAACGAGCCCGCTCCCACACCGGCAACCTGGCCCACGCCCTCAAGACGCCGCTCAGCATCATGCGCAACCAGGTGACCCAGTTGCCGCCGGAGGATCAGGCCGCCCTCGGCGAGCAGCTCGACCAGATCCAGCGCCACATCGACTACCACCTCGGCAAGGCGCGGGTGACCGGCGCCGCCAAGATCCTCGGGGTGTCGACCCCGGTGCGGGCCCGGGTGGAGTACATCTGCCGCGCCTTCTCCCGCCTCTATCCCGGCAAGACGGTGGACTTGCAGGTGCCGGTCAATCTAGCGGTCGGGGTGGAGGAGCAGGACTTCGACGAGATGGTGGGCAACCTGCTGGAGAACGCCTTCAAGTGGTCCGCCAGCGAGCTGCGCATCTCCAGCGCCGAGCTGGGGGGCTGGATCACCCTGCGCATCGAGGACGACGGTCCCGGCATGAGCGAGGATCAGATCGCCAAGGCGGTGCTGCGGGGGGTGCGCCTCGACGAGAAGGTGCCGGGCTCGGGCCTTGGCCTCAACATCGTCTCGGATCTCGCGGAAGCCTATCGCGGCAGCCTCATCATGGGGCGGGCCGAGCTGGGGGGGCTCGCCGCTTCCCTCTCCCTGCCCAAGGTGGCAAGGGTCGAGTGACGGAGCTCCCCGTCGGGGGCCCCTTTTGTGCCGCCGTGCTGGCAAGGGTGCGGCACCCGGCATAAGATACGTCTCTTGTTTCAGGTGTAGGAAGGGTAGCAATGACTGACGATCCTTGGGCTTTGTGCCATCTCGATGATTCGTTCGATGCCTCGGTGCTGGGCACCAAGGGGGCCCAGATCCAGTGGTTCGAGGACAGGGATGCCCTGATCCAGTTCCTGCTGGAGGACTTTGTCGACCTGCTGGCCGACGTGGGCGAGCTGGACGAGGATCAGACCGAGAGCGCCCGCGAGCGCTTCACCCTGCTGGTGGAGCAGAGCCTGGATGATCGCACCCTGATGGATGCCATCAACGATCTCGCCTCCGGCCTGCGCCGTATTGCCTGGCTGGGGCCCCTCTCCGAACTGGCGGAGTTGAGCGACGATTTCGCAAGCGGGCTGCGTGCCTTCTTCTGGAGCCAGTATGACGGTGACGAGGATGACCCAGAGGCCTGGGTGCCGGAAGATCTCTGGCCCCAGCTGGTGGAGTGTGCCGAAGAGTACATGGTGGAAGGAGACTTCTGATGCTCCTCCCGCACACCTTTCATTCCAGAGAATAAAGACGGCGCCTTCGGGCGCCGTCTTTATTGGCGGGAACGGAGGGGCCTGAGGGTGAACGGGCAGGAGGCGTGCGGGACGGGATCTGGGGTGGGCAGGGCTGCCCCGGAGCAGTTGGCCATGTGTATAAGCAAGCATCGGATCATTATGGGAAAAGCCATAAGTTAAATTTATGCAGGGTGATCAGGCCCCTCAGGGGGCCCGTGAGCCGATTCAGCCTCCCCGCAGGGGGATTACCCGCGCCTCCCCATGGCTGCCGAGGGTCATCCTTGCCAGCCCGGAATAAAAACGGCGCCTCTATGGCGCCGTTTTGTCTACATGCAACCGCCTCAGCCGTTGGCCGGTACCTCGTGCGCCGTGTTGGCTAGCACTGGCCCGATATACTTCTCTATCTGCAATTGGGCCATGTGGCCGCAGTTGCCCTGGGCCAGACTGGACGAGCCCTCGTCGAAGGTGAGGCAGTTGACGTTGCCGTTCTTGCAGATGCTGCCCGCTTCGCCCGGCTTGGCCGGATCGTACCAGGCCCCTTCACACACCCGCACTACCCCGGGCCGGATATCGGCGGAGAGCAGGGCACCCACCAGGATCTGGCCGCGCTCGTTGAAGGCCCGCACCAGATCGCCATCCTGGATGCCGCGTGCTTTGGCGTCGTCCGGATGGATCAGGATCGCCTCCCGATCGGCGATGGCGAACTTGTCCCGCAGCGGGGTGTTGTCGAGCTGGGAGTGCAACCGCTGGGTCGGGTGGGAGGTGTTGAGCGACAGCGGATAGCGCGCCGCCACCTCGCTCTTCACCCACTCCTTGGGCTCATACCACTTGGGATGACCGGCGCAGTCGGCATAATCCATCCCCGCCACCGTGTTGGAGAAGATCTCGATCTTGCCGGACGGGGTACCGAGCGGGTTGAGCAGCGGGTTCTCGCGAAAATCGGCGTGACGGATCCACTGGCGGTTGGCCTCCGGGATCGGGAAGCGGATGTAGTTGTTGGCCTCCCAGAACATGTTGAACGACGGCAGCGCCACCCGGGCACCGCGAGCCTGGGCCGCCATGCCGTCGTACATCTGCTTGAGCCAAAGCATCTCGTCCTTCCCTTCGGTGTACTGCTCCTGCACGCCCAGCTTGGCGGCGATGGCGCTGAAGATGTCGAAGTCGTTGCGGGCTTCAAACTGGGGGGGGACGCACTGGTGCATGGGGAAGACGTAGCGCTGGGAGTAGTCGCCCCCCATCTCCAGGTCGTTGCGCTCGTAGCTGGTGGTGGCCGGCAGGACGATGTCGGCGTGCTTGGCAGTCGCCGTCCAGTAGGGCTCGTGGACGATCACGGTCTGGGGTTTGCGCCAGGCCTGCAGCAGGTTGTTGGTGTCCTGATGGTGGTGGAAGGGGTTGCCGCCCGCCACGTAGACCAGCTTGATGTCCGGATAGGTCACCTTGCGGCCGTTGAAGTCGATGGTCTTGCCCGGGTTGGCGAGGCAGTCGGCGATGCGGGCCACCGGGATGGGGGCCGGGCTGTTCTTCGGTGCGCTGCCAGCGGAGATGCCCGCCAGAATGCCGCCCTTGGCGGTGGGGCTGCCACCGGAGGAGTAGTGGTAACTGAAGCCGTAGCCGCCCCCCGGCAGGCCGATCTGGCCCAGCATGGCGGCCAGAGTGACCAGCATCCAGTTGGGCTGCTCCCCGTGGTGCTGACGCTGCATGCCCCAACCGGCCATGATCATGGTGCGCTTGGCGGCCATGTCGAGGGCCAGCTGGCGAATCACCTTGGCCTCGACGCCGCAGATGGCGCTCGCCCACTCGGCGCTCTTGGGCTGGCCGTCCTCCTTGCCGAGCAGGTAGGCGAGGAAGGTGTCGAAGCCCACGGTGTAGCGATCGAGGAAGGCCTGATCGTGCTTCTTCTCGCTGTAGAGGGTGTGGGCCACCCCCAGCATCATGGCCACGTCGGTATAGGCGTTCGGGGCAATCCACTCGGCATTGGCCTGCTTGGCGGTCTCGTTGTAGACGGGATCGATGCTGATGACCCGGGTGCCTTTCTCTTTCAGCGCCTTGAAGCCGGCCTGCCCCTCGTGATCCGGCATGTTCCAGCTGTTCTTCAGGGTCACCTGGGCGTTGACCCCCCACAGCACCACCAGTTCGGCGTGCTCGATGACGTTCGGCCAGGCGGTCTGCTGCTCATACACCTCGATGGAGCCCATCACGTGGGACATGATCACCTGGGCGGCGCCGGCGGAGTAGTCGCCGGCATAGCCGGTGAAGCCGCCCGCCAGGTTCATCAGGCGGTGCAACAGGGTGCGGCTGTTGTGGAACATGCCGACGCTCTTCCAGCCGTAGGAACCGGCGTGGATCGCCTGCGGGCCGAAGTCGCTCTGCACCCGGCCTATCTCGCCGGCCACCAGTTCAATGGCTTTCTCCCAGCTCACCCGCACCCACTCGTCGGCGCCACGCAGCTCGGGCTTGGCGCCCGGACCCTGTTCCAGCCAGCTCTTGCGCACCATGGGGTACTTGATGCGGTTTTTGGCGTGGACCTGGAACGGCGCCATGTCGATGAGATCGTTGGGGGCCGGATCATCGGCCACCGGCTGGACCCGTACCATGCGGCCCTCTTCGACGATGGCTTCGAAAGCTCCCCAGTGGGCGCCGGTCAGGATGCCTTTCTGGGCCGGCACCAGGGTCGGAAACTGTTCAAGCGCCGTGCTGATGGCCTGGGCCAGCGCGCTCTTCGGGAAGACGCCGGCCAGCAGCGGCAGGGCGGCGCAGGCGCCCAGCCCCTTGAGCAGGTTGCGGCGGGAGAGATTGGTTTGCTTATCGGTAAAAAAAGTCATGACGATTTCCTCTGTGCCAGCCTTAGTGCGCCGCGTTCATGTCACTGGCATGTTTCTGGACGTATTGGGTCAACATGCGTGCCTGTTCCGGGGTCAGGGAGGTGCGTGATTCCATCCCCTTGATGACGCCGATCCACTGGTTGGCGTTGAAGTGATCCAGTGCGGTGAGGCCGTGGCAGCCGGTACAGTTGTTGGACATCAGGGTGGAGGCGTACTGCCACAGCTTGCCCTGATCGCCGATGAGCTGGCTCTGATCCACCCAGGCGGTCAGGCTGACTTGATGCCAGGTGAGGTTGGTGGCGCTGTCGGTTTCGCTCTTGCCGGTGGTGAGCTGCGCCTTGGCCTTGTCGCCGAGCAGGGTGCTCAGGATGCGCTTGCCGGGAGCGGCGTAGAACACCTCGCTCACCCCATCCTGCTGCCAACCGTCGATGCGCACCTGGGCGCGACCGTTGTCGTTGGCCAGTACTTCCACCTGGGTGGAGGGCATCAGGGTGCCTTCGTCGGTCTTGGCGCTGGCATCCAGATAGAGCGGGGTGGTGGCGATGGCATAGCGGGTGGTGACGGTGGCCGGGGTCTGGGCGGCGGCTTGCGCCAGCTCGCTGGCACCGGCGGCGGCCAGGCCGCTCATGTCGGGCATGATGTGGGCGACGCCGCGGTGGCAGTCGATGCAGGTCTGGCCCTCCTTGATGGCGACCGGGTGCTCGGCACGGGCGTTGGGGCGCTGGGCCAGGATGTCCATCGCCGCGTAGCTGTGGCAGCTGCGGCAGGTGGCGGAGTCGTTGGCTTTCAGCTCGTCCCACACCGACTGCGCCATGCGCAGCTTGTGAGCCTCGTATTTCTCAGGGGTGTCGAGGGTGCCGAGCGCCTCGTGATAGATGTCCTTCACGGCGCGGATCTTGGTCCACAGATAGGAGGTAGGATCACCCGGAATGTGGCAGTCTGCGCACTCGGCGCGGATGCCCTTCACGTTCTGGAAGTGGACGCTGCCCTGATACTCGGCCAGCGGGGTCTGCATGGAGTGGCAGGAGACGCAGAACTCGGTGGAGCTGGTCTTGTGCAGCACGGTGACGGTGACGCCCAGTGCAGCGACCCCCAGCAGGGCCCCGAGCAGCAGAAGCCAGAACCAGGTCTTTCTCAACAGTTTTCCAAGCATGGTGACGGTGTCCTTCGAATTCGGGTATTACCAATATAGTAGTAGTCCCAAGATTCAAAGGGTTGACCTCGGTCATGATTTTTATTTCGACATGTAAGTAATTTTTGGTTTTATTTTTTGTTTGGACATGCTTTTTTGAATTTTAATCGCACTTTTACCCTTCAACGGGAGCGGGATGTCCTGTGATGGGGGCGATGCCCAAGCCGGGGCGGGGAGGCCGCGCACAACCCCGGGGCTTGGGGTTTGCGGTGAGAGGATTGTATACTGTTCACATATACAGTATTCAGGTGTATCCATCATGCGACTCTTTATCGCCGAGAAACCCAGCCTTGGCCGCGCCATCGCCGATGTCCTCCCCAAACCGCACAAGAAGGGGGATGGTTTCATCGAGACGGCGCAGGGAGACGTGGTGACCTGGTGCATCGGCCACCTGCTGGAGCAGGCCGAGCCCGATGCCTACGATGCCGCCTACAAGCAGTGGCGCATGGAATCCCTTCCCATTGTCCCGACCCAGTGGCAGCTGGTGGCCAAACCCAAGACCAAGGCCCAGCTGGCCGTCATCAAGGGGCTCATCAAACAGGCGGACTGCGTGGTCAACGCCGGTGACCCGGACAGGGAAGGGCAACTGCTGGTGGACGAGGTGATCGACTTTCTCGGCTATCCCAAGACCAAACCGGTTCAGCGCTGCCTCATCAGCGATCTCAATCCCCCCGCCGTGCGCCGCGCCCTCGACAAGCTCAGAGACAACAAGGAGTTCGTGCCGCTGGCGGTGTCGGCGCTGGCCCGTAGCCGTGCCGACTGGCTCTATGGCATCAACATGACCCGGGCCTATACCCTGCTTGGCCGCAAGGGGGGCTGCAGCGAACTGCTGTCGGTGGGTCGGGTACAGACCCCCTTGCTCGGTCTGGTGGTGCGTCGGGATCTCGAGATCGAGGCCTTCGTTCCCAAGCCGTTCTACGAGGTGATGGCCCATCTGTTGACCCAGGGCAACGAACGCTTCACCGCCAGGTGGCTGCCATCGGAGGCCTGTCTGCCCTGGCAGGATGAGGAGGGACGGGTGCTCAACCGGGCGCTGGCCGCCAAGGTGGTGGAGCGGATCCAGGGGCAACCCGCCCGGGTGGAGGCGGTGGAGGAGCAGGCGCGCAAGCAGGCGGCGCCGCTCCCCTACAACCTCTCCAGCCTGCAGATCGACGCGGCCAAGCGCTTTGGCATGGATGCCAAGCGGGTGCTGGATATCTGCCAGAGCCTCTACGAGCGGCACAAGCTCATCACCTATCCCAGATCCGACAGCCGCCATCTGCCGAGCGAGCACTTCAACCGGGCCGGCCAGGTGCGGGAGGCCATCGCCAGCACGGCCCCTGCGCTGGCCAGGGCGGTCGCCGAAGCGGATGGCAGGATCCGCAGCAAGGCGTGGAACGACAGCAAGGTGGATGCCCACCACGCCATCATTCCCACCGAGAAGAGGGGGAACGAGGGGAGCCTGGGGGCCGACGAGGCGAAGCTTTACGGCCTGATTGCCCGCCAGTATCTGCTGCAGTTCTACCCACCGTTCGAGTACAACGACAGCAAGGTGTTGCTGCGCATCGCCGGAGGGCTGTTCCAGGCCAAGGCGCGCCGCATCCTCAAGGCGGGCTGGAAGGCGCTGCTCGGAGTGGAAGAGGATGACGAGGAGGAGGCGGGAACCCTGCCTGCCCTGAAAGAGGGGGAGGAACTGCTGTGCGAGCGGGGGGAGCTGCTGGAGAAGATGACCCAGCCCCCCAAGCCGTTTACCGATGCCACCCTGCTGGCCGCCATGACCGGCATCGCCCGTTATGTGCAAGATCCCGAGATCCGCAAGACCCTGCGGGAGACCGATGGCCTCGGCACCGAGGCGACCCGGGCCGGGATCATCGATCTGCTGTTCAAGCGCCGCTTCCTGGTGCGCCAGGGCAAGAGCATCAAGGCCACCCCGACCGGGCGAGCCCTGGTCCAGGCGCTGCCCACGACCGCCACGACACCGGACATGACGGCACTGTGGGAGCAGAGTCTGGGTCAGATCGCCGAACGTCACGGCAGCTACCAGCAGTTCATGGGGCCGCTCACCGAGCAGCTCAACGGCCTGATCGAGGGGGCGCGGCAGGATTCCGGCGCCAGCTTCAGCGCGCTGCCCAAGGCGGCGCCCGGTGACAGCAAGCAACGCTTTGCCCGCCGCAAGCGGACTGGGTCCACCGCCGCACGCCCCCGCACGAGCACGGGCAAGAGTGCTCGTGCGGGGAAGAGTCCTGGAAAGTGCACTGGTAAGGGGACGACCAGGGGCAAGGCTGCCTGAGGCTGGCGAGCGCCGTGATCACATAAAAATAAGAAGAGGGGCCAGTGGCCCCTCTTTGCATGGATGGAGCGGCTTACCCCGTGTAGACGCTCTCTTCCGGATAACGGATGCGGGTCTCCACCGGGCGGGCCAGCATGATGGCCAGGGTGAGGGGCCCCAGACGGCCGCAGATCATCACCAGCACCAGGATCAGTTTGCCCGGTTCGCTCAGAGAAGCGGTGATGCCGGTGGACAGTCCCACGGTGGCAAAGGCCGAGATGGTCTCGAACATGATCTTGTCGAATGATTGCGACTCCGTGAGCATCAACAGGAACATCGCCAGCATCAGCACCATGGTACTGACGATGATGATGGCCAGGGAGCGGGTCACTATCTGGGGTGACAGGGTGCGGCCGAAGGCGGTGACATGGGGGCGCTTGGTCAGAAACGCCCGGGTCGCCAGCAGAACGACGGCAAAGGTGGTGACCTTGATACCGCCCCCGGTGGAGGTTGCCCCGGCACCGATGAACATCAGCATCATCATGAACAGCAGGGAGGCCGGTACCATCTGGCCGATATCCACCGTGTTGAAGCCCGCCGTGCGCGCGGTGGCCGACTGGAAGAAGGCTGCCAGCCACTGGCTCCCGAAGGAGGCGTTGCCCAGGGTGCCCGGGTTGTTGTGCTCCAGCAGCCAGAACATCAGGGTCCCCAGCAGCAGCAGGGCAGGGGTCATCAGCAGCATCAGCTTGCTGTGCAGTTTCAGCTTGCGCCAGCGGCGGTTGCGCACCAGGTCGACGATGACGGTGAAGCCTACCCCCCCCAGGATCAGCAGGGCCGGTATGGTCAGGCTGATGACGGGGTCATCCCGGTAGTCCATGAGGTTGTTGGCAAACAGCGAGAAGCCGGCGTTGTTGAAAGCCGACACCGCGTGGAAGAAGCTGACGTAGAGGCCGTGACCCCAGCCCATGTCGGGCACCCAGCGAATGGCCATGATGGCGGTGCCGATCAGCTGGGCAATCAGGGCGAACAGGACGATGCGTTTCACCAGCTGGACGATGTTGACGGATCCCTCCTGGCCCAGTGCCTCCTTGGCCAGCACCTGCTGGCGCAGCCCGACCCGCTTGCTGAACATGGCGATGAGCAGCAGTGTCATGGTCATCTGGCCGAGACCACCAATCTCCATCAATATCAACAGGATGATCTGCCCCTGCAGGGTGAAGGCGGTACCGGTATCCACCACCCCGAGGCCGGTCACGCTGATGGCGGAGGTGGCGGTGAACAGGGCGTTGATGACGGTGACCTCACCCTTGTGGCTGGAGGGCTGGACCAGAAACAGGGTGCCAACCAGCAGGATGATGAGGAAACTGCCCAGGATGAGCTTGGCCTCGCTCCAGCGGGAGTTGTCTTCCCGATGCAGGGTGAAGGCGTAGTTGCTGCGCCAGTTGATCATAGGGTGTCGAGCCAGTGATCGATGGCGTGCTTGTTGCCGGCCAGAATCAGGATGT
This sequence comes from Aeromonas sp. ASNIH2, assembly GCF_002934795.1. Lineage (NCBI taxonomy): Bacteria > Pseudomonadati > Pseudomonadota > Gammaproteobacteria > Aeromonadales > Aeromonadaceae > Aeromonas > Aeromonas sp. ASNIH2. The sequence goes on along the minus strand of NZ_CP026406.1, from coordinate 1,896,891 downwards.
CACCGAGTTGCAGCTCCATCTTGCCGGTCAGGACGTTGTGGAGCACCTCACCCCGCTTGATGGCCAACAGCTGGAAATCGCTTTGCTGCAGCAGGCGCAAGTCGGCCAGGGTGCGGGTGTTTTGCTGCAAGCCGATCACGAACTCGGTCAGCACCATGTCGTGACCCAGCTCCAGGTAGTCGAACAGCCGGTTGTCCAGCATGCTCTGGGCCACCCGGCGGCCCATGTCCCACTCCGGGTTGATCACCTTGTCCGCGCCCACCTTCTGCAGGATCTTGGCGTGGAACTTGTCGCGGGCCTTGACCCAGACCTTCTTCACGCCCGCCTCTTTCAGCACCAGCGTGGTCAGAATGCTGGTCTCCAGGTTGTCGCCGATGGCGACAAAGACGATGTCGAAATTCGCCAGGCCCAGTTCGGCGACCGTGGCCTCGTCGGTGGCATCGGCCACGATGACGTGGTTGCAGAGGGTGGCTATCTGGCGGGTCTTGCTCTCGTCGATGTCGATGGCCAGTACCTCGGCATTCTGGCGCTGCAACTCTTCGCACAAGGCGCTGCCAAACAGGCCCAGGCCGATGACGGCGAATTGATTGTTCATGCATGCTTCCTCAGCGGGATGAAGGGGTTACTCTACTCCAGAGCCCTGAGTCCGAAAAGTGTCCGGGTTTTTTGTCCCGGGGGATCTGGGGTAAACTGCGCCCTTGTCCTTGTCGGAACACACAGATGAAACTCACCCCCCACGCCTCCCTGTCGACCCTCAATACTATGGGCCTGGACGCACACTGCCTCTGGCTGGCCGATGTGACCCGGCCGGATGATCTCGCGCAACTGCGGACCAACCCGGAGTTGGCCACCTTGCCGCGCCTGGTGCTGGGAGGAGGAAGCAACATCCTGTTCTGCGATGACTTTGCCGGTCTGGTGGTCCACAACGGCCTGAAAGGGATCACGCTGCACGAGGAGTCCGAGCACTGGCTGCTACACGTGGCGGCAGGTGAAAACTGGCACGAGCTGGTATGTCACGCCCTGCAACAGGGCTGGCACGGGCTGGAGAACCTGGCACTCATTCCCGGGACGGTCGGGGCGGCCCCGGTACAGAACATCGGTGCCTACGGGGTCGAGCTGGCCAGCGTCTGTGCCTACGTGGAGGCGTTCAACTGGCAGAGTGGCGAGGTTGAGCGCATCGCGGCGGCCGACTGCCGGTTCGGTTACCGTGACAGCATCTTCAAGCACGACTATCAGGACTCCCACTTCATCATCGCCGTCGGTCTGCGCCTGCCCAAGGCATGGCGCCCGGTCGCCGGTTATGGCCCGCTGGCGGCGCTGGGGGATGCCCCTTCGCCACAGGCCATTTTCGACACCGTCTGTGCCACCCGCATGGCCAAGCTGCCGGATCCGGCGGTGCTGGGCAACGCGGGCAGTTTCTTCAAAAACCCTGTGGTGCCCGCCGCCCTGGCCGAGACCCTGAAACAGCAATACCCGCAGATGCCCTGCTACCCTGCGGCAGAAGGGCAGGCCAAGCTGGCGGCTGGCTGGCTCATCGATCAGTGCGGTCTCAAGGGGTTTGCCATCGGTCGTGCCGCCGTGCATCAGGAGCAGGCGCTGGTGCTGGTCAATCTGGGGGGCGCCAGCGCCATGGAGCTCATCGCGCTGGCTGCCCATGTCCGCGACAGCGTGGAGCACCAGTTCGGTGTGGTGCTGGAACACGAGGTGCGCTTCATGGGGCGCAGCGGTGAAACCTGGCTCGACGAGGTACTGGCATGACCCTGACCCCCGTCAGACAGACCCTGATCACCCTGCTCAGCGACGGCCAGTTTCATTCCGGCGAGCAGCTGGGCGAGCGCCTTGGCATCAGCCGGGCGGCGGTGAGCAAGCACATGGCCGCGCTCAAGGATCTGGGGCTGGATCTCTTCAGCCTGACCGGCAAGGGCTATCGGCTGGCGGTGCCCATGGCCCTCTATGACGAGGGGCGGCTGCAGGCAGAGGCACCGATGGCACCGGTGCACTGCTTCCCTGTCATCGACTCCACCAACCAGTACCTGCTGGAGCGGGTCAACACCCTGAGCTCCGGGGAAAGCTGTCTGGCCGAGTGCCAGACCGCCGGGCGGGGACGTCGTGGCAAACCCTGGGTTTCTCCCTTCGGTTGCCAGCTGATCCTGAGCATGTACTGGCGGCTTGAGCAGGGCATGGCGGCCGCCATGGGACTGAGTCTCGCGGTCGGCGTGGCGGTGGTCGAGGCGCTGGAGTCCCTCGGTTATCCCGGGGTGGAGCTCAAGTGGCCGAACGACCTCTATTACCAGGGCCGCAAGCTGGCGGGCATCCTGGTGGAGATGAGCGGCAGTGCGGGTGCCAGCTGCCATCTGGTGATCGGGGTCGGCCTCAATCTGGCGATGCCGAGTCGGGAGGGGGAGAAGATCGATCAGGCCTGGTCCGAGCTGCGCCATATCCAGCCCGAGCTGGTGGATCGCAACGAGCTGGCCGCCTGCGTGCTGCTGCACCTGCAGCAGGCCATGCAGACCTTCGAACAGACGGGACTGGCGAGTTTCGTCGAGAGCTGGAATCGGCTTGACCACTTCGCCGGCCAGCCGGTGAAGCTGCTGATGGGAGAGCAGGTGATCCGCGGGATTGCCCGGGGGATCGACGAACGCGGAGCCCTGCGTCTGGAGACGGAAGAGGGGCTCAAGCTCTATCTGGGAGGGGAACTCTCCCTGCGGCGGGGTGACTGACCTCGTACGCTCATGAGGACTGAATGAAAGAGGGGGCCTGCGGGCCCCCTCTTTCATGTATGCACTGCGACAGTGGTCACTTGCGCAGCTTGATCTGCTCGATGGCGTGCTCGTTGCCCTTGGTGAGGATGAGGTTGGCCCGCTCCCGGGTCGGCAAGATGTTCTCTTGCAGGTTCAGGTAGTTGATATCCAGCCAGATGTTGTTGGCGATCTCGGTCGCCTCGCTCTCGGCCAGCTTGGCGTAGTGGTGGAAATAGGAGTCGGGATCCGAGAAGGCGCCGCTGCGGAATTTGAGAAAACGATCGATGTACCAGGTGCGCAGCAGCTCGGCGTCAGCATCCACATAGATGGAGAAGTCGACGAAGTCCGACACGAACACGCGATGAGGGTCCTGGGGATAGTCCATGCCGCTTTGCAGCACATTGAGCCCTTCCAGGATCAGGATGTCCGGCTGCTCCACCACCTTCTTCTCGTCGGGCAGGATGTCATAGATGAGGTGGGAGTAGACGGGGGCCTCGACCTTCTCGTGGCCGGCGCGGATATTGGCGACAAACTCCACCAGATGGCGGATGTCATAAGACTCGGGGAACCCCTTGCGGCGCATCAGGCCACGGGCTTCCAGCTCCTTGTTGGGAAACAGGAAGCCGTCGGTGGTGACCAGCTCCACCCTGGGGTGCTCCGGCCAGCGCTCCAGCAGTGCCTGAAGGATACGGGCCGTGGTGCTCTTTCCCCCCGCCACGCTGCCGGCGATACTGATGATATAGGTGCCCTTGCCGCGGGACTGACCGAGAAACTGTTCCAACACCCGGCTGCGGCGCTGCTTGGCCTTGACGTAGAGATTGAGGAGACGGGAGAGGGGCAGATAGATCTCTTCCACTTCCCGCAATGACACCTTCTCGTTGATCCCGCGCAGGGTCTGCAGATCGTGCTCGGTCAGGGTCAGGGGGACCGCATCGCGCAATAACGCCCATTGTTCGCGGGTGAATTGCAAATAGGGGTTATGCTCTGTCGTCATGGTGTCATCACTGTTTCTTGGGCAGGGCGACCATACACCAAGGGATCGGGAGCGACAAGGGACGCGTCCGGTCGGGACGGAGAAGGAGCGTTTTTTTGCCTGGATCCCGGCATAAATGCACATTTTGCAAGGTGCAATGGTTGCATCCCCAAAATCCTTACCATAAAATGCGCGACGCTTGGATGTCTGTCGTCTATTTGCCCAGCAAAAGCGACAAAAACAACGGGTGCAAGCAGAATTACCGTTGTGGCATTTATGCAACTGGAGGGGTTCCCGAGCGGCCAAAGGGATCAGACTGTAAATCTGACGGCTCTGCCTTCGAAGGTTCGAATCCTTCTCCCTCCACCATATTTCTCTGCGGTTTGAGTTCTTTGGGTTAGAGAAATGCGGGCATCGTATAATGGCTATTACCTCAGCCTTCCAAGCTGATGATGCGGGTTCGATTCCCGCTGCCCGCTCCAAGATGCTGATATGGCTCAGGTAATTCTGAGAGCCACACCTTAGGGTGAGTTCGGCAATCGAACCAGCCTGTCAGCACCAACCTCTCTACTCCCCTTGATTCAAATCCATCATATAAACTGTTCTGTGGTTAGCTTGCCACCGCGTACTCAGCGTTAGTTTAGAGGGACGATCATGTCTAAAGAAAAATTTGAGCGTAATAAACCGCACGTTAACGTGGGTACCATCGGCCACGTTGACCACGGTAAAACCACCCTGACCGCCGCCATCACCAACGTGCTGGCCAAGCACTTCGGTGGTAAAGCTTTCGCCTTCGACCAGATCGACAAGGCACCGGAAGAGCGTGAGCGTGGTATCACCATCAACACCTCCCACGTAGAATACGACACTGCAACCCGCCACTACGCCCACGTAGATTGCCCGGGTCACGCCGACTACGTTAAAAACATGATCACCGGTGCTGCCCAGATGGACGGCGCAATCCTGGTAGTAGCAGCGACTGACGGCCCGATGCCGCAGACTCGTGAGCACATCCTGCTGGGTCGTCAGGTAGGCGTTCCGTACATCATCGTGTTCATGAACAAGTGCGACATGGTAGATGACGAAGAGCTGCTGGAACTGGTCGAGATGGAAGTTCGCGAACTGCTGTCCGAGTACGACTTCCCGGGTGATGACCTGCCGGTAGTCCGTGGTTCCGCACTGAAAGCGCTGGAAGGCGAAGCTCAGTGGGAAGAGAAGATCCTGGAACTGGCTGGCCACCTGGACACCTACATTCCGGAGCCGGAGCGTGCCATTGACCAGCCGTTCCTGATGCCTATCGAAGACGTCTTCTCCATCGCAGGCCGTGGTACCGTAGTAACCGGTCGTGTAGAGCGCGGTATCGTCAAAGTTGGTGAAGAAGTGGAAATCGTTGGTATCAAAGATACCACCAAGACCACCTGTACCGGCGTTGAAATGTTCCGCAAACTGCTGGACGAAGGTCGTGCAGGTGAGAACGTTGGCGCACTGCTGCGTGGCGTGAAGCGTGAAGACGTAGAGCGTGGTCAGGTACTGGCCAAGCCGGGCACCATCAAGCCGCACACCAAGTTTGAATCTGAAGTGTACGTGCTGTCCAAGGAAGAAGGTGGTCGTCATACCCCGTTCTTCAAGGGCTACCGTCCGCAGTTCTACTTCCGTACTACCGACGTGACCGGTACCATCGAACTGCCGGAAGGCGTAGAGATGGTCATGCCGGGCGACAACATCAAGATGGTTGTTACCCTGATTGCGCCGATCGCGATGGACGACGGCCTGCGTTTCGCCATCCGTGAAGGTGGCCGTACCGTAGGTGCTGGGGTTGTAGCCAAAGTTATCGCTTAATCTTGGCTTACATAAATAAAGCAAAGCCCCTATAATAGGGGCTTTCTTATGCAGGGGCGTAGTTCGAATTGGTAGAACAGCGGTCTCCAAAACCGATGGTTGCGGGTTCGAGTCCTGCCGCCCCTGCCATATACCTCGTCTCGTACGGGGCTTTTGTGTCTTTGGTTACGTCAGATACAGGTGGGTTGTATGAGTGTTAGTTCTGAGGGTCAGGGCGGAAGCAAGGATACCCTGCTTTGGGGCCTGGTTTTCATCATCCTGGCGGCCGCTGTAGTGGGCAATTACCTGCTGAGCGACGTTATTGCTGCCGTCCGCGCCCTGGGTGTGGTCGTTGTCATCGCTGCTGCCGGTGCAGTGGCCCTGCAAACCACCAAGGGCAAGGCAACACTGGCGTTTGCCCGTGAGTCTCGCCTGGAAGTCCGCAAGGTCGTATGGCCGACCCGTCAGGAAGCCATTCAGACAACCCTGATTGTGCTGGCGGTGACTGCCGTGATGGGGCTGCTGCTGTTCGTGTTGGACGGCGCCTTGGTCTGGTTGGTCAACCTGATTACCGGTGTGTAAGGATAAGCCATGACTGAACAACGTGAACAGCGTATGAGATGGTATGTCGTGCAGGCATTTTCCGGCTACGAAGGCCGTGTTGCCAAATCCCTGCGTGAACATATCAAGATGCATGGCATGGAAGAGCTGTTTGGTGAAGTGCTGGTCCCGACCGAAGAAGTGGTCGAGATGCGTGCTGGCCAGAAGCGCAAGAGTGAGCGCAAATTTTTCCCGGGATACGTCCTGGTCCAGATGGTGATGGATGAAACCACATGGCACCTGGTACGCAATGTACCACGTGTAATGGGTTTCATCGGCGGTACCTCCGATCGCCCTGCTCCTATCTCCGATAAGGAAGCGGATGCCATCCTCAATCGTCTGCAAGATGCCCACGACAAGCCGCGTCCGAAAACCCTGTTTGAACCGGGTGAGATGGTCCGGGTTGCCGATGGTCCGTTCGCCGACTTCAACGGTACCGTTGAAGAGGTGGACTACGAAAAGAGCCGCGTGAAGGTCTCCGTACTGATCTTCGGCCGCTCAACGCCGGTAGAACTGGATTTTGGTCAGGTCGAAAAAGGCTGATTAATCTCTGTACGTTTAACGGTTGTCAGGGGCAGCGATTATCTCTATAATTCGCTGCCCCTTTATTTGTTGGGGAGCCGTTTGCAGGAGCATGTCTCCGAGGCGTTAGAACCCATTTTTGAGGTATTTTTGTAATGGCTAAGAAAGTCACAGCTTATATCAAGCTGCAAGTTAAGGCTGGCAGTGCTAACCCCAGCCCTCCCGTTGGTCCCGCTCTGGGTCAGCACGGCGTGAACATCATGGAATTCTGTAAGGCGTTCAACGCCCGTACAGAAAAGCTGGAAAAAGGTTCTCCGACTCCGGTCGTGATCACCGTTTACAGCGACCGTTCCTTCACCTTCGAAACCAAGACTCCGCCCGCTTCCTTCCTGCTGAAGAAAGCCGCTGGTATCCAGTCTGGTTCTGCCAAGCCGAACAAAGACAAGGTTGGTAAGGTGACTGTGGCTCAGCTGCAAGAAATCGCCAAGACCAAAGAGCCGGATATGACTGGTGCCGATCTGGATGCAAAAGTACGTTGCATCGCCGGTTCCGCTCGTTCCATGGGCCTGGTAGTGGAGGAGTAAGACAATGGCTAAACTGTCCAAGCGTATGCGCGTTATTCGCGAAAAAGTTGACGGTACCAAAGAGTACTCCATCAACGAAGCCATTGCCCTGCTGAAAGAACTGGCTACTGCCAAGTTCGTTGAAAGCGTTGACGTTGCCGTTAACCTGGGTATCGATGCTCGTAAATCCGATCAGAACGTACGTGGTGCAACTGTACTGCCGCACGGTACCGGTCGTGACATCCGTGTCGCCGTGTTCACCCAGGGTGCCAACGCCGAAGCCGCCAAGGCTGCCGGTGCTGAACTGGTTGGTATGGACGACCTGGCCGAGCTGGTCAAGAAAGGCGAGATGAACTTCGACGTCGTCATCGCATCCCCGGATGCCATGCGTGTTGTTGGTCAACTGGGTCAAATCCTGGGCCCGCGCGGTCTGATGCCGAACCCGAAAGTGGGTACCGTCACTCCGAACGTAGCCGAAGCCGTCAAGAACGCCAAGGCTGGTCAGGTTCGTTACCGTAACGACAAGAACGGTATCATTCATACCACTCTGGGCAAGGTCTCTTTCAACGAAGTTCAGCTGAAAGAAAACCTGGAAGCGCTGCTGGTTGCCTTGAAGAAGGCCAAGCCGTCCTCCGCCAAGGGTGTATTCATCAAGAAAGTCAGCATCTCCACCACCATGGGTGCCGGTGTTGCCGTAGACCAAGCTTCCCTGGAAGCTCAGGCCTAATTGATGGGTTTTACAAGGCGCAAAATTTAATCTATAATTTTGCGCCTTGATTGGTTGGGGGTTTCGACCTCCGTCCAAGACCGCAGGAGGCCGCAAAGCCTTAATTCTTCCTGCGTAGACGGTGCCGGAAACCCAGCGAGAAAGATTCTTTCTCTTCTGGAATCCTGCTACCGCATCGTTCCCCTCTGTTGTAAAGGTAGGGGGGATGTGTCAGTACTGGGTCAACAGACCCGGATTCAATCCAGGAGTTAAGCCAATGGCATTGGGACTCGAAGACAAAAAGGCAATTGTTGCTGAAGTCAACGAAGCTGCCAAAGGCGCTCTTTCTGCAGTTGTAGCCGATTCTCGCGGCGTCACTGTAGACAAGATGACCGTCCTGCGTAAGACCGCTCGTGAAGCTGGTGTGTACATGCGCGTTGTGCGTAACACCCTGCTGCGTCGCGCGGTAGAAGGTACCGAATACGAGTGCCTGAACGACGCATTTACCGGTCCTACCTTGATTGCTTTCTCTAACGAACACCCGGGCGCTGCCGCTCGTCTGTTCAAAGAGTTTGCCAAAGCGAACCAAAAGTTCGAAATCAAGGCTGGCGCTTTTAACGGTGAGTTTATCGCCGCAGCACAAATTGATCGTCTGGCCACGCTGCCGACTTACGAAGAAGCAATTGCGAAGTTGATGGCTACCATGAAGGAAGCCTCTGCTGGCAAGCTGGTTCGTACTATCGCTGCTGTTCGCGACCAGAAACAAGCTGCTGCTTGATTCTCGCCTATCTAGGCTGTTTGAGTTTATTCAACATCAGGAATTTTTGTCATGTCTATCACTAAAGACCAAATCATCGAAGCCGTTGCTTCCATGTCCGTAATGGAAGTTGTTGAGCTGATCGAAGCTATGGAAGAGAAGTTCGGTGTTTCTGCCGCTGCTGCCGTCATGGCCGGCCCGGCTGCTGCTGAAGCAGTAGAAGAGAAGACCGAGTTCGACGTAGTTCTGACTGCTGCTGGCGCCAACAAAGTTGCCGTCATCAAGGCCGTTCGTGGCGCTACCGGTCTGGGCCTGAAAGAAGCCAAGGACCTGGTAGAAGCTGCTCCGACCAATCTGAAAGAAGCCGTGTCCAAGGACGAAGCTGAAGCTCTGAAGAAAGAGCTGGAAGCTGCCGGTGCTTCTGTTGAGATCAAATAATCTGCATTTATGTAGATTAGCCTGATAAAACAGGCTAAGGCTGGTGAATCTTTATTCACCAGCCTTTTTGCGCTGTAGACTGAGAGTATTTCACACCGTTCACGACTCTCGGTGCACCAGCAATCCGGACCGCCTCATTGTCCGGGCCAACACAAAACGGTGTTGAGACAGAGCTGTCCCGTGGGGACAGAGTGGGTCACTTATCAGCGAGCTGAGGAACCCTATGGTTTACTCTTATACCGAAAAAAAACGCATACGTAAGGACTTCGGTAAGCGAGACCAGGTACTGGACACGCCTTATCTGTTGTCCATTCAGCTGGACTCCTTCAAGCAGTTCATCGAGGCTGACCCGGAAGGTGAGTACGGCCTAGAAGCCGCCTTCCGTAGCGTTTTCCCGATCACCAGTTACTCCGGTAGTGCTGAGCTTCAGTATGTCAGCTATCGCCTGGGTGAGCCGGTATTTGACGTAAAAGAATGCCAGATCCGTGGAGTGACCTACTCCGCGCCGCTGCGTGTCAAGCTTCGTATGGTTCTGTACGACCGTGAAGCAGCTGCCGGCACCGTCAAAGACATCAAGGAACAAGAAGTTTACATGGGCGAAATCCCGCTCATGACCGAAAACGGCACCTTTGTCATCAATGGTACCGAGCGGGTCATCGTCTCCCAGCTGCACCGCAGCCCGGGCGTCTTCTTCGACCACGATAAAGGCAAAACACATTCATCCGGTAAGGTGCTTTATAACGCTCGCGTTATCCCCTACCGTGGCTCCTGGCTGGACTTCGAGTTCGATGCGAAAGACAACCTGTTTGTCCGTATCGACCGTCGTCGTAAACTGCCAGCCTCCATTATTCTGCGCGCCCTGGACTTCAGTTCCGAAGAAATCCTGGCCACCTTCTTCGAGACCATCGGTTTCGAAGTCAAGGATGGCAAGTTGATGATGGATCTGGTGCCCGAGCGCCTGCGTGGCGAGACCGCGACCTTCGACATCATTGCCAATGGCGCCGTGGTGGTTGAAACCGGTCGTCGTGTCACTGCCCGTCACATCCGTCAGCTGGAAAAAGACGGCATCACCCAGATCGAGGTGCCGGTAGAGTATGTTGTTGGCAAAGTTGCAGCCAAGAACTACGCGCACCCGCAGACTGGTGAAATGGTTGTCACTGCCAACCAGGCGCTGAGCCTGGAAGCGGTTGCCAACCTGTCCCAAGCCGGCTTCAAGCACTTCGAGGTTCTGTTCACCAACGAACTGGATCACGGTGCCTACATGTCCGAGACCCTGCGTATCGACTCCAGCTCCAGCCGCCTGGAAGCCCTGGTCGAGATCTATCGCATGATGCGTCCGGGCGAGCCGCCCACTCGCGAAGCGGCCGAGCAGCTGTTCGAGAACCTGTTCTTCTCTTCCGAGCGTTACGACCTTTCTACCGTAGGTCGGATGAAGTTCAACCGCCGTTTGGGTCGTGAAGACGAGACTGGCGTTGGCGTGCTGACCAAGGACGATATCGTCGAGGTCATGAAGCGCCTGATCGACATCCGTAACGGTAACGACGAAGTGGACGATATCGACCACCTTGGTAACCGTCGTATTCGTTCCGTCGGTGAAATGGCCGAGAACCAGTTCCGTGTCGGTCTGGTCCGTGTCGAGCGTGCGGTGAAGGAGCGCCTGTCTCTGGGCGATCTGGACACCCTGATGCCGCAGGATCTGATCAACGCCAAACCGATCTCCGCCGCGGTCAAAGAGTTCTTCGGTTCCAGCCAGCTGTCCCAGTTCATGGACCAGAACAACCCGCTGTCCGAAGTGACCCACAAGCGCCGTATCTCCGCGCTGGGCCCGGGCGGTCTGACCCGTGAGCGTGCCGGTTTCGAAGTTCGAGACGTACACCCGACCCACTACGGTCGTCTGTGCCCCATCGAAACGCCGGAAGGTCCGAACATCGGTCTGATCAACTCGCTATCCGTGTATTCCCGCACCAATGAGTACGGTTTCCTCGAAACCCCGTACCGCAAGGTGATCGACGGTGTGATCACCGACGAAGTGGATTACCTGTCTGCGATTGAAGAAGGCAAGTACGTGATCGCACAGGCCAACGCCGCGACCACCGAAGATGGCCGTCTGAAAGATGAATTGATCCCGTGCCGTCACAAAGGTGAATCCACCTTTATGAACGCCGACCAGATCCAGTACATGGACGTGAGCCCGCAACAGATCGTCTCTGTGGCAGCGGCCCTGATCCCGTTCCTGGAACACGATGACGCGAACCGCGCATTGATGGGTTCAAACATGCAACGTCAGGCTGTACCGACCCTGCGCGCCGACAAGCCGCTGGTTGGTACCGGTATGGAACGCGCAGTGGCCGTTGACTCCGGTGTGACCGTAGTGGCCAAGCGTGGCGGCATGATCGACTATGTCGATGCCTCCCGTATCGTTATCAAGGTCAACGAAGATGAGCTGCTGCCTGGCGAAGCCGGCATCGACATCTACAGCCTGACCAAATACACCCGTTCCAACCAGAACACCTGTATCAACCAGCGTCCGTGCGTGATGTTGGGTGAGCCGGTGATGGCTGGCGACGTACTGGCTGACGGCCCGTCCACCGATCTCGGTGAACTGGCGCTGGGTCAGAACCTGCGCGTCGCGTTCATGCCGTGGAACGGTTACAACTTCGAAGACTCGATCCTGGTGAACGAGCGTGTTGTTCAGGAAGATCGCCTGACCACCATTCACATCCAGGAACTGGCCTGTATCTCCCGTGACACCAAGCTGGGTCCGGAAGAGATCACTGCTGACATCCCGAACGTGGGTGAAGCCGCACTGTCCAAGCTGGACGAGTCCGGTATCGTCTACGTGGGTGCCGAAGTGAAGGGCGGCGATATCCTGGTCGGCAAGGTGACTCCGAAAGGTGAAACCCAGCTGACTCCGGAAGAGAAGCTGCTGCGCGCCATCTTCGGTGAGAAGGCGTCCGACGTGAAGGACTCTTCCCTGCGTGTACCAAACGGTGTGTACGGTACCGTGGTTGACGTGCAGGTCTTTACCCGCGATGGCGTGGAAAAAGACAAGCGCGCCAAAGAAATCGAAGAGATGCAGCTGAAGGAAGCGAAGAAGGACTTGACCGAAGAGTTCAAGATCCTGGAAGACGGCATTTTCGGCCGTTCCCGCAACCTGCTGCTGGCTGCCGGTTACAGCGAAGATCGTCTGAACAAGCTCGATCGTTCCAAGTGGTTTGAGCTGGCCATCGAAGATGAAGCCAAGCAAATCGAGCTGGAGCAGATCGCTGAACAGCACGTTGAGCTGAAGGCCGAGTTCGACAAGAAATTCGAGAACAAGCGTCGCAAGATCATCCAGGGCGATGACCTGGCGCCGGGCGTACTGAAGATCGTCAAGGTCTATCTGGCCGTCAAGCGTCGCATCCAGCCGGGTGACAAGATGGCGGGCCGTCACGGTAACAAGGGTGTTATTTCCAAGATCTGTCCGGTCGAGGATATGCCCCATGACGAGTACGGCCGTCCGGTCGACATCGTACTGAACCCGCTGGGTGTACCGTCTCGTATGAACATCGGTCAGATCCTCGAAGTGCACCTGGGCCTCGCGGCCAAGGGCATCGGCGAGAAGATCGACCGCATGATCAAAGAACAGCGCGAGCTGCACGAGATGCGCGAGTTCCTGCAACAGGTCTATGACCTGGGCGAGAAGGACTCCCAGCAAGTGAACATTGCTGAACTGTCTGACGACGACGTGCGTACCCTGGTGGGTAACCTGCGTAAAGGTCTGCCGGTGGCTACACCTGTCTTTGATGGTGCCAAAGAGCGCGAAATCAAAGCCTTGCTGAAGCTGGCCGATCTGCCGGAATCCGGTCAGATCTCCCTGTTCGACGGTCGTACCGGTAACGCCTTCGAGCGCAAGGTCACCGTGGGTTACATGTACATGCTGAAGCTGAACCACCTGGTAGACGACAAGATGCACGCGCGTTCTACCGGTTCCTACAGCTTGGTTACCCAGCAGCCGCTGGGTGGTAAGGCGCAGTTCGGTGGTCAGCGGTTCGGTGAGATGGAAGTGTGGGCCCTGGAGGCTTACGGTGCGGCATATACCCTGCAGGAGATGCTGACCGTCAAGTCTGACGATGTGAACGGCCGTACCAAGATGTACAAGAACATCGTGGATGGCGACCACCGTATGGAGCCGGGCATGCCCGAATCCTTCAACGTATTGCTGAAGGAAATCCGCTCTCTGGGTATCAACATCGAGCTGGACGAAGAGTAAGAGCTCGCTCTTATTGTTCGAGAATTGACGTGGGCGCCCCGCTGTTTCGGCAGCCGGGGCGCCGAGGTTAGACTCCTGACAGGGGAAACACGTGAAAGACTTACTCAAGTTTTTGAAGGCTCAGACCAAGACCGAAGAGTTTGACAGTATCAAGATCGGTCTGGCCTCTCCTGACATGATCCGCTCCTGGTCATTCGGTGAGGTCAAAAAGCCTGAGACCATCAACTACCGGACTTTCAAGCCGGAGCGTGATGGTCTGTTCTGCGCCCGTATCTTCGGACCGGTGAAGGACTACGAGTGTCTGTGCGGCAAGTACAAGCGCCTGAAACACCGTGGTGTGATCTGCGAGAAGTGCGGTGTAGAAGTGACCCAGACCAAGGTCCGTCGTGAGCGCATGGGCCACATCGAGCTGGCCAGCCCGACTGCCCACATCTGGTTCCTGAAGTCCCTGCCGTCCCGTATCGGTCTGCTGCTGGACATGACCCTGCGTGACATCGAGCGCGTGCTGTATTTCGAATCCTATGTAGTGATCGAACCCGGCATGACCAACCTCGAGCGCAGCCAGATGCTCTCCGAAGAGAACTATCTGGACGCACTGGAAGAGTGGGGCGACGAATTCGACGCCAAGATGGGTGCCGAGGCCATTCTGGCCCTGCTGCGCGCCATCGATCTGGAAGGTGAAGTCAAAGCCATGCGTGAGGAGCTGGATCAGACCAACTCCGAGACCAAGCGCAAGAAGACCACCAAGCGTCTGAAGCTGATGGAAGCCTTCCTGCAATCCGGCAACAAGCCGGAGTGGATGATCATGACAGTGCTGCCCGTGCTGCCGCCGGACCTGCGTCCGCTGGTACCGCTGGACGGCGGTCGTTTCGCGACCTCCGATCTGAACGATCTGTACCGTCGCGTGATCAACCGTAACAACCGCTTGAAGCGTCTGCTGGATCTGGCTGCGCCGGACATCATCGTGCGCAACGAAAAGCGCATGCTGCAAGAGTCCGTGGATGCCCTGCTGGACAACGGCCGTCGTGGTCGTGCCATCACCGGTTCCAACAAGCGCCCGCTGAAATCCCTGGCCGACATGATCAAGGGTAAGCAAGGTCGTTTCCGTCAGAACCTGCTGGGTAAGCGTGTCGACTACTCCGGTCGTTCCGTTATCACCGTAGGTCCGACCCTGCGTCTGCATCAGTGCGGTCTGCCGAAGAAGATGGCACTTGAGCTGTTCAAGCCCTTCATCTACGGCAAGCTGGAATCCCGCGGTCTGGCGACCACCATCAAGGCCGCCAAGAAGATGGTGGAGCGCGAAGAAGCCGTCGTCTGGGACATCCTGGACGAAGTGATCCGCGAACACCCGGTTCTGCTGAACCGTGCACCGACCCTGCACCGTCTGGGTATCCAGGCGTTTGAACCGACCCTGATCGAAGGCAAGGCCATCCAGCTGCACCCGCTCGTCTGTGCCGCCTATAACGCGGACTTCGACGGTGACCAGATGGCGGTCCACGTACCGCTGACCCTGGAAGCCCAGCTGGAAGCGCGCGCCCTGATGATGTCCACCAACAACATCCTGTCGCCTGCCTCCGGTGAGCCGATCATCGTTCCTTCCCAGGACGTGGTCTTGGGTCTGTACTACATGACCCGTGCCCGTATCAACGCCAAGGGCGAAGGTATGGTGCTGTCCGGCCCGAAAGAGGCCGAGAAGGTCTACCGTGCCGGTCTGGCCGACCTGCATGCTCGCGTCAAGTGCCGCATCACCGAGTACGTGAAGAACGAAGCCGGTGAGCTGGTTGCCAAGACCGAGATGAAGAATACCACCGTTGGTCGTGCGATCTTGAGCCTGATCCTGCCCAAAGGCATGGAATACGCTCTGATCGACGAGCCGAAGGTACTGACTGCTGCAGAGCAGGCTGACCTGGACGCCAACCCGCAGAACTGGATCAAGTGCGTCTCCAACAAGGCGCTGGGCAAAAAGCTCATCTCCCGTCTGCTGAACACCTGCTATCGCAAGCAGGGCCTGAAGGATACCGTCATCTTCGCTGACCAGCTGATGTATACCGGTTTCCACTACGCGGCCCTGTCCGGTGCCTCTGTTGGTATCGATGACATGGTCATCCCGGATGCCAAGAAAGACATCATCGCTGCTGCAGAAGCTGAAGTTGCCGAGATCCAGGACCAGTTCCTGTCCGGTCTGGTGACCGCGGGCGAACGCTACAACAAGGTTATCGATATCTGGGCCAGCGCGAACGATCGCGTCTCCAAGGCCATGATGGACAACCTTTCCAAGGAGCGTAACGTCAACTCCCTGGGCGATGAGGAAGAGCAAGCCTCCTTCAACAGCATCTTCATGATGGCCGACTCTGGTGCGCGGGGTTCCGCCGCCCAGATCCGTCAGCTGGCCGGTATGCGTGGCCTGATGGCGAAGCCGGATGGCTCCATCATCGAAACGCCGATCGTGGCGAACTTCCGCGAAGGTCTGAACGTACTGCAGTACTTCATCTCCACTCACGGTGCTCGTAAAGGTCTGGCGGATACCGCGCTGAAGACAGCGAACTCCGGTTACCTGACCCGTCGTCTGGTTGACGTGGCCCAGGACATGGTGATCACCGAGGACGATTGCGGCACTACCGACGGTCTGTGGATGACTCCGCTGATCGAGGGTGGCGACGTGGTCGAGCCGCTGCGTGAGCGCGTGTTGGGTCGTGTGGTGGCCGAAGACGTGATCAAGCCGGGTACCGAGGATGAAGTGCTGGTAGCGCGCAACACCCTGCTCGACGAGCAGCTGTGTGACCTGCTGGAGCGCAACTCCGTCGACCGCGTGAAGGTACGTTCTGCCATCACCTGTGAGACCGACTTCGGTAACTGTGCTCACTGCTACGGCCGTGATCTGGCCCGTGGTCACCTGGTTAACAAGGGTGAGGCTGTCGGTGTTATCGCCGCTCAGTCCATCGGTGAACCGGGCACCCAGCTGACGATGCGTACCTTCCACATCGGTGGTGCCGCATCCCGAGCGGCTGCCGAGAGCAGCATCCAGGTGAAGAACACCGGTAGCATCAAGTTGCAGAACGCCAAGTTCGTTCTGAACAACTCTGACAAGCTGGTTATTACCTCCCGTTCTACCGAGCTGACCATCATGGA
Organism: Aeromonas sp. ASNIH2; assembly: GCF_002934795.1. Lineage (NCBI taxonomy): Bacteria > Pseudomonadati > Pseudomonadota > Gammaproteobacteria > Aeromonadales > Aeromonadaceae > Aeromonas > Aeromonas sp. ASNIH2. The sequence goes on along the minus strand of NZ_CP026406.1, from coordinate 1,880,392 downwards.
CGAGATGGGCCGTACCAAGGAAAGCCACAAGCTGCCTTACGGTTCCGTGCTGGAAGTGAAGGATGGCGAAGCGGTGAACGCCGGTGATACCGTCGCGAACTGGGACCCGCACACCCACCCGATCATCACCGAAGTAGCGGGTCGCCTGCACTTCGAACACATGATCGACGGTGTGACCATCACTCGTCAGACCGACGAGCTGACTGGTCTCTCTTCCATCGTCGTGCTGGATGTCAACGAGCGTCCGAGCGCCGGTAAAGAGATGCGTCCGACCGTGAAACTGGTCGATCTGAACGGCAAGGATGTGATGATCCCGGGCACCGACGTTCCCGCCCAGTACTTCCTGCCGGGCAAGGCGATCGTGAACCTGGAAGATGGTGCCAACGTGGGCGTGGGTGACGCGGTTGCGCGTATCCCGCAAGAGTCCAGCGGTACCAAGGACATCACCGGTGGTCTGCCGCGCGTTGCGGATCTGTTCGAAGCACGTCAGCCGAAAGAGCCGGCCATCTTGGCCGAGATCTCCGGTACCATCTCCTTCGGGAAAGAGACCAAGGGCAAACGCCGTCTGGTCATCACCCCGACCGATGGTGGCGAGATCTATGAAGAGATGATTCCGAAATGGCGTCACCTCAACGTGTTCGAAGGTGAAAAAGTTGAGAAGGGTGAAGTGCTGGCGGACGGTCCCGAGTCTGCTCACGACATCCTGCGTCTGCGCGGTATCAGCCCGGTCGCCAACTACATCGCCAACGAAGTGCAGGACGTTTACCGTCTGCAAGGCGTTAAGATCAACGACAAACACATCGAAGTCATCGTGCGTCAGATGCTTCGCAAGTGCGAGATCCTGAGCGCTGGCGACACCGACCTGATCGAAGGTGAGCAGGTTGAAGTGGCCCGTGTGAAGATTGCCAACCGTAAACTGGTTGCCGAAGGGAAGACCCCGGCTACCTACCGTCATATCCTGATGGGTATTACCAAGGCATCTCTGAGCACCGAGTCCTTCATCTCCGCAGCTTCCTTCCAGGAGACCACCCGCGTGCTGACCGAAGCAGCCGTTGGTGGCAAGCGTGATGAACTGCGCGGCCTGAAAGAGAACGTGATCGTGGGTCGTCTGATCCCGGCTGGTACCGGCTTTGCCTACCACCACAGCCGCATCAACCAGCGTGCCGCCGCAGCCCGTGCTGTCGGTGTGCCGCAGGTGACTGCCGATGAAGCTCAGCAAAACCTGGCGGATCTGCTCAACGCAGCCGGCAGTTTTGACGAAGAGTAATCTTCCGCTGCAGTGATCGAAAAGGGCCCCTTCTAGGGGCCCTTTTTTTATTTCCCATCCGGCGCCCAGCATGCACTGGGCTGGGGCAGGGGGATGATCCAGTGCAAGGTTATAGAGCAAAAAATCAAAAAAAGTTGACATTGCCCCGTCGCAACTGAAAACTCGGGAAAGTTGAATGGGTATTACAGGGGTAGAACATGGCTGTCGGTATCGAGGAAGTACTGCTTCCCGAAGAGCAACTGAGCGGTCGCGCTTTTACAGACGAAGACAGGGAGCTGTTGCGTTCATATGGGGGCCTTATCGAAGGCCTGGCCGATCTGTTCGGCAAGCACTGCGAGGTGGTGCTCCACTCCCTGGAAAATCTGCATGAGTCCGTGATCCAAATCGCGAATGGTTTCAATACGGGTCGAACTCTGGGGGCGCCGATCACCGATCTCGCCCTGCGGATGCTCAAGGACATCGAGAGCACGGGTCAGGATCACACCCAGAGTTATTTTGCCCGCAGTCGGACCGGTGCCTTGATGAAGTCGAGCACCATCGCCATCCGTAACCGCGACAAGCAGGTGATCGGCCTTATCTGCATCAATTTGCACATCAATGCGCCTTTCCACGAGTTCGTGGCCGAATTCTTCCCGACACCACAGCAGGTGGAGCGGCAATCGCCGGAGACCTTCGCCAACAGCGTCGAAGAGCTGGTTGCCCAGACGGTGGACAACACCATCGACGAGATCAATCGTGATCCCTCCGTGGCCAACAATGCCAAGAACCGTTTTATCGTGACCCAGTTGTTCGAGAAGGGCATATTTGATATCAAGGATTCGATCAACCTGGTCGCCGACAAGCTGAATATTTCCAAACATACCGTGTATCTCTACATCCGACAGCGCAAGCAGGGTGAAGAAGAGAGCGAGTAAGCGCCATAGATAGGGGATAGATAACAATGGCTAAAGAAGTGATTGCAACCGACAAGGCGCCTGCCGCAATTGGCCCTTATGTCCAGGCTACCAAGCTGGGTGAGCTGGTCTTTACCTCCGGGCAGATCCCGCTCGATCCGGCCACCATGGACATCGTTGCCGGTGGCATCGAGGCTCAGGCAGAGCAGGTGATGAAGAATCTGGTTGCCGTCTTGAAAGCCGCAGGGGCCGATACCAGCAAGGTGCTGAAGACCACCTGCTTCCTGAGTGACATGAACAACTTTGTGGCCTTCAACCAGGTGTATGCCCGCTACTTTGGCGAGTCCGCCCCGGCACGTTCCTGCGTGGAAGTTGCTCGTCTGCCCAAGGATGTACTGGTCGAAGTCGAAGCCATCGCTTACGTCTGAGCCTGTTTCATTGGAAAAGCCCCTCCCAGGAGGGGCTTTTGCGTCTGTGAGGTAGAATGGATGCACCGCTGTGCAGGAGTGCGATCATGAGTCTGAATTTTGCTCTGCTGGTCACCGGGCCCGCCTATGGCACCCAGACGGCCAGCACGGCCTATCGTTTTGCCCTGAGTCTGGTCGAGCAGGGACACCGCTTGTCCCACCTCTTCTTCTATCAGGAGGGGGTGTGCAATGCCAATGGCCTCCATGCGCCAGCCAGCGATGAGACCGACCTGGTGGCACTGTGGCGCGAGTTGGCCATCCAGCAGGGTATCCGCATCGATGTGTGTGTGGCTGCGGCCATGCGCCGTGGCGTGCTGGATGAGCAGGAGGCCAAGGGAATGGGACGGGAGCATTTCAATCTGGAAGCGCCATTCTGCCTGAGCGGGCTCGGTCAGTTGGCGGAAGCCGCACTGACCGCTGATCGCTTCGTTCAGTTCTAGGGGGACAAAATGACCAGAATAGCGTTTATCTCACGGCGTGGTCCCCATGGTTTGGCGAGTGGTCGGGAGGGGCTGGATGCTCTGCTGGCAACCTCTGCATTGACGGAGTCCTTGGCACTCTTTCTGGTGGGGGATGGCGTGATGCAACTGGTGAGGGAGCAATCACCACACGCCATATTGCAGCGTCACTACGCCCCGACCTTCAAGATGCTGGAGCTGTATGACATCGAGGAGGTCTATGTCTGTGCGGTGTCACTGGCTGAGCGAGGACTGACGGCGGCGGATCTGCTAATCCCAGTTATTCCGCTCTCTCCTGCGGAAATTCGCCGTAGCTGGGCGGGTTTCACCACCCACATCTGCTTCTGAGGTGCCCGTGATACAGCTGATATTGAACTCTCCCTTCATGAGCCAGGATCTCGAGTTGGCGTTGCGTTACCGCATGGAAGGGGATCTGGTGGTGTTGATGCAGGATGCCGTGATGGCGGCTGCTGCCCCCGGGTGGTGCGAGCGCTTGGCAGAGGTCCCCCTGTACGTCATGAAGGAAGACCTGCAAGCGAGAGGTTTGTCACCCGGGATCGGTATGGAACTCGATATGCCGGGTTTGATCAGGTTGATCGCCGAGCACGGATCACCGCAGACCTGGGGCGCTTAGGTTTGGTTTTTCCTTTTTATCTCAGTTGCTTAGCATAATGTCATTCGACTGTCATTTGCCATTTCGGTGTGCAAATTGTATAAATCTTGACTCCCCAGACAACAGGGCATAAAATTTCGCGTCCCCGTATCTGCGGGGAGGATTTTTCACACGTTTATGAAGTCATTATCAGGAGCCTTTTGATGGCAACTATTAACCAGTTGGTTCGCAAGCCACGCATCAAGCTCGTTGTGAAAAGCAACGTGCCGGCGCTGGAAGCGTGCCCTCAGAAGCGTGGCGTATGCACCCGTGTATACACCACCACCCCGAAGAAGCCTAACTCTGCACTGCGTAAAGTATGCCGTGTACGTCTGACCAACGGCTTCGAAGTCACCTCCTACATCGGTGGTGAAGGTCACAACCTGCAAGAGCACTCTGTTGTTCTGATCCGTGGCGGTCGTGTAAAAGACTTGCCAGGTGTTCGTTATCACACCGTTCGTGGTGCGTTGGACTGTGCCGGTGTTAAAGACCGTAAGCAGGCTCGCTCCAAGTACGGCGTGAAGCGTCCGAAAGCTTAATGGTTCTCCGTTAAGTAAGGCCAAACGTTAATTCGTTTCTAGTTAGATAACTTTCTAGTTTTGGGTAACCCCTGAAGTTACGGAGAATTTGAAATGCCAAGACGTCGTGTTGTTGGTCAGCGTAAAATCCTGCCGGATCCCAAGTTCGGATCTGAGCTGCTGGCTAAATTTGTCAACGTAGTAATGGTTGACGGTAAGAAATCTGTTGCAGAAGCCATCGTTTATGGCGCCCTGGACATCATTGCCACCAAATCTGGCAAAGAGCACCTGGCCCTGTTCGAAGTCGCTCTGGACAACATTCGTCCGGCGGTCGAGGTTAAATCTCGTCGCGTCGGTGGTGCAACCTATCAGGTGCCGGTAGAAGTTCGTCCGGTACGTCGCAATGCTCTGGCAATGCGCTGGTTGGTTGATGCCGCTCGTAAACGTGGTGAAAAATCAATGGCTCAGCGTTTGGCTGGCGAGCTGCTGGATGCCGCTGACAATAAGGGTTCGTCTGTCAAGAAACGTGAAGACGTTCACCGTATGGCTGAAGCGAACAAGGCCTTCGCTCACTTCCGCTGGTAATCCGCTTGCGCAGGGTCTTATGACTCTGCGCACCTTTAATTATCTGGGGACAAGCGCCCTAGTAAGAGGATGACAATGGCTCGTACAACCCCCATTGAGCGTTATCGTAATATCGGTATCTCCGCTCACATCGACGCCGGTAAGACTACTACTACCGAGCGCGTTCTGTTTTACACCGGTGTAAGTCACAAGATCGGTGAAGTTCACGATGGCGCCGCCACCATGGACTGGATGGAACAGGAACAAGAGCGTGGTATCACCATCACCTCCGCCGCGACCACCGCTTTCTGGTCCGGTATGGGTAAACAGTTCCAACCGCACCGTATCAACATCATCGATACCCCGGGCCACGTTGACTTTACTATCGAAGTAGAGCGTTCCATGCGTGTTCTGGATGGCGCCGTGATGGTGTACTGTGCCGTAGGTGGCGTACAGCCCCAGTCTGAAACCGTATGGCGTCAGGCTAACAAGTACAAGGTTCCCCGTATCGCGTTCGTCAACAAGATGGACCGTACCGGTGCTAACTTCCTGCGCTGCGTTGAGCACATCAAGACCCGTCTGAAAGGTAACCCGGTTCCTCTGCAACTGAACATCGGTTCCGAAGAGAACTTCAAGGGCGTTATCGACCTGGTCAAGATGAAAGCCATCAACTGGAGCGAAGCTGACCAGGGCGTATCCTTCGACTACGAAGACGTCCCGGCCGAGCTGCTGGAACAGGCGCAAGAAATGCGCATGAACCTGGTTGAAGCCGCTGCTGAAGCGTCTGAAGACCTGATGGAAAAATACCTGGGTGGTGAAGAACTGACTGAAGAAGAGATCAAGAAAGCTCTGCGTCAGCGTGTTCTGAACAACGAAATCATCCTGGTTACCTGTGGCTCCGCGTTCAAGAACAAGGGCGTACAGGCCATGCTGGATGCCGTGGTCGAGTATCTGCCGGCTCCGACCGACGTTGCTGCTATCGACGGTCTGAAGCTGGATGGCGAGACCAAGGACGAGCGTCACGCTTCCGATGACGAGCCGTTCTCTGCTCTGGCATTCAAGATTGCTACCGACCCGTTCGTGGGCAACCTGACCTTCTTCCGTGTTTACTCCGGTGTGGTCAACTCCGGTGACTCCGTGCTGAACTCCGTTAAAGAGAAGCGCGAGCGTTTCGGCCGTATTGTTCAGATGCATGCCAACAAGCGTGAAGAGATCAAAGAAGTTCGCGCAGGCGACATCGCTGCTGCCATCGGCCTGAAGGACGTCACCACCGGTGATACCCTGTGTGACGAAAGCGCACCGATCATCCTGGAGCGTATGGAATTCCCGGAGCCGGTAATCTCCATCGCCGTTGAGCCGAAATCCAAGGCTGACCAGGAGAAGATGGGTCTGGCTCTGGGCCGTCTGGCTCAGGAAGATCCGTCCTTCCGCGTATGGACCGACGAAGAATCTGGTCAAACCATCATCGCCGGTATGGGTGAGCTGCACCTGGACATCATCGTTGACCGTATGCGTCGCGAGTTCAAGGTAGAAGCCAACGTAGGTAAGCCGCAGGTTGCCTACCGTGAAACCATCCGCAACACCGTCAAGGACATCGAAGGCAAGCATGCCAAGCAGTCCGGTGGTCGTGGTCAGTACGGTCACGTCGTTATCGACATGTACCCGCTGGAAGAAGGCAAAGCCTACGAATTCGTCAACGACATCAAGGGTGGCGTGATTCCGGGCGAATTCATCCCGGGTGTTGACAAGGGTATCCGCGAGCAGCTGAAGTCCGGCCCGCTGGCAGGCTATCCGGTAATGGATCTGGGTGTGCGTCTGCACTTCGGTTCCTACCACGATGTCGACTCTTCCGAACTGGCGTTCAAGATCGCTGCTTCTCTGGCGTTCAAGGCTGGCTTCATGAAGGCCAACCCGGTACTGCTCGAACCGATCATGAAGGTCGAAGTCGAGACTCCGGAAGACTACATGGGCGACGTGATCGGTGACCTGAACCGTCGTCGCGGCCTGATCGAAGGCATGGAAGATGGCCCGTCCGGCAAGATCGTACGTGCGCTGGTGCCGCTGGCCGAAATGTTCGGTTACGCCACCTCCCTGCGTTCTGCTACCCAGGGTCGTGCTTCCTACGCCATGGAATTCGCCAAGTATCACGATGCCCCGACCAACGTCGCCCAGGCCGTGATCGAAGAGCGCAAATCCAAGTAATTTAAGATTCCCCGCCTACGACGGTAGGCGGGTTTAACCTAGAAGGACTACGTCGTGTCTAAAGAAAAATTTGAGCGTAATAAACCGCACGTAAACGTCGGCACCATCGGCCACGTTGACCACGGTAAAACCACCCTGACCGCCGCCATCACCAACGTGCTGGCCAAGCACTTCGGTGGTAAAGCTTTCGCCTTCGACCAGATCGACAAGGCACCGGAAGAGCGTGAGCGTGGTATCACCATCAACACCTCCCACGTAGAATACGACACTGCAACCCGCCACTACGCCCACGTAGATTGCCCGGGTCACGCCGACTACGTTAAAAACATGATCACCGGTGCTGCCCAGATGGACGGCGCAATCCTGGTAGTAGCAGCGACTGACGGCCCGATGCCGCAGACTCGTGAGCACATCCTGCTGGGTCGTCAGGTAGGCGTTCCGTACATCATCGTGTTCATGAACAAGTGCGACATGGTAGATGACGAAGAGCTGCTGGAACTGGTCGAGATGGAAGTTCGCGAACTGCTGTCCGAGTACGACTTCCCGGGTGATGACCTGCCGGTAGTCCGTGGTTCCGCACTGAAAGCGCTGGAAGGCGAAGCTCAGTGGGAAGAGAAGATCCTGGAACTGGCTGGCCACCTGGACACCTACATTCCGGAGCCGGAGCGTGCCATTGACCAGCCGTTCCTGATGCCTATCGAAGACGTCTTCTCCATCGCAGGCCGTGGTACCGTAGTAACCGGTCGTGTAGAGCGCGGTATCGTCAAGGTTGGTGAAGAAGTGGAAATCGTGGGTATCAAAGATACCACCAAGACCACCTGTACTGGCGTTGAAATGTTCCGCAAACTGCTGGACGAAGGTCGTGCTGGTG
>NZ_CP026406.1:1797500-1867500 GCF_002934795.1 Aeromonas sp. ASNIH2 | reverse complement strand
AACACTGAGACACGAGACGAACGCACCACGGTGCGGAAGCCATTGATGCCCTGCTTCCAGGAAAAGCCTCTAAGCTTCAGATTACAAGTCATCGTACCCCAAACCGACACAGGTGGTCGGGTAGAGAATACCAAGGCGCTTGAGAGAACTCGGGTGAAGGAACTAGGCAAAATAGAACCGTAACTTCGGGAGAAGGTTCGCTCTTGATGGTGAAGTCCCTTGCGGATGGAGCTGTCGGGAGTCGCAGTGACCAGATGGCTGGGACTGTTTATCAAAAACACAGCACTCTGCAAACACGAAAGTGGACGTATAGGGTGTGACACCTGCCCGGTGCCGGAAGGTTAATTGATGGGGTTAGCGCAAGCGAAGCTCTTGATCGAAGCCCCGGTAAACGGCGGCCGTAACTATAACGGTCCTAAGGTAGCGAAATTCCTTGTCGGGTAAGTTCCGACCTGCACGAATGGTGTAACCATGGCCATGCTGTCTCCACCCGAGACTCAGTGAAATCGAATTCGCCGTGAAGATGCGGTGTACCCGCGGCTAGACGGAAAGACCCCGTGAACCTTTACTACAGCTTGGCACTGAACATTGAACCTACATGTGTAGGATAGGTGGGAGGCTTTGAAGGCGTGACGCCAGTTGCGCTGGAGCCGTCCTTGAAATACCACCCTTGTATGTTTGATGTTCTAACGCAGGGCCCTGAATCGAGCTCGCGGACAGTGCCTGGTGGGTAGTTTGACTGGGGCGGTCTCCTCCCAAAGAGTAACGGAGGAGCACGAAGGTTGGCTAATCCTGGTCGGACATCAGGAGGTTAGTGCAATGGCATAAGCCAGCTTAACTGCGAGACGGACAGGTCGAGCAGGTACGAAAGTAGGTCATAGTGATCCGGTGGTTCTGAATGGAAGGGCCATCGCTCAACGGATAAAAGGTACTCCGGGGATAACAGGCTGATACCGCCCAAGAGTTCATATCGACGGCGGTGTTTGGCACCTCGATGTCGGCTCATCACATCCTGGGGCTGAAGTCGGTCCCAAGGGTATGGCTGTTCGCCATTTAAAGTGGTACGCGAGCTGGGTTCAGAACGTCGTGAGACAGTTCGGTCCCTATCTGCCGTGGGCGTTGGATGATTGAAGGGAGTTGCTCCTAGTACGAGAGGACCGGAGTGAACGAACCTCTGGTGTTCGGGTTGTCACGCCAGTGGCACTGCCCGGTAGCTAAGTTCGGAATCGATAACCGCTGAAAGCATCTAAGCGGGAAGCGAGCCCTGAGATGAGTCATCCCTGACCCCTTGAGGGTCCTAAAGGGCCGTTGGAGACCACAACGTTGATAGGTGGGGTGTGTAAGCGTAGCGATACGTTGAGCTAACCCATACTAATTACCCGTGAGGCTTAACCATACAACACCCAAGAAGTGTTTCTGGCCTTGTAGCGAATGAGTGAACTACTTACAAATTCAGTGATAATGACAAGCAACTAGCAAAGTCGTTATTCACGTCAGCTTTCTGGATTAAGATTTTGCCTGGCGGCAATAGCGCAGTGGAACCACCTGACCCCATGCCGAACTCAGAAGTGAAACGCTGTAGCGCCGATGGTAGTGTGGCATTCGCCATGCGAGAGTAGGACACTGCCAGGCACCCAATTAAACAGCATCGTGCAACATCACGACGCTGGCTGCGAGGATGACACCTCATAGAAGCGGCAAATGATTTAGCGAAAGCTAACCGAATGCGGAGCGGTAGTTCAGTCGGTTAGAATACCGGCCTGTCACGCCGGGGGTCGCGGGTTCGAGTCCCGTCCGCTCCGCCACTAAATTGAAAGGCCTTCCCTATCGGGAAGGCCTTTTTGCGTTCTGGCGTCTGGATAAGGGCTCAGGGAACAAGAGGCAACCACCAGGGCTGCGACTTGCCACTGACAACTCGATCCCGCTCTGTTGTCCCTTGTGCTTGAGCCGGACTTTGTCCGTCTCTGCGTCCGTTATGCCACTAACAAGAAGCCCAGTCGACAGACTGGGCTTTTTTCGTCTCCACGGTCTCCTCTTCGATCTTCGCAGCAGAAGCATTGCCTTCTTGAGCCGTGAGCTTGCTAGTAATAGACGCAGAGCCAGACGGTTGTCTCGGTCGGATGGGTCCACTCCACCCGGTGCTGAAGGTGCGCCGGGATGTTGATGTAATCCCCCGGCCCCAGATGGACGCGTTCCTGTACCCCGGTATCCGGTGTGATGAAGACCAGGATGGCCTCTCCCTGCACCAGCAATACCCATTCGTGTTCATCCTGATCGAACCACTCTCCGGTAGGGGTCTGCTGCCCCTGGGTGGCTAATAACATCATGTCGATCAGCCAATAACATCATGCCGATCACTTTTTTTCTGCCCGCGTTTATAGCGTCTTCCTTTTACTCCGCCTGATCGGCATCGGTCAAGTTGGCGCCCTGTTTTCTCATCGATTCTCCCGTTAAGGTCACGCGCACCGCTCTGTGGATCAGTCGGTCCAAGATCGCCTCGGCGAAGGTTGCCTCTCCGATCATCCCGTACCACTTCTCCACCGGCAATTGGCTCGCCACTATCGTTGAGACGTTGCCGTAGCGGGTATCGATGATCTCCAGCAGGTTGCTGCGTTCGCTCGCGTCCAGCATCTCCATGCCCCAGTCATCCAGGATCAGTACCCCTATGTTGCTTACCCGCTCCAGCAGTTTCGGATAGCTGCCATCCGCTTGGGCCAGTCGCATCTCTTCAAGTAGGGTTTTCAGCCGGTAATACCGCACGCCCACTCCTTGCCGGATAAAGTAACGGCCCAGGGCACACGCCAGGTAACTCTTGCCACAGCCTGCCGCGCCCGTTAGCAGCAGGTTTTGTTGATGACTCAGCCAGTGTCCTTCCAGCAGTTGGCGGATCTGCGCTTTGCTCACGCCTCGACCCGCCCGATAGTCGAGCTGCTCCACCTGTCCGGCTAGCCGGAACCGGGCTTGCTTCTCCAGGCGGTTGGTTTTCCTCTGCTCCCGCTGCACCAGCTCATGGCTCAGTAATAGTTGCAGCCGCTCTTCAAAACCCATATCCAGGTACAGCATGCTCTGGGCCTGCTGCTGGTTCAGAGCCTGTTTCATGCCGCTCAAGTGCAGGCGGCTTAGTTGTTCATCGAGGTGTAATTGCATCGGCTTCTCCTGATCCGTGGGGTTAGTGGAAGTAGTGCTCGCCATGGACATTGTCATGACGGATGTCTTGCAGCGGATCCTGTCGCTCGTTGGCAATGAGTTGTTGCTCCTCCAGGCCATGCTTGAGCATGCTGCGGATGTTGTGCAGCCGGTTGGCGCCGGTCAGGTGCCCCCGGAGGCAGGCCGCTTCCAGCCGCTCCTTGCCATAGGTTTTGCTCTGCCCCAGCAAGGCCAGGCAAGGGCGCACCGCTTGCGTCGAATGCTCTGCCTGCCGGATAAAGCCATCCACCCAATGCGTGGTGTAGGGGCCGATGGACGCCGCCCAGCCAAGCAGTCGCTCTGGCGACCACTCCAGCAGTGCCTGATGATGCGCGGGCATGTGTTCACGCAGGCTGCTGTGCTGGCCTTTGTGATGACTCCGCTGGTGTTCGGCCACGATCTTGCCCGCGTGGTACAGCGTGACGGTATGCTCGGCCAGATGCGCCTCCAGCCGCTTGCCCTGCAAGGCATAGGGCACTGAGTAATAGTGCTTTTCCAGATCGACGTGGTAGTCCTTACCAACCAGCACCGGCACTACTTTGGTGTAGTGATAGGGATAATCCGGCAACGGCTTGAGCGCCGGTGCATCGAGCTCGGCAAACAGTGAGGCACGGCAGCCAGGCAGCTTCTGGAAGGATTTCTGGTTGAGCCGGGTCAGCAGTTCACCCATTCGCTGATTGAGCTGGGCCAGGCTATGGAAGGTTTCATGACGCAGCACCGCCAGGATCCAGCGGGTGACGATCTGCACGCCCACCTCCGCCTTGGACTTATCCTTCGGCTTGCGGGGCCGCGCGGGCATGATCGCCGTACCGAAATGGGCCGCCAGCATCTGGTAGGTAGGGTTGAGATCCGGATCGGTATTGCGCGCCACGCTGACGGCACTCTTGAGGCAATCAGGTACCACCAATTGCGGCACACCGCCAAAGAACTCGAAAGCGCGCTTGTGGCTCATCACCCAGTCATCGAGCTGCTGGGAGCGGGTGGCCTCGGCAAAGGTGTAGTTGGAGGCCCCCAGCACGGCGACAAAGATCTGGGCCCGGTAAAGGATCTCGCCGGTATGCGGATCGACAATGGGCATGGTCTGGCCGCAGTAGTCGACAAAGAGTTTTTCGCCCGCAATATGGGTCTGCCGCATCGAGGGTTGCAGCAGCGCCGCCCACTCTTTATAGAGCCGACAGAAGTGGTTGTAGCTGTAGTGGGAGCCTGGATGGCGCTCGGCGTACTCCTGCCATAGCAGCTCGAGGGTCACGCCTTTTTGACCTGGTTTTTTGAGTTCCTGATGCAACAAGGCCCAGTTGGGAGTGGGTTTGTGCTGAGTTTTATGGACAGAGCAGGTCTTGAGAAATGCGCGCTCCAGGGAGACATCATCCCAGGACTCAGACAGGGGCCAGGTCATGATACCCAGTTGAGCCGCCCGGTTGAGGTAATAGGATACGGTGCTAGGAGAGATATGCAGGCTGAGGGCGATCTGCCGATGAGCCAGTTGAGCCTGATATTTAAGGCGAAGAATTTCTTTGAGTTTTCTCACAGTGATAGGCCTCGCAGACATGCACGTTCCTCTGTTGGAGCAGATGGGAAAGTGCGGGTTTAACGAAGCGGGGAGAAAAAGTCACCAATAACATGGATGCCGATCATGGTTTCCCATCGAGGGTAAAAAGTGATCGGCGTGGGATGTTATTGAGTGATCGGCATGGATGTTATTACGTGATCGGCATGAATGTTATTGAGCGATCGCCATGCGTGGGAATATGCACTGGGAGAGAATGCGCTCGATACGAACATTGTTGGTACTGACCAGATCCGCGAACACTTCACTGGGCAGGGGGGAGGGGATCTGGCCAAGCAGGTTGCCTGTGTGCATGGGCTTCTCTCCGGTAGATGGGAACGTGGCTAGCTAAGAGTGTAGAAGCTTGGGATGGGCCTCTCTCATGGAAAATGAGGCCTCCAACGAGCCTTTTTATGAAAAACTTCGGGGAAATGGGGGCTTATCCGCTGCAATCTCGTCAAATTCTTGCTATTTTGCGCGCCAGCAAGCAAACGATTTCCTTCACACTTTCAGGATGAACTATGGCAACGCAACAAACGACGGCCCGCGCCGGCAATGGCGGGTTTCTGGATTCCTATTTCTCCATCAGCCAGCGTGGCAGCACGGTGCGACAGGAGCTGCTGGCCGGGTTGACCACCTTCCTGGCGATGGTCTACAGCATCATCGTCGTGCCGAACATGCTGGGCGCAGCCGGTTTTGAGCAGGGCCCGGTGTTTGTGGCCACCTGTCTGATCGCCGCCTTCGGCTCCCTGCTGATGGGGCTCTGGGCCAAGCTGCCGATGGCCATCGGTTGTGCCATCTCTCTCACCGCCTTTACCGCCTTCAGCCTGGTGCTGGGTCAGGGGCTGAGCATTCCGGTCGCGCTAGGCGCCATCTTCCTGATGGGGGTGCTGTTCACCCTGATCAGCGTCACCGGCGTGCGCCAGTGGATCCTGGACAACCTTCCCTCCGGCATCGCCCACGGTACCGGCATCGGTATCGGCCTGTTCCTGCTGCTGATCGCCACCAACGGGGTCGGCATGGTGATCAAGAATGAAGGGGCTGGCCTGCCGGTTCAGCTCGGCGAGATCACTGCCTTCCCGGTCATCATGACGGTGCTGGGGCTGGCTGCCATCTTCGGTCTGGAGCGCCGCAAGGTGCCGGGCGGCATCCTGATGGTGATCATCGCCATCTCCATCCTCGGCCTCATCTTCGATCCGAAAGTGACCTGGCAGGGCTTCTTCGCCATGCCGAGCCTGAGTGGCGAGAATGGCTCCCTGGTGGGCAGCATGGATCTGCTGGGCGCCCTCAATCCGGTGGTGATTCCGACCGTGTTGGCGTTGGTGATGACCGCCGTGTTTGACGCCACCGGCACCATCCGTGCCGTGGCCGGTCAGGCTGGCCTCATCAACGAGCGTGGTCACATCATCAGCGGTGGCAAGGCCCTGACTGCGGACTCCGTCAGCAGCATGGTGGCGGGCGTGGTGGGTGGTGCTCCGGCAGCCGTCTACATCGAATCCGCCGCAGGGACCGCTGCCGGCGGCAAGACAGGTCTGACCGCCACCCTGGTCGGCGTGCTCTTCCTGCTGATGATCTTCCTCTCCCCGCTGAGCTATCTGGTACCGGCCTACGCCACCGCACCGGCCCTGATGTATGTGGGCCTGCTGATGCTGGGCAACGTCACCAAACTGGACTTCAACGACTCGGTCGATGCCCTCTCCGGCATGCTGTGCGCCGTCTTCATCGTGCTCACCTGCAACATCGTCACCGGTATCATGCTGGGCTTCGTGGCCCTGGTGGTCGGCCGCCTGTTTGCCGCCGAGTGGAAGAAGCTCAACATCGGCACCGTCATCATCGCTGTGGCCCTGGTGATCTTCTACGCCGGTGGCTGGGCCATCTAATCCTCACGCTATCGAGAAGGGCCCTGCGGGGCCCTTTTTCATGGCTGTGAGGCGGCTAACACTTTCCCGGATCTTCCCCATCCGCTCGTTTCAGATTGAAACGTCAGGCTTTGTTTGTTGTTTCAGATCCGAACCGAAACCCCTGTCATTTTTATCCCCCTATGGCTCGCTAGACTGGCTGCATCAACCATCTGTCCACCCGTGTGGTGGCAAGCCAAGGAGTGAGCCATGAAGAAGCTGATCAACGCTGTCGATGCCGTGGTCCGTGAACAACTGATGGGGATGGCCGCTGCCCACCCCGAGCTCAAGGTGCGAATCGAACCCCACTACATCACCCGCGCCGATTCCCCCGTGACGGGCAAGGTGGCGCTGGTCTCCGGTGGCGGCAGCGGCCACGAGCCCATGCACGGTGGCCTGGTGGGCAAAGGAATGCTGGATGGTGCCTGCCCCGGCGAGATCTTCACGTCCCCGACCCCGGATCAGATGTACGAGTGCGGTCAGGCCGTCGACGGCGGCGCCGGCGTGCTGTTTCTGGTGAAGAACTACACAGGCGACGTGCTCAACTTCGAGACCGCGGTCGAGCTGCTGCACGGTGACGGGGTCAAGGTGGGCTTCGCCCTCATCGATGACGACGTGGCGGTGAAGGACAGCCTCTACACCGCTGGCCGCCGCGGGGTTGCCACGACAGTGCTGTGCGAGAAGCTGGTCGGTGCCGCCGCCGAGGCGGGCTACGATCTGGCGCGCTGCGAGGCGTTGGCCCGTCGCATCAACAACCAGAGCCGCACCATAGGCGTGGCCATGCACGCCTGCACCGTGCCTGCTGCCGGCAAACCCTCCTTCACCCTGGCTGACAACGAGGTGGAGTTCGGCGTGGGCATTCACGGCGAGCCGGGCATCGAACGCCGTCCCTTCACCGACCTCAACGCCCTGGTGGACGACATGTTCAAGGAGCTGACCGACAACAGCCCCTATGGCCGCACCCTGCGCCACTGGGACAGAGCCACCGGCAGCTGGCAGGAAGAGCACACCTTTATCGAGCCGCTCAATGGGGGTGACAGGGTCATCGTCCTGGTCAACAGCCTCGGCGGCACCCCTGTCTCCGAGCTCTACGGCGTCTATGGTCGCCTCGCCACCCTGTGCGAAGAGGCGGGCATTCATCTGGTGCGCAACCTCATCGGCCCCTACTGCACCTCCCTCGACATGACCGGCATCTCCATCACCCTGCTCAAGGTGGATGACGAGCTGATGACCCTGTGGGATGCCCCCGTTCACACCCCGGCCCTGCGGCGCGGCTGCTGAGGAATATTCATGTTAAGCAAGCATCAGATCGTCAACTGGCTGCTCGACTGCGAGCACATCTTCACCGAGCAGCGTGACTACCTCACCGCGCTGGATACCGACATCGGCGACGGCGACCACGGCCTCAACATGCAGCGTGGCTTCGCCAAGGGAAGGTGCGAATAAGCGGGGAAATTCTTCTCGGCTGGCTCAGTCATTTCATTTCTTCATGTTTGAGCCGATTTTTTCTCCCGTAAATGCCTTGAATCAGCCTATTTAGACCGTTTCTTCGCCATTTAAGGCGTTATTCCCAGTTTTTAGTGAGATCTCTCCCACTGACGTATCATTTGGTCCGCCCGAAACAGGTTGGCCAGCGTGAATAACATCGCCAGTTGGTTATCGTTTTTCAGCAACCCCTTGTATCTGGCTTTCACGAAGCCGAACTGTCGCTTGATGATGCGAAATGGGTGCTCCACCTTGGCCCGGATGCTGGCTTTCATGTATTCGATGTTGATGGCCGTTTTGTTCTTGCGTGGATGCTGTTTCAAGGTTCTTACCTTGCCGGGGCGCTCGGCGATCAGCCAGTCCACATCCACCTCGGCCAGCTCCTCGCGCTGTGGCGCCCCTTGGTAGCCGGCATCGGCTGAGACAAATTGCTCCTCTCCATGCAGCAGATTACCCAGCTGATTGAGGTCATGCTCGTTGGCCGCGGTGGTGACTAGGCTGTGGGTCAGGCCACTCTTGGCATCGACACCAATGTGGGCCTTCATGCCAAAGTGCCACTGATTGCCTTTCTTGGTCTGATGCATCTGCGGATCGCGTTGCTGCTCTTTGTTCTTGGTCGAGCTGGGTGCCTCAATGATGGTGGCATCGACCAAGGTGCCTTGAGTCATCATGACGCCTGCTTCGGCCAGCCAGCGATTGATGGTCTTGAACAATTGGCGGGCCAGTTGATGCTGCTCCAGCAGGTGGCGGAAGTTCATGATGGTGGTGCGGTCCGGCAAGGCGCTATCCAGGGATAACCGGGCAAACAGACGCATGGAGGCGATTTCGTACAGAGCATCTTCCATCGCGCCATCGCTCAGGTTGTACCAATGCTGCATGCAGTGAATGCGTAGCATGGTTTCCAGCGGATAAGGTCGCCGGCCATTACCAGCCTTGGGGTAAAACGGCTCGATGACTTCCACCATGTTTTGCCATGGCAGAATCTGCTCCATGCGGGACAAGAAAATCTCTTTTCTGGTCTGACGGCGCTTACTGCTGAATTCACTGTCGGCGAAGGTGAGCTGATGACTCATGATGAACCCTTTTTCATGGCTCCAGATGACAAACATGATCTCATATCAGGGACTTGTTCGCACCTTCCCTAAACGCCGCGACCGGCTTTAAGTTCGATTAGCCATAAGGCGTAATCGGACATTCGCGTAAATCAATTCTCCCGCTATAACAGCCATCCATATTTCCCTGCAGACAGATGCCGCTGATTCATGGACACACCGGACAGCGGCATCTCGATCGTCCGATTACACTTCGCTAATCGAACCAACATGGGACGGTAATAAACAAAAGAGCCGCCCTGGGGCGGCTCTTTGCATCGGGGATCAATGAATCGTCACGGCGCCTTGGGCTGCTCCACCAGAGCGCTCGCCGGTTGGTCATCTTCCTTGATCCAGGCATCCAGCAGGGTGTAGCCCACCGCCAACACCACGGGGCCGATGAAGAGACCGATGATCCCCAGCGCCAGCAGGCCGCCGATGACCCCCACCAGAATGAGGATCAGCGGCAGGTCGGCCCCGCGCTTGATGAGGAAGGGGCGCAGGAAGTTGTCCATGGTGCCCGCCAGCAGGGACCAGACCAGCAGGAAGGTGCCCCAGGTGGTGTCCCCGCTCCAGTAGAGGTAGCCGACGCTGGCCAGCAGCACCGGGAAGGGGCCTATCTGGGCGACGATCAGCAGGAACATCAGCACCACCAGCACCATGACATAGGGAATGCCGGCGATGAGCAGGCCCAGGCCCGCCACCGAGGATTGCACCAGGGCGGTCACCACCACCCCCATGGCGACGGCGCGGATGGCCTGGGAGGCGAGCACCACCGCATTGTCACCGCGTTGGCCCGCCAGACGGTGGGCGAAGCGGCGAATGCCTTCTGCCGCCTTCTCTCCCGAGTGGTAGAGCAGGCCGCAGATGGCCACGGTCAGCAGGAAGTGGACGAACAGCAGGCCGAGGTTGCCCGCCTGGGCCGCCAGCCAGCGGGCGGTCTGGCCGAAGTAGGGGGCCAGCTTGGTGAACAGCACCTGGCCGCCGCTCGCGAGGATCTGCCGCCAGAACTCATAGAGCTTGTCGCCCACCAGGGGCACTTGCTGCAACCAGAGCAGCTCGGGGGGCGGGGATTGGCTGAGCTCGGTGCCCAGCTCGATGAGCATGGGGGCCTTCTCCGCCACGTTGGCCAGCGTCATGAAGAGGGGAATGACGAAGATGAGCAGCAAGATGCTGGTCATCAGCAACGCCGCCAGGGTGCGCTTGCCCCACAGCAGGCGCTGGGCCATCTGCATCAGGGGCCAGGTGGCGATGGTGATCATGGTGGACCACACCAGGGCGGGCAGGAAGGGGCGCAAGACCATGAAGCACGAGATGATGAGCAGGCTGAGGAACAGCAAGCCCAGGGTGATCTTGGCCAAATCCACTTTTTTCATATTCATGGCATTCCCTTAACGAGGGGTTGAGCGCCCGGTTCGGGCACCGTGACGGATAGCGGACAACGACCACCAGAGCCCGGCGCTGAGCCAGAACCCCAGGCAGCCAAAGAGCCACCCTTGTCCCGCGAGGATCAGCAGAGAGCTGCTGGTGAGCGCGGGCACCAGGAACAGGAGCCCTGCCACGACCAGTCCCCCTGCCAGGGTCAGCAGCGCGGCGGGCAGGGCGGGGGTGGGGCTCCGTTCGAGTGATAGCAGATTACCCGATACCAGCCCCAGGGTGAACATGGCAAGCCCGGCCAGGGCGGTGGACTGGGTGAGCCAGGCCGAGAGGGCGCTGGCGATGAGCAGCCCGGCCCAGGGGAGCGGGCGCGCCACCAGCTTCGCCAGCGTGGCGCGCAGTGCCAGCAGCAGGGCCCCCAGGGCAAGGCCGGCCACCACATCCGAGAGGAAGTGGACCCCCAGCCAGACCCGGGCCAGCCCGGCCACGCCGGCCAGCAACAGGGCCAGCAGGGCCCCCTGCCAAACCCGCAGCGCCGGCAGCCAGCCAAGCAGCAGGCCCCAGTAGAGCAGGGTCGAGGCGGCGTGGCCGCTCGGCATGCCGAAGCCCTGGGCACTCTGGCGGGCCAGCTCGGGTTGCAGGTGGAAGGGCCGGGGCCAGCCGATGCCCGCCTTGAGCAGGTTCACCACCAGGGTGAGCAGCACCATGGCAAACAGCAGGTGGCGCAGCCTGGACCAGCCGAGCAGGGGCAGCAGCAGGGGCAGCAGCGCCAGCTGGAAGGGGGCCGAGCCCAGCAGATTGCCCGCCCTGGGCCAGAGCGCATCCGGCCCGAGCCATTGTTGCAGGCGCTGGATCAGTGGCAACTCGGCGCGGTGCAGCGCACTGGCCGCGTCGCTGAAATCCGTCACCCACAGCACCTGGCTCTCGGGCACCTCGGCCAGCCTCGGGGCTATCCAGTCGAGCTGCGCCGGGAAGCGACGCTGGTCAGGGGGCAGGTCGGCGGCCGCGATCAGCCTGGCGTTCAGGATCTCGCCACCGAGATCCGGGGCCTGGAGCAGGGAGACAAACCCCGTCCCCCGCTGGACCCGCAGGGGCTCCAGGGTCTGGCAGGCGAACACCCTGGCCCGTTGCCAGCGCCCCAGCTCGCCGGTGACGCGACCCTGCAGGCCGGTCTCCTCGAACAGCTCGCGCAGGGCCGCCTGCTCCGGGGTCTCCCCCCTGTCGATGTAACCGCCGCTCAGGCTGTAGCGCGAGGAGAGCCTGTCCTGCACCAGCAGGATCCCTTGCTGGTGGCGGATCACGCAGGCGGCCGCAGAGGGAGGGGATTCGGCGCGGGAGGCGGGCAGGGCACCGCCCAGCAACAGCAGCAGGCAGAAGACGACTCGAAACATGATGACACCCAGGGGCAAGGAGTGGGGACAAGGGTCACAGAAATCAGACGGCCGGGCAATGGCTTGCAGGGGGCACCGACCCTGTGGGGGACGCAAGGATTGCCGTCTGCGCGGGCAGTCCCTAGTATTGGCGGCTATTGTTCTTCTCATTCACTACATTGTGGGGCTCTTCATGCGACAGTTCGGTTTCTTTCTGGGGATTGCCATCGGCGTCATCCTGATACTGTTTGGCAGCATCGTCATCTTCCAGGCCCTGCCTGCGGCGCTGGACGTGCTGGAGATGCCGAGCCGGATCCCCTTCGTGCGCGAGGTGTACACCTGGCTGATGAGCAGCGCCAACGGGCTAACCGCCCAGCTGGAGCAGAACTTCCTGGAGGCCTTCCAGACGGTGCTCAAGCTGATCCTGCTCATCACCTTCATGTGGGTCTGCGTCAAGCTGGTCAACATGGGGGTGCTGATCATCCGGGCTGGCGTCGACCTTATCCGCACCGCCATCGAGCACAGCGAAGAGAAGGGTGCCAAGCCCACCGAGCAGGACCGCCATTTCTGATCTTCCCCTGCCACGGGTCAGATAAACAACAGGCCATCATGTGATGGCCTGTTTTTATGGTGGCATGACGCTTAAAAAAGTCAGTTAAGCAGTTTTTCCAGCTCCGCTTCGGCATCCGCCCTGGCCTGATCGCTCAGGGTGCCGGAAGTCGCTTCCAGCTTCTCGCCCTGTTGCTGCACCGCCTTGGCGGCTTGCTGCTGCGCCGTGGTTGCGGCACTGATGGTCGCTGCGCTGCTGGCGGCTTGTTGCTTCGCCGTGGTTGCGGCACTGCTGGCGGCCTGCTTGGCGGTGTCGCTCACCGCCTTGGTGGCTTGTTGCTGCGCCGTGGTTTCGGCACTGCTGACGGCCTGTTTGGCGGTGTCACTCACCGCCTTGGCGGCTTGTTGCTGCGCTGTAGTGGTGGCGCTGCTGACGGCCTGCTTGGTGCTGTCGCTTACCGCCTTGGTCGCGTGCTGCTGCGTTGTGGTTGCGGCGCTGCTGGCGGCCTGCTTGACGGTGTCGCTCACCGCCTTGGCGGCTTGTTGCTGCGCACTGGTCGCGGCACTGATGGCGGCGCTGCTGCTGGCGGCCTGCTTGGCGCTGTCGCTCACTGCCTTGGCGGCTTGCTGTTGCGCCGTGGTCGCGGTACTGATGGTGGCTGCGCTGCTGGCGGCCTGTTTGGCCGAGTCGCTCACTGCCTTGGTGGCTTGCTGCTGCGCCGTGGTTGCGGCACTGCTGGCAGCTTGCTTGGCGCTGTCGCTCGCCGCCTTGGTGGCTTGTTGCTGCGCCGTGGTGGCGGCACTGCCGATCACCTGTCTGGTGGAGTCGGACAGGGCCTTGCTGGCGCTCTGTTGCAGGCCCCCCATCATGGTGCCCAGCAGAGAACTGCCAGCGCCCGTGAGCCCCTGACCGGCACCGCTCAGGGCCGTGGTGGCCGGGGTGGCCTGGGACTGCCAGCCCTGCATGGCGCTGGGCCAGGTCGGGGTGGCGGCCGTCAGGTTTTCCCCGAAGACCTGGGTCGCCCCGTCACCTTTTTGCACCATGACGGCGAGCTGGTTGGTGTCGGCGTTCCAGACCATGCCGGCCTGCTTGGCCACGTCCGGCACGGGGGCGTAGCGGGAGACCACGTAAAAGAGCGGCCCCTCCTGTTGTAGCTCGTCGGCGGTCTTGAGCAGCTGCATGGTGCTCTCGTAGTTGGGCCCCAGCATGGCGGTCATTCTGTCCTTGATCAGCGGTTGCTCGAACAGGTTGGCCTCGTTCGGATCGAAACCGACCAGCGGCTTGAGCAGGGCCCACATCAGCTGGCTGGTGGGGCTCATCATCAGCAGGGGGGCGACACAGGCGGACAACATCAGGCTCAGGCAGGCAGCCTTGAGCAACGGCATGATACGCATTGACAACATATCCAGTTAATTATCTGATTATTAAGGGTTATTCATTACCGCATCCCGGCGATGCCGGTGGGGGCCCACGGCAGAGCCCTGACAGGCCTTTGCGGGCGCAGGCAGGCTATCATATTGCTTCCGGAATGCCAGATGAGCCGACATTTATTGGTCAAGTCGAGGGCTCTGCTGGTCGCTTTACACTTTCACTCCCCCGTGACAGGAATTCCCATGATCCGTTGTGCAGGTTGTCTGCTGGCCCTTGGCTGGCTCTTCCCCGCGTTGGCTGCCCCGGCGTCCAACACCCTCAGCCACTCGGTGGGCACCGAGCTGGTGCTGCCCCTTGGTTCGCTGCCCGAGCGGGTGTGCTGGTATCAGGATCAGAAATACTCCCAGGGGGCCCGCATCCAGCAGGGGGATCTCTGGCTGGAGTGCGCGCCGCAGCAGGCGATGGAGACCAATGGTCCCCTGATCTGGCGAGAGGTGACGACGCCGTCACAGAGTGGTGAACCGGAGGGCAACCAGCGGACGATCCGGGTGGGCCAGTGAGCCTTTTCTTGATCCAGCTACAGACACGGGCGTGATCTCTATCGCATAATGCGGCTCTTTCTTCTCTTGACTGGGATCTAAGCAATGGCTCGTCGCTCTTCCAATGCACAACGTCGTCGCAGTAGCTGGTGGTACAAACGCTTGTTGGCAAGGGAGCGGGAAGAGCGCGAAGCGCGTTCCGTCCGGGATTGATACTGCATTGAACAACGGAGCCTCGGGCTCCGTTTTTATTGGTGACTAAAAGTGCATTACCGCAGACAGGTTTATTACCAAAGGTGGATAATGATGCCGCTCTGCCAGTGCCCAACGTCGTTGCCGCCGTGAGCTGGCGGTACAAACCCTTGTTGGCAAGGGAGCGGGAAGCGTGCGAGGGCGCGGCGTCCGGGATGGATACGGCATGGAAAAACGGAGCCTCGGGCTCCGTTTTTATTGGTGACTAAAAGTGCATTACCACAGACAGGTTTATTACCACAGGTGGACAATGGTGCCGCTCTGCCAGTGCACAACGTTGTTGCCGCCGTGAGCTGGCGGTACAAACCCTTGTTGGCAAGGGAGGGAAGCGCGCGAGGGCACGGCGTCCGGGATGGATACAGCATTGATCAACAGAGCCCTGGGCTGCGTTTTTCATTCATCAAAGACCGTCATGCGAGAACGGGGGCCATCAGGCCCCCGTTTTGCTTTTGCAGAGGTTGGCTGCCTGCGACTCAGCGCTGCAGAGCGGCCAGGGCCAGCTCGACCCGCTTGGCGTACTCGGGGTCGGCCTGCTCGAAGTGCCTGAGCTGGGCAGCGACGATGGCGTCATCCTCCACATTGATGAGGGAGCGGGCCAGGTTGGCGGCGAGGCGGGCACGTTGCCCCTCGTCCATCAGGCGGAAGAGATCCCCCGGCTGGCTGTAGTAGTCGCTGTCATGGTCACGAAAATCGTAGTGCAGGGCAGCCCCTTCCAGACTCAGGGCCGGTTCGTGCTGCTCGCTCGGCTGCTGGGTGCCGAAGCGGTTCGGTTGGTAGTTGGGGCTGGCGCCACCGTTGCTGTCCGCCCGCATGGCGCCGTCGCGGTGGGCACTGTGGTGGAACGGGCAGCGCGGGGCGTTGACCGGCAGCAGGCCGTGGTTGACGCCGAGGCGATAGCGCTGGGTATCACCGTAGGAGAAGAGCCGCCCCTGCAACATGCGATCCGGCGAGAAGCCGATGCCGGGCACCACGTTGGCCGGGGTGAAGGCGGCCTGCTCCACGTGGGCGAAGTAGTTGTCCGGGTTCTGGTTGAGCTCCAGCACGCCGACCGGGATGAGCGGGTAGTCCTTGTGGGGCCACACCTTGGTGAGATCGAACGGGTGGATCGAGTAGGTCTGGGCGTCGGCCTCCGGCATCACCTGCACATAGACCTTCCAGCGCGGGAAGTCGCCCTGCTCGATGGCGTTGAATAGATCTGCCTGGCTGGTCTCTCTGTCCTGACCGACGGCGGTGGCCGCCTCTTCATCGGTGTAGAAGCGGTGGCCCTGCTCGGTCTTGAAGTGGAACTTGACCCAGAAGCGCTCGTTGGCCGAGTTGATGAAGCTGAAGGTGTGGCTGCCGTAGCCGTTCATCTCCCGCAGGCTCCTGGGGATGCCGCGATCACTGAACAGTATGGTGACCTGGTGCAGGGATTCCGGGTGGCGTGACCAGAAGTCCCAGGCGGCGGTGGCGCTGCGCAGGTTGGTGCGGGGATCCCGCTTCTGGGTGTGGATGAAGTCGGGGAATTTCAGGGGATCGCGAATGAAGAACACCGGGGTGTTGTTGCCCACCAGATCCCAGTTGCCCTGCTCGGTATAGAACTTGAGGGCGAAGCCGCGCACGTCCCGCTCGGCGTCGGCGGCCCCCTTCTCGCCGGCCACGGTGGAGAAGCGCAGGAACACCGGGGTCTGCTTGCCGACGGCGTTGAACAGGTCGGCCTTGCTGAAGGCGCTGATGTCGTGGGTCACGGTGAAGGTGCCGTAGGCGCCCGAGCCCTTGGCGTGCACCACCCTCTCGGGAATGCGCTCGCGGTCGAAGTGGGCGAGTTTCTCCATCAACCAGATGTCTTGCATCAGGACGGGGCCGCGGGGGCCGGCGGTGAGGCTGTTGTTGTTGTCGACGACGGGGGCGCCGTTGGCGCTGCGCAGGGTTTTGTCGGTCATGGCGGGTCTCCTTGTGATGAGTCGCCAGACTAGGTGAAGTGGGGGAGCGGCTCCAATGGAGTGTGCCTAACCCTTTGATTGGTTTCGCTGATGGGGGTGGAAACAGACGCCAGCCTTGCGGCAAGATGGGATTCAGCCAATCAGGAGGTCTCATGTCCATCACCATTCGCCGCGCCGGGCCGGAAGATGCCGCCGCCCTGCGGGATCTTCACGCCATGCCCCATGCCCAGGCGGGCACCCTGCAACTTCCCTTCCCCTCCTTGCAGCAGTGGGAGCAGAAGCTGACCCCGCGGGATGGCATCTACAGCCTGCTGGCGGAGTGGGAGGGGGAGGTGGCGGGCGCGCTGGTCCTGATGGTGGAGCCTGCCCCCCGCCGCCGCCACGTGGCGAGCATCGGCATGGCGGTACACGACGACTGGGCCGGGCGCGGGGTGGGCACCGCCCTGATGCAGGCTGCGCTGGATCTGGCGGACAACTGGCTCGGCTTGACGCGGGTGGAGCTGACGGTCTGGGCCGACAATCAGGCGGCCCTGGCCCTCTATCGCAAGGCGGGCTTCGTGGAGGAGGGCGTAGCCCGGGATTACGGCCTGCGTTATGGGGTGCTGGTGGATGCCCTCTACATGGCCAGGGTGCGCCGATGATCGACTATCGCGAGCGCCTGACGCCGGTGCTGCGGGCACTGGAGCAGAATCCGGATCTCTCCATCGAGGCGCTGGCGAGTCGCGCCTGCCTCTCCCTCTACCACTTCCACCGGGTGTTCACCGCCGTGGTGGGGGAGGCCCCCGGCGAGATGTGCCGCCGCCTGCGGATGCAGCGGGCGGCCTGGCAGCTCTGCTACACAGATGCCAGCGTCACCGCCATCGCCCTGGAGGCGGGGCTTGGCAGCTCCCAGGCTTTCGCCAAGGCGTTTCGTCGTCACTATGGTTGCACCCCGGGGGCGTTTCGCCGCGACAAGGGCAAGAACGGACACCTGGATCGCAAGGAAGGACACGCATGGCAAGGGGCACTCCCTTATGCTGAAGGCCACTCATCAGCAAGGAGCAACACCATGAACACCGTCGAGATGGACGCCCGCACCCTGGCCTATATCCGCGTGACCGGCCCCTATGGTGAAGGGTATGACGCCGTCTGCCATCGCCTTCACCAGTGGGCCGCGCCCCGTGGCCTGGAAGGGGGAGAGTGGATCTTCATCTACCACGACAACCCCGAGGTGACGCCGCCGGCCCAGTGCCGCACCGACATCGGTATCAGCGTGCCGGTGGGCACCCTGGGGACGGGGGAGGTGGAAATTCAGCTCATCCCCGCCGGGCGCTACGCCCAGTCCCGCTATCTCATCACGGATCGCAGCCAGTACGGGGAGCGCTGGCAGGAGCACATCGGCGATATCGTCGCGGCCGGGCTCGCCTTTGGGGACGGCCCCTGCTTCGAGCTCTATCACAGCGTGAGCAATGACCCCCTGCGCGATGACGTGAGCTTCTGCTCCAGCGTGCGCTAGGCAGGCGGCAATAAAACGAGGCGCCCAAGGGCGCCTCGTTTTATTTGTGGTCAATGACCACCGTAGATATCAGGGCTGGCTGGGCACCTTGTTGCGGCGGGACTTCCACCACCAGCGCAGGCGGATCTGGGAGATGAGCATCCCCGCCAGCATCAGGGCGCAGCCGACCACGGCCCGTTCGTCCAGATGTTCCCCCAGCAGCAGGACACCGCCGATGGCGGCGAACACCGTCTCCAGGCTGAGGATGATGGCGGCGTGGGCCGGATGGGCACCGCGCTGCCCCACCACCTGCAGGGTATAGCCGATGCCGACCGAGACCAGACCGGCGTAGAGCAGCGCCTGCCAGCCCGCCACGGCACCACTCGCCGTCGGGGTCTCGATGACGAAGGCCGTGGCTAGGCTGAGCAGGCCGCACACCACGAACTGCACCCCGGCAAGACGAATGGGGGCGACCCGGTTCGAGTAGTGATCCAGCACCAGCAGATGCACGGCCCAGAACAGGGCCCCGATCACTTGCAGCAGATCGCCGTAGCCGATGGTGAACTCCTCGGTGACGCTGAGGTAGTAGAGCCCGGTCATGGCGATGAGGGCGCCTACCCAGGTGTTGGCCCCGGTCTTGTGGCGCAGGGCCAGGCCGATGACGGGGACCAGGATGATGTAGAGGCCGGTGATGAAGCCCGCCTTGGCGGCCGTGGTGTAGAGCAGCCCCACCTGTTGCAGGGAGGCGGCGGAGAAGAGCACGGTGCCGGCGATGAGGCCCCCGGTCAGCAGCAGGCGGTGATCACCGGCAGGCTGGGGCGGCTGGCGTGACTTGAGCCACCACAAGAGCGGCAGCAGGGAGAGGGCGCCCAGCAGGAAGCGCAGGCCGTTGAAGGTGAAGGGCCCCATGTGATCCATCCCCAGACGCTGGGCGACGAAGCCCAGCCCCCAGATGGCGGCGGCCATCAATAACATCATGTTTGAACGCATACGGAATCATCCCTGAGAAAGAGTCTCGGCGGCACTCGGGCCCCGCCATTACGATACCTGCGAGAAGGGGCGTTTGTCGTCAGCCATTTGTTGCCGGGCGAGGGCAGGATCAGCGGCTGGCCAGCTTGGCGAGCAGGGGCAGCAGGGCGAGCAGCAGCAGGTTGCCCCTAAGGATCCAGATCACCCAGAACTGCTGCTGGGTGGAGACAAGGGGAGCCCGTCCCTGGCGCAAGGATCGGCGCCAGTGGTGGAACAGCCGGCTGGGGTAGCCAAAGCTGATGGCCATGGCGAAGAACATCAGCAGCTTGGTGCGGTAACCCGGATTGGCAAACAGGATGGCCGGTGGCTGGGGATGGGCGACCACCAGCAGCACGCCCGTGATGAAGATGAGCAGCAGGGCCAGGGCGGCCAGGCTGTCAGCCAGCAGCAGCTTGCGCACCTGCTCGATGGACATGCCGCGCCGGAACAGGAAATACTCCGAGGTGATGGCACCGGTCAGGGTGATCACGGCGCAGTAATGGAGGGCAGTCAGCAGTTCCGGTTTCAACATCCAGGCCAGTTCCTTCTCGTTGGCCACCTGATGCGCTTCCCTTTGGACGCCATCAGGTGGGGCTGATATTCTGACACTACACGATGTCAGGGGATAGCATGGAGTCAGGGTTGGATAAGCGAGCAGTCTCCAAAAAGACCTGGTCCCTGGTGGCTCGGATGCGCCTGGGCCTGCTTCTGCTCTTCATTCCCGTCCTGATGCTGGGCGCCATCTACTACCTGCACATGGAGCGCAGCCTGCAGCGAGAGCTGCAACAGCGCCTGCTCGCCACCAATCACCAGTTGCGCCACGTCTTCATCGAACCCTACCTGAACGAGATGGAGCGTCAGTTCTCCCTCATCTACGACCAGGTCAAGGTGGAGGACATCAGTGGCCCCCGTCTGCGCAACACCGACTCCTATCTCAGGGAGTGGCGTCTCTACAAGGGGGTGATGGCGGATCTCATCTACATCTATGTGGGCACCGCCGAGCGCCAGATGCTGATCTACCCCGAATGGCAGGCGGATGCGGACTTCGATCCCAGGGTGCGCCCCTGGTATCAGCTGGCCAGCCAGCATGTGGGCAAGATGGTCTGGACCGAACCCTACTACGACTACACCAACGGCACGCTGGTGATCGCCCTGGCGCGGGCCATCACCGACAAGGAGGGCAAGGTGCGGGGGGTCTTCGCGGTGGATGCCATCCTGGCCCCCTTCTCCGCCCAGCTGAACCGGCAGTGGAACAGCGGTTACCAGATGATCGTCAACCAGTCGGGCAAGGTGCTGGCCCACCCCGATCCCTCACAACTGCTCAAGCCCATGATGCACCCGACCTGGCTCTCCCGCTTCAGCGGAGAGGACGGCATCTTCCTGGATCAAGCGTCTCGCCAGTTCGTGGCCTACAGCCGTCTGCCGGACCACAACTGGGTGCTGATCAGCGTGTTGCCTGCCTCCAGCATCCAGGCGGTGGTGGCGAGCGCCTCCCTCAACGTGCTCGGGATCATCGTGCTGGCCAGCGTGCTCTACATGGTGCTGGCACTGATCTGGTCCCGTTATTTCAGGCGGATGCTGGACGAGATCGCCACCGTGATCCGGGCCAGCCGGACCCAGCCTGACGAGGTGCACCAGGGGGGGATGCGCGAGCTCAGGCACGTCTATGCCGAGCTGGCGGAGGTGAGCAAGGATTATCACGAGGTGCGCCAGCAGGCGAACCTCGACAAGCTGACCGGCCTTTACAACCGGCGCTTCTTCGACGAGCGGTTGAATCGGCTGCTGCTCGATCAGGACCGCTTCTGCCTGGCCATGATCGATCTGGACGGTTTCAAGCGGATCAATGACACCTATGGTCACCAGACCGGGGACGTGGTGCTCAAGCGGGTGGCCAGCTTTGGCGCCAAGCTGCTGGGGGATCATGGCTGGGTATGCCGCTATGGCGGGGAAGAGCTGGTGGTGCTGTTCGCCAATCCGGATATCCACTTCTGCCAGATGCTGCTGGAGCAGTACAGGATTGGGGTGGCCTCCCTGCACTGGCGTGAACCCGGTCTTGGGATCACCTTCAGCGGCGGCCTAGTGGCGAGTGCCCCCGGGCTTGGGGCCAGGAGCCTGCTGACCATGGTCGATGCCGAGGTCTATCGCGCCAAGGGTGACGGCAAGAATCGCATCTACATGGTGGATCCCCTGGCTCCCCGGGACGACTCGCCCTCAGGGGATGGCATGTTGAGCAAAGAAGAGGCCTGAGGGCCTCTTCTTCATTGCGCGGATCAAGGGTGCAACTGCCAGGTCCAGAGGGGCCAGCCCAGCTCCTCGGCGCACTGGCGCAGGGCGGGGGCCGGATTGACCGCATGGGGATGGCTCACCGCCTGCAGCATGGGCAGATCGTTGTGGGAATCGCTGTAGCCGAAGCTCCCCTGCCAGAGGTGTTCCTTTCCGGCAAAGAGCTGGTTGATGCGGGCCACCTTGCCTTCGCGAAAACTCAGGGTGCCGCGGGTCTGGCCGGTCAGCATGCCGGCTTCCTCGTCGAGCAGGATGGCCACGCAGTGATCCATCCCCAGCATCTGCGCCATGGGGGCCACCAGATGCTCGCCGGAGGCGGAGATGAGCACCAGCTCGTCGCCACGCTGGCGGTGCCACTCGATGCGGGCCAACCCCTCCGGATAGATACGCTCCCGCAGCACCTGTTCGGCAAAGCGGGTGCAGAGGGAGTCGAGCCACTGGCGCGTCCTGCCTGCCAGCGGTTGCAGGGTGAAGGCCATGTACTGGTGCATGTCCATCTTGCCCTGATGGTAGAGGGACATCATGGCCTGCTCCTCGGCCACCATGCCCGCCGGGGCCAGCTCCTGGGCCACCATGTACTCCAGCCAGAGGCTGGCGGAATCCCCCGCTATCAGGGTCTCGTCCAGATCAAACAGTGCCAGGGCCATGGCTGCTCCTCGGGTTGGCTGCCAGCATCGGGGAACTGGCTGAAAAATGAATGGGATTCATGGCGTTATGCTACCTCACAGAGTTGATCCCGGGCCACCACCAGGGTCACGGCGCTGCCCACCGGCAGCAGATCGCTGGCACGGCGGTTGAGGCTATCCACCGTCAACAGCCCCGCCTCGCACTCCACCTGATAGCGGATGACGTTGCCGAGCAGCTGCTGCTGGCGAACGATGCCGGGCAGGCTGGGCTCGTGGCTGACCGCCCCTGCGGGCAGCAGGGTGATGGACTCCGGCCGCAGCGCCAGCTTACCGCGAAAGCGCGGGCCGAACAGGGATTTGGCCTGCTCGCCACCCAGCAGGTTGTAGTTGCCGATAAAGCCCGCCACGAACTCGCTGGCGGGGCGGGTGTAGATCTGCTCCGGTGTGCCGCTCTGGACGATGGACCCCTTGTTCATCAGGAAGATCCGATCCGACAGGGTCAGCGCCTCCTCCTGATCGTGGGTCACGAAGATGGTGGTGAGCTCGAGGCGCTGCTGGATCTCGCGGATCTGCTGGCGCAGGCTGCGGCGGATGCGGGCATCCAGCGCCGAGAGCGGCTCATCCAGCAGCAGGATCCGCGGTTGCACCACCAGGGCGCGGGCCAGGGCCACTCGCTGGCGCTGGCCGCCGGAGAGTTCGCCCGGATAGCGGCGCTCGAAGCCGGTCAGCTCCACCAGCTCTAGCGCCTCCTGTACGCTGGCGGCGAGATCCCGCCCCGGCTGGGGCTTCATCTTGAGGCCGAAGGCGACGTTGTCCCACACCGTCATATTGGGGAAGAGCGCATAGCTCTGGAACACCATGCCGATGCCCCGCTTCTGGGGTGCCTGCCAGGTGATCTCCTCACCGGCTACCCGCACCTGACCGCCATCCACCGGGGTGAGCCCGGCCAGCGCCCGCAGCAGGGTGGACTTGCCGCAGCCGGAGGGGCCAAGCAGGGTCACCAGCTCCCCCTTGCGGATGCCGAATTCAATTCCCTCGAACACCTTGGTGTCGCCGTAGGATTTGTGCAGTTGATTCACTTCTAGATGGAACATGTTGATTCACCGATGAAATCTGTTGGCTGCCCAGGTGAGCAGCAGGGTCAGCAGGAAGTAGCTCATCACCAGTGCGCTGGTGAAGTGGCCCGAGGTGGCACGCATGTTGTAGAGGTAGACCTGCAGGGTCTCGTAACGGGTGCCCACCAGCATGTTGGCAAACACGAACTCCCCGAGCAGGAAGGACAGCGAGAGAAACAGCGCCGCCAGCAGCCCCTTGCGCAGGCAGGGGATCACCACCAGCAGGAAGGCGCGGGCACTGCTCGCCCCCAGCAGGTGAGCGGCATCCATCAGATCCTTGAGCGGCACCCCTTGCAGGCTGTTGGCCAGCGCCCGGTACATGAAGGGGAGCACCACGGTGAACCAGGTGCCGATCAGGATCCACGGCGTGCCGATAATCGGCAGCACGCCGTCAGCGTAGATCTGCAGCAACCCCACCGAAGAGACCACGGGCGGCACCGCGAAGGGGAGCAGGATCAAGAGGTTCATCCAGGGATCCAGCCTGGGGAAGTAGTAGGCCACCACCAGCACGGTGGGCACCAGTACCAGGGTCCCCAGCAGCAGGGTGGCGAAGCAGACCAGGAGGCTGCGGCCAAAGGCCGCCAAAAAGCGCGGATCGCCCCAGAGCTTGAGATACCAGTCGAGGGTAAAGCCGTCCGGCAGCAGGGTCGCCCCCCAGCGGGTGGAGATGGAGTAGAGAAAGGTAGCCAGCAGCGGCAGCAGCAGGGTGGCGACCAGCGCCCCCAGCACCCATCTGGGCCAGCGCGGCGTCAAATCATGCATGGGATTGCCCCTTGTTCACATAGCTCTTTTTCAGCAGCCACTGGTTGGCGGCTGTCACCACCCCCAGCAGCACCATCAGGATCACCGCCAGCGCCGCCGCGAGATTCGGCTCGAGGAAGATGTCGCCGGAGACCAGACTGGCCACCCTGATGGTCACCAGGTTGAAGTTGCCGGTGGTGAGGGCGTAGGCGGAGGCATAGGCCCCCACCGCGTTGGCAAACAGGATGATCAGGGTGCCGAGCAAGGCGGGCGTCAGCACCGGCAGCGCAACGTGCCATACATACTGCCCCTTGCTCGCGCCGAGCAGGGCGGCGGCCTGGGGCCACTCATCCTGTAGCGCATCGAATGCCGGGTAGAGCAGCAGCAGGGCGAGGGGGATCTGGAAGTAGGTGTAAATCAGGATAAGGCCGCTGCCCGAATAGAGGTTGAAGCCATCGATGAGGCCCCAGGATTTGAGCAGCAGGGTCACCGCACCGTTGATGCCGAGCACGATGATGAAGGCGAACGCCAGCGGCACGCCGCTGAAGTTGCCCGTCATGGTGACGAAAGCCAGCAGCACCCGCTTGACCCGCTCGCCACAGTGGCGCAGCGCCGCGGCCCCGAGGGTGCCGATGGCGAGCCCCGCCAGGCTGGCGATGCCGGCGATGCGCAACGAGTTGCCGAAGGATTGCAGATAGAAGGGGGAGCTCAAAATCTCCCGGTAGTGGTCGAGACCCCAGCCATCGGGGGTCTGGACGCTGCCCACCAGCACCCACACCATGGGGGCGAGCTGGAACAGGATCATCAATAGGACAAAGGGCAGCAGCACCAGGGCCGGCAGCCAGTGGCGGCGCACCCGGCGTGGCTTCACCTGTTGATCCGCGAGGATCTCGGTGGTGGCAGGCATCATCAGTGCACCTCGCGCATAAAGGCCGCCTTGAGCAGCGGGGGGGCTGCCGGCTTGTCGTGGGGAACTCCCAGCAGATCCGCCATCAGGGCGCAGAGCTGGGTCTGGGCGATCGCCACTCCATCCGGCCAGCGCTCGACGAAGGCATCGCCAAAGAGCCAGAGCGGCACGGTGCGCTCCTCGGCCAGGGTGCCGCCATGGCTGAGATCGTTGTTCATGCCGTGATCCGAGGTGATCACCACCTGATACCCCTCTGCCAGCCACTGGGGCAGCAGCTCGGCCAGCAGGCTGTCCATGCGGCGCGCCTGATTGCGGTACTGGCGGGAATCGAGGCCGAACTGGTGGCCCGCATCGTCCACCCCCATGGGGTGGATCAGCAGAAAATCGGGGTCGTACTGGCTGCGCAGCCACTCGCCGTCCATCAGCAGATGGCTGTCGGGGTAGCCGTCATCCCAGTAGAAGCAGCCGTGCTGGATGGGCAGTTGCTCATCGTGAGTAAAGCGATCGCGGGCCGCCAGCCAGGGGCTCTGGTTGTAGAGCTCGCTCACCCAGTGGTAGGCCGCCGCTGCGGTGCGTTTGCCCTCGGCCCGGGCCAGATGGAAGATGGAGTCGTGTTGGCTCAGGCGATTCACCCCGTTGTGGGTGATGCCGCTCGCCACCGGCGGCAAGCCGGTCAGGATGCACTCGTAGAGAGGGCGGGAGAGGGAGGGCAGGGCGGCACTCAGGGTCGTATGCAGGCCGCGCTCTGCCTCCACCATGCCACAGAGGTAGCCCATGCAATGGGCTACCTCTGCTGCCAGGCCATCCACAAGTACCACTATCACCTTGTGTTGCACTGGCCACTCCTTACTGCATGTTGATCATGACGGTTTCCTGCCACTGGCGCGGCAGGGCCTTGGAGCTCTGCTCCCAGGCGGCGTGATCCTGCACCGGCTTGGCGTTGGCATACTGCTCGGCCGGCAGCAGCTTGGCCTTGACGTCATCCGGCAGGGTCACGTTGCTGCGAATGGGGCGGGCGTAGCCACGGGCCAGGTTGATTTGACCTGCATCGGAGAGGATGTATTCCCGCGCCAGCTTGGCGGCGTTGGGGTTCTTGGCCCACTTGTTGATGATGGTGGTGTAGCCGGCGATGACGGAGCCGTCGCTCGGGATTACCACATCAAACTTCTTGGGGTCGATCTGGTCGCGGTAGTTGAGGGCGTTGAAGTCCCACAGCACCCCCACTTCCACTTCGCCTTTCTCGATGTTGGCGATGGTCGGGTCGTTCAGCGACAGACGGCCCTGCTTGGCCAGCTTGCCGAACAGATCCAGGGCGGGTTTCAGATTCTTCTCGCTGCCGCCGGTGGCATAGGCCGCCGCCAGCACGCCGTTGTTGGCCTGGGAGGCGACGCCCACGTCACCCAGGGTCACCTTGTAGTCGCCACCCAGCAGGGATTGCCAGCTGGTGGGGGCGGCCTTGACCAGATCCTTGTTGATCAGGAAGGCGATGGTGCCGGTATAGGCCAGCATCCAGTGGCCGTCCGCATCCTTGGCCCAGTTGGGAATGTCGGCCCAGGTGGAGGGCTTGTAGGGCTGGGTGACCCCCTGCTTGACCGCCACCGGGCCGAAGGCGCCGCCCACGTCGCCGATGTCGGCGGTGGCGTTGGCCTTCTCGGCAGCGAACTTGGCGATCTCCTGGGCGGAGCTCATGTCGGTATCCTGATGCTTGATGCCGTAGATGCTGCCGAGCTGCTGCCAGGTATCCTTCCAGTTGGCCCAGCTGTCCGGCATGCCGACGCTCTGGAGCTGGCCCTCACCGCGGGCAGCTTTTTCGAGATCCGCGATGTTCTCGGCGGCAAACAGCGGTTGACTGATGGCCACCAGGGCCAGTGCACTTGCGATCACGCTTTTCATCATCCCATCCCTCTGGACTAGGTCAGTTAAGGTTCGAGAGGGATGCTAGAGGGGAAATATGACGGTGGCGGGGCGCTTTGATGGCAGTTTCGTGACAATCGCCCTGTCATGGCGCTGTCATCAGGGGCGGTTACAACTCGGGGTCGACAACCTCTGGTCTACTCCAGTGGTGTGCAAACCCGAATGACCGACAGGGATGTGACAGTGACAGAGCAATTGAGTGAACAGGGGATGGCCGATGGCCGCACACCCTCCAAGTGCGAACAGATTTGCCGGACCCTGCGCCGCTATATCGGCAGCGGACACCTGGCGGCGGGGCAGCAGCTGCCCGCCGAACGGGCCCTGAGCGAGCGATTCGCCACCACCCGCATCACCATCAAGGAGGCACTCTCCAGCCTCGAGGCGGACGGCCTCATCTACCGGGCCGAGCGGCGCGGCTGGTTCGTGGCGCCGCCTCGCCTCACCTACGATCCCGCCATCCACACCCACTTTCACCAGTGGATTGGTGAGCAGCAGCGCACCGCCGAGACCCGGGTGCTGGCCCATGGCAACCAGCTTGCCAGCAGCGAGTTGTGCCGCTGGATGGGTCTGGAACCCTTTACGCCGCTCTACGAGATCCGCCGCCAGCGGCTGATCGACGGTCGCCCGGTGCTGCACGTCAGCCATCACCTGCTGGCGAGCCGTTTCCCCGGCATCGCCAGCGCTCCTCTGGCCAGCTCCCTCACCGAGCTCTACCGGCAACGCTATGGCATAGGCCAGGGCTGGGCGAGCCTCGAGATCACCCCCTCGGCGGCCCGGGGAGAGATAGCCCGCGCCCTCAACCTGGCCCAGGGGAGCGCCGTGCTGCGCTTGGTGCGGGTCAATCATGACGAGGAAGGGAAGCTGGTGGATTGCGACATCGAGCACTGGCGACCGGACGCCATCCGCATCTGCCTGGATACCCGGGCACTGCAACCGCTCGCCACCGGTGCGCGGCAGGTGCAACTGGCAGAGTAGCGGCGTTCTGGCGCTGACATGGCGGATCCCGCAGGATCCACCGGGATCAGTTGTCGATGTTGGGGATCAGATCGTCGAAGCTCTGGTAGCCGCAGTCGGCCAGTTGCAGCGACATGGTGTAGGTCTTGCTGCCCTCCCGCTGGCCGATGGCGGGGCGGTTGAGCTTGAGCTCCTGATGCCAGTACTCCTTCATGCGATCGATCAGCGCCATGGCCTCGCTCTCCCCCAGATGGAGCTGGCACAGCGCCATGTAGTTGTTGGGCCTGTGCATGTTCTCCACCAGATAGTCCCCCAGTACCGACATGGCCTGGCGCGCCTGCTGGCGGGCGAAACGGCTGTGCTGCTCGAAGCTGATGCGCTCGCTGATGAGGAAGTGGTAGCTGTTGTCGATGCCAAGCTGCAGGATGCCGAGTTTCTCCAGCTTGCGCAGATAGAGGTAGCAGGAGGCATCGGTCAGGCCGTACTCCCGCTTGAGATCGATAAGGGTCTTGTCGCGCCAGAAGATGTTGGCGAGAAAGGCATAGAGCCCCGGCTCCTTGTGAAACGCCTCATCCTGTTCCTGGGTAAAGACGGCCCGGCGGCTCTGGGCATCCTGTGTCCGGTCCAGCAGCTCTTCGAAGGAGAGTCCCACCAGATGGCAGATCTCCAGCAGGGTGTCGAACGGCAGGGAGGGCTTGTTCATCATGCGCTTCACGGTGGCGATGGAAACCCCCATGGCTTCTGCCAGGGTCTGATAGCGGATCCCCTTGTCAGTCAGGGTTTTCTTCAGGGTGTCGAGGATGTGATTGGCCAGTGTCTGGCTGTAGGTCATGCAACTATTCCTTTATCTGCATTTTTAGTCGTGTCAGAAATTGAGTGGTTTGTCTGTATCGGGCTCAAATTTTGACACCTAGAAAAACCAGAGGAGGGTAACCCGGTGATAATGGCGGAAATGGCCTGACCAGTTGTGGTGCAAGGTGGCAGAAAGTGACACTCGGTGGTGCATATCCTTCAACCTTTCAACATTTTGCTGGTGATGCATATTACATCGCACATAATTCAACACGAATCGGATTCAATACCTTCCTGGTTGAGAAAACGATTGTTTGCTTCCAATTTAAGGGTTTTTTTAACCGCAAGGTTTTATTCTTTCCTGGCATTGAGCGGAACTCGCAAGAGGTCCGCTTTTTTTCTTTTCTCCGAATCTGAGCCCGTCGTCAAGAATGGGGCGCAGTTTTGGTACTTCCTGCGCCACCGACCCCGGAAGGCAGTCCTTTATTCCCCCTGACCGGCAAACAGCTTGGGGATCTCCCGCACCAGCCAGCTCTTGGCCTTGCCCATGGTGTCTCTCCGCCAGGCCAGCACGACCTGGATCTGGTGGCGATATTCGGGACTGATCACCTTGAGCCTGCCCGCCTTGATGTCCTCTTCAATCCAGCGTTGCGGCATGGTGCCGATGCCGAGCCCCGCCAGCAGGGCGTCCCGCTTCTCCCCCATGGTGCTGACGGTCAGGCGCGGCTGCTTGTCGAGCAGGCGGTAGGTGAGCACCGGCTTGCGCAGTGCCGTGTCGGCCACCGCGATGGCGCGATAGCGGCGCAGGGTCTCGTCCGCCAGGGGCTCGGGTTCCTGATGCAGGGGGTGATCGGGGTGGGCGACGTAGAGCATCACCTCCTCCCTGAGCACCTGGTGCTTGATGCCGGTCATGGCGATATCGGCATTGAGGGAGGAGATGAGCAGGTCGGCGCGGCCATCTTCCAGGCACTCCCAACTGCCCGCCAGCACCTCGGCGCGAAACCTCAGCCGGGTATCGGTCTGTTCGGCCAGCCGATCCACCAGGGGGTAGAGAGCCTGTACCGGCATCAAGGCATCGACGGCGATGGTGATGTCGGTCTCCCAGCCACGGGAGAGGGCCCGGGTCTCCCCCACCAGGTGCTCGGCCGCCTCCAGCAGCACCCGGCCCCGCTCCAGCAGCATGCGGCCCGCCGGGGTGAACTTGGTCCTGTGGCCGCTGCGGTCGAACAGCATGGCGTCCAGCTCGTCTTCCAGCTTTTGTACCGTGTAGCTCAGCGCCGAAGGCACCTTGCCCAGCTCGTCGGCCGCCGCCGCGAAGCTGCCACGACGGTCGATGGCGTCCAGCACCCGGATCGCCTCCAGGGTCAGCGCCCGCTCCTTGTTCGATTCCTTGGCCATATCCAACCTTCAATTTTTTTGAATGTGTTTACCAGATTATCTCGCTAACAACTTAGGGGAAGTCACTTTAATATTCAATCAACGCTTAGGCAGGAACGCCTGGCAGCCAAATAAAAGGTAGTTCCGGGCTGAGACATCCCCAAACACGATGTCTGATGTCAGCAAAAGAACAACATAGTATTTGAATGATCTCTTGCATGGATGCATTGATTCGGGCCCAAGGGGCCTTGGCAATGACATAAAACCCAAGAGAGTGAATGAACATGAAAAACGTAATCAAGATGCTGGCCGTTGCAGGCCTGATGACCGCAGGTGCCGCCCAGGCTTCCGTTCCCGCTGACTTCAATGCCGCCCCGGGCGTGCTGTTCGTCAACTGGAGCGCCACCGCCGCGATGGACGGCAAGGCCAACCCCATGCTGGAGGTGCGCGACGAGTCCGGTGATCTGCTGGCTTCCGTCCACGCCAACCTGATGGGCACCCAGCAGGTCGCCATCCCGAGCCGCACCCAGGGCAAGCTGACGGTGAGCCTGGGCAACGAAAGCAGCAGCTACCGCATCCCCTTCGGTCTGGGTGACGGTCGCCAGCGTTAATGAACCAACTTGGTCAGTGAGGAGCACACCATGATGAAATTGAGAGCCGCAGAAGCACGGGGCAAGGCCAACTTTGGCTGGCTGGATGCCCGTCACAGCTTCTCCTTCGGTCACTACTATGACCCGGAATGGATGGGACACTCTGCTCTGCGGGTCATCAATCAGGATCGGGTGGCGCCGGGTGGCGGTTTCGCGACCCACCCTCACGCCAACATGGAGATCCTCACCTGCGTGCTGCAAGGCACCATAGAGCACAAGGACAGCCTCGGCCACGCCGAGCAGATCCCGGCGGGGGATTTCCAGCTGATGAGCGCAGGGTCCGGCATCCGGCACAGCGAGTACAACCCCTCGCAGACCGAGCCGCTCTCCCTGCTGCAAATCTGGATCGAGCCGAATGAACACGGCACGACCCCGGGTTATCAGCAGAAGAAGATTGAAAACAAGCCCGGGATGACGCTGGTGGCGTCACCGGACGGCGAGGCGGGATCCTTCAGGATCCGCCAGCAGGCCAGAGTGTGGCGTCTGCAGCTCGCAGAAGGGGAGACCCTCGAGTGGGCACTGCAAGGGCGTCATGGTTACCTGCACATGATTTCAGGGGAGCTGACCGGCAACGGTCTGGCTGCCCGACCCGGCGACGGGCTGCTCAGCCGCGACGAGTCGAGCTGGGTGCTCACCGCCTCCAGGGGGAGTGAAGCCCTGCTGTTTGACCTGCCTTGA
This sequence comes from Aeromonas sp. ASNIH2, assembly GCF_002934795.1. NCBI lineage: Bacteria > Pseudomonadati > Pseudomonadota > Gammaproteobacteria > Aeromonadales > Aeromonadaceae > Aeromonas > Aeromonas sp. ASNIH2. Next base: position 1,836,394 of record NZ_CP026406.1, on the reverse strand, counting down.
TAGAAAAATCTTGGCGAAATGAATGAGTTAACAATTAGCTTTTACACTGTAAATACCATGATGGTAAGCAAAGGAATATGACGATGGACAAGATGAAAGATGTGGCACTGCTGGTGGGTCGTGTACTGCTGGCGCTGATGTTCGTGATGGCTGGCTGGGGCAAGATCGGCGGTTACGCCGGTACCCAGGGTTACATGGAAGCCATGGGCGTGCCCGGGTTCATGCTGCCCCTGGTGATCCTGCTGGAGCTGGGTGGCGGTCTTGCCATCATGCTGGGCCTGTTTACCCGCAGCCTCTCCGTGCTGCTGGCCGGTTTCACCCTGATGGCCGCCTTCATCTTCCACTATCAGCCTGCCGAGCAGATGCAGATGCAGATGCTGATGTTCATGAAGAACGTCTCCGTGGCCGGTGGTTTCCTGGCCCTGGCGGCGGCCGGTGCAGGGGCTTTCAGCCTGGATGCCCGCCTCGGCAAGCACTGGTAATACCCTGACGTTTCAAGTTTTCCAACGCCTTTTGGCCGGTGCCTTGCACCGGCTTTTTTGTGCCCGCTTCCCGGGGATGCCATCTGTGTGACGGCGCGCAGTCCGGACGCCACAAGTGCCTTTTGCATCTTATCCCCCGATCCCCGACAATCCCGATTCGCGTGCCGTGACGGGAATGCCAGAGAGTGTCCCCCCGCGCACCCCCTCTTCATGAAATTGGCGGGAGTCGTCCATGTTTACCCTCTACCACTCCAATCAGCTGGATCTGCTCAAGGAGCTGCTGGTGAGCCGCATCCGGCAGGCTCCGCTCTCCCACCCCTTCGATCGGGAGCAGATCCTGGTGCAGAGTCCCGGCATGGCCCAGTGGCTCAAGCTGGAGCTGGCCAAGGCGTTCGGCATCGCCGCCAACATCGACTTTCCCCTGCCCGCGAGTTTCATCTGGGAGATGTTCACCCGGGTGCTGGCGGACGTGCCGCGCCAGAGCCCCTACAACAAGGGGGCCATGAGCTGGCACCTGATGACCATTCTGCCCACCCTGCTCGGCAGACCCGCCTTTGCGCCCCTCGCGGCCTATCTGGGGGGCAGTGACGGGGCGGCGCCGGAGCAGGTGCGGCTCTGGCAGCTCTGCCAGAAGGTGGCGGATCTGTTCGACCAGTATCTGGTCTACCGGCCGGACTGGATCGCCCGCTGGGAAGAGGGGGAAGGATTGAGCCAGGAGCTGGCCGGGGTGAGCGGTCAGGATTGGCAGCCCGAGCTCTGGCGCGAGCTGGTGGCCCGCACCCTGGCCCTCAGCCCCAGCGGCTACCACCGCGCCAACCTCTACGAGGCCTTCATCCACGAGCTGGAGCGCACCCGGGATCTGCCGGGCAGGCTGCCGCAACGGGTCTTCGTGTTCGGCATCTCGGCCCTGCCGCCCCGCTACGTGGAGGCCCTGCTGGCCCTCGGCAGCCGCCCCGAGGTGGAGGTGCACCTGTTTGTGACCAACCCCTGCCGCTACTACTGGGGGGACTTGCTCGATCGCAAGACACTGGCGCGCCTCGAAAACAAGCTCAAGCCCGGTACGGATCTCGAGACCCTGCAGGGCCCCGCCAATCCGTTGCTCGCCTCCATGGGCAAGCTGGGGCGCGACTACCTGCACCAGCTGATGGAGTTGGAGGTACCGCAGATCGAGGCCTTCGTCGACATCGAGGATCGCGACGATGAGGGCAAGGTCACCTTGCTGCGGGCCATCCAGAAAGACGTGCTGGAGCTGGCGGAACGGGGGGCCGGCGAGTTCAACCTCGATGCCAGCCACCACAAGAGCCCTGTCAGCCTGGATGACGGCACTTTGCAGATCCACGCCTGCCACGGCCCCATGCGGGAGCTCGAGGTGCTGCACGACCGGCTGCTGGCCCTGTTCGAGCAGGATCCCACCCTCACCCCCAAAGACGTGGTGGTGATGATGCCGGACGTCAACAGCTACGGTCCCTACATCCAGGCCGTTTTTGGCAAGGAGGGCGGCAAGGGGCGGGGCGGGGCCCGCGGCCAGATCCCCTTTGCGATCTCCGATCGGGCGGCGAGCCAGGAGAGCCCGCTGCTGCAAAGTTTCCTCGCCCTGCTCAGGCTGCCGAACGCCCGCTTCGGAGCGGGGGAGCTGCTCGCCATCCTGGAGGTGCCCGCCGTGCTGCGCCGCTTCGAGCTGGACGACGACGAGTTCAACGTGCTGCGGCGCTGGGTGCAGGAGACCGGCATCCGCTGGGGGCTGGATGACGACTATCCCGAGCGCTTCGCGCTGCCGCGTCTGTCCGGCAACAGCTGGCTGTTCGGCCTGCGGCGCATGCTGCTGGGTTTTGCCATGGGGGACGGGGAGCCGGTGGCGGGGATCCTGCCCTATGCGGACATCGAGGGTCAGCAGGGGCTGATCCTCGGCAAGCTCGCCTGGTTCGTCGACTCCCTGGCGGAGTTTCTGCCCAGGCTGCAACAGGCGCAGCCGCTGGCCGAATGGCACGCCTGCCTGCTGGCGCTGCTGGAGCGCTTCTATCTCGCCGACGAGGATGAAGAGCGCCAGCTCCAGCTCATTCGCAGCCAGCTCACCGACTGGCAGGCCCAGCTCGGCGAGGCCCGCTTCGAGCAGGCCATCAGTGCCGACCTCTTGCAGGATTACCTCGGCAGCGTGCTGGGGGAGTCCCGCTCCAGCCAGCGCTTCCTCGCCGGTCAGGTCAACTTCTGCACCCTGATGCCGATGCGCTCCATTCCCTTCCGCCAGGTCTGCCTGCTCGGCATGAACGACGGCGTCTACCCGCGCACCCTGCCCCCCATGGGCTTCGATCTGATGGCGGTGGCCTCGCGGCGCGGGGACCGATCCCGCCGGGATGACGACCGCTACCTCTTCCTCGAGGCACTCCTCAGTGCCCAGCAGGGGCTCTACATCAGCTATCAGGGGTTCAGCGCCCAGGACAACAGCGAGAAGGTACCCTCCGTGCTGCTGGCGGAGCTCATCGACTACGTGCGCCAGGGCTTCGTGTTGGCGGGGGATGAAGATCTCGACGACGACACCTCGGGCCGGCGGCTGCTCGAACACCTGATCGTGGCGCACCCCCTCACCCCCTACAGCCCGGCCTACTTTTACCCCGAACCCGGCTCCGGTCTCTTCACCTATGCCGCCGACTGGCTGCCGGCACTGAGCCCGGAGCGGGGGGCCGCCAACTTCCAGAGCGGCGATCTGCCCCTGCCCGCGGAGTGGGGCAGGGAGCAGGGGCTGGAGCTGGCGGAGCTGCTGCGTTTCTATCGCCAGCCAGCCAGGTACTTCCTCAACCGCCGCCTCAAGGTGTGGTTCGAGCTGGAGGAGGCGACCATCGAAGACAGCGAGCCCTTCGAGCTGGACGGCCTGCAGCACTATCAGCTCAAGGCGCTGCTGCTGGATGCCCATCTGACCGAAGGGGAGAGCGAGGCCCGTCGCCATCGGCTGCAACTCTCCGGCCTGCTGCCGCAAGGGTGGTTCGGCAGCCTGCTGCTGGAGGAGATCGACGGCGAGATGGGCAAACTGGCGGCGCGGCTGCGCCCCTGGACGGGGGACAAACAGGCGGTGGAGATCGACATCGCCCTGGCCCAGGGGCAGCTTCAGGGCTGGATAGACACCCAGAAGGGACGAGCACTGGTGGTCAAACCCGGCAGCTTCAACGGCAAGGATCTGCTGCTGGCCTGGATCCAGCACCTTTGCCTCTCATTGAGCAGCGCCCCCGGCGACACCCTGTTGTTCGATGCCAAACAGAGTCTGCGGCTGCCAAGGCTTGCGGCGGACGAGGCGCGGCCCAGGTTGGCGGCCCTGGTGGCCCTCTGGACCCAGGGGATGAAGCGGCCGCTGCCCTTCTTCCCGAGCACCGCCTGGGAGTGGCTCAAGGGGATCGAGAAGGATCCGGCAAAGCCGGAGGAGGCCGACAAGGCGGCACTTGCCCGCTTCAACGGCGGCTACATGGTGACGGGAGAGGGGCAGGACGTCTATGTCGCCCGCTGCTTCCCGGAACTTGATGACGAGGTGCTGGCCCAGTTGCAGGGGCTGGCCCGTGAACACCTGACCCCGCTCCATCAGGCGCTGGAGGAGTTGCAATAATGGCTAACCCGCTCAATCCCCTGCGTTTTCCCCTCTATGGCGAGCGGCTGATCGAGGCCTCCGCCGGGACCGGCAAGACCTATACCATCGCGGGCCTCTATCTGCGCCTCTTGCTGGGCCACGGCCCGGTTATCGAACAAGCAGGCGAGGAGGGGGGAGACGCCGGTCAGCCCTGTGCCCACGAGCGGCCCCTGTCGGTGACCGAGATCCTGGTGGTGACCTTTACCGAGGCGGCCACCGCCGAACTGAGGGGGCGGATCCGCGCCCGCATCCACGAGGCGCGCCTCGCCTTTATGCGCGGCCACAGCACGGATACCCTGCTGGCCCAACTGCTGGCGGAGGTGGAGGATCACGACCTGGCGGCCCGTCGCCTGCTGGCCGCCGAGCGGCAGATGGACGAGGCGGCGGTCTTCACCATCCACGGCTTCTGCCAGCGGATGCTCAGGCAGAACGCCTTCGAGTCGGGCGCCCTCTTTGAAACCGAATTTTTGACCGACGACAGCAGGCTCCGGCTGCAGGCGGTGAGTGACTACTGGCGCGCCGAGTTCTATCCGGTGGATCAGCCCCTGGCCCGGGCGGTGCGAAGGCTCTGGCCGAGCCCCGCCGCCCTGCTGCGGGAGATGGGGAGCTGGCTCGACAACGACGAGCTGGAGATCCGCCCGGTGGCGGGGGACGAGACCCTGGCGGCGCGGCACAGCGTCGCCATGGCCCGCATCGGGGCAGTGAAAGCCGGGTGGCTGGCGCAGACGGACGAGATCCGCCGCCAGACCGAGGGGCAGATCAGCCGTTACACCGGCAAGAACTACGAGGGCTGGCTTGCCAAGATTGGCGACTGGGCGCAGGACGAGACCAGCGGCTACGTCCTCCCCAAGGAGCTGGAGCGCTTCGGCCAGCAGGCGCTGGAGGAGAACCTCAAGAAGGGGGGAACGGTGCCCACCCTGCCGCTCTTTGGCGAGATAGACGCCCTGCTGGCGAGCCGACCCGGCATCCGGGATCTCGTCTTGCAGCGGGCGGCCAGGGTGGTGCGCAGCCGAATGCAGGAGAGCAAGCGCCAGGCCCATCAGCTCTCCTTCGACGATCTGCTGCGGGATCTCGACGGGGCGCTCGGCTCGGGCCTGGGGGAGCGGCTGTGCGAGCGCATCCGCGCCACCTACCGGGTCGCCATGATCGATGAATTCCAGGATACCGACCCCCAGCAGTACCGCATCTTCCATCGCCTTTACGGCGGTCACCAGGACACGGCGCTCCTGATGATCGGCGACCCCAAGCAGGCCATCTACGGCTTTCGTGGCGCCGACATCTTTACCTACATCCAGGCGCGGCGAAATGTGAGCGCCCACTACACCCTCGGGCGCAACTGGCGCTCAAGCCGCGCCCTGGTGGCGGCGGTCAACGGCCTGTTCGAGCGGGCGAAGGATCCCTTCATCTACGAGGCGGACATCCCCTTCCTGCCGGTGGAGGCGCAGGGCAAGAGCCGGGCACTGCTGATCGAGGGGCAGACCGCCCCCGTGCTGCACTGCTGGCAGCTCACCGGTCAGCCCACCTTCAACAAGGGGGAGTACCAGAGCAGGATGGCCCGCGCCACGGCGGCGGAGATCCATCGCCTGCTCACGCTGGCCCGGGAGGGCAAGGCGATGCTCGGCAGCGAGCCGGTCAGGGCCGGGGATATCGCCGTGCTGGTGCGCACCGGCGCCGAGGGCAAGCTGGTGCAGCAGGAGCTGGCGCGCCTTGCCATCGCCTCCGTCTATCTGTCGAACCGCGAGAGCGTGCTGGCCCAGGTGGAGGCGCGGGAGATCCTGCTGATCCTGCACGCCTGCCAGAACCCGAGCGATGAGCGAAGCCTTAGGGCAGCGCTCGCCACCGGCCTGTTCGATCTCGATGCCAGGGCCCTGGACGCGCTGGCCTCGGACGAGCGGGCCTGGGAGAGCGCGGTGCAGGAGTTCATGGGATACCGCGCGGTCTGGCATCGCCACGGGGTGCTGGCCATGCTGCGGGCCCTGATGCACGGGCGCAACCTCGCCGCCTCCCTGCTGGCGAGCCCCTACGGGGAGCGGCGGCTGACCAACTTCCTCCATCTCGGCGAACTGCTGCAACAGGCGAGCGGCGAGCTGGACGGGGAGTACGCCCTGCTGCGCTGGCTCGGGGAGGCGGTGAGCCAGCCCAATGGCCAGGACGGGGAGCAGATACTTCGCCTGGAGTCCGAGCGCAAGCTGGTGCAGATCGTCACCATCCACAAATCCAAGGGGCTGGAGTACCCGCTGGTCTTCCTGCCGTTCATTTGCAGCCACCGCGCCGCCGACACCCCCCTGTTCCACGAAGCGGGGGAGGCTGGCAATCGCACCGTGCTCGATCTCACCGGCGCCGAAGAGTCCCTAGCCGAGGCCGACAAGGAGCGCCTCGCCGAAGACTTGCGCCTGCTCTACGTGGCCCTGACCCGGGGGGTCTATGCCACCTGGCTCGGGCTGGCGCCGGTGCGCTCCGGGGCGGGCAAGTCGGAGAAGACCGACCTGCACCGCACCGCCATCGGCTACCTGCTGCAAAAGGGGGAGGAGGGGGACGCCGGGACACTGGCGACCGCCCTCACCGACCTGGCCCAGGCCCTGCCGGGGGTGGCCGTCGGTGAGCCCTCGCTCACCCGCCCGGCCCCGCTGCCCGCCGAAGCGGAGAAGCCGGGGGAGCCCACCGTGCGCACGTTCCAGGGGCAGCTTGAGCGGGACTGGTGGATCAGCTCCTACTCCGGGCTCGCGGCCCAGGGCAACGGCCACGGCAAGGGGGTGCTGGCCAACCCCGGCTTCGACGACGAGGTGGCCACCGAGGCCGCCGTCACCGTGCAGGAAGAGGAGGCGCCTGCCCCTTCCATCTTCACCTTCCCCAAGGGGGCGCGTCCCGGCACCCTGCTCCACAGCCTGTTCGAGACCATCGACTTCGAGCACGCGAAGGGCGAGTCGCTGGCACAGCACATCGCCGCCCTGCTGACCCAGGAGGGGTTCGACGAAGGCTGGGCCCCCGTGCTGCAACAGCAGGTGGAGGCGGTGCTGGATACCCCCCTTGAGACCGGCCTTGGGGATCCGGTGCGGCTGCGGGATCTGGCCCCCGAGCGCAAACAGGTGGAGCTGGAGTTCTTCCTGCCAATGGGGCGGGTGACGGCACCGGCGCTGACCGCACTCTGCCAGCAGCACGACCCCCTGTCGCGGGACGGCAAGCCGCTCGGTTTTGCCACCGTGCAGGGGATGCTCAAGGGCTTCATCGACCTGGTGTTCGAGTGGCAGGGGCGCTGGTATCTGCTCGACTACAAATCGAACCACCTTGGCATGAGCCCCGCCGATTACGGCCGCCCGGCCCTGGAGCGGGCCATGCGCGAGCATCGCTACGATCTGCAATACCAGCTCTATTCGCTGGCCCTGCATCGGCTGCTCGCCTTGCGGCTGCCGGGCTACGATTTCGACCGGCATTTTGGCGGGGTCTTCTATCTCTTCCTGCGCGGCATGCCCCAGGGGGGCATTTTCCATGCCCGGCCCAGCCGGGAACTGGTGCTGGGGCTGGACGAGTTGTTTAGTAAAGGTGTGACATCTGACGATCATCGTTTAGAGAAATCGAACAAGGCAGAGGCATGAGGGGCGAGATGAAGGGCGAAACCATGATAGAGCGGCTGAAAGCCTTGGCGCTGGCGGGGCGCATCCGCCAGCTTGACCTGCAATTTGCCAGGCTGGTGGCCGACCTTGGCGGCAGCCCCGAGCTGGTGCTGGGGGCCGCGCTCGCCTGCCATGAGCTGGGGCGCGGCCATGTCTGCCTGCCGCTGGCGATGCTCGCTCAGGGCGGTGACGGGCAGGGATCCTCGCGTCCCTTCGGGCTGGATGCGGATCAGAGCCGGGATCTGCTGGCGGATCTCGCGGATCCTGCGAGCTGGCCCGCCCTCTTTGCGGCCAGCCCCCTGGTGGGGAGCGAACAGGAGGAGGGAGAGAGCCCCCGCTGGCCCCTGCGACTCTGGGGGGATCGCCTCTACCTCACCCGCTACCACGACTTTGAGCTGGGGGTGGCCCGCCACCTTAGCGCCTTGAGTGAACGGGCCGAATGGCCGGAGATTGCCCCGGCCCTGTCACGCCTCTTTGCCCGCGACTACGGCCTGGTGTTCGGGGCCCTGCTCAAGGCCCGCCTCGCGCCGGATTTCTCCGTCCGCCACTTTGTGGAGAAGTACCTGGATCTGGTCTTCCCCCATGAGGTGGAGTGGCCCGCCGTGGAGACCCTGCTAAAGAGCGCCCAGGCGGCCAGCGAGCTGGAGCGGCTGGATACCCTGGTACCCGAGGCGCTCTGCTGCAACGGCCAGAAGCTGGCGGCGGCCACGGCGGCGGCGCGCCCCTTTGCGGTCATCTCCGGCGGCCCCGGCACCGGCAAGACCACCACGGTGGCCAAGCTCCTCGCCATCCTGGTGGAGACCGGCCTGCAAGGGGGCAAGGCCCCGGCTATCCGGCTGGTGGCCCCCACCGGCAAGGCGGCGGCGCGTCTGACCGAGAGTATCGGCGCTGCCTTGCAGGCCCTGGACTTGCCCCCCGAGTGGGTGGAGGCCATCCCCACGGAGGCGGGCACCCTGCACCGGCTGCTCGGGGTCATTCCGGGGCGCAGCCAGTTCCGCCACCACGCGGGCAACCCGCTGCACCTCGACCTGCTGGTGGTGGATGAGGCCTCCATGGTGGACCTGCCCATGATGGCGCGCCTGCTGGATGCGCTGCCGAGCCACGCTCGCCTGATCCTGCTCGGCGACAAGGATCAGCTCGCCTCGGTGGAGGCGGGGGCCGTGCTCGGGGATATCTGCAGCTTTATCGAACAGGGCATCAGCCCGGCGCAGGCGGATTGGCTCTCCCGCCAGACCGGCTATCGCCTGCAAGGCACGCCCGCGGGGGCCAGCGTGCGCGACAGCCTCTGTTTGCTCTCCAAGAGCTGGCGCTTTGACCAGCATTCGGGCATCGGCCAGTTGGCGCGGGCCTGCAACAGCGGCGACGGGGCGGCGGTGGAGGCGGTCTGGAGCGCAGGATTTGGCGACATCCGCCTGCACCCCTGGGCGGGGGAGGCCTACAACGCCTTGATCGCCGAGGGGGTGGCCGGTTATGGCAGCTACCTCAAGGCGGCCCGGGCCGGCGAGGATCCGGCGGCGGTGTTCAAGGCGTTCAACGGCTTCCAGATCCTCTGCGCCCTGCGGGACGGCCCCTTCGGGGTGACGGGGCTGAACGAGCGGCTCGAACTGGCCCTCGCCAAGGCAGGGCTGATCCAGCGTGACGGCGACTGGTATGCGGGCCGCCCGGTGATGGTGGTGCGCAACGACCACGGGGTGGGCCTCTACAACGGCGACATGGGGCTCTGCCTGCCCGATGACACCGGCCGTCTCAAGGTGTGGTTCGAGCAGCCGGACGGCACCCTGCGGGCCCTGTTGCCCAGCCGGTTGCCCCCCCATGAGACGGTCTACGCCATGACCATCCACAAATCCCAGGGGTCGGAGTTTGCCCATACCGTGCTGGTGCTGCCCGACAGCCCCAGCCCGCTCCTGACCCGCGAGCTGGTCTACACCGGCATCACCCGCGCCAAGGCCCGGCTCGATCTCTACGGCGATCGCGCCCTGCTGGCACAGGCCGTGCGGAAAAAGACCGAGCGGTATTCGGGGTTGGCGGAGCGGTTGGGATACTAACTTCAAATTTATAAGACAATAATCAATATCTGATGGAAACTGGGGGGGAGTAATGGCATTAGACTTAAGTAAGACCTTGGTTGTTGGAGTATCGGCAACTGCTTTATTTGATATGAGTGAATCAGATCAGATATTTCGAGAGATTTTCGACACTGATCGTGATACAGCTATTGACCGTTATCGAGAGTACATGTTGGCTCATGAAAATGAGCCATTAACTCCAGGGACAGGATTTCCCTTAGTCAAGGCTTTACTTGCACTGAATACTCATCTTGAAATTGGTGAGAAAAACCCACTGGTTGAGGTGGTTGTCATGTCTAGAAATAGCCCTGACACTGGTCTCAGGGTGTTAAATACGATCCGGCATATGAAGTTGGATATTACTCGTTCTGCATTCACAGCTGGTGAGTCAGTAGCTGACTATTTGGATGCATTTGATGTCGATTTATTCTTAACAACTAATGTCAGCGATGCACAGCAAGTCATCGATTCACGGCAATGTGCTGCGGCCATTGTAAAACTTCCACCTAAAGAGGCAGCTCAGTTGCCTGAAGGCCAAGTAAGGATTGCGTTCGATGGTGATGCGGCGCGAATTCAACTTCGAAGTGCGACACTCGCCTATGCCGCCTGACAGTACTCTTCGAATACCTTGACAGGCTGCCTGAATCCGAGACATTTCCGAGGTCGTAGGTTGAGCCACTGCTCCGCTCTCCTGACATCCTCGTCCGTGACCTCTCTCAGGTCTGTTCCCTTTGGGATAAACTGCCTCAACAGCCCATTGCTGTTCTCGTTCAGACCGCGCTCCCACGAAGAGTAAGGGTGCGCAAAGTAAGTCTCGGCACCCAGCGCTTCCTCTATCGCCTTGTGTTCGGCAAACTCGCCGCCGTTGTCAAAGGTGATGGTATGCACCTGCTCGATGTAGGGCGTTAACATCTCGATTATCGCATCCCGCACCACCCCAGCCTGTTTGCTCGCGACCCGCTTGACCAGATAGAGCCGGCTCTTGCGCTCCACCAGGGTGACCAGTGCACCTGTGCCTTGCTTGCCCAGCACCGTGTCCGCCTCCCAATCACCGAGCCGCTCCCGGCTATCGACGATAGCCGGCCGTTCATCAATAGAGCGGGCTTCCTTGATGGGAGAACGCAGGCTGCTCGCCCCCTTGCGGTAGCGCTTGTGGCCCTGGCGCAGATGGCGGTACAACTGGCCACCCCGGGCTTTGTCGGCGGCCACATGGCGGTATATCCACTCGTGACTCACCATGAGGCCTATCTGCTTGCCCACCGCGCTTATCTGCTCCGGGCTCCACCACCAGGCGAGTGTCAGCTCGACAAACTGGATGACATCGGCAGATAGCCGAGATTTGGCCGCACTGGCCCGTCGGTGGGTGGCGTGCTGATGCGCATTGTCTGGCTGGTAGCCCTGCGGCCCGGCGTTACGACGCAGCTCCCGGTAGAGGGTGGAGCGATGAACGCCAATGGCGCGTGCGGTGGCAAGGATGGACATCCCCTGTGCGCGAAGCACCGATAACTGGTATCGTTGCCCCTCGGTCAACTGCTGATAGCTCATGGTGATACTGCTTTTACTTTGGCGAGCAGAAGGGTACCACCAATCAGCAGTTGGCCACCTCTCGCCATTCATCCATGAGTGTCGCACTTATTATCTGAATTCCCGCGGTACTGTTCTCGGATGAGAGTGAATTAGTATATAAAACTGAAGGTATGGCCGCTTTTCATGCAAGAGAGGATGCATTACAAGATGTGCCTATGGCGGATGGCCCTTATGCCAATTTGCTAAGAAAGCTAGCGGTTTTACGTAATCGCCTTCCTATGAAGGCAGAATATTCACCTCTTCGCATAGCTATAGTTACCGCTCGTAATAGCCCATCGGAGATGCGAGTAATTAAAACTTTGAGAAGTTGGGGGATTTATGTCGATGAAGCTTTTTTCCTAGGCGGAGTAGGAAAAGCAAAAGTGCTTAAAGCATTTAAGCCACATATTTTCTTCGATGATCAAGATGTACATCTTGAAGCCGCAGCGAATATCGTCCCATCAGGGAAAGTTCCATATTTAAGCAGTTCGCCATTGGGTGTTCAATCTGTTGTCCCTGATCCTCTTGTGGGTTCGACTAGCGAAGCGTAATCGAACGCTCGCGAAATTAAACCTGCGTGGCTGATGGTTATATCCTCAGTGCCGCGTCATCCCCTCTCCCTTTGGGAGAGGGCTGGGTGAGGGAATTGGTAGGCATAATGTAGGAATAGTGTAGGGTGCAATAAGCGAAGCGCATTGCACCGCTTATTTTATTCTCATCTGCTACGGCAATAATATTGCCGCCGCTCATCCCCGACCCTTCTCCCGCAAGGGGAGAAGGGAGAAAACACGTCGTCCGATTACGCTTCGCTAATCGAACCTACATGGCTGACTATTTTTACGTCAATCGAATCGCCATGGCTGGCGATCATATCCCCGGTGCTGCTTTATCCCCTCTCCCGTTGGGAGAGGGCAGGGTGAGGGGAGTGGGTTGGCACAATGCCAGTCTCTCTGGGTGCAATGCCCGATGTGAATGGCGCCTCTTGAATGTATTTTCATCTGCCACATCCATGACTTGATCCGTCCAGCCAGGGGCGCTTGCTCCTCCCCCTGCCAAGGGGGAGGCGGGGAGGGGGTCATGGCCCCATCCGTCAATCGGCACGGCATACCCCGACTCTCCCCTTGAAAAGGGGAGGGGGCAAAGCAGAGGGTTCACCGGCTACTTGGCAGAGTGGTATCACTCGAACTGCTCTCCTGCCTTCAGGGGCGCCGAGCCGCCAAAAAAACGGGGCCCGGGGTGTCCCCCGGGCCCCACATCCGATGGCCGTGTCAGATGCTGGATTTGACGCTGACGAACTCGGGGTAGGCATCGATGCCGCACTCGTGGACATCCACACCCATCAGTTCTTCCTCTTCGCTGACCCGCAGGCCCATGGTGGCCTTGAGCAGGCTCCAGACCACGAGGGAGACGACAAAGACCCAGCCGAAGATGGTGGCTGCACCCAGCAACTGGGCACCGAAGGTGGCGCTCGTGTTGGAGAAGGGCACCACCATCAGGCCGAACAGGCCGCAGACGCCGTGTACCGAGATGGCACCGACCGGATCATCGATCTTCAGGCGATCGAAGGCGACGATGGCGTAGACCACCAGGGCACCGGCCAGGGCGCCGATCAGGCTGGCGAACAGCGGGCTGGGGGAGGCCGGGTCGGCGGTGATGGCGACCAGACCGCCGAGGGCGCCGTTGAGGATCATGGTGAGATCCGCCTTGCCCCAGGTGAGCTTGCTGACCAGCAGGGCGCCGACCACACCGGCGGCCGCGGCGGCGTTGGTGTTGACGAACACGGTGCCGATGGCGGTGGCGTCAGCGGCGCTGGAGAGCGCCAGTTGGGAGCCACCGTTGAAGCCGAACCAGCCCATCCAGAGGATCAGGGTGCCCAGGGTCGCGAGCGGCAGGTTGGAGCCGGGGATGGGGTAGATCTCCCCTTGCTTGCCATATTTGCCGCGACGGGGGCCGAGCAGCAGCACGGCGGCCAGGGCAGCGGCAGCGCCCGCCATGTGGACGATGCCGGAGCCTGCGAAGTCGGAGAAGCCCGCCTCTTTCAGGAAGCCGCCACCCCAGCTCCAGTAGCCTTCCACGGGGTAGATGAAGCCGGTCATCACCACGCAGAACAGCAGGAAGGACCAGAGCTTCATCCGCTCTGCCACCGCACCTGAGATGATGGAGGTGGCGGTGGCGACGAACACCACCTGGAAGAAGAAGTCGGAGTGCAGGGAGTGGCCCGCGTCGTCCGCCTGGCTGCCCATCAGGCTGCCAAAGCTCGGCAGCCAGCCGCCGGCGCTGTTGTCCACGTACATGATGTTGTAGCCGACCAGCAGGAACATGATGCAGGCGATGGCATAGAGCAGGATGTTCTTGGTCAGGATCTCGGTGGTGTTCTTGGCGCGGACCAGGCCGGCTTCGAGCATGGCGAACCCGGCGGCCATCCACATGACCAGCACGCCGGAGATCAGCAGGTAGAAGGTGTCGAGTGCATAGCGCAGCTCGCTGACGGATGTGATCAACTCTTCCATGTCGTATTCCTCAGTTCCAGTCGTATCAAAGGGCGTCTGCGTCGGTCTCGCCGGTGCGGATGCGCACGGCGGCCTGCAGGTCATAAACGAAGATCTTGCCGTCACCTATCTTGCCGGTGTGGGCGGCCTTGCTGATGGCTTCGATGATCTGCTCGACGTTGTCGGCCAGTGTGGCAATCTCCAGCTTTACCTTGGGCAGGAAATCCACCTGGTATTCGGCACCCCGGTACAGCTCGGTGTGCCCCTTCTGGCGGCCAAACCCCTTGACCTCGGAAACCGTCAGCCCCTCGACGCCGAGGCTGGCGATGGCTTCGCGCACGTCGTCGAGTTTGAACGGCTTGATGATGGCGGTGATTAATTTCATGCAATATCCCCAATCCTTGTGGTTCACCCAGATAAAGGCAAATATTGCGCCAGAAAAGTATTTTTCTTTTTATTCATGCACTTACTTATTAATCGCAACCCTGGTCAGCGAGGCTTGCCCAATATGGGCAGGGCTGCGCCAAAGGTGTGCACCGCCGTGGTGCAATCTGGCCGGCAGAAGAACGGAAGGGAGCGTGACGGCGCGCAAGACTCGAAAGTGTGCGGGCTGCTACTGTTGTTCAACAAGAGGGCAACCTGGCCGATAACCCGTCATGACGGGGTGTCGAGGCCAGTCGCCCCCTTGAAGGCTCGACCGGCAGGCCCGGTTTTCCCGCCAGGTCAACAAGCGGAACCGTGGTGCCGAGTAGCAGAACAAGGAAGGTTTTCATGCTGCATGACAATGAGATGACAAGGCAACCGGCCCTCGACGAGGCCGTGATGAGCGGCATGCTGGAGGTCGTGAGCGACGGTCTCTGGGACTGGAATGCCAACACCGGCTATGTCCATCGCTATCCCGGCTGGTATCAGATGCTGGGGTATGAGCCCCACTCCCTCGACAACACCGTCTTCACCTGGGAGAACCTGATCCACCCGGACGATCTGGCGCAGGTCATGGAGAGCTTCGATGCCTGCCTGAGCGGGCGGGCGGCGGACTACCGGGCCGAATACCGCTGCCGTTGCCGTAACGGTGACTACCTCTGGGTGGCGGATTGTGGCCGCATCGTCGCACGCAACCCGGACGGCAGTGTCGCCAGGATGGTGGGGGCACACCGCAACATCCACGCCCAGCGGGAACTCTACGCCCGGCTGGAGCTGCAAAACCGCACCCTGGAGCAGCAGGTGGCGCAGCGTACCGCCGAACTGGAGCGGCTCAACCAGGCATTGCAGTTCCAGGTGGAGGAAAACCGCCGCCTGGCGGAGACGGACTCCCTGACCGGCGCGGCCAGCCGCTATCGGCTGGAGCAGGCGGTGCGGCTGGAGCATGAGCGCGCCAAGCGCTTCAAGGAGCCCTTTGCCGTGATCGCCATGGACGTGGACGACTTCAAGCAGATCAACGATCGCCATGGCCACGGTGTGGGGGACCAGACCCTGATCGATATCGTGCAGCTGACCCGGGGCTGCATCCGCGAGATCGATCTGCTGGCCCGCTGGGGGGGTGACGAGTTCATGCTGGTGCTTCCCAATACCCGGTTGCCCGACGCCCGGGTGGTGGCCGAGAAGCTGAGGCAGCGCCTGAGCCATGCCAGGGTCAAGGGGATCGAGCCCGTGACCTTGAGTTTCGGGCTGGTGGAGTCCGACCCCGACGAGCAGGTGTCTCACCTGATGGCACGGGTCGACAGGGCGCTCTACCGGGCCAAGCTGGCGGGCAAGGACCAGCTCAGCGGCTGACAAGGGCACTGGTCGGAGCCGCTACGGGGCTTTTCCCCCCCGAATACGGCTTGACCAAGGGATTTTCTTGACTCCAATTCATCCCGCTGGTTTCATGCGCGCTCTTTTCATTCTTGCGAGATGTATCTTCATGAAAAAGTCCTTGCTGATTGCCCTGACCGCCCTGCCTCTGGTTGCCCACGCCGGCCTGATGGATTCCCTGACCGACACCGTGACCAGCAGCGTCACCAGCACCGCCAAAGAGATGGCTGGCAACGCCATGGACACCGCTTCCAACGAAGCGATCAAGAAGGCTCTGGACATCAAGGAAGGCGGCTCCAACAAGCAGGCCATCAAGGACAAGCTGGGCGCCCCGGCCAGCACCAAGACCGACGCCGGTCTGGAAGTGTGGACCTATGACCTGGACGCTCTGAACAAGGCCTCCCCGCTGCTGGCCGAGACCACCAAGTCCCTGCTGAAAGACTCCGAAGTGGCCCAGAAGAACGTGGTCATCAAGTTCGAAGGCGAGACCGTGAAGACCCTGAACCTGGCCAACAAGGCCTGAGTCCTGGCAAAGTGAATGAAAAAGGGGCCCGCGGGCCCCTTTTTGCTGCCTGGTATTCAGGCTCACACCTTGAAGCGGTGCACCAGGGCCAGCAACTGGCGGTTGGACCCCAGCAGGGTGGCGGCGCTCTGCTCCGTGTTGCCGCCGTTCTCCACCAGGAGGTTCAGCATGTCGCGAATGCTCACCATGTTGCGGTTGATCTCCTCGGTCACCCGGCTCTGCTCCTCGGCAGCGGTGGCGATCTGGCTGCTGAGATCGTGGATCTGCACCACGGCGTCGGCCATGGTGTCGAGCCCGCCGGTGACCTGCCCCGTGGTGTCGGCCGCCGCCTGGCAACTGCGCTTGGTCTGCTCCATGGCGACCACGGCCTCGGCGACCCCCTGGGTGAGCCGTGACAACATGCTGCCCACTTCGGCGGTGCTGTTCTGGGTGCGTGCCGCGAGGGCACGCACCTCGTCGGCCACCACCGCGAAGCCCCGGCCCTGTTCACCGGCCCGGGCCGCCTCGATGGCGGCGTTGAGCGCCAGCAGGTTGGTCTGGGCGGCGATGCCGCCGATCACCCCGAGCACGCTGCCGATCTGCTGGGCATCTTCCTGCATCTCCAGCACCTTGGCGGCGGCGAGATCCACCTCGTCGATGAGGGCCACCACGCTGGCGGAGGCCGATCCCACCACCTTGCGGGAGCTGGCCGCCTGACCGTTGGCGGCCTCGGTGAAGCTGGCGGAGTCGTTGGCGTGGCGGGCAACGCTGTCGGCGGTGGAGCTGAGTTCGTTGAGGGCGGTGACGACCTGATCGGTTTCGCTGGCGTGTTCTCCCAGGATCCGCCTGGCCTGCCCGGTCTGCTGATCGAGCTGGGCCAGCTCGCGGGTGATGAGGTCGGTAGCGGCGGTCACCTGCACCATCATCTGTTGCAGGAAGGCGATGAAGCGGTTGACCGACAGGGCGATGTTGTCCAGCTCGTCATGCCCCTTGACCTCGATGCGGGCGGTCAGATCGGCGTCGCCGGCGCTGAGGGCGTCGATGTTGAGTTTGAGAGTCTGCAGGCGGCTGCCAAGCTGGCTGATGGCCAGCACCATGAGCACGAACAGCAGCCCCGCCAGGGGGAGCTGGATGCTCGCCAGGGTGGCGAGCACATCCCGGCTGTCCTGGGTCAGGGTGCGGGTCGGCAGGGCGGTGGCCAGCAGCCAGGGGGTCCCTTCGATGGCCTCCATCAGCAGGGTCTGTTCCTCACCCTGATCCTGGAAGGTGGTGCGCAGCTGCCCCTTGCTCGCATCCTGGCCCAGCAGGCCGCTGATGGCGAGGGCGAAGGGATAGTCGGCGTGGGCGGAGAGGTTGCCGAGCACCACATCCCCGGTCAGACGGGCGTTGCGGCTCAGGATCTTGCCGTCAGCCTCGATGATCATCACCTGACCGCCGATCTCCTGCTCTTTCTTGGCCACCAGGTCGTTGAAGAAGCCCAGGGTGACGTCTATGGTCGACACCCCGTAGAGGGCGCCATCCTGGTAGATCCCCATGGCGCAGTTGGTTCTCGGCTGCTGGCTCGCGCCATCCTTGTAGGCGGCGGCCCAGGCACAGACGCCACGGGGCGCCTGCTGACCGGCCTTGTGCCAGGGCTGATCGAAATAGTTGGGCGCCTCTGCCGAGTTCCAGTAGGTGTTGGGAATGAGGGCGTTGGACGCATCCCTGTGGAAGAAGGTGCTGAACTTGGCGCGCCCCGCCTCCCGCTTGTCCGGCAGGGGCCAGATGCCGCCACCGAAGACCATGCCGTTGCCGTACTGGTCGATGAGGGCCGGGAGCTGGGCATCTATCTGCTCGCTCGGCAGTTGTGCCACCAGCTGGGTGATGCTGCGCGACTGGGTCTGTACCCCGTTGAGCTGGTCACGGATGTCGGTCGCTATCTCGCCGACTCGCAGCGCCACGTTCTCCTCCCCCGCCTTTTGCAGGGCGGGGGTGATCCAGATCTGGATGCCGATCACCGTCAGGGCGCACACCAGCGCCATGAAGCCCAGAAAAACGGCGGTATAGCGCCCCTTGATTGTGCCCAGATTCCATCCCATAACGACTCCTGTCCACTGTGCCCGGGATCGTGCCCGCGTCTGTTGTGTGAGGGGCCATTATGATTTATTTCGAAAGTGAAACGTTTGTTATCGCTCACATAACATGATGCGGCCAGGCAGGAAAAGGTGAAAAAACTGGGGGGTGGAGACAAAAAAAAGGGTGGCTTGCGCCACCCTGTCGTTTTCGCCGGTGTCGGGGCAGGGCCCTGCCGGATCACGAGTCTGCTTCGGCAAACCGCTTCATTACGTCGACTTACTGGTTTGCTTCTGCGAACAGCTTCATCACCTCGGCGTGCTTGATCATGCCGTCGGCACGCAGACCAAGGTTCTTCACGAACTCCGCCTTCTTGGCCGGATCTTCAATCTTGTCGTAGCGCTGTTGCAGATGGGCCTGGATCTGTTCCGGGGTCATGTTCTTCATGCGGGCCATCTTGTCGTGGCGGCCGCCATGATGCTTGCCGCCCATCATGCCGGTACCGTCCATGGGGCAACCGGTCGCCGTGGCCTGGGTCGGTTGCGCGGTGGAGACCGCCTCGCTGGCGGCATAGGCGCCCAGCGGCAGGCCGAGGATCAGGGTGGCGGTCAGCAGGGTCTTGGTCAGCTTTTTCATGGGTAACTCCTGTCGGATGTGTACGGGTAGAGGCTCTTTCGCCTTGGTATCCAGTAAACACCGTGGAAGTGTCTGAAATTTGCCAGTAGAAGCCTATTTTGTAGCAGAGTGTGGCACAGGGGCGTGCTGGCACACTTTGACACAACCCGCCCGGTTGATTTTCGTATAATCGCCCCAGCCCGATAACGGAGAGATGATGATGAACCAAGGCAGCCCTCATATTCTGGTGGTCGATGACCACAGCGAGATCCGCGATCTGCTCAAGCGCTTTCTGGAGCAGCATGGCATGCGCGTCAGTTGCGCCCGCGATGGCAAGGAGATGAAGCGGCTGCTGGATGAGCGGGAGTTCGACCTGCTGGTGCTGGACCTGATGATGCCGGGGGAGGATGGCCTCACCCTGTGCCGCGAGCTCAGGGTCAAATCCCGTCTGCCGATCATCATGCTGACCGCCATGGGGGAGGAGACGGACCGCATCATCGGCCTGGAGATGGGGGCGGACGACTACCTCTCCAAACCGTTCAACCCGCGGGAGCTGCTGGCCCGCATTAAGGCGGTGATGCGCCGTACCCAGGCGGAGAGCCTGCCCGTGCCGGAGACCCTGACCCGGGATCTGCGCTTCGATCGCTGGCTGCTCGACGTCAATCGCCGCGAGCTGGTGGACGAGGAGGGGGTGGGGATGAGCCTCTCCACCGCCGAGTTCGATCTGCTCAAGGTGTTTCTGGAGCGGCCCCAGCGGGTGCTGAGCCGGGATCAGTTGCTGGATCTGGCCCGTGGCCGGGAGGCGGTGGCCTTCGATCGCGCCATCGATACCCTGGTGAGCCGACTGCGGCGCAAGCTGGAGCGGGATCCCAAGAATCCCGAGCTCATCAAGACCATCTGGGGTGGCGGTTACCTGTTCGCCGCCGACGTGACCCAGGAGTGAGGCCGACATGATCAAGCGCGTCTTCGCCAGGCTGCTGCCCAAGGGGTTGACCGGCCAGATAGTGCTGGTGGCCCTGGCGGGGCTGGTGCTGATCCAGCTGCTCAGTATCCAGATCTACCGTTCGGACAGGGAGGAGGCCCTCGGTTACGTCAACAGCCGCAACGCCATGCAGCGGATCATCTCCGTGGTGCGCCTGCTCTCCCTCTCCCCTCCTTCCCTCTATCACGAGATCCTCAAGGCGAGCCGCAGCGAGACCCTGCTGCTGCGTCTGGCTGACGAGCCGTTGCAGCCGGACAACCGCAGCCCCCGCTTCGAGAAGCTGGTGCGGGCCAAGCTCGGCTATCCATCCTCCCTGGCGGTGGAGATCAGCGCCGAGCTGAAGCAGGACATCCAGCGCAGCCGGGCCTGGCAGCACCACAACCGCATGATGAAGGATCGCAACGGCATGCCGCCGCCCCAGGACATGCGGCTCTACGGCTCCATCGAACTGCCCAACGGCGGCTGGCTCCAGTTCAGCTCCCTGGTGGACAAGGAGACGGCGAGCTGGTCCTGGCAGACCACCCTCAACCTGCTGCTGGTGGCGAGCCTGGTGATCGGCCTGATGATCTGGCTGTTCCGCCGGGCGACCCGTCCCCTCAAGCAACTGGCCGCCAACGCCGACAGGCTGGGGCGTGGTGAGGACATCGAGCCCCTGCGTGAGGAGGGGCCCACCGAGATCCGCGAGTCCATCCAGGCCTTCAACCGGATGCACACCCGGCTCGATCGCTTCGTGCAGGACAGAACCCGGATGCTGGCCGCCATCTCCCACGACCTGCGCACCCCCATCACCAGCCTGCGGCTGCGCAGCGAGTTTCTGGCGGACGGGGAGGACAAGGAGCGCTTCCAGCAGACCCTGCAGCAGATGGAGCAGATGCTGGCGGCGACCCTGAGCTTTGCCCGGGAGGAGGGGCAGCAGGAGGCGACCCGGGAGCTGGATCTGGTCAGCCTGCTGGAGAGCCTGTGTGACGACTATGCCGACATGGGCCAGCCCGTCACCTGCCTGGCCGAGGGCAAGCAGGTTTACGCCTGCCGCGCCAACACCCTGCGCCGGGTGCTGCAAAACCTCATCGGCAACGCCATCAAGTACGCAGGGGGGGCCGAGGTTTCGCTGGTGCGTGGTGACGGCGAGTTGCTGATCCTGGTTCGCGATCAGGGGCCGGGGATTGCGGAGAGCCAGTTGGAGGAGGTGTTCAAGCCCTTCGTGCGCCTGGATGAAGCCCGCAACACCGAGTCTGGCAGCGTGGGACTGGGGCTCGCCATCGCCCGCACCCTGGTGCACCAGCACGGCGGTGAGCTCAGTCTCCACAATCGCCAGGAGGGGGGGCTGGAGGCGCGGATCAGCCTGCCCCTGTAAGGAACCTGACCAGGAAATGGGGCACCACTAGGGTGCCCTTTTTGTTGCCCGTGGCGCTAGGGAAGCAGGGGAACACGCCGGTCACCCGGAAACGGGCAACAAAAAACCCGCCGAAGCGGGTTTTTTCAATTCTTGCTGAGGCCCTTGCCCAAAGAGGGGAAGGTGCTCCGGCTTGAATTACTGCGGAACGACGTTCGCAGCAGCCGGGCCTTTCTGGCCTTGCTCGATGGTGAACTCAACGCGCTGACCTTCTTCCAGGGTTTTGAAACCGTTGGACTGGATGGCGGAGAAGTGAACGAACACGTCTTTGCTGCCGTCAGCCGGGGAGATGAAACCGAAGCCTTTCTCGGCGTTGAAGAATTTTACGGTACCAGTCATTTTGGACATGATAATTTCCTTGAGTAGTGATTAGTGAAACGCCACCGGAGCGGCAATCCATGATTTTTCGTCAGAAATACGTATGGGGAGCACTAAAGAAGGAGAATTATCTGGCAAGAATTATCGGGGATAACTGCCTGCACAAATCACTGCTTTAAGATGACTGCCTAACATAATCAGGTCTGAACTACCGAACCATCGAAAACGATTAGAACACGCACACCCTGTCATGGCAATCTTTATCTTGGTATTCGTTTCAGTCAGTGATGGCTGGATCGGCGTTTTATCCGGGTGTGCATCAGCTGGCAGGGGCCTCCTGCTGCCCTTTTCAGGGGGATGACATGACGCTCTGCCAGCCCCCTTTTTTGCAGCAGCGTCATCTGCGAGCATTCATGCTGCCGTTACCGTCTGCCACGGTATTTGTTGCTGACGGAATCGGACCAGCTGAAGGTGTCGGGCAGCACTTGGGCACTGGCTCGCTCCTTGGCTTTCTCCCGCGCCAGTGTGGAAGCCGCCTTGGCGGCCTGGGCGCGATCGGCGGCGATCTTCTGGCGTCCTGCCTCGCGGATCTTGTTGCGCTCCCCGTTGGTCAGGGTGTGATCGGCATTGGCCTGGGCCTTTTGCACCAGCAGGGCAATCTCGGCTTTCTCGGCCTCGGTCAGATCCTTCATTTCCAGCTTCTTCATGACGCGCTCCTGCGATCGTTGAATGCCCACCCTAACACACATCCATCGGAGACAGGCTGACCATCCGTCCCCGGATGCCAAAAGTGTCGCCAGGTCGTCATTTCCTGGGGGAGCACGCTACGGGAACGCCTGGCTGACAGGCGCTGCCGATAGGCTGGATCCCGGCGGAAGATTGGGAGTATGCTGAGGCCAGTGCGATCCCCGATCGTCACTGTTGGCGTACTGAAATCCACGATTCGGCTGACATGCTGGAACACCCGTTCCAACTGTCCAGGTAACCTTTTTGGAGTCTGATGATGAGCAACAAAGAACAGCATCACGGCAAAGATGCCAAGAAAAAACCGCAGATGTCACTGAAAGAGAAACGCGAAGCCAAACGGCAGAAAGCAGAGCTGAAAAACGGCAGCGCGATGAAGTAACGCTCCATCCACTGCGGCTCCCCGGAGCCGGTATCAAGCCAGTCCATCATGGGCTGGCTTTTTTGTCTCCGGCAGTAGAGGTGGTGCCATAGGCGGCAAAAATTCGCTCATAGCGCCCGTCCGCCTTCATCTTGGAGAGCTGTCTGTCGAACCATTGCCGGTGGCCCGCCTCGCGAAAGGCGAAGTGGTAGTGAGTCGGGGGGAAGAGGTCGTGCTGTCTGACCTTGTCCTTGGGATAGCGGTCGCCCTCCTGGTCATCCCCGAGCAACTGCGCCAGATAGTAGTAGAACACCCGTTGTTCCAGGATCACGGCATCGGTGCGCCCGAGCAGGAGCCGCTGTACCTGTCCCTCCTGCCTCGCCACCTCTTCATAACGGGGATTCTGGTCGACGATGTCGGAGAAGGTCGTTCCCAGGATCTGCCGTGCACGCTGGAAGGCACTGACTCGCAGGGTCTGCAAATCCTTCATGGTGTGGACTGCCGTCGGCGCCAGGGTAAAGACCCGGTTGTGGAAGGTGATCACCGGCTGTGAGAGGTAGGCACTTTCCAGCATGCCGGGTTTGACGTTGATGATGGCGTCCAGCTTACCTTCCTCCAGCATCCTGAAGGTGCGCTCCAGGGGAAGATAGACGACCTGCAGCTCATGGGGGCTGCCTGCGAAGGCCTCTCGCATGAGATCGAGTTCGATGCCCCTGTCTTCGTGGCTGATGACATAGGGAGGAATGGCAAAGCTGACTCCCACCCGCAGCGGCTCCGCAGCAAGGTGGCTGCCGAACATCAGCAGGGCGAGGCACAGCAGACGACTCAAGTAGTTCATGCAGGTTCCCGAAGGGAGAAATCGTCTCGATGATAGCCACAAGCCTGGACGAAGAGGACGTAAAGCGCGGGAAAGTGGCAGCAACATGGTCGTCGGGGGAGGTGAATGCGTCAGAAACAGGTAAAAAAAGGCCCTGATGAATCAGGGCCTGCCGCAGGGGATCAGAACGGAATATCGTCGTCGAAATCCATCGGCGGTTCGTTGTAGACCGGCGGGGCGGATTGCGGCTGCTGGGCCGGACGGCCGTAACCGCCTTGCGGTTGCATGTTCTGCTGCGGGGCAGCAGGACGTTGCATGTTCTGTTGCGGTGCAGACTGTTGCGGCTGGCCCCAGTTGCCCTGGGATGACTGGCCGCCCATGCCCTGGCCACCGCCCTGCGGACGGCCACCCAGCATCTGCATCACACCGGTGAAGCTGTCGACCAGCACCTCGGTGGTGTAGCGCTCCTGGCCGCTCTGATCCTGCCATTTGCGGGTCTGGAGCTTGCCTTCCACATAGACCTGGGAGCCCTTCTTCAGGTACTCGCCGGCCACTTCGGCCAGCTTGCCCATGAAGACGACACGGTGCCATTCGGTGCGCTCTTTCTGCTCACCGGTCTGCTTGTCGCGCCAGGTATCGGAGGTGGCCAGGGTGATGTTAGTCACGGCACCGCCGCTCGGCATGTAGCGCACTTCCGGGTCTTGCCCCAGGTTACCGATCAGAATGACTTTGTTGATGCCTCGACTGGCCATAATCTCTCTTCCACCCTTATGTATACCGGCCAGGCCAGATGCCTGGGCCCATTCAATAATGCGTTTGTTTGCAACGAGATGCGCGCCCTGGCTGGGTGTCATCTCTCTTCAGTGTCCTGGCTGCGCCGGAGCTTGCCGGCAGAGGCGTCATGGATCGGCCGCAGCGTTTGGCCGCCATAGTACCAGTTGGCGGGCATGAGCGCACATCTTCCCTGCCACTGTGGCGTCAATGGATCGCCACAGCCTGAGTAACTTACCCGAGGTAAGGTGTCACCAGCAAGGGGAGGCGGCTGGGGCAGGCTGCGTGAAGAGGGCGGAGCTGTTATGGTGCGCACCGGCACTACTTGACCCCCCAAATGGGGGGGGCGTGCTAGCCAATTGTATTGGCTGGAAAATTGCTGGGCTTCAAAGGAGCCACCGATGCGTCTAATACTTTTTTAATGCTGCAGCCAGGAGGGGGATTGGTACTCTTCCTTGCCAAAAAGCCCCGACTCGAATGTGCAAGGAAGTTCTCTTGATGACGCCCGACTCCCTCCTGGTGCTGATCACCGAAAATAACGCACAAGCCTCCCGTTTCCAGCGTCACCTCAGTGAAGAGCTTGGTCTGCCCATCTTGCTGGTGGGGGAGCTGAATGACCTGCCAGACGTTGCAGAGGGCGCCCCCAAAACCTTGCTGCTGATCGATCTGGACTACCTCAAGTCGACCCAGCAGGAGCTGTGGAGCAATGCCATCTGCCAGCGCTTTGGCGAGGCCAGTGCCGTGTTGCTCAATGCCCCGACCAGCACCAACAAAGAGCTGCTGCTGATGTGGCCCCATACCAGCGGGCTCTTCTTTCGTCAGGACACGCTGGACAGGTTGGTCTTCGGCATCCGCAAGGTGTTGCAGGGGGAGTACTGGATCCCGCGCCACCTGCTGTGCGACCTGGTGGACTACTACCGCAAGGGGAGCGGGCAACCTCAGCGTCAGCAGACGCTGCTGACCGCCCGCGAGCAGGAGATCGTGCGTCACCTGATGACGGGGGCCTCCAACACCGAGATCGCCGACAGCCTGTTCGTGAGCGAACACACCGTCAAATCCCATCTCTACAACGTCTTCAAGAAGCTGAACGTCAAGAACCGGTTGCAGGCGGTGAGCTGGGCCAAGGAGTATCTCTGAGGAAGGGGCACGGAAGGAAAGACTGTCTATTCATCCAGTAGTCTCTATGCCATACTGGCCCGCTCTGGTTCCCGTATCGAGCGCGCAACAAGATGGAAAAAATCGTGATCCGGGGTGCCCGCACCCACAACCTCAAGAACATCAACCTGATCCTGCCACGTGACAAGCTGATCGTGGTGACCGGCCTGTCCGGTTCGGGCAAATCCTCCCTGGCGTTCGATACCCTCTATGCCGAGGGGCAGCGCCGCTATGTGGAATCGCTTTCCGCCTATGCCCGCCAGTTCCTCTCCCTGATGGAGAAGCCGGACGTGGACCACATCGAGGGGCTGTCGCCTGCCATCTCCATCGAGCAGAAGTCCACCTCCCACAACCCGCGCTCGACCGTCGGCACCATCACCGAGATTTACGACTACCTGCGGCTGCTGTTCGCCCGGGTCGGCGAGCCACGCTGCCCGACCCACGCCATTCCGCTCGCGGCCCAGACCATCAGCCAGATGGTGGATCAGGTGCTGGCCCAGCCCGAAGGCGCCAAGCTGATGCTGCTGGCCCCCGTGGTGCGCAACCGCAAGGGGGAGCACACCAAGCTGCTGGAGAACCTGGCGGCCCAGGGTTACATCCGCGCCCGCATCGACGGCGAGGTATGCGATCTGTCGGATCCTCCCGCGCTGGAGCTGCACAAGAAGCACACCATCGAGGTGGTGGTGGATCGCTTCAAGGTGCGCGATGACCTGGCCCTGCGCCTGGCCGAATCGTTCGAAACGGCGCTGACTCTCTCCGGCGGCATCGTGCTGGTGGTGCCGATGGACGGGGAGGATGGGGTTGCCCCCATGACCTTCTCCGCCAACTTCGCCTGCCCCGAGTGCGGTTACTCCATGTCGGAGCTGGAGCCCCGGATCTTCTCCTTCAACAACCCGGCGGGGGCCTGCCCCACCTGTGACGGTCTCGGGGTGCAGCAGTATTTCGATCCCGCCAAGCTCATCCATGATCCAGGCCAGAGCCTGGCCGGCGGCGCCATCCGTGGTTGGGACAAGCGCAGCTTCTACTACTTCCAGATGCTCAAATCCCTGGCCGATCACTACAAGTTCGACCTGGAGACCCCCTGGGAGGATCTGCCGCTCAAGACCCAGGAGGTGATCCTGCGCGGCTCCGGGCGCACCGAGATCGAGTTCCGCTACATGAATGACCGCGGCGACGTGGTGGTGCGCAAGCACCCGTTCGAGGGGATTCTGCACAACATGGAGCGCCGTTACCGGGAGACCGAATCCAACGCGGTGCGGGAAGAGCTGGCCAAATACATCGCCAACAAGTCCTGTACCAGTTGCGGTGGCAGCCGACTGCGGGAAGAAGCCCGCCACGTTTTCGTGGACAATCGCAACCTGCCCGCCATCGCCGAGCAGTCCATCGGCGATGCCCTGGCCTTCTTCGAAGGGTTGAACCTGTCCGGTCAGCGTGCCCA
Source organism: Aeromonas sp. ASNIH2 (assembly GCF_002934795.1). NCBI lineage: Bacteria > Pseudomonadati > Pseudomonadota > Gammaproteobacteria > Aeromonadales > Aeromonadaceae > Aeromonas > Aeromonas sp. ASNIH2. Next base: position 1,809,628 of record NZ_CP026406.1, on the reverse strand, counting down.
GATAGCGGACAAGATCCTCAAGGAGATCGTCGAGCGGCTCGGCTTCCTGGTGAACGTCGGCCTCAACTATCTGAGCCTGTCGCGCAGTGCAGAGACCCTCTCCGGTGGCGAGGCGCAGCGGATCCGGCTGGCCAGCCAGATCGGGGCTGGCCTGGTGGGGGTCATGTACGTACTGGACGAGCCCTCCATCGGTCTGCATCAGCGGGACAACGAGCGGCTGCTCAAGACCCTGACCCACCTGCGTGATCTCGGCAACACCGTGATCGTGGTGGAGCACGATGAGGATGCCATTCGCCTCGCCGACCATGTGCTCGACATCGGCCCGGGGGCTGGCGTGCACGGCGGGGCCATCGTCGCCCAGGGGACGCCGGAGGAGATCATTGCGAACCCCGAATCCCTGACCGGTGACTACCTCTCCGGGCGCAAGCAGATCGCCATCCCGGCCGAGCGCACCCCGCTCACCGGCAAGTGGCTGAAATTGAAAGGGGCTAGCGGCAACAACCTGCGCAACGTCAACCTGGATCTGCCCATCGGAGTGATGACCTGCGTCACCGGCGTCTCCGGTTCCGGCAAGTCGACCCTGATCAACGACACCCTGTTCCGCATCGCCCACCGCGAGCTGAACAAGGCCACCGAGTCCACCCCGGCTCCCTATCGCAGCGTCGAGGGGCTGGAGCATCTGGACAAGGTGGTGGATATCGACCAGAGCCCCATCGGCCGCACCCCGCGCTCCAACCCGGCCACCTACACCGGCCTGTTCACCCCGATCCGCGAGCTGCTCTCCGGCACTCAGGAGGCGCGTTCCCGTGGCTACCAGCCGGGCCGCTTCTCCTTCAACGTGAAGGGGGGACGCTGCGAGGCGTGCCAGGGGGACGGGGTCATCAAGGTGGAGATGCACTTCCTGCCGGACGTCTACGTGCCGTGCGACGTCTGCAAGGGCAAGCGCTACAACCGCGAGACCCTGGAGGTGAAGTACAAGGGCAAGAACATCCACGAAATCCTCGAGATGACGGTGGAAGATGCCCGTGCCTTCTTCGATCCGGTGCCGGCGGTGGCGCGCAAGCTGCAGACCCTGATGGACGTGGGCCTCTCCTACATCCGGCTCGGTCAGTCCGCCACCACGCTCTCTGGCGGCGAGGCGCAGCGGGTCAAGCTGGCGCGGGAGCTCTCCAAGCGGGACACCGGCCAGACCCTCTACATCCTGGACGAACCGACAACGGGGCTGCACTTCCACGATATCCAGCAGTTGCTCAAGGTACTGCACCAGCTGCGGGATCGGGGCAACACCATCGTCATCATCGAGCACAATCTGGACGTCATCAAAACCGCGGACTGGATCGTTGATCTGGGCCCGGAAGGGGGCGCTGGTGGTGGCCGTATTCTGGTGACGGGTACGCCTGAGGAGATGAGCCGTTGCAAGGAGTCCCACACGGCGCGCTTCCTCGCTCCTCTACTGGAGAAATAAGCGTCACTCGAGAAAAAGGGGCCAAGGCCCCTTTTTTGTTGGCCGATGGGCGAGGTGCGCCGGTCTGGCGCCCGGCCAGGGATGAGAGGGAGAAAAGAGGGACTCGTCCGGCAGACTCAGTGTGTCAGCATCAGGAAGGCGAGGGCGAACAGGAAACCCAGCAGAATGAAGAGGAAGGAACCTATCCCCCAGATGGCGGCAAGAATGCCGAGAATTTTGTCTTTGCGTGTCTGTGGTTTCATAGAATTCAAATTACAGCGTGGTTACATCGCATTAATAAAATACGCCCCGGGGCATAATTAAACAACAATTGAAAGGGAAGGTGCGAATAAGCGGGGAAATTCTTCTCGGCTGACTCAGTCATTTCATTTCTTCATGTTTGAGCCGATTTTTTCTCCCGTAAATGCCTTGAATCAGCCTATTTAGACCGTTTCTTCGCCATTTAAGGCGTTATCCCCAGTTTTTAGTGAGATCTCTCCCACTGACGTATCATTTGGTCCGCCCGAAACAGGTTGGCCAGCGTGAATAACATCGCCAGTTGGTTATCGTTTTTCAGCAACCCCTTGTATCTGGCTTTCACGAAGCCGAACTGTCGCTTGATGATGCGAAATGGGTGCTCCACCTTGGCCCGGATGCTGGCTTTCATGTATTCGATGTTGATGGCCGTTTTGTTCTTGCGTGGATGCTGTTTCAAGGTTCTTACCTTGCCGGGGCGCTCGGCGATCAGCCAGTCCACATCCACTTCGGCCAGCTCCTCGCGCTGTGGCGCCCCTTGGTAGCCGGCATCGGCTGAGACAAATTGCTCCTCTCCATGCAGCAGATTACCCAGCTGATTGAGGTCATGCTCGTTGGCCGCGGTGGTGACTAGGCTGTGGGTCAGGCCACTCTTGGCATCGACACCAATGTGGGCCTTCATGCCAAAGTGCCACTGATTGCCTTTCTTGGTCTGATGCATCTCCGGATCGCGTTGCTGCTCTTTGTTCTTGGTCGAGCTGGGTGCCTCAATGATGGTGGCATCGACCAAGGTGCCTTGGGTCATCATGACGCCTGCTTCGGCCAGCCAGCGATTGATGGTCTTGAACAATTGGCGGGCCAGTTGATGCTGCTCCAGCAGGTGGCGGAAATTCATGATGGTGGTGCGGTCCGGCAAGGCGCTATCCAGGGATAACCGGGCAAACAGACGCATGGAGGCGATTTCGTACAGAGCATCTTCCATCGCGCCATCGCTCAGGTTGTACCAATGCTGCATGCAGTGAATGCGTAACATGGTTTCCAGCGGATAAGGTCGCCGGCCATTACCAGCCTTGGGGTAAAACGGCTCGATGACTTCCACCATGTTTTGCCATGGCAGAATCTGCTCCATGCGGGACAAGAAAATCTCTTTTCGGGTCTGACGGCGCTTACTGCTGAATTCACTGTCGGCGAAGGTAAGTTGATGACTCATGATGAACCCTTTTTCATGGCTCCAGATGACAAACATGATCTCATATCAGGGACTTGTTCGCACCTTCCCTAAATCAATAACCGGCCATTCACATCCTTTTATAGTTTTCGGGCTTGCAACATAGAAAGAAAACAAAAAAGGAATAATGTGATGAAAAATATCCTTCCTCTGTTAATCGCAGCCGCTTTTGCTTCCCCCGTCGCCATGGCACATCAGGCCGGTGACATCCTGGTCCGTGGTGGCCTGGCGTTCGTCTCTCCCCAGACCAGCAGTGACAACGTGCTGGGGACGGGCGAGCTGGAGATCGACAGCAACATGCAGCTTGGCCTGACCCTCTCCTACATGTTGACGGACAACTGGGGTGTCGAGCTGCTGGCCGCGACCCCCTTCTCCCACTCGGTGTCGACTGCCGGCCTGGGTGAGGTCGCCAAGGTCAAACACCTGCCGCCGACCCTGATGGCGCAGTACTACTTCGGTGATGCCAACAGCAAGGTGCGCCCCTATGTGGGGGCCGGTATCAACTACACCACCTTCTTCGACGAGGAAGGGCGCGGTGCCCTGGCCGGGACGGATGTGAGCGTGGACTCCTCCTGGGGGATGGCGGGTCAGGTGGGCCTGGACATGGCGATCAATGACCGCTGGTTCGTCAACGCCTCCGCCTGGCTCATCGACATCGATACCGATGTGCATACCGCCGTGGGCACCATCAACACCTCCATCGATCCGGTGGCCTTCATGTTCGGCGTCGGCTACCGCTTCTGATGACAAACGTGGCCGGTGCTCGGCCATGACAACCAAGCATGTCTCTTTGGCCCGGCTCTGTTCGGGCCCTTTTCTGCCTGCCATGTCACGCCAACTGTGATCTGGCCCGCCATCGCGTCACGAACCGCTATTCCATTGCACCCCGCTGCCGATAACCTCGGCATTCACCCCTTTCCCCAACGAGTGAGGATGCCTCCATGGGTTTATCTATTGTGCAGCGGATCATCGCCGGCTTCGTGCTGATGCTGTTGTTGCTGGTTCTGCTCGGCTTCATCAGTATTCTGAAGATCCGGGGGATCAACGAGGGGCTCTCCCAGGTTTCTGATCGTGCCACCCCCCTGGTGATCGCAGTCGCCGGGCTCAAGGGGGCACTGCAGGACAGCAACCGCTGGGTGCTCACCTACAGAACCAGCGAGGAGGCGGCCCAGTTGCCGCAACTGGCCAGCCAGTTCAAGGCGCAGCAGGCGCGTTTCCTGGCCCAGAGCAAGGAGATGGCCCGGTTTGACGGGGTGGCCGAGGCGAGCGAGCGGTTCCGCCAGGTCGACGGGGCGACCCGCGAGTTCTACGGGTTGGCGGATCAGGTGCTGACCCAGCACGGCCAGTGGGTGGCCGCACTCGATCGGCGCCATGAACTGGAGCTGGCGTTCATCCGGCTGGAAGATACCTACCAGTGGGCCGCCGACCTGTTGTTGCAGCAGACCGCGAGCAAACGCTCCATGCGCAACAAGGCCGAACTCATCACCTCCGGCATTGCCCGGGATCTGAAAAACATCCGCCGGGCCGATGCCAAGACCGATCTCAATGAATTGGAGAAGGTGCTCGGCAAGGATATCGAGATGGCACGCAAACGGCTCGAACGGGTGCAGGTGCCCGATGACGTGAGGCAGCGTTTCATCGTCAACCTCGATCGGATGCAGGAGCTGGCCCTCGGCCCGAAAGGGTTGCTGGCGACCATGCGCAATGGCCAGCAACTGGCGGCCTCGCTGCAGTCCCTGAACCAGCAGCTCGACACCAGTCTGGTCAACAGCCTGGCGCTGCTGGACGAGATGGCCAAATCGGCGGGCGGCATTGCCAGCGCGAGCCGGGTCGGGGCGGATGACGCCGTCAGCAGCGCCAGCGCCTGGATCCTGATCGTGTCTGCCATCTCCGCGGCCGCCGCGCTCCTCATCGGTTACACCACGGCCCGCAGCATCCAGCGTCCGCTGCAACTCATCGATCGGGAGCTGGATCGCATGGCCACGGGTGACATGACCCGGCGCATCGACTACCAGAGCCGCTGCGAGTTTGGCAGCCTGACCCGCTCCATCAATACCCTGGCAGACAAGACCGGCGAGCTGCTCGCCCAGATCAATGCCGGCTCGCGCCATCTGGTGGACGAGGCGAGCCGCGCCGCCGAGATAAGCGAGCGGGCCATGTCACGGGTGCAGGATCAGAAGAGCCAGACCGATCAGGTGGCTGCCGCCATCACCGAGCTGGAGGTGAGTGCGACCGAGGTGGCGCGCTCCACCGACGGCACCAAGCGTGAGGTGGACCTGGCGGACGAAGAGGCCCGCGCCGGACGCAAACAGGTGGCGACTACGCGCCAGATCACCGAACAACTGGCGGGTGCCATGGAAGAGGCGGTCGGCATCACCCACAAGCTGGGGGAATTCAGCGACAACATCGGCAGCATCCTCGACGTGATCCGCAGCATCGCCGAGCAGACCAACCTGCTGGCGCTGAACGCGGCCATCGAGGCGGCCCGGGCGGGGGACGCCGGTCGCGGCTTCGCGGTGGTGGCGGACGAGGTGCGGGCACTGGCGAACCGGACCCAGACCTCGACCGAGGAGATCCAGGCCATGATCGAGAACCTGCAAAGTTCCAGCAAGCATGTGGTGGCCGTGATGGCACGCAGCCAGGAGCAGACCCAGGATTGCGTGGCCCAGACCCGGGTGATGGACGAGGCGCTGCAATCCATTGCCGAGCGGATGAGTGCCATCAAGGCGATGGCGGATCAGGTGGCTCATGCCGCTCAGGAACAGATCTCCGTGAGTCAGGGGGTTGCCCGTCATGTCGCCGGCATTGCGGATGTGGCTTACGAGACCGAGCGGGAGGCACGGGAATCGGCCAGCAGCAGTGAGGTGCTGGCGGATCTGGTCGCCAAGCAGCAGCAATTGATCGCCCATTTCAAGGTATAGGAGGACTTATGGCTAACAAGTGGATCGGGGCCCTGAGTCTCCTGTTGTGTGGTCAGCTGATGGCCAGCGAGCTGGTGATAGAGAGCTGGCGCATTGATGACAAGGCCTTGTGGGAACAGAAGATCATCCCTGCTTTCGAGGCAGCCCACCCGGGTATTCAGGTGAAATTCAACGGGGTGCAGAACGTCGAGTACATGCCGACCCTCTGGGCCAGCCTCAAGGCGGGCAAGGCGGGGGATCTCATCACCTGCCGCCCGTTTGACGACTCCCTGGCCCTGTTCAAGGCGGGCCATCTGGTGGAGCTGAGCGAGATGGCGGGGATGGAGAACTTCCCGAGCTTTGCCCAATCCCCCTGGCAGACCGACAGTGGCGCCCAGACTTTCTGCGTACCCATGGCATCGGTGATTCACGGCTTCTTCTACAACAAGAAGATTTTCAGTGAGCTGGGGCTGACGGTTCCCCAGACCCGCGAGGCATTCTTCGCGGCCCTGGACAAGGTGAAGGCGGATGGTCGCTATGTTCCCCTCGCCGTGAGCGGCTCGGAGAGCTGGGTTGCCTCCGAGCTCGGTTTCCAGAACATAGGCCCCAACTACTGGAAGGGGGAGGATGGTCGATTGGCGCTGATCGGGGGCCAGGAGCGCTTCAACAACCCGCAATACGTCAAGGTGTTCGAGGAGCTGGCCCGCTGGCGTGACTACCTGGGGGAGGGGGGCGAGAGCCGCGACTACGCCACCACCAACGAGCTGTTCACCTCGGGTAAGGCTGCCTTCTATGCAGCGGGATCCTGGGAGATCGCCCCCTTCACCGGCAAGGTGGACTTCGGTGTCATGCGCCCGCCCGTGGCAAAGCAGGGGGATGGCTGTTTCTTCACCGATCACACCGACATCGGTATGGGGATGAATCCGGCCAGCAAGAACAAGGAGGCCGCCATGACCTTCCTGCAGTGGCTGACCACTCCCCAGTTTGCCGAGCTCTATACCAACTCGCTGCCCGGCTTCTTCTCGCTCTCCAACCACTTCTTTGAAGCCACCAATCCGGCGGCCAGAGAGATGATGGAGTGGCGGGATCAGTGCGATTCCACCATCCGGGTTGCCACCCAGATCCTCTCCCGCGGCACTCCCAAGCTCGGGGATGAACTGGCCGAGGTGAGCCAGCAGGTATTGCTGGGAACCGTGGCACCCAAGGCGGCGGCCGATCGCCTGGAACAGGGGTTGAAAGGGTGGTATGCCCCCCATCAGGGCAACCAGGGCAAGGGACAGGAGTGTCAGTGTGAGGCGAGCGTGCCTGCCGTCCCTGTGTCGGGTGCCATCGGGACCGAACCTGCTGCGCCTGTGGTGCCGGATGGACAAGCGCCCTCCGGAGCAAGCGCGACCCAGCCTCCGTCAGTACCGGTGTCCGGAGCCGTCGCTCCAGCGCCTCCTGCCGAAGTGGAGGAGGCGCTCGCCAGCGAACTGGAGGGGGCACAGCCCTGATGGTTCACCATGAAGAACGGGAGGCCTTGGCCTCCCGTTTTGCATCTGCGTGATGACTTGTCATTCCCGTGGCCAGCGGCACAGGCTGCCGATACGGGCCACCGGCACGAAACCCAGAGTGCGATAGACCCGCTGGGCGTGATAGTGCTCGTCTGCCACTATGATGAGCGAACTGGCCCGTGCCAGTCCCTGGCGTGCGACCTGGCTCAGCAACAGACGACAGAGCCCCCGGTTTCGCCACTCTGCGTGCGTGCGCACCAGCTGAAAGCGTCCCAGGGTGCCGGTGAAGAAGAGTCCGCAGCTGGCAACCAGTTGATCCTGATGCCATAACCCCCACCACTGTCCGAGCTCGTCATCGATCATGGCCTGATAGAGCTGGCGGCGTGACAAGAGATAGGGAAGATAGCGCTCCTCCGAATGGGCGGGATCCCGCTCTGCCAGCTCGAAGGCGAGCCACTGATCCCAGTCCGCCGCGGTGAACGGGCGAGCCGGGGCCATATTGCTGCCGGTGGGGGCTTGCCACTCCATTGCTCCCAGCGCCAGTACCACGCACTCCATGTATTGGTATCCCGCCGCCACGAACCCGGCGACCCGGCTGTTCTGGCCTGCGGCGAGAGGCCACTGGAAGGTACGGTGGCGGATACGGGGATCCCAGCCAATCAGCCTGTCGAAACTGGCCTCGAGCCAGCCCTTGTCACGATCGCTTGGGGGGGTGGGCAGCAACAGGTAGTTGCCGAAGTAGTAGTCTGGAGAGCCCGGGGTGCGCACGGTCCAGAACGCATCATGATCCGTCACCTCGCCCTGATAGCGATCGAACAGCAGATCGGTGGCAAAACCGGGGTGATCTTCCATGATGGGGCTCCTGCAAACGCTTGAATTGCTTATCGGCAGGCGGGGAAAGAAGTTAAAAAAAGGCCGGGAAACCCGGCCAAGCAATCACACGCAGATTCAGAACGTCCAGGACGATCCGCCCGCATCATAGCGTGCCTGACAGCATTTTGGGATGGGGTCGCTCATTACTTAGGTTGAATTGCAAAATAAAAAAATCGGCAATCCCCCTTGTCGCTGACAAATCGGTATTGACTTTGATCCGTTTTCTCATAAAGATAGAAAGACGTTTAGACGTCCAAACATCCGTTTTGGCGTGAAGGAATGGGTTGCAGGACAGGGAGAGAGCAGATGGGATTTCACAGCGCGCGTCAGGTTGAGGCACTCAACCAGAGTTTGGCGGATCTGGGTGGCGACATATCGGTCAGTTTCGAGTTTTTCCCGCCCAACAGCGAAGGGATGGAGAACACCCTCTGGCAGTCCATCGAGCGCCTGCAGGTGCTGGAGCCCAAATTCGTCTCTGTGACCTATGGCGCCAATTCGGGCACCCGGGACCGCACTCACAAGGTGATCAAGGACATCAAGGAGCGTACCGGCCTCATCGCCGCCCCGCATCTGACCTGTATCGATGCCAGCCGTGACGAGTTGCGCACCATTGCCCGTGACTACTGGAACAGCGGCATTCGCCACATCGTGGCCCTGCGCGGAGACTTGCCTCCCGGCCTCGACAAGCCTGACATGTATGCCACCGACCTGGTCGCCCTGCTCAAATCCGAAGCCGATTTCGATATCTCGGTCGCCGCCTATCCGGAAGGCCACCCCGAGGCTCGCAGTGCGCAATCCGACCTGCTCAACCTCAAGCGCAAGATAGATGCCGGTGCCAACCGGGCCATTACCCAGTTCTTCTTCGATGTGGAGACCTATCTGCGTTTTCGGGATCGCTGCGCCGCCATCGGTATCGATGCGGAGATCGTGCCGGGGATACTGCCGGTCTCCAACTACCAGACCCTGGCCAAGTTTGCCGGTTTCACCAACGTGAAGATCCCGCGCTGGATGCACCAGCGTTTCGAAGGGCTGGAAAACGATCAGATGACGCGCAACATGGTGGGAGCCAGCATTGCCATCGACCAGGTGCGTGTGCTGAGTCAGGAAGGGGTGAAGGATTTCCACTTCTATACCCTGAACCGCTCAGAGCTGACCTATGCCATCTGTCACACACTGGGTGTGAGGCCGAAAGGTCAGGCCTGATCCGCGGCTCTGATACAGAAAAGCCAATGAGTCTTCTCATTGGCTTTTTGTTTTGAGCGACAGTCAGGGCCGGGTTGGCTGGATCTCCCTGGGCTCGAGATCGATGACTGCATTGCCGGCGGCACCGGGATACTGGTGATAGCTCTGGTCCTGCTCCAGGGTATAGAAGGTGTCGAGGTAGTCGTCGTTGTTGGTCATCCAGGAGTCCGGAAGTGCCTTGACGATACGACCGCCGAGGTCGAGGAAGGGCAGGGCCTCGGGTACGCCGCCCGCAGTGAAGCCGAGTTTGAGTGCGTCAATCAGGAGGGCACTCAGCTCCTTGTAATTGACGTTGTCATCCTGCTCCATCATGACCACGTCGACGGCTCCCCAGCGGTAGCGATCCCAATAGACCAGGATCTGGTTGGGGGTGTAGTCGGTGTTGTCGTAGTCGAGATAGGGCATGTCGACGATATCCACCACGGGCTCGTCCCTGCCAGGGTTGACCCCGGCCACGACGGCATAGACCTCGGCGGCGCCCAGCAGCCAGGGCTCCTGATCATCGTTGAGCCTGATCTTCTTGAGAATGCTGGTCTTGAGAGGCGTGGTGTTGCTGGTGGCACGGGGCGTCACCTGCATGTCGGCGGCAGCCAGCGCCTTTCGCATCACCTTCAGGCCGGCATTCTTGGCTTTGACCGGATCGGCCTCCACCACCAGTACCGGTCGCGCCGGCGGCTGGTTCACATCGAGATAGATCGGGCTGCCGGCGCTGTCGAACGCCTCGATGGCGCTCCAGCTCTTTTCGTCACCACTTGGTATGTAGGCAACCAGTGGCTCAACCCCTTGTTGCAGTGCATCCGCCTGGTCCGGATTGGCCAGCCGCAGTTGCATCAGTTCCCTGACCTCGCCATCCAGCCCTTGCCGACTGATGGCCGCCTGGTTGGCATCCCGAGCCTGGTGCTTCAGGCGCGGGCTGGCCTTTTGCAGCAGGTTGGGCAGTGGACTCTGGTATTCCTGATTGTTCAGGAGTGGCAGCAGGTTCTTCTGTTGCAGCGCGAGTTGGCGTGCCAGCTCCCGATCGGTGTCGGCAGCCTGGGTCGTGGTGGCGCCCAGCAGTGCCAGTAACAAAATGACAGCCTGATTCCTCATCTTCGTTCTCCAGTATTGAGTCTGACAACGGCGCTTGTCGGGAAGGATCTGCGCCGTTTTGTCACTAGAAAGGAATAAGGTTCATATGTGAACGCTCTTCTCAGGATTATGTGCTGCGTCTCACTGGAGTCTCCCCAGATGGTCAGGTCAGGCGCGGAGCCGGTTGACTTGATGCAATGTCACTCCGATCAGCAATCCCCAGCAGGCAGACCCGACCCCGAGCAGGGTGATCCCCGAGGCAGTCACGAGGAAAGTCAGTAGCGCGGCTTCCCGCTCCTTGTCCTGCTGCAAGGCGCTGTGCAAGCTGCTGCCTATGGTGCCGAGCAGCGCCAGCCCGGCCACGCAGGTGACCAGCACCGCAGGGAATGCGCTGAACAGGGCAACCACGGTGGCACCGAAACAGCCTGTGAGCAGGTAGAAACATCCAGCCCACACGGCAGCAGGCCAGCGTCGAGTGACATCGTGATCCACTTCCTTGCCCATGCAGATGGCGGCTGTGATGGCGGCCAGATTGAAGGCGTAACCGCCGAACGGGGCCAGCAGCAAGCCGATGAATCCGGTCCAGCCAATCAGGGAAGAAGTGGCCGGTTGATAGCCGTGGGCGCACAGGATGGCAATGCCCGGCATGTTTTGCGAGGTCATGGTAACGAGAAAGAGCGGGAGTGCGATGCCGAGCAGGGCGTCGATGGAAAAGGCTGGCGAGATCCAGACCGGGGTGGAAAGTTGCCAGTGAACCTCGTTGAGTTGCAGCTCGCCCCTCAGGGTGCAGAGCAGCATGCCGGCAGCCAGGACCAGCACCATGGTGTAGCGGGGCCAGAGGTGGCGACCCAGCAAGAAAGCCAGTAGCAAGGTGCCAAGCAGCAAAGGATCTTGCGGTGCCACCTTGAAGAGATCCAGCCCGAACCTGAGCAAGACTCCGGCCAGCATGGCGGCCGCCAGGGGGGCGGGAATGTGACGCATCAGCCTGTCGAACCAGCCGCTGATACCGCAGAGGGTGATCAGCAGTGAAGAGATGATGAAGGCGCCGATGGCCTCCGCCAGACTGAAGTTCCCCAGGCTGGTGATGAGCAGGGCGGCACCCGGGGTGGACCAGGCCGTCAAGACAGGCACCCGGTAATAGAGGGAGAGGCCGATGCAGCTGACCCCCATGCCGATACCCAGTGTCCATAACCAGGAAGATACCTGGGCTGCATCGGCACCGGCGGCCGTGGCAGCCTGGATGATCAAGACGACAGAACTCGTGTAACCCACCAATACGGCGATGAGTCCCGCGGCCATGTGGGGGAGGGCTAGGGGCATGGGAAACTTCCTTGTGGATGCTGATAGCTTGTGCGCTATTGCGTACAATGTGGTTTTGACTATAGCGCTGTGCGTTATGGCGCACAATGTGGTTCGAAGTAATCGGAGAACAGATGCAGGAGATGAGTCGCTATCTGGCCCAGCGATTGAAAGGGCTGCGCACTGAAAGAGGATGGAGCCTGGATATGGCCGCCCGTGAAACGGGGGTGAGCAAGGCCATGCTGGGACAGATCGAGCGAGGTGAATCCAGTCCGACGGTGGCAACATTGTGGAAGATTGCCACCGGTTTTCGGGTCTCTTTCTCC
>NZ_CP026406.1:1375000-1792500 GCF_002934795.1 Aeromonas sp. ASNIH2 | reverse complement strand
GCTAGGGGGTCATCCCGACTTACCAACCCCATGCAAACTCCGAATACCAGTAAGTACTATCCGGGAGACACACGGCGGGTGCTAACGTCCGTCGTGAAGAGGGAAACAACCCAGACCGCCGGCTAAGGTCCCAAAGTTCTGGTTAAGTGGGAAACGATGTGGGAAGGCTCAGACAGCTAGGATGTTGGCTTAGAAGCAGCCATCATTTAAAGAAAGCGTAATAGCTCACTAGTCGAGTCGGCCTGCGCGGAAGATGTAACGGGGCTCAAACCAGGCACCGAAGCCGCGGATTCACGCTAAGCGTGAGTGGTAGGGGAGCGTTCTGTAAGTCTGCGAAGGTGTGTCGAGAGGCATGCTGGAGATATCAGAAGTGCGAATGCTGACGTAAGTAACGATAAAGGGGGTGAAAAGCCTCCTCGCCGGAAGACCAAGGGTTCCTGTCCAACGTTAATCGGGGCAGGGTGAGTCGACCCCTAAGGTGAGGCCGAAAGGCGTAATCGATGGGAAGCAGGTTAATATTCCTGCACGACTTGTAATTGCGATGGGGGGACGGAGAAGGCTAGGTGGGCCAGGCGACGGTTGTCCTGGTGAAAGTGCGTAGGTGGTGTTTCTAGGCAAATCCGGAGACACAACACTGAGACACGAGACGAACGCACCACGGTGCGGAAGCCATTGATGCCCTGCTTCCAGGAAAAGCCTCTAAGCTTCAGATTACAAGTCATCGTACCCCAAACCGACACAGGTGGTCGGGTAGAGAATACCAAGGCGCTTGAGAGAACTCGGGTGAAGGAACTAGGCAAAATAGAACCGTAACTTCGGGAGAAGGTTCGCTCTTGATGGTGAAGTCCCTTGCGGATGGAGCTGTCGGGAGTCGCAGTGACCAGATGGCTGGGACTGTTTATCAAAAACACAGCACTCTGCAAACACGAAAGTGGACGTATAGGGTGTGACACCTGCCCGGTGCCGGAAGGTTAATTGATGGGGTTAGCGCAAGCGAAGCTCTTGATCGAAGCCCCGGTAAACGGCGGCCGTAACTATAACGGTCCTAAGGTAGCGAAATTCCTTGTCGGGTAAGTTCCGACCTGCACGAATGGTGTAACCATGGCCATGCTGTCTCCACCCGAGACTCAGTGAAATCGAATTCGCCGTGAAGATGCGGTGTACCCGCGGCTAGACGGAAAGACCCCGTGAACCTTTACTACAGCTTGGCACTGAACATTGAACCTACATGTGTAGGATAGGTGGGAGGCTTTGAAGGCGTGACGCCAGTTGCGCTGGAGCCGTCCTTGAAATACCACCCTTGTATGTTTGATGTTCTAACGCAGGGCCCTGAATCGGGCTCGCGGACAGTGCCTGGTGGGTAGTTTGACTGGGGCGGTCTCCTCCCAAAGAGTAACGGAGGAGCACGAAGGTTGGCTAATCCTGGTCGGACATCAGGAGGTTAGTGCAATGGCATAAGCCAGCTTAACTGCGAGACGGACAGGTCGAGCAGGTACGAAAGTAGGTCATAGTGATCCGGTGGTTCTGAATGGAAGGGCCATCGCTCAACGGATAAAAGGTACTCCGGGGATAACAGGCTGATACCGCCCAAGAGTTCATATCGACGGCGGTGTTTGGCACCTCGATGTCGGCTCATCACATCCTGGGGCTGAAGTCGGTCCCAAGGGTATGGCTGTTCGCCATTTAAAGTGGTACGCGAGCTGGGTTCAGAACGTCGTGAGACAGTTCGGTCCCTATCTGCCGTGGGCGTTGGATGATTGAAGGGAGTTGCTCCTAGTACGAGAGGACCGGAGTGAACGAACCTCTGGTGTTCGGGTTGTCACGCCAGTGGCACTGCCCGGTAGCTAAGTTCGGAATCGATAACCGCTGAAAGCATCTAAGCGGGAAGCGAGCCCTGAGATGAGTCATCCCTGACCCCTTGAGGGTCCTAAAGGGCCGTTGGAGACCACAACGTTGATAGGTGGGGTGTGTAAGCGTAGCGATACGTTGAGCTAACCCATACTAATTACCCGTGAGGCTTAACCATACAACACCCAAGAAGTGTTTCTGGCCTTGTAGCGAATGAGTGAACTACTTACAAATTCAGTGATAATGACAAGCAACTAGCAAAGTCGTTATTCACGTCAGCTTTCTGGATTAAGATTTTGCCTGGCGGCAATAGCGCAGTGGAACCACCTGACCCCATGCCGAACTCAGAAGTGAAACGCTGTAGCGCCGATGGTAGTGTGGCATTCGCCATGCGAGAGTAGGACACTGCCAGGCACCCAATACAAGAAACCCCGCTCACTCGAGCGGGGTTTTTTATTGCCTGAAATTCAGCACTCACTGGAGGGCAAGCGGGCACTATGGTGCTGTTCGTCGTTCACTTGTTGCCTGCCTGTACCGGAAAAAGTTGCGGCTGCTCTGGCCGCATTGAACCCACATGTTGGCTCTCTCCGTTTTCATCATTTTTAGCGTAATAACCCAGTCGGAGCCGTTCTGTCTAAACCCGCCGCCCGCGCTGCGATTGGGGTTGTATCTGAATCATAACTCGGTAGAGTAAGGGGCATTCTGGGTTGGTCCGTGCCATGGTTTCGGTTTCTTTTTCTGGTATGGGACTCTCCGCCTGTTTTCATTCACCTTCACTCAGTGGTACCGATATGGAACAAGTAAACAAGTCAACCTTCAACGATGTGCTGGAATATGTGCGTATGTCCCGTCGTCAGAACAAGCTCAAGCGTGAAATCGCGGACAACGAGAAAAAGATCCGTGACAACCAGAAGCGGGTACTGTTGCTCGACAACCTGAGTGACTATATCAAGCCCGGTATGAGCATTGACGAGGTTCAGGCCATCATCGCCAACATGCGTACCGATTATGAAGAGCGCGTAGATGACCATATCATCAAAAATGCCGAGCTTTCCAAGGAGCGCAAGGAGCTGAGTACCAAGCTGAAGAGTATGAGCACCAGCAAATAATACCGCCCCGCTCTCGTCAACACCGGCCTCTGGCCGGTGTTTCATTTTCATGCCGCAGCTCGGATCTCTTGCCGCGTTGCAACAATCGGCTCCCATTTTCACAATCGCCCTGTTAACATCGCTGCAAAGCGGTCAATAGATTTCAAGCCCTTGACTTGAAACGACTAAGCTTGATTGAAAGACAATAAATTGCGCAACCATGGTGGGGCTGATATGGGCGCATCAAAACAGACGGATTCAAATAAAGTGGCATCTCAGGATTCATCCGTACCTAATACGGACGGGCAACAGCAGCGTAAACGCCGACCCTGGTGGCGCTGGTTGTTCTGTTTTATCTTTTTGCTTTGCCTGGCTGCCGTGATCGCCCTGGTGGGTTATGAAATGAAGACCTCCCGACTGCAGTCACAGGAGATCTCCCGCTATGCGGCCACCCTGACCTATCAGATCGAACCCGGCCCCAGCAAGCAAATTGCCTTCCCCGACGACGGCCCGTTCGACAAGCGACTCGGTTATGTGCTGATGCCCATGATCCAGGAACGTCTCGTTCAGCGTGGCTACCAGGTGAGCGAACAGGTCCGTTTTTCCGATGCGCTCTACAACTACGCCAGCCACGGTTTCTTCGTGCCTTATACCGAGAAGGTCCAGGCAGGATTGACACTCTATGACTGCCGTGCAGAACCTTTCTACCAGTACAAGTATCCGACTCATTACTATCCGGATTTCAATGCCATACCGCCCTTGGTCATCCAGTCTCTGCTGTTTATCGAGAACCGTGAACTCCTGAGCAACAAGGAACCGCTGGCCAACCCGGCCGTAGACTGGCCGCGCTTTGCCAAGGCGGCGCTGTCTCAGGTGGGCAAGGCGCTGGATATGCAGGATCAATCTGCTGGCGGTAGCACCCTGGCGACCCAGGTGGAGAAGTATCGTCATTCTCCCGATGGACTGACCGTTTCGCCGACCGAGAAGATCCGCCAGATGGTCTCGGCCAGCGTTCGTGCCTATCGGCTGGGGCCCGAGACCCTGGAGGCCCGCAAGCTGGTTGCCTGGGCCTACCTCAACTCGGTCCCGCTCTCTGCGGCGCCCGGTTATGGCGAGGTGCACGGTCTCGGTGATGGCCTCTGGGTCTGGTTTGGCGCCAATGTCGATGAGGTGAATCGACTGCTGGATCCCGCTCGCAACCAGGATTCTACCCTGGCCGAGCAGGGCCTTGCCTTGCGCCAGGTTGTCTCCCTGATGATCGCCCACCGCCGTCCTTCCTATTACCTGGCGCAGGGTAGAGAAGCACTGTCTACCCTGACAGACAGCTATCTGCGACTCTTCGTGCAGGAGGGAATGATCACGCCCCCCCTGATGGAGTCGGCTCTCAAGGCCAAGCTGGTCTTCCGCGATTTCCTGCAGGCACCTGCCATCACTCGAGTCAACAACAACAAGGGGCTGCAGGTGGCTCGCACTCGTCTCAGTCGTCAGCTCGGGGTGCAGCTTTATGATCTGGACCGCATGGATCTGACGGCCAACACCACCCTCAACATGCCGCTGCAGAACGAGGTGTCACGGTATCTGCAGCAACTGGCAGACCCTGCATTCGCAGCCCAGGTGGGCCTGTTTGGTGAGCGCCTGCTCTCGCCGGAGAAGACGGGTGATGTGAAGTACAGCTTTACCCTGTTCGAGAAGACGCCGGAAGGGGTCAAGGTGAGGGTGCAGACCGACAACACGGACCAGCCGTTCGACATCAATGAGGGCAGCAAGCTTGAACTGGGATCCACCGCCAAGTTGCGGGTGCTGACGACCTATCTCGAGATTGTCACCGAGTTGCATGACAGCTACGGCAACATGCCGGTGGAGAGCCTGCGAAAGATCGAAGTGTCCGATCAGGACAACATCAGCCGCTGGGCCATCGCCTATCTGATGAGTACCAAGGACAGAAGCCTGCCGGTGATGCTGGAGGCCGCGCTGGACCGCAAGTATTCAGCAAGCCCCTATGAAGGCTTCTTTACCGGTGGTGGCATGCACACCTTCAACAACTTCCGCAAGGAAGACAACGGCCGCATCCCGCCTATTCGTGATGCGCTGCGGGAATCCATCAACCTGCCCTTCGTGCGCTTGATGCGGGACATCGTCCGCTACAGCCTCTACAAGGAGGGCAATCGTGCCCAGTTGCTGAAAGATGACAGGGATCCGCGCCGTACCGAGTACCTGGCCAAGTTTGCCGACAAAGAGGGCCAGACCTATCTGCTGAGGTTCTGGCGTAAATATCGTGGCAAAAGTGCAGAAGAGCAGCTCGATACCTTCCTCGATGGTCTCAAACCCAGCGCGGTGCGTCTCGCCGCGGTGCATCGCTATCTGATGCCGGAAGCCTCCCAGGCCGACTTTGCCGCTTTCCTGGCCAAGCGCCTGCCGCGGGAGAAATTGACCGAGAAGCGCATAGAGCAGCTCTATACCAATTACGGCCCCGGCAAATATTCTCTGCCGGATCAAGGTTATATCGCACGGGTGCATCCACTCGAGCTGTGGTTGCTTGCCTATCTCAAGGAGTTTGACAAGGCCACCTTTACCGATGCGGTAACCGCCAGCCGTGACGAGCGTCAGGAGGTCTACAGCTGGCTGTTCAAGACCCGTCATCGCAGTGCCCGGGATAGCCGGATCCGCACCATGCTGGAGGTTGAGGCCTTCCTCGACATCCATCAGCGCTGGGCTCGCCTGGGCTACCCGTTCGATCACCTGGTTCCGTCCCTGGCGACCGCACTGGGCAGCTCGGGCGATCGTCCTGCAGCGTTGGCCGAGCTGATGGGGATCATCCAGAACGGCGGCATTCGTGCACCGACTTTGCGCATCGAGCACCTCTCCTTTGCCAAGGGGACCCCCTTCGCCACCGTCTTTGAGCCGGCGAACACCCAGGGGGAGCGGGTGATGCCTGCCGAGGTGGCCAACGCTTTGCGCAATGCACTCTCCAAGGTGGTGGAAGGGGGGACGGCGCGGCGTATCGCCGGGGCCTTCGCCTTGCAGGATGGTACTGTCCTGGCCCTGGGGGGCAAGACGGGGACCGGGGACAACCGGATCGAGACGGTTGGTCGCTACGGCAATGTGACCAGTTCACTGGCTCGCAACCGGACTGCGACTTTCGTCTTCTACATCGGGGATGATCACTTCGGCACGCTGACGGCCTATGTACCCGGCAGCCAGTCCGACAAGTTCCGCTTCACGTCGGCGCTGCCTGTACAGGTGCTCAAGGGGATGGCCCCCCTGCTGGTACCCTATCTGCAACCCGCTACTCACACCCAGTGCATGGCGGGCAGCTGAGCGGACATCGCATGAAAAAACGGGGCCATTTCGGCCCCGTTTGATTGTGTACTGCACGCCGCCATGAGGTGGACGTGAGTCATCACTTACAACAGATCTTCAATTTCACCGCGCAGGTACTGGTACATCTCGCGATAGGCTACCGGCGGCTTGTTCAGCTCCCGCTCCTTGTTGGTGGTGCGGATCAGCTGACGCAGCTTCTGGCGATCCAGCTCGTGGAACTGGGACATCAGCTCGTTGAGGGCGCTGTCGCCTTCGGTGATCAGCCGCTCGCGCCACTGTTCGAGGCGGTGCAGGCGGGCGTTCACGGTGGAGTGACGCATCTTGATGATGGAGAGGGCCTCTTCGATGGGGGCGACATCGCGGCTACGCATCAGACGGCCGATGAACTGGAGATGGCGGCGGAAGGACTCATCCTTCTTCGGCTTGAGCTTGCGGCCCAGCTCGACCGCTTCGGCAAGCTCTTCATCCAGGGGGATCTTCTCCAGCTCGCTGTGACTTAGGGAGACGATCTCTTCCCCCATCTTCTGCAAGGCCTCGGCATCACGCTTGAGCTGGCTCTTGCTGGGGCCCCAGTCTTCCCACTCGTTGTCGTCTTGATATTGACTCATCGGTCTCTGTATTCCTGTCATTCACGTTTGGCGGATATGTTACCAGCTTCTCCCGCTGGGCGCAGGGGTCTGATATGCTTAGCCCCTTTCCTTCCCTTCATACAGATGTGAGTTATGGACCAGCAAGATCAAATCCGCCAGGATCAATCCCATCTCGAGGCCGTGGTCGCCGAGGCCCTTGAGATAGCGAAAGGGCTGGGCGCGGGGCTTGCCGAAGTCTCCATCAGCAAACAGACCGGCCTCTCGGTGAACACCCGGGGCTGCGAGCTGGAAAGCATCGAATTCAACAAGGATGGCGCACTCGG
Organism: Aeromonas sp. ASNIH2; assembly: GCF_002934795.1. NCBI lineage: Bacteria > Pseudomonadati > Pseudomonadota > Gammaproteobacteria > Aeromonadales > Aeromonadaceae > Aeromonas > Aeromonas sp. ASNIH2. Next base: position 1,785,330 of record NZ_CP026406.1, on the reverse strand, counting down.
CATCGCCGTCTATCGCGACGGATGCAAGGGTTCCTCCTCCACCACGGATCTGACCAAGCCGGCCATTCGCGCCGCCGTGGAAGCGGCCATGGAGATCGCCCGCCACACCTCTCCCGATGACTGCGCCGGTCTTGCGGATGCGGATCTGCTGGCCTGGGATGCCCCGGACCTGCAACTGTGCCACCAAATCGAGCTGGATCCCCAGCGTGGCATCGCGCTGGCCATCGAGTGCGAGCGGCTGGCCCTGGGGCGGGATGCCCGCATCAAGCACTCTGACGGAGCCAGTTTCTCCAGCCACCTGGGCGTCAAGGTCTATGGCAACAGCCACGGCTTCGTCAAAGGCTATGCAGCGTCCCGCAACTCCCTGAGCTGCGTACTGATCGGCGAGCAGGATGGCGACATGCAGCGCGACTACGGCTACTCCTCCAGCCGCTCCCTGGACGGGCTGTGGAGCCCCCAGCGCATCGCTGACGAGGCGGTGGAGCGTACTGTTTCCCGCCTGGGGGCTCGCAAGATCAGCACCCGCCATGCCCCTGTGCTGTTCCACCCCGATACCGCTGCCGGTCTGTGGGGCCATCTGGTGATGGCAATCAGCGGGGGCAACCTCTATCGCAAGTCGAGCTTCCTGCTGGACAAACTGGGCAAGCAGATCCTGCCCGAGTGGCTCACCATCCAGGAGTTCCCCCACTTGCCGGGAGGACTTGCCAGCACCCCGTTCGACGGGGAAGGGGTTCGCACCCGCGACATGGACATCATCCGCAACGGCGAGCTGATGAGCTGGCTGCTCACCTCCTACTCCGCCCGCAAACTGGGCCTGACCACCACGGGCCATGCCGGGGGTATCCATAACTGGCAGGTTTCCAATACCGGCCAGGACTTCCAGGGCATGCTCAAGGAGATGGGTACCGGGCTGCTGGTGACCGAGCTGATGGGGCAGGGGGTCAACATCGTCAATGGTGATTACTCCCGCGGCGCAGCCGGTTTCTGGGTTGAAAATGGCGAGATCCTCTATCCTGTGGAGGAGATCACCATTGCAGGCAATCTGGCCGACATGTTCAGCCATATCGTGGCGGTGGGCAGTGATGAGGATGAGCGTTCCAGCCTCAAGACCGGCTCCGTGCTGGTCGAGCAGATGAAACTGGCGGGGCACTGATCCCCTCCGTCCGATCTGGTACACGGCCATGAAAAAGGCCCCCTCGCTTTGCGAGGGGGCCTTTTTATCGTCGGCTCATGGTGAAGCCAGCTTATTCCTTGATGCGCTCGATGCGACCACCCAGGCCTTGCAGCTTGTGCTCGATGTCTTCGTAGCCACGGTCGATGTGATAGATGCGATCGACGATGGTGGCCCCTTCGGCCACGAAGCCGGCCAGCACCAGGCTGGCGGAGGCGCGCAGATCGGTCGCCATCACCTGGGCACCTTTGAGCTGCTGGGTGTCGCGGCAGATGGCCACATTGCCCTGCAGTTCGATGTCGGCACCCATCCGTACCAGCTCGGGCACGTGCATGAAGCGGTTCTCGAAGATGGTCTCGGTGACCATGCCGGTGCCCTGGGCGACCGCGTTCAGCACGGTGAACTGTGCCTGCATGTCGGTCGGGAACGCCGGGTAGGGGGCTGTCTTGATGGTGACAGGTTTCAGGGTACGACCTGTCATGTCGAGGGTGATCCAGTCGTCACCCTTTTCAATCAGGGCGCCAGCCTCTTCCAGTTTGACCAGTACGGCTTCCAGTAGGCTGGGGTCGGTGTTGCGGCAGGTGATCTTGCCACCGGTCACGGCGGCGCCCACCAGGAAGGTGCCGGTCTCGATGCGATCGGGCTGCACGCTGTAGCTGCCACCGTGCAGACGTTCTACGCCGTCGATGGTCAGGGTATCGGTGCCCGCGCCCTGGATCTTGGCGCCCAGCGCGTTGAGGAAGTTGGCCAGATCGACCACCTCGGGCTCACGGGCGGCGTTTTCGATCACGGTGCGACCGTCAGCCAGGGTGGCGGCCATCATCAGGTTCTCGGTACCGGTCACGGAAACCATGTCCATCAGGATGTGGGCACCTTTCAGGCGGCCGTCGACGCGGGCTTTGATGTAGCCCTCTTCGATGACGATCTTCGCGCCCATCAGCTCCAGGCCGTGGACATGCAGGTTGACCGGGCGGGCACCGATGGCACAGCCGCCGGGCAGGGAGACGTCTGCTGCACCGAAGCGGGCTGCCAGCGGGCCCAGGGCCAGGATGGAGGCTCGCATGGTCTTCACCAGCTCGTAGGGGGCGACATGATTGTTTACCGCACCGGTCAGCACGGTCACGTTGCCGTTGACCTTGGTGGTGGCGCCCAGCATCTCCAGCAGCTTGAGGGTGGTACCCACGTCTTTCAGGCGCGGTACGTTGGAGAGTTGAACCTCTTCATCACACAGCAGGGTGGCAAACAGGATGGGCAGGGCGGCATTCTTGGCGCCGGAGATGGTCACTTCACCGGAGAGGGTGCAGGGGCCGGTGATCTTGAATTTGTCCATGGTTTACTTCTTTACCAAATCAGGAGGGCAGCTGGAATTTACGCTCGCGTTTCCACTCGGCGTCGGTATAGGCCTTGATGGAGAGAGCGTGGATCTCGTTGGTGGCGATCTTGTCCATCAGCGGGGCATAGATGGCCTGTTGTTTCTTGATCCGGCTCATGCCGTCAAACATGTCGCCGACGGCGATCACCTGGTAGTGACTGCCATCCCCTTTGACATGGACTTCGGACAATGGCAAAGCCTCGAGGAGTATCGCTTCAATTTCAGAGACTTGCATTATGAGTCCTCAGTTGTGAGCGGGGTTGAATGAAAGAGGCTGGCCACACCGTAGAGGTTGGCCAGCGTATGGAAATCGTTGGAGGCACCCACCAGTGTCGGAGTAGCACCCCGTGCCAGTGCCGCCTTGGCCCACTTGACCAGCAGGGCAAGGCCGGCGGAATCCAGGGTAGTGACGGCACCGAGTTCGAGCCGATCGTTCTGCCACCAGTCGGCGCGGCGTTGCCACAGATCGTTGACCTGCGGGGCCTGCAAGTCACCGCTCAGGATCATGACTTGATCACCAGCGGCTTGGCGTTGTGTTCACGCAGCTGGGCGATCACCGCATCGATGCCGTTCTGGCGAATGAGGCCGCCCAGCTCGTTCTGCTTGGCGGAGAGCAGGCTGATCCCTTCGGCAACCATGTCGAAGGCTTTCCACTCGCCGGTCTTGTTGTTCTTGCGCAGCTTGAACTCGAGGAAGATGTCCGGCTTGCCGGCCTCTTTCACGCTGACGTTGACGGCGGTGATGTTGCTCTCGGCGGCTTTACCGGGCTGGACCTTGACGGTCTGCTTGTCAAAGTGTGCCAGGGCGTCGGCGTAGGAGCTCACCATGTACTCGGTGAAGACGTCCACAAAGGCGTCACGCTGGGCAGGGGTTGTCTGTTTGATCTGGTTGCCGAGCACCTTGTAGGCGGCGAAGCGGTTGTCCACGTAGGGCAGCAGCTCCTCGCGGATGATAACGCGCAGGTGATCGGGGTTGCTCTTCACCTGGGCCTGATCGGCTTTCAGGCGGGCAAAGGTCTGCTGGGCGGCCTGATCCACGAGGGCATAGGGGTCCGAAGTATTGACATCCGCACGGGCGACGAGGGAGAACAGCATGCTGGTCATCAGACCCAGCATCAGGGCGATCTTCTTGAACATGGTTACTCCTTGGTTGCGGGTGTGTTGGCCGGGGAGGACTGGCTATAGAGGAACTTGCCAATCAGATCTTCCAGCACGATGGCGGACTTGGTGTCTTCGATCATGTCGCCATCCTTGAGCATGCTGGTGCCCATCTCCTCATCGCTGAACCCCGGTGCCAAACCGATGTACTGCTCACCGAGCAGGCCAGAAGTCAGGATGGAGAGGGTGCTGGTCTCGGAAAACTCGCCGGCACTCTTCTGCATCTGCAGGGAAACGATGGGGACCTGGCTTTTGGGATCCAGGGTGATGTCGCTGACACGACCGACGACGACGCCGCCGACCTTGACCGGCGAGCGCACTTTCAGGCCGCCGATATTATCGAAATGGGCGCGCAGGGTATAGGTTTCTCCTTCCGGTTTGAAACTCAATCCCGCCACTTGCAGTGCCAATGCCAGAATGGCCGCGATGCCAGCCAGCATGAAGGCGCCAACCAGAAATTCTACTTTGCTGAACTTCATCTTTCCCTTATCCAAACATGACTGCGGTGAGTATAAAATCCAGACCGAGCACGGCCAGGGATGAGTGAACCACGGTACGGGTCGTCGCCTGACTGATCCCGGCCGAGGTCGGTTTGGCATCATAGCCGTTGAAGAGCGCTATCCAGGTCACCACCAGGGCGAAGATCAGGCTCTTGATGGCGCCCTGCATGATGTCGTCCTGCCAGTCGACGGAGGCCTGCATGGCGGACCAGAAACTGCCTTCGTCCACCCCCAGCCAGTCGACACCAACCAGCTTGCCGCCAAAGATGCCGATCAGGCTGAACATGAAGGCCAGCAGCGGCATGCTGATGACCCCGGCCCAGAAGCGGGGCGCCACGACCCGACGCAGCGGATCGACCGCCATCATCTCCAGGCTGGAGAGCTGCTCGGTGGCCTTCATCAGGCCGATCTCGGCGGTGAGGGCGGAGCCCGCACGACCGGCGAACAGCAGGGCGGTGACCACAGGGCCCAGCTCACGGAGCAGGGAGAGGGAAACCAGAGGCCCCAGGCTCTGCTCTGCGCCGAAATCCTTCAATACGTTGTAACCCTGCAGGGAGAGCACCATGCCGATGAAGAGGCCGGACACCAGTATGATGGCGACGGATTGCACTCCCACCACATATAGTTGCTGCACCAGCAGCGGGAAATGCTTGCGTGGCTGGGGCCGTCCTGCCAGTGCATGAAACAGCATGATGGTTGCCCGGCCGACGGCGTTGATGAAACGCACACCGCTGCGGCCCAGCTTGCTTATCTGACTTGTCAACATCACAGATCCTGTAGCAGGTCACCTGCCGGAAAATGAAACGGAACAGGACCGTCGGGCAATCCCTTGAGGAACTGCTCGACTTCGGGATTGTGCTCCTCGCGCAGCTGCTCCGGTGTGCCGTGTGCCACTACCTTGCGGTTGGCGATGATGTAGGCGTAGTCGGCGATGCTCAGCACCTCCTTCACGTCGTGGGTGACGATGACGGAGGTGATGCCGAGGGCATCGTTGAGCTCCTTGATGAGCTTCACCAGCACCGCCATGGTGATGGGGTCCTGCCCCACGAAGGGCTCGTCATACATGATGAGATCCGGATCCAGCGCGATGGATCTCGCCAGGGCCGCGCGACGCGCCATGCCACCGGAGAGCTCGGACGGCATCAGCTTGGCCGCCCCGCGCAGACCGACAGCCTGCAGTTTCATCATGACGATGGTGCGGATCAGCTCTTCCGGCAGGCCGGAGTGCTCCCGCAGCGGGAAGGCCACGTTGTCGAAGACGGTCATGCCGGTGAACAATGCGCCACTCTGGAACAGCATGCTCATCCGTTTCCGCACTTCATACAGGCGTGAACGGGAGAGCGTGGGAACGTCTTCCCCGTCAAACAGGATGTGACCGGACTCAGGCTTGAGCTGGCCCCCGATCAGGCGCAGCAAGGTGGTCTTGCCGATCCCGCTCGGACCCATGACGGCGGTGACCTTGCCACGGGGAATGGTCAGGTTGATCCTGTCGTACAGCAGCCGATCCCCGTGACTGAAGGTCAGGTCGGAGATGGTGATCAGGTCATCGTTCAAACAATTGTCCATCCGGTATAAATGAAGAGCGAATTTTATGGGCTAGTCTAGGTCTAAGCAACAGCGAGGAACAACTATTGAGCGGGTTTCCCCCCCAAGTACGCGACAGTTTTATGTAACAACCTGCGTCAATGACCGCCCATTCCGCATCCGATTCGCTTATCTCGGCAGACTTTTTTATAATCCCGCAGCAAATTTCGGCCCGGAGCTGTGCCTTTATGTCTGTAAAGCCTGAAAAAGTGTCTGAATTGTTCGATTTCCGTCGCAGCGCCCGAGCGGTGCTGGACATAGAAAAACAAGCCATTGATGGACTCTACCAGTACCTTGACGAGGCGTTCGAGCGCGCCTGCGAGATGGTGCTGCGCTGTGGCGGCAAGATAGTGGTGACCGGCATGGGCAAGTCGGGTCATATCGGCAACAAGATTGCCGCGACCCTGGCCAGCACGGGGACGCCCGCCTTTTTCCTGCACCCGGGCGAGGCCAGCCACGGGGATCTCGGCATGATCTCAGCCGGGGATCTCATCATCGCCATTTCCAACTCCGGCGAGAGCGACGAGATCCTGGCCCTGCTGCCGGTGCTCAAGCGCCGCGGCATTCCACTCATCTGCATGACAGGCAATCCGGCTTCCACCATGGCGAAAGAGGCCAACGTGCACCTGTGCATCAAGGTGGAGAAAGAGGCCTGCCCCCTCGGTCTGGCCCCGACATCCAGCACTACCGCTACCCTGGTGATGGGGGACGCGCTGGCCGTGGCCCTGCTGGAGGCCCGTGGCTTCACCGCCGATGACTTTGCGCTGTCGCATCCGGGCGGGTCCCTCGGCAAGCGGTTGCTGCTGCGAGTGGGCGATCTGATGCACGGCGGCGAGTTGTTGCCCAAGGTGGGGATAGATGCCACCATCAGCCAGGCGCTGCTGGAAGTGAGTCGCAAGGGGCTCGGCATGACGGCGGTGGTGGACGATCAAGGGCTGCTTGCCGGTCTGTTCACCGATGGTGACCTGCGCCGCATTCTGGACCTGCAGGTGGACATCCATCACACCCCCATCAGCCGCGTCATGACGGTGAACTGTGTTACCGTAGGGCCTGAGATGATGGCGGCCGAGGCCGTCAAGCTGATGGAAACCAGGAAAATCAACGGGTTGTTGGTCGTGGATGGGGAGAGACACCCGCTGGGTGCCTTCAACATGCATGACCTGCTGAAAGCCGGAGTAATTTGATGCAAGACGTACCGACCCTCTATGGTCCGGTGACGCGCAGCCAGTACGAGAAGGCGGCGCAGATCCGCCTGCTGGTGTGCGATGTGGATGGGGTGCTCTCCAACGGCCTCATCTATATGGGCAATAACGGCGAAGAGCTGAAGACTTTCTGCACCCGTGACGGTGCCGGCATGCGTGCCCTGCTCAATGCGGGCATCGAGATTGCCATCATCACGGGGCGAACCTCCCGCATCGTCAGCGATCGCATGAAGAGTCTGGGAGTCCAGCATCTGGTGCAGGGGGCAGACAAAAAGCTGCCCCACTTCGAGGCCTTGCTGACCAAGCTCGGGCTGGATGCATCGCAAGCCGCCTATATGGGAGATGACACCATCGATTTGCCGGTGATGCAGGCTTGCGGCCTGGGTATCGCCGTTGCCGACGCCCATCCGCTTGTGCTGACGAAGGCGGATCTGGTGACGCGGCTTGGCGGTGGCGTCGGGGCCGTGCGCGAGGTGTGCGACCTGATCTTGCAGGCCCAGGGATTGGCTGACTATCAACCCGAGGCGTCGCGATGAGCAAACAGACTGTGCTGTTCGGCCTGCTGTTTCTGGCAACGCTGGCGGCCTGGCAGCTGGGGGAGATCGAGCTGGTCCCCGAGCCGACCACCAAGACGGAAAATTTTCAACCGGACTTCACCGCCAGAGAGTTGGTGACGACCCGTTTCAACGAGCAGGGCAAGCGCACCGAGCGGCTGGAATCCGAATATGCGGAGTACTACCAGGTGCTCGAGCAGGCCACTTTCACCAAGCCGGTGGTCTACATGTTCGATGACAAGGGCGCGGCCGAATGGAAGCTGACGGCCGAAACCGGGGTGCTCAACACCGATGACAATGTGATCCTCCGTGACAAGGTACATCTGGACGGTCTGCTGCCCGCTTCCTTCATCTCCACGCTGGATACCTCCTATCTGGAGCTGGATCTGGTGACGCAGGGGATGAGAAGCAACCAGCACATCAGCATTGTGGGCCAGGAGTTCCAGACCGAGGGCGTTGGCCTCAAGGGTCACCTGGAACGTAAATATTTCGAGTTACTGGATAAAGGCCATGCCACTTATTTCAATGAAAAACGTTAATCTGGCCCTCACGGCCCTGTTGCTGTGCGGTTCCCTGAATGCCAAAGAGTCCGACTTTGCCGAGAAGGTCTATGTGGATGCGGTCAAGCAGGTGGCCGAGATGCAGGACAACCGCATCACCTTCAGCGAGGATGTCATCATCACCCAGGGCACTATCAAGATTAAGGCCGACAAGGTGGTGGTGATCCGCTCCGGCGACAAGGGCGCCGAGGTCATGACCGCGTATGGCAACCCAGCCACCTTCTTCCAGGTGCTGGACAACGGCAAACCGGTCAATGCCCATGGCAACAGCATCCGCTACGAGCTTAAGAACCGGTTGGTGACCATCACCGGCAATGGCCAGCTCAAGCAGGAAGACAGCCAGGTGACCGGCGATCTCATTCGCTACGACATCGTCAAGCAGAAGATGATTGCCGAGAGCAAGGGGCCCACCCAGCGCGTCAAGACGGTGTTCCTGCCGGATCAGGTGGAGAACTTTGACAAACCCGCCGATCAGAAGAAGTAGGAAACAACAGCCATGGCAGTGTTAAAAGCAACGGGTCTGCAAAAGAGCTACAAGCGCCGCATGGTGGTCAGCGATGTGAGCCTGGAGGTGGGAACGGGCCAGATCGTGGGCCTGCTCGGCCCGAACGGCGCGGGCAAGACGACCTCCTTCTACATGATCGTGGGCCTGGTGCAGCGGGATGCCGGCCTCATCACCATCGACGAGCAGGACATCAGCCTGCAGCCCATGCATATCCGTGCCCGCAATGGCATCGGCTATCTGCCCCAGGAGGCCTCCATCTTCCGGCGCCTGTCGGTGTTCGACAACTTGATGGGGGTCATGCAGACCCGCAAGGGGTTGAGCCGCGAAGAGCGGGAGGATAAGGTCGAACAGTTGCTGGAAGAGTTCAATATCACCCATATCCGTGACAGCCTGGGCCAGAGCCTCTCGGGTGGGGAGCGGCGCCGGGTGGAAATCGCCCGGGCGCTGGCGGCAGAGCCGAGATTCATTCTGCTCGATGAGCCTTTCGCAGGTGTTGATCCTATTTCAGTCATCGATATCAAAAAGATCATCCAGCATCTGAAAGAACGCGGGTTGGGTGTGCTGATTACGGACCACAACGTCAGAGAGACGCTGGATGTGTGCGAGAAGGCCTACATCGTCAGCCACGGCAAGATGATTGCCGAGGGCGCACCGGCCGATATCCTCGCCGATGAGCAGGTCAAGCGCGTCTATTTGGGCGATCAATTCAGTCTATAGTAAGGGGGCACCCCTCATTTTTGTTAGGTGACTGCCTCGCTGAACATAAGGATATCCCGACGTAGATGAAGCCGACATTACAGTTGCGTCTCGGTCAGTCCCTGACCATGACGCCACAATTACAACAAGCGATTCGTCTGCTCCAGCTCTCCACCCTGGAACTCCAGCAGGAAATTCAGCAAGCGCTCGACAACAACCCCTTGCTGGAGCAAGAGGAGAACGAGGCGCAGGAAACCAGTCAGGCAGAGACACAGGACGCCAGTCAACTCGACTCCAGCGATGCCATGGCCCAGGAGAGCATGCCGGATGAACTGCCGGTGGACACCACCTGGGACGAGGTCTACTCGGCCGGTACGGCCCAGAGCGCAGGTCCCATCCATGACGGGGAAGACAGCGTCTATCAGGGGGAGACCACCGAGAACCTGCAGGACTACCTGCTGTGGCAGATGCGGCTCACCCCGTTCAGTGATGTGGATGCTGCCATCGCCCTTGCCATCATCGATGCCATCGACGAATCCGGGTATCTGACTGCCACCCTCGAGGATATTCAGGCTGCAGTCAGCAGCGAGGAGGTAGAAGTCGAACTGGATGAGATCGAAGCCGTGCTCAAGCGGGTGCAGCATTTCGATCCGGTCGGCATCGCCGCCCGTTCGGTGCAAGAGTGTCTGCTGATCCAGCTCGGCCAGTATTCGCCAGACCTGCCCTGGCTCGATGAAGCCAGAGAGGTGATCCGCGAACACATGGACCTGCTCGGCAATCGCGACTACCGCACCCTGGCTCGCAAGACCCGCCTCAAGGAGAGCGATCTCAAGGAGGTGCTGGATCTCATCCAGCAACTGGAGCCCAGACCCGGCAACGGTATCATCCAGAGTGAATCCCAGTACGTGATCCCGGATGTGTCCGTGGTCAAGAAGGGCAGCAAGTGGGTGGTTGAACTCAATCCGGACTCTGCTCCGCGCATCCGTGTCAACGAGGCCTATGCGGCCATGGCGCGCAATGCCCGCAGCAGCACGGATACCCAGTTCATCCGTTCTCATTTGCAGGAGGCCAAGTGGTTCATCAAGAGCCTGGAGAGTCGTAACGACACCCTGCTCAAGGTGGCCAGCTGCATCGTCGAGCAGCAGCAGGGCTTTTTCGAGTACGGCGAAGAGGCCATGAAACCCATGGTACTCAACGACATCGCGGAAGCGGTGGAGATGCATGAGTCGACCATTTCACGGGTCACGACCCAGAAGTACATGCATACGCCCCGCGGCATTTTTGAACTGAAGTTTTTTTTCTCCAGTCACGTCAATACGGAGGGAGGAGGAGAGTGCTCATCGACCGCTATTCGCGCCCTGATCAAGAAGCTGGTGACGGCGGAAAACCCCGCCAAGCCGCTTAGTGATAGCAAGATCGCGGATTTGCTGGCCGAACAGGGTATTATGGTGGCGAGACGCACGATCGCAAAGTACCGTGAATCCTTGTTGATCCCGCCATCCAATCAGCGCAAACGCCTGGTTTAGGCAAACAAAAGGAAGACGTTATGCAAATTAACCTGACCGGACACCATGTCGAGATTACCGAAGCTCTGCGTGATTATGTGAACAACAAATTTGCCAAACTCGAGCGTCACTTTGACCATATCAACAACGTACACGTGGTGTTGAGCGTCGAAAAACTGAACCAGATCGCCGAAGCCAAGCTGCATGTCAGCGGGGGAGAGGTGTTCGCCAATTCGCAGCATGCCGACATGTATGCGGCGATTGATACCCTGCTGGATAAACTGGATCGGCAGATCATCAAGCACAAAGATAAGTTAAATCAAAAATAACTATGCAACTTGAACACATACTGAGTCGGGACTGCACCAAGAGTGCGGTCCCTTGTACCAGCAAGAAACGCGCGCTCGAGATCATCAGTGAACTGGCCGCAGAGCGCCTCGGCGCTTCCCGCCAGGTCCTGTTTGAAAGCCTGCTGGCGCGAGAAAAGATGGGCAGTACCGGGATCGGAGCCGGTATCGCCATCCCCCACGGCCGGATTGACGACGCCTTCGCGCCGACCGCCGTGTTGATGACCTTCTCCGAGCCCATCCCTTTCGATTCTATCGACAATCAACCGGTTGACCTGCTCTTTGCATTGCTGGTGCCGGAAAGCGAGTGCAAGCAGCACCTCAAGACTCTTTCCCTGATGGCATCCAAACTGGGTGACAAGGCCGTCTGCCGCCAGCTGCGCCAGGCGACCAGCGACGAAGAACTCTATCAGATCATGACGTCGGCCTGAGGCCGGGTCTGACACAGCCACGTTGGCGTGAGGGGACAAGATGCAGTTAATAGTAGTAAGCGGTCGTTCGGGCTCCGGCAAGACGGTGGCCCTGAGGGTGCTCGAGGATCTCGGGTACTACTGCGTGGACAACCTGCCGGTCAACCTGCTGCCCCAGTTGATCGTGTCGGTGGAGAGCCAGTATGACAAGCTGGCTGTCAGCATCGACGTGCGCAACCTGCCTGCCCAGGCAGACAGGCTGGAGAACCTGCTGAGCCAGGTGCGCAACGAGGGGCGAGTCAAGTTTTCGAGCTTCTTCTTCGATGCGGACAACGCGACCCTGCTCAAACGCTACGGTGAGAGCCGCCGTCTGCACCCTCTGTCCCGCAACAAGCTTTCGCTGGACGAGGCGATCCGGGAAGAGACCCACCTGCTGGCACCGCTCTCCTCGACCGCCGACCTGCGCATCGACACCACCAACCTCAGCATTCACGATCTCAGCGAGCTCATCAAAACCCGGGTGCTCGGCAAGAAAGAGAACGAGCTGGTGCTGGTGTTCGAGTCATTCGGCTTCAAGTACGGCATTCCCAAGGATGCGGACTTCGTGTTCGACGCCCGTTTCCTGCCCAACCCGCACTGGATCCCGGAGCTCAAGCCCTTCACTGGCAAGGATGAGCCCGTGGCCAACTACCTCTCCAGCCAGCCGGATGTCATGCTGTTCATCCAGCAGATCGAGAACATGCTGGGGACCTGGTTGCCCCACCTGGAGCGCAACAATCGCAGCTATGTGACCGTCGGGATCGGCTGTACCGGCGGACAGCACCGCTCGGTGTTCATCGCCGAGCGGCTGGCCAGCGCATTCCGGTTGCTTGGCAAGAACGTGCAGATCCGCCATCGTACGTTGGACAAGCGTTCAAACCCCGCCTGACAGATCCACAGGATGCTCAGATGACCGTTTCCGCCTCAGTAGAAGTCAAAAACAAGTTAGGCATTCACGCCCGACCGGCCATGATGCTGTTCGAGCTGGTGCAGGGGTTCGATGCCCACGTGTTGCTGCGCAATGAAGAGGGGGTCGAGGCCGACGCGGACAGCGTGATCGGCCTGCTGATGCTGGACTCCGCCCAGGGCAAACAGGTGGAGGTGCAGGTGGAGGGTCCCGAAGAGGTAGAGGCCCTGGCCGCCGTGGTGGCGCTGTTCACCTCGGGCTTCAATGAGGAGTAATACGCCTCGGTGTGCTCAAGGTGCGCTGCGAGCCAGCGCCTTGAAAGCGGCAAAATCCCGACAAGCCAGCAGACTTCTGCTGGCTTTTTCGTTCATCAGTGCCAGAAACAGATCATAAAGTCCCATGGCCTCCTCATAATCCGCCTTGGCGATGGCCAGCACGAAGATGAGGGTAGCGCTCTCGCCGTTGCCCCAATCGATCCCTTGGGAGGCCAGCACGGTATAGACCAGGGTGCGGCGCGCCAGCAGGCCGAGGGAGTGGGGCAGAGCGATGCCGTCCCCCAGCATGGTTGAGACGATCTGCTCCCGCTCCTGCAAGGATCCCCGGAATCCGCTATGCACCAGATCCTCCGCCTCAAGCTGGCTGCAGATGCGATCAAACAGCGCCCCCTGGCTGATTGGTTCATCAAGCACCATGAAGTGGTCGGCATCGAAATACTTGTCGAGCAGATAGGGACGGGTGCGATCGACGAGCACCAGCTTGCCGAGCTGCTCCAGCTGGTACTGGGTCGGGAAGGGGGAGACCTGCACCACGGGAGCATTCTTCTCGCTCACCTTGAGGGTGCTGATGACGAAATCCTGCTCGACTCGTACCAGTCCCTCATAGTCCCGCACCGACTCCAGCGTGGTCAGCTGCAGTTGGGGGTATTCCCGCCGGATGCGTGCTTCCAGCACCCGGAAGGTGGCGTTGCCCGCATCGCACAGCAGCAGCGCCTGGGGGCGCCGGGTGTAACCGATGTCGTAGTGGCGCTCCAGGCCGACCCCGATGTGGATCACCAGGTAGCCGATCTCGTGGTGGGTCAACCGGTAGGGGGTCTGCCTGATCCACTCAGAGATGGCCGCCAGGGTGATGTCGTAGGCGAGGGGGTAATACTGCTTGATGTGGTCCGCCAGGGGATTGTGGCTGCCAATCTGGTATTTGACCCGCAGCAGCATGGCGCCGATATGGGTCTGCAGGTCGGCTCGCAATTGCGGGTCGCCGCGCAGGTCATAGGGGTAGTGGTGGTGGATGTAACCCAGCAGGTGCGTAGTCAGCTGCTCGCTCTCGGCCGCCATGGCCGGGCTGAGCAGGGGCGTCTCTGCAGTGAGGCGAGCCTGGATCTGGATGGCGAGACAGGCGATCTCTTCCTGCCCCGGTGACGTCAGGGTTGGCAGCTCGGCATAGATGTCGCGGGCCACCACTGCCAGGGGCGGGGTGATGTCGTCGCTGGCAAACTGGCGCAACTCGTGGCCAGACGCCTGGCGAAGCAGGGCGACGGCACAGTAGACGGTGACTTGCTGCAGGCTCTCGTCGGCCAGGCGCAGCTGATGGCGACCGAGTTGCTCGTGAATGTGGTTGCCCACTACCTCCAGCGTCTTGCTGGGGCAGAGGGTGGGCAACAGGCTCTGGAGCGGATGCTGGTGCAGCAGCTCCTGGCAGAGCAGTTGGGTGAGGCAGGCGCGGATCGCCATCTCGCTTCCCGCAATGCGCATCCCCACTCTGGGTTTGCTGTCGATGGTGAGCCCGAAGTGGGCGAGCCGCTCCCGCACCTCCGTCATGTCCCCTTGCAAAGCCGCCCGGCTTAGATACCAAGTGTCCGCCAGCTCGTCGAGTTTGATCCCCTGTTCCGCCGTCAGCAGCAAGACCTGGAGGTGCAGCACCCGCTCGCGGCTGGTGCGAGGCAGAGGGCTCTCCTGCCCCTGGGCGGCCAGCAGCGCATCGAACAGTCCCTGATTGTAGATCTTGAGCTGGTAACCGCTGCCCCGCTGATGGATCAGGTGGGCGCCCCGGGTGGCAATGAGCTCGTTCAGGGTCGCCACGTCGGTACGCACCGTGCGGGTGGAAACATTGAGACGGCGGGCCAGCTCCTCCTGTGGCAGAGGCTCGGCGTGAAGCAGGGCGAGCAGTTGCTGGAGTCTGGGGTGGGGCAGCTTGGTCATGAGGGGGTGAGGACTCCTGTCGCGCATGGTGGGTCGATGTTAACAAGGGGGTCATTAACAAGCCAGGCACCGCCCAGTGATCGGACCGGTGCCTGTGGGATTGTTATGCCAGCAGTGCCTTCACCATGGCGAGGAGGGTACGCACATCCTCCGGCCGGGTCTGGCCACTGACACTGTCGATGATGGAGCTGTAGACGTGGGGGATCACCTTCTCGACTCCTGCCTCCAGCGCGATCCGCACTATCTCCTCGAAGTTCTCAAGATCGATGCCGCCGGTGGGCTCCAGCCAGAAGCCGTGGCGGGCACAGGCCTCGGCCACTGCCTGATACTCGGTGCGGCAGGCGAGTCCCCCCATGGGGAAGAACTTGACCGAGCTGCCGCCCATGTCCTTGAGCAGGGCAATGGCGGTATCGATGGGGACGATGCCGTCAGCCTGCTGCGCGCTGAGGGGGCCGGTGGAGATCTTCACCATGCCGGGGGGGCCGGTGGGGGAGACAAGGCCATTGACGAGGGTGTCAGCTTGACCGAGCAGCGCCCGGCTGGCCCCGACCCCGGTGAACACCTGATTGACATGCTGAGGCTGCAACTGGCGGGCCAGCTCGGCCACCATGGCGGACTGGCGCGGATCACCTGCTCCCAGCCCGATGGAGAGGGCGTTGTCGATAAGTTTGGCGTAGGCCTGCATGTCGGCGACGGCAGAGGGGATGTCCGGGTAGTTCTTGGAGAGCACACCGACCAGGACGTGGCCCTCGGCGGCCTCATAAATGTCGACGGCATTCTCTTTGGAACCTGCCAGCACGTTGAGGCAGACCCGATCGCTGTAGTAATTGGGGGTAAGAGACATCAGTTGTTCTCCTGAACGAGGTGGGCAATGGCGGAGTGGATCTGGTCGAGCTGGGGCAGGGTGACGCTGCGCACGTCTATCTCGATGTGCCCCTCGTTGGCCTTGTAGCCGCGGCAGTAGATGGCGGGGGTACCCTGTTGCAGACGGGAGACCACTTCCACCGTGGTCATGCGGATCTGCTGGTGGTCGAAGGCGATGTCGGTGCGGGCGATGTCGCGCCCCGCGCTGTCCCACACCACTTTGGCGGTGACGCCGGGCAGCTGATTGAGGCGCTCGATGAAGGGGGTCATCTTGGCGACCATGGCGGTGCCGCTCTCCTTCTCTTTGGCCAGGTAGCGCTCGATGGCGTGGGTCAGGCCGAGGATCCCCTCCTTGCCCACCTTCATGGCGCGGCCTATGCCGCCAGCCTGCTGCTTGACCCACTCCACATACTGACGTCTGCCGAGCACCAGGCCGCTGGTGGGCCCTTCGATGGCCTTGGCGCCGCTGTAGATGACCAGATCCGCACCCTGGTTGTAGTAGAGACGCAGATCCTCTTCGGCCGCTGCATCGACGATGAGCGGGATCCCGTGGGCCTTGGCCACCTCGGCCGCCTCGGTCACCGACAGAATGCTCTTCTGCACGCAGTGGTGGGACTTGATGTAGAGGATGGCGGCGGTATTGGCATTGATGGCAGCGGCCAGCTGGGCGGGTGAGCACTCGTTGGCGTAGCCTGCCTCCATCACCCTGCCGCCCCCCAGGTTGACCATGGTGCCGACGGGGGCACCAAAGTTCACGTTGTGGCCCTTGGGCAGCACGATGTCGCTCGGCACGTCGTGGGCATGAGCATGCAACTGCTCGAGGCGATAGGGGTCGCCGCGCACGATCACGGCGGCCACCGACTGGGCGATGCCGGCGCTGGCGCAGGAGACCACAACCGCATCTTCAACGCCCAGCAGATCGGCCAGGTAGGCGCCGGTCTTGTTGACCAGATCCTTCACCTCGAAGTAGTGGCCGAGGCCGAAGTTGACCGCATCGACCACCTCCTGCTCGGGGGTGGAGACGCCGAGGATGGTCATGCGCCCGGAGGCGTTGATCACCGGTTTGAGCCGGTATTTCTCATACACAGAAGGCATGGTGTGATTTCCCGTAGTGAGTCAGAACCAGTTCGCCGCCCACCAGGGCGGCGAGAGGGAGCAGTTGCCGGTCACCGTTGCGGGTGCCGGCCTCGGTATCGGTAAAGAGAATGGGGCCGCAGCTCACCTGGAACAGGGTGATGTCTGCATCGGCGCCCACCTCGAGTCGCCCCTTACCGGGCAGGCGCAGGGCATCGGCGGCCTGGTGAGTGACGCAGGCGAGTACCTGCTCCAGAGTCATGCCGATGGCGAAGAACTTCGACATCACGTGGGCAAGGCTGTAGACGGGCCCCTTGATGCGGTTCTTGCAGTAGATGTCTGAACTGATGGTGTGGGGCAGGATGCCCTGGGCAATGGCCAGCTCTGCCACCTCGAAGCTGAAGCTGGCACCGCCATGGCCGATGTCGAGCAAGAGTCCCCGCCGCATCGCCTCGCGCACCGCCTGGCGCAGTTCACCCGCAGGGGTCAGGATGCGGTTGGGCTTGCCGTTGAAGCAGTGGGTCAGCAGATCGCCATCCCCCAGCAGGGCGACGATCTCGTCCAGATCCGGCGGCGTGTTGCCCACGTGCACCATCAGTGGCAAGTTGCCATTGGCCTGCTGGATCTGCTTGGCCATGCGCAGGGGCTGCAGACCGTTCTCACCCACCACGCTGCCGCTCATGCGTGCCTTGATGCCGACGATGAAGCCGGGATGGCGCCGGATGGCCGCCTGGGCGAGGGCGGGATCGATGTCTGCCGGATCCGCCAGCTCGTTCTGGCGCAGCAGGCCGATGCGGGAGATGTTGAGCAGAGCGTGCACCCGGGTCTTGCAGGTGGCGGCTATGCGCTGGAAGTCGTCCACATCGTCGGCTCCGGTGCTGCCGGCGTCGATGACGGTGGTGACACCGGATTCCACGCCCACCTTGTCCGGCTCATCGTGATAGATGGGAGAGGCGGGGTAGCAGTGGGTGTGGCCGTCAATCCAGCCGGCGCTCACATGGACCTGCCCGCCCAGAGTGAGGGTTTGCTTCGCCTCCGTGCTCTCTGGCAGCGAACCCAGCGCCGCTATCTTGCCATGCTTGATGGCGACGTCGACAAGCTGCCCGTTTCCCAGGCGTCCCGCCCTGATGATCATGTCGTACATGCTGATATCCCTCTTGGAACCTGCTTGTGCTCTTACTGCGAGGCCGCTTCCAAGGCTCATGTGCTGCTCGCGTAGTTGTAACCAGGAGTTCTCACGTCTATCCATACGCTCCGGCCCCTGCGCTGCTCTTCACCTTGCTGACGACCTTTCGCGACAGCGCGCAAACAGGTTCTTGAATGCCGCCCAAGAGACGGCCTTGGATTAAGCCAGGGCGATGGGGAAGACGGTCCCGAACAGCATGGCCCCCAGAATGGCGCCGCCCGTGATGGGCTTCTCCCAGATGTAGAACAGCAGGGCACCCAGCAGGGAGCCTATCCCGATGGGAATGGAGGCGCCCATGGCGGAGAGGATGATGAGGGGACCGAGGAAGCGGCCGGAGCTGTTGCCAGCCCCCATCATGACGTCCGCCCCGTAGGTGGAGTTGCTCTGGTTGATGGTGAACTTGCGCGCCAGGATGATCACGTAGCCGATGGCCATCCCAATCCCCATGCCGGTGATCAGGGAAGCGGTGAAGTTTTCCACCGGATAGATGATGCCGGCCCCCAGCAGCAGGGCGGGCACGCCGAGGCCGACTCCGGTCTGGATGGCGCCGCCGATGTCGAGGATGCCCACTAGGGAGCCCTCGATGATGCGGGCGAACAGGAAGCTGGCACCGAAGGCGGCGACTGCACCATAGGCCCCCGTGTCCATGCCGGCCTTGAGCATGGCAACGAAGGCCACCTCGTTGAAGGCGCCGACCCCGTAGAGGTAGAACATGTGGGTACCGGCGAAGACGCCGGAAGAGAGCAGACCGACAAAGATGGGGAAGGACCAGTCGGCATACCAGAAGTTGTTTCTCAGTTTCTCATCCATGGTGTGCTTCCTTATTTGCCGCTCATGAGGTTGTGGACGTTTTCCAGCCACAGGGGAACGCCCAGGTGGAAGGATTCAATGAGTTTCATATCAAAGCCGCGGAAGAAGCCGCTCAGCACGAACAGCAGGACGATGGCACTCATCATCACCTTGGTGACGTGGTTCCAGCCGCTCTCTTCCACCCCCTTGCCGATCAGGATGCCAAGCACCAGGCCTGGTACCGCGTTGCCCATGATGAGCTGGGCCAGACCGCCGAAGATGGTGGCCCAGAAGCCGGACTTCTTGCCTGCCTCGATGGCGGCCAGCCAGAAGATCACCGGCATGACGGTGTTGACCAGCAGGTTGGCGGCGGGCACCAGCACCTTGACCGCGGTGACCTGCAGGGCGGCTGGCACGGCGGCGGCCGTGCTGTTGAGGAAGGCGACCACGATGGCACCAATGATGCCGCAGGCGATGGCCATCTTCTTCGGGTCATGGAGGGTGGTGGCGAGATCCCGGTTCTTGATCATCAGGGCCGCTGCACCCCAGTTCGGCAGGATGCGGTGATCCACGTCCTGAGTGAAGGCGCCGGCTGCCACAGTGGAGGCCCAGGCGTTAAAGAAGAAGCCCAGACCGAACGAGAAGTGGGAAGCGGGGTCCCCTTCGCAGGAGTTGAGCTCGCCCAGGGTACGGAACGCGCCCATTCCCTGCACGGTCGGGGCGTGGAACATCCGCGCCGCGCCAGCCCCCACCCCGACGCCTACCAGGCCGCCGATGATGAGTGACTTCATCAAAATGATTAGAAACATCCAACTTGTCCTTTTGGTTGTGGGGTCAGGCCCGGGTGAAATCCACCTTGTCGACATCCAGGCTGGTGACCTTGACGGTGATCGCCAGCCGGACCCGGAACTCGTGGCGCTGGCGTGGCAGGAAGAAGAACAGGAACTTCTCCACCCGTACCGACTCCTCGGCCTCGAGCACCTCGACCTCGAGGGGTTCGATGCGCAGCATCACCTTGGGGCTCTCCTTGAGCAGGCTGGGTTGCACCTGGCTGAGGGCGGCGGCGAACGCCTGCTGGCGAGTCGCCCCCTTGCCGTTGACCGTGATCCGGGTGGTGAAGTGCTCTTTCATCAGGCGCGTCCGTGTTTCTTGGCGAAGGCTTCGATCAGCTTCTGGCCCAGCTCTTCCTTGTCCATGAAGCCGAAGCCCAGTACCACGCCCCCCTCGTTGATGGCGGTGACACCCTCTTCGATGGATCGCATGCCGTAGCGGCACTTGTAGCCGTACTTGGTCTGGGCCGTGATGGCGCCCGCGCCACCGCTGCCGCAGAAGGAGATGCCAAGGTCGGCCTGCTCCTTGTTCATCACATCACCGAGTTTCATGTCGGCGGCCATGCCGGGGATGACGGTCACGGTGGCGCCGGCGGCTTCTGCGCCTGCCCCCACTTTCTGACCCTTGCCGAGACGATCTCCAATCACGAGTTTGATGGCAGTCATTTAACGTTCTCCTTTTACTGAGCTGAGTTCGTTTTCTTTGGCCACTTCAAAATGGACGGACAAGAGGTGTGCCTCCTCGTAGGCGAGGCGGTCGAGCCAGGCAACGACCTGCTCTGCCAGGCGCAGGGAGAGGGGGGAGATCTCCTCGAACAGGCTGAGGTCGACTTCCGGCAGGGATTCCCCGCTGTAGGAGCGCCACACCATGGCCTTGACGTGGGAGGCCAGCATCTGCTGCTGCACATCGTTGGGGCGTATGCCCTGATCCGCCAGCAGGTTGTGAATGCGGGCCAGGGTCAGGTCGGTCTTGCGCAGCAGTGCCGGGCTGTCCGGGGTCAGGGGGGCGTCATGGGTGTCGGTGTTCAAGGTCTGCTCTCCAGGCTGGCAGAAAAGATGGGATCACCATAAAGCGGAGGAGAGTGCGGGAGGAGGCAGGTTTTTTCCGATTCGAAGTGGAAATCCGGAGGGAAAGGCATCAAAAGAAGCCCTTTTGGCGATCAAGAAGAGGAAAGGAGCGGACTGGCGGCAAGGGAGTGTGATCGGTGGCGGGTTTTGACGGCGCCTTCGCCCGATCGTTTATTGGTGCAATGTGTGAGCTGTCTCACGCACAAGCGGGGCCGGAGGAAAGCGGGCACAAAAAAGGGCCCTGTCGGGCCCTGCGAGGATCCGCCTCTCAGGTGGCGGGTGCCGCACTGCTGGTCGGCAGGGTCTGATTCTGGTAGCGCAGGTCCTCTTCGATGATGACATCGACGTCCAGCGGCTTGCCGTTGCGGATCACCGAGATGGTGAGCTTGGTGCCGGGGCGGCTCTCGACGATCTTGTCCATGACGGGACGCACGCCGGTGATGGCCTCTCCGTTGATCTTGAGCAGCACATCCCCACGTTTGAGACCGGCCTTGGTGGCTGGGCCATTGGGATCCAGGCTCTCCACCACCAACCCCTGCAAGTCCCCCAGGTTCAGCATGCGCGCGACGATAGGATTGATCTCGACGCTGGAGATGCCGAGGTAGCCGCGGATGACCCGACCGTTGGCGATCAGCTCGTCCATGATGCGCTTGGCCAGCTTGTAGGGGATGGCAAAACTGATGCCATAGCTCTCCTGATTGCCGTTGAGGTGGTAGGCGGCGGTATTGATGCCCACCAGATCGCCACGGCCATTGACCAGGGCGCCTCCAGAGTTGCCCTCGTTGATGGCGGCATCGGTCTGTAGCAGATCCTGCCGGCCGTTGCTGTCCGGCCCCATGCTGGAGAGGCCGATACGCCCGGTGGCGCTGATGATACCCTGGGTGATGGTCTGGCCGACGTTGTAGGGGTTGCCGATGGCGAGCACCACGTCTCCCACGTCCGGCAGACGATCCGGGTCCTGCGGGATCACCGGCAGGTTGTCCGATTCGATGTAGAGCACGGCCAGATCGGTCAGTTTGTCGGTGCCGACCAGCTCTGCACTGAATACCCGACCATCTTGCAGGGCGACGATGATCTGGTCCGCATCGGCGATGACGTGATAGTTGGTGAGCACGTGGCCGCGCTGGTTCATGATGACGCCGGACCCCAGCCCCTGGGGTCTGAGTTCGGCTTTTTCACCGCGATTGCCGGCGAAGCTGCGGGTGTAGATGTTGACGACGGCAGGGCCGGCGCGATGGGCCGCGTAGGAGAAGCTCAGCTCGCGGGCGTTGGTGATGAGGCCCGGCAGGGGAGTGCCTCCGCGAAAATCGGGGAACACCAGCAACAAAAGCGCAGCCATGGCGAGGCCAAAGCCGACGGACTTGCCCAAGTAGCTGATCAGTGGTGGGATTTTCATGTCATTCTCGTCCGTACAGGCTGCGGGCAGAGAATAACATTATCGATGGATAAAAATCACCCGCGGCGGTTGCCGCGGGTGTGAGGGGCTTAACGGATCACCAAATAGAGCGAGGAGTCGCCGCGCTGGATGTTCAGCGCCAGGACTTCCGGCTTGTTTTTCAACACCTTGGTCAGTTCACCCATGGAGTTGATGCGCTGGCGGTTGACTCCGATGATGATGTCACCCTTCTGCAGGCCGGAGGCGGCTGCCGGTGAGCGCGGATCGATGTCGGAGACGGCCACGCCGGACACGGGGTCCGTGATGGTGCTCAGCTTGGCCCCTTCCAGGGCAGGATGCAGGGCGCTGGCCAGGATCTCGCTGTCATCCGCCTTCTTCAGGGTGACCTTGACGGTCTGCTCCTTGCCGTCACGAATGAGGCCGAGCGAGACCTGCTTGTCGGCCCCCATGGTGGCGATTTTGGCACGCAGCTCGCCGAAGGATCGGATGGGCTTGCCATCGATGCTGATGATGATGTCGCCTGCCTTGATGCCTGCCTTGGCGGCGGCGGAGTCAGGCATGACCTGGTTGACGAAGGCACCGTCCTTCTTGTTGTAGCCGAAGGTCTTGGCGATTTCGCTGGTGAGTTCGGTGCCGGTAATCCCCAACTGGCCACGGCGCACTTCGCCGTATTTCACGATCTGCTCGGAGAGATCGCGTACCATGTTGGACGGGATGGCAAAGCCGATGCCGATGTTGCCGCCGTTGGGGCCCAGGATGGCGGTGTTGATGCCGATCAGCTCCCCGCGCAGGTTGAGCAGGGCGCCGCCCGAGTTGCCGGAGTTGATGGCCGCATCGGTCTGGATGAAGTTCTCCAGATTTTCGATGTTGAGGCCGCTGCGACCCAGGGCGCTGACAATGCCGGAGGTGACGGTCTGGCCCAGGCCGAACGGGTTGCCGATGGCCAGCGCGTAGTCACCGACTCTCAGCTCGTCGGAGTCGGCGAACTTGATCTGCACCAGATCCTCGGCCTTGATTTGCAGCAGGGCGATATCCGACTGTTTGTCTTCCCCTATTTTCTTGGCTGCATACTCACGGCCATCCTTCAGGTTGACTTTGATCTCGTCCGCCTCGTGGACCACGTGGGCGTTGGTGATCACGTAGCCTTTCTTGGCATCGATGATGACGCCGGAACCAAGCGCCTGGAAGGGCTGCTCGCTCACCTGCTCGTCAGGCATGTTGGGGCCGAAGAAGAAGCGGAATTGTTCCGGCAGGCGCTGGCGGGTGATCTTCTTGCCAGAGACGGAGATGTTTACCACGGCAGGGGTCACCTGCTCGAGGACGGGGGCCAGGCTCGGCATCTCCTGGTTGTTCGCCATCAGGGGCAGTGCGGCCTGCGCCGGTGCTGAGGACATGGCGATACCGACACTGAGGGCTAAGACACTGAATACAGAAAGAGATTTACGCATATGAGAAACAGCTCCCAGAAAAAGTTGCAGTGCAATCGTCAAGGTCTGACCACGATAAAGCGTAATTAGTTCAACCGACGATCAGCCCGGCTGCTTGAGCAGGCCGGACGCACCGGCGTAATCGCGGGGAGGAAGGCCCGGCTCCTCGCTGTTGGCGGCATCGCCTGTTTCTTCCACTTCGGGTTCGCGGAACAGTGGTTCCTGTACCTTGGCCAGGAACTTGCTCTGTTCCGCCATGTGGCGATAAAGGGTCTGGTACTGTTCGGCCAGTTGCTCCATCAGGGCGGCGCTGTCGGCGAAGTGGGTGGTGATCTGCCCCTGGTAGCTTTCCAGCTCCTTGTGGGCTTTTTTCAGCTCCTGTTCCAGGCGTCCGGCATCCCGGCTACGGACAGAGAAGCGGCCGATCAGCACGCCGATGATCAGGGCGGCGATCGCCAGCAGGATCCCGTTAAACAGAGTCATAGAAGCTCCTTGTTACAGCTAACACGATGAATTTGAAGCGGTCGGATGGACCGCAACGCCTCGTTGGCACTATACCGTGCCCCCCGAGAGCGTGATACCATTTTGTCCCTCATTCAGGGACTTGGAGGCGGTTTACAGGATGACCCCGCAGCAAAAATATCAGCAGGATTTGCAGCGCCCCGGCTTTGTGGCCGATCCGGCCCAGGCCATGGCAGTCGCCCGCCTGGAGCGACTCTATCAGGATCTGTGCGCAAGCCCGACTCCGACCAGATCCCGTGGCCTGCTAGGTTGGCTGCAAAAGCCGAAAACCCGTGACCCCGTCCAGGGGTTATATATGTGGGGCGGTGTGGGCAGAGGCAAGACCTGGCTGATGGATACTTTTTTTGAGAGCCTGCCGGGGGAGCGCAAACTGCGCATCCACTTCCACCGTTTCATGCACCGTGTGCACGGCGAGCTCAAAGGGCTGACCGGTCAGTCCGATCCGCTCAAGCTGATCGCCCGCAAGCTGGCCGACGAGACCGACGTCATCTGCTTCGACGAGTTTTTCGTCTCGGATATCACGGATGCCATGCTGCTCGGCACTCTGTTCCAGGAACTCTTTGGCCATGGCGTGGTGCTGGTGGCCACATCCAACATTCCCCCTCAGGATCTCTACCGCAACGGGTTGCAGCGTGCTCGCTTCCTGCCTGCTATCGCGCTTATCGAGCGTCACTGCGAGGTGATCAATGTCGATGGCGGTGTCGATTACCGGCTGCGAACCCTGGAACAGGCAGAGATCTATCACTTCCCGTTGGATGAGCAGGCCAGGAGCAACCTGGATCGTTATTTCAGCCAGTTGACCGGGATTGGGCCGGTGACTGCCGCCGCACTGGAAGTCAACCATCGCCAACTGAGTGCACTGGGCGTGGGGGAAGGGGTGCTTTATATGGAGTTTGAACAGCTGTGCTGTACTCCACGCTCCCAGGGCGACTACATCGAACTGGCCCGTGAGTTCCACACCGTCCTGCTGGCCAATGTGCAACCCATGGGCAGCGGCACGGATGACGCGGCCCGCCGCTTCATCGCCATGGTGGATGAGTTTTATGAGCGGCACGTCAAGCTCATCATATCGGCGGCGGTCCCCATGACCGGGCTATATGGCGAAGGCCTGCTGAATTTCGAATTCAAGCGTTGCCTTTCACGGCTTCAGGAGATGCAATCGCACGAATACCTTGCCAGAGTGCACCTTCCTTAGTCACAATACCGCGCCTGCCAGTCGGATGGGCATCTGCGGCAGGTAGGGCCGGGCGACATTTGCTAGCTTCATGGCAGTGAAATTAGCAGGTGATATTTAAGGCAACTTCACTTATAATCGCCCGGCCCACGTTACAGCTGTCGATAAGACAGCAACACTTTAAGCTTTACTTGTATTCGAAGGGGTACAGGTAGGCCATCGTTTGTTGTTTGTGGGAGAGCCCCCATAAGCAATTGGGTCTGTAACAGGTAATTGGGTTTAACTTAATGAAAACTTTCGTTGCCAAGCCAGAAACCGTAAAACGTGACTGGTACATTGTGGACGCAGAAGGTAAAACTCTGGGTCGTATCGCAACCGAGATCGCTGCTCGTCTGCGTGGTAAGCACAAAGCCGAGTACACTCCGCACGTTGACACCGGTGACTACATCATCGTTGTAAACGCTGAGAAGGTACACGTAACCGGTAAGAAATTTACCGACAAAATGTACCACGCTCACTCCGGTTTCCCGGGTGGTATCAAGTCCATCAGCTTCGACAAGCTGATTCAGCGTAAGCCGGAAATGGTAATCGAAGCTGCCGTCAAGGGCATGCTGCCGAAGGGTCCGCTGGGCCGTGCCATGTTCCGTAAGCTGAAAGTTTACGCAGGCGCAGAGCACGCTCATGCTGCTCAGCAACCTCAAGTACTGGATATCTAACGGGAACTGGCAACATGGCAGAAAATCAATACTACGGTACCGGCCGTCGCAAAAGCTCCACTGCTCGCGTATTCATCAAAGCGGGTAGCGGTAAAATCGTAATCAACCAGCGCTCCCTGGAGCAATACTTCGGCCGTCCGACTGCCCGCATGGTAGTTCGTCAGCCGCTGGAACTGGTCGAGATGACCGAGAAACTGGATCTGTACATCACCGTTAACGGTGGTGGCATCTCCGGTCAAGCTGGTGCGATCCGCCACGGTATCACTCGTGCTCTGATGCAGTACGACGAGACCCTGCGTTCCGAACTGCGTAAAGCTGGCTTTGTTACTCGTGATGCCCGTAAGGTTGAGCGTAAGAAAGTCGGTCTGCACAAAGCGCGTAAGCGTCCGCAGTACTCCAAGCGTTAATTCGCTTTTGGTACGCACTCTCAGGAGTGTCAAAAAAGCCTGGCAATTTGCCAGGCTTTTTTTATTGGTAATGTTACATGTGACAATGCTAAGCATACGTCACAAAAGACAAAAAATTGTGTATTTATTGTTTTTGCCCATCGACTCCCTTTCTTGTCAAATTGTTATCTTTTCTTTAAAATTTCCATGGTCTTTCTGTGTCAATTGCCACTCCGCTTCCATTGCAGTTGTCAGAGGGAGAGGAGAAGTAAACAGGGACACTATAAGAATGAGCGGAGTCCACATGGGAGAGTTTTTGGATGAGCAATGCGCCAGTTGATACCGGTCGCCGCAGATTTCTTACCTGGTCAACGGTTGCCGTTGGCGGTGTAGGAGCTGCTTTTACCGCAGTGCCGTTTATTAAGTCATGGAATCCGAGTGCCAAAGCCAAGGCGGCAGGCGCCCCGGTTGAAGTGGATATCAGCAAGCTGGAGCCGGGTCAGCTAATCCGCGTCGAGTGGCGTGGTAAACCGGTCTGGGTGGTGAAGCGCACCAAGCAGACGCTGGATGCTCTGGCTGCGCACGATGACAAGCTGCGGGATCCTGCGTCAGACGAGCCACAGCAACCGGACTATGCCCACAATGGCTACAGATCCATCAAACCGGAAATCTTCGTGGCCGTTGGCATCTGCACTCATCTGGGATGCTCCCCCTCCTATCTGCCCGACAGCTTCGGCGAGCAGGTTCAAGGGGTAACTTCCGGCTTCTTCTGCCCCTGCCATGGCTCCAAATTCGACATGGCTGGTCGAGTGTTCCAGGGCGTCCCCGCACCGCTGAACCTGGTCATTCCGCCATACCAATTTCTTAGCGACACCACCATTCTGGTCGGTGCCGATGGCAAGGAGGCCTGACCATGTTTGCCAAACTCATGGACTGGATCGATGATCGTTTCCCGCTCACGGCCATGTACAACGACCATATGGCCAAGTATCCGGCGCCCAAGAACCTGAACTTCTGGTACTTCTTCGGCTCGCTTGCCATGTTGGTGCTGGTCAACCAGATCATCACCGGCATCTGGCTGACCATGAACTACAACCCTTCGGCGGAAGGTGCCTTCGCTTCCGTGGAATACATCATGCGGGATGTGGATTACGGCTGGCTGCTTCGCTACATGCACTCCACCGGGGCATCCGCCTTCTTCATCGTGGTCTACCTGCACATGTTCCGCGGCATGATCTACGGCTCTTACCAAAAGCCACGGGAACTGCTGTGGATCTTCGGCATGCTGATCTTCCTGGTGCTGATGGCCGAGGCCTTCATGGGTTACCTGCTGCCCTGGGGGCAGATGTCGTTCTGGGGGGCCCAGGTCATCATCTCGCTGTTCGGTGCCATCCCCGTTATCGGTGACGATCTGACCCTGTGGATCCGGGGGGACTATGTCATCTCGGGTGCGACCCTGAACCGCTTCTTTGCGCTGCACGTCATCGCTTTGCCGCTGGTACTGGTGATGCTGGTGGCCATGCATATCCTGGCGCTGCACGAGGTGGGCTCCAACAACCCCGATGGCATCGACATCAAGAAGCACAAGGACGAGAACGGCTGGCCACTGGATGCGGTCGCGTTCCACCCCTATTTCACCGTGAAGGACATGATCGGGGTAGCCGGTTTCCTGTTCTTCTTCTGTGCCATCATCTTCTTCAAGCCGGACATGTGGGGCTATTTCCTCGAGAAACCGAACTTTGAGGTGGCCAACGGCCTGAAGACACCGGCACATATCGCCCCGGTCTGGTACTTCACCCCCTTCTACGCCATCCTGCGTGCGGTGCCGGACAAGCTGCTGGGGGTCATCATGATGGGCCTCTCCATCGTGGTGCTGTTCCTGTTGCCCTGGCTGGATCGTTGCAAGGTGCGCTCGGTGCGTTATCGCAGCACCCTGCACAAGCTGAACATCGCCCAGTTCGTGGTCTGCTTCATTATCCTGGGGGTGCTGGGCGTGCTGCCATCAACCCCGACCCTGACGCTGATTGCACAGCTCTGTACTCTGGGTTATTTCGGATTCTTCGTCCTGTTGTTCTTCTACAGCAAGAATGAGAACACCAAGCCGCTGCCGGAGAGGGTGACATTCAAATGAAAAGAATAATTTTTGCAGTGCTGGCCCTGCTGCCTGGTCTGGTGTTGGCCTCTGGCGGTGGCTTCCCCCTCGACAAGGCGGAGTACGATCTGAGTGACAAGGCATCCCTGCAACGGGGGGCCGCCACCTTCATGAACTACTGTGCCGGCTGTCACTCCACCCAGTACCAGCGTTATAACCGGGTGGCGGCCGACATCGGCATTCCGGACGATCTGATGAAGGAGAACCTGGTCTTCACCGGCGCCAAGATCGGCGATCTGATGAAGAGCGCCATGTCCGAGAAGGATGCTGCTCGCTGGTTCGGCGCGCCGCCCCCCGACCTGACCCTGGTTGCCCGGGTGCGTGGTGCAGACTGGATCTACACCTATCTGCGTTCCTTCTACGTGGACGAGACCCGTCCATTCGGGGTGAACAACGCCGTCTTCCCGTCCGTGGGTATGCCCCATGTGCTGGAGCCGTTGCAGGGGACGCCCCGCGCCGAGTTCAAGACGCACACCCTGGATGGCGTTGAGATGCAGCAAGTCGTCAGCATCAAATCTGACGGCAACGGTGAAATGAACAACGAAGAATATGATCAGACGGTACTGGATCTGGTAAACTTCTTGGTCTACTCGGCTGAGCCGGTGCAGCAGGAGCGCGAACGCATGGGCTTCTGGGTACTCGGATTCATCGCTATCTTCTTCATCTTCACTGTGCTGTTGAAGAAGGAATTCTGGCGCGACGTTCACTAAGCGACCAGATCGGAGTAATATGACGCACGGCAATGAAGACAGACATGCTTCATTGCCGTTTCTGCTTTTTAATGACGGGAGGGTTCAATGGCTGTAGCTGCCAATAAGCGTTCGGTAATGACGCTGTTTTCCGGTGCCAACGATATGTTCAGCCATCAGGTGCGTATTGTCCTGGCGGAGAAGGGTGTTAGCGTGGATATCTGCCAGGTTGATCCTGCCAACCTGCCGGACGAGCTGGCCGAGCTGAACCCGTACAACACTGTACCGACCCTGGTGGATCGCGAGCTGGCGTTGTACACCTCGCGCATCATCATGGAGTATCTGGACGAGCGTTTCCCGCATCCGCCCCTGATGCCGGTTTATCCGGTCGCGCGCGGCAACAGCCGTCTGATGATGCACCGCATCGAGCTGGACTGGTACTCTCTGGCCGACAAGATCATGGCGGGCACCGATACCGAAGCCGCCCGTGCCGAATTGCGTGACAACCTGCTGGCCATCGCCCCCATCTTCGGCGAGATGCCCTATTTCATGAGCGAAGAGTTCGGTCTGGTCGACTGCTACATGGCGCCGTTGCTGTGGCGTCTGCCGAGCCTGGGCATCGATTTCACCGGCCGTGGCGCCAAAGAGCTGAAGGCTTACATGGTTCGCCTGTTCGAGCGTGAATCCTTCCAGGCTTCCCTGACCGAGGCCGAGCGCGAGATCCGTGCCGGCGTATGAGCATGGAACCGACAATGACACCCAGTCGCCCGTATCTGCTGCGGGCGTTTTTTGACTGGTTGCTGGATAACGATCTGACTCCCCATCTTGTGGTCAATGCCAACATTCCCCATGTGATGGTACCGATGCAGTTCGTGCAGGATGGCCAGATTGTTCTGAACATCGCCCCCCGGGCCGTGGGCCAGTTCCACATGGACAATGACGCTGTCAGCTTCAGCGCCCGTTTCGGTGGCGTATCGCAGCAGGTCTATATCCCCATGGCGGCCGTACTGGCCATCCATGCCAGAGAGAACGGAGTGGGGACCCTGTTCCCGCCGGAGCCCGGGTATGACCTCTGGCTGGAACAGGCACAGACACCCACGTCGGTTGACCCCGAGCCGGAACCACCGCGCCCGAGCGGTCGCCCGACTCTGAAAGTCATCAAATAAAAAACGCAGCCTGAAGGCTGCGTTTTTTCATCCTGCCAGATGGTCAATTCTGGGCAAACTCGAAGGCTTTGATCACCTGCTTAACGCCGCTGACGTAGCGGGCGATTTCCACGGCTTGATCCCCTTCCTGGCGGGTGACCAACCCAATGAGGAACACCTCGCCATTCTCGGTGACAACCTTCACCTTGGCGCTATCGAAGTTCTTGGTGCCCAGCATGTCGGCCCGCACCTTGGAGGTGATCCAGGTGTCATTGCTGCGCACGCCGATACTGACTGGTTTGCCAAGGCGCAGCTCGTTGTAGACATGGCGAACCCCTTCAATCCGGCTCACGATTCTGCCCGCTTCCTGTTTGTAAGCGTCAGAGGGTGTCTGACCCACCAGCAGCACACGGCCGTTGTTGCTGTAGACACTGATCTTGCTGGCGGCGCTCAGGGGCTTGTTGTCGGCCAACAGGTTGGCGGCTTTCAGCTCTATGGTCTGATCGTCCCACTGGGCACCCAGGGTGCGGCGATCGCCGCTCGCCTTGGCGGTGCCAGCCGCGCCACCGACCACCACGGCAGCACAGCCTTGCAGCAGCAGGACGCCGGTCAGCAGGGCAAGAGCGAGAATAGGCTTCTTCATGGTTTCAGTCTTCCTGTTGCGGGAAAAGTGTCTGGTCGATGAGATCACAGAGACAGTGCAGGGTCAACAGGTTCACTTCCAGAATACGAGGACGGCGAGCGGAAGGAACGCGGATCTCCACGTCATTGGGGCCCAGCAGACCGGCGATCTCTCCCCCGTCTCCGCCACCGAGAACAATGATGGTCATGTCGCGGGAGAGGGCGGCCTCCGCAGCCTTGATGAGGCTGCGGCTGTTGCCTGTCGTGGTGATGACCACCAGTATGTCGCCTGGTTGTCCCAGAGCACGTATCTGTTTGGCATAGACCTCTTCGAAACCGTGATCCGTGGCGATGGCGCTGATGGTCGCCATGTCGGGCGTCAGGGCGAGACCGGGCAGGGAGGGGCGAGGAGTTTCATAGCAGTTCACCAGTTCGGAAATGAACAGCTGTGCCAATGCCGAGGAAGGACCATTGCCACATGCCATCACCTTGTGGCCATTGAGCAGGCAGATGGTCAGCATCTGGGCTGCCGTATGGATGGCATCCGGCAGTGCTTCGGCGGCAGCTATCTTGGTCTGGATGCTTTCGGTGTAATTCTCTTTGATGGGATCAGTCATGGGGTCCTCTTAAAACGCGTTCTGGATCCAGTCCGGCTGGTCGCCCTCGAACGCGATCACATCGAATCGACAGGCCTGGTTGGCCTCATTGATGGCATGTTGCTTGAAATAGTGGCGCGCGGCCAGCACGATCTTGTGCTGTTTGCGCCGGGTGACCGAGCTGGCTGCACCGCCATGGGTGGCGTTGGCGCGATATCTCACTTCAACGAACACCAGGGTCTCTCCCTGGCGCATGATGAGATCGATCTCGCCGCCACGGCAGCGGTAGTTGCGGGTCACGGGTTGCAGGCCGCGGGCCTGCAACCAGCGTTCCGCTATTTGCTCAAAGTGTTGTCCCTTGCTCGTCGCTGCCGACGGCAACAGGTTCAACCACTGCTGGTGAAGTTGTGTCAGTAGCCTCTTCATGAGTCGCATCCTCCAACTGGGGGGCGGCGCTGTCGCTGACCAGCTTGCCATTCTGGTAGGTGGCCCAGTCCAGCATGCGCACTATGTTGCCCTGGGGATCCACGCTCAGCTGGCCGCTCATGCCGGGTTGCTGCATGGCATTGACCTTGCGCATTTGCGGCAGGTTGCCTGCCAGGCTGACGGCATCGTAACCGAGGGCGAACAGGCGCAGCAGGTCGCCCTGGGTCTGGGGCCAGAGCAGGGCAATCTGTTCACGCTGCGTCTCGAAGCCACCCAGCAGCAGTGGCATGTCGGAGATATGCATACCGTTGAGCTCGGATGCTACCTCGGTCGTCCCGCCGTCGTATCCCCGCGAGCTGCTGTAGATGGGCAGGCTGCCCATGGGATTGACCGAGATGTCCACATAGGGCTTGATCATCCGGGTCTCCAGGCTGTTGGCCACCACATAGACGGCGTCGATGCTGCGCGGCGCAGCATCGGACAGCTGGACAATCTCCCCGGCTCGAGCGGTGGAACGGCCGCTCAGAGCGTTCTTGACCATGCCCTGCACTTCGTTGCGTGCCCCGAAGGTGGCAACTACGGGCTTCTCCTGGCTGACGCCGGCCCAGGCCTGTTCAAACGCCTTGATACTGCTGTAGCCAATCCGGCCTTGTGCCGCGATCAGCAGCGGCTTGCGATAGCCCTGACCATAGAGGTACTGGGCCGCCTGGCTCGCATCGGCAGCGGCGGAGAGCGAGAAATAGAAGGTGTTGTCGTTGACGATCGGCTTGTCCAGCTCGTTGAGCGCCAGCACCGGCACGGTCGGATTCGACTTGAGCAGCTCCTCCACCTGATCCTTGAGCAGGGGGCCGATGATCATGTTGGCCCCTTCCTGAATCGCCTGCTTGTAGAGATCCCCCATCGCCTTGCCCTGGGTATCGTAGAAGTTCAGGGTGAACTGGCTCTGATTTTCCTTGTAGGACATCAGCATGCCGTTGCGGATGGCGGCGCCCTGGGCTTCCAGGTTGCCGGAGAGCGGCAGGAAGACGGCGATCTGCTGCAGCGAACCGTTGTCCGTGATAGCGAGATCCCCAAGGCCGGCCGGCATGTCGCTCTGGGCCGGGTGGTTAGGGAAGCTCTGCTTCCAGCCGGCCAGCTGGCGGGCCAGCTGGCTCGGCTGTGCCCCGAATTCGTTCACCAGCGCAGCAAGACGCAGCCAGCCGGTGGTCACATCGGGAGCTGGCTCCTCTTCGAGCGCCTGCAGGGTGGAGGGTGTCATGCTTTTCAGCAGTGACCAGATCTGCTGGTGATTGGTGGCCAGCTCATTCTTGGCCAGATAAGGTTCCAGCAGGATCAGCGACTTGGCCGCACCAAACTTGTTGTTGATGTCGAGCTGCAGCACCACGCGCTGGCGGTACCAGTCCTTCTGGGTATCGGCATCCAGCACCACATCCGGCTTGCCTTCCAGCAGGATCAGCGCCTGGTTGGCGTTGCCCTGGGCGAGTAGCAGGTGTGCCTGCAGCAGTTGCAACTGCGCCTGCTGCACCGGGCTCTTCGCCTGCTTCTGCAACTGCTGATACAGGGCGGCAGCCGGTTTGGCCTGGCCGAGCGCCAGATAGCTGCGCGCCGCCATCATCTGCCACACGAAGGCCTCTGCCGGTTTGGCGGGATCCACCTGCTCCAGATACCACTGGGCATTCTTGGTCAGATCCGAGAAGGCTGACGGCATGCCGGGTTGTCCGGAAGATTGATTGGGCTCCGACGCACAGGCGGCGAGCAGGACTGCCGCGAGTAGGATGCCGAAGAGTCGTGATACACTTAGCTGCTTTATAACCCGGTTCAAGTTCATTCCCCGACCAGTGTTGAAATTCTCCATAGTGTAAACGGGCCAATATGGCGACACAATTGTCGGGACACTCGGAGCTCCCATGAGTGACATCCCAACCCTGTATATAGTCCCCACTCCGATCGGCAATCTGGCCGACATCACCCAGCGAGCACTGGACGTGCTGCGCAGCGTCGATCTGGTGGCCGCCGAGGATACCCGGCATACCGGGATCCTGCTCAGCCACTACCAGATCTCGGTACCGACCTTTGCTCTGCACGATCACAACGAGCAGCAAAAGGCGGATGTGCTGATCGCCCGCATCAAGGAGGGCAAGAGCGTGGCCCTGGTCTCCGATGCGGGGACGCCGCTCATCAGCGACCCCGGTTATCACCTGGTCACCCGTTGTCGTGAAGCCGGGGTCAAGGTGGTGCCGCTGCCCGGTCCCTGCGCTGCCATCACGGCGCTGTCCGCCGCCGGGCTGCCCACCGACCGCTTCGCCTTCGAGGGTTTCCTGCCGGCCAAGGCCAAGGGGCGGGATGATCGCCTGCAAGCCGTCATCGAAGACACCCGCTCTCTGGTGTTCTACGAATCGCCGCGCCGGGTGCAGGAGACGGTGGAAGCGATCGCTCGCATCCTTGGTGAGCGCCAGGTGGTGGTGTGCCGCGAGCTGACCAAGACCTTCGAGTCCATCCACGGTCTGCCCGCTTCCGAGATGCTGGCCTGGCTCGGAGAGGACGATAACCGTTGCCGCGGGGAGATCGTGCTGGTGGTCGCCGGTGCCAGCAAGGTGGATGACGAGTTGCCTGCGGAGGCGATCCGCACCCTGGGCCTGCTGGTCAGCGAGCTGCCCCTCAAGAAGGCTGCAGCCCTCACCGCCGAGATCCACGGGGTGAAGAAGAATGCCCTCTACAAATACGGTCTCGAGCACTATTAATTGCCGTAAACCGGAATTGACGGTTTACCCCGTCCGTCTCGCGAGGCTATAATCCGCGCCTCGGAGTTGGCTGGGCAATCGCTGCTTCGTCGTTGTGTCCCTCGGGACAGACGGGCGGAGGGGAGGAAAGTCCGGGCTTCACAGGGCAGGGTGCCAGGTAACGCCTGGGGGGCGCGAGCCTACGACCAGTGCAACAGAGAGCAGACCGCCGATGGCCCGCAAGGGATCAGGTAAGGGTGAAAGGGTGCGGTAAGAGCGCACCGCGCGACTGGCAACAGTTCGTGGCACGGTAAACTCCACCCGAAGCAAGACCAAATAGGCCCCTATTGGCGCGGCCCGCGCTGGGGGCGGGTAGGTTGCTTGAGCCAGCGAGCGATTGCTGGCCTAGAGGAATGATTGCTACCCGGGGCAACCCGGTACAGAACCCGGCTTACAGGCCGACTCCGACCTCTTTCTGGTAAGTGATTACCTCGAAATCCCGGCACCTTTTGGTGCCGGGATTTTTATTTTCGGCTGGTCACGCGGTCGCGTGGCGCCTTTTGGGGTTTTGTAATAAAGTTCTCGCCCCTTTCGGTCGCTCTGTGTCGTCTGGGCTATCGGTATCGATCATGGAGCCGGCATGTCTCCATGCAGCAGGACGAGATGAAAATGGCAAAGGTGGATTTGTAATGTCATCAAGCGGCGTAATGCACACCCCTTCCCGGTTGATCTGTGCCGAGCGGGGCAGAGCCCTGCCTCAATATGACTTGCTGGGGGTCGAGAGGGCCAATCAGGCCCGTCTCAGGCAACTCAACACCCAACTGAGCGTCTTTTCCCAGCAGGCGTCGGGCTGCATGGCCCAGTTGTTCAATGTGGCGGATTGCGATCTGGGTTACCAGGACTTTTCTTCTGCGTTGCCGCAAGAGGAGGATGATCATCAGGTCTGGGTCGAAGCCCGTACTCCTCTGGATGCCCAGCGTGTCGCCTTTTTCTCCATCTCTCCTGCGGTCATCTATCGGCTTGCCGTGCTGTTTTTCGGCGGCACTCTGCAACACAAGGGGGCCACGGCACCCCATGGCAGGGGATTGACCGACACCGAACAGCGACTGCTGCTACGGCTGTGCCAGTATCAGGTGGAAATCTGGTCGACCTGTCAGGGTCAGGGAGACCTCTCATGGCAGCTGAATCTGATCTCCCGGGAGGCCCTGCCCGCAGGCCCGCTCTGGAAGGCGCAGGCCAGTATGCTGGCCGGTGGCAACCAGCACGATTGGCAGTTCTGGCTGGCGCCCCCCGAAGAGGCGCCCGGTATCGCTGAAGGTCAGCGTGTGCAGGTGGCGCAACTGGAAGAGGCGCTGATCCAGGTGCCGGTGCGGCTGCGGGTAGTCATGGGGCAGATGTCCATGACGCTGGCGGATCTCGAATGCCTCAAGGTGGGAGATGTGCTCTCGCTGGATTTACCCGAGGTGGTGCCGGCCCTGATCGGCCAGCGCCCCTGTTTCAATGGACGCATTGCCGAACATAAAGGCAGCCTGGTGTACCAGGTCGCAACAGTGGTAGAGGAGTAGTCGAATCGTGAACGAGCACAACATGAATGACCCGCTGGATCTGGATGGCCTGGATCAGCTGTTTGGGGACGACATCAGCATGCCGAGTGCGGCCGACTACATGGCGCCGACCAGCAGTACCAAGCAGCGGGATCTCTCCTTCTTTCACCACATTCCGGTCAAGGTGACGCTGGAAGTGGCCAGCACCGAGGTGGCGCTGGGCGAGCTGATGAAGGTGGAAGAGGGGGCCGTCATCGAGCTGGACAAGCTGGCGGGCGAGCCGCTGGATGTCCGCGTCAACGGGCGCCTGCTGGCCAGGGGCGAGGTGGTGGTGGTCAACGGCAAATACGGGCTGCGGCTGGTGGACGTCGTGGACACCAAATTGCTGGGCGGCATGAACGACTGATGCGTTATCTGCTGGTTGCCCTGCTCCTGCTGGCGTTGCCGAGCTGGGGCGCGGACATGACGCTGTTCTCGGTATCGCCGAGCGAAGCAGGGGGAGAGGACTACAGCGTCAAGCTGCAGATCCTCTTCTTCATGACCCTGCTGGGTCTGCTGCCGACCCTGCTGCTGATGATGACCAGTTTTACCCGGATCATCATAGTGCTGGCCATCCTGCGTCAGGCCCTGGGATTGCAGCAAAGCCCGCCCAACCGGGTGCTGATCGGCATCAGCCTGATCCTGACCCTGGTGATCATGAGGCCGGTCTGGACCGAGATGTACCAGAACGCCTTCGTGCCATACGACCAGAACGAAATCACGTTGACGGAAGGGCTGGCCCGCGCCGAAAAACCGCTGCGCCAATTCATGCTGGCCCAGACCCGGGAGCCGGATCTCGAGCAGATGCTGCGCATCTCCGGAGAGCCGACCACCCTCGCCAAGAGCGAGGTGCCGTTCGGCGTGCTGTTGCCGGCCTTCGTGCTGAGCGAGCTGAACACCGCCTTCCAGATAGGTTTCATGCTGTTCATCCCCTTTCTGGTCATCGATCTGGTGGTCGCCAGCGTGTTGATGGCCATGGGGATGATGATGCTCTCCCCTCTCATCATCTCGCTGCCATTCAAGTTGATGGTCTTCGTGCTGGTGGATGGCTGGTCCATGACGGTCGGTACCCTGGCGGCCAGTTTCGGCGGGGGAGGCTGACGTGACCCCCGAGCAGAGTGTGGCCCTGGTGGGCGGGGCCGTAAACCTGGTGGTCATCATGGTCTCGGTGCTGATCGTGCCCGGTCTCATCGTCGGGCTGGTGGTCAGCATCTTCCAGGCAGCGACCCAGATCCAGGAACAGACACTGAGCTTCCTGCCCCGTTTCATCGTGACCCTGCTGACCCTCATCTTCACGGGAAACTGGCTGCTGTCGCAGATCACCACCCTGTTCGCCGACCTGTTCCAGAAGATCCCCGGGCTTATCGGATGAACTCCCTGCTGTCGTTCAGTGCGGCCGAGCTGACCGCCTGGCTGGGACAGTGGTGGTGGCCCTTCATTCGCATCGCGGCCGCCTTCTGGGTGATGCCGGTATTCGGTGACGGCCGGGTGCCTGCACAGGTTCGCATCCTGCTGGCCTTCGTCATCAGTCTGCTGATCGCCCCCATGATGAAAGGCATGCCGGCGCTGGATCCCCTCAGTGCCGGCATGATGGTGCTGACCCTGGAGCAGTTGCTGTTCGGTCTGCTGTTCGGGCTCTGCATACAGATGCTGTTCATGGTGATGACCATGGCGGGGCAGATCCTCTCCATGCAGATGGGGTTGGGGATGGCGGTGATGAACGATCCTTCCAACGGAGACACGGCGCCCATCGTCAGCCAGATCATGCTGGTCTTCTGCTCCCTGTTGTTCCTCGGTCTGAACGGCCATCTGGTGACTTTGGACGTCCTGGTGCAGAGCCTGCGCACCTGGCCGCCGGGAACCTCGCTCTACGTCCTCGATCTGAAGGGGGTCATCGGCCTGTTTGGCTGGAGCATCGGAGCTGCCCTCATCCTGACCCTGCCTGCCGTGGTGGCCATGCTGATGGTGAACCTCACCTTCGGGGTGCTCAATCGCACGGCCCCTTCCCTGAACATCTTCTCTCTGGGCTTCCCCATGACGTTGCTGCTGGGGCTGCTCACCATGGCCATCTCCATCAGCGGTGTCCCGGCCCGCTATCTGGATCTGGTCGGTTACGTGCTGACCCAGCTCAGGGCATTGACGCCGACATGAGCCAGCACAGCGCCCAGGACAAAACCGAAGAGGCCTCTTCCCAGAAACGGCGCAAGGCGCGGGAAGAGGGCCAGATTGCACGCTCCAGGGAGTTGAGCTCGGCCGGCCTGCTGCTCGTCGGCGGTCTGGTCATGCAGTGGATGGTGCCGAGTTTCGGGCTCTTCTTTGCCGAGCTGATGAAGCAGCCCCAGCGTTTCAACTGGCAGGGGGCACGGGATCCCCAGATGATGATCCAGTGGACCGCGGACGCCCTGATCGGGATGCTGTGGGTGCTGCTGCCTCTGTTCGGCGTGCTGGCCCTGCTGCTGGTGCTGCTCAGTAGTGTGCCTGGCGGCATGGTGCTGGTCTGGAAGAAGCTGATACCAAGCGGGGAGAAGCTCAACCCGCTCAAGGGGCTCAAGCGGATGTTCTCCACCCACAGTCTGATGGAACTTCTGAAATCCCTGCTCAAGGTGCTGCTGATCGGCGGCACCCTGGCCATGATGCTCCAGCACCAGTGGCCCACCCTGATGATGATGAACCGCATGCCGCCCCAAGCGGCCATGGAACAGGCGCTGCGGATCCTCTCCCAGGCATTCATCTTGCTAGGCAGTGTGCAGATGCTCATCGCGGTGCTGGATGTGCCCTACCAGCGCTGGTCCTTGAACAAGCAGTTGAAGATGACCAAGCAGGAGGTCAAGGACGAGCACAAGAACAGCGAGGGACGTCCGGAGATCAAGGCGAGGATCCGCCAGGTGCAGGGGATGCTGGCCAGGGCCCGCATCGAACAGCGTGTGCCCCAGGCCGATGTCATCATAGTGAACCCGACCCATTATGCGGTGGCCATCAAGTACGATCCCGAGCGGGCCAACGCCCCCTATGTGATTGCCAAAGGGGTGGACGGCATGGCGGAGCGGATCCGCGAGGTGGCCAAAGCCCATGACAAGCGGGTGATGAGCCTGCCCGAGCTGACCCGGGCCATCTACTACTCCACCCGGGTGGATCAGGAAGTGCCGGCGGGTCTGTACACCGCGGTCGCCTATGTATTGAACCATGTATTGCAGCTACGGGCCTATGAGGCAGGCAAGGGCAGGAAACCCAATCCCCTTGCCCCCCTGCACGTGCCGCCCGAATTACGTCAACCTGAGAGGTAAGTTGTGAACTGGCGTGTCTTTACCCAATCCTATACAGCCATCCCCATGATGCTGCTGGCCATCCTGGCGATGATGATACTGCCTCTGCCGGGCTGGCTGCTGGATGCCCTGTTCACCTTCAACATCGTGCTGGCGGTGCTGGTGCTGCTGGTCTCCGTCTCGGCCCGCCGGCCCCTCGACTTCTCCGTCTTCCCGACCGTGCTGCTGGTGGCGACCCTGATGCGCCTCTCCCTCAACGTCGCCTCCACCCGGGTGGTGCTGCTGCACGGCCATGAGGGCAACGAAGCGGCCGGCAAGGTGATCCAGGCCTTCGGCGAAGTGGTCATCGGTGGCAACTACGTGGTGGGTCTGGTGGTCTTCGTCATTCTGATGATCATCAACTTCGTGGTGATCACCAAGGGGGGCGAGCGGATCTCGGAAGTGTCCGCCCGCTTCACCCTGGACGCCATGCCGGGAAAGCAGATGGCCATCGACGCCGACCTCAATGCGGGGACCCTGGATCAGCACCAGGCACGGGCAAGGCGGGAGGAGATCGCCAGGGAAGCGGACTTCTACGGGGCTATGGACGGGGCCTCCAAGTTCGTGCGTGGTGACGCCATCGCCGGTCTGCTGGTGCTCATCATCAACCTGGTGGGGGGCCTGGCCATCGGCATCTTCCAGCACTCGCTGCCGGTTTCCGATGCCTTCCGCATCTATGCCCTGCTCACCATAGGTGACGGTCTGGTCGCCCAGATTCCCTCCCTGCTGATGTCCACGGCGGCAGCCATCATCGTCACCCGCGTGAGTGACGAAGGGGAGATGTCGGATCAGGTTGGCCAGCAGATCCTGGCCTCTCCTCGGGTGATCTACACGGCGGCGACCGTCATGCTGATCCTGGGGCTGGTTCCCGGCATGCCCATGCTGGCCTTCCTCAGCTTTGCGGCCGTGCTGGCCTGGACCGGCTGGAGCGTCAGCAAGCGCCGGGTGCAGGATCCCGCGCTGGATGCGGCCGAGGCGCTGACGCGCCAGATGGTGCAGCCGGAGCCCCAGGGACTGGAGTGGCAGGATCTGCCCCCGGTGGATGCGGTCGCCATCGAACTGGGTTATCGCCTGGTACCACTGGCGGAGGCGGACAAGGGGGCCGAGCTGCTGGCCCGGGTGCGCGGTATTCGCAAGACACTCTCCGAGCAGTACGGCTTCCTGCTGCCCGAGATCCGGGTGAGGGACAACCTGCAATTGCAGCCGGACCAGTACCGCATCAAGCTCTCCGGCATCCCTTTGGCCTCGGGCAATGTGGATTGCCAGCGGTTGATGGCCATCAGCAGCGGTGAGACCTATGGCGCCCTGGATGGCGAGCTGACACAGGATCCTGCCTATGGCATGAGTGCGGTCTGGATTTCGCCGGACAACAAGGCCAAGGCCCTCAATCTGGGCTACTCGGTGGTGGATTCCGCCACCGTCATCGCGACTCACGCCAGCAAGCTGCTCAGGGAGCAGCTCGACGGCCTGTTTGGTCATGACGAGGTGGGCAAGCTGGGTCAGCATCTGGCGACTCAGTCCCCCCGTCTTGCGGAAGAGCTCAATCTGGCCCTGACCCAGATGCAGCAGCTGCGGGTCTTCCGCCAGTTGCTCAAGGAGCAGATCAGCCTCACCGATATCCGCACCATCGCCACCACCTTGCTGGATGCGAGCGAGCTGACCAAGGATCCCGTCCTGTTGGCGTCCGATGTGCGCTGCGCACTGAAGCGCCAGATCGTCAGACAGGCGATAGGGTCCCGCGACGTGCTGGCGGCCTTCACCCTGGATGACCGGCTGGAGCAGACCCTGCTGACGGCCATGAGCCAGTCACAGCAGCAGGGCAAGATCCAGTTGGACAGCTTCCCGGTCGATCCCCAGTTGCTGGCGCAGTTGCAGCAGAACATGCCGCTGGTGAAGGAGCAACTGCAGCAACAGGGATATGCGCCCGTGCTGGTGGTCATGCCCCAGCTCAGGCCTCTGATCGCCCGTTATGCCCGCTCCTTCTCGAAAGGGCTCAAAGTACTCTCTTATAACGAGATTCCGGAAGAATTGCGGGTCGAGGTGATTGGGACCCTGGGCTGAAGTTGAATTGCCTTGGCCCTCTGCCGGCAGGAAGAGGCTATTCCGCATATCTGCTTGAATTGTCATATAAAGCCGTTATGATGTGACGGCTTTTGACGCGACACAGACTGACAGTGAAAAATTAAAATAGAAACAGTCAGATGTGTCTCATGGCTTGAAGGATCACAAAGCCATGCCATCCAAATACGGGTCGTCGCATGATAAAGGCAAACTGAACTGAAAAGTCAGGACGCAAAGCCTCCGGTCTAACAGCATTGATGCTAATGATAGCGGGGTTACCAAGGCCATGATTCCCGCCTTGTTTTTATACCAATACAGGGTAAACGCTCAATAAGAAGCGCTGCTCTGTCTCCGGTATGTCTTCATTTTTCAGGTGTCAGTTCTGTTGATTGATTCATGTGCAATCACAGGTTCGGGTTTATATGATTTCTGATTTATCTATCAAGGAAAATTCAATACCCGTCGGTATTGAAGCGCGTGCGCATTTATTATTGGTCTCCTCATCGTTATCAAATGGAAACAATATTGGGGATATATTGTTGAATTCCGGTTATCGTGTTTCCTGTCTGGATTCAGTGACGCTGGCAAAGCAATTTCTCTCGAACCATTCTGCCGATCTCATCCTGCTCGACATGGCGGTCATGACCGAGGCCGGGCCTGCCATGGTGCAGACGCTGGCGGGAACCGACTGCGTCATCCTGGTCAACGAGCACCAGGCCTATCTGGCGGCCGAGGCCATGCGGGCCGGCGCCATCGACTACATCATCAAGCCCTTCAGCCAGCGACAGATCCTCGATGTGGTCAGGGGAGCCCTGCGCCTGCGCCAGGCCATCCCCAACCTGATCGCCACCTCCCCCCAGAGCCTGCAGGTGCTGCAGCTCGCCAGGCGGGCGGCCAAGACCTCGGCCACCATCCTCATCGGCGGCGAGTCGGGGACGGGCAAGGAGCGGCTGGCCCGCTACATCCACGAGATGTCCAGCCGGGCGGCCAAACCCTTCGTGGCCATCAACTGCGCGGCCATCCCCGAGGCCATGCTCGAATCCATTCTCTTTGGCCACAGCAAGGGGGCCTTCACCGGGGCGACGGCCAGCCAGCAGGGCAAGTTCGAGCTGGCCCAGGGCGGCACCCTGCTGCTCGACGAGATCTCCGAGCTGCCGCTGGCGCTGCAGGCCAAGCTGCTGCGGGTGCTGCAGGAGAAGGAGGTCGAGCGGCTGGGCAGCCACCAGGTGATCCCGCTGGATGTGCGGATCATCGCCGCCAGCAACCGGGATCTGAGGGAGCTGGTGCTGCGGGGGGCGTTTCGCGAGGATCTCTTCTACCGGCTCGACGTGCTGCCCATGAGCTGGCCCGCCCTGCGGGAGCGGCGGGATGACATCCTGCCTCTGGCGGAATACTTCATCGAACGCTACGCCGCACAGCAGGGGTATCGCCTCGGAGAGAGTGCGCGCAGGCAGCTGCTCTCCTACGACTGGCCGGGCAATGTGCGGGAGCTGGATAACGTCATCCAGCGCGCGCTAATTATGGCTCGCGGATTGCATATTCAGGCCGTCGATCTGATGCTGCCCCATTACGCCGCCGAAGCCGATCCCCCGCAGCCGCAGACGCTCGCGGCCCCGGAGGGGCTCAACGAGACCAAGCGGCATGCCGAATTTCAATTCGTCCTTGAGACGTTGCGCCGTTTCCGTGGTCACCGGACACGCACGGCCGAGGCCCTCGGGATGACGACCCGGGCACTTAGATACAAGCTGGCTGCCATGCGCGAGCAGGGCATCGATGTCGAGCAGCAGATACAAAACTAAGGGATAACCGAGTGAAGATTGAGATGATGTCATCACAGGTGACGCTCCTGCAGCAGATGCAGGAAATGCAGCGAGTCGCCAGCCAAACCCCTTCCATCGAGCCGAACGAGGCGTCTGCCGTCTCGTTCAGCGACGCCATGCGCGACGTCGTCGGCCGCGTTAACGAGCAGCAGAATATCGCCTCCAGGCTGATGACCGCCGTCGACGCCGGTCAGAGCGACGATCTGGTGGGGGCCATGGTGGCCAGCCAGAAGGCAGGCCTCAGTTTTTCCGCCCTGATGCAGGTGCGCAACAAACTGATGACCGGCTTCGATGACATCATGCGCATGCCGCTCTGAGGGTAGGTCATGACTGAACTGGTATCATCCTCGCCGGGGGCGTCCGGCTCCCTGATC
Organism: Aeromonas sp. ASNIH2; assembly: GCF_002934795.1. Lineage (NCBI taxonomy): Bacteria > Pseudomonadati > Pseudomonadota > Gammaproteobacteria > Aeromonadales > Aeromonadaceae > Aeromonas > Aeromonas sp. ASNIH2. The sequence goes on along the minus strand of NZ_CP026406.1, from coordinate 1,741,705 downwards.
GCCCGGGTACAGGAAGGGATGCGCAACTGGCGCACCCTGTCGCGGGACAACAAGTCCATCCTCACCATCGCCCTGCTGGCCGCCGTGGTCGCCGCCACCATAGTGGTGATCCTCTGGACCTCCAGCAAGAACTATGTGCCCCTCTACGGCAAGCAGGAGCTCTACGACACCGCCAACATCATGGAGATGCTGGAGAAGGAGCAGGTGCCTTTTCGGCTGGAGAAGAGCTCGGGCCAGATCCTGGTGCCGGAGAGCCAGCTGGCCCACGTGCGTATGGCGCTGGCGGCGCGGGGGGTCCGGGCGGCCATGCCGGCGGGCCTGGAGGGGCTGGACAATGTCACCGGCCTCGGCACCAGCGAGTTCATGGAAGGAGCGCGCTACCGCCATGCCCTGGAGGGAGAGCTGGCCAGAACCATCATCTCCCTCGACGCGGTGCGTAGTGCCCGGGTGCATCTGGCCATCCCGAAGCGGACCCTGTTCGTCGGCCGTGACGAGGAGAAGCCCAGCGCCTCCGTGATGCTGGATCTGCAACCCGGGCAATCCATGGAGCCGGGCCAGGTGGAGGCGATCGCCAACCTGGTGGCGGGCAGCATCTCCGGCATGAAGCCCGGCGCCGTGACCGTGGTGGATCAGGCGGGCCAGCTGCTGAGCGCCGAGCTGGGGGACAAGGCCGGGTTCGGCAAGCAGAGCGTCCAGCAGATGGAATACGTGCGCAAGCTGGAGCAGTACATCCGCCAACGCGCCAATGACATGCTCTATCCCATGCTGGGCACCGGCAACTTCCGGGTGCAGATCGCCGCAGACGTCAACTTCAATGCGGTGGAGGAGACCCAGCAGCAGCTGGATCCCAATGGTGTGGTGACCAAGGAATCCAACAAGTCCGACAAGACCATAGATGCCCTGGCCCTCGGCATCCCGGGGGCCCTCTCCAACCGCCCCCCGGAAACGGCGCCCCAGACCGATCAGGCCGCCACCGAGGAGAACAAGGCACAGGAGCCTGCCAAGAACGACACCCGCACCGAGCGGCAGGAGGTCAGCAAGCAGTATGAAAACAGCCGCACCATAGTGCATACCCGCTACCAGCAGGGACGGCTGGAGCGGATGAACGTCTCCATCCTGCTCAATCAGCAGATCGGCCCCAAAGGGGGCTGGAGTGCCGAGCAGCTGGAACAGATCCGCCAGATGGTGGAACGCTCGGTGGGCTTCGACAGCGCCCGTGGCGACCAGATCAGCCTGCAGGTGTTCGATTTCACCGGTGCCGAGCCGGTGACACCGCCGGAGTCGAGCTGGCTGGAGACCCCCTACTGGCAGGATTCCCTGCGCTATCTGGTGGGCGGCCTGCTGGGGCTGACCCTGGTGTTCTTCGGCATTCGTCCCCTGGTCAAGCACCTGGTGCGCACCCAGCAATATCCTGATGCCGAGGCCGGACAGGAGCCGGACGAGGAGCAGGAACCCAGCATCGGTCTCGCCATGCGGCGGGAGGGCGATGAGGATCACGAGGTGCCGGCCTCGGGCAAGGGCCTGCAACAGGCCGAATACAGGCTGGAGCCCCAGTTCTCCTCCCTGGATCTGGAGGCGCTGCCGGAGCCGGGCTCCGAGCTGGAGGTCCAGCTCAAGCACCTGCAACTGCTGGTGGACAAGGACACCGCCCGGGTGGCGGAAGTGGTCAGACAATGGGTGAGCGGCAATGAGCAACGGTAATCTGAATCAGAACGCGGTCGACATCGACATCGACAACCTCGAGAAGGCCGCCATCCTGCTGCTGAGCATGGGCACCGAGGCGGCCGCCAAGGTGATGCAGAAGCTGTCGCGGGACGAGGTGCAGCGCCTCATCTCCAAGATGGCCGGCCTCTCCGGCGTGAGCTCGATCGAAGCCAAGTGGACCCTGCAGCAGTTCTTCACCCAGTATCGCGAGCAGAGCGGCATCGGCAGCGCCTCCCGGGAATACCTGGAGCAGACCCTGGATCTGGCCCTCGGCCAGCGCCTCTCCCGCAGCCTGCTCGACAGCCTCTATGGCGATGCGATGAGCCAGGACATCCAGCGCCTGCAATGGGTGCCGGCGGATGTGCTGGCCCGCTTCTTCCGCAACGAACACCCCCAGATGCAGGCGGTGCTGCTCGCCTTCCTGCCGCCCCAGACCGCCTCGGCCGTGCTCGATGCCCTGCCGGGCTCGGTCCACGACGATCTGCTGGTGCGGGTTGCCAGCCTCAGCTCGGTCAGCGAGCACGTGCTGGGGGAGCTGCGGCTGACCCTGGATCGCTGCCTCGCCTATGTGGCCGACCAGTCCGGCGCCAAGGTCAACGGGGTGCGCCAGGTGGCCGACATCCTCAACCGCTATCAGGGCAACAAGGAGCAGATGCTCACCCTGCTGCGGGAGCACGATGGCGAGATGGCCCTCGAGATCGAGAAGAACATGTTCGACTTCATGGCCCTGCGTCGCCAGAGCGACGACACCCTGCAGCGCCTGGTGCAGGAGCTGCCGGCGGATCTGCTGGCGTTGGCCCTGAAGAACACCGAGGCCGGTTTCCGCAAGGTGGTGCTGGGGGCCATGCCGAAGCGAATGGCGCAGGCGCTGGAGGCCCAGATCCAAGATCAGGGCAGCGTCTCCCTGCGCAAGGTGGAGCAGGCCCGGGAAGAGGTGATGAAGCTGGTGCGGGAACTGGTGGAGCAGGGCGAGATCGAGTTCCAGCTGTTCGAAGAGCCCACCGTCAGCTAACAGGAGACAGGCATGAGTCAGCATGTTCGCAAACTGGCGGCCGGGGCCACCCGTCTCTACCGTTTCCCGGCGCTGGGACAGAGCGGGGAAGAGGCCAGGAGCCAGCAGGAAGAGTTCGAATACGGCTATCAGCAGGGGCTGGAGCAGGGGCAGGCCGAAGGGTACCAGTCCGGCTACCAGCAGGGGCTGGCCAGCGGCCTCATCGAGGGGGAAGCCAAGGGGCTGCAGCAGGGGCAGGTGCGCGGCCTGGCCCAGGGGCTGACCGAGGGGCGCGCCGCCTTCGATCAGGCCATGATCCCCTTCGCCAGGTTGCAGCAGCAGTGGGAGTCCCTGACCCGGGCCCGAATGCTGGAGCAGAAGGCCCTGGTGGCCCAGCTGGTCGCCCAGGTGGCCAGGCGGGTGATCCAGGCCGAATTCACCCTCAATCCCCAGCAGGTGCTCCATCAGGTGGAGCAGGCCATGGCCAGCCTGCCGAGCGAGCCGGAGGAGCTGGTGATCTACCTCAACGAGGGGGACAGACAGCGGCTGATCGAGCAGGGGGTGACCCGCTGCGAGAAGTGGCCGCTGCAGGTGGACCCGGCGCTGGCGGTCGGCGACGTGCGGATCGAGACCCGCGCAGCTGTGATCGAGATCAACACGGGGGAGCGGCTCGGCCGCTGTATCGAGCAGCTCAACCAGACCCTGGAGCTGCCGCAGGATGCATGAGGCGCTGCAGCAGGCGCTGACCTCGGCCCTCGACAGCCTGGAGGAGGTCCCGGGGTTTCGCCGTTACGGCAGGCTGGTGCGCGTCACCGGGCTGACCCTGGAAGTGGTGGGGTGCCAGCTCATCATGGGGCAGCGCTGCGAGGTGGAGACGGCCACCGGGACCGCCCTGCTGGCCGAGGTGGTCGGCTTCAACCGGGATATCTCCTACCTGATGCCGCTCCAGCCCATGAGCGGCCTCTATGCCGGTGCCCGGGTCCTGCCCGTCGACGGGGAGGAGACCATCCGGGTCGGCGAGCACCTGCTTGGCCGGGTGCTCGACGGCCTGCTGCAGCCCCTGGATGGCCACCCCCTGAAAGAGGAAGGGGTGCGGGTGCCGCTGTTTTCCTCCCCTCCCAACCCCCTGCTGCGCACCCCGGTGCGCGAACCGCTCGACGTGGGCATCCGAGCCATCAACAGCCTGCTGACCGTGGGCAAGGGCCAGCGCCTGGGGCTGTTTGCGGGTTCCGGGGTGGGCAAGAGCATGCTGCTCGGCATGATGACCCGCAACACCAGCGCCCGCATCGTGGTGGTGGGGCTCATCGGCGAGCGGGGTCGGGAGGTGCGGGAGTTCATCGAGCACAGCCTGGGGAGCGAGGGGCTGGCCCGCGCCGTGGTCATCGCGGCCCCGGCGGACCAGTCCCCCCTGATGCGGCTGCGGGCCGCCCAGCTGTGCCACCGCCTCGCCGAATATTTCCGTGAGCAGGGGCAGGACGTGCTGCTGCTGATGGACTCCCTGACCCGCTACGCCCAGGCCCAGCGGGAGATAGCCCTAGCGATCGGCGAGCCTCCCGCGACCCGGGGCTATCCGCCCTCGGTGTTCAGCATGCTGACCCAGCTGGTGGAGCGGGCGGGCAACGGCACCCATCCGGACGGCAGCCTGAGCGCCTTCTATACCGTGCTGGCGGAAGGGGATGATCAGCAGGACCCAGTGGTGGATTCCGCCAGGGCCATCCTCGACGGTCACATAGTGCTGACGCGCCGCCTGGCGGAGGAGGGACACTACCCGGCCATCGACATCGGCGCCTCGGTGAGCCGGGTGATGCCCCAGGTGGTGCCGCCAGAATGGCAGGCCCTGGCGGTGAACCTGCGCCAGCTCTGGGGCCGTTACCAGCAGGTGCGTGAGCTGCTGCCCCTGGGGGGTTATCAGCCCGGGGCGGATCCCCAGATGGACGAGGCGGTCCAGCGCTATCCTGCCATCGCCAGCTTCCTGCAGCAGGGCATTCAGGAAGAGACGCCCATCACCCAGGTGCTGGGCGGTCTCAAGCATGTGCTCGGCAGGGCGTAAGGAGGCGGCATGCTGAAATCCTACCTCGGCCTGCAACAGGATGCGCTGGACGCCATGGGCAGGGAGCGCCAGCGCCTGCGGGAAGTGGCGCAGCGGGAGGAGCGCAGGGCCCTGAAATTGCAGGAGGTCATCGAGACGATGCAGCCGGGCGCCGCCAGCTTCCACCCCCTGCTGTGGCAGAACAAGCAGCAGATGCAGGGGCAGCTTCGCCACCTGCTGGCGCACCAGCAGCAGCAGTGTGCCCTGGCCAGCCAGGATCTGGCGCACCACGAGGGGCAGCTGATTAGGCAGTTTGGCCGGGTCAAGGGGCTGGAGTTGCTGCTGGACAAACGGGCCCTGGCGGCACGCCAGCGCCAGGAGTCAGGGGAGCAGCGTCAGCTGGACGAGTTCGCCGCGCTGCGCCATCGCACCCTGCAGGGGAAGTGAGGGTTCAGTCGGGGAAGTGTTCCTGCCTGCCATAGGCGGATTCCTGGCCCAGCAGGGTATGGATGGTCTCGATCTGCCCCGCCAGCAGGCGGCCATTCTGTTCGTTCTGGCGCTGGCACTGCCGCAGCAACAGCTCGAGCGTCTGCCATTGCTCGCCGACCCTTTGTTGCAGCGGAGCGGGCAGTTTGCCGATGAGGGTCGCCATGCCCTGCTCGTCGGGCTTGAGGCCCAGGGCCCTCAGGTGCTGGCAGCGCAGCTGGACCTGCTGCTGGATCTCGCTCATCACCCGGGTCTGCTGCTGGTTGTGCGCCGTCAGCCCGTCCACGTCGTGGCTGGCCAGCAGGCGGTACTGGTTGAGCAGCAGCTGCTGCAGCTCGGCGTAGCGGCCACAATCCTGCTGGATGCCGACGATCAACTGCTGGACCCTCAGCCTGGGGGTCATGGTCATCGGCGGTGCATGTCCAGGATGGCCTGGCCCAGGGCATCCATGTCGAGCTCGAGCCGGCCCTCGCTGATGGCCTGGCGGATCTGGTTCACCTTCTCCATGTCCACGTCGGAGGTGGAGGCCAGCTCGGCCCTCGCCTGATTGATGGTCTGGGCCGTGGCGCTGATCCTGGCATCCCCCTGGCTGGCCCGTGGCTGGGCTGCGGGCGCGGCATCGGCCTTGCGCTGCGACTGGGGTTGAACGTAGATAGGGTCGGTGCGTGTGATTTTCATAACGTGAATTCCTGGTGGTCTCTCTCTGACAGGCGACCCGAAGGCGGCCGAACTTGAATCAAACTCGCCTTTTGTGGGCTAAAAACGGGTTTCGACCTCCCCTTTGTCGATCACCCAGGCCTGGATCTCCTTGCCCGAGCCGAGGTTTCTGACCCGGATCCCTTCTCCGATGGCGCCGTTCGCCAGCGCCTGGCCACGGGTGGTGGCGGAAAAGCCCGGCTGCCCCGCCCGGATCAGCACCCCTTCCCCCGCGCGAACGGCCCAGGCCTGCTGCAGGTCGAGCTCGCCGATCAGCTGCCCCATCCTGAGATGGCGCGTGCTCTTGCTGCCCACCAGGTCGTCGTTGCTGGGGACGAAGCTCCGCTGCAGCCGGCTGACCTCGAGAGACTTCTCGACCAGATCCCCCGGCCCTATGGTCTGCCCCTTCTGGATCTCCCTTGCCGTCACCCAGACCGACAGCATCAGGGTCACCTCCACCCGAGCCCGAAGCTGCCAGGCCGGCTCGGTGCACTCCACCAGATAGGGGCGCCTTCCCCAGGGCTGGCGATACTGCCCCCCGGCCTGATAACGCACCGCCTGCCGGCAGTCGGGCAGGTGGGCCACGGCGGGGGAGAGCCAGACCTGATAGTCGGCTTGGGTCTCTGGCCAGGCTTGCTGGCGCAGATACTCCCCCAGTGCCGTTTCTGCATCCGCCCTCAGACCGTCGGTCAACTGCTGCGACAGCGACGAAGGGGCTGCCCACGAGGGGAGTGCCAGGAGTAGCAGGGCAAGGAGACCTGCTCGCTTCCCTATGGGAAACAATGCTTCCCCTTTTGTCACTCTTGTCAGCCAGGGGTGATGGCCTGACCAGCGGAAACAACGGTTTTTCATGATTGGCATGAGTCTTGATAAAGGATGCACCGGTCTGACTGGTTCACAAGAAGGATGAAGCATGAGTATCTCATTTGACAGCGCGCTTGGCGTCCATCCCTATGCCCTGGATGTGCGGGCGGACAGGGCCCGTATTCTGGCAGGGAATCTGGCCAATGTGGATACCCCAGGCTATCTGGCGCGGGATGTGGATTACAAGGCGATCCTCGGCCGTGTCGCCGGACAGGTGGCCGCCGGGGAGTCTGGCGGCGCCATTCGCCAGGACGCCATGGACAACGACATGCAGCATCCCCTCTACCGCATCCCCTACCAGGTCTCCATGGATGGCAACACCGCCGAGCTCAGCGTGGAGCAGAGCAAGTTTGCCAGCAATACCACCGACTTCCAGACCAGCCTCACCTTCCTGAATATGAAAATCACCGGGATCGCCAAGGCGATCGAGGGCCGTTAATCATGTCGTTCAACCGAATCTATGACATCGCCGGCAGCGTCATGCGGGCGCAGACCGTCCGCCTCGACACCGTGGCCTCCAACCTGGCCAACGTCGACAGCGCCGCCGGCAGCGAGGAGGCCGCGTTTCGCGCCATCAAACCCGTCTTCTCCACCCTGTACCAGCGGGTCCAGGAGGCCGAGGGGCTGGGAGCCGCCCAGGTGCAGATCGCCGGCATCGTCCAGTCCGACCGCCAGGTCGAGAAGCGCCTCGAGCCGACCAATCCCCTGGCCGACGGCGACGGCTTCGTTTACTACTCCAACGTCAACGCGGTGGAGGAGATGGCGGACATGATGAGCGCCTCCCGGGGCTTCGAGACCTCGGTGGAGGTGATCAACCGCATCAACAGCATGCAGCAGGGGTTGCTGCGCCTCGGCCAGGGGGCATAAATGAGCCTGCCACAAGTCAGCGGTCTGGATACCGCCCGCAGCACCAGCCAGTACTCGGCCACCCCGGAGATCGCCGCCAACGGCGCCACCGATGGTCAGGGTGTCCAGTTGCGCAACGAATTCCTGCAGATGATGGTGGCCCAGATCCAGAACCAGGATCCCACCAACCCGCTGGATGGCGCCCAGTACGTCACCCAGCTGGCGCAGTTCAGCATGGTGGAGGGGGTCGAGGGGCTCAAGGTGCTGCAGCAGAAGTCCATCAACATGATGGATACCCAGCAGGTGTTGCAGAGCACCGACCTCATCGACAAGGAGGTGATGGTGCCGAGCCAGACCCTGGATCAGCAGAAAGAGGGGGCGATCCGCGGTCAGGTGGAACTGGCCGGCGCGGCCGATGCGGTCGAGCTGAAGGTCTATGACAAGCACGGCACCCTGGTCGCGACCAAGAGCTGGGGTGAGAGCAAGACGGGGGCGCTGGATTACGAGCTGCCGGCCCTGCCGGTCGGCGAGTACAGCTTCGAGGTGAAGGCCTCCCTCGCCGGGGTGGCCACCACCACCAAGAACTATGTGGCCAGCCGGGTGGAGCGCGTCAGCCTGCCCGGTACGGGCGAAATCATTTTGCAAGTGGCGGGCGTCGGGGATGTTCCCCTGTTCAGCGCCGTCCAGTTTGGCAAGTCGGCGTAATCAGAAAGGAGCGACACTGTGTCTTTTAGTATCGGACTGAGCGGCCTGCGCGCCGTCAACCAGGAATTGAGCGTCATCAGCAACAACGTGGCCAACGCCAGCACCGCCGGCTTCAAGTCCAGCCGTGCCGAGTTTGCCGCCATCTACGGCGGCGGCCAGGCCGGCGGCGTGGAGATGAACAACGTCTCCCAGAACTTCGATCGCAACGGCGACGTGACCCGGACCGGTCGTGGGCTGGATCTGGCGATCTCCGGCAACGGCTTCTTCGTCCTCAAGGACGGCAACGGCCAGACCTCCTACACCCGGGCCGGCATGTTCCAGCGGGACGCCAGCAACTACTTGACCACGGCCAGCGGCACCCGTCTGCAGGGCTACACCACCAACGAGGCGGGGGAGCTGCAATCCGGCGTGGTGGGTGACATTCAGGTCAAGGCGGGCAGCCTGGCGGCCAAGCCGTCCGATACCCTGGAGTTCGTGGCGAACCTCAAGGCGGACGCCAGCGTCATCGACCAGGGGCTGCACCCCTTCGATCCCGCCAAGGCGGACAGCTTCAGCTACTCCCAGTCCAGCAAGGTGTATGACTCTCTCGGGGTCGAGCACACCGTCACCCAGTATTTCGTGAAGACCGGCGAGAACACCTGGCAGGTCAACTATGCCTTCAACGGGACCCAGACCGGTGCGCCGGTGACCATGGAGTTCAACACCAACGGCACCCTGAAGTCGCCGACCACGGCCCCCGTGCTGAACCTGGCCCCCGCCGGTGCCGAGCCCATCACCCTCACCGCCGATCTGGCCCGGGTCAGCCAGTACGCCTCCGATTTCAACGCGACCCGCAACCAGTCCAACGGCTATACCGCCGGGGATCTGACCGGAGTCAGGGTGGATGCGGACGGTGGCGTCTACGCCACCTTCACCAACGGCCAGAGCCTGCTCCAGGGTCAGGTGGTGATGGCGAACTTCGCCAATCCCCAGGGCCTGCTGCAAGCCAACAACACCACCTGGCAGCAGTCGTTCAGCTCGGGCCAGCCCGTGCTGGGAGCGCCGGGTAGCGGGACCCTGGGCGGCCTGACGGCGGGCGCCTACGAGGCCTCCAACGTGGATCTGACGGGGGAGCTGGTCAGCCTGATGACCTCCCAGCGCAACTACCAGGCCAACGCCAAGACCATCAGCTCGGCGGACAAGATGACCCAGGTCCTATTCAACTCCTTCTAAGGCGTGATCCGTGGAAAAGCTTATCTATACCGCCATGTCCGGGGCGCAACACACCCTGATGGCCCAGCAGATCCGGGCCAACAACCTGGCCAACGTGAATACCGCCGGTTTTCGTGCCGACTTCGAGCGGGCGTCCGCCTATGCCCTGACCGGCGATGGCTACCAGAGCCGGGTCATGGCCAGGGAAGAGCAGGCGGGAACCGACTTTCGGGCGGGCGCCCTGATGCAGACCGGCCGCAAGCTGGACGTGGCGATCCGCGGCGACGGTTTTCTCACCGTGCAGACCGCAGACGGCAAGGAGGCCTACACCCGTGCCGGCAACCTGGAGGTGGACGGGGAGGGGTTGCTGACCCTCAACGGTCGCCCCGTGCTTGGGGATGGCGGCGAGATGGTACTGCCCGCCTATCGGGATCTGAGCTTTGGCAAGGATGGCTCCCTCAGCATCACCCCGCCGGGGGGCGGCGCCCGTCTGGACGTGGGCCGGCTCAAGCTGGTGAACCCGGATCCGGCCGAGCTGGTCAAGGGGGCTGACGGCCTGTTCCGCCATCGCCAGGGCGGGGATGCGGAGATCAGCGAGCAGGTGGTTCTGGCGTCCGGTTTCCTCGAGGGGGCCAACGTGAACGCGGTGGACGAGCTGATCGGCAGCATGTCCCTGACCCGCAATTTCGAGTTGCAGGTCAAGTTGATGAAGACGGCGGACGAGCAGGCCAGGCAGGGTGCCAGGCTGATCTCTGGCCAGGGCTGACGGTCGGCCATGGCGGCCGGGAATGAATACTGACGGGATGCACCCCGTTCGAACGAATCAGGTGGAGAAACGAAGATGCATGCAGCGCTGTGGGTGAGCAAGACGGGTCTGTCGGCACAGGATGCCAAGATGGCCAGCATTTCCAACAACCTGGCCAACGTCAACACGGTCGGTTTCAAGCGGGATCGGGTGGCGTTCGAGGATCTGTTCTATCAGGTTCAGCGCCAGCCCGGTGCCCAGCAGGATCAGCAGAACCTGTCCCCCATCGGCATCCAGATGGGTAACGGTGTGCGGGTGGTCGGCACCCAGAAGGTATTCACGCCAGGGCAGTTCCAGAACACCAACCAGGAGCTGGACATGGCGGTGGTGGGGGCCGGCTTCTTCAGCGTCGAGCGCCCGGATGGCGAGACGGCCTATACCCGCAACGGTCAATGGCACCGCAATGCGGAAGGGCTGCTGGTCAATGCCGACGGCCTGCCCATGCTGCCGCAGATCCAGATCCCGGACAACGCTACCAAGATCGCCATCGGCACAGACGGCACCGTGAGCGCCACCCTGCCGGGACAGCAGGAGAACGTGGAGCTGGGGCGCATCACCCTGACCAACTTCTCCAACCCGGCCGGTCTGGAAGCCCTGGGGGGCAACCTCTACCGGGCGACCGGTGCCTCCGGTGAAGCCATCGAAGGGGTCCCGGGTGAAGAGGCCATGGGGGCCATCAAGCAGTTCACCCTGGAGAGTTCCAACGTGAACGTGGTGGAAGAGATGGTGGACATGATCACCACCCAGCGCGCCTACGAGATGAATGCCAAGGTGGTCTCCTCCGCCGATCAGATGCTCAAGTTCGTGACCCAGGCGCTGTGATGATGAAGCCGGTGTGGTATTGCGTCGTGCTCGCCCTGCTGCTGGGGGGCTGCTCCACCTACGAGTTGCAGGCCCCCGAGCCCGGTGACGAGAAGTGGGCCCCTTCCCGCTCCGAGCTGACGAAAGCTGGGGTGGGGGAGGATGGCAGCCTCTATCGTCACGACTACATGATGACCCTGTTCCAGGATCGCCGTGCCTACCGGGTCGGAGACATCCTGACCGTCATGCTGGAGGAGCGCACCCAGTCCAGCAAGAAGGCCAACACCAGCATGAACAAGAACAGCAATCTGAGCGTGCCTGTGCCTTCCATCGGCGGTGTTTCCCGACCGGACTGGAGTGCCTCTATCAAGGCGGATCGCGACTTCGACGGCGGGGCGACCTCCAGCCAGCAGAATACTCTGGCGGGGGCCATCACGGTCACGGTGGCCGAAGTGATGCCCAACGGGGTGCTGGGGATCCGGGGGGAGAAGTGGATCCGCCTCAACCAGGGGGATGAGTACATCCGTCTGGGGGGCATGGTGCGGGTCGAGGACATCGACCAGAGCAACCGCATCTCCTCCCAGCGCATTGCCGATGCCCGCATCACCTATGCCGGTCGCGGCGCCCTGGCCGACAGCAACCAGATGGGCTGGCTGTCGCGCTTCTTCAGTTCCGCCTTCTCCCCCTTGTGAGGATTTCGATGAACAGATGGTATATCGCCCTGCTCTGCCTGGCGCTGTCGGGCGTGGCCGGCGCCGCTGTCCCCGCCAAACGGGCCCTGCTGGACATTGCCGACGTGCAGGGGATGAGAGCCAACCAGCTGGTGGGCTATGGCCTGGTGGTCGGCCTCTCCGGTACCGGGGATCGCAGCCAGGTCAAATTCACCGGCCAGTCCATGACCAACATGCTCAAGCAGTTCGGGGTACAGCTGCCTGATGACATCGACCCCAAGCTCAAGAACGTGGCTGCCGTCTCCGTGCAGGCGACGCTGCCCGCCCTCGCCGGCAAAGGTCAGCAGATGGACGTGACCGTGACCTCCATCGGCGATGCCAAGAGCCTGAGAGGCGGCTCGCTGCTGCTCACTCCCCTGCGCGGCATCGACGGTGAAGTCTATGCGGTCGCCCAGGGCAACCTGGTGGTGGCCGGGGTCAAGGCGGAGGGGCAATCCGGCTCCTCCTTGACCATCAACGTGCCGACGGCCGGCATCATCCCGAACGGCGCCATCATCGAGCGGGAGGTGGCCAGCAACTTCTCGGACAAGCCGGAAGTGACGCTCAACCTGCACCAGCCCAACTTCAAGACGGCCCGCAACGTGGAGCGGGAGATCAACCGCCAGCTCGGCCCCGTGGCCAAGGCGGTCAGCGCCGGTCGCATCCAGATTGCGGCTCCCCGGGACGAGAGCCAGCGCATCTCCTTCATGGCCCTGTTGCAGGACATCCAGGTGGACATGGGCAAGGAGCGGCCGCGAGTCGTTTTCAACAGCCGTACCGGCACCGTGGTCATGGGGCAGGGGGTCAAGGTGCACAAGGCGGCGGTCAGCCATGGCAGCCTGACGGTCACCATAGGTGAGAGCCAGACGGTGAGCCAGCCCAATGCCTTCTCCAACGGGCGGACCACCACGACGCCCAACTCCCAGATCCAGGTTGACCGGGAGCGCAACAACATGTTTGTCTGGCCGGATGGCACCTCCCTGGAGGTGATCGTCAAGGCGGTGAATTCTCTGGGGGCGACCCCGGATGATGTCATGGCCATCCTGCAAGCCCTCGACGAGGCGGGCGCCCTCGAAGGCGAGCTGGTGGTCATCTAAGGATCTCTATGACCAGAATTACCTCGGAGCCTGGTTTCTATCAGGATCTCAATGAACTGCAGCAGATAAAGAGCAACCCGGATCAGCGCGCGGCCCTGGAGGCGGCGGCCGGCCAGTTCGAGGTGAGCTTCCTGCAGACGGTGCTCAAGCACATGCGTTCGGCGTCCGACGCCATGCAGGATGAAGAGGACAGGCTTATCAAGGGGGAGTCCCTCTACCGCGACATGTACGACAGCCAGCTCGCGATGAGCCTGGTCAAGCGCGGCGGCATGGGGCTCAAGGAGCAGATGGTCAATCAACTGGCCCCCACATTAAAGAATGCCGAGCCGGTGGTCGCTTCAGACTCCCAGACCCTGGCTGCCTTCAGTCAGCCTCTGAATTCGGCAAAAATGAGGAAAGTTGACTGATGTCGCTGCTCAGTATCGGTTTTAGCGGACTCAATGCATCGCAGATCGCATTGAACATCTCTGCCCAGAATATCGCCAACGTCAATACCATCGGGTACAGCCGCCAGGAGGCCATGATGGGCAGCCTGTCGGGCTTTGGCCGGATGGACAACGGCATGGGGGTCGAGGTGACCGGGGTTCGCAGGATCACCGATGACTATCTGGTCTCCCAGCACTGGCGCAGCCGCTCCGCGACCGGCTCCTCCTATGCGTTTCACCAGTACATCAATACGACGGAGCAGTTGCTCGGCAGCGAGTCGATGAACATCACCAAGGGGCTGGACAGTTTCTTCGCGTCCCTGAGCGCCGCCCTCGACAGCCCGGAAACACCGGCGCAGCGCAGCCAGATCGTCAGCTCGGCCGGTGCCCTGGCCAACCGCTTCGGCCAGTTGAACGAGAGCCTGCTGACCCAGGAGAAGCAGATCGACGATCAGCTGGGCAGCACCATCACCCAGGTGAACAGCTATCTCAAACAGGTGGCGGAGCTCAACACCCAGATCGGCGAGCAGGCTTCCAAAGGGGTCAACACCTCGGCGCTGGAAGACAGCCGCGAGCAGATAGTGCGTGAGCTGTCGACCTTCATGGAGGTGCGGGTCAACCGTCAGAGCGACGGCTCCTTCTCCCTGAGCCTGCCCCAGGGCCAGCCCCTGGTGCTGGCCGGCAGCAGCAGCACCCTCTCTCTGGCCGGCGACACCCTGAGCCTGAGCTTCGGGCCGCAATCCTTCGAGGTCCCCAGACTTCAGGGCGGCACCCTGGCGGGCGTGCTGGAATATCGCACCACAGTGCTGCGCCCCCTGCGCGACGAGCTGAACCAGATCGCGAAGAAGCTGGCGGATGACTTCAACGCCAAGCAGGCGGGTGGCGTCGATCTGAACGGCGATCCCGGCAAACCCCTGTTCAGCTACGACCCCCTCAATCCCTCCGGCACCCTCAAGGTGGCCGACGGCTTTACCGGGGATCACCTCGCCTTCGCCAAGGCGGGGGGCGGCAACGGCGACAACCGCAACCTGCAGGAGCTGCTGACCATCAAGGATGATCAGTACGATGCCTACAGCGCCCTGCTTGGCAAGATGGCGGTGCAGAGCGGTCAGGCCAAGGCGACCATGGAGGCCGATGCCAACATGGAGAAACAGCTCGCCACCAAGCTCAGCAGCGTGAGCGGCGTCAACCTCGATGAGGAAGGGGTCAAAGTGATGGCCTACACCAAGGCGTATCAGGCCAATGCCAAGGTGATCAGCACCTCGGATCAACTCTTCAATTCCATTCTCAACATGTTCTGACGGAGTCCGCATGCGCATCAGCACCAACCAGATCCAGCTCAGCATGCTCGACAACCTGCAGCGGGGCTTTGGCGACTACGCCCGGCTGGATCGCCAGATCTCCTCCAACAAGCGGATCCTGCAGCCTTCGGACGATCCCGTGGGCAGCGTGCAACTGCTCGGTCTGAAGAAAGAGCAGGTGGCCATGGCCCAGTACCAGAAGAACATCGCCAATGCCAAGAGCCAGCTATCCCAGGGGGAGCTGCAGTTCGAGACCATGACCAACATGCTGAGCCGGTTGCGGGAGCTGACCCAGACGGCAGCCAACGGTTCCCTCTCCGAGGACGATCGCCGGGCGGTGTCCAGCGAGGCGGCCATCATCAAGGAGGGACTGCTGGATCTCGCCAATGCCCGCAACGAGAACGGTTCAAGCCTGTTCAGCGGCAGCCAGGTGGACAAGACCCCCATCGTCCAGGGTCCGGGTGGCGGCTATCTCTATCAGGGGGATGCCCTGGTGCGGGAGGTGGAGATTGCCCGGGGGGTGACGGTGTCCCTCAACCAGACCGCAGACAGCCTGTTCATCCAGAACGGGGATTTCTTCAAGCAGCTGGACGACATGGTGGCGGCCTTCGATGCCGGCGCACCGGATGCGGCGGATCAGGCCAGAGCCATGCTGGATCGCAGCAAGACCCTGCAGGATGACATCAGCCAGATGGTGAGCACCATAGGGGCGCGCATCAATCTGCTGGATCAGGTGGACGAGGGTCATGCCGAGAAGAGCACCTATAGCAAGGAAGTGAGCAATCAGATAGAGTCCCTCGACTACGCGGGGGCCGTGACCCAGCAGGCGCATGTGCTGATGGCTCTGCAGGTGCAACAGCAGGCCTTCGCCAAGGTGAATGGCCTGAGCCTGTTCAACTACATGCCCTAAATCTGTCTAAGGAGCCAGGATGCAGATTCAACAAACCCGTCCGGGGAGCGTGGTCGAAACGCCGGCCCAACCCAGGTTGCAAGGTCGTTCGACTGCCCAGGCTACTTCTCCCCAGACTCCTCGCAATGAACGCCAGCCCAATGTCATCCGGCTGGATCGCTGGGCCCTGATCGGCACGGCGCAGCAGCGCATCGCCCATGCCCAGGGGGGCGAGCAGGCCCTGAGCCAGGTGTGGGGCGAGCTGAAGCGCCTGGAGCAGCAGCTCGGCCAGCAGAAGGCGGCGAGCGGGGATCTGGTCTCCCGTCTCAAGGTACTGGAAGAGAAGCTGACCCAGCCGCAGGCGCCACTGACGAGCGAGCTCAGGCCACGCTTGCTGGCGTCGGCCACGGACAGCAGGGTGCACTACAGCGCGGAGCGGCTCGATCTGCTGAGCCCAAGGGCGAGTGCCGAGCGTCTCGTCTTCTCCTTCCCTCAGACCAGCAGCGCCGTCGAGGTGCTGCTGCCCGCCGATGCCAGTGAAGCGGAGGCGGCCGCCCGTCTGGATCGCGCGCTGCGCAAGGAGCATATCCAGGCGCGCCTGAACGAGCTGGGCAAGCTGGAGCTGAGCGTGCCGGATCAGCACAGGCGCAAGCTGGATGAACCCGTGCTGCTGAGCGGCGAGGGCATCCGCATTCCCGCCGGCAACCCGGTACCCGTGCAGTTCAAGCCAAAGGCGGGGCAGTTGACCCAGCTCGGCGAGGGGCTCGACAAGGGGGAGATCAAACAGGAGCAGCAACGGCTGAAGCGACTGCTCGGGGAGATAGAGCAGTCGGTGCGCGAGCTCAAGCAGTTTCGCCAGCGGATGGTGAAGCAGCTCGATCGGGTGAAGTCACGCAGCCAGAACCTGCAGCAGGAGGAGCTGGTCCAGTTGCAGGGCAAGCTCAGCCTCCAGCTCAAGGAAGGGGGCTTCATGGGGACCATGTCCGGTCTGCTTGCCCAGGCCAACGTCTCGCGCCAGAACGTGGTGGCGCTGCTCACCTAGGGTGCCAGGTCCCGTTCACGACAGAAAACCGCCATGCAGCTCGCTGGCGGTTTTCTGTTTTCAGGGCTTGAGCAGGGCGTACAGGGAGATGTCCGACGCGAAGCCGGAGTCGTTGAGCCCCTGTTCTATGGTCTTGATAAAACTCGCATTGTGCTGGCGTATAGTGTGGTAGCTGTAGAAGAGGTTGACCACGTCCTGCTCGTCCAGCTCCTTGTCCATGGCCAGCAGGCAGAGGTAGTTGCGCAGCAGGAAGTAGTCGACCACCAGCAGTTGATAGGCCTGGTACTTGTCGCCCTGCTGCAGCGGGAAGTTGTGGTGATAGACGTAGTAGAGCAGGTAGTTGTCCAGGATCTGGGGATGGCCGGCCAGGAAGGGGGCGACCCTGTCGTGCCAGACCTGCTGCAGGTGTGCAAGCTTGTCCTCGTCGTAGGTTCCCTCCAGTACCTCGTTGATCTTGTCGAGGCAGACCTGCATGGTCTGCCGCCCCCGTCTCCCCTGGGAATAGGCCAGCAACTGGTGGGTCATGGTTCTGAGGCCCCACCACTGCAGTCTGGGCAGGGCGGGCAACTGCTCGAACATGGTGTTGAGCTCCCCGCGTTCGGCCAGTACCGCCACCTGATCGAGGAAGGCCTCGTGGGAGAGTTGCGCAGGATCCCGGTGGATCAGCATGCCGACCAGCCATAGCCGAATCGCCACGGGGATATCCGTGGCGGCCAGCACGTGAATGCTCAGGCTGTGCAACGTCGCCATGGCATTGGAGGGGGGCGGAGCGAAGGGCAGGGGCTGGGTGAGCTCGGTGACCTCGGTCTGCATCGCCAGGGGGTCAAGCAGCAACTGGCGGCACACCTGGGGGCAGGAGAGCATCAGGGACCTCTTGAGCTGGTTGCCGATGCGGGTCTGGGCTCTGGGGTAGGTCTTGCAGGTGTGACTCAGGGCATCCGGACCCGCCTTGCTGTGGATCTGGCACAGGCGGTTTTCATCGAGGAAGGGGCAGGCGCCCTGTTCGTCGAGCTTTATCTCCCCCCAGCGCTCGTTGCTCTGCTTCACCTTGATGATGTGCAGCTTGCTCAGGGATTTGACCGTGGGGTCGGGGTGGCGTTCATAGCTGCGGAAGGTCTGCTTGTCGATGCTGATGGTCCAGCTGTGGCAGCAGTTGTCCTCGCAGCGATCGCCGATGCACTGGAAATGTTGAACGAAATGCGGTGTGTAGAGCGAAGCAGCCATGTCGCCATCCGGTAGTGAGAGAGGACGTTTTAAAAGCAATAAGCATGCCGGATGGGGGAGGCGGCGAGCACCCGGGATACCGGAATGCCCGGGAGGGGGCCAGAAGAAAAATATGCGGAGGGAAGATTACATTTCTGCGCGAAAGGGGTCGTCTCTATCTGATGTCAACCTAACGGGCTGCTGTGCAGCGTTTAACTCGAGGAATACATCATGGGCTTGTCCATCCATACCAACTTCGCCTCCCTGACCACCCAGAACCAGCTGAACAACACCAACAAGATGCTGGGCACCGCCATGCAGCGCCTGGGTACCGGTCTTCGCATCAACTCCGCCGCCGACGACGCGGCCGGTCTGCAGATGGCTACCCGCCTGCAAGCCCAGTCCAACGGCCAGAAGGTCGGCATGCGCAACGCCCAGGATGCCATCTCCATGATGCAGACCGCTGAAGGCGCCCTGGACGAGATGACCAACATCGTTCAGCGCATGAAGGATCTGGCTACCCAGGGGGCCAACGGCACTACCAGCACCGAAGACTACACCGCCCTGAACGCCGAGTTCGGCGAGCTGTCGAAAGAGCTGGCCAACATCACCGACAACACCACCTTCGGTGGCCAGTCCCTGCTGAAGAAAGCCGCTGGCAACTTCGAGAAGGGTGCGGTCAAGTTCCAGATCGGTGGCTCCGCCGCCGAGACCCTGAGCGTGGACATCTCTACCGACCTGAAGAAAGTGACCGGTTCCACCGCTGGCTCCGGCCTGGATGGTACCGCAGTCAAGGGTGGCGGTATCGGTGATCAGACCAAAGCCAATGCCGCCATCACCGAGATGGAAACCTTCCTGAAAGACATCGGCAGCGCCCGTTCCTCCTTCGGTGCCAACATCAACCGTCTGGAGCACACCGTCAACAACCTCTCCAACATGAAAGAGAACACCGACATGGCGAACGGTCGCATCATGGATGCCGACTTCGCTCAGGAGAGCACCAACATGACCAAGAACCAGATGCTGATGCAGGCTGGCATGTCCGTGCTGTCCAACTCCAACCAGATGACCGGCATGGTGACCTCCCTGCTGCGTTGATGCTGGTGGCACCCATCCCCCTGGTGGGTGCCTTTTTCCCGTTTCCCCTCCCAGCTCCTCCCGCGCCCTCTTTTTTCATCATATTTTTCACCCGCAGCTCAAGTCTTGCCTCGCACCTGTCGCTTCTCTCCTTCGTACGGTTATCCGCTGCGGTAGCAGCCTTCTTCGAGGAATAGATCATGGGTTTGTCCATTCATACCAACTTTGCTTCTCTGACCACTCAGAACCAGCTGAACAACACCAACAAGATGCTGGGCACCGCCATGCAGCGCCTGGGTACCGGTCTGCGCATCAACTCCGCCGCCGATGACGCCGCCGGTCTGCAGATGGCCACCCGTCTGCAAGCCCAGTCCAACGGCCAGAAGGTCGGCATGCGCAACGCCCAGGACGCCGTCTCCATGATGCAGACCGCCGAAGGTGCCATGGACGAGATGACCAACATCGTTCAGCGCATGAAAGACCTGGCCACCCAGGGCGCCAACGGCACCGCGAGCGCGGAAGACCGTCTGGCCATGGGCACCGAAATGAAGGAGCTGTCTGCCGAGCTGAAGAACATCAGCGACAACACCAAGTTTGGTGGTCAGGCTCTGATCAGCGATGCGGGCAAGTTCGGCGCCGCAGCAGTGACCTTCCAAATCGGTGGTTCCGCCGCCGAGAAGCTGGATGTGGATGCCAGCGGCAATGTTCAGGCCGTCAACGCAGCCATTGATGCCGCGGAAACCGATTTTGCCACCGCCGATGCCACCGCTCTGGCCTCCACTGCCTTCAATGCGCAGATCACCAAGATGGAAGACGCCCTGGATGCCATCGGTACCGCCCGTTCCCAGTTCGGTGCCAACATCAACCGTCTGGAGCACACCGTCAACAACCTCTCCAACATGAAAGAGAACACCGACATGGCGAACGGCCGCATCATGGATGCCGACTTCGCCCAGGAGAGCACCAACATGACCAAGAACCAGATGCTGATGCAGGCTGGCATGTCCGTGCTGTCCAACTCCAACCAGATGACCGGCATGGTGACTTCCCTGCTGCGTTGATGGTTTGCCGGGCCGCCCCGAGAGGGGCGGCTCTTGTTTGAGAACCGCTTGCCGGTTGGAAAGGGCCGAGCCGGTCTTTTCCAACAGGCATGCCACCGAATAAGGGGATAAAGATGCAAATAGATCCGGCCAGCACGGCGATGCAACTGGTGGCCGTCGAGCGCCAGAACATGGACAAGCTGCTGAAGAAGCAGCTGGACAGCGTCAAGGCGCAGCAGAGCGCCATCAGCAGCCTCACCACCAAGCTGTCGAGTTTCCAGACCCTGCTCAAGGATCTGAACAAGGCGAGCAGCCTGCAGGCTCAGAAGGCCACCCTGTCCCAGGAAGGACTCATGACGGTGACGAGCAACGGCAAGGCCAGCTCGGGTCAGTACAGCTTCTTCGTGGAGCAGCTTGCCCAGTCCCATCAGGTCGGCTTGCAGCTTGACAGTGACACGGCACCGCTGCCGGCAGACGGCGTCTTCTCCCTGACCGTCAAGGGCAAGACCCTGGACATCGACCTGGCCTCCCTCCCGGCTGGCGCCACCGTCAAGGATCTGGTCTCCCAGATCAACAATGCCAAGGACAACCCGGGGGTGAAGGCGACCCTGGTACGTACCGACGGCAAGGTCAGCATGGTACTGACCAGCAAGGAGAGCGGCGTGGAGAACGCCATCACCCTGGGGTACAGCGGGGATGGCGCCAATGCCATCGGGGTGGCGATGGCCGGCAAGACGGACATCACCCAGGCGCAGGACGCCAAGCTGCGCATGGGGGGGGACAACCCTCTCACCATCACCTCTGCCAGCAACAAGATAGAGAACGTGGTGGATGGCCTGACGTTCCAGCTGACCAAGGCGCAAAAGGCGGATGACGCTCCGCTGCTGGTCACGGTGGATCAGGACAAGGAGGCGGTTACCGGCTCCCTCAAGAAGTTTGTCGACAGTTACAACGAGCTGGTGGACGAGCTGGCCAAGATGACCTCCAGCGATCCCAAGGCACCGGGAGCACTCTCCTCCGACAGCGGGGTACGCAGCCTCAAGAGCGTGATTGCCCGCAGCGTGCGGGAGCTGCCCGATGATCTGACTCTGGGGAGCCTGGGGATCAAGACCGACAAGGCGGGCAAGCTCTCCTTCAACGAGACTGACTTCAACAAGGCGCTGGAGAAGGATCCCGAGCTGCTCGGCAAGGCACTCATGGGCGACGATGGTCTGCTCAAGCGGATGAGTAATGCCCTGGACCCCTATACCAAGCGGGACGGTGCACTCAAGGGACGCAAGACAGGTCTTGAAGCGAACGAGAAGCGGGTGAACGAGCGGATGGAGGCGCTGGATCGGCGCATGGATTCCGCGTATAAGCGCTACCTCAATCAGTTCACCACCATGAACCAGATGTTGCAGACCATGGGCGCCCTGTGAGACGGATAGCCCGTAACACTTTGAATAAGCGAGTTTTTCATGTTTGAACCCCAAGAAGGCTATGACGCCTACCAGTTCGCCGCCACCCAGGCCAAGGCAGCGAGCGCCGATCCGCACCAGCTGGTGCTGATGTTGATGGATGGCCTGCTCGACGAAATTGCCAGGGCCGAGGGCCACATTCTGGCCAGGCAGTTCGAGCGCAAGGGGCAGTCTATCAACAAGTGCCTGCAGATCCTGGGGGGGCTCGACAGTGCCCTCGACATGGACAAGGGCGGGGAGCTGGCCAGCAACCTGCACCGTCTGTACGACTACTGCGGCCAGCGGCTGTTCGAGATCAGCGTGGCCAACGATGTCGCGGGCTTTGCAGAGGTGCGTCGCATCCTGCTGGAGCTGAAAGAGGGTTGGGAAGCGATGGCCCGCCATCCCCGTTGATGCGGAAATCCACCTTCCTCATGGGGCAAAGGTTGGAAATAACGTATTGAAATATAATGTTTATATATTTGGCCTGCTCCTTGCTTGCCCGCAAGGTCGTCCTATTTTGAGGCCATCATCATGTCCATGACAGGAGCCGTGCCCCCCGGTGCGGAACGCGAGACACGTCAGCGCCAGCTTCTGGGGCTCGGGCGTCTTATCTTGCAGCAGGCCCGCGCCGGACAGTGGGATGCGGTGCGTCTGGCGGATCAGCGTCTGGCCCAGCTGGTGGCGCATCTGAACAGCCAGCCTGCATTGTGGCAATCCCTGATGCCGGCCCGGGATCAAGTGCGCCACTGGCATCGGGAAGCCTTCGCGCTCTGTGAGCAGGAAACGGCGCTGCGCAAGCAGGAGTGGGACAGCCTCTCCCGCAAGCGGGAAGGATTGCAGGCCTACGACGAGGCGCAGACATGGGCATGATCCCTCTCCCCGTGGCAGAGACACTGCCCGCTTCCCCATCCGGTGGTTTTACCCGCCTCTCCCGCCAGCCTGACGGGCAGGGGGAAGAGTACCAGCCTCTGGATCTTCCGCAGGAGGCGATGCTTCCTCCGTCCACTGCCCCTTCCGCCCCCGTCGACGAGACGGAGCAGGAGGAGAGCGTCGAAGTGGCTGCGGATGTCGCCGAGCAACTCGCCGCCTTCAACCAGATGCCACCACCTTTTGTCCGCCAGGAGGAGGGACGCCTTCCTCCTGCCCGTTTGTCATCGAGTGCCGGCCTTGCCCCCGTCGGGGAGGTGCAACCCGCCTCCTCGCCTGTGCTGCGCGCCCTCAGCGGGTTCGAGCGAATGGAAGGGGAGCGGATGCCGGCGCCGCCGGTTTCCGTTGGCAAGGAGAGCCTCCCTCAACCCGTTGGGGAGCTGGCCATGCGAATGCTCCAGCCCACAGCCCGGGGCGAGCAGCCTGCGACCCGGAGTGCGGCAGCGGTGGTGCCTCTTCCCGGGGAGCCCGCCCCGGAGCGGGAGGCCAGCGTCACCGAATTCAAGGCAAAGGCGGGGTTGTCGCCCGCGCTATCTGCCGCCAGGCCTGCGGAATACCAGTGGGCACCGGCGCGTCTTGCCGCAAGCGAGGCCCAGTGGGGCCAGCAACTGGTCGATGTGCTCAAAGACAGGGTCGAGCTGCAGGTGAACCATAGCATCAAGCAGGCCCATATCCGCCTCGATCCCCCGAGTTGGGTCGCCTCGAACTGACCGTGAGGGTGGAAGGGGATCGGCTCAACGTGCAGCTCAACGTGACCAACCCGGCGGTGCGTGAAGCCCTGATCCAGTCGATGGAGCGGCTTCGCATGAGTTTGGCTCCCCATCATGCTGGTGGTGTCGAGGTGAACGTGGGCCAGGGGGGAGAGCAGGAGCGGGGGGATCGCTGGCAGCAGGAGAAGATCCTGGCAGGTCGACGACAGTGGCAGGAAGAACAGGACGCATCGGGCAGTGCTGGCCAGGATTGGCTCAACACCCTGGTGTGACATTTCAAGATCTGGCAATAGCGAGAGTGATTTCAAATTATGCGGCGTGTCATGAAGTGGTTGATGGTGATAATGATGGCGCTGTGCCTGCTGGCGGCGCTGGCCTATGGCGCTTATCTCAAGCGGGATACGGTTGCCGTCTGGCTGGGCCTGGCAGAGGCCAAGCCCGAGCTGAGCAAGACGCCGCTGTTCAAACCGATGGAGCGTTTCGTCATCAGCCTGGAGGGAGACAGAGAGCCCCACTATCTGGTGCTGGAGCTGGCGCTGGTCACCCACAATCCCCAGCAACTGGAGACGCTCAACGAGCTGACCCCCCTGATCCGCAATGCCATGGTGCAATATTTCAGCCATCGCTCCCATGAGGCGGTGAAGCAGGAATTGCAGAACATCTCGGCCCTTCAGACCTCTCTGCTCGGCAAACTGGTGGGAACCCTGGAGGGGTATGGCTACAAGCCCTATCTGGATGAAGTGCTGGTCACCAAGGTCCTGGTGCAGTAGCGAACATGATGGACGCTGGTTGGGATACTCCCTGCGAACTGACCGCCTCCGCTCCCCGCACCGGTGAGCAGGTGATCCTGAGCCGTTATCTGCCTCTGGTGAAGCGGGCAGCCACTCACCTGCGCAGTCAGGTGAGCGCCAGCTTCGATCAGGAGGACATGGAGCAGGTCGGCATGATGGGGCTGCTGGAAGCCTGGCGTCGCTATGGGGGTGAACCGGATGCCCAGTTCGAGAGCTATGCCTTCAAGCGGGTACGGGGAGCCATGCTGGATGAGCTGCGGCGCCTCGACTGGCGCCCCCGTCAGCTGCGCCAGCAGGTGCACGGTCACAACCAGGTACAGCGGGAGCTGTTCAATCGTCTGGGGCGCAACCCGACCGAGCAGGAGCTGGCACAGGCGCTTTCCTGCACCGTCGAGGAGGTGCGCCAGCTCGCCTATGCGAGCCAGGCCGAGGCGTTGCAGAGTCTGGAGGAGTGGCTGGAGAACGGGGGCAGGGCGCCCGCATCCGAGTCTGACGATCAGGATCTGGCCATGACCTTGGGCAAGGTGCTCGGCACCCTGGACAAGCGTGAACAGCTGCTGCTTTCCCTCTATTACCAGCAGGAATTGAACATGAAGGAGATTGCACTGGTGCTCGGGTTGACCGAGTCGCGGGTGTGCCAGCTCCACAAGCAGTGCGTCCTTCAGCTCAAGCAGCGATTGGTCGACTCCATATAGTTATGCCTCTCCCCGCGGGGGGAGTCTTGTTGATTTCTGCGGGAGCATCCATGCAAAAACAGATTGGTCTTGGTGTCATTTTCGTATGTGTGATCGGCGGCTTCATGATGGCCGGGGGGCGCCCCATCGCCCTGTGGCAGCCTGCCGAACTCATCATCATCATAGGGGCGGCGGTCGGCTCCATGTTCCTTGGCAATTCCAAGGAGGTGATGCATGAAATGTGGCGCCAGATGAAGCTTTGCTTCAAGTCCAACAAGGACGAGAAGGAGATCTATCGCGAACTGCTGACCCTGATGCACCAACTGCTGGAAGAGACCCGCAACAAGGGGATGAAGGCGCTGGACGAGCACGTGGAGAATCCGCAGCAGAGCTCCGTCTTCCTCATGTATCCCCAGGTATCGGAAGATCCGCAACTGCTGGGCTTCATCATCGACAACCTGCGTCTGCTGGGCATGGGCAAGATCACGCCTCATGAGCTCGACACCATACTGGAGCAGGAGATCATGGCCATCGAGGAGGACATGCTCAAGCCCGCCCATGCGCTGCACAAGACCGGGGAGGCCTGCCCTGGCTTCGGGATCCTGGCGGCGGTGATGGGGATCATCATCACCATGCAGCAGCTCGACGGCCCCCTCAGCAACATAGGCGTGCACGTGGCGGCCGCCCTGGTGGGCACCTTCATCGGCATCTTCCTCTGTTATTGCCTGCTGGAGCCCATCAGCAATGCCATGGAAGAGATGGTCAAGCGCCGTATCGGCATGCTGATGTGCATCAAGTCGATTTTGATCGCTCAGCTGCGGGGCAAGACGCCACTGCTCTCCGTCGATTCCGGCCGCAAGATGCTGGAACCTGACGTGAAACCCAGCTTCCTCGAACTGGAAGACTGGGTGACCAACAGGGCCATGTGATGCGCAACCACGAGCAGATCGTCATCAAGCGCCAGCAGCGGCGTAGCAGCGCTCCCAAGGGGGGCGGTGCATGGAAGGTGGCCTTCGCCGACTTCACCCTGGCCATGATGGCCTTCTTCATGGTGCTCTGGATCCTGGCCGTCTCCAGCCAGGAGGAGCGTGATGTGGTGGCCAGCCGTCTGCGCGACTACAGCATCATGGACAGCGAGGCAAACCCGTTCGACATCAGCAACAGCCCCTATCCGGTGGATCTTGGCGGCAACCCCTCGGTACTGGAGGAGTTGAGTCCCCAGTTCGTGGAGGAGGGGCAGCGCATGCCCAGACACATGGAGCGGGATCGCAGCATCTTTACCGATGGCGCCAAGGGAGGCTATGAGAGCCTGCTGGTGGGCAAGATTGAGGGAGAGAAGCAGATGGCGCAGTTGGCCGGTTTCATCGGATCCATGGCGGATCAGATGCAGGCCAGAAACAACCTCGAGCTGCAACTGGTGCCCCAGGGTCTGCGGATCCTGATCCGCGACGATGACGAGCGTGAGATGTACAGCCGGGGCAGTGCGCGGATCAGCCCCTATTTCCGCCACCTGCTGATGGCACTGGCCCCTGTCTTCCAGCGAGTGGAGAACCGGGTCATGATCTCCGGTCACACCGACAGCACCCCCTTTGCCGGTGACAACTACAGCAACTGGGAGCTCTCCTCCGATCGCGCCATGATGGCGAGGCGTGTCCTGCTTGCCGGTGGCATGCCCCCCGAGCGGGTGGGTCAGGTGGTCGCCATGTCGGATACCATGCTGGACAACACCGCCGATCCCAAAGGCAGCCAGAACCGCCGCATCGAGTTGCTGGTGATGACGACCCAGGCGGAAAAGAGCCTGGAGCAGCTGTTCAGTGCCCAAACCCAAGCCGCCACCCGGACAGCCAAGGACGCCGTTGCCCATGGAAACCCCTGACGCCGATCTGCCCCCCGTGACACCGTTCAAGGATCCCAGGCGCAAACTGCCGCGCTGGTATCTCCATGACGGGACCACGCCCCTGGAATCCCAGAGTTGCGGCATCGCGGCCCGGCTCATGGTCTCTGGCCTGCTGTTCGACAAGCGCATCGGACGGGCGGTCATCAAGGATATCGGACCGGGTGGGGTCGGTTTCCTCGCCCCCGCCCGTTTTACCTTGCCCGATAACGTCAGTCTGTCGTTGTCACCGCGGATCGTGCTGGCGTGTCACATCACCCATCGCAGGGCCATAGGCCAGTACCTCAGCTTCTACGGCGCGCGATGGGTCGATCCTGACTCGGTGGATCTCGCGCCTGTTCTGAGCCACTGGCGCCACTGTTTCATGGCGCCAGCAGAGGGCGAGCCTGCTCCAATCCCAGTGGATCCGGCAACCGCTCAAGAGTGAGGCCTCCCCGCCCCATGTCCAGTCCCCGTGCAGGCAGCAACAGCAGGGGATCGTGCAGGCTTTCCAGGGACACGGCCCGCACCAGCTGCGGGCGTGTCTCTTGATGGCGCGGGGCAGGAGGGGCCTTGCCTCCGCCATAAACGATGGGGCAGTCACTCACCTCCCGGGGATCGGGCAATCGCCAGGCGGGATTCCACCGGCTTGCCTCGTTCATGGCAACCCCCCGTTCCATGGCCCACTCCAGCAATGAGCAGCCCCCCGGCTGCCGCCATACCCGGATATTTTCTCCCGCCTGCCAGGGCGGCAGGACAAACCCGTGCTGCGCCGCTCTGTCCAGCAATTGGGAGAGCGCGAGGAAGCGCGCCACATAGAGGCGCGTTTCGTTAGGCAATTGCAACTCCCACACATTGCGTGTCCCGCCGTTGAGCACCGCCTTCAGTACTCTTCCCTCTCCCGCGTTGTAGGCAGCCAGTGCCAGCAACCAGTCCTGCCCGAAGAATTGATGCAGCCAGCCGAGGTAGGAGAGCGCCGCCTCCGTCGCCAATGGCAGGGAGTAGCGGCCATCGAAGCCGTTTGTCATGGGGACGGAGAAGCGGGCTGCGGTATCCGGCATCAGCTGCCAGGGCCCGGCGGCGCCCGCCGAGGAGATCACGTCAAGCCGGTAGCTGCTCTCGATGAGGGGCAGTAGAGCCAGCATGGGTGGGAGTTTTCGCGTCTGAACCTGCTCCGTGACCCAGCGGATCATGGGCTGGGACTCGGCGAGCCTCGTTTGCAGGTGGCTGCGCTGGCGCAGCAGAAAGCGGGTCTGCTCGTTGACCAGCTCGGCACCCGGGCCGACAACGGGGGTAGGAAAACCCGCCTGCCAGTGATAATGATCATAGGAGTAACAAACGGCACTGCTCAGTAGAGAGAGCCCGGGGAGAAGGTGCAGGGATATTTTGGCAACAGCGGACAGAGCCTGGCGGGAAAATGATAAAAACACGATGTATCTCAACAGTTTTTGACAATATCTGTCGACTGTTCATGTGGTATCCAGGACGTGATAAGCATGATAACACGAGTAAAAAAGACCCCAAAGGCGGGCAGGGCGATTCAGAAATTTCTGCTTTATCTGATCCTCGTTAATTTTGGTTTGATGTGGCTCTATATCATGTATGCCGACGAGCTGACATTGGGCGCCAATCTACTGCTGACTTTTCTTCTCATCGTCTATAACCTGCTGCTCTGCCAGCTGGTGGTGCTGCGAGCCCGTCGGGTAGGGGATGGCTATATCATCTATCCCGTGGTGGGCGTCAGCATTATCCTGTGCGCCGTCGTGCTGTTCCGTTTCATCATTTCCCCGTGAAATCGATTAATTACGAGGCACACTTCGCCGGTATGATTTAATTCTCCCATGAATAACTTGTGGAAAATCAATTCATTTAATCGGTAGTCCCATCACGCTGCGTCAATATGTTCCCCATGCCCGAGATCCTTGCTTGAAAAGCCCCTTGCTCGTCCTTAAACTTCATGGTGGAGAAAAGTGGATCAAAGTGGTTTTATTGGGCATCTAGCCCCTATAACTCACCTTTCGGGGACTGCAATTTGTTGCGTGGCGCTCACGCCATCAGCCTGGACAGCAAGGGGCGGTTGGCGATTCCGACCAAATTTCGTGATTGGCTGCGCGACGAATGCGACGGCCAGCTGGTCTGCACCATCGACATCGCCCATCCCTGTCTGCTGCTTTATCCCCTGAATGAATGGGAAGAGGTGGAGCGCAAGCTGAAGACCCTTTCCAGCACCAACCCGGCGGAACGCCGCCTGCAGCGTCTGCTGCTCGGCCACGCGGCCGAATGCGAACTGGATGGCAATGGCCGTCTGCTGCTCAGCCAACCGCTGCGCAGCCATGCCGGGCTGGACAAGAAAGTCATGCTGGTGGGCCAGCTCAACAAATTCGAGCTGTGGGATGAAGCCCGCTGGCAACAACAGATCAACGACGACATCCTGGGCCTGCCCGAGGACGACTGGGCAAGTTCACCACGACTACAGGATTTTTCTTTATAAATGACCCAAGCCGCTGAACATATCACAGTGCTGTTGCACGAAGCCGTCGAAGGGCTGGCCATCAAGCCGGACGGTATCTACGTCGACGGTACCTTTGGCCGGGGTGGTCACTCTCGTCTCATTCTCCAGCATCTGGGCCCGAACGGCCGTCTGATCGCCATCGACCGGGATCCCCAGGCCATTGCCGAGGCGGCCAAGATCCAGGATCCCCGTTTCGAGATCGTGCACGGTCCCTTCTCCGGCATCACCCGCTATCTGACCGAGCGCGGCCTGCTGGGCAAGGTCGATGGCTTCCTGCTGGATCTCGGTGTCTCCTCCCCCCAGCTTGACGATGCCGAACGTGGCTTCAGCTTCATGAAGGACGGCCCGCTCGACATGAGGATGGATCCCACCTCCGGTCAGAGCGCCGCCGAGTGGCTGGCCCGTGCCGATGTGGACGACATCGCCTGGGTGCTGAAAACCTTCGGTGAGGAGCGCTTCGCCAAGAAGATTGCTCGCGCCATCGTGCACGATCGGGTGACAGAGCCCTATGTGCGCACCCGCCATCTGGCGGAGATGATTGCCCGGGTCAACCCGAGCAAGGAGAAGGGCAAGCACGCGGCGACCCGCAGCTTCCAGGCCATCCGCATCTATATCAACAGCGAGCTGGACGAGATCGAAATCGCCCTCAACGGCGCGCTGGACGTGCTGGCTCCTCACGGCCGTCTCTCCGTCATCAGCTTCCACTCTCTGGAAGATCGGCTGGTGAAACATTTCATTCGCAAGCACGAGAAAGGTCC
Source organism: Aeromonas sp. ASNIH2 (assembly GCF_002934795.1). Lineage (NCBI taxonomy): Bacteria > Pseudomonadati > Pseudomonadota > Gammaproteobacteria > Aeromonadales > Aeromonadaceae > Aeromonas > Aeromonas sp. ASNIH2. The sequence goes on along the minus strand of NZ_CP026406.1, from coordinate 1,712,119 downwards.
TGAAGTACCCCACGGCATCCCCCTGACTGAAGCCCAGCTTGCCGGTGGTCGCAAGCTGAAGTCGATCGGCAAGGCGCTCAAGCCTTCCGACCACGAGGTCAATGAAAACACCCGGTCCCGCAGTTCGGTGCTGCGGGTCGCAGAGCGTCTTGCGGAGTAAACGATGAGCGACGTGCGCGTTCACCTCGCCAGGGAGATCGTTGCGGATCTCTGGCGCCACAAGTTGCAGGTCCTGTTGACCGTCGCCGTGCTGGTCACCGCCTTTGCGGTGATCCTGGTGACCAACATGACCCGGGGTCTGACGGCCAAGCAGAACGATCTGATGGCGGAGGAGGACAGGCTCAACATCGAGTGGCGCCACCTCTTGCTGGAACAGGGCACACTGGCTGAGCACTCCCGGGTGGCGAGTCTGGCCATGGACAAGTTGCAGATGGCTCGTCCCCTGGTGACCACTGAAAAGGTAATTACACAACCATGACACGCAAGGCCGCCACCAAGGCTCCGGCAAAGGACAAAGCCAAGGCGAAAGCACCCTCACTCTACCCGTGGCGCTTTCGTACCCTGGTTTTCTTCATCGGCATCGCGTTTGCGGGGCTGATCCTGCGGCTGGCCTGGATCCAGGTGATCGATCCGGACAGACTGCGCCAGGAGGGGGACATGCGCTCCCTGCGCACCACCTCCACCCAGGCGGTGCGCGGCATGATCACGGACCGCAATGGCGAACAGTTGGCGGTATCCGTGCCGGTCGAAGCGGTCTGGGCTGATCCCAAGACGGTGCACGAGTCCGGTGCCATCCACAACGAGCGTGCCTGGCTGGCACTCTCCGCCGTGCTCAAGCTCGACATCAACACCCTCAAGCATCGCATCGCCAACCCGAGCAAGCGCTTCGTCTATCTGCAGCGGCAGGTGACGCCTGCGGTGGCCGAGTACATCAAGGGGTTGAAGCTGGGGGGCATCTATCTGCGCCCCGAGGCGCGCCGTTTCTACCCGACCGGCGAGATAAGCTCCCACCTGGTGGGGGTGACCAACATCGATGGCAGCGGCATCGAGGGGATTGAGCGCAGCTACAACGAGTGGCTGACCGCAACCCCTGGCGAGATGCGGGTGCGCAAGGACAGGCAGGGCCGCGTCATCGAGCGCCTGGGCCTGGTGAAAGAGGGCAAGCACGCCAACGATCTGCAACTGAGCATCGATCAGCGGGTGCAGGCGCTGGCCTATCGCGCCCTCAAACGGGCTACCGACGAGAACAAGGCCACCTCCGGCTCCATGGTGATGCTGGATGTGAAGACCGGCGAGGTTCTCGCCATGGTGAACACCCCCTCCTACAACCCGAACAACCGCGGCCAGTACCAGAGTTTCCGGGTGCGAAACCGGGTGGTGACCGATACCTATGAGCCGGGTTCCACGGTCAAGCCATTGATTTTGCTTAGTGCCTTGCAAGCCGGTGTCACGAGCTGGAAGGACTTCATCCCGGGCGGCCCACTCTTCATCGGGGCCAAGCAGATCCGTGACGTGAGTATCCACAAGGCGACCAACCTGTATGACATCCTGCGTTACTCCTCCAACATCGGCATGTCGCGCATCGCGCTGCGGATGCCGGCCCAGGAGATGATCAACACCCTGAGCATGGTAGGCTTTGGCATGGACACCGGCAGCGGCCTGATGGGGGAGAGCAGCGGCATGCTGCCCCAGCGTCGCCGCTGGTCCGACATCGAGCGAGCCACCCTGTCGTTCGGTTATGGTCTGCGAGTGACCCCGCTGCAGCTGGCCTCCGCCTACGCCACCTTGGCCAACAAGGGCAAGCGGGTACCGCTCTCCATCATCAAGGTGACCAAGCCGCCCAAGGGTGAGCAGGTCATCGATCACAACAACGCCGCCGCCATGTTGCAGGCGCTGGAGTACGTGGTCAGCAATGCCATTCCCAAGGCCCAGATCCCCGGTTATCGGGTCGGTGGCAAGAGTGGTACCGCCAAGGTGGCCGTGGCTGGGGGCTATGGCAAGGACTACATGGCCTGGTTTGCCGGTTTCGCGCCGGCCAGCAATCCCCGTTTCGTCATGGTGGTGGTGATCAACGAGCCCAAGGGGGATGCCTACTACGGCGGTGCCGTGGCGACCCCGCCCTTTGCGGAGGCCATGGGAGGCGTGTTGCAGCTCTTCAACATCCGTCCCGATGCGATCCCGCCCGAGGTACCCGCCAAGCTTGCCCGCACGGAGGCCAACAATGGCGCACCGCGTACTTGACGGGCATCCGGTTTTTTCCATCGGCCCCGCTGCTGTCGGGGCGTTTTCCATGGCGTGTACGAGCGCCCGCATTCCCGCATTTTCGGAGGCTTCCCATGCCGCCCCGCACACTTGATCAACTGATGAGCCGCTTCGGCATCGATGCACCGGCGCTTTCCCTCACCGATCTCCAGCTCGACAGCCGGCGGGTCGGTCCCGGCTCGCTCTTCGTGGCGATTCGTGGCCATCAGGTGGATGGCAGGCGCTTCATCGAACAGGCGGTGGCTCAGGGAGCGACCGCCGTGCTGTTTGAGAAGGACGGAGAATTCGTCCCTCCGGCGACCCAGATCCCCTGCATCGGCATGAGGGATCTTCCCGCTCGTCTCTCCGAGCTGGCCGGTCATTTCTACGGTCACCCTGCGCAAAAGCTGCAACTGGTGGGCATCACGGGCACCAACGGCAAAAGCACCACGGCCCTGCTGGTGGCCAACTGGCGCACCCTGCTGGGGGGCAAGGCCGGGGTCATGGGCACCATAGGCAACGGTCTGTTCGGCGAGCTCATCGAAGCAGAGAACACCACGGGCAGCGCGGTCCAGGTGCAGGCCAATCTGGCCGCCTTGCAGCAGCAGGGGGCCGATCTGGTGGCGATGGAGGTCTCCAGCCACGGTCTGGTGCAGCATCGCGTGGCGGCCCTGCCGTTTGCCGCGGCAGTCTTCACCAACCTGAGCCGGGATCATCTGGACTATCACGGCACCATGGAGGCCTATGCCGCCGCCAAGGAGGAGCTGCTGAAGCTGGTGGATGAGCCTTGCGCCGTCATCAACGCCGATGACCATCTGGGACGGCAATGGCTGGCGACCTATCCCGGTGCGGTGGCCTTCGGGGTTCATGGTCCGATTGAAAACCATGCTGGACGACAACTGACGGCGCAGGATCCCCATTTCCACCAACAAGGTTTTGATACGCGCATTAACTCCAGCTGGGGGAATGGTGTATTATCCGCCCCCTTGCTCGGCCGCTTCAACGTCAGCAACGTGCTGGGCGCCATGGGCGCCATGCTGGTGCTCGGCTACGACTTCGATGACCTGCTGGCGACGGCCCCCAGACTGCAACCGGTGACCGGTCGCATGGAGTGCTTCGGCGGTGGCGATGCGCCGCTCGCCGTGGTCGATTACGCCCACACCCCGGATGCGCTGGAGAAGGCATTGCAGGCCCTGCGGGTGCACTGTCACGGCCGGCTCTGGTGCCTGGTGGGATGCGGCGGCGACAGGGATCGCGGCAAGCGTCCCATGATGGCTGCCATGGCGGAGCTGCATGCGGACTGCGTGATCCTGACCGACGACAATCCCCGTACCGAGGAGCCGGCCCGGATCATGGCCGACATGGTGGCGGGTCTTCGCGATCCCGGCGCCGTGCAGATTGAGCACGACAGGACCAAGGCAATCCAGCTGGCACTGAGTCAAGCGAGCAAAGAGGACATCATCCTGGTGGCCGGCAAAGGCCACGAGGATTATCAGATCATTGGAACCGACAAGCGGCACTACAGCGATCGGGAAACCGTCGCAGCCGCCTTGCACACATTAATGGAGTCATTCAAATGATGACCCTCAGGCTTGCCGACCTGGCGCAGGTGCTCGATGCCCGTCTGATCGGGGGCGACCATGAGATCACGGCGGTCAGCACCGACACCCGTACCCTGGGCGCAGGCGCGCTGTTCGTGGCCCTGCGCGGCGAGCGTTTCGACGCCCACGATTTCTGCGACCAGGCGGTTGCCGCCGGCGCCAGTGCCCTGCTGGTGGAGCGCGAATTGCCGCTGGCCATTCCACAACTGGTGGTGGGCGACACCCTCAAGGCGCTTGGGCGTCTGGGCAGGCTGGTGCGCGAGCGCATCAATCCGAAAGTGCTCGCCATCACCGGCAGCTGTGGCAAAACCACGGTGAAGGAGATGGCGACGGCCATCCTGCGCTGTGAAGGGGAGGTGCTGGCCACCGCCGGCAACTTCAACAACGAGGTGGGGGTGCCGCTGACCCTGCTGCGCCTCGAGCCGCAACACCAGTTCGCGGTGATGGAGCTGGGAGCCAACCACCTGGGCGAGATCGCCTGGACCACGTCGCTCGCCAGACCCGACGCCGCCATCATCAACAATGTCGCTGCCGCGCACCTGGAAGGCTTTGGCTCCCTGGAAGGGGTGTTCCATGCCAAGAGCGAAATCTTCGAAGGGTTAGGCGAGGGCGGCACCGCCATCGTCAATGCCGACAACGAGTTCTGGCCGAAGTGGCGTGAAAAGGGCATCCACTGCGTCTTCTCCCTCGAGGATCGGCGTCAGCCATTCCACGCCCGCGACATCGTGCTCAACGAGCAGGGTTGTGCCGGGTTCGTGATGGTGACGCCCCAGGGAGAGGTGAACCTGACCCTGGCCATTCCGGGTCGCCACAACGTGGCCAACGCCCTGGCTGCTGCCGCCGGGACCCTGGCCCTGGGCGCATCGCTTGCGTCCGTCAAGGCGGGGCTGGAGCAGATGGCGCCGGTCAAGGGCCGTTTCTGCGTACAACGCTGGGGTGGCCTCACCCTGGTGGATGACACCTACAACGCCAGCGTGGAGTCCGTGCTGGCGGGTATCGATGCCCTGACCGCCATGAACGGCTACAAGGTGCTGGTATTCGGTGACATGAAAGAGTTGGGTGAGGAGTCCGCCGCGCAGCATGCCCGGGTCGGACACCACGCCCGTGAGCAGGGCCTCGATGCCGTGCTGACCGTAGGGGAACAGAGTCGCCACACCGCAGATGCCGCGGCTGGCCGACATTTCGATAACAAGGCGTCGTTGTTTGAAGTGCTTGCGCAAATGATAAAGACACATCAGGAAATTTCGATTCTGGTCAAGGGCGCCCGTGGCTCCCGCATGGAAGATATCGTCGAGATGGTCAAGGGCCATCAGGAGTCAGCCACATGCTAGTCTGGCTGGCGGAACTGCTCACCCCGCACTTCACCTTCTTCAACGTCTTCTCCTACCTGACGTTTCGCGCCATCCTGTCGATCATCACCGGTCTGGTGGTGGCGCTCTGGATGGGGCCGCGCCTCATCCGTCGCCTGCAGATCATGAAGTTCGGCCAGGTGATCCGCAACGACGGTCCCGAATCCCACCTCAGCAAGAAGGGCACCCCGACCATGGGCGGCCTGATGATCATTGCCGCCATCTTCACTTCTGTGCTGCTCTGGTGCCGCCTCGACAACCCCTATGTCTGGCTGGTGCTGTTCGTGCTGGGGGCCTATGGCGCCATCGGTTTTGCCGATGACTATCTCAAGGTGGTGCGCAAGAACACCGACGGCCTCATCGCCCGCTGGAAGTACTTCTGGCAGTCCGCGGTCGCGCTGGGTGTGGCGGTCTTCCTCTACGCCACGGCCACCCACGATGGCCAGACCCAGCTGGTGGTCCCCTTCCTCAAGGATGTGATGCCCCAGCTCGGCCTGATGTTCATCCTGCTGACCTACTTCGTCATCGTCGGTACCTCCAACGCGGTCAACCTGACCGATGGCCTGGATGGCCTCGCCATCATGCCCACCGTGATGGTGGCGGGGGGCTTCGCCCTGATCGCCTGGGCGACCGGCAACGTCAACTTCGCGAACTACCTGCACATTCCCTACGTGCCCTACACCTCCGAACTGGTGATCGTCTGTACCGCCATCGTGGGCGCGGGCCTGGGCTTCCTCTGGTTCAACACCTACCCGGCCCAGGTCTTCATGGGGGACGTGGGTTCCCTGGCCCTGGGCGGCGCGCTCGGTACCATCGCGGTGCTGGTGCGCCAGGAGTTCCTGCTGGTGATCATGGGGGGCGTCTTCGTGATGGAGACCGTCTCGGTGATCCTGCAGGTCGGATCCTACAAACTGCGCGGCGTGCGGATCTTCCGCATGGCCCCCATCCATCACCACTATGAGAAGAAGGGCTGGCCGGAGCCGCGCGTCATCGTGCGCTTCTGGATCATCACCCTCATGCTGGTGCTGCTTGGCCTCGCCACCCTGAAGGTGAGGTAAGCCATGGTCATCATCATCGGACTCGGCAAAACCGGACTCTCCTGCGTCGATTACTTCCTCGACCGCGGCGTCACGCCGCTGGTGATGGACACCCGTGCCAATCCGCCGGGCAAGGACGAGCTTCCCCCCGAGGTGGAGCTCATCCACGGGTTGGACGCTGAGCGGCTCAAGCAGGCGCACATGATAGTGGCGAGCCCGGGCATCGCCCTGGCGACTCCGGAGTTGAAGGCCGCCGCCGAGTTCGGAGTGCGCATCGTCGGTGACATCGAACTGTTCGTGCGTGAAACCCAGACGCCCGTCATCGCCATCACCGGCTCCAACGGCAAGAGCACGGTCACCACGCTAGTGGGTGAGATGATCGCCGAGGCGGGACTCAAGGTCGGTGTGGGGGGCAATATCGGCACCCCGGCGCTGTCGCTCCTCAAGCAGCCCATGGATCTCTGCGTGCTGGAACTCTCCAGCTTCCAGCTCGAGACCACCTACAGCCTGCGGGCCGCCGCCTCCGTGGTCTTGAACCTCAGTGAAGATCATATGGATCGCTATGCCGGCATGGCGGATTACCGCGCCGCCAAGATGGAGATCCATCAGCACTCCCAGCACATCCTGATCAATCGCGACGATCCCCAGACCCTGCCCGATGTGGGGCAGGTGTGGCAGAGTTTCGGCCTCGACTGCAACGGCTACGGTCGCTGCGAGCTGGAGGGCCGTCACTGGCTGACCTTGCACGGCGAGCCGCTCCTGGCGGTGGACGAGATGAAGATAGTGGGTGCCCACAACCAGGCCAATGCCCTGGCGGCCATGGCCCTGTGTGATGCGGTGGGCATTCCCCGCGAGGCACAACTTGCCGTGCTGCGCCGCTTTGAAGGCCTGCCTCACCGTGCCCGCTTCGTGCGGGAGGTAAATGGGGTGCGCTGGATCAACGACTCCAAGGCCACCAACGTGGGGGCGACCCTGGCCGCCGTGGCCGGGGTGCGTGAAGCGGTCAAGGGCCGCCTGCTGCTGCTGGCCGGTGGCCAGGGCAAGGGGCAGGACTTCGGCCCGGTGCAGGCCCTGCTCGGCAGCCAGATCGATCACATGTACTGCTTTGGTCAGGATGCCGAGGTGCTGCTGGCCCTGGGCGAACAGACCGAGCGGGTTGCCGATCTTGACGCTGCTGTCGCCAAGGCGGCGGCCGACGCCAGGCCCGGAGACTGGGTGCTGCTGGCCCCGGCCTGCGCGAGCCTGGATCAGTTCAAATCCTTCGAAGCGCGCGGCGATCGCTTCACCGAACTGGTGATGGGCTTATGAACGCCCTGCGCGTGGTTGCGGGATTCTTGCAGCGCTGGTTGCTACCGGCGCGCCCCGCCGGTCTCTACGATCGGCAGCTGGTGGTGCTGGCACTCGCCCTGATGGGCGTCGGGCTGGTAATAGTGGCGTCCGCTTCCATTCCTGAGGGGATCGCCATCAACAACGATCCCTTCATGTTCGTGAAGCGCCACGGCATGTTCCTGGTGATGGCGCTGGGTATCTCCTGGTTCGTGTTGCAGGTACCCATGGCACGCTGGCAGCACTACAACGGCCCCATGTTGCTGCTGGCCATCGTGCTGCTGGTGATGGTGTTGCTGGTGGGGCGCAGCGTCAACGGCTCGGTACGCTGGCTGCCGCTGGGCCCCTTCAACCTGCAGCCGGCCGAGTTCGGCAAGCTGGCGCTGTTCGTCTATCTGGCAGGCTATCTGGTGCGCCGCCAGAGCGAGGTGCGCGAACGCTTCATCGGTTTCATGAAACCCATGGCGGTGCTGTTCGTGGTGGCCATCCTGCTGCTGGCCCAGCCGGATCTCGGGTCAGTGGTGGTGATGTTCGTCACCTCCCTCGGGATGCTGTTCCTGGCCGGTGCCCGGCTGGTGCAGTTCATCGGTCTCATCCTGGTGGGTGTGAGCGCCGTTGTGACCCTGATCATCGCGGAGCCCTACCGGATGCGGCGGGTGACCTCCTTCCTCGACCCCTGGGCCGATCCCTTTGGTAGCGGCTATCAGCTGACCCAGTCCCTGATGGCCTTTGGTCGGGGGAGCTGGTTTGGCGAGGGGCTCGGCAACTCCATCCAGAAGATGGAGTACCTGCCGGAGGCCCACACCGACTTCGTGTTCGCCATTCTGGGCGAAGAGCTGGGCTACGTGGGGGTGCTTGGCGCACTCTTCCTGATTTTTGCGCTGGCGGTGAAGGCGCTCAAGCTGGGTCACCAGGCGCTGGTGGCCGAGCGGCTCTATGAAGGTTATCTGGCCATCGGCATCGGCATCTGGTTCAGCTTCCAGACTTTCGTCAACGTCGGTGCCGCCAGCGGCATGATGCCTACCAAGGGGCTGACCCTGCCGCTGGTCAGTTATGGCGGCTCCAGTCTCATCATCATGATGGTGGCGGTGAGCATGTTGATTCGTATCGATTTCGAGTTACGCCAGGCGAGTGCCCAGGCGCGCGTGCGGGAGGTTGTGTGAGCAAGACGTTACTGGTGATGGCGGGTGGTACCGGGGGCCATGTGTTCCCCGGCCTGGCCGTCGCCGATCGCCTCAAGGCCCAGGGCTGGACCATCCACTGGCTCGGCACTGCCGACCGGATGGAGGCGGAGCTGGTGCCTGCCCATGGTTATCCCATCTCCTTCATCGACATCCAGGGGGTGCGTGGCAACGGCATCAAGCGTCTGCTCGCGGCGCCCTACCGTGTCATCAAATCCGTGCTGCAGGCCCGCCAGGTGCTCAAGACCATCCAGCCCGATGTGGTGCTGGGCATGGGGGGCTTCGCCTCCGGCCCGGGTGGCGTGGCCGCCTGGCTGTCCGGCATTCCGCTACTGCTTCACGAGCAGAATGCCGCCGCCGGCCTGACCAACAAGCTGCTGGCCCGTATTGCCAGGCGGGTACTGATGGCCTTCCCCGGTGCCTTCGCCCCCAATGCCCGCACCGCCGTGGTGGGCAACCCGGTGCGCCCCGAGGTGGTGGCGCTGCCGGATCCCCAACTGCGTAGCAGCAGCGATCCTCTGCGCCTGCTTGTGGTCGGTGGCAGCCTGGGGGCCCGGGTCCTCAACGAGCAGGTGCCTCCTGCGGTTGCAGCTGCCGGTGTGCCCATCGAGGTGCGTCACCAGTGCGGCAAGGGCAACGGGGAGGCCGTGGCTGCCTCCTATGCCGGGCTGGGGGTCGAGGCCGAGGTGAGTGAATTTATCAAGGACATGGCGGATGCCTATGCCTGGGCTGACCTGGTGGTGTGCCGCGCCGGCGCATTGACCGTCTCCGAAGTGGCCGCTGCCGGTGTGGCCGCCATCTTCGTGCCCCTGCCCCATGCGGTGGACGATCACCAGACCCGCAACGCCCTGACCCTGGTCGACGGCGGTGCGGCCGAGTTCCTGCCCCAGTCCGAGCTGACGCCGGCGGCGCTGGCGTCGCGCCTCTCCTGGCTCGCCGGGCGCAGGGAAACCCTGTTGAACATGGCCCAGGCCGCGCGCCGGGTCGCCATCATCGATGCCGCCGAACGGGTTGCCGATGAGTGCAAACGGCTCGCCACCGGCTGAGCCAAACGAGATGGAAGGCCAAGATGTGCCGCCAAGGCCCCGCTTCTGTCTTCGAACTGATGAATGTCGCCGAATGAAAATGGCCTGTGGCCGCGAATTGAGAAAGAACTATGACCAAGGTTGAACTGGCAAAACTGCGTACCGTTATCCCCGAAATGCGCCGCGTGCGTCGCATCCACTTCATCGGCATCGGTGGCGCCGGTATGGGCGGTATTGCGGAAGTGCTTGCCAATGAAGGGTATCAGGTGACCGGCTCGGATCTGGCCCGCAACGGGGTGACCGAACGCCTGGCCTCTTTGGGCGCACACATCTTTGTCGGTCACAGTGCCGAGCATGTGGACGGTGCCAGCGTGGTGGTGGTTTCCACCGCCATCAAGCAGGACAACCCCGAGCTGCTGGCTGCACGCGAGCTGCGTATTCCCGTGGTGCGCCGCGCCGAAATGCTGGCGGAACTGATGCGCTTCCGTCACGGCATCGCCATCGCCGGGACCCACGGCAAGACCACCACCACCAGTCTGGTGGCGAGCATCTATGCCGAGGCGGATCGCGACCCCACCTTCGTCATCGGCGGTCTGCTCAACAGCGCCGGCACCAATGCCCGCCTGGGCAGCAGCCGTTATCTGATTGCCGAGGCGGACGAGAGCGACGCCTCCTTCCTGCATCTGCAACCCATGGTTTCCATCGTGACCAACATCGAAGCGGATCACATGGACACCTATGGTGGCGATTTCTCCAGGTTGAAGGCCACCTTCATCGATTTCCTGCACAACCTGCCGTTCTACGGCCTGGCCGTGGTGTGCGTGGATGACCCCGTGATCCGCGGCATGCTGCCGGAGATCGCCCGTCCTACCCTCACCTACGGTCTGAGCGATGATGCCGATGTGCAGGTGCTGGACTTCGTGCAGACCAGCAATCGCAGCCGCTTCCGGGTGCGCCGTGCAGGGGCGGGTGAGCTGGAGGTGACCCTGAATCTGCCGGGCATCCACAACGCCCTCAACGCCGCCGCCGCCATCGCGGTGGCAACCGAAGACGGCATCGGCGACGAGGCCATCATCCAGGCACTTTCCAAGTTTGAAGGGGTGGGGCGCCGCTTCCAGCAATATGGCGAGTTCGAAACCGGCCGTGGCAAGGCCATGCTGGTGGACGATTACGGTCATCACCCGAGCGAAGTGAAGGTAACCATCAACGCCGCTCGTGCCGGCTGGCCCGAGAAGCGGCTGGTGATGGTGTTCCAGCCGCACCGCTACAGCCGGACCCGGGATCTCTACGAAGATTTCGCAGACGTGCTCTCCAAGGTGGACGTGCTGGTGATGCTGGAGGTCTATGCCGCCGGTGAGGAGCCCATCCCCGGTGCCGATGGTCGTGCCTTGTGCCGTTCCATCCGCTCCCGCGGCACCCTGGAGCCCATCTTTGTCGCAACGCCGGACGATGTGCCCGCGGTGCTGGCCGACCTGATTGGCGAGGGGGATCTGGTATTGACCCAGGGGGCGGGTAACGTCGGTGCGCTGGCCCGTCGTCTCGGCGAGATGAAATTGAGCGTGGATAGCATGAAATCCGGTGCCTGAGGGCCCAATGAGTATTTTGACCGCCAAGCCGAGGCCTATATAATGGCGAACCGGTCTGCAAGTGGCCGGCATGGCGCGTTTTACGGGGATCGATCGGGTGGAGGCAAGGGCACAAGGGCGCACCAAGGGGGGCTTCATCGCCGGGGTGGCATTTTTCATCCTGGTCATGTGGGGGCTCTACCAGACTGCGCTGGATGTTAAAGACTGGCTGACGGATGCCAGTCGGTTGCCCATGAGCGAGCTGTTGCTGCAGGGGCAACACGAATATTTGAAGGCCGATGAGTTGCGTGCTGCCGTGCTGGATGGTGCCGAACTTCGCAACTTCTTCGAGCTGGATGTGAACGAATTGCAGGCGCGTCTGAACGCTCTGCCCTGGGTGGCCCAGGTCTCGGTACGAAAGAAGTGGCCGAACAAGATCAAGGTCTATCTCACGGAACAGGATGTGGCGGCTCGCTGGAACGGTAACCGCTTCGTCAACACCAAGGGTGAGGTATTCAGTGCCCCGGACAGGGTGAAGAAGCCCCTGATGCAGTTGTCCGGGCCCGATGATCAGGCCGCCAAGGTGCTGGAAGCCAGCCATCAGTACGAAACGCTGCTGGCGGGCAAGGGATACAAGTTGCTGGGGGTGAATTTGACCCCCCGCCATGCCTGGGAACTAACCCTGGATGGCAACATTCAGCTGTTTGTGGGGCGCTCGGATATCGCGCTTCGTCTGCAGCGGTTTATCGATGCCTTTCCGGTCATCGAGCCCCGTGAGCGGGTTGCTTACGTGGATCTTCGATACGACACCGGGATGGCAGTTGGCTGGAAGAAAAGCGAAGAGAAAGTGAATGACCAACACCGCAGATAGAAATTTGATTGTCGGACTGGATATCGGCACGACCAAGGTGGCGGTACTGGTTGGCGAAGTATTGCCTGATGGCGAACTCAATGTCATCGGCATGGGCAGCCACGCTTCTCGCGGGATGGAGAAGGGCGGGGTCAATGACCTCGACTCCGTGGTCAAGTCCCTGCGCCGCGCGGTGGAAGAGGCCGAGATGATGGCAGACTGCCAGATCAGTTCCGTCTATCTGGGGCTGTCCGGCAAGCACATCGATTGCCGCAACGAGACCGGCATGGTGCCCATCTCCGACGAAGAGGTGACCCAGGAGGATGTGGACAACGTCATCCACACCGCCAAGTCGGTGCGGTTGTCTGACGAGCTCCGGGTGCTGCACGTGCTGCCCCAGGAGTTCGCCATCGACTATCAGGAAGGGATCAAGAACCCGGTCGGTCTCTCCGGCGTGCGGATGGCAGCCAAGGTGCATCTCATCACCTGCCACAACGACATGGCGCGCAACATCGAGAAGTGTGTGGAGAAGGTGGGTCTGCGGGTGGATCAGCTGATCTTCTCCGCCCTGGCCTCCAGCTACGCCGTGCTGACCGAAGACGAGAAGGAGCTGGGTGTCTGCGTGGTGGACATCGGTGGTGGCACCATGGACATGTCGCTCTTTACCGGCGGCGCCCTGCGCCACACCAAGGTGATTCCCTATGCCGGCAGCACGGTGACCAGCGACATCGCCTATGCCTTCGGCACGCCGCCGCTGGATGCGGAGGCGATCAAGGTGCGCTATGGCTGTGCCCTCGGCCGCCTGGTCAGCAAGGAAGACAATATCGAAGTGCCCAGTGTCGGCGGTCGCCCGGCGCGCAGCCTGCAACGGCAGACACTGGCGGAAGTGATTGAACCCCGTTACACCGAGTTGCTCTCCATGGTGAATGACGAGCTGGTGCGGGTGCAGAGCGAACTGAAGGCACAGGGGGTCAAGCATCAGCTGGCCGCCGGTGTGGTCTTGACCGGTGGCGCGGCCCAGATCGAAGGCATTGTGGAGTGCGCAGAGCAGATCTTCCAGAGCCAGGTCCGGGTGGGCGAGCCCATGAATATCCGGGGATTGAGTGACTACGTACAGGCACCGGTGTACTCGACTGCGGTCGGGTTGTTGCAGTACGGCCGCACCAACCAATCCACCGGCAGTAACAAGGAATATGCCGCCAAGGCAAGCGTAGGTGGGCTGGTCAAACGGGTCAGCAACTGGTTGCGTGGCGAGTTCTAAAGATTTTGCTGAGTCAGGCAAATAAAGCGGAGAGACAACATGTTTGAATTTATGGATAGCCACACTGACGAAGCCGTCATCAAGGTGATAGGTGTGGGTGGCGGCGGCGGCAACGCAGTCGAGCACATGGTTCGTCAAAACATCGAAGGTGTCGAGTTCATCACCGTGAACACCGACGCCCAGGCACTGCGCAACTCCAGTGCCAATACCACCTTGCAGATCGGCGGTGGCATCACCAAGGGTTTGGGTGCCGGGGCCAACCCGGAAGTGGGTCGTGACGCCGCCATGGAAGACAGGGAAGCGCTGCGCGAGCTGCTGACCGGTTCCGACATGGTGTTCATCGCTGCCGGCATGGGTGGTGGTACTGGTACAGGTGCTGCACCGATCGTGGCCGAAGTGGCCCGCGAGATGGGTATCCTGACCGTTGCCGTCGTGACCAAGCCGTTCTCCTTCGAAGGGAAGAAGCGGATGGGCTTCGCCGCTCACGGCATCGAAGAGCTCTCCAAGAACGTCGACTCCCTGATCACCATCCCCAACGACAAGTTGCTGAAGGTACTGGGTCGCGGCATCTCCTTGCTGGACGCCTTCAAGGCGGCCAACGACGTGCTGCTGGGTGCGGTGCAAGGCATCGCCGAACTGATCACCCGCCCGGGCCTCATCAACGTCGACTTCGCGGACGTGCGGACCGTGATGCGCGAGATGGGTACAGCCATGATGGGTACCGGCTCAGCCTCCGGTGACGACCGTGCCGAAGAAGCGGCCGAGAAGGCCATCTCCAGCCCGCTGCTGGAAGACGTGGATCTGGCCGGTGCCCGCGGCATCCTGGTCAACATCACTGCCGGCATGGACATGACCATCGAAGAGTTCGAGACCGTGGGTAACGCGGTCAAGGCCTTCGCGTCCGAGAACGCCACCGTGGTGGTGGGTACCGTAATCGACCCGGAAATGCACGACGAACTGCGCGTTACCGTAGTGGCGACCGGTATCGGTGCCGAGCGCAAGCCCGACATTACTCTGGTCAAGAACAACATGGTTCAAGAGCGTCCGGCCCGTCAGCCCCTGATCAGCGAAGCCCTGCAGTCTCGCGTGATGGAAGAGGCCCCGGCCAAGGTGGTGAACGCCGAGCCGCAAGCTCGTCGCGAACCGGATTATCTCGATATTCCTGCGTTCCTGCGCAAGCAGGCAGACTAAGCCTCTGATGGCTCTGGTTTGTTTGTTGCTTAAGGATTGTGCTAAGATGGCCCGGCAACGACCATCTGGTCAGGAATTTGAGCTGTTAAAGCGGATACGCCCATGATTAGACAAAGAACCTTGAAAACGAGTGTCCAGGCCACCGGTGTGGGCCTGCATTCGGGCCGGAAAGTCACTATGACGTTCCGTCCGGCGCCTGTTAACACAGGGATCGTTTACTTGCGTACCGATCTGAATCCTGTGGTCGCGCTGCCAGCCAACGCCGATCAGGTGCGTGATACTGTGCTTTGTACCGCTCTGGTGAACGAAGCCGGTGTTCGCGTGTCGACCATCGAACATCTGTCTGCCGCTCTGGCCGGGATGGGCATCGACAACCTCTATGTCGAGGTTGATGCCCCCGAGATCCCGGTAATGGACGGCAGTGCGCATCCGTTCATCTATCTGCTGCAGGAAGTGGGTATTCGTGAACAGAACGCGCCCAAGCAGTTCGTGCGGATCAAGCAGAGCATCCGGGTTGAAGACGGCGACAAGTGGGCGGAATTCCACCCCTATCGCAACGGCTTCAAGATGGATCTCGAGATCGATTTCCAGCATCCGGTGTTTGAAGGCCGCAACCAGCGTTGCGTGCTGGACTTCTCCGGCAGCTCCTTCGTGAAAGAGATCAGCCGTGCCCGTACCTTCGGCTTCATGCGTGATATCGAGTACCTGCGTTCCCAGAACCTGGCACTGGGCGGCAGCCTGGAAAACGCCGTGGTGCTGGATGACTACCGGGTGCTGAACGAAGATGGTCTGCGCTACGAAGACGAGTTCGTGAAGCACAAGATGCTGGATGCCATCGGCGATCTGTACATGTGCAATCGCAGTATCATCGGTGAATTCCGTGCCTACAAGACGGGCCATGCCCTGAACAACAAGCTGCTGCGTGCCCTGCTGGCCCAGCAGGAGGCCTGGGAACTGGTGACCTTCGAGGGTGAGGGCGACAAAGCGCCTATCGCTTACTACGACAACGGTCTGGTTCTGGCCTGATAGCTGTGTAACAGGACGTCGGTCATCTCTCCGCACCGACGTCCTGTCATTTGTTTATTCCATCCTTTAATACCGATTATCTCCCGGTTTTATTGCCCGTGCAGGCCTTTGGCCTCACCTGACCGAGAAGACAGATTTCTATGAGTATTACCCTGATCCTCCACGGTAAGCAGCGCCGCAGGTTGCACTTACCCAAACAACGTCTGGCCTGGGTCGGCGGTATTCTCTTCACTGTATTGGCCTTGGGGGGCGGCTGGCTCTGGCAGAGCTGGCAGCAGAAAATGGAGGCGCTGGAAGTGGCGCTGACCCTGGCGCAGCAGCAAAAATCCACGCAAGGGGCCGATGAAGCCCGCGAACAGCTTGCCATGCTGGCCGCCCAGGTGGGCACCATGCAGGGACAACTTGGTCGCCTCAACGCCCTCGGCGAGCGCCTGACCGAGAAGGCGGACCTCGATCCCGAGGAGTTCAACTTCAAGGAGCTGCCCCCGATGGGCGGCCCTTCCTACGATGCAGACCTGGAAGTCAGCCTGGGTGAACTGCAAGATTCCATGGAACACCTCAGCCGTCAGCTCAGCAGCCGCGAAGAACAGCTGTCGGTACTTGAATCCTTCATCATGAACCACCATATCACCGATGCGGGTTTCATCCCCGGCTCACCAGTCAAGCAGGAGCGTGTCTGGATCTCCTCCGGTTTCGGTGGGCGGGTCGATCCGTTCAACGGTCGCGCCAAAATGCACAAAGGGGTGGATTTCCGCGGTAGGCCCGGCACCCCCATCCTGGCGACAGGCAAGGGGATTGTCAGCTGGGCGGGGCGCCATCCGGAGTTTGGCAACATGGTGGAGATTGACCATGGCAATGGTCTGGTCACCCGCTATGCCCACAATTCCAAGTTGCTGGTGGATGTGGGCACCCTGGTCGATGAGGGCCAGAAGATTGCCCTGATGGGGCGAACCGGTCGTGCAACCGGAGTTCATTTGCATTACGAAGTGTTGAAAGATGGTCGTCAGGTCAACCCCGCGCGCTTTCTGAATGCCAGACGGGGTTAGGTTTTTTCTTCAGGTTCCAGTGACGGAACGCTTATATAACCAAAACAGTTGGTACCCATGATTAGCACACTGCTCACCAAGATTATCGGCAGCCGGAACGACAGAACGCTCAAGGCTTTGCGCAAAATTGTAAAACAAATCAATGCGATGGAGCCTCAGTTCGAGGCACTGTCCGATCAGGAACTGCAGGCGAAGACCGCCGAGTACCGTCAGCGTCTGGAGCAGGGCGAAACACTGGAGCAGTTGCTGCCGGAAGCGTTCGCCACCGTCCGTGAAGCCTCCCGCCGTGTGTTCGGCATGCGTCACTTCGACGTCCAGCTGATCGGCGGCATGGTGCTGAACTCCAACCGCATCGCCGAAATGAAGACAGGTGAAGGTAAAACCCTGACGGCCACGCTGCCGGCCTACCTGAACGCCCTGACCGGCCGCGGTGTGCATGTCGTGACGGTGAACGACTATCTGGCCAAGCGTGATGCGGAAGCCAACCGCCCGCTGTTCGCCTTCCTCGGCATGACGGTGGACTGCAACGTGCCCGGCATGGATGCATCCCAGAAGCGCGATGCCTACGCTGCCGACATCACCTACGGTACCAACAACGAATTCGGTTTCGACTACCTGCGCGACAACATGGCATTCTCGCCGGAGCAGCGCGTACAGCGTCCGCTCAACTACGCGCTGGTGGATGAGGTGGACTCGGTGCTCATCGATGAAGCCCGCACCCCGCTCATCATCTCCGGTCCGGCGGAAGACAGCTCCGCCATGTACACCCAGATCAACAAGTTGATCCCCCTGCTGGTCAAGCAGGACAAGGAAGACTCCGAGGAGTACACCGGCGACGGCCACTACACGGTGGACGAGAAGAACCGCCAGGCGCTGCTGACCGAAAACGGCCAGATCTTCGTGGAAGAGCTGCTCAAGAAAGAGGGACTGCTGGCCGAGGATGACTCCCTGTTCTCCGCCACCAACATCAGCCTGCTGCATCACGTCAATGCCGGCCTGCGCGCGCACACCCTGTTCGAGCGCAACGTCGACTACATCGTCCAGAAGGACGAGATCGTCATCGTCGACGAGCACACCGGCCGCACCATGCCGGGTCGTCGCTGGTCAGACGGTCTGCACCAGGCGGTCGAGGCGAAGGAAGGGGTCAAGATCCAGAACGAGAACCAGACCCTGGCCTCCATCACCTTCCAGAACTACTTCCGTCTGTACGACAAGCTGGCGGGCATGACCGGTACTGCGGATACCGAAGCCTTTGAATTCCAGCAGATCTATGGCCTGGATACCGTGGTCATCCCGACCAACAAGCCGATGGTGCGCAAGGACATGGGCGATCTCGTCTACCTGACCGCCCAGGAGAAATACGCGGCCATCGTGCAGGACATTCGCGAGTGCGTGAAGCGCGGCCAGCCTGTGCTGGTCGGTACCGTCTCCATCGAGAACTCCGAGCTGCTCTCCGGCATCCTGACCAAGGAAAATATCCCGCACAAGGTACTGAACGCCAAGTTCCATGCCATGGAAGCGGAGATCGTCGCTCAGGCCGGCCAGACCGGCGCCGTCACCATCGCCACCAACATGGCCGGTCGTGGTACCGACATCGTGCTGGGCGGCAACTGGCAGGCGGAGATCGCCCAGCTGGAAAACCCGTCAAGCGAGCAGATTGCCGAGCTGAAAGCGGCCTGGCAGGTGCGTCATGACGAAGTGCTGGCGGCCGGTGGCCTGCACATCATCGGTACCGAGCGTCACGAATCCCGTCGTATCGACAACCAGCTGCGCGGCCGTTCCGGTCGTCAGGGTGATCCGGGTTCCTCCCGCTTCTACCTCTCCATGGAAGATACCCTGATGCGGATCTTCGCCTCCGACCGCGTGACCGGCATGATGAAGAAGCTGGGCATGGAAGAGGGCGAAGCCATCGAGCATCCCTGGGTGACCAAGGCCATCGAGAATGCCCAGCGCAAGGTGGAAGGTCGCAACTTCGACATCCGTAAAAACCTGCTCGAGTTTGACGACGTGGCCAACGATCAGCGCAAGGTGGTCTACGAGCAGCGCAACGAACTGCTGGACACCAACGACATCTCCGAGACCATTCACGTCATCCGTGACGACGTCTACGGCGCCATCATCGATGAGTACATCCCGCCCCAGTCCTTGGAAGAGATGTGGGACGTACCGGGTCTGGAAGCGCGTCTGAAGTCCGATTTCGCCCTGGATCTGCCGTTGCAGCAGTGGCTGGCGGAAGACGACAAGCTGTATGAAGAGAAGCTGCGCGAACGCATCCTGGATGAAGCCACCAAGCTCTATGCCCACAAGGAAGAGCTGGTCGGCAAGGAGGTGCTGCGCAACTTCGAGAAGGCGGTGATGCTGCAAACGCTGGATGGTCTGTGGAAGGAGCACCTGGCGGCCATGGATCACCTGCGCCAGGGCATCCATCTGCGCGGCTACGCCCAGAAGAACCCCAAGCAGGAGTACAAGCGCGAATCCTTCGATCTGTTCACCCAGATGCTGGAGACCCTCAAGCGCGACGTGGTCAGCATCCTGAGCCGAGTACAGGTGCAGGAGCGGGATGTGGAGGCGATGGAAGAGCAGCAGCGCCAGCAGGCCGAAGCCGCTCCCCGTACCTACACCCATGCCACGGCCGAAAACCAGCTGGCTGACGAGGAAACGGGTGGGGCCGAGGGCCATACCACCTTCGTGCGCGACGAACAGAAGATCGGGCGCAATGATCCCTGCCCCTGTGGTTCGGGTAAAAAATACAAGCACTGTCACGGTCAGCTGACGTGACACCCTGCCATGATGAATACACCGCCTCCGGGCGGTGTATTCATTTTCGGACCAAGGAGGGGACGATGAGCAGATTGCCGGCGGGATGGGATGGGGAGGCACATGGGCACTGGCTGCAGGAGAAGCGCCAGGAGGCGATCCGTTGTGTGCTGAACAGGCTGAACGCAGAGACGAACAAATCCGTTCCCCTGCAACTGCAGTTTGCCTATTACCTCTTTTTGTCCGGCGATCCCGCCTCGGCGGCACAGGTGCTGACGCTGGCGTACCGGTCTGCGCCCGATAACACTGAGGTGCTGCGCAATCTCTGTGTCTGCCTCTCGCGCTCCGATCAGCATGAGCGGGCCGTGACGCACCTGGTCGAACTGGTGCGGCGCGAGCCGGGTGATTATCTGGTCCATGACGGGCTTTGCACTTCCCTTGCCAAGCTAGGACGCCATGAAGAAGCGGCACAAGCGGGAACCCGTGCCCTGACTCTCAAGGATGAGGCCGTCTCGCAGCCTGTCGCGGGGTGGGTACTGCCGGCAGAGGGGCCGGATGACTGGCTCGCGGAGCAGGGGGAGAAGCAGGCAGTCATCGCCTTCTCCTTGTGGGGAGCACAGCCCCGCTATTTGCGGGGAGCACTCGACAATGTGCTGGCCGCAGCTTACCTCTATCCTGGCTGGCGGGTGCGCTTCTATGTGGATGGCAGTGTCCCTCAGGGGTTTCTGGCCTGCCTGCAGGAACATGGCGCCGAGATAAAGGTGCAGCCCGATGGCCAATCCCAGCGTCAGCGCCTCTGCTGGCGCTTCCAGGTCGCCAATGATCCCGGCGTGGGGCGCTTTCTTGTGCGCGATGCGGACTCCGTGCTGAATCTGCGGGAGCGGCTGGCCGTCGATGACTGGCTTGCATCGGGGCGCTGGTTCCATATCATGCGTGACTGGTGGAGCCACACCGATCTGGTGCTGGCCGGCATGTGGGGCGGTGTGGCCGGTGTGCTGCCTCCCCTTGCGCCGCTGATGGCGAGCTATCAGCCCAGTACCATGGAAACACCGAACATCGACCAGTGGTTCTTGCGGGACTGTTTATGGCGCTATCTGCGCCAGAGCGCGCGGGTACACGATCGTTGTTTCACTCCGCCCGGTGCGGTGCCCTGGCCGCAGGTTGCGCCGCCGGGCAATGAGCATGTCGGGCAGGATCTCTTCAGGGCCCGGGGGGATCAGCAGGCCATTCGGCTTGCCCCCTGGATCGCCCGTTTGCCGTGTTTACGCTGAGGACAATGATGGAACAGAAGAAACGGATCTGGGTGGCGGTGGGCGTCATCGAGAACGAACGGGGCGATATCTTCATCGCCAAACGCTCAGCCGATCGCCATCAGGGGGATCGCTGGGAGTTTCCCGGTGGCAAGGTGGAGTCGGGGGAGGATCTGCTCACCGCGCTGGACAGGGAATTGTGGGAAGAGATCGGGATCCGGGTGCAAGATTGTGCCCCCTTCATGGAGCTGCACCACGATTATCCCGACAAGCAGGTCTTGCTGGATATCTGGAAGGTGACCCGTTTCCACGGCGAGCCCTTTGGCAAGGAGGGACAGGAGTGCCGCTGGGTACCACTGGCCTCGCTGCACGAATACCACTTCCCGGATGCCAACGGCCCCATCGTCGCGCGGTTGCAGGCCTCGCTTGCCTGAAAGGGAATCAATACCAGCGAAAAAGGGCCTGAGGGCCCTTTTTTGATCGTGAAGTGTTTATTGCCAGGGATCGCCCTGTTCCGGATCGGGCAGCAGATCCGGGTTGATCTCGCCCGGGATGCGCTTCTGTTCATCCGCCCACTCGCCGAGGTCGATCAGCTGGCAGCGCTTGCTGCAGAAGGGGCGAAACGGGCTCTGCGGACCCCATTCGATCTCGCTCTGACAGGTCGGGCACTTTACCTTGGTCACCATGGGGCGCCCCTCAACAACAGGCAAGCTGGAAGGAGACGTCGCCTATCTGCTGTTCCGTCGTCGGCAGGAAGCGCAGGGCGAAGCGGTTCTTGTGGCCGCTCAGGGTCGGATAGCAGGGCTGGGTGCCCGCCAGACGGATGCGGATCAGTTCAGCCCCTTCGGCGGTATCCTGGAAGAAGCCGTTGGTGGCCACCTGGTCGCTGAAGTTGCCCGACTCGCGCCACAGGCGCAGCAACAGGGAGATGGCGTTCATCAGCAGGGTGATGTCACTCAGCCATTGCTGCATCTGCTGGTGGCGGGTGACGGCCGGGGTCGCCAGCCAGTGGTGCAGTTGCGGCACATCGAAGGCGCACAGACCACCCGGAATGGAGAAGCGCTGACGAATGGAGCCGAGCAGGCGATCCTCTTTCAGACGGGCGCCGGGGCGCGGGGAGTTCAGCAGGTTGCGGGAGAGCTGGGTACTCTCCTGCTGCATCCGCTGGATCTGCTCGAGATCGACGTCAGGCAGACTGGCCCAGTGGCTCAGGCGTTGGCCGAGGCGCTCCAGATCCTTGATGAGATCGGCACGCAGGTCACCACGCTCCAGCAACTCCTGCAAATCGAACAACCCCTTGAAGAAGGCGATATGTGCCCAGGACTGGTCACTCTCCAGATTGTCGCGGATCTGGGAAAACAGGGACTCCAGACGAAGATAGGTCCGGCTTTTTTCATTGAGGGGAAAATCGTAAATCATGCCTAATCCTGGCCAGCCATAAACCGGCCTAGTGTACTCACAGTTGGTGGGCTTGTTGAGAGGCAAATGCCAGATATGTCTGGTGCAGGGCGAAAATTCGCTGCCCGATGGTCTCACTCGTACCACTCTGGTTGTCCAGGACGTCGTCGGCCATCGCCAGGCGTTCGCTGCGGCTCGCCTGGGACGCCAGTATCGCCTGGGCCTGTTCCCGAGTGACGCCATCGCGGCGGCAGGTACGCTCGATTTGCGTCGCTTCGTCCACATCGATCACCAGTACCCGATCGGCGAGGGAAGTGAGTCTGTTTTCCACCAGCAAGGGGACGACCAGCAGGCAGTAGGGGGAGCGGGTTGCCGCACACTGGCGCAGCATCTCGCTGCGGATGAGGGGATGGAGCAGGGCATTGAGCCACTCCTTGGCCTGTGAGTCGGTGAAGATCCGCTCTCGCAGCCGGCGGCGATCGAGCTGGCCATCGGGGGCAACGACATCCGGGCCAAAATGGGCTGCGATGGCAGCCAGAGCAGGGGTGCCGGGCTCCACCACCTCACGGGCGATGATGTCCGCATCCACCACCTCGATGCCCAGCTCGGCAAAGCGGTTGGCAACCGTGGTCTTGCCGCTGCCGATTCCCCCAGTGATTGCGACTACATACATGGGTCAGAGATCCTTTTGCTAGAGCACGACATCAAGATACCAGCGGGTGATGCTATCGCCCCACAGCAGCGTTATCCAGCCCGCGATGGCGAGATAGGGGCCAAAGGGAATGGGTTTGCCCTGGTGGTGGTTGCGCAGCAGGATGAGACCGATGCCGATGATGGCGCCCGCCAGCGAAGAGAGCAGCAGCACGATGGGCAATGCTTGCCATCCCAGCCAGGCGCCCAGCGCCGCCAGCAGTTTGAAGTCGCCATAGCCCATCCCTTCCTTGCCGGTCAGCAGCTTGAAGGCCCAGTAGAGGCTCCAGAGCACCAGATAACCCGCCATGGCGCCGACCACCCCATCGGCCAGGGGCACGAAACCGCCTGCCAGATTGAACAGCAGGCCACCCCAGAGCAGGGGCAGGGTGAGCTGATCCGGCAAGAGCATCTTGTCCAGGTCGATGAAGGTCAGTGCGACCAATGTCCAGGTGAGCAGCAGAGCGGCAAGGGTGCCCCAGCCGGGGGCAAGCGCGGCTGCTACCGAGACCGATAGCAGGGCGGTGAGCAGCTCGACCAGGGGATAGCGAGCCGAAATGGGGGTGTGGCAGTTGCGGCAGCGCCCCCTGAGCCATAGCCAGCTCAGCAGGGGAATGTTCTCCAGCGCCCCTATGGGGTGGTCGCAGTGGGGGCAGCGGGAGCGAGGCATCATGAGGTTGTATCGTCCGGTTGCAGGAGGAGTCTCTTCACCGTCACCGAAATAGTCGCTGTATTCGGCATGCCAGGCCCGCTCCATCATGATGGGCAGGCGATGGATCACCACGTTCAGGAAGCTGCCCACCATCAGGGAGAAAAGGAAAATCAAGGAGAGATAGAGCCAGGGCAAGCCCTGGGCCAGTTCGATCAAAGGCACCATAGATCAATCGCTTGTGTCGGGAACGGGGATGACAGATGGCCGGGGGAAATGCACCGCCCGGCCCTCTGTCGAGGGGGTCAGTGTATCACAGAGCCCAGCTTGAAAATGGGGAGGTACATGGCTACTACCATGCCGCCGACCAGCACCCCGAGCACCACCATGATGATGGGTTCGAGCAGGCTGGTGAGGCCGTCGACCATGTCGTCCACCTCCTGTTCGAAAATGGCGGCGACCTTGGAGAGCATGTCGTCGATGGCGCCGGATTCCTCACCGATCATCACCATCTGGGTCACCATGTCGGGGAAAAGATCCACGGTGCGCATGGCGACGTTGATCTGCATGCCGGCCACCACCTCGTTGCGAATGGCCATGGTCGCAGTGCGATAGACATAGTTGCCCGATGCTCCGGCCGCCGAGACCAGGGCATCCACCAGTGGGATACCGGCGGAGAAGGTGGTGGAGAGGGTGCGTGCAAAACGGGCCATGGCCGCCTTGTGCAGTATGTTGCCCACCACGGGAATGGTGAGGATGAACTTGTCCGTGTTGTCCCTGACCTTCTGGGATTTTCGCCAGGCCCGCACATAGAGGAAGACGGCGAGAGCCGCGCCGCCAAAGATGGCGTACCACCACTCCTGCATGAAGCGGGAGATGGCGATGACGAACCGGGTAAAGGCGGGCAGCTCGGCACCGAAGCTCTTGAAGATATCCTCGAACTGGGGAATGACGAAGAGCAGCAGGATGGAGGTGACGACGATGGCCACCAGAATGACCATGGACGGATAGAACATGGCCTTCTTGATCTTGGATTTGAGGGCTTCGTTCTTCTCGCGGTAGATGGCGATACGGTCGTAGATGGTCTCCAGGGCACCGGATTGCTCCCCGGCCTCGACCAGGTCGCAATAGAGGTCGTCGAAGTGGCGGGGATGGCGGCGCAACGCCTCCGAGAGCGGGGTGCCCGTTTCCACATCGGCGGCGATCTGGCCGATGAGTTCGCGCACCGCCGCTTTCTCGTGGCCGCGAGCAATGATCTGAAGACTCTGCACCAGAGGCACGCCGGCGGAGAGCATGGTGGTGATCTGGCGGGAGATGACGGCGATGTCCATCGGCTTGATCTTGGCGCCGCCCTTGGAGAAGAGCCCCTGGCTCTGCTTGCTGACCCTGGTGACGTTGACGCCCTGCTTGCGCAGCTCGGCCTTGACGGTGGTGATGCTGTCGGCTTGCAGCTCGCCGGAGACCTTCTGTCCCTTGCGGTTGACGCCGTGCCAGCGGTAGGAGAAGACTTTTTTCGGTGCGTTGCGTTTTTGAGCTAATGTGGCCATCACTGCATCCTGCAATTGGGCGACGGTGGCCGGATGCTGCTGCCTGTCCGGCTCATCTTGGCTTGAAGAAGGTCATCGGGGTGATTACAGCGGCTTCACCCGGCGAGATGACTCGGGCACTGCGAACTTAGTTGGTGGTGATCCTGTTGATTTCGGCCAGGCTGGTGACTCCCAGGCGGGCTTTTTCAAGGCCGGAGGTGCGCAGGGTGCGCATCCCTTCCTTCTGGGCGATGGCCGCGATTTGCAGCGAGTTGGCGCCCTGCATGATGAGTTTGGCGATGTTGTCGGACATCAGCATGATCTCATAGATGCCGACCCGGCCTCTGTAGCCTCCCGAGCACTCCTTGCATCCCACGGGCTTGAACAGCCGCAACCCGGCGGCCAGTTGCTGCTGGGTGAAGCCCAGCTCCAGCAACTCGGCTTCCGGCACCACTTCCGGCGCCTTGCAGTGATCGCAGAGTTTGCGGGCAAGGCGCTGGGCCATGATGAGGGTGACCGAAGAGGCGATGTTGAAGGCCGGCACCCCCATGTTCATCATCCGGGTGAGCGTTTCTGCCGCCGAGTTGGTGTGCAGGGTGGAGAGCACCAGGTGACCGGTCTGGGCGGCCTTGATGGCGATCTCGGCGGTTTCCAGATCCCGTATCTCCCCCACCATGACGATGTCGGGATCCTGGCGCAGGAAGGAGCGCAGGGCGCTGGCGAAGGTGAGCCCTGCTTTGGGATTGATCTGCACCTGGTTGACGCCGGGCAGGTTTATCTCAACCGGATCTTCGGCGGTGGAGATATTGACCTCGCTGGTGTTGAGAATGTTGAGGCCGGTATAGAGTGAGACCGTCTTGCCAGACCCCGTGGGACCGGTGACCAGGATCATGCCCTGAGGTTTGGAGAGGGCGTGCAGGTATTGCGTCTTCTGCCGGTCGTCAAAGCCGAGCTGATCGATATTGAGTCGGGCGGCCGAGGAGTCCAGCAGCCGGATCACGATCTTTTCGCCCCACATGGTGGGCAGGGTGTTGACCCGCATGTCCATGGATCTGTTGCGCGAGATCTTGAGCTTGATGCGGCCATCCTGGGGCAGGCGCCGTTCGGCAATGTCGAGCCGCGCCATCACCTTGAGGCGAGCCGCGAAGCGGTTGGCCAGGTTGACCGGCGGCGTGGCGACTTCGTGCAGTATGCCGTCTACCCGAAAGCGGATTCGGTACTTGGTCTCGTAGGGTTCGAAATGCAGGTCGGAGGCCCCGCGCTTGATGGCATCCATCATGATCTTGTGGATGTATTTGACGATGGGGGCGTCATCGTCCGCGGTGTTGACGCTCTCGTCGAGGCGGGAACTCTCGTCGGAGACCTCGAGTTCGGAGATCTCGGCCTCGTCGATATGATCCATGCCCAGGGTATCCTGCTCGCTCTCCATCAGCTTGCCGATGGCGGCGGTCAGCTTGCTCTCTTCGACCAGCAGGGCTTCCGTATGCAGGCCGAAGCTGAAGCCAAAATCCTCCAGAGCCGACACATTGGTCGGATCGGACATGGCGATATAGAGAGTATGCCCCTGGGTGTAGATGGGCAGGACATGGTGCTTTTCAATCAGCTTTTGATTGAGGTATTTCTGCGGGATCTCGGCGAGATCAAAGGCCGCCAGATCCAGCAGAGGTACCCCATATTCCAGCTCGCAGAAATCGGCGAGGGCTTTGCTGTCGAGGATGTCGTTTTCAATCAGGAAGGTGACAAAGGGCTTGCGCTGCGCCTTGGCCTGGCTCAGATAGCGCTGTGAGTCCGGCTCACTGAGGAGGGAAGAAGCGGCCAGGCTGGTGGCCAGGCCGCTATTGGGACTTGAGGTCATGCGTTAGCAGATACCGGCCGCTACACAAGAACCCACTGCACCAGATGGGTTGGCAGCCCAATTAACTTTCCCACTCTGAACTGTTGGGAGCAGAATATATGTTTCACCACTCAGTCCGTTGGTGTTGACGGCTGTTGCCGTAATCCGGTTGTTAGCTGCATCAACTGTGACTGATGCGACATTTCCATTCGCGGCTGAAATATTGGCAGGAACACCATTTGTACCTGCATCACAAGTGGATAAGGTTCCGTTAGCGGCCGCTGTGGTTTGAGCACACACTTCAATAGCTGATTTAAATGAGCCAGTTGAAGCGACAACCTCCGAGAACTTCGCTTTCTTGGTGTAGGTCTGATACGCCGGCAGGGCGATAGCGGCCAGTATGGCGACGATAGCGACCACTATCATCAATTCAATAAGGGTAAAGCCCGACTGTTTGTTCATGACGCTTTTCATGTCAAATATCCTTTTTTCCATGTTTCCTGATAAGCACCGGTGGAATGCTATCCACGCTGGTATCTTATCCGAGCGCTTCGGGTTGGCAACAGAGGCGGGGACCTTGTTCGCCGCTTTTATGTCATTTAGTGAAATGTGTAGAAAAATCAAAGATTAAATGGCTTCCATTGGCACTTGTCATGAGGCGGGAGGGCCCATCTTCACACTCCTTATGTCGTGGGATCCTGCATAAAGAAAAGGCGCCGATGGCGCCTTTTGCAAGTTTCGAGCCCTGTAATATTTTTGGGCACGAGCAACGGATGGGGCTTGCTCAAGCCGCGACAAAGCGCATGGAGAGATCCAGTGCCCGCACATGCTTGGTCAGCGCTCCCACCGAGATGAAGTCGATCCCGGTCGCGGCGTATCCGGCAAGGGTATCGAGGGTGACGTTGCCGGAGACCTCCAGCTTGGCTCTGCCCTGATTGAGGCGAACGGCCTCCTGCATCATGGGGATGTCGAAGTTGTCCAGCATCACGATGTCGGCCCGTGCGGCCAGGGCCTGCTCCAGCTCGGCCAGGGATTCGACCTCGACTTCCACCGGTTTGTCCGGATTGAGACGGCGCGCTTCGCTGATTGCTTCAGCGATGCCGCCGCAGGCGAGAATGTGGTTCTCCTTGATGAGGTAGGCATCAAACAGACCGATGCGGTGGTTTTTGCCGCCGCCGCAGGTGACCGCATACTTCTGGGCGCTGCGAAGGCCTGGCAGGGTCTTGCGGGTATCGAGCAGGCGGCAGTCAGTGCCTTCCAGCTCGGCTACATAACGGGCGGTCAGGGTGGCGACCCCGGAAAGGGTCTGCACGAAGTTCAGCGCATTGCGCTCGCCGGTCAGCAGCACGCGGGCGGGGCCATGGAGGCGGAACAGCTCCTGATTGGGGGCAAGGCGTTCACCATCTTGCACTTTCCACTCGACCTTCACTTCGCCACCGAGCTGGGCAAACACCTCGTCGACCCAGGGCTGGCCGCAGAAGACGCCCGCCTCGCGGGTGATGACTCGCGCGGTCGAGATGCGATCGGCCGGGATCAGCTGGGCCGTGATGTCGGCGCTGGCATCCGGTTGATCCAGCGCGGTGAGGGCATCGCCCAAGTCTTCGAGAAGTGCGGCGCGCACGGCGCGGCGGATGTCCTGTTGTAACATGCCTTATTCCTGCAAGGGTCTGAGAAGCAATTGCCTGTCTTTCTGGCGCAATTCCAGCCTGCCCAGGGCATTCATGCCCACCAGGATCTCCTCCCCGTCGGCAGCCGGATTGATAAAGACGGACAAATCGTACAGGGTCAGCGGACCCATCGCCAGACTTTCGATCCGGCTGGTTTCGACCTGGATCTCTCCGGCCGCCGTGTTGACACGGCTGCGGCCCGTGGCGACGAGGCCGAGCCGGGCGGCCACCTGGCTCGGTATGGTCACCCGGGTTGCTCCTGTGTCCAGCAGCAGTTGCACCGGTTGGTCGTTGATGGCACCCTCCAGACGATAATGGCCGCTGGCATCGGCCCTGAGCAATAGATCGCCGCTGGCGGTCACCGACGGTTGTTCACGACCATGAAAGTAGAAGGTCAGCAGACCCAGCAGCGAGAGCCAGGCGAGCAGCCAGAGACGGCGTGCCATCGGGTGCATAGTGTGTCCCATATCGCGCGAGTGAATGGCTTAGCCTAACATAGCGTTATCCATGAATTCAGAGACTTGTTCCCAGTTTTCCCATCCCGCCAGAGGCACATCGCTTTCATTTGTGAGTCGAGCAGACGATGACACAACCCACAACCCTGTTTTCCATCGATCGAGAAGGATGGTGCGAGCAGGCCCGCAAGGTGCCTTCCCCCCATCACAATGAGAGGCTCAGCCCGGAGGATGTCTCCTTGCTGGTGATACACGGCATCAGCCTGCCCCCCGGGCAGTTTGGTGGCCCCTTTATCGACGATCTGTTTCTGGGGCGGCTCGATCCCGGTGCTCACCCCTATTTCGCCGGTATTCATCAACTGAGGGTCTCGGCCCACTGCCTGATCCGCCGCGATGGGGGACTGGTACAGTACGTGCCTTTTGGCGCCAGGGCATGGCATGCGGGAGTCTCGAGCTGGGAGGGGAGGGAGGCGTGCAACGATTTTTCCATCGGGATCGAACTGGAAGGGACCGACGAGCTTCCCTACAGCGACAAGCAATACGAGGTACTGTCGGACCTCAGCCGGGCGATTGTTCACCGTTATCCCGCCATCACGGCGGACCGTATTGTCGGCCACTGCGACATCGCGCCGGGCCGCAAGACGGATCCGGGTGACAGTTTCGAATGGCCTCGCTATCGGGAAAAGCTTCACTTTGAGTGAAAAATCTAAAAATTATTTTGTGTTTTTAGAATCAATGGCTTGCCTTGTCTGGCAAGCCATTTTTCATGCTGTTGGCCAAATGTTATCGGTGAGCAAGCTCACAAATATTGGTCAGACCATTTTCTATGAGCTATATCATGATTCCGCGCTTTTACCCCCAAAGTGGCAACCGAGCTTCTTGATTCAGATCATCTTTTGGGTGGACTTTTTTCAAGCCCTCTGCTAATTTTCGCCCCAACCATAAAATTGGTAATACCAATTTAACAAAGTAGCCTCATGCCCTATATCAAGATAACTCAGCCCAAGCTGGCCGACGCCATCGTCGCCGAGCTGGAAAGCATGATTCTGGAAGGCAGCCTGCAGCCGGGCCAGAAGTTGCCGCCCGAGCGGGAACTCGCCATCCAGTTTCAGGTGTCGCGCCCTTCCTTGCGCGAAGCCATCCAGCGCCTGGAAGCGAGAGGACTCTTGTATCGTCGTCAGGGCGGTGGCACTTACGTACAAAATGCCCTGAGCAAGGGGATCGCCGACCCCCTGTTCGAACTGCTCAGCACTCACCCGGAAGCCCAGTACGACCTGCTGGAGTTTCGTCACGCGCTGGAAGGCATCTGTGCCTACTATGCGGCGCTGCGGGGCACCGAGGCTGATTTCGAACGGATTCGCCTGGCGCAAGCCGCCATCGAAGAAGCCGGTCAGCAAGGGTCGCTGGTGGTCGAATCGGCCGCCGTGACCCAGTTCTATCTGGCCGTGGCCGAGGCCTCCCACAACGTGGTGCTGCTGCACCTGTTGCGGGCCATGGGCCCCATGCTCGAGCAGAACATTTTACGCAATAACGAAATTTTGAATCGCCGTCCGGGAGTGGTCGCCAAGATCCGTCGCCATCGTGCGAGCCTGATCGAGGCTATCCTGTCGGGGGCTCCGGAGCGGGCCAGGGCTGCTTGTCATGAGCACCTGGCCTTTATCGAGGACACCTTGTTGGATATGCAGAGGGAAGACAGCCGGATCCAGCGATCCATGCGTCGGATCCGTCAGCAGGAAAACTAATCCCACAAGGCTTTCTTAATTGTCGAATGCTTGCGCCCTTCGCCGTGCAATGCCGTGCAATCACAACAACATAGGAACCAGCCATGTCTGATATCCTGAAGAACGATGTGGACCCGATAGAAACGCTGGAGTGGCTTGCCTCTCTGGAATCCCTGCTGCGTGAAGAGGGTCCGCAACGCGCTCAGTTCATCCTTGAACAGTTGGCCGAGAAAGCCCGCGCAAGCGGTGTGGACGTGGCTGCCAAGGCAAACCGCGACTACATCAACACCATCCCGTCCAGCGACGAGCCGGCCTACCCGGGCGACCTGGAAATGGAACGCCGCATTCGCGCCATCATCCGCTGGAACGCCATGATGATCGTGCTGCGCGCCTCCAAGAAAGACCTGGACCTGGGTGGTCACATGTCTTCCTTCGCTTCTTCCGCGACCATCTATGAAGTCTGCTACAACCACTTCTTCCGTGCCCGCAACGAGAAGGACGGTGGCGATCTGGTCTACTTCCAGGGTCACATCTCCCCGGGCATCTACGCCCGTGCATTCGCCGAAGGTCGTCTGACCGAAGAGCAGCTGGACAACTTCCGTCAGGAAGTGGATGGCAAGGGTATCCCTTCCTACCCGCACCCGAAACTGATGCCGGAATTCTGGCAGTTCCCGACCGTTTCCATGGGTCTGGGCCCCATCGCCGCCATCTATCAGGCGCGTTTCCTGAAGTACCTGACCGACCGTGGCATCAAGGATTGCTCCGAGCAGACCGTTTACGCCTTCCTGGGTGACGGCGAGATGGACGAGCCGGAAGCCAAGGGTGCCCTGACCGTTGCCGTGCGTGAAAAGCTCGACAACCTGGTGTTCGTGGTCAACTGCAACCTGCAGCGTCTGGATGGTCCGGTTGTCGGCAACGGCAAGGTCATCAACGAGCTGGAAGGTCTGTTCGCCGGCGCTGGCTGGGACGTGACCAAGGTCATCTGGGGTCGCAAGTGGGATGAGCTGCTGAAGAAAGATACTTCCGGCAAGCTGATCCAGCTGATGAACGAGACCGTGGATGGTGACTACCAGACCATGAAGTCCCGCGACGGTGCCTACGTGCGCGAGCACTTCTTCAACCGTTACCCGGAAACCGCCGCGCTGGTCAAAGACATGACCGACGAGGAGATCTTCGCCCTGAACCGTGGTGGTCACGACCCCCGCAAACTGTTCGCCGCCTTCTCCAAGGCTGCACAGACCAAGGGCAAGCCGACCGTGATCCTGGCCAAGACCATCAAGGGCTATGGCATGGGCGAAGCGGCCGAAGGCAAGAACATCGCTCACCAGGTCAAGAAGATGGATCTGGGCTCCGTGCGCCACCTGCGCGATCGTTTCAACCTGCCGGTCACCGACGAGCAGCTGGAAAACCTGCCGTACCTGAAGATCGAAGAGGGTACCGAAGAGCACAAGTACCTGCACGCCCGCCGTGCCGCACTGAAGGGCTATGTACCGACCCGTCTGCGCGAGAGCACCACCAAGCTGGAAATCCCGGCGCTGGATGCCTTCGGTCCGCTGCTGGGTGAACAGGCGCGCGAAATCTCCACCACCATGGCGTTCGTGCGTTCCCTGAACGTGATGCTGAAAGACAAGTCCATCGGCAAGCGCATCGTCCCGATCCTGGCTGACGAAGCCCGTACCTTCGGTATGGAAGGCCTGTTCCGCCAGATCGGTATCTACAGCCCGCACGGTCAGCAGTACACCCCGCAAGACCGCGACATCGTTTCCTACTACAAGGAAGACAAGCAGGGTCAGGTTCTGCAAGACGGTATCAACGAGCTGGGCGCCATGTCCTCCTGGCTGGCTGCTGCCACCTCTTACAGCACCAACGACTGCCCGATGATCCCGTTCTACATCTACTACTCCATGTTCGGCTTCCAGCGGATCGGCGACATGGCGTGGGCAGCCGGTGACCAGCAAGCCCGTGGCTTCCTGCTGGGCGCGACCTCCGGTCGTACCACTCTTAACGGAGAGGGCTTGCAGCACGAAGATGGCCACAGCCACATCCTGGCCAACACCATCCCGAACTGCATCTCCTACGACCCGTCCTACGCCTATGAAGTGGCGGTGATCGTACAGGACGGCCTGCGCCGCATGTACGGTGAGAACCCGGAAAACGTGTTCTACTACATCACCACCCTGAACGAGAACTATGCCATGCCGGCTATGCCGGAAGGCGCCGAGGAAGGCATCCGCAAGGGTATCTACAAGCTGGAAACCGTGGCCGGCACCAAGGCCAAGGTACAGCTGCTGGGTTGTGGTTCCATCCTGGGTCACGTGCGTACTGCCGCCCAGATCCTGGCCAGCGAGTACGGCGTGGGTTCCGACGTGTTCAGCGTCACCTCCTTCAACGAACTGGCTCGTGACGGTCAGGACGCGGATCGCTGGAACATGCTGCACCCGACCGCCGAAGCGCGTGTGCCCTACATCGCTCAGGTACTGGGCAGCGAAGCCACCATCGCTGCGACTGACTACATGAAGTCCTTCGCCGATCAGGTGCGTGCCTTCGTTCCGACCGAGAACTACCGTGTACTGGGTACCGACGGTTACGGCCGCTCCGACAGCCGTGCCAACCTACGTCGTCACTTCGAAGTGAACGAGTTCTACGTAGTGGTTGCTGCCCTGACCGAACTGGCCAAGCGCGGCGAGGTAGACAAGCAGGTTGTGGCCGAAGCCATCGCCAAGTACGGCATCGATGCCGACAAGGTCAACCCGCTGTACGCGTAAGAGGATTGAGTGTCGCGCCGGGTATCCGGCGCGACCTTGCCTGGGTTTAAACGGATAACGCGGGATGCGCGTGGTGATGCTCAGGCAGCCACGCGAATGCACGCAAGAGGATAAAGCGCAATGTCCAAACAGATTATGGTGCCGGATATCGGTGCCGATGAAGTTGAAGTCACCGAGATCATGGTGGCTGTGGGTGACAAGGTCGAACTGGACCAGTCCCTGATCGCCGTGGAAGGTGACAAGGCCTCCATGGAAGTCCCGGCCCCCGCCGCCGGTATCGTCAAAGAGATCCTGATCAAGGTGGGCGACAAGGTTGCCACCGGTTCCCAGATCATGGTCTTCGAAGCCGAGGGTGCTGCCGCACCGGCTCCGGTCCAGGCTGCTGCCCCGGTTGCTGCCGCGCCGGCCGCCGCTCCTGCTGCTGCCGCTCGCCAGGACGTCAACGTGCCGGACATCGGTGGTGACGAAGTGGAAGTGACTGAGATCATGGTTGCCGTGGGCGACATGGTTGAAGCCGACCAGTCCATCATCGCCGTGGAAGGTGACAAGGCCTCCATGGAAGTACCGGCACCGTTCGCCGGCCGCGTGGTCGAGATCAAGGTCGCCGCCGGCGCCAAGGTTTCCACCGGCTCCCTGGTGATGGTCTTTGAAGTGGCGGGCGCTGCCCCGGCCGCTGTTGCCGCGCCGGCTCCTGCTGCTGCCCCCGTGGCTGCCGCTGCTCCGGTTGCCGCCGGTGCCAAAGACGTCAACGTGCCGGACATCGGCGGTGACGAAGTGGAAGTGACCGAAATCATGGTCGCCGTGGGTGACAAGGTTGAAGCCGACCAGTCCCTGATCACCGTGGAAGGCGACAAGGCCTCCATGGAAGTGCCTGCGCCGTTCGCTGGCGTGGTCAAGGAGATCAAGGTGAAGGCGGGTGACAAGGTCTCCACCGGTTCCCTGATCATGGTATTCGAAGTGGCGGGTGCCGCTCCGGCTGCCGTGGCTGCTCCGGCTCCTGCCGCAGCGCCCGTTGCTGCCGCGCCGGCTGCCGCTCCGGCTGCCGCCGCTCCTGCGCCGGTTGCCCAGGCTGCTGCCGCCTCCGATTTCGTCGCCAACGACGCCTATGTCCACGCCTCCCCGGCTGTACGCCGTCTGGCGCGCGAGTTCGGTGTCAACCTGGCCAAGGTGAAAGCCTCCGGTCGCAAGGGTCGCATCGTCAAAGAAGACGTGCAGGCTTACGTGAAGGATGCGGTCAAGCGCGCCGAGTCCGCTCCGGCTGCCGGCACCGGCACTGGCAACGGCATGAGCGTCGTGGCCTGGCCGAAGGTTGATTTCAGCAAGTTCGGCCCTGTCGAAGAGCTGGAACTGACCCGTATCCAGAAAATCTCCGGTCCTGCCCTGCACCGCAACTGGGCCATGATCCCCCACGTCACCCAGTTCGACGAAGCCGATACCACGGATCTGGAAGCGTTCCGCAAAGAGCAGAACATCCTGGCCGAGAAGCAGAAGCTGGACGTGAAGATCACCCCGCTGGTGTTCATCCTGAAGGCGGCCGCCAAGGCCCTGGAAGCCCATCCGCGCTTCTGCAGCGCCCTGTCCGAAGACGGCAGCAAGCTGATCATGAAGAAGTACATCCACATCGGTGTGGCGGTGGATACCCCCAACGGTCTGGTGGTTCCGGTGGTTCGCGACGTCAACAAGAAGGGCATCCACGAGCTGTCCCGCGATCTGGCCGAGATCTCCAAGAAGGCCCGTGCCGGCAAGCTGACCGCTGCCGACATGCAGGGCGGTTGCTTCACCATCTCCAGCCTGGGTGGCATCGGCGGTACCAGCTTTACCCCGATCGTCAACGCGCCGGAAGTGGCCATCCTGGGCGTCTCCAAGTCCGAGATGAAGCCGAAGTGGAACGGTAAAGAGTTCGTGCCGCGCCTGATGCTGCCGCTGGCTCTGAGCTACGACCACCGCGTCATCGATGGCGCCGACGGTGCCCGCTTCATCACCACCCTGAGTGGTGTGTTGTCCGACATTCGTCTACTGGTCCTGTAAGTGAGAGGGCGGGCCCAGAGCCCGCCCTTTTTGCTTCTCATTTCGTTAACAGGATTGTAAACTTGCCCCGTTTTTTTCACGGCTGCAGCGGCCTTGTTTGGCATAAGACTGTGCTGTCCGGGGATATAAGAACGACAAAGAGGTCATGATGAGTAAAGAAATCAAAACCCAGGTCGTAGTACTGGGTGCTGGCCCTGCCGGTTATTCCGCTGCCTTTCGTGCGGCTGACTTGGGTCTGGATACCATTATCGTCGAGCGTTACTCCACCCTGGGTGGCGTCTGCCTGAACGTGGGTTGCATCCCGTCCAAGGCACTGCTGCACGTCGCCAAAGTCATTGAAGAAGCCAAGGCGCTGGCCGAGCACGGCATCGTCTTCGGTGCCCCGCAGACCGACATCGACAAGGTGCGTCTGTGGAAAGAGAAGGTCATCAACCAGCTGACCGGCGGTCTGGCTGGCATGGCCAAGATGCGTAAAGTCCAGGTTGTTAACGGTTTCGGCAAGTTCACCGGTCCGAACACGCTGGAAGTGGAAGGCGCCGACGGCAAGACCACCGTCACCTTCGACAACGCCATCATCGCCGCCGGTTCCCGTCCGGTGAAGCTGCCGTTCATCCCCCATGACGACCCCCGCGTATGGGACTCTACCGATGCGCTGGAGCTGACGACCGTTCCTGGCAAGCTGCTGGTCATCGGTGGCGGCATCATCGGTCTGGAGATGGGTACCGTGTACTCCTCCCTGGGTTCCGAGATCGACGTGGTGGAATTTGCCGACCAGCTGGTACCGGCTGCCGACAAAGACATCGTCAAGATCTACACCAAGCGCGTTGCCAAGAAATTCAACATCATGCTGGAGACCAAGGTCACCGCTGTTGAAGCCCGTGAAGACGGCCTGTACGTCTCCTACGAAGGCAAGCACGCCCCGGCCGAGCCGGTTCGCTACGACAACGTGCTGGTTGCCGTAGGCCGTGTGCCGAACGGCAAAATGCTGGATGCCGAGAAGGCCGGTGTTGCCGTCAACGAGCGCGGTTTCATCGAAGTCGACAAGCAGCTGCGTACCAACGTGGCCCACATCCACGCCATCGGCGACATCGTCGGTCAGCCCATGCTGGCCCACAAGGGTGTACACGAAGGCCACGTGGCGGCCGAAGTCATCGCCGGCAAGAAGCACTACTTCGACCCGAAAGTGATCCCGTCCATCGCCTATACCGAGCCAGAGATGGCCTGGGTGGGTCTGACCGAGAAGGAAGCCAAGCAACAGGGTCTGAACTTCGAAGTCGCCACCTTCCCGTGGGCTGCTTCCGGTCGCGCCATCGCGTCCGACTGCTCCGACGGCATGACCAAGCTGATCTTCGACAAGGAGAGCGGCCGCGTCATCGGTGGTGCCATCGTGGGTACCAACGGCGGTGAACTGCTGGGTGAAATCGGTCTGGCCATCGAGATGGGTGCCGACGCTGAAGACATCGCGCTGACCATCCATGCTCACCCGACTCTGCACGAGTCCGTGGGTCTGGCTGCCGAAGTGTTCGAAGGCTCCATCACCGACCTGCCGAACGCCAAGGCCAAGAAGAAAAAATAATCTTCTGCCCGTTTCATAAGAAAAGCCGCTCCATGGAGCGGCTTTTTGTTGTCTGTCTTTCGGCACCCAGCGGTCAGCAGCGCCCCTTCTTGGCCTGTCCCGGTGGGCAGAAGGTACCGTAGCCTCCGCGATCCCCGTCGCTGACCCGGATCCGGGTATCGTCCACGCTCACGTCGGCACCGTGCACCCGCACGGGCCCGCTGCTGCAGGCACTGAGCAGCCCCCCCAGCACTATCATCACGACCAGCTTGCCCATCATACCTCCTCGCGTTTTCCTGATTATGGGGCATTTTCAGAAGCCGGTGGAGGCGGTGCAAAAGCGCCTGCGTCACGGCTTGCCGTGGTGGCGACAGAGGGCGCCGCTGCGCCCTCTGTCGGGTGATGAAATGGGAGTCAAAAGTTACAGCCGGAAGTTGCCGACCAGCTTGTCGAGCTCGCCGGAGAGGTGCTGCAGGTTGCGGCTCGACTCGGTCAGGTGATGGGCGATATCGGCGGTCTCCATGGTGAGCTGGTTGATGTCTTCCACGTTGCGGTTGAGTTCGCCCACCACGCTCGACTGCTCTTCGGTGGCGGTGGCGACCTGGATGTTCATGTCGCTGATCTGGGTGATGTGCCCGGTGATCTGGTCGAGGGCGCCGTTGGCCTCGTCGGCCTGGGTCACCACCCGCAGGCTCTGGTTGCGCCCCTGGGCCATGGCGCTGACGGCGCGGGCGCTCTGCTCCTGGAGGCTGTTGATCATGCCCTGGATCTCGGCGGTGGAAGCGGCGGAGCGGCTGGCGAGGTTGCGCACCTCGTCGGCCACCACGGCGAAGCCACGGCCCTGCTCGCCGGCGCGGGCGGCCTCGATGGCGGCGTTGAGGGCAAGCAGGTTGGTCTGCTCCGAGATGCTGCGGATGGTGTCGAGGATGCTGCCGATGGAGTCGGTCTGGCTCGCCAGGGACTCGATGACCCCGGCGACCTGTTCGATTTCACCGGAGAGGCCGACGATGCCGTGGCGGGCCTGGGCGACGACCTGGGCCCCTGCATCGGCCTGCTCGTTGGCCTGCTTGGCGACGTCGGCGGCGAGAGACGCATTGCCGGCGATCTCGCTGACGGTGGCTCCCATCTCGTGGATGGCGGTGGCGACCTGGACGGTGCGATCCCGCTGGGCGGTGCAGTTGTGCTGGGTGAGCTGGGCCTTGGCGGCCACCTCGTTGGCAGTGGCGGCGAGCTGGCGGGAGTTGCTCGCCACCTGCACGATGGCCCCGTGGATCCGGGTTACGAACTGGTTGAAGCTGTGGGCAATCTCGGCCAGCTCGTCCTTGCCGGTGAGACTGGCGCGGCTGTCGAGGGCGAGGTGGCGTGCCACCTCGCCAATATGGGATTGCAGGAAGGAGACCCGGCGGCGCAGCCCGATGAGGATGAGGGTCGAGACGAGCAGCGAGATGGCGATGGCGATGACGATGATGGCGATCATCTGGGTACGACCGCTGTCATAGCTGTTTTCGCTCAGGTCGTTGCGATGCTGGGCCTGACCTATCAACCCGTCGAGCAGCTCATTGGCGCCCTTGCGCATGACCCCGTAGCTCTGGCTGTAGCGATCCCGGTAGATGGCGCGTGCCTCGTCCATCTTGTTGTCAGAGAGCGCCTGCAACATTGGGGTCAGCTCCTCCCGCTCCACCCGGGTGAATTGATCGAGCAGGGTCTGGGCCTTGGCCCGGGCGTCGGGATCGACCTGGGCCTTGACGGCCTGCTCCATGGCCTGGCGCATCTCGGGAATGTCTTCCTCGCGGGTCTCCTTGACCCGGGTCAGCACCCCCTTTTCGTCGCGCAGGGAGGTGTCCTGCAGCAGCATCATGTCGATGCCGACGCGCATGCGCGGGATGCGGGAGGCCACTTCCGCCATGGCCCGCATGGGGGTGGCGGTATTCTGGAACAGCTCTTCGGCCTGCTGCCTGATGTTGTCCATGCTGCGCAGACTGGCGGCGCCAACCAGCAGCAGGGCGAGACAGGGCACGGTGACGGCCAGGATCAGTTGGGTTTTGATGGTGAGGTTGCCTGCCAGCATGTTGACTCCTTGGTGTGTTGCTGTGTCGCTACTGTAGCGGCTTGTCATGACGGTTCGCCGTCATGGGGGTCGGTATTCCCTGTCGACCCGGTGAAAAAAGGGCGCCGCAGCGCCCTTTCATCTTATAACCGGAAGTTGCCGACCAGCTTGTCGAGCTCGCCGGAGAGCTGTTGCAGGCTGCGGCTGGACTCGGTCAACTGGTGGGCGATATCGGCGGTCTCCATGGTGAGCTGGTTGATGTCCTCCACGTTGCGGTTGATCTCCCCGACCACGCTGGACTGCTCTTCGGTGGCGGTGGCGACCTGGATGTTCATGTCGCTGATCTGGGTGATGTGCCCGGTGATCTGGTCGAGGGCGCCGTTGGCCTCGTCGGCCTGGGTCACCACCCGCAGGCTCTGGTTGCGTCCCTGGGCCATGGCACTGACGGCGCGGGCGCTCTGCTCCTGGAGGCTGTTGATCATGCCCTGGATCTCGGCGGTGGAGGCGGCGGAGCGGCTGGCGAGGTTGCGCACCTCGTCGGCCACCACGGCGAAGCCACGGCCCTGCTCGCCGGCACGGGCGGCCTCGATGGCGGCGTTGAGGGCCAGCAGGTTGGTCTGCTCCGAGATGCTGCGGATGGTGTCGAGGATGCTGCCGATGGAGTCGGTCTGGCTCGCCAGGGACTCGATGACCCCGGCGACCTGTTCGATTTCACCGGAGAGGCCGACGATGCCGTGACGGGCCTGGGCGACGACCTGGGCCCCCGCATCGGCCTGCTCGTTGGCCTGCTTGGCGACGTCGGCTGCCAGGGATGCATTGCCGGCGATCTCGCTGACGGTGGCTCCCATCTCATGGATGGCGGTGGCGACCTGGACGGTGCGATCCCGCTGGGCGGTGCAGTTGTGCTGGGTGAGCTGGGCCTTGGCGGCCACCTCGTTGGCGGTGGCGGCGAGCTGGCGGGAGTTGCTCGCCACCTGTTCGATGGAGCCGTGGATCTTGGCGACAAAGTTGTTGAAGCCGGTCGCCACCTGGGCCAGTTCGTCACGGCCATCGACCTTGAGGCGATGGGTGAGGTCGCCATCATCGCTGCCGAGTTCGCGGAACAGGCGGGCCAGTTCGTTGAGGGGGCGGCTCACGGAGCCCGCCAGGAGAACGCCGAGCAGCCCCATGCCGACGGCGATGGCCAGGCTGACCAGCACCATGTGTAGGCGCGCTCTGTCCAGTTCGGCATAAATCTCGGCCTCCGGCACCTGGGCCACCAGATACCAGTCGAGCAGGGGGATGTAGCTGCTGGCCAGGATTACTGGCTGGCCGTCGACCTCGGCATGGGTGGCGGCAAAGGGCTGCTTGTTGAGCAGGTTGGTGCTACTGCCGCTGGCCAGCTGGGTCAGGTTGTCCCGATCGATGCGGGCGGCGTCGGAGTGCAGCTTCACCTTGCCGCTGCCGTCTGTCATGAAGACGAAGCCGCTGTCGCCGATGCGGAAGTTGGCGAGCATGCTGACCATGCTGTCGAGGGATTTGGCGAGGCCGGCGAGGCCGCGTCCGTCGAGTTGCTGGAAGTTGACGAACAGTTTCACCTCGCCGTTGCTCTCCCGAAAGATGCTAAGCATCAGATCCTGGCGGCTCTTGGTGTAGTCATAGAACCAGTTGTCCTGCTCGTGGTTCAGGATGCGCAGAAAACCGTCCTGGTTGTA
Source organism: Aeromonas sp. ASNIH2 (assembly GCF_002934795.1). Lineage (NCBI taxonomy): Bacteria > Pseudomonadati > Pseudomonadota > Gammaproteobacteria > Aeromonadales > Aeromonadaceae > Aeromonas > Aeromonas sp. ASNIH2. The sequence goes on along the minus strand of NZ_CP026406.1, from coordinate 1,671,384 downwards.
GTAGGCGGCACTCTGACGATCGGCGAAGGAGGCGGTGACCAGACCATACTGGCTCGTCATGTCCTTGAGCTGGTTGATGAGGATGGACTCCTGCTCCTTGGGCATGCCGCGCTCGACCCAGTCCAGCACGAAGCGGTCGTTGGCAAGCTGTCTGGCGGCATTGGCGACCGAGGTGAGATCCTTCTCGATCTCCTTGCCGATGCGCTGGGTCAGGTTGGGCAGCTCTTGCTCGAACATGCGGTTCTCGATCAGCTGCTGGGCAGAACGCTGGCTGAAATAGCCCACCAGCAGGCAGGAGAGGGCCACGGCGAGGATGACGGTGGCCAGAATTTTCTGTTTCAGTGTCAGGCTTGCGAACATAAGGGTGACTCGGAAGTGTGAACCAGGGTTGAACTCATAATAGCGGCTGATTTGGCGCGCTCTTGAGGCGGCGGGGGCGTTTATTGTCGATTAACGTTTGCGCTCACACCCGGATTGGACTGGATTGGCGCCCGATTTTGCCGAGACATCGTTGCAAGCGGGGCGATCCCTCGCCAGCACCCCGGCTTGCGGTTAAAGTGCTTGCACTTATAGTAGGCTGCACCTGACTGGCGGCCTGCCCGCTCGACTCGCACCGGATTTATGGACTCTCATATGCGCATCTTTCATCGGGGATGGACCCACCTGCTCGTGCTCCTGCTGGCGACCCTGCCGTTCATGGCGGCGGCCGGAGCCAATGATCCCGCGCCTTCGGCCAGAAACCCGGGGGCAACCAAGATGGATCGTCCGAGGATCGCCCTGGTACTGAGCGGCGGCGGGGCCAAGGGGTCGGCCCATATCGGGGTGCTCAAGGTGCTGGAGGCAAAGCACATCCCGGTGGACATCATCGTCGGGACCAGCATGGGCTCCTATGTGGCGGGCATGTATGCCATGGGGCTCAGCGCCGAGGAGGTGGAGCGCACGACGCTGGCCATCGACTGGAACAAGGGCTATCAGGACAAGGTGGGGCGCGACGAGCTCTCCCTGCGCAAGAAGCAGCAGACCGAGAAATACCAGCTGCGCACCGACATCGGGGTCAACGGTGACCAGACCCAGTTGCCGGACGGTTTCTTCCAGGGACAGTCCATGGCCAGCCTGCTGCGCCACGCCACCTCCAACCTGCCGGCGCAAAAGAGCTTCGACAACCTGCCTATCCCCTATCGCGCGGTGGCGACCGACATGGAGACGGTGACCCCCTTCGTGCTGGATCACGGCAGCCTCGCCAAGGCGATGCAGGCCTCCATGTCCATTCCCGGTGCCCTCAAGCCGGTGGACTGGGACGGCCGCATCCTGGCCGATGGTGGCACGGTCAACAACATGCCGGTGGACGTGGCCAAGGCCATGGGGGCCGACGTGGTGATCGCGGTGGACATCAGCGCCAAGCTGCGTACCCGCGAGTCCTTGAAGTCGGGATTGGCCATGATCGATCAGCTCACCACCTACATGACCCAGGTGGGGACCGAAAAGCAGAAGGCGCTGCTCGGCCCCAGGGACATCCTGCTGACCCCCGAGTTCGGCAACATGGGGATCGCCGACTTCGCCCTGATGCCGGAGGGGATCAAGATCGGGGAGGCGGTCGCCAACAGTGCTGCGGCCCGGCTCGATGCGCTCTCTCTCTCGCCCGCCGCCTACGCCGACTATCGCAACGGCAAGCTGAGCCGGCGCGCCGAGCGCAGCGGCCAGCCCGCCTACTATATCGACAAGGTGGAGATCATCAACAAGTCGCGCCTCTCCGACGACACGGTGCGGGCCATGCTGAACGTGCGTCCGGACAAGGTGCAGACCTACGAGAGCCTGGAGGCGGGGATCCGTCGCCTCTACGCCCTGGAGTCGTTCGATCGGATCACCTACGAGGTGGAGGAGCGGGACGGGGAGAACGTGCTGGTGGTGGACGCCAGCGAGAAGAACTGGGGGCCGGGTTATCTCAACTTCCAGCTCGGTTTCTCCGATGACTTCGAGAGCAGCTCCAACTACAACGTCGGCATGTCCTACACCCTGACCAACGTGAACGACTGGGGAGGCGAGTGGCTGACCGAGGCGTCCCTCGGGACCGCCAAGCACCTCAAGACCGACTTCTACACCCCGCTGGAGCCCTCCCAGACCTACTTCGGCGAGACGAGCCTGGCCTACGACAAGACCCAGCGACGCGTCTTCTTCCCGGAAGAGAGCAGGTCCTCGTCCGGGGTCAGCTATCTGGACTCCGAGTACAGCTTCACCAGCGTGGATCTCGCCGTCGGCTGGAATCGCCAGCCCTGGAGCCGCTTCTCCCTTGGGCTGGAGGGCAAGATCGGCAGCGTGGAGATCCAGAACCTCACCAACGCGGATGCCGATGCCTCCGCCTGGGGACCCTACATCCGCTTCGAGCACGACACCCTCGACAGCCGCTACTTCCCCTATCAGGGGGTCTACTGGGACATCAAGGGTGGCTACTCCTACGTCGATCTCGACCCCGCGGACGCGCCCTCCGAGCAGGCCGAGGGGGTGAATTACCGGCTGGTGATGATCAAGCCCTGGTCCTGGGACAGACACAGCCTCAACCTGATGCTGGAAGGGGGCGGCTCAAGCTCCCAGGAGACGGTACCACTGTTCGTGCAGGATCTGGGCGGGCTGTTCCGCATGTCCGGCTTCCAGCATTACCAGTTGAGCGGTCGCTACAGCCTGTTCGGCGGATTGCGCTACATCTACCGGGTGGCGGACAACGATTTCGGTGCCTTCAAGGCGCCCCTGTTCCTCGGGGGTTCCCTCGAGCAAGGGGGGGTCTGGGACAAGGGGGAGGACATCAGCATCGAATCCTCCTATACCTCGGGTTCCCTCTATATGGGGGTGGAGAGTTTCCTCGGTCCCATCTTCCTCGGCTATGGCGTGGCGGAGGGGGGGCACGACATGTTCTATCTGCAATTGGGCACTACGTTCCAATAAGGGCGAAATGCTGCCTTTTTGTTAACTCACCTTGGGTGGGCGGCTTGTCACTCTAAAAAAACCTAATGGGTTTATATGGTTATGCTGGTTTGATGAATAACTGCACAGGGTTTGGATTTTAATTAGTCGTTAAAACTTATATAGTGGGGGGCACCCTACGGGTGTCCCGCAAGGACGATCGCCGCGAGCTTGGGCGAACCCCAAAAAAAAGACCAAAGAGGAATTAGTCGTGCTTGAAACATACCGTAAACACGTCGCAGAACGTGCCGCCGAAGGCGTGGTTGCCAAACCTCTGGACGCAGAGCAGGTCGCCGCCCTGGTTGAGCTGATCAAGAATCCGCCCGCCGGCGAACAGGACTTTCTGAAAGAACTGTTGTCCTCCCGCATTCCCCCGGGTGTTGATGAAGCGGCCTATGTGAAAGCCGGCTTCCTCACCGCCGTCGCCAAGGGCGAGGCCCATTCCCCCATCCTGACTGCCGCCGAAGCCGTCGAGCTGCTCGGTACCATGCAGGGTGGTTACAACATCCAGCCGCTGATCGACCTGCTGGACGATGCGACCCTGGCTCCTCTTGCCGCCAAGGGCCTCTCCCACACCCTGCTGATGTTCGACTCCTTCCACGACGTGGAAGAGAAGGCCAAGGCGGGCAATGCTCACGCCAAGCAGGTGCTGCAATCCTGGGCCGACGCCGAGTGGTTCCTGAACCGCCCGGCCCTGGCCGAGAAGATCACCGTCACCGTGTTCAAGGTGACCGGCGAAACCAACACCGACGATCTGTCGCCGGCGCCGGACGCCTGGTCCCGCCCGGACATTCCGCTGCACGCCCTGGCGATGCTGAAGAACGCCCGTCCCGGCATCACCCCGGACAAGGATGGCGTCATCGGCCCCATCAAGACCATCGATGCCCTGAAAGAGAAAGGTTTCCCGCTGGCTTACGTGGGTGACGTGGTCGGTACCGGCTCTTCCCGTAAATCCGCCACCAACTCCGTGCTCTGGTTCATGGGCGACGACATTCCGTTCGTGCCGAACAAGCGTGCCGGCGGCGTCTGCCTCGGCGGCAAGATTGCCCCCATCTTCTTCAACACCATGGAAGATGCCGGCGCCCTGCCCATCGAAGTGGACGTCTCCAAACTGGAGATGGGCGATGTCATCGACATCTTCCCCTATGAGGGCAAGATCACCCGCCACGGCACCGACGAGGTGCTGGCCCGGTTCGAACTGAAGACCGAGGTGCTGATCGACGAAGTGCGCGCCGGTGGCCGCATTCCGCTGATCATCGGCCGCGGCCTGACCGACAAGGCCCGCGAAGCGCTGGGTCTGCCGTTCTCCACCGTGTTCCGTCGTCCGCAGCCTGTCGCCGACACCGGCAAGGGCTTCACCCTGGCCCAGAAGATGGTGGGCAAGGCATGTGGCGTGAAGGGCATTCGCCCGGGCACCTACTGCGAACCCAAGATGACCACGGTCGGCTCCCAGGACACCACGGGCCCCATGACCCGCGACGAGCTGAAAGACCTGGCCTGCCTCGGTTTCTCTGCCGATCTGACCATGCAGTCCTTCTGCCACACCGCCGCTTATCCCAAGCCCATCGACGTGCAGACCCACCACACCCTGCCGGACTTCATCATGAACCGCGGCGGTGTTTCTCTGCGTCCGGGCGACGGCGTCATCCACTCCTGGCTGAACCGCATGCTGCTGCCGGATACCGTGGGTACCGGTGGTGACTCCCACACCCGTTTCCCCATCGGTATCTCCTTCCCGGCTGGCTCTGGTCTGGTGGCCTTCGCCGCCGCCACCGGCGTGATGCCGCTGGACATGCCGGAATCCGTGCTGGTGCGCTTCAAGGGCGAGCTGCAGCCGGGCATCACCCTGCGTGACCTGGTCCATGCCATCCCCTACGCCGCCATCCAGAAAGGGCTGCTGACCGTCGAGAAAGCGGGCAAGAAGAACATCTTCTCCGGCCGCATCCTCGAGATCGAAGGTCTGCCGACCCTGAAAGTGGAGCAGGCGTTCGAACTGGCGGACGCCAGCGCCGAGCGCTCTGCCGCTGGTTGCACCATCAAGCTGGATAAAGAGCCGATCATCGAGTATCTGAAGTCCAACATCGTGATGCTGAAGTGGATGCTCTCCGAAGGCTACGGCGACGTGCGCACCATCACCCGCCGCATCAAGGGGATGGAAGAGTGGCTGGCCAACCCGGTACTGATGGAAGCGGACAAGGACGCCGAGTACGCCGAAATCATCGAGATCGATCTGGCCACCATCAAGGAGCCGATCCTGTGCGCGCCGAACGATCCGGACGATGCCCGTCTGCTGAGCGACGTGGCTGGTGACAAGATCGACGAGGTGTTCATCGGTTCCTGCATGACCAACATCGGCCACTTCCGCGCCGCCGGCAAACTGCTCGAGAAGTACCAGGGCGAGCTGCCGACCCGCATGTGGATCGCGCCGCCCACCAAGATGGACAAGGATCAGCTGACCGAAGAGGGCTACTACGGCATCTTTGGTCGCGTCGGTGCCCGCATCGAGATTCCGGGCTGCTCCCTGTGCATGGGCAACCAGGCGCGGGTAGCGGAAGGGGCCTCCGTGGTCTCCACCTCCACCCGCAACTTCCCGAACCGCCTGGGCAAGGGTGCCAACGTCTATCTGGCCTCTGCCGAGCTGGCTGCGGTTGCCGCCATCATCGGCAAGATCCCGACCGTGGAAGAGTATCTGCAGTATGCCAAGACCCTGGACGCCACTGCTGCCGACACCTATCGCTACCTCAACTTCAACGAGATCGCCTCCTACACCAAGAAGGCCGATGCGGTGATCCTGCAGCAAGCGGTCTGAGACTCGCCGGTCTGACCACTGAAAATAACAATGCCGCGTCTCGACGCGGCATTTTCCATTTCAGGGGGCTGCGCGATAATGACCCGCCATGCCCAGCAACGGCGTCGTCGATTTGCCTGGTACGCGCGTTGCGCTTTCGTTGTCTGGCCATGATGGCCCCACCGTTTCCTGGTGGGCATTTTTATACCGCGGTACCTGCGAAGCGGGCCCGCGCATTGCGGCGTGGTTGCTATGTTTCTGTTCCGGATTGATCTGGCCCGCATGAAGTGGCGCCTTGGTTGTGCCCTGCTGATGTTGGCCCTGCCCCTGGTGGTGGGAGGGTGGATAGTGCACGACAGCTACGAGCAGGAGCTGAAGAACGATGCCAGCGCGTCAGCCAGCAAGGCCAGAACCTTGCTGGAGCGCATGCTGGATCAGGCCGAACGGGCCAACCTCGAGGTATTGCCGCTGGCCGGTCGACCTTGCAGCGACAACCTGCTGCTGCTGCGCAAGCGAGTGGCGCTGGAGCCGTTCCTGCGCTCCATCAATCTGGTGCGACAGGGGATCATCAACTGCACCTCGCTGTTCGGGCCTGCCAGGGAAGTGGATGACGGCTCCCGCTACACGGATCGCAAGTTGCTGCTGATGAGCGGCAACCTGGTGCGCAAGAATCACCCCTTGCTGGTGGTGCGTCAGGAGCGGGGGCGTGATGCGGCACTGAGCGCCATTGACAGCAGCCAGCTCAGTTTCATGCTCACCCTGAGCAGCGATCCCAGCGAGCTGTTCTTGCAGGTGGGGTCCGCCTGGCTCGATGAGTCCGGCCACTTCCAAAGCGATCCGCCGAAACTGCACAGCAAGTTTGCCCTGATACTCGCCTCCCAGCGTTACCCCTTCACCATCCACGCCGGTTATGCCATGCCGATCTACTGGCGTGCCCTGTGGGAGGCTCGCCATCTGCAACTGATCTGGCTGGGAGCCAGTTCGCTGGTGCTCTCACTGCTGGTGTGGTGGCTGCTTGGGCGGCCTGGGGCCCTGACGGACGAGCTGAGACGCGGGCTGCGAGCCAGGGAATTTGTCCCCTATCTGCAACCGCTGATCGCCAGCAAGGGCGGCAAGATGGTGGGAGCCGAGGTACTGATGCGCTGGCAACATGCCACCGAGGGGCTGATCCGCCCCGATCTCTTCATCCCCCAGGCGGAAGAGTCTGGCCTGATCGTGCCCATGACGGTCAACCTGATGAAAACGGTGGCCAAGACACTCCACCCGGTGCAGGAGCAGTTGCCCGAGGCATTTCACATCAGCTTCAACATCAGTGCCATCCACTGCCGGGACCTCTCCCTGGTGGCGGAGTGCCGCGACTTCCTCGGCCACTTCGTGCCGGGACGGGTGGTGCTGGTGCTGGAGCTCACGGAGCGGGAGCTGCTGGTGACCAGCCCGCAGACCCTCTCCCTGTTTCGCCAGCTCGACGAGATGGGAGTGCAGCTCGCCATCGATGATTTTGGCACCGGCCACTCCAGCCTCATCTATCTGCAGCAATTCCACGTGGACTATCTCAAGATCGACCGCTCCTTCATCGGCCGTATCGGGACGGAGTCCCTCTCCGAGCACATCGTGGACAACGTCATCGACCTTGGGGGACGGCTGGGGTTGTCCCTGGTGGCCGAAGGGGTGGAGACGGAGCAGCAGGCCGCCTATCTGAGGGGCAAGGGGGTCCAGTATCTGCAGGGATACCTGTTTGCCCGCCCCATGCCGATACGCCAGTTCTGCCGGGAGCTGACGGCGGGAGAGATACAGGTCGCTGCCGGGCGCACCGCCCAGGGCTAGGCCGGGCCCACCAGGCTGTGCAGCCAGTTCACCAGGATGTCGTGGGGGCTGCCGGGTTCGGGAGGGGCGGGGGCGAGCAGGTGATAGCCGGTGCCGTCGGGGACGAAGCCGAGCGGTGCCACCAGCAGACCGGCCTCGATATCGTCGCACACCTGCCGGTAAGGGCCGATGGCGACTCCCAGCCCGGCGACTGCCGCCTGCAGGCTGAAATAGAAGTGTTCGAAGGTCTGACCCGGCACCTCCTCGTCGGCGGACATGCCTGCGTGCTGCTGCCACTCCAGCCAGGCGCCCGGACGGGTCTTGGTGTGCAGACGGGGTGCCGTTGGCCTGAGGGCCTGCACATCCCCCCTGGATTCAAAGAAGTGCGCCACCTTGCCCGGCGGGCAGACAGGGCCGGTCCGCTCTTCGAACAGCAACTGGTTGTAGAGCTCGGCAGGCCAGTGAAAGTCGTTGCGCCGGATGGCGAGATCGATGCCGCTGCCAAAGCTGAGGGCGCCGCCGCCCGCCATCAGGTGTACGTCCAGCTCCGGGTGCAGAGCCTGGAAGGCGGGCCAGCGCGGGATCAGCCAGCGCATCAGGAGGGTGGGTTCGCAGGAGAGCACCAGTGATTGGGGGCGGCTCTGCTGGCGCAGGGCCTGCGCCGTCTGGCGGATGCTGCCTAGCCCCTCTCTGACCGCCTGATAGAACCGTTCACCCGCGTCGGTCAGAAAGACCCGGCGCTGGCGCCGCTCGAACAGCATGACCCCCAGATCCTCCTCGAGCAGACGTACCGCCCGGCTGATGGCGCCATGGGTGAGATGCAGTTCGTCGGCGGCGCGGCCGAAATGCTCGGTGCGGGCAGCCACCTCGAAACAGCGCAGGGCGGTAAGGGAGGGAAGTGAGAGGGCTTTTTGTGAGTTTTTTTCACCATTCATGTCAGAAATCATCGTTCGTTATTGGTGTTATTGGCAAATAAAATAGCCGATATCCCCTCTAATCAGGACTCTTTTCATGACTGAACTGTTAGCCGTTGTCGCCATTACTCTCTTTGCCGTCATCAGCCCCGGGCCCGACTTTGCCATGGTGTCGCGCAACAGCCTGCTGCTCTCGCGCCGCACCGGCGTGCTGACGGCGATCGGCATCGCGGCCGGGGTCTGCGTGCACGTGACCTACACCCTGCTGGGGGTGGGCCTGCTGATCCAGCAATCCCTCTGGCTGTTCAACCTCATCAAGCTGGCAGGGGCCGCCTATCTCATCTTCCTCGGCATCAAGATGCTGCGGGCCAGACCGGCTGCCGATGAAGAGAGCATCTGTCAGCCTGCCCTCTCCAGTCTGGGTGCGCTGCGCACCGGATTTCTGACCAATGTGCTCAATCCCAAGACGACCATCTTCATCGTCAGCCTCTTCATGCAGGTGGTGCAGCCGCAGACGCCGCTGGCGGTCCAGATCGGCTATGGCGCCTTCATCGCGCTGGCGCACGCCCTCTGGTTTGGTGCGGTGGCGCTCTTCTTCTCTACCCCTGCGGTGCGCGACCGACTGCTGGCGGTACGCCACTGGATCGATCGGGTATTCGGGGGCCTGCTGGTGGGATTCGGCATGTTGCTGGCATTGACCCAGCAGACGCGCTGAGGCGGGGAGGGGCGCTCCCCCTATCCACCCCCGACTGTAGGGTCTTGTTTTTCATGCCTTGGCAGCCACTTTTCGGTAGAATTGGCGCTCATTTTGAAGTCAGATGAGGCGCGGTATGACGGTCAGGTTCCAGGCATTTCACAGCATCAAGGCGATTGGCAATCGGGAGGTGCTGTTCAACTGGTCCAGAACCAACCCCCTCGGCGCCCTTGATCAGGTATGGCGCCCGACGACCCGTGACGAGCTGCAGCAACTGCTGCGGGAATATCCCGAGCGCAAGCTGCGGCTCATCGGCTCCGGCCTCTCTTTCGAACCCATCCACAGCGTCTACGCCGAAGGCAGCCAGGCGCTGCTGGTGGACCTGCACCACCTGCGCGGCCAGCTGGACAAGACTACCGATACGGTGACCTACCTGGCGGGGACGCCGCTTGATACCGTCTATGCCGACCTCATCGCCATGGATCGCATGCTGCCGGCGTCCCCCGGCGTCATCGGCATCCAGACCCTGGGCGGTGCGCTCAGCACCGGCACCCATGGGCAGGGATTGCACCAGTCCGCCCTGTGCGATGCGGTGGCTGCCCTGACCGTGATGCTGGCGAGCGGCGACATCATCCGTGTGGATCGCACCGATCCGCGCTTCGGCGCCTTCGTGATGGGCATGGGGATGCTCGGCATCCTGCTGGATGTGACCCTCAACACTGTGCCCAACCGCATCATGCGCTGCACCAAGTTCACCACCGACTACCCCTTCCTGCTGGAACACAACGAGCGCCTCAACCGGGAGCACGCCTTCGTGAAGAGCTGGTGGTTCGCCTGGACCGGCGAGAGCCACATCTGGCTGGTGGATCCCGCCTCCGATGACGAGGTGGCCCGCTACCGGGCCGGGGGCAGCGAGCCGCTGGTGCTGGAGGGAGACATGGACGAGCGCATGAACCTGGCGCTCAATGCCACCATAGACGCGACCCTGCAGAAGATGGCCAGAGACACCAAGGACGAGGCCAGGGCAGGCGAGCACTTCGAGACGGTGCGCCGCTTCAAGGACGCCTCGGATCTGGTGGGCAACGTCTACCAGATCCTCTGCAAGGGGATCCCGGCGCCCCAGATCAACTGCGAGGTGGCCGTGCCCCTCGAACGCATGGGGGAGGCCCTTGCAGTCCTGCAGGCATGGCAGGAGGCGAACCCCGGCGTGCTGCACTACCCCTTCATCCTGCGCTGCACCGGTCCCTCCGTGGCCTGGCTCAGTGCCGCCCATGACAAGTCGGTGTGCTGGATAGGTTTTCTGGTCTATCTGGCGGCAGACGGGACCTTCGTCGGGGGCTCCATGGAGCAGATGCGCGAGTTGCAGCAACTGCTGGTGCCGCTCGGCGGTATTCCCCATTTCGGCAAGCACCTGGCGATGGACCTCTACGACTTCCCGGCCCTGTTGCCGCGCTGGCACGACTTCCTGGCCCTGAAGCGGGAGCTTGACCCCCATGGCCGTTTCGAAAACAGCTGGCTCGGCGACCTGTTCGCCAACCGGTAAGGATCTGACATGACCGATATGCAAGACACTCGCTTACTCATCCTCCTGCCGATCAGAGGGGGGGCAACCCGATGACAGACATGCAAGACACCCGCATCCCCGTGACCCTGCTGACCGGTTTTCTCGGCAGCGGCAAGACCACCTTGCTCAACCACTGGGTCAAGCAGCCCGAGCTCGGGGAGTGCGCCGTGCTCATCAACGAGTTCGGCTCCGTGGGGCTGGATCACCATCTGGTACAGCAGGTGGACGAGCAGGTGGTGCTGCTCGATTCCGGCTGCATCTGCTGCTCGGTGCAGGGCTCCCTGGTGGAGGCGCTGCAGGGGCTTTTCATGAAGGCCATCCAGCGCAAAATCAAACCCTTCAAACGGCTGATCATCGAAACCACTGGTCTGGCCGATCCGGCCCCCGTGCTGTTCACGTTGAGGGAAGAGGGCTTTATCGCCCAGCGCTACCGCTTCGACGGCACCGTCACCGTGGTGGATGCCGGTCATATCGAGCAGCAGCTGGCCGCTCAATATGAGGCGGTCAAACAGGTGGCGCTGGCGGATCTGCTGGTGGTGAGCAAGGGCGATCTGGTGGATGAAGAGACCCTTGCTCGGGTGGAAGCCCAACTGGCGGCCCTCAATCCGGCAGCCCCCATCCAGCGGGTCAGCAATGGGGTGCTCTCACCTGCGGTGCTGGAGAAACTCGGCGCCTACAACGAGGCAGCGGGGCGCGACGTGCGCCAGTTGCTGGCCTGGCTGCGTACCGAATCCCCGAAACAGGGGCTGGCTTCGCCCATGCAGCCGAAGATGACGCCGTTTGCCGCCAAGGTGGGGACGGCCGCGCCCACCCGCTTCGAGCACGGCAATATCGAAAGTTTCTCCCTGCGCATCGGCGAGCCGCTCAAGCCCTCCCGCCTGCTGGCCGCCATCGATGCGGTGCAGGCGCAATACGGTGATGCCCTGCTGCGTCTCAAGGGGATATTGCAACTGGAAGGGGAGAGCCAGCCCGTGGTGATCCACGGCGTGCACGGCCAGCTCTATCCGTTGCAGGCGCTGGGGGAGTGGCCCGAAGGCAAGGCCCAGTCCCGGCTGGTGTTCATCGTGAAGAGCCAGGACAGGGTAGGCATAGAGCAGTTGTTCCTCTCAACCCTCAAGGCCCCCGAACCCAGCCTGGAAGAGCACCTCAAGGCCATGCTCGGCCAGCCGGATGCCTGATATGCTGATATGACCCGCGCTCGTGCGGGTCTAATGAGATGGTCACCCCCACCCTGTGAGCGGTACGCTGACAGGGTGTTTTTCTTTCAGGAGAGACCATCATGGAAAACGTTGCGCTTATTGGTATTGATCTCGGTAAACACTCTTTTCACATTCACTGTCAAGACCGGTTCGGCAAGGCTCTTCTTCGCAAGAAGTTCAACCGGACAAAGCTCATCGAATCCCTCGCAACTTTTCCTGTATGCACCATCGTCATGGAGGCATGTGCCGGAGCCCATTACATGGCTCGTCGGCTGGCTGAATTTGGGCATGAGAGTAAGCTCATTTCGCCTCAATTCGTGCGCCCATTCGTCAAGAGCAACAAGAACGACTTCATCGATGCTGAAGCTATTTGCGAGGCCGCCTGCCGTCCCTCCATGCGGTTTGTAACGCCCAAGACCGAAAGCCAGCAAACGTTGGGAGCACTGCATCGTGTGCGCGAATCGTTTGTGCGCGATCGGGTTAAGGCATCGAACCAGATACACGGCTTTTTACTCGAATTTGGCATCAGTCTGCCCGTCGGTCATGCCGCCATCAAGCGCCTGCCTTCTGTGATGGCTGAACACGAGTTACCAGCGCGACTGATTACCATGTTGGAGAGGCTGCATGCCCATTTCAAGTATCTGGAGCAGCAAATTGCCGAGATCGACAAGGAACTGGCCAGCCAGCTTGGCGATGACGATCTTGGTCAGCATCTGATGACAATCCCTGGTGTCGGCCCGATCACTGCCAGCGTGTTGGCCGCCGAGCTCGGTGACGGAAAACACTATCGATGTAGTCGTGATTTCGCGGCGTCAGTCGGATTGGTGCCACGCCAGTACAGTACTGGGGGCCGGGCAAACCTGAAGGGTATCAGCAAGCGTGGCGACAAAAATCTTAGACGATTGTTGGTGCAATATGCACGAGCCTATATGCAACGGCTAGAGCGGCAAACGGGACGATTGGCTGATTGGGTCAGGTCTATGTTGACTCGGCGACATTCGAATGTTGTGGCTTGTGCACTAGCCAACAAGTTGGCCCGCACGGCTTGGGCGCTGGCGGCACGGCATACCGAATTTCGGGCAATGCCAACCTGACGCGCCCCTATTTACTTTTGTACTGACACACCCACCTGGTTTTGCGACTGTGATATTGGATGACGTGAACGGCATACCGGCCTGACTGATAACCTGGCAAAAGAATAGGCTTTCTAGGCCGAGGGTCTTTTTAGGACAGTCAGGCGCGATTCTCATCGTGGCGCGGAGAACATTCTCCATCAAGACGCCGGATAGATTTACCTGATTACCCATGACCCTCAGCCAGCTTCAAGAGCCGATATGGCATCGGAGGGCTTGCCACGACTGCATGCCCCAATTCTACCAACATGCTATTGAGGTCAAAACGATGATTAAACCGGAAGCAGTATTCCGCAAGATGCCTTGGTAAATGCTTCGCTCCGAGCGTATGGCAACTGCCCCGCAGCGAGTTTTTCACATTTCCTATCATCGTGTTTACCCAGTTGAATGCCGGATGATCCAGCCAGTCCAGGTTGCCCCCGGTGACAACTCCCAGGTGCTCACAATTGGCCTCCTTGACCGCTTTGAAACAGGCCAATCCATCGGATATCACCGCGCTACCACTGGCAATATGCCGTTTTGCCCAATCAGCAACGGACTTGGTTTTGAAACCATCGACCACCGTCATCCGCATCTTGATTGGATGTCCTTCCTTGTTCAGGGCCACTGCTGCCACAAACGGCGTCTTGCCTGCCGCGCCCCGACCCCGTTTGCCACCACGGCGCTCGCCACCCCAGTAGACATCATCGAGCTGAATGATGCCGCTGATGGGCTGCTTGTCATCGGACTCTTTCATGGCTTGCAGCAGCTTGTGCTTGAGCATCCAGGCGGTGTCATATTTGACGCCCAACTGGCGCTTTAGCTCCATCGCTGACAAGCCTGTTTTGGTTTGTGACAACAGGTGCATTGCCAGAAACCACTTGGTCAGTGGGAGCTTGGTGTTTGCGAAAATCGTGTTTCCAGTCAATGACATCTGGTGACGGCAGTGATTGCATTGCCACACACGTGGCCGCCTTCTCAGGCGACAACAGGTCTTGTTGGCACATTCAGGGCAGACAAAGCCGTTAGGAAAACGCCAAGTGAACAGCGCGTTTTCGCACTGAGCCTCAGTGCCATAGTCCTTGAGAAACTCAAACAGGCTGTAGCCTTTCTGGAATTGGATTTTGCTTTTGGCCATGATCTCGCACCTCGATAACTGTACGTAAGATCAGTATAGTTCGTGGTAACTGACTGCTAATCATGGGTAATCAGGTAGATTTAAGCAAGCCAACCACAACACCCGAAATCAAGGTTGCAAAAAAGGGGTGACCATAGATTCTTATGTGATGAGGAGAGACAGAACCATGCCTGACAGCTCCCCGATGGTGACGCCCGCCCAGCGCAAATGGCTGCCCTGGCTGACAGCGGTCGGTTTTTTCATGCAGACCCTGGATGGCACCATCCTCAACACTGCCCTGCCCAGCATGGCCGAGGCCCTGGGCGAGAGTCCGCTGCAGATGCAGTCCGTCATCATCGCCTACATGCTGACGGTGGCCCTGCTCATTCCCGCCTCCGGCTGGCTGGCGGACAGATTCGGCACCCGCCGGGTCTATCTGGTCGCCATCCTGCTGTTTACCCTGGGTTCCCTGGCCTGTGCCATCGCCAACACCCTGCCCATGCTGGTGATCGCCCGGGTGTTGCAAGGGGTCGGGGGGGCCTTGCTGATGCCCATCGGGCGTCTGGCGGTGCTGCGGGTCTACAGCAAGCATGAGCTGCTGAGGGTGATGTCGTTCGTCACCATCCCCGGTCTGCTCGGCCCCCTCATCGGCCCGGCTCTGGGGGGCTGGCTGGTGGAGGTGGCGAGCTGGCACTGGGTCTTCCTCATCAACCTGCCGGTGGGCCTGCTCGGCTTCGTGGCGAGCTGGCACTTCATGCCCGACCTTCGCCAGCACACCGCCAGGTTTGACTGGCAGGGGTTTGTGCTGTTCAGTGTCGGCATGGTGCTGGTATCCGTCGGTCTGCAAGGCCTGGGGGAGCACAGCATCTCAACCGGCTGGGCCCTGTTTGCGGTATTGTTCGGTCTGGCCGCCATGGCGAGCTACTGGCTCTATGCCGCCACGGCGGAGCAGCCCCTGTTCAGTCTGGCGCTGTTCAAGACGTCCACCTTCTCCATCGGTATCTGGGGCAATCTGTTTGCCCGCCTCGGCAGCGGCGCCATGCCGTTTCTCACCCCGCTCTTCCTGCAACTGGGGCTCGGCTTCTCCCCGAGCAAGGCGGGGATGACCATGATCCCCACGGTGATCGGCGCCATGCTGACCAAGACGCTGGTGAACAAGCTCATTCCGCGCATCGGTTATCGCCGCATCCTGATCGGCAACACCCTGGCGCTCGGGGCCATGATCGCGAGCTTCTATTTCATCGACAACCAGGTGCCCCACGGCGTACTGCTGGTGTGGCTGGCGGTCTTTGGCGCCATCAACTCCCTGCAATTTTCCGCCATGAACACCCTGACCCTGCAGGATCTCAGCAGCGAGCACGCCAGCAGTGGCAACGGTCTGCTGTCGGTGGTGATGCAGCTCTCCATGAGCCTGGGGGTGGCCATCGCCGCCAGCCTGCTGGGACTCTTCTCCATCGGCCAGCCCGAGGAGAGTGGCCGCTGGCTGGAGGGGTTCCACCTCACCTATCTGTGCATCGGCCTGATGTCCATGCTGGCGGCGCTGATCTTCGCCCAGCTGGCGCGGGAAAAGCGCTGAGTCCCAGGCTCAGGGGGCGGGCAGGTAGCTCACGTCGCAGGGTAATCGGGCCAGCAGTCCGGCCAGGTGGGTGGTCTCCAGCAGGAAAGTCTGCTCGGGGTGGCCCGGCGTCCAGGTAAAGTCATGGTGATTCATGAGCACGGGATCCACCAGCAGGGGGATGTCGGCGCGGGGCAGGAAGGGGCAGACGGCTCCCGGCAGGCAGCCAATCTCGGTCTGCATCTCGTCAGCGGTGCAGATGGAGGGTTTGGCACCGAGCGCCGCCTTGACCGCCTTGCTGTCGAGCCGGCCGTCTCTGTGGGTCAGCAGCAGGGCGAAGCGACCATCCTTGAATTTGAGGAAAAGGGTCTTGCTGAACTCGGCCTGCCAGCCGAGGCGAGCCTTGACCCGCTCGTCGGTGGCGTAATCGAGGATGGGTTCGTGCTCGAAGCGCTGGTGGGGCAGGTCGGTGAGCAACTGACGGTTGAAGTCGTGAATGGCATCGAGTGGCATGGGGTTCTCCTGTGATGGCGGTCATCCTGCCACTTGCACCGGCGCAGGCCCAATCACCGTTTCTTATCCATCATCAGCGGAGTCATCAACAAGGGCACCCGAGGGTGCCCTTGTTGTTCAGTGATGCTGCAATTCGCCCGCTTTCCAGTGGAAGGGAATGGGGTCAAGGCGCTGGGAGGCTTTGTCGTAACCTGCCCACAGCTCACCGATGGTGCGACCATCGATGGGGTGGCGGAATGTGGGAGCCAGCTCCGCCAGCGGCCAGAGCACGAAGGCGTTGGTGAGGATCTCGCCGCGCGGCAGCACCAGCGGCGTCTCGCAGACCAGCTCGCCGTAGAGCAGCAGATCGAGATCCAGGGTGCGCGGGGCGAACTTCTTGGCATCCGGCTCGCGGCCGTGAGCGAACTCCATGGCGCGTAGCCGCTGGCACAGGGTCGCCAGGGGCAGCTCGGTATCGGCACCCACCACCAGGTTGTAGAAGGGGCGGCCGTTGAAGCCCACTGCCTCGCTCTCGAATACCCGGGAGACCTGCAACTCGCCGAATTCGGCGTGCAGGGCATCGAGGCCGGCGCGGATATGGCGTTCCCGTTCGATGTTGGATCCCAGACTGATATAGATGCGGGTCATCAGTTGGCGCTCGCAGCCGGCGTGCGATGGCGCAGGATCTCGACCCCGACGCCTGCCGCATTGGGCACGGCACCCGGTTTGGTCAGGGTCACCTTGACCCACTGTACCCGCTCGTCTTCCAGCACCAGGGCAGCGACCTGCTCGGCCATGGTCTCGACCAGCTCCACTATCTTGCCCTGGGCGTGATCACAGATCTTGCGAGAGAGGGTGGCGTAATCCAGCGCCAGATTGATATCGTCGGTTGCGGCGGCTGGGCGATTGTCAAACCCCATCTCGAGGTCGAAACAGAGCTTCTGGCGAATGCCCTTCTCCCATTCATATACCCCTATGGTGGTCAAAACCTCGAGTCCGCGAATAAACACCTTGTCCATGACAGTACTTCTTCTTTACTCTTGATGGGCTGTGAAAACAGCGCAGGGATGCAGGCCCGGCAAGCAGATTGCCGCTGGCGGCCGGTTTGGGCGACACGCTTTCGGGCAAGCCCGGGCCTGGGAATGTGGCCCGCATCATACCCCATTCATATCGTGGTAAAAACGACCAAGATGACGGCCCTGACGATTTTGATGATTATTCTGGCCTATCTGGGCGGCTCGCTGTCCAGTGCCGTGCTGGTTTCCCGCATCACGGGTCTGCCGGATCCCCGTGACCATGGTTCCCACAACCCGGGGGCGACCAATGTGTTGCGCCTCGGCGGCCGGATGGCGGCGCTGATCGTACTGCTTCTCGACGTGCTCAAGGGGATGGCCCCCGTCTACCTCGCCTGGTATCTGCAGATCAAGCCCGTCTACCTCGGCTTTATCGGGGTGGCCGCCTGTCTGGGCCACATGTACCCCCTCTTCTTCCACTTCCGTGGTGGCAAGGGCGTCGCCACCGCCCTCGGCACCATGTTGCCCATTGGGTTTGCCATGGGGGGCGCCGTCATCACCACCTGGCTGCTGGTGCTGCTGGTGAGCGGCTATTCGTCACTGGCGTCCATCGTGACCGTGTTGCTGACCCCGCTCTTTACCTATCTGCTCAAACCGGAATACACGTTGCCGGTCTCCCTGCTCTCCTGTC
This sequence comes from Aeromonas sp. ASNIH2, assembly GCF_002934795.1. Lineage (NCBI taxonomy): Bacteria > Pseudomonadati > Pseudomonadota > Gammaproteobacteria > Aeromonadales > Aeromonadaceae > Aeromonas > Aeromonas sp. ASNIH2. Next base: position 1,653,487 of record NZ_CP026406.1, on the reverse strand, counting down.
TCATCCTGATCCGTCATCACGAGAATATTACCCGCCTGCTCAAGGGGGAGGAGTCCCGCCTCTGGGGGCGCCGGGGAGCGGTCCCGCCAGCAGAAGTGATGAAAATGGATGATGCTGCGCAAAAAAGAGACGAACGAGACGAAAAGTGAAATTTCCCGTTGACCACCTGCCCTAAAATCCGTTTAATAGCGCCCACGCCCAGATAGCTCAGTCGGTAGAGCAGGGGATTGAAAATCCCCGTGTCGGCGGTTCGATTCCGTCTCTGGGCACCATATTTTGGTGCCATGAAATAAAAACGTGTTCATGCACAATGGTTTGAAGTGTGCCGGCTTAGCTCAGTAGGTAGAGCAACTGACTTGTAATCAGTAGGTCACCAGTTCGATTCCGGTAGCCGGCACCATTTGCCCAGATAGCTCAGTCGGTAGAGCAGGGGATTGAAAATCCCCGTGTCGGCGGTTCGATTCCGTCTCTGGGCACCACGAATAATTCCTCCTTAGCTCAGTCGGTAGAGCGACGGACTGTTAATCCGCAGGTCGCTGGTTCGAGCCCAGCAGGAGGAGCCAATTCAAAAGCCCAGCAGCAATGCTGGGCTTTTTCTTTATCTGCGGTTCTCGGATTCAGCATCACCGCGTATCAGCCAGTTCGCTACCCTCGTACGCTTTGCCTCTGGCTAAGCCATCTTTTCGGCCATCTCTGCCCGTCGTATTGGAGTCAATAACTCACTCCGGTCCATATCCGGTCGGCTCGGCGAAGCTATACCTGTGGCACCACGACCACGAAGATGGCGCAAGAGCAGGAGGTTGGCAGGCCAGTTCTCCGGTCGGCAGCTCCGGTCTTTGTGATTGGGTACGTTGCTTATGGTTGGACCGGAACAAGGCCGGAAAGACAAGAGGGGGTGTGGGGGCAAGATGAATAGAAAATCAACCTCAGTATGGCTAACCGGATATGTTGGCCGTTGCTCTGGGGCATATCCGGTCTATATGGAAATCGAGAAGATTAAGACGCCGCATGATGGCTTGAGTTTAAGCCAAACACAAAGCACTTGATCGGATTCATCAAGCGGCGCAGGATTTTAGCACGTTAAAAGGAGGTCAGTGAAAATCACTTCTGTAAAATCTTGCTCATCCATGCAGCGAGAGTTTCGAGTGCGGCGAGAACCCTCGATTTATCCTTGTGACAAGCCATGTAATTTATTTCCAATGTGTTTTTGGTGATTTTTACTTCGCTATCTGCATTCATCATGCCTTCCAGTTCTGGATAGCGTTTATCCTGCTTAATTAAAACATATAGTTCATCGGCCACGGGGTGGTCTTTTTTAGATATCCAAGCGTTTATATAATAGGATAAACCATCCCCGACACTTGATGGATAATATACAAAACTCACCCCGCTATCTCCCCATTTAGAGGGGGTTAAATGGATTGCTTTATAATTACCTTCCCAGTTGTTAGTAGAAATGACAATGTTGCTATCTGCTATGGCCTTACTTAAGACAGATTTCACATCATTTATAGTTTGTTGTTTAAATAGGGCGAGGGTCTCTTCGACCTTCACTAACGCATGAAAATTATCCTCAACGAACTTAATGTCTTTTTCCTTCATAACAACCTCCTCAACCAAACCACTTAATGATAACAAGTGCTCTAAAAACTCACGGTAGAACACAGTCCATTTGCTAAATTCATCCTTTAGCATATCAAGGCCAAAATTTTCCAGAGCAGACTGCACCAGCTTAGAGTAGGTAATAGTTTCCCAGCCTTCGATGTCTGCTGCTGGGTTTGAGTCTGGCTTTAATATACAGCGATAAACGGTTTGATTATTGTCAACTTGTATGTTTAAAAAATCATTGTAATCAGAGAATGGATTGTACGTATCAGCAAATACTTTGTTTTCTATACCAATTATGAAGTCGTCATGTTTGATGAAGATATCCAATCGAGTTTTTTGGCTTGTGGCCGCCTCTCGGAAAATCATTGCAGATGATAAATCAATGCAATCTATATCATGCCCAAGAGTCTTAAGGAGTGACGTTAACAACCAGGGTTTCGTATAGTTATCCTTACCCATAAATAGTGCCATCAGGTCACTCGTCGGGTTTTCAAAGTAGCCTGTGCCACTCGTAGCAAAGAAATTAGATACGGTAGTCTCTTCTGGTTGAAATGCTAATAAATACTCTACGACATTTCTTCCAATAGCGTCACTTAATAATTTATCGTCCATTAAAGCTTATCCTAGTAATGTTAGGCGTATCTACAGGCTTGAGCAAACAAGTAACAGCGATCAGCCACCAAGCCATTTATACTCGTTTTTTTGGGTTTTTTGGCCGGTAAGCGATAATGTTAACTCGTCCTTTACCTTTAAACTTTGCAAGATCAAACAGACCTGTTTTTTCTATTAGTTCCGGTAGTTTTGTCACCCCATAAGTTCGGGAGTCATAGTCAGGCTTTATTCTTTTCAAAAGATTCCCTACGCCAGCAATGTTAGCCCAGTCGCTGTCATTATTTTCAAACTCCACGAGACCTGAAATTAACTCATCATCTTTAAACTGTTGCCAGCCAGAAAATAAAATGTCTATTATTTCTTGCGGAATAACACCAGCTGATTTTCGGACTGCATCATTTGATGGTAATGAAATGGCCGTGTCACCAAGGTTCTCAGTAAGAATGAAGTTGTCACATGAATTTCTAAAGGCTATCGGGGTTTTGTTTTCTCCAACACCAAAAACATACATTTCTGCTTCTCTCAAGCGAGAGGCTAGCTTGGTGAAATCACTGTCCGAGGAGATTATAACAAACGCATCGTAGCGGTTTGTATATAGCAAGTCCATTGCATCTATTATCAGCGATGCATCAGTTGAATTTTTTCCAGTTGTATATGCGAACTGTTGTATTGGTTGGATTGCTAATTCGTTTAGAGTCGTTTTCCAGTTTTTAAGATGTTCACTAGACCAATCACCATAGGCCCGCTTTGTGATAATATGCCCATGAGTTGATATCTCGTTGAGAATGAACTTTATCTTCGAGTATTGCGCGTTATCCGCATCAATCAGAACCACAATTTTCTTATGCTCATTTAAATCTAGCATCCATATCCTCCCTCATCATCCTTGATATATATGATCAACCATGGAATGGTGCGATAAATCTATATAATACACAACCGCTTACGTCACATTTTGAAACACATATTAAAACCATGTTCATCCCGAACATCAGGCCCTGAGCTAACCGCTCAGGGCCTTTTTCATATCCACGATTCAAAGGACAGAACATGTTTATCCATCACATTTTGAGCAAGCAAGTCGCCGCCGTCAGCATCAAGCCAATGAGAGACGGCAGTGTTGCATATTCCGGCTGATCATGAACACCGATTCCGGTTCAACGTGAACACCATTTCCGGACCAATGTGAACGCTCATTCCGGTTCAACCTGAACACTTTGCCCCTCCTTTCCGGAAACAGTGTTCAACATCCCGGAATCACTGTTCACATTCACCGGAATCATCCTTAACGCATTGATTTAACAACCTTTGATACGCTCTCCCTTTTGCCAGGGAAGAGCCTATGTCTGCCAAGAGGATTGCAATGCGTAAAATTCGTGAAGTGCTGCGACTGCGGCTGGAGGCTGACCTCTCTGTTCGCCAGATAAGTTGCTGCACCAAGGTCAGCGTTGGCTCCATCCAGAAACTCCTCAAAAGTGCCCAGGCGCTCGGCCTGACCTGGCCCTTGCCCACCGAGCTTGATGATGCCCGACTGGCTGCCCTGTTCTATCCGCAGGCCGATACCACCATCTCGGCCCGCCATGTCGTGCCGGATTGGCCCTCTGTCCATCAGGAGCTCAAGCGCAAGGGGGTCTCCAAACAACTGCTCTGGGAGGAATACACCCAGCGCTATCCCAATAGCTGTTACAGCTACTCCCAGTTCTGCGACCGTTACAAGTCCTGGTGTCAGTTGCAAAAACGCTCCATGCGCCAGATCCACAAGGCGGGGGAAAAGCTCTTTATCGACTACTGCGGGCCCACGGTGCCCATCGTCTCGCCCTCCACGAGTGAGATCCGTCAGGCCCAGATCTTTGTCGCCGTGCTTGGTGCGTCCAACTACACCTTTGCCGAGGCCACCTGGTCACAGTCACTGCCGGACTGGCTGCAAAGCCATGTCCGTGCCTTTGAGTTTTTCGGCGGGACCCCGGCACTCCTGATCCCCGACAATCTCAAGAGCGGTGTCAGCAAGGCTTGCCGTTACGATCCCGAGCTAAACCCCAGCTACCAGCAGTTGGCCGAGCACTATCAGGTGGCAGTGATGCCAGCTCGCCCTTATAAGCCTAAGGATAAAGCCAAGGCTGAAGTGGGAGTGCAGATCGTCGAGCGCTGGATCCTGGCTCGTCTACGCCATCAGACCTTCTTCTCGCTTGCCGAACTCAACCAGTGCATCCGGGCTTTGTTGAATGAGCTCAACGAGCGCCCGTTCAAGCAGCTGCCCGGTAACCGACGCGAGGCGTTTGAGCAGTTGGACCGCCCGGCACTGGGGTCACTACCGGTGCATCCCTATCGCTATGTCGCCATCAAAACGGTCAAGGTCAACATCGACTATCACGTCAGCTATGAGCAGCACCATTACTCGGTGCCGCACCAGTATGTGGGTCAGCAACTGGAGCTCCATGCGGGCGATACCCTGCTTCAGGTCTATCACCAGCAACAGCTGGTCGCGAGCCATCCACGTAAAACCATCCCGGGGATGAGCACGCTCCCTGAGCACATGCCGGAACGTCACAGCAAGCAGCAACGCTGGACGCCAGGGCGTCTTAAGCAGTGGGCTGCTGACATCGGACCGGGCACCTTGTGCTGGGTTAGCGAACGGCTGGAAGAAAAAGCCCATGCCGAGCAGGCATACCGACTCTGCCTGGGTCTACTGAGTCTTAGTCGAGAGTATCCGCCATCACGGGTCGAGGCTTGCTGCCAGTTGGCTAACCGGGAAGGACTGGTGCGGCTCAAGCAGCTCAAGTCGGTGCTGACCAGTGGCCGCGACCAACTGCCCGCAAGCCCGCTGAGCTACCCAGAGTTACCGCAAGAGCACGAGAACATCCGTGGCCCCCAGAGCTTCCACTAAAGAGGATACGCCCCATGACCCAACAAACCCTGACCCGCCTGAGAAACCTGAAACTGACCGGCATGGCGGATGCCGTGCAACAACAACTTGAACAGGCGAGTACCTACGAAGGGCTGCCCTTCATCGAGCGGCTAAGCCTGCTGGTCGAACACGAACAACTGAGCAGGGAGCAGCGTAAGCAAGCTCGGCTGGTCAAGCAGGCAAGGCTCAAACTCCAGGCCACGGTGCAGGAGCTGGACTACCAGTCAGCACGCAACCTAGAGCGGTCACAGGTAGCAAACCTGGCCCAAGGAGAGTGGCTGCGCCGGGGCCAGAACCTGCTCATTACCGGCCCCTGTGGCTGTGGAAAAACCTACCTGGCTTGTGCGCTGGGCTACCAAGCCTGTCAGCAAGGGCATAGCACTCGTTACTACCGGCTGCCGCGTCTGCTACTTGAGCTGAGCCAGGCCAAGGTAGATGGCAGTTACGCCAGGCTGCTGGGTCAACTGGCAAGGATAGAGCTGTTGATCCTGGATGACTGGGGACTAGAAGCGGTGAATGCCGAGCAGCGCAACGCCCTGCTGGAGATCATGGATGATCGGTACGGGAAATACTCGACGGTAGTGGTCAGTCAGCTGCCAACGGAAGAGTGGTACGCGAGCTTGGGGGACAACACTCTGGCAGATGCGATCCTGGACCGGCTGATGCACAACGCTCACCGGCTGTCACTGAAGGGAGAATCGATGAGAAAGAGGAGAAGTGAGTTGACCCAATCTGAACACTCGAGTTAGAAACGGGGTGACGTGAGCGCGTTAAGGATCAGGGTGTTCACGTTGGCCGGAATGGCTGTTCAACTTCGCCGGAATACGCAAGTGTCGACTTCACGGTAAAAGGCAGCACCAAGGGGGCGATCAAAGGTGCGATCACAGGGGCTGGTATCGGAGCCAAAGGCGGTATCCCAGGTGCCGTCGCAGGCACCATCATCGGTGGCACTATCGGCTACATCACCGGACCAGCGGACTGAGGGAGGCTAGCCATGGACGAGTTTATCCAAGAAGGGAAATACGCTTCCCACGAGACGCTCAAGGGGTATGCCTACAGCTGGCAAACGCTGAGTTTGCTGATGCAGGAGGTCATTACACATGGAATGTATGTTCCTGAGTTCCTGCCAGATGAAAATCAGCCCGTGCTGCTGGTCGTGATCAAAGAGGCGACCGTCCTCAAGGCCAAGTCGCTGCACTCTGAAGCACCAGAAGTACAGCTATCTATCGCTTGCCACACTGGGGAGTCAGTCAGAGATGACGACGAGGGTTACTACGCTGACTATTGGCGGTTGGCTGCGGGGACTATCCAGCTGTTCGACTGTGCCGAGCATGCGGTGTTCTGGTTGCCGCTCCCTGCTGTTGAAGCATGGGAACCCTATCACTTCACAGGTTATGGCACCCCGTTTGATGCTCTATCTGCCCCAATCCCTGTATTCCAGCATCTGGCCTTTGTACTCCAGCAAGAGCAGACCCAGCCTGACTTGGGCACCACTATCTACCTGAAATCCACAATCTGATTCACCCGAGGCTCCCAATATGAATACCAAAACTAACAAGCAAGCTGCCAATCAGCAGGCCAGCACCACGACCGAGGCCAGCGATAAACCAGTTCAGCCCGCCAAGATTATCTTGGCTAGTGGCGTAGCCACTTTGCTCTCGCCAGGCTCAACGACCACTGTGGGCTATGAAGTAGGCCATGAGCCCGAGCAGGCTGAGCTGTTGATCCGGCTGACTGGCAGCAGCGGTGGTGGCCTGTGCTCCAAGGAGTGGTTCGGCTTGGCGCAAGTCATCGATCTGCTCAACGAGCAACAGCCGGACAAGCCATTTACCTCGGGGTTATTCAAGGTGATCTGGAACTTCAAAGGCAGCAGCAATAACGCGGGGTTCCTGGCAGCAGTGCTGCGACATCTGGAATTGACCAAGGCGGCATCCGAGGTACGTTTCGGCCATCTGATCACCGGCAAACATAGCGTGTGGTTCGATGGACTCAATGCCAAGCTACCCGAGGTCAGCGCCGCCAGCTAATCCCTGTTCCTACCCTGATCGTTCCTCCCTCGAATACACACCTTTCATTTCAAGAGCACTAAAACATGAAACCTACCCTCGTTATCACGGGCTTGCCTGTGAGGATAAGTCACGACCTGCAAACGCTACTGGAGCAGGCTATCAGTTCGGCACTGGTCGAGTTCGTGGATGAAATCCCGTATGGCACGTCACCAGCAGCCCTGACCCTCAACTATCGAGACCCAGACTACAGCGCAACCACGGGAGGCTATCACCCTGTCGAGATCCGCCTCGAACGTCGGGATGACGGCTGGCACCTGCGCTACGTCACGGACTTTGCCTATGTAGGCCAAGGCTGGTGCGCCGAGTTGGCCAAGGAGTTGGATTTTGATTTCAGCATGGGTGCGTACTCCCATTCGCTGATCGGTGAGATGTCGGCGGCAGAGGTGAATGAATGGTTGGAGGTCTGGCAGCAGAGCTTTTGCTGCTATGCCCAGATGGACGTATTCACCCTGACGGTGACACCAGACTGACGCCGAAGACCGGATATCGACCGGAAAGCCGTTGGCCGCGAATTTGTCAGCAGTCAGCGGCCAACATCACCACCACCAGATAAATCAGCACCACCAGACCGGCACAGGGATCCGACCTCCCTGTGCTGTTTTTTCTTGGGGGCTTGCCTCGTCATCACCCATTAACAGGAGTTCCACTATGTCAGGTCTCCCATCTCGTTTTCGCTTCACCCAAAAAGCTATCGAAGCCCTGCCACCTAACCCCAGCGATGCAAAATCCACTGAGGCCGAATACAGCGACACCCAGATTTCTGGACTCAAATGCTTGGTCGGAAAAGGGGAGGGGAACAAGAAGTTCCTGATGCGTTATCTGTGGCATGGTCGCAAGCGAGCTATCTCCATAGGTCGCTTCCCAGAGGTAGACCTCAACACGGCCAGGGAGATCGCAACAGACTATAAACGGCTGTTGTCGCAGGGCATCGACCCCAAGCAGATGAAGGAGGACAAACGGCAGGAGCTAACGTTGCACGAACTCTTTCATCGGCATTACTTGCCCTACGCCCAGCACCACAAGCGTTCATGGCTTAAGGATGAGCAGAGATTCAGGGATCATCTGCAACCGGCGTTGGGCGCACGGCTGCTATCGGAAATCAATCTGGAACAAGGGCAGGCACTCCAGACCACACTGATGAGCCAATGCAAACCGGCCACCAACAATCGGATCACCACGTTGCTCAAGGCGATCCTGACATGGAGTGTGCGGATGGGTTATCTGGAGCAGCATCCGTTGGTCTATCTGAAAACTCTGTCGGAGAACAACCAGCGAACTCGCTATCTGGATAAGGGGGAGATCCGTCGTCTGTTCATGGCGGCAGATGCTGACGAGAATCGCTATGCGGGTCAGTACGTCAAGCTGTTGCTGCTCACTGGCCTGCGTAAGGATGAGTTGAGGCTGGCTCGGTGGGATCACCTGGACAGGGAGCACCAGACGCTGTTTATCCCACACACCAAGAATGGCAAGAGTCGGATCTTGCACCTGAATCATCTGGCGATGCAGGTTTTGCAGGATACGCCTGAGATCCTTGGGAACCCCTACCTGTTCCCAGGACTGAAGATGGGCCAGCCGCTCAACAACGTCACCAAGCCGTTTAACCGGATGCTGAAACGGGCACAGGTTGGAGGACCAGTCTGCATCCATACTTGCCGACACTCGGTGGCAGCCTTGATCGTCTCCAGCGGTGGAACCTTGTATGACGTGCAGGCGCAGCTGGGCCACTCAAGTAGCCAATCCAGCCAACGGTATGCACACCTACACGCAAGCAGACTGAGGCACACCAGCACCCAAGTCGCCAACTGCGTGGAGCAGGCATTAATCCCACCCGGAGCCGTCAAAGCAGAACCACTAGCGTTGCAACGAGCGGGATAGGCAAGCGAAAGCAAGAGCAGCGGCAAGGGTATCTCCGACCAACTCGCCAGTCATTGACCCCCGGTGGCTGGCGAGTCATATCGAGCAGATATTTGAAACAAAATGATAACAGGAAGGCCCGGAGGGGGAGACGACGCTACCCACATAACCAGATACCGCGGCCTGAGATCGTGAGAGGCCATCAACACTGGGCTATCTGTAGAAGCCGTACCAGTCAACCAGCGGCAGTGATAAAGCGACGTGAGACCTCAGAGACATGCACAGGCATAACCATGAGAGCTGCTCACCTGTTTGGATTCGGAGCAGAGTCATGGGGGATGTCTCCTACATCCCCAACGGTCATAACACACCGGCTCACCAGCCCATGCCCTGCATGGGCTCCCGAAATTTGCAAATGCGCGTCCCACCATTTTCGCGACGGCAGGCGGAGCCGTGGTATCACTCGAAGCCGCACACCCCGTCATACATTGGGACCCTCCGGGGCAGTTACGGGGATGCTATCAAGGCTCGGCTGCTGAAATTTTCAAGGGCGGTGGGACCTAATCATCAAGATAAGGGCCCGCCCACCGCCGACTATCTGAGGACCCACACGTGACCTCGTGCCGGTCCGAATACCAACTCATCACCAGCTATACCAACTCCGCTTACCCAAGTCCGCCCCTGTCATGAAAATCCAAGTCGACACGCCCTGTCGGGCACCTCCGCGACACTTGGACACCTTTGACAACGATGCTCACTTGGATGGCAGAACACGACACCCTAGCCCAACGCCTCGGCGTGATCCTGACCAAGCTCAACAACGGGCAAAGATTGGTGATCTCCGAACTGGCCACCGAGTTCAACGTCTCGGCCCGCACCATCCAGCGTGATCTGAATGTCAGATTGGCTTACCTGCCGCTGGAACGTGAGGGACAGACCTACTGGTTGGATCCATCCTACCTTGGCAGAGCGTCGACTCCTGCGATCCTTCGCCTGTGTGAGCAGCTCGGAGCCAAGGCCCTATTCCCAGATGATCACGATACCCTGATAAAGCAATGGCTTGCCCCCAAGGCCTCACCCGTATTCGTGCTTTCAGGCTTTCAGCGTGACGAAGATGACAGCCATCACCAGTGGCTAAAGCCCCTCGCCAAAGCGATCAGCCAACAGCTTATGGTCTGGCTGTCGTGGCAAGACTCCAAAGCAGAGATCGAGGTTGCACCATATCGTTTGGTCAACCGAAGGGGGCGTTGGCTCTTGGCTGGTGTAACCGTTGATACCCCGTTTATCGAGCCCCTATCCCGGATATTGCTCATCCGGCTGACGGATGATCCTTCCGGTATCACTGAACCCCAACAACAGATACTCCAGCGATTGATTGAGCAAGAAGCCGTGCTGACTCACGAGGTCATTATCAAGGCCTCAGCATCGATTGCTCATGAGTTCAGACTCAGAAAAATCCTGCCAGAACAGGAGCTGATCAAGGAACTGGAGGATGGCGACATCCTATTGGCAAGCAGGGTATTCGATGGAGCTCAGCTATTACCCGTGATCAAAACCTATTTACCGCACCTTGAAGTGATCAGCCCTGCGGGGATCCAGGCTCTGGTCAAGCGCGACCTCAAGGCCCTGCTCAGCCGGATGTAAGCCAAATTTTTCACCCTTCTTATTACTACCCCGACACCACCTGTCGGGGTTCATCGCCACTATTTATAACCCAGTCTACAAGGAGTAAAACCATGGGATCTCCCACGATAACTACAATATCTGACCTCGTTCTGCGCAGTCATGACGATTATGAGGCTGTCTTCGAGCACGTAGCCGCCCACCTGCAAGCAGAAGGGGGCACCATCAAAAAAGCCGACCGAGCCAAAGGAGAGCTGGAAGCATCCTGGAAGTACGGTATCAATCCGTTCGGGTTGCGCGTCACCGTGCATTTCAGCTCACCGGAAGAAGGGGTTGTTGATCTGTCGCTGACAGGTTCCTTCGTTGATGCCATCGATACATGGGGCACGGCCAAGAAGAAGGCCAAAGCGATCGCAGAAGTACTTCCTTCACCTATCGATGTAGAGGCATGGCCTATTCGGGAACCTGCCCAGGCTCAAGCTCCAACCCAATCAGCCCCAGCGGGGGGCTCGGTTCAGCATAGGGGCAAGCGGAAGGTCTTAATGGCGCTGCTGGTTTTCTTCGGCGGCGGGTTTGGCCTTCATAAGTTCTACACCGGTAACTGGGGCTGGGGCCTGATCTATCTGGCGGCCTGTACAACAGGGATCCCTGTCTTGCTCTCACTGATCGAGTTCATCAAGGTGCTTTGTCTGTCCCAAGAAGAATTCGATAAACGCTACAACTATCAAGCAGTAAGGGCGTTCCAATGGGTATGGTAATGATGAAGAAAATTGCTTTGGCAGCCAGCGTTTCACTGCTGATGGCCTCTACAGCTCAAGCCGGGTTGCTCAATAAATGGAATGAGCTGACGGTGAAGACGGGAGAACTGGAAAGCTGTCCAGGCGTGACCTTGGAGCAGCAGGCCGATAGCTTCTTCAAGGATCCCGAGTGGTCAGCAGGTAAAGCTACTGATGGGCGCAAGCTGGTCAACGTGAGCGGTACTTTTACATTTGAAGATAGACCTGTCCGTGGGCTGCTCCAGATGTGGATCCAAGGCGAGGAATTCAGCGTGGAAGCGCTGGAGATAAACGGCCAGCCACAGCCTGAGGTCATGATCGATGCATTGTTGGATAAGATGTGCGAGGCAGGAACGAGCCAGCAACCCAAAGGGATGAAGGAGACGGCTCAAGCCCGCGCTGATTTACCATTCGTAGGTAAACGGCGTTACAACTTCTCGGGCGGTAGTGGTACTGCCGAGTTCATTACGATCCAAAGCAACGGGCATACCGTTGTGGAGAGTTGCGGGTCGGAATGCAGTATTGATTTTGAAGGGCCATTTGCTAACCCACTCAAGACGCAGTACGGGACTTATCGAGTCGAGGCCAAGCGGATTTTCGAGCTCAATGAGAAGGGCCAGAGCAAGACCTGTCAGAAGGAGTTGGGAGATCCAAGAGATACAAAGTGCAGTGTCGAGCTGTATGTCGCTCAGTAAGGACATGAGGCGGGAGCGATCCCGCCTTTATTTTTTTTCCGAGGGCTTAGGGCAGCAGTTACTTAGGATGCGCGGGGTCAATGCGCGTGAAGCCAGCTTTCCAGCAGCAGGGATGCTCAGACTGCCTCAGTACGGCCAGACGCTGATAAGGGTTAGACAGAAAATATGGAGCCAGTAGGCCAAACATATTCTTAACAAGCAGCCCGGAGGGAGAGACGCGGGCTAGCCAGCAAGGCAAGCTCAGCCTAGGTCAGGCCAGTAAACCAAGCAAGAGACCAAGGCAGCTCGGGCCATCAGAGAAACCAGCGGGCAACACTGATAGAGAAGGCTGGATAGGAGAAATTGCTTTTCATCGGCAGCACATTTTCATGCGGATGCTGGATCAGGGGGGGGCAGAGCCCCAGATGAGGGCGGGTGGGGCTCACCCTCATCCCCAACGGTCATAACACACCTCCCCACAGGCCCATGCCCCGCATGGACTCCCGAAATTCATGGCGGCGCGTTTTCAGATTTTCGCGCAGTCTGACAGGAATTTTGGGCTCCGTTCGTGCCATTTTCGCATCTCCGGGGGGCTAAGAAAGTCATCAGCAGAGGGATCGCGAGTTGGGCTCATTGCTTGAATTTTCGCAGCGGCGGACGGCTGACTTTATCAGTGCCAACGGGTCCACCGGCACCGTTATTGGAGCAATGACGCTGGGAGGCAAATCCAGTGCTAATGCGATGGCGCAGATTTGGGGATGTGCGCAAGGTGGGAACGCTAGAGGGCAAGCATATCAAGGGTTCGGGGAGTGGGGTAATAGGACCGTTGGGGATGGAGAGCGGATCACACGCCCCATCGAAGCGATCTCCATCCCCTGCCATGTTGCCTATGCGGTTATCTGGTGTTACTGCCAATCGGGTAAGCCGAGATTGCGAGCTGTATGGTTGCCCATGTCGTCATATTGAGTGGGAACATGGGCTTCGCGCAGCCACCAAGATTCATCAGTCGCTCATGATAGGGGCGGTGCGGTGGATCTGCACCATCCCCAACGGTATTACTACACCATGGCAGCAGTTCTTATCAGGCGCGGCTTCCCCAGCTTGAGTAATGCGCGTGGCGGAAGGATTGTGCGCCAAGGGTTCGCTCTGATGTGCAGATGGGTGTCACCACACGCCACAACAAAAAACGCTTGAACATGTCATTTTTTCTCTGTAACTTTCTCAGCGCACGGGGATAAAGTTACTTATATGTAGGTATATGGATATTACCTATCCGTCTTTGACGGCACCCCTGGCAACCACGCCTCAATGTCAGCCAATTTATCTGACTGTGACGGAACTGCTTGGTTAACTTACATAAATCAAAGAGTTATGGGTCGGCAACTAGCTTGTTGACGTTTGATTTTACGAAGTTATCCAACAGAGGTAGTTCACATGACAGTTAAATCCCCCCGCAAATCCCAAGCGCCCGCTACTGCTGTAGCCAAGCAAACCGCCATCATTGGCCGAAATCTCGTCAATTTGTTGCACATCGCCTATACCAAACGCTATCAACCGCTGAATGAGCCTTTGGAGACAATGACTCCCGATGCCATTTCACGGTTGGGCGTTGGGATCAACAGCCTTGAGCGGCAAATAGCTTTCGGCGCTGCTGCTGAACCTGAGAAGCAAGTGCAGCTTCTTAAGGATGTTCGTGATGCGTTGGCGAATGCCGGTCTTCTTGAAAAATATTTCGTGTTAGAAGACGGGACCATTGTGTTACCGGAGTTGGTCAAGTCTGCTGACTACGGGGAGATGAACCTGGGGCACGTGGTTCGCTTATATGCTGATGGTATCGAGAAACCGATAATGACATGCCTCTGCTCCTCTGAAGCTGCATGTGTCCACTTGTTGACCGAGCTTTCTAATCGCCTGAACGGGTCATCTACTCAATAACCTCGAACAACCGACCCCTTCCCTGCATGCAGGGAAGGGGTCATTTTGTTTGGAGCATTCTCATGTTTGAATTTAAGAAAGCAGAGATCGGAGTGGTAGAAGAAGATCGCCCTGAACCCTCCCATCTTCCGTTTGCGATAAGGAAAGTTTCGTTTGACCCCAAAACCTGCCAACCACCCATCTCGCTTGCTGATGGCCTCCCCCTCTGGATAGGTTTTGATACCGAATGGGTGTTGGTGGATGGCCATAATGAAGTGCTGTCTTATCAAGTCTTTGTGATCACCCCTCATGGCAAGACGCTTAGCAAAGTTTATTACCCTGATAAGGGAAAGCGCCTCTCCTTTGAAAAGTTCATTTCGCAAGTGGTTGAGGATTGCCGTGCTGCTGGCCTGATCAAAAAATGGCCTCGCACGATAGTCGTTGTTGCTCACTTCCTGCGTGCCGACTTGAGTACCTTCAAAGACTTCTGGCACATGAAGGCTAGTCTGGATGGACAGGGTAGCAGCGTGGTCGGTCAAATTATCACCGATAGCGGTTATGGCGTCGACGAAACTGCTGAACGTAAGCGTCGTGCGCCGCTAAAGCCCATCATTCTGCGCGATCGCAATCGTAAGCCCCAGAAATCAATCATCCAATTTGTCGACACTCTGTTCTTGGCTCCCAACAAATCACCGCTGTCAGCGCTGGGCGCAATGCTTGGCTTACCCAAGGTGGAGATCCCTGAGGGCTACAGTATCGAACGTATGGACGAGCTCTTAGCTGGCGACAAGGAGGCGTTTGAACGGTATGCCCTGCGCGATGCTGAGATTGCTGTGAAATACGCCCTGAAAGTACGCGATTTTCTCAGTGGGCAGTTCGGTTTGCAGAAGCTGCCTCGGACTTTGGGCGCTGTCGGTGTTTCTGTATTTCGACGACTACTCAACGATGCCGCCATCGACTACAAGACGGCCTTCGGGTTGGAGATCACCAAGTTGGAGCGATGGAATGGCGGTACGGGAAAGGTCAGGACCAAGAGTGTGACGGTTCAATCTCCGGCTCGTGGACTGCTTGAGACTCTCGCCATCCGCTGCTACCTCGGTGGCCGCAATGAGTCATTCATGGTGGGGCCCACTGCGATAGGTGACTGGTATGACTGGGATCTGAAAGGCGCTTATACCACGGGGCTTTGTGACCAGCTGGTACCTGACTACGCCAGTATGCATATGAGCACGGATCCCCATGATTTTATCGGTCATGTCATGGGGTTCGCCTACGTCGAGTTCACTTTCCCTACGGGCACTCGCTTTCCATGTTTACCTGTCAGATCCGAGCAATATGGACTGCGCTTTCCTCTATCGGGGTTGGCGTATGTCACCGCGCCTGAAATCGAGTTGGCTCTCTCCATGGGGGCCACCATCCATATCGAACACGGTGTCATTGTGCCCTGGCTATCGGGTAGTGAGCCCCTGTTCGAGGACTTCACGCGAATGATCCAGTTGTTACGTCGGGAGTATCCCAAAAAGAGCCTTGAGGAGGTGATGGTCAAAGAGATCGGGAATTCGCTGTATGGAAAGCTGGCTCAGGGATTGAGCGATAAGACGGCGTTTGATACGGCTACTGGCAAGAGCAAGAAGATAGGGCCGTCGGCTGTGACCAATCCTTACATGGCCGCCCATACCACAGGCCTGATCCGGGCTGTCTGTGGTGAGTTGCTCCTCCGGATACCTTCACATCGAACTGTTGTATCGGTCACTACCGATGGTTTCTTGACTGATGCCCCGTTGGAGGAGCTCGACCAGACTGGGCCGCTGTGTCGTCGTTATCAGGCACTGTGCCAGCGGTTGCATGGTGATGAGAGTGGCGAACCCGTGCCGATGCTGGAGCTGAAGCACCATGCTCGCCAGATTGTGTCGATAAAAACGCGGGGGCAATGCACCGCTATCAAGGGTGATACGCCCCCTGTGCTGGCGAAAGCTGGCGTTAAGTGTGCGGGAACGACAGAGGAACAGAACAAAAAAATCATGCAACTCTACCTTGAGCGTGTGCCTGGTCAGAAGATCGACGCTAGTCACCTGATCTCTCTGCGGACTCAATGGGTTACAGAGCGAGATCTCATCGAGATCAAGAAGCAGGTCAAATTGAGTTACGAGTTCGACCAGAAGCGTCGGTTGGTTAATCCACGGATGGTAGACGTGGCCGGAGGGACGCATATTGTTTGCGATACGGTGCCTTGGCAGAGTGCCGCCGATGCAGATCACTGCCGTGCCAGGTTCGATGGCTGGCGAGAGGATAATTGTCTGAAAGCTATGGAGGACTGGGACAGCTGGGACGACCAGTACGAGTCTGCGCTGGCTCTGCAAGGTTCCAAGATGCGGGTCCGCGAGGATGGCTCGCTGGGCATCTTGACCCTGATCCTGACCCGATCTCTCGTACAGCAGGCGTGGTTAGAGCACACGATGAATTACAGAGAGATAGCCGCGTTACTAACTTCGGTGGGGCTGTCTGTGACCGTAGACAGCTGTAAAAACGGCAAGCGAGCCAAGCTCGAGGAGCATTTGGTGCCCGTGACTGACAAGGTGCTGCGGGTGCTAGCTCTGCTGCTTCGACAACTACCTGATTATCCACTTGAACCTCTGTTCAGGCCTGAGCGCCTTGACGAGGTTAAACATCGCTTGGCCGAAATAGAGGTGTACAATGTCTGAACAAAAACATAATGGTAATCAAGTGCTTGCAGAAGCCTATACGCTGTATCACGTAATGAAGGCTCGAAAGACATCCTATAACTCGGCCACTATAGCCGGATTGATGAATGAGCATATGCCCTGTCTTGCTTCTATCCCCTTATTAAAGCGCCGGGCGACATCGTTGTTGTATACGCAACCGGGATGGGGAAGGCGTGAATTTACATGTGCATTATTTGAGCTGATAGGGAGTCATCTTGGTATGGAAGTGCCTCATGATCCTGACCATGTATCTAAAGCCCCCAGGCCCGATACACTTGCCGATGCTGTTGAGGCTCGAATGGCCCACTTGGAGATGGAGGATTTTGAAGAGCGGTTGCTCAGGAACGCACGTCCACAACCTTGGGATGATGATTAATTAATCGATACCATATGACAACGCCGCAGCTCATCGCTGCGGCGTTTTTTTGTTGCCTACCAGATCTTCTGCTTTCTGGGTCTTGCGCACCTTCTGGAGGATGCGCTACCTATCAACCTTAAATGGTCTGGTATATCAATGCGTTATATATAGGGGTGATAGTTCCGTTGGGGAAGGTATGCGAGACCTCCGCTACCCCAGAGAGCGCATACCTTCCCTAACATGATATTCAATAGTCCCTGTAGCGCCTGATTGCACACCGGCTTTTGGGTGCATAGTATTTTCTCCATGATGCCTGTACTGGTCATGTTCAGGGTTGGGGGCGAGGGGGGGGGGCTAAAATAGGGCTCCGGTTATCCTCACGGTCAGCAGATCTAGGAAATCAGCCAGTACAAGTGTAAGAGGCCTGCAATAAGAAGGTGAGTTTGTTCGCACTTTCACTAGGGTTGTCGGGTTCAAAATTTGATCGTGCATTGACAAATGCAGCTTAACGCTTGACCATTATGCTTTTGGCGTTGATGGCGAAGTTATTCGTGACGCCTGCCAACAAGCAATACCTCTTGGTGCTTGTGCGTGCGTTTATTCTGATATTTTGACATGCATTGATGGGGCAGGCTGTACGTGAGAGTCGATAATCGCCACATAATTGAAGGCTCTAAAGCATGAAACGTATGGAGTACCAACAACGAATTATCAAAGCGCTTTCATGGCTACGAGCGGAGGTTGAGTACAACAACTGTGTGAGTCTAACTGATATTAATCATGGCGCTGAGGATTTTTACTGCGGACTTTTAAATCTGGTATACGGGTACAATCTCAAAAATATAAATATAATTGAACCTAATGCTGCTGCCATCGACCTTGGTGATGAGATAAGAAAGATTGCCATTCAGGTTACATCTACCTCGACGTTAGTTAAAACTAAGCACACGGTAGATAAGTTTATCGAAAAAGGATTGTTCCGGAAATTCGACAAGCTCCTCATACTTAATATAGTTAAGAAAACAAACCATGCAGTTGATGCTATTGGCGACGACAATTATCGTCTTGATACTAAAGCTGACATTTTTGATGTGGAAGTTCTTATCAAGGAAATAACTCGCGATCCAAATCTTAAAAAATTAAAATGTATTGTAGACTTTTTGGATGCAGAGCTTTTATCCCCTGCTAAGAATAGTTTGCCTAATGAGGTTCTTACTATCCTCGGCATCATTGAGTATATTAGTGATGAAGGTCATGAGAATGCAGGGAATGGATATCTGGATGAGCCTATTCCTGAGGACAAGATATTCAGGCGCTTTGCTGATCATGCTGATTTTTTGGTCGATATGTATAATGACGGCTATATTGAGTATGGTGCCGTATTAGACGCTGTTAAGAATGAAGCCGATTTTGGTCAAGTTAAATTAAGGCGTGCATCTAATTATCTAAGACGATATAGTGACAATGTTTTAACTGATTGTTCTGGCGATCCTAAAAAAGCTCTCGAGCGGATTATTTTTGATTTCAGGGCTCTTCTTGGGTCTAACGGATATACCTTTGATGAAGGCGCTGCTGAATTTTACGTAATAGAACAATTGGTGAAGTGCAATATCTTTCCTTATAAGAAGGAGGTTGTCCATGCCTAACCTATTCTCTAAAGATGATGATTTGCGCAAAGCCGCCCCCGTATTGGGGTTTGAGATACTGAGGCTACTTAAAAATTCTGATGAATCTAAGGTGAGTATTTTTGATATCGCAAAAGAAATAACAACGCCTGGGGGGGTTAATGCCAGGAGTATATATTATGCAATGCTGTTTTTATACTCTCTAGATATTATTGATTTCCATGAACCTTACGTGGTTGCAAAATGCTGAGAATTAGAAAGTTATATAGCGAACCATCCATTTTTGATCCAATCCTCTTTGAGGATGGGATCAACCTTATTCTCGGCGAGACCACCGATGGTAATGTAAAAACTAACGGTGTTGGCAAGTCGATGGCTATCGAATTTATTAATTATGGTCTCCTGAAACGTTATGAGGAAAGTAGGGTCTCACGGATTCCAAATCATATCCTCCCTCACAATACGCTGATATGCCTTGATTTTGAGCTCAACGGTAAACGTGTAACAACGAAGCGAAGTGTGGAAAATCACAAGTGTCCGACCATGATTGTTGATGGGGATACTCTTGTGTTCACAGACGTTGACTCTGCAACAAATTATTTGACCGCGTTGCTTTTTGGATCTTGTAATGATGAGAGCGTTCCCTCCTTTCGTGCTATATTAGGACCTTTAATGCGGGACGAACGTTCGGAGTTTAAATCTATAATTAAGTGCTTTGATACCAATCGAAATATTCCAGCAGATTACACACCACACTTGTTTTTGCTCAATATTGATCCCAAGCCATATAAACAAGCTAAAGGGCTATCAAATGAGATAGATAAAATTAACAAAGCTATCTCTAAAATTAAAGAGAACATTGCCTCTATTACAGGAAAGAATATTTCAGAGGCAAAGGCTGACCTAAATGAATTAACTAGCCAAGTTACTAGAATTCATCAAGAAATCGAGCGTTTAGAAAATGTTGAAGGTTACGATATCGTAAAAGACGAGATTATTGAGATTGAAATGCAACTCGACGAGTTTCGTTCCAGACAAGGTGTTGTCAAAACTGAACTTGCAAAAATAAAATTGTTCAGAGGCGATAACTATATTGATGAGAGCGAGGTTGCGGAACTTTATAATCAGTTCAAGGAAGGCCTTGGAGACCTTATTAAAAAGCAAATTGAAGAAGTGACAGCATTCAAAAAGAAAATTGATACGTTTCAGAAAACCCTGATTGATGGGCGGCGTAAGGTGCTTGAGGAGAGCCTCAGGGATCTCGAAGTTAATATTCTTCGACAAGATAAAACATATAAAGAAAAACTTTCTCTTATCGATCAAAAAGGTGCCTTGAAGAATCTTCGTCAAACCATTTCTACGTATCAAAAGAAGGTAGAAGAACACGCTTCTCTTTCAACATTTATCAAAAAACATGCAGAGTATGAGCGAGAGAAGAAAGATAAAAATAATGAGCGTGATGGGCTTGTATTTTTTCTGGATGGCTTAGTTTCTAATTCATCATATGTTATAGAGTCTCTTGAGGCGACTATACTCGATATGCATGAGGAAATTGCTGGTAATCGCCTCAGTTCCTTTGATGTGACAGTTTCGAAGAAAAAAGAAATTTTTAATTTTGATCTTCGTATCTATGATGATGGTAGCCATAGTAATGAGCGTGAAAAGGTTTTTCTTTATGATATCGGTTTGTTAACGAACGCCGAAACAGGAAGTCGCCACCCAGGCTTGTTAGTCCACGATAACATTTTTGATGTAGATTATGACACTCTAATAAAAAGCCTAAACTATATAAGTGGTAGCAAAACACTATCTGATAAACAGTACATTCTAACACTTAATAGTGACAAAATAGATGATGTAGATTTTAACTCCAATCTTCACTTAGATATGGAAAAGTTGAAACGTGCAGCTTTTACAAAAGCATCGAAGTTTTTGAAGGCCAATTATCAGGAGATCTCCTATTAAGAAATGTTATTTTTCGACAATAAAATCCCTAGTTTAAGCAGTACATGCACTGTTAGTCTTCATTTCTTGATTCGTATGATGGGGTATGGTGGCTAGGAAGTGAGCGATTTTTCCCTTGATTTAGTCCCGAATTGAGCAGGGGGGTCGCTTAGTTAGGCTTCGGTTGCAGAGAGTAACCCGATTGGGCGTCCCTAGCTGGTTTGAAATAGTACGGGCTGTTACCCGCCACTATTTGATTTTATGCGATATCGTGACTGAACATCGTATTTCCGCTAAAAGATATATGGCATGCTTTGGCCATGACCGTGCGTTGTTCAGCCTAATTCGCGACCCCGCACGTTTAATTGGTAAGTTTCAGGGGGGAAATCATGCGAGTTCGGCTCGATAAAATCGTCATCAATCATTTCAAGCGGGTGGAGTTACTCGAAATCGATTTGAAACCAGTGACTGCGCTGGTTGGTGGCAACACAAGCGGTAAAAGCAGTGCGTTGCAAGCAGCGCAACTTGGAGTATCGATCTTGCAGGCTGCATTACGAAGTATCCGTCCTAATGGTCTTCCTGACTTTGCTGGAACCGTTGCCAATGATGCGGTGCTGTTCCGCCCCACTGAGCGACTGCTAGATTTGAGGCGTGGGGACCGAGCGACACAAAACGTTGGTTACTCGATTACCTACTATGGAGTGGATCTCGACACCGACACGGATAAGGAAATCGCGGTCGAGATCCGTCGCGGTAAGAACGCGAATATCGCTATTACTCGCACAGGGGATGATGATTTCGCCGCTGTCCTTGCAAATAGCGACCGTCCGTTCTCAATATTCACTCCGGGGTTATCTGGAATTCCAATCCGCGAAGAGTGGCGGACAAAAGGGGCTATGGATGCTGCAGTCATGCATGGTGACGCCAACCTCTATTTACGAACAGTACTTGATCATCTATTTACACGCGATTTAGATGACGTGGCTAGGGAGCGCTGGCGACGAGAGCGCGATATTGGTTTCTTACCAGAGAGCGGATGGAAGACCTTTTCCCAGCTTCTCGATCGCTGCTATCCCGGAACTTGCGTCATAGTCAGACATGATCAACATCGAGATCGCTATATAACAGTCGAAGTCGAAACTCCTGATGCCACCGTCACGCTCGACATGGCGTCGACGGGGATGCTTCAAGTCATTCAGATCATCGCCTACACATGTTTTTACTCGCCGCCGTTGATTTTGCTGGATGAACCGGATGCTCACCTGCATGCCGATAGCCAAGCTCGACTATATGATGCTCTCAGAAACGTCGCAGCTGAAACGCAAACCCGCATCCTATTTGCCAGCCATTCGCCTCAACTGATCCAGCGCCTTATGTACGATCCCGACGCTGCTGTTACATGGATGAGCGCTGGTGCGAAAGTTCCAGTTGATGAAGCCCAACGTCCTGCTATCCCCATTCTAATGGCGCTCGGAGCCCTATCCGCTGGTGCCGATGCTTTCGATCCTGCCAGACCCGTGATTCTGATGACAGAAGATAAGCTGACGCTCCCGGTTACGGTACTAGCAAAAGCTAATGGCGCACCTGATAACCTAGCTGTGCTCTCCTACAACGGGTGCGGAAACCTTCAAGCGGCAAGACTCCTTGCAAACATGATTACCGACATGCGACCTGACGCTAGGATCATCTTGCATCGGGATCGAGATTTTCGTACCGAACAGGAGATGCAATTTGAATTATCAACCGCTACCTCAGAACGCCAGAGCAACGGTGTGACTCGTGTCTCGGAGGTTTTCACACCCTTGAATGATGTTGAGCATTCGTTTGCCCAAGCTGCGCATTTAAAGGCGGTATTCGATGAGTTAGCTCCTGAGCTAATTGACGCCACGATTGCGGAGGTGATTGCGTTCAAGCGCGATGACCTCGTGAATGCAGCGCGCATCGCGCGTGGACAGGTTACCACGTCGCTCTACAATGTTCCGCGTAAGCGCAATAAGCCGGAGTGGGCCGCGTCTGGAATGCCTGACAGAGCCCCCTCGGACAATACTTTCGTTCCTGCGAATGGCCTGATCCCAGTTTCCTTTCAACATTCTCACGGCAAGATGCTTATGAACGGTCTGCGGCCCGAAATTCATCACCATGTTGGTGGGGCTTCGCAAGAGACAGAGAGAAGGGTATATACAGTGACTGACCATCTTCTGGCCCCGAGTTGGCGTGATGCTTTCAACGCTCAATGATTTAACAACAGGTAGGCGAGTGGGTCTTGGTGAGAGTGGCGTGTCGGCGGTTCGATTCCGTCTCTGGGCACCATATTTTGGTGCCATGAAATAAAAACGTGTTCATGCACAATGGTTTGAAGTGTGCCGGCTTAGCTCAGTAGGTAGAGCAACTGACTTGTAATCAGTAGGTCACCAGTTCGATTCCGGTAGCCGGCACCATTTGCCCAGATAGCTCAGTCGGTAGAGCAGGGGATTGAAAATCCCCGTGTCGGCGGTTCGATTCCGTCTCTGGGCACCACGAATAATTCCTCCTTAGCTCAGTCGGTAGAGCGACGGACTGTTAATCCGCAGGTCGCTGGTTCGAGCCCAGCAGGAGGAGCCAAATAAAAAGCCCAGCAGCAATGCTGGACTTTTTCTTTTCCCGTTTTTCGATGTTCCGCTTCCCGCTGTTCGAAAAGCGTCCTGTCCGGTGACAAAGCTGTCGCAGCGCCCCTCTTGAATCTTTCCTCCCAGTGACTTGGCCCGTCTGCCGAGTATGATGGCGTGGTGAGTCCCTATGCTGCGCCCGCCGGATCACCCTGTCGTGATCGACGCCTGCCGTCACCCCGGCCCGGCAAAACGGGATCGGTTTCTTGAGTGAGGTCATGCATGAATGCAACAGAGCTTTGGCAGCTTTCCCCCGAGCAATTCAACGAGTGACGGCGTGAGAACGATTATCCCCGTATCTGGGCGCTGCTGGTGGCGTCGCTGCCCCATTTCGACGACTGGATGGCGGAGCAGAAGATAGAAAAAAGCGTGATCTTCCAGATCGGCATCGCCCGCTTCATCAGCTCCCGCTGCGTGCTGAGCCTTTGTGTCTACATGAGCGACGACAAGGTCCGCCTGTATGAGAGCGCCTCGAGTGCACTGGAATCCCTGCGCAAGAGCGGCCTCATCCGCTCGGAGACCCGTTTCGAGCCTTACAGCATGTGGCTGGCGGGAAAACATGGCAATGACGAGGTGAAACGGGTGCAAAGCCTGCTTTCGGTCTCGGAGAACAACAAGGGGGAGGCCCAGGTGCTGGGCAAGCATCGTTTGCTCAACATCGGCGGTGTTACCCTCAAAAGCCCCATCATCTCCGGCCGGTTGCTCGATTTTACCTGTCTCGACGAGCTCTCTCTCGATGGGGCCGTCAACAACTCCAAGGTTTATCTGTGGCACTGCTCGGCCAAGGGGGTCAGGGTCAATGGCGGGGTGATCGGGCTCGATCTGTTCGACTCCCTGCTGTGGGACCACAGGGCCTGGGCCAAGAAGCGGGAGCTGGCGCTGGAGGACGGGGTCTTTCAGGACTTCACCATAGAGTGCGGGGAGATCCGCTTCCACTCCTCCCGGGCGGTGCTGAAAAACTTCAGCGTCAGCGCCAAGAACTTCGATGCCACCATGGAGCACACCAACCTGGACAAGGTGGAGGTGGTCTACAACGACAATGGGCGGATCGACCACAACGAGGCGAGCAAACTCTATCGCAATGCCAAGCGTCTCTTCTCCAGCGTGGGTGACACCGTCGACGCCGGCGAGTGCTACTACAAGGAGAAGCTGCACGAGATGAAGTCCCTGGCGAGCCCGCGGGAGCTGTTCCGGGAGCGCTGGTTGCGCAGCGGTCCGATGACGAAGTGCTGGCTCTCCCTGTTGTGCTATCTCAAGTACGCGGGCAAGTTCATCAGCTTCATCACCTGGGGGTTTGGGGAGCGTCCCATCAGAAGCCTGCTGATGTCGATGGGGGTGATCCTGCTGGCGACCCTGACCTATTTCCTGGCACCGGAGTCTGCAACCCACGGCCATCTGGGGCGCTCCCTCTATTTCAGCATCGTCACCTTCGTGACCCTGGGTTATGGGGACATCTCCCAGACCTCCTCGCCGCTGCAACTGCTGTCGGCCATCGAAGCCTTCTGCGGCATGTTCCTGACCGGTCTCTTCCTCGCGGGTTTTGCCTCGAAAACCAAGCAGTATTGACGGGAGCGCCGACGGCGGGTGCCATCAGTGCCCGCCTCCGGTGCCCTCCTGCTGTCTTCCCATCCCTCCCGGCTGTCCCGGCGACCTTGCTTGACGCAGCGGCGGTGGAGCGACTTTATTTAAAGTCATCGCATGCCATGACAAGCGATGGCGCCACCAGCGCCCGGACATGACGCAATCAGAGGAGAAAGCCCGGTATCGATCCGCCAACCACCGATGTAGAGAAGGAATAACGCTATGATATTGAATCACTTATGGGGATTGTATGCCCATCCCCACACCGAATGGCATACCATAGACGAGCGGCACGACAGCTTCAGAAACAGTCTGACCCACATCCTGCTCGTGGCCCTTATCCCTCCCATCTGCGCCTACTATTCCGCCGTTCACATCGGCTGGAGCATCGGGGTCGGCGATCCCATCACCCTGACCGCCAACAGTGCATTCAAGCTGTCGGTCGCCATGTACGTGACCCTCATCATCGGCGTGCTGGCACTCTCCTATCTGGTGCACTGGATGGGGCATACCTTCGGCTCGGATCCCAGCTACACGACCTCGCTGGAGCTGGCGGCCTACACCTCCACGCCACTCTTCATGGTGGGCTTCTCCGCTTTCTTCCCGCATCTCTGGTTCGTGATGCTCATCGGTTTGGTCGGGCTGACCTATTCCGTCTACCTGCTCTATATCGGCGTGCCCATCCTGATGCACATCACCAAGGAGCAGGGATTCATCTACGCCAGCTCAGTGGTGACGGTCGGCCTGGTGTTGCTGGTCTGCGTGCTGGCTGCCACGGCCATCCTGTGGGGATCCGGTTTCGGTCCCGTCTTCACCCAGTAGCCGTGCGTGCCGACGGCAACGACGACAAGGGCGCCTTGATGGCGCCCTTGTCGTTGATCTCTCGCCTGGTCGGCGTGTCTAGACCAGGGAGGGACGTCGTCTGCGTTGATCAGCGGGGATTGCCGCTGCCGATGCCGAACGGGATGCGGTAATCGCTGCTCTGATCGCCGAGGCTGACGGTCAGGTTGCCCTGGGCGCGACTCGGGATCTGTACCTGCTGGGTACCCATCAGGTTGGCGTGGACGGAGGCCACCAGATCACCGGATTCATCGCGCACCTCCAGCATGGGGTTGGCCTTGCCGGCCATGGCGGCGCTGGCATGCCAGTTCACGAACAGCACACCCGGGGTGGCGTTGAAGTCGGCGGGGACGGAAGCCTGGGCAACACCGGCACTCATCAGGCCTGCAACGGCCAGCATCTTGATCACGTTTTTCATGTTTATTCACTCTCTTGGTTTTTATGTCATTGGCAAGGCCTGACAGGCCTGACAGGCCTGCATCAATGCATCCTTGCAAGAGGTCATTCAAATGGTGTGTTGTTTTGTCACGGATGTTTGTCACCCATGTGTATGGGGGACTGCCATGAACGACCAGTTGTTTTGCGGCTTGGCGCTCCTGCCTAAGCGATGTGTGAATATTAAGCGCCTCCCCCGGTCATTGTTAGCGAGATAAACTGGCCTACACGTTCAAAAAATGTGAATGATGTTTTGTGGGGAGGAAGCAGGCAGGTTGGAGGGGAGTCACCCTTCCGGAGAGAGGTGCATGTCACAGACCTGACACCGGATTGTCACATCCGGTGCGTACTGTGCGGCTTCATTTTCAAACTGGTTCAAGGATGACTATGTTTCGCGTCTCTTCCCTTGCCGCCTGCGTGGCGGCCACCCTGCTGAGCGGCTGCCATTCGGGCAATGACTCCTCCTCGCCCGCCGTCGGCGACTATCAATACAGCACCAAGGCGGTCTATGCCGCCCGTCAGGCAATGAACAGCTATGAGGTGGCCCCTGAAGGCTTTAGTCCCGTCTTCACCGAACTGGTGGCACGCCACGGCTCCCGCTCGCTGTCCAGCCCCAAATACGATGTGCTGACCAAGCTGGTGTGGGAGGAGGCCGCGAGACAGGGGGTCTTGACCGAGCTGGGCCAACGGCTCGGCGCCAAGGTGGACGCCGTCACGGCCGCCAACCAGACCCTCGGCTATGGCCTGCTGAGTGCGCTCGGCAAGGAGGAGCACGCCAACCTGGCGACCCGGCTCGCCGAACGGCTGCCCACCCTGCTGACCACTGAATCGACTCCCCTCTGCCTCAAGGTCGAGACATCGGGCAAGGATCGCGCCAACGAAAGCGCCTACTTCTTCATGCAGAGCCTGGCCAAACGGGTCTCTCTGGTGACGGACAGCCCCGACTGTTACGTCAGCCAGGAGAACCCTTCCGAGATCGACAAGGGGCTGCGCAACAAGTTCGAGCTCTACTTCCACAAGACCGAGCCGCAGGGGGAGTACACCCGGTATCTGCCCACCTTCCAGGCCTATCAGGCCTTTGTGGGGGACGAAGACAACGGGGTGGCTCCTGCTCCCGAGCTGACCGAGGTCCTCGATGCGCTCAAGGCCCTGCCCAGGACCCGGGTGATGGCCCGCGAGATGCTCGAGCGTCTCTACAGTAAAGCCTTCGTCGACGAGCTGGCCGCCGGGGTGGATTATGTGGCGGTGAATCCGGAAGACGGCGGCAAGACCCATGTGCGCGACGAGGTGGACGCCGCCCTCATGCTCTACAACCTCTTCATCATCGGCCCGGGGATGATCCGGGAGGCGCAGGCACAAGGCGGGTCCTGGGATCTCGAGCAGTTCATCACGCCAGAGGAGTCTGCCTGGTTCTCCTACCTCTCCGATGCCGAGGACTTCTACGAGAAGGGGCCGAGTCTTGCCAGCCAGAGCGCCACCTACGCCGTGGCCCAGCCCCTGCTTGACGGCCTCTTCAACGAGGTACAGACCCAGGTGGTGGAAGAGGCGGGCGAGCATGTCGCCAAGCTGCGCTTCGCCCATGCGGAGACCCTGATCCCGCTGGCGGCCCTGATGGAGCTGGAAGGGAGCCGCCAGAGCGCCCAGCCTGGCGTGCTGATGAGCCAGGAAAACAACGAATGGCGTGGCGGCTGGGTCTCTCCCTATGCTGCCAACATCCAGTGGGATGTCTACCGCAACGAGGCCGGCCGGGTGCTGGTGAAGATGCTTTACAACGAGAAGGAGCTCGCTTTCAAGGCAGGTTGCGCCCCCATTGCGGTGGGCAGCTTCTTCTATGACTTCGGCGAGCTCAAACGCTGTTACGACTACTCGTCCTGACGCGCTCGTGCCATCCCCGGGGCCGGTCATCGCCGGCCCCGATTTTTTTTGGTTCAGGCGGAGCCGGCTTGTCGACGACCCGCCTGCCAGGTGGTGCCCATGGAGGCGGCGATGATGGCGGTTATCCCGAGCCACTGGGACGGAGGCAACTGCTCCCCCAGCAGCATCAGCCCCATCAGGGCGCCCATGGCGGGTTCGCCGCTGGTGAGGATGCCGTAGCTCTTGAGCGGCAGGCGGCGCAGGGCAAACATCTCGAGAGAGTAGGGGATGGCGCTCGAGAGCAGCCCCACCCCGATGATGGTGAGGATCACGGGGACGGTGAATGACGCCTCGATCGCACCCTCCAGCCCGAAGGGCAATACCAGCAGGGTGCCCACCCACATGCCCAGCGCCGGAGCCTGTGCGCCCAGCAAGGCTCCTGCCCGCTTGCCGGTGAGCATATAGAGCCCCCAGAAGAGGCCAGCCCCGAGAGCCAACGCTGCACCCAGGGGATCGATGGCCTGCTGTGTTGCCCGCAGGGGCAAGAGCAGCAGCAGCCCGGCGATGGCCAGTATCAGCCAGATGAAGTCTGCCCGGTGGCGTGAGGAGAGCAGGGCCACCGTCAGGGGGCCGATGAACTCGATGGCCAGGGCTACGCCGAGGGGAATGCGTGCGATGGCCAGATAGAAGAGCAGGTTCATGGCCCCAAGCGACAGGCCGTAGGGGATGGCGCCCAGCAGGGTGCGTCGGTCGAGGGGGGCACGCCAGATGCGAAACACCAGGGAGAGAAGGAGGGCGGCGCACCCCAGCCGGAACAGGGTCGTACCTGCGGCTCCCAGCAGGGGAAACAGGGATTTGGCCAGGGAGGCGCCGAGGGTGATCGACAACATGGCGAGCAGGACGGCCAGAAGAGAGGAGAGGGCATTGGGATTGGGTTGCATGGTGTTCATACCGAGCAGGACGATGGGCAGTAAAATATATCTGGAGACTTGGGTAAAACCGGTCTAATACTGGCCTTGTGCGATAATTTTTATCTAATGAACCCCATGACCGACAAATTTGATCTGCTCATCCTCGCCGAGCTGCAACAGGATGCCCGTCTGCCCACGCCGGAGCTGGCCCACAGGGTCGGTCTTTCCGCCCCTGCCTGCTACCGCCGCGTCCGCGCCTTGCGGGAGTCCGGTCTCATCGAGCGGGAAGTGGCGCTGGTGGCACCGTCCACCATGGGCTGGCCCATCACCATGCTGGTGCTGGTGACCCTGGAGCGGGATCATGGCCGCATCGTCGATTGAGATGATCGCCAGCCTGCAGCGGGAACCCGAGGTGATGGATCTCTGGTATGTGACGGGGGAGCAGGACTTCGTGCTGCAAGTGGCCGCCAGGGACATGCAAAGTTACGAGCAGTTCACCCGTCGGGTGCTCCATGCCAGGGATCAGGTACGCAGTTTCAAGACTCTGGTGGTCATGGGACAGCACAAGCGTTGCGGCGCCCTGCTGCCCGGGTAAAGAGGGGGTTGCGCCGAAGCCTTGCCGGCATTGCGGGAGCGCCGTCAGGGAAACGAACAGGGGCAGGTACGGCCTGCCCCTTCTGTGTCAGCCAGGTTCTCCGGGCGCCAGCTCCTCTGCCGTCATGGGGCGCAAGACCCGGCAGGGATTGCCGACCGCCACCACGCCTGCCGGAATGTCTCTGGTGACAACGGACCCCGCCCCGATGACGCTGTTGTCCCCTATGGTGACGCCCGGGCAGATGACGACGCTGCCCCCAATCCAGACGTTGTTGCCGATACGCACCGGCTTGCCGAACTCCACCCCCTTGATGCGAGGCGCTACCGCCACCGGGTGGGTAGCGGTGTAGATCTGCACTCCGGGGGCCAGCAGCACGTTGTCGCCTATGTGTACCTCGCACACATCCAGGATGGTGCAGTTGAAATTGGCGTAGAAATTCTCGCCGACAAAGATGTTGGCGCCATAGTCGCAGAAGAAGGGGGGCGTGATGAAACAGCGTTCTGCGCGGCCACCCAGCAGGCGGGTGAGGCGCTCATCCCAGCCAGGGGCATCGGTTCGCTCCCGGTTCAGTTCTCCCAGCAGGGCGCGGCACTGCTCCCGCGCAGCCCGCAGTTCGGGGTCCCCGGCATCATAGGGCGCTCCCGCCACCATCTTCTGCCACTCGGGGCCACGCACGGCGGGCCGCTGCACTGTTGTTGCGTCAGTCATCATTACTCCATAAGCCAGATCAGGGATTCATAAGGGCGCAGCTTGCAGGATTGCGGGCGGGCCGGGCTATCCGGGTAGTTGCCGAGCAGCAGCCGACCTTGCCCGCTTTGCAGCTCGGCAGGCAGGGCAAATGCCACCGGCTCGCCGTAGAAGTTGCTCACCACCAGCAGGGTCTGACCGTTGGCGCGGCGGGCATAGGCCCAGATCTGCGGGTGCCCGGTCAGCAGCTCCTGATAATCCCCCTGAGTGAAGATGGGGTGCGTCTTGCGAAGGGCGATGAGATCCCGATAGTGCCAGAACACCGAGTGCTGGTCGGCGAGCGCCGCCTCGGCGTTGATCTCGGGATAGTTGGCGGCTGGCTTGAGCCAGGGTGTCCCGCTGGTGAAACCGGCGTTGGCGGCGGCACTCCACTGCATCGGGGTGCGCGAGTTGTCCCGGGACTTGGCGCCGAGAATGGCGAGGATCTCGGCCTCGCTCATCCCTTCCGCCTGCTTGATGGCGAAGATGTTGCGGCTCTCCACATCCTGATAGTCGTCGATGTGCTGATAACCGGGGTTGGTCATGCCGATCTCCTCCCCCTGATAGATGTAGGGGGTGCCCTGCAGGCCGTGCAAGGTGCTGGCCAGCATCTTGGCGGCCACCACCCTGTGCTGACCCTCGTCGCCGAAACGGGAGACGATGCGCGGCTGATCGTGGTTGCACCAGAACAGCGCCGACCAGCCTTTGCCGTGCATGCCGCTCTGCCAGTGGTTGAAGATGCGCTTGAGTTCGAGGAAATCGAACGGCGCTTTCGTCCACTTGTCGCCATTGGGGTAATCCACCTTGAGATGGTGGAAGTTGAACACCATGGAGAGCTCGGAGCCATCCAGCGCGCCATAGCGCTGGCAGTGTTCCAGGCTGGTGGAAGACATCTCGCCCACCGTCATGGCCCCCACGGGGGCGAAGACGTCGCGGCTCACATCCTGCAAAAATTCGTGGATGCGCGGCCCGTCGGTGTAGAAGCGGCGGCCATCCCCCACCTCGTCGTCAGGGAATGCCTGATCCTTGGAGATGAGGTTGATGACGTCGAGGCGGAAACCGTCGACCCCTTTCTTCGCCCAAAAATGGATGATCTTCTTCACCTCGGCGCGCACGGCCGGGTTCTCCCAGTTGAGATCCGCCTGCTCGCGGGCAAAGAGGTGCAGGTAGTACTGGCCGGTGGCCGGGTCCAGCTCCCAGGCGCTGCCGCCAAACTTGGATTGCCAGTTGTTGGGCACGCCGCCGTCCACCGGATCTTTCCAGATGTAATAGTCGCGATAGGGGCTGTTCTTGTCTCCCAGCGCTGACTTGAACCAGGCGTGCTCGGTGGAGGTGTGATTCACCACTATGTCCATCACGATGCGGATGCCGCGCGAATGGGCGGCGCCCAGCAGGGCCTCGAAGTCGGTCATGGTGCCGTAGGCGGGATCTATGTTGAGGTAATCGGCGATGTCGTAGCCGTTGTCCACCTGGGGGGAGACGTAGACCGGGGTCAGCCAGAGGGCATCGACCCCCAGCGTCTTGAGGTAGTCGAGGCGGGCCATGATCCCCTTGAGATCACCGGTGCCACGGGCGCCGGAATCCTGAAAGCTTTTGGGGTAGATCTGGTAAATCACGGCGCTTTGCCACCAGGGTGTCTGTGTCATGGTTGGTTCGCTCATTGGTTGAAACCGGATTAGTTGGAACAGGGCAACGATAAAGGGCGGAGCCAGGGCTCCGCCGAGGTTGTGTGGATCAGGCCGTGGCCAGATCCAGCTTGCCGGCAGCCTGCTGGCGCTTGTAGACCAGCAGGGTCAGCAGGGCGGGGACCACGATGGCCACCAGCATGGCGACGGCGTAGATGCCCCAGTATTGCGGCTGGATGGAGAGGATGCCCGGCAGGCCGCCCACCCCGATGCCGTTGGCCATCACCCCGGCGAAGCCGCAGATGAGAGCCGCACAGCTTGAGCCCACCATGGCGCACAGCATGGGGAACTTGTACTTGAGGTTGATGCCGTACATGGCCGGCTCGGTCACCCCGAGATAGGCGGAGATGGCGGCCGGGACCGAGATCTCCCGCTCGTTCTCCTTGCGGCTGATCAGGATGATGCCGACGACCGCAGACGCCTGGGCGATGTTGGAGAGGGCGATCAGCGGCCAGATGGGGGTGCCGCCCATGCTCTGCATCAGTTGCAGGTCCACCGCGTTGGTGGTGTGGTGGATGCCGGTGATGACCAGGGGCGCATAGAGGAAGCCGAACAGGGCGGCGCCGATGGGGGCAAACGAACCCGTCATGGCCGCCTTGGCGGCAAAGCCGACGCCGTCACCAATCCAGCGGCCGAACGGACCGATCAGGGCGTGTGCCACGATCACCGCCAGCAGCAGGGAGATGAAGGGCACAATCACCAGGTAGAGATAGGCCGGGATGATGCGCTTGAGGCTGGTCTCCACCCAGGCGAGGAAGACTCCCGCCAGCAGGGCCGGAATGACCTGGGCCTGATACCCCACCTTCTGGATGACGAAGAGGCCGAAGTCCCACACTTCCGGGGTCTGCTGGCCGATGCCATAGGCGTTCATCAGTTGCGGCGACACCAGCGTGATACCCAGCACGATGCCGAGGATCTCGGAGCCGCCCATCTTCTTCACCGCAGACCAGCAGACACCCACCGGCAGGAAGTGGAAGATGGCTTCACCCAGCAGCCAGAGGAAGGCGTGCACCTGGGCCCAGAACTGGCTGATCTCGGTGAGGGTGTGGGTGCCGTCGTCGAACATCTTGATGTCGCCGATGACGTTGCGAAAGCCCAGGATCAGACCACCGGTGATGATGGCGGGCAGCAGGGGGACGAAGATCTCCGCCAGGTGGGAGATGCCGCGCTCCAACGGGTTCATGTTGTGGCGGGCGGCCTGCTTGGCGGCCTCCTTGCTGCCACCGCTCACGCCGATCTCCTGGGTGAGCGCCTTGTACCACTGATCCACCTCGTTGCCGATCACCACCTGGAACTGGCCGCCCTGGGTGAAGCTCCCCTTCACCGAAGGGATGGTCTCGATGGCCTTGGGATCGGCCTTGGCCGGATCGGCCAGCACGAACCTGAGCCGGGTCAGGCAGTGGCTGACAGTGGTGATGTTCTCTTTGCCGCCGATCCGCTCGATCAGCTGCGCCAGATGCTGTGTGTTGACTTTTGACATGAGCCTTCCCTCTGTGACTCCATGAATAATGGTCGTGTCTTTACCGGCTGGCCAAGGACCGCCCGTTTATTGGTATCGTTCCCAATCAGCATGAAGCCAGTGGCTGGTATCGGCAATGGGAACGTTCCCAATTCGTGGCGCTGGTCACAAAAAGCGCAAAACGCCGGGAATGGAGGAAAAGATAGACTACAGGGGCTGACAGGGGGCGATGGTCGCTCTGGGGGGCTGCCCCTCTTCAATCTGATCGAGCAGCTGTCTGGCGGCCAGTATACCGGCATCCTTGTAGCCGAAATCCAGGCTGAGGGTGTTGGCAAAGAGGAAAGTCAGCATGGGATTGCTGCCAAGGCCGCTCACCAGGATGTCGGTGCGACCCTGCTCCTGCAGGTATTTGGCGGCGCCGATGGCCAGGGTGTCGCTGGCACAGACCATGGCCTGGGTGGTGGGGGTGAGCAGCTCGGCCGCGAGCCGATAGCCGCTTTGCAGACCGAGATCCCCGAGGGCGCTGCGGGGTGTGCGCCCCTGTTCCCGACAGTAGTCGAGGTAAGCCTGATGCCGACGCAGCCCCGTGGTGAGATCGCTGCGTTCCACCCCGAGATAGGCGACCTCGGTCAGGCCACGCTCCCCGAGGTGGGCGAGCACGGCGCGCACCGCCCCGTCATCGTCGAAGCAGACCGACGAGAAGCCGGGGCGCTCGCGGGCCATCAGCACCAGTTTCTCCCTGAGCGGCGCCATGGCGGCATAGTCCAGATCGTTGAAGGCAAACAGGATGATGCCGTCCACCCCGCGCCGCTCCAGCACCGCCAGGTGCTCGCTCACCTTGGCGGGGGAGAACTTGCTCTCCATCAGCACGGCGTCGTAGCCACGCTGGTAGAGGGTCTCCAGCATGCCGCGCACCGCCTGGTTCTCGGAGCTGGAGTCGAGGCGCGACACCACGATGCCGACCACCTGCTGGCTCTGGCTGCGCATGGCCCGCGCCGATTTGCTCGGCACGAAACCGTGCTGGGCGATCACCGATTCGACCCTGGCCCTGGTCTGGGCATTGACCTTGGGATCCTGATTGAGCACCCGGGAGACGGTCGACTTGCCGACCCCGCTGAGGCGAGCGATATCGAGGATGGTCAGTTTCTTTTCCATGGGGGATCCGTGACAGGGGAGGGCGACAATCGGGATGCAGACATTGTTGTGATTAACTCCTGTGAATACAAGCCCATGGCGTTAGAATGCCCTTTCCCAGGCGACTTTCTTCGCCGTTGCACAGGACGCGCATCATGGATCTGTTGGCAAGTCTGCACTTCTCTCTCTCCATCACGGGCCCCATCTGTCTGGTGCTGGTACTCGGCATCTGGCTCAAGCGGCTGGGTCTCTTGCCCGACAGCTTCGTCGAGTCCGCCTCCCGTCTGGTGTTCCAGGTCACCCTGCCAGCTCTCTTGTTTCTCAGCATGGTGCGCACCGATTTTTCCACCATGCCGAGCCCCTGGCTCATCCTCTATGGCCTGCTCGGCACCCTCGCCGGTTTCCTGGTGCTGGAGGTGCTGGCGGCCCGCTTCATCAGCGAGCAGAAATTGCGGGGCATCTTCGTGCAGGGCAGCTTTCGCGGCAACATGGGGATCATGGGGCTGGCCTATGTGCAAAACGCCTACGGCCCGGAGGGGATAGGGGCCGCCGCCCTGCTGGTGGGCTCCATCACTGTGCTCTACAACGTGCTCGCGGTGATCACCCTGACCCGCAGCCTGGGGGGCGGAAAGGGGCTCGCCCCCATACTCAAGGGGATCGTCAAAAACCCCCTCATCATCGCCATTCTGGCGGCCCTGCCCTTCGGTCTGCTCGGCATTGAACTGCCCCAGCTGGTCATCACCACGGGCAACTATTTCGCCAACATGACCCTGCCGCTGGCCCTGCTGTGCACCGGCGCCAGCCTCAACCTCAAGGCCCTGCGCGGCGGCGCCATGCTGACCGGCTGGGCCACGGTCAACCGGCTGTGCTGCATCCCCGTGCTGCTGGTACTGGGGGCCTGGGGGCTCGGCTTCAGCCCGCAGGCCCTCGGCATCCTGTTTCTCATCAGCTCTACCCC
Organism: Aeromonas sp. ASNIH2; assembly: GCF_002934795.1. NCBI lineage: Bacteria > Pseudomonadati > Pseudomonadota > Gammaproteobacteria > Aeromonadales > Aeromonadaceae > Aeromonas > Aeromonas sp. ASNIH2. The sequence continues at coordinate 1,617,979 of NZ_CP026406.1, read as the reverse complement.
CACCGCCGCAGCCAGCTATGTGATGACACGTGCCATGGGGGGTGACAGCGCCCTCGCGGCCAACATCATCGCCACCACCACCCTGGGCTCGCTCGTCACCACCAGCCTGGGGGCCGCCCTGATGAACTACCTGGGACTGATGGGGTGATGGGGTGCCGCCATGATGCACGACCCGGGGTTGACGGGATCGGCATTCGCCCTTGACCTTGCCGGAGGCGGCAGCTTTAGGCTGATGTCACATCGACAGAGGAGAGAGCCCATGACCATCGAACTCACCGTTACCGGCATGTCTTGCGGCGGCTGCGCTGCCAGCCTGCAAAAGGCCTTGCTGGCTCAGCCGTCAGTCCGCACCGCCACGGTCGACTTTGCCAGCCGCCAGGCTGTCATCGAGAGTGAGCTGAGCAAAGCCGAGTTGATCGCCCTGATCGAGGCGAGAGGCTTTCAGGTAGATTGAATTATCACTTAATTGGTATAAATTAGACTAATGTTCTGTTTGTTTCTTTTTATTGGTGGGAATGGTCACTTAAATCCCGTTTAAAAAGAATAAAAATGCTGAAATTCCCTCATCCAAAAGGATTGCAGCATGACCCTTCCCATTCGCAAGACCCTGATCGCCGCTGTACTCGGCCTGACCCTCTCCCCCATGGCCATGGCGCTGCCCAGCGTGCACATTCTGGCCACCGGCGGCACCATCGCCGGGGCGGGCCAGTCCGCCACACAGTCCAACTACGAGGCCGGCAAGGTGGCCATCGAGACGCTGATCGCCGCCGTGCCCGAGATGAAAAACGTGGCCGACGTGCAGGGTGAGCAGGTGGTCAAGATCGGCTCCCAGGACATGAACGACGAGGTGTGGCTCACGCTCGCCAAGCGGGTCAACGCGCTGCTGGCCAGGGATGACGTGGACGGCATCGTCATCACCCATGGCACCGACACCATGGAGGAGACCGCCTACTTCCTCAATCTGACCGTCAAGAGCGACAAGCCGGTGGTGCTGGTGGGCGCCATGCGCTCCTCCACCGCCATGAGCGCCGACGGCCCCATGAACCTCTACAACGCCGTGGTGACCGCCTCCGACCCCGCCTCAAAGGGGCGTGGCGTCATGGTGGCGATGAACGGCACCGTGCTGGATGCCCGGGACGTCACCAAGACAAACACCACAGGAGTGCAGACCTTCGCCTCCCCCAACTTCGGCCCGCTCGGCTACATCCACAACGGCAAGATCGACTACCAGCGCAGCCCGGCCCGTCTGCATACCAGCAAGACCCCGTTCGATGTGAGCAAGCTCGACAAGCTGCCCCAGGTCGGCATCGTCTACAGCTACGCCAACGCCTCGGACCTGCCGGCCAAGGCCCTGGTGGATGCCAAGTTTGACGGCATCGTCAGCGCCGGGGTGGGCAACGGCAACCTCTACCACACCCTGTTCGACACCCTGGCCAAGGCGAGCAAGGACGGCATTCGCGTGGTGCGCTCCGCCCGCGTGCCGACCGGCTCCACCACCCTGGATGCGGAGATCGATGATGCCAAGTACGGCTTCGTCGCCGCCGAGACCCTCAACCCGCAGAAAGCGCGGGTGCTGCTGATGCTCGCCCTGACCCAGAGCAAGGATCCGGCCCAGATCCAGCGCTGGTTCCAGCAGTTCTAAGACCTCGGATCGGTCTGATTGACACTACCCCGTGAGATGAAGGGCAGGATGGGATCCTGCCCTTTCTTGTTGCGCCAGAGGCAGATGCCGGCCCTCAGCTCATCATCAGCCAGCCGCAGAAGCTCAGGTAAACCAGTCCCACCAGGGCGAGCCTGCCCGCCGTCATCCGCTCCCGACTGAACCCCCTCCACAGCAGCGCGACCGCCAGCAGAGTGACCAGGGAGGAGGCCATCATGGTGCTGTCCAGCAGCCAGGGGGTGAACAGCAGGCAGAACGCCTTGGGAATGGTGCCCTGGATCATCATGGCGCCGGAGATATTGGCCAGTGCCAGCCGGTGTTTGCCCTGCCGCACCCAGATGAGCACGTTCATCAGCTCGGGCATTTCGGTGGCCACCGGGCTCAGCAACAGGGCGGCCACTACCGGCGAGAGGCCGAACAGCTCGCCCATGTTCTCCAGCTGGTGAACGAACAGCTGGGCCGCCAGCGCCACCACGCCGAGCGCCACCAGGGTTTGCAGCAGCACCTTGCCGAGCGCCGGGATCCTGGCGTGCGGATCCAGCTTGAGGGGGGAGGGCAATTCGGCCTCGTGGCTGTCGGTCTGTTTCAGCTCACGTCGCACATAGAGGAGGTACATCAGCACGAACAGGGGGGCCTGCCAGGTTTTACCGGTGAAGGCCACCATGCCAAGCAGCACGGCCAGCAGGAAGATAGCGGCAAACCAGGCCTGATCGCGGCCAATTTCGCGCTGCACCTCACCATGAATGACCCTGTGCCCATGGTCCAGGCACAGCAGCAGGGTCACGCCAACGGCGGCATAGCCAAGGGTGGAGAGCACCAGGGGACCGCCGAGGGCCGCACCTATGCCTATCTGCTGCTGGGCGGGAGCATCCCCCATCAGCAGGGCGGTCAGGGTGACGATACATTCGGGCAGGGCCGTGCCGAGGGCCGCCAGCAGAGAACCGGTGGCACTTTGGGACAGTTTGAAATGATGGCCGGTCCATTCGATGCCGTTGACGAAGTATTCGCAGGCCAGATAGATGGTGACGGCAGAGATCAGAAATAACAGCAGGGTGATCAGCATGATGAGTAACCGCCAGGCGAGCAGAACAACCGATGGACTCGATACGGCTCGCCCGGCTGGCTTGCGTATCGAGGCCAAAGGTCTTGCAGGACGATAGGTGCTATCGCCGCCCATGCCATGGATCGGCAGATCCAAGAATGTTGACATGAACCCTGCCCGGATCACGGGCGGGTTGCTACTCCCCAATGACAGTGCGGGCTTTTTACCAAGTGGCTCGGTGAGGCGCAAGGCCAACAGGGGATGATCCGTGCGACAAGTTGTAAAAGGATGTGACAACCCTCGACTCTCCCGTCCGGGATCCTGATCTTTTTACGGGGATCCTTGTGCTGGCACAGCGATTGCTATGAGTTGGCTACTGTCCACATTGACTTGGGAAGGGTGAACGATGAAACGGTGGATCCAACATTTTTACCAGCTTAATCGCCTCAACTGGCTGATGGTCTGGCTGCTGCTTTGCTGCAGCATCATACTGCTGTTTCCGGCCGGATTGATGAAAGGCGCCGTGAGCCAGTGGGCCACGGCTCATGCGGCCTGGCTTGGGGTCGGCATGTTGATCGCCATCTCCTATTTCTGCAGTCAGGGCTTCCTGATCGCCTGGGAGTGGGCCTGTGACGAGTGGCAGTCCCGCCGCCAGCAGGATCAACTGGCCCAGATGATTGGCTTCCTCGACTTCAACGAGAAGGCGGTGCTGCGGGAGTTCGTACTGCAACGGAAAAGCGTCATAAACCTGCCGATCACCGAACCCGCCGTCAAAAACCTGATGGATGCCGGCGTGCTCACCTACGCCTACGGCAAGCCGGCGCGAGAGAAGGAGGACGAGAACCAGATCCGCGCCCTGATGATCGCCCTGCCAGCGCGCCCTCTGCTGACCTACAAGGTTCTGGGGCTGTCGCGGGGCAAGATGAGCGACGAGCAGGTGGAGCAGATCATGAATGCCAGGCCCAAATTCGCGCAGAAAAGCCTCCAGCGCTGACCTTCTCCCCCCATGAAAGAAAAGAGCCGGACATCTGTTCCGGCTCTTTGCTGTCTGGCGTTGCTTATTCGGTTCTGGCCTTGAGGTAGCCGGCGTAGTCGGGCACCTGGACGCTGAATGCCTGCTGCATGTGCGGGCTGTCCATGATGAAGTCCGCCGTCGCCTCGTTGGTGGCGACCGGGATGTTCCAGACGGCCGCGAGGCGCAGCAGGGCCTTGACGTCAGGATCGTGGGCGGCGGGATTGAGGGGATCCCAGAAGAAGATCATCACGTCTATCTTCCCTTCGGCGATGAGGGCGCCGAGTTGCTGATCCCCTCCCATGGGGCCGGAGAAGAGGCAGGTAATGGGCAGCTGCGCCTTCTTGCCGAGCAGGGTGCCAGTGGTGCCGGTCGCATAGAGATGGTGGAGCTTGAGCTCTTCCTTGCGGCGCAGCACCCAGTTCAGCAGAGGGGCTTTCATGTTGTCGTGAGCCACCAGGGCAACCCGTTTGTGGGGCGCCATCTCGCGTGCAATCAGTTCCATGGAGGTCATCCGTAGCAAAATGATGGGAATGGGGTCGTATCCTAATCGAAAGCGGCGCCTGCCGCTGCCCCATGCATCGTAACTGTGATCCCGGAGGCGGTTCAATCCGGCGCCTGCCATCCTGACAGCCTCTGGCCTGCCTTGTCAGCAACCAGGTTGGCTACCGTATCGTTGGGCAAGATCTCTGCCGCTGGTGCCATGAAAAAACCCGCCTGGGCGGGTTGGGATTGTCTCTTGATGTCATCGCGATTCAGGATGACTCGGCATGGAGCTGGGATTGCTGGTAGTTTTCCAGACCGATACGGGCGATGAGATCGAGCTGGGTTTCCAGCCAGTCCACATGCTCCTCTTCATCTTCCAGGATCTCCTGGAACAGGTCGCGGCTGACGTAGTCCTGCACAGACTCGGCATAGGTGATGGCGACTTTCAGGTCGGGGATGGCGTCCATCTCCAGAGACAAGTCACAGCGCAGCATCTCTTCCACCGTCTCACCAATGCGCAGCTTGCCCAGATCCTGCAAGTTGGGCAGCCCTTCCAGAAACAGCACCCGCTTGACCAGCTCGTCGGCATGTTTCATCTCATCGATGGATTCGTGATACTCCTTGTGCCCCAGCCCCTTGAGGCCCCAGTCATCATAGATGCGGGCATGCAGGAAGTATTGGTTGATGGCAACCAGCTCATTGGCCAGCACCTTGTTGAGGTGGGCAATGATTTTGGGATCTCCTTTCATCGACATTACTCCTCGTTTTCGAGCCTAGGCAACGATCACTAGAGCTTAGTCCAGAAACATGACCATAACGTGATGGGGGAAAGTCGTCCCCTGGAGGGCAGAAGGAGAGATGAAGACGAGCAGTCGGCGGTTTTACGCCACTTCGTAATAGAGCGGTGCCTGCTCTGACCTCATCTTGTCGATTTCGGTAGCGATGATCTCCATCGCCATGCGCACACATTTACCACATTGGGCACCGACTTCCAGCGACTGTTTCAACTGTCTGAATTCAGTCTTGCCTGCCTGTACCGCCTTGCGGATCTGGTTATCTGTGATGCCGCGGCACAAACACACGTACATAATCTGGACCTCATGCTGGAATGAGATGAAATCTAAATGAGAATGGTTCGTAGTGCAAAGAACGAATGGTAATAAGATCCCGTGCTTGCCAGTGATTCCACCCTTGGGGAGAATGCCTTTATCAGAGAGGATGCGAACATGTTCAAAAAACTATTCAATGCCCTGTTCAAGGGAGAGATCGCCCAGAGCCCCGAGGTTGAGCCCATCGAATACATGGGCTATCTCATCTATCCCGAGCCCATGGCGGAAGGGGGGCAATACAGGCTGGCCGGTCGCATCACCAGGGAGATAGACGGGCAATTACAGACCCATCGCTTCATCCGCTCCGATCTCTTTGCCAACCCGGCGGATGCCGAGCGCTTCATGGTGCAAAAGGCCCATACCTTCATCGACCAGATGGGGGAGCGCATGTTTGAACCCCGTGTGAAGCCAGACGCCAGCCCAGCTCCATGATGTCAGCCGAGCTGCTCGCCTTGCGCCACGCTATCGCTTCTGCCGGCGAGCGGCGTCTGATCTGGCTGGAAGGGGAGGAGGATGACTGCATCGTTCGTGCCGAATCCTTGCTGTGGGGGGGGGTGTTCTGGCTGGGGCAGGGTCCTGAGCGTCATGCTCCGCAGCCTGCCGCCAAGGCGCTTCAACGGCTCGGTCAGGAGTGCGACACCCTGGTATTCAATGCCTTCAGCGGTTTTCACCCCGATGCATTCGGTGCCTTGGCGGGGACATTGAGGGCTGGGGGGCTCTTGCTTCTGCTGACCCCGCCGCGGGAGGTATGGCCGACCTACCCAGACCCTGATCGTCAGAGGCTGGTCGCCCAGCCAGAGGAGGTCGATCGTGCCGGGCAGGGGTTCATCTCCCGTCTGGTACGGTTGCTGGAAGAAGATCCGGCGCGAGATCTGACGCCTGCCTCTTGTGATATTACCTGGCAGCCTCTCGACGGGGACCGGCCGCTAAGTGCGGATCAGGCCCGTGCGCTGCCCGCCATCCACAACGTGTTGCACGGCCATCGCCGTCGCCCCCTGGTGCTGAGCGCCGATCGCGGTCGTGGCAAGAGCGCCGTGCTGGGGCTGGCGAGCGCCGACTTGCTGAGTCGGGATCCGGCCTTGACGATAGCGGTGACGGCCCCTTCCCACGCTACAGTGGCGACACTTTTTGCCCATGCAGAGCGCGCGCTGGCAGAGATGCCTGAGCGGCTGGCCGGTCTGAGCTATGTGTCCCCTGATCGGGTGGCTCAAGGAGATGTGCTGGCGGATCTGTTGCTGGTGGATGAGGCCGCCGCCATCCCGACCCCGCTGCTGGAAGCCATGCTGGCCCGTCACAGTCGCATTGTCTTCGCTACAACGGAGCACGGCTATGAGGGGACGGGGCGCGGCTTTCATCTGCGCTTCAAGAGGGTACTCGATGAGCAAACCCCGGATTGGCAGGAGCTGCACCTGGTGGAGCCCATTCGCTGGAGCCTGAGCGATCCGCTGGAGCCTCTGATCTTCCGGCTCCTTGGTCTGAATGCCGACATATCGGCACCTCATCCCCCGACATCACCGACCTGGCGCCTGGTCGGACAAGATGAGCTGGCCCGTGATGACGCGCTGCTCAATCGGGTGTTCGGCCTGCTCGTACTGGCTCACTACCAGACCAGCCCCAGTGATCTGCGGTATTTGCTGGAGGGGCCGGATCTCGACATTCATCTGATGGAGCAGGGACAGGAGTTGCTCGGGGTGGCGCTGGTCGCGCGGGAGGGCAATATACCCCCTGATCTGGCGCACGCGATCTGGGCCGGACGAAGGCGCCCTCGTGGACATCTGCTGCCCCAGTCGCTGCTGGCCCACGCCGGTTTCGTGACGGCGGGGGAGCGCTCTTATGCCAGGGTGATGCGCATCGCCATCCATCCTGCCCTTCATCGTCTCGGGCTGGGGTCCCGGTTGCTGGACAAGCTGGTATCACATTATCGGGTATTAGGGGTCGATTATCTGGGATCTGCCTTCTCCGCCAGTCCAGATCTGCTGCCATTCTGGCTCAAGGCGGGATTGAAGGTGCTGCGTCTTGGTCTGCAGCGCGATGCGGCCAGCGGCAGTCATGCAGCTTTGCTGCTGATGCCGTTGCAATCGGAATATCACGCAGAGCTGGCGCAATGGCGACAGCGTTTCATGAGCCAGTTGCCGGCCCTGCTGGCTGGTGAACTCAAGAGGCTGGATACCGAACTGGTCTGGCTATCCCTCAGAGGCGGACCTGTCACTCATGTGCCGGATCTGGATGAATTCGAGCATCGGGAACTCGATTGCTTTGCCCACCATCACAAGCCATTCGAATTGTGCCAGGCGACACTGCAACGCTGGCTGCTCCGGCAAGTGATGATGCTGGATGCGTTGAGTCAGGATGAACGACGGTTGCTGATCGCCACTATCTGGCAATATGCGTCCTGGTCCGAGCTGGCTGCCCGACAGGGTGTCGCGGGCAAACCCGCCCTGATAAAAGCACTGCGCTCCCTGCTGGCCAGACTGCTGGCTCAGCAAGCACCAGCGGGCTGACCCCCGCCTCTGGCACGGCAGAAAACCACGGAGCCCGGGAGGACCCCATGGCCCCTCCCGGGTTCTGCACATCGATTCGACTCACCATGGCTGAAGCTCTCCCCGTTCAAGGCGCGGCCACCCCGGGACCCGTTTCTCCCTCTTCCCTGCTCGCGTTTTGCCCATTGCCACTGCTCTGATGAGCCTGGTCAGGGCTGTCTGCATTTTGGTTTTTTCTGAATATGGACTAATACTTGAATGTGAAATGAATTTTAATAAATGCATTATTTTCAGATGGTTAGCGTTGGGCGTATTGAATGCAGGCCATCTTCTCCAACGTGCACAGGGAGTGCAATGTGAGAAACGATGCAGCTCAGGCAGGTGCCGGAATGATGATGTGGTTCATCAGCAGCAGCGCCTTTGCCAATGAGATCCGGTTCAACATGACGCGCGGGGCGACCGCCATCAGCCAGCAGGTCTATGACCTGCACATGACGATTTTCTATATCTGTTGTGTCATCGGTCTGCTCGTCTTCGGCATCATGTTCTGGTCCATCGTGCACCATCGAAAATCGCGCGGTGCCAAAGCCGCCCAGTTTCACGAAAGCACCCGCATCGAGTTGCTGTGGACGGCCATCCCCGTGTTGATACTGATCGCGATGGCGGCACCGGCAACCTCGACCCTGTTGAAGATGGAGGATACCTCCAAGGCCGATCTCACCGTCCTCGTCACTGGCTCGCAATGGAAATGGCATTACAAATACCTCGAGTATCCGGTGGCGTTTTATTCCCTGCTGGCGACCAGCAAACAACAGATCTCCGGTGATGCCCCCAAGGGCGGCAATTATCTGCTGGAGGTGGATAACCCTCTGGTGTTGCCGGTCGGCAAGAAGATCCGTTTCCTGATGACCTCGGACGATGTCATCCACTCCTGGTGGGTTCCCGCCTTCGCCGTGAAAAAAGATGCCAATCCTGGCTACATCAACGAATCCTGGACGCGGATCGACAAGCCGGGCACCTATCGTGGGCAGTGCGCCGAGCTGTGCGGCAAGGATCACGGTTTCATGCCCGTGGTTGTGGTGGCCAAATCCGCAGAGGAGTTCGAGACGTGGATTGCCAGGAAGGGAGACGAGCAGGCAACCGCCAAGGCACAGCAACAGGCGCAGGCAGCGGAGACCATGACGTTGCCACAAGCCATGGCGCTGGGGGAGAAAGTCTATCTGGGCCACTGTGCGGCCTGTCATCAGCCCGCGGGTACCGGATTGCCCGGCATCTTCCCGGCGCTCAATGGCAGCAAGGTGACCACACAGGCGGAGCATCGTGCCCAGCATCTGGATACGGTGTTGCATGGCCGGAGTGGTACGGCGATGCAACCTTTTGGCAAACAGTTGACGGCACAGGAACTCGCCGCCGTCATCACCTATGAACGCAATGCCTGGGATAACAAGACCGGTGACCTTGTGCAGCCAGCCGAGGTGCAGTCCCTTCTCAACGCGGCCAATCCGGACAAGGACAAGTGAGGCGTCGGCATGAGTGATGGAATCACGGATACCCCGCACAGCGAACATGTCCACCAGCCAGCGGCCGGTCTGAGGCGCTGGCTCTACACCACCAATCACAAGGACATCGGTACCCTCTATCTGTGCTTTGCCCTCACCATGTTCTTTACCGGTGGCGCCATGGCCATGGTGATCCGGGCAGAACTGTTCCAGCCCGGACTGCAACTGGTGGAACCCCTGTTTTTCAACCAGATGACCACAGTACACGGCCTCATCATGGTCTTTGGTGCCGTCATGCCCGCCTTCACCGGCCTCGCCAACTGGCTGATCCCCATCATGATTGGGGCCCCTGACATGGCACTGCCCCGCATGAACAACTGGAGCTTCTGGATCCTGCCGTTTGCTTTCCTCATCCTCCTGTCGAGCCTGTTTATGGAGGGAGGCGGCCCCAGTTCTGGCTGGACCTTCTATGCCCCCCTGTCTACCCAGTACAGCGGCAACAGCACGGCCCTGTTTGTCTTTGCCATTCACATCATGGGGATCTCCTCCATCATGGGGGCCATCAACGTCATCGTGACCATCTTCAACCTGCGGGCGCCGGGCATGGGCTGGATGGAGATGCCGCTGTTTGTCTGGACCTGGCTGATCACGGCGTTTCTGCTCATCGCTGTCATGCCGGTGCTGGCGGCTGCGGTGACCATGGTACTGACGGACAAGTATTTCGGGACCAGTTTCTTCGATGCGGCTGGTGGGGGGATCCTGTCCTGTTTCAGCACATTTTCTGGTTCTTCGGGCACCCGGAAGTCTACATCATGATATTGCCGGCTTTCGGCATCGTCTCCTGCATCATTCCGACCTTCTCCCGCAAGACGCTGTTCGGTTATCGCTCCATGGTCTATGCCACCAGCAGCATCGCCTTGCTCTCCTTCATGGTCTGGGCTCACCACATGTTCACCACCGGATTGCCCGTGGTGGCGGAGCTGTTCTTCATGTACACCACCATGCTGATCGCGGTGCCGACAGGGGTAAAGGTATTCAACTGGCTTGCCACCATGTGGCGTGGTTCTCTGACATTCGAGACCCCCATGCTGTTTGCCATCGCCTTCATCACTCTGTTCACCATTGGCGGTTTCTCCGGGCTGATGCTGGCCATGACACCGGCTGATTTTCAGTATCACGACACCTATTTCGTAGTGGCCCATTTCCACTATGTGCTGGTGACCGGTGCCGTCTTCTCGATCCTGGCTGCGGCCTACTACTGGTTGCCGAAATGGACGGGGCACATGTATGACGAGCGGCTCGGCCAATGGCATTTCTGGTGTTCGCTCGTCTCGGTCAATGTGCTGTTTTTCCCCATGCATTTTGTCGGGCTGGCGGGCATGCCTCGCCGCATTCCCGATTACGCCCTGCAATTTGCCGACTTCAACATGCTGATCAGCCTGGGGGGTTTTGCCTTCGGCCTGTCCCAACTGCTGTTTGTCTGGGGCGTGGTCAAATGCATCAGAGGCGGAGCCAAGGCGAGCGATCGGGTATGGGAGGGGGCCGAGGGGCTGGAATGGACGCTCTCTTCTCCCCCTCCCTATCACAGTTTCCAGACTCCGCCGGATATCCGGTCGGAAGAGCGTTAGGGAGGTCATATGACCCAGGTCAGTCATGCGCCCTTGCTCAGAAAACTGGCTCTGGTCGTGCTCGTCATGTTTGGTTTTGCCTTTGCGCTGGTGCCGCTTTATGACGTCTTCTGCCGGATCACCGGCCTCAATGGCAAGACGTCTGATCAAGCGGCCAGTACGGAGCGGGCGGTGATCGACAGCAAGCGGAGCATCCAGATCGAGTTTCTTGCTCATGCGGATACCCGGATGCCGTGGGAGTTCAGTGGTGAAACGGCTCGGCTGTCGGTGCGGCCGGGGGAGGTGAAAATGGTCAACTTTCGGGTGTTCAATCCCACGGAGCGGGCCATGGTGGGTCAGGCGGTCCCGTCGGTCTCTCCCGGTCCCGCCGCAGCCTATCTGAAGAAAGTGGAGTGTTTCTGCTTCAATCGCCAGGAGCTGAGGGCAGGGCAGAGCAAGCTGATGCCGCTCAAGTTCTATATCGATCCGGCACTACCGGACAGCATCAATACCATCACGCTTTCCTACTCGCTCTATGACATCACGGCGTCCGTACCTGCACCGGCACTCGCACAGAGGAAATGACCATGTCCAAGGTGAACCAGACCTATTATGTCCCGGACCAGAGTCGCTGGCCCATCATTGGTGCCATTGCACTGTTTTTCCTGGCGTTGGGGGCGGGACATCTGGTCAATGAAGTGGCGAGTGGGCAGACCGGTTTCGGCCGGTATCTGATGATGGCCGGTGTCGCCCTGCTGGCATTCATGTTGTTTGGCTGGTTCCGTCACATCATCCGGGAGTCCATGACCGGGCTCTACAGCGCCCAGATGGACAGATCCTTCAGGCAGGGCATGGTCTGGTTCATCTTCTCCGAAGTGATGTTCTTTCTGGCTTTTTTCGGAGTGCTGTTCTATGCACGCCAGCTTGCGGTGCCCTGGCTGGATGGTGCGGGCCACAGGGTGATGACGGGCCAACTGCTGTGGCCGGATTTCACCGCTCACTGGCCCCTGCTCAAGACGCCCGGCGGGGCCACGACCCAGGCCATGCCCTGGCAGGGGATCCCCCTCATCAATACCTTGATCCTGCTCGGCTCCTCCGTGACCCTGCTGTTTGCACACATGAGTCTGGAAAACGGCAGACGCATGCGGCTCAAGGGGATGTTGCTGGCCACCGTGGTGCTCGGGCTGACATTCCTGTGGTTTCAAGGCTATGAGTATCTGCATGCCTATCGGGATCTCGGGTTGCGGCTGGATTCCGGCATCTATGGCAATACCTTCTTCATTCTGACCGGGTTCCATGGACTGCACGTGCTGCTGGGCACCCTTTTCCTGACCATCATCTGGCTGCGAATCATGTTGAGGGATCATTTCACCCCACAGCGTCATTTCGCTTTCCAGGCTGCGGCCTGGTACTGGCACTTCGTCGATGTGGTCTGGCTCTGTCTGTTCGTCTTTGCCTACCTGCTTTGATGCCGTGCTCAGTAGGGGCGAGGGTTGGGCTCCAGCCAGCCCATCGCGAGAGAGAGCAGCAGTATGATGACCACCAGCAGGGAGAAGAAGACGCGCCGGCCCAGAGGTACCGACATCTTTTGCGTATTGCCTGCACTGAGCATCAGCCAGAGGGCGTGAAACAGCTGGCCGATGATGAGCAGCAGCATGAGTATCAGAACGACCTTGATCAACATCTTGGGATCCTCCTCGATATGCGCGATTCGGCTGCACGAGACAAGCGACGACCATGGCATCACAGACGCTGGTTCGTCTTGTTGTTCACTCTGGTGGTGACGGCCGGTTTGTGCAAGCTGGCGTTCTGGCAGTGGCAGCGCGCAATGGAAAAAACGGCCTGGCTGGCGCAGATGGCAAAGATGCAGCAGGCCGGGCCAAGGACATTGGCCCAGATCGACTGGCAACACCCGGAGTCACTGGATGGCCAGCCTCTGCAAGGGAAAGCCGAGTGGGTCAGCCCTTATGTCTGGTTGCTGGACAACCAGATCGTCAACGGGGAGGTTGGCTATGACGTGCTCATCCCGGTACGCGCAGAAGGAGGATCCTCACTGTTGCTGGTCAACCTGGGATGGGTGCCCGCGCCATCCGACAGGTCGCAATTACCCAATCCCGCCATCCCCGCCGCAATGACCCTTGAAGGTGTGCTGCGCATGGCTCCCGGCGGCTTCCTGCTGGGACAGAACATAGAACCAGGCCCCTACCCGAACCGGCTGCAATCCATCAGGGTCGAGACCCTGCGACAGGCAATCGGAGCCCCGCTTGCAGACGCAGTGTTGTATCAAAGACGAACCCCACTCCTCTATCACTACCAGCACAATGTCATGCCTCCTGAAAAACACCGGGCCTATGGGGTGCAATGGCTCGGCTTGGCGCTGGTGGTTCTGTCAGGGGGGGTCATACTGACAAGGAGGTGCTCCCCATGAGCGGATGGCGACGCTGGCGGGTGCCAGCGCTCTTTGCTGCGGTGATCCTGCTGCCTGTGGTGCTGGCGGCTCTGACTCTTCACCAGGGCTGGTATGAACCCGGCACGCGCAGCAAGGGGCACTGGCTGCACCAGGAGATCTACCTGTTGCAACCGCTTCCTGCCCATCAGCACCAATGGCGACTGGTCTATCTGGTGGCCCCTCGCTGCGAGGGGCAATGCCGGCAGGTCCCTGTGCTGATGGCGCGCATCCAGGCTGCACTTGGCCGCAACCTGGACAAGCTGGAACTGGTCCAGTTGACGCCACCTCACGAGACAAACAGTGAAATGAGAGAGGGGGATATACTGCTGGTGGACGACCGCGGGCTGGCCATCTTGCGTTACGAGGTGCCCGGCAGCACGACGACCTGGCCGTTGCTTGGCAAGGCGGTACTGTCGGATCTGCAGCAACTGCTCAAGTATCAGCGTGGGGTGCAGTGACGATGCAGCCGGCATGGGACTCGCATCTTCTGGTTACTGCACGGTCAGCGAGGCGGCATATGAAGATGCACAAGAGGCTGGCCTCCGCGGCCATTGTGCTGGCAGTTCTTGTCATCGCGCTCGGTGCTTATACCCGGTTGACGGATGCCGGGCTGGCTTGCCCCGATTGGCCAGGTTGCTATGGTTCCCTTGCCATTCCCCGCGCCGAGCATGCGGAACTGGCGGCACAGCGCTATCCGGCCAGCCCGCTTGTTCCTCACAAGGCGCGCAGCGAGATGGTGCATCGCTACTTCGCCGGGGTGCTGGGAGGCGTGATTGTGCTCCTGTCCGGCTTGGGCTGGCGTACAGGCGGCCGACTGCGCCACCTCTCGCTTATCTTGCTGGTGCTGGTTGCGGGTCAGGCGGCGCTGGGTATGTGGACGGTGACCCTGGCCCTGCATCCCCTGGTGGTGACCACGCATCTGCTGGGTGGCTTCGCCATCCTGACCTTGCTTTGGCTCTATCGGGCCGAATTGGCAGGCTTCCCTTCACCCCCGCCCGTACACCAGGGTGTGTCCTGGCTTGGCAGCATGGCCTGTGGCGTGCTGCTGCTGCAGATCGCGCTGGGGGGCTGGACGTCGGCGAACTATGCGGCCATGGCGTGTGTGGAGTTTCCCTTGTGCCAGGGCAACTGGCAGGCAGAGCTGAATTGGGCGCAAGCCTTTCACCTCCCCCTGGGGCACGCCAGCTATGAGTTCGGCGTGCTGGGCAAGGAGGCGCGCCAGACCATTCACATCGCCCATCGCCTGGGAGCGCTGACCACGGCCTTGCTGGTGGGGGCTTTCGCCCTCGCGCTGCTCTGCCAGCGGACCCCCCTGAGAGGGTTTGGCTGGTTGTTGCTGGGTCTGCTGACCGTGCAGATTGCCTTGGGATTGGCGAACGTCCATCTGGCCCTGCCGTTGGCCAACGCCCTTGCGCACAATCTGGTGGCAGCCCACCTTCTGGTTTGCTGTGTGCTGGCGCGCGGGAGGCTCTCTGTGCCTCATCACGACCCCTTGCGACCCCCTGGGATGGTCAGGAGCCGGACATGAATGGGAGAGGGCGGGCACAGCGCTTTGCCCTCCGTCGGCTGCACGATTATTGTCAGTTGACCAAACCAAAGGTGGTCGCCCTGCTGCTCCTGACCGCCTGGGTGGGCATGCTGCTGGCCGAGCCGACACGCGCCTCTCTGGACGAGATGATACTGGGCCTGGCGGGGATTGGACTGCTCGCTGCCGGGGCGGCGGCCATGAACCATTCTCTGGATAGCGGCATCGATGCCCGGATGCGCAGAACGCGCTGGCGCCCGGTCGCCATGGGACGGATCACGCCGGGGCAGGCGATGAGTTTCGCGATCTGTCTGGCACTGTCGGGGTTTGTTCTGCTCCATTGGGGCGTAAATCCCCTGACTGCCTGGCTAACCCTGGCCAGCCTGTTCGGCTATGCGGTCGTCTATACCCTGCTGCTGAAGCGGGCCACGCCGCAGAATATCGTCATCGGCGGATTGGCGGGAGCCATGCCACCGCTCTTGGGCTGGACCAGCATCACGGGGCAGCTTTCGGCCGAGCCCTGGCTGCTGGTGATGATCATCTTTACCTGGACGCCGCCCCATTTCTGGTCTTTGGCCATCCACCGGCGCGATGACTATGCCGGTGCCGATATTCCCATGCTGCCCGTCACCCACGGCACCGATTTCACCAAGACCGCCATCCTGCTCTATCTGCTGATCCTGACGCTCGTCTGCCTGCTGCCCTATCTGATCGGCATGTCGGGGCTGAACCTTGGATTCTGCTGGCATGGCTGGTTGTTGAAATATGAGGAGCGCCCCGGCCAGGCGATGCGCACCTTCCGTTTCTCCATCTATCACCTGATGCTGCTGTTTGGTCTGCTGATTCTGGATCACCACTGGTTGTGGCGGTTGTCATGATGTTGATGCGGGTCGCGGTCGGGTGAATGGTGACGCTGCGTCGGTGCACAGCAGGGATGCACAGACCTGATGCAAAACAAGATGGCCCCAAGGGGCCACCTTGTTTTCAGGGGGACGGGAGCCTAGAGCTTGACCATGATATGCCGCGGCACCGTGTAGTCCTCCAGCGCGTAGAGGGAGAGATCCTTGCCGTAGCCCGACATCTTCATGCCGCCGTGGGGCATCTCGGAGGTGAGCATGAAGTGGGTGTTGATCCAGGTGCAGCCATATTGCAGGTGGCTGGCCACCTTGCTGGCAAGGCCGAGATCCCGGGTCCAGACCGAGCTGGCGAGGCCGTAGTCCGAGTCGTTGGCCCACTGCACCACCTGCTCGGCGTCGCTGAAGCGGGTCACCGACACCACGGGGCCGAACACCTCGCGCCGCACGATTTCATCCTCCTGACGGGCATGGGCGATCAGGGTCGGCTCGAAGAAGAAGCCGTTGCCGGGGCGGATCTTGCCCCCCGCCGTCACCTCCACGTGGCCGCTGCTCTGGGCCCGCTCCACGAAGCTGGCCACCCGGTTGCGCTGCCGGTCAGAGATGAGCGGCCCCATCTCCACCCCCTCCTCGCGCGGACCACCGACCTTGATGGAGGCCACCGCATCCGTCATGGCGGCGACAAACTTGTCGTAGATCTTGCCCTGGGCATAGATGCGGCAGGCGGCGGTGCAATCCTGGCCTGCGTTGTAGAAGCCGAAGGTGCGAATGCCCGCCACCACGGCCTCCAGGTCCGCGTCGTCGAAGATGATGACAGGCGCCTTGCCCCCCAGCTCAAGGTGGGTGCGCTTCATGGTGCGGGCGGTACTTTGCAGGATATTCTGGCCGGTGGCGATGTCACCGGTGAGCGACACCATGCGCACCAGCGGGTGCTCCACCAGCGGCGCCCCCACGCTATCGCCCCGGCCACAGACGATGTTGATGACGCCGCGCGGGAAGAGCTCGCTGGCGAGCTCCGCCAGGCGCAGGGCGGTGAGCGGGGTCTGCTCGGAGGGCTTGAGCACCACTGTATTGCCGGCGGCAAGCACGGGGGCCATCTTCCAGGCCGCCATCATCAACGGATAGTTCCAGGGGGCGATACTGCCCACCACCCCGATGGGATCGCGGCGGATCATGCTGGTGTGCCCCTCGACGTACTCCCCCGCCAGCGGCCCCTGCAGGCAGCGGGCCGCGCCGGCGAAGAAGCGGAAGCAGTCCACCACCGCCGGCAGCTCGTCATTGAGCACCGCCAGATAGGGCTTGCCGCAGTTGAGGGATTCCAGCGCCGCGAACTCCTCGGCGTGGCGCTCGATGGCATCGGCCAGGCGCAGCAGCACGGTACTGCGCTGGGCTGGCGTGGTGCGGCTCCACTGGGCGAAGGCGCGCTGGGCGCCGTTCACCGCCCGGTTCACCTGCTCGAACGAGGCTTCTGGTACCGAGGCGAGCAGCTCGCCGGTGGCCGGGTTGAGGATGGGCTCGGCCTGGCCGTCACCGGTGACGAACTGACCGTCGATCAAAAGTTGGGTAGAGAGTTTCATGGTTGCATCCTTGCGCACGCGTTGAGTCGTTATTTGCCACTGCCGGCAACGTCCTGGCCGTCGCGGGTGAGGTAGTAGGCAAGCAGAATGGGAATGGTGGTGAAGGCCACTATGATGAGCGCCACCACGTTGGTGACCGGCCTGTCCCGTGGCCGGATCAGCTCCTGATACATCCAGATCGGCAGCGTGGTCTGCTGGCCCGCGGTGAAGGTGGTGACGATCACCTCGTCAAAGCTGAGGGCAAAGGCCAGCATTCCTCCCGCCAACAGCGCGGTGGCGAGGTTCGGCAGGATCACGTAGCGCAGGGTCTGGAAGCCGTCGGCACCGAGATCCATGGACGCCTCGATGAGGCTCTGGTTGGTGCGGCGAAAGCGCGCCAGGGCATTGTTGTAGACCACCACCACGCAGAAGGTGGCGTGACCGATGACGATGGTCCAGAAGCTGAAAGGGATCTCCATCACCCCGTAGGCGGAGCGCAGCGCGATGCCGGTGACGATGCCGGGCAGGGCGATGGGCAGCACCAGCAACAGCGATACCACCTCCTGGCCGAAGAAGCGGCTGCGGGCGATGGCCCCCGCCGCCAGGGTGCCAAGCACCATGGCGGCCAGCGTCGCCAGCCCCGCTACCTCCAGCGACAGCTGGATGGCGCGCCACACGTCGGGGCGGTTGAGGGTCACCTCGAACCACTTGAGGGTGAGCCCGGGCGGTGGGAACTGGTAGCTCTTGCTCTCGCTGGTGAAGGCGTAGAGGAAGATGAACAGGATCGGAAAGTGCAGGAACAAGAGGCCGCCGATGGCCGCGTACTTGAGCAGGCCGGAAGGCTGGTTGCCATGGTCCCGTTTCATGGGCTGATTAGAGCGCATCGAAGGCCCCCAAGCGTTTCGCTGTCGTCAGGTGGATAGCCATGATCAGGATGGGCCCCCGCGAACTCGTGTGGATAAGTGACATATGGGTATCAAAGCGCATCGAAAGCCCCCAAGCGTTTCGCGATGGTGAGGTAGATGGCGATGATGAGGATCGGCACCAGCGAGAAGGCGGCAGCGAAGGGCAGGTTGCCCGCCGTGCCCTGCTGCATGTAGACCACCTGACCTATGTACATGGTGGAATTGCCTATGATGCCGGGGATGATGTAGTCCCCCAGCGTCAGGGAGAAGGTGAAGATGGAGCCCGCCACCACGCCGGGCAGGGCCAGCGGCAGGATCAGGGTACGAAAGGTCTGGGCCGGGGTGGCGCCGAGATCGCCGCTCGCCTCCAGCAGGGAGCGCGGGATCCGCTCCACCGCCGCCTGGATGGGCAGGATCATGAAGGGCAGCCAGACGTAGACGAACACGATGAAGGTGCCGATGCGCGAGAACGACAGCGACGGTCCCCCGATCACCGGCAGCGAGAGGATGGCGTCCAGTAGCCAGTCCAGTCCTAGAGTATCTGCCAGCCAGCTGATGACCCCCTCCTTGGCCAGGATCAGCTTCCAGGCGTAGACCCGCACCAGATAGCTGGACCAGAGCGGCAGCATGATGCCGACGTAGAACAGGGCCCGGGTCTTGCCGCTGGTGTAGCGCGCCATGTAGTAGGCCACCGGAAAGCCGAGCAGGGCGCAGGCCAGGGTCACCAGCAGCGACATGCCTACGGTGCGCAGGATCACGTCCAGGTTCTCAGCCCGCAGCAGGGCGACGAAGTTCTGCAGCCCCAGCTCGTGGCGGATCTGGCCGCTGAACTCGTCCAGCCCGAAGAAGGCGTTGGAGAGCAGCATCAGCAGGGAGCCGACATAGATGATGCCGAGCCACAGCAGGGGCGGCCCGAGCAGAATAGCCAGCAGCAGGCCGGAGCGGCCATAGAGCAGGGTGGAGAGGCGCCGCAGCGGCCGATAGGAGAGGGGGGCAGTGGGTTGGCTCATGGCAAGGCTCGCACTGTGGGGGGCGCTCATGGTTGAGCTCCCTGAGGGGCGGTGTGCAGGCGATGGATCGCCTGCTCCGGCCAGCTGAGGCTGACCCGGGCGCCACGGGGCAGGCGGGCCTGGCCCTCGTTGGGGTGGTTGACGATAAGCTCGAGCTGCTCGCCGAGATCGACCCGATAGCGCACGAAGGGGCCGAGGTACTCCACTTCGCGCACTTCCCCTGACCAGCCGGGCGTGCCGGCCTCGGCGAGGCGGATCCGCTCCGGGCGGACCATCATCTGGTGAGCATCGCCGCACAGCCGGCGGGCCTGCTCCCCATCGAACAGGTTGACGGTGCCGACAAAGCGGGCGACGAAGGGGGTGGCGGGGGCGCCATAGACAGTATCCGGCGCGGCGATCTGCTCGATCTTGCCCTGATTGAAGATGCAGATGCGGTCGCTCATGGAGAGCGCCTCCTGCTGATCGTGGGTGACGAAGATGAAGGTGATGCCGAGCTGGCGCTGCAAGGCTTTGAGTTCGAGCTGCATCTGCTCGCGCAGCTTGAGGTCGAGGGCCCCCAGCGGCTCGTCCAGCAGCAGGATGCGCGGCTGGTTGATCAGTGCCCGGGCGATGGCGATGCGCTGGCGCTGGCCGCCGGAGAGCTGGCCCGGCTTGCGGTTGCCGACGCCGGGCAAGCGCACCAGCTCCAGCATCTCGTCCACCTTGCGGTAACGCTCCGCCTTGGCGACGCCCTTGAGCATCAGGCCGTAGCCGATGTTGTCGCGCACATCCATGTTGGGAAACAGGGCGTAGTCCTGAAACACGGTATTGAGGTTGCGGTCGTAGGGGGGGCACGGTGGAGCAGGGCTCGCCGAACAGCCGGATCTCCCCCTCGCTCGGGTACTCGAAGCCCGCGATCATCCGCAGGCAGGTGGTCTTGCCGGAACCGCTTGGCCCCAGCAGGGTGAAAAACTCGCCAGCCGGGATCTGGAAGGAGATGTCGTCGACCGCCTTCACCTCGCCATAGTGGCGGCTGACCCGGTCAAATTGTACGGCGTTCATGGGACGTCCTTGTCTGTGTGAGAAGCGGGCCGGACTCCTGTCCGGCCCCATCTGGTTATCCGGTCTTAGCGGCCACCCAGGATGGCGATATAGTCCGAAACCCAGCGGTAGTAGGGCACGCAGGTTCCCTGGCTCTTGCACTGGGAGACAGGAGTACGCCAGAAGTGAACCCGATCGAAGTTGTCGATGCCGTTGGTCTTGCACCCCTCTTTCCCGAGCAGGGCATTGCCCTCGCAGGCGGCCGGTACCACGGGCACTGAGCCGAACCAGGAGGCGAGATCCCCCTGCAGCTTGTTGTTGAGGGAGTGCTCCAGCCACTGATAGGCACAGGTGAGGTTCTTCGCTTCGCTGTGCACCATGCTGGTATCGGCCCAGCCGGTGACGCCCTCCTTGGGCACGGTAGTGGCGATGGGCTGCTTGTCGGCGATCAGGGTATTGGCCTGGAACGGCCAGGAGCCGGAGGCCACCACCCCCTCGTTCTTGAAGTCATCGATCTGGACGAAGGCATCGTGCCAGTAGCGTCCCACCAGCTTGCGCTGCTGGCGCAGGAGGTCGAGGGCGGCCTTGTACTGATCTTCGTTGAGCTCGTAAGGATCCTTGATGCCGAGCGCCGGCTGGTGGCTCATCAGATAGAGGGCGGCATCGGCGATGTGGATGGGGCCGTCGAACGCCTGTACCCGCCCCTTGTTGGACTTGCCGTCCGGCAGGGTCTGCTCCTCGAACACCACGCTCCAGGAGTCGGGCGCCTTGGGGAACACTTTGGTGTTGTACATCAAGATGTTGCCGCCCCACTGGTAGGGCACGCCGTAGTGCTTGCCGTCCACCGTGTGCCAGGGGGCATTCTGCAGGCGGGGATCAATTTTGCTGTAGCTCGGGATGAGCGCCAGGTTGAGCGCCTGCACCTTGCCGCCGGCGATGAGGCGCAGGCTGGCGTCACCGGAGGCGGTCACCAGATCGAAGCCCCCCTCGTTCATCAGCGCCACCATCTCGTCCGAGGTGGCGGCCGTCTTGACGTTGACCTTGCAGCCGGTCTCTTTCTCGAAGCCGGTCACCCAGTCGTAGTTCTTGTCGGTCTCGCCGCGCTCCACGTAGCCGGCCCAGGCCACGATGTTGAGCTGGCCTTCACCCTTGCCGAGGGTGGTGGGGGCAGCCTGGACCTGGCCTGCCAGCAGGGCGGGGATCAGGGCCAGGGTGAGGGGGGGTCAGTTTCATCTTGCTCTCCTTGCTGGGGCGGGCACGGTTG
Source organism: Aeromonas sp. ASNIH2 (assembly GCF_002934795.1). NCBI lineage: Bacteria > Pseudomonadati > Pseudomonadota > Gammaproteobacteria > Aeromonadales > Aeromonadaceae > Aeromonas > Aeromonas sp. ASNIH2. The sequence goes on along the minus strand of NZ_CP026406.1, from coordinate 1,596,501 downwards.
TGATGCCACGCTGACAATTAACATCCTGTTAACCAGTCATGAGCGTAGGAGAAGCCGTGAGCAATGAGAATTTCAATTTTTAGCGGCTTTGGTATCTGTAAAATCGATATCGAGTGCAGATGAATCTGATTTTTTTGCCGGAGTCACGGCTGTTCAGGCTCAGTCCTAGCGGGGGAGGTGCTGGCGGGCCCGCAGCCGGCTCTGATCTCTGGCGATGTCGATGAACTCGCGTGCGGCCCAGTCAAGGCGCGAGCCGCGCCGCCACACCAGACCGATGTCGATGGCGGGGATGGGCTCCTTGATGGCGCGGGCCTCGACCCGCTCCTGCTCCAGCGACCAGGGGCGGTAGGCAAAGTCCGGCAGCAGGGCGAGCCCGAGCTGGCTCGCCACCAGGCTGCGCACCGCTTCCACCGAGGCGGTCCGCAGCACGATGCGTGGCGCGATGCCGTAGCGGCGCAGCCCGCCGCCGATGATCTGGTCCAGCTGGTCGGCGGTCAGCGAGATCATGGGCTCCTCGCCGAGTGCCTTGAGAGAGAGGGTCGACTCGGCGCAGAGCGGGTGGTTGGCGGCAAGCCAGACCCGCAGCGGCGAGCGGGTCAGTAGCTCGGTATCGAACGCCTCCTGGCGGATGGTGCGGTTGGTCATCAGGATCCCCACATCCACCTCGCCGTTGACGATCTGGTGCTCGAGGTAGGGCTGCTCATCCTCCTTCACCTCGATCTGCACCGCCGGGAAGGCGCGGCGAAAGCGGCCGAGGGCCTCCGAGAGGTAGTAGCCTGCCACCAGCGTGGTTACGCCTATAGTAAGCCGCCCCTGATCCTGCTGGGCCACCGCCTTGAGGGACTGGCCGGCTTCGGTCATGGCGCTTAGGATGCGACGGGCGTGCAGCAGAAACTGGTGGCCCTGGGTGGTGAGGCTGACCCCGCGCGGATTGCGCTCGAACAGGGCGGCGCCGAGCTCGGTCTCCAGCTCGCGGATGGCGCTGGTGACCGCCGACTGGGAGATGTGCAGCTCGGCGGCTGCGCGGCTCACCGAGAAGCTGTCGGCCACCGCCACGAAATAGCGGATCTGGCGAAAGGTGAAGTTCATCTGGGCGTCCTGCCACGTGCGATCAAGGTGAGTGCCAGCTTAACCTCGAATCATACCCAGACAAAAGGCGCCGTGATGGCGCCTTTGTCGTTGTTTTTACGGAAATTAGCGGGCTGTCACCGCCTCTGTGACCGGTACACGGTTCACTCCCTTGCCCAGATAGGCGAGGGTGATGGTCACAATGATGCAGGTGAAGCTGAGCCACATGTAGGGCAGGTAGTCGAGGGTCGCTACCCCGAGGACCCCGGCCATGAAGATGCCGTTGTCGCTCCAGGGCACCATGCCGCAGGTGAGGGTGCCGCCAAACTCGGCGTTGCGAGAGAGGTTCTTGCGCGCAAGCCCCAGCCGGTCGTAGTTCTTGGCCATGATCTTGGGGGTCAGGATCAGGGACACATACATGGCGGAACCGAACACGTTGGCCAGGAAGGCGGTGCCTATGGTGTGGCTGGTCAGGCTGCCGGCGCTGTTGATGCGCTTCTCGAAGGCGCTGGCGATCACTTCCAGGATGCCGACCTTCTCCAGCAGACCACCGAAGCCCAAGCCGAAGATGATGACGGCTACCGAGCCCAGCATGGACTCCATGCCGCCGCGGTCCAGGATGTTGTCGATGAAATCGACGCCTGAAGTGATGGCAAAGGGGCTGTAGGCGGAGTGCATCGCCTTCACCGGATCCATGTCCTGGAAGACGATGGCCCAGACAAGACCCAGCAAGGCGCCGAAGCTGATCACCGGGAAGGCGGGCTTGCGGTTGGCCAACAGGCCCAGCACCAGCACCACGGGCACTATGGCCATGGGGGTGATGTTGAACTGCTTGTCGAGGGCGTCCATCACCAGATTGACCTGCTCCAGGCTGACGTTGCCGGAGTACTGCATGCCGACCACGGTGAACAGGGCGGCGGTGATGACGTAGGAGAACAGGCTGATGGGCAGCATCCCCTTGATGTGTTCCATCACGTCGACGTTGGACATGGTTGAGGCCAGCACCACGGAGTCGGAGAGCGGGGAGAGCTTGTCACCGAAGTAGACGCCGGAGAGCACGGCACCGGCTACCAGCGGCGCGGGTACCCCCAGGCTGTGGCCTATGCCCATCATGGCGATGCCGGCGGTGGCCGCCGAGCCCCAGGAGGTGCCGGTGGCCAGCGAGGTGAGAGAGCAGATGATCAGGGTCGCCAGCAGGAAGATGGAGGGGTGTATCACCTTGAGGCCGAAGTAGATGATGCTGGGGACGATGCCGCCGGCAATCCAGGTGCCCACCAGGGCACCGACGGAGATCAGTATCAGGATGGCCCCCATCCCCTTGGCGACGCCGTCGACTGCCGCCTGTTCCAGGGATTTGTAATCGTGGCCGAGCTTGATGCCGAGTCCCATGATGACGAACCAGGCGATGAACAGTGCCAGCTGGATTGGCAGATCCAGCACGCTGGTGAAGGAGAAGGCCAGGGCCAGGAAAATGGCCAGGCAGGCAAATACTTGCGACATGCCCGGCAATCGGATGTGGTGTTGTTGGTTTTGCATAGACGCTCCCTAAACTCTTGCTCGCCAAGGTCAGCCCCTCTCGTCCTGCGGATGCGTCGATCCCGAGAGGCTTACCAAAAGAGGGCGCAATCTACCATAAAGCGGAGGTGTAAAATCCCTGCTCATTCGGCAAAACAGCTTTAAAATTTTAAAATCCCACAAAATAGTTGATCTAATCGGCATTTTTCACTGTTCAATCGACACCGTTTGATAGCCGGAAATCCATAGGCAAGTTCGATTGCAGATGGCGACACCAAAGATGATAATGGTTATCATTAATCTTTATCGGACCAATGCCAATGAACTGGATAGCACGCGCTCTGCTCTTGGCCGCCCTTCTGGCGGTGCTGGTCTGGGGTCAGGAGAAGGAATACGGGTTCTGGAGCCTGGGGTTCTTGCTGGCTGCCTGGGTCATGCTGGAACCCAGGCTGAGACCGGTGTTGATCCTGCTGCCGGTTGCGGGAATGACAGGGGTCGTCACTCTGCTCTGGCAGCAGGGCTGGCATTAAGCCTGGCGAGTGGGGACGGCCTGGAGCTTGTCGTAGGCCTGGCGCAGGGAGGCGATGACCTTCTTCTCCATCTCGCTGCGTTCGGCGTCTGTCGTGAAGTAGATCATGTCGACATCGTGGCGGATATAGTGGGAAGGAAGCTGGTTGAGTGTCAGGCAGCAGAGGTCTGCCAGCTGATAGGGGGTCAATGTTCGAGCCAACCCCTGTTTTTCTATCTCCTTGAGCACCAGATGCTCATAGAAGTTGTGAATATCGGTATCCAGGATCATGGGAAAACCCCCGTGGTGGCGTAGCATCTTCAACAGCATAGCCATGGGGCATGAAAACACAAAAGGCCCGTTACTCTCGTAACGGGCCTTTGCGGAATGAATGGTGCGAAGAGAGGGACTCGAACCCTCACATCCGTGGGACACTAACACCTGAAGCTAGCGCGTCTACCAATTCCGCCACCTTCGCACACTGATTTTCTCCAGCTGGTTTTTAAATGCGGTTGGAGCGCATTTTCTGTGTTTTACATGCCAGAAGCATGGTGCGAAGAGAGGGACTCGAACCCTCACACCCGGGGGGCACTAACACCTGAAGCTAGCGCGTCTACCAATTCCGCCACCTTCGCACATCGGGTTATCAGTCTGGATTTACATGCTGTCTGATAAAAGCATGGTGCGAAGAGAGGGACTCGAACCCTCACACCCGGGGGGCACTAACACCTGAAGCTAGCGCGTCTACCAATTCCGCCACCTTCGCACATCGGGTTATCAGTCTGGATTTACATGCTGTCTGACAAAAGCATGGTGCGAAGAGAGGGACTCGAACCCTCACACCCGGGGGGCACTAACACCTGAAGCTAGCGCGTCTACCAATTCCGCCACCTTCGCACATCGGGTTATCAGTATGAATTTACATGCCGCCTGATAAGAGCATGTTGCAGTATGGTGCGAAGAGAGGGACTCGAACCCTCACATCCGTGGGACACTAACACCTGAAGCTAGCGCGTCTACCAATTCCGCCACCTTCGCATCACTGCGGTGGGGGATTCTATAGAGTTTTGGGGGGGCGTCAACAGCCAAAGGGGACTTTTTTCGCTGTTGACGGATAAAGGCGTGCCAAGGGCACAAAACTTCAGCAATCGGCGTCAGACGGTGGCCAGCGCATCCTGATACATCTGTTCGTACAGGATGACGGAGTCTGCCCAGTCGAAGCGGGTGTTCATGGCGTGGTGCTGCACACGGGCAAAACGTGCCGGCTCCTGCAGATAATGGAGCAGGCTGCGGCGCATGGCATCGAGCAAGGTGCTGGCAGTGGGATCGTTGAAGCAGAAACCGGTCGCGTGCGTCGGGTCGGCATCCCAGTCCACGACGGTATCTTTCAATCCGCCGACAGCCCGAACCAGGGGCAGGGTGCCATAGGCCAGACTGTACATCTGGTTGAGCCCGCATGGCTCGAACAGAGAAGGCATCAGGAAGAAGTCGGCGCCGGCCTCCACCAGGTGGGCCAGACGGTCGTCATAGGCATTGATGAAGGCAAACTTGTCGGGATGCTGCTGGGCAATGCTTTGCAACTGGGCGGCGAGAGAGGGATCACCGGAGCCCACGATCACTACCTGGACCTGATGTTGCAAGAACTTGTCCAGCGCCGGGATGAGCAGGTGTACTCCTTTCTGCTCGGTCAGTCGACACACCATGCCATAGATGGGGAGGTTGCCGACGGGGAGCCCCGTCTCCTGCTGCAGGATGCGCTTGCAGGTGTGTTTGCCATCCAGGTTGTCGGCATCATAGGTGGCGGGCAACAGAGGATCGAAGGCGGGATCCCAGTCCTGATAGTCACAGCCGTTGAGGATGCCACGCAGGTCAGCAGCCCGCTGCTGGAATACGCTGGCCATGCCGTGAGCGCCCAGGTGCGTCAGCAGCTCGCTGGCGTAGTTGGGGCTGACCGCATTGATCTTGTCTGCGTAGAGCACACCGCACTTGAGCAGATTGATGTGACCATAGTCGTAGTTGATGCGCTGCTCGTAGTCGTGGATTTCCGGCACGGCCCAGAACTGCTGGCGATCGAATACCCCCTGAAAGGCCGCGTTGTGAATGCTGATGACCGACCGGGTACGCTGGAAGAAGGGGTTGTGGGCATGACGGGTTTTCAGCAGCAGCGGCAGCAGACCGGTGTGCCAGTCGTTGCAGTGGGCGATGTCGGGAGCGAAACCCAGCTGTTCACACGCATGCAGGGCCGCCGCGGCCAGAAAGGCAAAGCGTTCACCGTTGTCGGGATAGGCCTGGTTGTTCTCGGCATAGAGCTGGGGGCGGTCGAAATAGTGCGGGCAATCGAGCAGATAGACGCAGATCCCGTCCAGTTCCAGCTGATGGATGCGATAGCTGATATCACTGCGATCCTGGGGGGTGGGGAGCCAGCGCGAGGCGAGGAGGGTGGCCTCGTCCCGGCGCTTGATGGTCTTGTAGAAGGGCATAATGATGCGCACATCGTGCCCCTGACGGGCGAGATGCTGCGGCAGGGCCTTGGCCACATCTGCCAGGCCCCCGGTCTTCACCAGCCCCTCAACCTCCGAGGCTACAAACAGGATTTTCAGTGGGTTAATAGCCAACTCTTGCTCCCTTAGGTACCACGACGATACCGCCTTCGGATACGGTAAACCGCTCTCTGTCATGGTCCAGATTCTCACCGATCACGGTGCCGGGTGCAATTTCAACGTTCTTGTCGATGATGGCGCGGCGAATGGAGCAACCTTCGCCGATTTTCACATCCCCCAGCAGCACGGATTCACTGATGTGGCTGCAGGGGCCTATGTTGCAGCGAAATCCCAGTATGGATCGCTGGATCTGGCTGCCCTGAATGAAGCAGCCACCGGAGATCAGGGAGTTGGCGATCTTGACCTTGCAGTCGTCGGTATCGATGAAGGTGGCGGGGGGCAGGGGCGGGTAATGGGTGTGCAGCGGCCACTTGCGATTGTAGAGAGAGAAGGGGGCATCGTCGGCCACCAGGTCCATGTGCGCCTGCCAGTAAGAGTCGAGCGTCCCCACATCGCGCCAGTAGACATTGGGCTTCTCGCCCGGGATCACGTTGGTGCTGTAGTCGTAGACATAGACGGGGGCACGGGGGAACAGGCTGGGAATGATGTCCTTGCCGAAATCGTGACTGGAGTTCTCCTCGGCGGCATCCCGCTTGAGCTCCCGATAGAGGGCCTCGGTCTCGAAGATGTAGTTGCCCATGGAGACCAGGGCCTGGGTGGGGTCGCCGGGGATGTGTTTCGGGTGACGGGGCTTTTCTTCAAAGCCAATCATGCGCCCTTCCTGATCCACCTCGATCACCCCGAAGGCGCTTGCTTCCTCGATGGGCATGCGCAGTGCCGCGACGGTCAGGGCGGCCGCTTTCTGCTTGTGGAAGCTCACCATCTGGCTCACGTCCATCTTGTAGATGTGATCGGAGCCGAAGATGCAGACGTGATCGGGGTCGGAGATCTCGATGAAGCGCAGGTTCTGATAAATGGCGTCTGCGGTGCCGTCATACCAGCGTTTGCCCATTCGCATCTGGGCCGGAATGGGGTCGATGAAGCGATCCGTGATGCCGACGATGTTCCAGCCCTTCTTCATGTGCAGGTAAAGGGACTGGGACTTGAACTGGGTGAGTACATAGATGCGCAGGAAGTCGGCGTTGACGAAGTTGTTGAGCACGAAGTCGATCAACCGGTAACTGCCGCCAAAGGGTACGGAGGGTTTGCTGCGGGTGGTGGTCAGCGGTTGCAGTCGGGTACCTTCACCGCCTGCCAGTATCATGGTGAGTATGCCTGCCATCGTCGTTCTCTCCCTGAGATCATGATGTTGAAAAGGTTTTCATGTCGCTGCGAAAAAAACACCCCTAAAGGGGTGGTAAACGTTTTCTTGGTACCTTAACAGATCCCGTCTGGCACTCTCTACTTGTTTTATTACAACCGTTGCACTTCTTTAAGCTTTGCTCAGATACACCTTGAATTTGGCATCGCCCGCGATCACCTCGGTCTGTTTGAAGTGCGCATCGAGTATAGGCTGGTATCGCAGGAAGGCATTGGCGACTATGGTCAGGGCGCCATTTGCGGTCAGGTGCTCAGGTGCCTTTGCCAGGAAGGTTTCGGTGGCGGCGTAGAAGGTCTTGAGCCCGGCATGGAAGGGGGGATTCGAGACAATCTGTTGGAATGTTTCGGCAATGTCGGAATAGACATCGGAGGCATGAACACGTCCGCTCAGACCGTTGACCGCCAGGGTTCGGCGGCTGGACTCCAGTGCCAGGGCATTGATATCCACCATGGTGACGGCCAGGGCCGGGTTGCGCTTGGCCAGCACGGAACCGATGACGCCGGCGCCGCAGCCAAAGTCGAGCAGCTTGCCCGTCACGGGGGGGAGGCTCGCCAGCAGCATCTGGGTGCCGAGATCCAGGCCGTCTGCACTGAAGACCCCGGGCAGGGCCATGACGGTCAGGGTGGTGTCGCCCGCCTGGCACTCATAGCGACTGAACCAGGCGTCCAGCTCGAAGGGGACGACCGGTTTGTCGAGCGTGCCGTGGTAGAGAGAGCAGCGGCGCGCAGAGTCGCGCTTGATCGGTTTCTCGCCATAAGGTGCCAGCAGCTTGTCTGCTCCGTTGATGCCGCCCCGGTTCTCGCCGGCGAGGAACAGGTCGGCCCCGCTTTCGAGCAGCGGCGTCATCATGGCCAGCAGGTATTGCGCCTCGGCCTTGGCCTTGGGCATCAGCAGCAGCAGGGCATCGAATCGGGGGGCGCCACCCAGCTGGTGATCGAACAGGATGGCGTCTCCCAGAACGGCCTGCTGGGTGCGGTAATAGCAGTAATCCGTGGTGAAGACGGTCAGGCTTTGTGCCAGCTCGGCCAGTTGACGAGGATAATCATCCTCCAGGGCACCGCACACCAACAGCCGCTTGCCGACAAAGAGGGCTTGGTTACGTTCCAGCATCTGGCTGACGGCACTGACAGGACGGCTCATTGGGACTCTCCACGCATTTTGGGGCGGCTATTATACATGGCCGCTTTCGCCTTGACATTTATGCCGTGTTCCCGAAATATGCCAAGACACCTTATTTACCCAGAGATGATGCAATGCGGTCATGCGTATCGAAACGAAAGCATAAACACAGCCTGACATTCGGGCCTGCTGGCGTGCGCGCGTAACCTCTCATCCCTGAGACGATTCAAGCCCCGGTAGCGACCCCCGTACCGGGGCTTTTTATTGGCCAATTCATTTGTTTAGGAGAAGGAAATCCCATGTTTCAAGGTTCGATAGTCGCCCTGATCACCCCATTTCGACAGGGCCAGCTGGACGAGGCCGCACTGACTCGCCTGGTGGAGTGGCACATAGAGCAGGGGACCCATGGCATAGTGCCGGTCGGCACGACCGGGGAGAGCCCGACCCTGACCCACGACGAGCATTGCCGCGTGGTCGAGCTGGTGGTCAAGCAGGTGGCGGGGCGCATTCCCGTCATCGCGGGTGCCGGGTCCAACAACCCGGTTGAAGCCATTGAATATACCCGTTACGCCGAACAGGCCGGCGCGGATGCGACCCTGCATGTGGCGGGGTACTACAACCGCCCCAACCAGGAGGGGCTCTATCACCACTTCAAGGCGGTGCATGACGCCACCACCAAGCCCATCATCGTCTACAACATTCCGCCCCGTGCCATCGTCGACGTGCAACCGGCAACCCTGGCCCGTTTGGCCGAGCTGCCGCGCATCGCCGGCGTTAAGGACGCCACCGGCGATCTGGCCCGCCCCTGGGTGGAGCGTCAGCTCATCAAGAAGCCGTTTGCCTGGCTCTCCGGTGAAGATGCCACCGCCGTGGCCTACAACATCGGTGGTGGCCAGGGTTGCATCTCGGTGACGGCCAACGTGGCCCCCAAGCTGGTGGCCGAGGTGCAGAACCTGGCGCTGGCCGGTGAGTGGCAAGCTGCCCGCGAATTGCAGGACAAGCTCATTCCGCTGCACCAGGCCATGTTCGCCGAGCCGAGCCCCGCAGGGGCCAAGTATGCGGTCTCCCTGCTGGGTCTGTGCAGCGAAGAGTGCCGTCTGCCGGTGATGCCGCTCTCCGAGGCCACCCGCGAGCGCATCCGCAGTGCCATGCAGGCATTGAATCTGTTGTAAAAACTGGGCTCTGGATCTCGCTTTTGATTGCCCGGTCAATTAATGGCCGGGCTTTGCCAATATACTCGCTTGGATACAACCAAGGATGATTTGGCATGGAAGAATGGGATCCGGAGCACTTCACCAGTTTTGAACATCTCTGTGAAGTGACCTTGTCTGCGGTCAGGGAAAAAACAGAGGCTGAACAGATCTATCTGTGGCTGCGTGCTCCGACGCCCCAGCTCTATCACTATCGCCCGGAACAGGGTCTGCTCTGCCTGAGCGCTGACATCCTCTCTTCCCTCGAGTTGCCCATCCTCTTCATCGAACGTTCCCTTGCGCTCGGCCAGTTGCTTGTGGAGCCCATCGCGCCGACCCGTGCCATCTGGGAGCGGGAGAGCGTCGAACCCGAGATTCCGCGCCTGCGCGCCAGCTTCCCCCTCAAGCGTCACAAGGGGCTGGAGGCCGTGGTCTATCTGGAAACCCGCCGTCGTCTCGATCGCCTGCCAAGACGCCAGCAACAGAGCATCCAGCTGCTCATGCATTATCTCGCCGCCGAGCTCGAGAGTCGGCGACTCGCGGGACAGGTGGATCTGGAGCGGGATCAGCGGCTCCACACCCAGGCAGACCTCGTGCGCAGCCAGGCCCTGCAGGACTCTTTCCTCAGCATGCTGCAGGCGCTGCATCAGGTGGGGGTCAAGCTCTCCCGCTGCGAGAGCGAGGATCGTTTGCTGCACGACGCGGTGGCACTGGCCCGCCAGGAGTTGCAGTTCGATCGCATCGCCATCTTCCTGACTGACAGTGAATTCAAGACCATGCACGGTACCTGGGGTACCAACGAGGCGGGTGAGCTCATCGACGAGCGCCATTTCATCAGCCTCATTCCGGATCATCCCACGGTGCAGGAGGCGCTGCGTCGCAAGGACTATGTCCTGGTGCTGGAGGACACGCCTCTCTATTACGAGAAGCAGGAGGTGGGTCGCGGCTGGAACGCCATGGTGTCGCTCTGGGACGGGAGTACCCCCATCGGCTGGATCGCCGCCGACAACCTGCTCTGGCGGCGCCCCCTCAAGGCGTATCAGAGCGAGATCTTCAAGCAGTATGCCGCCGTGCTCTCCCAGTTGCTGATCCGCCAGCGCACCCAGGAGAAGCTTGAGCGCTTCAATCGGGAGCTGGAGCTGAGGGTGCAGGAGCGGACCCGGCAACTGGCCGATACCAACCGGGCGCTGGAGGAGGCCAACCGGCGCCTCTCTCTGCTGTCTCTGGAAGATCCCCTGACTGGCATCGCCAACCGCCGCCAATGGGACATCACCATGGAACGGGAGTGGGAGCGGGCTCGCCGCCATCAGGGCGTGCTGGCGGTGCTGATGATCGATGTGGACGAGTTCAAGTCCTACAACGATCACTTCGGCCACGGCAAGGGGGATCAGTGCCTGCAGCGGGTGGCGGCACTGCTGCAGGACACCGAGCGGCGGCGCACCAACCTGGTGGCCCGCTATGGGGGGGAGGAGTTTGTCATCCTGCTGTGTTCACCGCAGCCGGGAGAGGCGGAGCGGCTGGCGGAGCAGATCCACCACGGCCTTGACGCCTTGCAGATTCCCCATCCGGCCTCCCGGGTGGCGGCGACACTCACCGTCAGCATCGGGTTCAGCTATCTGGTCCCGTCATCGGACAAGGAGTGGCAAACCCTGACCGAGCAGGCGGATCAGGCGCTCTATCACGCCAAATCCCAAGGGCGGGCCTGTACCCTGGCTTATCGCTGACACCTGCGTGGGGGCTGCCTGCCCGGCATCAGATCCACGCCGCCCTGTATAAATGAGGTGGCAAGCGTTTCTCGCCATCTGGCGCATGGCGATGCGCCCGCGCTCTGGCTAGAATGGGGGCCCATTTTTCACAGACAGATCCTGCACCATGACCCTATCCGGATTTCAAGGCCTGGTTTTCGACCTCGACGGCACTCTGGTGGACTCCATGCCCTTGCACCTGGCCGCCTGGGAACACACCGCCCGCGAGTTTGGCTTTCGGTTCGACGCCGACTGGTTTTATGAGCTGGGAGGCATGCCCAGCCGCAAGATAGCCCTGCTGGTGGCCGAAGTGCAGCAGCTCGCGCTGGATCCCCTGGTGGTGACACGCTGCAAGACCGAACACTATGTCGCCAACCTGCACAAGGCCACCCCCTTCCCGGCCATGCTGGATCTGGTGGAACGCTATCACGGCCGGATCCCCATGGGCATAGGGACAGGCTCCCCCCGCATAAATGCCGAAGCGGTGCTGCGCAACACAGGGCTGGATCGGTATTTCCCCGTGGTGGTTACCGCCGACGACGTGGAGCTGCACAAACCCCATCCAGACACCTTCCTGCTGGTGGCGCGACGCCTGGGGGTCGAGCCCGGTCAATGTCTGGTGTTCGAGGACACGGGCATAGGCGCACAGGCCGGTGAAGCGGCCGGCATGCAGGTCTGCATGGTCAGAGAGGGAAAACCGGTCGGGTTGACCTGCTGAGTGACGAAGACGAGCGGGTCAACAACCGGCTCGGGAGAGAAGCCCCACTCTCATACGGGACAGGCGAAACATGAGAGTGGGGAGCAGATGTCACTGGCTGACGCAGCGACACCGTCAGGATGGGCGGGGGCGAGATTTACTGCTCGCTGCCACCACCCTGGTTGTCGTCATAACGGCTGGGTGCGCCATGGGGGCGCGGCGCCATGGAAACCCGTGGCTTGCGGGCCCGCTGGATGCTGACGGCAGGACGGCCGGAGTGCATGGCAATGGTGGAAATCTTGGCCTTGTAGACCAGTTGCTGATTGCCATGGGCATCGGTCAACAGCACGCTGTACTGGTCAAAACCGCTGATGGTCCCCTCCAGCTTGATGCCGCTCACCAGGAAGATGGCGACCTGGCTACGGTTTTTGCGCAACCAGTTGAGGGCAGAATCTTGCCCGTTCCCGAGGGAGAAGGCCTGCTCGATAGTGGAGTAGCTTGGGGATTCAGTTGTCATCAATTATTGTCCCGCGGAAAAAAAGTGGCGTTTGATTGTGCTAAATGGTCACTGCCTTGTCAAAGTCATTCTCACTCCCGGGCAGGATGGATAACGACAGGGCTGGTCGGCAGGGGCCGCTGCTGCAATAATTGGCGGCTCTGGCCCCGTGGCGGGCCTCATGCTGGGGTCTTATCTTGCATCCGGTTTCACACCAACATCCACCCACCTATACCCATGACGCGACCGCCTGCGAAGAGTGTGACCTGCTGGTGCCGGCCACCGAGCTGGCCGTGGGGGAGACGAGCAGTTGTCCGCGCTGCGGCCATACCCTGACTCGTCATCTGCCGGAGCAGGAGCGCAGGCCCATCGCCTATGGCTTTGCGGCCATCATCATGTTCGTGCTCTCCAACGCCTTTACCTTCATGTCGTTCTCGGCCAAGGGGGTGGGGCAGGAGATGACCTTCCTGCAGTGCATCACCACCCTGGTGGATCAAGGCTACCTGTTCCTCGGGGCCGTGCTGAGCATTACCCTGATCGGGTTGCCGCTGGTCTATATCGGCTCCATCATGCTGGTGCTGTGGCGCCTGGACAAGGATCTGCACAGCAAGGCCCTGCGCTCCCTTGGCCGCCTGTTGTGCCGGATCAAGCCCTGGCTGATGGTGGACGTCTTCCTCATCGGGGTGCTCATCTCTCTGGTGAAGCTGATGGGGATGGCCGACATCAAGATGGGGCTGTCGTTCTGGGCGTTCGTTGGCTACACCCTGCTGCTCATCAAGATGATCTCCTCCCTGGATCGGATGTGGCTGTGGCAGCGGCTGTTCGGCCCGACGGCGGCGAGGGAGCTGGATCCCGAGGAGAGCGCCCTGTCGTGCGGTCTGGTGGGCTGTCACATCTGCGGCGCCCTGAACGAGCAGGATGCCCATAGTTGCGTTCGCTGCGGGGATCACCTGCACAGCCGCAAGCCGGGTGGTCTGAACCGCACCTGGGCCCTGCTGATCACCTCGGTGATCCTCTATGTCCCAGCCAACCTGTATCCCATCATGGACACCGTGTTCCTGGGGGATGACAGCCCCTCGACCATCATGGGCGGGGTGGTGCTGCTGTGGGCCATGGGCTCCTACCCCATTGCCGCCGTCATCTTCTTCGCGAGCGTGGTGGTGCCGCTGGTGAAGATCCTGGCGCTGCTGTGGCTCTGCTACGTGGTGCAGCGCGGCCAGGGGACATCTCCCCTCGGCAAGCTCAAACTCTATCGCATGACCGAATTTGTGGGGCGCTGGTCGATGATCGACGTCTTCGTGGTGGCCATCCTGGCCGGTCTCATCCGGCTCGACAATCTGATGACCATCTACCCTGGCCCTGCGGCCGTCGCCTTTGCCGGGGTCGTACTGGTCACCATGGTGGCTGCCATGAGTTTCGATTCCCGCCTGATCTGGGATTTACAACAAGGAGAACGCGAACGTGAGTGAGCGTAAGACAAGGTGGAAACCGGGCTCTGATTTCATGAGTTCGGCTGCCGCTATCTGGATGGTGCCTTTGCTGGCGCTCTTCATCGGCGCCTGGATGCTGTTCCAGCACTGGTATTCACAAGGGCCGAGCTTCACCCTGACGGTGGCGACCGCCGAGGGCATAGTGGCGGGCAAGACGGTGATCCGTTCGCGTGAAGTGGAGGTGGGCCGTATCGAGACGGTGGAGCTCAGCGAGGATTACAGCCATGCCGTGCTCAAGGCTCGCCTGACCAATGCCGCCGCCGGCATGCTCAAGAAAGACAGCCAGTTCTGGGTGGTCAAGCCCAGGGTCGGGCGTGAAGGCGTTTCCGGTCTTGGCACCTTGCTCTCCGGTGCCTATATCGAACTTTCTCCCGGCAAGAAGGGCAGGGCGCGAAGCGAATACGCCATGCTGGACAGGCCACCCCTGGCATCCCTGGATGCCAGGGGATTGCGGCTCTCCCTGTCCAGCCGGGATGCCAACGCGCTGGGCGCGGGTTCCCCCATCAGCTATCAGGGATTCACCATCGGCCAGGTCGAAGAGGCCAAGTTCCTGCCCGAGAAGAGCGAGATGCAGTACCAGCTCTTCATCAACGCGCCTTATGACGTCCTGGTGAGCAGCAACTCTCGGTTCTGGTTGACGCCCGGCTTCGAGGTCTCCATGAGCAGCGAGGGGATGAAGGTGAAGATGGACTCGCTGGAGAGCCTGATCAACGGCGGCATCACCATGGGGCTGCCTCCCGGCTGGTTGCCGGGGGAACCGGTGAAACAGAACGACGAGTTCGTGCTGTTCAAGGACGAGGAGAGCGTGCTGGCCGGTAGCCTGGATCAGTTCATCGACTATGTCTTCCTGTTCGACAATGACGTGGGCGGGCTGCATCCCGGCGCGGCGGTACAGTATCGCGGCATCCGGGTCGGTACCGTCATCTCGGCTCCCTATCTCATCGACGACAAGGGCGTCCAGCTGTTCAAGAGCCGACAGATCCCGGTGCTGGCGCGCATCGAGGTGCAGCGTCTCTCCCACCGTTATGCCAATGCGGAGAAGGAGCAGTGGCGGGCCCTGTTCAACAAGCAGTTCAAGGAAGGGCTGAGGGCCAGCCTCAAGACCGCCAGCCTGCTGACGGGGGGCAAGGTGATCGATCTGAACTTCTATCCGGATGCGCCTGTTTATCAGCCGCTCAAGATGGCGGGCTATCAGGTCTTCCCGACCGCCCAGGCCGGGCTGGATCAAATCGAACGCAAGGTGAACCTCATTCTCGACAAGTTCGTCGACATGGACATGGCCACCACCCTCACTCAGGTCAACAGCACCCTGATGACGCTGGACAAGACGCTCAAGCATGTCAGTGCCGTGAGTGCGAATCTGGAGCAGTTTACTGGTCAGCAGTCGACCCAGCAGTTGCCGGCCTCCCTCAACCAGAGCCTCAAGCAGTTGCAGGAGACGTTGCAGACCTATGATGCCGGTTCCCAGACCAAT
This sequence comes from Aeromonas sp. ASNIH2, assembly GCF_002934795.1. Classification (NCBI taxonomy): domain Bacteria; kingdom Pseudomonadati; phylum Pseudomonadota; class Gammaproteobacteria; order Aeromonadales; family Aeromonadaceae; genus Aeromonas; species Aeromonas sp. ASNIH2. The sequence goes on along the minus strand of NZ_CP026406.1, from coordinate 1,581,338 downwards.
CAGGAACTGCGCCAGTCGGTGCAATCCCTCAACCAGCTGATGAGCGAGTTGCAACCTCTGGTCCATTCACTGAACGAGCAGCCGAGTTCACTGATCTTTGACCGCGCTCGTCCGCGGGATCCCGAGCCCAAGCGAGGAAAATGATGAAAAAACGGATGATGACGCTGGCCTTGCTGGGCCTGCTGGCGGGATGTGGCAGTGCGCCGACGACGCTGCATTACTATTCGCTGGATGCCGACACGGCGCCGTCGAGTGTCACCACGGCGCAGCCGCAGCACCAGTTGGTGCTGCGCCCCGTCGCCCTGTCCGGTCAGCTTGACCGGATGAGCCTGGTCTATCAGCTGGAGGGCAAGGAGCTGCACTTTGCCGAGTACCATCGCTGGGCAGGTTCCCTCGATGCCCAGTTGAACCAGTTGACCCTCAATGGCCTCTCCAGTCGCTTGCCTGGCTGGGTGGTGCGTCAGGACGGGGCCCGCAAGGGGCCTGTCCTGAGCATCTCGGTCGAGCGTTTCCAGGGGCGGCACGACGGCCGCGCCCTGCTTAGCGGTCGCTGGCGCCTGCTGACGGAGGAGGGGGTCGTGTTGAGAGATGTTCCCTTCCAGCAGGAGCGGGTGCTGCCTGCCGATGGGTATGGCGCCCTGGTGAACGAGCTGGGGCAGGGCTGGCAACTGTTGCTCGATCAGATTGCGGCGGATGTGCGCACGCGCAGCTGAGGAAGCATAAAAAAAGACGGGAGGCCATGGCCTCCCGTTTTGTTTGGGGTCGTCGTTATTGCTGTACTTCCGAGACGCCCTGTACCTTGACCTCTACCCGGCGATCCGGGGCCAGGCAGACGATCAGCTCGCGCTTGGATTTGCTGGTGCAGCTGTCGCCGGTGACGGGAGACTGCTTGCCACGCCCTTCCACATTGACCTTGCCGGCAGGCAGGCCCTTGCCAATCAGGTAATCGGCCACGGTCCGGGCACGCTGCTCGGACAATTTCTGGTTGTAGGCCTCGGAACCGATGCGGTCGGTATAGCCGATGACGGTGGCCGACCCGTCTTTGGGCCTGGCCTCTTCAATCTGGCTGTAGAGGGTATCCAGCGCCTGCCCGGCCTGGGGCTTGAGGGTGGCCTTGTTGAAGTCAAACAGCACGTCCGAGCTCAAGGTGAACTGCTTGTCGACCATCACGGGCTCGGGCGCGGGGGCGGGAGCTGCGACCGGCAGAGCCGGTGCAACCTGACCGAAGCGGTAGACGGCGGCCAGGGAGAGCAGGCCGTTGTCCATGCGCAGGCCGGTATCGTCACGGCTGCCATACGGGGTGCTGTACTGGTATTCGAGGCGGGCTGCCCAATCCAGGCTCAGGGCATACTCCGCACCGAGCGCGCCGACGAAGGTGAAGCGGCTGTCGTTTTCCAGCTGATCGCTGTCGGTCCAGCCATAGCCGCCCCCGACACGGCCGTAAAGGTCCAGATTGTCCGCAACCGGGAAGCCCAGTTTCAGCGTGAGCTGGGCCAGCTGGGCTTGCACGGAGTCATTGAAGGCCGCGCCATTGCGGGTGCCGCTGTACTTGAGCTTGCCAAGGTAGTCATAACCGAGTTCTACACCCAGATTCTGGTTGATCTGGTAACCGGCGAACGCACCGGCGCCGACTTCATCGTCGTCTTTGTCGGTGATGGCGATGGCGTTGCTTTCATCGACACCGTAGAAGTTGGACCAACCCAGTTTGGCACCGCCATACCAGGTGTTGTCTTGTCCGGCTGCCTGGGCGTTGGCCGCAAGCAAGCCTGAAACCAGCAAGGTAATCAGTGTTTTGTTCATAGATGCCTCTGCAATCTTGTGTGTGGGGAGCGCGAATTCATGTCGCCTCGCCTCGTGGGTTGGGCCTGTGTTCGACCACAACACGTTTAAACGTAGCTCGCTTTTCTCGATCTACAAGCAACTGATATAAAACATATTGTGATATCCATCTGCATCATAGTGGAGACAGAAGACCGCCGGGGAACCGTGACTCGAATCTGTGATGGGTGTCATATGGGGTTGCTTGCCCTTGTGGGCAAGAGGGCCGGCGAAGCGCCGGCCCTGGCAGGATGGCCTCCGTTATCGAGGGAGGAATTCGTACTCCTGTTCGATGAAGGCGGCAGCCCGCTCGCTCAGGGCAGCGTGTACCACTGTGGTGGGGTGGACCTGGTCCCAGAACATCTTGCCTTCACAGTTCAGCTCGCCCGCACTGCGGCGCGCCATGGGCGTTGCGACGGCCTGAGACAGCAGGGGGTTGCCGGCGATGGCAAGGCGCTCCTCGGGATTGAAGGGGGCCAGCCGACTGTCGGTGGCGGCGCTGCGGGAGGCGAACGGCTTCCACACATAGCCGCCGCCATAGCAGGCGTGTTCGGTGTCGCTCAGGCCGAAGTTCTGCGGCTCGCGCAGCATCTCGGCGAACTGCTTGTCGATCTCGAACAATTTCACCATGCCGGTGGGGGCCAGCTGGCGTGCCAGGTTCAGCAGCAGCTGGTTGTGGTAGGCGGAGACATGGCTGGCCGCCTCGACCACTTTCTGGCTGCGGGCCGAGGGGTTCTGGCCCAGATCCGGCAGGTTGAACAGCAGAATCTGCTTGGCGCCGTTCAATACCATGTGGTTGGCCGCATCGCTGATGGCATCGCGCACCCGCTTGGCATCCTGCTCGGTGTTCCAACCATAGGCCAGGTAGTCGTTGGCACCGACCCAGAGGATCACCAGATCGTCGGGCTTGAAGCTGTCCTTTTGCAGGAACTGGGTCACCTCGTAATCCAGGTTGTTGATGACCTGATACTTGGGATTCCAGGAGATCTTGTTGTAGGCCACGGCAGTGGCGCCCCCTTCCGCCTCGTTGGCGATGGCGAGGCCCGGGAAGTGCTGGGTGAGCTGCTCCAGCCAGACCGGGCCGTTGGAGAAGCGGCCCTGATGGTAAGGCGGGCTGGAGGGGAGGTAACCGCGCATCTTGTCGTACATCTTGCCGGTATCGGAGAGGCTGTCGCCGAACATCACGATGCGGGAGAAGGGGGGACGCGTCTCGGCGGCATGGGCCGTGAGGGCGAAGAGTCCCAATAAACACAAAAGCCATTTTTTCATGTAGCTGTTCTCATGGATGGGGCAGGACGGGCCTGCAGGCTGTTCCTCGATGGCGGCGGGCTGGGAACCCGCATGGCCAGGTGAAAAGGTATCCACTCGAATACATTTTTGCAGCATGCCGTGGCCATTTAATCGCTTGCGATCACATCACTCCTCCCTGAATGGGGAGGCTTCACGTTTGTTTCACGCGCCCCCGGGCAAGATGCCCTCATACCGCAAAGACAGGAGCATGAAATGAACAACGCAAAAGCAATCGCCCTGGTGGCCCTGATGTCCGTCTCTTCCTTCGCCATGGCGGCCTACACCGGCCCCAAGGAGCAGAACAAGGTATCGGTCGCCCAGTTGAAAGACGTGGCCGATGATCAGTGGGTGACCCTGGAAGGCAAACTGGTCAAACACCTGGGTGGCGAAAACTACCTGATCCGTGACGACAGCGGCGAGGTGGAAGTGGAGGTGGACGGTGACGTGTGGCGCGGTACCGAGGTAGGCCCTGACGATCTGATCCGCGTGCGCGGCGAGGTGGACCACAGCTGGAACAAGACCGAAGTCGAGGTGGAACATCTGGAGAAGGTGGGGGCTGCGCCCCTGAGCAAGGGTGGCTTCATCGCCAAGTAAGCTTTCTGGCCACAGTAAATGGGAAGGGCGCTCCGGGAGCGCCCTTCTTGCATGCCATCAGCCAGCCCGGCTTGCGACGGTTCGCTTGAACCCCTTCTCGGCCTGATTGACCTTGTAGAGATAGCGGCGAGCCTCTGCCTTGGGATGTTGTTCGGTCAGTACCTGATAGACGGCCTCGGGGGAGAGGCGGTTGATCATGCCGGGGGCCGCCTTGCGATCGTTGGAGAAGGTGTTGAGCACCCCTCCCGCACCACCGTTGTAGGCGGAGATCACCGCATAGCGGCGGGACTGAGGATCCTGGATATCCGCCAGATAGACGGTCTGCAGCAGGTGCAGGTAGGCGGTCCCCACATCGATGTTGTAGGCCGGATTGAACAGATCTTCCCTGGTCGGCTGGCCATCCTTGCCCTTGACCCTCACATAGACATCTCGCCCAGCGGTAGCCGGGATCACCTGCATCAGGCCATAGGCGTTGGCGTGGCTGACCGCATAGGGGTTGAAGCTGCTCTCGGTCTTGATCACCGCGTAGATGAGACTCTCGGCGACCCCGTACTTGCGGGAGGCATCGCGGATGATGCTGGCGTATTTGTAGCCGCGCCTGTCTTCGTGGTTGGCCACCATGGGAATGTCGATGAAGAAGATGTTGCGGATCCCGAGGGTGCGCTTCTTCATCGCGTTGGCGATCAGATAGTCGGCATAACGCTCTGCACGCCAGCTGGAGCGGATCGCTTGTCCCTGGTTGTCCAGCACCTGGCCATAGAGGAAGGGCTCGCCACCTGGCATGATCTCACGGTCGGAATAGAGGTCGACCTCTGCCGGATCATCCGGGGTCAGCAGGGTTTCGATGATGGCGCGACGCAGGTGGGCACGGGGATCCAGACCCGAGACGGTCTCCACCATGATGTGACCGCTGGAGAAATCGATGTGGGCGCGGCTCTTGTACTGATCCGTGTATTTGACGTAGTCAAACTTGCCCGCGAACAGCGCCTCGCGCCCCCATATCTCGTTCACGTTATGGGAGAGCGCACTGATCATGTGTTCAAAACCGCGCACGTCCTTGCCGTTGACCAGATCATCATCGCCACTCCCGCTGGTCTGGGGTGTGGATGAACAGGCAGAGAGAAACAGCAGGGCGCACAGCAGCCCAAAAAAACGACCCATAAGATCCTCAAACCGGGCGGTAGGGCCGCCCGTCACTGACTGGCCTGAGCCAGGATTGGTGTCACCCTGCGGCATATTGACGACTCAGGGGGACGCTGGCCCTTTGACTCGATTCCCGCTCACTGGCTGGGAGGGGTGTAGCCGTCGATCTGGACTTCACCCGCGTCGAACAGATAGCTGACCATCTCTTTTTCCAGCAACTGGCGGTGCTCGAGATTCATCATGTTCAGCTTCTTCTCGTTGATCAGCATGACCTGCTTCTTCTGCCACTCGGTCCAGGCTTCCTTGCTGATGTTGTCGAAGATCAGCTTGCCGAGTTCACCGGGGTAGAGTTGGAAATCGAGACCCGGCGCTTCTTTCTTCAGGCGCAGGCAAAATACGGTACGGCTCATGTTGACCTCTGTGGTTGCAAGTCTGGTTGTAAGTCCGGGTAGGCGAGCAGACGGGCCGTGGCCGCCGCCAATCCCACCTCGGCAGGATGGCGTAAGTTATACCAGAGTCGGGTATCCGCTTCCATGAGCAGGGGGGCGGGCGGAACAGCCATTTCGATCAGCAAAGGGCGGATATCGAGGTGGAAGTGGCTGAAAGTGTGACGAAATCCAGCGAGCTCCTGATAGGCGGCATCCTCCAGCCCCAACTCCCGCAGTCGTCCGGTCACCTCGGTGAGGGATTCCACCTGCGGGAAGCAGTAAAGCCCGCCCCAGATCCCTTGCGGCGGACGCTTCTCCAGCAGCAGCTGATCGCCGAGGCGGATGATCAGCATAATGCCGTTGCGTGCCGGAATGCTCTTCTTCGGCTTGCTGTGAGGGTAGGAGGTGGGGTTGCCCTGCGACAGCCCCTGGCAATCGGCCTGCACCGGGCAGCGCTCGCAGGCGGGCTTGCTGCGGGTGCAGACGGTGGCCCCCATGTCCATCATGGCCTGGTTGTACTGGGCCACCCCGACGCGCGGGGTGAGGCGGGTCGCCAGCTCCCAGAGATCGTGCTCGACCTGCTTCTGGCCCGGCCAGCCCGCCAGCGCCAGCCAGCGGGTGAGTACCCGCTTCACGTTGCCATCCAGGATGGCGTGGGGCTGGCCCAGAGAGAGGGAGAGCACGGCCCCGGCGGTGGAGCGACCGATGCCGGGCAGGGCCATCACCTCTTCCAGTTGTTCCGGAAAGAGGCCGCCGTACAGATCGCGGATCTGCTGGGCAGCCTTGTGCAGGTTGCGCGCGCGCGCGTAGTAGCCAAGCCCGGTCCAGTGATGCAGCACCTCGTCGATGGGGGCGTTGGCCAGGGCCAGCACGTCGGGGAAGCGGGCCATGAACCGCTCGTAATAGGGGATGACAGTGGCAACCTGGGTCTGTTGCAGCATGATCTCGGAGACCCAGACCCGGTAGGGGGTCTTGTCCTGCTGCCAGGGCAGGGTCTTGCGGCCGTGGATCTGGTACCAGTCCAGAATGCGGGTGGCGAAAGTGGTGTTGTCTGAGTGGCTCACAGTGTGCTCATGTTCTGATGATAAGTCCGCCCGCCATCAGGAGGGCGATCCCCGACCCGGTGCATGGCAAAGGTCGAGTGTAGGTTATTGATTAAAAAGGGGAGCTCTCGGGCTCCCTCAGAATGGGCGGTGACCCTCCCGGGGGAGGGCCACTGGATGCCGGCAGATCAGCCGCGCCAGTCTTGCAGCGCCTTGAGGCTGGCATACTGGCCGCCGACCTGCAGGACGATGTAGTCCTGGGCGATGGCTGCCAGGATGACACCGGGGGCGATCTCATTGCCCTCGCGCCACTCCCGTCCATTGAGCACGACGGCCCGCTTGGCAGAGTCGGAGGAGTAGTTGTGGGCACCATAGGTCAGGGACGGTACCTGCTGTTTCAGGGCCGGGGCCAGGGCGCCGAGGGGGATGGCACTGGTCTGGACCTGAGCCTGGGGCGCACTCTCTTCCACCAGCGGCGTGTTGTTGAGGGCGGCCATCAGCCGTTCTGCCAGACTCTGTCCCCCCTGGTTTGCGGTAGTCGCAGCCGGGGTTGCGGCAGGTCTTGGAGCGACCACGGGCTCCGGCAGGGGGGGCGGCAGCGGCCGGGTGATCATGGGCCTGGGTTCGACCCGCACGAAGGGGGGAGTCACCACTTCCTTCACTTCGACCTGCTGTTCCACGGGTTTGAGGTGATAGAGGTGCCAGCCATAGTTGGCTGCGGCGCCCATCACCAGGGCCAGGGGCACCAGGGCCCACCAGATCCAGTGGCGGTTGGGCTCCTCTTCCTGGCTCACGGGCAGACCCATGAGCGGCATATGGGGGGTGAACTGGGGCTGGTCGGCCCGGCGCAGGGCCTTGAGCAGGGTGGACATCAGGAGGCCTCCTCGACCATGGGGTCCGTCTCATCATCTGCCACGCTGTCGAGATCGACCGGCGTGCTGGCTCGCAGGGATTCATCCTCCAGCCTGGGCATGGGTTCGCCGGAGGCCACATTCAGCCGCAGCAGGGTGTTGCTGCCGGCGATGCCGTCCGGGGTCAGTCCCTGCTCGCGCTGGAACTGTTGCAGCTTGTTCTTGAGGGTGGCATCGAAGCGGCTCACCTTGCGATCGGGTTGCTGCATGGCGCGGCTAAGGGCGTTGTCCAGCCACTGCACCTGGGCAGCCCCGGCATTGCTCGCTATCAGGGGCACGTTGCCCCTGGGCATGCGCCAGAGCAGGGTGTAGCTGCCGCCCCAGGCGTCGGAGAGCCACTGCCTGTCCACCTGCCAGCTCTGGTTGCCGATGAGCAGGGAAGCCTTGTCCGCCCCCAGGCTGACCAGGGTGGCGTAATAGAGGCCGCCGGTCTCGTCGGTGAGACTGATGAGGGCCGGGTATTGCAGCGCCTGCAATTGTGCCAGGGAGGCTTCTCCCTCCTGGCAGCGCAGGCCCGCACGGGGGGCATTGTCGCAGGTTGCCTCCTCCAGCTCGGCCTGGTAGCCCCATACCTTGTAGAGATTCTGCATGGCGACGTCCGGCTCCAGCGCCTGATTGATGGCGCGGGTCAGCTGGGCTTGCTGCTCCGGCGTGTCATCCACCTTGACCGGTACCTCGACCTTGACCAGGGGGCGGGCTGGGAAGAATCCGAAGAATTGCCAGCCCCACCAGCCGGTGGCGACCAGCAGGGCGCCCACCAGGGCGACCGTGAGGCCGGATTGCCAGCTTCCCTCGTCGCGAATGCCGCTCACCTCATACGCGGACTGGCTGATGTCCCCGTGCACTATCTTGTGGCTGCCACGGGCGAAGGCGGCGATGAGGGCGCGGTCGCAGATGAGGTTGATGAGACGGGGAATGCCCCCGGAGAGGCGATGCAGGGTCTGGATGGCCCTGGGGGTGAAGATGGGCTGGACGCAGCCTGCCACCTGCAACCGGAAGCGGACATAGGCATCCACATCCTGGCGCGACAGCGGCAGCAGGTGATAGCGGGCGGTGATCCGCTGCGCCAGCTGGCGCAACAGGGGCTGGCGCAGCATCTGTTGCAGCTCGGGCTGGCCGATGAGCACCACCTGCAGCAGTTTCTTCTCGTCTGTCTCCAGATTGGTGAGCAGTCGCAACTGCTCCAGCACGCCGGGCAGCAGGTGCTGGGCTTCATCCACCAGCACCACGCTGCGCTTGCCTGCCGCCAGATTCGCCAGCAGATGATCCCGGATAAGGTCGAACAATTGCTTGAGGCTGGCCTCTTCGCCGTAGGGCAACTGGAATTCGTCGCAGATGGCGGCCAGCAGATCCCGCTCGGTCAGAGAGGGATTGAGGATGTAGGCGATCTCGGTGTCGGCGGGCAATTGCTGCAGCAGGCAGCGGGAGACGGTGGTCTTTCCCGTACCCACTTCCCCGGTCAGCAGCACGAAGCCGCCACCGTCCTGCAACCCGTAGTTGAGGTGGGCGAGGGCCTCCCCGTGACGCTCGCTCATATAGAGGTATTTGGGGTTGGGCGAGATGGAGAACGGGGGCTCCGACAGACCGAAGAACTGTGTGTACATAAGGATCCATTCCATTGTTATGGGCGGCAGGTTAAAGCCTCCCAAAAGGGATGTCAAAGACCCGGATACCATAAGGGGAGCTGGCTCGAACCACGGGCTGAGTCGCCCGGGACGATGGCGGGAAGCAGCCGCCCGGCCGAGTGATGGAGAGCCCGGTGCGACGGGTGCACATCGTCTCTCTTAGCCAAAAGCGGTATCATCGGGGCAAGTTTATCGAGGGAGAGTGCGCGTGCAGATTTATCTGGTCGGAGGGGCGGTGCGGGATCGCCTGTTGGGATTGCCCCAGGGGGACAGGGATCACCTGGTGGTCGGCGCCACGGTGGAGCAGATGCTGGGTCTCGGATTCACCCAGGTGGGCCGAGACTTTCCGGTCTTTCTTCACCCCAAAACCCAGCAGGAGTACGCCCTGGCGCGCACCGAGCGCAAGCAGGGGCAGGGTTACACCGGCTTCGTCTGCCATGCCGCCCCCGAGGTGACGCTGGAGCAGGATCTGCTGCGCCGGGATCTCACCATCAACGCCATCGCCGAAGATGAGGATGGGCAACTGCACGATCCCTACGGCGGCGTGCAGGATCTGGAGGCGCGGTTGCTGCGCCATGTCTCGCCGGCCTTTGCCGAGGATCCTCTGCGCATCCTGCGGGTGGCGCGCTTCGCCGCCCGTTTCCATGCCCAGGGGTTCGTGGTGGCCCCCGAGACGCTGGGGCTGATGCGCGAGATGACGGAGGCTGGAGAGCTGGCCCATCTGACCCCGGAGCGGGTCTGGAAGGAGCTGGAAAAAGTGCTGCTGGGGTCGACACCCCAGATCTTCTTCGAGGTGCTGCGTGAATGCGGCGCACTCAAGGCGCTCTTCCCCGAGCTCGATGCCCTGTTCGGTGTGCCGGCACCTGCCAGATGGCACCCGGAGATCGACACCGGCATCCATACCATGATGGTGCTGGCGCAGGCATGTCGTCTCTCCCCCGAATTGACCGTGCGCTTCGCGTCCCTCTGCCACGACTTTGGCAAGGGGCTGACTCCGCCCGCCTTCTGGCCGAGCCATCACGGCCATGGTCAGAAGGGGTTGCCGCTCATTCGGGATTTTTGCGAGCGCTTCCGGGTGCCGAACGAGTGTCGCGATTTGGCCCTGCTGGTGAGCGACCTGCACACCCATATCCACATTGCCTTCGAGCTCAAGCCCGCGACCCTGCTCAAGGTATTCGACAAGGCCGATGCCTGGCGCAGACCGGAGCGCTTTGCCCAGCTGCTCGATGCCTGTCGCGCCGACTTCCACGGTCGTACCGGCTTCGAAGAGAAGGTCTACAGTCAGCCGGACTATGTCGCCGAGGCCCTGGAGGCGGCGCAGGCTGTGCCGGTCAAGGAGATAGTGGCGGCCGGCTTCAAAGGGGAGGCAATCCGCGAGCAGCTTGCCAAGCGGCGGCTTGATGCCATCAGCCGGGTGCGCGACGAGTGGACCTTCATCGAGGAGTAAACGCCGCAGCCGATCGACGCTCAATCGACGGCGTAATATGGGCGAAGCATAAAAAAGCCCGGGTCAATGACCCGGGCTTTTTGTCGTGCGGCGTGGGCTGCTCAGGAGAAGCAGGCCTGCAGCACGTAGAAGATGGCGATGGCCAGGATGGCGCCCGCGGGCAGGGTGATGACCCAGGAGACCACGATGTTGCGCAGCACGCCCAGGTTCAGGGCCGCGATGCCCCGTGCCAGACCGACGCCCATGACGGCACCCACCAGGGTCTGGGTGGTGGAGATGGGCAGACCGGTGCCGGAGGCGATCACCACGGTGGCGGCAGTGGCCAGCTGGGCGGCGAAGCCACGGCTCGGGGTCAGGTGGGTGATGCCGGTGCCGACGGTCGCCATCACCTTCTCGCCCATGGTGGCCAGACCGATGACGATGCCGATGCCGCCAAGGGGGAGGATCCACCAGGCGATGTGGGAGCTGCCGCCGATCTCGCCGCCGGCCGCCACGATGGAGGCGACTGCAGAGAGCGGACCGATGGCGTTGGCCACATCGTTGGAGCCATGGGCGAAGGCCATGGCGCAGGCGGTGATGATCATCAGGATGCCGAACACCTTCTCCACGTTGGCGAAGTGCATCTTGCTGTCATCTTTCGGGTTGTACTGCTGGCCGCGGATATAGATCCAGCCGGTAAACGCTACCGCGATGGAGATGGCGACGGAGAGCAGCGCGCCTTCGCCATTGCTCAGGTGCAGACCGACGTGGGTCAGCCCCTTCTTGATGGTGACCAGGCAGATGACCAGGGACGTCAGGAACATGTAGAAGGGGACATAGCGCTTGGCGTTGTCCAGGGGGTTGTCCGTGTTGAAGATGAGCTTCTGGACGCTGATGAACATGAAGTAGGCGATGATGCCCGAGATGGCCGGCGTGACTACCCAGGAGCCGACGATGCCGCCAAACTTGTTCCACTGTACCGCTTCCGGACCGATGCTCACCACGGCGAAGCCCACGATGGCGCCGATGATGGAGTGGGTGGTGGAGACGGGCCAGCCGAAATAGGAGGCCAGGATCAGCCACAGCCCCGCAGCCAGCAGGGAGGCGATCATGCCGAGCACCAGCAGATCCGGCGTGTCGGCAAAGGCGTTGCTGTCGATGATGCCGCTGCGGATGGTGGCCGTCACTTCGCCACCGGCCAGATAGGCACCGGCAAATTCAAAGATCATGGCGATGATGATCGCCTGACGGATGGTCAGGGACTTGGTGCCGACCGATGTGCCCATGGCGTTGGCGACGTCGTTCGCACCAATGCCCCAGGCCATCAAAAAGCCGAACAAGGCCGCCACGAGCACCAGGGTGGTGCCGTAATTTGCGATAATGTCCATTAGTAGTGTTTACCCAGTCAGTCGATTACGAACGAGCCAGCATCAATTCCAGACGGGCGCCAACGCGCTCTGCCTGATCAGCCAGGTCACCTACCCATTCGAGGATCTTGTAGAGGAACATAACGTCGATCGGATTGTATTTGTGCTCAACGGCTTGCAGCTGTTGGCGCAGTCCGATCTGCATGGTGTCAGTATCGTCCTCGATGAGATCCAGCTGGTGGATCATCTCGGCAACCATTTCAACTTCACGTCCTTTAAAGCCGGTTTCGAGCAGCTCATCGAGTTCTCCGATGGCTTTTTCGGCTTGGGCGGTCGCATCGATACAGCGTTTGAGATAGGCCATGAAATCGGCGCGCATCTCGGTGGGGAATTCCATCTTGCGGCCAAGCATGCGACCGGAAATATCCTTGGCACGGTTGGCAATCTTGTCCTGCTGGGTCAAGAGCTCCAGCAGATCGGTACGGGCGACCGGCAGGAACAGGCCGCGAGGGAGTTTCAAGCGGATTTCGCGCTTGAGGATGTCCGCTTCTTTTTCCAGCTGGGCGATCTGTTGCCGGATCTTCTCGGCATCTTCCCAGCGGTCTTCGGCAACGGCATCAAAGAAGGGAATGAGCTGTTCGCAGCACACGTGAACCTTGACGATATGCTTCTGCAGCGGCTTGATGGGGGACTTGGCAAAAAGACCCAAAATAGTATTTACTGGCATGGCCAAACCTGTGTCGGTGAAAAAACACTCGATACGATTTTATGAGGGGCGCATGGTAACCGAACTGTGCCATCAATAAAACCGTGAATTAATCGTGAACTGTCGCTGGCATTATATCCTCGCGACCCTGAACATGCCCCCCAAAGTTGCCCGCCAGCCCGGAATGACTATGCAAACTGAGATCGAGATAAAGTTTTTCGTCACCAGCAATATTCAAGAATCCCTCTCCAACCTTCTGAATTCACTAGAGATTATTTCTTCCAATCAAGCCGCTCTTGGCAACGTCTATTTCGACACGCCCGATCTGGGTTTGCGTGGGCTCGAGATGGGGTTGCGCATTCGTCGCAGCGATGATTTTTCCGAGCAGACCATCAAGTGCCGGGGGCAGGTCGTGGGTGGATTGCACGCCAGACCCGAGTACAACGCCCCGGTGGAGGGCACCATTCCGACCCTGTCTGCCTTTCCTGCCGATATCTGGCCGAGTCTGGCGGTGCGCGATGAACTCCAGAGCCGTCTGGTGGCCCAGTTCAGCACCGATTTCCTGCGCCGCCACTGGCTGATCGCATTCGGAGATGCCGAGATCGAGCTGGCCTGGGATCAGGGGGAGATCGCCGGTGCCCTGGGGCGTACCGGGATCGACGAGCTGGAGCTGGAGCTGAAATCCGGCGATGCCCGCGCCCTGTTCACCCTGGCGAGCAAGCTGGCGGCGCTGGGAGGATTGCGGCTGGGTGCCCAGTCCAAGGCGCAGCGCGGATACAGGCTGGCTGGGCTTGGCAAGCCACTGGCCGTGCAGCCCCTGCAAAGGATTGAGGGCAAAGATCAGAAGGCCAGCATTACCCTGGGTATGCAGCACTGGCAGTATCATGAGCAGCTCTGGCTCGAGAGTGACGATGCTGGCGAACAACAACGGGCGCTGCATGCCCTGCTCGAGGGGGTATCCCTGGTTGCCGAGGCGGCAGGCACGCTGACGGTGCCCCCCTCCTGGCTGGCCGACCTGCAGGCGCAACAGCGTCTGATGATGCAGGTGGCCGGGGATCGTGCATCACTGCATGCCCTGTTCCACCATGCCGACCTGGTGGGCCTGCAGCTGTCTATCGCGGCCTGGCTGCATCTGGGGGGTGAATCCTCAGTGGTGCAGAGCGCAAAAAGGTGAGCCCGGGCTCACCTTTTTTATGGCAGTTGCACCTTGAGCGGCGCTATTAGTTCACCACGGCCACGTTGATGGTGCCGTTGCCCTGGGTCATGCGGACCCGGGCACCTGGCACAAAGGTGGGGCTGGCCTTTTGTACCACCACGATGGATTCGCCGTTCTCTTTCTTGATCTCGAGCTCGACCCCGTCAACCTGGTTGAGTTTGTCCCCTGCCGCCTTGCCGGCCGCCGCACCCGCAATGGCGCCACCGGCCGCCGCGATGTCACTGCCACGACCGCCGCCTATGGTGCTGCCGAGCAGGCCGCCGACCACGGCACCGCCAATGGTGCCGATCAGGGAGTTCTCATCGGCCTGGATCTTGACGGGGCGGGTGGAGAGGATGGTGCCATAGCTGACGGTCTGTACCTGCTTGGCGCGATCCTTGGTGTAGACATCGCCGGAGTAGACGTCGCTGTTGGCACAGCCGGTGATGGCGGTGGTGGCCGCCAGCAGGGTGACGAGAGCAATACGTTTGAACATGATGGGCCTCCTGGGCGGGCATCGGATTAATCTGGTGATGAATTGCACTTTACGCCAACCAGATTGCGCATTAAACCCGCAAAGTGTAACCAATTATGTGGCCGGAAGGCTCCCGTGCCGGTGGTGGATGGTCAGGTCAGGGCTTTTTCCAGCAGCAGGCGATCCTCGCCCGGCCCGAAGTAGCCTCTCTCTTCTGCCAACTGCTGATAACCCAGCCTGAAGTAGAGGCGCTGGGCCGGATTGGCGGGATCAACGGTCAGTCTGACCCGCTCAACTTCCAGTTTCAGCAGTCCCTGCTCCACCTGCAACATCATTTGCTCGGCCAGGCCGAAGCCGCGCGCTTCGGGGCGTACCGCGAGGGAGAGCAGCCAGCCCTGCGACCGATCCTGACCAAGCCCCCCGAGGGCATAGCCCAGCAGCCGGCCTTCCCGTTCCGCGACGACCAGCAGTTCGGGCCACAGATCCATGGCCTGGCGAAAGAAGAAACCGGGGTAGACATCCTCGCCGAAGACATCGGCATCTATCTGCCAGATGGCGTGCATGTCGGTATGGGTGGCAAGGCGCAATACGGGGGACGAGTGCATCGGGGCTCCTCTCATCGGGTCTCTGCTGCGGGGCAGCCAAAAAGGAGGCACAGGGTAGAAGGGGCGGGGAGTCGATGCAAGTGGGGGGGCGTTTGTGGCATGCCGCGGATAAAGAAACAGGGCCCGCAGGCCCTGTGTCATCAGAGGAGGCTGGTCGCCTGCTCCAGCCAGGCGAGATCCTCGCCCTCCAGCAGCGGGCTCAGACGGCGGTAGACCTCCGCATGGTATTCGTTGATCCAGCGGAACTCCGCCGGACTCAGCAGGCTGCGATCGATGAGGCGGATGTCGAACGGCACATAGGTCAGTCGCTCGAAGCCCAGCATCGGCAGCTCGCCACGGGCCTCCTGTTCGGTCACCACCACCAGGTTTTCACAGCGGATGCCGAAGGCATCTTCCCGGTAGTAGCCCGGCTCGTTGGAGAGCACCATGCCCGGCTGCAGGGCCACCAGGCTGCCCTTGGGGGCGATGCGCTGCGGGCCTTCGTGCACGCTGAGGAAGTGGCCGACGCCGTGGCCGGTGCCATGGTCGTAGTTGTAACCGGCCTGCCACAGGGGCATGCGGGCCAGCACGTCGAGCTGGATGCCGGCAGTGCCACGGGGGAAGCGGGCCTGATCCAGGGCAATATGACCCTGCAGTACCAGGGTAAACATGGCTCTGTGCTCGTCGGTTACCTCACCCACCTTGACGGTGCGGGTGATGTCGGTGGTGCCGTCCAGGTACTGGGCGCCGGAGTCCACCAGATAGATGCTGTCCTGGCCGAAGGCGCGCGGGGTACCGTTGGTGTGGCGGTAGTGGCACATGGCGGCGTTGGGGCCGAGTGCCGAGATGGTGTCGAAGCTCGGCTCCACGTAGTGCTCCTGCTCGTGGCGGAAGGCTTCCAGCTGGTCGGCCAGGGTGCCTTCGTCCACGCCGTCGAACTCGCCGCTGGCGATCAGGCGATCCAGCCAGGCCAGGAAGCGGGTGACGGCAACGCCGTCGCGCAGGTGGGCGGCACGCATGCCGGCCAGCTCCACGGGGTTCTTGCACGCCTTGGGCAGCATGGTGGGATCCTGGCCGGCCACCAGAATGGCGCCCGCCTCTTCCATCACGAGCTGGGTCCAGGCGTTGGCGGTGTTGGGGTCGGCCAGCACCTTCTGCTGATCCTCGCCGATGCGCTGCAACACGTCACCCAGCTTGTCGATGGGGTAGACGGAGACATCCTGCCCCACGTGCTGGCTGAAGGCGAAGCAGTCGATCTTGTCGGTATCGACGAAGAAATCCATGGTGGTGTTGGCGTAGAGCACCGCAAAGCCCAGCACCACCGGCAGGCGTTCCACGTCTCGACCACGCAGGTTGAGCAGCCAGTTGATGGGCTCGGCCTGGGTCAGCAGCACCGCATCCAGCCCGCGCTTGCGCAGGTCGCTGGCCAGCATTTCGCGCTTGGCCTGGCTGGACTGGCCCGCCAGCTCCTCGCTGTAGAGGATGACAGGGCTCTTGGTCGGAGCGGGACGATCGCTCCAGTGCAGATCGATGGGGTTCTCGTCGATGCGCACCAGCTCGATGCCGTGATCGGCCAGCACGGCGTTGGCGTTCTGATACCAGGCCAGGCTGTGCAGGCGGGCATCGAAACCGACCCGGGAGCCTGAGGGCAACTGCTCCGCCAGCCACTGCACGTGGGGGTCTTCATTGAGGTGGAGAAACTCGAACAGCTCGGCCGGCGCCTGCATGCGCGCCTGCACTGTATAACGACCGTCGATGAACAGGGCCGCCCGATGCGCCATGATGATGGCGAGCCCGGCGGAGCCGTTGAAACCCGTGATCCAGTCCAGCCGCTCGGCATAGGCGGGAATGTACTCCCCCAGATGCTCGTCGTCGTGGGGAACGATAAAAGCGTCCAGCTCCAGCGTGGCCAGTGTGGCCCTGACCTGGGCGACGCGGGTTTCAATAATCTCGAAATGGTTCATGTCGTTATTGCCAGCTTGTGGTGATGTGAGTGTTCATTGATGGTGGCCGCTTGCCAGGATCTGTCTGATCGACTGGCCTGCCGCCTCGATGTGTTGCTTGAGCAGTACCACTGCTTCGTGCTTGCGCCGGGCGCGGCACAGTTCAAGGAGTCGGGCGTGCTCCCGCTCGGCCTTGTCCACGCCGCCCTGGGCGAACAGCAGTTCGAAACGCACATAGCGGTCGCAGCTCAGATTGATCTGGGCGATCAGTTCCAGTGCCTGGGGGCGATTGGCTGCCTGGTAGAGGGTGGCGTGAAAGCGGTGATTCAACTCGGCCCAGTGTTCGATCTGGGTGCCAGACTCCAGCGCCAGATCAAACTGGGCGAGGATGGCTTGCGCCTGGGCGAAGGTCTCCTCCGTCATCAGGTCGACGGCGTGGAACAGGGTATCGGCTTCGAGCAGTGCCCGCAAATAAAAGAGCTCCTCGATGGCTGAGGCATCCAGCATGGTCACCACGGCGCCGCGATGGGCCTCGAACTTCACCAGCCCCTGGGCTTCCAGTTGCATCAGGGCTTCCCGTACCGGGATACGGCTCACCGCCAGCTCCTTGGCGATGGCGTCCTGGCGCAGGGGGGCGCCCGCTGCAAACTCGCCACGCAATATCCGGCCGCGGAGGTTCTCCATCACCATCTGGGTTCGGGTCTTGTAAGGTGGGGTCATGCTGGGGTCACGGGCAGGTTGCAAAATTGTATATTGTATAAAGTTTGGCTGAATCTAACGCGCAAGGGCCGTCAAGGCAAGGCTTGGCGGGAGCCATATGCCGCGCATCGGCCAAAAAAATACCGGCCAGCAGGGCTGACCGGTACGGGATTGTGAGACGCGAGGCGCGTTTCTTACAACTGCGGGCCCGCCGCGACCAGGCGTTTGCCTTCGTCGTTGTCGGTGAAGCGCTCGAAGTTCTTGATGAAACGCCCGGCCAGATCGGCCGCCTTGGCATCCCACTCGGCCTGGTCGGCATAAGTGTCTCGCGGGTCCAGGATGGCGGGGTTGACGCCCGGCAGCTCGGTCGGCACTTCCAGATTGAACACAGGCAGTACCTTGGTCGGCGCCTTTTCGATGGAACCATCCAGGATGGCGTCGATGATGCCACGGGTATCCTTGATGGAGATCCGCTTGCCGGTGCCGTTCCAGCCGGTGTTGACCAGATAGGCTTCAGCCCCTGCCGCTTCCATCCGTTTCACCAGCTCCTGGCCGTACTTGGTCGGGTGCAGGCTGAGGAAAGCCGCGCCGAAGCAGGAGGAGAAGGTCGGGGTCGGCTCTGTGATGCCGCGCTCGGTACCGGCCAGCTTGGCGGTAAAGCCGGACAGGAAGTGGTACTTGGTCTGCTCCTTGGTCAGCTTGGCGACCGGGGGCAGCACACCGAAGGCGTCTGCGGTCAGGAAGATCACCTTGGTGGCGTGACCTGCCTTGGAGACCGGCTTGACGATGTTGTCGATGTGATAGATGGGGTAGGAGACCCGGGTATTCTCGGTGCGGGAACCGTCGTCGAAGTCGATGGTGCCATCGGCGGCCACGGTCACGTTCTCCAGCAGCGCATCGCGGCGGATGGCGTGGTAGATGTCCGGCTCCGCCTCTTCGGAGAGCTTGATGGTCTTGGCGTAGCAGCCCCCTTCGAAGTTGAACACGCCGTGATCATCCCAGCCGTGCTCGTCATCGCCGATCAGCTGACGCTTGGGATCGGTGGAGAGGGTGGTCTTGCCGGTGCCGGAGAGGCCGAAGAAGATGGCCACGTCCCCATCCTTGCCCACGTTGGCGGAGCAGTGCATGGAGGCGATGCCGCGCAGGGGCAGGAAGTAGTTCATCATGGAGAACATGCCCTTCTTCATCTCGCCACCGTACCAGGTGCCGCCGATGAGTTGCATCTTCTCGGTCATGTTGAAGGCGACGAAGTTCTCGGAGTTGAGACCCTGCTCCTTCCAGTTCGGGTTGGTGCACTTGGCACCGTTCATCACCACGAAGTCCGGTTTGAAGGCCTTCAGCTCCTCTTCGCTCGGGCGGATGAACATGTTCTTCACGAAGTGCGCCTGCCAGGCCACCTCGGTGATGATGCGCACCGCCAGGCGGGTGTCCGGGTTGGCGCCGCAGAAGCCGTCCACCACGAACAGACGCTTGCCGGAGAGCTGTTTGGTGACCAGCCCTTTCAGATGTGACCACACTTCCGGGGTAATCGCCTTGTTATCGTTTTTACCCTGGTCAGACCACCACACAGTATCCTGGGTAGTGGCATCTTTGACGATATATTTATCTTTAGGGGAGCGGCCGGTGAAGATGCCGGTGTTGACGTTGACGGCGCCAAGCTCGGTGACGACGCCACGCTCGAAGCCCTCAAGGTCTGAGCGGGTCTCTTCAGCGAAAAGCTGCTCATAGGAGGGGTTGCGAACGATTTCCTGGCTGTTTTTGATACCGTATTGGTCCAGCTTCAGTTGTTGGGCCAGGGTGGGTTCTACCACGATTGTCATTGTATTCTCCTGGGTTCAGAGGTGTGTAGGGTTCTATCTGACGTTCATGCTACCACCTAGGTGGTAGTTTTTAGCGATCGCCATCAAACTTTATAAAATAGGGTATTTTTTTGTTATTTAAGTTAAAGGCGGGTTTTGCCCGCCTTTGATTAGTGTAACTGGTTTGCATCATTACCGGGAGCCCTGCTGAACAGGGTTTCGATGTCTATCCCGTCGAATTCGTAGTGGGCGCCGCAGTAATCGCAGTGCATGTCGATCTTGCCGAGCTCCTGCACCATGGATACCGCTTCCTCCTTGTCTATCTGCAGCAAGGCCCCTTCGCAACGGGCGCGGGAGCAGGTGCAGCGGAACTCGATGGCCTGGGGATCGAACACCCGTACCTTGTCCTGGTGGTAGAGGCGGTAGAGGATCTCTTCCGCGTCCAGACCGAACAGCTCTTCGTCCTTGATGGTGGTGGTGAGCTGGACCAGGTGGTCGAAATCTTCGCTGTGATCCTCGCTCTGGGCCGGCAGCTCCTGCAGCAGGATGCCCGCCGCACGGGGCTCGCCCTCGTGGTGGCCGGTGCGGATCCAGAGGCGGGTGGCCAGTTGTTCGGACTGGGCGAAGTAGTGCTCCAGGCAGGCCGCCAGGGTGTCGGCCTCCAGGGCGATGATGCCCTGATAGCGCTCTCCCTGATCCGGGGTGATGGTGATGACCAGATGGCCGTTGCCGATCAGGCTTTGCAGCTTGCCGTCCGTCGGCAGTTCCCCTTCATAGCGTGCCACGCCGCGCAATTGCTGGTTGTTGTCGCCGTTGATGACGGCCAGACGTACCGGACCGTCCCCCTGCAGCTGCACCGTGATGGAGCCTTCGAACTTGAGGGTGGCGGTCAGCAGGCTGGTGGCAACCAGCAGCTCGCCCAGCAGGTGCTGCACCTGTACCGGGTAGTTCTGGGCGTCGATGATGTGGCGGTAGGTACGATCCAGCTGGACCAGCTCCCCACGCACTTCGTACTCTTCGAACAGATAGCGATACAGGAGGTCTTGGTTACTCATCATGGTTTCCTAGGATGTTCTTGGGGAAAAATAAACACATTGTTAAACAGGTGGTTAGGAACTAATTCCTCCACCTGTCGTCATAAAGGGGCCACAGACGCGGATTAGGATTGCTTGACCCGGATAAGCTGGCGTCGCTCCTGCTTGTCAGGTCGGCGCTCCGGGCTTGGGGCAAACTGGCTGTTGAAGCGGCGGGCTTCGCTGTTTTCGGCCCGTTTCTTCAGGCTGGCCTCTGTCTCTTCATAGAGTTGCTGGGCCAGCGGGGCGGATTTGCGCTGCTCGCTCACCTCGAGCACCCGCACCTCCCGCTCGTCCTGGCCTTGCCAGAATCGCACCAGGGCGCCGACCTCGACCGCCTTGCCCGGCTTGGTGCGCTGGCCGTTGTAGTGCACCTTGCCGCCGTCGATCTGATCCCGCGCCAGACTGCGGGTCTTGTAAAAGCGGGCGGCCCACAGCCACTTGTCGAGACGGACCTGAGTGCTGCTTTGTGCTGGATTCGACATGGATCGGCTCCGGGATGGCTGAAAAGGTGCCTGATTATACCAGAGGCGGGCCCCGGGATAGAAACAGGGGGCATCCGGGTGTGACGGAAACTGAATTTTCACCCCTTGGTCCCATCCGGTCGGTTGTCTCTGGGTCCATTGCCGTACACAATAGCCAACCGACTTGGATGCCAGACAATTTTGAGAAAGATGACGCTACCGTTCAGGGATGATTTGTTGACTTCCCTTCTGGCTCGCTGCAAGGCCATGCCACTTTCCCGTTTCAGCCAGCCCCTGTTCTGGCTTCTGCTGCTGTTGCTGGCCCAGCAGTGTGCCGTGCTCACCTGGCGCCTGTACGAACTGGCCCAGCCCGCACCCCTGACCCCCTGGCAACCCTCGGTCACCTCGGTGCAGGGGAGTGGTGGCGATCGCCTCGATCTTGGCAACCTCAGCCGCCTCTCTCTCTTTGGCAAGGCGCTGCAACCCCAGGCGGACAAGGCGGCAGAGACGGTGGCGGCGGATGCCCCGAAAACCCAGCTCAACGCCCAGCTCAACGGGGTGCTGGCAAGCTCGGATCCCGCCAAGTCCATCGCCATCATCGCCCACAACGGGACACAGAACTCTTACGGCATCGGGGACTACATCGACGGTACCCAGGCCAGGATCCGCCAGGTGTTTGCCGATCGGGTCATCATCGCCCGGGACGGCCGTGACGAGACCCTGATGCTGGACGGGGAGGAGTATGGCAAGCCTCTGCCCAAACCGGCCCGCCAGGAGGGGCTCTCCTCCGTGCGCAGCGAACTGCTGGGCAACCCGGGCAAGATCACCGATTACCTCAATATTTCTCCGGTCCGGGTGGACGGTCGCATGACCGGCTATCGCCTCAATCCGGGTCGCAATCCGGAACTGTTCAATCAACTCGGACTGGTCGCCAACGATCTGGCGGTCAGCATCAACGGCCTGGATCTGCGTGACAGCGCCCAGGCCATGCAGGCGATGCAGCAGGTGGCGGGCGCCACGGAAATGACCGTCACCGTCGAGCGGCAAGGACAGCTCTACGACGTCTATGTCGGCTTGTCAGAATAATGAATTGGAGTAGCACCAAGAATGACAAATAAAGGGAAGGGCTGGCGTCTGGCCACCATGGCGGCAGCCTTGATGATGGCCGGTTCTGCCTGGGCCACCGAGTATTCCGCCAGTTTCAAGAACGCCGACATCGAGGAGTTCATCAACACGGTCGGCAAGAACCTGAACAAAACCATCATCATAGAGCCATCGGTACGCGGCAAGATCAACGTGCGCAGCTATGACCTGCTCAACGAGGATCAGTACTACCAGTTCTTCCTGAGCGTGCTCGACGTTTACGGCTTTGCCGTGGTGCCCATGAACAACGGCGTGCTCAAGGTAGTGCGCTCCAAGGATGCCAAGACCTCGGCCATCCCCGTGGTGGATGACACCAACCCCGGCGTGGGTGACGAGATGGTGACCCGGGTGGTACCGGTGCGCAATGTCTCGGTCCGTGAACTGGCCCCCCTGCTGCGTCAGCTCAACGACAACGCCGGCGGCGGCAACGTGGTCCACTACGAGCCCTCCAACGTGCTGCTCATCACTGGCCGCGCCGCTGTCGTCAACCGCCTGGTGGAGGTGGTTCGCCGGGTGGACAAGGCGGGGGATCAGGACATGGACGTCATCAAGCTCAAGTTCGCCTCCGCCGGCGAGATGGTGCGGCTGGTGACCAACCTCAACAAGGATGGCAGCAATCAGGGGGCCAACGCCTCGCTGCTGCTTTCCCCCAAGGTGGTGGCCGACGAGCGCACCAACTCCGTGGTCATCAGCGGCGAGCCCAAGGCCCGTGCCCGCATCATCCAGATGGTGCGCCAGCTCGACCGGGATCTGCAGAGCCAGGGCAACACCCGGGTCTTCTACCTGAAATATGGCAAGGCCAAGGATCTGGTGGACGTCCTCAAGGGGGTCAGCTCCAGCATCGCCGCCGACAAGAAGGGCGGGGCGGCTGCCACGGCCACGGGCGGCGCCAGCATCGGCGGCGGCCAGCTCGCCATCTCCGCCGACGAGACCACCAATGCCCTGGTGATCACCGCCCAGCCGGACGTGATGGCCGAGCTGGAGCAGGTCATCGCCAAGCTCGACATTCGTCGTGCCCAGGTGCTGGTGGAGGCCATCATCGTCGAGATATCGGATGGTGACGGCATGAACCTCGGGGTGCAGTGGGCCAACACCAATGGCGGCGGCACCCAGTTCACCGACACCGGTCTGCCCATCGGCTCCCTGGCCATCGCCGCCAAGGATTACAAAGACAACGGCAACACCGACGGCCTGTCATCCCTGGCGGGCAGCTTCAGCGGCATGGCGGCAGGCTTCTATCACGGGGACTGGGCGGCGCTGGTGACGGCGCTCTCCACCAACAGCAAGAACGACATCCTCTCCACCCCGAGCATCGTCACCATGGACAACAAGGAGGCCTCCTTCAACGTCGGTCAGGAAGTGCCGGTGCAGAGCGGCTCCCAGAGCTCCACCACCAGCGATCAGGTGTTCAACACCATAGAGCGCAAGACGGTGGGGACCAAGCTGGTGGTGACGCCCCAGATCAACGAAGGAGATTCCGTGCTGCTCAACATCGAGCAGGAGGTCTCCAGCGTGGCACAGAAGCAGGCGACCGGGACCGCCAACCTGGGCCCCACCTTCGATACCCGCACCGTGAAGAACGCCGTGCTGGTCAAGAGCGGCGAGACAGTGGTGCTGGGCGGCCTGATGGACGAACAGACCCAGGAGCAGATCTCCAAGGTGCCCCTGCTCGGGGACATTCCGGTGCTGGGTTACCTGTTCCGTTCCTCCAAGACCTCCACCGCCAAGCGCAACCTGATGGTCTTCATCCGCCCGACCATATTGCGTGACGCCAATGTCTACTCCGGGGTCTCCAGCAACAAGTACACCCTGTTCAGGGCCGAACAGCTGAGCCGGGCTGCGGAAGAGGGCTATGCCACCTCGCCGGCTCGCCAGGTGCTGCCCGCCTATGGCCAGGACGTGATGATGTCCCCCGAGGTGCAACAGCAGATCCAGAGAATGCAGGCCCAGCAGCAGGCGACCGCCACCGGCGTGCGCGCCCAGGTGCAGGAGCAGCCCTTCGTGCAGAGCAAGCCCTGATGGCCGCCTACCAGCTCGATGGCAGCGAGCTGCCGGCTCCCCTGCCGGAACTGCCGTTCGCGTTTGCCCGCAACTTCGGGGCCATCCTGACCGAGCGCCAGGGTGCCCCGGTGCTGCTCTGTCGTCAGGGGATCTCCCCCCAGACCCTGCTGGAGGTGCGCCGGGTGGCGGGCTGTGCCTTCGCGGTGGAGCAGCTTGGCAACGACGAGTTCGAGACGCTCCTGATGGCCCACTATCAGCGTGACTCCTCCGAGGCGCGTCAGCTGATGGAGGATCTCGGCAACGAGATGGACTTCTTTGCCCTGGCCGAAGAGCTGCCCCAGAGCGAGGATCTGCTGGATGCCGACGACGACGCCCCCATCATTCGCCTCATCAATGCCATGTTGAGCGAGGCGATAAAAGAAGAGGCGTCCGACATCCACATCGAGACCTTCGAGCGGGCCCTGGTGATCCGTTTTCGCATCGATGGGGTGCTGCGGGAGATCCTGCGCCCCCATCGCAAACTCGCCTCCTTGCTGGTGTCGCGCATCAAAGTCATGTCGCGCATGGACATCGCCGAGAAGCGGGTGCCCCAGGATGGCCGCATCTCACTGCGCATCGGCGGCCGGGCGGTGGACGTGCGGGTCTCAACCATGCCGTCCAGCTACGGCGAGCGGGTGGTATTGCGATTGCTCGACAAGAACAACGTGCGCCTCGAGCTCAAGCAGCTCGGCATGACACTGGCCAACCGCAACATCATCAGCGAACTCATTCGCAAGCCCCACGGCATCATCCTGGTGACGGGCCCGACCGGTTCGGGCAAGTCCACCACCCTTTATGCGGCCCTCTCGGAGATCAACTCCCGGGATCGCAACATCCTGACCGTCGAAGACCCCATCGAATATGACCTCGAAGGGGTGGGCCAGACCCAGGTCAACAGCAAGGTGGACATGACCTTCGCCCGGGGCCTGCGCGCCATTTTGCGCCAAGACCCGGACGTGGTGATGGTGGGGGAAATCCGTGACCTCGAGACCGCCCAGATCGCGGTGCAGGCATCCCTCACCGGTCACCTGGTGATGTCGACCCTGCACACCAACACCGCCATCGGCGCCATCACCCGGATGCGGGACATGGGGATCGAGCCCTTCCTGCTCTCCTCGTCGCTCCTGGCGGTACTGGCCCAGCGGCTGGTGCGCACCCTCTGCCCGGATTGCCGCGCACCGCACCCTGTCACCGAGCAGGAGCGTCTGGCCATGGGCATCGAGCTTGCGCCGGATCAGCAGATCTGGCGTCCGGTGGGCTGCGAGCAGTGCAACCACACCGGCTATCGCGGCCGGACCGGCATCCACGAGCTGGTGGTGGTGGACGAGGCGGTGCGCGAGGCGATCCACAGCGCCAGCGGCGAGCTCGCCATCGAGCGGCTGATCCGGGGTCACACCCCCAGCATCCGCCGCGACGGCATCGACAAGGTGCTCAAGGGGCAGACCAGCCTCGAAGAGGTGCTGCGCGTGACCCGGGAAGACTGAGATGGCGGCATTTGAATACAAGGCCCTCGACGGCAAGGGGCGCAACAAGAGCGGCGTGCTGGAAGGGGATTCCGCCCGCCAGGTGCGCCAGCTGCTGCGCGAGCAGGGGCTGACCCCCCTCGAGGTGAACGAGACCACCGAGAAGGCCAAACGGGAGGCGAACCGCTTCGTGCTGTTTCGCCGTGGTGCCTCCACCGCAGAACTGGCCCTCATCACCCGCCAGCTGGCGACTCTGGTGGGGGCCGGTCTCACCATCGAAGAGGCCCTCAAGGCGGTCGCCGAGCAGTGCGAGAAGGCCCACCTGCGCAGCCTGGTGGCGACGGTGCGCAGCAAGGTGGTGGAGGGGTATTCCCTGGCCGATTCGCTGGGGGCCTTCCCCCATGTGTTCGACCAGCTGTTCCGCTCCATGGTGGCGGCCGGCGAGAAGTCCGGTCACCTGGAGAAGGTGCTCAACCGTCTCGCCGATTACACCGAGCAGCGCCAGCACATGCGCACCAAGCTGCTGCAGGCGATGATCTATCCCATCGTCCTCACCCTGGTGGCGGTGGGGGTCATCTCCATACTGCTCACCGCCGTGGTGCCCAAGGTGGTGGCCCAGTTCGAACACATGGGCCAGCAACTGCCGGGCACCACCCGCTTCCTCATCGGCACCAGCGAGCTGTTGCAGCACTACGGCCTCTGGTTCCTGCTGCTCCTTGGCATTGGCGGCCTGATCTGGCGCTGGTGGCTGACCGACGACAAGCGTCGTCGTCGCTGGCACCAGGTGATACTGCGCCTGCCGGTGATCGGTCGGGTCAGCCGCGGTCTCAACACCGCCCGCTTTGCCCGCACCCTGAGCATCCTCAACGCCAGCGCCGTCCCCCTGCTGGAGGGAATGAAGATCGCCGGCGAAGTGCTCTCCAACGACTATGCCCGCATGCGCATCGGTGAGGCCACCGAACGGGTGCGGGAGGGGACCAGCCTGCGCAAGTCGCTGGATGAAACCAGAATTTTTCCGCCCATGATGCTGCACATGATCGCCTCGGGCGAGCAGAGCGGCGAGCTCGACAGCATGCTGGAGCGGGCGGCGGACAACCAGGATCGGGAGTTCGAAACCCAGGTGAACATCGCCCTCGGGGTGTTCGAGCCCATGCTGGTGGTCTCCATGGCCGGGGTGGTGCTGTTTATCGTGATGTCGATCCTGCAGCCGATCCTGGAGCTCAACAACATGGTGAATCTGTGAGGGTCGGGTGCCCGAATAGGCTTCGCCATTCGAACCTGCACATTCAATCGAACGATCGTGGTTTAACAGTTAATCGTTGATGGCTCATGCCATCTCATTTCGTTAGGGAGTCAGTCATGCAAAAGCGTCGTCAATCGGGTTTTACCCTGCTGGAAGTGATGGTGGTCATCGTGATCCTGGGGATCCTGGCCAGCCTGGTGGTGCCCAACCTGATGGGCAACAAGGAGAAGGCGGATCAGCAAAAAGCGGTCTCCGACATAGTGGCGCTGGAAAACGCCCTCGACATGTACAAGCTGGACAACAACCGCTACCCCACCACCGAGCAGGGGCTGGACGCCCTGGTCAACAAGCCGACCGCATCCCCTGAGCCGCGCAGCTACCGTGAAGGGGGCTACATCAAGCGCCTGCCGCAGGATCCCTGGGGCAACCAGTACCAGCTGCTGAGCCCGGGCCAGTTCGGCAAGATCGACATCTTCTCCATGGGGATGGACGGCGAAGCCGGGACCGATGACGACATCGGCAACTGGAACCTGAAGGACTTCCAATAAGTGATTCCGCCGCGTCGTGCTCACTGCGCCACCCCGGGGCTGCCTGCATGAAGGTAGCCTCTTCTGCCCGTCACCAGGCCGGTTTTACCCTGCTGGAAGTGTTGCTGGTCGCCATGTTGATGGGACTGGTGGCGACCGCCGTCACCCTCAGCATGGGGGGCGCCAGGGGGGATCGGGAGCTCGACAAGCAGGCGCGGCGCTTCATGGCGACCCTGCAGCAGGCCCAGGAGTATTCGGTCATGGATGGCAGGCTGCTGGGGCTGCGGGTCGAGGAGAACGGCTGGCAGTTTATGTCCCGGGATCCCAAGGATCGCAAGTGGCGCGCACTGACCGGTGACAAGCTGCTGGGGCCGGTGACGTTGCCGGAGGGGATGACCCTGGCGGTGGAGCTGGAAGGTTTCAACTGGCGTACTGCATCGGACGAACGCCAGGAGCAGGGTCGGGACGAGCGCGAGCGGACACCCCAGATCCTGGTCTTTCCGGGGGGAGAGCACTCTCCCTTCGTGCTGACCCTGAGCCAGCAGGACGAGGATCTGCACTACCTGCGCACCGTCAGGGGGGACGAGTTCGGTCGTCTCTCCCTGTTGCAGGATGAAGAGGAAGAAGAGTGAGGAGCGTCAGGCCCGCAGGGGGCGTTCTAGCGCGTCGCACCGCTCTGTCGGGCGGCCCCGCCCAGGTGCGCGGCATGACGCTGCTGGAGGTCATGGTGGCCTTGGCGGTGTTTGCCATCGCCGGGCTGGCGGTGATGAAGACAGCGAGCGAACACCTGGCCGGCCTCAATTATCTGGAGCAGAAGACCCTGGCGACCTGGGTGGTGGAGAATCAGCTGGTGCAGCAGAAGCTCGAAGGCAAGTGGCCGGGAGACAGCTGGGTGGAAGGGGACGAGGAGATGGCCGGGCAGACCTGGTACTGGCGCTATCGCGGCGTCGCCACGGCGGACAGCAACTTCAGGGCGCTGGACATGGAAGTGCGCACCGCGCCCAAGGCCGACAGTCCGGTGGCCATGATCCGGACCTATCTCAGCCGATGAACATTCATCAACGTGCGTCCATGATCCGGAGCCGGTGTCAGCCGATGATCCAGAGCAACCCCCGCCCATCGCGCCACCGCGGCTTCACCCTGCTTGAGATGTTGGTGGCCATCGCCATCTTCGCCACCCTGAGCCTGGGTGCCTATCAGGTGCTGCAAGGGGTGCTGACCAGCGACGAGGTGGCCAAGCGCAAGGAGGCCCGTCTCTCGGAACTGCAGCTCGCCTTCAGCCTGCTGGAGCGGGACGTCACCCAGATGGTGCCGCGCAGCGGTCGCATCGACGGCGAAAACAACAAGGTGCTGCTGGCGGCGTCCCGCTTCGGCCAGCAGAGCGACGACTGGGGCATGGCCTTCATTCGCGGCGGCTGGCTCAATCCGGACGGCATACTGCCGCGCTCCGGCCTGCAACGGGTGGGTTGGCGTCTCAAGGGGCAGACCCTGGAGCGGTTGAGCTACCTCTATCCGGATCCGGCCATTGGCACCGAGCCGCGCATTCAGCCCGTGCTGACCGGCGTGACGGCGCTGCGCCTCTATTTCTACGACAAGGGACAGTGGAAGGAGGAGTGGACCCAGCGCGACCTGCTGCCCTATGGGCTGGCGGTGGAGCTGGAGCTTGAAGACTACGGCACCATCCGTCGCCAGTTCCTGATCGGAGCCGGTGGCCAGAGGGCAGAGAATGGTAACTGATCGTCGTTTTCCCCTGTCCGTCACGGAGGATGACGGCACTATTCGACGTCGCCAGTTCCTGAGCGGTGCTGGTGGCCAGAGGGCTGAGAATGGTAACTGATCGTCGTTTTCCCCTGTCCGTCACGGAGGATGACGGCACTATTCGACGTCGCCAGTTCCTGATCGGCGCTGGTGGTCAGAGGGCGGACAATGGCAATTAAGCGCCCCAGCCCTCCTTTGGCCCCCGGCAGACAGCGGGGCATGGCCTTGCTGGTGGTGTTGCTCATCCTCGCGGTGATGGTGATCGTCGCCAGCAACATGAGTGGCCGCCTGCAACTGGAGCTGCGCCGCACCGCCAACCTCACCCTGGGCAAGCAGGCCTGGTGGTATGCCATGTCGGCGGAGGCCCTGGTGATCAAGGTGCTGAACCAGGACTTCAAGGACGACCCGGATCGGGTGAGTCTGGGACAGAACTGGGCGCGGGAGGACGGGGTCTTCCCGGTGGAGGATGGCACTCTCTCGGGCCGGGTGCGGGATCTGCAATCCTGCTTCAACCTCAACAGCCTGAGCGTGCCCCTCAAGGAGGGGGAGAACGGCGACGATCTCGATGCCCAGCCTTACCAGTTCAAGGTGTTCCGGGCCCTGCTCGCCCAGCTCGAGGTGGATGATTACGAAGCGGTGCAGCTGACGGACGCCATCCGCGACTGGACCGACAAGGATACCCAGTTGGTCTCGAGCAACGGGGCCGAGGATGCCTACTACGAGGGACTCAATCCTCCCTACCTGGTGGCTAACCAGCGGATGCTGGGCACCGACGAATTGCGGGCAGTGCGCGGGGTGAGCGCCAGCCTGTACGCCAGGTTGGCCCCCTATGTGTGCTCCCTGCCCAATGACAAGCTGGTGGTGAACATCAACACCATCCGGCCGGAACAGGCGGCCCTGCTGGTGGGGCTCTACCAGGGGAAGATCGGGCTGGACGATGCCAAGCGGGTGCTGACCAGCCGCCCCAAGAAGGGGTGGAAGAACAAGCAGGAGATGACGGAGCAGTTGCAGGTTCAGCCGGGTGCCATCACCGGGCTGGATGGCGCCCTGGACATCAAGAGCAGCTTCTTCGAGGCCCGCCTGCTGGCGGAGGTGGGGGAGACCCACGCCAGGCTTGAGACCGTCTTCCAGCGTGGCAAGGACAACAAGCTGGTGATGCTGCGTCGCCTGAGCGGCGGCGCCGAATAACAAGGGGGCGTGGGGCGGTTTCAGCTGCCCTGCGCATCCCCCGATTGGACTGCAACCCATGGCTGTGCGCCCGCCCCCCTGAGGGAGGATCGGGCATGGCAGGAGAGACATTAGTGAGCGAGAGTCTGGTCATCCGTCTGGGGACCAATGCGCAGCAGCCAGTGCACTGGCTGGTCTGGTCGGCGCAGGAGCAGGAGATCATCGCCTCCGGCATCCTGGCCTCGGCGCACGCCCTCGGCGAGCTGCAGGAGCGTGCCGGTGGTCGCCCCGTGGTGACCCTGGTGCCCGGCAGCGATCTTATCTTCCGGCGGGTCAATCTGCCGGGCAAATACAGCCGCCAGAGTGCGGCGGCCCTGCCCTATCTGCTGGAGGAGCAGATCGCCTCAGACGTGGACGATCTGCACCTGGTGGTGCTCGGCCATCAGGGCCGAGAGGTGGATCTGATGGCGGTGGACAAGGGGAAGATGCACTCCTGGCTCGGCTGGCTGGAGCAGGCAGGGCTCAAGACCCTGCACCTGCTGCCCGACGTGCTGGCGCTGCCGCTTGCCGCCGATGGCTGGTCAGCCCTGCAACTGGGGGAGGAGTGGCTGGTCCGCCAGGGCCCCCGTCAGGGCATAGTGGCGGAGGAATCCCTGCTGGCCATGCTGCTGGCAGCGCAGACCGAACCCGTCACCCTTCACTGCCATACTCCCATCCCCGCCATGGCGGCGGGGAACTGGCAGGGGGCTGACCCGGAACTGCCCATGCTGTTGCTGGCGAAAGGGGCGCTGACCTGCCAGGCCAACCTGCTGCAGGGGCCCTATCGTCCCCAGACCGAATACGCCCGCTACTGGTTGCAGTGGCGCAAGGTGGCGGTGCTGGCAGGCGTATTGTTGCTGGTGGCCCTGGTGCAGCGCGGTGTGCATCTGCACCAGCTGACGGAACAGGACAAGGCCCTCAAGGCGGAGATCCGGCAGGTCTACACCCGGATCTTCCCGGGGGAGACGCGCATCGTCAACGTGCGCAGCCAGATGACCCAGCACCTCCAGCAGTTGGGACAGGCTCCGCAGGATGGCGTCCTGTTGCTCCTGAGCGAGCTGGCCCCGGTGTTTGCCGAGGTGCCCGGCCTCAAGCCCGAGGTGCTGCGCTTCGATGCAGCCCGGGGCGAGCTGAGGTTGCAGGTGACGGCCCCCGGCTTCACCGAGATCGAACGTTTCCGCGAGCTGGCGGGCAAGCGCTTCGAGGTGCAGCAGGGTGAGGTGCGAAGCACCGAAGGCAAGGTCGAAGGGGCGCTGGTGCTCAAGGGGAGGTCGTCATGATGGACAAACTGCAGAGC
This sequence comes from Aeromonas sp. ASNIH2, assembly GCF_002934795.1. Taxonomy (NCBI): domain Bacteria; kingdom Pseudomonadati; phylum Pseudomonadota; class Gammaproteobacteria; order Aeromonadales; family Aeromonadaceae; genus Aeromonas; species Aeromonas sp. ASNIH2. The sequence goes on along the minus strand of NZ_CP026406.1, from coordinate 1,550,078 downwards.
TGGTGGCGCGGCATCAGTGCCCGCGAGCAGCGGCTGGTGGCGGTGGGGGGCAGCGTACTGCTCATCGGGCTCTTCTACTGGGCGATCTGGCAGCCGGTGGCAAATCGCATTGCCGAGCGCGAGCGGCAGGTGGTGAACCAGCAGCAGACCCTGGCCTGGCTCAAGGAGAAGGGACAGGAGGTGCTGGCGATGCAGGGGGGACAGGGGCGCCAGATCGATACCGGCGGTACCCTGGACGGCGTGGTGAACCGCACCGCCTTCAACCAGAAGATCAAGATTGCCCGCTTGCAGCCCCAGGGTCAGGAGCTGCAGGTATGGATAGACACAGTGCCGTTCGATGATCTGCTGATCTGGCTTGCGACCCTCTCGGATCAATACGGCGTCCAGGTGCAGATCATCGAGCTGGCCCGCGAGGGGCTGGCCCCCGGGCTGGTCAAGGTCAGACGTTTGCAGTTGAGTCGTTCCCAATGAAGCGAAAAATAGTGATCGCCAGTCTCTTCCTGCTGGCCTATCTCGGTTTCCTGCTGGCCCAGTTGCCAGCATCCCTGGTGGTGCGCCATCTGCCGCTGCCCCCCAATCTGGTGCGGTTGGAGGGGGTGAGCGGCACCCTCTGGAGCGGTCAGGCCGCCCGGGTGCAATATGCCAGCGAGTCCCTCACCCAGTTGCGCTGGGATCTCGATGGCTGGTCCCTGCTGCGGCTGGCACCCGAGGTGTCGGTGCGCTTTGGCGAGCGCAGCGGACTCAACGGGCAGGGGATCCTGGGTTGGAACGGTGCCGCTTTCGGGCGCGACATCACCCTGAATGCACCGGCCCCCTGGGTGCTGGAGCGGGTGCCGATGAGACCCCCCTTCCCGCTGACGGCGGTGGGTCAGTTGCAGCTCAAGATCGACCAGTTTGCCCAGGGCAATCCCTGGTGCGACAACCTTTACGGGGATCTTCACTGGTATGACGCACAGGCGGACACCCCGGCGGGCAAGCTGGCCCTGGGGGATCCCGAGATCACGCTCACCTGTCTCGACTCCCGGCTGGTGGCCGAGATCAAGCAGGGCTCGGAGGCGGTGCAGGTGCTGGGCAAGCTGGAGTTGCAGGCCAATCGCCAGTACCTGTTCCAGGGCACCCTGAAACCGGGTCCCGAGCTGCCGGACCAGATGAAACAGGGGCTCCCCTTCCTCGGCCAGCCCGATGGGCAGGGGCGCTTCCCGCTGCGTTATCAGGGCCGCATCTGACGGCGTTGCCCATGGTTTGAACCACCCCGCCCCGGCGGGGTGGTGTCGTTATGGGGGCGCGCCGGCTGGCGCCGTGATGAGGTGATTGAGGAAGAAGCTGAACAGCTCGGCCCGGGAGTGCAGGTTCAACTTGGCGTAGAGATGCTTGCGGTGATTCTTCACCGTGCCGCAGCCGATGCCGAGCGCACCGGCAATGGCCTCGGTATCCAGCCCCTGCAACAGCAAACCCGCCACCTGGCGCTCCCGCCGGGTTAGCTGATCTCCCCCCACACTGGCGATAGCCTGCTCCACCGCCCCCTTGAGGTCAGTGCCATCTGACCTGGCCGGGCTGCGAGCCAGGCGGGGTGTCTCTTCCCGCCAGTGCTGGCGACACAGGGAGTGCACCAGCGGGAACAGTGCCTCCAGCCTGGCCAGCTCGTCACGGCTGAGGGAGCTGCGCTTGTCGAGGCGGCCCAGAAACAGCATCAGGGTGAGGCCGCCGCGCACCGGCAGGATCAGCCCCACCTCCTCCTGCCAGCCGGTGGCCTGATAGAAGTGGTGGCGATACTCGGGGTCGAGCCGCCCCCGCGACACCTGCGCCAGGGTCCAGACCCCGGCACCCAGCCCCTGCTCCAGCGCCTGCATGAAGGGATCCTGACTGAAGTGGCGGGTGAGGTAGCGGTCGAACAATAGGGCCCGCTGATGATGCAGGTTGTCGTAGAGGTAGACGGGGCGCAGCCCCACCCCGAGCAGCAGGGCACAGTCGAATGCCACCTGTTGCTGGATGAGGCGCACCAGGGCAGCCGGGAAGCCGCTGCCGTGCAGGGCATCGACGGCGGCGGTCAGGCTCAGGGTATCCGTGGCAGGAGACGGGGGCATGGCGATGGGCTCCGGGTCAGGGAATGGCTTCCCCACGATGGCAGGATGCTAGCACGGGAGTGGCAAAACTGTCCCCTGGGGGACATATCTGCCAGCACTGCAAACGGCGAGGATGGCCCTCTTTCTCTTTCTGTTGGAGCCCTCCATGACAAATCCTCACTTGCTCGATGAGCTGACCCAGCGCGGCCTGGTGGCCCAGAATTCCGACCCGGTGGCGCTGGCCGACCATCTTGCCACCCCGCGCACCGTCTACTGCGGCTTCGATCCCACCGCTGGCAGCCTGCACATCGGCCACCTGGTGCCACTGCTGATGCTGCGCCGCTTCCAGCTGGCGGGCCACACCCCGGTGGCTCTGGTGGGCGGGGCCACCGGCCTTATCGGCGATCCCAGCTTCAAGGCAAGCGAGCGCACCCTCAACAGCGCCGAGACGGTGCAGGGCTGGGTCGCCAGCCTGTCGGCCCAGATAAGCGCCCTGCTGCCAGCGAGCGACGGGCTGGCGGCGCCGCTGCTGGTCAACAACGCCGACTGGATGGGGCAGATGTCCGCTCTCGATTTTCTGCGGGACATTGGCAAGCACTTCTCGGTCAACGCCATGCTGGCCCGCGAATCGGTGCGCCAGCGCCTGGCCCGTCCGGATCAGGGCATCTCGTTCACCGAGTTCTCCTACACCCTACTGCAATCCCAGGACTTCGCCGTGCTCAACCAACGCCTCGGCTGCACCCTGCAGATCGGCGGCAACGACCAGTGGGGCAACATCACCAGCGGCATGGATCTCACACGGCGGCTGCATCAGACTCAGGTCCACGGCATGACGCTGCCGCTCATCACCAAGGCCGATGGCACCAAGTTCGGCAAGACCGAGGGGGGCGCTATCTGGCTTGACCCGGCGCTCACCTCCCCTTACGCCTTCTACCAGTTCTGGCTCGGCACCGCAGACGAGGATGTCTACCGCTTCCTGCGCTACTACAGCTTTATGCCGCTGGCCGAGATTGAGGCGCTGGAGGCGGAGGATGCGAAGCGGCAGGGGCGCAAGCTGGCCCAGCAGGTGCTGGCGGACGAGCTGACCGAACTGGTACACGGCAAGGGGGCGTTGGCGGCGGCGCAGCGCATCAGCGAATTGTTATTCAGTGGCGAGGTAGCCCGCCTTGGGGAGAGCGATCTGGCCCAGCTGGCGCAAGATGGCATGCCAAGCAGCCCCATCAAGGGGGAAACGGATCTGGTGACCCTGCTGGTGGAGTGCGGCCTGGCCAACTCGAAGCGGATCGCCCGCGAGCTGCTGGCGGCGGGGGCCGTCAGCGTCAACGGTGCGATCCGCCGGGATGAGCCGCTCACCGCCGACGATCGGTTGTTCGGCCACTACCTGCTGCTGCGCCGGGGCAAGAAGCAGTACCACCTGGTGATCCGCTCATGAAGGGGTGAGCGCCTCGATGACGTAGTCGAGGAAGTGGCCGACCAGGGCCGACTCGGCCCGGCGCTGGGTATAGAGGGCGTAGAAATGGGCCCCCTTGGGGCGATAGTCCGGCAGCACTTCGCGCACCACCCCCTCGGCCAGCTCGGCCGCCACCAGGTAGCGCGGCAGGCGGGCTATCCCCAGTCCCTGGCGCATCCCCTGGTGAATCGCCTTCTTGCTGCTGAAGGCCAGCTCGCCCGCTACCTCGAGAGGGATCTCGCGCCCCTGGGCAAGCAGGGGCCAGCGCTCGTGGCGGCCGTACTCCTGGCTGCGGGTGATGAGGCTGTGCTGGTGCAGATCCTGCGGTGTGGTGAGGGGCGGGTGGAGGTCGAGGTAGTCGGCGCTGGCGCAGAGCACCAGATCGTCCACCGCGATGGGGCGCGCCAGGTAGGGCTGGGTGCCGAGCTCAGTGCTGCGAAACGCCACGTGCAGGTTGTCGCGCAGCAGGTCGGCCGGGGTATTGCTGAAGTCGGCGATGATCCGCACCTCCGGGTGGTCGGCGCGAAAGCGCAGCAGCACCGGAGTCAGCACCACTTCTCCCCAGAGATCCGGCGCCGTGATGCGCAGCTCCCCGCACAGTGCCGAGCGGCGGCGCTGCAGCCCGTCCAGCAACTGCTCGTGCAGGGCGATCATCTGGTCGGCCTGGCGGTAGGCGAGCTCTCCTGCGTCGGTCAGTTGCACCCGGCGGGTGGTGCGGCTCAGGAGCACGCTGCCGAGGCTTTGCTCCAGGTGGCGCAGATCTTTTGACGCCTTGCTCGGGGTGATGCCGAGCTGGGCCGCCGCCGCGGCGAAGGATCCACAGCGGACGATGGCGACCAGCAGGCGCATCAGGTAGAGGGTGTCGAGCTTGTGGTGACTCATGAGGGGTGGCCTATTATGTCTTGCTGGGAATAAATGTCTTGCTTGTACGTCTGATTATATCCTTCTGGCCCGGGTTTATAGTGGCTGCCATGCCATTGCGATCCCGGGAGAGGACGATGAACAAGACACTGGGCGACAGCTTCCACTTCGAGCGAGCCGGATTGCGGCTCAAGAACCGGGCCGTGCTGGCCCCTTTGACCCACAACATGAGCGGCGCAGGCGGTGATCCCGGCCAGGCCGAGCTCAACTGGCTGGCGCGCTGCGCCCGTGGCGGCTTCGGCCTGCTCATCGCCGCCGCCACCCAGGTGCGGCCCGGCGGACGCTGCTGGGCGGGGCAGCCTGCCCTGATGACGGACGCCCAGCAGCAGGCCTTCACGGCCCTGGCCGACAGTGCGCGGCAGGCCGGGGCGCTGGCGGTGGTGCAACTGCATCACGGCGGGATGCGGGCTCTGCCCGAGCTGAACGACGGGGTGCCGGTCGGCCCGTGCGCGCTGGCGCCGGGCGGGCGTTACCCCCTCGGGGTCAAGGGGCTGAGCGAGGAGGAGATTCTGACGCTCATTGATGCCTTTGTGAGCGCTGCGGAGCGGGCCCATGGCGCCGGCCTGCACGGGGTCGAGCTGCACGCAGCCCACCACTTCCTGCTCTGCAACTTCCTCAACCCCCTGCACAACCGGCGCACCGACCGCTGGGGGGGCAGCCTCGCCAACCGGGCGCGGATCCTGGTGGAGATAGTGCGCGGCATTCGCGCCCGTCTACCCCGGGGCTTCCTGGTCGGGGTGCGTCTCTCCCCCGAGAGCTATGCCCATATCCAGGGCATCGAACTGGCCCATCAGCTGGCGGTGGCGCGCCTGCTGGCGAACGAGGGGATCGACTACCTGCACTTCTCCATGGGGGACAGCTTCAAGGCGGTGGCGGGGGATCCCGACGGCGGCGCCCTGCTGGAGGCGGTAAGGATCGGGTTGGCCGGGCGGGTGCCGCTCATGGTGGCGGGCAAGATTAGCGACGCAGATTCGGCGGAGCGGGCTCTGGCCGGCGGCGCCGATCTGGTGGCGGTGGGCACGGCGGCCCTTGGCAATCCGGACTGGATGGAACGGGTGAGCCGCGGCCTGCCTCTGCATGCAGCCCCTTTCACGGCGGCGCACCTCACGGAGGTTGGCTTCACCCCAAGCGCCCTCGACTACCTGGCCGGCATGGGGGTGCTGGCCCCGCGCGATGCGGCCTGAGGGCTTTCATGAACGGGATGCGCTCGGCAGGCTGCTGAGCTGATGTGACAAGGCCCTCGTGAAGAGGGCCTTGTGCGTGTCAGGCGCCGAGAGGGAGCAGGTCGGCGTAGTCGTCGAGCGCCGGGAAGTGCTGGAAGGTGAGCGGCGGCATCTGGCTGTCGGGGTGACGGATGCCGAGCTGGTGGGCGATGCCGAACTCGGCCGAGGCAGCCAGGATCCGCTCGCTGTCATCCACGAAGAGGGTGCGGGCCGGGTCGAAGGCCAGCCGCTCGGCCAGCGCCTGCCAGCAGTGCTGGCTCTCCTTCGACCACCCGAGCTCATGGGTGCTCACCATCAGATCGAGGTGCTGGGCGAGGCCGAGGCGTGCATCCTTCACCGACAGGCTGGCGGGATGGGCATTGGTGAAGAGCACCACCTGCTTGCCGGCGGCCTTGAGTGCGGCCAGGAAGGGAATGACGTTGGGGCGCCACTGGATCTTCTCCAGGATCTCCTGTTTGAGGGCGCGGATGTCGAGCCCGAGCGTCCGGGTCCAGTAATCCACGCAGTACCAGTCGAGCGTGCCGTTGACCGCATGATAGTGGGTGTCTATCTGCGCCTTCGCCTCGGCCAGCGGCAGGCCGAGTCGCTCGGCGTAGCGCGCCGGCACCAGGGTTTGCCACAGATGGCTGTCAAAATGGAGATCGATCAGGGTGCCATCCATGTCGAGCAACACGGTATCAATCTGGTGCCAGGGCAGGGGAGTCGGCATGGGGCCTCGCGATGTCTGTGGTGATGGGAAAAACGGGGCGCATTATAACGGATTTTTCAGACATCTTTCCCCTCTTTGCCCCGTGGTGTTCGGCAGGGGAGTCGTTTACTCTTGAAACACGATTTTTTAACGAGCAGTCAGCCCCCGATGAGCGATCCCCACAAGCGCAATCCCGTCCACCTCAGTGTCGAGACCATGGCCCATGACAAGAGCAAGCCGGAGATCCTCAAGGCCGAGATCGTGGCCGAGAGCCGGCTGTTCAAGGTGGAGTCCCTTCACCTGAAATTCTCCAACGGCGAGGAGCGGGTCTACGAGCGGATGCGCGGCGGCAATCGGGGTGCCGTCATGGTGGTGCCCCTGTTCGATGCCCACACCCTGCTGCTGGTGCGCGAGTACGCGGCGGGCACCCACTCCTACGAGCTGGGTTTCCCCAAGGGATTGATAGACCCTGGTGAAAATGCCTTCGAGGCGGGCAACCGGGAGCTGATGGAGGAGGCGGGCTTCGGGGCGAGCAGCCTGACCCTGCTCAAGCAGGTGTCGCTGGCGCCGGGGTATTTCTCCAGCCGGATGGACATCTTGCTGGCGCGGGATCTCTACCCCGAGCAGCGGGTCGGTGACGAGCCCGAGCCTCTCGAGGTGATCCCCTGGCCCCTCAACCGGATCGACGAGTTGCTGGCACGACCGGACTTCACCGAGTCGCGCAGCATCAGTGCCCTGCTGCTGGCCAGCAAATGGCTGGCGGAGCAGGGAAATTAGCCCGCAGAGGGTCTGTTTGGCAATCAGAGGCAGAGGTAAGCACCATGCAGGAGTTGTTGGCCTGGATACCCGAGGTCAAGGAGATCGCCCGTGAGGCGGGCAGGATCCTTCACGAGATCTATCGCGGCGGTCAGTTCGAACGCCAGTTGAAGGAGGATGCGACCCCGGTCACCAGTGCCGATCTTGCTGCCGATGCCTACCTCAAACAGGCGCTGGCGGCGCTCACTCCCCACGTTCCCGTGCTGACCGAAGAGGCGGCCGACATCCCCTTCAGCCAGCGTGCCAACTGGCGCCAGTACTGGCTGGTGGATCCCCTCGATGGCACCGGCGAGTTCATCGCCGGTAGCGGCGACTTCGCCACCCTGATCGCCCTGGTGCGGGACAATGTCCCGGTGCTCGGGGTCATCTACGCCCCCGAATCCGATCTGCTCTACTGGGCGGTGCGTGGTCACGGCGCCTTCAAGGAGGCGAACGGCGAGAGCCGCCCCATCAGCGCCATCCATCATGAACACGATCAGCCTGACTCCCTGGTGGTGGCCATCAGCCGTCGCCAGAAACTGGAGAACCTGACCCGTCGTCTCAACCCGGCCATCCACTACGAGCTGATCCCGCTCGGCTCCAGCTCCCTCAAGTCCTGCCTGGTGGCGGAAGGCGTGGCGGATTGCTACGTGCGCCTGGGCCCCACCGGGGAGTGGGATACCGCTGCCGCCCAATGCATCGTGGAGGCGGCAGGGGGCCGCATCCTCAGCCTGGCGCTGCAACCGCTGAGCTACAACGAGACCGAGTCGCTGGAGAACCCGGACTTCATCGTGATGGGGGACCCGGATCTCGCCTGGGGTCGCATTCTGGCCCACTGACGGGTCGACCAGCTCGCAGAGAATGCAATCAGGCGACCACAGGGTCGCCTGATTGCATTGGTGTGATCCACTGGCTGGTTACGGAGATTTCAGGGAGATTCGCTAGTGATGGCGATAACGGCAGTGGATCATCACATTCAATCTGTCTGCACTGGCATAATTTTCAGTTAATTCTGAAAACATGCATTTCATCGAAACAAAAAATCGGCTTGGGTTTTAATTTTGGTTTTATATTCCTAACTTTTGGTTTGTATCAGGATTAATTGAATAATTCGGGGTGAGATTTCCTCCCAATCTCACTGGTGGAACAGGGCTTTGCCAGTGAGATCTGCCAGCCTCCACTTTTGAGAATTAAATGCTAAAGGAGCACAATGTTTTTAGATTTTAATACTACGTAAAAGTGATTTATCGATTAGTTTATCTGCAGACGTCTCGCGGGAGCTGTCCGGTTCCCCCTCCACCATGGCCAGCACCGGCTGGCGTCGCCACGACACCCACTGGGTCATCAGCCTGTTCGGCACCGCCGTCGGCGCCGGCATTCTGTTCCTGCCCATCAACCTGGGTCTGGGGGGGATCTGGCCCCTCATCATCGTCGCCGTGCTGGCCGGTCCCATGACCTTCCTGGCCCACCGCGGGCTGGCGCGTTTCGTGCTCTCGTCGTCGCGCCCCCAGGCCGACTTCACCGAGGTGGCCGAGGAGCACTTCGGCAAGATGGCCGGGCGCCTCATCTCGGCGCTCTATTTCCTCTCCATCTTCCCGATCCTGCTCATCTACGGTGTCGGGCTGACCAACACGGTGGAGAGCTTCATGGTCAATCAGCTCGGTCTGGCCTCCCCGGATCGGGTGATGCTCTCCGGCGTGCTGGTGTTCGCCATGATCGCCGTGATGCTGGCCGGCGAGAAGGCGATGCTGCGGGCCTTCGCCGTCATGGTCTACCCGCTGGCGGCGATCCTGCTGGCCCTCTCCTGCTACCTCATTCCCCAGTGGCAGTGGCCGGAAGTGACCGCCTTTGAAGGCACCAGCTTCCTCAACACCGTCTGGCTGGCGCTGCCGGTCACCGTGTTCGCCTTCAGCCACGCCGCCGCCATCTCGGGCTTTGCCAACGTGCAGCGCCGGGAGTACGGGGAGCAGGCCGAAACCAAGAGCGGCCTGATCCTGCGCAACACCACCGTCATGCTGGTGGGCTTCGTGCTCTTCTTCGTCTTCTCCTGCGTGCTGAGCCTCTCCCCGGCTCAGTTGGCCGAGGCCAAGGCCCAGAACGTCTCCGTGCTCTCCTATCTCGCCAACATCACCGACAACCCGGTGATCGTGACCCTGGGGCCGCTCATCGCCTTCATCGCCATCAGCTCCTCCTTCCTCGGCCACTTCCTCGGTGCCCGCGAGAGCCTGAAAAGCCTGATCGCCAAGCCCACCGGCCTGCCGCTGGCGAAGGCGGACAAGCTCGGCATCGCCCTGATGTTCTTCGCCATCTGGGGCGCCGCCATCATCAACCCGGGCATTCTGGGGTTGATGGAGACCCTCTCCGGCCCCGTCATCGCCATGATCCTCTTCATCATGCCGGTGGTGGCCATCTACAAGGTGGAGGCGCTGGCCCGCTTCCGTCACCGTTGGGTCAACGGTTTCATCCTGCTGACCGGTGCCCTGGCGGTCTCGGCCCTGCTGTTCAGCCTGCTGAAATAAGCCAGGCCGTCAGCATCAAACAAGAGAGGCGACCCCGGGGGTCGCCTCTCTTGCTTCTGCTTTCTGGTTGCCTTGCCGTCGTCTCACCCCAGCTTGGCGCCGTTCTCCACCGCCTGCTCGGGGATGACGATCACCACGGCGCCATCCGGGCGATAGAAGCCGGTCAGCAGAAACTCCGACTGGATGGGGCCTATCTGCTTGGGGGGAAAGTTCACCACGGCGACGATCTGGCGGCCCACCAGATCCTCCGGTCGATAGAGGTCGGTGATCTGGGCGCTGCTCTTGCGCACCCCGAGCTCGGGGCCGAAATCCGCCCACACCTTGTAGGCGGGGCGGCGCGCCTCGGGGAAGGGCTCGACCCGCACCAGGGTGCCCACCCTGAGCTCCACCATCTCGAAATCCTGCCAGCTTATGGTCTGCATCTTGGCTCCTCGTTGCCCATACCTTGCATGAGCCTCAGCATGCCTCGAATGCCCGGGGATTGTCTTCGGCAAAGAGCCGACCGATTACGGCAGGCAGCCGTTTTGCCGGCGCCAGAGGGAAGGGGTCAGTCCGGTTTCGGCCAGGAAGCGCTCGGCAAAGGCTCCCTGGTTCTGATAGCCGCAGCGGCTGGCCACTTCGCCGACGGGCAGCCGGGTGCGAGCGAGCAGGGTGCGGGCCAGCGCCATACGCCGCATCCTGAGGTAGTGGGAGACGCTCGTGCCCACCTGCTGGCGAAAGGCGTGTTTGAACTGGCTCAGGCCGAGGCAGGCGATGGCGGCGAGTTCCTCGTTGGTGAGGGGGTCTGCGAGGTGGGCTTCCATATGACGCTGCACCTTGGCGATACGAGGGGCTATGCGGGGAGCGACGGCGGGGCCCATGCCGCGTCCCTCGGTCAGCAGCCCGAGCCACACCTGATCCATGCCGGCCACGTGGCGCCCCTCGGCCACCATGCGGTGCAGGAAGGCGAGGTAGTGGCGCTGGGCCTCATCCAGCTCGACGAAGGGGTGGTCCCCCAGGGCGGCCGGCAGCCAGTGACTCTCCTGCACCAGAAACACGTGCGCCGGGTCGGCGGCGTAGTCGTGGCGAAGGCCAGGGGCGATGATGCAGGCAAAGCCGGGCGCAAGCCGCCGCCCCAGGCCCTGCACCTCGATCTCGAGGGGGCCGACGAGGGGGATCACCAGCTGGGCGTGGTCATGACTGTGGCTCTGCATGTCGCTCTGGTAGTGACGCAGGCTGAAGGGGGAGGCGGCAGATAAGCATGACGCGGCACCGGGCCGCGTCATTGAAAGGGATGCATCGTTTGCCATGGGCAGCCGCATTACTCGGCGTCGAAGTCTTCGATCTCTTTGCCAAGGGCTTCCATGATGGCGCGGGCCTCGGCGGGGACGCTGTCCGGGTGATCCTTGCGCAGGTCGTCGTCACAGGGCAGCGGCTGGCCGGTGAAGGCGTGCAGGAAGGCTTCGCAGAGCAGCTCGCTGTTGGTCGCATGACGCAGGTTGTTCACCTGGCGACGGGTGCGCTCATCGGTCAACACCTTCAGCACCTTGAGCGGGATCGAGACGGTTATCTTCTTGACCTGTTCGCTCTTCTTGCCGTGCTCTGCATAGGGGCTGACGTAGTCGCCGTTCCACTCTGTACCCATGTTCCACCTGTAGTCGTTTGGCCGTGAGCGCGGATTTTAACCCTTAAGGAATTCAATGGCAATCCAACAGCAAAGCCATTTAGACGTCTAGAAGTGTTGACGGCTTTTTTAAGGTGGCGTAGTGTGGTGCACCATGGGCCGGCAGTCCGGCCAGCGAAAATGAGAGCGGGGCTGGACGACCCACGAGGCGGACCGGCTCCGGCAACCCATCAAGGAGAGTGACATGACCCACAAGGCCACCCTGGCGGTACGCACCGGGATTGAGACAGATACGCAGCACGGTGCCGTGGTGCCCCCCATCTACCTCTCCAGCAACTACACCTTTGCCGACTTTGGCGAGCCCCGTCAATACGACTATGCCCGCTCCGGCAACCCGACCCGCACCAATCTGGCGGATGCCCTGGCGGCCCTGGAAGGGGGGGCCGGCGCCGTGGTGACCGGCACCGGCATGGGGGCCGTTCACCTGGTGACCACGGCTCTGCTCAAGGCGGGGGATCTGCTGATCGCCCCCCACGACTGCTACGGCGGTACCTGGCGCCTGTTCGAGTATCTGGCGGCCAAGGGCCACTACCAGGTGCAGTTCGTGGATCAGGGAGACGAGGGGGCGCTGGCCGCCGCGCTGGCCCAGAAACCCGCACTGGTGTGGGTGGAGACCCCCTCCAATCCGCTGCTGCGGGTGGTGGACATCGCCGCCATCGCCGAGGCCTCCCACGAGGTGGGGGCCCAGGTGGTGGTGGACAACACCTTCCTCTCCCCCTTGCTGCAACAGCCCCTGGCCCTTGGTGCCGACGTGGTGGTCCACTCCACCACCAAGTACATCAACGGCCACTCCGACGTGGTAGGGGGGGTGGCGATCGCCAAGGATCAGGCTCTTGCCGACTCCCTGGTGTGGTGGGCCAACTGCCTGGGGCTCACTTCCGGTGCCTTTGACTCCTACCTCACCCTGCGGGGCCTGCGCACCCTGGCCCCGCGCCTGCGCACCCATCAGGAGAACACGGATCGCATCCTCGCCTTCTTGCAGCAGCAGCCGCTGGTCAAGCGGATCTATCATCCCAGCCTGCCGAGCCATCCGGGCCACGACATTGCGCGCCGTCAACAGTCCGGCTTTGGCGCCATGCTAAGTTTTGAGCTCGATTGCAACGAGACGGGGCTGCGCGCCTTCCTCGCGGGACTGCGCCTCTTCTCGGTGGCGGAGTCCCTCGGCGGGGTGGAGAGTCTGGTGGCCCACCCGGCCAGCATGACCCACAGGGCCATGACCCCTGCGGCCCAGCAGGCGGCGGGTATCAGTGCCCAGTTGCTGCGCCTGTCGGTGGGGATTGAACACGGTGAGGATCTGGTGGCCGATCTGGCCCAGGGGTTTGAACAGGCGCAGTTGGCACAACAGGCAGAGCAGGTGAAGTAATGGAACAACAACAAGGAGAGTGTGTGGTGGCAACAGAGGCAGTCTTCAAGCGGCGCCATGTACACAAGTTCGGCGGCAGCAGCCTGGCGGATCCGGTCTGTTATCGCCGGGTCGCCAGCATCGTCGAGCAACAGGTGGGGGGCAACGAGCTGGTGGTGGTCTCCGCCGCGGGCAAGACCACCAACCGGCTGATCCAGCTGGTGGAGCTGGCGGAAGCGGGGGATGAGGCCGCAGGCGAAGCCATCACCGCCCTGCACGCCTATCAGCAGAGCCTGATCGACGGCCTGCTGGAAGGGGATCTTCACCTCGATCTGAGCCAGCAACTGACGGACGACATGCAGCTGATCGCCAAGACCCTGGAGGGGCAGTTTGACCGCTTCGAGCGCAACGGCCTGCTCGCCTTTGGCGAGGTGTGGTCCGCCCGTCTGCTGGCTGCCCTGCTCACCAGCCGGGGTGAGGCGGCCGCCTGGCTCGATGCTCGCAGCTTCCTGCGCGCAGAAGACGGCGCCCTCATCAAGGTGGATACCGCCCTCTCCAGCGAGCTGCTCAAGGCCCGCCTGGCCGAGCACGCCGGTCGCATCGTGGTGACCGGCTTCATCGCCGCCGACATGGAGGGGCGTTCTCTGCTGCTGGGGCGCAACGGCTCCGACTACAGTGCCAGCCTCCTGGCGGCGCTGGCGGACGGGGAGTCCACCACCATCTGGAGCGACGTGGCCGGGGTCTACAGTGCCGACCCGCGCCGGGTGAAAGAGGCGCGTCTGCTGGAGCGCCTGAGCCTGGCCGAGGCCAACGAGCTGGCGCGCCTGGGCTCCTCGGTGCTGCATTCGCGTACCCTGCAGCCGGTGGCCGACAGCCGTCAGCGCCTCACTCTGCGCTGCAGCTACAATCCGGACGAAGGCTGCACCCACATCCTGCGCCGTGCACCCCGCTCCGGCGGTGCCCGCATCGTCTCCTCGGTGGATCAGATAGCCCTCATCGAGCTCAAGGTGCTGCCGCAGACTGACTTTGAGCAGACAGTGGCGGCCATCGAGGCCCATCTGGCCCGCCATCGCCTCCATCCGCTCACCCTGCAGCGCCAGCCGGATCGGCGGGTGCTGCGTCTGGCCTACACCCTGGAGGTGGCACAAGGGGCCTTCGAGGTGCTCCGTGACTTCCAGTTGCAGGGCAACTTTACCGGCCTCATCCAGAAGGAGGGGTTCAGCCTGGTCGCCCTGGTGGGGGCCGGCGTCACCGACAACGCCGAGCAGTGCCATCGCTTCTACCAGCTGCTGGCGGATCAGCCTCTCGAGTTCGTGCAGGTGGCCAAAGACGGCCTGAGCCTGGTGGCCGTGCTGCGCCAGATCGTGCTGGAGCCGCTGCTCATCGCTCTGCACAGTGCCCTGTTCAGCCGCCCGACCCGTGTCGGGCTGGTGGTGTTCGGCAAAGGCAATATCGGCGGTCACTGGCTGGGGCTCTACGCCCGCGAGAAGGCGCGCCTCGAGCATGAGCTCAATCTGGCGCTCACCCTCTACGGGGTCTTCGACTCCAAGGGCGGGCTGCTGGACGAAGAGGGGCTGGATCCCCTCAAGGTACAGGACAACTTCAATCCCAAGCCGCTCATCTGGCCGGAGCTGCTCTCCCAGCTGGAGCAGCACAGTTTTGACTCCCTGATCGCGCTCGACATGACCGCCAGCGAGACGGTGAGCCGCTACTACCCGGACTTTGCCCAGCTCGGCATCCACATCATCGCCGCCAACAAGTTTGCCGGTGCCGCCGACAGCGAGTTTTACCAGCGCATCAAGCAGACCTGCCGCGACCATCAGGTGCAGTGGCGCTACAACGCCACCGTGGGGGCCGGGCTGCCCATCCAGTCCAGCATCCAGATGCTGCGTCAGAGCGGTGACCGCATCCAGGGGGTTTCCGGCATCTTCTCCGGCACCCTCTCCTGGCTGTTCCAGCAGTATGACGGCACTCGCCCCTTCTCCGAACTGGTGGACGAGGCGTGGCAACACGGCCTGACCGAGCCGGATCCCCGGGAGGATCTCTCCGGTCAGGATGTGCGCCGCAAGCTGCTCATCCTGGCGCGGGAGGCGGGCTTCGAACTCGACTCCGCCGACATCGAGCTGGAGAACCTGGTGCCGGTGGTCCTGCGCAAGGTGAGTGCGGATCAGTTCATGGACAGGCTCAAGGAGCTGGATGACCCTATCCAGACCGCCTTCGAGGGGGCGCGCCGGGTCGGCAAGGTGCTGCGTTATGTCGCCCGCTTCGAGCACGACGGCAAGGCCCGCGTCGGGCTGGAGGCGCTGGAGCCCCATCACCCGTTTGCCAACCTCTTGCCCTGCGACAACGTGTTCGCCATCGAGAGCGACAGCTATCGCACCAACCCCCTGGTGATCCAGGGGCCGGGAGCGGGCCGGGAAGTGACGGCCGCCGCCATCCAGTACGATCTCTGGCAGATCTGCGCCAGCCTCTGAGGCTGCGTGACACGATGCAATGAGAAGAGGCGCCCCAGGGCGCCTCTTCTGTTATCGGGTAGCGGAGTTACCAGAACAGCCGGCCCAGGAGGGGGGCGAGCAGCACGGTGGCCATGCCGGCGATCATCATCACCATGCTGGAGACCACCCCCTCCTCGTTGCCCATCTGATAGGCCCTGGCTGTCCCGGCCCCGTGGGCCGAGGCACCAAAGCCCGCGCCCTTGCCAAGGCGGCTGCGGATGGCGAGCACGGTGAGCACGCTTTCTCCCACCGCCATGCCGATGACGCCGGTCAGCACCACGAACAGGGCGGTGAGATCGGCGTTGCCACCCACGGAACGGGTCGCCTCCACCGCGAAGGGGGTGGTGATGGATCTCATGGCCATGCTGCGTTGCAACAGCTCGGAGAGGTTGAGCCAGCGGGCCAGCAGCACTGTGCTGCCCACCGCCATCACCACGGACGCCACGACCCCGACCGAGAGGGAGAGCCAGTGGCGGCGCATCAGCTGGCGATTCTCGTAGACGGGCACCGCGAAGGCGACGGTGGCAGGGCCCAGCAGCCAGAGCAGCCAGTGGGATTCGGCCATGTAGTCCCGGTAGGGAATGTGGAACAACATCACCACGGCCACCAGCAGGGTGGGGGCCAGCAGCAGCGGCATCAGGGGCAGGATGCGCTTTTTGCCATAGAGCCACTTGCTGGCGTAGTAGAAGAGCAGGGTCAGGGCGAAGCAGAGCAGGCCGAGCAGGGTGTCAGACATGGCGGCGACTCCGGCGGGCCAGCTTCAGCTCGAGGCGATAGACCCTGTCCACCACCAGCGCCGTGGTGCCGAGCACCAGCACGGTGCTGACGATCAGGACCACCATGATGCGCCACCCCTCCTGCAGCAGCAGCTCCTGATAGTTGACCACGGCCACTACGGCAGGGACGAAGAAGAGCAGCATCTCCGCCAGCAGCCAGCGGGCCCCGGCACTGAACCACTGGGCCTTGACCACCCCGAGCAGGATGCAGACCAGCAGCAGCAACATGCCGGTGAGGTTGGCGGGCAGGGGCAGGTGCAAGGTGCGCACTGCGATGTCGGCCAGCAACCAGATGGCCGCCAGCAGGGCGATTTGGAAGGGGGTTTGCAACCAGCGAAGGCAGAGGGTTTTCATGGCAAGCGTCTTTCTGTGAACCTGCTCACAGTATAGAGAGGGACCAAACCTGCAAAAAATGAATTTAAATTATCAAAATCATGCCAAAGAGGCATGATTTAGCCAGCCATCCCCGTCAAGAGAGCACCATGGATATTCGAGCCCTGCGTTACTTCGTCGAGCTGGTGCGGGAGCAGAGCTTCACCCGCGCCTCCGAAAAGCTGTTCGTCACCCAGCCCACCATCAGCAAAATGATCCGCAACATGGAAGAGGAGCTAGGCCAGCCTCTGCTGAGCCGGGTCGGCCGCCGCTTCACCCTGACCGACAGCGGCCAGGTGCTGTTCAATCGGGCCCAGACCATCCTGGCGGAGATGCAGCAGCTGGAGGCGGAGCTGGCGGATCTGCAGAGCCTGCAATCCGGGCGTCTTGCCCTCGGCATCCCGCCCATGGTGGGTCATGTCTATGCGGATCTCATCCGTACCTATCGCAGCCGCTACCCCGGTGTGGAGCTCTCCATCGTCGAATATGGCGGGCGGCGCATCGAGCAGGCGGTGCTGGCGGGGGAGCTGGATCTCGCCATCACCATGCTGCCGACCAGGGAAGAGGGGGCCCTCTGCGCCCTGGATCTGGACAGTTACCCCATCCGGGTGGTGCTACCGGACCTGCCCCGCTGGCGCGAGGGGGGCGAGATCCGGCTGGAGGCTCTGCGAGACGAACCCTTCCTGCTCTATACCCAGGCCTTCACCTTGAGCGAGCGGCTGGAGCAGGCCTGCGAGCAAGCCGGGTTCGTGCCTCAGGTGGCGGCCCGCAGCAGCCAGTGGGACTTCCTCACCGCCATGGTGCGAAGCGGCATGGGGGTCGCTTTCCTGCCGGAGCCCATCTGCCGGCGGCTGACGCCGGACGGCCTGGTGTTGCGCCCTCTGGCCCCGGAGCTGAGCTGGCGGCTCGGGGTGATCTGGCCAGGGGATCGCTACCTCTCCCGCACCGCCGAGGCCTGGCTTGCCCTGTGCCGCGAACAGGGCTGAAGAGCGGGTCTGGGGTTAGGGGGTCCCCGGTGACGCCATGCCTGTGACGAAGCGGGCATAGGCTGCGGAGTGTCGCACCTCCTCAATCTCGTCCCACACCTGTTGGCTGAGATCGGGGTGGGCCTGATGGAAGGGGTGGGAGAAGATGAGGTAGTAGGGCTTTTCGACCAGGGGAGGGGTGATCCGCTCGAGTGTGGCCTGCAACTGCGGGTGGGCGGCCAGGGTCCGTTCTGCGACCCCGGTTTGCAGGGCGGCGGCAACGGCGCGCTGCATCGCGACCTTCTTGAGCAGGATCAGTGGCTCCCTGCTGGAGTCATCCACCCTGACACCGCTCTCCTGCAACTGGGCGACGATGGAGAAACCGGACTGCGCCGCAATGACGCCATGGGCGACGAGCTGCCGGCCATCCCAGCGAACCTGTCCGCCTTTTGGCTGGTAGAGGCTGTAGCTCTCGGTGAGCAGGCGCTTGGCGGGATCAGGTGCCCCGTGTCGCATGGGGTAGACCCCTATGGTGCGAGCACGCTCTTCGCTGTAGCTCAGCTTGACGGCGGCATCGAGCTGGCCCTGGCTGACGAGGGAGAGGCAGCGTTTCCAGGGCAGGGGGGTGAGAATGATGGGATGCCCGATCCGGTTTGCCACCTCCTTGAGGTGGAACTGCACTATCCCCTCGCCGGACATCAGCAACCAGGGAGGCGAATCGCTGTTCTCCATGCAGGCACGAATGCTGCCGGGGGCGGCCATGACGCAGGTCGGCAGCAACCAGAGCAGCAGCGCCAGGCAGAGAGTGCGCAAGGGGAGCCTGCCTGACAGGGGAGAACCGGCGAGCCAGTCAGGGAGCGATGCCAAAGTCATCCCTCATCGGGTCATAGAGATAGGCGCGGTAGTCGGTGCTCTCGTCGGGCAACTGCGGGTTGGTCAGCCGGAAGATCTGGCGTGAATCGAGCCGGGCAAAGACCAGGGAAGGCTGGAAATGATGGCGCCAGAGGCGCTGCAGGGAGCCATCTTTCCAGGCCAGTTGCAGGCCGCGCAAAAGGCGCTCGCGCTCCTTGCTGTAGGTGGCGTGGCTATAGAGGGAGTGGATGAGCGGATAGAAGAGGGCGACATGGCTATCCACGGTCAGCCCCGGCAGGCCGGGTCTGTGGTTTTTCCACTCGCTCAATATCTCGTTGGCACCACGGCAGAAGGGATCGATCCGGCCACGGGCCACCAGGCGAAACAGTGACTCATAGTTATCCACCTCCTGCACCCTGAAGCCGTTGTAGCGAAGGATGTCGGCATCCCGCCAGCCTGTGCCCACCCCTTGCGTGAACTGCTGCAACTGGGACAGGGTGTGAACCCCGGCCAGGGCCTGGGCACGGGCGCTGCCGACAAAACAGACCCGGTAGCCGAGCACGCCCAGATCGATGGGGAAGGGGACCAGGCTGACACCGGGTTGAGGGATCTCCTGGGGCCAGCTGTCGACGATGAAGAGGGCATTCTTGCCCGGCGTTTGCACTTCGAGCCGCATCCTCGCCTTGTTCATCCTGATGGCGTCGAGCAGTTCATAGTCGCCGTAATCGGGCCGTGTTTTCTCCAGCGCCAGCTGCATCGCCGCCCGGTAATAATTCATGCGGACATCCTGTTGGGTTTCCCCGGTGATCAGGGTGAAGCGGGTGGCCGCCATCGTGAGGGACGGGAGGGAGAGGGCGAGCAAAAGGAGCAGGATTCGATGCATCTTGACCGGGTTCGGCAACGGGATTGTGCCCAGTATAGACGGGCCATTCCCGTCGACACAGCGCTATCAGGCTCTGGCAGATCTGACCTCTTGAGAAGGGGGTCATGCGGATTTCATCAAGAGACCCAGGCGACGACATAGCTGGCGCAGCGTCTGGTTGTCGAGGCAGCCAAAGCCGAGCAGCCACCCTTCCAGCGTCTGCGGGCCCAGGTAGAACTGGCCCAGATGGCGCAGCCCCAGCCCGCAGGCGTTGGCGGCATCGGTCCAGCGCACCTCGCCACCGGGGGGCAGCAGCACGGCGCACTGCAGGCCGGCACCGCTGTGGATGGGGGTGAGCCCCGGGCAGTGCTCGGCCAGTTCCGCCAGCAGCAGATCCCGTCTGCTCTGGTAGAGGAGGCGGCTCTGGCGCAGGTGGGTGGCGAAGTGCCCGCCCCGGATGAAGTCTGCCGTGACCGCTTGCTGCAACTGGTTGCTGTGGCCGTCGACGGCGGCCCGGGCGCGGCAGAAGGAGTCCATCAGCGGCCTGGGCAGCACCAGGTAGGCGAGGCGCAGCGAGCCGAACAGCACCTTGCTGAAGGTGCCCACATAGATCACCCGCCCCTGGCCGTCGAGCCCCTGCAGGGCGGGCAGGGGACGCTGATCATACTGGTACTCCCCGTCGTAATCGTCCTCCAGGATCCAGGCGCCGTGACGCTCTGCCTCGGCCAGCAGCGCCATGCGGCGGGGCAGGCTCATGGGGACGCCAAGGGGGTACTGGTGTGCCGGGGTGCAATAGATGAGGCGCGGCGCAGGATGATCCCCATGAGGGTTGAGTCCCTCTTCATCCACCGGCACCGGATGCACCCGGGCACCGGCGCTCTCCATGGCGGTGCGAGCCCCGGGATAACCGGGGTCTTCCACCCAGACGGTGTCACCGGCATCGATGAGCAACTGGGTCGCCAGCAGGATCCCCTGCTGGGAGCTGGTGAGGATCAGGATCTGATCCGGCTCGCACACCACGCCGCGTGACTGCACCAGATAGCTGCTGATGGCGGCGCGAAGTTCCCCAAGCCCCTGGGGATCCCCGTAGTTCATCCAGTCGCTGGCGCGCTGGCGCCACTGTTGCTGCATCAGCCGACCCCAGAGTGCCTGGGGGAAGAGACGGGGATCCGGCTGGCTGGAAGCAAAGGTGGTGCCCACCTCGGGCACGTCGTGACAGGCGCCACCCAGGGCCATCTCCTGACCGCGACGGGAGAGGCCCGCCGCTGACTGGGGCGGGCGCGGCGCGGGGCGCACCGCCGCCAGGGCGACAAAGCTGCCGGCGCCCACCTTGCGCACCAGATACCCCTCCGCCTCGAGCCGGCCATAGGCAAGTTCCACCGTGCTGCGGGAGATACCGAGATCCCGGGCCAGGAGACGGCTGGCGGGCAGGCGGCTGTGCAGGGGCAGGTGGCCCGCCAGGATGGCCTCGCGCAGGGTACGCACCAGTTGTTCGTGCAGGGGCAGATCCCCTTGCTGCTGGCTGGCGAAGAGCGTTGGCAGAACGGTCATGGTGTGCTCCCGTTGGCGCGGGGGTTGCGCCTCTTTCGAGGCAGGGATCCTGCCCGCAGGGCATGGCGCGGCTGTGGGGCTGGCGACCGACGGGCAGAGCGGGTGGGGTGGATGGTCATGGTGGCGGCCCGATGAAATTGGTCTGCCCATATTGGCAAAATTGGTCGGCGTGGCAAGGCCATTTTGTCGCTACATTGGTGGTCACAGGGTGGCGCCAGCAGGCGGCACGGATTGGCAACACAAGGAGTCTGCATGTCGGAATACAGTGCCACCATCAGTTGGCAGCGGGGGGAGCATGAGCCCTTCGTCGATCAGCGTTACAGCCGGGCCCATGAGTGGGCGTTTGATGGCGGGGTCAGGGTGCCGGCCTCCTCCTCTCCCCATGTGGTGCCGCTGCCTTACTCGGTGGCGGAACATGTGGACCCGGAAGAGGCGTTTGTGGCGGCCCTCTCCAGTTGCCACATGCTCACCTTCCTCTGGCTGGCGGCGAAGGCGGGCTATCGGGTAGAGAGCTACCGGGACGACGCGGTCGGCATCATGGCGAAAAATGGGCAAGGTCGCCTCGCCATGACCCGGGTCACCCTGCGTCCCAGGGTGATCTTCGGGGGAGAGCGGGAGCCCGCTCTGGCCGATCTGGAGCAGTTGCACCACCAGGCCCATGAGGAGTGCTTCATCGCCAACTCGGTCAACACCGTCGTCACCACAGAGATCGTCATCTAGTCATCAGGAGCGTTCAGGATGAGTCATGTATTGAGCACAGGGGTGGCAGGGGCCGCCGAAGCCAGCGCCTTTTTCGAGGCCCAACTGAAGTTTCGTACCGATCCGGCGGATCTGGCCGCCGATCTGCTGGCCGGGGTGGCGGGCATCGTGGTCATCGATACCCGCTCCCCCGCACACTATGCCGAGGGCCACATTCCCGGCGCCATCTCCTTCCCCCACAGGACCATGACGGCGTCGACCACGGCGGTACTGGACCGGAACCTGGTGTATGTCTGCTATTGCGACGGCATCGGCTGCAACGGTTCGACCCAGGGGGCCTACAAGCTGGCGTCCCTCGGGTTTGAGGTCAAGGAGTTGATAGGGGGTCTGCACTGGTGGCGTCAGGACGGTTTCGCCGTCGCCACGGGCAGCGAGCCCGGAGTGCTGCTGGAAGGGGGAATTGCCTGTGCCTGTTGAACGTTGCAATGAGGGGGGCGACGCCTCCCTGCCCGGTGCCGCCCTTTTCAACGACTTTAGGCAGCCTCTGGGGCGTGCGCTGCCAGAATGGCGCGGCGCCGAGTTCCCTCCCCACCGCGCCCTGCATGGCTGGGGCTGTCGTCTCGAGCCCCTTGATCCCGAGCGCCACCTGGGGGATATGTGGCAGGCGTTCGGTGCCGACAGCGGGGCCATGTGGACCTACCTGACCAGCGGCCCTTTCGCGGACGAGGCCGCCATGGGGGTCTGGCTGCGGGAGGTGGCCACCAAGCGGGATCCCCAGTTCTACGGCATCATCGACGAGGGGAGCGGACGGGCGCTGGGACTGGCGAGCTACCTGCGCATCGATCCCCTGGCGGGCAGCATCGAGGTGGGCTGGCTGCACTTCTCCCCCGCCATGCAGCAGTCACGGCTGGCGACGGCGGCCATGGTGTTGATGATGGCCAATGCCTTTGCTCTGGGATACCGGCGCTACGAGTGGAAGTGCAATGCCCTGAACCTGCCTTCGCGCCAGGCGGCCCTGCGCCTGGGCTTTCACTATGAGGGGACCTTCCGTCAGGCGCGGGTGGACAAGGGACACAACCGGGATACGGCCTGGTTCTCCGTCAT
The DNA here is from genome assembly GCF_002934795.1 of Aeromonas sp. ASNIH2. Lineage (NCBI taxonomy): Bacteria > Pseudomonadati > Pseudomonadota > Gammaproteobacteria > Aeromonadales > Aeromonadaceae > Aeromonas > Aeromonas sp. ASNIH2. The sequence goes on along the minus strand of NZ_CP026406.1, from coordinate 1,527,738 downwards.
CGACAGCGAGTGGCCCGTCCTGAAAGGGTGCTTCGAGCGCTGGCTGGAGGACGGCAACTTCGACCATGCCGGGCGTCAGCGTCGCCGACTCTCCGAACTGACCGCCGCCTGCCGCTCTGCGGCGTGTTGAGGGTGGCAGATCACCCGCGGGTACGGGGCGGTTTCCGGTGCCGGGGCTTTGGGTATCCTTCGCACACAAGGCGCCAGATCCGACATCCAGACGCAAGAGGCGCCAGTCATGGCGCCTCTTTTGTTTGTTCAGTCGTGGTGATCGCCTATGGGGGCCGCAATCCAGTTCATCAGCCGAACCATGTCCCCGGGGGCCACGCCGACCGAGAGCCCCCGCTTGCCACCGCTCACCAGGATCTCGTCGAAGGCCATGGCGGAGTCGTCCAGCACGGTGGGCAGCAGCTTCTTCTGGGCCAGGGGACTGATGCCGCCCACCTTGTAGCCGGTCAGCTTTTCGGCTTCCGCCGGCTTCATCATCTCCACCTTCTTGAGCCCGGTGGCCTTGGCGAGCTGCTTGAGGCTGCACATGCCCGAGGAGGGCACGATGGCCACCACCGCCTGCTTGTCGTGATGGGCGAGCAGGGTCTTGAACACCTGCGCCTCGGGCAGACCCAACTGGGTAGCGGCATGCTTGCCGAAGTCGTCGTGGGCTTCACACTCGTAGGGGTAGAGCCTGTAGGGGATCTTGAGCTTTTTCAGCAAGTTGATGGCAGGTGTCATGGGGTCTCCTCGAACCGTGGCAAGGCCAGACAGTCTGCGCCCGGGAGCCGGATGTGGCAAGAACCAGTCTTCACACCCAATCGGGGCCTGTGTTAGCGTAACCGGGTGCCGGATCCTATGATTTGGGCACTTGTCCCCGCATTCCAATGCAATGCGCCGGCGATCGAAAGGAATCGTAGCCATGAATACCACAGCACTTTGCGCTCGCGATATCGACGCGATGGATCGATATGAGACCCTTGCCAGGCTGACCGCCCTTGATCGGGCCTATGGCATGGTCGAGTTCGATCTCGATGGTCGCATGGTGTCGGTCAACCCCCTGTTTTGCGACATGCTGGGCTATCCCCCCGAAGCGCTGGTGGGCCAGTCCCATCTCATGCTGTTGCCGCCGGATCTGCAGGCGGAGCATGATCTCTTCTGGCAGAAGGTATTGGGTGGCGAGATCCAGTCGGGGGAGTTTCGCCGGGTCAGGCAAGGTGGCAGCCCCCTCTGGCTCCATGCCACCTACATGCCCGTGAGCGACGAGGCCGGCACCCTGCTGGGGGTGGTCAAGCTGGCGCACGACATTACCTCGGCTGTGATGGCCAAGCAGCGGGTCGAGCAGCAGAGCCAGCTGTTTGACATCGTGGTGGCCGCGCACCAGAGTTTTCTGCTCGATCGCAATCTCGGCTCCGCCTGCGACACCGTCTTCGAGCGGCTGCTGAGCGTGAGCGAGAGCTCCTATGGTTTCATCGGCATCATCCAGTACGAGGATGGTCGTCCCAGTCTCTATGTCCCCTCCATCTCCAATGTCTCCTGGGACGAGGCGACCCACGCCTGGTATGAGCAGCAGCGCCAGAGTCGGGGCGGGCTCATCTTCAGCAAGCTCGACAACCTGTTTGGGCACGTGGTGACCCACAATACCCTGGTGTGCTGCAACGATCTGCCGAGCCATCCAGCCAGTCGCGGTGTCTCCCCCCGTGGTCATCCGCACCTGGAGAGCTTCCTCGGCATTCCCATCCGCCACAAGGGAGAGGCGATCGGCATGATCGCCCTGGCCAACCGCCCGGGTGGCTTTGACGAGACCCATGTCAGCCTGCTCGAGCCCCTCACCACGGCCCTTGGCACCCTTATCCACGCCCGCAACCTGGAGGATGAACGCAGCCGCATGGAGCGGGTGCTGCGCTTCAACGCCGAGCACGATTTCTTGACCAAGCTGCCCAACCGCAGCAGCTTTTTCCAGCAGGCAAACGTGTTGCTGGATCACGTCCAGCACCATCCCGCCGAAGGGGAGGCCTGCTGCCTGGCCTTGATAGATATCGACTTCTTCAAGCAAATCAATGATGTATATGGACACCTTGCCGGAGATGCCGTGCTGGCGTCGCTGGCGGGGCTCCTGATGCAGACGGTACGCAGCAAGGATCTGGTGGCACGCTTTGGCGGGGAGGAGTTCATCCTGCTGCTGCGGGGCACGACCCTGGAGGAGGCCCACACCATCATGGAGCGCATCCGACACCAGGTGGAGCAGCACACCTTCCTGTACCAGCACCAGGCGATCACCGTCACCATCAGCGTGGGGCTCACACCCTATCAGATGAGTTACAGGCGCATGGATGACTGGCTTCAATGCGTGGACCAGCGACTTTACGAGGCAAAACGTCGTGGTCGCAACCAGGTATCCTGATGAGAGGCCATATCGCGAAATAAAACAGGGCGCCATCATGGCGCCCTGATTGTTGTGGATGTTTTTTTCCCTTAGAGGGGGCTGTGCTGGCGGCAATATCGGGATCCCCGTGCCCGGCAGGGACGAAAAAGGGCGCCGGGGCGCCCTTGTTTGCAACGGTCCGGGATCAGCCGGTGTTGCGCATGCCGGCGGCGATGCCGGCGATGGTGACCATCAGCGCCTGATCCAGCTCGGGGTGCAGGGTCTCCGGGTGGTTGCGGGAGCGATTGAGCAGCTCAGCCTGCAGCACGTTGAGCGGGTCTGTGTAGGGGTTGCGCAGCTTGATGGACTCCTTGATCCAGGGCTGATCGTCCAGCAGGTCGCCCTGCGGGCGCAGTTTCAGCACCACCTCGATGGAGTCGGCAAGCTCCTGACGCAGCTGCTTGCCGAGTGCCCACAGGTTCTCCGGCACCAGGCGGGTGTCATAGTATTCCGCCAGCCAGAGGTCGGCCTTGAGGAACACCATCTCCAGCATTTCGAGACGGGTGCGGAAGAAGGGCCACTGGCGGCTCATCTCGTCCAGCACGCTCTTCTGGCCGTCGTCGATGGCCTGTTGCAATCCCTTGTGGGCGCCGAGCCAGGCCGGCAGCATCAGCCGGTTCTGGGTCCAGGCGAAGATCCAGGGGATGGCGCGCAGGCTCTCGACACCACCGTTGGGCTTGCGCTTGGCGGGGCGGGAACCAAGCGGCAGCTTGCCGAGCTCCATCTCCGGGGTGGCGGCACGGAAGTAGGGCACGAAGTCCGGGTGACCGCGCACGATACTGCGGTAGTGATCGCAGGAGACAGACGCCAGCTGCTCCATCACGGCGCGCCAGCTCTCTTTCGGCTTGGGCGGCGGCAGCAGGTTCCCCTCCAGCACGGCGCTGGTGTAGAGGTTCAGGCTCTGGATGGCCACCTTCGGCAGGCCGAACTTGAAGCGGATCATCTCCCCCTGTTCGGTGACCCGCAGGCCGCCGCGCAGGGATCCCGGGGGTTGCGACAGGATCGCCTGATGGGCGGGGGCGCCGCCACGGCCGACGGTACCGCCGCGGCCATGGAACAGGGTGAGGCGGATGTTGTTGGCTTCAGCCAGCGCCACCAGGGATTCCATGGCGGCGTACTGGGCCCAGCCAGCGGCCATCATGCCCGCATCCTTGGCGGAGTCGGAGTAGCCGATCATCACGTACTGACGGCCCTGGATGTAACCGCGATACCAGTCCACCGACAGCAGGCGTTCCATCACGGCGGTGCCCGCCATCAGGTCTTCCTGGGTCTCGAACAGCGGGGCAACCGGCATGCGGAACTTGCAGCCAGCTTCCTTCAGCAACAGCTGGACCGCCAAGACATCGGATGGGGCACCGGCCATGGAGATGATGTAGATGCCGAACGCATCGGGGTCGTGCTGGGCGATGACGCGACAGGTGTCGATGGTCTCGCGGGTCTCGGCACTGGGATCCCAGTCGCTCGGGATGAGGGGGCGGCGGGAGTTCAGCTCGCGCAGCAGGAAGGCCTGCTTGTCCTCTTCGCTCCACTCGGCGTAGTCGCCCACACCCAGGTAGCGGGTCAGCTCGGAGAAGACCTGGCCGTGACGCTCGCCATCCTGACGGATGTCCAGCTTGACCAGGTGGATGCCGAAGCAGGCCAGCTTGCGCAGCACGTCCAGCAGCATGCCGTCGGCGATGTTGCCCATGCCGCAGGCGTGCAGGGAGTGGTAGCAGAGCTCCAGGGGCTCACGCAGCTGGGCGGTGCTCTTGACCAGATCCCGGCTCTCGCTCGCCTGGCCCTGTACCTTGGCGGTCAGGTACTCCTGGGTCTCGCGCAGTTGCTCGCGCAGCTCACGCACCAGGGCGCGATAGGGCTCGGGATTGTCGCCGACCCGGGCACGCACGGCGTCGGTGCAATCGGCCATGGAGAGCTCGGAGGTAAGCTCCTTGATGTCCTTGTAGAACAGGCTCACCGCCATCCAGCGGCCCAGCTCCAGCACTTCGGCGGTCACCTTGGCGGTGACGAAGGGGTTGCCGTCGCGGTCACCGCCCATCCAGGAGGTGAACTTGACCGGCGCGGCGTCCAGCGGCAGCCGCACACCCAGATGGTGTTGCAGGCGCTCGTCCAGATTGCGCATGAATTCGGGGATGGCCGGCCACAGGCTGTTTTCCACCACGGCGAAGCCCCACTTGGCTTCGTCCACCGGGGTCGGGCGCTGTTCGCGGATCTCGTTGGTGTGCCAGGCCTGGTTGACCAGTTGCTCGATGCGACTCTGGATCTTGTCCCGCTCGCGGGGCAGCAGATCGGAGAGTTCCAGCGCCTCGAGGCAGTCGTTGAGCTGCACGTGCTTGTGGATCAGGGTACGACGGGTCACCTCGGTGGGGTGAGCGGTCAGCACCAGATCGATGTCCAGCTCGCGCACGGCCTGGATGATGGCCTCCTGGGACAGGTTGGAGGCTTTCAGCTTGTCGAACATCTGCTCCAGCGGGTCCGGGGTGCAGACCTGCTCTTCGCAGCGACGGGAGATGGTGTGGAACTGCTCCGCCACGTTCGCCAGGTTGAGGAACTGGCTGAAGGCACGGGCCACGGGCAGCAGTTCGTCATCGGAGAGGGTACGCAGGGTGTCGAGCAGGCGCTCTCTGTCTGCCTCGTTCCCCTTGCGGGAAGACTTGGCCAGTTGGCGAATGGTCTCAATCTTGTCGAGGAAGGCCTGCCCCTGATGATCCTTGATGGATTTACCCAGCAGTTGGCCCAACATGCCTACGTTGGCCCGTAGTGCGGCGTACTTTTCGTTCATTCCACATCCTTATTTTGTTGGTGCCTCCTGACCTTCCAGGCGGGAGGCGACCTCACTTATTGTTGTGCGATTACAACATATGCTCCGTCATCTTAGGGGGACAATCTACCCAGATTGTCTGCGCAAGGTCAAATAACAAGCCGATTCAGAACATGTATTTCCCTCACCTGTCCCAAGGCGCCTGTCATGTAACTTACTTACATCCCTATTTGGCTAGACGCAGAAGCGCCGGATCAGGTGCTGCAGCACCGCCGTGGTCGGTTTGACGAACGACAGATCCAGGTATTCATCGGGCTGGTGGGCCTGGGTGATATGGCCTGGGCCCATCACTATGGTCTCGCAACCCAGTTGCTGGATAAAGGGGGCTTCGGTGCAATAGTTCACGGACTCGGCGGCCCGGCCGCTCGCCTTTTCCGCCTCCCGCACCAGCTCGGAATCATCCTGGCAGGCATAGGCCGGAATGGGTTCGTGCAGGTGCTGCAGGTGCAGGCAGCCGGGCTGGTGGATCTCGATGGGGGAGAGCGCCTCTTTCAGCATGCCCATCAGCTCGTCGGGACCCACCTGCGGGGTGGGACGCATGTCGATGTGCAGCTCGCAGCAGCCGCAGATGCGGTTCGGGCTGTCGCCCCCCTGGATGTAGCCGAGGTTCAGGGTGGGCTGGGGCACGGCGAAGCGATGGTCGGCGTACTTCTCCTTCAGATCCCGCTGCAGCTTGAGCACCTGGCCCATGGCCTTGTGCATGATCTCCATGGCGTTGACGCCGTTGGCGGGATCCGAACTGTGGCCGCTTCGGCCTGTGATGCGAATGGCTTCCGACATGTGGCCCTTGTGGGCCACCACGGGCACCAGCCCGGTGGGTTCGCCGATCACCGCGTAATCGGGTTTGAGTTCGGCTGCGGCGGCGATGGCGCGGGCCCCGGCCATGGTGGTCTCTTCATCGGCGGTGGCCAGGATGCGCAGCGGCTTGCTCAGGGTCTTGAGGTCGACTTCCTTGAGCGCTTCCACGATAAAGGCGAAGAAGCCCTTCATGTCGATGGTGCCGAGCCCGTACAGGCGGTTGCCCTCTTCGGTCACCTTGAAGGGGTCTTTGGTCCAGGCTCCTTCATCGAAGGGAACCGTATCCGTGTGACCCGCGAGCAGCAGCCCCCCTTCTCCCTGACCATAGGTCGCCACCAGGTTGAACTTGCCCGGCAGATCCGGCAGGGCCGTGACCTCGCACTGGAACCCAAGCTGGCCGAACCAGTCGGCCAGCAGCCGGATCACCGCCTCGTTGCTCTGATCCCAGCGAGTATCCGTACTGCTGATAGAGGGAATCGCAATAATATTCTTATAAAGTGAAAAAAAATCCAGTTTGGCCATCAGCTCCTCCTTGCGTCCCCGGAGTGTTTCTGTTAGAAAATACAAATGCAAAGTGAGTGCATGAATATTCTGTTCGAGTGCTCATCGACAAGGCCTCTAGTTGTAAGGGAAAGTTAATGTTCTGTCACCTGATCTGTAACCGACGACGCATATCCGCCTGAATTGCCCCTCCGCACTCGTTGCATCAAAGGGGCGATAGCCGACCCCTTGCACCGCAGCACCATGCTGTGAATTTCGAACCCAGACTTGGAATACTCAAACATGCTTAAGACCGTTATCGTCGGTGCCAGTGGCTACGCGGGGGCCGAACTGGCCGCTCTGGTCCAGAACCATCCACAACTCGAGCTGTTCGGCCTCTATGTTTCCGCCGGCAGCCAGGATGCCCACAAGCGCTTCTCTTCCCTGCATCCCCAGTGGGTGGGCAAGCTGGATCAGCCGCTGCTGCCCCTGGACGAAGACGGCATGACCCGGATCCTGACCCAGGCCGATCTGGTTGTGCTGGCCACTGCTCACGAGGTGAGTGCGGAACTCGCGCCCAAGTTCCTGGCCAAGGGGTTGCCGGTGTTCGACCTCTCCGGTGCCTTCCGGGTCAACGATCAGCAGTTCTACTTTTCCTTCTACGGCTTCACCCACGAGAATGAGCAGTGGCTGGAGCAGGCCGCCTACGGTCTGGCCGAGTGGAATGCCGATGCCGTCAAGGTCGCCCAGCTGATTGCCGTGCCGGGATGCTACCCGACCGCCTCCCTGTGCGCCCTCAAGCCGCTGCAACAGGCCGGGCTGATTGCCCAGGGGTGGCAGCCCATCATCAATGCGGTTTCCGGCGTCTCCGGGGCCGGTCGCAAGGCCGCCATCAACACCAGTTTCTGCGAAGTGAGCCTCAATCCCTACGGCACCTTCAATCACAGGCACCAGCCGGAGATCAGCCACCACCTTGGCAAGGAGGTGCTGTTCCAGCCTCACCTTGGCAACTATGTGCGGGGCATCCTGGCCACCATCTATGTGCAACTGGCGGAAGGGGTGACGCACACCCAGGTGGATCAGGCCTACCTCAAGGCCTACGAAGGCAAGCCCCTGGTACGCCTCACCGGCCAGATGCCCTCCATCCGCGGCGTGGCGAGCACGCCCTACTGCGACATCGCCTGGCAGCAGCAGGGCAACATGCTGGTGGTGGTTTCTGCCATCGACAACCTGCTCAAGGGGGCCGCCTCGCAAGCCATGCAGTGCATAAATATCAAGTTTGGTTTTGAACCGGCCACCGGCCTGATTTAACGCTTTAAGAAAGGATCGAGAAGATGGACAAGCAGACGCTGGTAATCAAGTTGGGTGGTGCCCTGATCGAGAACGACGAGGCCCTGACTGCCCTGTTCGCTACCCTGAAGACCTTCCTGGATGATCAGCACCGTCCTCTGGTGCTGGTGCACGGTGGTGGCTGCCTGGTGGACGACCTGCTCAAGGGGCTGGGCATGACCTCCACCAAGAAGAATGGCCTGCGGGTGACCCCGTTCGAGCAGATCCCCGTGATTGCCGGTGCCCTGGCCGGGACCGCCAACAAGATGATGATGGCCAAGGCCATCTCCACCGGCATTCCTGCTGTGGGTCTGTGCCTCGCCGACGGCGGTCTGTGCCAGGTGACCCAGCTCGATCCGGATCTCGGTGCGGTCGGTGACTGCAAACCCGGCAACCCGGCGCTGGTGGCCGGCATCCTGGGGCAGGGCTTCCTGCCGGTGGTGAGCTCCATCGGCATTACCGCCGACGGACAGATGATGAACGTCAATGCGGATCAGGCGGCCACCGCCATCGCCGAAGCGCTGGGCGCCGATCTGGTGATGCTGTCGGATGTGAGCGGCATTCTGGATGGCAAGGGCAAGCTGGTGCCGCAACTGGACAAGCAGAGCGCGCTGGACCTGATGGAGAAGGGAGTTATCACGGATGGCATGGCCGTCAAGGTGAAAGCCGCCCTGCACGCCGCCGAAACCCTGGGCAAGCCGGTCTGTGTCGCCAGCTGGCGCTACCCGGATCAGCTGCTCAAGCTGCTGGCTGGCGGCGCGGTCGGCACCCAGGTCACCCTCTGATCTCCACCGGGAAAAGGACAATCCGATGCAACATCTTCTGAAAGACAGTGATTTAAGCAAGGCCCAGATCGAGGCGCTGCTGGCGCTTGGCAAAGCGGTCAAGGCCGATCCGAAGAAATACAGCCAGGCCCTGGCGGGCAAGAGCGTGGTCACCCTGTTCGAGAAGCCCTCCCTGCGTACCCGGGTCACCTTCGACATCGGCATCGCCAAACTGGGTGGTCACAGTGTCTATCTGGATCAGCAGAACGGGGCGCTCGGCAAGCGGGAGTCGGTGAAGGATTTCGCCAGCAACCTGTCCCGCTGGTGTGACGCCATCGTCGCCCGGGTGTTCGATCACCAGACCCTGGTCGAGCTGGCCGAGTTCGGCTCGGTGCCTGTGGTCAACAGCCTGTGCAACCTCTACCACCCCTGCCAGGGGCTGGCGGATTTCATGACCATCAGCGAGCACTACAGCGATCTGTCCAAGGTGAAGCTGGCCTATCTCGGCGATGGCAACAACGTGAGCCACTCCCTGCTGCTGCTGGGGGCGACCCTCGGCACCGATGTGACCCTGGTCTGCCCGAAAGGCCATGGCCCGGATACCCAGATCTTCCTGCAGGCCCAGGCGCTGGCAGCTCAATCTGGCGCGACCATACATATCAGCGATGATGTCGCGGATATCGAAGGCTTTGACGTGGTTTATACCGATACCTGGGTTTCCATGGGTGACAACACACCAATGGAGCAGGTAAAAGATATCTTCATGCCTTATCAGATCAACCAGGCCCTGCTCGATCGGACCGGCATCCAGCACGTGCTGCACTGCCAGCCGGCCCACCGGGAGCTGGAGATCACCTCGGAGGTCATGGACGGCCCAGCCTCCCTCATCATGGATGAGGCAGAAAACCGGATGCATATCCAGAACGCCGTGCTGCTGACCCTGTTCGGACAGGGCCAGAAGTAATCCGGCAACCGACCCGGAATCACCCCTTTTTATCGAATCATCACGGAGAGAAGTAAATGAGCGGAATCAACAAGATCGTACTGGCTTACTCGGGCGGACTGGATACCTCGGCCATCATTCCCTGGCTGAAGGAGCACTATGACGCTGAAATCATCGCCTTCGTCGCCGACGTGGGCCAGGAGCGTGACGATCTGGAAGGGATCGAGCAGAAGGCCATCGCCTCCGGCGCGGTCAAGTGCATCGTCAAGGATCTGCGGGAAGAGTTCGTCAAAGAGTATGTCTACCCGACCCTGAAGACCGGCGCCGTCTATGAAGGCACCTACCTGCTGGGCACCTCCATGGCCCGTCCGGTGATCGCCAAGGCGATGGTCGAGGCTGCCCTGGCAGAAGGGGCTGATGCCATCTCCCACGGTTGCACCGGCAAGGGCAACGACCAGGTTCGGTTCGAAGGGGCGGTGGCTGCTCTGGCGCCCCAGCTGAAAGTGATCGCCCCCTGGCGGTTGTGGGACATGCGTTCCCGGGAAGATCTGCTGGCCTATCTGGAAGCCCGCAACATCCCCTGCAAGGCGACCCTGAAGAAGATCTACAGCCGCGACGCCAACGCCTGGCACATCTCCACCGAGGGTGGCGAGCTGGAGAGCACCTGGAACGAGCCGTCCGAAGCCGTCTGGCAGTGGACCGTCTCTGCAGAGGATGCCCCGAACGAGCCGGAATACGTCAAGCTGACCGTGGCCAAGGGCGAAGTGGTCGCCGTTGACGATCAGCCGCTCAGCCCGCACCAGATCCTGACCACCCTGAACGAGCGTGCCGGCAAGCACGGCGTGGGCCGGATCGACATCACCGAGAACCGGATGGTGGGCATGAAGTCCCGTGGCTGCTACGAGACCCCGGGTGGTACCGTGATGGTTGCCGCACTGCGCGCCGTGGAAGAGCTGGTACTGGACAGACCGACCCGCGCCTGGCGGGAAAAGCTGGGTGCCGAGTTCTCCCACCTGGTGTATGACGGTCGCTGGTTCACCCCACTGTGCAAGGCCATTGTCGCCTCCGCCAACGCCATCGCCGAGGAGCTCGACGGTGAAGTGGTGCTGAAGATGTACAAGGGTCAGGTCACCGCGGTGCAGAAGAAGTCGCCGAACAGCCTCTACTCCGAAGACTTCGCCACCTTCGGTGCCGACGAAGTGTACGACCAGAGCCATGCCGAAGGCTTCATCCGTCTCTACACCCTGGCGAGCCGGATCCGCGCCATGAAAGAGCAGCATCAAGCCATCGGTGGCGACCATACCCACGGCTAAGCAAGCGCTATCACCCGTTGATACGAGGGGGCATGGCCCCCTCTTTTACAGGCAGAGAGGCCCTTTGCCATCCTCATCGGGTGTGACAAGAGCGGCTGCGCCCTGGTCGCTTCTGTGAGATAACAGGCTCGCAGAAAAACAGGGCAAGATTTCAAGTTCGACGGCGCAAGGCGCCGTCGACAACGCATTCAAGGAGAGCAGTATGGCACTTTGGGGTGGACGCTTCAGTCAGGGAGCCGATAGCCGGTTCAAGCAGTTCAACGATTCGCTGCGGTTCGACTACCGTCTGGCGGAGCAGGATATTCAAGGCTCCATGGCCTGGGCCAAAGCGCTGGTCAAGGTGGGGGTGTTGACCGAGGGTGAGCAGGCTCAGTTGCAGCAGGCGATGGAGGTACTGCTCGCCTCCGTGCAGCAGGATCCCCAGCAGATCCTCAGCTCGGACGCCGAAGACATCCACTCCTGGGTCGAGAGCCAGCTCATCGACGCCGTCGGCGCCCTTGGCAAGAAGCTGCACACCGGTCGCTCGCGCAACGATCAGGTCGCCACCGACCTCAAGCTCTGGTGCAAGGCACAGGGTGAACTGCTGCTCGCCTCCATCACCGCCCTGCAGCAGGGGTTGGTGGCCTCCGCCCGTGCCAACCAGGCCGCGGTGCTGCCCGGTTACACCCACCTGCAGCGTGCCCAACCGGTCACTTACGCCCACTGGGCCCTGGCCTATGTGGAGATGCTGGAGCGGGACCATTCCCGTCTGCAGGATGCCCTCAAGCGCCTCGACACCAGCCCCCTCGGCTGCGGCGCCCTGGCAGGCACCGCCTATGCCATCGACCGGGAGGCGCTGGCGCTCGACATGGGCTTTAGCGGCGCGACCCGCAACAGCCTGGATTCGGTGTCCGACCGGGATCACGTGGTGGAGCTGATGCATGTCGCGTCGCTGTCCATGACCCACCTGTCGCGGTTTGCCGAAGACCTCATCTTCTACAACACCGGCGAGGCGGGCTTTGTCGAGCTGTCTGACGCCGTCACCTCCGGCTCGTCCCTGATGCCCCAGAAGAAGAACCCGGACGCGCTGGAGCTCATTCGTGGCAAGACCGGCCGGGTGGTCGGCGCCCAGATGGGTATGTTGATGAGCCTCAAGGCGTTGCCGCTGGCCTACAACAAGGACATGCAGGAAGACAAAGAGGGGCTGTTCGATGCCCTCGACACCTGGCACGACTGCCTCGACATGGCGGCGCTGGTGCTGATCGATCTGAAGGTCAATGGCGAGCGCACCAAGGCGGCGGCCCAGGGCGGTTACGCCAATGCCACCGAGCTGGCGGACTATCTGGTGGCCAAGGGCATCCCGTTCCGTGAGGCGCACCATATCGTCGGCGAGACCGTGGTCTATGCGATCCAGGTGAAAAAGCCCCTGGAAGATCTCTCCCTCCCCGAGTTCCAGCGCTTCAGCCCCGTGGTGGGGGAGGATGTCTACCCGAACCTGGAGCTGGAAGCGACCCTGGCCAAGCGGGTTGCCAAGGGAGGCGTCGCTCGCGAGCAGATAGAGGCAGCCCTCACCGCCGCCGAAGCTTGGCTGAGCAAGCGGGCGGGTTAAGCCAACCGGCTCGCCATGGGAATTAGAAGGCAGAACGGCAACCCCAGGGTTGCCGTTTTTTATGGGTACGCCTCGGTGCCGTGGGGCGCGTTGACCAGGCGCTGTTCAGCCCCTGTGTCCGGCGCTGGCCTGATGCACGGCGTCCGTGAGCAGTCGTTGCAACTGGCATCTGGCCTCGTCGGTTTCATGGCTGGCAGTGAGCAGCACCACCCCCAGGGTGCCCGGTGAGGGCAGCACGCCGCCGAGGGGGGCGAGACTGGCCGGCATGCCGATGGCGGAACGCACAGTGATCCCGAGCCCGGCCTGCACTGCGGCCCAGATCCCGCCCAGGCTCTGGCTGGTGAAGGCGATCCGCCAGGGGATCCCGGCATCGTCGAGGGCGCGGATGGCCCGCGCCCGCATCAGGCAGGGGGCATCGAAGAGCACCAGGGGCAGGGGCTCCCCGCGCGCGAGCAAAGGGGCGAGGTCCCACTCGGGGTGGGCAATCCAGGCCAGTTGCACCACCTCGATGAGGGGAAGATCCTCCCGCTCTCCCTGTGGCTGCCAGGCGAGAGCCATGTCGAGGGTGCCTTCCCTGATCCCCTGCACCAGAGCCCCGTTGCGATCGATGCGGGTCGTCATGCGCAGGGCCGGGTGCTGGCGACAGAGGGGCCCCAGCACGGCGGGGAGCAAAGATTCACCGAAGTCCTCCTGCACTCCGAGCCGGATCTCCCCTTGCAGCAGTTTCCCTTTGAGGGCGAGCACGGCTTCGTCATTGAGCGCCAGCAGCCGCTTGGCATAGCCCAGCAGGCGCTCACCGCTGGCCGTCGGCACCAGGTGACGTCCCTGCTTCATGACCAGATCGGTGCCGCACTGCTGTTCGAGTTTTTTCAACTGGGCGCTGACCGCCGAGGTGGAGCGGCACAGCCGCTGCGCCGCCAGCGCAAAGCTGCCGCACTCCAGCCCCAGCACGTAGCTGCGCAGGGCATCGAGATCCAGGCTGGGGGGAAGGGGTGACATAACTATCCTTATAATCGGGATGATTTGTCTTGAATATTTCGATTTTTTAAATTGTAGCAGTGAGGGAGAGTGGCTTCATCCACCAAGGAGATTGCCATGACACCCGATGTTCCCGATCGCGCCACCCTGGCGCAGCTTGCCCCCCGACTCGCCCGACTGGCGGAAGAGACGCTGTTTGGCGATATCTGGCAGCGCCCCACCCTCTCGGCCCGCGAGCGCAGCCTGATCACCCTGGCCATCCTGGCGTCACTGGGCCGGGTGCAACAACTGCCCTGGCATATTGCATTCGCCCGGCAAAACGGCCTGTCCCGGGATGAGCTGGAAGAGCTGTTCACCCATCTTGCCTTCTACGCCGGTTTGCCCGCCGCAGTGACGGCTGTGGGCTATCTGCCCCCCCGCGAGGAGGTGACCCCATGCCGCTGACCCGTATCACCCTGTGCGAGGGGATGAGCGACGCACACCTGCAACAACTCAGCGCCCTCTACCACCAGACCCTGGTGGAGGTGTTCGAGGTGCCGCCGAAGGATAAATTCCAGATCCTCGAGATCTTGCCTGCCAGTGCGCTCATCTATGACCCCCACTACCAGACCGGCCGCCGGGACCAGGGTTTCATCCTCTTCCAGATCCTGGCGGGCAAGGTGCGCAGCACCGCGACCAGGGAGCGGCTTTATGCACGTCTCGCCGAGCGCCTTGAGGCCGAGCTTGGGATCCACCCTGACAACCTCATGGTGGTGATCCAGCAGACCGATGCCGAGGCGTGGAGTTTCGGCCAGGGCCGGATGTTCAGACAGGAGGTGGCCTCATGATCGCCATGCACTACCGATTCACCCTGCCCGCAGACTACGACATGGCGCTGATCGAGCAGCGGATCGCCAGCAATGGCGCCAGACTGGACGGCTTTCCCGGTCTGTTGTTCAAGGCCTATCTCTACAGCCGTCAGGACGATGGGGCCCTGCCGGGGCAGGAGAACCGCTATGCCCCCTTCTATGTGTGGCACAGCGCCGAGGCGATGCACCGATTCCTGGCAAGCGAGGGATTCGCGGCGCTCACCCGGCATTTCGGCTGGCCCCGCATCGAGACCTGGCATCTGCTGTGGGCGCCGGATCCGGCCTCCCTCGACGGGGCTTGCATGGCCAGGCTGCGGCGCACCAAGGTCACTTCCCACGGCGAGCTGGCTGACCTGCACGGCGAGGCCATGGTGAGCGGCTGGGATCTCACCCGATGGGAATGGCTGGAGGCGGATTTTCTCCCGTCCCTCTCATCGCCCTTGCCTGCCGGGGGCGAGATCTACCGTATCGGCTATCTGGCGAAGGGGGGTGGGGTGTAAAACGGAATTATCTTTGCCATTGATGTTGTTTTTCAATTCATTTTGGCTGTGAAAGTGATATTCGCATTGTTAACATATGGTGTTATATCTAGTTTGTGGATGATGATGTGGCATTGCGGCCATTTGCTGCAATGAACTGGCTCAGTGGTGCACATTCAGGGTGACGGCCCGTGCCGGGCAGGGCATGATCCCGCTGCAATGCGTATGGACGCGTCAACCGGATCAAGGAGTTCCCATGTACCTGCCACCCCATTTCGCCGTTACCGACCCCGAGGCGCTGCACCAGCTGATGCAGGCGCACCCTCTGGGGGCCCTGATCACCTGTGGTGAAGGGGGGTTGGATGCCAACCATCTGCCGTTCGAGTTCGATGTCGGGGAGGGGGAGCATGGCGTCCTGCGTGCCCATGTGGCCCGCAACAACCCGCTCTGGCAGGAGGTGACAGAAGGCCAGGAGGTTCTGGTGATCTTCAGGGCTGCCGACGGCTACATCTCCCCCAACTGGTATCCGAGCAAGCAGGAACACCACAAGCAGGTGCCGACCTAGAACTATGCGGTGGTGCACGCCCACGGTCGCATCCGGGTGCGGGACGATGCGCGCTTTGTGCGCCGCCTGCTCGCCACCCTGACCCGCACCCAGGAGGCTGCAGAGCCCAGCCCCTGGAAGATGGCGGATGCACCGAGAGACTATCTCGAGACCATGGTGCAGGCTGTGGTGGGCATAGAGATCGAGATTGAGCGGCTGGTCGGCAAGTTCAAGCTGGGTCAGAACAAGGAGACAGCGGATCGCCTGGGTGCGGCCAATACCTTGCAGGATCGCGGGCAGAGCACGCTGGCAGAGGCGATGCTGAGTCCACCTTCCTCACTACCCTAGCGTGACACCTTGAGATCCGGCCCGACAAAACGGCAACCGTCTGGTTGCCGTTTTTCATGGTTCCACTCCCGCTCACGCGCTGGCATTAAGCAGCTTGCCGACGCCTTCCCCCGGGCCCTGGGGCAGGGTCTGCTTGAAGGCGTAGAGCAGCTGATCGAGGTTGAGGTCGCTGTTGCCGAGGGAGCCCTTGAGGGTGTCGAGCTCGCTCTGCAGCGCATCGAGGCGGGTGCTCTGGGTGCCGTCTGCCAACTGGGTGCGGGCGGCATCGATGGCCTGGGGCAGGGGCTGGCCCGAGGATTCCTGACCCAGGGTCTGCATCAGCGCCCCCATGAAGTGGTTGATGGCGGGGCGGTTCTGCTCGCTGTCAGCCTCCTGGATGCCGAGGCGCTGGAACAGGCTCTGCACCGTGGGGGCAAGGTGCGGTTCCTGCACGACAGGCTCGGTCTGGGCGGGCGGCGTGCTGTCGCCCAGCAGCTTGCTGCCCAGCTTGAGGGCAAGGGAGGCGAGGGGAAGCAGGGTGCCGATGGCGATCATGATGTCACTCTCCGTACGACTGATGTCATGACGGAGCAGGGATCGGGCCAGCTTGGCGAACATTCAACCGAAAAATGGCAGGGGATTGATCCTGCTGTGAATTTCGTTTTTGCCAGGCGGAGGACGGGCGGGGGCGGCGGCAAACCCTTGCAGCCCGGGGGCTGGCCGGTTTGCCGCCCGGCTTGCCGGATCAGAGCTCCTTGAACGGGCGGCGCTTCTCCTCCTCGATGACGATGGCCTCCAGATTGGCGATGCGCTCCTGCAACTCCCTGATGATGAGATCCTGTTTGCCGAGGCGATCCGTGATGCGGGCATCCCCCATCTGGTAGCGGGCGCGTTTGGTGAGATAGCTGAACGACACGCTGATAAAGACGATCAGGACGATACCTGTCCACATGGTCATAAATGACTCCTTTCAAGATTTGAACGAGAGGATCTGTCTCCCGCGCTGTCGTTGTCTCATACCCGACCTTGGGCGGCAATGCCCGCCTGGTTGTTCAGAGCGGCCAGAGCGGCCAGCCGAGCCAGATCCCGAGCAGCAGCAACTGCCCCCAGACGATGGCCCAGAACCGCAGGCGGTAGCTCCCCTTCTGGGTCTTGTGGCGCAGCCACTGGCGGGCGACCAGGGCGCCAGGCCAGCCGCCGCACAGCTCAAGCAGATGCAGGCGGGCCTCGGGCACGCGCCAGCCGCTACGAATGGCCTGGCGTTTGTCCCAGGCGTAGGCGACCAGGGTCAGCAGGCTCATCAGCAGGATCAGGGCCAGCGGCCACCAGTTGGCGTCCCGCACCCCGAGCCAGCCTGCCCAGCCCAGGGGCAGCAGGGCCAGCACCATCATGACAGGCACGCCGGATCCCGGGTCTCGTCCGGGCTTAACGTGCGGATCACCCGGGCCGGATTGCCCACCGCCAGGGAGTCCGCCGGGATGTCCCGGGTGACCACGGCGCCAGCCCCTATGATGGAGCGCGGCCCTATGGTGACGCCTGGGCAGATGATGGCCCCGCCGCCAATCCAGCAGTCATCGCCGATCCGCACCGGCTTGTTGTAGGCGGTCCAGTTGCGTCGTTCCAGATAGTCCATGGTGTGGGTGGCGGTGTAGATCTGCACGTTGGGGGCCAGCAACACATGGTTGCCGATGTGCACCTCGCCCACGTCGAGTATGGTGACGTTGAAGTTGAAGAAGGTCTTCTCGCCGATGTGGATGTTGCGGCCGAATTCGCAGGTGAAGGGGGTGCTGATCCAGCAGGAGTCGGGACAGTGGGCGAAGAGGTCGCGGCAGATCTGCTGGCGCAGGACGTGATCCCCCGCCGGTGAGGCGTTGAGTCGGCTCAGCAGCGCCTGGCCGCGAATGCGGTCGTTCGCTATCTCCTCGCTCTGGCTGTCCAGGACGCCCCCCGCCAGTACCTTGTCCCAGTCGCTTGCCATGGTCATCTCCTCCTGCTGCAAGAGGGGGCAGTATACGCGACAAGGGGAGGGGGTGTCAGAGTGCCGGGCCCGTCAGGTGATCCCCGTCATCCTGTCATCACGCCATCACGTCACAGGACAAGGGGCAGGATGAGCAGGATGGAGACGAGGTAGGGGAGCAAGACCCGCCGCCCCAGGCTGCGTCCGCCAATCACCAGTGCCAGCACTCCTTTCACCAGGGAGTTGACCAGCCCGGCGAGCAGTATGCCCCTGGCCGCCACCTCCAGGGCCAGCTCCTTCTGGGCGAGCTGGGAGAGGGAGAGGGTGATGGCGTCCACGTCCGTGATGCCGGAGACCAGCGACAGCAGATAGACCCCGGAATTGCCCACCTTGCTTTGCAGCAGGGTGGCCATGAAGCCGATGAGGGCGAGCAGCAGACCGAACTTGATGGCGGTGGCGAGATCCAGCGGGTTGCGGGTTTCGGGCTGTACCGGGCCGTCCGGCATCTCTTCCCGCTGGCGCCAGAACCAGAACGCAAAGCCGTAGACGATGGCTGCCAGCAGCAGCAGGGGGGCGGCCAGACGCGGCGCCAGCTCCCCGTGGATGATCAGCACCAGTGCCAGCAGCCTGAGCCACATGGTGGCCCCCGCCAGCAGGATGCCAGTGGCCAGCAGCCGTTCCAGCCCTCCCTGCTCCTTGTTGAGGCGGGCAAATTGCAGGGTGAGGGCGGTGGAGGAGGCGAGCCCCGCCAGCATGCTGGTGAGCACCAGCCCGGAGCGGGTGCCGAGCAGGCGCACCGCGAAGTGACCACAGAACGAGATGCCGGCGATCACCACCACCATGAGCCAGATCTTGAAGGGATTGAAGGCATTGAGGGGACCCATCTCGGTATCGGGGAGCACCGGCAGCAGCACCAGGGAGATAAGCAGAAAACGCAAGGTGGCGTGAAACTCCATTTCGCTCAAGAACAGCATCCCCTGCTGGATCTTGCCCTTGAGCCCCATCAGGAGGGCCGCCAGCACGGCGCAGGCCACCGCCTCGCTCGGGCTCTGCAGCACCGACATCAGCCCCAGCAGATAGGTGAGCACCATGGCCACCGAGCTGGTGAGACCGAACTCCCCCTGCCAGCGCAGGGCCAGCCAGACCGAGAGGCCGCACCCCGTCACCACGGTCAGCAGACCGAGCAGGGCCAGCCAGGCGCCCAGGGTGGGCAGCAGCAGGGCGCAGACCCCGCCGAGCAGACCGATGAGGCCATAGGTGCGCATCCCGGCGATGCGCTGGTTGTCTCCGAGCTGGCGCACCTGCCAGCCCCGCTCCAGCCCGATGATGAGCCCGATGGCCAGGGACACCAGGGCGCCGTAGACGGGCTCGGCCTCTATCCACATGGGTTTCTCCTCCCGCTGCCGTTTCAGTGAGGATGGCACAGGGCATCCCGGGGCAGGGGGAGCTGGCTCACAGAGCGGGTGTCCCGCCTGCCGGGGTCTTGCAAACAAAAAAAAGGCGCCACCTGGAGGGGGCGCCTGGAAAGGTCAAACCTTGCGGTTTGCAGACCAACGGCACCAAAGATCACACACTTCACATTCAGCACTGCTGTGGGGGCAGGGCTCAACCCTGCCACTTGCCTCCTTCCACTATCACGTCGTTGGGATCGGTATCGGCGCTCAGCTTGTCGCGCACATACTGGTCGTAGAGTTTCAGCAGGTACTTCTCTTCCCCCAGCTTGGCGAGACGGTCGTTGACCCAGTCACGCAGCTCGATGTTGCCCTTCTTCACCGCCGGCGCGATGGGGTCTTCCGAGCCCAGCTTCTCTGGCAGCACCCGATAGCCAGGGTTTTCCTTGGCCCAGCTGAACAGCACCAGGTTGTCCTGGGCATAGGCATCGCCACGGCCCTGGGCCAGCGCCTGCAGGGATTCGGTGTTCTTCTCGAACTTGAGCACCTTCCAGTCCGGGTGGTTGCGGGTCAGCCAGATGTCGGCCGTGGTGCCGGTAGTGACGATAAGCCGCTTGCCGGCCAGATCGTCGAGCTTCTTGGCGTCGCTGCCTTCCGGCACCAGCACCTGCACCGCGACCTTGAGGTTCGGGTTGGTGAAGTCCACCACCTGCCGCCGCTCCGGGGTCACCGTCATGTTGGCGAGGATGAGATCCACCTTGTCGCTCTGCAGGAAGGGGATGCGACTGGCGGGCTCCACCGCCACGAACTCGACCTTGTTCTCATCCCCCAGCAGATCCTTGGCGAAGCGGCGACCGAGGTCGGTGTCAAAGCCGACGTAGTTGCCCTTCTCGTCCACGTAGCCAAAGGGGGGCTTGTCGGTGAAAACGCCGACGATGAGCTTGTCCCGCGCCTTGATCTTGGCGAGGGAACCGTCTTCTGCCTGGGCGGCGCCACTGGTGAGGCCCAGGCCGATGAGGGCGCTAAACAGGACCGAGGTAATTATCTTCATGCTGACTCCTTTCGTTTGCTGACAGTTGTATAAGAAAACTTGGCGAGGAACTGGCGGGCACGCTGGCTGCGCGGGTGCTCGAAAAATGGCCGGGGCGCGGCCTGCTCCAGGATTTGGCCACCGTCCATGAAGACGATGCGATCCGCTACCGCCTGGGCGAACGCCAGCTCGTGGGTGACGATAAGCAGGGTCATGCCGCTGCCGGCGAGATCGCGGATCACCTCCAGCACCTCCTGCACCATCTCGGGATCCAGTGCAGCGGTCACCTCGTCAAACAGCATCACCTGCGGGTTCATGCACAGGGCCCGCACGATGGCGATGCGCTGCTGCTGGCCGCCGGAGAGCTGACGCGGATAGTCGTGGCGCCGCTCCCACAGGCCGATGCGAGTCAGCAGCTGTTCCGCCTGCAGCAGGGCCTCCTGCCGCTCCCGCTTCTGCACCTGCACAGGGCCGAGCAGCACGTTCTCCAGCACCGTCAGGTTGGGAAAGAGGTGATAGCTCTGGAACACCATGCCGATGCGCTGGCGCAGCCGCTGCCAGTCGGTGCTGGCATCCAGAAACTCTCCGTCGAAGCGAATGTCGCCCCCCTGAATGGGTTCGAGCCCGTTGAGGGTGCGCAGCAAGGTGCTCTTGCCGCAGCCGCTCGGCCCCAGGATGACGATCACTTCCCCGGCGTTCACCGTGAGGCTGACCTCGTCCAGTACCCGGTGTTGGCCGAATTGTTTGCTGACAGCATTGAGCTCAAGCAGAGGTGTCATACCGCATTACCCCATTGTTGCTCCAGCCGGCGCGAGGCGAGCGAGAGCGGATAGCAGACCAGAAAAAAGAACAGGAACAGCAGACCGTAGATGAGCAGCGAACCATAGGTGCGCTCGATGATCTGCTGGCCCACCTTGATCACCTCCACCACCCCGATCAGCACCGCCAGCGAGCTGGTCTTGATGATGCGGGTGTAGATGTTGATGGTCGGCGGCGTCAGCCGTTGCAGCGCCTGGGGCAGCAGCACGTGGCGATAGAGCTGCCAGCGGGAGAGCCCGAGCGCCAGGCCGGCCTCCTGCTGGCCGCGGGCGAGGGAGTTGAGGCCGCCGCGCGCCACTTCGCCCACCTCGCTGGCGCCCCACAGGGCCAGCACCAGCATGGCGCACCAGAAGGCCGGGATGTCCAGGCCGAAGAAGATCGGCAGCCCGAAGAAGAAGAGGTAGAGCCACACCAGCACGGGCACCACCCGAAACAGCTCCAGATAGACTCGCAACACTACCCGCGTCAGCCTTCCCCCTTGCTGGGCCAGCACGCCGTAACCGACTCCGCCCAGGGTGGCGAACAGGATGGCGAGCAGCGAGATGGCGAGGGTCTGGCCCGCGCCCACCGCCAGCAGCGGCAGCGCCTGCGCCAACTGCTCAGTGACCTGACTGGCCATCGTGATCCCTCCTTTCTTGTGCATGGGTGGCGAGTGACGGCAGCAGCTGGACAATAGGTGTCTGCATCAGTTGTTCAATGACCGAACTGACCATGTTGCAGCCTCCTTTCAACGACGCGCAGGGCAAGGGAGAGCGGCAGAAAGATCAGCACGCACATCAAGGTCAGCACCGCCAGCATCTCGTAGGTCTTGTAGTAGAGGGCGATGTAGTTCCTGGTGGTGTAGAGCAGCTCGGGCACCGCCACCGCCGAGGCCACCGTGGTCTCTTTGAGCAGAAAGATGAAGTTGGCAAACAGCGCCGGCAAGCTGGCGAGCCAGGCCTGGGGCAGCTGGACGTGGCGCAGCAGTTGCCAGCGGGAGAGGCCGATGGCCCGGCCTGCTTCCAGCTGGCTGGGGGGGATTGCCTGAACGCCTGCACGCAGCGCCTCGGTGAGGTAACCGCCGCCGAGGAAGGTCATGGCGATCACCGCCGTGGCAAAGCCGGAGAGCGAGATGCCGAGCGCCGGCAGCCCGAAGTAGAGAAAGAACAGCTGGATCAAGAGCGGCGTGTTGCGGGCCAGCTCCACATAGCCTCGGATCACCCCGTTCAGCCAGGGCTTGTGCAAGCTCAGCAGCGTCACATTGAGCAGCGCCACGACGAGCGAGGTGAGGATCACGATGGCGCCGAGCTGCAAGGTGACCCAGACCGATTGGCCAAACGCCGGCAGGGTGGTGAGAACAAAGGACCAGTCGAAGCTCATGCCGGGATCCTCCCGTCGCGGCGCAGCCGCTGGGGCACGACCGTGATGGCGTCAGGGTACTTGATGCCGGCGCCGGTGTTGAGCACCACCACCCGCTCGCCCCCCCGTATCCAGCCCGCTTCCCGCAGCTGGCGGGCGGCGGCGAAGGCGGCCGCCCCTTCCGGGCAGACGAAGCTGCCTTCGCGCGCGGCGAGCTGTCGGATCTCGCGCTGGATGGCGCCATCGTCCACCGCGACGGCGCATCCCTCGGTGCGATAGAGGGCGTCCAGCACCAGAAAATCCCCCAGTGCCTTGGGTACGTTGATGCCAAAGGCCAAGGTCTGGGAGTCGGGCCAGAAGCGCGACTCGCGCTCCCCCTGCTGCCAGGCCTGGACGATGGGGGCGCAGCCGCTCGCCTGCACCGCCACCAGTCGCGGCAGCGGCTCCTTGACCCAGCCCAGCTCCTGCAACTCCCGCAGCGCCTTGTAGATGCCGATGAGACCGACTCCGCCGCCGGTGGGGTAGAGGATGACGTCCGGCAGGGTCCAGCCGAGCTGCTCGGCGATCTCCAGCCCCATGGTCTTCTTGCCCTCGATGCGATAGGGCTCCTTGAGGGGGGAGGCATCGAACAGCCCCTGCTCGGCCACCGCCTCGGCCACCTGGCGACCGGCGTCGCTGATGAGGCCATCCACCAGATAGAGGCGGGCACCGGCCAGCGAGGTCTCCAGTCTTGTGATGGCGGGGGCCGCCTGGGGCATGACTATGGTGCTGCGCAGCCCGGCGCGGGCGCCGTAAAGCGCCCAGGCCGCCCCGGCATTGCCGTTGGTGGGCATGGCGAAGTGGGTGACGCCGAGTTCCCGGGCGCGGGAGACGCCGACCGCGGCGCCGCGGGCCTTGAAAGAACCGGTGGGGATGATGCTCTCATCCTTCATCCAGAGATCCGGAATGCCAATCTGCTTGCCGAAAGCGGGCAGGGGCAGCAGAGGGGTGAAGCCTTCCCCCAGGGTGATCACCTGGGCGGGGCGCCCCAGCAGCGCGGCCGGGTGCCAGGCCTGTTTCAGGGCCTCGAGGTCGTAGCTGGCCAGCAAGGGGGCACCGACCGGGCTCAACTGCTGGGGCTGATCGGCATTCACTATCTCGCCGGTCTTGCTGCAACGCAGATGTGATAGGTAGCTGTACGGCATGCTTTATCCTGAATGGCTCACGTTGGCTGGTGTCTTATTCCATCCTGTGACCCAAGGGCCGGATAACAAACAAAATAAAGCGGCAAACTTAAGCGAAAAAATTCATATGGCTCCCCCGTGTCGGCGGGCCATCCTCTGCCACCGGTCGGGGGGTTGGGCCATCCGGCGCGCTTTGTTAACCTGCCCGCTCACTCAAACCGCAGGGAGCCGCCTCGATGCGAGCCATTGTCAGCCTGCTGGCCCTGTCACTGCTCTGTGCGTGCAGCGGCCAGCCAACCAGAGAGGATGCCATGTCAGGGAATACGCGCCTTCACTACCCCGTCACCCGCCAGGGTGAGCAGGTGGATCACTATTTCGGCCAGGCCGTGGCCGACCCCTATCGCTGGCTGGAGGATGATCGCAGCCCCGAGACGGAGGCCTGGGTCAAGGCCCAGAACCGGGTGACTCAGGGTTACCTGGCGCAGATCCCGTATCGCGCCGCCATCAAGGAGAAGCTGGCCGCCTCCTGGAACTACGCCAAGGAGGGGGCGCCGTTTCGCGAGGGGCGCTACCACTACTTCTTCAAGAACGACGGCCTGCAGAACCAGAACGTGCTGTGGCGCCAGCTGGAGGGCAAGCCGGCCGAGGTGTTCCTCGATCCCAATACCCTCAGCCCCGACGGCACCACGGCGCTGGATCAGCTGAGCTTCTCCCGTGATGGCCGCATCCTGGCCTACTCCTTGTCGCTGGCGGGCAGTGACTGGCGCGAGATCCACCTGATGGACGTGGAGAGCAAGCAGCCGCTGGAGGCGCCCCTCAAGGACGTGAAGTTCAGCGGCATCAGCTGGCTCGGCAACGAGGGCTTCTTCTACTCGAGCTACGACAAGCCGGATGGCAGCGAGCTGTCGGCCAAGACCGATCAGCACAAGGTCTATTTCCACCGGCTCGGCACGGCGCAGGAGGATGACCGGCTGGTGTTCGGCGCCATCCCGGCCCAGCACCACCGCTACGTGGGGGCGACCGTCACCGAAGATGACCGCTTCCTGCTCATCTCGGCGGCGAACTCCACCTCCGGCAACCGCCTCTATGTGAAGGATCTGAGCCAGGAGAACGCGCCGCTGCTAACGGTGCAGGGGGATCTGGAGGCGGACGTGAGCCTGGTGGACAACCAGGGCAGCAGCCTTTACCTGCTGACCAACCGGGACGCCCCCAACGGCCGGCTGGTGACGGTGGATGCCGCCAACCCGGGCCCGGCCCACTGGCGGGATCTCATCCCCGAGCGTCAGCAGGTGCTGACGGTGCACAGCTGCAGCGGCTATCTGTTCGCCGAGTACATGGTGGATGCCACCGCCCGGGTCGAGCAGTTCGACTACGAAGGCAAGCGAGTGCGCGAGGTGGCGCTGCCCGGCCTTGGCAGCGTCAGCGGCTTCAACGGCAAGCACGATGATCCCGCCCTCTACTTCGGCTTCGAGAACTATGCCCAGCCGCCGACCCTCTACCGATTCGAGCCCAAGAGCGGCGCCATCAGCCTCTATCGCGCCTCGGCGGCGCCGTTCAACCCTGCATTACGTTTCCGAGCAGCGCTTCTACCAGAGCAAGGACGGCACCCGGGTGCCGCTCATCATCAGCTACCGCAAGGGCCTCAAGCTTGATGGCAGTAATCCGACCATCCTCTACGGCTACGGCGGTTTCGACGTGAGCCTGACCCCGAGCTTCAGCGTGTCGGTAGCCAACTGGCTGGATCTGGGGGGCGTCTATGCGGTGGCCAACCTGCGCGGGGGCGGCGAGTACGGCCAGGCCTGGCACCTGGCGGGCACCCAGCAGAACAAGCAGAACGTGTTCGACGATTTCATCGCGGCGGCCGAGTACCTCAAGGCCGAAGGCTACACCCGCACCGATCGGCTGGCGATCCGAGGTGGCTCGAACGGCGGTCTGCTGGTGGGGGCCGTGATGACCCAGCGGCCGGATCTGATGCGGGTCGCCCTGCCGGCGGTGGGGGTGCTCGACATGCTGCGCTACCACACCTTCACCGCCGGGGCGGGCTGGGCCTATGACTATGGCACCAGCGCCGACAGCGAGGCGATGTTCGACTACCTGAAGGGCTACTCGCCGCTGCACAACGTCCGACCCGGGGTCAGCTACCCCTCGACCCTGGTGACCACGGCGGATCACGACGATCGGGTGGTGCCGGCCCACTCCTTCAAGTTTGCCGCCACCCTGCAGGCCGACAATGCCGGCCCTCATCCCCAGCTCATCCGCATCGAGACCAATGCCGGGCACGGGGCGGGCACGCCGGTGGCCAAGCTTATCGAGCAGAGTGCGGACATCTATGCCTTCACCCTGTACGAGATGGGCTATCAGCAGTTGCCGCGTCAGCCTTGATCCGGGCGAGATGGGCGCCAGCCATCCACTACCATCAGGGCCCTGCGGGGCCCTTTTTATTGCCGCGCGTTTGAACGTGGGCCTGCGACCATCCCTGTCTCGCCGCTGGCCCGTTTTGGCAGACGGGCCCCATCTGTCATCCCCCCGGTGGTATAGTCAGCCACAAGATCCGCATTCAAGGAGTCCATCGTGAAGAAGATCATCTACATCCTGCTGGGGTTGGCGCTGGCGGCCGTGGTGGCCATCGCCGCCCTGGTGTCCCTCATCGATCTCAACCAGTTCAAGCCCCAGCTGGTGGAACAGGTGCGCAAGAGCACCGGCCGCGAGCTGGTGATACAAGGGGATATCGGCTGGCGTTTCTGGCCAAGCCTCGGCCTCTCCCTCGAGCAGGTGGCACTGCGTAACCCTGCCGGCTTTGCCGAGCCCGACCTGGTGCGCTTCACGCGCGGGGAGGCCTCGGTGGGCCTGCTGCCGCTGCTCTCTCACCGGCTTGAGATCGGCAAGGTGACCCTGAGTGGCGCCCATCTGTTTATCCAGACCAAGGCTGACGGCAGCTCCAACCTGAGCGATCTGCTCAAGGCCTCCGCCGAGCCCAAGGGGGAGGCAGCGACCACCGAGCCTGTCGCAACGACGCCCCCGCCCGCCAGTGACAAACAGCCCTGGCAGATCAGCCTGCAAGGAGTGGAGCTGCAACAGGCCAGCGCCCTGCTGCAGGACGATCGTAATGGCACCGTCTCTCGTCTCGAACAGCTGGACCTGAACCTGGGCCAGCTGGCGGTCGATCAATGGGTACCGGTGACTCTGGCCGCCAAGGGGGCCCAGGGTGAGCTGGCGTTTGATCTCAAGGGGTCGACCCAGCTCAAGCTGGCGCCCGATGCCAGCCGCAGCGAGCTGAAAGACGTCGTGCTGGCGGGGAGTCTGAGCGAACCGACCCAGCGGCTGGATGCCTTCTCCCTCAAGGCCGATCGGCTGGCGCTGGGGCAGTGGAGCAGCCTCACCCTCAGTCTGCAAGGGGCACAGGGGGCATCGGACAAGCCGACCCTGGCCGGTACGCTGGAGGGGACCCTCAAGGCGCGCCTCGATGAAAACCGGCAACTGCTGGAGCTGTCGGATGCCGTGCTGGCCGCCAAGCTGAGCGGCGATGCCCTGCCGCGCCCGCAGATGCAGCTCAAACTCGCTGGCTTTGCCCGCGCCGAGCTGGACAAGCAGGCCGTCACCCTCAGCAACCTGGTGCTGGGAGCGGACGATACCCTGCTGAGCGGCAGCGGCGCCGTTCGTCTGGGGGCCGTACCCAAAGTGGACTTTGACCTCAAGGGGGACAAGCTCGATCTCGACGGCTGGCTCGGTCAATCGGCCAAGGCCGCGCCCGCTGCGGCCACCTCGGGGGCGGCTGCATCGGCCGGAGCAAAGGAGCAGGCTGCGGCGCCCGCCAACAGGGCGCTCTCCACGGTAGAGCCTGATCTGACCGCCCTCAAGTCGGTGGACCTGGCTGGCCGCCTGCAACTGGGCAGTCTGCGCGTCAAGGGGCTGGATCTCAGCGCCGTCGATCTGCAACTGGCCCTGGCCGGTGGTCAGCTCACCCTCAAGCAGTTCAGTGCCGGGGTGGCCGGTGGCCAGGTGACCGCGAGCGGTCTGCTCGATGCCCGTCAGCAGCCGGCCCGCTATCAGGTGCATAAGCGGGTGCAGGGGGTCGATGTGCGGCCCCTGCTGCAGACCCTGGCCCAGACCGACCTGCTGGAAGGCAAGGGGGATCTGGAGGTCGAGGCGCAGGGCTCAGGCCTCTCCGAGCAGGCACTGCGCAGCCGGATGCAGGGCAAGGTGAACCTCAAGTTGAGCGATGGCGCCCTGCACGGCATCAACTTGGCGGAGATGATCCGCGAGGCGCGGGCCACCCTGACCGGCAAGGGGGCGGATCAGGTGAAGGAGGTGCGCAAGACCGACTTCAGCGCCCTCACCGCCAGCTTCCAGATTGCCAACGGGATTGCCAGGAGCGATGACATCCAGCTCTTTGCCCCCGCCCTGCGGGTGAAGGGGCAGGGCCAGACCGCCCTGGTGCCGGAGACCCTCGACTTCCTGTTCCTCACCTCCGTGGTGGAGAGCAGCAAGGGGCAGGGGGGCAAGACGGTGGACGAGCTCAAGGACATCACCATACCGGTGCGCATCGGCGGCCACTGGCAGGCGCCGAGCTACAAGCTTGACGAGAAGGCCTTGCTCAGCAACAACAAGGTGCTGGAGGAGAAGGCCCGCAAGGAGGCCGAGCGCGGTCTCAAGAAGCTGCTGGGTGACAAGGCCGACAACGAAGGGGTGAAAGGGGTGGCGGACCAGCTGCTCAAGGGCCTGTTCAAATAGCCAACTTCCCCTTGTTGCCATCAAGAGCCCGCCCCGTGCGGGCTCTTTGTTGTTGTGCCGGGCGTCACGGGACGAGGTGTGGTCGGCAACATGAGGTACTATGCGAAGCAGTCATCGAAACCGGGAACCAGGAGGGTTCATGAACAAACGGGTGCTGATCACCGGCGGCGGCAGAGGTATCGGGGCCGCGACAGCCCGCTATCTGGCGGCTCAGGGTTACCATCTCTGTCTCAACTATCGTCAGGACAGGGCGTCCGCCGAGGGGGTGGTGGCCGAGATCCTGGCCACCCATCCGGTCGAGTGCATCGCGGTGCAGGCCGATGTCAGCGTGGAGGCCGAGGTGGTGCGCCTGTTCGAGGAGATGGACGCGCGGCTCGGCCCCGTCACTCATCTGGTGAACAACGCCGGCAGGTTGCAGCCCCAGATGCGGGTACTGGAGATGAGCGCCGAGCGCATCAACCAGACCCTGACCACCAATGTCACCAGCTACTTTCTCTGCTGCCGCGAGGCGGTGCGCCGCATGACGGCGGGGGGCGCCATCGTCAATGTCTCTTCGGCCGCCGCCCGGCTGGGCTCCCCCGGGGAGTACGTGGATTATGCCGCCGCCAAGGGGGCCGTCGACGTGCTGACCAGAGGCTTGTCGCTGGAGCTGGCGGCTCAGGGGATCCGGGTCAACGGGGTGCGTCCGGGTTTCATCTACACCGACATGCATGCCGACGGCGGCGAGCCAGGTCGGGTCGACCGGGTGAAGGGGCAGATCCCGCTGCAACGGGGCGGCGAACCCCGTGAGGTGGCGACCGCCATCGCCTGGCTGCTGTCGGACGAGGCCTCCTATGCCACCGGCACCTTTATCGATGTGGCGGGCGGGCGTTAGGTCATCTTCAACAAGCCTCTCGTCAACGAGAAGGGGCGCCATGGCGCCCCTTCTGCTTATTCTCCCAGCAGCTGTTGCCAGACCGCCAGCACATGGCCCCGCTCTCGCGGCAACTGATCGTCCCCCACCTTGCGGGAGATCTCCGAGAGATTGAGGCGATGGCCGAGGTTGCGGATCTCCAGATAGGCCTGCTTGAGCCCCTCCGCCTGCTCCAGTGTGAGTACCCCCGCCATCACGCACTCATCGAAGATGCGCACATTGTCTGACCAGCGGGTGAGGGCGTCCGGCTCACCGCAGGCATGGGCCAGCACCAGGTACTGGGCGATGAACTCGATGTCCACCATGCCACCGGGGGACTGCTTGAGATCGAACTCTCCCTCTCCCGCCTTGAGCAGGTGATCCCGCATCTTCTGGCGCATCTCCCGCACTTCGCGGGCCAGGGTGGGCAGATCCCGCTCCTTGGCCAGCACGTCGCGGCGGATGCGGGCAAATTCGGCGACCACGGCATCATCGCCATAGATGGGACGGGCTCGCACCAGGGCCTGATGCTCCCAGGTCCAGGCTTCCTGCTGCTGGTACTGCTCATAGGCCGACAGCGATGAGACCAGCAGGCCGGCGTCGCCGGAGGGGCGCAGCCGCATGTCGATCTCGTAGAGGATGCCGGACGGAGTGCGGGTGCTGAACAGATGCAGGATCCGCTGGGCCAGGCGCAGGTAGAACTGGCGGCTGTCGATGGGCTTGCGGCCATCGGTGTAACTGTTGGGGTCGCCGCCGTGCAGGAACACCAGATCGAGATCCGAGCCGTAGCCGAGTTCGATGCCCCCCAGCTTGCCGTAGGCCACCACCGCAAAGCCGCGCTGGCCGCTCACCGCCACCTCGGGCGGCACCCCGTAGCGTTCGCTCATCTGGGCCCAGGCCTGATTGACCACCTCCTCGGTGATCGCCTCCGCCAGCCAGGTGAGGTGGTCGCTCACCTTCATCAGCGGCAGGGCACCGGCGATGTCGGCGGCGACGATGCGCAGGAGCTGCACCTGCTTGAACTGGCGCAGCGCCTCCATCTGCTGCTCCACATCCTCCTCGGGGATGCGCAGGAGGAACTGGCGCAACTGGGGCTTGTACTGATCCAGCGGGGTGGGGTGGTAGAGGTGCTGGGGATCCAGCAGCTCGTCCAGCAGGATGGGGTAGCGGGCCAGCTGCTCGCTCACCAGGTTGCTCTCGTCACACAGGCGTACCAGCTGGCGCAGGGCGGCGGGGTTTTCCGCCAGCAGTTGCAGATAGGCGCTGCGGGTGAAGATGCGGGTCAGCAGGGTGCAGACCCGCTCGAACAGGCGGGCGGGCTCGCGGCTCGCCACCACCAGCCGCAGCAGCTCCGGCATCAGCCAGTCCAGGGCGATACGCCCCTGGGGCCCCACCTGACGGCGCTTGTACTCCTCCTTGAAACGCAGCAGGGCGGCGCAGAGGGGGGCGGGCTCCACCACTCCCTGCGTGGTCAGCAGTTTTTCCAGCTCGGCGGCATCAAGCTCGGTGCGCCAGAGATCGAGCCAGAGCTGTTCCAGGTGGGCGGGGGCCTCCTTCTCTTCCCCCACCACGGCGACGAACTCCTGATGGACGGCGGCCATCTCCTCATCGAGGTGGGCCATGAAGGCGTCCCAGTCGGTAAAGCCGAGGGTGGCGATGAGCCGCTGGCGATCCCGCTCCTCGGTGGGCAGAGTCTGGGTCTGCTGATCGCCGATCTCCTGCAAGATGTTTTCCACCCGGCGCAGGAAGCGATAGGCGGTGAGCAGGCGTTCGCACTGGCTCCCCTCCAGGGCACCCCCCTGGGCGATGGCGGCCAGCGCCTCGGGCAGGTGGCGTACCCGCAGGGCGGGCTCGCGCCCGCCACGGATGAGTTGCAGCGCCTGGGCGATGAACTCCACCTCGCGAATGCCCCCGGCCCCCAGCTTGATGTTGCCCTCCAGTCCCTTGCGGCGCACCTCGGCGGCGATCATCGCCTTCATCTGGCGCAGGCCGTCGATGACGCCGAAGTCGATATAGCGGCGGAACACGAAGGGGCGCAGCAGTTCGGTCAGGGCCATGGCGTGTTCGCACTGGGTGCCCAGCACCCGCGCCTTGACCATGGCGTAGCGCTCCCAGTTGCGGCCGTGATGCTGGTAGTAGTCCTCCATGGCGGCGAAGGAGATGGCGAGCGGCCCCGCATCGCCAAAGGGGCGCAGTCGCATGTCGACCCGGAACACCTGACCATCCTGGGTGGGCTGGTGGAGGGCGTTGATGAGACGCTGCCCCAGCTTGATGAAGAACTGCTGGTTGGCGAGCTCCCGCCGCCCGCCAACGGTGTAGCCGTTCTCGGGGAAGGTGAAGATAAGGTCGATGTCCGAGGAGAAGTTGAGCTCGCCGCCGCCGAGCTTGCCCATCCCGAGGATGAGCAGCGGCTGGGGGTTGCCATCGCCATCCATCGGGGTGCCCAGCTCGCTGCACTGTTTGGCGTAGAGCCAGTCGCGGGCACCACAGATGAGGGCATCCGCCAGCTTGGTGAGATGGATGAAGCTCTCTTCGACCTCGGACTCCCCGAGCAGCTCGCGCCAGGCGATCACCAGCATGCGGCTGCGGCGGAACTGGCGCAGGATACGCTTGAGCGCCTCCTCGTCCGCGACCTCGGCGAGCAGGGCTGCGAGCTCAGGTTCATAGGCGGGCCAGCGCTCGGCCCGGGTCAGTGCGTCCGATGCCAGGGTCTCGGCCAGCAGCCCCGGCTGCTTGATAAGGGAGTCGGCGACAAAGTCGGAGAGGCCGAGCAGGGTCAGCAGGGTCTGGCGGGTGGGCTCGGGCAGTGCGTCATACTGGGGCGCCAGAGCGAGCAGCCGCTGCCAGTGGCGCAGGGCCTGCTCCTGCAACAAGGGAGAGAAGGCGGAGAAAGAGGGAGAGTGCTGGGCCACGGTTGCCATCCTTGTGGTTGACGAGTCTGCAGGGAGAGTGAAAAGCCGGCTGCCAATCTAGCACTCCCGGGCGCTGGCGTCACAGCGCCGCTGCCCGGAAGGTGATCCGGCGACGGATCTGGCGATCGGCCGGGCTCAGGGACGCCGGTAGATCTCGGGGTCGTAGATTTCCATCAGGCTGCCGGGGTTTCTCGGCGGCACAAAACCGAAACCGGCGTAGAGGCCGTGGGCATCGGAGGTGGCGAGGGAGAGACGGCGCAGCCCTTGCAGCTCCGGGTGGGCGAGGATGGCTGCCACCAGGGCCTTGCTGTGACCGCGCCCGCGATGTTCGGGCAGCACGAAGACGTCGGCGAGATAACCGAAGGTGGCCTTGTCTGTGATGACCCGGGCGAAGGCGACCTGCTGGCCGTCGAGATAGGCTCCGAAGCACAGGGAGTGGTTGATGGCCCGCTGCAGGGTGGCGAGGGGAATGCCGAGGCACCAGTAGGCCTCTTCACTGAGGAAACGGTGAATGAGCGGGACGTCGAGGCGCCCCTTGTCGTCGCTTATCTCAAGCGCACGTTCTGTGGTCTGCATCCTGGCTCCTTGCCGTGATGAAAAAAGAAAGGCCCCTAAGGGGGCCTTCCAGTGTACTCAAATCACGACCTCAGGCCAGCCTGAAGGTTTGACAATGGGTGCCAGCATCAGGCCAGCTTGAAGGCCTGGATATGGCTGTCCAGCGTCTGGCTGTGGTGTTCCACCAGTTCGGAGGCATCTTTCAGCTCTCGCAGCACCACGACGGAGCCTTCCACCACCTGTTTGACCTGCTCCAGGTTGGCATTCATCTCCTCGGCCACCGAGCTCTGCTGCTCGGAGGCGGCGGCGATCTGGCGGTTCATGTCGGCCACTCCCTGCACCCGCTGCACTATGGTGTCGAGCTGGGTACCTGCCTGGGTCACCTGCTCCACCCCCTTGTCCGCCTGCTGCACGCTCTCGGCCATCAGGCCGACGGCCTGGCGGGCGTTGCCCTGAAGCTGCTCGATCATCTTCTGGATCTCGACGGTGGCCGCCTGGGCACGGTTCGCGAGTTCGCGCACCTCGGAGGCGACCACGGCAAAACCGCGACCTGCCTCACCGGCGCGGGCGGCCTCGATGGCGGCGTTCAGGGCCAGCAGGTTGGTCTGCTCGGAGATGCTGCGGATGGTGTCCACCACGGATCCGATGCGATCGACTCCGTGCTCCACTTCGTTGACCACGGTGGAGGAGCGCTGGATGTTGCCGGAGAGAGTGTCGATGGTGTTGACGGTAGCCGCCACGCAGCGGCTGCCCTCCTCGGCCAGCTGGTTGGTTTCGGCGGTGGCGTGGGACGCCTGCTCCGCGTGGTTGGCCACTTCTCGAATGGCACCGACCATCTGGCTCATGGCGCTGGCAAGCTGCTCAATCTGGGTGAACTCCTCGTTGATGGCCTCGTTCGCCTCATCCATACAGAGAGTCACCTGGGAGGCGATCTCGTTGAGCTCCTTGCAGGCGGCACGCTGGGTCCCGAACACCTCCTTGAGGTTCTCCTGGGAGTGGGCCACCGCCTTGGCGATGTCGCCGAACTCGTCCCGGGACTTGAGCAGCACGCTGTGGCTGAGATCCTTGTTGGCGAAACGCTCCAGCAGCCCCACCAGGTAGTGGACCTGCTTGACCATGAGGCGGGAGCCGGTGAGCAGCAGCACCACGAAGACGACCCCCATGAGCGCCGTCTCCACCAGCCCGGTCCAGAGCAGGCGATCGGCGATGGTGTTGGCCATGGCGGCATCAATGCCCTCGCTGAGCAGGGTCGCTTCCAGGTTGCTGGCATCGAACCAGAGTTTGGCCAGCAGCAGCAGGGTGCTGAACACCATGAGCAGCACCACCTTGGGCACCAGTCGGATGTTGCTCATGCGCCTCTCCAGCGGGTTCAACTGCATAATTTTTCTCCTTTCAACGTCCATTATTCCTTTGCCGTCATAGCTATCGGCATTATCTTCCTTTTTATTAATTTGCACCGTGCTTAAAGTTGGAAATTGTATGCGACATCATTTAACTCATTTGCGTACCATGGATCTGCTGATGGGGTTTCTCTCCGTGATTTCGGTTTGCCTGGTGGCTGCTCGCTGGCTGGGGCACGGTGAACTGAGCCCCCAGACTTTACAGCTCTTTTATGATGTCGACAGTCTGATCTGCTACTTCTTCCTCGCTCACTTCGCCTATGGCTGGGCGCGCGCCTCCGACAGGATGGCCTTCTTCAAGAGCAACTGGTTCTATCTGCCCGGCAGCCTGCCCATGGTGGAACAACTGCGCTGGGCGCGGCTCATCCAGCTGTGGCGGGTCTACCAGTTGCTCCGGGACAGACCGGATCTGCTGGCCATGTTCCGTCGTGAACGCAACGAAACCACCCTCTCCGGCATTCTCTTCCTCTTCTTCCTGTTGCTGGGGGTCGGCTCCGGCGTCATGTACTGGCTGGAAACGGGACAACCCGGCAGCCAGATCCAGACTCCTTACGATGCCTTCTGGTGGACGCTGGTGACCCTCTCTACCGTGGGATACGGGGATCTGGTGCCCAAGACGGAGGAGGGGCGCTTCGTCGCCAGCCTGCTGATCCTCTTTGGAGTGGGGTTGTTTGGCGCCCTCAGCGGCTTCATGGCCAGCCTGTTCGTCCATCCCGGCAAGACCAACGACGACACCGCGGTGTGGCGACGCCAGCAGAGCGAGCAGCAGGCGCAACTGCTCAAAGAGCTCAAGGCCTTGCGCGCCGAGGTGCAGGCGCTGAAACAGAAGTAGGTGCGACGTCTGGAATGGTCGCGTCGTAAACCGGCGGTGCTGCGAGACAGCTCTCACTCGGGGAGATGGCGCTTTTCTTTGCTTGTCCTTTGACCCGCAGGCGGCTTAACATTCGGCCTGCAACCTAATCCAACGAAGAGAATCGATCGACCATGCGCGCCCTTCTCGGGATCCTGATCTGCTTGTGTGCCCAACAGGCACTGGCCGATACCCGCTATGTTTCAGACAACATCTTTACCTATATCCACAACGGTCCGGGTACCCAGTACCGGATCCTCGGCAGCGTCAAGGCCGGTGAGCCGCTGGAGGTCAAGGCGGTGAACCAGGAGGCCGGATTCACCCAGGTGGTGGACGGTCGTGGCCGCGAGGGCTGGATCAAGAACAGCGAGCTGCAGGGGGAGATCAGCCTGCGTGAACGCCTTCCCCAGGTTCAGAAAGAGCTGGACGAAGCCAAGGCCCGTCTGCTGAACCTCAATGGCGACAACGAGAAACGCTTCGCCGAGAAGGATGGCAAGATAGCCGAGCAGAGCAAGGAGATCGCCAGCCTCAAAGCCCGTCTGGACAGCCAGAGCGCCGAGATGAGCAGCCTCAAGGAACAGAACGACGCCCTGACCCAGAGCTATGACAACCGTGAGCACGACGTGCAGATGGACTGGTTCATCCGCGGTGGTGCCATGGTGGGGGGCGGCATCCTGCTCGGGATCCTCCTGCCCATGCTCCCGCGCCGTCGCAAGAGCAGCGAGCGCTGGATGAACTGATCGCCCGGGCGGTCAACAGGATGAAAGGTCGCCAGAGGCGGCCTTTTTTCATGGTGTGTCTGGCGAGAAGAGGGCCATGTCGGGGGTCGCCATCGGCCCTTCCCGCTCGTAAGATGAGGCGAACGATCCTGTGCCGCGCGCATTCTCAACAAGAGCCTTCATCATATGTCATCAACTGAACAGGCCTGCTGGTTCGTGCTGGGGGGCGATCACCTCGTCCTGCTGGATGAACAGGGGCGCATTCCAAAAGGGGCCCGCGCCGTTTTGCCCCCCCATCTGCACACCGCCCCCTTCGAGCGCTTCGACGAGTGGGATGGCCTGCCTTGCCATCTGCTGGATCTGGGCGCGGAGGCGGAGACCGGGGCCATGGCCCCGCTGCGCCAGCTCATGGTGGCGGGGGACGAAGAGGGCTTTCGCCTCGCAGGACGGGCCTGGCAGCTCGCCACTTTTCGCCGTACCCATCGTTTCTGCGGTGAGTGCGGCGCCCCCATGACCCCGAGGGAAGGGGAGTGGGCCCAGGGGTGTCATCACGGCCATGTCGTCTATCCGCGCATCTCCCCCTGCATCATCGTCGCGGTGCGCAAGGGGCCGGCCATCTTGCTGGCAGCCCACCGCCGTCACTATCAGGCGGATGATCCCATGTATACCGTGCTGGCCGGCTTCGTGGAGGCTGGGGAGAATCTGGAGCAGTGCGTGGCGCGGGAGGTGTTCGAGGAGAGCAGCATCCGGGTGACCAATGTGCGTTACGTGGCGAGCCAACCCTGGCCCTTCCCCCACAGCCTGATGATGGGCTTCACCGCCGACTACGAGAGCGGCGAGATCCGGGTGCAGGATGACGAACTGGTGGCGGCAGGCTTCTTTGAGGCTGACCGGCTGCCGCGCTTGCCCCCTCATGGCACCATAGCGCGCCGGCTCATCGAACAGTGCCTCGCCGAGGCGCGTTGAGGGAAAACGGGGGCGCTTGTATGCGCCCCCTCACATCTTTGCACTCCTGCGGCGATGTGCGGCGTCAGGGTCGCCCTCAGCCTTGCACAAAGTGGTATCATGTCCGCCATTTTATGCGTGACATGACTCAGGAACTGGGATGAAAGAGCTGAAAAACGATCGATACCTGCGTGCCCTGCTGCGCCAGGAAGTGGACATGACCCCGGTATGGATGATGCGTCAGGCTGGCCGTTATCTGCCGGAATACAAGGCGACCCGCGCCGTTGCGGGGGATTTCATGTCCCTGTGTCGCAACGCCGAGCTGGCCTGTGAAGTCACCCTGCAGCCCCTGCGCCGCTATCCACTCGATGCCGCCATCCTCTTCTCCGACATCCTGACCGTGCCCGATGCCATGGGGCTGGGCCTCTACTTCGAACACGGGGAAGGCCCGCGCTTCGAGCGCCCGATCACCTCCATGGCCGACGTGCAGGCCCTGCCCATCCCGGATCCGGAAGACGAGCTCGGCTACGTGATGAATGCGGTGCGCACCATCCGCCGCGAGCTCAAGGGCGACGTGCCGCTCATCGGCTTCTCCGGCAGCCCCTGGACCCTGGCCACCTACATGGTGGAGGGGGGTAGCTCCAAGGCGTTCACCAAGATCAAGCAGATGATGTATGCAGAGCCGCAGACCCTGCACCTGCTGCTCGACAAGCTGGCGGACAGCGTGATTGCTTACCTCAACGCCCAGATCAAGGCGGGTGCCCAGGCGGTCATGGTGTTCGACACCTGGGGCGGCGTGCTCACCCCGCGGGATTACCGTGACTTCTCCCTGCAGTACATGCACAAGATCGTCGATGGCCTGACCCGTGAACATGAGGGCCGCCGTGTGCCGGTCACCCTGTTCACCAAGAACGGCGGCCAGTGGCTGGAGCAGATCGCCGCCACCGGCTGTGATGCCCTGGGACTGGACTGGACCACCGACATCGCGGACGCCAAGCGCCGGGTCGGCGACAAGGTGGCGCTGCAGGGCAACATGGACCCCTCCATGCTCTACGCCACCCCGGAGCGGATCCGCGAAGAGGTCGCCACCATTCTGGCCGGTTTCGGTCATGGCAACGGTCATGTCTTCAACCTGGGGCACGGCATCCATCAGGATGTGGACCCGGAACATGCTGGCGTGTTCGTCAACGCGGTGCATGAGCTCTCCGCCCGGTACCACGGTCGCTGAGGGCGGCATACCGCGTGATGAACGGGGCCTGCGGGCCCCGTTTTGCTGTCCGTGACACAGGGGGCTGCATCCTGGTCGCGGCTCGGGTTACACTGCACCCCCATGTTGGCCGTCGTGGCCGGGATGGG
This sequence comes from Aeromonas sp. ASNIH2, assembly GCF_002934795.1. NCBI lineage: Bacteria > Pseudomonadati > Pseudomonadota > Gammaproteobacteria > Aeromonadales > Aeromonadaceae > Aeromonas > Aeromonas sp. ASNIH2. The sequence goes on along the minus strand of NZ_CP026406.1, from coordinate 1,490,058 downwards.
GTCGTTGAAGGGCAGGAGGCTGGATGGAGAAGCGGGCGTGGGATTGGGGCATCGACCTTGGCGGGACCAAGTGCGAGTGCGTGGTGCTCGATGGCGACGAGGTGTTGCTGCGCCACCGCATTCCCACTGAACGGCACGGCGGCTACCAGCACATGCTGGGCCAGATCTCCAAACTGGTGGACGAGTGTGCCGCCAAACTCGGTCAGCGTCCTGCACTCATCGGCATGGGGACGCCGGGGGCCCGGGACCCCCAGACCGGGCTGCTGAAAAACAGCAACACCACCGAGTTCAACGGCAAGCCGCTCAAGGAAGATCTGGAGCGCAGGCTGGGCGTCCCCGTGCTCATCGCCAACGACGCCAACTGTTTCGCCCTGGCGGAAACCCATCTGGGGGCGGTGCGCCAGCATCATCCCGATGCAAAAGTGGTGTTCGGCATCATCATGGGCACTGGGGTCGGGGCCGGTATCGTCATCAACGGCCAGATCCTCAACGGTCACCACGGCATCGCCGGGGAGTGGGGGCACAACGTCCTGCTGCCGGAGGGGCCAGAGTGCTACTGCGGCAAGCGCGGCTGCGTCGAAACCCTCATCAGCGGCCCGGCGCTGGAGGCCTGGTACGAGGCCAGGACCAAACGCCGTCTCTCGCTCGCCCAGATTGCTGCGGCCAGTGCCCATGATCATGTCGCCAGGCTCACCATGGACAGGTTGCACCTGCTGTTCGGCCAGGCCCTCGCCAACGTGATCAATATTCTCGATCCGGACGTCATCGTCATCGGTGGCGGCGTGGGCAATGTGCAGAGCCTCTATCGCGCCGGGCGCGAAACGGTATTGCCCTTCCTGTTCAACCCCCGTTTCGCCACCCCCATGATAGCGCCGGCCCTGGGGGACAGCGCCGGGGTATTCGGTGCCGCACTGCTGGCCCGCGGCGTCTTTCGCGAGGCACTGCTCTCGTGAGTCGCCCCTTCCTCCCATCCCTTTGTCGCAGCTAAGGACACAACGTTTCCATGATCAAGATTGCTATCAACGGCTATGGCCGCATCGGCCGCAACGTGCTGCGGGCCCTCTACGAGAGCGGCCGCGACAAGACCATCAAGATAGTGGCCATCAACGAGCTGGCGGCCCCCGAGGCCATGGTGCACCTGACCCGCTTCGACACCAGCCACGGCCGGTTCCGCTATCCGGTGCAACTGGCGGGCAACAGCATGCAGGTGTGGGAGGATCTCATCGCCCTGTTTGCCGAGCGGGATCCGTCGAACTTGCCGTGGCGGGCGCTGGGGGTGGACGTGGTGCTGGACTGCACCGGGGTGTTCGGCTCCCGGGCCGATGCCGAGCTGCATCTGGGGGCGGGAGCGGGCAAGGTGCTCTTCTCCCACCCGGCGGACGCGGATGTGGACGCCACCATCGTCTACGGGGTCAACCACCAGGTGCTGACCGGGCGGGAGCGGATCGTCTCCAACGCCTCCTGCACCACCAACTGCGTGGTCCCCGTCATCGAAACATTGCATCGAGAATTCGAGATAAATTGTGGTACTATTACGACAATTCATTCGGCCATGCACGATCAGCAAGTCATCGATGCCTATCACGGCGACTTGCGCAGAACCCGGGCAGCCAGCCAGTCCATCATCCCGGTGGACACCAAGCTGGCAAAGGGGTTGGAACGTATCCTTCCCCACTTCGCCGGCAAGTTCGAGGCGATCGCGGTACGGGTACCGACCATCAATGTAACCGCCATGGATCTGAGCATTACTGTTCGTAAAAAAGTGACAGTTAGTGACGTAAATCAAGCCCTGCAACGGGCATCCAGAGGTACATTACACGGTATTCTGGACTACACGGAAGAGCCACTGGTCTCCGTAGACTTTAATCATGATGCACACTCCTGCATCATTGATGGTACCCAGACCCGGGTCAGCGATGCCAACCTCGTCAAGATGTTGATGTGGTGCGATAACGAATGGGGCTTCGCCAACCGCATGCTGGATACCACCCGGGCCATGATGGCCGCAGGCTGAAAGTCTGCACCGGGCGCAAGGTTACTGTTTTTTTAACATTACCTGAAAATATATAGAGGACTGAATATGTCTGTTATCAAGATGACCGACCTGGATCTGGCGGGCAAACGCGTTCTGATCCGTGCTGACCTGAACGTGCCGGTAAAAGACGGCAAGGTCACTTCCGATGCACGTATCGTTGCGACTCTGCCGACCATCAAGCTGGCTCTGGAAAAGGGCGCCAAGCTGATGATCACCTCCCACCTGGGTCGTCCGACCGAGGGTGAATACAACGAAGAATTCTCCCTGGCTCCGGTTGTCAACTATCTGAAAGACGCACTGTCCTGCCCGGTTCGTCTGGCCAAAGACTACCTGGATGGCGTAGACGTCGCCGCCGGTGAGCTGGTTGTGCTGGAAAACTGCCGCTTCAACAAAGGCGAGAAGAAGAACACCATCGATCTGGCCAAAAAATACGCCTCCCTGTGTGACGTCTTTGTAATGGATGCGTTCGGTACTGCTCACCGCGCCGAAGGTTCTACCTACGGTGTGGCCCAGTTCGCGCCGGTTGCCTGTGCAGGCCCCCTGCTGGCCGGTGAACTGGAAGCCCTGGGCAAAGCCATGCTGAAGCCCGAGCGCCCCATGGTTGCCATCGTGGGCGGCTCCAAGGTCTCCACCAAGCTGACCGTACTCGAATCCCTCTCCAAGATCGCTGACCAGCTGGTGGTCGGTGGTGGCATCGCCAACACCTTCATCGCTGCTGCCGGTCACAACGTCGGCAAGTCCCTGTGCGAGCACGATCTGATCGACACCGCCAAGAAACTGGCTGCCGAAACCAACATTCCGGTGACCACCGACGTGGTTGTGGGTAGCGAATTCTCCGAATCCACCCCGGCCACCATCAAGTCCGTGTCCGACGTGACTGACGGCGACATGATCTTCGACATCGGTCCGGATTCCGCCAAGGCCCTGGCCGACATCATCATGAACGCCAAGACCATCCTGTGGAACGGCCCGGTCGGCGTGTTCGAGTTCGACCAGTTCGCTGAAGGCACCAAGGTGATCGCCGAAGCCATCGCCGCTTCCCCGGCCTTCTCCATCGCTGGCGGTGGTGACACCCTGGCTGCCATCGACAAGTTCGGCATCGCCGACAAGGTCTCCTACATCTCCACCGGCGGCGGCGCCTTCCTGGAGTTCGTAGAAGGCAAGGTACTGCCGGCTGTCGCGATTCTCGAAGAGCGCGCCAAAGCCTAATTGACCCGGGACGGGGGGCAAAAGCCTCCCGTTTCGTTTATCATGTGGCCGCTGTGCCGGTTCATGATGAACCCCCCACTTTTTATTAACGGCATACGAGACAGGACGATTAAACATGTCTAAGAAAATTTTCGACTTCGTAAAACCCGGCGTGATCACTGGTGATGACGTTCAGAAAGTGTTCGCCATCGCCAAGGAAAACGGCTTCGCTCTGCCGGCCGTCAACTGCGTCGGTACCGACTCCGTGAACGCCGTGCTGGAAGCTGCTGCCAAGGTCAAAGCCCCGGTTATCGTACAGTTCTCCAACGGTGGTGCCGTGTTCACCGCCGGCAAGGGTCTGAAGCTGGAAGGCCAGCAAGCTGCCATCCTGGGTGCCATCTCCGGTGCCAAGCACGTGCACGCCGTTGCCGAAGCCTACGGTGTTCCCGTGATCCTGCACACCGACCACGCTGCCAAGAAGCTGCTGCCGTGGATCGACGGCCTGCTGGACGCCGGTGAGAAGCACTTTGCCGAAACCGGCAAGCCGCTGTTCTCCTCCCACATGCTGGATCTGTCCGAAGAGTCTCTGGAAGAGAACATCGACATCTGCTGCGAGTACCTGACCCGCATGGCCAAGATGAACATGACTCTGGAGCTGGAACTGGGCTGCACCGGCGGTGAAGAAGACGGCGTGGACAACAGCCACCTGGACCAATCCTCCCTGTACACCCAGCCGGAAGACGTGGCCTACGCCTACGAGCGTCTGTCCAAGATCAGCCCGCGCTTCACCATCGCTGCCTCCTTCGGCAACGTGCACGGTGTATACAAGCCGGGTAACGTCAAGCTGACTCCGAAGATCCTGGACAACTCCCAGAAGTACGTCTCCGAGAAGTTCGGTCTGCCTGCCAAGTCCCTGGACTTCGTGTTCCACGGTGGCTCCGGCTCTACCCTGGAAGAGATCCGCGAATCCATCTCCTACGGCGTGGTGAAGATGAACATCGACACCGACACCCAGTGGGCGACCTGGGAAGGCGTGCTGAACTTCTACAAATCCAACGAAGCCTACCTGCAAGGCCAGCTGGGCAACCCGGAAGGTGCCGACAAGCCGAACAAGAAGTTCTACGATCCGCGCGTATGGCTGCGTGCCGGTCAGACTTCCATGATCGCGCGTCTGGAGAAGGCCTTCTCCGACCTGAACGCCATCGACGTACTGTAATTCGCAGCACCTTGATTGCATGAAAAGGCGCCCTTCGGGGCGCCTTTTGCATTTCTGTGATCCTGACGGGCTGGATTGGGGATGGGGGGCTGGGTATTATCGATGACACCCGTTTAATTTAGTAAACGAATGCAACCAGGCAGGATGCTGAGCATGCAGACAGGAAGACAGGGACATCAGGAACACACGGCCTCCTATTACGCGGCCACTCGCAACGACCATCGGCAGTGGCCCGAGCTCAGTGGTGAGCTGGATGCGGACGTCTGCGTTATCGGTGGCGGTTTCACCGGCCTCAACACCGCCATCAACCTGGCCGATGCCGGTTACAAGGTGGTGTTGCTGGAGGCCAACCGCATCGGCTGGGGAGCGTCGGGGCGCAACGGCGGCCAGCTGATCCGCGGCATCGGCCACGATACCAGCCAGTTCGCCGGCTGGATTGGCGAGGCGGGCGTGCGGGAGCTGGATCTCATGGGGATCGAAGCGGTGCAGCTGGTGCGCGAGCGGGTCGAGCGTTTCAATATCGAGTGCGATCTCACCTGGGGCTATTGCGATCTCGCCACCAAGGCGCGTCACCTGAAGGGGTTCGAGGAGGATGCCGAGCACCTGGCGAGCCTGGGTTATCGGCACGCACTGAAGATGGTGGCGCGGGAGGAGATGCACACCGTGGTCGGGTCGGATCGCTATATCGGCGGGATGATCGACATGGGCTCCGGCCACCTGCATCCTCTCAACCTGGCCCTCGGCGAAGCGCGTGCGGCAGCCAGTCTCGGGGTCTCCCTGTTCGAACACTCAAGGGTGACCCACATCGATTACGGCGAGCGGGTCGAGGTGACCACGGCCCACGGCCGGGTCAGCGCGGACTACCTGGTGATCGGCTGCAACGCTTACCTGGGCGACCTCCAGCCCGATCTCGGGGGCAAGGTGCTGCCGGCGGGCTCCTACATTCTCGCCACCCAGGTGCTGGAGAAGCGCCTGCGCCAGCGCTTGCTGCCACAGAACATGGCGGTGTGCGATCAGAACGTGGCGCTCGACTACTATCGGTTGTCGGCGGACGGTCGCCTGCTGTTTGGCGGTGCCTGCAACTACTCGGGCCGTGACCCCCGCGACATCAAGGCCTTCATGCTGCCCAAGCTGCTGCGGGTCTTCCCCGAGCTCGCGGGTACCGCCATCGAGTTCCAGTGGGGGGGCATGATAGGCATAGGCGCCAACCGGCTGCCCCAGATAGGCCGCCTCGAGCAGCATCCCAACGTCTTCTATGCCCAGGCCTATTCGGGCCATGGCCTCAATGCCACCCACATGGCGGGCAAGTTGGTGGCGGAGGCGATCAAGGGGGAGAGCCGGGGCTTCGATCTCTTCAGCCGCGTCCCCCACATGACCTTCCCGGGTGGCCCGGCGCTGCGCTCTCCGCTGCTGGCGCTCGGGATGCTCTGGTATCGGCTGAAGGATCTGCTCTAGGGGGAGGGGGGCTCGGGATTATCCCTGCTGCGTCGCGTCTGGCTCGGCCAGGCGCCAGCCCTGCTCCGTCTTCATCATCCAGACCTGGGTCTCCTGCGCCAGGGCCTGGCCTGCCTCGAAGTCGCCATATTTGCGCTCGAGCTCCATCAGCCCCATCTCCTGCTGGAAGGGGCCGACCCTGTCATAGACGAGATCCTCGTCGTGCAGCACCTGCAACTGATCCAGTCCCTGCTTGAAGTGGAGCTGGTAGCTCACCTTGACCAGATAGACCCCCTCCATCCGCTCCTCCTTGCCGAGCACGGCGAAGTCGCGGATGTCGAACAGGTCAGCATCCGTGCCCGCCTGCAACCTGGCGGTGACCTGGCTCTGGATGGTCTCTTCACCGGGACCTGCGTTGCAGCCATAAAGCCAGAGGGCCAGCAGGGGGATGAACCACTTTTTCATCAAAACTCCGGACGAACGAGACGGGAAAGGGCAAATTCTGCCACGGCGTCGGTCATATACAAGGGATTGCCGGAAAAATGGCGGTCAAACCGGGGGCCCACACGGTTGCATGGGCCACCCGGTATCAGCGCAGCTTGTCCAGCTGGCCGAGAAATTCGACAGGCCCCATGAAGCCGGTCACCCGCTGGCCGTTCACCTCGTTGCCATCGCGATCGAAGAAGATGAGGGTCGGCAATCCCAGCACGTTGAGGCCGTTGAGCAGATCCACGTCGGCGTCGTCGTTGGCGGTGACGTCCGCCTGCAGCAGCACCATCTCGCTGAAGCGCGCCTGCACATCGGGGTCGCTGAAGGTCTTGTGCTCGAACTCCTTGCAGGCCACGCACCAGTCGGCGTAGAGATCCAGCAGCACCGGCTTGCCGCGGGCGGCGGCAAGCTGCACCTTGAGATCGTCAAGGGTCTTGATGCGGATGAATCGGGGGGCCTGGGTCTGGGCGGCGGCATTGGCCCCCTCGGGTGGCAGCAGCAGATCCTTGCCCACCACCACGAGGCCCATCATCGCCAGCAACAGGACGAAGCCGCCAAGGCTCTTGCCCACCGAATGGGCGCGATGCTGGTTGTGGTGATAGAGATAACCGCACAGCACCAGCCCCCAGCCGAGCCAGAGCAGGGTGGCCACCTGATCGCTCAGGAGCCTTGAGAGCAGCAGGATGGGTACCGCCAGCAGCGCAAACCCGAAGAGTTGCTTGATCACATCCATCCAGGCGCCGGCCCTGGGCAGCAGCTTGCCGCCAGAGGTGCCGAGCAAGAGCAGCGGCAGCCCCATGCCCAGGGAGAGGGCATAGAGGGCCGCACCGCCGAGCCAGAGGTCGCCACTCTGGGCCACGTAGATAAGGGCCCCGGAGAGCGGCGCCGTGGTGCAGGGGGAGCAGACCAGTCCCGAGATCATGCCCATGATGGCGACGCCGGCCACGGATCCGCCCTGCTGGCGGTTGGAGAAGCCCGAGAGACGGGTTTGCAGGCTGCTCGGCAGTTGCAGGGTGTAGAGCCCGAACATGGAGAGGGCGAGCAGCACGAACATCACCGAGAGGCCGATGAGCACATAGGGGTGCTGCAGGGCCGCCTGGAATTGCAGGCCCGCCGAGGCAACGACGAGCCCGAGCAGGGTATAGGTGACCGCCATCCCCTGCACATAGACAAAGGAGAGCAGGAAGGCGCGACGGGTGGAGAGGCGATGCCCGGCCCCGGCGATGATCCCGGTCAGGATGGGATACATGGGGAAGACGCAGGGGGTGAAGGCGAGGCCGAGACCCAGGGCGAAGAAGGCGGCGACGCTGATCCAGAACCCCTGGCTGCCGAGGGCGGCCGCCAGCCTGTCCTGCTGGCTGCCCGGCACGTCGGTGCCCTGAAGGGGGGCCACCGCTTCCGCCTGGGCGGGGGCGGTGAGGGGCTCGACGGCGATCCGCTTGTCGGTCGGTGGGTAGCAGAGTCCCTCGGTGCAGCCCTGGTAACTCAGGGTGAGGCTGGCCGCGTCCCCGACCCGGGTCAGTGCCACGGGGATCTGCACCTCCTGGTAATAGACCCGGCTCTTGCCGAAGAAGTCATCCTCGTGCTCGGTGCCGGGGGGCAGGACGGGCTCGTCAAAGGCGAGGTTCTCTCCCTTCACACGGATGCTGTGGCGATAGAGGTAGTAGCCGTCGGCGATGCGTATCCGGAGCAGCAGCCGATCACCCTGTTGTTCGCTCTCGAGGGCGAAGGCCTGATCCACCTTGAGGAATCTTGGCTGGGTCTCGATGCCGAGGCTGCCGAGCAGATCCTGGCTGCTGGCCCGGGCGGGGGCCGTCGTCAGGACGCAGAGCAGGCCCAGCAGTATCAGCAGGAAGGAGAGGGGGCGAGAGGCGGTCATGAGGTCTCCTGTGTCAACCAGTCGAGATAGGCAGGGTGGCCCTGGCTTGCCGGGAGCGCCAGGATCTCCGGTACCTCGTAGGGATGGTGGGCGAGAATGCACTGGCGCAGGGGTTCGAACAGAGCGGCCCGACTCTTGATGACGAGCTGGATCTCCCGGGTTCGCTCCGTCTTGCCCTGCCAGCGATAGACGGAGGTGACCCCGGGCAGCTGGTTGATGCAGGCGGCGAGGCGCTGGTCGAGCAGCTGCTCGCAGAGGCGGTCTGCACTGGTCTCGTCGGGGCAGGTGCAGAGCACCAGAATGGCGTCGGTCATAGGGATGGACGGTCTCGGCAACGGGGCGCACGGGCCCCCTGGATCAGCCGTTACTATACCGGGCCGGGGGGCAAATAGCACCCGGCCCCCCGCACCCGGAATAAGTCATGCGCCCGAGATGGACGCTGTGAAAAGGACAGGGCAGAATGAGCGGGCTTGTTCCAATTCTACGTAAGGAAATGTATGACCCAACAGAATGAGCAGCAGAGAAACCGCATGTTGAGCCTGTTGCGTGAAGGGGAGCGCCGCATGCTGGTGCAACTGGCCGGTCTGCTGCGTACCAGTGTCGACGAGATCAATGCGGAGCTGGAAAAAGAGGAGCTGTTGTCGGCGTTGGAGCAACCCATCACGGTGGAGTACCTCAACGGCGTGGTGCAGCATCATCTGTTCGAGCGCCTGCACAAGGGGGACATGGTGGCGGCCCAGCGCATGCTGAACCAGTACCAGAGCGACCTCGAAGCCATGATGCGCCAGGAAACCAGGCAGGACGACACCCCGCCGGAAGAGGTCAAGGCCCAGGCCTGACCCCGCGAGGCCCTCTTCAGCACCATCATGCCATCGCATGATGGTGCCTCGCCCTTACCCCTCGAATCGCTTATCCCAGTGCCTTCTGCACCTGTCCCATGGGAATGGGGAACACCTTGTCGTAGCTCCAGTTGTAGACGAAGGCATAGACCAGGTAGAAGAGCACGAAGCCCATATCCAGCACCAGCGCCTCCAGCAGGCCGATGTCGAGCCACCAGGACATCACCGGCAGGGCCACGATCAGCAGGCCCCCCTCGAACCCCAGGGTGTGCAGCACCCGCTGCCACAGCGCCTTGTGGGTGTGGCCCTGATAGCGCAGCAGCAGCTTGTCCACCCCGATGTTGTAGACATAGTTCCAGACGGTGGCGACCACCGAGAAGAACAGGGCCAGGGGGCCCATGTGGTTGAGCCCGACGCCGGTCACCCAGCTGGCCAGCGGAGCGGCGATCAGCAGGCCAATCAATTCGAAGCCGATGGCGTGGCGCAGGCGGTCACGGGTCGTACGCATGGTCTGTCTCTCTCTCTGATCAGGGAATGGCGGCAATGTATCGCCAAAACCGGATAGATTCACGTTGGTATCTATCGCTAAAATAGATAGATGTGACGACACAACCGCACGGCGGAGCAGGCTCATGACCCCTTCACTGGAACACTTCAAGGCATTGCTGGCGACGGCCGAGACCGGGTCGTTCTCGGCGGCGGCGCGCAGGCTGGGCAAGGCCCAGTCGGTGGTGAGTGCCGCCATCGCCAACCTGGAGATCGATCTCGGCCTTGCGCTGTTCGATCGCAGCGGCCGCTATCCCGTGCTGACCGAGGCGGGGGCCCGCATCTGTCAGGAGGAGGGGGTGCTGCTGGCCCAGAGCGAGCGACTGCAGGCCATCGCCGGCGAGCTGGCCAACGGCGTCGAGTCGCGCCTCACCCTGGCCATCGACGATGACTCCCACCTGCCCTGGCTTGGTTCCCTGCTGGAGGAGTTCGCCAGCCGTTACCCGGCGGTGGAGCTGGAGCTGCTGTTTCCGCTGATGGAAGACGTGACCGAGCTGCTCAAGAGCGGCCGTGCCCAGCTCGGCATCAGCTACCAGAAGGCGCACCCCGAGCGGGAGCTGGTCTCCCGCTCCCTGGGGACGGTCACCATGCCCCTGGTGGTCTCTCCGGATCACCCCCTGGCCCACAAGACGCCGTTGAAGGAGAGCGACCTGCAAGGGGCTCGCCAGTTGATGGTGACTGGACGGCGGGAGGGGACGGAGCGCCATCGCTTCCGCCTCTCGGCGCAAGTGTGGTGGGTGGAGGGGGATCTCGGGATCCTGGAGCTGGTGAAACTGGGGCTGGGATGGGCGGCGGTGCCCGAGTTTCTGCTGCACCGGCCCCTGGCGCGGGGGGAGCTGGTGGTGCTCAAGCCGGACTTCATCGCTGAGGCAGAACTGGCGCTGGAGTTGCAGTGGTATCGCGCCCGCCCGCTCGGGCAGGCGGGGCGCTGGTTGCAGGAGGCACTGCTGGCGCGGGTGCCTCGCTAGGGGGGATTCAGTCGATCAACGCATAGGGCAGGGGTTGCAGACCGAGGCTGGAGCCCTCTTCCAGCTTGAGGCGGAAGCGGGCGTCGGCCTCGGTATCCTTGGGCAGCACGGCGGTGAGCCACACCTGACCCTGCTGCTGCCAGGCGTTGAGCACCAGACCGCTGCGGCGCCAGTTGTCACCGAGCTGGATCTCCAGGGTGTCACCGCTGGCTACCTGCGTTGCGGCAGTGCCGCTCAGCACGAAGAGGGCGCGGTTGTTGGCGCCGCGATACTTGGCGCGCGCCACCGTCTCCTGCCCCATGTAGCAGCCCTTGTTGAAGCTGATGCCATCAAGGGCTTGCAGGTTCAGCATCTGGGGGATGTATTCCCCCTGATGGACCGCTTCCAGATGGGGGAGACCGGCTTTGATTTCCAGCCCCCACCAGAGTCCTTCGTCGCCCACCGGCAGGTTCAGGGCCTGCGGGGATGTGCTCGCCAGCAGCCAGCGGTCCGCCTCCACCCTGACTGCCATGCCGCCCTCCACCAGACCGGTGCCGGTCAGCGCGAAGTGCTGTGCCATCCAGTCGTCCGTCCCCTGACCGGCCAGTCCGGTCAGGCTGCCCTGAAACTCGCCGATCTCGACCTTGGCAAAGATCGCAAACTTCTTGAGCTCCGGCAGTTGGCGGGCCAGCACCGAGGGCTTGGTCAGCATCAGCAGGCTGTCTTCCAGGCAGAGCAGGCGAAAATCGCTCCACAGCTTGCCCTTGGGATCGCAGTGGCCGCCGAGGGTGCTCTGGCCCGGTTGCAGGGCGTTGACGTCGCAGGTGACCTGACCTTGCAGATACTTGGCGCGATCCGGGCCGCCGAGGCGGGTGATGGCCAGATTGGTCAGGGAAAACAGGGTCGGCTCGGCAGGAAGAAGAGGGGTCGGCAGGCTCACGATGGGATTCCAGAGACAGAAAGTATGTGACCTGCATGGTAAAGACGTAAGGAATGTTTGTCAGCCGGAAAATCCTGCTGCTACCATTCCCCGGTCTTTGTAAGGAGAGTTCCATGTTGAACCCAAGTGAGAAGTCCCGCCTGAAGTGGGCCTGCCGTCGCGGCATGCTCGAGCTGGATGTGATCTTTATGCCCTTCTTTGAGCACGAGTTCGATGGCCTCGGCGAGGCCGAACAGCGCACCTTCATCCGCCTGCTGGAGTGCGAGGATCCCGAGCTGTTCCGCTGGTGCATGGGTCACGGCGTGCCCGAGGATCCCGCTTTTGCCGCCATGATCCCCCTGATCCTCGAGCGCAACCAGGCCCGTCACGACAGCCTGCGCTGAGCCCGACTCGCGACCGCTACCCCTCATGGCCAGCCTCGCATCTCCCCAGCGGGTAGTGATGCCCGTGATCGCCTCCCGCCAGCAGCGTCTGCTGCTGTGCATCCTGTTTCTGTTGCTGCTCTTGCCCGTCGCCAGCCTGATCCAGGGCTGGCAATGGGGGCTGTTCCTCCCTGTCTGGGGGCTGGGCCTGTGGCGCGCGTTGCGTCGCCATCCGGCGGCGAGCGGCGTGCTCGTCTGGGACGGGGAGTGGCTCGAGTGGCAAGGGGCGCGCCATCGGCTGGATCCCCGCAGTCGCATCCTGCCCGGGGTGCTCTGGTTGCGGCTGAAGACGGTGGAGGGCTCCGAGGGGCAGCTCTGGCTCTTCTCCGATGCCCTGGCCCCTGCACACTACCGCGCCCTGGCCCGCGCCATCCACCTCGCTGTCCGCTAGGGGCGTCTCTCTCTACCTGCTACATCTGCCGCTCATAGCAGATGACCCCGCCTGGGCGGGGTCATCTGGGGGAGGGCATACGCCCGAATCGAACGCAACGGCCTTATTCCCGATCCGGGGTCAGCACGGTCGGCTTGGAGTCCGGCTGCATGTCCGGATAATCCAGGTTGTAGTGCAAACCGCGAGACTCCTTGCGCTCCAGGGCGCAGTTGACGATGAGCTCGGCCACCTGCAACAGGTTGCGCAGCTCCAGCAGGTTGTTGGAGACCCGGAAGTTGGCGTAGTACTCCTGCACCTCCTGCTTGAGCAGATCGATGCGACGCTTGGCCCGGGCCAGGCGCTTGTTGGTGCGCACTATGCCCACGTAGTCCCACATCATCAGCCGCAGCTCGTGCCAGTTGTGCTGGATCACCACCTGCTCGTCCGAGTCATCCACCTGGCTCTCGTCCCAGGCCGGCAGGCTGGGGGGCGCCACGCTGGTGGGCAGCTTGGCCAGGATGTCGGCTCCCGCCTGATGGGCATAGACCACGCATTCGAGCAGGGAGTTGGAGGCCATGCGATTGGCGCCGTGCAACCCGGTATAGGTCACCTCGCCGATGGCATAGAGGCCGGGGATGTCGGTCTGGCCGTTGTTGTCGATCATCACGCCGCCACAGGTGTAGTGGGCCGCCGGGACGATGGGCATCGCCTCCTTGGTGATGTCGATACCGACCGCGAGGCAGCGCTCATAAATGGTCGGGAAGTGCTTGATGATGAAATCCGCCGGCTTGTGGCTGATGTCCAGATACATGCAATCCGCCCCGAGGCGCTTCATCTCGTGGTCGATGGCGCGGGCGACGATGTCCCGCGGGGCCAGCTCGGCCCGCTCGTCAAACTCCGGCATGAAGCGGCTGCCGTCGGGACGGCGCAGGTAGGCCCCTTCGCCACGCAGCGCTTCGGTCAGCAGGAAGTTGGGGTCGTCCGGGTGGAACAGGCTGGTGGGGTGGAACTGGTTGAATTCCAGGTTCGCCACCCGGCAGCCGGCCCGCCATGCCATGGCGATGCCATCGCCAGAGCTGACGTCCGGGTTGGAGGTGTACTGGTACACCTTGGAGGCCCCGCCTGTGGCCAGTGCCACGAAGCGGGCGCGGATCACCTCGACCTGCTCGGCGTTGCGATTCCAGACATAGGCTCCCAGTACCTTGTTGCCCGGCAGACCCAGCTTGCGGGTGGTGATGAGATCGACCGCGTTGAAGCGCTCCATCAGCTGGATGTTGGGGTGGGCGCGCACCTGGTCGATCAGGGTGAGCTGCACCGCCTTGCCGGTGGCGTCGGCCGCGTGGAAGATGCGGCGATGGCTGTGGCCCCCTTCCCGGGTCAGGTGATAGTGGGATTCCCCCTCGGCATCCTCTTCCTGATCGAAGGGGACCCCTTGCTGAATGAGCCACTGGATGGAGTCGCGGGCGTTGCGGGCGGTGAACTCCACCACCGCCGGGTCGCACAACCCGGCGCCGGCGTTGAGCGTGTCGCTCACGTGGGATTCGATGCTGTCGGTCTCGTCGAACACGGCAGCGATGCCTCCTTGCGCATAGAGAGTGGCCCCCTCACTGATGGGCCCCTTGCTCAGAACCAGGACTTTGGCCTGGTCTGCCAATCGCAACGCGAGGGACAGACCGGCGGCACCGCTGCCAATGATGAGTACGTCGCAAAGGTATTCAACACTTGCTTTCATAAGTATCATTGGCCTGGATTAAGAACTGGCCCCATGGTAGCCCAAGGGGGGGCTGTGGTGCAGCCCGCATCACATTTTTTTCAGTGCAAGCGAACTTTCTCTGATTCCTCCTGTCTGAACTTGTGCGCTTAGAAGGGGCCGGAAAAGAAGAACGATAACCTGATGGGGGTTTTACGGCTCTGATGAGCGACCAGAATCTACTGGACGAACAGCTGGTTGAACGGGTCCAGCGTGGCGATAAGAATGCATTCAACCTGTTGGTACGCAAGTACCAGCACAAGGTGGTCAACCTGGTGGCCAGATATGTCAACAATCCGGGCGATGTACCGGATGTGGCGCAGGAGGCCTTTATCAAGGCCTACCGTGCGTTGCCGACATTCCGTGGCGAGAGCGCGTTTTACACTTGGTTGTACCGGATCGCCGTCAACACGGCCAAAAACTACCTGACGTCACAGGGGCGCAGACCGCCCAGCAGTGATGTCGAAGCGGACGAGGCTGAATATTATGGTGGTGGTGAAGCCCTGCAAGAGGTGGCCACCCCGGAAAACCTGGCGCTGACCGACGAGATCAAGCGTACTGTGTTTACCGCCATAGAAGCCTTGCCAGAAGATTTGAGAACGGCGATCACCCTTCGTGAAATGGAAGGGCTGAGCTACGAGGAGATTGCGGAGATCATGGATTGCCCGGTGGGTACGGTGAGATCCCGCATCTTCCGGGCGAGGGAAGCAATCGATAAAAAGCTGCAACCTCTGATCGAGCATTAACTGGGGAAAGACAGGCAAACTTATGGCAAATAAAGAGCAACTTTCAGCCCTGATGGATGGCGACCTCAGCGAAATCGAGGTACTGAACGAGCTGGGAACGGATCCCACTCTGCAGGATACCTGGTCGCGTTACCATCTGATCGGTGATGCCATGCGGGGTGACCTGCCGGTCAATCTGCAACTGGATCTCAGCGACAGCATCATGCTGGCGCTGGAGGATGAACCCGCCATACTGGCGCCCAAGCCGGCACAGCCTGCTGCGCCCCAGGTGCAGCCCGCCGGCAAGGTGATCCCCTTCGTTCGCCGCTTTGGCCAGCAAGTGGGGCAGTATGCCATTGCCGCCTCCGTGGCTGCCGCCGTCATCTTCGGCGTGCAGCAGTACCAGGGCAAGGATGGTGTGCCGACCAGCCCGGTGCTCAATACCATACCCGTCGGTGGCAGTGCTGCGCCGGTGAGCGTGCACTATCCCCAGGATGGCAGCCGGACCGGTGTGCGTCAGCAAGGTCTGAGCGAGCAGCAGATGCAGGAGCAGCGCGAGCGCATCAATGCCTTCCTGCGCGACCATCAACTGCAACAGCGTCTGCTGCAAGACAAGCAGATTCAGGAATAACGCATTTTTAGGGATCAGATCGTGCGCCAGTCCAGCCGTATCCTGCTGGCCTCTCTCCTGTTGATTTGTGCCAAGGCCTCGGCTGACGATCTGTCGGCCGAGGCCTTGTTGCAGCAGATGCAGAGTGCCGTTTCGCAACAAAACTTCGAATTGTCCATGGTCAAGGCCCGCCAGGGGCGCCTCGAGCCTATCCGTTTCAGCCACGGGATCATCGATGGCAAGGAGGTGGCTCACTTGAGCTATCTCGACGGCAAGGCCGTGGAGTTCCTGCAACGCCAGAACGAATACACCTTCTTCGAAAACACCCATGAACCCTACACCCTCAAGGGGGCGCGTTTCCCCGGGGTCTGGTCGAGCCTGGTGAGGATGCCGCTGCCCCGGGTGATGGAGAGTTATGACCCCGTGCTGGCGGGCCGCAGCCGGGTGGCCGGCCTGGTGGCACAAGTGGTACGGCTGGTGCCCAAGGAGGCGGACAAGTACGGCTTCGTGCTCTGGATTGACGAACAGAGCCATCTGCTGCTGCGGGTGGACATGGTGGATCGAGAAGGCAATCTGGTGGAGCAGGTGCTGGGGGTGGATCTGGACAGGCAATCTGCGCCGGTCCCCTGGCTGGTCACCCTGGCACGCAGCAAGCTGCCGGATGCGCTGGCGCTGGAAGATGCCTATCCCGCTCCCCAGCAGACCCTCAACTGGCACCTGACCTGGTTGCCCGATGGCTTCAAGGTGCTCTCTCAGGATCGGCATCAGCTGGTCAGCACCAGTCTGCCGGTGGATTACATGATGCTCTCCGACGGGCTGGTGGATCTCTCCGTCTACGTCTCACGGGTCGATCCCAAGCAGGCGGTGCGCCAGCAGTTGATTCGCCAGGGGGCTACCTCGCTGGTGAGCTTCGTCAACGAGGTCGGGGTGGAGATCACCGTGGTGGGCGAGGTGCCCGCCGAAACCGCCAAGCGCATCGCCGAGGCAGTGCAGCCCCTGGCCCGCAACGAGGCGGTGCAGTGAGTCTTTGCCGTGAGACTTGCCCTGAGGGTGCCGCCGTGTTGAGATCCGGTGCATCCACCGCCCCCTGTGAGGAGTCATCAGGTGAGTAACATGAGTGAAGAGCTGGCCACAGTAGTGGCCATCGACGGCAATCACGCCTGGGTGGAGTGCGAGCGGCGATCCGCCTGCAGCGGTTGCCACCAACAATCCAGCTGCGGGACCGGCACCGTCGCCAAGGCCTTTCCCATGAAGGCGCAGCGGCTGCGGGTCGCCCTCACCGGCGATGTGGCGGTGGGCCAGCAGATCCGCCTGGGCATCCCTCAGGCCAGCATCCTGCGCGGTGCGGCCCTGGTGTACGTGTTGCCGCTCTTCTGTCTGATGCTGGGCGCCCTGCTCGGCCAGCTCTGGCTGGTGCCGCTCTTGTCGGCGGGAGAGGGGGTGACCATCCTCTGCTGCCTGCTGGGCGGCGCCATCGGATTTTTACTGGTTCGTTACTTTTATGACCGGCTCGAGCAGGGGGAATACGGTCCCCGCATGCTCGGGGTGGTGCTCAATACCCGTCATCTCTCTTGAGGAGCCGGGTCTGGCGGAGGGCATCCAGGTGCCCAACGCCCGCCAGACAAGGCGCTATTTGTGGGGCCCGCCGACTAAAGATTGGCCGTCGACCGGGTTATCCAGTAAAATCCTGCCCTCATATCCGACCCTAACTTAATTTTGAGTGATTCTTGCTCGATGAAACACATTCGTAACTTTTCGATTATTGCGCACATCGACCACGGTAAGTCGACCCTGTCGGACCGTCTGATCCAGACTTGCGGCGGCCTGTCCGATCGCGAGATGCAGGCCCAGGTGCTGGACTCCATGGATCTGGAGCGCGAGCGCGGCATTACCATCAAGGCACAGAGTGTGACCCTGAACTACCAGGCACAAGACGGTAACACCTATCAGCTGAACTTTATCGACACCCCGGGCCACGTGGATTTCTCCTACGAGGTTTCTCGCTCCCTGGCTGCCTGTGAAGGGGCACTGCTGGTGGTGGATGCCGGTCAGGGGGTTGAGGCACAGACTCTGGCCAACTGCTACACCGCCATGGAAATGGAGCTGGAAGTGGTGCCGGTGCTGAACAAGATTGACCTGCCGGCCGCAGAGCCCGAGCGGGTTGCCGAGGAGATCGAGGACATCGTCGGCATCGACGCGGTGGACGCGGTGCGCTGCTCCGCCAAGACCGGCCTCGGTGTCGATCTGGTGCTGGAAGAGATCGTCGCCAAGATCCCGTCCCCGGAAGGGGATCCGGAGGCGCCGCTGCAGGCGCTGATCATCGACTCCTGGTTCGACTCCTATCTCGGGGTCGTGTCGCTCGTGCGGATCAAGAATGGTTCCCTGAAGAAGAACGACAAGATCAAGGTGATGAGCACCGGTCAGGTGTGGGGTGTGGATCGCATCGGTATCTTCACGCCGAAGCAGGTGGACACCGACGGCCTGGGTTGTGGCGAGGTAGGTTGGGTCGTCTGCGGCATCAAGGATATCCACGGTGCGCCGGTGGGGGATACCCTGACCCTGGCCAAGCACGGTGCCGAGAAGGCGCTGGCCGGCTTCAAGAAGGTGAAGCCCCAGGTCTATGCGGGCCTGTTCCCCATCTCCAGCGATGACTACGAGTCGTTCCGCGATGCGCTGGAGAAGCTCTCCCTCAACGATGCCTCCCTGTTCTACGAACCGGAGAGCTCCACGGCGCTGGGCTTCGGCTTCCGCTGCGGCTTCCTCGGGATGCTGCACATGGAGATCATCCAGGAGCGTCTGGAGCGTGAATACGATCTGGATCTCATCACCACTGCGCCGACCGTGGTCTACGAGATCGAGCTGAACGATGGCTCCACCATCCACATCGACAGCCCGGCCCAGATGCCCGCCATCAACAACATCAAGGAGATGCGCGAGCCCATCGCCGAATGCCACATCCTGCTGCCGCAGGAGTACATGGGCAACGTCATCACCCTGTGCATCGAGAAGCGCGGCGTACAGACCAACATGGTCTACCACGGCAAGCAGGTGGCGCTGACCTACGAGATCCCGATGGCGGAAGTGGTGCTCGACTTCTTCGACCGTCTGAAGTCCACCAGTCGCGGCTACGCCTCCCTTGACTACGGCTTCAAGCGTTTCGAAACCTCCGACATGGTCCGTCTGGACATCATGATCAACGGCGAGCGGGTCGACGCCCTGGCCATCATCACCCACAAGGAGAACGCCCAGTATCGCGGTCGCCAGGTGGTGGAGAAGATGCGCGAGCTGATCCCGCGCCAGATGTTCGACATCGCCATCCAGGCCGCCATCGGCAACCAGATCATCGCCCGCAGCACCGTCAAGGCATTGCGTAAAGACGTCACCGCCAAGTGCTACGGTGGTGACGTGAGCCGGAAGAAGAAGCTGTTGAACAAGCAGAAAGAAGGCAAAAAGCGGATGAAGTCTCTGGGCCGTGTGGATGTGCCGCAAGAGGCCTTCCTCGCCATTCTCCACGTCGGAAAGGATTAATCGATGGCAAGCACCTTTTCCCTGATCCTCGTCGTCGTCACCCTGCTGACCGGCATCATCTGGACGCTCGACAAGCTGGTCTGGGCCAAGCAGCGGGCGGCCAAGATTGCCGCCGCCCGTGCCAATGCCGGTCCGGATGTGGACGAGAAGACACTGGCCAAGGTGGCCCCCATGCCGGTCTGGATCGAACAGACCGGCGGGGTTTTCCCGGTGATCGCGCTGGTGCTGATCCTGCGCTCCTTCATCTTCGAGCCGTTCCAGATCCCGTCCGGCTCCATGATGCCGACCCTGCTGGTGGGCGACTTCATCCTGGTGGAGAAGTTTGCCTACGGCCTCAAGGACCCGGTGACCAACACCAAGTTCCTCGAGACCGGTGAGCCGAAGCGCGGTGATGTGGTGGTCTTCAAGTATCCGCTGGATACCCGGGTGGACTACATCAAGCGGGTGGTCGGCATGCCCGGCGATCGGGTCATCTATCGCAACAAGGAGCTGATGATCCGGCCCAAGTGCGATGAGCAGGAAGGGAAAACGTGCCCCGGCTTCCAGAAGCTGGACGTCAAGTTCGAGCAGCGCGGCGAGTTCAGCCAGATGGGGATCCCGCTGGATCGCTACACCGAACAGCTGGGCGATGTCTCCCACGAGACCTTGCGCAACCCGCTGATGCCGGACCTGGTGGACCGCTACTATCGCCAGCCCGGGACCTACCCCGACGAGTGGGTAGTGCCGGAAGGCCACTATTTCGTGATGGGTGACAACCGCGACAACAGCACCGACAGCCGTTTCTGGGGTTTCGTGCCCGAGCAGAACCTGGTAGGCAAGGCGGTCGCCATCTGGATCAGTTTCGAATTCGAGCGCGAGGAAGGGTCCAGCTTGCCGAGCTGGGTGCCGACCGGTGTGCGCTTCAACCGCATTGGCGGAATCAAGTAAATGAATATCAAGATGAACAGACTGCAGTCCCGTCTCGGGCATGTCTTTCAGGATCCTGAGCTGCTGACCCGGGCACTGACCCATCGCAGCGCAGGGTCCCGTCACAACGAGCGCCTGGAATTTCTGGGGGACTCCATCCTGAGTCTGGTGATTGCCGATGACCTCTTCCACCGCTTCCCGCAGGCGGCGGAAGGGGATCTCAGCCGGATGCGCGCCACCCTGGTGCGCGAGAAGACGCTGGCCGAGCTGGGCCGGGAATTCGACCTCGGGGATCACCTGATCCTGGGGCCGGGGGAGCTGAAAAGCGGCGGTTTTCGCCGCGAGTCCATCCTGGCCGACACCGTCGAGGCGGTGATCGGCGCCATCTATCTGGACACGGATCTGGAGCGGGTGCGCAGCCTCCTGCTCGGCTGGTATGCCAGCCGCCTTGGCGAGATCAAGCCCGGGATCGAACAGAAGGATCCCAAGACCCGTCTGCAAGAGATCCTGCAGGGCAGCCGCAAATCCCTGCCGACCTACACGGTGACCAACGTCAAGGGCGAGGCCCACAACCAGGAGTTCACCGTCCAGTGCGAAGTGGATGGGCTGGATGGCCCCCTGGTCGGGATCGGCTCCAGCCGCCGCAAGGCCGAACAGGCCGCGGCGCAGCAAGCACTGGAACGGCTGTCATGAGCACCATGACGGATCCGGCACTGTGCGCTCTTTTCACTCCATCAGCATTGGGAACGCGGTCATGACAGATACCACCTATTGCGGCTTTGTCGCCATCGTGGGCCGCCCCAACGTGGGCAAGTCCACCCTGCTCAACAAGTTGCTCGGCCAGAAGGTCAGCATCACCTCGAAGAAGCCCCAGACTACCCGTCACCGGATCCTGGGGATCGACACCGAGGAGAACCATCAGACCATCTATGTGGATACCCCGGGTCTGCACATCGAGGAGAAGCGGGCCATCAACCGCCTGATGAACCGCGCCGCCACCAGTTCCCTGGGGGACGTGGCCATGGTGGTGTTCGTGGTGGACGGCACCCACTGGACCAAGGATGACGAGATGGTGCTGGGCAAGCTGCGCCACCTCAAGTGCCCCGTGGTGCTGGCGGTCAACAAGATCGACAACGTCAAGGAAAAAGAGGATCTGCTGCCGCACCTCGAGTGGCTGGGTCAGCAGATGAACTTTGCCCACATCCTGCCCATCAGCGCCGAGAAGGGCACCAACGTGGAGAAGATCCGCGAGTGGGCCAAGGATCTGCTGCCGGAGAACGTCCACTTCTTCCCGGAAGATTACGTGACCGACCGCTCTTCCCGCTTCATGGCCTCCGAGATCATCCGCGAGAAGCTGATGCGCTTCACCGGCGAGGAGCTGCCCTATTCGGTGACGGTGGAGATCGAGCGCTTCAAGGTGGAGGAGACCGGTCTCTACCACATCCACGGGCTCATCCTGGTGGAGCGCGAAGGCCAGAAAAAGATGGTCATCGGCAACAAGGGCGAGAAGATCAAGACCATCGGCACAGAGGCGCGCATCGACATGGAACGGCTGTTCCAGAACAAGGTGCATCTCGAGCTGTGGGTCAAGGTCAAGTCCGGCTGGGCCGACGACGAGCGGGCCCTGCGCAGCCTCGGGTATGGCGACGACTGATTGCTGACCCCGGCTTTCGTCATCCACAGTCGGCCCTATCGGGAGACCAGCCAGCTGGTCGAGGTCTTCACCCAGGATAGCGGTCGATTCACCCTGGTGGCTCGCGGTTCCCGCGGGCCACGCTCCTCTCTGAAGGGGCTGCTTCAGCCCTTCACCCTGCTCACCATTGCCTGGTGCGGCAAGGGGGATCTCAAGAACCTCACCCAGGTGGAGTGCCCGGATCACTCGTTGCGCCTCGGCGGGGATCGTCTCTTCTACGGCCTCTATCTCAACGAGCTGGTCTACTACCTGCTGGAAGCGCACACCCCCTTCCCCGAGGTGTTCGACGCCTATGCCCGTGCCATCATGGCACTGGCGGACGGAGAGACCCCGGAGCTGCCCCTGCGCCGCTTCGAGTTCCTGCTGCTGCAGGCCCTGGGCTACGCGGTGGACTTCGAATATGCCGCGGACGACGACTCCCCCATCGACCCCACCCTGCTTTACGGCTTCGAGCGGGAGCTCGGCTTTGTCGCTTGCGAGCGGGCGCCGGATCCCCGTACCCTGTTCCTCGGCGCCCACCTGCTGGCCTTCGCCGAGGGGCGTTTCGACACGCCTCCCTTGCTGCAGGCGGCCAAGCGTTTCAGCCGACTGGCGCTGCAGCCCTATCTCGGCAAGCGTCAACTGAAGAGCAGGGAGCTCTTTTTGAAGCGAAAAGGCAGTGTTTCAAGCTGATTTTTATTATATGGTGATGTTTTGTGTTTATGACATCGCCTTTCATGAACAATAATGCTGTCGCCGCGACCAGAACCGGCCTGCGGCGGCACATGGACAGAGGAGCGGGCTCCACCCGCTCCGGCATTCACAGATGACCTGTATCAAGGAGTAAGCAATGAGCGAGATCTACCTGGGTGTGAACATCGACCATATCGCCACCCTGCGCAACGCCCGCGGCACCCAGTATCCGGATCCGGTACAGGCCGCCTTCGTGGCCGAGCAGGCCGGTGCCGATGGCATCACGGTCCACCTGCGGGAAGATCGCCGCCACATCACCGACCGGGACGTGGAGATCCTGCGCCAGACCATCCAGACCAGGATGAACCTGGAGATGGCGGTGACCGAGGAGATGATCGGCATCGCCTGCCGCATCAAGCCCCACTTCGTCTGCCTGGTGCCGGAGAAGCGCACCGAGGTGACCACCGAGGGTGGTCTGGACGTGGCGGGCCAGCTGGACAAGGTGACCGATGCGGTGACCCGTCTTGCGGCCGTCGGTGCTCAGGTATCCCTCTTCATCGATGCGGATCCGTTGCAGATCGATGCGGCCGCCGCGAGCGGTGCTCCCTTCATCGAGATCCACACCGGCCGCTACGCCGATGCCACCACGGATGCCGAGCGCAACGCCGAGTTCAAGCGCATCGCAGCCGGTGCTTCCTACGCCGCAGGCAAGGGCTTGAAGGTCAATGCGGGCCACGGTCTGCACTACCACAACGTCAAGGCTATCGCCGCCATCCCCGAGCTCTATGAGCTCAACATCGGTCACGCCATCATCGGCCGCGCCGCCTTCGACGGTCTGGCCAAGGCGGTCAGCGACATGCGTGCGCTGATGCAGGAAGCCCGTCAGGGGATCTGATGCCGCTTCGCAGGTATCGCAACCACAAGGGACGCTTCGGCGTCCCTTGTGGTTTTCAGGAGTGGAAGGCGGGGTGAACCCCGTGCTCATCTGGCATGGGGCCGGGCATCCGTGTGCAGAGGGCGAAAGGAAAGGGGCGCCTCAGCCTGGTTACGGGAAGTAGCGCTCCAGCAGGGCGGTGAGGATGGCCTGGCACTCGGCATCCGGCTCGCCGGTGATCAGGGCAGGGCGAAAGTGAAGCTGGAAGGCGCGCAGGGCGGCGCGGCTCTGCTCATCCCAGGCGCCGTGCTGGGGTAGGCCGTAGCCGTAACGGGCAAGCTGCTGCTGCCATTGCAGCGCATCCCAAGGGATGAGCTGCGTCTGGCGCAGCTCGGCCACCCGGGCCTCGTCGGGCCAGGCGCCGACACCGTAGCGCAGGGCGAGCTCGCGCCAGGGGAACCGGGGGCCGGGATCCTGCTTGCGCTCGGGGGCGACATCGCTGTGGGCCAGCACCTGGGTGGGGGGGATCTGGTAGCGTTCGACCAGATCCCGGGCGAGGGCGCCGAGGGCGGCGATCTGGGCAGGGGGATAGGGTTGCCAGTGTCTCAGATGGGCGGGCAGGGCCGCGTCTTTCTCGTCATACCCGAGATTCACTATCTCGATACCGAGCGAACTGGCGTTGAGCCCGGCGTAGTGATGCCAGCGACTGCGTCCGGCGTGCCAGGCCCGCTGGCTGTCGGGCACCAGCTGGTAGACCGGGAACGGTTGCTCGTCGGTGTCTCGGGGGATCAGGTAGTGGGCGCTCACCTTGTGCTCCGGCTCGGTCAGCAGGCGCAGGGAGCGGGCATCCTCTTCATCCGTGTAGTGCAGGATGAGGAAGGCGATGCGCTCGTTCTGGCTGGCGCTCTGATGATCCTGATTGAGCCGATAGGGCGCAGGCTGGCAGGCGCCGAGCAGCAGGATGAGGGGCAGTGACCAGAACCAGCGCGCCGCGAACCGGCACGCGCCGCCGCTCGCCGACGGGCGTGGAGCCAGCAGGCGGCGCCAGCCCATGGTCTAGCCTCGCACCTGGCCGGAGGCGGTCATCAGGGCTCGGGCCTGTATTTGGCGGTGAGGCCAATCAGGAAGTTGCGCAGGATCTGATCCCCGCAATCCTGATAGTGCTTGTGATCCCTGGCGCGGAACAGGGCGCTCAGCTCGGACTTGGAGAGGTTGAAGTTCGCGAGCTTGAGGGTGCCCAGCATCTCCTCTTCCTTGTAGTTGAGGCCGATGCGCAGCTTGCGCAGGATCAGGTTGTTGTTGATCCGGTTCGGGATCACCTGGGGCGGGGCATCTTCCCGCACACCGCGGCGCAGGGCGATGAAGCCGTCGAGGAACTGGCTCAGTGCCGAGTCCGGGCAGGCGGCAAAGCCCGCTTCCTGTGCCTCGCCCTCTTCCGCCTCCTTCATCAGCCAGCCGTGCAACTGGGCATGGGTGATGGCCAGATTGCCCTTGGCAAAGATCTCGACCATCTGGTCGTTGCTGATGCTGAGGGCATAGCGCAGGCGGCGCAGAATATCGTTGTTGGTCATGTTGACTCCTGTGGAAACGGCGCAGATGTTACCACCTGCCGCCTGTCCAGTCAGAAAAAGCGCCTCAGTCGGTCAGGGCCAGGTAGCGGGGGGCCTCCTGCCTCACCTGCTCCAGGGCATCCTGCAGCTCCAGCAATTCGGGCTCCAGATCGCTCACGGCGACCCCGTCGCGCAGCTGCTGCTCGAGCTGGGAGAGCAGGCGTTGCAGACCCGGCACCCCGGAGTAGGCGCAGCCACCGTTGAGGCGGTGGAGCTGGGCCAGCACGTCTGCATCGTCGACACTCCCTTCCAGCGCCGCCGCCAGGATGGGCTCCACCTCGTCGAAGCTGGCCAGCAGCATGGTCAGCATCTCCCGGGCGAGGGCCTGCTTGCCGGCGGCCTGACGCACGGCGAGGGGCCAGTCTATCTGCTGATCCCCGTGATTCTGGTGCCGCCTGTGGGCGAAGTCGGTGATGAGCTGCGCCAGCATCCCCTCGTCGATGGGTTTGGCCAGGTAGTCGTCCATGCCCTGGCGAATGAGGCGCTCCCGCTCACCGGGAATGGCATGGGCGGTGACCGCGACGATGGGGGTCTCGGTGTTGAGGGAGTGGTGGCGGATCGCCTGGGTGGCGCTGATGCCGTCCATGACGGGCATCTGGATATCCATGAAGATGATGTCGAACGGCTGGCTCTGGGCCAGGTTGACCGCTTCCTTGCCGTTCTTGCACACCACCACCTCGGTCACCATCTCCTTGAGCATGGCGGCGATGAGCTTGAGGTTGGCGGCGTTGTCATCCACCGCCAGCACCTTGACCGCCTGCACGCTGCGCGGCGTCGGCGCGGGCAGGGGGGCACGGCGTACCGCCTCGGGGGAGAGCAGGGCGTGCAGCAACTTGCGATGGTTGATGGGCTTGGAGAGGCAGTGGACGGCGCCGTGGGCCAGCATGGCGTCGTAGAGGGCCGGCTCGTGGCTGCTGAGCAGCACTATGGTGTTCTGCTGGCCGTCCAGTCCGTCGAGACGGGCAATCACCTGCTGCGGGCTTTGCAGGGTGCTGCTGCCGATGAGCACCATGTCCTGGCTGCTCATCGGGGGCCACTCCTCGTCCACCGTCAGGGAGTGCACATCCAGGTGCCACTCTCCCAGCAGGGCGAGCAGGGAGGCGTGAGTGAAGGGATCTGGCTCCAGCAGCCAGACCCGCTTGCCCTGGATGCGATCCAGCGGAAGCCGCTCGCTCTGGGGCAGGGGCGAGACATCCAGATCCAGGTGGAACGAGAAGACCGACCCCTTGCCGAGTTCGGATTCGAAGCGGATCTGGCCCCCCATCTGCTGCACCAGCTTCTGGGTGATGACGAGCCCGAGCCCGGTGCCCCCATAGCGGCGGGAGATGGAGGAGTCTGCCTGGTTGAAGGCCTGGAACAACTGGCGCTGCTGCTCTTCGGAGATGCCGATGCCGGTATCGCGAATCAGCACCCGCAGGCGCACCTTGTTGCCGCTGGATTCCCCGGTCTGCTCGACACGCACGTCCACGTTGCCGCGCTCGGTGAACTTGATGGCGTTGCCGGTGAGGTTGGTGAGCACCTGCTGCAGACGCATGGGGTCGCCGGTGAGGTAGTCCGGCACGGCGGCATCCACCTGGAGGGAGAGTTCGAGCTGCTTGTCGTGGGCGCTCGGCCCCAGCAGGTGCATGGTCTCGTTGAGGGTGTCCCGCAGGCTGAAGGGGATGTGCTCGAGCTGCAGCTTGCCCGCCTCCAGCTTGGAGAAGTCGAGGATGTCGTTGATGATCCCAAGGAGGTTGCGCGCCGACTTCTCGATGGTCTGCATGTAGTCGGTCTGGCTCGGGGTCAGACTGGTCTTGAGCAACTGGCGGGTGAAGCCGATGACCCCGTTGAGAGGGGTGCGCAGCTCGTGGGACATGTTGGCGAGGAACTCGGACTTGACCCTGGCCGCCTCCTGGGCGCGCTTCTTCGCCATGTCGAGCTCGACGTTCTGGATCTCGATCTGCTCGAGGGTCTCCCGCAGATCCGACGTCGCCTGATCGATGTTCTGCTGCATCTCCTCGTGATATTCGGAGAGCGCCTTGGCCATGGCGTTGATGCCGTTCTTGAGCATGTCCAGCTCGCCGGTGAGCTGGCCGCTGACCCGGGTATCGAGCCGCCCCTCCCTGATCCGGTGCACCGCCTGCACCATGTCGGTGATGGGCTGGGTCACGCTCTTGACCAGACGGAAGCCGAACAGGGCGCTGATGGCCAGCCCGATGAGCACGATGATGACCGCGAAGAAGGCGTCGCGGTACTGCAGGACGATGGCCCTGTCCGTGGCGAGTTGCATGGAGATGTAGCCGATGACCGGCGGCTCCAGATCGCTTGGCAGCGGGAAGCCGTCCAGGCTGGTCTCTGCCTGGATGGGGGTGCGCAGTATGATGTCATCGCCGTTGACGGAGACGCTGGTCAGGGCCGGGATGACGCTGCCGTCCGGCAGACGAAGCTGGCTGAAGTCCCTGTGGTAGTTGGACGTCACGAACAGCTGGTTCTCCTGGGTGAAGACGGCGATGGACTTGATGAAGGGCGAGTTCTTGCGATGGGTGAGCCCGATCAGCCGCTTGAGGGATTCGCGGCTGTGCTGTGTCATGCCGTATTCGCTGGCGATGGCCAGGGGCTCGATGATGTTGATGCCCTGATCGATGAGGTTGTTTTCCAGCTGCTGATAGCGGTGGAAGGTGAAATAGCCGGCGATGAGGCCGCCGATGATGAGGGTCGGCAAGATGGTGAAGGCCAGCACCCGGGCCCTGAGACCGTACTTGGTCATGCCGCCGACCTGTCTTTCGCAAGAGAAGCCATGACCCGGGGCGCATGCAGGCACCGGGGTCGGGCAGGCAATACAGTCACTGTCGCTGTACGGGGTCTCAGGCCGTATCCGGTCATATCAATGGGCCACTTTTGGTCAGAATGGACGATGGGGCGGATGCCGCGGCTGGGGCCCTCAGGCCGTATTTGGTCATACGATTATTCTTGTGGGACAATGGTCTGCCGCAGATTCCACAATCATGACATAGCCACCTATAGGCACCAAGTTTTATGGCCCAGTTTTTTAAGCCCCAAAAGAAATCCACCCAGCCCCAACGTATTGAATTTACGGTAGACAGTCTGGATCACCACTGTGTCGGCATCGGCCGTCATCAGGGCAAGGCCATCTTCGTCGAAGGGGCGCTGCCCGGCGAGGCCATCAAGGCCCGCATCATCGACGACAAGAAGCACTATGCCCACGCCGCCCTGCAACAGGTGGTGACCCCGGCGGCCAACCGGGTCGCCCCCTTCTGCGACCACTATCGCGAGTGTGGCGGTTGCAGTGCCCAGCACCTGGGAGAGAGAGATCAGCTGGCGGCCAAGGAGGCTGGACTGGTCAGCCTGTTCGAGCGCCTTGGCAACATCCAGGCGCCTACGCTGGCACCTGCGCTGACGGGGGAGTCCCACGCCTACCGCCGGGTCTGCCGTCTGGCCATCAAGTTTGACAAGAACGGTCGCTGTACCCGGGTGGGCTTTCGTCGTCGCCAGTCGAACGATCTGGTAGAGATTGCCGGCTGTCCTGTGCTGGCCGAGCCCCTCTCTGCCCTTATCGCCCCTCTGCGCGAATGCCTCAACCGGCTGAAGAGCCAGCGCGAACTGGGCCATGCGGAACTCATTCAGGGGGAGCAGGGCATTCTGATGCTGCTGCGCCATACCGGTCGCCCCACCGAGGCGGATCGGGCGCACTTGACCGAGTTTGCCACCGCCCAGGGGATAGACCTCTATCTGCAGGCGGCGGACGAGCAGATCGAACCTCTGCGTCAACAGTCTCAGCCAAGTTACACGCTGGATGGCCTGTCTCTTGCATTCGCTCCCGGCGACTTCATCCAGGTCAACGGGCCCGTCAACCAGCGCATGGTGGAGCAGGCATTGAGCTGGCTCGACGCAGGCAAGGATGACAAGGTGCTGGACCTCTTCTGCGGCATCGGCAACTTCACCCTGCCGCTGGCCCGCCAGGCCCGCGAAGTGGTGGGGGTGGAAGGGGAGCTCGCCATGGTGACGCGTGCACAGGAGAATGCCCGCCGCAACGGAATCGACAACGCCCGCTTCTACAAGGCGGACTTGAGCGGCGACATCGTGGGCATGTCCTGGGCCCGGGAAGGGTTCGATCTGGTACTGCTGGATCCGGCCAGACCCGGGGCGCTGGAGGTGATGAGCCACGTGGCGGCACTTTCCCCCAAACGGGTGGTCTATGTTTCCTGTAACCCGGTCACCCTGGCCCGTGACAGTCAGGTGCTGGTGCAGGGGGGCTACAAGCTGACCCGTCTGGGGATGCTGGACATGTTCCCCCACACCGGTCATCTGGAGTCCATGGCGCTGTTCGAACGGGGCTGAGTCGAGGCGACCGCATTATTCTGGATGAATCAAGATGCGGTCGTGATGATTTTTCGATGTGCATGATGCTGCCAGAGTGAGGTAAAACAGGTGTTTTTCGCTGCCTTCAACGGGCAGGGCAGAATGCGGTTATCTTGGTTTTCCAGCGGCGGCAGCGCTGTTTGAGCGGGAGTGATTAGGGTAATCTAGGTCGTCGATAGTGGATCGGATGCGGGGAAGAGCCCTGTCACCTTGCGCGGTGACATGCCTTGAAAACTCTTTCATGCATCCCCATTTGAGGCAGTCATCAGTTGATGAGGGGATGAGGAGAGCATCGGCTTTCGACCCCACACTTTTAAGGATTGATACCATGGTTGCGGTGCGCGATATTCATTTGAAAGACAATTTCACTCTGGATGAGTGGGTCAGTTCCCTTACCCTGAGTGAAAGTGACAAGAATCAGTTGCGAACCGTCTACCAGTATTGCCTGACCCTGGGTGACGAAGCGCTCACCAACCGCCTGCTGGTGCGCGGGGTCGAGATGGTGGGCATCCTGCTGATGCTCAGCATGGATCTCGCCACCCTCAAGGCCGCCATTCTCTATCCCTTCGTCGAAGCCGGTCTCATCAGCCAGGAAAAGGTGAACGAGGACTTCGGCCCCAAGATCGCCAAGCTGGTGGAAGGGGTGCTGGAGATGGAGGCCATTCGCTCCCTGCAAACCCTTCACCGCAGCGAAACCTCGCCGGAGCAGGTGGACAACGTGCGCCGCATGCTGCTCGCCATGGTCGAGGACGTGCGCGCCGTGGTCATCAAGCTGGCGGAGCGCATCGCCTGCCTGCGTGAGGCGAAGAAAGCGGATGAGGAGACCCGGGTGCTGATGGCCCAGGAGATCACCAACATCTATGCTCCCCTTGCGAACCGCCTCGGTATCGGTCAGCTCAAGTGGGAGCTCGAGGATCTCGCCTTCCGCTACCTGCACCCGGACACCTACAAGCAGATCGCCAAGCAACTGGACGAGAAACGGCTCGACCGCGAGCGCTACATCCGCGAATTCGTGCAGTCCCTGCGCGATGCCCTGGCCGAGGCCGGCGTCGAGGCCGAGGTCTATGGCCGACCGAAACACATCTACAGCATCTGGCGCAAGATGCAGAAGAAGCACCTCGAATTCAACGAGCTGTTCGATGTGCGCGCGGTGCGGGTGATCACCAAGCGGCTGCAGGATTGCTACGCGGCGCTCGGTATCGTTCACACCCATTTCCACCATATTCCCCGCGAATTTGACGACTATGTCGCCAACCCCAAGCCCAATGGCTACCAGTCCATCCACACCGTGGTGGTGGGGGAGGAGGGCAAGACGGTGGAGATCCAGATCCGTACCGAGCAGATGCATCAGGATGCGGAGCTCGGTGTGGCTGCGCACTGGCGCTACAAGGAAGGGGCCCAGGCCGCTGCCAAGACCAGCACCTTCGAAGACAAGATCGAATGGCTGCGTAAACTCCTCGCCTGGCAGGAGGACCTCTCGGAGAGCGGCTCCTTGCTGGACGATCTGCGCAGTCAGGTGTTCGAGGACAGGGTTTATGTCTTCACTCCCAAGGGCGATGTCATCGACCTGCCGGCAGGGGCGACGCCGCTCGACTTCGCCTATCACGTGCACAGCATGATCGGTCACCGCTGCATCGGCACCAAGATCGACGGCCGCATCGTGCCTTTCACCTATACGCTGCAAACCGGTGATCAGGTGGAGGTGATCACCCAGAAGGAGCCGAACCCGAGCCGCGACTGGATGAACCCGAACGCCGGCTTCCTGCGCTCCAGCCGGGCGCGGGCCAAGGTGGCCACCTGGTTCAGAAAGCTGGACCGGGACAAGAACATCGCCGCCGGCAAGGAGCTGCTGGAGAAAGAGCTGGACAGGCACAACCTCACCCTATCCAAGGTGGACAAGGTGGTGCTGGAGCGCTTCCATGCGGAGGAGCTGGAAGATTTGCTGGCCGGTATCGGCAGCGGCGACATCCGCATCAACCAGCTGCTCAATTATCTGGACACCCGCTACAACAAGCCGACGGCGGAAGAAGAAGATCGCCGTCTGCTGGAGAAGCTGGAGCAGAAGGCCAATGTGCCCTTCCGCCCCAAACCCAAGGATCACATCGTGGTGGAAGGGGTGGGCAACCTGATGACTCACATCGCCCGCTGCTGCCAGCCCATCCCAGGGGACGCCATCCAGGGCTTCATCACCATGGGACGGGGGGTTTCCATCCACCGGGAGGATTGCGAGCAGCTCAAGGAACTGTCGCGTCGCAACCCGGAGCGCTTGATCGATGCGGTTTGGGGGGAGAACTACTCCGGCGGTTACGGTCTCACCATCCGCATTCTCTCCAACGACAGATCCGGTCTGCTGCGCGACATCACCACCGTGCTCGCCAACGAGAAGATCAACGTGATGGGGGTGCGTTCGCGCTCCAACGTGCGCGAGCAGACCGCCGAAATCGACATGGAGCTGGAGATTTACAACATCAACGCCTTCAACCGGGCATTGGCCAAGCTCAGTCAGCTCAACGACGTGATCAGCGCCAAGCGGCTGTAATGCTCAACCGACCGGCCCCAGTGGCCGGTCTGCATTTTCTCCCTCCTTGTAGAGCATTGAAGACGGATATCACGCGCCCCATCTCCGGCCGCCATGGCGCCACATCATGTGGAGCAGTGGCGTGAGCGGATATTCATGAACCCATTTACTGAATCGAAAGTGAGTTGCCCATGTCCCAACGCTACGACCTTCCCCAACTGCTCGACATCATGGCTAGATTGCGTGACCCGAACGGGGGCTGTCCCTGGGATCTCAAGCAGAGCTTCCAGACCATAGTGCCGCACACCCTGGAGGAGGCCTACGAGGTGGCGGATGCCATCGAGAGCGAAGATTGGCAAGGGCTGAAGGGGGAGCTCGGTGATCTGCTGTTCCAGGTCGTGTTCTATGCCCAGCTCGGCAAGGAGCAGGGATTGTTCGACTTTGCCGACATCGTCGATACCGTGAGCGAGAAGCTCATTCGCCGCCACCCCCATGTCTTCTCCGATGCCGACCTGGGTGACGAGCAGGCGGTCAAAGCGAACTGGGAGGCGGAAAAGGCCAAAGAGCGGGCCGCGCTCGACAAGGAGAGCGTGCTGGACGATATCCCCCTCTCCCTGCCTGCCCTGACCCGGGCAGCCAAGATCCAGAAGCGCTGCGCCACCGTCGGTTTCGACTGGAAGACCCTGGGGCCCGTGGTGGACAAGATCCACGAGGAGATCGAGGAGGTGATGGAAGAGGTGCTGATGGTTGACGTGGACGAGGCTCGGGTGAGCGACGAGCTCGGCGATCTCTTGTTTGCCACCGTCAACTTGGTGCGTCATCTGGGCAAGGATCCCGAGCAGGTGCTGAGGGCTGCCAACACCAAGTTTGAGCGTCGTTTTCGTCAAGTTGAACACTTTATTGCCGCAGAAGGTCTGAAAATGACGGATTGCTCCCTGGAGAAGCTGGACGAGGCCTGGAACAAGGCCAAGGAAACCGAGCAAAGTTGATTTGGCGCAAGACGGGGCGGCGGGGAGCCTGATAGATTTTTGTTCATTGTTTGGGAGTGGGGGTTTTGGTATACTGTTTCCCCGTCCTGCTTCATCCCCGAAGCACCCCTTAAAATTCCCTAAACTTCTTTCAGGTTCAGCATGACGACCAAATATATTTTTGTGACTGGTGGCGTTGTTTCATCCCTCGGCAAAGGCATTGCCGCAGCTTCTCTGGCAGCCATTCTGGAAGCCCGTGGTCTGGATGTGACCATCATGAAACTGGACCCGTACATCAACGTGGATCCGGGCACCATGAGCCCGACCCAGCATGGTGAAGTGTTCGTAACCGAGGACGGGGCCGAAACCGATCTGGATTTGGGCCACTACGAGCGTTTCATCCGCACCAAGATGACCCGCCGCAACAACTTCACCACCGGCCGCATCTATGCAGACGTGCTGCGCAAGGAGCGTCGTGGTGACTATCTGGGCGCCACCATCCAGGTAATCCCGCACATCACCAACGCCATCAAGGAGCGGGTGATTGCCGGTGCCGAAGGCCATCAGGTTGCCATCGTCGAAGTGGGCGGTACCGTGGGCGACATCGAGTCCCTGCCGTTCCTTGAAGCCATTCGTCAGCTGGCGGCCATCGTGGGTCGCAACAATGCCATGTTCATGCACCTGACCCTGGTTCCTTACCTGGCCGCCGCCGGCGAGGTGAAGACCAAGCCGACCCAGCACTCCGTGAAGGAGCTGCTCTCCATCGGTATCCAGCCGGATGTGCTGATCTGCCGCTCCGACCGCGCCATTCCGGCCAACGAGCGTGCCAAGATCGCCCTGTTTTGCAACGTGCCCGAGCGCGCCGTCATCTCCATGAAGGATGTCGACTCCATCTACAAGATCCCGGCGCTGCTGAAATCCCAGGGGCTGGACGGCTACATCACCGAGCGCTTCGGCATCGAGTGCAAAGAAGCCGACCTGGCCGAGTGGGAACAGGTTATCTATGAAGAGGCCAACCCGACTGCCGAAGTCACCATCGGCATGGTGGGCAAGTATGTCTCCCTGCCGGACGCCTACAAGTCCGTCAACGAAGCGCTCAAGCACGGTGGCCTGAAGACCCGTCTCTCCGTCAACATCAAGTACATCGACTCCCAGGACATCGAGACCCGTGGTGCCGAGCTGCTGGAAGGTCTGGATGCGATCCTGGTACCGGGCGGCTTCGGCGAACGCGGCGTGGAAGGCAAGATCCTGGCCGCCAAATATGCCCGCGAGAACAAGATCCCGTACCTCGGTATCTGCCTGGGCATGCAGGTCGCTTTGATCGAATACGCCCGCAACGTGGCGGGCATGGAAGGGGCCCACTCCTCCGAGTTCAAGAAAGACAGCCCGTACCCCGTGGTCGGTCTCATCACCGAGTGGGTGGATGACGAAGGCAACGTCGAGACCCGGACCGAGAAGTCCGATCTGGGCGGTACCATGCGTCTTGGCTCCCAGCTCTGCCACCTGGTGGAAGATTCCAAGGTGCGTCAGATGTACGGCAGCCCGACCATTTACGAGCGCCACCGTCACCGTTATGAAGTGAACAACAAGCTGCTGCCGCAGATTGAAGCGGCAGGTCTGAAGGTGACCGGTCTCTCCGCCGACAAGAAGCTGGTGGAAATCATCGAGATCCCGGATCACCCCTGGTTCGTGGCCGCGCAGTTCCACCCGGAGTTCACCTCGACTCCCCGTGATGGCCACGCCCTGTTCGCCGGTTTTGTGAAGGCGGCGGGCGAGTATCAGAAGCGTAATTTGAAGTAATTGAAAATAAATGCGGTTGGGGCTCTGTGCCACAGCCGCTTTTTTTGGCATATTTTTGTTGTTTTTTTACGAAACCTGAGGAAATACACATGTCCAAGATCGTTAAAGTGATCGGTCGTGAAATCATCGACTCCCGTGGTAACCCGACCGTTGAGGCCGAAGTTCACCTGGAAGGTGGTTTTGTTGGTATGGCAGCCGCTCCGTCTGGCGCGTCCACCGGTTCCCGCGAAGCGCTGGAACTGCGTGACGGCGACAAGAGCCGTTTCCTGGGTAAAGGCGTGCTGAAAGCCATCGAAGCCGTCAACGGCCCGATCGCTCAGGCTCTGCTGGGTAAAGATGCCAAGGACCAGGCCACTGTCGACCAGATCATGATCGACCTCGACGGTACCGAGAACAAATCCAAGTTCGGCGCCAACGCCATCCTGGCTGTTTCCCTGGCCAACGCCAAAGCTGCCGCTGCTGCCAAAGGCATGCCGCTGTACGCCCACATCGCCGAGCTGAATGGCACCCCGGGCGTCTACTCCATGCCGCTGCCCATGATGAACATCATCAACGGTGGTGAGCACGCCGACAACAACGTCGACATCCAGGAGTTCATGATCCAGCCGGTTGGCGCCAAGACCCTGAAAGAAGCCGTTCGCATGGGCGCAGAAGTGTTCCACAACCTGGCCAAAGTGCTGAAGTCCAAGGGCTACAACACTGCCGTCGGTGACGAAGGTGGTTTCGCTCCGAACCTGAAATCCAACGCCGAAGCGCTGGAAGTGATCGCTGAAGCCGTTGCCGCTGCCGGTTACAAACTGGGCACCGACATCACCCTGGCCATGGACTGCGCTGCGTCCGAGTTCTACGACGCAGAGAAGAAAGAGTACAACCTGAAGGGCGAAGGTCGTATCTTCACCTCCAACGGTTTCTCCGACTTCCTGGCTGACCTGACCACCAAGTTCCCGATCGTCTCCATCGAAGATGGCCTGGACGAGTCCGACTGGGAAGGCTTCGCCTACCAGACCGCCGAACTGGGCAAGAAAATCCAGATCGTGGGTGACGACCTGTTCGTAACCAACACCAAGATCCTGAAGCGCGGTATCGACAACGGCATCGCCAACTCCATCCTGATCAAGTTCAACCAGATCGGTTCCCTGACCGAAACTCTGGCTGCCATCAAGATGGCCAAAGACGCTGGCTACACTGCCGTCATCTCCCACCGCTCCGGTGAGACCGAAGACGCGACCATCGCCGACCTGGCTGTGGGTACCGCTGCTGGCCAGATCAAGACCGGTTCCATGAGCCGTTCTGACCGTGTTGCCAAGTACAACCAGCTGATCCGTATCGAAGAAGCCCTGGGTGCCAAGGCTCCGTTCCGTGGTCTGAAAGAAGTGAAGAACCAGGCTTAATTTTCGCCTGCGCTCATGCTTCACAAAGCCCCGCCATCTGGCGGGGCTTTTTCGTTCTGCGCTTATGGGCGTGTGCGAACTGCATTTTTTATTCCGACCAACCCATCCGGCACACAGGCTTTCTTTTGTCTTGCCTGCGAATATGGGAAACTAGGCCGCTTGAAGGAGACTCAGTGCATGCGGCTACTCACTCTTATCCTGCTCCTCCTGTTGGGAGGGCTGCAATATGACCTCTGGCTGGGGAAAAACGGCCTCTCCGACTATCGGGAACTCTCCACCGCCATCGAGCGGCAGCAACAGGACAACCTGGTACTCAAGGATCGCAACAGTCTGATTTACCGCGAAATCGACGATCTTACCTCTGGCCTTGAGGCCATCGAGGAGTTGTCGCGCAACGATCTTGGCTACATCAAGCAGGGCGAGACCTTCTACCGAATCATTCCCAAAGAAAAGGATCAGGTGACGGAGCCTGATGGTGCCCCCTACGATGACTGATAGCCTGAGCGGCCTGACCGCCATCGTCCCGGCTGCCGGTATTGGTAGTCGCATGGGGGCCAGTTGCCCCAAGCAGTACCTGTCCCTGGCAGGGAAATGCATTCTGGAGCACACCCTGGAGCGTCTGCTCTCCCATCCCGCCATCGCCCGTGTGATCGTGGCGCTGGCGCCCCACGACCGCTGGTTTGAGACGCTGACCGTGGCAACCGATCCGCGGGTGCTGCGAGTGGAAGGGGGAAGCGAGCGCGCCTTCTCCGTGCTCAATGCGTTGCACATGGCAGAAGGGGAGTGGGCACTGGTGCATGACGCCGCCCGGCCCTGTCTGACCCACGAGGATCTCGATGCGCTCATTGCTGCCGCCATGGCCTCTGGCGGTGCCATCCTCGGCAGCCGGGTGCGCGATACCATGAAGCGCACCGATGCGGCCGGCAATATCCTCGCCACCGTGGATCGCGAGCAGCTCTGGCATGCCCTGACGCCCCAGATGTTTTTAGTCCGCCCCCTCAAGCGGGCGCTGGAGGAGGGGCTGGCGCTCGGCGCTGCCATCACCGATGAAGCCTCCGCCATGGAACGCGCCGGTTTCCCCGTGCGCATGGTGGAAGGGCGGGCCGATAACATCAAGGTGACCCGGCCGGAAGATCTCTCCCTGGCCGGGCTCTATTTACAGCAACAACGTGCGTGCCGGTCGGCACGACCCGATTCATCCCCAGAGGAGCAGGCATGATCCGCACCGGACATGGTTTTGATGAGACAGATTTCCGTGTATTGAGGAGGGCGCAGGCATGATGCGGATCGGACATGGTTTTGATGTTCACAAGTTTGGCGGGGTCGGTCCCTGCATGCTGGGCGGGGTGGCGGTGCCCTATGAACAGGGCCTGCTGGCCCACTCCGATGGTGACGTGGTGCTGCATGCGGTGAGCGATGCCCTGCTGGGGGCCATCGGCGCTGGCGACATCGGCCGCCACTTCCCCGATACCGCCGCCGAATTCAAGGGCATCGACAGCCGCATCCTGCTGCGGGATGTCTTTGCCCGCGTGCAGCTCGCAGGTTATGCCATCGGCAACCTGGATGTGACCATTATCGCCCAGGCCCCCAAGATGGCCCCCCATATCGACGCCATGTGCGCCGTGCTGGCCGCAGATCTGCAATGTGATTTGAACCGGGTGAACGTCAAGGCGACCACCACCGAACAACTCGGATTCACGGGGCGCAAGGAAGGGATCGCCACCGAAGCCGTCGTCTTGCTGGTGAAACAATGATGCTTGAACAACTTGCCTATCTGCACGGGACGCCCAGTGCTCGCGGCATCCTCAAGGCCGAGGCCGCCGACTTCGTGGTCAATGAAGATCTCGGGTTTGCACCTTGTGGCGAGGGGGAACACATCTTCGTCCGGGTACGCAAAACCGGCGAGAATACCGCCTGGGTGGCTGGCCTGCTGGCCGATGCGGCCGGGGTTGCCCGCAATGCGGTGACCTGGGCTGGTCTGAAAGATCGCCATGCGGTGACCGAACAGTG
Organism: Aeromonas sp. ASNIH2; assembly: GCF_002934795.1. Taxonomy (NCBI): domain Bacteria; kingdom Pseudomonadati; phylum Pseudomonadota; class Gammaproteobacteria; order Aeromonadales; family Aeromonadaceae; genus Aeromonas; species Aeromonas sp. ASNIH2. The sequence goes on along the minus strand of NZ_CP026406.1, from coordinate 1,452,339 downwards.
GTTCGGCATCCATCTGCCGGGCAAGGGCGAACCGGATCTCTCGGTCATCGAGAACGACAACATCCGGATCCTTGAGGTGAAGCGCCACAACAAGAAGCTGCGGGTCGGCTATCTCAAGGGCAACCACTTCACCCTGCGCCTCACCGGGCTGGAGCAGGCCGACGGGCTGGAATCCCGTCTGCAGGCGATTGCAACCCAGGGGGTGCCCAACTACTACGGCGAGCAGCGTTTCGGCCGCGGTGGCAACAACCTGGAGGCCGCCAAGGCGATGTTCGCCGGCAAACGGATCAAGGATCGCAACAAGCGCTCCCTCTATCTGTCCGCCGCCCGCAGCATGCTGTTCAATGCCATCGTCAGCGCCCGCATCGAGCAGGGACTGGCCCATCAGCTGCTGGCAGGCGACTGCGTGATGCTCAAGGGCAGCCACTCCATCTTCAGTGAAGAGAGCGTGACGCCCGAGCTCGAGGCGCGCCTTGCCTCCGGAGACGTGCAGCTGACCGCTCCCCAGTGGGGCCGTGGCCGTCTGGCGAGCCAGGGCGCGGCTGCCGAGTTCGAGCAAGGAGTGCTGGCTCCTTATGGTGACTGGTGCGAAGGACTGGAGAAGGCCGGGCTGGATCAGGACAGGCGCCCGCTGCTGCTCAAGCCGGAGCAGATGAGCTGGCAACGGGAGGACGAGGTGCTGACCCTGTCGTTCTTCCTGCCTGCCGGCGCCTTTGCCACCAGCGTGGTACGAGAGTTAATGCAGGCCGAAGAGGCCGATCACGGTTTCAGGAACTCAACCGATGCGAATTCTGGTCAGTAATGACGATGGGGTACACGCCGAGGGCATTCGCGCCCTCAGCGAGGCGTTGCGTGCCTGTGGCGAGGTCGTGGTGGTGGCACCGGATCGCAACCGCAGCGGTGCCAGCCACTCCCTGACGCTGGAAGTGCCGCTGCGGGTCACCCGCCTCGATGCGTCCAGTTTTCACGGCATCAAGAGTTATGCGGTCAAGGGGACGCCGACCGACTGCGTTCATCTGGCGGTCAACGAACTGCTGCGCCCTGAGCCCGACATGGTGGTGGCCGGTATCAATCACGGGGCCAACCTGGGGGATGACGTCATCTACTCGGGGACGGTGGCGGCCGCGACGGAAGGGCGTCATCTTGGTTTCCCCTCCATCGCCGTATCGCTGGTGGGCAAGACTCATTTCGCCAGTGCGGCCCACTACGCCGCCAAGCTGGTGCGGGGGCTGATGGTGCATCCGTTGCCTGCGGATCAGATCCTCAACGTGAATGTGCCGGACCTGCCGCTCGAGCAGATCAAGGGGATCAGGGTGACGCGTCTTGGCAATCGCCACCGGGCGGAGTCGGTGATCCGCACCGAGGATCCCCGTGGTCAGCCCGTCTACTGGATTGGCCCCCCCGGCAACCAGCAGGATGCGGGAGAGGGAACGGACTTTGCCGCCATCGAGCAGGGTTATGTCTCCATCACTCCCCTGACCATCGACATGACGGCCTACGGCAGTCTGTCGACCCTGGGCGCGTGGCTGGATCTGCAGGGATGACGTTGTGATAGTACAGCGCCTGTTGAATCAACTGATTGCCCAGGATGTCCGCGATTTCCGCGTATTGGCGGCGATTGCGAAGGTGCCGCGCCAGCTGTTCGTGGATGAGGCCATGGCCCACAAGGCCTGGGACAATACTGCCCTGCCCATCGGCCATGGGCAGACCATCTCCCAGCCTTACATCGTGGCGCGCATGACCGAGCTGCTGATCCAGAACGATCCGGCCCATGTGCTGGAGATCGGGACGGGATCGGGCTACCAGACGGCGGTACTGGCCCACCTGGTGGAGCATGTCTACACCATGGAGCGGATCAAGTCGCTGCAGTTTCAGGCCCGGCGCAGATTGCGCCAGCTCGATCTGCACAATGTGTCGGCCAAGCACGGCAATGGGTGGCTAGGTTGGCCCAACAAGGGCCCTTTCGACGCCATTCTGGTGACGGCGGCGGCCAGTGAGGTCCCCAAGGCCCTGACCGATCAGCTGGCTGACGGTGGTCGTCTGGTGTTGCCGGTGGGTGATGGCCAGCAGACCCTGCAGCTCATCGAGCGATCGGGCTCCCAGCTCACCAGCCGGATCCTGGAGCCGGTACGTTTCGTTCCCCTGATTGACGGAGATGTCGAGTGAAGTTGTTTTCCCGCCTTTATGTTCTGGTGATGCAGTGGGCACGCCACAAGTATGCCCCCTGGTATCTGGCCATCACCGCCTTTATTGAATCCATCTTCTGGCCCATTCCGGTGGATGTGATGCTGGCGCCCATGGCGCTCGGCAAACCTCATCGCGCCTGGCACTATGCCGCGCTGGCCACCCTCTTTTCGGTGCTGGGCGCCCTGTTTGGTTATCTGCTCGGCTATGCCCTGTGGGAGCCAGTGGTGCAGCCGCTGGTGACCTCGGTTGGCTATGAGGACAAGATTGCCCTGGCCGAGCAGTGGTTCGCGCAGTGGGGCATCTGGGTTATTTTTATTGCCAGCTTCACGCCGATCCCCTACAAGGTGTTTACCGTCACGGCTGGCTTGCTCCACATGGCACTGTTGCCTTTCATCCTGACCTCGCTGATCGGTCGTGGCATGCGCTTCTTCCTGGTTGCAGGTCTGATGCGCTGGGGCGGCGAGAAGATGGAGCGCAAGCTGATGCACTATGTGGATGTGCTGGGCTGGCTCTGTATTGGTTTGGCCGTTGCGGCCTATTTCTGGTTTAGTCGTTAAGGATCCACTATGTGTTCGCGTGTTTGGCAAGGTAGCGGTGTCGTCGTGTTGTCATGGCTGCTGCTTGCCTGTTCCTCCAGCAAGACTGCGGCTCCGGTGCACAGCCTGGGCAATGATCAGGTCGCTTCGACCATCCCCGTGCGTCAAGGTATGACCAAGCCCGGCATTGCAGGCAACGGGTACACCGTGGTCAAAGGAGACACTCTCTACTCCATTGCATTTCGTTCTGGCATGGATGTGGCTTCGCTTATCAGCATCAATGGCATCACTCCCCCCTATAACATTTATCCCGGCCAGCAGCTCAGGCTCGATGGCGCTTCCGCCCCCATGGCGGTGGCAACCGTCGGCAGCCCTGTCAGTCGTGGCAGCGTGACGGGGTCTGGCAGTTACGAGGTGCGCCGTGGCGATACATTGAGCAGCATCGGTCGCCAGTTCGGTCTTTCCAACCAGGCCTTGGCCCAGCGCAACAACCTCCAGGCTCCTTATGCATTGCACGTGGGTCAGGTGCTCAATGTGGGGGGCGCGGGTTCCTCGGGTGGTCAGATGGTGGCAGCAACCACACCGGTGGTGACCAGCACGGGGCCCAAACCCCTGGCCACGGCTCCGGCAGGTACGACCACACCATTTATTGCTCAGAAAACGATTGCTCCTGCCTCGTCAACAGCATACGCTCAGGCGAAAGAACAAAAAACCGTCAGTTCCTCGTCAACACTCTCCTGGCATTGGCCGACCAAAGGGCGGATCGTTGAAGGCTTCTCCGTTGCGGAACAAGGCAACAAGGGCATCGACATTTCCGGCCAGAAGGGCCAACCCATTTACGCTGCGAGCAGCGGCAAAGTGGTCTATGCGGGCAGTGCACTGCGAGGTTATGGCAAGCTGATAATTCTCAAGCACAACGATGACTACCTCTCCGCCTACGCTCACAACGATGAGTTGAGGGTCAAGGAGGGAGACACCGTGAAGGGCGGAGCGGTTATCGCCAATATGGGTAGCACGGATGCGCCGGATGTGCGCTTGCACTTTGAAATCCGGTACAAAGGCAAGTCGATCAACCCGATGGGCTATTTGCCAAAGCGTTAACTCAGAGAGCTGAGTCTTACTCTGGTGTAGGTCAGGGAGAGATATCATGAGCCAAGAACAACTGGTAATGCAGGATGCAGAGTTAGAGTTCGACGAGGAGCTGGAGGTTCAGGAGGAAGAAGAGGTTCAGGAAGTGGCGGCCGAAGCCGAAGAGACCATTTCCGATGAACTGATGGCGCCAGAGCTGAACAAGGTAATGGACGCCACCCAGCTCTATCTGGGGGAGATAGGCTTCTCCCCCTTGCTCACGGCCGAAGAGGAAGTCTACTACGCCCGCCGTGCCCTGCGTGGCGACAAAGCGGCGCGCAAGCGCATGATCGAATCCAACCTGCGCCTGGTGGTCAAGATTGCCCGGCGCTACAACAACCGCGGCCTGGTGCTGCTGGATCTCATCGAAGAGGGCAACCTCGGCCTTATCCGCGCCGTCGAGAAGTTCGACCCCGAGCGAGGCTTCCGTTTCTCCACCTATGCCACCTGGTGGATCCGCCAGACCATAGAGCGGGCCATCATGAACCAGACCCGTACCATTCGTCTGCCCATCCATGTGGTCAAGGAGCTGAACGTCTATCTGCGCACTGCGCGCGAGCTTTCTCATCGTCTCGACCATGAGCCGACCGCCGAGGATATCGCCTCTGCACTGGATCGCTCTGTGGACGATGTGAATCGCATGCTCAAGCTCAACGAGAAGATCACCTCGGTGGATACTCCCATTGGTGGCGATCGCGACAAGGCGCTGCTGGACGTGCTCTCCGACGAGCGCGGCATGGGGCCCGAGCTGGAGTCCCAGGAAGATGACATGCGCAGCAGCATAGTGCACTGGCTGGAGGAGCTGAATCCCAAGCAGCGCGAAGTGCTGGCCCGCCGTTTCGGTCTGCTCGGCTATGAACCGGCCACCCTGGAAGACGTGGGCGCCGAGATTGGTTTGACCCGCGAGCGGGTGCGCCAGATCCAGGTGGAAGGGTTGCGCCGTCTGCGGGAAATCCTGCTGGGGCAGGGGCTCTCCATTGAGGCGCTGTTCCGCACCAATTAAACGGGTATGAATACCGTCATCAAGATGAAAAAGGGGCCGCAGGCCCCTTTCTTTTTGTCGTGGATCTTCCGGATCACACCGGATCCAGAGTGTCCAGCGGCCAGCGCGGCACGGCCTTGACGACGAGGGGTTCGAAGACTCCCGCCTTCAGGCGTTGCATGCCGGCATAGGCGATCATGGCGCCGTTGTCGGTGCAGTATTCGGTGCGCGGGTAGAAGACTTCACCTTTGAGGCTCTCCATCAGCTCGGCCAGCTGGGCGCGCAGATGACGGTTGGCGCTGACGCCGCCTGCCACGACCAGACGATTGAGACCGGTCTCTTTCAGGGCACGACGGCACTTGATGGCCAGGGTGTCGACCACCGCATCCTCAAACGCCCGGGCGATGTCGGCACGGGTCTGCTCATCATCGCCGTTGGCGGCGATGGTATTGGCGGCAAAGGTCTTGAGGCCGGAGAAGCTCATGTCGAGCCCGGGACGGTCGGTCATGGGACGCGGGAAGGTAAAGCGTCCAGTGGTGCCCTTTTCTGCCAGCCGGGAGAGCAGCGGACCACCGGGGTAGTCCAGACCCATCAGCTTGGCGGTCTTGTCGAACGCCTCACCGGCGGCATCGTCGATCGATTCGCCCAGCAGCTGATAGCTGCCGATACCGTCGACCCGGACCAGCATGGAGTGGCCGCCGGAAACCAAGAGCGCCACGAAGGGGAACTCGGGGGCCTTCTCTTCCAGCATGGGGGCCAGCAGGTGGCCTTCCATGTGGTGTACGGCGATGGCCGGCTTGTCCCATGCCATGGCCAGCGAGCGGCCTATGGTCGCCCCGACCAGGATGGCACCAACCAGACCTGGCCCCGCGGTATAGGCGATGCCATCGATGTCATCCTTGCCAAGTCCAGCCTCTTTCAAGGCGGCCTGGATCAAGGGGATCGTCTTGCGTACATGGTCCCGGCTGGCGAGCTCGGGAACGACGCCGCCGTAGTCCGCATGCAGCTTGACCTGGCTGTACAACTGGTGGGAAAGGATCCCTTTTTGATCATCGAAGATCGCGATCCCGGTTTCGTCACAGGATGTCTCTATGCCCAATACACGCATTGCTAAAAAATTTCACTGCTAAAATGAGACGGCTATGGTAACCTTCGCGGGTTTTTTAAACCAGAGCGATCTCTGCGGGTTTACTTTCATTCCCTGTCCAGAGTATAATTTCGCACCATTTTAAGACATGCTGATCGATTGAAGGTCAGCTAACAATTTATCACTGAGGTGAAAGGCACATGCCAGTAATCAAAGTCCGTGAAAATGAGCCGTTTGACGTTGCTCTGCGTCGCTTCAAGCGTTCTTGCGAAAAGGCCGGTATCCTGTCCGAAGTTCGTAGCCGTGAGTTCTACGAGAAGCCGACTACCATTCGCAAGCGCGCCAAAGCGTCCGCTGTCAAGCGTCACGCCAAGAAGCTGTCCCGCGAAAACGCACGTCGTATCCGCCTGTACTAATCAAGGGATCATGCCGTGTCTCTGAAGGATCAACTCAAGGATCAGCAAAAGCTCGCCATGCTTGCCAAAGACAAGCCTCGGTTGGGTGCTATCCGCTTGTTGATGGCAGAAATCAAGCAGCGTGAAGTCGATACCCGTGTCGAGCTCAATGATGAAGAGATCCTCGCCGTCGTGACCAAAATGGTCAAACAGCGTCGCGATTCCATCAGCCAGTTTGAAGCTGCCGGTCGCCAGGATCTCGCCGACAAAGAGTCCGCCGAGATCGTTGTGCTGCAGGAGTTCCTGCCACAACAGCTGACCGCAGACGAAATTGCCGCCCTGATCGAGCAAGCCATCACTGAAAGTGGTGCTGCCGTCATGGCTGACATGGGTAAAGTCATGGCTGTCTTGAAGCCAAAAATTCAGGGGCGTGCCGATGTCGGCGCCGTCAGTGCTCAGGTGAAAACCCGCTTGGCGTAACAGGCAACTCTCTTGTTTGGTCGAAGAAGCCGTGCTTCCCATTGGAATGCGCGGCTTTTTTATTTCCTATGCAATGAAACAGGACGGTTATGGCTGGCAGGATCCCGCAATCCTTTATCGATGATCTGCTCGTACGCACGGACATAGTCGAGTTGATCGACTCCCGTGTGCGGTTGAAGAAAGCCGGTAAGAACTACCAGGCTTGCTGCCCTTTTCATAACGAAAAAAGCCCCTCCTTTACCGTCAGCCAGGAGAAGCAGTTCTATCACTGTTTCGGTTGTGGTGCCCACGGCAATGCCATCGGCTTTGTCATGGAGTACGACGGCCTGGAATTCCCCGATGCCATCGAAGAGCTGGCAAGCCTGCACGGTATGCAGGTCCCCCGTGAGCAAACGGCGGGTGGATCAAGCCATAGCCAACCAGCCGTCAGCAAGGATCTGTTCGAGCTGATGAACCAGATTGCGCGCTTCTACGAGAGCAATCTCAAGAACGCGCCTCAGGCGGTGGAGTACCTGAAAGGCCGGGGCCTGACTGGCGAGGTGGTCAAGCGCTTCAACATCGGTTATGCCCCTGGGGACTGGGATCAGGTGCGTCGCCGCTTTGGCGCCAGTAGGGATCACGAACAACTGCTGATTTCGGGCGGTATGCTGATCCCCCGTGACAGCGGCCCGGGCAGCTACGATCGTTTCCGCGATCGCATCATGTTTCCGATCCGGGACAAACGCGGCCGGGTCATCGGCTTCGGTGGCCGAGTGCTGTGGGATGGCACGCCCAAGTACCTGAACTCCCCCGAAACCCCCATCTTCCACAAGGGGCGAGAGCTGTTCGGCCTTTATGAGGTCAAGCAGGCACACAAGGATCCGCGCCGGATCCTTGTGGTGGAAGGCTACATGGATGTGGTGGCGCTCGGCCAGTACGACATCGACTATGCGGTGGCGGCACTGGGGACTGCGACCACCAGCGATCACATCCACACCCTGTTCCGTACCACGGCAGAGGTGGTCTGTTGCTATGACGGCGACAACGCCGGTCGGGAAGCGGCCTGGCGGGCGCTGGATAACGCGCTCTCCCACCTGCAGGACGGCCGTGAACTCAAGTTCGTCTTTTTGCCGGATGGCGAGGATCCCGACTCGCTGGTACGCCAGATCGGCAAGGAGGGGTTCGAAGCGCTGCTCGACAAGGCCCAGTCGTTTGCGGATTTCATGTTCGAACGCCTCGGGCGCGATGCGGCTCTTTCCGGTGAGGCAGGCAAGTTTGAAGTGGCCAACAAGGCCGCAGAACTTATCCGCCGCGTGCCGGAAGGGTTCACCCGCGAGGGACTGATCACCCGCCTCTCCAGCATGATGCGTTGGGGAGAAAACAAGCAGCGGATTACCGAGCTGTTTGCCCGCAACAGCCAGCCCAAGGTGGAAGTCAACAAACCCAAGGCGACCAAACTGACGCCGATCCGCAGGGCTCTGGCCCTGATGGTGCAGTATCCGGCGATCACCGCCGAGCTGCCGGCCATGCCCGAGTTGGCCGGGTTGCGCCTGCAGGGGATCCCTTTCCTGCTGCAACTGCACCAGCAGATCCTGATCCAGCCGGGAGTGACAACGGGTATCCTGCTGGAGCATTGGCGCGGCACAAAAGAGGGAGAAATACTTGCCCAGCTGGCGATGCATGACCTGTTTGAAGAGGTAAAGCTCGACCAGGAGCCCGATATTCTGGGAGAATTACAGGATACCTTTGTCGGTTTCATCAACCTTTTCCTGAAGCAACGGATCGAAGAATTGCAGGCCAAGGTGGCGCAGGAAGGGCTAAGCTCTGAGGAAACTCAGGAGCTGATGATGCTGATCAGAGAGGTGCAGATTGAGAAAAGAAATGAGAGTGGGGCTTGATATTTGAGTGAGCAGTCCCAATATGAATAGCGTTGCCCGAATCGACGGGATTGAAAGCAAACACTTTATAACCACCTGGCCCCGACAACACTGCGGGCAGGGGTTTCTCATGACCGACGCCGCAACCAGACATAGCATGTCTGGCGGTTTTCTATTAGAATTGGCTATTTGCGCAGCAGCGCACTGTACGCGCAACCTAGCAACACCAACCGGATGAGTTCTATGGAGCAAACCCCGCAGTCTCAGCTTAAACTCCTCGTTGCCAAAGGTAAAGAACAGGGCTACCTGACCTATGCCGAGGTGAACGATCACCTCCCGCAAGACATTGTCGATTCAGACCAGATCGAAGACATCATCCAGATGATCAACGATATGGGCATTCAAGTGGTTGAAAACGCTCCGGATGCCGATGACCTTATCATGGCTGAAGGTGGTACCGCCGATGAGGACGCTGCCGAAGCAGCGGCCCAGGCTCTGGCATCTGTTGAATCTGAGATTGGTCGCACGACCGATCCCGTCCGCATGTACATGCGGGAAATGGGTACCGTCGAACTGCTGACCCGCGAAGGCGAGATCGACATCGCCAAGCGGATTGAAGACGGTATCAACCAGGTACAAAGCTCCGTCGCCGAGTACCCTGAAGCCATCACCTATCTGCTCGAACAGTACGACAAGTACGAAGCCGAGCAGCTTCGCCTGTCCGACATCATCTCCGGCTTCATCGATCCGAACGAAGTGGATGACGTGGCGCCGACCGCCACTCATATCGGCTCCGAGCTCAGCGAGGACGACCTCGCCGACGAAGACGAAGACGAAGATGAGGACGAAGACGAAGACGGTGACAACTCCGACGATGACGGCGACGGTGGCCCGGATCCGGAAGTCGCTCGCGAGAAATTCGGCGAACTGCGTGCCCAGTACGAGGTGACTCGTCTCTCCATTCAGCAGAATGGCCGTGCCCACGACGACACCCAGAATGCCATCGCCCAGCTGGCCGATGTCTTCCGTCAATTCCGCCTGATGCCCAAGCAGTTCGATCGCCTGGTCAACAACATGCGGGAGATGATGGAGCGTGTCCGCGTGCAGGAACGCATCATCATGAAGCTCTGCGTTGAGCAGGCCAAGATGCCGAAGAAGACCTTCGTCGCGGCCTTCACCAACAACGAGTGCGAAACTGCCTGGTTCGAATACCAGAAGCAGGCCGGCAAGGCGTGGTCTCCCCGCCTGCTCGAGATGGACGAAGAAGTACTGCGTTCCATCGGCAAGCTGCAGCAGATCGAAGAAGAGACCGGTCTGTCCATCGCCCAGATCAAGGACATCAACCGCCGCATGAGCATCGGTGAGGCCAAAGCCCGCCGTGCGAAGAAAGAGATGGTCGAGGCCAACCTGCGTCTGGTTATCTCCATCGCCAAGAAGTACACCAACCGCGGTCTGCAGTTCCTGGATCTGATCCAGGAGGGCAACATCGGTCTGATGAAGGCGGTCGACAAGTTCGAATATCGTCGCGGCTACAAGTTCTCGACCTATGCCACCTGGTGGATCCGTCAGGCCATTACCCGCTCCATCGCGGATCAGGCCCGTACCATCCGTATCCCGGTGCACATGATCGAGACCATCAACAAGCTCAACCGTATCTCCCGCCAGATGCTGCAGGAGATGGGTCGTGAACCGAACCCGGAAGAGCTGGCCATGCGCATGGGCATGCCGGAAGACAAGATCCGCAAGGTACTGAAAATCGCCAAGGAGCCCATCTCCATGGAGACGCCCATCGGTGATGACGAAGACTCCCACTTGGGCGACTTCATCGAAGATACCACCCTGGCTCTGCCAGCGGATGCGGCCACCAGCGAGAGCCTGCGCAACGCGACCCGCGAAGTGCTGGCCGGGCTGACCGCACGGGAAGCCAAGGTACTGCGCATGCGCTTCGGTATCGACATGAACACCGACCACACCCTCGAGGAAGTGGGCAAGCAGTTCGACGTCACCCGTGAGCGTATCCGTCAGATCGAAGCCAAGGCCCTGCGCAAACTGCGCCATCCGAGCCGCTCGGAAGTGCTGCGCAGCTTCCTGGACGAGTAGTCACGGGTTCTGTCAGCCTGACATTGCAACAAAAAGCCCCGCCGTGCGGGGCTTTGTTTTATCCGTGCTGGCATGGGCGTGAAGAGGGGTCATGGAACCGCTTGAATATGGATGAAATCTCGCCACGTGGTTGATCTGACTATGGACGGGGTATCCGCCATCCCCTATAATCCACGCCGCTAACCAGCATCAATGGCCCCTTAGCTCAGTTGGTCAGAGCAGTCGACTCATAATCGATTGGTCGTGGGTTCAAGTCCCCCAGGGGCCACCATTTTCAGACAAAGCCGCTCTTTTGAGCGGCTTTGTCGTTTCTGGCGCTCACCAGCGCCTGTCCAGATCCTCGGCATAGAGCGCCATGGCGCGCCGGTAGGGGAGCAGGGCGGGATCCGTGGTGGTGGTCGCGAGGATCCCCAGCAGCGTCTCCATCTCCTCCTTGCTGCGCCCCAGGTTGTAGCAGGTCATGGCACGAAACACCTTGAACTCCACGGCATCGGGGAAGCGAGACAGGGCCTCGTCAAAGGTGGCCAGCGCCTCGGCATGACGGCCCGTGGTGCGATAGGAGCTGCCTAGTCCAAGCAGGGCCCCGCGCAGCGACGCCTCGCCAAGCCCCAGCGACACGGCCTTCTGATAGAGCGGAATGGCCTCGGCCTCTCGCCCCAGCATGTCGTGCAGTCCGGCCACTTCGTAATGCAGCTCGGCGTGGGTTGGGTGCTCGATGAGTTGCAGCAGACCGTGCTGACGGGCTTCCTCGATCCGTCCCTCGGCCTTGAGGGTGTTCAACTGTTTCATATGCGCTCCTGCATGGGGATGAAGGATCAGTATGCCTGCCGACAGGCTGGCGGGGAACGGGTCATGGGGCCATGAAAAAGGCCTCCCGCCGATGGCGGGAGGCCTGGTTCGGCGCCGAGGCGCAATGGCCCTGGCGTGTGTCCAGCCTTACTGGGCGCTCAGGCTGTAGGCCAGGGTCTGGTCGTTGAAGCGCACCACATAGGCACCGACCACTGCCGTGGTGATGTCTGCCCCGGCCAGCTCGGCCACGCCATCCTTGTTGGTGTCGCCGTAGTTCTGGGTCCAGTCCCCCTTGACGTCGAACTTGAAGCGCTGGCTGCCGTTGCCATCACCGCTGCCGGTGAAGGTGACGCTGGCCTGCCAGAGGTGATCCCCGACCAGGGACATGGGGGTGGTGCCCCAGTTGTTGGTGGTGCCGCGAATGTTGAGGCTGGCGACATTCTTGGCATAGGTGACGCTCACCGGAGTCAGGCTGTATTGAAGGGTCTGATCGTTGAAACGTACCCGGTACTGGCCGATGACCGGGGTGAGGATGTCACTGCCGGTCAGTTCGGCCACGCCGTCCTTGTTGGTGTCGCCGTAGTTCTGAGTCCAGTCCCCCTTGACGTCGAACTTGAAGCGCTGGTTGGTCTGACCGTCGAAGGTGACCAGGGCTTCCCACTGATTGTCGGCGACCAGCGTCATAGCAAGGGAGCCCCAGGCATTGGGGGTGCCGCGGAAGTTCAGGGTGGGCAGTACGCTGGCGTAGGTGCCGTTGTCGTCGGTGACGGTCACGGTGGCGCTGGCACTGGCGGTCAACCCTTCCGCATCGGTCACGGTGACCGTCACGGTATGGGTACCCGGGGTATCGAACCGGACCGTCTCGGTGGCGGCGGTGCCCCCGCTGGACCAGCTGTAGCTCACCACACCGCCGTCATCGCTGGAAGCGGAGGCGTCAAACACCACGCTCTCCCCCGCCTTGACGCTGAGGGTTTTGGGGGAGAGGGTGGCGACCGGGGCCTGGTTGCTGGTGAGGGGGGTGACCGTGTAGCGCAGATCGCTCTCGCTCAGGGTGATGCGGTAGGTGCCCGCCCCGCTGACCAAGATATCCTTGCTGCTGCCCTTGTCGGCGATGCCATCCCCTTCGTTGTCGCCGTAGTTCTCGGCCCAGTTGCCGAAGACGTCGAACTTGAAGCGCTGGGCACCGGTGGCGTCACCGTTGCCGGTCAGGGTGAGGGTGGCGGACCAGACACGGTTGGCATCGACGGTCATGGGGGTGTTGCCCCAGGCGTTGTGGGTGCCGCGCAGGTTCATGCTGCTGAACTTGTTGCCCGGCAGGACGGAACCGCCGCAGGGGCTGGCCTTGGTGCAACCGGCGATGATGGCGGCCGCCTTCATGCCGGGGACGTTCAGGCTGGCCTTGCCGCTGCCGTCGACGGTGACATAGCCGCCGCTGCAGTAGTCATTGCCCCCCAGGAGGTTGCAGTACTCGCCGGCCGGCAGGCCGGTCTGCACCGAGGCCACCAGGTTGCCGCTCTCGTTGTTGATGGCGACGAAGCCCTTGTCACCGCGGCTGAAGGCTATCTGATTGTTGCCGTTGTCCCACCAGTTGCTGACGGGCTGGCCTTCGGTCCGGTTGTGGAACAGGGCCATGTTCATGATGGTCGGTCGGCGCTGTTCGCAGTTCCACTGGCTGTCCGTGCAGGGCGTGCTGCCCGGCGCCCCCTTGTCGGTTTCATAGGTACCCATGTTTTCGAAGCGATAGCCCGACATCACCTGCTTCCAGCCATAGGGCCAGGCCATCATGAAGGTGTTGGCCAGATCGTAGCGGGCACCGCTCATGAAGGTGAGCATGCCGCCACCGCCGTGGCCGCGTTCGCGGTCGTGGTTGACCACGAAGACGAAGGCCTTGTTGGAGGGGAGCAGGCCCCAGCTCTCGCCCAGGGTCTTGAGGTTCTTGATCTGGCCGTTGAAGTTGGCGGCGAGATCGGTGCCGTATTTGAAGTCGGTGACGGTGTCGATGTAGGTGTAGCGGCCTGGCTGGATGTCGGGGGACTCCCCGCCTGCGCCGATCACCTCCAGGTAGGCCCTGGGGCTGCCTGCCTTGTCGAGGATGGCCTTCACATCGGCCGGCGCCATGTGCTTGGCCGCATCGATGCGAAAGCCCGCCACGCCCCAGCCGAGCAGGGTCTTCATGTAGGTGGCGATCTGATCCTGGACGTAGGATGAGCCGGTATTGAGGTCCGGCATGCCGTAGAGGGCGCCGTTCCAGACGTTGTTGCTGTCAGCGTAGTTGGTGATGTCGCCGCTGTGATGGAAGTCGTTGTAGCCGAATTGGGGATATTGGTATTGCCCCGAGTTGTAGCTGCCGCCGCCGGTGGCGGTGCCCGAACCCGATGCCAGCTGGTTGAAGACAGCGTCGGCATAGACCTTGACCCCGGCCGCGTTACAGCGGGCGATCATGCTCCTGAGCTCTGCTTCGCTACCGCCGAAGCTGTTGAAATTCTTGAAGCTGACCGGTTGATAGACGGTCCACCAGACCTGGCTGCCCTGCTTGTGCTCGGCGGGTGGGGTGATCTGGACGCCACCGAACCCCTTGGGCCCGAGCACGGTCTCGCACTCGTTGGCGATGTCGTTGAACTTCCATTGGAACAGGTGAACCATGACTCCTTCGGCGCTGGCAGTGTGGCTGAAAGAGCCGAGTGCCGCCGCCAGCAGGGCGGTTCGAAACAGTGTGTTGTGCATGACGATTTTCCCTTCGATCTTGTTATTGACGTATCACTGTCGTGTAGTCGAACGGACAACAAACAACCTCGTTCAGCTCCGTAGCATTCATGAAATCGACGTGATTGAAAATCGAACAAGCTGAATTAATTAAGAAATGTGAATGAAAATGCTTTCATGCCATTCGGTGGCAGCAGGAGGGTGCAGAGGGGGGCAGATCGGTGCGAGATCCCGTCAAGCAGGTAGCGAAGGGGATGAACAGGGGCCCCGCAGGGCCCCGTGAACGTTCAGACGTTGGGTTCCTGCTGCCCGGCACTGGCCCGGGCACGACGCCCTGGCAGCATGCGGGTGACCAGGTTGCTGCGCTGGCGCCAGGAGGTGTAGGCGATGGCGCACAGGTGCAGGGCGATCATGCCCTGGAGTGCCCAGGTGCACCACTCGTGCCAGTCGTCCGCCCCCAGATCGAAGCCGGTCTCGGTGTTCTGGAACCAGCCGGTCCCTGCGGTGGCGAGTACCAGCAGCCAGAGTGCCCAGACCGCCAGCTTGCCGCTGCCGTGATGGCCAGGGGTGGGCGGGGTCCGTTCGCGCAGGGCGTCGGCCTGATGGCGAAAATCCTCCCGGCTCGGGATGAGGGCGCGCAGGCGGGCGTGGCCGCGAGCGAAGGTGAGCCCCCACAGCAGGCGTATGCCGATGAGCACCATGACGGCGTATCCCATCCGCTCGTGCCACTCCTCGCCCGCCTCGTTGAGCCAGAGGTTGCCGATACAGATGGCCGCCACACCCCAGTGGGTGAGGCGCACCAGAGCATCCCAGTGGAAGGGGTCAGCCTTTCTGCTTGGCATATTTGTGGTACTCCTTCTTCAGGTCGTTGACCTTGGCCAGGTGCTCGCGCGCCTTGGCTTCGTCACCGGCCTGGAGGGCTGCCAGGCTGGCATCCAGCTCGCTCTGCACTTCGGTCATGCCTTCCAGGAACTTCTCCTTCTTGGCGGCGGGCATGTTCTTGCCCTTGGCGACGTCCAGCTGGGCCTTCATCTCCTTGATGTATTTCTCCATGGTGGCCGCGTCGTCAGCCTTGACGGCCTGCTTGTAGTTGAAGCCGATCTTCTTCATCGGCTGCTCCAGATCGCCGGCCATGGCAGGCAGGGCCATCAGGCCGAACATCAGGGGCAGCAGCAGGGGACGCACAGTTTTCAGCATGGGATTTCCTTATGAGACGACGAGATTGCAGGTTGTTATAGCACTCATTTGAGTGCGGTTTCACGCATCATGATGCCATGAAAGGACGATCATTGTATGAAGAAAGTGCGACCAATTGTGACGAATTGTGCAGGGGATTGCTGTGGGAATGTAGCCGAAAGAGAACGGCCACCGGATCTCGCCTCCGGCAGGGGATACAAGGCCGCGCATCTGGTCCGGGAAAGGGGGGCGCAGGCAGTGAATCATGCTGCCATTTTTTATCACATATCGGTTTTTTAACGCCAGGTGAGTTTTTAAGGTGTTTTTGTTTTTTAAAGACATCATCTATGGACGATTCCACTGTCAGCGCAGGCGCCGTGCAACAAAAAAAGGGCCCGCGGGCCCTTTGAGTGATCGGGATCCGGCCCTTATTCGGCCTGCTCGCGCTCGATGGCACGCCAGCCGATGTCCTTGCGATAGAAGATGCCGTCCCACTGGATGCGACCAGCCAGGGCATAGGCCCGCTGCTGGGCTTCCTGCACCGTGTGGCCGAGGGCGGTGGCGCACAGCACGCGGCCACCCTGGGTCAGGCTGGTGTGTCCTTCCAGGCGGGTGCCTGCATGGAACACCTTCTCCCCTGCCACTTCGTCCACCGGCAGACCGCTGATGGGGTGGTTGCTGGTGTAGTCGCCGGGATAGCCACCCGCCGCCAGCACCACGCCGATGGCGGCACGGGGGTCATAGACGGCTTCCTTCTGATCCAGCTGGCCGGCGCAGGCGGCGAGGCAGAGATCCACCAGATCGGACTGCATCCGCAGCATGATGGGCTGGGTTTCGGGGTCGCCGAAGCGGCAGTTGAACTCGATCACCTTGGGGTTGCCCTCGGCATCGATCATCAGGCCGGCGTAGAGGAAGCCGGTGTAGACGTTGCCCTCGGCCGCCATGCCGCGCACGGTCGGCATGATCACCCGCTCCATCACGCGCTGGTGCACTTCGTCGGTCACCACGGGGGCCGGGGAGTAAGCCCCCATGCCGCCGGTGTTGGGGCCGGTGTCGCCGTCGAAGGCGCGCTTGTGATCCTGGCTGGTGGCCATGGGCAGCACGTGCTCGCCGTCCACCATGACGATGAAGCTCGCCTCTTCCCCGTCCAGGAACTCCTCGATCACCACCCGGGCGCCGGCATCGCCGAAGGCATTGCCGGAAAGCATGTCACGTACCGCCGCTTCCGCCTCGTCGAGGGTCATGGCGACGATCACCCCTTTGCCGGCGGCCAGACCGTCGGCCTTGATGACGATGGGGGCGCCCTTCTCGCGCAGATAGGCCAGCGCCGGCTCCACCTCGGTGAAGTTCTGGTAATCGGCGGTCGGGATGGCGTGGCGGGCCAGGAAGTCCTTGGTGAAGGCCTTGGAGCCTTCCAGCTGGGCAGCGGCGGCGGTCGGGCCGAAGATGGTCTGATCGGCGGCGCGGAAGGCATCGACCACCCCTTTCACCAGGGGGGCTTCCGGTCCGACGATGGTGAGGCCGATCTGGTTCGCCTTGGCGAAGGCCAGCAGGCCCTCGATGTCGGTGGCCTGGATGGCGACGTTCTCGATGCCAGGCTCAAGCTGGGTGCCTGCATTGCCCGGTGCCACGAAGACCTGGGTCACCAAGGGGGAGTGTTTGGCCTTCCAGGCCAGGGCGTGTTCACGGCCGCCGTTGCCAATGATCAGTACTTTCATCGTCTCGCTCGCTTCTGTCTGAGTTCACTGGCGCTGCGGTGGCAACCTGCCAGTGGAAAGGATCCGGTGCTAAAGAGGCAGGGCCGCCATCGGCGGCCCTGGGCTGTCAGTGACGGAAATGACGCATGTTGGTGAACACCATGCACATGCCGTGTTCGTTGGCGGCGTCGATCACCTCCTGGTCGCGCATCGAGCCACCTGGCTGGATGACGCAGGAGATGCCCGCGGCAGCGGCGGCATCGATGCCGTCGCGGAACGGGAAGAAGGCGTCGGAGGCCATGACGGAGCCCGCCACGGTCAGCCCTTCATCCTCGGCCTTGATGCCGGCGATCTTGGCGGAGTAGACGCGGCTCATCTGGCCGGCGCCCACGCCGATGGTCTGGCCGTTCTTGGCGTAGACGATGGCGTTGGATTTGACGAACTTGGCGACCTTCCAGCAGAACAGCAGATCCTGCAGCTCGGCCTCGGTGGGCTGACGCTGGCTGACCACGGTCAAATCCCCGAGCGTCACCATGCCCAGATCGCGCTCCTGCACCAGCAGGCCGCCGTTGACGCGCTTGAAGTCAAAGCCTTGCGCCGGGGCAGTCCACTGGCCGCACTCCAGCAGGCGCACGTTCTGCTTGGCGGCGACCGCCTCGCGGGCTGCCTGGCTGATGCTGGGGGCGATGATCACTTCCACGAACTGGCGGGCGACGATGGCCGCAGCGGTCTCGCCGTCCAGTTCGCGGTTGAAGGCGATGATGCCGCCAAAGGCCGAGGTGGGGTCGGTCTGGTAGGCGCGATCGTAGGCTGCCAGCAGGTCGTCACCGATGGCGACGCCGCAGGGGTTGGCATGCTTGACGATGACGCAGGCCGGTTCGCTGAACTCCTTCACGCACTCCAGCGCCGCGTCGGTGTCGGCGATGTTGTTGTAGGAGAGGGCCTTGCCCTGCAGTTGGATGGCGCTTGCCACCGAGCCCGGCGCGGCCTGCTCTTCGGCGTAGAAGGCGGCAGCCTGGTGGCTGTTCTCGCCGTAGCGCATGTCCTGCTTCTTGATGAACTGGCTGTTGAAGGTGCGGGGGAAGCGGGACTCTTCGTCGCCTTCCTTGTTTTCGCCGTAGGAGGGCACCAGGGTGCCGAAGTAGTTGGCGATCATGCCGTCGTAGGCGGCGGTGTGCTCGAAGGCGGCGATGGCCAGATCGAAGCGGGTGGAGAGGGTCAGGCTGTTGCCGTTGCCATCCATCTCGGCGATGACGCGGTCATAGTCGGAGGCCTTGACGACGATGGTGACGTCCTTGTGGTTCTTGGCTGCGGAGCGGACCATGGTCGGGCCGCCGATGTCGATGTTCTCGACGGCGTCTTCCAGGGTGCAACCGGCTTTGGCCACGGTGGCGGCGAAGGGATAGAGGTTGACGACGACCATGTCGATGGGGGAGATAGCGTGCTCGGCCATGATGGCGTCATCCCGGTCGCGACGGCCGAGAATGCCGCCGTGTACCTTGGGATGCAGGGTCTTGACCCGGCCGTCCATCATCTCGGGGAATCCGGTGTAGTCGGACACCTCGGTCACCGGCAGGCCCGCATCGGCCAGCAGCTTGGCGGTACCACCGGTGGAGAGCAGGGCCACGCCACGCGCGTCGAGTGCCTTGGCAAATTCCAGGATGCCAGTCTTGTCAGACACACTCAGCAGTGCACGGCGAATGGGTCGAGCTTGTTCCATCACACTATCGTCCTCAGCATAACGGGGACCGTTCCATGGGAGGCGAGGCTCAACACACAGAGAGTCCCCAAATAAATGGAAGTGGGGGATTTCGCAAACCACTCTCGCCCGGGGCGGCCGTTGGCAAAAGCGTTTTAGGAAATGCCCGCTTGACGCGACGCTCTCTTGTGGGCGCGTATTCTACACAAAAAATGTGACCTGTGGTGGATTTTTTAAAGAGACAAACCCTTGCGGGATGCGGCGTTAAACGTTTTCTGGTGAATTTTTGTGAAACGTTTGTCTTTTCAGTGTTTTGGGGATAAATGGCCGGCAAGTGAGGGGTTAGCTGCTGCTTTCCTGCCTTTGACTGGCAATCGCCGGGCAAAGAGGTGATAGTGGAGGCCGGTTTATATTGAGTACCATGTCGGGAATGTCATGCGGGGGGAGAGGACCATGTATCGGATCGGTGAACTGGCCAAGGCGTGCGGGGTGAAGGCCGACACCCTGCGCTTTTATGAGAAGAACGGCCTCATCTCGCCGGGCATTCGCAACGAATCCGGCTATCGCCTCTACGGGGAGCAGGACAGGCGGCGGCTGGAGTTCATCATCCGCGCCAAGTCGGTGGGGTTCTCCCTCGCGGACATCGGCGAGCTGCTTGCCCTGGACACCAACAAGGCCAAGGTCACCTGCCAGGAGGTGAAGGCGGTGGCCGACACCAAGCTCGAACAGGTGGAGCAGAAGCTCCTGGAGCTGACCCGTTTTCGCGAGAACCTGAAGGCCCTCTCCGACATCTGCTGCGGCGGCCCGCGCTCGGCGGAGCATTGCGCCATCCTCGAGACCCTGGAGTCCGGCGCCCCTTCCCGCCACGAGCATCACGACCATGAGCACTGAGCTGCGTCGGCCCCGGGTCTCCGCCTTTCTCGCCCTCTCCCTCGACGGTTTCATCGCCGGGGAGGGGGGCGATCTGGCATGGCTGGCCCCCTATGGTGGCGACGGGCCGGAGGAGACCGGCTACAGCGCCCTGATGGCGAGCGCGGACACCCTGCTGATGGGGCGCAACACCTACGATATCGTGAGCGCCTTTCCCGAGTGGCCCTACGGGGACAAGCCGCTGGTGGTACTGACCCACAGGCCCGCCGACCCCCGTCCTCGGGTCTCCTTTCGGCAGGGGGCGCTGGCGCAGGTGCTGGACGAGTTGTGGCAGGGGGGAAGCCGTCACCTCTATCTGGATGGCGGGGAGCTGGTGAGGCAGGGTCTGCAGGGGGCCCTGGTGGACGAGCTGACCCTGTTCTGGGTACCGGTCACCCTGGGGGGCGGGATCCCGCTCTTTACCGGGCCTCTCCCCGCAGGGTTGAGACCGGTGTCGAGCGCCGTGCTGCCAAGCGGCCTGGTGCGGGTTATCTATCACCCCGCCTGACAGCTTGCACGGGGGAGGCAAGAGGTGCACAATCGGCGCGTTTTTCGCCACCTGCCCTTCCAGACAGGGACGACAGGCAAACATGACAACCCCATCAAGGAGCCCATATGGCCAAGAAGAATGTGACCTGTGTCACCGCCGAACCCGCCTGCGAACATCAGCGCGGCATCATTCAGGACAACCACCTCAAGGCACTGGTGACCTCCCCCCTGTTCCAGGCCCGGGTCGAGCCGAGCAAGAAGGGCAAGGGCAGCTATCAGCGCAAGGCCAAGCACGGCAAGCGGTGGGAGCCCGGCCAACAGCAGATGGTACGCGTCTGCTGCTGAGCGGGTTCCTGCTTTGGAACCAGTCCACGATCTTGCTGCGAGGCCGTGATCAAGGCTCATGTGCTGCTCGCAATCCTCATGTGTACTTACACACTCCGGTTCCTGCGCTGCTCTTCACCTTGCTGACAGCCTCTCGCGACAGACCGTGAACAGGTTCTTGGAACCAAAACAAGCGGGGCGCTCATGGCGCCCCGCTTGTGTTCCATCTGGTTAAAGGCGGTTACCTCATTCGTCCATAAAGAGTTCGAGCAGCACGTTGAGGTAGCGATGCCCCAGGGACGTGAGCTGCCAGCTGTCGCCAAGATCCTCGATAAGCTCCTTGGTCCGGGCGATGGCGAGCATGGTCTCTACCCGCTCCAGCGGTAGCCCCGTGAAGGCCTCGAACTCCGCCTTGGGGGCGGGTTCAAACAGTCTGAACCGGTTCATGAAGTACTCGAGCGGCAGATCGTCCGCGCTCACCTGCCATTGGCTGTCCAGATAGGGGCGGCTCGGATCCAGATAACCTTTCGGATGCTTCACCTTGGCGGTGCGCAGGATCTGCTGGCTCGCGAGATCCGTCACCTTGCCGTGGGCGCCGCAGCCGATCCCCAGATAGTCGCCAAAGCGCCAGTAGTTGAGGTTATGGCGGCACTGATACCCCTCTTTGGCATAGGCCGAGATCTCGTACTGCTGATAGCCCTGGGCGATCAGCATGGCGTGGCCCTGCTCGTAGATGTCCCACAGGGTGTCATCTTCCGGCAACGTGGGGGGCTTGGAGGCGAATGCCGTGTTCGGCTCTATGGTGAGCTGATACCAGGAGAGGTGCGGCGGCGCGCAGTCGATGGCCTGCTGCAGGTCGTAGAGCGCATCGTCCAGGCTCTGATCCGGCAGGCCGTGCATCAGATCCAGGTTGAAGGTGGGAAGCGCGATGGCGTGGGCCAGTTCGGCGGCCTTGCGCGCCTCCTCGGGGCCGTGGATGCGGCCGAGCCGGGTCAATTTCTCCTGCTGGAAGCTCTGTACCCCGATGGAGATGCGGTTGATGCCGGCCCGCTGGAAGCCGGCGAACTTGTCCGCCTCCACCGTGCCCGGGTTGGCCTCCATGGTGATCTCGCAGTCCGGGGCGAGGGCGACGCGTGCGCGCACCCCGTCCAGCAGCGCCTGCATGGCGGCGACGGAGAGCAGGCTCGGCGTGCCGCCACCGATAAAGATGGAGGAGAGGGGGCGCCCCTGGGCCCAGTGCAGATCCTGCTCCAGATCCTCCAGCAGGGCTGCCACGTACTCGAGGTGGGGCAGCTCCCCCTTCTGGGCGTGGGAATTGAAGTCGCAGTAGGGGCACTTCTGGACGCACCAGGGCACGTGGATATAGAGGGAGAGGGGCGGCAGTTGCAGCATGGGATTTCCAGTATTCAACAATCAAATGGGGTCGGGTGGCCCTGGTTGCCGGTGACAACGGGCGGGGCGCCGCGAACGAAACGGGGGCCGACGGCCCCCATTGTAGATGACAACGCGGCGGGAGACAGCGCTTTAGTTGACCGCCGCCAGGGCCGCTTTGAGCTTGGCCAGGGCCTGGCCACGGTGGCTGAGCTGGTTCTTGAGTTCCGCCGGCATCTGGGCCGAGGTGCAGTCGTGGTCGGGGACGAAGAACACGGGGTCGTAGCCAAAGCCGTGCTGGCCGCGGGGTTCGTCGATGATCATCCCTTCCCAGCTGGCCTGGCAGATAATGGGGGTGGGATCGTCGGCGTGGCGCATGTAGACCAGCACGCACCAGAAGCGGGCGCTTTTCAGGTAATCCGGCGCGCCCTTGAGCTCGGCTAGCAGCTTGTCGATGTTCTCCTTGTCGCTGGCACCGGCACCGGCAAAACGGGCGGAGTAGACGCCGGGGCGGCCGTGCAGCAGATCCACTTCCAGACCGGAGTCGTCGGCCACGGCGGGCAGGCCGGTGACGCGGGCGGCGTGGCGGGCCTTGATGATGGCATTCTCGACGAAGGTGGTGCCGGTCTCGTCGGCATCGGAGACTGCAAACTCGCTCTGCGGGATCACCTGGATCTTCATATCGGCCAGCATGGCGGCCAATTCCTTCACCTTTTTCTGGTTCCCTGTTGCCAGGACAAGCTTGTTCATCACACACCTCCGCAAAAATAATCTGCGCATTCTATGCGGGGGAGGGGTTTAGTAAAAGCGCCAATTGCCCGGGATCCGGTGCCAACGGGGGATCCGGGTTCCACCCCCTGAGAGGTAGAGGAGATATATGTTTCCAGTGGGGAATAACCGAAGTGATTAAATACCATTTCAATTCATTACTCTGAGTCAGTAGACTCGCGGCCCAATCGATATTCCTAGGGCTTGAGGTGACTGATGCCATTGATTCTTTTGCTTGTACTCCTGGTGTTGTTCAGCCCGCTGGCCATCGACATCTATCTGCCTGCCATCCCCCAGATGGCCGAGCAGCTGGGGGCCGAAGTGACCCTGATGCAGGGCACCATCACCTGGTTCCTGTTCAGCATGGGGCTGGGGCAACTGCTGGTGGGGCCGCTGGCCGATCGCTACGGGCGCAAACCCATCGCCCTGGGGGGCGTGCTGCTCTACGGCCTGAGCGCCCTGGCAGCCGGCTTTGCCGCCAGCCTGGGCGAGCTGATGCTGGCGCGGGTGCTGCAAGGCTTCGGGGCCTGCGCCACCTCTGTGGCCGCCTTCTCGGTGGTCCGTGACAGCTATGGCCCCAAGAAGAGCGGTCAGATGATCTCCTATCTGAACGGTGCCATCTGCTTCATCCCCGCACTGGCGCCCCTGCTGGGTGGCTGGCTCACCGCCAAGGCGGGCTGGTCGGCGAACTTCTGGTTTATGGCGGGTTACGCCGTGGTGGTCGGCAGCTGGCTGCTGTGGCGGATGCCGGAAACCCGCCCTGAGGAGACCAGCAGTGCTGGCCCGCTCATCAGCTGGTCCCGCTACAGTCCGGTGCTGCGCTCCCCGAGCTTCCTGTTCAACGCGGCGCTGTGCATGCTGGCGATGGCGGTGATCCTCGCCTACGTGACGGCGGCGCCGGTACAACTGATGGTGACCCTGGGGCTGGACATGAGTGGCTTCAGCCACTGGTTCACCGCCAATGCTGCCCTCAACATCCTGGCCTGCTTCCTGGCCCCGCGCTTCATCGCCCGGGTAGGGCCAAGACGGACCCTGCGTATCGGCCTGCTGGTGCTGCTGCTCTCCGCCATCACCCTGACCCTGGCCATGCACATCTCGCACCCGCTGGCCATGATGGGCCCGGTGTTCCTCTCCAGCATCGGCTTTGCGATGATCCTGGGCGCCGCCGCCGGTATGGCGCTGGCCCCCTTCGGCCACTGCGCCGGCACTGCGGCCGCCCTGCTCGGCCTGTTCCAGATGAGCGGCTCCGGCGCCCTGGTGGGGATCACCGGTTGGCTGATGCCGGATCCCCTGAGCCAGCTGGCCCTGCACATGTGGCTGCTGCTGCCCCCGCTGGTGATGCTGATGACCCGCCAGGGTCGCCGCTTGTGTTTGCAATAAATCCTGTGCTCTGATGAGCACACTCAGGGGGCCTTGAGCCCCCTTCTCTTTTTCAGGTGACCTCGCCTGCCTCGCATGATCACAGACCCGTGGAGAAAACCGGATGAGCCACACAATCAACGCCGCCCTGGTGGGATACGGCTTCGCAGGACAGACCTTTCACGCCCCCTTCCTGGCCACGACCCCGGGCCTGACCCTGCGCTGGGTGGTGAGCCGGGATGCCGCCAAGGTACAGGCCGCGTTGCCCGGCACCCGGGTCGGCACCCTGGAGCAGGTGCTGGCCGATGGCAGCCTCGATCTGGTGGTGATCGCCACCCCCAACGACACCCACGCCCCCATCGCTCGCGAGGCCCTGCTGGCGGGCAAGCACGTGGTGATCGACAAGCCGTTCGCCCTGGATCTGGCCGAAGCGAAGGCGCTGGTCGAGTTGGCGGAGAAGCAGCAACGGCTGCTCAGCATCTTCCACAACCGGCGCTGGGACGGGGACTTCCTCACGGTGCGCCGTCTGCTGGCGGAGGGGGCGCTGGGGCAAGTCGCCCAGTTCGAATCCCACTTCGACCGTTATCGCCCCGAGGTTCGCCAGCGCTGGCGCGAGGCGGGCGGCCCGGGCTCCGGTCTCTGGTTCGATCTCGGCCCCCATATCCTGGATCAGTCGCTCCAGCTGTTCGGCCAGCCGGACTGGTTGCAGGCGGATCTGGGCAAGCAGCGCCCCGGGGCCCTGGCGGACGACTACTTCCATGTGGTGCTGGGTTACGGCGAGATGCGGGTCATTCTGCACGGCAGTTGTCTGGTGTCGGCCGTGATGCCCCGCTTCGTGGTGCACGGCAGTCAGGGCTCCTTCATCAAGTTCGGCATGGACGTGCAGGAGGAGCAGCTCAAGGAGGGCAAGCGGCCCCCGGCGGCGGACTGGGGCGTGGATCCCGCCCCCGGCCAGCTCAGCCAGATCCGGGACGGTCAGCTCCTGCAGCAGACCGTGGCTGGCGAGGCGGGGGACTACGGCGCCTACTATCGCGGTGTCTGCGCCGCCATCCGGGGAGAAGGGGAGAACCCGGTGCCGGCCGACGAGGCCCTGGCGGTGATGGCCTTGCTGGACCTGGCCCGGGAGAGCGACCAGCAGGGGCGGCGCCTGCCTTGTCAGAAGCTGTCTGACTGACGGCGTAATCCGGCAGCGCGGAGAGCCTGACAGAAAGACAATGGCTGACTGGCAATCGTCAGGTAATTGGCGATTTGTTGTGCGAATCTGGTGATGAATGGGTGTTTTATATTAATATTTGTCGTTGCAGCAGTGTTTTTTATCATGCCAACGAGAAAATATCATTGTGATACGCGTTTTCATCGGCCGCATATGGGGATATATTTCGCGCGCCTTCGGGCTCCAGCGGCCGGTGTGCCGACAGGAGCCGGGGCGTACAGTGATGGTCCCTGCACCATCTCTCCATCTTTTTTTGAGGGTATGCACATGAACAAAGTACTGGTAGCCGGTATCCTGGGTTTGATGTTGACCGCCTGTGGTCAGAAAGAAGAAGCTGCAGCTCCGGCTGCGACCCCGGCCGCAGACGTTGCTGCCACTGTCGAGAAAGCCGCTAGCGAAGCGTCTGCTACCGTCGAGAAGGCTGCTTCCGAAGCTTCCGCTACTGTCGAGAAGGCTGCCGCTGACGTTGCCACCAAGGCTGAAGCTGCCGTGAGCGATGCCAAGGCCAACTAAGCCAGCACCTCATTGAAAAACGGGCCCGGCGCACTCGCGCCGGGCCCGTTTTTTTATAGCCATGACGGGGCGTTGCACGGTCAGCCGAGGGGTTCCACCAGCAGGATGTGGGAGTCGGCCCCCACCACCTTGACTCGGCTGCCGGCCGGCAACGGCGCGTTGCAGCGCACCGTCCAGACGGTGTCGTCCAGATGTACCCGGCTCATCCCTTGGCTGACCTCGTCCAGCAGGGTCAGCTCGCGACCCATGTAGCTTTGCATCCGCTCGTTGATGGGAGCGGCGGCATCCAGCCCGGAGCGATCCCGGCGATGCTGCCAGCGCCACCAGGCCCAGGTGGTGAGCAGGGATTGCAGGGCGAAGAGCAGCAACTGCGCCTGCCAGCCGAAGGGCCAGACCAGCAGCAAGAGCCCCACCTCCAGGGCGGCGATGCCGGTCCAGAGCAGAAAACCCACCGACCCCATCACCTCGATGGCCAGCAGCACGAAGCCGAGTCCCAGCCAGTGCCAGTGGGTCAGCCCCTCGAACAGGGCTGTCATGATTTGCCCGCCTTGCCGTCTTTGTTGAACAGCTCGGCCATGCCCGCCACCGAGCCTATCAGGCTGCCCGCTTCCAGGGGCATCATGATGATCTTGCTGTTGGGGCCTTCACCGATGCGGGCCAGGGCCTCGGTGTATTTCTGGGCCACGAAGTAGTTGATGGCCTGCATGTCGCCCTCGGCGATGGCCTGGGAGACCATGTGGGTCGCCTTGGCTTCCGCCTCGGCGGCCCGCTCCCGGGCTTCGGCGGCGAGGAAGGCGGCCTGACGCTCACCCTCGGCTTTCAGGATCTGGGACTGCTTCTCCCCCTCGGCCTTCAAGATCTTGGACTGGCGCACCCCTTCGGCCTCCAGCACCTCGGCCCGCTTCTGGCGCTCGGCCTTCATCTGGGCGTTCATGGCTTCCACCAGGGCGAGGGGCGGTCGCACATCCTTGATCTCGATCCGGGTCACCTTGATGCCCCAGGGGGCGGTGGCCGCATCCATGGTGCGCAGCAGCTTCTCGTTGATGGTGTCGCGCTGGGAGAGCATCTCGTCCAGCTCCATGGCGCCGAGCACGGTCCGCATATTGGTCATGGTGAGATTGCGGATGGCGCTGGTGAGATCGTTGACCTCGTAGCCCGCCTTGCGGGCATCCACCACCTGCACGAAGCTGATGGCGTCGATGGTGACGTTGGCGTTGTCCCGGGAGATCACCTCTTGGGCCGGGATGTCCAGCACCTGCTCCATCATGATGATCTTGTGGCCGATGCGGTCGATGTAGGGGATCAGCAGGTTGAGACCCGGGGAGAGGGTGCGGGTGTAGCGGCCGAAGCGCTCCACGGTCCAGTTGTAACCCTGGGGCACTATCTTGATGCCGGCACTCAGGGTGGCGAGTACCAGGAATATGAAGATCCCCAATACAATCAATGACTCATTCATGATTAAGCTCCTTATGAAACACTTTCACTAGCCTAGGGTCTGGTGCCATCCACCACAAGCAGATTCGCTTCTCTATTGCCGCCACACGGCTTTACTAATTACCAAAACGCATTAAAGAGCATTTTTTATTATTTTGAGGGATAAGCGCTCCTGCCTATAGTCGCCCCAGATGTCGCGATGCCGAGGAGCGGGCCCTGATGGATTATTTACCTATGTTTGCCAGGTTGGAAGGCCGTCCGGTACTGCTGGTGGGCGGGGGCGAGGTTGCCCTGCGCAAGGCGCGCCTGCTGCTGGCGGCAGGTGCCCGGATCACCCTGGTCTCTCCCGCGATCGAGCCCGAGTTCCATGAATTTGCCGGTCGCTTCACCCATGTGGCGGCGCGTTTCGACCCGGCCCACCTGGCAGGGCAGATCCTGGTGGTGGCCGCGACCGACGATCTCGAGGTCAATGCCCTGGTCTACCAGAGCGCCACCGAGCGCGGTCTGTTCGTCAACCTGGTGGATGACCCCGAGCGCTCCAGCTTTATCTTCCCCTCCATCATCGATCGCAGCCCCATCGTGGTGGCCGTCTCCAGCGGCGGCAAGGCCCCCGTGCTGGTGCGTCTGTTGCGCGAGCGGCTCGAGAGCCTGCTGCCCCGCCACCTCGGCGGTCTGGCGGAGCTCTCCGGCCGGGTGCGCCGCCGGGCCAAGCAGGTGCTGGCCTCCCTCTCCGATCGCCGCCGCTTCTGGGAGCGCGCCTTTGCCTCCAACACCCTGGCCGGTCTGATTGAGAAAGCCGATTGGCAAGGGGCCGAGGAGTGGCTCAATGAGGGGCTGGACAAGGCCCAGACCGAAGTGGGGGAAGTGGTGCTGGTGGGGGCGGGCCCGGGAGATCCTGGCCTGCTGACCCTCAAGGCGCTGCAACAGATCCAGCAGGCCGAAGTGGTGCTCTATGACCAGCTGGTCTCCCCCGAGATCCTGGACCTGGTGCGCCGCGATGCCACCCTGGTGTCGGTCGGCAAGAAGGCGGGTGCCCACAGCGTGCCCCAGGAAGAGACCAACCGCCTGCTGGTGGAATACGCCAAAGCGGGCAACCGGGTGGTGCGCCTCAAGGGGGGCGATCCCTTCATGTTCGGCCGTGGCGGCGAGGAGCTGGAAGTGCTGGCCGAGGAGGGCATTCCCTTCTCCGTGGTGCCCGGCATCACCGCCGCCGCCGGTGCCACCGCCTATGCGGGCATTCCGCTCACCCACCGCGACCATGCCCAGAGCGCCGTCTTCATCACCGGCCACTGCCAGAAGGAGGGCAAGGAGCCCGACTGGCAGCAGCTTGCGGCCACCAACCAGACCCTGGTCATCTACATGGGGCTGATGCGCTCCGAGCATATCCAGCAGCAACTGGTGAGCCATGGCCGACGCGCCGCCACCCCCATCGCCATCATCGAGCGGGGCACCACGGCCCGTCAGCGGGTGCTGACCGGCACCCTGGCGGATCTGGCCGAGCTGGCCCAGCAGGCGGTGAGCCCGTCGCTTATCGTCATCGGTGAAGTGGTGGCCCTGCGCCAGCAACTCGCCTGGTTTGGCGAACAGGGGCAAGGGCAGGAGGCAGAAAGCGGCCACGAGCTCAAGCTGGTGAGCCTGACCTGAGAGGCGAGACCCGAATCGATTTGACGGTGCGGCCAAGGCGGCACCGAACTGAACCAACACCGCGCCCCGAGCAGGTGCGATAGCAATGAACCGAGGACCCAGACATGGACCGTGAAAGACTGACCCAACTGCAGCCATCCGATGCACAGAGCATCCGTGCAGGTGTCACCCGCGAGCGACTGACTCACCTGCAGCAACTGGAAGCCGAGAGCATCCATATCATCCGCGAGGTGGCCGCCGAATTTGAAAACCCGGTGATGATGTACTCCATCGGCAAGGACTCCTCCGTCATGCTGCACCTGGCCCGCAAGGCCTTCTACCCGGGCAAGATCCCCTTCCCCCTGCTCCACGTGGACACCAACTGGAAGTTCAAGGAGATGATCAAGTTCCGGGACGAGACCGCCAAGAAGTACGGGCTGGATCTCATCGTCCACAAGAACCCGGACGGTCTGGCCATGGACATCAACCCCTTCGTGCACGGCAGCAGCAAGCACACCGACATCATGAAGACCGAGGGGCTCAAGCAGGCGCTCAACAAATACGGCTTCGATGCCGCCTTCGGTGGTGCCCGTCGCGACGAGGAGAAATCCCGTGCCAAGGAGCGTGTCTACTCCTTCCGCGACAAGTCCCACCGCTGGGATCCGAAGAACCAGCGCCCGGAGCTGTGGCGCGTCTACAACAGCCAGGTCAACAAGGGGGAGAGCATCCGTGTCTTCCCGCTCTCCAACTGGACCGAGCTGGACATCTGGCAATACATCTATCTCGAGAACATCGACATAGTCCCGCTCTACTTCGCGGCCATGCGCCCCGTGGTGGATCGCGGCGGCATCAAGATCATGGTGGATGACGATCGCATGCCCATCGGCCCGGAAGACGAAGTGAAGCAGGAACTGGTGCGCTTCCGTACCCTCGGCTGCTACCCGCTGACCGGGGCCATCGAATCCAATGCCACCACCCTGCCGGAGATCATCGAAGAGATGCTGATCACCACCTCGAGCGAGCGGCAAGGGCGGCTCATCGACCACGATCAGGCCGGCTCCATGGAGCAGAAGAAGCGTCAGGGCTATTTCTAAAAAATGTTCTAAGGAATCGCAACATGAACAACCACATTCAGACCGCCATCAGCGAACAGGGCATTGAAGCCTACCTGCACGCCCAGCAGCACAAGAGCCTGCTGCGTTTTCTCACCTGCGGCAGCGTGGACGACGGCAAGAGCACCCTCATCGGCCGCCTGCTGCACGACTCCCAGCAAATCTATGAAGATCAACTGAAGGCACTGGAGTCCGACAGCCAGAAGCTCGGCACCACCGGCGAGAAGCTGGACCTGGCCCTGCTGGTGGACGGCCTGCAGGCGGAGCGCGAGCAGGGCATCACCATCGACGTGGCCTACCGCTATTTCTCCACCGCCAAGCGCAAATTCATCATCTCGGACACCCCGGGCCATGAGCAGTACACCCGCAACATGGCCACCGGCGCCTCCACCTGCGATCTGGCCATCATCCTGATCGACGCCCGCAAAGGGGTGCTGGATCAGACCCGCCGCCACAGCTTTATCGCCAGTTTGCTGGGGATAAAACAGTTCGTGGTGGCAGTGAACAAGATGGACCTGGTGGAGTTCAGCCAGGAGGTGTTCGATCGCATCAGCGCCGATTACCGCGAATTCGCCAAGAAGCTCAGCGTCGACACCATCCACATCGTGCCGGTCTCGGCCCTGGACGGCGACAACGTGGTGAACCCGAGCGACAAGCTGGCCTGGTACCAGGGCGAGACCCTGCTCTCCTTGCTGGAGTCTGCCGAAGTGGAGCGCGAGCTGGAGCGTCACCCGGTGCGCCTGCCGGTGCAGTACGTGAACCGCCCCAACCTCGATTTTCGCGGCTTCGCGGGCACCCTGGCCTCCGGCATCCTGCGGGTGGGCGACAAGCTTGCCGTGCTGCCGTCCGGCAAAGAGAGCACGGTGACCCGCATCGTCACCTTCGACGGGGATCTGGAGTACGCCCTGCCGGGTCAGGCCATCACGGTCACCTTCGCGGACGAAATCGACATCAGCCGGGGCGACCTGCTGGTAGATGCGGCGAAAAAGCCCCAGGTGACCCAGAACGTGCTGGCCCACATCGTCTGGATGGGAGAGGAGTCTCTGCAACCGGGCCGGGTCTATGACGTCAAGCTGGCCACCAAGAAGAGCCGTGGCCAGGTGGAGGCCATCCGCCACCGCATCGAGATCAACAAGCTGGACGAGCTGCCCGCCTCCGAGCTCAAGCTCAACGAGATCGGCCTGTGCGAATTCAGCCTGACCGACCCGGTGGCGTTCGACCCCTACCAGGAGATCCGCGACACCGGCAGCTTCATCCTCATCGACCGGCTGACCAACGTCACCGTCGGTGCCGGCATGATAGTGGAAGGGCTGGCGGCCAAGGTGATGGCAGGGCAATACAGCGAGTTCGAAGTGGAGCTCAACGCCCTGGTGCGCAAGCACTTCCCCCACTGGCAGGCGCTGACCATCAGCAACGATTCCGGCAAGGAGTAAGCCCATGACCTGGCAACAATCCCTGGTGCTGGGTCTGCTGGCTGCCCTCGTCGCCCTGCTGATCCAGGGCAAACTCCGGCCGGCGCTGCTCTTCTCGGGCGCCGTGCTCATCACCTACCTAAGCGGCCTGGCGGACATCAACGCCGTGGTGGCGGGCTACACCAACAGCGCCCTGCTGACCCTGGTGTTGCTGCTGCTGGTGTCGCTCGCGGTGGAGAAGACCCGGGTCATGAGCTGGTTTGCCAACCTGGTGGGCACCGGCTCCTTCAACAAGGTGCTGGTGAAGGTGTGGTTTTCCACCGCCTTCCTGTCGGCGTTCGTCAACAACACCGCCGTGGTGGCGTCCATGCTGGGGGCGGTCAAGCGCAACCCCAACCATGCGCCCTCCCGGCTGCTGTTGCCCATGTGCTTCGCGGCGACCTTTGGCGGCGTGCTGACCCTGATCGGCACCTCCACCAACCTCATCGTCAACAGCTTCCTCATCAAGATGGGGGCCAAGCCGCTCGGCATGTTCGACTTCTTCATGGTGGGGGCGGGGACCCTGCTGACCGGCCTCATCGCCGTGCTGCTGTTTGCCCGCCACCTGCCGGAGCAGGACACCGAGATGAGCCGGGAATCCGGCTATTTTCTCGAGGCCAAGGTGGGCCCCGGCTCGCCCATGGCCGGGCGCAGCGTCAAGGAGAACGGCCTGCGCAGCCTCAAAAGCCTCTATCTGGCCGAGATCATCCGGGGCAACCAGGTGATCTGCCCGGTGCAGCCGGAACACGAGCTGCACGAGGGGGACATGCTGCTGTTCTGTGGCGACGTGGAGAGCGTCGGCGTGTTGCAGGAGCTCAAAGGGCTGGATCTCTACGGCCAGCACCGCCTCAACGGCCAGCACCTGGTGGAGGTGATCGTCAGCCACAGCTCGCGCCTGGTGGGGCAGACCATCAAGGATGCGGAGTTTCGTACCCACTTCGATGCGGTGGTGCTGGCGGTGCGCCGGGGCGAGACCCAGCTCACCGGCGGCCTCGGCCAGATTGAACTGCACGCAGGGGATACCTTGCTGCTGGCACCCGGCCCCAAGTTTGCGGGCAACAAGTCCCTCTCCCGGGAGTTCGTGGTGGTGAGCGGGCTGGAGGCCTCCACCCGGCTCGATGCCATGCGCAGCGCCGCCGTGGTGGCGGGGTTCCTCGGGGTGCTGACCCTGTCGGTGCTCGATCTGGTGCCGCTCTTCAAGGGGCTGCTGGTGATGCTGGTGGTGCTGCTGTTTTCACGCATCCTGAGCCTGGACGAGATCCGCCGCCGCTTTCCCCTGGATATCTGGCTGGTGGTGGGCGGGGCGCTCGCCATCGCCGATCAGCTGGAGAAGAGCGGCCTGGCCAAGCTCATCGCCGACTGGCTGATGGGGGAGTTCAACGGGGCCAGTCCCTTTATCGCCTTCGTGGGGATCTATCTGTTTACCCTGGTGCTGACGGAGTTGATGAGCAACAACGCGGCGGCGGCGCTGGCCTTCCCCATGGGATTCCAGCTGGCGCTCAGCATGGACGTCTCCACCATGCCGTTCATTCTGGCGGTGCTGTTCGGGGCGAGTTCCAGCTTTATCCTGCCCTACGGCTACCAGACCAACCTGATGGTCTATGCGGCGGGCAACTACAAGATGCCGGATTATCTCAAGCTGGCCCTGCCGGTCTCCCTGGCCTACAGCATCGGGGTGATCGTCATGGTGCCCCTGCTGTTTCCGTTTTAAGGTCTGATACCGGGGAATGTGTTAAGGGCTGCTTATGTTAAAGCGGCTTTTATCAAGGCTGCTTATGATGCAGGGGAGTGCCAGGGCACTGGCATCCAGGCGTGAGCGCCAATCAGGGGGGTTGCATGCGCAATAGCAGGGCATCAGCACCTTGCCGCCTCATGGTGCGAGGCGGCTCCCCGCGGTAGCGGACAGTTTTCAGTATTGCGGCGTGAGCGCCGATCAAGGAGTGTTGGATGAGCAATGCCATGACATCAGCACGTTGTCGGCTGATAGTCCGAGGTGGCTCCCTGTGGTGCCGGACAGTTTAAGTTTTGAGGCGTGAGCGCCAATCAAGGAGTGTTGGATGAGCAATATCGTGTGGCATGCCCATGCCGTCGACAAACAGAGCCGGGCCGAACAGAAGGGACAAAAGCCCCTGGTGATCTGGTTCACCGGGCTCTCCGGGGCGGGCAAGTCCACCCTGGCGGGGGCACTGGAGCAGGCGCTGGCCGCCTCGGGCAAGCACACCTATCTGCTGGATGGGGACAATGTGCGCCACGGCCTGTGCGGCGATCTGGGCTTCGATGACGCCGCCCGCCAGGAGAATATCCGCCGGGTCGGCGAGGTGGCAAAACTCATGGTGGATGCGGGCCTGATCGTCCTCACCGCCTTTATCTCGCCGTTTCGTGCCGAGCGGGACTTGGTGCGTAATCTCGTGGGTGAAGGGGAATTTGTCGAGGTGTTTGTCGATGCGCCCCTTAGCGTGTGTGAAGAGCGCGACCCCAAGGGGCTCTACAAGAAGGCGCGGGCAGGGGAAATTCGCAATTTTACCGGTATCGACTCCGCCTACGAGGCGCCGGAACAGCCGGAAATCCATCTGCTCAACGCCGGCAAGCCGGTGGAAGCGCTGGTGGATGAGCTGCTGACTGCGCTGCGCCAAAGGGGGCATATCGACTGATGTCGATGTGCTTCACCGAGCATTGATAGAAGAGGGGGCCTTGGCCCCTTTTTCTATTTCCCTCAGAGTGGATAGGCGGGAGGGGGGGTTGATGCGGCTGCGCCGTATGGGATGCGAGGACCTTGTCCTCGAAGGGATTTCGCCCGCCCTACGGGCTATGGCGAGTGACTTTTCTTTGCGTGGCCAAAGAAAAGTCACCAAAAGAAAGGTTACCCTCGCCGATTCGCTCTCCTTCGTCGAGTACCCTCACCTCTACCACAGCACCGACGGCACGCGCCGACGGGCTTCCATGACCCGCCGTCACTCGCTCGACATCCTTGTCTCGCGACCTAGTGCAGTGGCCTCGTCTCGGCGAATCAGAGGGGACCAATACAGTGCCCGTCTGTGACAATGGGGATAGTTCGCCAATCGGTTGGCCGCTATGTGGCGCTCAGAACGGTGGGTGTTCCAATTTCACCCATGATATGCATCGATCATCACAAAAGTGGTAGGCTAGGGATTGTTGCGAGTGAGCCAAAAACAGAGGGGTGGGGTGGTGACTGCAGGCAAGAATGACATTTCCGATGACGTTGATTTTTCTGAGGTGTTTAGTGGTGTCGATATTAATGAAATTGTTAAACCCTTTCAGGAATATACTCAGGCCTTAAGTTTATTTTTTACAACATACACGCCTGAAACTAGGGAAGGTGCGAATAAGTCATATGGCACGAGAGCATTTACTGGTAACCCATTGATATTAAATGACTAAAATTTTCATTTTTTGTTCGTGGGATACTTGTTCGCACTTTCCCTTACCGAGCAGGTCAACATGAGCAAGAGTAAAGATATTGCGCGGACTTGCATCTTGTTTCCTGATAGTCATGATAGAGGCAGTTCGTTAATCGGTGCTGAAACCTTCATTCCTCTTGAATGGATAGAAGGGCTGAGGAGGCGTAGTGAAAACCGCCCCAGCCCGGCTTTTATTGGTTCTCGCACCTTGTTATCAGCGATTAACCACCAAATTCACGGCTAATAATTTGTGTGGGGACAACATTCTCTGGCAAGTCACTCGACATTTTTTGAGCAAGTTCACCAGCCAAACCAAACGCGT
Source organism: Aeromonas sp. ASNIH2 (assembly GCF_002934795.1). Classification (NCBI taxonomy): domain Bacteria; kingdom Pseudomonadati; phylum Pseudomonadota; class Gammaproteobacteria; order Aeromonadales; family Aeromonadaceae; genus Aeromonas; species Aeromonas sp. ASNIH2. Next base: position 1,417,217 of record NZ_CP026406.1, on the reverse strand, counting down.
TGTCAATGGGGTCGACCTTCATTCCGCTTTCGACAGCCAACTCCAAAAACTTCTTGCCAATCTGATTGCACGTATCAACCCAGTTTTTGGGCAGCTCCCCCATGGTGAGCTTGGGTTGACAGACCAGTTGAAATGTATTTTTTCCTTCTTGTATTTGAAATGCCACATCAACAAATTCACTTTTATATGGGTTGGCTAGCGCACTTGAACTAAGTAAAAACACAGCACCAATAGAGGATTTTTTCATGACACGTCCTTGTGAATAGTAATGCCCACCAAGGGGCTGATCGCGAATTCAACTTCGAAGTGCGACACTCGCCTATGCCGCCTGACAGTACTCTTCGAATACCTTGACAGGCTGCCTGAATCCGAGACATTTCCGAGGTCGTAGGTTGAGCCACTGCTCCGCTCTCCTGACATCCTCGTCCGTGACCTCTCTCAGGTCTGTTCCCTTTGGGATAAACTGCCTCAACAGCCCATTGCTGTTCTCGTTCAGACCGCGCTCCCACGAAGAGTAAGGGTGCGCAAAGTAAGTCTCGGCACCCAGCGCTTCCTCTATCGCCTTGTGTTCGGCAAACTCGCCGCCGTTGTCAAAGGTGATGGTATGCACCTGCTCGATGTAGGGCGTTAACATCTCGATTATCGCATCCCGCACCACCCCAGCCTGTTTGCTCGCGACCCGCTTGACCAGATAGAGCCGGCTCTTGCGCTCCACCAGGGTGACCAGTGCACCTGTGCCTTGCTTGCCCAGCACCGTGTCCGCCTCCCAATCACCGAGCCGCTCCCGGCTATCGACGATAGCCGGCCGTTCATCAATAGAGCGGGCTTCCTTGATGGGAGAACGCAGGCTGCTCGCCCCCTTGCGGTAGCGCTTGTGGCCCTGGCGCAGATGGCGGTACAACTGGCCACCCCGGGCTTTGTCGGCGGCCACATGGCGGTATATCCACTCGTGACTCACCATGAGGCCTATCTGCTTGCCCACCGCGCTTATCTGCTCCGGGCTCCACCACCAGGCGAGTGTCAGCTCGACAAACTGGATGACATCGGCAGATAGCCGAGATTTGGCCGCACTGGCCCGTCGGTGGGTGGCGTGCTGATGCGCATTGTCTGGCTGGTAGCCCTGCGGCCCGGCGTTACGACGCAGCTCCCGGTAGAGGGTGGAGCGATGAACGCCAATGGCGCGTGCGGTGGCAAGGATGGACATCCCCTGTGCGCGAAGCACCGATAACTGGTATCGTTGCCCCTCGGTCAACTGCTGATAGCTCATGGTGATACTGCTTTTACTTTGGCGAGCATAAGGGTACCACCAATCAGCAGTTGGCCACCTCTCGCCATTCATCCATGAGTGTCGCACTTATTATCTGAATTCCCGGATAACATACAACCGCTAAACTCTGCGGCAACAAAAATAACCATTTAGGTCAATGGGACTGAAAACACCGAGCGATGACAGTTTCTCTTGGCACATCGATTATGCATCCGTTTCTCGACCAGGTTCCCTCTGGATTTTGGTCTCATTGCCAATCAATATACTCTTGAGGTGGTCGTTCAATATCGATCATGTGTGCAGCAGAAAATAGAATTTCAACGCCAAAACCGAGAGGGACATCAACCTCATCAGGAACAATACAACGTGGCTGCAAGTCCAGTCTGACTTTGGTTGCATCACCTATTTTTAGTTACCGTTCGACCCCATCCGTCTTTATCCCACTCTGGTTCACGTGACCATGCTCGTTTGTTGGGCGCCGCTGCGCTCTGCACCAACCGGCAAAAAACACGCTACCGCCCCTGAATTTCAGCCTCCAGCCTGCTGCGCTTTTCCTGTGGATCCGGTCTGGTTCATGGCTGACTCCGACAAGAGGTGATCCCGATTGCCATGTTACCGAACGGAGCTGGTTAGGGAAGGGGGATCGGGTGATTTCTCGGGCAAGATCAATAAATTGGGGGGCAGCGGGGCCTGCGGCAGGTTGGATAAGAGGGATCTCAAGGCGCAACGTTTTCCCGCTCAACGCTCAACGCTCAACGCTCAACGCTCAACGTTCAACGTTCAACGCTCAAGGCCCACGATTCACGGTGTATGGATGGGGGAGTGAGCGAGGTCATTGCCCTGCCGAGGGCCATGCGGTGCAGTCGAGAGGGTCGGCCTGGCACGGACAAGCAGGTGGTTGGGAGGGGGCGAAAGACCCGCGGGTTCAGTCGAGGACTCGAATTTGAAACCCGCTCAGACGCCCATGCACCACCCAAAAGAGGGGCCCGCTGCCGGTGACGGCAGGGGCCCGTTTTTATTGTTAGCGCACGGTCTTTGGGTCTGGTTTCCTCCGTGAAGGCTTAGCGGGCGAGCAGGGGCTGGCCGCTGGTCAGGGCGGTGCTGGTTGGCCGGGTGGCGGGATGCTGCTGAAACTGGTGGCTAATAACATCATGTCGATCAGCCAATAACATCATGCCGATCACTTTTTTTCTGCCCGCGTTTATAGCGTCTTCCTTTTACTCCGCCTGATCGGCATCGGTCAAGTTGGCGCCCTGTTTTCTCATCGATTCTCCCGTTAAGGTCACGCGCACCGCTCTGTGGATCAGTCGGTCCAAGATCGCCTCGGCGAAGGTTGCCTCTCCGATCATCCCGTACCACTTCTCCACCGGCAATTGGCTCGCCACTATCGTTGAGACGTTGCCGTAGCGGGTATCGATGATCTCCAGCAGGTTGCTGCGTTCGCTCGCGTCCAGCATCTCCATGCCCCAGTCATCCAGGATCAGTACCCCTATGTTGCTTACCCGCTCCAGCAGTTTCGGATAGCTGCCATCCGCTTGGGCCAGTCGCATCTCTTCAAGTAGGGTTTTCAGCCGGTAATACCGCACGCCCACTCCTTGCCGGATAAAGTAACGGCCCAGGGCACACGCCAGGTAACTCTTGCCACAGCCTGCCGCGCCCGTTAGCAGCAGGTTTTGTTGATGACTCAGCCAGTGTCCTTCCAGCAGTTGGCGGATCTGCGCTTTGCTCACGCCTCGACCCGCCCGATAGTCGAGCTGCTCCACCTGTCCGGCTAGCCGGAACCGGGCTTGCTTCTCCAGGCGGTTGGTTTTCCTCTGCTCCCGCTGCACCAGCTCATGGCTCAGTAATAGTTGCAGCCGCTCTTCAAAACCCATATCCAGGTACAGCATGCTCTGGGCCTGCTGCTGGTTCAGAGCCTGTTTCATGCCGCTCAAGTGCAGGCGGCTTAGTTGTTCATCGAGGTGTAATTGCATCGGCTTCTCCTGATCCGTGGGGTTAGTGGAAGTAGTGCTCGCCATGGACATTGTCATGACGGATGTCTTGCAGCGGATCCTGTCGCTCGTTGGCAATGAGTTGTTGCTCCTCCAGGCCATGCTTGAGCATGCTGCGGATGTTGTGCAGCCGGTTGGCGCCGGTCAGGTGCCCCCGGAGGCAGGCCGCTTCCAGCCGCTCCTTGCCATAGGTTTTGCTCTGCCCCAGCAAGGCCAGGCAAGGGCGCACCGCTTGCGTCGAATGCTCTGCCTGCCGGATAAAGCCATCCACCCAATGCGTGGTGTAGGGGCCGATGGACGCCGCCCAGCCAAGCAGTCGCTCTGGCGACCACTCCAGCAGTGCCTGATGATGCGCGGGCATGTGTTCACGCAGGCTGCTGTGCTGGCCTTTGTGATGACTCCGCTGGTGTTCGGCCACGATCTTGCCCGCGTGGTACAGCGTGACGGTATGCTCGGCCAGATGCGCCTCCAGCCGCTTGCCCTGCAAGGCATAGGGCACTGAGTAATAGTGCTTTTCCAGATCGACGTGGTAGTCCTTACCAACCAGCACCGGCACTACTTTGGTGTAGTGATAGGGATAATCCGGCAACGGCTTGAGCGCCGGTGCATCGAGCTCGGCAAACAGTGAGGCACGGCAGCCAGGCAGCTTCTGGAAGGATTTCTGGTTGAGCCGGGTCAGCAGTTCACCCATTCGCTGATTGAGCTGGGCCAGGCTATGGAAGGTTTCATGACGCAGCACCGCCAGGATCCAGCGGGTGACGATCTGCACGCCCACCTCCGCCTTGGACTTATCCTTCGGCTTGCGGGGCCGCGCGGGCATGATCGCCGTACCGAAATGGGCCGCCAGCATCTGGTAGGTAGGGTTGAGATCCGGATCGGTATTGCGCGCCACGCTGACGGCACTCTTGAGGCAATCAGGTACCACCAATTGCGGCACACCGCCAAAGAACTCGAAAGCGCGCTTGTGGCTCATCACCCAGTCATCGAGCTGCTGGGAGCGGGTGGCCTCGGCAAAGGTGTAGTTGGAGGCCCCCAGCACGGCGACAAAGATCTGGGCCCGGTAAAGGATCTCGCCGGTATGCGGATCGACAATGGGCATGGTCTGGCCGCAGTAGTCGACAAAGAGTTTTTCGCCCGCAATATGGGTCTGCCGCATCGAGGGTTGCAGCAGCGCCGCCCACTCTTTATAGAGCCGACAGAAGTGGTTGTAGCTGTAGTGGGAGCCTGGATGGCGCTCGGCGTACTCCTGCCATAGCAGCTCGAGGGTCACGCCTTTTTGACCTGGTTTTTTGAGTTCCTGATGCAACAAGGCCCAGTTGGGAGTGGGTTTGTGCTGAGTTTTATGGACAGAGCAGGTCTTGAGAAATGCGCGCTCCAGGGAGACATCATCCCAGGACTCAGACAGGGGCCAGGTCATGATACCCAGTTGAGCCGCCCGGTTGAGGTAATAGGATACGGTGCTAGGAGAGATATGCAGGCTGAGGGCGATCTGCCGATGAGCCAGTTGAGCCTGATATTTAAGGCGAAGAATTTCTTTGAGTTTTCTCACAGTGATAGGCCTCGCAGACATGCACGTTCCTCTGTTGGAGCAGATGGGAAAGTGCGGGTTTAACGAAGCGGGGAGAAAAAGTCACCAATAACATGGATGCCGATCATGGTTTCCCATCGAGGGTAAAAAGTGATCGGCGTGGGATGTTATTGAGTGATCGGCATGGATGTTATTACGTGATCGGCATGAATGTTATTGAGCGATCGCCATGCGTGGGAATATGCAACTGGCGCACCAGCCGCTCCAGGTCCCCGAGCTGCTTCACGAGGGCAATGATGCCCCTGCACGGCGTGGCGGCTGCCCTGGCTGGAGTCATCGGCCAGACGCTTGATGTCCAGCACGCTGTGGTGGATGTCCTGGGTGACCAGGGATTGCTCCTGCACCGCCTGGGCTATCTGGTTGCTGCCTGCGGTCACCTGCAACAGGCGTTCGCTTATCTGTTGCAGGATATCGCCGGTGGAGGATTGGGTCTTGATGGCCAGGGTGCGGATTTCGTCCGCCACCACCGAGAAGCCGCGACCGGACTCGCCCGCCCGGGCCGCCTCGATGGCCGCATTGAGGGGGCGTTGTTGATCAAATCCGTCGCTGGATGGCCGTTCCCCAACCCGTTGATACCACTCAATTCACTGGCTGGCGAACAGGCATACCAAGCCCTATCAGCTTGTTCATCACCTTCACGCCAGCCAGGATTTCGCCCACCTGGGCGTTGTAGTTCCGCAGGCTCAGCGTTGGCCCGATGAGTTGCTTGAACCGGTACATGGCGGTCTCGGCTATCGAGCGCTGGTGATAGCCGGAGTCTTTCTTCCATTGCTTCAGTTCACCGGCCTTGAGCGCCGTCACCGCCTCGTTGCGGGGATGGCCTTCCTCCCACGGTGCCGCATTTTTTCTCGGCGGTATGGTGGCTTTCGCCCCCTTCTTCTTCAGTAGCGCATGACAGGCCTTGGTGTCATACGCACCATCGGCGCTGACCTGTTTTATCTTGCGTCGTAAGGGGTTGAGCAACGTCGGTAACACCTCGTTATCCGCCACCGTCTCCAGGCTGACTTCGGCAGCGATGACCGCATGGGTTGTGGCATCCACCGCCAAGTGGAGCTTGCGCCACACTCGTCGCTTCTCCTTGCCGTGTTTGCGAATTTTCCATTCGCCTTCGCCATAGACCTTGAGGCCGGTGGCATCAATGACCAAGTGAGCCACCGGGCCTTGGCTGGGGACGCGGTACTTGATGTCGACGGTCTTGGCGCGCTTGCTGATACAGCTATAGTCCGGCGACTGCAAAGGCACCGCCATCAGTTGGAACAACGAGTTAATGAAGCCTTCTAGCGCCCGCAGCGGCAACTTGAACAAGCCTTTTAGCATCAGGGCCGTCTCAATGGCGGTGTCACTGTAGTGGAAACCTCTCCCTCGGCGGCCATGGTGGACCAGGCAATGCCACTGCTTAATGGCTTGTTCGTCCATCCAGATGGTCAACGAACCGCGTTGCACCAAGGCTTGGTTGTACTGCTGCCAGTTGCTGATCTTGTGCTTGGACTTGCCCATCTGATGCTCTCGGAGACTGCGCTACAGGATCAGATCACCGAGATGACAGATAGTTCCCCGATTTGAGCAACAAGGCCCATTGAGGGCCAGCAGGTTGGTCTGGTTGGCGATGTTGTTGATGACGTCCAGGATGCCGTCGATGGCGCGGCACTGGCTGGCCAGCGCCTCTATCACGGCGCGGGAGGTGAGCAGCTCGCCGTGAACCCCTTCCACCGCCGCCACGGTATCGAGCACGCTGCGATTGCCCTCCCGAAACAGCACGGCGGTGTTGTCCAGGCTGTCCGAGGAGGCGCTCGAGCTGTGGGAGACTTCGCGAATGGACGCCGTCATCTCGGTGATGGCGGTCGCGACCTGGTTGGTCTGGGCCTGCTGTTGCTGCAGGTTGCCGGTGATGGACTCGGCATTGTTCAGATCCGTCTGCGCCGCCTGCACGATCTGCTGGCAAGTCTGCTGGGTGCGGGCCAGCACCGCATTGAACTCGGCCTGGTTCATCTTCATGGCGAGCTCGACGGCAGCCAGACGATCGACCCGGCCGGTATACAGCAGTTGCATCAAGGGGTTGTCGAAACGGTGGCGGGCCAGGGTCTCCAGCCGGGCGAGGCGCCGGGAGAGGGTCTGGCAGATGACGAGCGCAACTACCAGTGGCAGGGCGCCGATGAGCAGAGGCCAGCCCGGGCCGTGCTGATAGCCGAGGGTGACCAGGCTGGCCAGCAGCGCCATCAGGCAGAGGTGGATCCCCAGGGTGTGGCAGCAGGGAGGCAGGCGCAGGGCCGGGGGGTCTTGCCGCGGCGCATTTCTTCATAGACCCGCTCCGCACGCTGCTTGATCGCGTCGTCCGGCGCCGTGCGCACCGACTGGTACTCCACCACCTTGCCGCTTGCGTCCTGAATGGGGGTGACGAAGGCGTTGACCCAGTAGTGATCCCCGTTCTTGCAGCGGTTCTTGACCGGGCCCATCCAGCTTTTGCCTTCCCGCAGATGGCGCCACATGTCGGCAAACGCCTGGGGCGGCATGTCGGGGTGGCGGACCAGGTTGTGGGGTGCCCCTTGCAGCTCCTCCAGGGTGAAGCCGGCTATCTGGCAGAACTCGTCGTTGGCATAGGTGATGCGGCTCTCCAGATCCGTGGTGGAAATCAGGTTCTGGTGCGACGGGTAGAGGCGCTCACGCTGGGTAACGGGTTGATTGACTCTCATGGTACTTCCTGCCTGACAGAGGAAAGAGAGTCTGGTTGCAATTCGTACACCAGAGTGCCCAAAAACGCTTAAATTGCGCTCTATATGTCTCTTTTGCGCTCAAAACCCGTAGTGGGGGGAACATGGCCCGGGCTCGCGTCTGCCCCGGCCGTCAGGATTCGCTTTTTGGGAGCCGTTTTGGCAATGGCGGGGCGGGTTTCGCAATTTGGCAAGGCGGGGCAGGGGCCTCCGCCAGCCTCAGGCGGGCAGATCCGGCTCGCTGACCGGGGCCGGTATCTGGGTCTCTATCTGCAGATGGGTGGAGAGCAGGGTCTTCAGATCCTGCAGGTACTCCTCCAGGGGGGGCTCGTCCAGCAGCAGGGCAAGCTCGTTGCCGATGGGGGTGAGCCGGTAATAGAGCAGGGTGAGGTTGCTCTGGCGTTGGCGCAGACGCCAGCGCTGGTTGCCAAAGGCCAGCTCGACCCCGTCGGCGGGCAGGGGACCGGATTCGAGCTCGCCACGGTGCAGCAGCCCGAGATCGCACAGCAGCAGCAGGGCGCTGTAGGGCACCCGGTATTTGCCGAGCCCCATCCGGGTGACCTTGGCGCGACTGAGCAGGCTGGCCCCCTTGTGCATGCCCAGCAGCAGGCGCTGCTCGTCGCTGCCCTCGTAGTGGCAGGAGAGGGCGCAGATGCGCTGGAACAGCTGGGCTTCGCGCTGGGTCATCTCCTTGAGGGTGTTGAGGGCCCGGATGGAGAAGCGGCCCGGGGTCGCCACTTCCAGGGCGAAGATGCGGCCCCACAACTGCTGCATGGGGGTCATGCTGATGTCTTCGGCCAGTTGCAGGAAGCGCGTGAGCCAGTCGCTGTCTATCTCGCCGCCGGCGGCAGTCTCTTCGCAGTGGCGCGCGGCCATCACCATGATGGATTCCAGATTGCGCTGGCGGGTGGCCTGCTCCGCCAGCTGGCGAAAGGTGGCGCGCTGCTCGAAGGTGCTGTCGCTGTTGCGGGTGAGCATGCCATCGATGCCGCGGCTGCGGGCCAGGCGCAGGGTCTGCTCCTGGCTGCTCAGGATGGAACTCTCTTTCTTGGGGGGCAGGTCAGCCATGCTGGCTCCGTGATGGCAAGGTCTGGTAGTGAATGTTACTCCAACCAGATCCATGAACAATCCCTTTGCCGGGGTCGTCACGGGATAAAAAAATGGCCTCCCGGGGGAGGCCATCAGGGGCTCACTCTTCGTAGACGCTGACCTCGACCGCGTCCATGGAGTAGGAGGCGGTGGCCATCTCGTGGCTGGAGCTGACGGTGTGCATCTTGCCCTTGACCCAGATGGCGTCCCAGAGGTCATCCACCGGCGCCCCCTTGGGGTAGCTCACGTAGATCACCTGGTTGGTGGGCGGGGGCGGCACGTGAATGCAGGCGCCGAAGTAGGGAACCAGCAGGAAGGCGGTGATGGTCTTGGCATCCCCCTCCAGGGGCACCACGAACCCGGGGATCCGCACCTCCTGATTGTCCAGCTTCTTGTTGACGCCCCCCACCGGCTGGGGCACCGAGGAGAAGTCGCCGTCATGGCTGACCTGGGGCGGTGGCAGCAGTTTTTCCCCCTCCGGGATGAGGATATCCCAGTCGATGGTCTTGTAATCTGCGGCCATGGCAGGCAGCACCAGCAGGCTGGCCAGCAGCACCACTATTTTCCACTTCATCATCTGTTCTTCTCTCTTGGTCGGATGCGTCGGGTCAGACGCGAATGCTCATGCCGTCGCTCAGGCTGTAGCGGTAAGCGCGGGCGGCAGGCAGCAGCCCGATCACCATGCCCGCCAGCCAGACCAGGCCCAGCAGTTGCCACTCATAGGCGCTCGGCAGACCCAGGCTCATTTGCAGGCCATAGTGGCTGAGCAGCCAGGGGCTAGCAAGCCCCTGACCGAGATAGAGCGCGGCCACCCCGAGGGCGATGCCCGCCGTGGTGAGCGCCATCGCCTCCAGCGCCAGCAGCAGGAAGAGGTGGGCAGGGCCCGCCCCCAGCGAGCGCAGAATGGCGAGTTCGCGGCGCCGCTCGTTGAGGCCGGCGAGCAGGGTGGTCAGCATGCCGATGAGGCCCGCCACCACCACGAAGCCCGCGATCACCGACAGGGCGGTCTCCGCCACGCTCATCAGCCCCCAGAGCTCCTGCAGGGCGGCTCCCGGCAGGATGGCCATCAGGGGCTCCCTGGGATAGGTGTTGACGCTGCGCTGCAACTGGAACGCCAGGATCCGGTTGCTCAGCCCCACCATGAAGGCGGTGATGGTCTTGGGGGTGAGATCCAGCGCCATCGCCTGTTCCGGGGTCACGTTCTTGCTGTGACGACCGGTGTCCCAGCCCAGGTGGATCGCCTCTATGCCCGCCAGCGGCACATGAATGGTGCGATCGATGGGGGTGCCGGTGGGGGCCAGGATCCCCACCACCTTGAACGGCATGTTGTCATGCTGGCTGAACGAGGTGTTGCCGGCGCCATGGGCGATGACGATGGATTGATCCAGGTGATAGCCGAGCTTTTCGGCCACCTGGGCACCCAGCACCGCTTCAAACGGTGTTTCGAAGGGGCGACCTTCGCGCATGACGAGCGCCTGCTGCTGGCCGTACTTCAGGTGGGTGAAGTAGTCACCGTTGGTGCCGAGCACGCGAAACCCCTTGTGGGAGTCGCCAAGGGAGAGGGGGATGGTCCAGGCGATGCCGGGCCTGGCCTTGATGGCCTGGTAGGAGTCCCAGCCCACGTTGTTGGTGGGGTTGCCGATGCGAAACACCGAATAGAGCAGCAGGTTCACCTGGCCGGAGCGGGCGCCGACGATGAGATCGGTGCCCGAGACGGTGTTGGCGAAGCTGTCCCGTGCCTGACTGCGCACCCGCTCCACCCCGAGCAGCAGGGTGACGCTGATGGCGACGGCCAGCAGGGTGAGCCCGGCGGTGAGGCGACGGGCCCAGAGACTTTGCAGGGCGAGTTTCAGCATGAAAGCCTCCGCAGTGAAGGGGAGATGGCCGGACGGGCTGCGAGATGATGGCGTGTGGTCATGCCGCCCTCCGGTTGAGCTGTTGCAGGTTCTCCACCCGGGGGAAGAGGGGCTCCAGATAGGGATCGTGACTGACGAAGACCAGGGTAGATCCCTGCTTGTCGCACTCCTCGAACAGCAGCCGGATGAAGGCGGCCCGGTTGTCGGTGTCCAGGGCCGAGGTGGGCTCGTCGGCGATCACCAGAGGAGGGGAGCCTATCAGGGCGCGGGCGGCGGCAACCCGCTGCTGCTGGCCGATGCTGAGGGCGTGGACGGGGCGATGGAGCGCCTCATCCGGCAGTTGCAGTTCTGCCAGCAGGCGGCGCGCCTCCTGCTCGGGGCTCCCTGTCAGGCGGGCCCGCTTGGCGGGTGAAAAGGTGAGGGCAGCGGTGACGTTGTCCTGCACCGAGAGAAACGGCAGCAGATTGAACTGCTGGAAGATGTACCCCAGATTGGCCGCCCGGAACTGGTCACGGGCGCGGCCGGAGAGCCGGGCCAATGGCTGGCCCAGCACCTCCAGGGTGCCGTGGTTGGCGGTCTGGATACCGGCCAGCAACCCGAGCAGGGTGGACTTGCCACAACCCGATGGGCCCTTGATGAAGACGCGCTCACCCTCGTGGATGCGAAGGGCGGGCAGATCGAGGACGGCTTCGTGACCCGGCCAGGCAAAGGCCAGATCACGGATCTCAACCACGGCATGTTTCATGGTGTTACCAGCCCAGTTTGTTGGCGGACGGAGTCAGTTCGGCGGCGGTCTGGCCGGTGGGCAGTATGCCCTGCACGCTCAGCTTCTCCAGGCTCGGGTAGAGGCTGAACAGGGTGGCCTCGAGACCGGTGAGCTTGGCCGGGGTAGCGCAGGTGTAGGTGTACATGGCTCCCATGTCCGCATGGCCCGCGTCGACGTGATGGTGTTCATCGTGAGCGCCATCAGCCTTGTCGTGCTCGTGCTCGTGCTCATGGTCATGGTCATGGTCATGGTCATGATCTTCCTTGGCGGCCTGCAGCTTTTGCAGGGTCAGCTTGCAGCCGGCGGCCGGGTCGAAACGGAAGAGGGCGTCGGGCTGCTGGAGGCGGGCCACCGCCTTGGCATACTGCGCTTTCTCCTCATCGGTGTTGGCGGCATGCTCGAAGCCCACCAGATCGGCGGCAGGGGCCTGCAACTCGATCATCAGCTGGTTGCCGTCGAGTACCAGGTTGAGGTGGCCGTGACCGTGCTCATGGGCACCGTGGCTGTGGCTTTCGTGTTCGTCGTGATGGGCCTGGGCGCCGAAGGCGGCAGCGGCCAGCAACAGGGTGACTGCTTTCATCGTTAATCCTTTTGAATAAATAGAGAAAAGATTGGTTCAAAAAAAAGAAACAATGAAGGGGCGGCGGGGCGCGGATACGGCGATGTCCCGTGGTGCCGGTGGCCGCCCTCGGTTGGGGAGTGCCGATATACCGGTCGATGCCAGAGGAGAGGGGAGGGAGAACGGGGGTCGGCGTCAGTGCCAGCTTGCCATCCAGATGCAGGACGCAGAGGGTGCAGGCATGACTGTGATCGGGCAGGGCAGCTTCAAGGGGGTGCTGTGCCAGCGCCGGTTGCATCCACAACCAGCCCAGCAGCAACACCCAGATTGTCAGTGTGGAACGACCCATAGACCCTTGTGGAAAGGGCGCCATCAGCGCCCTTCTCTCTGATTCAGAGATGGGACTGGATGAGCCCCATCACCTTGGTTATCTCGGCGGCATCGAGCTGGCCATCTTTGGCAAACAGCACCTTGCCCTCTTTATCCAGCAGTATGATGGCCGAACTTTCCGGCGTGAGCGCCCAGGCGTTGCGGGCCATCCCCTTGGCATCCAGCACCATGGCGGACCAGGGGAACTCTTTCTTGCTGTCCTCGGCACTGCTCTTCACGAAACCGGACGTTCCCCAGATGGCGTCATTGCTATTGATGATGGTGACGGTCTGGTACTTGTCGTGGGGCAGCTTGGCCGCCTTGATCGCCTCGATCATGGGGGCATTGAGCTCCTTGGCGCTGGAGCGACCCGCGATGTGCTGGATCAGGAAGACCTTGCTGGTCAGGACCTTGCTCTGCCAGGGCTGATAGCTGATCTCCTTCTCCTTGAGCACCAGCTCCCCCTTGTCGCTGATGTTGACCAGCGGCACCTGGGTTGATTCCTTGATGTTGTGGGCCATGACCAGGGTTGGCAGCAGCGCCAGAGTAAGCACGAGATGTTTCATCCGGATGACACTCCTTTGTGATGTTATAACGATTTTTGGGTCGAGGGAATGGGACCCTGAACATCCTAAACTGATCGGATCTGTTTAAAAAGTGTTAAATAATGCAGGGTGCGACGGTGATCTTGTCAACATGGGCGCCATCCCCCCAATGACGGCGGCAAGGATGGCATGTCATCCATCAAAAGCAAGTGATGGTCAGAAGAGGCTAGTAGAGCGGTTCGCTGATCAAGGGAATCTGGGCCATCGTCATCTGCTGGGCCAGCAGGGGAGAACCGGTGAGCAGCACGTGGCGCTGATTGCCGATCACCAGGGTGTCCCCCTCAAGGCCGCTGTCGGCCGTGATGGCGAGCCAGGCCGGCGAGACGCTGCCGATGCTGATGTTCGGATAGATGATGCTGAGGCTGTACTGGGGCGCCAGCTCCGCCAGCAGACTGGCCATGAGCAGCGCCTTCTCGTCGCTGTCGGCCTTGTTGTCCTGCAGGGCCTGCAAGGGCGGAGCGAAGTGGTCCATCTGCTCGGGCGGGGTGGGGATGCCGCTCAGCCACTCCTGCAGCAGGATGACGCTGGTGGCGAGATCCTTGGCCGAAAACTGCTGTGCCAGGGGTTTGAGGTCTCCCTTGAACTGATAGAACAGCTGGGAGTAGTTGGGGCGCACACAGGGCAGCTTCTGGTTGGCCGGGTGAACGCAGGGCTGGACCCGCATCTCGTAGAAGGCGTCCTCTTGATATTGCCGGTAGGCCTGCCAGAACTGGGCGGATTCGAGGCTGCTGTCGTGAAGGGTAAAGGCCTGTTCCAGGTTGCGGAACTTGGTAGCCGTCTCCGGGCTGTGCTGGTTGATCTGGTTGATGCTGTTGTAGAGGCGCGGACTGATGTAGGAGTAGAGTGTTTCCAGCGGGAAGTTGAGGGCGGTGTCGAGCTGTGTCATCTCGTGACGGCTGGCTGAAAAGGTGCGCTCATCTGCCGTCAATTGCAGGTGCTTTTGCTGACCATCCGCAGATTGCCACTGCCAGCTCAGGTTGATCTCGTTGGCCTGCGCCATGGTGCCGAAGAGCAGACTGCACAGAAAGCCTTGTGCCAGTTTCATGGTGCGCCTCCGCCTGGGTTGATAATAAACAACTAGGTGAGTGACCGGCATTTGGATTGGTCTGGTGACAGATATATTGGTAATTATCTGATCTGACTTTAAATTTAATTCAGGAAATAAGTCATGGGGGAAATCATCATGAAGCTTGTTTCACGGTTTCTGCTGATATTGGTGGCCACGCCGGCGCTGGCGGGGCAGGTCATCGTCAATCAGGGATTGTCCAGCGCGGATACCTTCGCCCTGCGGGATCAGCTGGCCCGGGAGCATGAATGGCAGGAGTGGCTGCGCTTCCAGCAGGCCATCAAGTGGCTGGAGGTGCTGCCGGTCAACTGCGATCTGGTGGGAGGTGCCGGTCAGGAATATCGCTGCGGTGATGACTATTACCGCCCCTATCGGCAAAACGGGCGCGACCTCTATATCCAGGGGGATCCCCCCGGAGCGTCCCCGCAACGACCAATAAAAAAGGCGCCATAAGGCGCCTTTTTGCGAGGAATACGCTTATTTTGCAGCGTAACGCTCGGCAGAGGTCTTGATCTCGGCTTCGGCAGCGGCCTTGTCGCCCCAACCTTCCACCTTGACCCACTTGCCCGCTTCCAGCTCTTTGTAGCGCTCGAAAAAGTGCTGGATCTGGGCTTTCAGCAGCTCTGGCAGATCGTTCACATCCTGGATGTGATCGTACTGCTTGGTCAGCTTGGAGTGGGGTACGGCCACGATCTTGGCGTCTTCGCCAGATTCGTCGGTCATCTTCAGCACGCCGACCGGGCGGCAGCGGATGACGGAGCCGGCCAGCAGCGGGTAGGGAGTCGGAACCAGCACGTCGACCGGATCCCCATCCAAGGACAGGGTGGCGTTCACGTAACCGTAGTTGCACGGGTAGAACATCGGGGTGGACATGAAACGGTCAACGAAGATGGCGCCGCTGTCCTTGTCGACTTCGTATTTGATCGGGTCGGCGTTCTGCGGGATTTCGATGATGACGTAGATGTCGTCAGGCAGGCTCTTGCCGGCCGGTACCAGGTTCAGGCTCATGACGTTTCCTTTGAGTGTTGGAGTCAAGTTTGCAGGCCGACATTATAGCGATGTCCCGTCAAATGACCATATTTCAAGGGCCGGGTGGCGTGCTGGAGGGTGGCTTTTACCCGCGCTTGCCAGATTTCTGTCGTCTGCGGGCGCCGATGCCTTCGCTCCCCATGGGCGCGGCTTGTGCCACCGGGTCAACAGACCCTAGAATGCGCACTCCCTTTACTGGAAAAGGCAGCGGTATGCACATTCACATTCTCGGGATCTGCGGCACCTTCATGGGTGGTCTGGCGGTGTTGGCAAAACAGCTTGGCTATCGGGTGACCGGCTCCGACGCCAACGTCTATCCCCCCATGAGCACCCAGCTCGAGCAACAGGGCATCGAACTGACCGAAGGCTACGACCCCTCCCAGCTCGATCCGGCGCCGGATCTGGTGGTGATCGGCAATGCCATGAGCCGTGGCAACCCCTGTGTGGAATATGTGCTGGACCGCAATCTGCCCTATATCTCCGGCCCTCAGTGGCTGCTGGAGCACGTGCTGAAGGATCGCTGGGTGCTGGCCGTGGCGGGCACCCATGGCAAGACCACCACCGCCAGCATGCTGGCCTGGGTGCTGGAGTATGCCAAGCTGGAACCCGGTTTCCTCATCGGCGGCGTGCCGGGCAACTTCCCGGTTTCCGCCCGTCTTGGCTCGGCTCCCTTCTTTGTGATTGAAGCGGACGAATATGACTGCGCCTTCTTCGACAAGCGATCCAAGTTTGTCCACTATCACCCGCGCACCCTGGTGATGAACAACCTGGAGTTCGACCACGCTGACATCTTCCCGGATCTCGCCGCCATCCAGCGCCAGTTCCACCACCTGATGCGCACCGTTCCGAGCAACGGCCGGGTGCTCTTCCCCAAAGGCGATGACAACCTTACCGCCGTGCGCGAGATGGGCTGTTGGAGCGAGGTGGAGCTGGTGGGCCAGGACGACGCCAAGTGGAAGGCGGTGAAGCTGGCCGATGACGGCTCTGCCTTCGAGGTGTGGCTGGATGGTGAAAAACAGGGGGAGGTGCACTGGGAGTGCATCGGAGAGCACAACGTCAACAATGGTCTGATGGCCATCGCCGCCGCCCGTCATGCCGGTGTCATGGTGGAGCACGGGATCAACGCCCTCTGCCAGTTCAAGTCCCCCAAGCGGCGCATGGAGCTGAAAGGGGAAGTGGCCGGCATCAGCGTCTATGACGACTTCGCCCACCACCCCACCGCCATCGAGACCACCCTGGGCGGCCTGCGCGCCAAGGTGGGTAAGGCCCGCATCCTGGCGGTGCTGGAGCCCCGCTCCAACACCATGAAGCTCGGGGTTCACAAGGAGGAGCTGGCCGGTTGCTTCGACGGTGCCGACGAGGTGTTCTTCTTCCAGCCCCCCAACATCGGCTGGGATCTGGGGGAGGTGACGGGCCACATGACCCGGCCTGCCCGGGTATTCGAGGTCCTTGATGCCCTGATTGGCGCCCTGGTGGCCGAGAGCCGCCCAGGGGATCATATTCTGATCATGAGCAACGGCGGGTTCGGCGGCATTCACGACAAGCTGATCGCCCGCCTCAAGGAGCTGCAGAGCGCATCATGAACAAGGCCATCACCCTGGCGCTGACCGGCGCCTCCGGCGCTCCCTATGCCCTGCGCCTGCTGAAATGCCTGGTGCTGGCGGACTATCGGGTCTTCCTGCTCGCCTCCTCGGCGGCCAGGGTTGTGCTCAAGACCGAGCAGCAGCAGGATTGGCCGGGCTCCCCCAAGGAGCTGTCGGCGTACCTCTGTCGCCATTATGGTGCCAAAGAGGGTCAGATCGTCGCCTGTGGCAAGGAGGAGTGGTTCTCGCCGGTGGCTTCCGGCTCGGCGGCCCCCAAACAGATGGTGGTCTGCCCCTGCTCCATGGGCACCGTCTCGGCCATTGCCAACGGCACCTCGGACAACCTGCTGGAGCGCGCGGCGGACGTGGTGATCAAGGAGCGGGGCCAGCTGATTCTGGTGCCCCGGGAGAGCCCCTTCTCGGCGATCCATCTGGAGAACATGCTCAAGCTTGCCCGTCTTGGCGTGACCATCATGCCGGCGGCGCCAGGGTTCTACCATGAACCCAAAAGCATCGAGGATCTGGTGGACTTCATGGTCGCCCGCATCCTCGACCACCTGGGTGTCGAGCATGAGTTGACCAGTCGCTGGGGTTATGCCAGCCACTGATACGGTGGGGAGCGGACAAAAAAGCGGCGCCGGGCGTAAAGCCCGGCGCCGCTTTGTCAACATCTGCGCGAGTCAGCTGGCCTGGATGGGGGCCGTCACGTACTTGAACAGGAAATCCGTCACCTCTTCCCGGCTCGGACGCTGCGGCTGATTGATCATCTGCATCATCACATAGCCAAAACCGGTCAGGGAGCGGGCCAGATCCTGCGCCGACAGCACGCTCTGGATCTCGCCGTTGTCGATGGCCCGTTGCAGGTGGGGGGCAATGCGCTCCAGCGCCTTGTCCAGCAGCCGGGTGTAGCGAGGCCACACTTCTTCCCGCACCGAGGAGCTCCACTCCAGCCAGATGCTGGCGTGATCGGGCTTGTCATAGGCGGCGTCAACGAACAGCTTCACGTGGCGGTGAATGCTCTCCCTGGCGGAGCCCTGACCGTTGTAGGCCTGTTCGAGGATCTGCTGTACGAAGGCTTCGATTTCTGTCAGCACTTCGTCGACCAGATCTTCACGAGTATTGAAATAGTTAAAAACGGTCGCAACCGAGACCTTTGCCTGTTCGGCTATCTCGGCATGCCCCGCACGGCCGATGCCGCGACGGGAAAATACCTCGACGGCACACTCCATCAATTGATCACGGCGAGCCTCCGGCGAAAGCCGGGTTCGACGTCTTATTTCTGCGCGTGGTTCCATAGTTTTTTCATCTAATAGTTATTGATTATGGTGTTTATAGTATTGTCACCGATAATGCCCGAAGGCTTGCTAACTCTATCAATTAAAATAAGCCGATAAAAGCATCACGTATGCCTGACGCCCACTGGTTGGAGTGGTAGAATCCTCGGTTTTGACGTTAATGAACGGCCAATAACCCTTTGGTCATTATTGGAGTATGTGATGAAACACATTGTCGAGGTGATGATCCCCGAGGCCGAGGTTGCAGCCCGGATCGCCACGCTGGGTGAAGAGATTACCGCCCGTTACCAGGGCTCCGAGGAAGTGGTCATGATAGGCCTGCTGCGCGGCTCCTGCGTCTTCCTGGCGGATCTCTGCCGTCAGTGCCAATTGCCCATCACCCTGGACTTTATGACTGCCTCCAGCTACGGCTCCGGTATGCACAGCACCCGTGACGTGCGCATCCTCAAGGATCTGGATGACGACATCAAAGGCAAGGACGTGGTGATCGTGGAGGACATCATCGACACCGGTTACACCCTCAACAAGGTGCGCGAGATCCTCTCCCTGCGCGAGCCGAAATCCCTGGCCATCTGCACCCTGCTGGACAAACCGTCCCGCCGCGAGGTTCAGGTACCGGTGGACTGGCTTGGTTTCTCCATCCCGGACGAGTTCGTGGTGGGCTGTGGCATTGACTACGCCCAGAAGTACCGTAACCTGCCTTTCATCGGCAAGGTGGTACCGCAAGAGTAAGCCGGGTCCGAAGTAGCAAGGCAGGCTGGCCGGCCCGCCATCGACTGTCTTCAGGCGGCGTCACAGCCGCCTTTTCTGTCTCGAGATGGGCTCATCCATCACAGGGGTTGCAATGAACGCATTGGAAATCAGCGGTCTGAAGAAGACCTATCAGGGGGGCGTCGAAGCCCTCAAGGGCATCGATCTCACCGTCAAACAGGGGGATTTCTTCGCCCTGCTCGGTCCCAACGGGGCGGGCAAATCCACCACCATCGGCGTGATCAGCTCACTGGTCAACAAGAGTGCCGGCAAGGTGAAGGTATTCGGTCATGACATCGATACCGATCTGGAGCTAGCCAAGTCCCAGCTCGGCCTGGTGCCCCAGGAGTTCAACTTCAGCCAGTTCGAGAAGGTGAGCCAGATAGTGACTCACCAGGCTGGTTTCTATGGAGTGCCGCGGGCCGAGGCCAAGGTGCGCGCCGAGAAGTACCTGCGCCAGCTCGATCTGTGGGACAAGCGCGACATGGCCGCCCGCACTCTCTCCGGTGGCATGAAGCGCCGGTTGATGATCGCCCGCGCCCTGATGCATGAGCCCAAACTGCTGATCCTGGATGAGCCGACCGCCGGGGTGGACATCGAGATCCGCCGTTCCATGTGGAGTTTCCTCAAGGATCTCAACGAGCAGGGGGTGACCATCATCCTGACCACCCACTACTTAGAAGAGGCCGAGATGCTGTGCCGCAACATCGGCATCATCGACAAGGGCCGCCTCATCGAGAACACCAGCATGAAGAGCCTGCTCGGCAAGCTGGGTCGCGAGACCTTCCTGCTGGATCTGGTGCCGGGCTCCAGCGTACCGGCCCTGCCCGAGTTCAACGGCCGGATGCAGGATGAGAACACCCTGGAAGTGGAGCTGGAGAAGAGCCAGTCCCTCAACAGCCTGTTCGAGCAGCTCTCCGCC
The DNA here is from genome assembly GCF_002934795.1 of Aeromonas sp. ASNIH2. Taxonomy (NCBI): domain Bacteria; kingdom Pseudomonadati; phylum Pseudomonadota; class Gammaproteobacteria; order Aeromonadales; family Aeromonadaceae; genus Aeromonas; species Aeromonas sp. ASNIH2. Next base: position 1,397,774 of record NZ_CP026406.1, on the reverse strand, counting down.
CAGGGGGTGAAGGTGCTCAGCATGCGCAACAAGGCGAACCGGCTGGAAGAGCTGTTCGTCAATCTGGTAGAGGAGGGTCGCAAAGCATGAACCCCATGACCTATTACATCGCCTTCAAGAGCATTCTGGCCAAGGAAGTGAGCCGCTTCACCCGGATCTGGATCCAGACCCTGGTGCCGCCCGCCATCACCATGAGCCTCTACTTCGTCATCTTCGGCAACCTCATCGGCTCGCGCATCGGTGACATGGGGGGCTTCAGCTACATGGAGTTCATCGTGCCCGGCCTCATCATGATGTCGGTCATCACCAACTCCTACTCCAACGTCGCCTCCTCCTTCTACAGCGCCAAGTTCCAGCGCAACGTGGAGGAACTGCTGGTGGCGCCGGTGCCCAACTACATCATCATCGCGGGGTATGTGGGCGGTGGCGTGGCGCGCGGCCTCTGTGTCGGCCTCATCGTCACCCTGGTGTCGCTGTTCTTCGTGCCGCTGCAGATCCATCACCTGTTCAGCGTCTGCGTGACCGTGCTGCTCACCTCCATCCTCTTCTCCCTGGGGGGGCTCATCAACGCGGTGTTCGCGAAGTCGTTCGATGACATCAGCATCATCCCGACCTTCATCCTGACTCCCCTGACCTATCTGGGGGGCGTCTTCTACTCCATCACCCTGCTGCCGCCGTTCTGGCAGGGGGTTTCCCAGGTGAACCCCATCATCTACATGGTGAACGCGTTCCGCTACGGCTTCCTCGGGATCTCCGACGTGCCCCTCGGCACCGCCTATCTCATCATCATCGGCTTCATCCTGGTGCTCTACGGGATGGCCTGGTGGCTCATCTCCCGCGGCACCGGTCTGCGCCACTGAGGCGCACACCCGCCAGCAAAAAGGCGCCCTCGGGCGCCTTTTTATTTGCACGTTTCGGCCTCAGAGGGCCGGGGCATCGTAGTCCGCGGGCTCGTCGCTGTAGACGCAGACGTTCCACTTGGCCGCGAGGCCATCATCCGCGAGGCAGTAGCGCTCGAAGAAGGCCTTGATACCGGCGCGCTGGCAGTGGGCCTCGAAGCTCGCCATGTCGCGCCAGATCTCGTTGAAGACGATGGGGAAGCTCTCCCCCTTGGCAAAGGGGCTCTGGATATGGCGGGTGACGATGTACTGCAGGCAGCCATCTTCACGCAGGGTGTCAGGTTCGAGCCCTTGCAGGACGCGGAACAGGGCCTGCTCCTGGCCCGGCTTGGGCTGGAACTGGGCGATGCAGTAAACCTTCTTGGACATCGTGGTCTCCTTGCCGTGTCTCAACCCCGCAGGGCGACGACCCGGTTGTCGATGAGGCGGGCCTTGCCCAGATAGGCGGCCATCAGGATCACCAGGCGCTGGCTCTCGGCGCTGGCGGATTCCAGGGTGTCGGCATCGACGATGTCGATGGCATCCGTCCTGAATCCCGCGTTGTCGAGGCGTTGGCTGGCCTGGGCAACCAGGGAGGGGAGGTGACTGTTCCCCGCTTCAATCTGCTCGGCAATCCAGTTCATGGTGCGCGCGAGCTCGGGGGCGATGGCCCGTTCGGCAGCGGTCAGATAGCCGTTGCGCGAAGAGAGGGCCAGCCCGTCTTCGGCCCGCACGGTCGGCACGCCCACGATCTCGATGGGCATGGCCATGTCGGCCACCATCTTGCGAATGAGCGCGAGCTGCTGGTAATCCTTCTCGCCAAAGCAGGCCACGTTCGGTTGTACCAGATTGAACAGCTTGGTGACCACGGTACTGACCCCGCGAAAATGCCCCGGACGCAGCGCCCCTTCCAGCAGGCTGGAGATGCCGGGCACCTCGACGAAGGTCTGGCTGGCGAGCCCCTGGGGATACATGATCTCCGGCGTCGGGGTGAAGACCAGGTCCACACCGGCGGCCTCCAGGGCGGCGCAATCCTGCTCCAGGGTGCGGGGGTAGTTGGCGAGATCCTCGGCCTTGTCGAACTGCAAGGGGTTCACAAAGATGCTGACCACCACCTTGTCGCCATGGCGGCGGGCCTCCTCGACCAGGGTGAGATGACCCTGATGCAGATTGCCCATGGTGGGCACGAATGCGATGGCGCGGCCTTCGCGATGCCATTGACCGATCTGCTCGCGCAGCGCGGCGGGATTGTTCACAACCAACATCGTCAGTTCACCTTCAGATGAATCAATAAAAGAGGGGGTCGTCAGGGGGGAGGGCAAGACGGGGGCACAGGCCCCCGCGCTCATGACGACAGAAAGTCAGTTGAAGCAGTGCTCGGGGCCGGGGAAGGCCCCCTCGCTCACCTGCTGCACGTAGAGACGAATGGCGGCACGCATGTCACCGGTCTCGGCCAGGAAGTTCTTGGTGAACTTGGGCACATAACCCGAGGTGATGCCGAAGGCATCGTGCATCACCAGGATCTGGCCATCGGTGGCAGGGCCGGCACCGATGCCGATCACCGGAATGCGCAGCGCCTTGGTGATGCGCTCTGCCAGAGAGACGGGCACGCACTCGAGCACCAGCAACTGGATGCCGGCCGCTTGCAGCTCCAGTGCCTGGCGGTAGATCTCCTGGGCGTGGAATTCGTCGCGCCCCTGCACCTTGAAGCCGCCAAACACGTGGACGGATTGCGGGGTCAGGCCGAGATGGCCGCACACCGGCACCCCGTTACGGGTCAGGTGGCGGATGGAGTCGCACAGCCAGTCCCCCCCTTCCATCTTCACCATGCGGGCACCGGCCGCCATCAGGCGCGCCGCGTTCTGGTAGGTCTGCTCCGGGGTGGCGTAGCTCATGAACGGCATGTCGGTCACCACCAGGGCATTGGTGGTACCGCGCACCACGCAGCGGGTGTGATAGACCATCTCGTCCATGCTGACCGCCAGGGTGTCGTCTCCGCCCTGCAATACCATGCCGAGGGAGTCGCCGATGAGCAGCACCTGGGCGCCCTCGTCGTCGAACAGCTTGGCGAAGGTGGCGTCATAGGCGGTGATGGCGGTGATTTTCTGTCCGTCCTGCTTCATCTTCTGCAGGTGGGTAATGGTGATCTTGCTCATTACGTTGTTCCTACTCTTCTCTACTCGCCTGCTGCACCGGCCAGGATCGCGAGTCCATTGCGCGGGCAGCGGGCAACCAGTTCGGTGAGCGGGGTGCCGCAGGGCAGCACCAGGGAGGGGGCTATCTCGGCAAGGGGCAGCAGGACGAACTCCCGCTCCTTCATGCCATAGTGAGGCACCGTCAGGCGCTCATGCCGGATGACCTCGTCGCCGTACAGCAGCAGATCGAGATCCAGGGTCCGGGGGCCCCAGCGCTCATCCTTGCGCACTCGCCCCTGTGCCTGCTCGATGCGCTGCAGCTCGTCCAGCAGCGCCAGAGGGCTGAGGCGGGTGGCAAGGCGCGCCACGGCATTGACGTAGTCCGGCTGATCCGCAGGGCCCATGGGGCGGCTGCCGTAAAGGCTGGAGGTCTGCCGCAGCTCGGACTCGGGCAGGGTCGCCAGCGCGGCGATGGCGCGACGAGCCTGGCCGAGGGGGTCGGCGAGGTTGGAGCCGATGGCGACGAAGACCTCGATCATCGGCGGATCCTTACTCTGCAGACTTCGGCTTGCGGCGACGGGGGCGACGGCGGTTGCGGCCATTGCCGCTGCGCTTCTCGCCATCACCGCTGCGGGAGTCGGCGCGCTCGCCGCTCGCCGGGCGGCGGGTCGCCTCCCGTTGCAGTTGCGGGCGCACATCCGGGTTGGAGGCCACATAGCGCTCCCACCAGCTCGCCAGCTCGCCGAGACCGCGCTCGACCCGGTTGCGCAGCAACAGGAAGTCGAAGGCCGCACGGAATTTCGGGTGCTCCATGGCGCGCTCGGGGTGCTTGCCCTGGCGGCGGGTCAGGCGCTGTTGTAGGGCCCAGATGTCGCGCACGTCCGTGGTGAAGCGGCGTGGCACGGCGATGATCCGCACCTGGTTGTCCAGCACCTCGTTGATGGCCAGCATGAAGGCATCGTACCAGGGCAGGCCGCTCTCGTTTTCCAGCACGCGGCCGCGGGCCTCGACGGCACCCCACAGCAGGGTGGCGTAGAGGAAGGCGGGAGTGACGCGCTTCTCTTCACGGACCCGGGTATCGGTGTCCATCAGCGCCTGCTCGATGAACTGCTCGTAGGGCGAGTTGCCGTGGGGCGTGAACAGGGCGGCTACCTGGGGGAACAGCGGCTGGAACAGCCCGTATTCCCGCAGCAGCTTGTAGGTGGCCAGACCGTCTCCCGCCAGGAACAACTTGAGGGTCTCCTCGAACAGGCGGGCGGCCGGGATGTCCTGCAGCAGCGGGGCCAGCTCCCGGATGGGCGCGGCGGTGCGCGGGCTGATGGTCATGTCGAGCTTGGCGGCGAAGCGCACGGCACGCAGCATCCGCACCGGATCTTCCCGGTAGCGGGTCTCGGGGTCGCCGATGAGCTCCAGTCTACGCGCGGCCAGGTCTTCCAGCCCACCCTCGAAATCGTGCAGGGTGAAATCCTTGGCGCTGTAGTAGAGAGCGTTGACGGTAAAGTCGCGACGCTCGGCATCCTCTTCGATGGTGCCGTAGACGTTGTCCCGCACCAGCATGCCTTCATCGGACTGGGCCGACACATGCTTGCTGGTATTGACCTGATGGTGGTGACCCCGGAAGGTGGCCACTTCGATCACGTCACGACCAAAGACGATGTGGGCCAGGCGGAAACGGCGGCCGATGAGGCGGCAGTTGCTGAACAGCGCCTTGATCTGCTCCGGCGTCGCGTCGGTGGCGATGTCGAAATCCTTGGGGGTCTTCCCGAGCAGCAGGTCACGGACGCCGCCGCCGACCAGGTAGGCCTCATAGCCCCCCTTGTTCAGGCGATAGAGCACCTTGAGGGCATTCTCGCTGATCTCTTTGCGCGAAATCGGGTGCTGGTCACGGCTCAAGGTACGGCGCTGTCCGGCGACACGGGCCGGAATGGGGGACTCCACCGACTGCTCGCCGTCTTCCTTGCCGAGCACTTTGCGGCAAAAGTTTGCGATCTGGGAAAAAATGGTACACCTCGTTATGACTTCAAATTGACGGGAGGCCAAAAAAATAGCGGCCTATCATAGCTCACGCCTAACCAAATGAAAAACCGTGCTGGCAATTGATCCGGTTTGAATCAGGATTGCCGCCAAAAATAGCGGTCCATTGCCATCGCTCACCCCTGACCAAATGAAAAACCGTGCTGGCAATGGAGCAGGAGTGAATCAGGGTTGCCGCCAAAAATAGCGGTTCATTGCCCTTTTTGTGTCTGTCGGCCCCGCAACGAGACGGCGATGACGCGTGCCCGGCCACTATAAATTTATTTTATGGTTTTTCGGAAAATGACCCTGTTTGACCTTATACCGAACCCTCAGCCTCTGCACCGCGTCCGTGGGCCGCTCTTTTTTGCCTCCAGAGGCCGTTGCCCGCTCCGGACTTCGCCACTTTTTGGGAGAGATGACAGTCGGTTGGTCGCCAGTGTTAGCCGCCTGCCAGGGGGATCTTCTCGCTGGCGGGCACCCGGGCCAGCTGCCAGTGGGTGATGCCCCAGCCGATGATCTCGTCGATCCGGCTCGCCATCAGCTCGGGCGGCGGGCACTGACCGAGAAAGTGCAGCGCCTGCCACAGGGCCGGTCGTACCTCGTCCTGCGACAGCGCCGGCGCATGGTTCTGCTTGGAGAGCTTGTTGCCATCCGCTTGCACCGCCAGCGGCAAGTGCACCCAGGCGGGCACCTCTGCCCCCAGAGTCTGGTAGAGGGCAATCTGGCGCACCGTGGGTTCCAGCAGATCGGCGCCGCGGACGATCTCGGTGATGCCGCTGTCCATGTCATCTACGACCACCGCCAGGTTGTAGGCGTAGAGCCCGTCCCGGCGGCGCACGATGAAGTCCTCCTCCGCCAGCGCCGCGGGGACGGTGATCTCTCCCTGAAGCGCATCCTCGAACCGATAGACCGGGTGGTGCTGGCGCAAACGGGCGGCACACCCCTCGGCGGTCAGCCCCAGGGCGCGGCAATGGCCGTTGTAGAACCCCCCTGCGGCCATGATTTCGCGCCGGGTACAGCGGCACCAGTAGAGATCCCCGGCCCGATAGAGCTGATCGATGATCTCGTCATAGCGGCCATGGCGCGCGCTCTGGAACATCACCTCCCCATCCCAGCCAAGACCGTGTGCCTCCAGGGTGGTGAGGATAAGGTCAGCCGCTCCCGGCATCTCCCGCGGGGGGTCGATGTCTTCGATGCGCACCAGCCAGCGTCCCTGCTGCGCCCTGGCCTGCAAGAAGCTGCCAAGGGCGGCGACCAGGGAGCCGAAGTGGAGCGGACCGGACGGTGAGGGGGCGAAGCGGCCCACATAGGGGCGTCGGGAGGGGGGGGATGTCATGACCATGGCAATTCGGGTAGGCGATGCATTGAGGCTGCATTCTGGGACGGCCCGACCAAAAGCTCAATAAAAAAGGGAGCCTGGGCTCCCTTTTCGTTCCTGTGGATGGGCGGCATCAGCCAGCCATCTGTTTTTCCTTGATCTCGGCCAGCGTCTTGCAGTCCACGCAGAGGTCTGCGGTCGGACGGGCTTCCAGACGGCGGATGCCGATCTCGATGCCGCAATGCTCGCAATAACCGAAGTCATCTTCTTCGAGCAGCAGCAAGGTTTTCTCGATCTTCTTGATCAGCTTGCGTTCACGGTCGCGGGTGCGCAGTTCGAGAGCAAACTCTTCTTCTTGCGCGGCGCGATCCACGGGATCCGGGAAGTTGGCAGCCTCATCCTTCATGTGGTCGACGGTGCGGTCAACTTCCTGCATCAGTTGGTTGCGCCAGGCTCCCAGGATCTTGCGAAAATGTACCTTCTGTTGGTCATTCATGTACTCCTCACCGGCTTTCATCTGGTAAGGCTCTACACCCGCAATGGCCAGGGGGCCCAGAGATTTCCTGTTTTCGCCTGTTGGCATGCCCTGTCTCCTAATTCAGCACGCTACCCGTGCCATCCATAAATTGAGGGCGACATCTATAGCAGAAGGGTCAACGGGAGGCAAACAAGCCTTATCAATAATGTTACCCACTTCTGCATTTATTCTCTGCCCTCGGGTAGCATATGGTCAGATTCAAATGGGATAAAATCCTGAGCCACCATGCCCTGCACCCCAACATGGGGGCGATAGCATAAAATTTCAACCCCTGCCGCCATCGCCTGTTCAACAAGCTGACTATAGTGCGGATCGATATGGGCTGCAGGGCGCATTCTCGCGATGCCGGAGTGCAATACCATGAACAGCAGCACGGCCCGGTGCCCTGCCGCCTTCATGGCCATCAATTCACGCAAGTGCTTGGCACCGCGGGTGGTGACCGCATCGGGGAAGTACCCCATGCCGGGTTGCTCCCGCTCGTCGAGCAGGGTGACGGATTTCACCTCGATGTAACAATCCGGCCTGTGGTCATCTTCCAGCAGCAGGTCGATGCGGCTGTTCTCTTCCCCGTATTTCACTTCGGTGCGCAGCCTGGCATAGCCTGCCAGGGGGGCGAGAGCGCCCTGTTCGATGAGCTCTCGGGCGATCTGGTTGGCACGGGCGGTGTTGACGCAGATGAAGTGACCCGCCGGGCTCTCGGCGATTTCCCAACTGTTTGGCAGCTTGCGCTTGGGGTTGTCGGATGTGGAGTACCAGACCCGGGTGCCCGGCAGGGCGCAGCCGGTCATGGCACCGGTATTGGCGCAGTGGATGGTGATCACCTCGCCGTTGTCGAGCGCGACATCCGTCAGAAAGCGCTTGTAGCGGGAGATCAGCTGCCCGGACTGCAGGGGGGGATCGAAGATCATGGGGTGAGCTCCTCGCGGTGCGGGTTTTTGACGCGGGCCCGCAGGGGCCAGCAGGCGAGCGGTTCGTAGTGGACGCCGTCCGGCGTGCTGACGGATTGATAGAGGCAGAAGCGATCGGCCCTGAGCAGAAAATCCGGTGCAGGCAGCTCGCCGGGGGCCTCGCCCGCCTTGCGCGACAGGGTGACGTGGGGGCGATAGCCCTGCTCGCCGTTGCCCAGCCCGAGTTTTTCTCCGTGGCGGCGCAGCGCCCTCGCGAGCACGGTCAGCTCGTTCGGCCACTCACCGGGTCCCACCCAGGCGGCTTTGGCGCGCTGAAACCAGCCGGTCTGATCCAGATGGACGCTGAAAGGGGGGCAGTGCTGTCGCTCGGCGGCCGCGATCAGGCGAGCCTGGGTCGTTTCGTCGGCCTCCCCGAGAAAGGCCAGGGTCAGGTGCAGGTTGCTCTCGGGCACCGGCTGGCCGGGCCAGGGGCGCTGGTCTCGCCAGGTCGCAAGCTCGGGGGCAAGCTCTGGCAGTGGCAGGGCAAAGAAGAGTTTGGGCATGCGGCGTGTCGGTCCTCGTGATGGGCATCGGATAAGGGCCATTCTATGGCAGCCGCTCCCGGGATGTCTTGCCGTGTTGCACCTGACGCTTCCTGCCCCTGCCCGGCAGGGGCGCTTACGATGGCCGGGAGGCTGTGGCAGAATGGACCCCTTTTCAGGAGTGTCACAGAAGGTGCCCATCGCTTTGTCTTCCCTCCCCATCGTCCCGGTGTTGCCCGAACTCTTTGCAGCCCTCGACAACCATACCAGCGTGATCCTGCAGGCACCCCCCGGCGCGGGCAAATCGACCCTGCTGCCCCTGGAGCTGGTGCGCCAGCACCGGCTGCCCGGGCGCATCATCATGCTGGAGCCCAGGCGCCTTGCGGCGCGCAACATCGCGAGCTTCCTCGCGCGTCAGCTGGGGGAGAAGGTGGGCGAGCGCATCGGCCTGCGTGTGCGCGGGGAGAGCCGCACCAGCAGCCAGACCCGGCTCGAGATCGTGACCGAGGGGGTGCTGACCCGGATGCTGCAGCAGGATCCTGAGCTCACCGGCGTGTCGCTCGTCATCTTTGACGAGTTCCACGAGCGCAGCCTGCACGCCGATACCGCGCTGGCCTTCGCCATCGAAAGCCAGCAGGGGTTGCGCGATGATCTCAAGCTGCTGGTGATGTCCGCCACCCTGGATGGCATGGCCCTGGAGCGCCTGCTGCCAGGTGCCCCCGTGGTGCGCTCCGAGGGGCGCGGCTTTCCCATCGAGTACCACTATCGCCCCGCCAATCGCCAGCAGTGGCTGGAGCCCCAGGTTGGCGCCGTGGTGCTGGAGGCGCTCGCCAGTCAGGCTGGCAGTGCCCTGGTGTTCCTGCCGGGACAGGGGGAGATAGAGCGGCTGGCACAGTGGCTGGAAGGGCGGTTGCCAGGGGATGTGACCCTGGCTCCCCTCTATGGCCGTCTTGACCTCGCGGCCCAGCAAGCGGCCATCGAGCCTGCGCCTGCGGGTCGTCGCAAGCTGGTGCTCACCACCAACGTGGCGGAGACCTCCCTCACCATCGAGGGGATCTCCGTGGTCATCGACAGCGGGCTGGAGCGGCGCGCCACCTTCGATATCAAGAGCGGCGTCACCCGGCTGGAGACCCGGCCCATCGCCAAAGCCTCCGCCACCCAGCGGGCGGGGCGGGCAGGGCGGCTTGGCCCCGGCGTCTGCTACCGGCTCTGGAGCTGCGAGGTGCAGGAGCGCCTCGCCGAGCAGAGTCCCCCCGACATCCTGACGCAAGAGCTCACCGGCCTGCTGATGGACGCCGCCCAGTGGGGGGCCCGGGTGGAGGCGCTGCCCCTGCTGGACATGCCGCCTCCTGCCGCCGTGGCCAGCGGCCGGCGGTTGCTGGTGGCCCTGGGCGCCATGGCCCCGGAAGGTGAGCAACAACTTACCCCGGCAGGCCGTGCCATGGCGGCCTTCGGCACCCATCCCCGCCTCGCCCGCATGTTGCTGCGGGCCCGGGAGCTGGAATCCGAGGGTCTGACAGGGATTGTCGCCGATGCGGCTTTCCTGGTGGCGCTGCTGGAAGAAGATCTGCGAGGATCGGAGCGCCTGTCCGTGCTGTTCCACCGCCGTCAGGGCGCCCTGCGCCAGGGGGCGGCCCGCTGGTTCGAGCGGCTCGGCGTGCGGGCAAGCAGCCCGCAGGGTCAATGGCTGGGGTTGCTGTGCGCCCTCGCCTGGCCCGATCGCATCGGCAAGCTGCGCAGTGGCAGCCGCTATCAGCTCAGTGGCGGGGTGAGCTGCGATCTGGTAGAAGGACATCCCTGCCAGGGGCAGGGGGCCATCGTGGCCGTCGAAATGGGTCAGAACGAGCGCGGCAGCCGCATCTTCATCGCCGAGCCGGTGGCGCTGGATGAGTTGGTGCGCCAGCTGCCCGAGCTGGTCGGCGAGCGCCAGTGGTTCGACTGGGACGATCGGGAGGAACGGGTGCGTGCGGAGCGCCAGCAGGTGCTCGGCGAGCTGGTGCTCGGCCAGCGGCCGCTGACGGATCTCTCCGATGAACAGAAGGGGCGCTGCCTGCTGCAAGGCATTCGGCGCAAGGGGCTGCACGTGCTGCCCTGGGACGAGAGCAGCGAGGGGCTGCTGGCCCGCTTGCGCTGCGCCCGCGACTGGCTGCCCGACGAAGCCTGGCCCGCCATGGATGAGGAGAGCCTGCTGGCCGACCTCGAGCAGTGGCTGCTGCCGGCGGTGAGCGGCATGACCCGGCTGGAGCAGTTGAAGCGGCTCGACATGAGCGACATCCTGCGCCAGTCTCTGCCCTGGCCCCTGCCAAGGCGGCTGGACGAGGCGCTGCCGAGCCACTTCACCGCACCGACCGGCAGCCGGGTGCGGATCCGCTACCAGCCGGGTCAGGCGCCGGCGATCCCGGTGCGCATCCAGGAGATGTTCGGGCTGGGTGCCACCCCATGCGTGGCCGATGGCCGGGTGCCCCTGGTGGTGGAGCTGCTCTCCCCGGCCCAGCGCCCCTTGCAGATCACCGCGGATCTCGCCGCCTTCTGGGCGGGATCCTATGAGCAGGTGAAAAAAGAGATGAAGGGGCGCTACCCCCGTCACTACTGGCCGGACAACCCGCTGGAGGCGATGCCGACCCGGGTGACCAAGAAGAAGATGGGATTGCAGGAGTAGCCGACGGGGCAGTGATCGGTCGGCACGACCAGAACAAGATGGCGGTGGCACAGCCCCCTCCACAACAGGCATCGCAGGCCGCTCGCATCAGCGGGATGGCGAGGAGAACGACAAGAGGATTTATGGCAACCCAACGACGCAAGCGCACGCCCAAGAAGGCGGCGCCCAAACGCACTATCTGGCGCACCCTGTTCTGGCTGGGCTTCAAGCTCTCTCTGGTGGTGGCGGCCTTCATGGTGGTGTTTGGCATCTATCTCGACACCAAGGTGCGCGAGCGCTTCGACGGGGAGAAGTGGCAGTTGCCGGTGATGGTCTACAGCCGCCCGCTGGAGCTCTATCCCAGCCAGCGGCTCTCCCAGACCCAGATGCTGCGCGAGCTCAACATGCTGAGCTACAAGCAGGTGCGTCAGCCCCATACCCCGGGTGAGTACGCGGTGAGCGGCAATCGCATCGAGCTGGTGCGCCGGCCGTTCGAGTTCCACGACGGTGCCGACGGTGCCCGTGGCCTGCGCCTCACCTTCAACGGGGCGCGCCTCGAGGGGATCCAGTCCCTGGAGAACCAGCGCCAGCTCGGCTATGCCCAGATGGACCCGGTGCTGCTCGATCGCCTTAACACCGAGGATCGGGAAGACCGCCTGCTGGTACGCCTCTCCGAGGTGCCGGACAGCCTGCTGGTGACGCTGCTCACCACGGAAGACAGGGACTTCTACCAGCACGGCGGCGTTTCGCCGGTGGCCATCATGCGCGCCATGGCTGCCAACCTGCTGGCGGGGCGCACCGTGCAGGGGGGCAGCACGCTCACCCAGCAGCTCGCCAAGAACTTCTTCCTGACCCGTGAGCGCAGCCTGTGGCGCAAACTGCAGGAAGCCTACATGGCGGTGCTCATCGACTACCGCTACAGCAAGGACGAGATCCTGGAGGCCTACCTCAACGAGGTCTATCTGGGGCAGAACTTCTCCCAGGGGGTCTACGGCTTCGGGCTCGCCTCCTACTTCTACTTCGGCATTCCGGTCAACGAGCTGGACATCGATCAGGTGGCCCTGCTGGTGGGCATGGTGAAGGGCCCCTCCTATTACGATCCCTGGCGCTTCCCGGACCGGGCCAAGGCGCGCCGGGATCTGGTGCTGAAACTGCTGGCGGATCACGGCAGCCTGACCCAGGCCGAGTATGACCTGGCCAGCAAGCAGCCCCTTGGCATCATCGCCCGCGGCCAGATGAGCTATGGCCGTACTCCGGCCTTCATGGGGCTGCTCAAGCGGGAGATCCAGAACCGCTTCGGCCCGGATCTGCTCAAGCAGTCCGGCCTCAAGATCTTCACCAGTCTGGATCCCATCGCCCAGCACGCCGCCGAGCAGGCGGTGGAGTCGGGTCTGGCCACCATCGAGAAGCAGCGTGGCAAGAAGAAGCTGGAGGCGGCCATGGTGGTCTCCGACTGGCACAAGGGCGAGGTGGTCGCCATGGTGGGGGGACGGGATCCCCGCTACGCCGGCTTCAACCGGGCGCTGGATGCCCGCCGTCAGATTGGCTCCCTGGTCAAACCGGCGGTCTACCTGACCGGCCTCTCCAACGGCCTGACCCTTGGCACGCCGCTTAAAGATCAGCCGATCCGGATTCGCGGCCAGGATGGCCAGATCTGGACGCCGCAGAACTACGACCGCAAGTTCCGCCAGAGCGTGCCCCTGATGGAGGCGCTCGCCAGCTCCCTCAACGTGCCGACCGTCAACCTCGGGATGCAGATAGGCCTGGACAAGGTGGTGGACACCCTGCACAAGCTGGGGGTGCAGCAGGAGATCCAGCCCTATCCGTCCCTGGTGCTGGGGGCGGTGGCGCTCTCGCCCATGGAGGTGAACCAGATGTACCTGCCCATTGCCAACCAGGGGTTGACCCAGCCCCTGTCGGCCATCCGGGCCGTGGTGAATGGCGAGGGGCGCCAGCTCTACCAGCATGACGAAGCGGCCAAGCGAGTGACGGATCCCCAGGCAAGCTGGCTGACTCTGTTCGCCATGACCAAGACGGTGAGCCAGGGGACGGCCCGTGCGCTCGGTGCCAAGTTCCCCGGGGCCACCATGGCCGCCAAGACCGGTACCACCAACGAGCTGCGTGACTCCTGGTTTGCCGGGATGGACAACAACGAGTTGGTGAGCGTCTGGGTCGGCCGTGACGACAACACCCCGGCCGGCTTGACCGGTGCCAGTGGCGCCTTGCAGCTGTTCAGCGGCTACATGAGCCAGCGAGGGGTCAACAGCCTGGGGCTGAAGATGCCCGAAGGAGTGAGCTGGGCCAACTTCTCCCGCTCGAGCGGTGCCCGGGTGGCCAGCGATTGTCCCGGCAGTCTCCAGGTGCCGGCCAAGCTGGCCGATCTGGCCGAGCCCATGAGCTGTGCCAGCCCGGTCTCGGACCCGGCGAATGCCCTGGACAACTGGTTCAACGGTTTCTTCAACTGACGAAGACGGGCAGCGCAGGCTGCCCGTTTTGCAAGGATTGCCATGACCCATCCCCTGTTTGAGGCCATCCATCACGTGGCCATCATCGCCAGCGACTATCCGCGCTCGCGCCACTTCTATCACCAGGTGCTGGGGTTGCCCATCATTGCCGAGACCCTGCGGGCCGAGCGTCAGTCGTGGAAGCTGGATCTGGCGCTGCCGGACGGCAGCCAGCTGGAGCTGTTCAGCTTCCCGGCGCCGCCACCGCGCCCCTCCCGGCCGGAGGCGTGCGGGTTGCGCCACCTGGCGTTTCGGGTGGCGGATCTCGACCGGGTCATCGCCCACCTGGAGCAGCACGGGGTGGAAGTGGAGCCGGTGCGGGTGGACGAGCTGACCGGCAAGCGCTTTACCTTCTTCGCCGACCCCGACGGCCTGCCGCTGGAGCTGTACGAGGCAGCGAGTTAGGCTGCCTGCAGCAATCTGGATGATCGGTTTGACCATGAAAAGGCCGCCCTGGGAACAGGGCGGCTTTTTTCATGGGGCTGGAGAGGGGATCATGCTGTGGTCAGCAGGGCGACCGCCATCACCACCATGCCGAGCCAGCCGACGGGTCTGAGGCGCTCGCCGAACAGCAGCAGGCCCCCGATGGCGGTGCCCAGAATGCCGATGGCGCCCCAGGTGGCATAGGCCACGGCCAGATCGATCTTGCCGGTACTGACCGCCTCGCTGAGCAGAGTGAAGGCACAGAGCACCAGCAGAATGCCGAGGACGCCCCACCCCTTGTCACGAAAACCGATGGAGCGGTTGATTGCCATGTTGGCGCCGATATCCAGCAGGGCGGCGCCCAGTACGATGTTCAACGGGTGCATGGGGCTTCCCTCCTCTGGCGGGTGGGGGCTGGTGCATCATGGGTCTCGCCCAGGGTCACCATGACAATCCCCACTATGGCCAGCGCCAGTCCGATCCACTCCTGGATGCTCAGCTCGTAGCCGAGGAACAGGACGGAGACGGCGGTGATGAGGGCGATCCCCAGCCCTTCCCACAGCGCAAACGCGATACCAATGGAGATTGTCCTGGCGGCCTTGGCGAGCAGCAGGTAGGAGAGGGTGATGAGGAGCCACATCGGCAGATAGTGGATCCAGCCGCTCTCGCTCTTTGGGATCAGGGCCATGGAGGAGGTGCCGGCGACCTCGGTCAGGATGGCCCCCGTCAGGAAGAGGCGGGCCAAAAGCAGGGGACGGGATGACATGCAGTTTCCTTCTGTTGCTGCGACGAAGAGAGGATAACGGCACCCGAAACGGGCAAGGTTATCGCTGAGCGTCGAGAAAGCTGTCGCTGCTTGTTTGCCTTGGGGGCGGACCAGGGGATAAGGTGGTGATGGAATAATCTGCCGCCAGTTTGAAGTCATGAAGCTAAATCAGATACAACTCTTTGTAGAAACAGCAGACAGTGGTTCGATAGCCAATGCCGCCAGACGACTTGGCAAGAGTCGCAGCGCCGTGAGCTCGGCGATTGCAACCCTGGAAGTGGAGCTTGGCGTCGAACTTTTCGAACGAGGGGCGAACCAGAGCCGACTGACCGAAATCGGCGAGCAAGTGCTGGACGACTGTCGGCGGCTGTTGCAGGCCGCCAACAGCCTGAAGCTCAAGTGCGAGCACCATGCCTCCGGTGCCGAGGTGGCGCTGCGGGTAGCCCGGGACGACGCCATTCCCGAGGTGGTATGGCGCGAGATGCTGGGGGCGCTGCGTCGCCAGTTTCCGGGCACCAGCATCTCCCTGGTGCTGGCCTCACCGCCGGAGCTACCGGCCCTGGTGGAAGAGGGGTTCGTGGATGCCGCCTTCGGCCTCATCACCGAGGAACAGGAGCGCAGCGGTCTTTGCATCGACGTGCTCAACCCGATCCGCACCCTGATGGTGGTCGCGCCAAGCCACCCGCTGGCTGGGCTGAAGCGGGTGTTGCAGCAGGATCTGACCGATCACACTCAGGTCACTCTCTCCTATGTGGACGCGTTTTCGGTCAAGAGCCTGCTGCCCATCGGAGGGCAGCATATCGGGTTGTCGAGTTTCGAACTGATGCGGGATGCGGTGCTGGATGGTCTGGGCTGGGCGGTGCTGCCTTCACCCCTTATCCAGAGCCAGCTGCGCCAGGGGGAGCTGCTGACCCTGAAGCACAAGTTCAGCCTGCAGTGGCGCGATTACGGAGTCTATCTGTCGAAGAACGCCCATCACGGCAAGGTGCTGGCCTGGCTGAAGAAGGCCATAGAAGCCTATCTCGAACCCTTCGAGTAGCCGCCAACCGGGGCGGGCACCCCGGTTGGCAGTGAGAGGGGATCAGTGCAGGCCGTGACGGGGGACGCGCTGGCGGGAGCGAAATGGCAGCAGCAGGAGGCCGAGCAGCAGATCCCCCGCCAGGGAGGCCAGCAGACCCGCCGCCACGCCGCAGAAAATGGCGGCCTGTTTGAGGGGGACCACATAGCCGTAGTTGTGCAGGGTATCCTGCCAGAGGGCGGGATCGGCGCGCAGCAACAGGTGGGAGAGCTGCTGGTACCAGGGACTCTCCCGCACGGCGATCTCCCCCTGAAGGTGCTGCTGCTGGTTCACCAGTTGCTGGAGGCTGGTGGCATCCTGGGTGAAGACGGGATCCTGGCTGGCACCGTAATGGGCGACCAGCGCCTGCAGATCGCCATTGAAGTGCTGGTCCGCCGTGTGCTGGAAGGGGGCCAGCGCCAGACCGGCCTGCTGCAGCCGGGCATCCAGCCGCTGGAAGTAGAGATCGACCAGCCCGGGGATCTGTACACCTGCCAGCAAACCGAGGGCAAACAACATCATGCGAAGGTAGCTGCGCATCATCATCATCCTGAACGAAGGGAGCGCCCATACTAGCCGCAACCGGTGGGAGAGCCAAGGAGGGGACGCGCTTGCCCACCCGGTCGGCGGCGCCAAAAGAAGAGCCGATGGAATACCTTTGTTACACGAATTCTTACACTTTTGTGATGCAAGTCATCTTGCGGCTGGCCTAGAATGAGCGTTTTTCGAAGGACACGTCGGCATGAGCAAGTTCATTCCTTTCTATCTGGCCGGGGGCCTCATCGCCTTCAGTTGGGGCGCCCTGCCTGAGCACGGCCCTTGGGATGGGTGGGATCTCGCCCTCTTCCAGTTGGTCAATGGCTGGATTGGCCACTCCCCCCGTTGGGCCGATCTGGTGGCCATCACCAACAACCGCCTGTTCGATCTGGCCGCGCTGGCCTGCATGGGCGGGATCCTCGCCAGTTGCTTCTTCCGTGCCGACGGGCAGGAGCGCCGTCGTCTGGTGGCCATGGGGGTCGTGATGCTGCTGGGGGCCCTGGTGATCAATCAGCTCGGGCATCTGTTGCCGGTCAGCCGTCCCAGCCCCACCTTGATGGTGGACGGAGCATTGCGCCTGACCGAGATCAGTGCGATTCCCACCAAGGACTCCGCCGGTGACAGCTTCCCCGGTGATCACGCCCTCTTCCTGATGATCTTCGCCGGTTTTGCCCTGCGCTATCTGCCGCGCTGGGCCGGGGTGGTTGCGGTGGTGATGGTGCCCCTGTTTTCGGCTCCCCGCATCCTGGCTGGTGCGCACTGGATGACGGACGTCTATGTGGGCGCTCTTTGCCTCTCCCTGATCTGCCTGCCGCTGCTGTTGCTCACTCCCGTGTCGGATCGCCTGATCGACCGCCTGGCTCCCCGGCTGCCACGCTGGATTGCCTGACGAAGAATGAAAAAAGAAGGCGGGTCACCCCGCCTTCTTTCGTTTACGCCTCACCGGTGCTGTGGTCGTCGCGAAATGACCAGGACTACGCCCGATGAGCCCGGGCTGTCGCCCTCCCAATCAGTATGGATAGCCCCATTCGGGTTCTGCCAGCCAAAATAGTCGCGGCCAAACGTTTGCTCCCGTCGTCTCATGATCCTGGCCAGGATTTTTTCCCTCCGCTGCCTTAGAATCGCCGCCCGTTGTTGGAGGTCTCCCCATGCTTGTCACTTTTCTGCGTCTCTTGTTTATCGGTTGTGCCCTGGTCTTTCTCGTTATGCTGGTCCGTGCCTGGTGGCACAAACGGCGTCATGGCCAGCTCGAAGCCACCCCTTTCTGGCCGGTGGCGGCCATCGGTTTTGTGGCCAATTTTCTCGATACCCTGGGGGTGGGGAGCTTTGCGGTGAAGACCGCCTGCTACAAGCAGTTCGGGCTGATCGATGATCGGGTGCTGCCCGGTACCCTCAACGGCCAGTGCGTGCTGCCGACCGTGACCCAGGCTCTCATCTTCATCGGCGTGGTCAACGTGGATCCCGTCACCCTCATCAGCATGATGGCGGCTGCGGCGGCCGGTGCGGCCTGGGGCGCCCGTTACGTGGCCTCCTTTGATCGCCAGACCATCCGGCTGGTGATGGCGGTCTCCCTGCTGGTGGTCGCCGGTCTCATCTTTGCCGGCCTGCTCGGGCTCTTCCCCCTCGGTGGCGAGGCCATGGGGCTGAGCGGTTACAAGCTGGGGATCGCCCTTGCCGGCAACTTCCTGTTCGGAGCCCTGATGAACGTCGGTATCGGCCTGTTCGCCCCCTGCATGACCCTGGTCTATCTGCTCGGCATGAACCCGCTGGTGGCCTTCCCCATCATGATGGGATCCACCGCCGTGCTCAGCGTCTTCTCGGCGGGGACTTTCATCCGCAAGGGGGCTTTCGATGCGCGGGCCGTGCTGGCGGTGGCCATCTTCGGCCCCATCGGCGTGGTGCTGGCGGCCATGCTGGTCAAATCCATGGAGATGCAGATGCTCAAATGGCTGGTGGCCTTCATCGTCATCTATACCTCCTGGACCATGTACGCCTCCTGGCGGGCGGCGCGGCGACAGCCAGCGCCCGCGCTGGCAGAGGCGACGAGCTAGCTGGCGTCGGCGAGGCCCGCCTGCACGGGCGCCCCGCGTTGGTATGTCATCCCGCTCGCCCGGTCCTGGCGCGTCTTCTGATGCCTCTGGCAGCCCCCTCCGGGTGGGCGGTCTGCTGGCTGGAGGCGACCAGTGCGGCTTCCGCCCTGGCACCGAGAAACACATAGAGCCCCAGCGCCAGCAGCAACCCCACGGCGCACCCCATCACCCCCACCGCAGGCCAGAGCAGTTCGCTCTGGCCGAGGGATCCCTTGAACAGCAGCAGCAACCCCTCGATGGAGACCGCGATCAGGATGGCGGCGATAAAGCGGGTAATGGTGCGCCGGATGGCGCTGTGGCGGAAGATGTCCTTATGCAGCAGCACCTCCTCTTCGAGGATGGTCTTGCCGAGATCGAACACCGCCAGGGCGAGCGTGAGGAAGATGATGGCGCTGAAGGCCCCCAGCCGGTTCTGCTGGGTGCCGCACAGGAGCAGATAGAGCTGTTCCAGCCCGTGCCAGATGAGGGTGCCGACGATGAGAAACAGGGCCAGACTCAGGACGACGTAGACGGCCCTGAACCAGGGAATGGCGCGCCGCCGCTCCCTGTCCCCCATCAGCCAGGCGATCAGCTGGTGCAGGTTGATCTCCAGCTCCCGGCCATGGCCCTGCACCAGCAGGCGCAGCTGCCCCTGGGCCGCCGGAACGGGCGCCAGTATGGCTGGCCTGATCTGGGGGGCCAGGCTCTTCACCTCCTCGACGAAGGCATAGGTCTTGAGAGACGCCTCGGGGAGGGTGAGCAGCCCCAGCAGCAGGGGGGCCAGCTCGGTTTCGTACTCCTGATAGCGCCGCAGCACATCGATGGGGCTCATCTCTGCCATATACACCTCGGTCCAATGGGCTCCTGAGCAGGGGCCTGCAAATTGTGGGCCCGATTTATGACAGCCCGTGTACGGCGCGGCGCACCAGCAGGTGGCAAGGTTCCGGTGAGGGACTTAAAGATGCACCACTACGGTGCCTTGTCGGGACGAGCAAACAAAAAAGGGCCCCATCGGGGCCCTCTGCACATCTTGCTGCTTGTCAGCCAGCCAGCTTGGCGAAGCTGCGCTCGGCGGCCGCCAGAGTGTGTTCAATCTCCTTGTCGCCGTGGGCAAGCGACAGGAAGCCCGCCTCGTAGGCGCTCGGAGCCAGATAGACACCCTCTTCCAGCATCAGATGGTAGAAGCGCTTGAAGCGTTCCATGTCGCAGCGGGTCACCTGCTCGTAGCGGGTGATCTCGGGCTCGTCGGTGAAGAAGAAGCCGAACATGCCGCCCACGTAGTTGATGGCAAGCGGGATGCCGTGCCTGGCGGCGGCGGCTTTCAGCCCCTCGGCGACACGGGCGGTCTTGGTGCTCAGCTGCTCATAGAGGCCCGGCTCCAGCAGCAGGTCCAGCATGGTGAGGCCGGCGGCCATGGCCACCGGGTTGCCGGAGAGGGTACCAGCCTGATAGACGGGGCCGGTCGGGGCGATGTGCTGCATCACCTTCTTCTTGCCGCCGAAGGCGCCTACCGGCATGCCGGCACCGATGATCTTGCCGAGGGTGGTGAGATCCGGATCGATGTTGTAGTGACCCTGGGCACCGCGCAGGGAGACGCGAAAGCCGGTCATCACCTCATCCAGGATCAGCAGGGCGCCGAACTCGTCACAAATGGCGCGCAGCCCTTGCAGGAAGCCGGGCACCGGCGGGATGCAGTTCATGTTGCCAGCGACCGGCTCGACGATGATACAGGCGATCTCGCTGCCGTACTGGGTGAAGGCTTCGCGCACCGAGTCCAGATCGTTAAAGACACAGGTGAGCGTGTGTTTGGCGAAATCGGCCGGTACGCCCGGGCTGTTGGGCTGACCCAGGGTGAGGGCACCGGAGCCAGCCTTGACCAGCAGGGAGTCGGCGTGGCCGTGGTAGCAGCCTTCGAATTTGACTATCTTGTCGCGGCCGGTATAGCCGCGGGCCAGCCGGATGGCGCTCATGGTCGCCTCGGTGCCGGAGTTGACCATCCGTACCTGCTCCATGGAGGGGACGATCTGGCGCACCTTCTCGGCCATCAGCACTTCGATCTCGGTCGGGGCACCGTAGCTCAGCCCTTTTTCCACCGCCTTGATGACAGCGGCCTTGATGGCCGGGTGGTTGTGACCGAGCAGCATGGGGCCCCAGGAGCCGATGTAATCCACATAGGCCTGGCCGTCCACGTCATAGAGGTAGGCGCCATCGGCGTGATCGATGAAGCGGGGTGTGCCGCCGACCCCGTTGAAGGCGCGGACCGGTGAGTTGACGCCACCGGGAATGGTCTGGCGGGCCTGTTCAAACAGCTGATCTGATTTTGACATGGATCATCCTTAATGGGATTTTGGTCGTTACCCGGGCGCAGGCTGCCGATTGCGGCTCGGCAGGGGATGGCGGGAGGAGTATGCTTTGCGCTCTCGCCCCGGACTCTCGCCCGTGATACATGAAACGGGCCGACTATAGCAGAAAGGCCCAGAGCTGGGCAGCCGAGGCCGAGGTGTGTCTGGTCCTCGTTAGATGAGCGTGATTATCCATGGAGCAACAAGCCATTCCTTCCGCCGACGCGGCCTCGCTGCGTCGTCCTCCAGTCTTGCAGCGTCTGATACGGCGGGACAAGATGCCGCTGCTGGTGCTCCTGCTGGCGGCCCTGGTCGGCCTGCTGGCAGGCTTGGTGTGCGGACTGTTCGAGTCTTGCGTTCACTGGCTGGCCCAGCAGCGTGTCGACTTGCTGGCCGATCGCCCCTGGTGGCAGCTCGGCCTGCTCGGCTTTGGTTTCAGCGCCCTGCTGGGGTTGGTCGGCTATTTCCTCACTCATGCCTTTGCCCCAGAGGCAGGGGGATCCGGTATCCCGGAAATTGAAGGGGCCATGGACGACCTGCGCCCGGTACGCTGGTGGCGGGTGTTGCCGGTGAAGTTTTTTGGCGGGGTCTGTACCCTGAGTTCCGGCATGGTGCTGGGGCGGGAGGGGCCCTCGGTGCAGATAGGGGGCAACCTCGGCAAGATGGTGGTGGATATCTTCCGGTTGCCCAAGGAGCATGGCCATGCCCTGCTGGCTGCCGGTGCGGCGGGTGGTCTCGCTGCGGCCTTCAATGCCCCGCTGGCAGGGATACTGTTTGTCATGGAAGAGATGCGACCGCAATTTCGCTACTCCTTCCTCGCCATCAAGGCGGTCGGGATTTCGGCCGTCATGGCGACCCTGATGCTGCAGAACATGAAAGGGCAATCCCCCGTCATCATGCTGCCCCACTACGACGCTCCGGCCTTGAAGGCGCTCTGGCTGTTTCTCTTCATGGGGGGCTGCTTTGGTGTGCTGGGGTTCGTCTTCAACAAGCTGGTGCTCGCCTGTCAGGATGGTTACCTGGCATTGCATCAGAACAAGCGCCACCGCTTCGTCATCATCGGCATGGGGGTGGCTGGAACCTTTGGCATGCTGTCGCTGTTCGCCCCTTCGGTCACTGGAGGGGGAATCGAGCTCATCTCGCATCTGACGGGGGGAGACTATGCGGTGGCGACCCTCTTCATCATCTTCTCGGTGCGACTGGTGGGTACCCTCATCTGCTTTTGCTCGGGGGCCCCTGGTGGTGTCTTTGCGCCGACCCTGGCGCTGGGCACCCTGTTCGGGGTGATCTTTGGTCACCTGTTCCACTCTGCATTTCCCGATCTCGGCATCGAACCGGGTGCCTTTGCCATCGCCGGCATGGGGGCGCTCTTCGCCGCCACCGTGCGTGCCCCCATTACCGGCATCGTGCTGGTGACAGAGATGACAGACAACTATCAGCTGATCCTGCCCATGATGATCACCACCATAGGGGCAACCCTGGTGGCGCAATGGTTGGGGGGGCGTCCCATCTATTCTCAGATCCTGGAGCGAACTTTACGGCTTGCTGCGCGTCAAAACCGGGGTGAAAGCAGCATCGCGACCGGTTAACTCTTTGTTTATCCGTATCAATCCGGCATGGTCGCGTATAGTGAAAAGAAACCGGCTGTGTTGATGTCGGCATATAGAAGAGGCCTTATGTCCCAAATCGTGAAGTTATTGGTGGTGCTGGCTGTGGGGGCATGTATCGGTTATGTCGTCGGGAACAGACAGGAGCTGGCTCAGAGCAGCCTGATGACGGTGCAGCAAGAGACGTTGGAGCGTCAGAGCAAGGCCATTGCACAACTGAAGACGGATCTCGGCGTCAGGGAGACCCTGCTGGCGACCCAGAAGGCCGCTTTCGAGCAACTTCAGCAGACGCTCAAGGATCAGGAAGCCCAGGTACAGGAGCAGAAGCGTCAGCTCGCCTTCTTCGAACGCATCATGCGTCCCACCGGCGAACAGGTGGGGGTATCCATCGACAATCTAACATTGCAGGAGACGAGTGTGCCGGGTCGCTACCACTATCGTCTGGCGCTCACACAACCCGCCAAGAAGCGGGAGCTGTTTCGGGGGCAGGTGCAGATCCGGCTCGAAGGCAGTCTGG
>NZ_CP026406.1:0-1370000 GCF_002934795.1 Aeromonas sp. ASNIH2 | reverse complement strand
AGAGAACTCGGGTGAAGGAACTAGGCAAAATAGAACCGTAACTTCGGGAGAAGGTTCGCTCTTGATGGTGAAGTCCCTTGCGGATGGAGCTGTCGGGAGTCGCAGTGACCAGATGGCTGGGACTGTTTATCAAAAACACAGCACTCTGCAAACACGAAAGTGGACGTATAGGGTGTGACACCTGCCCGGTGCCGGAAGGTTAATTGATGGGGTTAGCGCAAGCGAAGCTCTTGATCGAAGCCCCGGTAAACGGCGGCCGTAACTATAACGGTCCTAAGGTAGCGAAATTCCTTGTCGGGTAAGTTCCGACCTGCACGAATGGTGTAACCATGGCCATGCTGTCTCCACCCGAGACTCAGTGAAATCGAATTCGCCGTGAAGATGCGGTGTACCCGCGGCTAGACGGAAAGACCCCGTGAACCTTTACTACAGCTTGGCACTGAACATTGAACCTACATGTGTAGGATAGGTGGGAGGCTTTGAAGGCGTGACGCCAGTTGCGCTGGAGCCGTCCTTGAAATACCACCCTTGTATGTTTGATGTTCTAACGCAGGGCCCTGAATCGGGCTCGCGGACAGTGCCTGGTGGGTAGTTTGACTGGGGCGGTCTCCTCCCAAAGAGTAACGGAGGAGCACGAAGGTTGGCTAATACTGGTCGGACATCAGGAGGTTAGTGCAATGGCATAAGCCAGCTTAACTGCGAGACGGACAGGTCGAGCAGGTACGAAAGTAGGTCATAGTGATCCGGTGGTTCTGAATGGAAGGGCCATCGCTCAACGGATAAAAGGTACTCCGGGGATAACAGGCTGATACCGCCCAAGAGTTCATATCGACGGCGGTGTTTGGCACCTCGATGTCGGCTCATCACATCCTGGGGCTGAAGTCGGTCCCAAGGGTATGGCTGTTCGCCATTTAAAGTGGTACGCGAGCTGGGTTCAGAACGTCGTGAGACAGTTCGGTCCCTATCTGCCGTGGGCGTTGGATGATTGAAGGGAGTTGCTCCTAGTACGAGAGGACCGGAGTGAACGAACCTCTGGTGTTCGGGTTGTCACGCCAGTGGCACTGCCCGGTAGCTAAGTTCGGAATCGATAACCGCTGAAAGCATCTAAGCGGGAAGCGAGCCCTGAGATGAGTCATCCCTGACCCCTTGAGGGTCCTAAAGGGCCGTTGGAGACCACAACGTTGATAGGTGGGGTGTGTAAGCGTAGCGATACGTTGAGCTAACCCATACTAATTACCCGTGAGGCTTAACCATACAACACCCAAGAAGTGTTCAGAGACTTGTAGCAGATACCGAGAACGAATAACTAAATCAGCTTTTTCAGATTGAAGATTTTTGCCTGGCGGCAATAGCGCAGTGGAACCACCTGACCCCATGCCGAACTCAGAAGTGAAACGCTGTAGCGCCGATGGTAGTGTGGCATTCGCCATGCGAGAGTAGGACACTGCCAGGCACCCAACACGAAGAACCCCGCTCACTCGAGCGGGTTTTTTATTGCCTGAAATTCAGCCCTCACTGGAGGGCAAACGGGCACTATGGTGCTGTTTCCCGCCGTGTTTTCTGATACTCGCATTCATCATCCCAGCCAATATCGACGTGTTTGTGGCCCGTCTCTGCTCAATATCTATTCGAAAGCCTGCATTCTGGATATAAAAAGCACAGAATGTGATGCTTCTACCTTTCTTGTCATGCCTGCTCTGGTTTAATTCCCGGGTCCACATCGATGGACCAAGGAATCACAATAATTTGAGGAATGGACACATGTGCATATTCCCACGCATGGCGATCGCTCAATAACATTCATGCCGATCACGTAATAACATCCATGCCGATCACTCAATAACATCCCACGCCGATCACTTTTTACCCTCGATGGGAAACCATGATCGGCATCCATGTTATTGGTGACTTTTTCTCCCCGCTTCGTTAAACCCGCACTTTCCCATCTGCTCCAACAGAGGAACGTGCATGTCTGCGAGGCCTATCACTGTGAGAAAACTCAAAGAAATTCTTCGCCTTAAATATCAGGCTCAACTGGCTCATCGGCAGATCGCCCTCAGCCTGCATATCTCTCCTAGCACCGTATCCTATTACCTCAACCGGGCGGCTCAACTGGGTATCATGACCTGGCCCCTGTCTGAGTCCTGGGATGATGTCTCCCTGGAGCGCGCATTTCTCAAGACCTGCTCTGTCCATAAAACTCAGCACAAACCCACTCCCAACTGGGCCTTGTTGCATCAGGAACTCAAAAAACCAGGTCAAAAAGGCGTGACCCTCGAGCTGCTATGGCAGGAGTACGCCGAGCGCCATCCAGGCTCCCACTACAGCTACAACCACTTCTGTCGGCTCTATAAAGAGTGGGCGGCGCTGCTGCAACCCTCGATGCGGCAGACCCATATTGCGGGCGAAAAACTCTTTGTCGACTACTGCGGCCAGACCATGCCCATTGTCGATCCGCATACCGGCGAGATCCTTTACCGGGCCCAGATCTTTGTCGCCGTGCTGGGGGCCTCCAACTACACCTTTGCCGAGGCCACCCGCTCCCAGCAGCTCGATGACTGGGTGATGAGCCACAAGCGCGCTTTCGAGTTCTTTGGCGGTGTGCCGCAATTGGTGGTACCTGATTGCCTCAAGAGTGCCGTCAGCGTGGCGCGCAATACCGATCCGGATCTCAACCCTACCTACCAGATGCTGGCGGCCCATTTCGGTACGGCGATCATGCCCGCGCGGCCCCGCAAGCCGAAGGATAAGTCCAAGGCGGAGGTGGGCGTGCAGATCGTCACCCGCTGGATCCTGGCGGTGCTGCGTCATGAAACCTTCCATAGCCTGGCCCAGCTCAATCAGCGAATGGGTGAACTGCTGACCCGGCTCAACCAGAAATCCTTCCAGAAGCTGCCTGGCTGCCGTGCCTCACTGTTTGCCGAGCTCGATGCACCGGCGCTCAAGCCGTTGCCGGATTATCCCTATCACTACACCAAAGTAGTGCCGGTGCTGGTTGGTAAGGACTACCACGTCGATCTGGAAAAGCACTATTACTCAGTGCCCTATGCCTTGCAGGGCAAGCGGCTGGAGGCGCATCTGGCCGAGCATACCGTCACGCTGTACCACGCGGGCAAGATCGTGGCCGAACACCAGCGGAGTCATCACAAAGGCCAGCACAGCAGCCTGCGTGAACACATGCCCGCGCATCATCAGGCACTGCTGGAGTGGTCGCCAGAGCGACTGCTTGGCTGGGCGGCGTCCATCGGCCCCTACACCACGCATTGGGTGGATGGCTTTATCCGGCAGGCAGAGCATTCGACGCAAGCGGTGCGCCCTTGCCTGGCCTTGCTGGGGCAGAGCAAAACCTATGGCAAGGAGCGGCTGGAAGCGGCCTGCCTCCGGGGGCACCTGACCGGCGCCAACCGGCTGCACAACATCCGCAGCATGCTCAAGCATGGCCTGGAGGAGCAACAACTCATTGCCAACGAGCGACAGGATCCGCTGCAAGACATCCGTCATGACAATGTCCATGGCGAGCACTACTTCCACTAACCCCACGGATCAGGAGAAGCCGATGCAATTACACCTCGATGAACAACTAAGCCGCCTGCACTTGAGCGGCATGAAACAGGCTCTGAACCAGCAGCAGGCCCAGAGCATGCTGTACCTGGATATGGGTTTTGAAGAGCGGCTGCAACTATTACTGAGCCATGAGCTGGTGCAGCGGGAGCAGAGGAAAACCAACCGCCTGGAGAAGCAAGCCCGGTTCCGGCTAGCCGGACAGGTGGAGCAGCTCGACTATCGGGCGGGTCGAGGCGTGAGCAAAGCGCAGATCCGCCAACTGCTGGAAGGACACTGGCTGAGTCATCAACAAAACCTGCTGCTAACGGGCGCGGCAGGCTGTGGCAAGAGTTACCTGGCGTGTGCCCTGGGCCGTTACTTTATCCGGCAAGGAGTGGGCGTGCGGTATTACCGGCTGAAAACCCTACTTGAAGAGATGCGACTGGCCCAAGCGGATGGCAGCTATCCGAAACTGCTGGAGCGGGTAAGCAACATAGGGGTACTGATCCTGGATGACTGGGGCATGGAGATGCTGGACGCGAGCGAACGCAGCAACCTGCTGGAGATCATCGATACCCGCTACGGCAACGTCTCAACGATAGTGGCGAGCCAATTGCCGGTGGAGAAGTGGTACGGGATGATCGGAGAGGCAACCTTCGCCGAGGCGATCTTGGACCGACTGATCCACAGAGCGGTGCGCGTGACCTTAACGGGAGAATCGATGAGAAAACAGGGCGCCAACTTGACCGATGCCGATCAGGCGGAGTAAAAGGAAGACGCTATAAACGCGGGCAGAAAAAAAGTGATCGGCATGATGTTATTGGCTGATCGACATGATGTTATTAGCCAACATGTTCAAAAGAACAGTAACGATGATGCTGGCGGCGGGAACCCTGGTATTAGGCGGTTGCGCATCCAATGGTGGTGCAGAGCAGGCAGCGGCGGACAACAGCGACTTCGGCGGCAAGTCCATCTACCTGCGTGGTGAGATGAACGACTGGATGGCCACCGACGAAAGCAAGGTCGTCAAGGTTGCCGACAAGCTCTACATGGCCAAGGGGACGCTCAAGAAAGAGTGGGCTCCTTACAAGTTCAAGTTTGCCGACTCCGGCTGGAGTTGTGGCACCAACTTCGGTTACAAGAGCCCGAGCGATGGCGTTGCCGTGCTCGGCGGGGAACCTGTACCGGTCAATCCGTGCTCCAAGTATGAGGACATGAAGTTCTCGCCCGAGGCGGATGGCGTCTATGAGTTCTATCTGAATATGGCGGGTGAGACACCGAGCGTATGGCTAATAACATCATGTCGATCAGCCAATAACATCATGCCGATCACTTTTTTTCTGCCCGCGTTTATAGCGTCTTCCTTTTACTCCGCCTGATCGGCATCGGTCAAGTTGGCGCCCTGTTTTCTCATCGATTCTCCCGTTAAGGTCACGCGCACCGCTCTGTGGATCAGTCGGTCCAAGATCGCCTCGGCGAAGGTTGCCTCTCCGATCATCCCGTACCACTTCTCCACCGGCAATTGGCTCGCCACTATCGTTGAGACGTTGCCGTAGCGGGTATCGATGATCTCCAGCAGGTTGCTGCGTTCGCTCGCGTCCAGCATCTCCATGCCCCAGTCATCCAGGATCAGTACCCCTATGTTGCTTACCCGCTCCAGCAGTTTCGGATAGCTGCCATCCGCTTGGGCCAGTCGCATCTCTTCAAGTAGGGTTTTCAGCCGGTAATACCGCACGCCCACTCCTTGCCGGATAAAGTAACGGCCCAGGGCACACGCCAGGTAACTCTTGCCACAGCCTGCCGCGCCCGTTAGCAGCAGGTTTTGTTGATGACTCAGCCAGTGTCCTTCCAGCAGTTGGCGGATCTGCGCTTTGCTCACGCCTCGACCCGCCCGATAGTCGAGCTGCTCCACCTGTCCGGCTAGCCGGAACCGGGCTTGCTTCTCCAGGCGGTTGGTTTTCCTCTGCTCCCGCTGCACCAGCTCATGGCTCAGTAATAGTTGCAGCCGCTCTTCAAAACCCATATCCAGGTACAGCATGCTCTGGGCCTGCTGCTGGTTCAGAGCCTGTTTCATGCCGCTCAAGTGCAGGCGGCTTAGTTGTTCATCGAGGTGTAATTGCATCGGCTTCTCCTGATCCGTGGGGTTAGTGGAAGTAGTGCTCGCCATGGACATTGTCATGACGGATGTCTTGCAGCGGATCCTGTCGCTCGTTGGCAATGAGTTGTTGCTCCTCCAGGCCATGCTTGAGCATGCTGCGGATGTTGTGCAGCCGGTTGGCGCCGGTCAGGTGCCCCCGGAGGCAGGCCGCTTCCAGCCGCTCCTTGCCATAGGTTTTGCTCTGCCCCAGCAAGGCCAGGCAAGGGCGCACCGCTTGCGTCGAATGCTCTGCCTGCCGGATAAAGCCATCCACCCAATGCGTGGTGTAGGGGCCGATGGACGCCGCCCAGCCAAGCAGTCGCTCTGGCGACCACTCCAGCAGTGCCTGATGATGCGCGGGCATGTGTTCACGCAGGCTGCTGTGCTGGCCTTTGTGATGACTCCGCTGGTGTTCGGCCACGATCTTGCCCGCGTGGTACAGCGTGACGGTATGCTCGGCCAGATGCGCCTCCAGCCGCTTGCCCTGCAAGGCATAGGGCACTGAGTAATAGTGCTTTTCCAGATCGACGTGGTAGTCCTTACCAACCAGCACCGGCACTACTTTGGTGTAGTGATAGGGATAATCCGGCAACGGCTTGAGCGCCGGTGCATCGAGCTCGGCAAACAGTGAGGCACGGCAGCCAGGCAGCTTCTGGAAGGATTTCTGGTTGAGCCGGGTCAGCAGTTCACCCATTCGCTGATTGAGCTGGGCCAGGCTATGGAAGGTTTCATGACGCAGCACCGCCAGGATCCAGCGGGTGACGATCTGCACGCCCACCTCCGCCTTGGACTTATCCTTCGGCTTGCGGGGCCGCGCGGGCATGATCGCCGTACCGAAATGGGCCGCCAGCATCTGGTAGGTAGGGTTGAGATCCGGATCGGTATTGCGCGCCACGCTGACGGCACTCTTGAGGCAATCAGGTACCACCAATTGCGGCACACCGCCAAAGAACTCGAAAGCGCGCTTGTGGCTCATCACCCAGTCATCGAGCTGCTGGGAGCGGGTGGCCTCGGCAAAGGTGTAGTTGGAGGCCCCCAGCACGGCGACAAAGATCTGGGCCCGGTAAAGGATCTCGCCGGTATGCGGATCGACAATGGGCATGGTCTGGCCGCAGTAGTCGACAAAGAGTTTTTCGCCCGCAATATGGGTCTGCCGCATCGAGGGTTGCAGCAGCGCCGCCCACTCTTTATAGAGCCGACAGAAGTGGTTGTAGCTGTAGTGGGAGCCTGGATGGCGCTCGGCGTACTCCTGCCATAGCAGCTCGAGGGTCACGCCTTTTTGACCTGGTTTTTTGAGTTCCTGATGCAACAAGGCCCAGTTGGGAGTGGGTTTGTGCTGAGTTTTATGGACAGAGCAGGTCTTGAGAAATGCGCGCTCCAGGGAGACATCATCCCAGGACTCAGACAGGGGCCAGGTCATGATACCCAGTTGAGCCGCCCGGTTGAGGTAATAGGATACGGTGCTAGGAGAGATATGCAGGCTGAGGGCGATCTGCCGATGAGCCAGTTGAGCCTGATATTTAAGGCGAAGAATTTCTTTGAGTTTTCTCACAGTGATAGGCCTCGCAGACATGCACGTTCCTCTGTTGGAGCAGATGGGAAAGTGCGGGTTTAACGAAGCGGGGAGAAAAAGTCACCAATAACATGGATGCCGATCATGGTTTCCCATCGAGGGTAAAAAGTGATCGGCGTGGGATGTTATTGAGTGATCGGCATGGATGTTATTACGTGATCGGCATGAATGTTATTGAGCGATCGCCATGCGTGGGAATATGCAGCGTATACGTCAAGAAACCCTGAGATAGTCTCTCGCTTTAAATCTCTCGGAAATTGAACTGGTTAAATGCCCTGGCCCAGAAATCTGCTGGCCGGGGCATTTTTTTACGATAGAATCGGCGCCCTTATGACGGATGAATCACAATATATTGTGCTTTGAGTTCTTAAATTCACTACTGGTAGTATTTTTGTCACGATATTGCCCCATTCACAGGAGGTTGATTGACCATGGCTAAATCCATTCCGGTACTGGAGGGCGTCACCGCCAGCCGCCAGATCCCTCTGCAGGAGACGTCTCTCGAGATCTGGGACAGCAAGTATCGTCTCAAGAGCAAGGATGGCGCCCCCATCGACGGAACCATCGACGAGACCTACCAGCGTGTCGCTCGCGCGCTGGCTGCGCAGGAGCGCGAACCCGACACCTGGTATGAACCCTTCCTGTGGGCCCTGCGCAATGGTGCCATTCCGGCGGGCCGTATCACCTCCAACGCCGGGGCGTTTGAGCACAAGCCGGCGACCTCCACCATCAACTGCACCGTCTCCGGCACCATTGAGGATTCGATGGACGATATCCTCGGCAAGGTGCACGAGGCGGGGCTGACCCTGAAGGCGGGCTGCGGCATCGGTTACGACTTCTCGACCCTGCGACCGCGCGGAGCTTTCGTTTCGGGAGCGGGAGCCTATACCTCCGGGCCGCTCTCCTTCATGGATATCTACGACAAGATGTGCTTTACCGTCTCCTCTGCCGGTGGCCGTCGTGGCGCCCAGATGGGCACCATGGATATCCGTCACCCCGATGTCGTCGAGTTCATCCAGGCCAAGCGGGAGGATGGTCGCCTGCGTCAATTCAACCTCTCCCTGCTCATCACGGAAGAGTTCGTCAGTGCGGTGAAGGAGGATGCTCCCTGGCAACTGATCTTCCCCTACACCGCCAAGGAGGTGGAGCAGGATGGCATCACGCTGGATGACCCTGCGAGGGTGGTCTGGGCGGACTGGCCCAACAAGGAGGGTGTGGTGATCAACGAGCTGGGTCAGGTGGCCTGCAAGGTCTACAAGACCCTGCCCGCGCGCAAGCTGTGGAACGTCATCATGACCTCTACCTACGACTATGCGGAGCCCGGTTTCATCCTGATCGACAAGGTGAACCAGATGAACAACAACTGGTTCTGCGAAGAGATCCGTGCCACCAACCCCTGCGGTGAACAGCCTCTGCCGCCCTATGGGGCCTGCCTGCTGGGCTCGGTCAACCTGACCACCTTCGTGCGCGATCCCTTCACCGAGCAGGCCGCCTTCGACTGGCCCGCGTTTCGCAAGGTGGTGGCCATCTTCACCCGCATGCTCGACAACGTGGTGGAGATAAACCAGCTGCCGCTGGCCAAGCAGCGCGAGGAGATCACCGCCAAGCGTCGCCACGGCATGGGCTTCCTGGGGCTGGGCTCGACCCTCACCATGCTGCGCATCAAGTACGGCTCTGCGGCCTCCGTCGCCTTCACCGAACAGGTCTCCCAGGAGCTGGCGATGACCGGCTGGCAGGAGTCTCTGCGTCTGGCGAAGGAGAAGGGGCCGGCCCCCATCATGGAGCAGGAGTTCGAAGTCACCGGCAAGATGCTGCGTCTGCGCCCGGAAATGGCGGCAGATGGCATCAAGCTCGGCGACAAGGTGAAGGGCAAGGTGTTGCATGCCCGCTACAGCCGCTATATGCAGCAGGTGGCCGAGGTGGATCCCGCTCTGGTAGCCGAGCTGGCCGAGGTGGGCGGACGCTTCACCCATCACAGCAGCATAGCGCCGACCGGTACCATCTCCCTGTCGCTCGCCAACAACGCCAGCAACGGTATCGAGCCGAGCTTTGCCCACCACTACAGCCGCAATGTCATCAAACCGGGCAAGAAGAGCAAGGAGAGCGTGGATGTCTACTCCTTCGAGCTGCTGGCCTATCGCGAGCTGGTGAACCCGGCCGCCATGCCCTATGCCGAGGAGGAAGGTAGCCGCCTGCCGGATTACTTCATCACCGCGGACGACATCACGCCGACCGGGCACGTGTATATCCAGGCGGCGGCCCAGCGCTGGATTGACTCCTCCATCTCCAAGACCGCCAACGTGCCGACCGATTTTCCGTTCGAGCAGTTCAAGGATATCTACCTCTATGCCTCGGACTCCGGCCTCAAGGGCTGTACCACCTTCCGCTTCAACCCGGCCGCCTTCCAGGGCGTGCTGGTGAAGGAGAAGGATCTGGAGAACACCAGTTACGAGTTTACCCTGGAAGATGGCACCGTCATCACGGCGAAGGGGAACGAGGAGATCGAATACGATGGCGAGCTGCACACCGCCGCCAACCTCTATGACGCCTTGAAAGAAGGCTATTACGGCAAGTTCTGAGGACGAGACATGGTCAAGAAGATCGACAGAAAAATCGTCGCCTACAAGGTAAAAACCCGGGATGAGCCGCAAGATGCGCCGACGCCCCAGGATGACGTGGTGCACATGCATGAAACCGTGCTGCGCCCGGAACGGTTGATGGGCACCACCTACAAGCTGAAGACGCCGGAGCACGTCTCCGAGCACTCGCTGTTCATCACCATCAACGACATCATTCTCAACGAGGGCACGGTGCACGAGACCCGGCGCCCGTTCGAGATCTTCATCAACTCCAAGAGCCTGGAGCACTATCAGTGGATAGTGGCGCTGACCCGCATCATCTCGGCGGTGTTTCGCAAGGGAGGGGACGTCACCTTTCTGGTGGAGGAGTTGCGCTCCGTGTTCGATCCCAAGGGGGGCTACTGGAACAAGGGCAAGTACGTGCCTTCGCTCATCGCCGAAATTGGCAACGTGATCGAAACCCATCTCACCGAGATCGGCATGCTCAAGGTGCCCGGGCTGGACGAGCACCAGCAGGCGTTCCTGGCCGAGAAGCAGGCGCAATTGCAGGCACAGCAGCAGGCAGAAGAGCAGCCGGCGGGCAGCGGTTTCCCACCCAGTGCCGCGCTCTGCTACAAGTGCCACACCAAGGCGCTGGTGCAAAAGGATGGCTGCATGACCTGTCTCAATTGCGGGGATTCCAAGTGCGGTTGAGGGGCTGATTGCCACCAAAGGCCGGCGACATGCCGGCCTTTTCGTTGCTGATTTTATGTTCGAACGACGCCCATGATGGCAGCGATTTGTTGCGCACCGGTAAATTCGGGCGTAGCGTTGGGGGTAATAAAACTGTCACGGCCGTGTGGTTTCAATGACATCTGAGATTCACACACGTGGCACCTTCAGTGCCAAGGAGGATGCTTATGGACAACACGGACCGAAAGCTGTTTATCCTGGATACCAACGTTCTGCTTCACGAACCCCTCGCCATCTACTCCTTCAAAGAGCACGACGTGCTCATCCCCATGACGGTGCTCGAAGAGCTCGACAACATCAAGGATCGCCAGAAGGACGTCAGCCGTGATGCCCGTATCGCCATCCGTGCCCTGGAAGATGTCTTCCGCGATGCGACTCCGGAGCAGATAGTGCAAGGAGTGGCGCTGGCCGGCGAGGCGAGCGGCCATATCTCCATCTTCAGCGACCACCATCTGCCCCAGGATGCCGAGGTGTTCACCGACAAGGAGGCGGACAACCGCATCATCAACGCCGCCCTCTACCTGCAAAAGCACGAGATGAAGCGTCAGGTGGTGCTGGTCACCAAAGACATCAACATGCGCCTCAAGGCCAAGGGGGCTGGCCTTGCCCATGTGGAGGATTACCGCAGCGACCAGCTCATCGACGACATCCGCCTGCTCGCCAAGGGCTTCCAGGTGGTGCCTGGCAGCTTCTGGGAGCGGGTCGGCGAGTGCGACAGCGAAACCCATGGCCGCGATACGGTCCACGTTATCGATGCCAACCTGCTGGAGGGAGTCCACGTCAACCAGTACCTCCTGGACGAGGAGAACTTCTTTGCCGCGCGGGTGCTGAGCCACGACGGCAACAAGATCCGCCTGAAAGATCTCGGCCGCGAGCGGCTGATGTCCCGCAAGGCCTGGGGAGTGCATCCCAAGAACGTCTATCAGGGCATGGCGCTGGATGCCCTGCTGGATCCGCACATCGACCTGGTGATCCTGACCGGCCCGGCGGGCTGCGGCAAGACCCTGCTCGCCATGGCGGCGGCGCTGGAGCTGGTGATCGAGAAGGGGATCTACGAGAAGGTGATCGTCACCCGCAATACCCCGGAAATTGCCGAGAGCATCGGCTTCCTGCCCGGGACCGAAGAAGAGAAGATGATGCCCTGGCTGGCGGCGGTGACCGACACCCTGGAGGTGCTGCACAAGCAGGACGAGAACATGAGCGGGTCCCTCAGCTACATCATGGAGAAGGCCAACATCCAGTTCAAATCGGTCAACTTCATGCGCGGGCGCAGCATCCAGAACACCTTCGTGCTGCTGGACGAGTGCCAGAACCTGACCGCGTCCCAGATCAAGACCATCATCACCCGCTGCGGGGAGGGGACCAAGATCGTCTGCTCCGGCAACCTGGCTCAGATCGACTCCAACTACCTGAGCCCGGTGACCTCGGGTCTGACCTACATCGTCGAGCGGTTCAAGGATTTCGACGGCAGTGCCAACATCTTCCTGAACGGGGTGGTGCGCAGCCGGCTGGCTTCGTTCGCCGAGGAAAATCTCTGATTTGACGTGACCTCTGCATGAGAAGGGGGAAGCCGGACGGCTTCCCCTTTTTTGATCCCGCCTATCTCATGCCTCTCTCGGTCGGCCCAGGTAGCGCAGCAGCCCGGGGTGATCGCTGCTGTGCAGGATATCCGGCTTGCCCTGCAAGGCGATGCGTCCCGCGTCGATGAAGAGCACCTGATCGGCGATGAGCTGGGCATCGTCGGGGTTGTGAGAGACCATCAGCACGGTGATGCCCTGCTCGCAGGCGAGGCGGGCGACCTCCGCCAGCATCTCCCGCCGCAGGGCCGGATCGAGGGCCGAGAAGGGCTCGTCCAGCAGCAGCAGCGGCCTGCCCCGCACCAGGGCGCGGGCCAGCCCCACTCGCTGCTGCTGGCCGCCGGAGAGCTGCTCCGGCAGGCGCGTCAGCATCTCCCCCAGGCCCACCTTGTCAGCGGCCTCCTGCACCTGCCTTTTCTGGGCCGGATTCAAGCGCAGGCCGGGATGCAGGCCGATGGCGATGTTGTCGAACACCGACAGGTGCAGGAAGAGGTTGTGATCCTGGAACAGGGTGGTGACCGGGCGCTCGGCGGGGCCCAGTGACAGCAGATCCTGGCCGTCGAAGGTGAGGGTGCCCGACTCCACCGGCACGAAGCCCGCGATCATGCCTAGCAGGGTGGACTTGCCGGCGCCGCTCGGACCGATGAGGGCGGTGATCTCCCCCTTGGGCAAGGTCGCACTGAAGGTCACCTGCCAGTCGGGATAACTGGTGACCAGTTCCTCAATTACCAGCATGTTTGGCTCCTGAATGTCGTTTTATAGAACAACAAGTAAGAAAAATTGATGAAAGGCAGCGTGAGTGACTGCCCCAAGGGGCGCCCCAGGGGCGTGCCCGGCCGGATCCTAGGGGCTGGGGGGCGGCAATGCCGCCGGGGATCAGTGATCCACATGTCTGCCTCCCAGTCCCCGCTCCACCAGCCAGAACAGGGAGAAGCAGAGGGTGAGCAGCAGCAGGGCGGTGGCGGCCGCCTCGGTCAGCCGGTAGCTACCGAGCTGCTGATAGAGCAGCCAGGGCAGGGTGGTGAGGGTCTGGCTGCCGAACATGGCGATGGCCCCGAGATCCCCGAGGGACAATATCATCGAGAGAGCCATGGCCAGGGCCAGCGGGCGGCGCAGCAGGGGCCACTCCACCAGGCGCAGGCGATGCAGGCCGCGCACTCCCAGGCTGTCCGCCAGCCGATCGTACTGGCGCACCACCAGTTGCATGGGGGCCGAGAGGGTGCGCAGCACATAGGGCAGCGCCATCAGGGCGTTGACCAACACCACCAGCCAGGGGCCCAGGGCAAAGACGTCGGTGAAGGGCATGAACAGGATGAAGAGGCCGGTGGAGAGCACCACCGCCGGGATCATCAGGATCATGGAGCCGCTGGCCTCCCACAGGGCGGCGGCCCGCCGTTTGCGATCCCGTACCCTCAGGTGCCGGCTGGTGAGCAGCAGCCCGGCGCCCAGCAAAGTGGCCAGGGAGCCCGCCGCCAGGGCTATGCCCAGGGACTGCCCCCCTGCCTGCCACAGTCGGGGTGAGCCGAGCGCCGCCAGCAGACCGGGGTTGAACCCGGCGACCACGATGGCCAGCAGGGGCGGCAGGAAGATGGCGAGCCCCATGGTCAGGGCCAGGCCATCCACCAGCGCGCTGCCCTTCTGGTGCCTGTCGGGACGCAGGCAGGGGCGACGGCTGGTGAGGCGACTGGCCGGGGTGGTCTGCAGCTTGTGTTGCAGCAGGAGCAGGGCCAGGGTCAGCAGCAGTTGCACCAGGGCGAGCCCGCCAGCGGTGGCGAGATCGAAGTCAAAGCGCAGCGCCTGGTAGACAGCCACCTCCAGTGTGGTGGACTTGGGGCCGCCCCCGAGCGCCAGCACTGTGGTGAAGCTGGTGAAGCAGAGCATGAAGATGAGGCTGGCGAGCCCCGGCAAGATGCTGCGGATGAGCGGCCATTCCAGCAGCCGGAAGATGTGGGAGGAGCGCATGCCGAGCTGGCTGGCGAGGCGCCAGGAGGACTCGGGGATGCTCTCTATGCTCTGCAGGATGAGGCGGGCGGCCAGCGGCATGTTGAAGAAGACATGGGCCAGCAGGATGCCGAACAGGCCATAGAGGTAGTTGCCGGGGTCCAGGCCCAGGCCGTGCAGCAGTTGCGGCAGCCAGCCCTGACGACCGTGCACCGCCACCATGCCGAAGATGGCGATGATGACCGGCAGTACCAGGGAGAGGCCGAACAGCTTGAGCAGCAGGCGGCGTCCGGTGAAACGGCGTCGCGCCAGGGCCCTGGCCACCGGGATGGCAAGCCCCAGGCTCAGCAGGGTGGAGAGCAGTGCCTGCCAGAGGCTGAAACCCAGCACGTGGCGCAGGTAGGGATCGCCTAGCAGGGCGCGGGGGGAGAGGGCCCCCGCCTGCCACAACAGGGCGACCAGCGGCCCAATGGAGAGCAGCAGGATGACCAGGGTGGCTGCACTGCCGGGCAGCCACCAGAGGGAACGACGACCTGAACTCACTGGGTAACGGCTTGCAGCCATTCGCGGATCCACCCCTTGCGGTTGGCGGCCACCTCGTCAGAGCTGAAGGTGAGGGGCTTAGCTACAGTGATCATCTGTTCGAACCCCTTGGGCAGCGCCACGTCTGTCACCGGATACATCCAGTTGCCGCCGGGGATCTCGTTCTGGAAGGCGGGGCTCACCATGAATTGCAGGAACTGGTCAGCCAGTTTGCCCTGTGTGGCGCCCTTGAGCTTGGCCGCCACTTCCACCTGGCGGTAGTGACCCTCCTCGAACGCGGCCGCCCGGTACTGGGGCTTGTTTTCGGCGATCAGGTGATAGGCGGGGGAGGTGGTGTAGGAGAGCACCATGTCCGCCTCGCCGTCGAGGAACATGCCGTAGGCCTCTGACCACCCCTTGGTGACGGTGACCGTCTTTTTGGCAAGCGTGGCCCAGGCGGCAGGGGCCTCATCACCGTAGACCGACTTCATCCAGAGCATCAGCCCCTGACCCGGGGTGGAGGTGCGGGGATCCTGATAGATCACCTTGATATCGGGGCGCGCCACCAGCTCCTTCAGGCTCTTGGGGGGCTGCTTGAGCTTGTTGCTGTCATAGACGAAGGCGAAGTAGCCGTAGTCATAGGGGACAAAGGTGTCATCCTGCCAGCCACCCGGCACCTTGAGGTCATCGAGCCTGGTGGAATGGGGGGCGAACAGGCCGCTCTGTTTGGCCTCGCTGATGAGGGCATCGTCCAGCCCCAGCACCATGTCGGCCTTGCTGTGCTGGCCTTCCAGCCGCAGCCGGTTGAGGATGGCGACGCCATCCTCGAGGGGCACCAGATTGAGGGTGCAGCCGCACTCCTTCTCGAAGGCTTGCTTGATCTTGGGGCCCGGCCCCCATTCGGCGGCGAAGGAGCCGTAGGTGTAGACGGTGAGGGTGTCGGCGGCAAACGCCTGGGCAGAGAGCAGGCTGGTGGCGATCAGCAGCAGGGTCTTCATCAATGGCACTCCTGTGGATGTCGGGGTGCTCATCAATGGCACCTCGCGTGTGGTGAGCGCCGGCGGATGAGGGCACAAAAAACGCGCGCCATGCCTCAAATTCCTCCGCCAGCATTATCTGGATCAGGTTCACGGGTATAATCTCAGCGGTAAACCGCACCCCGTTTGAGCAACGCATCGCATTGTATTGGCGTTCTTGGGGGGAGGCCAGCACTATGTTTCACGGGCCGCATCGTGCGAGCCACCACCAAGGAGGAAGTCCCCAGTGATCACCAGCACCAAGGAAAGACGTGCCTTCCAGCGCATGGTCATCAATGCCCCCGTCACCCTGTTCCAGCATCAGCAGGTGCTGGAGGGGGTCTGCCGGGATCTCAGCGCCAACGGCATGGGCGTTGAGGTGAACAAGCACGCGTTCGATCTGGCCCAGCCCATCCGGGTGAGCCTGGCGACCAGCAGCAATCTTCTGCCTCCCTTCGAGGCCCAGGCCCGCATCGTGCGGGTGCTGGAGGAAGAAGACGGTCTCCTGCTGGCACTGGAGTTTCTCTCCCTCACCTGAGACCCGGGCGCCCGTCCTCCTCGAGACAGGCCAGCCATGGGCTGGCCTGTCTCATTTCCCCTCATCCTGCAACGGCTGCACGCTCAACTGGCCGCTGTCGACCAGCGTCTTGCTGGTGGGCGCGAGCTGGCCCATGGGCAGCTGGGCCGGGCCGGTCGGCTCCATCAGGAGGTAGGTCTCCCCCGCCCGGCTCAAGGTGGCCTCCCCCGGTTTGGCTGGCAGGGCCACCCCCAGCAGGGCGTGTCCCGGCACGAACACCATGGCCTGCTTGAGATCGGGATACCCCTGGGCCAGCAGGGCGGCCATCAGGGTCACCTTGCTGTCGCAATCCCCCCGGTTCTGCTCCAGCACCTGGCGCGGGCTCAGAAACCCCTTGCCAGAGCGGCCCGACTGGCTGTCGAGCAGTTGATAGGGGATGGCCTGGATGAAGTCGAGCATGTGGGCCACCGTCTTCTGGCGCGCCTCGGTCTCGGTGGCCCCTTCCTGCTTGAGCTGCTCCATCAACGGGGCCAGTTCGTCCCGGCTCTCCAGGGCGATGCGCACATGATCCTGCTTGATGGCGGGAGCGCCGTCGGGGGCAGTGAAGGGCTGGAAGTAGTGTTGCGTGAGCCAGGCAGCCTCCAGTTTGGCCTGCTCGGGCTTGACCCATTGGGAGGCTTCCCGCGCCTTGTCGGCGTTGCGGCTCTTGATGCTGAGGCTCATGGCGGGGCGCACGAGGGAGAACTGCACCTCGGGGAACGCCAGGGGGGCCTGTTGCAGCAGGCTCTGCAGTACGTCTTCCTGCATCCTGGCCGGACGGTAAGCGATGAGAGGGGGCAACTTGCCCGCCTCCAGCCGGTAGCTGAGCTGCTGCGCCTTGCCCTCTCTGTCCTGCCAGCCGACGTTGAGCTGACCGCCACTGTTGGTGAAAGAGGTCTGCCCGCCCAGGGCCGGGAGGCTGAGCAGCAGGCAGAGCAATGAAAGGGCGCCCCTTGCGGACATAGGTGTCTCCTGTCGGACATGCAGAGGTGGCGGGCTTTGTACAGCGACCCGACAATAAAACAGGGAGCCTCGGCTCCCTGTTGATTCTACTCGCTTTCTTGTCGCAGGCTCGTCAAATCCAGCTTGGCTGCTTCGCCTCGAAGGCGCTGATGGCGGCCTCATGCTGCAGGGTCAGACCGATGGCATCCAGCCCGTTGAGCAGACAGTAGCGACGGAACTCGTCGATTTCGAAGCCAAACGTGAGGCTGCCTGCACGCACCTGGTTCGCCTCCAGATCCACTTCGATCTCGATGCCCGGCTGGGCGGCGACCAGCTGGAACAGGGCGTCGACCTCCTCCTCCTTCAGACGAACCGGCACCATGCCGTTGTTGATGGCGTTGCCGTAGAAGATGTCGGCAAAGCTCGGGGCGATCATGGTCTTGAAGCCGTAGTCCGCCAGCGCCCAGGGGGCGTGCTCGCGACTCGAGCCGCAGCCGAAGTTCTCGCGGGCCAGCAGGATGCTGGCACCGGCGAATTGCGGTTTGTTCAGCACGAACTCCGGGTTGGGCTGCTCCCCTGCATCGTCCAGGAAGCGCCAGTCGTGGAACAGGTGCTTGCCAAAGCCGATGCGGTTCACCTTCTGCAGGAACTGCTTGGGAATGATGGCGTCGGTGTCGACGTTGGCGCTGTCGAGGGGAACGACGATCCCTTTATGCTGTTTGAATCCTGTCATCGCTGTTTCCTCTTACAGTGCGCGAATGTCGGCGAAGCGGCCGGTGACGGCGGCGGCGGCGGCCATGGCCGGGCTCACCAGGTGGGTGCGACCGGCACGACCCTGACGCCCCTCGAAGTTGCGGTTGCTGGTGGAGGCGCAGCGCTCCCCCGGTTGCAGCCGGTCGTTGTTCATGGCCAGACACATGGAGCAGCCGGGCAAACGCCACTCAAAGCCTGCCTCGATGAAGATCTTGTCCAGCCCCTCGGCCTCGGCCTGGGCCTTCACCTGCTCGGAGCCCGGCACCACCAGGGCCTGTACCCCGGCGGCGACCTTGCGGCCACGGGCGATGGCGGCGGCCGCGCGCAGATCCTCGATGCGGCTGTTGGTGCACGAACCGATGAACACCTTGTCGATGGCCACGTCGGAGAGCTTCTGGCCCGGTTGCAGGTCCATGTAGGCGAGGGCCTTGCGGGCGGACTGCTGCTCCACCGGATCGGCGAAGGATTCCGGTGCAGGGATGGGCTCATTGACGGCAATCACCTGGCCCGGGTTGGTTCCCCAGGTCACTTGCGGGGCGATGTCGGCTGCGTCGAGCACCACTTCGGCGTCGAAGTGGGCACCTTCGTCGCTTTTGAGGGTCAGCCAGTAGGCGATGGCCTGTTCCAGCGCTTCCCCCTTGGGAGCGAACTCCTTGCCACGGATGTAGTCGATGGTGGTCTGGTCGGGGGCAATCATACCCGCTTTGGCGCCGAGCTCGATGGCCATGTTGCACACCGTCATGCGCCCTTCCATGGTGAGCCCCTCGATGGCTTCACCGGCGAACTCCACCACGTAGCCGGTCCCGCCTGCGTGACCCACCTTGCCGATGATGGCGAGCACCACGTCTTTGGCGCTGATGCCTGCGGCCAGTTTGCCGTTGACAGAGATACGCATGGTCTTGGCGCGGCCCTGTTTCAGGGTCTGGGTGGCCATCACGTGTTCCACTTCGGAGGTGCCGATACCGAATGCGAGCGACCCGAAGGCGCCGTGGGTGGCGGTGTGGGAGTCACCGCAGACGATGGTAGTGCCGGGCAATGTGATACCGAGCTCCGGGCCCATCACGTGGACGATGCCCTGGTACTTGTGGTTCAAGTCATAGAGACGAACCCCGAACGCCTTGCAGTTGGCGGCGAGTGTCTCCATCTGGATGCGGGCCATCTCGCCGGAGGCGGCGATGTCCTTGGTGGTGGTGGAGACGTTGTGATCCATGGTGGCCCAGGTCAGATCCGGGCGACGCAGCTGGCGGTTCATGGCGCGCAGGCCGTCGAATGCCTGGGGGCTGGTCACTTCATGCACCAGATGACGGTCGATGTAGATGAGAGGGGTTTCCCCTTCCACTTCCCGCACCACGTGGGCGTCGAACACTTTCTGATAGAGGGTCTTGGACATTGCTCGGTTTCCTTGTTATCGATGCCGTGGGATCAGATGCGCGCGGCGATCTGGCTGCCCATGTCGGCCGTGCTCTGCACCGGGTGCGTGGCGCTGGCCTGATGCAGGTCGGCGGTGAAATAGCCTTCTGCCAGGGTCTGGGCCACGGCCTGCTCGATGGCCTGGGCGGCGGCTTCCTGGCCGAGACTGTAACGCAGCATCAGGGCGGCGGAGAGGATCTGGGCGATGGGATTCGCAATCCCCTTGCCGGCGATATCCGGGGCCGAGCCACCGGCCGGCTCGAACAGGCCGAAGCCGGATTCGTTGAGGCTGGCTGAGGGGAGCAGGCCCATGGAGCCGGTGATCATGGCGCACTCGTCGGAGAGGATGTCACCGAACAGGTTGGAGCAGAGCAGCACGTCGAACTGGGACGGATCCTTGATGAGCTGCATGGTGGCGTTGTCGATGTACATGTGGTTCAGGGCCACGTCCGGGTAGGACTTGGCGACCTCGGTCACCACCTCGCGCCACAGGATGGAGGAGGCGAGCACGTTGGCCTTGTCGATGGAGGTGACCCTGGCCTTGCGCACTCGGGCCGATTCAAACGCTATCTTGGCGATGCGCTCGATCTCGAAGCGGTGGTACACCTCGGTGTCGAAGGCCTTCTCGGTGGCGCCTTCCCCTTCACGCCCCTTGGGCTGGCCGAAATAGATGCCGCCGGTCAGCTCGCGCACGCAGGCAATGTCAAAACCGCGATCGGAGATGTCGGCACGCAGCGGGGAGAACTGCTCCAGACCGGTGTAGATGCGAGCCGGGCGCAGGTTGCAGAACAGTTTGAAGTGGGCACGCAGGGGCAGCAGGGCACCGCGTTCCGGCTGATCGTTGGGCGGCAGGTGTTCCCACTTGGGGCCACCGACCGATCCGAACAGCACCGCATCGGCCGCTTCGCAGCCTTTGATCGTGCTCTGGGGCAGCGGTGTGCCGTGGTTGTCGATGGCGATGCCGCCGACGTCGTGACGGTCATAGTCGAGGGAGAAGCCGAATTTGGTCTGCACCTTTTCCAGTACCTTGATGGCCTCTGCCATCACTTCCGGGCCAATGCCGTCACCCGGCAATACTGCGATCCGATAACTGCTCATACTCTCTCCGTCTTGATAGTGTGATTCCGTTTCATCCGGGAGGCCGGTCCGGGCCACTGCCCTGGCCCCGGTCCTCCCCATGTCATGTTGTCATCTTGTCCGGCGGCGGGCTCAGACGGTTTCCGATTTGATGGTGTGGTTGCGCTCCATCTGCTCGGCCACCTGATCCGCGCGCCAGATGCTGTTGATCACGTGGACCAGGGCCTGGGCCGAGGATTCGATGATGTCGGTGGCCAGCCCCATGCCGTGGAACTTGCGCCCCTTGTACTCGGCGACGATGTCCACCTGGCCGAGGGCGTTCTTGCCCTCGCCCTTGCCCTTGAGTTCGTATTTGTCGATGCGGATCTCGTAGCCGGTGATGCGGTTGATGCACTGGTAGACCGCATCCACCGGGCCGTTGCCGGTGGCGGCCTCGCACACCAGATCCTGGCCTACCTTGAGCTTGACCGAGGCGGTGGCGAGCACCGAGCTGCCGCTCTGCACGCCGAGGTACTCCAGCTTGAAGTGCTCGGGCTCCTCGTGGATCTGGCTGAAGAAGGCGAGGGCCTCCAGATCGTAGTCGAACACCTGGCCCTTCTTGTCTGCCAGGGTGAGGAACTTGGCGTAGAGATCGTCGAGGTCGTAGCTGCTCTCGGCGTAGCCCATGGACTCCATCCGGTGCTTGATGACGTGGCGGCCGGAGCGGGAGGTCATGTTGAGGTTGTTCTGGGTGAGACCGATGCTCTCGGGGGTGATGATTTCATAGGTGTTCTTCGCCTTGAGCACCCCGTCCTGGTGGATGCCTGAGCTGTGGGAGAAGGCGTTGGCGCCGACGAT
This sequence comes from Aeromonas sp. ASNIH2, assembly GCF_002934795.1. Classification (NCBI taxonomy): domain Bacteria; kingdom Pseudomonadati; phylum Pseudomonadota; class Gammaproteobacteria; order Aeromonadales; family Aeromonadaceae; genus Aeromonas; species Aeromonas sp. ASNIH2. The sequence continues at coordinate 1,348,805 of NZ_CP026406.1, read as the reverse complement.
GGCCTTGTTGGGCTGCACCGGCATGTTGCAGATTTGACTGACGAGGGTGCTGGTGCGATGGATCTCGCTGTGGCGAATGTTGGTGTGTACCCCGAGCAGGTCGGCGCGGGTCTTCAGGATCATCGCCACCTCTTCGAGTGAGCAGTTGCCAGCACGCTCGCCGATGCCGTTGATGGTGCACTCGATCTGGCGGGCCCCCATCTGCACGGCACTGATGGAGTTGGCCACCGAGAGGCCCAGATCGTCGTGGCAGTGCACCGAGATGATGGCCTTGTCGATGTTGGGTACCCGGTTGAACAGGGTGTGGATGATGCCGGAGAATTCGGTCGGCACCGTGTAGCCCACGGTATCCGGGATATTGATGGTGCGGGCGCCGGCCTTGATGGCGGCTTCCACCATGCGGCACAGGTTGTCTATCGGGGTGCGGCCCGCATCTTCGCAGGAGAACTCCACGTCATCGGTGTAGCGCAAGGCGTGCTTGATGGCGCCGACCCCCATCTCCAGCACGTCTTCGAAGCTCTTTTTCAGCTTGCTCTCCACGTGGATGGAGGAGGTGGAGATGAAGGTATGGATGCGAAATGCCTCTGCCACTTTCAAGGCTTCGCCGGCGGCATCGATGTCTTTTTGCAGGGCGCGAGCCAGGGCGCAGACCCGGCTGTTCTTGATGTGACGGGCGATGGTCTGAACCGATTGAAAATCGCCGGGGGAGGAGACGGGGAAACCCACTTCCATGATATCGACACCGAGCCGCTCCAGCGCCTGGGCGATCTGCAGCTTCTCCTTGACCGTCAAGCTGGCCGACAGCGCCTGCTCACCATCACGCAAGGTGGTGTCGAATATGATGACCCGATCTGACATGTGACTTCCCTCTTCCTAAGTTCGCTGCGTGCATCCTGCATGGCATAAAAAAACCCGTGCGGGGTGCACGGGTTTCTGTAAATTCCGGCTATGCCTTAGCCCGGCTACAAGGATCCCGCGCGAGGAGTCGCGATTAGGGAGAGCAGTAGTAGCGGAGCGGCAATACGCATGATGTCTCAATCCTTCCAGTCGATAACGCTACTACCAATAACGAGATTTTTATGCTGTGTCAACCGGAATGGACAGGTTCAATCCACTGGTTTATTTAATCGGATTGTAAAGGAGTGCAAATTCTCTTGTCCCATATTCGGTTCATGCCTGATTATCTGGTCATTCCTGCTGTACTCGATCACCCGCACAATCAGATCGACTTATCAGCCCTTGCTGAATTATCTGAGGTATTCCATGGAAAAACGCAGACCTGGCCGTCCAGTCGGACGTTCCGACATTCGTGACAAGCTGCTTGCCGCCGCACGCGAACGTTTTCTCAACACCCCCTACAGCAAGGTGACGACCCGCGAGATTGCCGAGCTGGCAGGCTCCAATCTGGCGATGATCCACTACTACTTCGGCAGCAAGGAAGGCCTCTACAAGGCGGTGCTGGGGGATGTGGCCGAGCCCCTCGAGCAAGCCTGGCACGACGAGAGCAGCAACCGCAGCCTGACCGATCTGCTCAACACCTACTATCAGGTGATGGCGCCCAACAGCGAGCTGACCTCCGCCATCTCCAGCGCATTGTCCACTGAAAAGAGCCCGGGGCGTGATTTTGTGCTGAGCCGCCTGCTGGATCGCCAACTTCCCCAGTTCGATGCCCTGCTCGAATCCATGCGCTCCAACGGCCAGCTGGCGGACAACCTGGACCCCGAGATGCTGAAGATCTCCTTCCTCAGCATGATGTGGCAGCCCTTCGTGATGAAGGATCTCTACGAACAGGTGTTTGGTCTGACGGTGGACGAGCACTTCATGAGCCGCCTCGCGGCCCACAACTGCCGCCTGATGGAAAACGGCCTGCGCGGTGCCCTGAACTGACTTTTTCGGGATGACGGATGAAAAAGGGCCCCTGGGCCCTTTTTTTCATCAATCTGTTATCTGGGCGTCAACGAAGTGTCATGCCGCCCTCCTAGTCTGCACTCAGGATGCAAGGGAGGGCCGTGATGAACAAGATCCAGCAATGGGACCTGCGGGTGTGCCGTGTCTGCCTGCTCCATCCCTACAATCAGCCGCAGGCCAGGATAAGCCGGCTTGTCTCCCGTACCGGTGACGGCCCCCTCTATGCCGTGGCGGCCTGCCTGCTCTGGTGGCAGGGGAGCGCCGGGCAGGAGGCGGTCAGTATGGCGCTCTGGGCGTTTGCCCTCGAGTTGCCGCTCTACCTGCTGCTCAAGAATGCCCTCAAACGCCAGCGCCCGGCAGGGCTGCCTGTCTTCATCACCCCGTCGGATCGTTACAGCCTGCCCTCTGGCCATACCGCGGCCGCCTTTCTGATGGCGACCGTACTGGCCGCCAGTTTCCCGCTCTGGGCACCGCTGCTGTTTGTCTGGGCCGCGCTGGTGGGGGCGTCCCGCCTGCTGCTCGGGGTGCATTATCTGAGTGATCTGGTGGCCGGGGCGCTGCTTGGCGGTGGTTGCGCCCTCTGGGCGCTGGGTTGGAGCCAGGGATGAGGATACTGTTCGGCGTTCAGGGGACCGGCAACGGTCATATCAGTCGTAGCCGGACCCTGGCGCGCGCATTGAAGAGCAGGGGAATGGCGGTGGACTACCTGTTCAGCGGGCGCGCCGCCGACGGTTACTTCGAGATGGGGGAGTTCGGGGATTATCGCACCTTCCCCGGTATCACCTTCGCCAGCCATCAGGGGCGCATCTCGGGCTGGCGTACCCTCAAGGGACTCTCTCCCCTGCGTTTCTGGCAAGATCTGCGTGCCCTCGATTGTCGCGAGTACGATCTGGTCATCAGCGACTTCGAGCCGCTCAGTGCCCATGCAGCTCGCCGCTGGGGCAAACCCAGCCTCACCATCAGCCATCAGGCGAGCTTCGACTGGCCGATCCCGCGCTGGGGGGAGAGCGGCTTCAACCGCCAGCTGATGCGCCATTTTGCGCCGGTACGCCAGTCCCTGGGGCTGCACTGGTTCCATTTCGGCCAGCCCCTGCTGCCTCCCATCGTCGATCCCCTCGAGCCGGTGCCGGACAACCAGCAGATCCTGGTCTATCTGCCATTCGAGCAGACAGAGACGATCGCGGCCCTGTTGTCGCGTTTCAGCACGCAGTCGTTCATCTGCTTCCATCCCGAGGTGCGCAAGCGTAGCGAGTGGCGCAACATCCGCTTTGAACCTCAGGCCAGAGAGGGGTTCAAGCTGGCGCTGGCCGGTTGTCGCGGGGTCATCAGCAATGCGGGATTCGAGCTTGCCTCCGAGGCGCTCTCTTTGGGCAAGAAGCTGCTGGTCAAACCCCTGGGTGGCCAGTTCGAGCAGTTGACCAACGGCAGGACCCTGGAGCTGATGGGGCTGGCCCAGTTGATGGACAGCCTGGATGCCAATGCGGTGCGAAGCTGGCTGGAGGCCCCTTCTCCTGGCAGGGTACGCTATCCCGATGTGGCAGGAGAGCTGGCCGACTGGTTGCTGGACGGGGCCGGGGAGGAGGTGGGGGCGCTCTCCCGCCGCCTCTGGGGCAGGACTCTCTTTCCGGAGGAGGTGTGTGACAGCCTGGGGGAGCTTGCCAGCCGTACCGGCCAGGAGCGTCCCTGGTTATCCCAACTCAGCGCCTTTGACTAAACTGAGTCGATCCCACCACGGAGAGGACGGACACCATGCGCTTTACCAATGAAAACGGCGACACCATGACCCTGGCAGACAATCTCACCCTGCATGAGCTGCTCGACATGGGTGTCAGCATTTCGGTCTGCGAAGAGACGGATCCGGATCAGCAGATCTGGCTGGCAGAACCCGAAGACGAGCAGTGAAACCAGCCAGTTTTTGACGGCCCACCCCCTCGGGGTGGGCCGTTTATTTTGTTCCTCACCGACGCGGGCAGCATGATCCGCTGGTTGTTCCCCCCAGGGCCCCTCTTTGTTGCCCGTCTGGTAGCCAAGTCACTGAATGTTAATAGCTGTTTGAAATTTATGACTGTTATGGCCAGACAAAGCCGTGGACAAGCGTTCACGGGCGGGTTAAGTTGGTTTTTCACCCGCTTTTCGGGTGAATGATGGAAAACCCCTATTTTTCTACTATCGACGGCTCCGAACTCGCCTGATCTGCCTGCAGACAACAACAAGACTCGGATCGGCGCTGCCGGGAAGCAGCGGACTGTCGATAGCTTTCGCTTAACGGAGCAAAGCCTGGAGGGCTTTATCATGGAGATGTTATCAGGCGCCCAGATGGTGGTTAGAGCGCTGGAAGATCAGGGAGTGGAGCACGTTTTCGGCTACCCTGGTGGCTCAGTGCTCGACATCTATGACGCTCTCTTCGAAAACGGCAAGATGGAGCATGTCCTGGTGCGGCATGAGCAGGCCGCAGTGCACATGGCGGACGGTTATGCCCGCTCCACCGGCAAGGTGGGCACTGTGCTGGTGACCTCGGGTCCCGGCGCCACCAACTGCATCACGGGGATCGCCACCGCCTACATGGATTCCATTCCCCTGGTGATCCTGTCCGGCCAGGTGCCGACCAGCATGATCGGGGAGGATGCGTTCCAGGAGACCGACATGATCGGCATCTCCCGCCCGGTGGTGAAGCACAGCTTCCTGTGCAAGAAAGCCAGCGACATTCCCGAGGCCATCAAGAAGGCCTATTACATTGCCGCCAGTGGCCGCCCGGGGCCGGTGGTGGTGGATCTGCCCAAAGACGTGCAGAATCCGAAAGAGAAGTTCCCCTATCAGTATCCCGAGTCCGTTTCCCTGCGCTCCTACAATCCGACCAAGGCCGGACACAAGGGTCAGATCAAGCGGGCTGCCAAGCTGCTGACCGAGGCGAGCCGCCCGGTCATGTACGTGGGTGGCGGCGCCATCAACGCCAATGCGGATCACCTGGTGACCAAGCTGGCGGAGCTGCTGAACCTGCCGGTGACCACCACGCTCATGGGGCTGGGCGCCTTCTCCGGCACCCATCCGCAATTCATCGGCATGCTCGGCATGCACGGTACCTTCGAAGCGAACAAGAGCATGCACAACGCGGATCTCATCTTCGCCGTGGGTGCCCGTTTCGATGATCGCGTGACCAACAACGTAGCCAAGTTCTGCCCCAACGCTACCATAGTCCACATCGACATCGACCCCACCTCCATCTCCAAGACGGTACAGGCCCATGTGCCCATCGTCGGCTCGGTGGAAACCGTGCTGGAACAGATGCTGGAAGTGATCCGCGAGTGCGGCTTTGACAACGACAAGCAGGCGCTGGCGGACTGGTGGGAGCAGATCAACCAGTGGCGTTCCCGCAACTGCCTGGCCTACGAAACCCATCCCACCCTGATCAAGCCGCAGCAGGTCATCGAGACTCTCTACAAGGTGACCAAGGGGGAGGCCTTCGTCGCCTCCGACGTGGGCCAGCACCAGATGTTTGCCGCCCTCTACTACCCGTTTGCCAAACCGCGCCAGTGGATCAACTCCGGCGGTCTCGGCACCATGGGCTTTGGCATTCCCGCCGCCATGGGCGCCCAGTTTGCCAACCCGGAAGCCGTGGTCTGCTGCGTCACCGGCGACGGCTCGGTGCAGATGAACATTCAGGAGCTCTCTACCTGCATGCAGTACGGGGTGCCCATCAAGATCATCTCCATCAACAACCGTGCGCTGGGCATGGTCAAGCAGTGGCAGAAGATGTTCTACGGTGGCCGCCACAGCCACTCCTACATGGAATCCCTGCCTGACTTCGTCAAGCTGGCGGAAGCCTATGGCCACGTCGGCATCGCGGTGAGCGATCCGGCGGAGCTGGAGAGCGCCATGGAGAAGGCTTTTGCCATGAAGGACAGACTGGTGTTCATGGACATCTCGGTCGATCCGGACGAGCACGTCTATCCGATGCAGATCAAATTTGGCGCCATGGACGAGATGTGGCTGAGCAAGACGGAGAGAACCTGATGAGACATATAATTTCCGTTCTGCTGGAGAACGAATCCGGTGCCCTGAGCCGTGTGGTAGGCCTCTTCTCCCAGCGCGGCTACAACATCGAGACCCTGACGGTGGCCCCCACCGAGGATCCCACCCTGTCCCGCATGACCATCGTCACCATGGGGGATGAGCGGGTACTGGAGCAGATCCAGAAGCAGCTGCACAAGCTGGTGGACGTGCTCAAGGTGTGCGATCTCAGCGAAGGGGAGCACATCGAGCGGGAGATCGCGCTGGTCAAGGCGCGCGCCGCCGGTGGTGCCCGTGACGAACTGAAGCGGCTGGCGGACATCTTCCGTGGCCAGATCGTCGACGTCACCCCCGAGCTCTACACGGTGCAGCTCGTCGGGACCAGCGAAAAGCTGGACGCCTTCATCAAGACGGCTGCCCAGACCAACGAGATCATCGAAGTGGTGCGCTCCGGTGTCTGCGGCATCTCCCGGGCGGACAAATCCCTGCGTCCCTGATGTGGCCGGATGTGAAAATAGCTGTTCAAGGGCTCTTCGGAGCCCTTTTTCGTGTCTGGCAGCGTGGGGGCGCCGGTAGGGATGCAGTCCACAGCATCAGGGGGCTATCGAGGGGGTGAAAGAGAAGGGAGAAGGGAGGGGCTTCACCTGTCATTTTCTTTCAAATGATCGGTAAACTATCCACAAAAGCTGTGGAAAACTCTGTAGATTAGCGGTGTGTCTGGCGTTAGTTGCATGATCTTAAAAGGATATTTCAATTTGATCCTGGCTGGATCGCATTTGTGCAATCCCCTGGCGAGGGTGTGAGCGTTTGCTTATCCCTCGTGCCTTGCCAAGGGCGGAACGCGGATCTGTCCGTAGATCCGGACGGGATCCCGACCTGATCTTGCTGATCAACATTTCTGGGCGCGAGCCATAAAAAAACCCGCCTCTCGGCGGGTTTTTCAGTGCATCGGACTGCGGGTCGATTACTCGGCCTGGGCTGCCTGGATGCCGGTCAGGGCGATGGTGTAGACGATGTCGTCCACCAGGGCGCCGCGAGAGAGGTCGTTGACCGGCTTGCGCATGCCTTGCAGCATGGGGCCGATGGAGACCAGCTCGGCGGAGCGCTGTACCGCCTTGTAGGTGGTGTTGCCGGTGTTGAGATCCGGGAACACGAACACGGTGGCCTTGCCGGCAACCGGGGAGTTCGGTGCCTTGGACTTGGCGACGTTCTCCATGATGGCCGCATCGTACTGCAGCGGGCCGTCGATGATGAGGTCGGGACGCTTGGCCTTGGCCAGCTCGGTCGCCTCACGCACCTTCTCCACATCCGCGCCGGCGCCGGAGGTGCCGGTGGAGTAGGAGATCATGGCCACGCGCGGCTCGATGCCGAAGGCGGCAGCGGAGTCGGCGGACTGGATGGCGATCTCGGCCAGCTGCTCGGCGGTGGGATCCGGGTTGATGGCGCAGTCACCGTAGACCAGCACCTGATCCGGCAGCAGCATGAAGAAGATGGAGGAGATCAGGGAAGAGCCCGGGGCGGTCTTGATGATCTGCATCGGCGGACGGATGGTGTTGGCAGTAGTGTGCACGGCGCCGGATACCAGGCCGTCGACCTCGTTGCGCTCCAGCATCATGGTACCCAGTACCACGTTGTCTTCCAGCTGCTCGCGGGCAACCACTTCGGTCATGCCCTTGTTCTTGCGCAGCTCGACCAGACGGGCCACATAGCGCTCGCGCACGGCAACCGGATCGATGATCTCGACGCGGTCGGTCAGGATCACGCCCTGCTGCTCAGCGACGCGGCGGATCTCGTCCGGGTTGCCCAGCAGCACCGGACGGGCGATACCGCGCTCGGCACAGATGGCGGCCGCCTTGATGGTCCGCGGCTCTTCCCCTTCCGGCAGCACGACGCGCTTGTTGGCCTGACGGGCCAGCTCGGTCAGCTGGTAGCGGAAAGCCGGCGGGCTCAGGCGACGGGAACGGGTGGACTTGGCGGAGAGAGACTCGATCCAGTGCTTGTCGATGTGACCAGCAACGTAGTCCTGCACCAGCTCGATACGCTCGCGGTCATCTTCCGGGATGTCGACGTTGAAGTTCTGCAGGCTGACGGCGGTCTGCCAGGTGTTGGTGCCGGTGATCATGATCGGCAGACCGGTGGCCATGGCCTGTTGGCACAGTGCCATCACCTGGGGTTCCGGGTGGTAGTTGCCGGTCAGCAGCAGGGCACCCAGCTTGACGCCGTTCATGGCGGAGAGGCAGGCGGAGACGATGACGTCGGAACGGTCGCCGGAGGTCACCAGCAGGCTGCCCGGACGGAAGTGCTCGATCATGTTGTGGATGGAGCGGGCGCAGAAGGTCACGGTCTGCAGGCGGCGGCTTTCCAGCTCACCCTTGTTGATGATCTTGGCGGCCAGGTGCTTGGCGAGATCCTTGGCGCGCGGTGCGATCAGCTGGGTGTTCCAGGGAATGCAGCCGAGGATGCGCAGCGGACTCTTGCCGAAGACCTGCAGCACTTCCAGGTTGTGGCCGGTATCGGCGCCGTGGTGGTGCGCTTCGAACATCTCGGTCAGGTCGGGACGGGTCACGCCGTGCTCGTCAACCGGGGCACCCACCTTGTTGATGACGCAGCCCACGATGCGCGGGTTGTTGACGCCACCGAAGTTGGAGCAGGCCAGCTCGATGCGCTCTTTGAGCTTCTGGCTGGAGTCGTTGCCCGGATGGGTCACGAACACCATGTCGGCGTCCAGCGCCTTGGCGACGTCGTAGTTCAGCTTGTTGGCAAAGGGTTGCTTGTCGGTCGGAACCAGGCCCTCGATCACCACAACTTCGGCGCCGCTGCTCTTCACGTGCTCTTCGAAGCGGGCCACGATCTCTTCCAGCAGGATGTCGGTGTTGCTGGAGGTGATCATGTTCTCGGCGTAGGAGAGGGCAAACGGCTCGGGCGGGTTGATGTTGGCTGCGGCGCGGATCACGGCGGTGGAGCGCTCGGTACCGGTTTCACCCGGACGCGGCTGGGCGACCGGTTTGAAGAAGCTGACATTGACACCGTGACGTTCCATGGCGCGAACGACGCCAAGACTCACGGAGGTTACGCCGACACCAGTGCCGACCGGGATGAGCATAATAGTGCGTGCCACTTATTACCCCTTGTTCATTTTTTGGGATCAGGAAAAGGCCGCCCTGGGGCGGCCTTGCTCTACAGCTAATTTATGCGCCGACCAGTTCCAGCGCGTCGTGGGCGATGACCCACTCTTCGTTGGTCGGGATAACCAGGGCCTTGGTGGAACCAGCCTTGGTGATCTCGCCGCCCTTGCCGAAGCGAGCCTTCAGGTTGGCGTCGTGGTCGACGTCAAAGCCCAGCAGGCCCAGCTTGTTCAGGGTGATCTCACGGATCGGGGCGGAGTTCTCGCCGATGCCGCCGGTGAAGACCACGGCATCCAGACGACCGTCCATGGCGGCGGCGTAGGCACCGATGTACTTGGCCAGACGGTAGCAGTACACGTCCATGGCGCGCTTGGCTTCTTCCTTGCTGTCGTAGTTGTCTTCAACGAAACGGCAGTCGGAGGTGACTTCGGTCAGACCCTGCAGGCCGGATTCCTTGGTCAGCATGGTGTTGATCTCGGCAACGCTCATGCCCAGCTTGTCGTGCAGGAAGAAGATGATGGCCGGATCGATGTCACCGGAACGGGTACCCATCACCAGGCCTTCCAGCGGGGTCAGGCCCATGGAGGTGTCGACGGACTGGCCGTTCTTGATGGCGCAGACGGAGCCGCCGTTGCCCAGGTGGCAGTTGATGATGTTGAGCTCTTCCACCGGCTTGTTCAGCTGCTTGGCCGCTTCCAGGCTGATGTAGTAGTGGCTGGTGCCGTGGGCGCCGTAGCGACGGATGCCGTTCTCTTTGTAGAGCTTGTACGGCAGGGCGTACAGGAAGGCTTCTTCCGGCATGGTCTGGTGGAAGGCGGTGTCGAACACGGCGACGTTCTTCTCGGCCAGTTCCGGGAAGACCTTCAGGGCGGCACGGATACCGATCAGGTGAGCCGGGTTGTGCAGCGGTGCGTAAGGAATGGCGGCTTCGATGCCGGCAATGACGTCATCACAGATGCGAACGGAGGAGGTGAAACGCTCGCCGCCGTGTACCACGCGGTGGCCGATGGCGATCAGGTTCTTGGACAGTTCCGGGTTGAGCGGCAGGATCTTGTGAACGATGAAGTCCAGCGCTTCCTGGTGAGCGGCACCGGCACCCAGATCAGCGTTGCCTTTCTCGCCGTTCAGCTTCCACTTGATGCGGGCGTCGTCGAGGTTGAAGCATTCGGCCAGGCCGGACAGCAGGTCATCACCGGTGGTTGCGTCAATGACAGCAAACTTCAGGGACGAGCTGCCACAGTTAAGAACAAGAACCAGCTTACTCATGAATAAATCCTATCGCAGATTGGGTTGGGTTGGAGGATGCGCCGGACGCGGTGCGTCCAAAAACTATCAACTTATCCTTATGAGGGTTGGCAATCTGTTGCTTGCCCCTTGTATAGTGATACAAGACCCGAAATTCAGACGTCCCTGACTGGTCAGTGGCCGTGCCCCAGCGTAAAAATGGGCGTACAAAGGATAACCTGATTGTTGAAAAATAACAAAGTCATCCTCAACCTTTGTTATTGCCTCTCAAATATTGTCGAGGTTTTGCCGTTAATGCGTTCGAAAAGAGCTCGGAGGTAGCATGAGCATGAACATTTTTGGAACTAAATTACAGCAAGGCCGTCATTATATGACTCTTTGGCCGCGCCGTCCCGAGCTTAATTCCATGTTCCCGGAGAATCGGGTGATCAAGGCCACCGAATTCGCCCTCAAGGTGATCCCGGCACTGGCGGTGCTCAGCGTCATGGTGCAGTTCCAATTTGGCGAGCTTCATTACTGGCCCTCCGTGATGGCGTCCGTGCTCTTCCTGCTCAGCCTGCCGCTGCAAGGGTACTACTGGCTCGGCCAGCGCGCCGATACCCGGCTGCCCCCCTCCCTCGCCACCTGGTATCGGGAGATAAACGGCAAGATGAACGAGCAAGGGGGCCAGCGTCAGCTGGTGGCCCGTCCCCGCTACGAAGAGCTGGCCGATACCCTCAACGCCGCCTTCAAGCAGCTGGACAAATCCTTCCTCTACGAATGACTTTCCTGAGTCAGACTGACGACAAAGGCGCCCTCAGGCGCCTTTTTCACATTCAGGCGGCCAGCACCTTGCTGATCTCCTGGATGGAGAGCTTGTACTGACGGGGGCACTGACGCCAGACCGCCAGCATGCGCTGGTACTTGTCCCGCATGGCGATGTCGCTGGAGAGCTCATCGCAGGGGCAGGGCAGTTCGGGGAAGCGCTTGTCCACTTCCAGCAGGAAGCAGACGTAATCCGCCAGTTCCCGCTCCTGGCTGCGGCTGTAGCCGTTGAAGGCAAGGCGGCTCTCGTTGACATCGGCCCGGGCGCTGGCATCCAGGTTACCCCAGGAGATGGCCAGTGCATGGTGCAGCTCCAGAGTGTCCAGGACCTCCTGGCAGGTGGCGAGATCCAGATGGCCGAAGCTCTTCTCCAGCTCGAGGATCTGCAGGCAGTAGCCGCGCTCGACGATGGTGCTGGCACGCTGGTAAAACGCCGCCTTTTCCGGATTGAGTTTGGCCAGGATCTCGTACTGGTTGCTCAGGATCAGGCGTTCGGTGTGGCTCATGTTCATGGGCTGTCTCGCTGGAAAATGAATCTGGGGTCACGTTAACCCATATCCAGGATGAATTTTTTGATCTGAGAGGGGAGGTTGGCGAGAAAAGGCGGGAGGAGGCGCCCTGGTGAGCCGCCAGAGAGTGGGGGCTGATGCCGTGGTGAAACGAGCAGGGCCCGCCATGGCGAGCCCTGCAACAATGCCGCTGGTGGCTTACCCCTTGACGAGGTCGAGCACCACCTGATGGTGATCGCTGGTCTTGAACTTGTCGAAGCGATGGGCAACCTTGCCCTCTTCGTCGATGAGGAAACTCAGGCGATGAATGCCGTCATACTCCTTGCCCATGAACTTCTTCGGGCCCCAGACGCCAAAGGCATCGGCCACCGCGTGATCCTCATCGGCCAGCAGGCGGAAGTTGAGGTTGTCGCGCTCCTCGAACTTTTTCAGGCGCTTGGCGCTGTCAGGGCTGATGCCGAGCACCACCACATTGAGGGCAGCCAGCTCGCTATTGACGTCGCGCAGACCGCAGGCCTGGGTGGTGCAACCCGGGGTCATCGCCTTGGGGTAGAAATAGATCAGCACCTTCTTGCCGCGCAGGTCGGCGAGGCGAACCTGATTGCCGTCCTGATCGGAGAGGGAGAAATCGGGGGCCTGGGTACCAGCTTCTAGTGGTGACATGGGGTCTCCTCGGATAAACGCCGTCAGGCGTACTTGTGATTGACGATGAATTCGAACGACTCGGCGCCCAGTCCACGACAGAAATCGGCGAAGGCTGTCTTCGAGCCAGGCTCTTCTCCCTGCTTGGAGAGATTCAACTGAAAGTTCGCCTTGAGCAGGTTGAAGGGCTGCTGTTCCAGGGTGATGGTCTGCATGGCCTGGATGTCCCAGCCGTGATCGCTGAAGAACTGGGTGCACTGACTTACGATGCCCGGCTGATCCCGGATCAGCACCTCTGCGCTGGCGCTGATGTCATATTGCAGGGAATGGTGGCGCTCGGTGCGTTTCATCATGGTGATGAGATCCCACTCCTGGCTGCGCAGTGGGAGGCTGATTTCCAGTTGCATCAGGCTGTTCCAGTCACCGGACAGGAGCATGATGAAGGTGAATTCGTTGCCGAAGATGCCAAGACGGCTGTCGACAATGTTGCAACCGCAGCCACTGACGTGACGGGTCACCTCATTGACGATGCCAGGCCTGTCCGTGCCGATGGCCGTTACGACCAGGTAGTGAGTCATAAATCGTCTCTCGTCCATTATTGAGAATGCGTTGACCGCGGGTGCCAGCACCCTGCCGTGAGGCCTCTTGTGCGCTCGTGCATTCATACGTTTTGTGCCGGATGGTAACACGGCTTGTCCCGTGCCTCCCTTGTTTTTCAAAAGGGGCAGCTTTACCATTACGCCCCTGAAAATCGGGAGAATTATCCATGTTACGCGGTAGTATTGTTGCGCTCGTTACCCCCATGCTGCCCTCGGGCGACATCGATTGGGTCAGTCTGGCAGCGCTGGTGGAATATCATGTGGATGCCGGGACCAGCGCCATTGTCGCCGTGGGAACCACGGGAGAGTCGGTCACCCTGAGCGAGCAGGAACATATCGCCGTGGTTGAGAAGACGGTGGAATACGCCGCCGGACGCATTCCCGTCATCGCGGGCTGCGGCTCCAACAATACTGCTCACGCCATCGCCCTCTCCCGGCGTTTCGCCACCATGGGCGTGGTGGCGGGTCTCTCGGTTACCCCCTATTACAACAAACCCACCCAGGAAGGCCTCTATCGTCACTATTGTGCGATCGCCGAGGCTAGTGGTCTGCCTCAAATTCTCTATAATGTGCCCGGTCGCACCTGCTGTGACCTCAAACCCGAGACGGTGGCCCGTCTGGCCAAGGTGCCCGGCATCATAGGTTTGAAAGAAGCGACTGGCGATCTTGGCCGTACCCCGCTGCTGCGCGAACTGTGCGGGCCGGATTTTGCGCTTTATAGTGGCGATGACGCCAGCGGATGTGATTTTATGCTGCAAGGGGGCGATGGTGTCATTTCGGTCACCACCAATATTGCGGCGCCCCAGATGGCCGACATGTGTCGTGCTGCCCTGGCCGGTGATGCCGGGCAGGCTCATGACATCAACAATCGATTGATGCCGTTGCATCAGACTCTGTTCTGTGAACCGAGTCCCATCCCGGTGAAATGGGCCTGTGCCCGGCTGGGATTGATGGCGACGGCGACCTTGCGTCTGCCCCTGACCGATCTCACCCCCGAGGGGGAAGCGGCGATGGCGCGAGCACTGACGACTGCGGAGTTGATGGCGAGTGTTTAAAGCAAATGGAAAGGGAAATGCAGTGCGCCTGGTACTGAGTGTCGCGACGGTGGCCGTGCTGGCTGCCTGCAGCTCACCCCAGGAACGCAAAATGGCCAACCGTGGCTTCGAGTATGAAGAGAGCCGCCTCGAAGGCCGCGCCTTCCTTGTGCCCGCCGGGTTGAGTACCCCCGCCTTTAACAGCAATTTCGACATTCCGGCTCTGCCCGAGAGCAGCCGTGAGGGCGCCCTCGGGGCCAAGGTGGACGTGCGTCCGCCCGCCCAGTTGCTCACCGTGGTGCCCGGAAGCCAGGTGGTGGCCAATGCCAGCGAGCCGACCGTCGCCTTCTATGCCCTCAGCACCTCCCAGAGCGTGGAGCGCGATACATGGGCCTTCCTGATGAATTTCCTGGCCGAACACAAGGTCACCACCGAGAAGCTGGACCAGCAGGACGGCGTCTTGCAGACCGGCTGGTTTGACAACTCAGCGGTGCTCGATGGCTGGGCGGAAGATGACGATGACTTCAAGATCCGTCAGCGTTACCAGTTCACCCTGCGCAACGATGTGCAGCGTCACGCCATCAAGATGTCGGTACGGGTGCTGGATCACGAAGAGACCATCGACGGCGAGACCAGCACTGTGCTGACGCCGGCGGACGCCCAGCGTTATGCCACCCGCGCCCTGAACCAGTTTTCCCTCTATTACGACAAGCAGCTCAAGGCCCGTGAACAGCACAAGTCCAGCGATGGCATGGGGCTGGAGCTGGGTCTGGACAACAACGAGCTGAGCGCCTGGATTGCCGAAGGGTCGTTTGACCAGGTGTGGCGCCGCCTCAATCAGGTGCTGCCTGCCTATGGTTTCACCATCAAGGATACCCAGCAGTCCCTGGGCTGGATCGACGTGGAATACGATGAGCCGGACAGCGAGTTCTGGAAGGCCAAGGGAGCGGAACCCTTCAAGCTCGAGGAAGACAAGTATCGCTTCCAGCTCGGCGAGATGACGGGCGGCAAGACCTCCATCACCCTGTTCGACAAGGACAAGAAGCCTGTCGCATCCGGTGTCATCTCCCAGATGTACATCAGCCTGTCCGAGGCCTTTGCCAAGGGCTTGGCCGATCAGGGGGCGAAGTAAGCATGGAAACAGGGGCCTCGCGCCCCTGTTTTGTTATGTCCGGGTTGCCGCAGGGCCAGCGTGCAGAGCCGGTTGCCCCGGGCCTGAGTACCTGATGATGTGAATCCCCCACAGACAGGGGTCTGGTGCCCCTGCCTAACTAGTCCCACAACAGGAAGTGTTATTAGCCATGAGTCTTGCAGATCAAGTATTGGCGGTGAACGACGATTTGCCGATCCGTACCGATAAACCTGTCCATTCCGGCAAAGTGCGCAGCGTCTACTGGTTGACCCCGGCAGACAGTGCCCGGCTCATTCGGGAGAAAGGCTATGATGTGCCGGCCGATACGCCCCTGGCCCTCATGGTGATCAGTGATCGCATCTCGGCTTTCGACTGCATCTGGCAAGGGGTGGACGGTCTGAACGGCGTGCCGGGCAAGGGCGCGGCGCTCAATGCCATCTCCAGCCACTGGTTCAAGCTGTTCAAGGAGCAGGGGCTGGCGGACAGCCACATCCTGGACATCCCGCACCCCTTCGTCTGGATCGTGCAAAAAGCCCGTCCCGTGATGATCGAGGCCATTGCCCGCCAGTACATCACCGGCTCCATGTGGCGTGCCTACAAGGATGGTGAGCGGGAATTCTGCGGCATCACCCTGCCGGAAGGGCTCAAGAAGGATCAGAAGCTGCCCGAGATCCTCATTACCCCGTCCACCAAGGGGATCCTCAAAGGGCTGGATGGCGTGCCGGAAGCGGACGACGTCAACGTCTCCCGCGGCGACATCGAGCGCCACCATCAGGCCTTCGGCTTCCGCTCCCCGGCGGACATCGACCGCTACGAGGCGCTGCTCAAAGAGGGCTTCAACGTCATCAGCGAGGCGCTGGCTGCCCTGGATCAGGTCTTCGTCGACACCAAGTTCGAGTTCGGTTACGTGACCGATGCCGCCGGTCGCGAGAAGCTCATCTACATGGATGAAGTGGGCACCCCCGACAGCTCCCGCATCTGGGACGGCGCAGCCCTTCGCGGCGGCGAGATCATCGAGAAGTCCAAAGAGGGCTTCCGCCAGTGGCTGCTGAACCACTTCCCGGATCCGGACATCCTGCTCAACAAGAACCGCATGCCCGAGCGCTTCGCCCTGGCCCGTGACAACAAGCTGCCCACCGAGGTGATGATGGATATCTCCCGCACCTATGTGGGGATCGCCGAGAAGATCATCGGTCAGCCGCTGGTACGCAGTGCCAATCCGAAGCAGGAGATCATCGAGGTACTGCGGGAGCAGTACGGCCTGATCGACTGAGGCCGACCGCTTTTTTTGCCGCAGGCGAACAAACGTTTGCCGGTGGCAGGGGAGGCGTTTGCAACGCAGATGACAAAACGGGCCCCATGACGGGGCCCGTTTTCATTGGGTTGTCCGGAGCGCTCAGCCATTGATCCGGAAGATCTGACCGGTCTGTACCCCCAGTACCGATTTTTTGTAGGCCTGGGCCACCCGGGCGGCGGGTACCGGCACGAAGCCCGGGAAGAAGTCGGCATACTTGCCCATGGACTCTTCCAGCACGGTGGGGCTGACCACGTTGATGCGAATGCCCCTTGGCAGCTCGCAGGCGGCCCCTTTCACGAAGTGCTCGATGGCACCGTTGATGGTGGTGGCGCTCACCCCCCAGTGGATGGGCTCCTCGCTCAGAATGCCGCTGATGAGGGTGATGGAGCCACGGTCGCTCAGGTGGGCAATGGCGGCCCGGGTCAGGTTGATCTGGCCCATCAGCTTGCTCTGAAGCCCCACCTGCCACTGCTCGTCCGTCATCTCGGTCAGGGCATTGAAGGCGACGCTGCCGCTGGCGACCACCAGGGCATCGAAGGATCCGATCTGCTCGAAGAGCGCCCGGATGGAGGCGGGGTCGCGCATGTCCACTCTGGCATCCCCCTGGCTGTGACCGACCCGGATCACCTGGTGATCCTGGGCAAGCAGTTCGCTGACGGCGGCGCCAATGGTGCCGGAGGCACCCACAATCACAATCTTCATATCTATCGCTCCTGGTTGAGATGAGTTGATGATAGTGGGATAAAAAGGGAGAAAAAGCGCTTATGATGAACCCATTGTTTCCATATTGGTGCTAATGATGGATATCACCCACCTGGCCAGTTTCTATGAAGTGGTGCAACGGGGCAGTTTCTCCGCCGCTGCCGATGCCCTGGGGGTGAGCAAGGGGATGCTGAGCCGCCATGTCAGCGCCCTGGAGTCCGCCCTCAATGCCCAGCTGCTCCAGCGCACGACCCGCAGACTCAGCCTGACCGAGGCGGGGCGGGTGCTTCACCAGCAGGCCGGCGAGATCTTCGCCCTGGCCCGGGAGGCGGAGGAGGGGATCCGCGCCCTGACCGAGGAGGACAGCGGCCGCCTGCGCTTCACCTGCCCGGTCAGCACGGGGGAACGCATGGTGAGCGAGCTGCTCGCCCGTTTTGCCGAGCTCTGTCCCGGCGTCCAGGTCGAGCTCAACTTCACCAATGCCATGATCGACATGAGCCAGGGGGAGAATGACATCGCCCTGCGGGCCATGGAGCTGATCCCCGACAACCTGGTGGCCCTGCCGCTCGGCAGGCTCAAGGATGTGGTGGTGGCAAGCCCCGCTCTGCTGGCGCGAGAGGGGATCCCCGCCACTCCCTATGAGCTGGGGGGGCGCTCCTGCCTGCTGCAGGGCCACAACCCGGACTGGGAGCAGTGGCACTTTCGCCAGGGGGAGGAGGAGGCGCACATCCTGGTGCAGGGGCGAGTGCGGGCCAACCACTACAGCACCCTGCTGCAACTGGCCCGGGCGGGCATGGGCTTTGCCAAGTGTCCACTGATGCTGGTGGAGGCCAGCCTGGCCCGAGGGGAGCTGGTGGCCGTGCTGACGGAGTGGCAGACCGGCCTGCACCCGATCCATGTGCTGCACGCCCAGCAGCGCCGGGTGCCGCGCAAGATCCGGCTGTTCAAGCAGGTGCTGGCCCAGTGGTTTGCCGAGCGGCCCCATTATCTGCTGGGGTGAGCCTGCATCCCGTTATTTTTCTGTCATCTGGGGCTGCTACCCTGCGCCCTTCATCGCGAAAGGAGAGTCAGGGAATGAAGCGTCATCAGGGTTGGGCAGGGGTTGCGCTGCTGTGCTGCGGCGGTGTGCAGGCCGAGGTCAGGGTCGAGGTGCCCCGGGATTTCCAGATCCTGGCGGTGAGCACCGGCAAGGTGCAGGACGAGCAGCATGCCGTGCTGGCCGACGGGGAGCAGCAACTGCTGGTGCGCTACGAGGGGGTGATCCCGAGTCGCAACAGCAGCGACAATGATCGCCAGGTTCGCTCCGAGCCCCAGGTGCTTCGCTATGAGGCCCGCGGGCAGTCGGTGCGCCTGCAGGCTCCCGTGCCTGCGGACGAGGCCGGGATGGAACGCTACGCCAGGGCCCCTGTCCTGGGCCTGGTGGCGGGGGGGCAGCCCCTCGAGGTGCGCCAGGATACGCTGGTGGTGCAGGGGATGCAGATCGGCATGGACTGGCATGCCAGGCTGATGGAGTACAACCGTGGCGAGGGGCCTGCCGTGCTCGCCGGTGCGGCGGATGTGACTGCGGCCGCCGTGGCGACGCCCCGGGCCTCCTCCGTGCCGGCCAGCGCCCTGGAAGGGCAGTTGCAACAGCTTTTCCTGCAGGCGGACCCCGCGCTTCGCAAGCGCTTCATCGGTTGGGCCGTGCCGCGCCTTTAAGTTTGCTCCCCGTTGCAGTAACGTGGGCACATCTTTGATTCCCGATGTGCCCATGTTGATCAGCGAGGCCCCCATGTTTGAATTGCACCCCCGCCTTCAGGCGGATACCCGGATACTCGGGGATCTGCCCCTGTGCCGCGTCCTGCTGGCCAAAGACAGCCAGTATCCCTGGCTGATTCTGGTGCCCCGGGTCGCCAACCTGCGGGAGATCCATCATCTGGCCCCCGAGCAGCAACAGCAGTTGATGCAGGAGTCCTGCGCCGTCGCCACCCTGATGGAGCGGGCACTCGGCCCGGACAAGATCAACGTGGCGGCCCTCGGCAATCTGGTGCCTCAGCTGCACCTGCACCACGTGGCCCGCTTCAGCTCGGATGCGGCCTGGCCCGGTCCCATCTGGGGTGCCTGTCCCGCCATTCCCTATGAGGAGCAGGCCTTGCAAGGGGCGGCTGCCAGTTGGCAAACCCGTCTGGCTACCCTGGATGGATTTCAGCCATTTCTGACTGATAATCCAGTCAAGTGAGAGGTGGCTCGCGCTTTGGGCACCGGGATCACGCAATATGTTAGCGTATCGCGCCGGTGCATGGTGACATGGGCGACACGAGTGACAGCCCCATTATTTCGATCAGCAGGAAGGTTCCATGATAGTGACAAGATCCGAGGATGATGCCGTATTGACCACAGAGGACGTACTGCTGAGCCTGTGCAATTCGGTGACGAGCGTATTGAGTGCGGCGACCCAGACCCAGGTGCGCTTCTCCGGCATGGTGCAGCGGATCAGCAAGACCTGCCTCAAGCCTGACATCGGCTGTTTCGTGCTGTTTGACGGCGGCTTCTCCGGGCTGGTGGTGATCAACTTCTCCGCCGCTGCGGCCATGGAGCTCTACCAGAGCTACATGCTGAGTATGGGGCTCTCCAAGGAGGATCTTGCCATCTCCCACACCTCGGACGAGGTGAGCAACGTCATGGGCGAGCTGATGAACCAGATCGTCGGCAGCTTCACCACCAAGGTGGGGCGCGAGCTGCAGACCCACATCACCCAGAACCAGCCCAAGATGCTGGCGCTCAACAAGCAGGTGATGCTGAGCGTCGACACCAACCTCGACAATCCCGAGACCCGCCGGGTGACCTTCTTCACCGCCAGCAACAACATCTTCTATCTGGAGCTGGCCATGGACAAGACGGAGTTTATCCGGATCCATGATGGCGGCGTGCAGGAGGAGGTGGATCCCGACGAGCTGATCGCTCAGGCCAAGCAGTCAGCCAAACCGGCACCGGCGGCCGCGCCGGCGAGCAACGAGCACGACGATCTGCTGGATTCCCTCGGCATCTGATGGTCGAGGGTTGTGCAAATGAAGAGGCCACCCCGGGGGTGGCCTCCTTGCTTGGGGCGGGTCAGAAGTTGTAAAGCAGCCCGGTACTGAAGCGAAGCGCCTCGGCATCGTAGAAGTCGATGTCGGAGTCGGCGCTGGAGTAGGCCGCGGTGAAGGTGGCGGCAAGGGGTTTGATGCCGAACAGGTTGTGCCAGAAGAAGGTGCCATTGAGGGCGAACTCGCTGGCATCGGCGCGCTGGCCGAACAGGGGATTCGCCTCGTCATACTTGCGCTTGCCGGCGTAGAGGTTGCTCACGATGGACCACTGGGAGGCACGCTTGGCATAGGTCAGCTGCAGACCGGTGTTCTTGAAGCTCTCCGCACTCCCGTCCAGGCGGGCCTCCTTGTAGAGGAAGGCGGGCTCCAGCAACTGGTCGCCGCCGAAGTGGTACTGGTAGGAGAGTGCCAGGTCGTGGACCTTGCCATTGCGGCTCAGCATGGAGGCGTAGTGGGTGCCGTGGGTCAGGTCATATTGCTGGCCACTGCGCTCCTCGTCGAGCTCCACTTCCCGGCTGGTCAGGGTGGCGTAGACGTTGCTGCCCCAGATCCTGTCCCAGGCAAGGCGCACCCCTTTCGAGGTGAGATCGGTGGCGCTGCGATCCACGCCGGTGGCGAAGGGATCGCTCCACACTTCCACCGGCATGAGGTTGAACACCAGGGAGGTGGCGACGATACCCTTGTCACCCATCTCCTGGCGCAGACCGAATTGCTGGGTAAAGTCGAAGCGCACCGCGTCCTGGATGAGGTTGCCGAGGAAGACCTGGGTGCGGGTATCGGCGAAGGTGTAGCGGATATCGGCATTGAGCAGCGGGCTCAGACCGCTTTCGCGGCCGGGGGAGCCCAGATCATCGATACGGCTGTTGCTGTCGTCACCGGCATAGAAGTTGGACTTGTGGCTGCCGGCATTGACCCCGCCCAGCAGAAAACCGGACCAGCCGGTCTGGCGGGGGATCTCCCCCAGATCGGCGTGGGCGGTGGTGGCGACCAGCAGGCCAAGGCTCAACAGAACATGATTTCGCATCGGGTATGCTCCTGACATAACGAATGAGAAGGGTGACAGTGCGCCCCGGTATTCCGGTGGAACCGGTGCTGACTGAGGCGCTACCCCAGCCGGAGTGTGACGTTAATCAATAATTGAATACGCGACGGACAAGAGTTCATGGCGCCGTACTGGTATCCTGTTTGCGCAAGAAAAGGGGAGAAAACAACGAGATGAAGCAGATCAAATCCTGGGCGCAATATTACGTCGACCTGATGACCAAGCTGGGACTGGTGCGCTTCAGCATGTTCCTGGCCACCGCCATCATAGTGCTGGCCGTGTCGATCCAGATGGGGGTGACCCTGTTTTTGCGCGGCACCGTGGACATCGTCGACCTGGTGCGCTCTGTCTTCTTCGGTCTGCTGGTGACCCCCTGGGCCGTCTATTTTCTCTCCATCGTGGTGGATCAGCTGGAGGACTCCCGCCAGCGGCTGACCCGGATGGTGCGCAAGTTGCAAGACATGCGCGAGCGGGATCTCGAGCTCAACAGCCAGTTGCAGGAGAACATCAGCCGGCTCAACGCCCAGATCGCCGAGACCAACCGGGCCGAGACCCTGCGCCAGCAAGCCATCGAGGATCTCGAAAACGAAGTGTTCCAGCGGGAGAAGGCCCAGCTGCATCTGGGGGAGCGTACCGCCCTCTTGCGCTCCTTCATCGACTGCTCCCCCGATCTGGTCTATTACCGCAACGAGGACGAGCAGTTCTCCGGTTGCAACCGCGCCATGGAGGAGCTCACCGGCAAGGTGGAAGCGGAACTCATCGGCCTGACCCCGTTCGATGTCTACAAGCACGACATCGCCAGCAAGGTGGTGGAGACCGACAAGCAGGTCTTCGCCCAGAACGAGCCGCTCACCTATGAGCAGTGGCTGGAGTATCCCGATGGCCGCAAGGCCTACTTCGAGCTGCGCAAGGTGCCCTTCTTCGACCGCTTCGGCAAGCGACTCGGCCTGCTCGGCTTTGGTCGCGACATCACCGAGCGCAAGCAGTACCAGGACAAGCTGGAGAAGGCGAGTCGGGACAAGACCACCTTCATCTCCACCATCAGCCACGAGCTGCGTACCCCGCTCAATGGCATCGTGGGCCTGAGCCGGATGCTGATGGATACGCCCCTCGATGCCAGACAGCAGCAGCAGCTCAAGACCATCCACCTGAGCGCGGTGACGCTCGGCAACATCTTCAACGACATCATCGATCTGGACAAGCTCGACCGTCGTCGGCTGGAGATTGCGCCGGCTCCGCTGGATTTGCCCGCCTTCCTCGACGAGCTGGAGACGCTGTCGCGCATCCAGGCGGAGCAGAAGGGGCTCTACCTGCACTTCGACCGGGACGGCGACATGCCCCAGTTCGTGATGGCGGACGGCACCCGGCTGCGTCAGGTGCTGTGGAACCTGGTGGGCAATGCGGTCAAGTTCACCGATGAAGGGGGCGTCACCATACGCTGTCTCGCCCACACCGCTGATGAACCGGGCAAACTGGCGCTGCACTTCGAGGTGGAAGACACCGGGGTGGGCATTCCCCGTGCCCAGCAGGAGAAGATCTTCGCCATGTACTATCAGGTGCAGGGCAAGAAGCACGCCACCGGTACCGGCATCGGTCTTGCGGTCTCCCGCCAGCTGGTGCAGGCCATGGGCGGTCAACTCTATGTGGACAGCGACCCGGGCGAAGGCGCCTGCTTCACCGCCGAGCTGGAGGTGGACTGCGTCGAGCCCAAGGCCGCGGCCCCGGAGCCCGAGATGCCCTCCCTCGACATCCTGCTGGTGGAGGATGTGGAGCTCAACGTGACTGTGGCCTGCGCCCTGCTGAACAAGCTCGGCCATCAGGTCAAGGTGGCGCGGGATGGTGCAGAGGCGCTGGCCATGGCCAACCCGGATGATTTCGACTTGATCCTGCTCGACATCCAGCTGCCGGACATGACGGGGTTCGATGTGGCGGAGCAACTGCTCGCGCGCTACGGCGACAGCCTGCCCCCCATGGTGGCGCTCACCGCCAACGCCACCGGCGATCGCCAGTACTACCGGGATCACGGCATGCAGGATGTGATCAACAAGCCGCTGGGCTCCAAGGCGGTGCGGGAGGTGATAGGCCACCTGTTTGCGGATCTCGCCGGGGACGAGGCGGACGAGCAGGACGATGTCCACCATCAGGATGCCCTGCTGGATCTGCCCTTCCTCACCGATTACGCCAGCACGGTCGGCAAGCCGGTGCTGCTCTCCAGCGTCGAGCTGTTCGAGAAGATGATGCCGGACTACATGGCGGTGCTCGACTCCAACATGATTGCCAGGGATCAGGCCGGTGTGGTGGAGGAGGCCCACAAGATCAAGGGGGCGGCGGGCTCCATCGGCCTGCGCCGGTTGCAGCAGACGGCCCAGCTTATCCAGAGCCCGGATCACCCCGCCTGGTGGGAGAACGTGGAAGACTGGATTGAAACCCTGCGCCGGGAATACCCGGGTGACATCGCCCGCCTGCGGCGCTGGCTGCTCTCGTAGACACGACGCCTCAGGCAAGGAGCCACGACATGTATGACCGTTTGATCCCCCCCGAGCGCATTCACCCCTGGGGAGACGAAGACCTGCTGGAGGCGACGGAGCAGGACCGCACCCGCATCGTGCAGGCGGCGCCGGTGCGTCGGTTGCAGCAGAAGACCCAGGTCTTCCCGCTCGATGTGAAAGCCTCGGTGCGCAGCCGTCTCACCCATTCGTTGGAGGTACAGGAGACCGGTCGCCAGATCAGTCGCCGCATCCTGGCGGCGTTGCCAGCCGGAGTGGTGTGCGAGGGGGCCTTCATCAATCTGGTGGAGATGTCCTGCCTGTTGCACGATGTCGGCAACCCGCCGTTTGGCCATTTCGGCGAGCAGGTGATGAGTCAGTGGCTTGCCCAGGAGCTGGACAGCCTCTTCGCCCGTGCCCACGACCAGTTGCCGAGCCCCCAGTGGGCAACCCTTCGCCAGGATCTGCTGGTGTTTGACGGCAATGCCCAGAGCCTGCGACTGGTGCACAGCCTCCATGAGCTGAACCTCACCCTGGGGCAGTTGGCGGCGCTGTGCAAATACCCGCAGCAGCCCCTGCCGGGATTGCACCATCCCCAGGGCTATGGTCAGCACCACGGCTGGACCAGCAAGCGCGGCATCTTCTTCAGCGAACAACCCCTCTATCGTGCCCTCGGCCAGAGCCTGGGGCTGGCCGAGGGGTGCCGTCATCCGCTGGTCTACATCATGGAGGCGGCGGACGACATCTCTTACTGCATCGCCGATCTCGAGGATGCGGTGGACAGGCGCATCCTCACCCAGAGCGAGCTGCTGACAGCCCTGCGCGAGGCGGACGAGGGCGGTTACATGGCCGACCTGCTCGATGAGGCGCTTGCCTCTGGTCGGGGGTTCTTCCCCCATTTTCGCCAGCATCTGACCCGGGATCTGGTGGCGCTTGCCGCCCATACCTATGTGGCCGAGCACGATCAGATCCTGAGCGGGGCCTATCCCCAGGCGCTGCTGCACGGCCAGGCTCCGGCAGCCCGGGTACTCGATACCCTCAAGCGGGTGGCTCGCGAGCTGGTGTTCATGCGCCCGGAGGTGGAGGCGCTGGAGCTGGAAGGCTATGCCGCCCTGCGCGGAGTGCTCTCCACCTACGCCTGCCTGCTGGCCCTGCCCGCCAGCCAGTTCGAGCGGCTGCTCGCAGGCAACGGCGGGAGCGAGCTCTTCTTTGCCCGACGGCTGTTCCACCGCCTCTCTGCCCGCCACCTCAAGGCGTATCGACTGGCGGTGGCGAGCCGGGATCCCCGTTTCGAAAAGGAGAGCGAGCAGGAGTGGTACTACCGGGTGCGGCTGCTGCTCGACTATGTGAGCGGCATGACGGATACCTATGCGCTGGAGGAGTTCCGGCTGTTGTCAGGGATTTGACTGAACCTCTTTTTGGCCGCATTCCACCCATATGGGTGGGAGAGATATTGCGTAAAATTCGGTGTTTTTTTACACTGCGGCAACTTGTTCAACTTTCACACGGTAAGGAGACGACCATGCAACATTCCATGTTCAACGTTGCGTTCGATCGCTGCTCTGGCAGCGCGAAGACTCGTGCTCTTTATTTGCCGCGTGGAGGGGACAGGTAACACCTGCTTTTTTCATCACCCGCGGTTGTCCCGCAGGGTGATCACCTCTCTCCGGGGGAACCGCACGTTCAACTGGAGAATATTATGTCTATCGAACTCGCCCTGCTGCGCCACGTAGAGACCCTGGTTCAAAAAAGGATCACCCGGCTGGAGCGTCGCGTCAGCTACCTGCATCTTTCACCTGCCCTGCTCAAAGACATCGGGCTGGAAGGCAAGGAAGTGCAGATCGCCCACATCCGTGAGCGGGAGTTTCAAACCGGTTTCCGGCTCGGGAACCGAATAACCTGATGGGAGGGGGCCCGGCCCCCGACCTGGTGGATGGCAGGCCTGGGCCTGCCATTTTTCTTTCCTGATGAGCATTGTCTCAATTTAGTTGTCGCACATTGCGTCAAACACTCTATGATCCCCCTCCGTTTCGTATGGGAGTTGATAATGTTCCGCCGCTGCTGTCGTCTCATCCTGCTATGTGGTCTGGCTTTCTGGAGCCTGATGGTTGCGGCTGCGCCGGCGCAACTGGACCAGAGCAACTTCACCCTGGACGAACTGCACTGGCTTGCCACCCATGATGAACTGGTCGTCGGCATGCCTTCGGCGGCCTGGCCACCCTATGTCTATACCGATGGGCGCGGCAACTTCACCGGCCCCCTGGATGAGTTCGCCTCCCAGATTGCAGCCAGGCTGGGGGTGAGCCTTCGCTACCGTGCCTATGCCAACAATGCGGCGGTCCAGCAGGCCTTGCTGGATGGCAAGGTCGACATGTTGATCGGGGTGGCTCCGAGCCCGACCCGCACCCTGCAGATGCAATTTACCTCCGAGCTGATGGCACTGCCCCGGACCGTGCTGCTGACGGGGGGGAGGGAGAGCCTCTCCCTGGAGGAGGCCTATGGGGTGCGCTGGGTCTGCGTCTTCGGTGTCAGCGCCTGCGATGAGCTGCTGCGCCTTGGGATCTCGAACCTGATCACGGCCGACAGCCGTGACGAGGCGATCTTCATGCTCAAGGAGGGCAAGGCGGATGCCTACCTGGCCGAGCTGCCCATGCTGAACAGGCTGCAAGCCATGGCGGGCATGGCGCTGGCCAGGATCGACTGGATGAGGGATACCTCCCTCGCCATGGCCGTGGCGCCCAGGAATGATGTCTTGCAGGGATTGCTGGAGCGGGCCCTCGAGGATATCTCTCCCCTCGAGCGTCGCGCCATTCTGGAGGCGGGGGATATCCTCGACTATGCCCTGGTGAAAAGGAGCAGGGAGATCGTCTTCAATCCGCAGGAGCAGGCGTGGCTGCAAGCACATCCGGTCATCCGCTACGGGGTTGCCCCGGATTGGCCCGGGATGAGCGAGGTGGACGACAGGGGGCGGCTCAAGGGGCTCATTGCCGATCTGCTGACACTGATGAGCCAGCGTGCCGGGCTCCAGTTCACCCTGGTGCCGACCCGGAGCTGGGCCCAGAGCATGGCGCTCTTCCAGGATCGCAAGCTGGATCTCATCCCGGCCATGACTCCCACCGCGGAGCGTCAGCAGTTTGCCCGGTTCACCCCCAACTACGCGTCGATCAACCGGGTGGTCGTGGCGAGGCAGGGGATGGCCGAGCTCACCGCCGCCAGGGCACTGAAAGGGCACAGGGTGGGCATGGTGGGGGGCTCGGTGGAGCAGGTCTTGCTGAACGAGGTGGGGGCCATCGCCGTGCCGGTGGCCAGCGATGCCGAATTGCTGCCCCTGCTGGACCAGCAGAAGGTCGACTATGTGCTGATGAGCACCACCACCCTGGAGCAGTCGCTGCAAAAGGGATTCAGCGACCGCTACCAGGTGGTCTTCTCCGGCAGCGACCTGCGGGTACCCATCGCCATGGCGACCCAGTTGCAGGACCCCATGCTGCAGCAGATCCTCACCAAGGTGCTGATCGCCATTCCCCCCGACGAGCTCTCCGCCCTGGAGAAAAAGTGGCTCTCCCTGACCATACAGACGGGACTGGATCCGAAGACGGTGCTGCTCTGGTCCTCCCTTGGCGGCGGCATTTTCCTGCTCTGCCTCTTGCTGTTCATGGGCTGGAACCGGACGTTGCGCCGCCAGATCAGCCAGCGGCGGGAGGCCGAGCGGCGGCTCGAGGAGCAGCTGGTGTTTGTCCAGATGATGCTGGATGCCCTGCCCAACCAGGTGGTGCTGACCAACGAGCGCTATGAAGTGGCAATGACGAACCGGGCGTATCGGCAGATGTTCCTCGGCGGGGAGAACCTGACGGGCTCCTATGAGCGGTTGCTCCAGGATCGACTGCCCGAGTCGATCCGTGCCAGGGTGATGGAGGAGGATGCCAGCGTCTGGGAGAGCGGAGAGGAGCTTCATGGCCGGGGCGAGATCCGGTTTGATGACGATCGCCTGCACCAGATGATCTACACCAAGCGGCTCTTTGCGGGGCCCGATGACAAGCGGCTCGGGATCCTGACCGTGCTGACCGACGTGACCGAGCTGGAGCAGGCGCGGTTTGCGGCCCAGGAGGCGCAGACCCGGCTGACCCAGATCACCGACAGCATGCCGGGTCTGGTCTATCAGTATCACTGGCTTGGGCCGGGCAAGGGGCACTTCCTCTACACCTCGCAAGGGGTCAGGGAGATGGTGGGGGTCGAAGAGGAGCAGGCCGGCATGGCGGTCACCGGTGCCTCCATCCTGGGGCTGACAGGCAAGGCGCACCAGGACTTCGTGGCCACGGTGGATCGTCATGCCCTGAGCATGCAGCCGCTGGATCTCGAGGTGGAGATCCGGCGCCAGGGGGAGGCGGGCTATTTGCAGATCCGTGGTCACTTCGTTCACCAGGAGGGGCTTGAAGGGGTCATATTGAACGGCGTGGTGCAGGACATCACCAAGCTCAAGCGCCAGGAGCTGGAGCTGCGCCAGGCCAGGCGGGTGGCGGAGGAGGCGACCCAGGCGCGCAGCCGCTTCCTCGCCACCATGAGTCATGAGCTTCGCACTCCCATCTCCGGCATGCACGGCATGCTGGAGCTGCTGCAAATGAGTGCGCTGGACGACGATCAGCGCTACATGTTGCGCAATATCTCGACCTCCACCAACCACCTGCTCTATCTGGTGAACGACATCCTGGACTTCTCCAAGATGGAAGCCGGACAGTTGCAACTGCACCCCCATCACTGCCGCCTGACCTCTGTGATTTGCGATGTCATCCGGGGACATGCGGCCCTGGCCTATGGCAAGGGACTCATTGTGACGCTGCGGTGGGGGAAGACGGTGCCGGATCTGGCCTGCATCGACGGGATCAGGGTGGGGCAGGTGATCTCCAATCTGTTGAACAACGCGGTGAAGTTCACCGAGGCGGGGGCGATCGCCATCCAGGTGGATTATGAAGACGACCGGCTGGCCTTCCGGGTCCGGGATACCGGGATCGACATCGCCCTGGAGCAGCAGCGCACCCTCTTCATCCCGTTCAAGCAGGTGGAGTCCGATACCAACCGCCGGTTTGGCGGCACCGGGCTCGGGCTTGCCATCTGTCATCAACTCACCCAGAAAATGGGGGGGAGCCTGAGCCTGGAGAGTACCCCCGGAATGGGCACCTGCGTGACTTTCACGTTGCCTCTGGCCGAGTGCCAGTGGGAAGCGCCCCCCCTGACCGGCCAGGTATGGTGGTGGTTTGGGGAGGATGAGGGGCTGGAATCGGTGATGGCCAGGCTGGGCGCCAGACTGGTTCGCATGGAGGCACACCATTGGCAGCAGCCCCTCGAGGGGCATCTGCTGGCGCAGGAGAATCACCTGGAGCAGGCCCTTGGCAGTGACTGGCTGGCCTGTTTGCAGCGTTCGAACCTCAAGGGCATAGTACTCTCTCCCCATGAGGCCCTGCGGGGACGCATGGGTGGTGACGCCTGGTGGCGACTGGGACAATCGCCCCTCTACCCCGATCTGTTGCTGGAAACCTGCCAGTCACTGTTCAACCAGCAGGCGAGCCAGTCGATGGGGATGGAGGGGGAGAAGCTCAGGGGGCGGGTGCTGGTGGCGGATGATCACCCCGTCAACCGGGCATTGCTGACGAGGCAGCTCGCTATCCTGGGGCTCGAATCCGAGGTGGTGGAAGATGGCGAGGAGGCGCTGCGCGCCTGGCAGGGGCAGGACTTCGCCCTGCTGCTGACCGACTGCCACATGCCGGTGATGGATGGCTATGCCCTCACGCGAGCCTTGCGGGATGCCGGGGACAGTGCTCCCATTATCGGGGTGACGGCCGATACCTCTGAGGAGGCGAGCCAGCAGATGCGTGATGCCGGCATGAACGACATGCTGTTCAAGCCCTACAGCCTGGATGCCCTGAGCCAGACCCTGGGACGCTGGTTGCCGACTCAGGAAGAGCAGCTCGCCTCGGAGGCGCCCCGGCAAGCCAGGGTTCAGCTACCTGGCATAAGCTGGTTGACCCTGTTCGGGGATGAGGCGGTGGCTCGCAGCATGGCCAGCGAATACCTGGAAGCCAACGAGCAGGATGGCGAGGACATGAGGCTGGCGCTGGCCAGCCAGGATACCCAGGCGCTGGTGGAGACGGCACATCGCATCAAGGGGGCCGCGCGCATGGTAGGACAGCAGGCATTGGCAGAGGAGGCGGCCCGGCTGGAGGCGGCAGCCAGATTGAAACAACTGGACAAGCTCGATGACCTGGCCAGGGCGGTACAGGCATTGATGGACTCTATCAGAGGTGAAACGGGGTTATGGCTCGATGAATAGCGCACGGCATGAGTTGGCGATCATGGTGGTGGAGGATCACAACTTCCAGCGCAAGGCCCTGATGCACCAGATCCGCGGACTGGGCTACGGCAACCTGCTGGAGGCGCAGGACGGGGAGGAGGCGCTGGCACAGTGCCAGCACCACAGGGTCGACATCCTGTTCTGCGATCTGCGCATGCCGGGCATGGATGGCATGGCGCTGCTGCGCCGCCTCTCCCTTGGCGGGTTCCGCGGCGGCATTGTGCTGTGCAGCGCCCTGGAGGATGACGTGGTCGATGCCGTGCTGCGCATGAGCCGGGCCTATGGCCTGCAGGTGTTGGGGCGCATCGAGAAACCCGCGTCTCCCCAGCAGATCGCGCAGCTCATCGGTGCCTGGCGGCCCCAGCAGGTGCGCAGCCAGGAAGAGGATGGTTATCACCTGACCCTGGATGAGCTGCGCCGGGCGCTGGATCAGGACCAGTTGCTGCCCTGGTATCAACCCAAGGTGGGTTTTCACAATGGGGAGTGGCTCGGCATGGAGGCGCTTGCCCGCTGGCAGCACCCCGAATATGGCCTCATCTCGCCGGCCCGTTTCATCCCGCTGGCGGAGCACAACGGGCTCATCGACCCGCTCACCGAAGTGATCATCGGCAAGGCGCTGCGGGACGGCCACCTGTGGGAGAAGACCGGGCTCTCCCTGAACCTGTCGATGAACCTCTCTACCACCTCCCTCATCGAGGGGGATCTGTGCAACACCCTGCTCAGCCACTGCCAGCGCTGGAGCATCAACCCCGAGCTCATCACCCTCGAAGTGACCGAGAGCGCCTTCGTCAAGGATCTCGGCAAGTCGCTGGAGGTGCTGACCCGCTTGCGGATGCACGGTTTTGGTCTCTCCATCGATGATTTCGGGACCGGCTACTCCTCCATGCAGCAGCTCGCCCTGCTCCCCTTTACCGAGTTGAAACTGGACAGATCCTTCGTGGATCGCTGCTATGAAGATCCCTCTCGCCTAGCCATCATCGAGTCCAGCATCGAGCTGGCTCGCAAGTTGGGCTTGAAATCGGTGGCCGAGGGGGTCGAAGATGAGGCGACCTGGCAATTGCTGGCGAAGCTGGGGTGCGATCAATGCCAGGGCTTCTTCTCCGCCCGTCCCATGCCCCGCGAGGAGCTGATGGGATGGCATCAGGGTTGGCAGGCTCGTTTGCCCGCGCTCATCAGACGCTAATCCCGGGCAGGATGCCCGACGAATTCCAAGGATGGCCATGAAAATATCAAGCAAGTTGTTGTTGAGCTTCTGTTTTATCAACCTGCTCATCATTCTCTCCTCCGCCCTTGTCTATCATCAGCTCGGCCGGATCGAAGGCTCGCAAGATGCCTTGCTGGCCCAGGCCCTGCCCGCCCTGCAGCGGGACGAGGCGAGCCAGAAAGCCCTGATTGCCACCGTTTCATCCCTGCGGGCCTATCTCATCCTCGGCAAGGATCCGGCACAGGGTGATCGCATCAAGCAGGAGTGGGAAGAGGCCTGGCACGCCATCGAGCGCCAGCGTTTCACCCCCGACCTGACCCGGGCACTCAAGGATTTCAAGGGGGCACAGTCACAGGTGTGGGCCCTGGCTCACACCGAAGAGAACCTGCCCGCCCACACCCTGATGCTGCTGGAGGCCGGCCCCCTGGCGGAGTCGGCCCTCGATCAGTTGCAGTCTTTTGCCAATGAAGAGGTGGCAACGCCCCAGGCGACGTTGCCCGGTGACAGGCGCCTGCTGCTCAAGCAGGTGGGGGATGCCTACAACAGCCTGGGCAATGCGCTCTCCGCCCTGCGGGATTTCCTCATCTCGGGGGAGAAGGAGTACCTGGACAAGTACCGGGACTACTACCAGTTTCACCAGCAGCGGGTGGCCGAGCTGAAGCAGCAAGAGGCCAACTTCACCGAGGCACAAAAGGGGCTCTGGACGCTCTTTGAAGAGATGTCAGCCCCCTTTGCCGAGCTGGTCGGCCAGGTGATCGAGAAGCGCCAGGCCCCGGACTGGGACAGGGCCAACCACCTGATGGCCACCGAGATAGAGCCCGCCCTGACCCGG
This sequence comes from Aeromonas sp. ASNIH2, assembly GCF_002934795.1. NCBI lineage: Bacteria > Pseudomonadati > Pseudomonadota > Gammaproteobacteria > Aeromonadales > Aeromonadaceae > Aeromonas > Aeromonas sp. ASNIH2. Next base: position 1,316,828 of record NZ_CP026406.1, on the reverse strand, counting down.
CTGGCGGATCAGCTGGCGACCCAGGTGACCCATACCCGTGCCGAGGTGGACAAGATGGCGGGGGAGATGGCGGCCGCCAGTCAGACCATTCACCGCACCCTGCTGCTGGCCACCACCAGCGTCATCCTGCTGGGCACCCTGGTGGCCCTGCTGTTCAGCCGGCGCCTGACCCGGGACATCGCCAGCCTGGTGAAACGGGCGGGCCTGGTGGCCGATGGCCGCCTCCCCGTCACCCCCTTGCCCGTGCTTCGTCAGGATGAGCTGGGAGGGCTCACGGGCTCCATCAACCGGATGTCGGCACAGTTGCGCGAGCTGGTGGGGGAGATCCAGGGGGCGGTCGGTCAGGTGGAAGGGGCTGGCCGCGAGGTGGGCCAGACCACCAATGCCATCGTGGATGATCTGGCGAGCCAGAATCAGCGGCTCGATGCGGTGGCAGCCGCCATCGAGCAGATGTCGGTCAGTACCCGGGATGTGGCGGGCAACATTGCGGACGCGGCGGGAGCGGCTCGCCAGACCGAGCAACAGGCAAGGGAGGGGGAGCAGGCCCTCGCCCGCATGGGGACCACCATGGCGCAGATTGGTGCCATGATTGCCCAGGCAAACCAGGCGATGACGCAGCTCAGCAGCCAGAGCGAGCAGGTGGGGAGGGTCACCGAAGTGATCGCCACCATCGCCGAGCAGACCAACCTGCTGGCACTCAATGCTGCCATCGAGGCGGCGCGGGCCGGTGAGCAGGGACGGGGATTTGCCGTGGTGGCCGATGAAGTGAGGCAGTTGGCCAGCCGCACCAGCGCATCGACCATGGAGATCAACCAGACCATTGCCAGCATCCAGCAGCAGACCCGGGAGACCGCGGATACCGTGGGCAGCGGTACCCTGCTGGTGGAGCAGGGGCGCGGCGCCGTGGCCTCGGTGACCGAGACCCTGGAGTCGATGGCGACGCTGGTGCAGGATCTCAGCGGCCAGCTTGCCGCCATCGCCACCGCCACCGAGCAGCAGTCAAGGGCGGCGCAGGAGGTGGCGGGCACGGTGGAGGAGATTGCCGGGCTCAGCCATCAGTCCAGCGAGCATGGCCAGCAGGGGGAGCAGATCGCCGCCCGCCTGACCCGGGAGACGGGGAGACTGACATCGGCCATCAGCCGATTCGAACTGGATGCCTGACGCAAGGGAGAGAAAAACGGGGCAGACCTCTGGGTCTGCCCCGTTTTTTTCGGCCCGACAACCTGGTGGTGGAAGGATGCACGACACAGGTGCGGTCCTGACCGATCGGGAGCAGAGGAATGGTGTCTTGTGTACTGCCCTGTGGCTCTTTCTGCTGGCAGAACGGGTCACTCCAGGCGGCGGAAGGCCTGGTTTTCGAAGCTGCTGCAGGTCTCCTGGTTGAGCAGGTTGACCAGCAGGATGGCCCGCTTTTCGCCATCCGGCTCCAGATAGATGGCTTCAAACCCGGCGAGTGGGCCGGATTCGATAAGTACCTTGTCTCCCTGGGTCGGCAGACGGGCATAGCTGGCGCGCGCCTCGTCGCTGTCGTCCCGGCTCATGAGCCGGTAGATCAGCTGGCTGCTGACGGGGGTCCACTCCTTGCCGAAGTGGATGATGCGACTGATGCCCCGGGTCGATTTCAGGGTGACCGGGGTGACCTCTTCCAGATCCACGTAGATGAAGAGGTAGTTGGGGAACATGGGCTCGCGCTGGGGCACGCGCTTGCCTCGCCGCAGTTTTTCAATCTCGACCATGGGGTAATAGGATTCAACGCCCTGGGCTGCCAAATGGGCGCGGGCGCGGGCCTCTTCCTTGGGTTTGCAGTAGGCCAGATACCATTTCTTCATTGTTGTTCTGTTTTTCGTGTTGCCGTGCTTGTGGCTATGATAACGGGGGTAAAAAAAAAGGCCACGCTTGACGTGGCCTTTTTTCCAGAGTGAGTGATTACCAACCTTTCACCAGACCGCCCTTGAACAGCTCGGTCCCCTTCTTGAAGACCTCGTCGGTCTGGAAGGACTGAACGAACTCCTTGACCTTCTCGTCGTCCTTGTTGTTCTCGCGAGCAACGATCAGGTTGACGTAGGGGGACTCCTTGTCTTCGACAAACAGGCCGTTCTCGGTCGGGGTCAGACCAATCTGACCGGCGAAGGTGTTGTTGATGATGGCCAGATCCACGTCTTCCAGGGAGCGCGGCAGTTGTGCGGCTTCCAGCTCGACGATCTTGAAGTTGCGCGGGTTGCTGGCGATGTCCAGTACGGTCGCTTCCAGACCGGCACCCTCTTTCAGCTTCAGCAGGCCCTGCTTCTCCAGCAGGATCAGGGAACGACCCAGGTTGGTCGGATCGTTCGGCACCGCGATCTGGGCACCGTCTTTCAGCTCGGACAGGGCCTTGACCTTCTTGGAGTAACCGGCGATCGGGTAGACGAAGGTGTTGCCGACCGGCACCAGCTTGAAGCCGCGATCACGGATCTGGGCATCCAGGTAGGGCTTGTGCTGGAAGGCGTTGACGTCGACGCTGCCGTCGTTCAGGGCCACGTTCGGGGTGACGTAGTCGGAGAAGGTGACCACTTCGACGGTCAGGCCGTATTTTTCCTTGGCCACCTTGGCCGCGGTCTCAACCAGCTCGGTCTCGGGACCGGCGATGGCGCCCACCTTCAGGGTCTTGTTCTCTTCCTTCTGGCCGCAGCCGACCAGTACCAGGGTTGCCAGCAGCGCAGCTGCTGCGGATTTGATGCCCAATTTCATAAAAACCTCCTGTCAGAAATCGACGATTAACGATGATCACATTGTTTGACCAGGCGCTCACCCGCGCTCTGGATGAGTTGAACCAGCACCACCAGAATGACCACGGTGACCAGCATGACGGTGGGATCGAAACGCTGGTAGCCGTAGCGAATACCCACATCACCGAGACCACCGCCTCCGATGGCACCTGCCATGGCGGAGTAGTTCACCAGGGTGACGAGGGTGATGATGACGCTGTTGAGGATCCCCGGCAGGGCCTCGGGCAGCAGCACCTTGGCGATGATTTGCAGGGGTTTGGCCCCCATGGCCTTGGCCGCTTCCAGCAGGCCGTCAGGCACCTCCATCAGGGCCCCTTCCACCAGGCGGGCGATGAAGGGAATGCAGCCCACGGTCAGCGGCACGATGGCGGCGATGGTGCCGATGCTGGTGCCGACGATGAAGCGGGTCAACGGAATGATGGCGACCAGCAGAATGATGAAGGGCACCGAGCGACCGACGTTGACGATGACGCCCAGGACCTTGTTGAGCAGCGGATTTGCCAGGATCTGGCCCGCCTTGGTCACGTGCAGCGCAACGCCGAGCGGCAGGCCGAGCAGGCAGCCGAACAGGGCGGAGGCAAACACCATGATGAGGGTGTCGCCCAGAGCCGAAATCAGCAGATTAATCATTGCTTCGGACATAACCCATTACCTCCAGCTGAATGTGGTTGTCGATGAGGAACTGCTGGGTGGCCTCGCACTGGGCCTCGTCCCCGAACAGTTCCGCCAGCAGGAAGCCGAACTTGACGCCACCGGCGTATTCGATGTCTGCGCTCAGGATGCTGATGTCGATGTTGAAACGGCGGCTCGCCTCGGAAATCAGCGGCGAATCCACCGTGGTCCCGGTAAAGCCGAGCTTCACCAGGGGATAGCTGCCGGGCACCCGGTCGCTACTCATCCGATCCTGATACTCCTGGGGCACTTCCAGGTGGATGGTGGAGTGGATGAAATCCCGGGCCAGCTGGGTCTTGGCATTGCTGAAGAACCAGGCCACTTCCCCCTGCTCGATGAGACGGCCGTCGCTGATGATGGCCACTTCGTCGCAGATCCCCTTCACCACGTCCATTTCGTGGGTGATGAGCAGTATGGTGAGCCCCAGCTTGACGTTGATCTCCTTGAGCAGGGTCAGGATCGAGCGTGTGGTCTGGGGGTCGAGGGCCGAGGTGGCCTCGTCGCACAGCAGGACCTTGGGAGCCGGTGCCAGGGCACGGGCGATGGCGACGCGCTGCTTCTGGCCGCCGGAGAGCTCGGACGGATAAGCGTGGGCACGGGCTTCCAGCCCGACCAGGGCCAGCAGTTCGCTGACCCGGCTCTGGATCTTGTCCTTGCTCCAGCCCGCCAGTTCCAGCGGGAAGGCGATGTTGGCGGAGACGGTGCGAGAGGCCAGCAGGTTGAAGTGCTGGAAGATCATGCCGATCTGGCGGCGAGCCTGAGTCAGATCCCGCTCGCTCAGGGCGACCAGGTCCTGGCCATCGACGATGACCTGCCCCTCGGTGGGGCGCTCCAGCAGGTTGACGCAGCGGATGAGGGTACTCTTGCCGGCACCGGAGGCACCGATCACCCCGAAGATCTTGCCTTGGGGCACATGCAGGCTCACGTCACGCAGGGCGTGCACGGCATCACTGCCTTTACCGTAGACTTTGTTGAGACCGATCAACTTAATCATGGATTCTTCCGTGCTAACAGCCTTAAAGCACAGGGCGCTACAGGCGGGTAAATTGGGCAGAGGTTTCACTGGGTAGCTCTGTCATCATGGAGGATGATGCTAAGATGTCCGGATGGCTGTGTCAACGCATGTTTTTACGTCTAGACGTCTAAAAAATGGATAAGGATTCCCGCCATTTGACTATGGTGTGGAGGTATAACCACCAGCATCAATATTAGATTCCGATTTGATGACTCTAGTCCGAATATAAGCTGGTAAATATATTTTATGTCGTCGATTTGATGTCTCCCCTTCGGACAAGATGCCCGGTCGTCCGGGCAGCATCGCTGCCGGTTTCCCCTTCCTCCTGCCGTCTCTTTTTCTGTTTTCTTTTCCATCTCCTTGATGCAGAACAATAAATGACCAGTTCGTGGCCGTGTCGACATGCCAGCTCCCTATACTGGCTGCAGGTGGATGCCAGGAGGGAGGCGAGATGCGATTCCAACAGATCAAGGACCTGATGCTCTATCTCGAGGAGCTTCATCATCGGCAAGGGCACATTTACGGACGCCAGATCCCCCGGGTGGATGCTGAGCGCAGCAGGATGTTGCTGGCCTATCTGCAAGGGCGGGAGGATGCCGCGGCGGCTCATCTACACGATTATCGCGAGCAGATGGGAAGCGCGGTGAAGGAGACCTGGCTGGATCAGGGATTTGGCGAGGATCTGCTGGCCGAGGGGGATCGTCTGGCGCTGCCCGCCACAACCCAGCCCGCGGAGATAGTGGCCCTGGTGTCACGCCAGGAGGAGAGGCTCATCGGCGAGCTGGAACGTCTGGCCCGGGAGTGCCCCACGCCCGACACGGCGGCGCTGCTGAAAGCCCTGGCCTCCATGGCCCAATCCCGCCTGACCCGTCTGGTACACGGTGCTCATCGCCTCGACGATCTTTGAGCCCGGATGAGAGAGACCCGGCACGGGCCGGGTCTTCTGATGTTGCTGGCGGTCAGCCCCCTTGCCGGGCCGCGCCATAGAGGGCGGCGCCTATGATGCCGGCCTGGTTGAGGTTCGCGGCCGCCACCAGGGGAGCCCGGGTCTCAATCTTGTCGATGAACTTGTCGAGCTTGGCGGCGCTGCCGCCCCCCAGGATGAAGAGGTCGGGGGAGAACAGAAACTCCAGGCGAGCCAGGTATTTGTTGAAACGTTTGCCCCAGCGGCCCCAGGAAAGATCCTCGCGCTTGCGCACCGCATCGGAGCAATAGTGTTCGGCCACCATGCCTTCCAGCATCAGGTGGCCCAGCTCGGTATTGGGCAGCAACTGGCCATTGACGAAGACGGCGGTACCGATGCCGGTGCCGACGGTGATGAGAATGATGACCCCCTGGCGATCCTGCCCGGTGCCAAAGCGCATCTCCGCCAGACCGGCCGCATCGGCGTCGTTCAGGACATGGCAGGGCAGGCCGGTCACATCGGCAAACAGGTGGGCGGCATCGGTCTCAATCCAGCTCTTGTCGATGTTGGAGGCATTCTTGGCGATGCCGTTGTGGATGGTGGCGGGAAACCCGCACCCCACGGGCCCCTTCCATTGGAAGTGCTCGACCAGCGCCTTGAGGGTGTGTGCCACGGCGGCCGGGGTTGCCGGTTGCGGTGTGGCGATGCGGTGGCGTTCGCCAATCAGCTCCCCGGTTTCGGTGTCGACCAGGCAGCCCTTGATCCCGGACCCCCCAATATCTACTCCCAGCATCTGCATCAGAATCTTCCTTTTATTGTGCCGATGTTCAATGGTCGGCAGAGCATGAAAAAATGGCTGCGATCCGGCAAGAGCCAGATCACTTATGCGTGATCCGGCAGACCTTTTTCGATGCAGCGGATCAGCAATCGCGTCTTTTTATTCTCTTCCTGCTGACGCCTGGCCAGGGTCGCCAGCGCCCACTCGATATGCTCGGCTACCATGGGCGCCGCCTCAGGCAACGCCTGTTGCAGGGCGGCCAGGACCTCGCTGCTGGCCGGTCCGTTGCCAAGGGCCACCGCCAGGTTGCGGCGCCAGCGCTGATAGCCGATGCGGCGGATGGGGCTGCCTTCCGTGTGCTTGAGAAATTCGGCCTCGCTCCAGCGCCACAGCACTAGCAGGGGAGGGCGATGCAGGTCGGGACGGGGGCTGAAATCGGGTTCGGGGCTGGCATCAGCATAGCGGTTCCAGGGGCAGATGAGCTGGCAGTCGTCACAGCCATAGATGCGATTGCCCATGAGCGGCCTGAACTCCTCGGGAATGGGGCCGTCATTCTCGATGGTGAGATAGGAGATGCAGCGCCGTCCGTCTACCACATAGGGGGCGATGATGGCACCGGTGGGGCAGATATTGATGCAGGCCACGCACTTGCCACACAGCTCCTTCTCCACCGGGGTATCCACGGGCAGCGGCAGGGCGATGAGCAATTCTCCCAGAAAGAAGAAGGAGCCGGCGGACTCGTTGATCAGCAGCGAGTGCTTGCCCACCCAGCCAAGGCCCGCCTTGGCCGCCAGCGGCCTTTCCAGAATAGGGGCCGAGTCGACGAAGGGGCGCCACTCGCCCAGGGTTTGTCCCGCCGCCCGCAACAGGGTGTCGCACCGCTGCTCGATGCGCTCCCCCAACTGTTTGAGCCGGTTGCGCAGCACCTTGTGGTAGTCGCGGCCGAGGGCATAGCGGCTGATGTAGCCGAGGGTGGGATCGCGCAGGGTGGCGGCAAAGCCCGCCTCGAACGGGAGGTAGTTCATCCGCACCGAGATGACCCGCAAGGTGCCCGGCAACAGCTCGTGGGGGCGGGCCCTCATCATGCCGTGGCGCGCCATGTAGTCCATGGTGCCGTGATAACCGGCATCCAGCCAGGCCTGCAACCTCGGCTCTTCCAGGGTGAGAGCGGTGTCGGCGATGCCGACCTGGTCAAATCCTAGCTCCCTTGCCCAGAGCTTGATATCGTGGGCCAGTTGCGCAAGTTCGGCAGCCGTCATGCAGCATCCCCCCTCTGCCTGCAGGAGTGTGGCAGGCGCAGGGCGGCAATATGGCGTGCCAGTTGCCGGGTCATGGGATGATGAAACGTGGGGGCCGTCATGGTAGAGGTGTTCGGGGACGCTATCCGCAAAAATGAGTGGGAGAGTCTAGCACAACCCCTGTGGCGGGCCGAGCAGATCCGCAGCATGGAACGGCGCTGGGCCGAGCAGGAAGGGTTGCCCCTCTATGTGCTGATGGAGCGGGCCGGGACTGCGCTGTGCAACTATGCCTGTCACCACTGGCCCGACAGCCGTCAGTGGTGGATCTTCGTCGGCCCTGGCAACAACGGTGGGGATGGCTACGTGCTGGCCCGCCTTGCCCGGCGCATCGGCCTCGAGCCTTTGGTGATTGCCGCCCGGGCTCCCGGCCTGCTGAGGGGAGATGCCAGGCGGGCTGCCGAAGAGTGGCTCGCATCGGGGGGGAGCGTGACCATGGCCGAGGATCTGCTGCCCGCCACGCTGCCGCCGCCGGATCTGGTCATAGACGCACTGCTCGGTACCGGCGTCCAGCTTCCCCTCTCCTCGTCAATGACAAAGATCGTCGCAACAATCAATGGCTTGAACGCGCCCGTGCTGGCGGTGGATCTCCCCTCCGGTCTCCATGCCGACACCGGCCGCGCCATGGGTGCACTGGTGCGTGCCACCCGCACCCTCACTTTCATCGGCATCAAGCAGGGCATACTCACCGCCGACGGGGTAGACGGAGTCGGCCACCTCGACCGGGATCCCCTGGGAGTGACGCCGGGGGAGGAACGGGTTCCCGCTGCCGAGCGGATCGATTATCCCAGCCTCAAGGGGTTGCTGACCCCGCGCAGGCGCTCGGCTCACAAGGGACACAGCGGCAAGGTACTGCTGACGGGGGGGAACCTCGGCATGCAGGGAGCCATCCTGCTGGCGGGTCAGGCCTGTCTGCGGGCGGGGGCGGGATTGGTACGCCTGCGCCAGCACCCGGATTGCCCGGCGGCCAGCCTGGTTCAACCCGAGCTGATGGGATGCCCGGCGGACATGGATGAAGGGTGGGCATCGGTGCAGGTACTGGGCCCCGGGCTCGGTCAGGATGGGTGGGGCCGGGCCCGGTTCGAACAGGGCATCGGAGCCGCCGTGCCACTGGTATTGGACGCCGATGGATTGAATTGGCTGGCGCAGGCCCCCCGTCATCAGGATAATTGGGTGCTCACGCCCCACCCCGGGGAGGCGGCTCGCCTGCTGGGCTGCACCATCGCCGAGGTCGAGGGGGACAGGTTTGCGGCCGTCTCGCGGCTGCAACAGCGCTACGGTGGCGTGGTGCTGCTCAAGGGGGCGGGGTCGCTCATCTGCGACGGCAGGCGCATTTCCCTGTGCGACGAGGGCAACCCCGGCATGGCCAGTGGCGGCATGGGTGACCTCTTGTCTGGTATAATCGCCGCCCTTCTGGCTCAGGGCTGGTCTGCGGGCATGGCCACCCGACTCGGGGCCGTGATCCACGCAGAGGCCGCCGACCTGGCCGCCGCCGAGGGTGAGAGGGGCATGCTGGCATCGGATCTGCTGCCCTGGATCCGTCGTCTGGTCAATCCGACACAGTAACAAGTAACAAGAAGAACATGGCAAAAACCTTGATGATGACACTGCCGGACGAGGCAGCAACAGTGGCGCTGGGTGGCCGTCTGGCAAAGGCATGCCAGCAGGCCACCACGGTATTTCTGCACGGTGCCCTCGGGGCCGGCAAAACCACCCTGACCCGAGGCTGGGTGCAGGGACTGGGTCATGAGGGCAAGGTCAAGAGTCCGACCTATACCCTGGTGGAGCCCTATGAGCTTGCCCAGTGGCAGGTCTATCACTTCGATCTCTATCGACTGGCCGACCCGGAAGAGCTGGAGTTCATGGGCATTCGCGACTATTTCGCCGCCGATACCCTCTGCCTGGTGGAGTGGCCACAGAAGGGCGACGGCTGGCTGCCAGCCCCGGATCTCGAGATCACCCTGAGTTATGCAAACGAGCAGCGCGAGGTGCAGATTGATGCCCGCACTGCTATCGGCGAAGCCATTCTGGAACGGTTGTCATCTCAGTGCGCGTGATCCTTGTTTTTGTTCTCTCCCTGATGGCATTGCCCACCTGGGCCAATCAGCTCAAGAGTGTGCGGGTGTGGCCATCACCGGACAACACCCGGGTGGTGCTCGACATGAGCAGCGCCCCCAATTTCAACTACTTCACCCTGACCGGTCCGAACCGTCTGGTCATCGACCTGAAAGGGGCGAGCAACGCCACCAACCTGGCCCGCATCGAGAACAAGAGCGAGCTGGTGCGCAAGATCCGCGAGAGCACGCCGCTGGAGAAGGGCGGCCTGCGACTGGTGCTGGATCTCGGCTCTGCCATCAAGCCGGTGGTCTTCCCGCTGGCGCCGGCAGGCCCCTATGGCCACCGTCTGGTGATCGATCTTCCCTATGAAGAGAAGGGGAGCGCTGCGGCGCAGCCCGCTCCCGTCGGGGGACACGGCAAGGCCATCGTCATCGCCATCGATCCTGGTCACGGTGGGGAAGACCCGGGCTCCATCGGTCCGCGCCGCACCTACGAGAAACGGGTGACCCTGGCGGTCTCCCAGAAGCTGGCGGCCCTTATCGACCGGGAGCCCGGCATGCGCGCCGTGCTGACCCGCCGTGGCGACTACTTCGTCGATCTCAACAAGCGTTCCGAGATTGCCCGCAAGGCCAAGGCAGACCTGCTGGTGTCGGTGCATGCCGACAGCTTCCACAACTCGACTCCTCGCGGCGCCTCCGTCTGGGTGCTGTCGACCAACCGCGCCAACCGCGAGATGGGGAGCTGGCTCGAGAAGCAGGAGAAACAGGGGGAGCTGCTGGGAGGCGTTGGCAAGGTATTGGCCGAGTCTGATCCCAACCCCTATCTGGCGCAGACCTTCCTGGATCTCTCCATGGACAAGTCCAGGGCCGAAGGCTATGACGTCAGCCGCCAGATCCTGCGCTCGCTCGGCCGGGTGGCCAGATTGCATAAGAAGGCGCCGGAACATGCGAGTCTGGCGGTGCTGAAGGCGCCGGACATCCCCTCGGTACTGGTGGAGACGGGCTTTATCTCGAACCACGCCGAGGAGAAGCTGCTGGCCACTGCCAGCTATCAGGATCAGCTGGCCCGGGCCATCTTCGAGGGGATCCGCAACTATTACCGCAGTCATCCGACCAAGGGGCCCATGCTCACCGGCAAGGGCCAGGTTGCTGCCCCGCCGCGTCAGGCGCCTGCCAGCAAACCGGTCGCCGTCAGCAAGCCGGCTGCCCAGCCAACGCAGCAGGTCGTGACCAACCGGATGCCGGCGAGCGAGCCCTATCGCGTCGGTGAGGGCGGCGCCCCGGTCAGCAGCGTCGGCAGCGCCTCCGGTGCCGGCGTGATCAAACCTTACAAGGTCGCAGCCCAGGAGCCGAGTGCGCCGGTAGCCAGCGTGCAGAGCAACGACAAGTCCAACATGATCCGCCACGTGGTCACCCGTGGCCAGAGTCTCTCCCGTCTCGCCGAGAAACACGGGGTGAGTCAGGCGCGACTGGTGGAGATCAACAAGCTCAAGTCACGGGACATCCAGATAGGGCAGGTGCTCTATATTCCGCGAAAATAGCGCGGGCTGAAGAACGCCGCTCTTCTCTGCCGATGGCAGGGAGGGGCGGTGAGCGTTGATGGCGCCAGGTCCACCTCTTCCCCTTTTTCATCTGCAGGAGCAAGCGATGCCAATCCGTATATTGCCGCCGATTCTGACCAACCAGATTGCTGCCGGTGAGGTCGTGGAGCGGCCCTCCTCCGTGGTGAAGGAATTGGTGGAAAACAGCCTGGATGCGGGGGCTGACCGGGTCGAGATCGACATCGACAAGGGAGGCGCCAAGCTTATCCGCATTCGTGACAACGGCTGCGGTGTCGCCAGGGATGAGCTAGTGCTGGCGCTGTCGCGCCACGCCACCTCCAAGGTGGCGACCCTGGACGATCTGGAAGGGATCAACAGCCTGGGCTTTCGCGGGGAGGCGCTCGCCTCCATCAGCTCCGTCTCCCGCCTCACCTTCACCTCCCGTACGGCAGAGCAGAGCGAGGCCTGGCAGGCCCAGGCGGAAGGACGTGAGATGAGCGTCACCGTCAAGCCGGCGGCCCACCCGGTGGGCACCACGGTGGAGGTGGTGGATCTCTTCTTCAACACCCCGGCGCGGCGCAAGTTCATGCGCAGCGAAAAGACCGAATTTGCCCACATCGACGAACTGGTGCGCCGCATCGCGCTCTCCCGCTTCGACGCTACCCTGATCCTGCGCCACAACGGCAAGGTGGTGCGCCAGTACAAGGCGGCCAACACGGTGGCGGAGCAGGAGCGCCGCCTCGTCGCCGTCTGCGGTTCCCCCTTCATGCACCATGCCCTGGCGGTATCGAGCGAACACAGCGACGTGCGGTTGTGGGGCTGGCTGGCCACCCCGGCAGGAGCCAGGCCGCAGAACGACCTGCAATACACCTATGTCAATGGCCGCATGATGCGGGACAAGCTCATCAATCACGCCATTCGCCAGGCCTATGACGAGCTGCTGCCCGCCGATCGCTTCGCGGCCTATGTGCTCTATATCGAGCTGGATCCCCGCCAGGTGGATGTCAACGTCCATCCGGCCAAGCACGAAGTGCGTTTCCATCAGGCGCGTCTCATCCACGATTTCATCTTCCAGGCGCTGTTTACCGCCCTGCGTCAGGACGGGGCAGGGAGCGCCACCGATGCACCCCTGGCCGAGACCCAGGTCGAGCTGCCGGGCATCCCGGAGATCACCTATCCGGGTCAGGCGCCGCGCACCGAGTGGTACGGTGCCGAACACGGCTATCGGGCTCCTGCCCCTGCACGAGATGGCGACGGCGTGCGGGAAGGCGGTGGTGGCAGGGGAGGACACTACCAGCCTCCCGAACCCCCGAGCCGGGCCGCGATGCGAGGCATGGGCGCCTTGCTCACCACCCTGCCCGAGGTGGCGACGCCGGCATCCCGGCCCGGAGCCGAGAGCGGTGCCGTCGAGACGCCAGTCCGAACGGGGGAGTGGCGCGCCCTGAGCCTGGTCGAGCAGGCCTATCTGCTGATGGAGCGTCAGGGGCAGTTGGCGCTGCTCTCCCTGGTGCGCGCCGAGCGTCTGTTGTTGCGCCACTGGCTGCTGGATGCCTGGGGCCAGGGGTTGGCGGCCCAGCCTTTGTTGCTGCCGGTCTCCTTCAAGCTGCCGAAAAACCTGGTCGCCCTGGTGGAGGAGCGGGAACGCCTGCTCAAACGCATGGGGCTGGAGTTGAAAAGCGGGGGACGCGACACCATGATCCTGACTCGGGTGCCCGCCCTGCTGCGCCAGACCGATCTGGCCCGCCTCTTACCCGAATTGTTGCAATTGGTCGAGAGCGGATATGACAGTGATGCCGACGCGCAGGCTGGGGTACTATGCCAGTGGTTGGTGGAACAAGGCATAAGTGCCGAAAAAATATACGATTTTGCCACTGCCACCCGGTTGTTGACGGAACTTGTTGCCGATTTCAGTGACCAACTGGCAGACGTTCGCATGGTACGCCCGTTGTCGCTGGCGAACGTGCTGGCCGAGTTTGCCGATGGCAACTGACGGCGTCTCGTCGTCTGTTGCATCCATATGACCAGTTTTATGCCTGCTCGCCCGTGAAGGGGCGGCCGAAGGGAGTGTTTAACGTGGCTGACTTGCCGACTGCAATTTTTCTGATGGGGCCGACGGCCTCCGGCAAGACGGATCTCGCCATTGAACTGTGCCAGGCCCTGCCCTGCGACATCATCAGCGTGGACTCCGCGCTCATCTATCGCGGCATGGACATAGGCACCGCCAAGCCGACGCCAGCTGAGCTGGCACAGGCCCCGCACCGGCTCATCGACATCCTGGATCCCGCCATGAGCTATTCGGCGGCGGATTTTTGCAAGGATGCCCTGCGGGAGATGAAAGAGATCGCCGACCGTGGTCGCATTCCGCTGCTGGTGGGCGGTACCATGCTCTATTTCAAGGCGCTGCTGGAGGGGCTTTCTCCGCTGCCTTCCGCCGATCCCGCCATTCGGGCCGGCATCGAGGAAGAGGCTGCCCGCCTCGGCTGGCAGGCGCTCCATGACGAACTGGTGCGCATCGACCCGGTGGCCGGTGCCCGCATCCACCCCAACGATCCCCAGCGCCTGTGCCGGGCGCTCGAGGTTTACCGCATCAGCGGCAAGACCCTCACCGAGCTGACCCAGGTACAGGGAGAGGGGCTGCCCTACCGGGCGCTGCAGTTTGCCATCGCGCCGAGGGATCGGGCCGTGCTGCACCAGCGCATCGAACAGCGGTTTGACAAGATGCTGGGCAGCGGCTTCGAGCAGGAGGTCAGGGCGCTTTACGAGCGGGGGGATCTCACCCCGGATCTTCCCTCCATTCGCTGCGTGGGATACCGCCAAATGTGGGACTACCTGGCGGGGGAAGTCGAGTATGATGAGATGCGTTATCGCGGCATTGTTGCCACCCGCCAGTTGGCCAAGCGTCAGATGACCTGGTTGCGCGGTTGGCCTGATGTGACCTGGTTGGAATCTGGTGAGTCTGGCAATCTGGCCAGGGTCGTCGCCCAAGCTGGTCCGGCTTGACACTCCTGTATAATCAGGTTGTTATATTGAATATCCGGTGTTTAAAAACAACAAACTATAAGGAAAAGAAAGATGGCTAAGGGGCAATCTCTCCAAGACCCGTTTTTGAATGCGCTGCGCCGTGAGCGTATTCCTGTTTCTATCTATTTGGTGAACGGCATCAAACTGCAGGGTCAGATCGAATCGTTTGACCAGTTTGTCATTCTGCTGAAGAACACCGTGAGCCAGATGGTCTACAAGCACGCCATTTCCACCGTGGTGCCGGCCCGTGCCGTCAACCATCACCAGCACGCCCCGGGCGCCGCCGGTGAAGAGCAGGGTGAAGCCGAGGCGTGATATCCTGCGGCGAGTTCACTCGCCAACTCAGATCCATCATGATACCTGTCAAGGAGCAAGCGCTTGTTTGACCGTTACGAAGCTGGTGAACAGGCCGTTCTGGTACATGTCAACTTCAGCGATGAGGGCGAGCGGGAGGATCTGGACGAGCTCAAGATGTTGGTGAGCTCGGCCGGGGTCAATGCACTGGGGGTGATCACCACCAGTCGCAGCGCACCCAGCGCCAAATTTTTTGTCGGCAGCGGCAAGGCGGAAGAGATCGCGTCCCAGGTCCAGATGCTGGACGCCGACGTGGTCATCTTCAACCATGCCCTGACCCCTGCCCAGGAGCGCAACCTGGAGCGTCTGTTCCAGTGCCGGGTCGTGGACAGGACTGGCCTTATCCTCGATATCTTCGCCCAGCGCGCCCGCACTCACGAAGGCAAGTTGCAGGTCGAACTGGCCCAGTTGCGCCATCTTTCCACTCGTCTGGTGCGAGGCTGGACCCACCTTGAGCGACAAAAGGGGGGGATCGGTCTGCGCGGCCCGGGTGAAACCCAGCTTGAAACCGACCGACGCCTGCTGCGTGAGCGCATCAAGGCCATTTTGCGCCGCCTCGACAAGGTGGCCAAGCAGCGGGAGCAGGGGCGCCGTGCCCGCAACCGCAACGAAGTGCCAACCGTTTCTCTGGTGGGGTATACCAACGCCGGAAAATCCACTTTGTTCAACCAACTTACAGATGCCAGCGTGTATGCTGCCGACCAATTGTTCGCAACCCTGGACCCCACCCTGCGTAAATTGGTGATTCAGGATGTGGGTGATGTGATCCTGGCGGATACAGTTGGATTTATTCGGCACTTGCCCCATGATCTGGTCGCGGCCTTCAAGGCGACCCTGCAGGAGACTCGCGAAGCGGACCTGCTGCTGCACGTGGTGGACTGTGCCGATGAACAGATGCAGGAGAATATCGAGTCGGTCCAGCGTGTGCTGGCCGAGATCGAGGCGGATGACCGTCCCCAACTGATGATCTGCAACAAGATCGACAAGCTGGGGGATCGTCCGGCTGGTCTTGAACGGGATGAGGCTGGACGACCGGTGCGAGTCTGGTTGTCGGCCCAGACTGGCGAGGGTAGTGAATACCTGTTCCAGGCACTGACCGAACTGCTGGCCGGCTCCATGGTGCATCACACCCTGCAACTGCCCCCTTCCGCCGCCAGACTGCGCAGTGCGCTCTATCGGCTGAAAGGTATCGAGCAGGAAGGTTTCAGCGAGGAGGGGGACTTTGTGCTGGAAGTACGCCTGCAATTGGCTGACTGGAACCGCCTCATGAAACAAGAAGGTGAGAGTTTACAACGCTTTATCAGGCATTGATGGGTCGATGAACATAAATGGTTTGCTGACTTCATCGCCCCTCTGTGGCCCGATAGAGATGATATCCATCCGCATGTATTAATGGAGACGCTGATGGCTTGGAATGAGCCTGGTAACAATGGCAAAGACCGTGACCCCTGGGGGAACAACGGCAAGAATCAGGGCCCCCCTGATCTGGACGAGATGCTTCGCAAGGTGAGCCGTCGTTTTGGCGGTCTGCTCGGTGGTGGCAAATCCGGTGGTGGTGACGTCGGCAAGTTCGGCCTCTCCATCGCCTTGGTGGTGGCCGTGGTGGTGTGGGTCGTCAGCGGCTTCTACACCATTCGCGAAGCCGAGCGGGGCGTGGTGCTGCGCTTTGGCGAATACTCCCACAATGTGGATCCCGGTCTGCGCTGGAAACCGACCTTCATCGACCGGGTGATCCCGGTGGACGTGGAGTCTGTCCGTTCCCTGCCGGCGTCCGGTTTCATGCTGACCCAGGATGAGAACGTGGTGCGGGTCGAGATGGACGTGCAGTATCGCGTGGTCGATCCCGAGCAGTATCTGTTCAGCGTGACCAATGCAGACGAGAGTCTGAGCCAGGCCACGGACAGCGCCCTGCGCTACGTGGTGGGTCACACCCGGATGGATGATGTGCTGACCACGGGTCGTGAGAAGGTGCGTCAGGAAACCTGGCAGGTGATCGACAGCATCATCGAGCCCTATCAGATGGGTCTGCAGATCGTGGACGTCAACTTCCTGCCGGCGCGTCCGCCGGAAGAGGTGAAGGACGCGTTTGATGACGCCATCTCCGCCCAGGAAGATGAGCAGCGTTTCATCCGTGAAGCGGAAGCCTACGCCCGTGAAGTGGAGCCCAAGGCTCGTGGCCAGGTCAAACGTCTGGAGCAGGAGGCCGAAGCCTACAAGTCCCAGATCGTGTTGAAGGCCAAGGGTGAAGTCGCTCGCTTCAACGAGCTGCTGCCCCAGTATCAGGCCGCCCCCGAGCTGACCCGTGATCGTATCTACCTCGAAACCATGGAAGAGCTCTATCAGCAGGCCAACAAGGTGGTGGTCGACATGCCGGCTGGCAACAACAGCATGATCTACCTGCCGCTCGACAAGCTTTCTGGCAAGGCGAATGCCGTGCAACCGGCACGTCCTGCGGGCACCCCGGCAGTCGAGGCGGCCCAGCCGTCCAACGAAGGGGCCAACTCCACTCCGACCCCGCTGCGTGGCGGTGATCGTTTCAGCACAGGGAGAAACTGATAGATGAAAAAGCTAGCTATTGGTGTCATCGCTGTGGCCGCCATGGTCTGTTTCTCTTCCATCTTCATCGTCGATGAGGGACAGAAGGGGATCGTGGTGCAGTTTGGCAAGGTGAAACGGGTCGACTCCGGTGAACCACGCCTGTACGAGCCGGGCCTGCACTTCAAGGTGCCGCTCATCGACCAGGTACGCAAGATGGATGCCCGCATCCAGACCCTGGAAGGCCAGGCGGATCGCTTCGTTACGTCCGAGAAGAAGGACCTCATTATCGACTCCTACGTGAAGTGGAAGATCGAGGACTTCTCCAAGTACTACCTGGCGACCGGCGGTGGCAACAAGATCCAGGCCGAAGACCTGCTCAAACGCAAGATCAACAACGGTCTGCGTTCCGAGATCGGTAACCGCACCATCAAGGACATCGTCTCCGGCGAGCGCAGTACCGTGATGGAAGATGCCCTGATGAAGATGGCGCGCTCCTCCGAGCTCGGCATCAAGGTGGTGGATGTGCGCATCAAGCAGATCAACCTGCCGGTGGAAGTCTCCAGCTCCATCTATCAGCGGATGCGGGCCGAGCGGACCGCTGTCGCCCGTGAACACCGTTCACAGGGCCGCGAGCAGGCCGAGATACTGCGCGCCGACATCGACCGCAAGGTGACCGTGATGATCGCGGATGCCGAGAGCAACGCACGCCAGCTGCGCGGTGAAGGGGATGCCGAGGCCGCCAGGATCTACGCCGACAGCTACAAGAAGGACCCCGAGTTCTTCAGCTTCGTGCGCAGCATGGAGGCCTATCGCAAGAGCTTCGCCGGTGGCAACGACCTCATGGTGCTGAAGCCGGACAGCGAGTTCTTCCGCTACCTCAAGTCGCCGCACGGTGACAAGCAGTAAACACGTGTTGATATGACCCAAGGGCCTGATGATTCAGGCCCTTTTGTTTGCCAGCCACAGACCGGCAGGGGATAAGGAGAGGTGATGCTGACATCCATGTTGATGGGGCTGGGGTTGCTGTTGCTGTTCGAGGGGTTGGGACCGCTGCTGATGCCGCGCGCCTGGCAACAGATGCTGCGGCTGCTGAGCGAGCAGCCCACCGAGCAGCTGCGCCGCATCGGCGGCTGTCTGGTGGTGGCCGGGGCCGTTATTCTGTGGGCGCTGGCGCGATAGAGGATGGTGATGAGTGAGCCAGACTGTGTTTTCCGGACAATAAAAAAGAGGCCAAAGGGCCTCTTTTTTATTTCCGGCTGAGCATCAGGCGCTGCGCTGTACCGCCATGTGGGCCAGGGTCTCCAGCGCTTGCTTGTGCCGGGAGTCCGGCAGGATGGCGAGAGCGGCGATGGCCTTGTCAGCCTCTTCCCGAGCTCGCTGGCGGGAGTATTCGAGAGCTCCGGTGCGATCCAGGATGCCCAGAATACGCTCCAGGTGATCCATCCCGTTGCGGTGCTCGATGGCATCGCGCACCAGTTGACGCTCTTCCGGGGTACCTGCCTCCATGGCGCGCAACAGCGGCAGGGTCGGCTTGCCTTCGGCCAGATCGTCACCCACGTTCTTGCCCATCTCCTCGCTCTGGGAGCAGTAGTCCATCACGTCGTCGATGATCTGGAAGGCGGTACCCAGGTACTTGCCGTAGTCGGTCATGGCCTGCTCGACGGGCTGGGGCTGATGGGTCAGCACGGCGGCGAGTCGGGTCGCGGCTTCAAACAGCTTGGCGGTCTTGCAGTAGATGACCGTCATGTAGCTCTCTTCCGTGGTATCCGGATCGTTGCAGTTCATCAGCTGCAGCACTTCTCCTTCGGCGATGGTGTTGGTGGCATCGGAGAGTATCTCCATCACCTTCAGGTTGGAGAGTTCGCTCATCATCTGGAAGGAGCGGCTGTAGAGGTAGTCACCCACCAGGACGCTGGCGGCGTTGCCAAACAGGGCGTTGGCGGTTTCCCGGCCGCGGCGCAGGTCGGATTCGTCGACCACGTCGTCGTGCAGCAGGGTAGAGGTGTGAATGAACTCGATGATGGCGGCCAGTTTCAGGTGATCTTCACCCTCATAGCCCAGTGCGCGTGCGGCCATCACGGTCAGCATGGGGCGCATCCGTTTTCCGCCTGCACTGACAATATAGAAACCCAGCTGGTTGATCAGGCTGACATCGGACTGGAGTCTCGCCAGGATCAGTTCATTGACCGCCGTCATGTCGGCGGCACAGAGCGCACGGATAGTCTGTTGGTCCATAAGTCTCGTAACGTGACGGCAGCATTTACTGCGTTTTTAGCAATGGCGGGGATTCTACACGATTTCACAATGGGTTACAGTTAGGCGTTTATTCACGGGGGCAGATATGCGCACAAAATAAACTTTTTGCTAAATTGGCCTTGCCTCGGCAAATCGTTCTGCGTAGAATGCCCGCCCATTGTTATAGGTTTTTGTGCGTGTCTGGCCTTGAGCAAAAGACACGCCTTTACGGAGTTAATCAAATGTACGCGGTATTCCAAAGCGGCGGAAAACAACACCGTGTGGCCGAAGGTCAAATCGTTCGTCTGGAAAAGCTGAACGTTGAGACTGGCGCTACCATCGACTTCAACGAAGTGCTGATGGTTGCTGCAGGCGACACTTTCAAAGTAGGTGCTCCTTTCGTTGAAGGTGGCAAGGTTGTGGCTGAAGTTGTGGCTCACGGCCGTGGCGAGAAAGTGACTATCGTCAAGTTCCGTCGTCGTAAGCACCACCGTAAGCAAGCGGGCCACCGTCAGTGGTTCACTGAAGTCAAAATCACTGGCATCAGCGCTTAATTAGAGGAGTCCGATAGATGGCACACAAAAAAGCTGGCGGTTCATCCCGCAACGGTCGCGATTCTGAAGCTAAACGCCTGGGCGTGAAGCGTTTCGGCGGCGAAACAGTTCTGGCTGGCAGCATCATCGTTCGTCAGCGCGGCACCAAGTTCCACGCTGGTGAGAACGTTGGTCTGGGCAAGGACCACACTCTGTTCGCTACCGCGAACGGTAAAGTGCAGTTCGAAGTTAAAGGTCCGCAGAATCGTAAGTACGTCAGCATCGTTGCTGAGTAATTACGGACCGCAAGGATCCGAAGCCCCGCCAACCTGGCGGGGCTTTTGTTTTTCTGATGAGTTTGACGAAAAAACGGCACGCGGATGAGCCGGCGCTGACAGCCCTCATCGGCCAGATGCGCCTCGCCCGAAGGGGCCCGTATCACTATAATTGCGTATCGGTTTTTCGAATTAAGGTGACGGTTACCTATGAAGTTTGTTGATGAAGTCCAGATTCGAGTCGATGCCGGTGACGGTGGTAACGGTTGTGTGAGCTTCCGCCGCGAGAAGTACATCCCGAGCGGCGGCCCGGACGGCGGTGACGGCGGTGATGGTGGCGACGTGTATCTGGTGGCCGATGAAAACCTGAACACCCTGATCGACTACCGTTTCGAGCGCTTCCACGCCGCCGAGCGTGGCGAGAACGGTCAGAGTGCCAACTGTACCGGTCGTCGCGGCAAGGACAAGATCCTGCGCGTGCCGGTGGGAACCCGTGCCACCGATGAAGACACCGGCGAATTGCTGGGGGATTTGACCAGTCACGATCAGAAGCTGCTGGTTGCCAAGGGCGGCTTCCACGGCCTTGGCAACACCCGCTTCAAGAGCTCGGTCAACCGGGCGCCGCGCCAGAAGAGCAACGGCACCCCGGGTGAAGTGCGTACCCTGAGGCTGGAGCTGCTGCTGCTGGCGGATGTCGGCATGCTGGGTCTGCCCAACGCAGGCAAGTCCACCTTCATTCGCGCCGTTTCTGCGGCCCGTCCGAAAGTGGCAGACTACCCCTTCACCACCCTGGTACCGAATCTGGGTGTGGTACGCGGTGAAAACTCCCGTTCCTTCGTCATTGCCGACATTCCTGGCCTCATTGAAGGGGCTGCCGAGGGGGCAGGCCTGGGGATCCGCTTCCTCAAGCACCTGGAGCGTTGCCGCGTCCTGATCCACCTGGTGGATATCTGCCCGGTGGATGGTTCCGATCCTGCCGAGAACGCCGTGACCATCGTCCGGGAGCTGGAAAAATACAGCCCCGAGCTGGCGGGCAAGCCGCGCTGGCTGGTGTTCAACAAGATGGACCTGATCCTGGAAGAAGAGGCTCAGGAAGTGATGGAGCGCGTCAAGGCAGCCCTCAACCACGAAGGTCCGGTCTACGCCATCACCGCCATCAGCAAGGAAGGTACCAAGAAGGTGTGCTACGACATCCTGGATCTGCTGGACACCATGCCCCGTCAGCTGGCGGAAGATGCCAGAGACGCCATCGAGAAGGTGGAGTTCAAGTGGGACGACTATCACAAGAACCAGCTTGCCAAGGCGGAAGCCGATGCCCTGGCGGCGTCCAAGGCCTTCGATGATGGTCTGGACGATGACGACTGGGACGATGAGGACGACGACGGCGTCGAAGTCATTTACGTTCGCGATTGAGCATCATGTTCGTGACAAGACCGGAGCCAGACAGGCTCCGGTTTTTTTATGGGAGGATCGACGGGGTCACCCTATAGATATATTTTTCATGTCTCTTATTGCCTGACAGTGGCTGCGGATTATACTGCGCACCTGAATGTAACCTGTATGAAACATTATGCTAACCATTCAAATTGAATCGATATGCATGGCTGTTTTGGTTTGTTCTTATGGATGGTTCGCCTGATAAAATATTTATGCTTGAAATGATCAATTAACGGCTTGTTTGTGCAGTTTTTTGGGTTATTCTTGCGCCCGTTTTCCGGGCGAGGGCATGAGTATGCAGGCGGCCCGGCTGAAGGAAAAGTCACATTTAAGGCTGTTTATATGTTGGAAAAGACCCTGGAAGCACCGGCAATCCGTACTCGCCGCAACGTGCTGATGTTTTTGATCCCGTCACTGATCGGGATCCTGCTGTTCATGACCCCGGTCATCTATGACGGCAATGTCACCATTCCCGTCGCCGTGTTGGCGAAGCTGGTTCAAACGGTGTTTGCCGATCATCTGGTGGCCATGGTCAGCGCCATCATCACCACCACCATGCTGATGACCCTGATCGCCTGGCTGTTCAAACCGGCGATCCTGGTGAAACGCCCCTTCCTCAACAGCCTGTTCAACGTCTCCCCCTTCTGGGCGTGCGTGCGGGTGCTGGGGGGGGGCTTCGTGCTGTTGACCTTCTTTGAAGCCGGTCCCGAGGTACTGCGCTCAGGGGCGACCGGCGGCCTGGTGCTGCACGATCTGCTGCCGGTACTGTTCTCCGTCTTCATCTTTGCGGGTCTGCTGCTGCCCTTGCTGCTGGATTTTGGTCTGCTGGAGTTTGTCGGTACCATGATGACCCGCATCATGCGTCCGGTGTTCCGTCTGCCGGGTCGTTCTGCGGTGGACTGCTTCGCCTCCTGGCTCGGTGATGGCAGCGTCGGGATCCTGCTGACCAGCAAGCAGTATGAAGGCAAGTTCTACACCCAGCGGGAAGCGGCCGTCATCGGTACCACCTTCTCCGCCGTCTCCATCACCTTCTGTCTGGTGGTGATCTCCCAGGTGAAGCTGGAGCATATGTTCGTCCCCTTCTACCTGACCGTCTGCCTGGCCGGTGTGGTGGCCGCCATCGTGGTACCGCGCCTGCCGCCGCTCTCCTGGAAGAAGGATGTCTACAGCGACGGTACTCCCCTGTGCCGCAAGCAGGAGGCCATCCCCCATCAGCACAGCGTGCTGAGCTACGGCTACCATCGTGCCCTGACCAAGGCCGACAGCATGACGGATCTCGGCGCCGTGGCGCGTGAAGGGGTGAAAAACGCCCTGGACATGGTATTTGGCGTGCTGCCGGTGGTGATGGCCGTCGGGACCTGTGCCCTGATGCTGGCGGAGCACACCCCGGTGTTCAACTGGCTGGGGGCGCCCTTCGTGCCTTTGCTCGAGCTGCTGCAACTGCCGGAGGCGGAAGCCGCTTCCAAGACCATCATGGTGGGCTTCGCCGACATGTTCATCCCGGCGGTGCTGGCCTCCACCATCGAGAGCGACATCACCCGCTTCGTGATCGCCGCCATGTCGGTCACCCAGCTCATCTACATGTCGGAAGTGGGCGCTCTGTTGCTGGGCAGCAAGATCCCGGTCAAGTTGTGGGAGCTGTTCGTCATCTTCCTGCTGCGCACCCTGGTCACCCTGCCGGTGATTGCCGGTGTGGCGCACCTGCTGTTCTAAGGGGCGCAGTGGAACGAAAAACGGTCAACCCGGGTTGACCGTTTTTTTATGGGCGAGTGCCAGCGGAAGGTCAGTGTGATCCTGCCAGCAGGGCCTGGCATTCTACCTCGTCCAGCTGCTCGGGGGCGAGGAAGCGTCTGGCGTAGTCCCGCCAGATGCCGCTCTCGATGAAGAGGGCAAACAGGGCCGGGTCTATGTGCTGTTCCTGCACCATCTTCACCATGATGGCCAGGGACTGGGAGACCGTCTTGCCTGACTTGTAGGGGCGATCGCTCGCCGTCAGCGCCTCGAAGATGTCTGCAATGGCCATGATGCGGGCTGGAATGCTCATCTGTCCCCCTTGCAACTGGCGCGGATAGCCCGTGCCGTCCATCCGTTCGTGATGGCCCCCCGCAATCTCCGGTACCTTGCGCAAATGGCGGGGGAAAGGAAGCTTCTCCAGCATGCGTATGGTCTGGATGATGTGATCGTTGATCTTGTAGCGCTCCTCTTCGGTGAGGGTGCCGCGGCCGATGGCGAGGTTGTAGCGCTCCCCCCTGTTGTAGAGGTGGGTGGGCACCCGCACCTTGAAGCCCCATGGGTTGTGTCGGGCGAGATTGTCGTGCTCGGGGCGAGGGATGAGATGGACCGCCTTGTCGGCGAGCAGCGACTCTCGGCAGGGGAGGGGAGAGGGGGCCTCCTGGTGGCGCTTGCGCTCCTCCTGACTGATGCCGAGCCGATCGTCCAGAGTGCGCAACCAGGTGCGGCTGGCGATGGTGGCGAGTCGCTCCAGCTTCTCCGGCGCCATCCACTCCCCTCCCAGATTGCACTCGGCCACGAAGGCGAACTCCTGATCCAGGGTGTGCCAGAGGGGGGTTACAGCCTTGAGGGCGGCCTGCTGCCCGGATGGAGGCAGCAGGGCGCAGAGCGCCTCGATGTGAGCATCCCGCTTGAGCACCTCGAAGCGGGTGCGGATCTCGTGGATCCTGTCGTAAATGGTCTCGAGTTTGGTCGCCTTGTCCACCACGAACTCCGGGGTGGTGACCTTGCCGCAGTCGTGCAGCCAGCTCGCGATATGGATGGCCTCCCACTCCTCTTCGTTGAGCCGGAAATCGGCAAAGGGCCCCGTCTGCTGTGAGCAGGCAGCCTGGGTCAGCATCCTGGCCAGTTCCGGCACCCGCTGGCAGTGGCCGCCGGTGTAGGGGCTCTTGGCATCGATGGCACCGGCGATGAGCTCGATGAAGGCTTCCAGCAGTTGCTTCTGCTCCTCCAGCAGGCGCTGGTTTTCGATGGCGGAGGAGGAAGTGCCCGCCAGCGCCTCGATGAGGCTGATGCGCGAGGCCAGTTCGCGGGCCGAGCAGTCTGGCAGGATCAGCAGCAGGCAGCCGATCAGCTCCTGACGGTGGTTGTGAAGGGGCTCGACCAGCAGTTGGCAGGCACCAGGGAAGGGGCCCCAGTCGGTGAGGTAGCGGGCCCACTGTGCCTCGTCGAGGGGCAGGCAGAGGCGCTCCGTGTGGTAGAGACCGCCGAGCAGCGCCGCCTGCCACTGTACCTGTTCGCACGCCAGCGGCTGCCCCTGCCAGATGGCGTGAACGGCCTGCATCTCGCTCTCCTGGGCCAGGAAGAGGCAGCCGCCCTCGGCCTGGGCAGCCGCCACCGTCTCGTGCAGGATGCGGCTGAGCAATGAATCGAAGCGATGCTCTGCCGCCAGCGCCCGGCCCATGTTCATGAAATTGCCGAGGGTCAGGCGCATGCTGGACATGGCGCGGGCGAGGTCGTCAATTTCGCGGATCGCCGAATCCGGCCCCGGGCTTTCGCCAAAGTCGAAGTGCTGGATCCGCTCAGCCTCCCCGGTCAATACCAGCAAAGGGGCGGCAGTGCGCCGGGCTGCCAGCCAGATGACGGGCAGCAGGAGCAGCAGACCGGCAAGGGCCCAGGCGAGATTGTGCAGTGCATCCTGGCGCGCCGGGGCGGTGAGCACCTCGGTGGGCACCAGGAGGGCGAGATAAAACGGAGACTCTTCCCCGAGGGAGGAGAGGTTGACCAGCCACTCCTGACCCTGAACCGTTGCCAGGGTCAGCTCGGCGGGGTGATGCAGCAGGGCTGGCCGCGCGGCCATCTCCTGTTGCAGCCTGGTGAGAATGGGGTGATTGAGGGCCGACAGCATGGGCAGGCGGCTCAGTTGCTCGAAGCTTGGAAGGCGCTCGGGATCCGTGGCCAGCAGGGTCCCGACCTCGTCAAACAGCACCAACTGGCTGTGACCGGGCAGGGGCAACTCGCCGATGAGGGAAGAGAGCCCCTCCATGCCCGCATCGAGTCCGATCACCGCCCGGCGATTGTCGCTCTCCACCGCCAGTGTCATGCCTGGCTCCCGGGTAGTGAAGAAGAGGTAGGGGTGGGTCACTATGATGCCGGTGTTCCAGCGCGCCTCCTTGTACCAGCCCCGATCTCGCGGATCGAAACGGTAATCCGGCATGGGGCGCCGCTCCAGCAGCCGCAGCCGCTGGTCGAAATAGAGGAACTCTCCCTGTCCCTGATGCAGGCTCTGGACCAGCAGGCGGCTCTCGGGCGGAGGCGCCTCCAACGCCCCTCTCGCCCGTTCGGTCAGCTTGCGTACCAGAAAGAAATCGCCGTCCTCGTAACCGGAATAGATGGCGCCGTAACTGGTGCTGTTGGCCAGCACTTCCGCCAGCTGGGGCAGGAAGGCTAGCCGCGTCTCGAGGTCTGTCATGGCGGACAGCTGGCCGCTGCGCAGCAGATTCAGGGACATGCGGGCCGGTCGCTGGTTCAGCTTGATGGCGAGGGCAAGCTGCTCCCGGTATTGCTGGAAGCTTTGACGTTCGTGCTCCAGCCCCTGCTGCATGCCCTGCTGGAACTGCAGCACGATGAGTGCGCCTCCCAGCAAGGAGAAGAGCAGGATGAAAAGGGTGGCAATGTGTACGTAAAAGGGTCTGCGACTGAGACTTGCGTTTGTCATGGACGGATCCTTGTCCCCTGGCGATCGCCGTATTGGTCACCTAACAGTGTGCTTGCTGGATGACAAAAAGCCTAGGACTCGATCTTGCGCTCTTCGGCCCGAAATCAACAGTCGGCCTCCGGGCTGCCCCCTTGCCCTGTGGTGAGATGATTCGTCCAGATATCTCGTGCTACATTGCTCCCCTGATAAACGCCCTGTGAACCAATGGAGTGTCCCATGTCTGTCGTCCCCTATTCTGTGCTGGATCTGGTGCCCGTTCCCGAAGGTGGTCTGCCGGCCGAGTCGTTTCGCCACTCGCTGGATCTGGCTCGCCATGCGGAGCGCTGGGGTTACCACCGCTACTGGCTGGCGGAGCACCACAACATGCCGGGCATTGCCAGCGCCGCCACAGCGGTGCTGATTGGCCACCTGGCCGGGGGCACCACGACGTTGCGGCTCGGGGCTGGCGGCATCATGTTGCCGAACCACTCCCCCCTGGTCATTGCGGAGCAGTTCGGTACGCTGAGTTCCCTCTATCCGGATCGCATCGATCTCGGCCTGGGCCGCGCCCCTGGCAGCGATCAGCGCACCATGCAGGCGCTGCGCCGCCAGCGCAGCGGCGAGGTGGATGACTTCCCGGCGGATGTACGCGAACTGATGAGTTATTTTGGCGACGAGGTCGGTGCCGTGCAGGCGGTGCCGGGTCAGGGACTCCATGTGCCCATCTGGCTGCTGGGCTCCAGCCTCTACAGTGCCCAACTGGCTGCGGCCATGGGGTTACCGTTCGGCTTTGCCTCCCACTTCGCTCCCGCCATGTTGCTGCAGGCGCTGGAGATCTACCGTACCCAATACCGCCCCTCTGCCCGCTGGCCCAAACCCCATGCAGTGGTGTGCGTGAATCTGATCGCCGCCGACACCGACCGTGAGGCCCGCTTCCTGTTCACCACCCTGCAGCAGCAGTTCCTGCGTCTCTACCGGGGGGATGCCGGCAAGCTGCCACTGCCGGTGCAGACGCTGGGGGATGAGTGGTCTCCCCGCGAATTGATGGCGATGGAGCAGACCCTGGCTCGCTCCCTGGTGGGGGAGCCGGATCGGGTACGCCACGGCCTCAAGGCTCTGCTGGCAGAGACCGGAGCGGACGAGCTGATGTTCAACGGCCCCATCGTCGATCATCAGGCGCGCCTGCGCTCCTTCGAGATTGGTGCCGAGCTGATGCAGGGGTTGTAACCCCCCGTGACGTCTGGTCGCCAGCGGCACGCCAAGCCTGGCTGCTCGGGGCGAAAAAGCCACGATTGCGTGGTAGTAAGTTTATGATTTTTAAAGGAAGTCAGGTGAGTGTCGGCCATCTGTCGTGTCGCCTCTCATCCCCTTCCCCTATGCTGGCCCTGTCAATCACCACAAGGAGCGCAAGATGATCGTCAGGAAGTTGAGATTGCAACGGGGATGGTCCCAGGAACAGCTGGCGACCCTCACTGGCCTGAGCGTTCGCACCATTCAGCGAATAGAGCAGGGCCAGCAACCCGGACTGGAATCCCTCAAGGCCCTGGCCGCCGTCTTCGAGCTCGATGTGACCCAACTGCAGGAGAGCGAGATGAAAGGGAATGAGGGCGAAGATCGGGGACGCGTGCAGGTGGCGCGGGATGAGCGGGAGGCGATGAAGTTCGTGGAGGGGCTCAGGGGCTTCTACGGCCACCTCATGAGCTATGTGCTGGTGATAGGGGGGCTGTTTGTCATCAACTACCTGAGCAACCCGGACTATATCTGGGCCTGGTGGCCCATGCTGGGATGGGGGCTGGGGCTGGCTTCTCACGCCATCAACCTGTTCCAGCCCTTCAAGCTGTTTGGCCCGGAATGGGAGCGGCGCCAGGTCGAGAAACGGCTGGGGCGCAGGCTCTGATCCGCTCATCATGAAAAAACGGGCCCGGCATTGCCGGGCCCGTTCTGTTTTCAGCTCCATTTCGCAGGAGAGGGCATTGCTCTCCTCTCAACGGCGGATCATTCCCATGTTCCGCAAAGAGCCGCTCTACTTGGCATAGGCCGGGCAGGGGGTGGCGATCAGGGCGTCGTCCTCGTAGCGCCACAGGGTGAGGCTGTTGCCCCAGACGCACCCGGTGTCGAGTCCCTTGATATCGGATTTGCCGGTGTTGCCCATCAGGGCCGCCCAGTGGCCGAAGACCAGGATGGGGTCATCCACATGGTGCTCGCGCTGCTCGAACCAGGGGCGCAGGCCCGGGGTCGATTCGGTGGGGCCCTTCTTGCATTTGAAGTCGAGGCGCCCGTCGAAGTAGCAAAAGCGCATCCGGGTGAAGCTGTTGATGATGTAGCGGTAACGCTCTATGCCCAGCAGGTTGTCGTTCCAGCTGTCGGGCTGATCGCCATACATGTTGTGCAGCAGCCAGCTGTACTGATCCCCGCGCAGCAGACTCTCCACCTCCCGGGCACAACTGCGGGCGGTGTGGGCGTCCCAGGCGGGGGAGAGGCCCGCATGCACCATCATGATGGGCAGGTCGGGGTGTTCTGCCAGCAGGGGACGGTGACGTAGCCACTCCAGCAGCTCGTCCCGATCCGGCGCCTCCATCAGCGCCTGCAGCTTGTCTTTCTTCTTGAGCGGGACGACCCCGTGGGCCACCGCCAGCAGGTGCAGGTCGTGGTTGCCGAGCACGGTGACGGCGTGCTGTCCCAGTGATTTGACGAAACGCAGGGTGTTGAGGGAGTCCGGCCCCCGGGCGACGAGATCGCCGCACAGCCAGAGCGTGTCGTTATCGAAGTCGAACTCGGCAAGATCCAGCAGACGGCGCAAATCGTCGTAGCAGCCCTGGATATCACCGACGAAACAGTTCGCCATGAAACCTCAGTTGATTATGTTGGGGACGGCCAGCGTGAAGGGGGCGATGGGGGCTTCGAATCGTTGCCCCGATTCATCCTGCAGGATGTAGCTGCCTTCCATCACGCCAAGCGGTGTGGCGAGGGGAACGCCACTCTGGTAGGAAAAGGTCTCGCCGGGGGCGATCAGGGGTTGTTCACCGACCACGCCGGGACCTTCCACTTCCAGCATCTTGCCATTGGCATCCGTAATGAGCCAGCGTCGATGCAGCAGTTGCACCGTGCCCGGACCCAGGTTCTCAATCTCGATGCGATAGAGAAAATGGTAGGGATCTGCGGTTCCCGCCACATAGCTGGGGTGGGGGCGGACCACTATCCGGGCTTGGGTCATGGGATCAGGCCTGTTGCTGGTCGGCCAGCCAGTTGGCGATCGTGACGAACTGCTCGAGGGAGAGATTCTCCGGGCGCAGGTTGCCATCGATGCCAAGCTCGGTCAGCTGGGCGTCGGTGATGAAGTTGGAGAAGCTGTTGCGAATGGTCTTGCGACGCTGGCCGAAGCCCTCGGTGCAGACCCGGTTCAAGCAACGAATGTCTTTCGCGACGATAGTCGGGTTCTTGTGCGGGATCAGACGCACCACGGCGGAATCCACCTTCGGCGCCGGCTTGAAGGCGCCCGGGCCCACTTCCAGCACCGGCACTACCTGACAGTAGTACTGGGTCATCACGCTCAGACGGCCATAGGCCTTGCTGCCCGGGCCGGCGGCCAGACGCAGCACCACTTCCTTTTGCAGCATGAAGTGCATGTCCTCCACCCGGTCGGCAAATTCGCACAGGTGGAAGATGAGCGGGGTGGAGATGTTGTAGGGCAGGTTGCCGAAGATGCGCAGCGGCCCCTTGCCTTCCCCCATCAGGGTACTGAAGTCAAAGCGCATGGCATCGGCTTCGATGACGGTCAGCTTCTCTTTCAGGGTCGGGTGTTCGCGCAGACGTGCGGCAAGATCCCGGTCCAGCTCGACCACGGTCATCTTGTCCATCTGGGCGGCGACCGGCTCGGTGAGCGCGGCCAGACCCGGGCCTATCTCCACCAGATTCTGACCCGGTTGCGGGTTGATGGCGGCCACTATCTGGTCGATCACATACCGGTCGTGCAAGAAGTTCTGACCGAAACGCTTACGGGCCGTGTGGCCCATGTGCACCTTACTGCTCATATCTTTTTTTCTCTACCATCTGGATGGCGTGGTTGATCGCGGTGGTGAGGCTGCCGGGGTCTGCCAGGTTCTTGCCTGCCAGATCCAGCGCGGTGCCGTGGTCCACCGAGGTACGGATGAAGGGAAGTCCGAGGGTGATGTTGACCGAGTTGCCAAAGCCCTTGTACTTGAGCACGGGAAGCCCCTGATCGTGGTACATGGCGAGTACCGCATCCGCATCCTTGAGGTATTTGTCCTGGAACAGGGTATCGGCCGGCAGCGGGCCGACCAGATCGATCCCTTCCTGGCGCAGGGCGACCAGGGCGGGTTCGATGACATCGATCTCTTCACGGCCCAGATGACCCCCTTCCCCGGCATGGGGATTGAGGCCGCAGACATAGATCCGGGGCTGTTCGATGCCGAATTTGCGCTTGAGATCCGCATCCAGGATGCGGATCACCTTGCCAAGGCGATCCTCGGTGATGGCCTTGGCCACATAGGCAAGGGGAATATGGGTGGTCGCGAGGGCCACTCTCAGCCCTTCGGTGGCCAGCAGCATCACCACATCGGCGGTGTCGGACTGCTGGGCGAAGAACTCGGTGTGACCGCTGAACGAGACGCCCGCCTGGTTGATGATCCCCTTGTGCACCGGCCCGGTCACCACGGCGGCAAATTCGCCGCTCAGGTTGCCGTCGCAGGCGCGCTGCAAGGTAGCCAGCACATAGGCGCCGTTGCCCTCATCCAGCTTGCCTGGCACCACGGGGGCGCCGAGCGGCACGGGGCAGACGGTCAGAGTCCCCGCCCGCTGCGGACGGGTGGGGGCGCTTTCGTCATAGGGTTCAAGCTCGACGGACAGCCCCAGCAGGGCGGCCCGTTCGCGCAACAGGGCGGGATCGGCGATCACAACCAGCTGATGGGGCCAGGCCCGCTGGGCAATCTGCAGGACCAGATCCGGGCCTATGCCAGCCGGTTCACCCGGGGTGATGGCAAGCCGGTGGCAGCTCAGCTGTGCCTCGGCGTGCCCTGGATGCGCCTTGTTCATCTGCTTGTCGCCCATCAATTGGGTTCGATCTGGATGTAGGCTTCGTCGCGCAGCTCATCCAGCCAGGCCTGGGACTCTTCGGCGAAGCGGCGGTTGAAGATGAGCTGGTAGGCGCGTTGCTCCTGGGCCTTGCCGGTGGCGTCCTGGCTGCGGCGCTCCTCGAGCTGCACGATGTGCCAGCCGTGGCTGGTACGGAAGGGTTCGCTGATCTGGCCCGGTTGCAGGCGACCCAGCATGTCGCGGAATTCCGGCACATAGACGTTGGGATCAGACCAGCCCAGCTCGCCACCCTGCACCGCAGAGCCAGGATCCTCGGAGTATTTCTCTGCCATGCTGGCAAAGCTGGCCTTGCCGCTCTTGATGTCGTGCAGGATGCCGTCCAGGGTGCCCTTGGCCTTCTCCTCGCTCAGGATGATGGAGGGCTTGATCAGGATGTGGCGCGCCTTGACCTCGGTCTGCATGACCTGTTGCTGACCCTTGGTGTCGAAGATCTTGATGATGTGCAGACCGGCGCCGGAGCGCAGCGGGCCGACGATGTCACCCTTGCCGGCCCCTTGCACGGCTTCCGCCATCAGGGTGGGCATCTCCTGCGGGCTCAACCAGCCCCAGTCACCCCCTTCCAGCGCCTTGGGACCGTTACTCTCGGCAATGGCCAGCTTGCGGAAGTCGGCCCCCTCTTTCAGGGACGCCAGAATGCGCTCGATCTTGGCCTTGGCAGCGTTGAGCTGCTCGGCATTCGGGTTGTCCGGCAGCGCGACCTGGATATGGCCGATATGATATGACGTCTGCTGCTGGCCCTGTTTGCTCAGGGCCTCGACCACCTGCTTGACCTCCTGATCGGAGATGTTGATGCGACGGCGGACCTGGCTGCGGCGCACCTCGTTCATCAGGATCTCGCGGCGCACCTCCTCACGGTACTGGGCGTAGGTCAGGCCTTCCCGCTCCAGTTGGGCGCGCAGTTGCTCCAGGTTCATCTTGTTGTCGGCGGCGATGCTCTGAATGGCCTGTTCCAGCTGGGTGTCACTGATCTTGAGCCCCTGGCGCTCCGCCAGTTGCAGTTGCAGGCTCTCCTGGATCAGGCGATCCAGCGCCTGCTTGCGCAGGGTGACGTCATCGGGCAGGGACTGGCCGCTCTCCTGGGCGGAGGCCTTGACCTTTTGCACCAGGGCCTCCTGCTGACTGGCCAGCACCACATCCTTGTTGACCACGGCAAGCACCTTGTCCATCAGCTCGGGGGCGGCGAGGGCACCCTGGCTCATGACTCCGAACAGGCCTGCGGTCAGCAGGGAAATCAACGTCTTCTTCATATCCATCTCTCAAGGCGTTTGCCAGACCGATTACTGGTCTCGCAGGTTAAACGGACGAATGTAAGGCAGTGCTTCGGTGTCCAGGGAGGTGCCCTTGGAGCCGGTACCCACGCTACCCAATCCTTTCATTTCAAATTGAATGCCGAGGCTGCGCTCGGACGTCGGGGTCAGGTTCACGTTGTCTGGCGTGTTGACCCATTCCAGGTTGAAGTTGATGCTCCAGCAGCAGGAGTCGTATTTCAGACCCACCTTGCGGTCCACTTTGACGTTCTGGTTGAGCTCCTGATAGTAGCCGCCATAAAGGTGCCAGCGATCGTCCAGCGGGGTGGTCAGCAGCAGGCCGATCTGGTTGAGATCCGTCACCTGGCCCTTGTGGTCGAGGTCGTAGTTGGCATCCCGCACGAAGCGGTGGTTCAACTGGCTGATCAACTTCTCGTGACGGTACTCCAGGGCGCTGTTGGCAGAGCTTATCTGGCGCTGTTCCATATCATATTGTGCCCCCGCATGGGCATACCACTGCTCGTTGATCTTGGCGTCACCCTCGAACGATAGCGGGGAGCGGGTATTGGTACTCAGCTCATCGCTGCTGTAAAGCTTGACCCTGGGCGCCACGAAGTCGAAGGCTTGGGCAACGGCCAACCGGATTCGTTCATCCCCGGCCGGATCATAAATGCGGGTGGTGACCCCCAAGGAGAGCCGGTTGGAGTCGCTGATGCGGTCCAGACCGGCGAAGCGGCGATCGCTGAACAGGCTGTAGTAGTCCTGGCGCATGGTGGTGGAGTCATAGACACCGATGTTGTCCTGATCCTTGTAGGGCACATAGAGGTACTGGAATTCAGGCTCCAGGGTCTGGTTGGCTCCCTCGCCAAACCACTGCTGATCCCGCTCGAAGGTCATGCCGCCCTTGAGACGGAACGAGGGCAGTACCCGGGTGATGGTCCCCTCTTCCAGGGTGACGTCGCCGCCCTCTCTCGGGGTGAAACGATTGGTGAAGGTGCTGCTCATCTGGTCAGGCACCGTCTGGTCGTAACGGGTGTACATCAGCTTGTACTGGCTGTCGAGGAAGTAACCCGCCTCGTCAACGAGGGGGATGGTTAGGGTGGGGGCCGTGTAGACCCGGGTGCCGGTGTAGGCTTCACCCTTGTTCTGCTCGATGGCCTGATCGTTGTTGTAGCCGAAGTTGGTCAGTTCGGTATTCCAGGCCAGATCGTACCAGCTTCCCTGCTGGTAGTAGTTGTGGTTGATGCGCGGCATCAGCTCGTGGGGCTGCTGGGCGCTGGCCAGCAGGATCTGGTAGGTCCGTACCTCGGCATCGAGGTTCCAGTTCTGCTGGTAGTAACCCGCCTTCAGGGATTGCTGCAACTGGTTGTCGACCTGGGTCCCCACCTTGGGGGTGAAGTCGTTGAAGTAGTTGTAGTCCTGGTCCCGTACCTTGGTGTAGTCCACCGACACCCGCATGGCGTTGTCCATGAACATGGAGGTGTGGCGGGCACTGAACAGGTAACGGTGACCATCAGAGAAATGCTGATTGAGGCTGGCCGTCTCGTCGTACTGCTTGTCGTCTGCCAGGTTCTCGAAGTAGAGGCTCCCCACGTGGGCCGGGTCCGGCATGTAGCGGAACTCGACCTGTTCCATCAGGCCCCGTCTGTCCATGAAGCGGGAGGTGATGGTGGCATCGTAGTTGGGGGCGATGTTCCAGTAGAACGGCTGGGTGATGTCCATGCCGTTCTTGGAGCTTTGGGTATAGCCCGGGTAGAGCAGACCGGTCTTGCGCTCATCCTTGATGGGGAAGTTGATATAGGGAAAGTAGAAGACCGGATAGTCATAGAGCCAGAGGCTGGCGTTCCAGGCCTCCCCAAATACCTCGGACTGATCGATGTCGATGCTGCCGGCCTTCAGGGTCCAGGCCTCCTGGCCCGGTGGGCAGGTGGTGTACTGGGCCCCTTCCAGAGTGATGTTCTGGTTGTTGTTGGTCATGGTCACCTTTTCGGCGAAGCCGCGCACCGGTGAGCCATGGACCTGATATTTGCCCTCTTCCAGCTCGGAGTTCTTGGTGTCCAGGTTGGATTTCAGGGTTTTGTCGCTGGTGACCGTGATCTGGCCATCGTTGTAATAGATGTTGCCGATGGCGATGACATCCCGGCTCTTCTGGTCGAGCTGGGCATAGTCGGAGTCGAACTTGCGCACGCCCTGGCGCACCTTGACGTCACCCTCGTAGACGGCGGTACCGCCCTGCTTGGCCTCCAGGCGATCGGCATCCACCTCGACGGGCTGGGCATTGGCGTCCTGGTCCGCACTGGGCTTCTCTATCTTGGGAACATAGTCATAGCAGAGGCTGTCGAGGATCCCGGTAGCGGGTGGCGCATTGAGTGGCGCTGCCTGGGCCATGAGCGGGCTCAGGGCAGGAACAAGGCTGATGGTCAGGGCGATGGGACAGGAGTATCCCAGTGTCCATTTTGTCATGTGAAAGGCTCGCGCAATCCGTAGTAAAAACGGTGGATTCAGGGCATGCATTTTATGTCAGGATCCATCGAGTTGACATTGCATGTCATTGCTTTATGTTAGCCGGCAATGATAAAGCATTATTGCGGCCAGGGCTAACAGCCAAGTGCTGCTTTCCAATTTGGTTCCCGACTCATGCACGATCGCGCTTCCCTGCTTTTGCAATGGGCTCGCCGGATTTCCGGTGACGCCAACCTCTCGTTGACGCTTATTTCCGGTGACGCCAGTTTCCGCCGCTACTTCCGGGGCGGCGGTCTGGTGTGGGTGGATGCTAATCCGAAAACCGAAAAAAATCATGAATTCGTTCGCAATGCGGCCGCCCTGCACGATGCGGGGCTGCTGGCCCCCGAGGTAAAGGGGGTCGACTACGAGCAGGGATTGCTGGCGGTGACGGACCTGGGGGATACCCAGCTTATCGGCTGCCTGAACGAAGCGAGCGTACTGGCCTGGTATGGCAAGGCCATCGCCCTGTTGCCAAGGCTCGGCACCGTGACGCTCGAGCTCGAGCCCTTCGATGAGGCCTTCATGGCCCGCGAAAATGCCATCTTCCCCGAGTGGTTGCTGGGACATCACCTGCAACTGACCCTGAGTGATGAAGAGCAGCAGTTGCTGGCGGAGACCTTCGCCTGCCTCACGGCGAGCAACCAGGCCCAGCCACAAGGAGTGATGCACCGGGACTTCCACAGCCGCAACCTGATGGTGTGCGGCGGGATGAACCCGACGGAGAGCGACCTCGCCCTTATTGACTTCCAGGACATGGTCATCGGGCCGCTGAGCTATGACCTGGTTTCCCTGCTCAAAGACTGCTACGTGCGCTGGCCGGACGCGGTGATCGAGCAGGGCATGCGACTTGGCTTCGACACCCTGCAAGGGGCCGGCCTGCTCGGCAATCTGGACTATGCCGCGTTTCGTCGCGCAGCCGATCTCACCGGCATGCAGCGCCATCTCAAGGCGGCGGGTCTCTTCACCCGCCTCTATCACCGCGATGGCAAGGCCGGCTACCTCAAGGACATTCCCCGCACCCTCGGCTATGTGGTCGATGTCTGTCGCAGCCATGGCGCCGCCTATCCGGTGCTGGCCCGCTTCGGCCAGTGGCTGGAGCAGGTGGTGCTGCCCGGATTGGCGCGCACCGGGGTGACACCATGAAGGCGATGATCCTGGCCGCGGGGCGGGGGGAGCGGATGCGCCCGCTCACCGATCTGCTGCCCAAGCCGCTGCTGGCGGCGGGGGGCAAGCCGCTCATCGTGCACCACATCGAGAAGCTGGCTGCTGCCGGGGTGACCCAGCTTGTGATCAACCACGCCTGGCTCGGACACAAGCTGGTGGCGGCCCTCGGCGATGGCAGTGCGCTCGGGGTATCCATCCACTGGTCGGCCGAAGAGAGCGCGCTCGAGACCGCCGGCGGCATCGTGCAGGCGCTGCCTCTGCTGGGCAGCGAACCCTTTCTGGTGATCAACGGCGATACCTGGCTCGACCTGGATTATCGCGCTCTGGTGAACCAGCCGCTTGGGGAGGATCTCGCCCACCTCTGGCTGGTGCCCAACCCTCCCCAGCATCCGCAAGGGGACTTCTCCCTGCAAGCGGGTCGGGTGCTGGACACCCCGGCCCTCACCTTCAGCGGCGTCGGCCTCTATCAGCCCGCCGCCTTTGCCGGCTTGCCCTGCGGGGCGCGCAAGCTGGCTCCCCTGCTGTGCGACTGGATGGTGCAGGGACGGGTGGGTGGCAGCCTGCTGGCAGGCGAGTGGCGCGACATCGGCACAGTGGATCGGCTGCGCGAGCTGGACGAGCAACTGCTCGCCGGCACCCATTAACTTCACGAGGTCTTGAACCATGCGTATTTGGGGCAAGGTGCTTGGCACCTTCTTCGGTTTTTTGCTCGGCAACATCTTCGGTGCCCTGCTGGGCCTGTGGATCGGCCATCGCTTCGATCGGGGCATGGGGATCCGCGGGGCCTTCCAGCGGGCACCCAGCCAGCAACAGCAGGCCGTTTTCTTCCATGCCACCTTCGCCGTCATGGGCCACATCGCCAAGGCGAGCGGCCAGGTCACCGAGCATGAAATACGGGTCGCATCCAACCTGATGGACAGGATGCGGCTGGCCGGAGAGCAGCGGGTACGGGCCCAGGAGTCATTCCGCCAGGGCAAGGAGGCGGACTTCCCCCTGCGCGAGACCCTGGCGGAGTTTCGCCAGGCGAGCCTGGGGCAGCGTGACATACTGCGCTTCTTCCTCGAGGTCCAGCTGCAGGCCGCCTTCGCCGACGGTCAGGTGGAGGCGAACGAGCGGGCCATCCTGCAAACCATCGCTGACGAGCTGGGGTTCAGTCGCATCGAGCTTGCCCGCATTCTGGCCATGGCCGAGGCCCAGATGAACTTCTTCCACCGCCAGCAACAGCAGGGCAGTGGCCAGGGGCAGCAATACCGTCAGGAGCCCCCCTCCCGGGATCGCCTCAAGGATGCCTATCAGTTGCTCGGGGTGAACGAGAGCGACAGCGATCAGGAGATCAAGCGCGCCTATCGCAAGGAGATGAGCAAGCATCACCCTGACAAGCTGGCCGCCAAGGGATTGCCCCCCGAGATGATGGAGATGGCCAAGGAGAAGACCCAGGAGATCCAGCAGGCCTGGGAGTGGATCCGTGAGGCCCGCGGCATCCGCTGAGCCCTGTACCCGCCATAAAAAAATGCCCGTCGATGACGGGCATTTTTGTTTTCAGAGTCTGGTTTTTCTTTTCATGGAAGAAAAATCAGTGGGCATCGACCCAGACAAACTTGAGGACGAAGAGCAGGGCCACCACCAGCACGCAGGGGTTGATCTCGCGCCAGCGGCCTGTGCCCGCCTTCATCACGCAGTAGGAGATGAAGCCCACGGCGATCCCCTCGGTGATGGAGAAGCTGAACGGCATCATCACCGCGGTCATGAAGGCCGGCACCGCTTCGGTCAGGTCTTCCCACTTCACCCGGGTCAGCTCGGAGCACATCAGCACGCCCACGTAGATGAGGGCCCCCGCTGCGGCATACGCCGGCACCATGGCGGCCACCGGAGAGAAGAAGATGGCTAGCAGGAAGAGGATGCCCACCACGATGGCGGTCAGGCCGGTGCGACCACCGACGGCGACGCCGGAGCTGCTCTCGATGTATGCCGTCACGGACGAGGTCCCCATGAAGGCGCCGCCGACGGAGCTGACGCTGTCCACCACCAGGGCCTGCTTCATGCGCGGGAAGTGCCCCTTGTCATCGGCCAGCTTGGCGCGGTTGGTCACGCCGATCAGGGTGCCGGAAGAGTCGAACAGGTTGACCAGCATGAAGGAGAAGATGATCCCGGCGAGGCTGATGTCCAGCGATCCCATCAGGTCCAGCTGGCCGAAGACCGGTGTAATGCTCGGCGGCACGGAGACGAAGCCCTTGAAGGTGACGTCGCCGAACAGCCAGCCCAGGGTGGTGGTCACCACGATGGCGATGAGCACGGCTGAGTGGACGCCGCGGGCGGAGAAGATGCAGATCAGGAAGAAACCGAGCAGCCCCAGCAGGCAGGGCAGGGAGGTGAGGTTGCCCACGGTCACCATGGTGGCGGGGCTCGCGACCACGATGCCGGCATTGTGCAGGCCGAGCAGGGCGATGAGCAGACCGATGCCGGCGGTGATGCCGACCCGAAGTGTCAGGGGAATGTTGGCGATGAGCCAGTAGCGTACCCGCAGCAGGGTCAGGATCAGCAGGCCCAGCGCACCCCAGAAGATGGTGCCCATGCCCACTTGCCATGAGTAGCCCATGCCGGCCACCACCACGAAGGCGAAGAAGGCGTTGAGGCCCATGGCGGGAGCCAGGGCGATGGGCAGGTTGGCCAGCAGACCCATCAGGATGCTGCCGATGCCGGCGATGAGGCAGGTGGTAACGAACACGGCCTGGGTATCCATGCCTGCCGCAGAGAGGATCTGCGGGTTGACGAAGACGATGTAGACCATGGTCAGGAAGGTGGTGATGCCGGCGATCACCTCGGTGCGGGCCGTGGTGCCATGACCGCGCAGGGCAAACAGGCGCTCGAGCAATCCCTGCCCGGCAGCCGGGCTGGCGGTCTGCCCGGTA
The DNA here is from genome assembly GCF_002934795.1 of Aeromonas sp. ASNIH2. Classification (NCBI taxonomy): domain Bacteria; kingdom Pseudomonadati; phylum Pseudomonadota; class Gammaproteobacteria; order Aeromonadales; family Aeromonadaceae; genus Aeromonas; species Aeromonas sp. ASNIH2. Next base: position 1,277,823 of record NZ_CP026406.1, on the reverse strand, counting down.
GCGTGATGTGGTTGATTCATGTTGGATTCCAATGGGTGACGTGAAATAGGCAGCAGGGGGCCCGGCCCATCCATGCGGGGCGACGGACCCTGATTCTGGCGGTGAAGTGACCAGACTCGTCCTGATACCGTGACAGCGCGCACATTTTCACACAGGCGGCCAGGTTTACAAACCCCGGATGTGCGAGGCGGATCAATGAATAGAGTAAAAATTCAAACGTTTTCTCCCGGAGGCCGGAGAAAGGGGACCAATAGAGCCCCGTTTCCACATCGGGATCAACGGTTTTTCTGGTAGCGTTCGATAAGCTGGCTCAGCACGGCATCGCTCTGCTCCAGCAAGGGATCGAGGGCCAACCCCATGCGTTGCAGCAGCAGGGTGGCCTGGGTTTCACTCAAGGGGCGGCCATCAAGGAAGTAGGCCTGCTCGGCCAGTTGCTTGTCATGGCGGGGCAGCAGCACCCAGTGCACCCGTCGGGGTTCGATGGCGGCGAGGATCCGGTTGGCGGCCGCGCAGAAGGTATCGATGTGCTGCTTGCCATCCGGCCCCAGGCAGCCGGGTTCGAGCCGGATCTGGATGGTGAGTCTGGTGGTGGAGGCTTGGGTCATGGGTCGCTATCGCTGGAGAATAGGTGGAGATTGTAAGTCAGAAGAGGCAAAAAAGGGGAGCCCCGGCTCCCCTTGTGACGTCATGCCTGGCGGCGCGGCTGTTGCCTCGCCTTACTTGGCAATGCGCTTGTACTTGGCGCGGCGCGGCTGGATAGCCTCGGCACCGTAGGTCTTCTTCTTCCACTCTTCGTATTCGGTGAAGTTGCCTTCAAAGAACTCGATCTTGCCCTCGTCCTGGTAGTCCAGAATGTGGGTGGCGATGCGGTCGAGGAACCAGCGGTCGTGGGAGATGACCATGGCGCAACCCGGGAACTCCAGCAGGGCGTTCTCGAGGGCGCGCAGGGTTTCGATGTCCAGATCGTTGGTCGGTTCATCCAGCAGCAGCACGTTGCCGCCGGTCTGCAGCAGCTTGGCCAGGTGCAGACGGCCACGTTCACCACCGGAGAGCTCGCCGACCCGCTTCTGCTGGTCGGAACCCTTGAAGTTGAAGCGGCCGATGTAGGCGCGGCTCGGGAACTCGTAGTTGCCGATGCGCAGGATGTCCTGGCCGTCGGCGACTTCCTCGAACACCGTCTTCTTGTCGTTCATGCTGTCGCGGAACTGATCCACGGAGGCCAGCACCACGGTGTCACCCAGGGTGATGGAACCGGAATCCGGCTGCTCCTGACCCGACATCATGCGGAACAGGGTCGATTTACCGGCACCGTTCGGACCGATGATACCGACGATGGCACCCTTCGGAATGGAGAAGGAGAGATCGTCGATCAGCTGGCGGTCGCCATAGGACTTGCAGAGGTTGGCCACCTCCACCACCTTGTCGCCCAGGCGCGGTCCGGGCGGAATGAACAGCTCGTTGGTCTCGTTGCGCTTCTGGTAGTCGTTGGTGTTGAGCTCTTCGAAGCGAGCCATACGAGCCTTGGATTTGGCCTGACGGCCTTTCGGGTTCTGACGAACCCACTCCAGTTCCTTCTCGATGGACTTGCGACGGGCGGCTTCGGAACTCGCTTCCTGGGCCAGACGGGCATCTTTTTGCTCCAGCCAGGAGGAGTAGTTGCCCTCCCAGGGGATGCCTTCGCCGCGGTCCAGCTCCAGGATCCAGCCCGCCACGTTGTCGAGGAAGTAGCGGTCGTGGGTGATGGCCACGACGGTGCCTTCGTAGTCGTGCAGGAAGCGCTCCAGCCAGGCCACGGATTCCGCATCCAGGTGGTTGGTCGGTTCGTCCAGCAGCAGCATGTCCGGTTTTTCCAGCAGCAGGCGGCACAGGGCCACGCGGCGGCGCTCACCACCGGAGAGGTGCTTGATCTGGGCATCCCAGGCCGGCAGGCGCAGGGCATCGGCCGCGCGCTCCAGCTGGTTTTCCATGTTGTGGCCGCCCTGGGCGGCGATGATGGCTTCCAGCTCGCCCTGTTCGCGGGCCAGCTTGTCAAAATCCGCATCCGGGTCGGCATAGGCTGCATAGACCTCGTCGAGGCGCGCCATGGCGCGTTTGACGTCGCCGACCGCCTCTTCGACCGCTTCGCGTACGGTCTGCTCCGGATCCAGCTTCGGCTCCTGGGGTAGGTAGCCGATCTTGATGCCGGGCTGCGGACGGGCTTCCCCTTCGATCTCGGTGTCGATACCCGCCATGATGCGCAGCAGGGTCGATTTCCCGGCGCCGTTCAGACCCAGCACGCCTATTTTGGCCCCCGGGAAGAAGGAGAGGGAGATGTTCTTGAGAATATGACGCTTGGGCGGCACGACCTTGCCAACCCTGTTCATGGTGTAAATAAATTGAGCCATTGGCTAATTCTCTTCCTTTCAGCAGTTTAATGTCTTGGCATTAACAAACTGATGTCGTGGTGGGGCCGGGTCGACGGGCCGTCAACCCGGTTCCAAAAAACCCGTCGATTGTAAACCAATGGGACAGGGGCGGCAAAGCCGGGCGCCGCAGGCCGGGACGGCCGACAGGCGCGAGGGAAGAGGGGCAACCGGGCAAGCTCAGCGCGGTGAGCTGCGACGGGCAGGTTTGTCAGGATCCTGCCCCGAGTAGTAGAGCACCCGCTGCACATACTCCTGGGTTTCCTGATAGGGCGGCACACCGCCGTGGCGCAGCACGGCTTGCTCCCCGGCGTTGTAGGCGGCGCTGATCCTCACCCAGTCCGGACCGAACTGCTTCTCCAGCCACTTCAGGTAGATCATGGCGCCACGGATGTTCTGCTGGGCATCGAACGGCCGGGTCACGCCGAAGCGGGCCTGGGTTTCGGGAATGAGCTGCATGACGCCCTGTGCCTGTTTGGGGGAGACGGCGGTGCTGTTCAGATTGGATTCGGCGATGGCGATGGCCAGGGCGAGCTGGGGGTCCACTTTGTGACGCTGGGCGGCCTGGCGGATCATGACGGCCAGCTTTTGCTTGGCCTGTGACTGTCTGGCCAGGTAGCGCTCCTGATCGAAGGGGGTGCTGGGGCGTACCCAGGGAGCACCACCGCCTCCGATGCCGCAGGTACCCAGGGGGGCATTGCCGACCCGCTCGTTGTAGTAACGGGCGGCCTGCTGGTTGCCAAGGCGCATGGCCATGGCCAGGTAGGCGTTGGCGCTGCGGGCATTGCGGATCCCCTGGGGGCCGCGGGCCAGCAGGCGGCCGATGCGGTAATAGGCTTCCGGGTTGCCAAGGTTGGCGGCGGTGCAGTAGTGGGCGATCGCCTGCCTCGGATTGCCCTGTTCCATGGCGGCGCCTTGGCGCAGTGCGCTCATGGCCTTGGGGGCCTGACGAAAGGGATCTGCGTGGGAAGTGGTGGCCAGCAGTATCAGGAGTCCCCAGCCCCAGAGTAGTTTTTTCATGGAAACCTCGTCTTTGGTATCCGCAACATATAGGCCCGATCCGGGGAGGTACGCCAGCCAGCAGATGGAACATCTGGTTATGTGGGTGAGCAACAGAGATGAAAACGGTATGGAACTTTTGGTGCAGGAGAGAGGCGGTATGACTCCCGGGTCAGTGACTGCTTTGACAGATTTGTTAATTGAGGTTCAATATGCTGACACAGTTGTTTTCTAACGCCTTGTATTTGCATGATGTCAGCCAGGCCATGATGCAATGTCGTCGGGTCTGCCGGGTGAATCGATAGCGCCTCTGATGAGGGCAGGATATGCATATGGTCGAATCGGTCGATATCTCTGTCGTGGTACCCGCCAAGGATGAGCGGGACAATCTGGCCCCGCTTGTCGGCGAAATAGATGCCGCCCTTGGGGGCAGGTTCGAGTACGAACTGATCTATGTGGACGATGGCAGTGTGGACGACAGCCATGTGGTACTGCGCGATTTGCAGACGCGTTTCCCCAGGCTGAAGGTGCTACGCCATGTCCATGCCGTGGGCCAGAGCATGGCGGTGCTGAGCGGAGTGCGCCACGGGCGTGGCGACTGGCTGGTGGTACTCGACGGCGATGGTCAGAACGATCCCGCCGACATTCCCGCCATGCTGGAGGAGGCGATGCGCCGTTACCAGAGCGATCCATACCAGGTGGGCCTCATCGGCCACCGGGTCAACCGCCGTGACGACTGGGTCAAGCGCCTCTCTTCAAAGCTGGCCAACGGCTTTCGCGATCTGCTGCTGCGCGACGGCATTCCGGATACCGGCTGCGGGCTCAAGGTGGTGCGTCGCGACTGGTATCTGAAACTGCCCGCCTTCAATCACATGCACCGCTACATCCCCGCGCTGATCCAGGCACAAGGGGGGCGCATGGCGCCCTGGCCGGTCAACCACAGGCCACGCCAGGCGGGCATCTCCAAATACGGGGTCTGGAACCGGCTCTGGGTCGGGCTGGTGGACGTGGTCGGGGTCTGGTGGTTGCAGCGCCGATCCAAGGTGGTTGAAATCGGGGAGATACTGGAGTGATGGACGCCTGGCTGTCTGCCCCCATCGACTGGCTGGACTGGACCGGGGTGCACGTCACCGGCTGGAAGCTGATCGGCTACACAGGGGCGCTGATGTTCGGCGGACGCTGGCTGGTGCAGTTTCTGGCGTCCAGGCGGGCGGGACGACCCGTCATCCCGCGCCTGTTCTGGTACATGAGCGTGATCGGCAGCCTGATGACGCTCAGCTACTTCACCTTCTCTCCCAAGCAGGACTCCGTCGGCGTGCTGCAAAACCTCTTCCCCACCTTCACCGCGCTCTACAGCCTCTATCTCGATATCCAGCATCGGGGCTGGCGGCGGGACAAGGCAGTGACCGGGGAGGCCCGTCATGGTGAGTGATCGCACCCTGCTCAATCAGACGTCCCTTGGCTGGTTGCTGCTGATCGCGCTGGTGGTGCTGGGGGCCGGGCTGGGTCTGCGGGATCCCTGGCCGGCGGACGAGCCGCGCTTCGCCCTGATCGCCCGGGAGATGGTGGAGAGCGGCCAGTGGCTCTTCCCCATGCGTGGCGGGGAGCTCTATCCGGACAAGCCGCCGCTGTTTATGTGGGGGATCGCGAGCGGTTATGTGTTGACTGGCTCCATCAAGGTGGCCTTTCTGCTGCCCTCCCTGCTGTCTGGCTTGCTGACCATCTTGCTGGTGTGGGATCTGGGGCGCCGCCTGTGGGATCCGGCGACGGGATTTCTGGCGGGCTTGCTGCTGCTCTTTACCGTCCAGTTTACCCTGCAGGCCAAGACGGCCCAGATCGACGGCCTGGTCACCTTCTTCATCACCCTCGGTCTCTATGGTTTTCTGCGCTTCCTCCTCTGTGGTGGCGGGTGGCGCTGGTACTGGCTCGGCTGGTTTGCCGCGGGGCTTGGCGTCATCACCAAGGGGGTGGGAGTACTGGCCCTGCTGGTGCTGCTTCCCGCGCTCTGGACCCACAGGTCGCAAATCCGCGCCGCGCCCTTGTCAGCCTGGCTGAAGGCCCTGCTCGGGCCGCTGGCCATGGCCCTGGCGATGGGCCTCTGGCTGGTCCCCATGCTGGAGGCCGTGACCCGAAGCGGAGATCCCCTCCTGCTGGCCTACAGAGACAACATACTGCTGCGCCAGACGGTGACTCGCTATACCAGCGCCTGGCATCACGTCAAACCCTTCTGGTACTACCTCACCTCGGTGATCCCGCCGTTCTGGCTGCCGCTCTCCCTGCTGTTGCCCTGGCTGGTGGTGGCCTGGCGGCGCGCCATCCGGGCGCAGGACAGGCGTATCCTGCTGCTGCTGGGTTATCTGGTGCTGGTGGTGCTGTTTTTCTCCTGCTCGCCGGGCAAGCGGGGCGTCTACATCACGCCCGGTACGCCCGCCCTGGCGCTCCTGACCGCACCCTTCATCGGCACCCTGCTGGTCCGGGTCTGGCCGGGGCGACTGCTGGCCGGGCTCGGCTGGCTGCTGGGGGGGCAGGGCTGGTGGGGGCTCTGGTGCTGGCATTTAGCGACAGAGTGGCCAGCCGTCTGGGGGAATTGGGGCCGGATCCCTGGCTTCCCCTGCTGGTGCTGGGGGGATCCTTGCTGCTGATCAATGCCTGGCTTCGCCGGGCGCCACTGACCGCCATTCTCAGCTCCCTGGCAGTGGGGTGGCTGATCTACTCCTGCTGGATCAGCGTGCGCCTCAACGAGGTGCGCACCCCTCAGGGGGTCATGGCATTGGCGGCGCAGAAGGTGCCTGCGGGGGATGAGCTGCTGCTGGCGGGCTTCAAGGAGCAGCATCTGCTGTTTAGCCTGCAACCAGTGAAACATTACCCTTATCTGATGGGAGACGGGGAGCAGGCTCGGGAAGCTGCCGCCTGGATAGGGGCTGCCCCCGGGCGCTGGGTACTGGGGAGCGCCGACCTGATGGTGAGGTGTTTTGACCCCGCGAAGATGGAAAATCTCGGCAACCGTCACCGCACCGACTGGCTGCTGGCAGGCCCGCAGGCCCTCAAACCCGCCTGTCGTGGGCTCTCCCCCACCATGGTGCCCTTCAGCTATACCCCTTCATCCTGAGCGCAGGGTCTGAGCCAGGGGACCCTGCCACCTCGCCTGGCTCAGACCCGGTAGTAGTCCCGATACCAGCGGACAAAGCTGTCTACCCCTTCCTTGAGCCCGATACGGGGGCGATAGCCCGTGGCGTCGAACAGCGAGCGGGTGTCGGCCCAGGTGGCGAGCACGTCGCCGGGCTGCATGGGCAGCATGTTGCGGATGGCCCGTTTGCCGAGGGCCGCCTCGATGGCATCCACGAAGTCCAGCAGCCTGACCGGGCTGCCGTTGCCGATGTTGAAGAGGCGATAGGGGGCCGGGCTGGCGTCCGGGGCCCCCTGCCAGTGGGCATCGCCTGCGGGGGGGCTGTCTGCGATGCGCACTATCCCCTCGACGATGTCGTCGACATGGGTGAAATCCCGGCTGAGCTGGCCCTGGTTGTAGAGGTCGATGGGGTCGCCGTTCAGGATGGCGTGCACGAACTTGAACAGGGCCATGTCGGGCCGACCCCAGGGGCCGTAGACGGTGAAAAAGCGCAGCCCGGTGGTGGGCAGGCCGTAGAGATGGGAGTAGGAGTGGGTCATCAGCTCCCCCGCCTTCTTGCTCGCCGCATAGAGGGAGACGGGATGATCCGCCCCATCGGACGGCTTGAACGGCATCTGTTCGTTCAGCCCGTAGACCGAGCTGGAGGAGGCATAGACCAGATGTTGCACCCGGGTCTGGCGACACCCCTCCAGCACGGTAAGGTGGCCGGTGAGGTTGCTGTCGGCGTAGGCGAAGGGGTTGTCCAGGGAGTAGCGCACCCCGGCCTGGGCCCCCAGATGGATCACCCGGTCAAACTGCTCGTGGGCAAAGAGCGAGGCCATGGCCGCGCGGTCCGCGAGATCGAGGTGTTCGAAGCGAAAGCCGGGTAGAGGCGTGAGCAGGGCGAGGCGCGCCTCCTTGAGACTCACCGCGTAGTAGTCGTTGAGGTTGTCTATCCCCACCACCTGATGGCCGTCGCCACAGAGCCTGCGCGCCACATGAAATCCGATAAACCCGGCGGCGCCGGTGACGAGGTACTTCATCGCTCCTCCTGATGAGCCAGGCTGTCGCCACGGCCGATGGCATAGTAGGTGAAACCGCGCTGGCGCAGACGGGCCGGATCATAGAGGTTGCGGCCGTCGAAGATGATGGCCTGCTTCAGGGTCTGGCGAAGCAGGTCGAAATCCGGTGCGCGGAACTGTTGCCACTCGGTGCAGACGAGCAGGGCATCGGCCCCCTGAAGGGCGGCTTCCTGGGTGTCGCACAGGGTCAAGTCCGCCCGCTGGCCATAGAGGCGGGCGGCCTCGGTCATGGCCTCGGGGTCGAACGCCTGCACCTGGCCTCCTGCCGCCCAGATCGCCTCCATCAGCACCCTGCTCGGGGCTTCGCGCATGTCGTCGGTATTGGGTTTGAAGGCGAGTCCCCATAACGCGAAGGTGCGCCCCGACAGACTGGCACCAAAATGGTGGTGCAGCCGGGTCATGAGCCTGTGCTTCTGCGCCTCGTTGACCCGCTCCACCGAGCGCAGCAGGGGGGTCTCGCACCCCGCCTCCTTCGCGGTGTGGATCAGCGCCCTGACATCCTTGGGGAAGCAGGAGCCGCCATAACCGCAGCCCGGGTAGATGAAGTGGTGGCCGATGCGCGGATCGGCACCGATACCCTTGCGCACCTCCTCGATATCGGCGCCCAGGGCTTCGGCCAGGGTGGCCATCTCGTTCATGAAGGAGATGCGGGTCGCCAGCATGGCGTTGGCGGCGTACTTGGTCAGTTCGGCGCTGCGTGCATCCATCCGCAGGATGCGGTCTCGCTTGCGGTTGAAGGGGGCGTAGAGCTCCTCCAGCAGGGAGAAGGCGTGATCGGAGTCGGTGCCGATGATGATGCGATCCGGCCGCAGGCAGTCGGCGACGGCGGCGCCCTCCTTGAGAAATTCGGGGTTGGAGACCACGTCGAGCGGAAGATCGAGACCACGGTCGGCGAGGCGCTCCGCAATGTGTCGCCGTACCCGGCTGGCGGTGCCGACAGGCACAGTGCTCTTGTTGACCACCACCTTGCCCCCTTGCATCAGGCGGCCTATGGTGTCCGCCACCGTCATCACCTGATGGAGGTCGGCGGACCCGTCCTCGTCCGGCGGCGTTCCGACCGCGATGAAGATAAGCTCGGCAAACTCCACCGCCCGTGCCGGGTCTGTGGTGAAGATCAGGCGACCGGCCTGATGGTTGCGCTGCACCAGGGGGGCGAGACCGGGCTCGAAGAGGGGAATGCGCCCCTCTTTCAGGCCCGCGACCTTGTCGGCATCCACATCCACGCAGGCCACCTTGTGACCCATCTCCGCCAGTACGGCGGCCTGAACCAACCCGACATAACCTATTCCGAATACGGTGACTCTCATCCGCTGTTGTTCCGCTGGCAGTGACAAGCGACTCATTCTAGAACGATTCGGGCGCGGGGGCAGCGGCCCGTTTCAGGTTTTTCAGCATCAGGCCGGCGGTGAGTGTGGGACATTTTGGTGCAAGGATTGTAACGCCTGGATGACGCGCACCATTTTGGCGCGTGAAGGGCGGGACTTGTGATCCATCTCACTCAAATTGGAGACTGTCGGCATAACGAAGCCCCGGTTAACGGGGCTCGCTCCGCCCGACGGGCGGCTAACACTCTCTTGCTTCGCGACTGGATACCTGGTTATGGACAACACTTCACGCTCTGCGCACCCGCTCTATGAGGATGTGCTCGCCTTGCTGACCGCAGCAGGCTTCGTTTCCCTCGGCATCTTCCTGTTCCATCAGGTCGGCCTGCTCACCGGTGGCACCGCCGGCCTGGCGCTGCTGCTGCAACAGGTGACCGGCATCAGCTTCGGCCTGCTGTTCTTCGCCATGAACCTGCCTTTCTATGCCCTGGCCTGGCTCAGAATGGGGCCGCGTTTCACCCTCAATACCTTTGCCGCCGTGGCCACCGTCTCATTCATGACGGATCACCTCAACGCCGTGCTGCAAATCGGCAAGATCGAACCCGTCTATGCGGCGCTGATCGGCGGCACCCTGATCGGCATGGGGCTGCTCATCATGTTCCGCCACAAGGCGAGCCTGGGGGGCTTCAACATCCTGGCGCTCTTCATTCAGGACAGATGGGGTGTGCGGGCAGGTAAGCTGCAAATGGGGCTAGATTGCGCCATCGTGGTCGCCTCTTTCTTCGTGGTCTCCCCCTGGCTGCTGGTGCTTTCCGTGGTGGCAGCCATCATCTGTAATCTGGTGTTGACACTCAATCACAAGCCGGGACGCTACCAGATAGCCTGATGTGCCCGTGGGAGTTGCCCTGCAGGTCAGCCCAGGGCTGGATACCGCAAAAAGACAGAGCGCCTGATGGCGCTCTGTTGCTATCTGCCCTTGGGTGTCACACCACCATGGGGACGCCGCTCTCGGGGTGGTGGATCACCTGTGCGGGGTAGTCGTAGAGGCGCGCGATGAGCGCTGGGGTCAGCACCTCGCCTGCGCTGCCGTCAGCCATCAGCCTGCCCTGCTCCAGCATCACCAGCCTATCGGCGTAGCGGGCTGCCAGATTGAGATCGTGCAACACCACCAGCACGGCGGTATTGCGACCGGCCAGTGCTCGGGCCATGGCGAGCAACTGGTGCTGGTATTTGAGATCCAGCGCAGAGGTGGGCTCGTCCAGCAGCAGCAGCCGCGCTTGCTGCGGTTCCTCCGGGGCCTGCCAGATCTGGGCCAGCACCCGGGCGAACTGCACCCGTTGACGCTCCCCGCCGGAGAGGCCGGGATAGAGGCGGTTTGCCAGATGGTCGACCCCGGCGTGGGTCATGGCGGCGCGGACTATCTCGTCGCGCCGGCTGGCAGGCTCGCTGTGGGGCAGCCGGCCCATGGCCACCACCTCTTCGCACAGGAAGGGGAAGCTCAAGGAGGAGCTTTGCGGCAGCACACCGACCCGGTGTGCCAGAGCGTTGTCGGCCCACCCCCTGCGGGTCTGGCCGAACAGGTGGATCTCCCCTTCATGTTCCAGCTCGCCGGTCAGGCACTTGAGCAGTGAGCTTTTGCCCGCCCCGTTGGGACCGAGCAGGGCGGTCAGGCTGCCGGCATGCAGGTCGAGATCCAGGCTGTCCAGGATAAGCCGGTTGCCACGACTGAGGCGAAGACCCCGGCAACTGAGCAGGGGGGAGGGGGATCCGGGCAAAGTGACGATCTCCTGTTACAGGGTTCGGCGGCTCTTGACCAAGAGCCAGATGAAGAAGGGGGCCCCCAGCAGGGCGGTGATGATGCCGACGGGCAGCTCGGCCGGTGCGAGCAGGGTGCGTGCCAGCATGTCGGCCCCCAGCAGCAGGCCAGCCCCCAGTAGGGCAGACAGCGGGAGCAGGCGGACATGGTTGGGACCGGCCAGCAGCCGTACCAGATGGGGAACCACCAGGCCGACAAAGCCGATCATGCCCGCCACGGCCACCGCCACGCCGACACCGGCAGCGGTGAGCAGGATGAGGCGACGCTTCAGCGTCTGCACGTTCACCCCCAGATGCCGTGCCTCTCCCTCTCCCAGCAGCAGGGCGTTGAGGGGATTGGCATCGCGCATGAACAACAGCAGTAGGGCGGCCAGGGTCAGCAGCGCCAGCGTCACATCGACCGGCTTGCCTGCCGCCAGGGAGCCCATCTGCCACAGGCTCAGGTTGCGCAGCATCTGATCGTCCGCGAGATAGGTGAGCAGTCCGATGACGGCGCCGGAGAGCGCCGTGATGGCCACCCCGGCCAGCAGCATCACGGTGACCGAGGTGCCCCCTTCCCGGGTACCCAGCAGATAGACGAGGGTGGTGGTGAGGGCTCCGCCGAGAAAGGCGAGCAGGGGCAGCAACCCCAGGCCGAGCAGGCTCTGCAGGTGCGAGCCCAGCGGGGCGAGCAGCACGATGGCCAGGGCCGCGCCGAGTGCCGCGCCACCCGACACCCCTATGATGCCGGGGTCTGCCAGGGGGTTGCGAAACAGTCCCTGCATCACGGCGCCGCAGAGGCCGAGAATGCCCCCCACGGCGATGCAGAGCAGGGTTCGTGGCAGACGGATCTCCTGCACGATCAATAATTTGTGAGCCTCAATCCCGCTCTGTGGTCCGGCAAACAGGGCGCGCAGGCTCTCACCAAGGGAGAGGGACATGGGGCCGGTCGCGAGGGACCCGACCAGCAGCAACGCCAGCGCGCAGCCGGTCAGGGCGAGCAGCCAGGGCAGAGGCAGGCGCATCAGGAACCCTGCTTGATCCACTGGGCGATCTGGTTCGCCTGTTGCAGGGAACGAAGGCTGAGGCCCCCTTGCAGGGCATGTCCGTCGATGGCGTGGATAGCCTTGTTCTTGCCTGCCGGGGTGGCTGACAGGGCGGGCACCTGACTCAGGACGGCGTCGGGATCCTGATACTGCTGCCAGTCGCGGCCGCTCACCAGCACCAGATCAGGTTGCAGCTCGATGAGGGATTCGGTGGAGACGGGCTTGTAGTCGTGGAGCCCAGCCACCGGATTGACGCCGCCCGCCAGGGTGACGAGGGCGCTGGCGGTGGTGTTGCCACCGGCGATGCTGGTGGGCTGACCCTTGTGCAGCAGCAGGAAGGCGACCTTGAGGGGCTTGTTCTGCTTCGCCTGCGCCGCCAGGGTGTCGCTCTGGGCGGCAATCTCCTCCTTGAGCTTGCTCCCTGCCGCCTGGTCACCCAGGAGATGGGCCAGGGTGTCGATACGCTCGTTGAGGTTGGCCAGCGTAGGGGCTGTGGCCATGACCTCGACCTTGACGTTGGCACGGCGCAACTGATCAAGCGTGCTGTTCGGGCCCATCTCGTCGCTGCCGACCACCAGGGTCGGAGAGAGACTCAGGATCCCTTCGGCGGCGAGGGCACGGTGATAGCCGACCTTGGGCACGCCTCTGGGCTCCGGACTGCTGACATCGGTGGCGACCAGGCTCTGCTCGCCCCCCAGTGCCAGGATGAGTTCCGTGGTGGCCGGGCCTATGCTGACGATACGCTCCCCCGCCATGACGGATGGGGAAGAGAGGGAAAGGGCACAGCCGAGCAGGCTGAATGCGAGGGCAAAACGACGGCCCATGCGAACCTCCGAAGGGTGAATGAAATAGGGTTGCCGCCGAGAATATCAAGTCGTCCATCAAAATGCACTGAGAATGAAAGCGATTATCAATTGCGTTACTTGGGGCGCTTTATTACAGTATCCGCCGCGACACCGAGCACCATCGCCAGATCATCCAGGGAGAACCGATGAGCATTGCACAACGCATTCACGCGCTGCTGGAGCAAGACCCGAGCGCCCACCCGTCCACCCTCGCCACCGAGCTGGCCGTCAGCGAGTGGGAGGTGGTACGCCATCTGCCTGCCGCCCTGATGACGCCAGTGCCGGCCGGGGAGGCCGAAGCCCTGCTGGCGGACCTGTCCAGCTGGGGGCTGGTGACCACCATCGTCGAATCCGATGGCTCCATCTTCGAGGTGAAGGCTCCCTTCCCCAAGGGCAAGAACGCGCGCGGCTACTACAACCTGATGGGGCGGGACGGCGAACTGCACGGCCACCTCAAGCTCGACAACGTGGCGGGCATCGCCCTGGTCAGCAAGCTCTTCATGGGCAAGGAAGGGCACTCCTTCCAGTTCTTCGGCCACAGTGGCCGCTGCATTTTCAAGATCTACCTGGGCCGGGACGAGCAGCGTCAACTGCTGCCTGAGCAGGTGGAGCGTTTCATGGCCCTGCGCCGTCAGTATCAAGAGGAAGTGAAAGCATGAGTGAACGTCAGGAGCGCCTGCAAAACCGCCTGCAACCGGAGATCCGCGAGTTCCGCGACGGTTGCCGTACCCTGCAGCTCGCCACTGTGGATGGCGAAGGCAACCCCAATGCCAGCTATGCCCCCTTCGTGCTGCAGGAAGATGGATACTATGTGCTCATCTCCGAGATAGCTCGCCACGCCCGCAACCTGCAACAGGTGCCCAAGGTATCGCTGATGCTGATCGAGGACGAAACCGGTGCCCGCGAGCTGTTTGCCCGCAAGCGTCTGACCTTCGATGCGGTCGCCGAGGTGGTGGCCCGCGACGACGCACGCTGGGAGAAGGCCGTTGCGGCGCTGGAAGGGCGCTTCGGCGAGATAGTCAAAGGGCTCTCCAACCTCAAGGACTTCGTGCTGTTTAGGCTCAAGCCCGAGCAGGGGCTGTTCGTCAAGGGATTCGGTCAGGCGTTCCGTGTCTCCGGCGACGAGCTGGTGGACTTCGTTCACCTGGTGGAAGGGCACAAACGCATCGACAACGGCGCCGAGCTGACCAGCCCGGCGGATGAACCCGTTTGAGGGGACAATCAGCGAGATGAGAAACGGGCAGCATGGGCTGCCCGTTTTGTTGTTATGTCCCGGGTTACTCCTGCCAGCCTGCCTGGTTGGGGAAGGCATCGCGATCGGCCTGGCTGGCGCTTTCGTTGCATTCCCCGCGGATCTTCCAGGAGGTCTGGCTGAGGACGATATAGCCGCTTCGGCAATACTTGCGCGTGGCCAGCATCTGGGTGAGCTGCTCGTCCTGCAGGGCTTCCCGGCGTTCCAGCAGGCTCTTGTCGCGGCGGCTCAGCCGGTTGTCATCTCCCTCCTGCAACCGGGTTGGCAGGACGTCGAGAGGGGCGGCCTCGAAGGTGAAGCGCTTGCTCCCGTCGTCGCTGATATGGGTGTGGAACAGGGGGGCCGGGCCATCGGGTGCTGCCCCCGGCAATCCGGAGCAGGCGGTGAGCGCCGGTAACAGCAGCGTGAGGGCAACGGCAGAGAGTAGACGCACACAAGACTCCAATCGGGTGTTCACATCAGGACGGGCAGCTTAACACGCCCGCTCGGGTTAAATGGTGGCCAGCAGCTCATCCGTCGTGAGCAGGGTCACGCTTCTGCCTTGAGGCAGGCTCAGATGCTGCCACATGAAGTGGTGGTGCTGGATGATCTGCTCCGCACTCAGGTGCGGCCTGTCCGCCGTGGTATGGGCGTCGGTCACCGCAAAGGCGTCAAAGCCCCTGGCGGCGGCGCTGCGCAACGTGGTATCGACGCAAAAGTCGGTGGCACAGCCGCAGATAAGCAGTCTGTCTACCGACTGCTCTGCCAGCAGGAAGCCGAGCTCGGTGTCGAGGAAGCTGTCACAGGCGGTCTTGCGCACCCGGCTGTCGTGGGGAGACGGGGCAAGATCGGCGTGCAGTTGCCAGCCCGCACTGCCAGGTTCCAGCTCGGAACCCGGTTCGTCGTGTTGCACATAGATGACCCGTCCGTGTTGGCCCCGCACGCGATCGGCCAGACGATTGATGTTGGCGATGACCTGGGCATCCTGATGGCGGGGGTTATCGAACAACCCCTGTTGCATGTCGATGACGAGTAACTCATCCATATGAAATCCTTGGGCTATTTTGAGGGTTGCAACCATTGGCTGCAGTCACGGCTTCGGGATTGATGCAGTGCGCCCATATCTTGCTTCATTTCCTTTGCATTTAGCCAGCGTTCCGGCAGGGGAGCGATGTGGACCCTGACATCTGCGTCTCTCCCGGGGGCTGTCTCGTCACCGGTTTGCGGCACGATGAGCGCCACCTTGAGTGCCGGATTGCGGCTGGCGATGCGACTGGCGATCCCGAGTCCCCCCTCCACGTGGAAGTTGCCTGCGATATGCATGATGCGCCTGCCGGGATGCTTGCCCAGATAATCCACCATGCTTTCGGCCATGGTGTCGTCCCAGCTGGTCTGGGCGGCGAAGCGACGGGCATTGCCGTCCGCATCCCCATGGTGCATGGAGGCCATGAACTTCTGGCGGTAGCCGTCATCCCCCAGAGTCAGCTCGCGGGCAAGCTGGCTGCGGCGATTGGCCGGCAGTTTGTCGAGCCAGGCCGGTCCCTCCTGACCGACGCAGCTCACCAGGGGTTTGGGGGCATTGGCGGCGATCACTGGCAGGTGTTGCGCCTTGGCGAACTCCACCAGAGGGCGGTAATCACTCTGGTAGTTGGGCCAGGCATGGCCATCTCGAATGAGGGCCGATTCGCCGATGCGTCCGGCCAGGTAGGCATCCAGCACCGGCTGATCGGCGCGGCTGAACTGCTCCATGGAGAGTACCAGGGCCCGGCCATCGGCTTGCGATATCTCGTCAAGCCCTGCCAGCAGACGGGCCTGCAACAGATGGATGGCTGGATGAGTGTGAAGCTCCCCCACCAGCACGATATCGGCATCCGCCACCCGCGCCACCGCCTGCTCGAAGGTCAGCGCCTGCCCCTGGGCCGTATCGAGCCGTGCGTGATAGAGGGTCTCGGGTGGGGTGTTCTGCGGCGTGGTGGTGCAGGCGGCCAGCAGCAGGGGCAGGGCGAGCAGGGGGAGTCGTCGGATCATGGTTACTCACTCAAGAAACAGGGGATGGGAAAAGGCTGCACCATGGGATGGCGGCATGGCGAGCGAAAAAGTGGCGCCAGTGTAAGGGGGAATGACGATGAAGTGAAATGAGAATGATTCACTTTATTATTGATCTTTGTCTCTGGCGGGGTAATATGCCTCCCGCTTGATAATAATTCTCAATAAGGACTTTGCAGTGGCGCACAACAACACCCCCCCCCTGATAGCCCTCGCCGTGGCGGCCGGGCTGATCTCCCCCACTTTCGCCGCAGACAAGAAAGCCGATGAAGTCATGGTCGTCAGCGGCTCCCGGATGGAACAGAAGCTGGAAGATGTTTCCGGTCCCATCGCCGTCATTACCTCGGAGCAGATTGAAGAGCAGGTCGTCAGCAACGTCGCCGATCTGTTCCGCTATGAGCCCGGGGTGAGCGTGCAGGGAGGCGCAGGAGATGCCCAGACCTTCACCATTCGCGGCATGAGCGAAAACCGGGTCAAGGTGGTGCAGGACGGTGTGCGCCAGAACGATGCCTACAAGAACGGCGGCGTGGGTCAGACCTACTTCGACACCGACATGATTAAGCAGGTGGAAGTGGCCAAAGGGCCGGCCTCCGCCGCTTACGGTTCCGATGCCCTGGGAGGCGTCATTGCCATCACTACCAAGGATGCTGGCGACTTCCTCAAGGGCAGCGACAGCTATCTGGATGCGACCACGGGTTATGCCTCCAGCAGCCACCAGAGAATGGCCGGCATCACGGGTGCGCTGCGCACCGGGGATGTCGAGAACCTGCTGCGCTACACCTGGCGCGATGGCGGTGTCACCCAGAATTATGACGGCGACAAGAACGAGTTCGACATCGTCAGCCAGGCCGTGCTGTTCAAGAGCAAGTGGAATCTCTCCGATGATCAGTTCCTGAAACTGACGGTGGATTACTTCACCGAGGGGCAGGATCCGGATGCCATCGATCTGACCAAGGCGGGCTCCGTCTTCAACCAGCCCATTACCGACAAGGAGACCGACAACCTCTCCCTGGTACTGGATCATGGCCTCGCCCTGAACGCCCCCTGGGCGGATCGCGTGGACAGCAAGATCTACTACAGCCGCGCCAAGCAGACCCTGGATCAGTACGCTTCGTCCAAGTATCCGGTCATGCCGGGCAACCCCTATGTGACCAAGAACTCCCTAGATCACAACGGTTTCGAGCAGGAGAGCCTGGGCGCCCAGGTGAAGTTCAACAAGGCGCTCGCCAGCCAGCGTCTGGCCTGGGGCCTGGAATACGAGCACACCGACAACGAGCGCACCCGCTTCAAGGGGCCGACCGTTCCGGGTGACTTCGTCGGCTACAACGAGCTGAGCTTCCCCTCCACCACCAGCGAGCGCAGTGCGCTCTGGGCCTTTGACGAGATCAAGTTCGGCGAGCGTTGGGTGCTGACCCCGGGCGTGCGTTACGACTACTACAAGATGACCCCGGACGAGGATCCCGCCTACACCGGCGAGAACATGAAGAAGATCTCCGAAGGGGAGTTCTCTCCCAAGCTGGGGCTGGTATTCAAGGCGCACGAGGCGGCGAACCTGTTCGCCCAGTACAGCCACGGCTTCAAGGCGCCCATGTATGACAACGCCTTCTCCACCCTGAACCACCAGGCGTATGGCTATCGCATCGAGCCCAACCCGAACCTCAAGCCAGAGAGCAGCGACGGCATCGATCTGGGGGTGCGCGGCAGCCGTGGCGGGTTCAGCTATGAAGTGGCCACCTTCTACAACAAGTTCGACGACTTCATCGAGCTGACGGCCGTGGGCACCGAAGGCCGTACCGCCCTCTATCAGTACCAGAACCTGGACAAGGCGACCACCAAGGGGGCCGAGGCCAAGGCGGATTACTGGTTGAACGAGCTGGTCAACGTCTGGGGCAACCTGGCCTACATCGAGGGCAAGGATGGCGAGGGCAACTACATCAACAGCCTGAGCCCCCTGAACGGCAGCGTCGGGGTGCGTCTGGAGCAGCCGAACTGGAACATCAACACCGCATTGCGCTTTGCCGACGACATGGACAAGGTGGGCAAGGATGCGCGAGGCAACGACAACATCAAGAGCGCAGGCTGGGGCGTGGTGGATCTCTATGCCCAGTTCAAGCCGGTGCAGGACCTGCAGCTCAACGTGGGGGTGTTCAACCTGTTTGACAAGGAGTACGTGAGCTACGAGAGCATCACCGGCCTTGCCGCCACCGCAGATACCAGCAAGCAGACCGAGCCTGGCCGCAACCTCAGTGCACGGGTCAAGTACGTGTTCTGATGGTCGTCGACCAGCATGAAGGAAAAGGGGACCTTGGGCCCCTTTTGTCATGAAGGTCGGCGTCTGCAAAAAAGAAACCCGCCAGGGGCGGGTGGAAGGATTGCAACACTCATCAGGAAGCGGTGTTACCCAATAGACAGGGGGATGTGACAAAGGTTCAACTTTATTGATATTTATGGTTTTTATCTGTCATGCCGCCTGGGGATCCCCGCCCCGAAATCGGTTATCATTTGTGCCCCTTGTCATGCAGCCCGAGCCTCTATGCCCGCGTTCTCCTGGTTAGCCCTGTTTTTTGGTGCCTTCTACTTCGTTTATGGCGCCTATCTGCCGTTCTGGTCGCTCTGGCTGGAAGGCATCGGGGTGAGGACTGAACAGATAGGGCTGTTGCTGGGGGTGGGCATGGCCATCCGTTTTGCCGGCAACCTGATGGTGATGGGGCGAGTCAAGGGTGCCGGCCAGTTGCTGCCCGTCACCCGGCTGCTCTGTCTGCTGAGTCTGCTGGCCTTCCTCGGTTTCTATCTGGGCCACAACCTCTGGTGGCTGGTGGTGCTGACCCTGGCGGCCAACTTCATCTACCCGACCCTGATGCCCATGGGAGAGGCGCTTGCCACCCGTATGGTGGTTCAGACCCACCTCGACTACGGCAAGGTGCGGCTGTGCGGCTCCTTTGCCTTTATCGTCGCCTCCACCCTGGTGGGGGCCCTGGTGGGCAACTTTGGCAGCGACTGGGTGCTGCACACCATGGTGGCCGGGTTGCTGATCATGCTGGGGCTCAGCCTGCTGCCGCTGCGACCCGCCCCCCAGGAGCTGCAAGGGGAGCGGGCCAAGGCCTCGCTGCTCGTCACGCTCAGGTCGGCCCCGGTGCGCCGCTTCCTGCTCATCACCGCCCTGCTGCAGGGGAGCCACGCGGCCTACTACGGTTTCAGCGCCATCTACTGGAAGAGCGCCGGCTACAGCGGCACCCTGATCGGGTATCTCTGGGCTCTGGGAGTAGTGGCGGAGATCGCCATGTTCGCCGCGGACAAGCGCTTCCTCCAGCGCTTCGGCGCCCAGACCCTGTTTCTGGTAGGGGCCCTTGGCTGCGTAGTGCGCTGGGTGCTGCTCGGCAGTTCTACCGACCTGGCGGTGCTGGTGCTCGGCCAGCTGCTGCACGGGGTCACCTTCTGCGTCAGTCACCTCGGCGCCATCCGCTTCATGACCCGCCAGTTGCCCGCGGAGCAGCAGATCCCCACCCAGGCGCTCTATGCGGCCCTGGGCCTTGGCATGACGGTGGCGGCCCTGATGGCGATCTGCGGCGTGCTGTTCGAGCCGCTGGGAGGCGGCATCTTCTTTATCATGGTGCTGGTAGTGCTGCCGGTCTTCGTGTTGCGGCTGCGTGAAGAGAGCCCTGAACAGGGCCGATGACACAGGTCTGCCGGTCTCTGGCGCGGCAGGCCTCCGACTTATCTGGACAAGGGAAGTAGAGAGATGCACCAAGGATGGCTGCTGATCGGGTTGTCGCTCGCCTATCTGGGCTTGCTGTTCCTCATCGCCTATGTGGCGGACAAGAACAAGCGCCGTCGCCCCAAGGGGCAGCCTCTGCTCTACAGCCTGTCCCTGGCGGTCTATTGCACCTCCTGGACCTTCTTCGGCACCGTGGGCCAGGCCAGCGAATCCCCCTGGTCGCCGGTGCCCATCTACCTGGGCCCCATGCTGGTGTTTCTGTTTGGCTGGCGCCTGCTGGCCCGCCTCATCCTGGTGGCCAAGCGCGAGCACATCACCTCCATCGCCGATTTCATTGCCGCCCGTTATGGCAAGTCCCAGCGCCTGGCCATGGTGATCAGCCTCATCGCCGTCATGGGGATACTTCCCTATCTGGTGCTACAGCTCAAGGCGATCGTCACCGGGCTCGATCTGCTGATGGCCAACAGCACGGGGGTCAGTCCCACCAGCAACATGGCGGAGCTGGCGCTGGGGGTCACCCTGCTGCTGGCCCTGTTCAGCATTCTATTCGGCACCCGCAACCTGGATGCCACCGAGCACCACAGGGGCATGGTGGTGGCCATCGCCTTCGAGTCCGTGGTCAAGCTGCTCGCCTTCATGGCGGTGGGGGGCTTTGCGCTCTGGCTCATCATCGCCAGACCGAGCGAGGCGCGTACTCTGGCGGCGGGCGACTTCCTCGATGCGGTGGTGGCGGTGACGCCGGGCAGTCTGCTGGAGCTCGCCATCTACACCCTGATCGCCATGTGCGCCGTCATCTGCCTGCCGCGCCAGTTTCACGTGACCGTGGTGGAGAACAACCAGGGGCAGGATCTGCACTGGGCCCGCTGGATCTTCCCCCTCTATCTCTTCCTGATGGGGCTCTTCATCTGGCCGCTGGCGCTGGCAGGCAAGCAGTGGGTCGGGGCAGATATGGCCTCGGACACCTATGTGATAAGCCTCCCCATGTCCCTCGGATTCGACGGCATGGCGATGCTGGCATTTCTCGGCGGCACCTCGGCGGCCACCGGCATGGTGATCGTCTGCACCATCGCCCTGGCCATCATGGTGAGCAACGATCTGGTGTTGCCGGTCCTGCTGCGCCGGGTCTGGCAACAGGGGCGGGACGAACGCCTGATGCGGTTGCTGCTGCAGGTGCGTCGGGGCGCCATCTTGCTGATTTTGCTGGCGGCCTGGGCGCTCTATCTCTGGCTCGGGGATCTCACCAGTCTGTCACGCATCGGTTATCTTTCGTTCGGGGCCGTGGCCCAGTTCGCACCGGCCCTGCTGCTCGGCCTGTACTGGCGTCATGGCAATCGCAAGGGCGTCTATCTCGGACTCTCCCTCGGGGTCAGCCTCTGGTTCGTGACCCTGCTGGCGGAGAGCGGACTGCTGGCAGGCTCCCCCCTCGAAGCCCTGCTGGCGCCCCCAGACTGGCCAGCGGTGCGGGATCTGAGCCTGGGGGCCTGGTGCCTCTTCCTGAGTCTTCTGCTCAACCTCGCCGGCTATGTGGCGGGCTCCCTGCTGTCACGGGCGGCGGTGAGCGAGCGGCTGCAGGCAGCCAACTTCGTCGGCAAGACGAGCCGGGATACCTCGGCGCTCTATCAGGCGCGGGTCTCGGTGAAGGAGCTGGAGATGCTGGCGGCCCGCTTCGTCGGTTCCAGCCGCGTCAAACGGGCCTTCGGCCGCTTCGCCGGCGAGCGGGGAGGCACCCTGGCGCCCCAGATGCAGGCCTCCGCCGAGCTCATCGCCCACACGGAGCGACTGCTGGCCGGGGTATTCGGTACCTCGTCCGCCCGCCTGGTGCTGGCCTCTGCCCTGCAGGGACGCAACATGCAGCTCGAGGAGATCGCCACCATTGTGGACGAGGCCTCCGACATGTTCCGCTTCAACCGCGGCCTGTTGCAGGGGGCAATCGAACACATGGGCCAGGGGATCTCCGTGGTGGACAGGGAGCTCAGGCTGGTGGCCTGGAACCGACGCTACATCGAGCTGTTCTCCTATCCCCCCGGTCTCATTCAGGTGGGCCGTTCCATCGAGGAGATCATCCGCTACAACGCCGGACAGGGGCTGTGCGGCCAGGGAGACATCGAGGCCCAGGTGGCGCGGCGGGTTGCCTTCATGAAGCGTGGCAGCCCCCATGTCTCGGCGCGGGAGCGTCCCGATGGCCGGGTCATCGAGATGCAGGGCAACCCCATGCCTGCGGGGGGCTTTGTCATGACCTTTACCGATATCACCCCGTTCAGGGCGGCGGAGCGGGTGCTGCGGGAAGCGAACGAGCACCTGGAGGCGCGGGTGGCCGAGCGCACCCACGAGCTCTCCGAACTCAACCGCCAACTGCTGCTGGTAAACCAGCAGGTGGAGCGGGCCAACCAGTCCAAGAGCCGGTTCCTTGCGGCGGTGAGCCACGACCTGACCCAGCCGCTGAACGCGGCCAAGCTCTTTACCTCCTCCTTGCTGGAGATGCTGCCCCCGGAGGACGAACCGGCCCGCATCGCTCGTCACATCGACGACGCCCTGGGGGCGACCGAGGATCTCATCACGGATCTGCTGGACATCTCGCGCCTCGAGGCGGGCAAGTTCAAGGCGAAGAAGCTCGATTTCGCCCTGAGCGATGTGCTGGACAATCTCAAGGCGGAATTCGGCGTGCTGGCCCAGGCCGGTGGGATCCAGTTCTCCGTGGTGGAGAGCCGCCTTGCGGTCTACAGCGATGTGCGCTTGCTGCGGCGGGTGTTGCAGAACTTCCTCACCAACGCATTTCGCTACAACCCCGGCGGTCGGGTGCTGCTTGGCTGTCGCCGCATGGGGGAGAAGGTGCGCATCGAGGTGTGGGACAACGGCCCCGGCATCCCGGAGGGCAAGCAGGAGGCGATCTTCGACGAGTTTTCCCGCCTCGATCACTCCCGCACCGCCAGGGAGCAGGGGCTTGGCCTCGGGCTCGCCATCGCCCGCGGCATTTCGCTGGTGCTGGGTCATCAGCTCTCCCTGCGCAGCTGGCCCGGAGCGGGGTCCGTCTTTGCCATCACCCTGAACCTCGCGACCCGGCCCGTCATCCCCAGCCAGGTGACGACCCCGGCCCTGCGAGACAGTCAGCTGGAAGGGGTCAGGATCCTCTGCATCGACAACGAGGAGGATATCCTCATCGCCATGGCCTCGCTGCTGGGACGCTGGGGCTGCGAGGTGCGCTGTGCCCAGAGCCTGGAGCAGGCGGAGGAGATCATCGGCGGCGGCTTCCTGCCTGCGCTGGTGCTGTCGGACTATCACCTGGATGACGGCAAGACCGGGTTGCAGGCGCTGCACATGATCAGGCTGGCCCACGGCAACGGTATCGGCGGCATCATCATCAGTGCGGATCGCAAGAGCGAGTTGCAGGCACAGATCCGTGAGCACGGCTTTGGCTACGTGAGCAAACCGGTCAAACCTCTCAAGCTGCGCGCCCTGATGAACAGCCTGCTGATGCCGGTTCAGTGACTGGTCTCACAGAATCGAGCATTGGCTGAACATTTTTTTGATGCCATCCAGGCGCCATGATCGCCGATGATGGCGCCTCTTTCGTCGCCATTTGCCGAGCTTGGTGATAATTGAGTCTTGTTGGGTGTCACTTTTGGCAGGTGGCGGCCGAGCGACTCTCCTCTATAGTCATTCGGCGATTATTTTTGTCGCAAATCAAGTTGTGCAAAAAGGCAAACCGGATGAAAGTCCGGGACGCAAAGCTTCCGGTCTAAGGGTCTGCGTACCTAGGATAGCGGGGCCACCACAGGTTGTATCGTCCATGGGCCAAGCCATGGTTGCGATGTTGTCTGCGTTACCTGGCAGGTTGCGTTGCCTTTTTCGTTGTTAATTCCAATAACGAAATAAGGAAGTTCAAATATGTTAAGTCCAAAACTTTCCCTGCTGGCGCTTCTGGTCGGGGGGCTTTGCACTACCTCCGCCTTCGCCGCTGCCCCGGGCAAACCCACCATTGGCTCCGGCCCCACCAAGTTTGCCATCGTTGAAGTCAATCAGGCCGCTTCGGCCTACAACCAGCTGGTGACCGTCCACAAGGATGGCGCTCCCATCAGCGTGACCTGGAACCTCTGGTCCGGTGACGTCGGACAGACCGCCAAGGTACTGCTCGACGGCAAGGAGGTGTGGTCAGGCCCGGCCTCCGCCGCGGGTACTGCCAACTTCAAGGTCACCAAGGGGGGGGCGTTACCAGATGCAGGTGGCCCTGTGCAACGCCGATGGCTGCACCCTCTCCGACAAGAAGGAGCTGATGGTCGCCGATACCGACGGCAGCCACCTGGCGCCGCTTAACGCACCCCTCCAGGAGAACAACAAGCCCTATGCCAACAAGTCCGGCAAGGTGGTGGGGGCCTACTACGTGGAGTGGAGTGTCTATGGTCGCAAGTTCACCGTGGACAAGATCCCGGCCCAGAACCTGACCCACATCCTCTACGGCTTCACCCCCATCTGCGGCGGTAACGGCATCAACGACAGCCTGAAAGAGATCTCCGGCAGCTTCGAGGCCCTGCAGCGTTCTTGCGCCGGTCGCGAAGACTTCAAGGTCTCCATCCATGATCCCTGGGCGGCGATCCAGATGTCCCAGGGCAACCTCAGCGCCTGGGATGAGCCCTACAAGGGCAACTTCGGCAACCTGATGGCGCTCAAGCAGGCCCGTCCGGACCTCAAAATTCTGCCCTCCGTCGGGGGATGGACCCTCTCCGATCCCTTCTACTTCCTGGGTGACAAGACCAAGCGCGATACCTTCGTCGCCTCGGTCAAGGAGTTCCTGCAGACCTGGAAGTTCTTCGACGGCGTGGACATCGACTGGGAGTTCCCGGGTGGCCAGGGGGCCAACCCCAACCTGGGCGGCTCGAACGATGGCGCCACCTATGTGGTGCTGATGCAGGAGCTGCGCGCCATGCTCGACGAGCTGGAAGCCGAGACCGGTCGCCAGTATGAGCTCACCTCGGCCATCAGCGCCGGCGGCGACAAGATTGCCAAGGTGGATTATCAGGTGGCCCAGCAGTACATGGACCACATCTTCCTGATGAGCTACGACTTCAGCGGCGCCTTCGACCTGAAGAATCTGGCCCACCAGACCAACCTCTTTGCCTCCAGCTGGGATCCGGCCACCAAGTACACCACCGACAAGGGCGTCAAGGCGCTGCTGGGTCAGGGGGTGGCGCCGGGCAAGATAGTGGTCGGTGCAGCCATGTACGGCCGCGGCTGGACCGGGGTGAGTGGCTACCAGGCCGGTAACCCCTTCACCGGCACCGCCACCGGACCTGTGAGCGGTACCTGGGAAAATGGCGTGGTGGATTACCGCGACATCGTCAACAACCGCATGGGCGCAGGCTGGGTGCAGGGCTATGACGAGGCGGCCGAGGCCCCCTATGTCTTCAAGGCCGGCAGTGGCGACCTCATCACCTTTGACAACGACCGCTCGGTCAAGGCCAAGGGGCAGTACGTGCTGGCGAACCAGCTCGGCGGTCTGTTCGCCTGGGAGATAGACGCGGACAACGGCGACATCCTCAACGCCATGCACGAGGGGCTGGGCCACGGCGAGGGTAGCCTGCCGCCGGTCAACAAGCCGCCGGTGGCCAATGCCGGCAGCGATCTGAGCGCCACGGGCCCGGCCGAGGTGACCCTCAATGGCAGCGCCTCCCACGATCCGGAAAACGGCGTGCTGACCTACGGCTGGAAGCAGGTCTCTGGCCCGCAGGCGACCCTGCTCGATGCCACCCAGGCCAGGGCCCGCGTGGTGCTGGACGCCGTCAGCGCCGACATCAACCTGGTGTTCGAGCTGACCGTGACCGACGATCAGGGCCTGACCGCCAAGGATCAGGTGGTGGTGACCAACAAGGCACCGCAGCCGAACCTGGCCCCCGTGGTGACGGTTCCGGCCACCGCAACCGTCGAGTCCGGCAAGCAGGTGAGCATCCAGGCCAGCGCCTCCGATCCGAACGGCGACACCCTGAGCTATCAGTGGAGCCTGCCAGCGGGTCTCACCGCCACCGGTCAGAACAGCGCGACCCTGGTGGTCACGGGCCCGAGCGTCACCAGCGACACCGCCTATGACCTGACCCTGGTGGTCACCGACGGGGCGCTGGATGCCAGTGCCACCACCCGCCTGACCGTCAAGCCGGCCAGCACCGGAGGCGGCTGCAACGCGACCGATCCGGATGCGGCCAACCATCCGGCCTGGAACGCCAGCACCGTCTACGTTTCCCCCAATACGGTGAGCCATAACCAGCTGGTGTGGGAAGCCAAGTACTGGACCCAGGGCAATGAGCCGAGCCGCACCGCCGATCAGTGGAAGCTGATAAGTCAGGTACAGCTTGGATGGGATGCAGGGGTGGCCTACAACGGCGGTGATTTCACCAACCACAATGGCCGCAAGTGGGAGGCACAGTACTGGACCAAGGGCGACGAGCCCGGCAAGGCCGCCGTCTGGGTCGATCAGGGCGCGGCGAGCTGCAACTGATCTGCCGTGAAGAAAAATGGGGCCGAGGGCCCCATTTTTGTCTTGCTGCGTGGTTGGGTGTCTCTTCCCTGTCAGGGAAAAGGCGCACTCGCTTTGTCAAAAAGGCCCGTCAGGGCCTTTTTTCATGGTATGTCACCGGTTCACAGCGGTTTTTGCCACAGGCTGAGCAGCAGATCCTGCTCGAGGGCGTCGGGCCCCTGGAGGGTGAAGGCGTGGCGCTGCTCGCCGCTGGCACGCCAGCCGAGGCGACTGGTCTCCAGAATGTGCTCGCGCAGGCCCTGATCCAGCGCCGTACTGAACTGGGCGCGTTGCTGGGCAACACTGACGAGCCCGGTGAAGGCGGGCCAGCTCAGGGGATGTTCCATGCTCACCGGATTGAGGCTGACGCGCAATTGCCACTGATGGCGAGGGCCTGGCTGCACGTGGAGCAGATAGCCGCCCGGCGCCAGCCAGCTGACCAGGAGTTCCGTCTTGACCTTGAGGTCGTTGACCAGTAGCACCTGGGCCGTGCCAGGCAGCAGCGGGGCGCGCGCCGGGTCGGCGATGACGAACTGGCCTTCCGGTTGCGCCTTGTTGGCGGCGAAGATGGCATTCTTGGCCAGATCGAAACCGCCGACCTGCCAGCCGGGCAGCCGCTCAGCCAGGGCGCGGCAGTAGTACCCCTCGCCACAGCCGAGGTGGACAAGCTCGCGCTCGCCAAGAGGAGCGAGCAGGTTCGCCATGGCGTCCACCAGAGGCAGTTGGTGGCCTTGTTCCAGGAAGCGACGCTTGGCGCGCAGCAGGGCCCGGCTGTCGCTGTCCTTGGGGTTCTTCTTGCCAGGGATGAGGTCCAGATAGCCTTCTGGTGCGGGATCGAAGTGGTGCTTGTTGTCGCAATAGACCCCGCGGGAGGCGGCATGAAGGTGCAGGGGGCTGCGGCAAAGGGGGCATTGAAGGTGCATAGGAGTTCTCTTGGCGAAGGCCATGACGGCGGGGCGTTCGGGATTATAGGGGAGAGGATCGGAAAAGGCTGCCATGGGCAGCCTTTTTATCCAACGGCGCTGTGCGGGCGCCGTCGGCGGAACCCGGTCAGCGGGTACCAAACACCACTATGGTCTTGCCGTGGGCGGAGATGAGCTCCTGCTCTTCCAACATCTTGAGGATGCGGCCGACGGTTTCACGGGAGCAGCCGACAATCTGGCCGATCTCCTGGCGGGTGATCTTGATCTGCATGCCATCCGGGTGGGTCATGGCATCCGGCTGTTTGGCCAGGTTGAGCAGGGTCTGGGCAATGCGGCCGGTCACGTCCAGGAAGGCGAGGTTGCCGACCTTCTGGCTGGTGTGCTGCAGGCGCTTGGCCATTTGACCAGATAGACGCATCAGGATGTCCGGGTTGACCTGGATCAGCTGGCGGAACTTCTTGTAGGAGATCTCGGCGACTTCACAGGCGCCTTTGGCACGCACCCAGGCGGAACGCTCCGGATTCTCGTTCTCTTCGAACATCCCCATCTCGCCCAGGAAATCCCCCTGATTCAGGTAGGAGAGGATCATCTCCTTGCCTTCGTCATCCTTGATCAGGACGGCGACGGTGCCCTTGACGATGTAGTAGAGGGTTTCCGCTTTTTCACCGGCGTGGATCAGGGTGCTCTTGGCGGGATACTTATGAATGTGGCAATGCGACAAGAACCACTCAAGGGTGGGATCGCTTTGCGGTTTGCCAATGATCATGAGACTTCCTCTGTAGTGTCATTTTTATGGACTGTGCGTCCAGGCAAGTTGCCAAGCTTGCCATTCCTTACTCTTTGGTCGCAGTAGAATAAGAGCCTTTGCCTGTGCTGACAAGGCTTTGGGGTTTTGCCGTCCACCGGTGAGCCGCCATCTGCTGCGTCGTCCGGGGCATTCTAGGCAAGAAGAGGAGGTCGGATGTTGATTTCGATCTATTTCCCTTTGGGTCGTCGTCCGTTTCGCAGGAGAGGCTTGTCGCCGCAAAACGGGGCTTTATCGTCGGGAACGGGCAAGATCCTGGCGCATGTGCCACTCGACCCCGGC
Organism: Aeromonas sp. ASNIH2; assembly: GCF_002934795.1. Taxonomy (NCBI): domain Bacteria; kingdom Pseudomonadati; phylum Pseudomonadota; class Gammaproteobacteria; order Aeromonadales; family Aeromonadaceae; genus Aeromonas; species Aeromonas sp. ASNIH2. Next base: position 1,249,723 of record NZ_CP026406.1, on the reverse strand, counting down.
TTGAGGTATGCTATGGGCGTTAGAACCGTCGTCATTGAGAGGAAAGTGAGAGATGAAAGCCAAGGTCAGCTGGGTGGAAGGCATGAAGTTTGTGGGGGAGAGCGAGTCCGGTCATCAGGTGACCCTGGATGGCGCCAACCCGGGTGAAGGTGCCAGCCCGATGGAGATGATCCTGCTGGCTGTCGGCGGTTGCAGCTCCATCGATGTGGTCTCCATCCTGGAGAAGGCCCGTCAGTCCGTGACCGCCTGCCATGTCGAACTGGAAGGGACCCGCGCCGATACCGTTCCCCGGGTATTTGAGCAGATCCACCTCAAGTTCGTGGTGACCGGCAAGGGTCTGGCGGAGAAGCAGGTCGCCCGTGCGGTGGATCTGTCCATGGAAAAATATTGTTCAGTTTCCCTGATGTTGGAAAAAGCGGTAGAAATTACCCATAGTTATCAAATTCTTGAGGGTTGACCGCTATAGTTTGTCCCGTCGATAACGCCATGACATAAGGAAAGTGCGATGAAAAAAATGATGATGTTGCTTCCCCTGTTCGGTCTGACCGCCTGCAGCATGCCGCAGCCGACCCAGTATCAATACAGCCAGTATCAGTGCGGGGAAGAGTTGCTGGCCATCACCTATGATGCCCAGGCCGACATGGTGCAGTTCCCTTATGCCGGCGTCTATCACAAGCTGGGGCGCATCGAGTCGCCCAAAGAGACTGCCAGCTATTCCGACGGGGTGACTACCTTCTCCCGTCAGGACAAGCAGGCCACCCTGGTCAAGAGCGGTGTGACCCAGCTGTCCTGCGAGTTGAAGTGACCCTGATGCCGTCACGGCGTGCATGGAAAACGGCCTGCGTGAAGCAGGCCGTTTTTGTTGAAAGAGACATCAGTCTGACGGTAGCGAGCCCAGCAACTGGGCGGCCAGTTGCTGGCTAAGCTGGCCACGGGCTTCCTCTGCGACAGGCACGTCGCTGGCGAGCTGGATGGCGCTGCTCCACACCGCTTTCTGGCTATGCCCGTCGAGCAGCACGACGGCCAGGGTCCCCTTGCGGGCATTGGCGGCGGCGTTCAGGCCCGGTGTCATGCCGAGGCGGGAGAAGATCTCGCCATCGCTCATGTCCTGGCTGCCAGCTACCCCGATGGCGACCCAGACGTCGGCCTCATCCAGGGGAACGCTGCGCCAGCCTTTGCCGTCCAGTTGCCGGATGACGGCCTGCTGTACCGGTTCGAGCCAGGGCGCGGCGCTGTTGCCCGCATACTGGAATTGTTCGGCCAGCGCATAGCGTGGTGTCGCCCCGTAGGTCCAATGCTCCGCCGGGCGAACCACCATGGTGCCCGTTTCGACCGTCGGTGCGGCGGGGCCGGAGCTGCAACCCCCCAGCAGGGTTGCCAGCGTGAATGAGAGAAGTGCAGCGCGCATCGTTAAGCTCCTTGGCTCAGGTGATCTTGCCCGTTTCGATCAGTTGCTGGATCAGGGGGCGCAGGATCAGTTCCATTGCGAAGCCCATCTTGCCACCCGGCACGACGATGGTGTTCATCCTGGACATGAAGGCGCCGTCTATCATCGACAGCAGGTAGGGGAAGTCCACCTGCTTGATGCCCCGAAACCTGATCACCAGCATACTCTCGTCCAGGCTGGGTATCACCTTGGCGCTGAAGGGGTTGGAAGTATCGACGGTCGGCACCCGCTGGAAGTTGATGTGGGTGCGGGAGAACTGCGGCGTGATGAAGTTGATGTAGTCGTCCATGGAACGCACGATGGAGTCGGTCACCGCCTCGCGGGAGTGGCCGCGTTCCGAGGTGTCGCGAATGAGCTTCTGGATCCACTCCAGGTTGACGATGGGCACCACGCCGATGAGAAAGTCCACGTGCCGCGCCACGTTGTGCTCCCCCGTGACCACGCCGCCATGCAGTCCTTCGTAGAACAGCAGATCCGTCTCGCCGGGCAGATCCTGCCAGGGGGTGAAGGTGCCAGGCATCTGGTTGAAAGGCACCGCCTCGTCGAAGCTGTGCAGATAGCGCCGATACTGGCCGGTGCCGCTCTGGCCATACTCCTGGAAAAAGGACTCCAGCAGACCGAAGTCGTTGGCCTCCGGGCCGAAGTAGCTGATATGCCGCCCCTGCTCCCGGGCCTTGCGGATCGCCACGTCCATCTCGGGCCTGGTGTAGCGGTGAAAACTGTCCCCCTCGACCACGGCCGCCTTGTATCCAAGCTGGTGGAACATGGAGCGGAAGGCGTTGGTGGAGGTGGAAGTACCGGCACCGGACGAACCGGTGACCGCGATGATGGGATGCTTGGCGGACATAGAATTCTCTCTTCCTTGGGAGTTCCGTTATAAGGGGTGGCCCAAAGTGCGGTCAAGTGCGCCGTCATCCTCCCGCTGCCCCCACGTTTCCCGGCAATAGCGGTGAACGAGGGCTGCCCTGTGCTCTGGGTACGTTGGAATAGGTGCTGCTGGGTGGCGAACTGGTCATGCGGCCTGATGATGCGAGCTGGATAGGGGGAGGGCGGGGTGAGCCGCCCGATAAGCCGTGACCGCGTTACGCTTGGGGGAAGTCGTCAGTGGGTGACTTGCTTAAATGAGTCTTTGGGACGACATTGACACTTTCGTGCAGCTCGCTGTAGACAAGCACGGCACTACCTTGTAGCAATTGTTGCCTGACTGCTTCGACCTTGTCGGTCAGGCTGACATCCTGTTCACCGTATTCGGTGCCTTCTTGCAGCACAAAGTGTTCGAGCAGGTTGGTGAGGGTGTCCGGCTCCAGTTCTTGCCAGGGGATAATCATGATTTCATCTTCACTCAGTGGGTTGCGGATATTGTCGGTGTCTGGTCGGCAAGCGCAAGGGATTTGTCTCGTTTTGGACGAGGGGTGCCATGCAATCCATTGACGCACGCCGACCCTCCAGTCAATTCGAACAGCACCTGTTCGATGCCCGCCGCCGCGCCCTGAGCGCCGGTTTGCGCTGGTACTGGGTCATCAATCTCATCGCCCTCGTATTTCTGCTGACCCGCTTCTACATCTATCGGGATGCACACCTGGTACTGGTCGGCAACCTGCCCTGGTCCTACAAATGGCAGCTCTTTGCCATGATAGGTGTTGGCCTGCTGCTGCCGCTCGGGTGGGGCTGGCTCTCCCGTCAATCCCATGCCATCTGACTGGTGTCCCTGTGCGTCTGTGCCCTGGCCTGGGGGCTGGCCTGGGCCACCATCTCGATCGTCGACTTGAAGGGGGGCTTCAGTTTCATTTTCAACATGGTCAGTCTGTTGCTGCTGACCGGTCTCGTCGCCGCGTATTGCGATGTGCGGCTGTTTTACGCACTGGTTTCTGTCCCCCTGCTGTTCTTGTTGGTGAGAGCCTCCTGGAGTCCTGAGCCCTTTGTTCTGGTCAACACCATCGTGGTCGGGGTCTTGCTGGTGGTGCTGGAGACGGGGCGGCGCATGCTCAACGGCTGGTTCGAGCTTGCGGTGTCAAGGGAACACGACAACTTGATGCTGGCAAACAAGATGAATGCCATGACCAACCGGGATCCCCTGACCGGCATAGCCAACCGTCGCCACTTCGATCAGGCGTGCAAGCGTGTAATTGCGCAAGGCACCACCCAGGATGTACCGCTCACCGTGATCCTGCTCGATGTGGATTTCTTCAAGCGCTACAACGATCGCTATGGTCATCAGGCGGGGGATGAGTGCCTGATCCTGGTGGCTGAGTGCCTGGAGGAGAGTGTGCGGGAGCCCGGCGATCTGGTGGCGCGCTACGGAGGAGAGGAGTTCGTGGTGTTGCTGCAGGAAACGACGCTGGCCGGTGGCCAGGAGGTGGCGGAGCGCATTCGCGCTACTCTGGCGGCCAGGGCTCTGCCCCATGAGGATTCCGACGCAGCCCCCCACCTCACCCTGAGCCAGGGGATAGCCCAGTGGCGAGCCGGGGAGAGCCTCGTCATGCTGCTCGAGCGGGTCGATGGCGCCCTCTATCAGGCCAAGGAAGAGGGGCGCAACGGTTATCGGTTCGCCCCCTGAGTCTGTTCCCGCAACCACTGGCTGATGCGCTCATCCAGCCAGAAGCGGGGGCGCCAGGGAGAGCCGTGCAGGAAGCCCACGTGGCCGCCCTGGCGGCTCAGCTCGTAGCGCACCAGAGGGGAGAGCTGCTCCGCCGCCGGAATGACGGCATCGGTCATGAAGGGATCGTCGGCGGCGTGAATGATGAGGGTCGGGATGGGAATGCGGGCCAGCAGGCCCAGGCCGGAGCAGGTCTGGTAGTAGTGATCGGCGCTTTCGAAACCATGGAGCGGTGCCGTCACCAGCTCGTCGAACTCCCTCAGTGTGGCGATGCGGGTGATCTGGGCCGGCTGCCAGCGCGCCCGTGCTGCGCTCTGGCGCCGGATCTTGCTTTGCAGGTTGGTTCGCATGGTCCGCAGCAGGTAGTTCTGATAGACCCGTGAGAAACCCTGATTGACCCGATCGGCACAGCTTGCCAGTTGCAGCGGGGCCGACACTACCACCGCCGCCTTCAATGGTGTCGGGCAGGCCCGCGCCAGCAGATTGACCAGCATGTTGCCCCCCAGGGAATAGCCGATGGCGACCAGGGGGCGGCCAGGAAAACGCCGCTCCAGCTCGGCAATCACCGTCTGGGCGTCCTCGATGGCGCCTGAGTGATAGGCCTGCAGCAGCCGATTCGGCTCGCCACTGCACCCCCGAAAGTGCATCAGCACCGCCTCGTTCCCTTGCCGCTGCAGGTGGGCAAAGAGCCCCTTGGCATAGTGGGAGTGAATGCTCCCCTCCAGTCCGTGGAACACCACCACCAGGGGTTGTTCATCCTGGCCAGGTTCGCCGCTCCAGGCCAGATCAACGAAATCGCCGTCCGGGAGTTCGAAGCGCTCCTGGATGAAGCGGGCAGGCGAGCGGCGCAGCCACTTGGGCAAAATGGTTTGCAGATGGGGGTTGCGGGCCCACCAGGGGGCGTGGAAGTGGCTTTCTGTCAACATGCAACGACTCGGAAGAGCAGGGAGGAAAAGGGGGCGGCGAGCCCTTGGCTCGCCGCGACATCAGGCCATCAGACGATCGTGGTGCTCGGCGCCGCGCAGCATGGCCTGGATCAGTTCGTTGGCTTCAAACTTGGTGAGCGCCTCGTGGGCGCCGACCTGATGGGCCCGCTCCACGCTGATCTCGCTGGAAAGGGAGGTGTGCAGGATGATGTAGGCTCCCGCGAGCTTGGCATCGCTCTGCACCTCGAAGGCCAGCTCGTAACCATCCAGTCCCGGCATCTCGATATCGCTCACCAGGATGTCGATCCGCGAGCCCTGGGAGACCCGGGTCTGCATCAGGGTGAGGGCGTCGCGTCCGTTGGTGCAGACCTCGTAGGGGATGTTGATGTAATCGAGCGCCGCCATGAGCTGGCGACGGGCGACAGAGGAGTCGTCCACCAGCAGGATCCGCATCGGCTTGAGCCGCTCGCGCTGCACGTCGGTCAGCACGGGGTAGAGATGGCTGGGATCATCCGGATAGACCCGCGACAGGATGAGTTCCACATCCAGCAACTGGATCAACTGATCTCCCACCCGGGTCACACCGGTGACGAAGACGTTCTGTCCCAAGGAGGGAGGGGGCGGTTCGATGTCACGCCAGTTGCACTCGGTGATCTTGTCGATGCCCCGCACCAGAAAGCCCACCAGGGTGCGGCGGCAATCGGTGATGATGATGAAGCAGTGGGGCATCTCCTCCCGGCTGATGGGGCGGTAGCCCACGGCCATGGCCATGTCGATCACCGGGATGGTGGTGCCGCGCATGCTGGCGGCCCCGAGCACGGTGGGATGGGATTGTGGCAGGGCGGTGAGCTGGGTGTAGGGCACGATCTCCTTCACCTTGAGGGTACCGATGGCGAAGGATTGTCTGGCAGAGAGGTGGAACAGCAACATGCCCTGGGATTGGTTGGCCTTGCTCGTCATGGCGGATGTCCTGTTGATCTAGTCGGTGACGGTCAATCGGGTGTTCAGCATAAAGGATGGTGACATGAATGACTCCTTTGTTGTTAGCGGCGGTGAGCCGCAAAACTGGATTTCTTTTGCCATCCTTTTATGCCTCTCTTATCGGGTCGCGGACGGCTGAGGGGAGAGGGGCGCCCCGAGCCATTGCAGATGAGCCTCGGCCAGCGCGCTTTCATCCCGATAACCCAGCCTGCTCACCACCTGTGACGGTGTGCTGCCGCTTCGCAGCAGGCGAATCCCCTGCAACAGTTGCCACTGATCCTGCAGTGCCCGGGCGTCCGGGCCCTCGAGACCGCGAGTGCCCAGCAGGGTCTGCCAGGCAGACACACTATCCGGCTGCGCTCTGGCCAGGGCTTGCCAGGCATCTTGCAGTGCCTGATCCCCCAGTGACGAGATGGTGCAGCCGTGCAACTCATCTCCCACCACTTGCAGCCGCTGCCCATAGGGGCCTTGCCAGTCGCGGGGGCGTGACCAGGCCGTCAGGCTGTCCAGCAGTGCGTCCATCAACGGGCTTGCCTGCAACCAGCCAGCCTGGGCGGGCTGGGGCACCCGCACGGAGCAGGCTAGCAGATCATGCTGGCAGTCAGCCAGAGGGGTGAAGGCGGCGAGGGCATCGGCACAGAGCCAGAAGTGGCTGCCAGGTGTCAGCAGCAGCTCATGGACACCCAATTTCAGCAGCGCCGCCCCCTGGGTGACGCGCAGCAATTGGCCCATGGGGGAGCGCTTGCGGGGGCCTACCTGAAGAGTGGAAGTGGAAAAATGCTGATATTCGATGGCGTGATGCATGTAAAAACCCTGATATGATGCTGCATGGAGGTAACGAAAATGGAAACCAGACGTAAAAAACGCTTCATTGCTGGGGCGGTTTGCCCGGCGTGCGGCAAGATGGACACCATGATGCTGTATATGGAGCATGGAGTCGAGAAGGTGACCTGTGTCGAGTGCGGGGATACCCAGGTGCAGACCCAGGAGCAGGTGGACAAGGCGACGCGCGAGGCGGAGCAGGTGATAGGGGTGTTTCGTCCCGAGTGAGTGCCATGCCTCAAGGTGATGGTACGCCGGTCAGGCTGGTCGCTGTTGATGACTTTTTCATCACACTGAAGCCGGGCCGACCATATGCTTGTCTGCCTTTTTGAGGTATTCTGAGCCCGTTTTTTTCTATCCGCAGGATCCCTGACATGAAAGTAGCTCCCCTGAGCGTGGTTACGCTGGAATACACGGTCACCGACGAACACGGTGAAGTCATCGACACCACTGTCGGTAAAGAGCCGCTGGTGTATCTGCACGGTACCCGTTACCTGGTCTCCGGCCTCGAAGCCGAGCTGGAAGGTCGCAGCGTGGGCGAGGCGTTCGACGTCACCCTGACGCCGAACCAGGCCTATGGCGAGTACGACGAGAATCTGGTGCAGGAAGTGCCCGGCGAGCTGTTCGACGGTATGGAAGTGTCTGAAGGGGATACTTTTGTGGCCGAGACCGACGACGGCCACCGCCCGGTGACCGTCATCGAGGTGTCCGAGGAGTTCATCAAGGTGGACGGCAATCATCCCCTGGCTGGCGTGACCCTGGGCTTCAAGGTCGAGATCAAGGACGTGCGTGCCGCGACCGCCGAAGAGCTGGCCCATGGCCATGTGCACGGCGCTGGTGGCTGCGGTCACGATCATGGTCATGACCATGATCACGGCCATGATCACGATCATGACCACGGTGGCTGCTGTGGCGGCCATGGTCACAACCATGCACACGATCACGGCGACGATCACGGTCACGGTGGTTGCTGCGGTGGTGGCGGTTGTGGTGGCAAGGGCCATCAGCACTGATCACGGCCTGGCCGATGATAAAAAAACCCGCGCATGGCGCGGGTTTTTTTATGGCTGGCACTCATCAGTAGTGCGGTGGCGGCGTCTCTTCGGCCATGCTGGCGATCTGGCTCGGCTGTACGCTCTGCAATTTATCCACCAGTAGATGGATCTGGTGTTTGAGCCGGTCCAGCTCGCGACCCTGGGTGGTGACCTCGTCGTTGAGCTGCTCCACCGTGTATTCGGCAAAAGCGAGGCGGCTTTCCAGGGTTTCGAGGCGTTCGTTTAGTTGCTGACTCATGGGCCTTTTGGTCCTTACTTGATAGTCCAGATTTCAGCCAGGCCACTGGAGCTGGCACTGACGAGGTGGTCATTGTCGCGCAAAGCCACGCCATAGACCACAGCGCTCGGCGGTTTCACCTTGGGATGGGGCGAGACGCGCCAGCTCTGCAACGGCTGGCCGTCACTCACCTGCCACAGAGTGAGCTGGCGGGAGGGGGCGCCGGTGATGAGCCAGTTGCCGCCGTTGGCGAAGCGGGCGCTGGTGTAGACCTCGAAGCGGTGATCATATTGCAACCTGCTGTGCTCCTTGCCGGTTTTGAGATCCCAGATGCTGGCCTGGCGACTGTCTGCGGTGAAGGCGAAACGTCCGGACGGATCCAGTCTCGCCATCACGACTCGCCCGGCGTGGTTGAAGCGCCACACCACCTGGCCCGTGCGGGTATCCCACAGATAGGCGCTGTAATCGTTGCCGCCGGTGAGGGCATAGCGACCATTGGGGGAGAGATCCACCGTGTTGACCTGTTCGGTGTGGCCAAGAAATTGCAGCCGGCGTCCGGTCTGGGTGTCGACCACCTCCGCCTTGCCGTCTTCACGGCCGATGAGCACCTGGCGGCCATCCGCCGAGATCGCCGCATCGCGCAGGGGGGATTCTGGCAGGGAGTAGTAGCCCTGGGAGCGGCCATCCTGCAAGCGCCAGATGGCGAAGGTGTGCTGGGTGGCGGTGATGGCATGGCTGTCATCGGGGGAGAAGCGGGTCAGGGTGACGAACTCCTCCTGGTCATCGCTCTGGCGCCAGCGCCAGCGCTCCTTGCCCTGTTCCAGATCCCACACCACAGTGCCCTGACCCAGGCTGGAGACCAGCGCGAGCTTGCCGGAACTGGCGAGATCCGCGCTCAGCAGACCCTGGTTGGCGAGGCGGATCTGCTGGCTGGGAAGTGAGCGTTGTTCGCACCCCGTCAGCATCAGGCAAATACCGATGAGATAAATGGCACTTTTGATCATTTTTCCTGTCTCATGCTTTCGTTACCTGCGATCACGGCGTTAGTATAAGGCGCTTATCACGATAAACCTCTCATTTCACGAAGGAACCGAGAGCGGTATTTAGAGTTTTGGAGAAACTGATGAACAATTTTCTGAAGGTGTCCCTGTTGGCTGCGGCGGTTGCCGTCGGTCTGACTGCTTGCCAAAAAGATGAGAAACCTGCTGCGACCAACACCGCAGAGGTCAAGGCAGAAGCCAGCAAGCCGGCAGAGGCCCCCAAGGCTGAGGCCAAGAGCTTTGAAGAGCAATCCGGCTATGCGATCGGCCTCTCCATGGGTCGTTATATCGCCAATACCCTGGAGCGCCAGCAGGAGCTCGGCATCAAGCTGGACAACACCGTGATCCTGAAGGGTGTCACCGACGGTCTGGGCAAAGAAGCCAAGATGACCGACGAGGAGATCCAGAAGGTTCTGCAGGAATACGACGCCAAGATCAACGAGCTGACCAAGGCTAAGGCCGACAAGGATGCCGTGGAAAACCTGAAGAAGGGTGAAGAGTTCCTGGCTGCCAACGCCAAGAAAGAGGGCGTGAAGAGCACTGAGTCCGGCCTGCAATATCAGGTCGAGAAGATGGGTGACGGCGCCAAGCCGAAGGCCACCGACATCGTCAAGGTGCACTACACCGGTACCCTGACCGATGGCACCAAGTTTGACAGCTCCGTCGATCGCGGTGAGCCGGCTACCTTCCCGCTCAACCAGGTGATCCCGGGCTGGACCGAAGGGGTGCAACTGATGCCGGTCGGCTCCAAGTTCAAGTTCTTCCTGCCGTCCAAGCTGGCCTATGGCGAGCACGGTGCAGGTTCCATCCCGGCCAACGCCGTGCTGGTATTTGACGTAGAGCTGCTGGCCATCGAAAAACCGGCTGCCGATGGCGACAACGCCAAGAAATAAGCTCAAAGCACCATAAAAACGGCTCCCCAGGGAGCCGTTTTTGCTTGTGTATTGTCGCAATCCCCCGGATAAAGCGATGAGGCCGTCTTGAGTGTGTGGCGGCTAGCCCCCAGAATAGACAACAAAATCAAGCGCAAGGATGGATCTCGTGGCTGAAAGCAAACCCCGTGTCCTGTTGGTGGAAGATACCCGCAGTCTGGCGGTCGTCTATGAGCAGTATCTGGCCCAGGATGGCTACGAGGTGCAGCTGGCAGATTGTGGCCAGCAGGCTTTGGCACAATTGCTGGCAAGCCCGCCCCCCGTGGTGCTGCTCGACCTGGAATTGCCCGACATGTCCGGCATGGACATCTTGCAGCAGATCACGGAGCGGCAACTGCCCTGCTCCGTGGTGGTGATCACCGCTCACGGCTCGGTGGATGTGGCGGTGGAGGCGATGCGGTTCGGGGCCTTCGATTTTCTCACCAAGCCGTTCGATGGCAAGCGCCTGTGCGCCACGGCGCGCAATGCCCTGAAGCACCAGCAGCTCAGCTCGCTGGTGGCCCAGTATCGGGAAAACTTCGAGCGCAGCTCCTTTGCCGGTTTCATCGGCGCCTCCATGGCGATGCAGGCGGTCTATCGCATCATCGAGAGCGCGGCGCCGAGCAAGGCCACCGTCTTCATCACTGGCGAGAGCGGCACCGGCAAGGAGGTGTGCGCCGAGGCCATTCACCAGTGCAGCCCGCGTCGGGATCAGCCCTTCATCGCCCTCAACTGCGCCGCCATTCCCCATGACCTGATGGAGAGCGAGATCTTCGGCCACGTGAAGGGGTCGTTTACCGGTGCCCAGGGGGATCGCAAGGGGGCGGCCAGTCTGGCGGACGGCGGTACCCTCTTCCTCGACGAGATCTGCGAGATGGATCTCGACCTGCAGAGCAAGCTGCTGCGTTTCATCCAGACCGGCACCCTGCAGCGGGTCGGCAGCGGCAAGCTGGAGACGGTGGATGTGCGCTTTGTCTGCGCCACCAACCGGGATCCCCTGGTGGAGGTCAAGGCCGGACGGTTTCGTGAAGACCTTTACTACCGCCTGCACGTGATCCCGCTGGCGCTGCCCCCCCTGAGGGAGCGGGGAGAGGACATCCTGCTGCTGGCCCGGGAGTTGCTGCTGCGTTATGCCGGTGAGGAGAACAAGCGGTTCAGGGACTTTGATGCGGACGCAGTGCAGGTGCTGCTCGACTACCCCTGGCCCGGCAACGTGCGCGAGTTGCAAAACGTGGTGCGCAACATAGTGGTGCTCAACGATGGCGAGCTGGTGAGCCCGGATATCCTGCCACCTCCCCTCAACGGGGGGCGAACCCTGGCCCCGGAGCCTGCGGTCGGGATCGCGGATCCCCAGTCAGAATCCGTCGTCGTTCGCAGGCAGGTCCGTCCGCTCTGGCAGGTGGAGAAGGAGGCCATCGAGCAGGCCATCGCCAGTTGTGACGGCAACATCCCCAAGGCGGCGGCCCTGCTGGAAATAAGCCCTTCCACGATTTATCGCAAGAAGCAGAGCTGGGAAGAGGCGAGTCCGGCCTGAGCCGTCACCTCTGCTCCCGGGCAGACATGCTGATGTGCGGGGCGGCCAATTGGTCGCCCCGCACGCTTATCAGAGTTTGGCGAGCAGCTTGAGCCTGGCCAGTCGTTCTGCCTCGTTGGCGGTGAACCAGCCATCCTGTGACAGCAGAAACCAGGCGCGGGCAAAGTACTCGGTCGCCGCGGGATCATTGAGCACGAGTGCATTCTCCCCCAGCTCCTCGAACACATAGCCATCCTCGGGGGCGCCTGCGGCGGCCATGTCGTCGCGCAACTGCGCCAGTTCGGCCATGGCCTGTTCATGACGATCCTGGGCCCGGCTCAGGCGCGCCAGACTCCAGCGGGCGATAAAGGCTTTGCCCTGGTTGTTGTGCTGCTCGTGCCAGGCCAGGCACTTTTGTTGACAGGCGATGGCCTCGTCGAGGCGACCCAGCTCGAACAGGGTCCAGCCCTGATTGTTGTAGAGGGTGGCGAGCCAGCCTCGCGCCCGTTTGTCGTGACTGCGCTCGGCCAGGGTCATCGCCAGCTGGTGCCAGTGGCTCTGCTCCTCCAAGGGGGCGGCGATGGCCACCATGTGGGCCGCATCGATGGCCAGATAGTGTTCTTCGTGCTGCTCTCCCAGTTGCCAGGCCTGTTCAAACAGGGCTTTGGCGCTGGCCTTGTCACCGGCGGAGTTGAAGGTGCGGCCACGCTCCAGCAAGGCGCGCAGGCGGGCCCGTGGAGTCGCCTCGGTGAGGCGGGGTTCTATCTCGTCGAGCAGCTGGTGCGCCTGTGCAAACTGGCGTTGCAGCGAATGGGTGCGGGCTATCTGGGTGAGGAGCTCCAGCTCCCATTGCAGGTTGGCGGCACGCGCCTCGGGCAGCAGTGCTTGAAAACGCTGGGCGCTGGCAACGGGATCCTGATAATCCCACAGTGCCATGAAATCGGGCGGATTGTTCATCTGGCCTCCATGCCGGTTATCCGCCCACCAAGATGCCTGAAGGCCATTCTTTGTACAAGAAGGGGGCTGGCGCCATCGTGACGCCAGCGCTTGCCGATCAGTAGACCATGGCAAGGCTCATCAGCATCAGACCCAGGGCAGCAAAGGCTCCCTCCTTGATAGCCAGGCGCGGTACCAGTGCCTTGGGCAGGGCAGGGAACAGGCTCAGGGCAAAGCCGAACCCCGGCATCAGCCAGTGGAAAGCAGGGCTTCTCAGGGCGGGATCCGCAGCGCCATTGATGACGATGAGCAGGATAAAGAGGGTGAAGGCGGGCAGGATAAACCAGCGGGCATGGCCGGCGGCAACCGCCCGCAGTGGCGAGATGCGATAGAGCACCAGGGTCACGAGGAAGAGGGCGAGGGGAGCCAGCAGATAGAGCGGGGCCGGGTTCATGATGAGTGTCTCCTGACAAGGGGGGCAGAGTGTAGGCAGTCCGGGTGGGGAATGACCAGTCCCCCGCGCCCGGGCTGTGAAGCGGATCGCAGGGCAAAGGTTTGCCTGGGCAGGATCAGCGGAACCAGAACCAGAGCACGGCAAATACCAGCCAGCTCAGCACCAGCAGGATCCAGGGCAGCGGGTGCTGGCGGGTGAGCTCGATGACCTCGGCTTCGCTCTCCTCTTCCGGCGTCTCTTGGGAAGGGTGCCTGGCTTTGGCTTGCAGTTTCTTCTGGCGGCTGGCCTCGCGGGCCTTCGCCTTCATCTGTTTCTTGTATTCGTCAATGCCCTTCTGGATCCCCTGGGCGATGAGCTGGGTTTGCTCCTTGGTCTGCCCCGGCTTCTGGTTGGCACGGGCGATCTTCATCGCCTCCTGCTGGGTTTCGGGGGAAATTTTGTCGTACTTGGCCATTCCAGGCACTCCTTGGCATTGATTGGCGGCAGTATGCCATAACCGTTACCGGCGGGCTGCTATCATGGGGGAAATTGCTCTGCGAGTGGGGTGCCTCTGTTCCAAATAGGGGAAACAGGTTGCGTGGATGATCACATTTGGCGGAATTTGTGAGTCGCCGATGAAAAACCGTCACATGTTGTTTGTTATATTACCGCCCGATCCTGGATAGGGTCGTCCAATAACAAAATAACAAGGTGATATGGAAATGAATTATAAATTTGTCAAAGGAAGTATCGCACTGGTAGTGCTTGCCGCATTGAGCGGCTGCAATACCTCAAGCAACGACAGCGTCGCCCCCTGCACCGAAAATGTCTGCAAGCTGACCATTTTGCATACCAATGATACCCACGGTCGTTTCTGGCACAACGACAAGGGCGAATATGGCATGGCGGCCCAGAAGACCCTGGTCGAGCGGCTGCGTGCCGAGGCGAAAGCGGCGGGCAGCGAAGTGCTGGTGCTCTCCGGCGGTGACGTCAACACCGGGGTGCCAGAGTCGGATCTGCAGGATGCAGAGCCGGACTTCATGGCCATGAACAGCATCCGTTACGATGCCATGGCGGTGGGCAACCACGAGTTCGACAACCCCCTGACCATCCTCGAGAAACAGCGCCAGTGGGCCCAGTTCCCGATGATCTCCGCCAACATCTATGACAAGACGAGCGGCAAGCGCTACTTCGACCCCTACAAGGTGTTCAAGCTGGAGAGCGGCCTCAAGGTCGCCGTTCTGGGTCTGACCACAGAGGACACCGCCCAGCTGGTGGATCCCAACAACGTCCAGACCCTCGAGTTCCGCGATCCGACCACGGAAGCCGCCAATCTCGGCAAGCAAATCCGCGACAACAAAGAGGCGAACCTGGTTCTTGCCATCACCCACATGGGCCATTACGAGAATGGTCAGCACGGCAGCAACGCACCGGGTGACGTGGAGATGGCCCGTGCGCTGCCGGCAGGTACTCTGGACGCCATCATCGGTGGTCACTCCCAGAACCCGGTCTGCATGGAGCCGGGCACCCCGGACAAGTACGCTGACTTCAAGCCGGGCGACGACTGCCAGCCGGATCAGCAGAACGGCACCTGGATCATGCAGGCTCACGAGTGGGGCAAGTATGTGGGTCGTGCCCAGTTTGACTATCAGAATGGCAAGCTGACCCTGACCCAGTACGATCTGATCCCGGTCAACCTGAAGAATGCGGACGGTGATTTCATTCAGGAAGAGATCGTCAAGGATCCCGAGCTCTACAACACCCTGCTCACCTATCAGGAGAAGGGACAGCAGGAGCTGGGTGTGGTCATCGGTGCCACCGATGGCGTACTGGACGGTGAGCGCGCCAACGTGCGCAACAAGCAGACCAACCTGGGTCGTCTCATCACCACCGCGACTGCCGAGAAGCTGAGCACCGACTTTGGCATCGTCAACTCCGGCGGGGTGCGTGCCTCCATCGCGGCAGGGGACATCAGCTACCGTGACGTGCTGACCGTGCATCCGTTCGGCAACACCGTCAACAAGGCGACCATGAGCGGCAACGAGCTGCTGACCTACCTGGGTCAGGTCGCGACCAAGACCGCCAATACCGGTGGCTATGCCCAGTTCGGCGGCATCAAGATGACGGTGGATTGCCAGGCCAAGAGCGTGGACATCGCCACCATCGGCGGGAAGGCCTTCGACCCGGCAGCAACCTACAGCTTCTCCATCCCGAGCTTCAGCGCGGCCGGTGGTGACGGTTATCCGAAGATCGACACCATCAATGCCGGTCTGGTGGATGCCGGTGTGCTGAAAGATTATATCGCGGCGAAGAAGACCATTCAGGTCGCCGATTATCAGCCAGCCGGCGAGGTCAGCTATATCAACTCCACCTCGGTAGAGGGTTGCAAATAATCCCTGCACCCCGAGCCAATAAAAAAGAGAGGCAGCCATGGCTGCCTCTCTTTTTATTTTCAATGTCATCAGCCGTGTCTCTCGGGAAATATATCCTGCTACGGGAAGCTGCCCCGAAATAGGGCATGACACGATCTGATGGCAATAAAAAGGCGACCCTGAGGTCACCTTGATGAAATGGGTCGGTTGAGCCTTAGAGCTGCTCGATGCCGACGATATGCCAGGGGGCATTGTCCTTGGCGAGATCACGCTCGAGGTGCCACACCTCCTTGATGTCCTCCTCGACCTGCTCCTGACGGTCCATGTAGCGGCCGCTGAAGCGCACGCTCACCTGGGCCCAGTCGCTGCCGTAGTCGGCACGGACCAGCTGGGTGTCCACGTACATCACCTCGGTGTGCTGCTCACCGGAGAGCTCGGCGCGTTCGGCCTTGAGGTGCTCGAACAGCTCGGGGCTCACGTACTCGCGGATCTTCTCCAGGTCGTTCTTGTTCCAGGCCTCTTGCAGGGTGCGGTAGTGATCGCGGGCACCGGCCAGGAAGCCGTTCATGTCAAAGCCCGGGGGCAGACGGAAGGGCACGTCGCTGTCGGCAAAACCGGTGGCCTGCGGGGCGCTGTGGCTTTGCTCGAACTGCTGGGGGGCCGCGCTCTGGGGCGGTTGATAACCCGCATAGGCCGTCTGTGGCTGGGCCGCTGCCGCCTTGTTCCTGCGCAGGGCTCGGAACAGGAAGACACCGCCCAGTGCCAGCAGGGCGATCAGCAGGAAGTCCATCCCTTGCAGACCTTCGAAGGCACCGCTGCCCAGCAGGTAGGCAAACAGACCGCCGGCCAGCAGACCACCCAGCAGGCCGCCCATCATGCCGCCTTTCTTGGGTGCCTGGGCGCCCACGGTCGGGTTCTTGGTGTCGACCGGCTTGGCCGCAGGTTGGGCCGGGGCCGTCTTGTAGCTCTTGCCAAAGGATTTGCCGCCACCAAGTTTCTTGGCCTCGGCGATGGGTGCCCCAAGGCCAATGGCCAGGATCAGGGCAAACAGGGTCAGCATCTTTTTCATTTTGACTCTTTCACTCTCATGTAGGTGGGGGCATGCTCTGCTTGTGCAAGCTCAGCGAGGCGCATGGCAGGCTGCCAGTCCCTTTTTGTGTTGCAGCTTGCGGGTATGATTATCACGGATGGCATGAATTATTCATGAACAGATTGAGTCGTCCGACAGGGGAGGCGCCCATGAGACACAGACGGCCGAGTCGCTCGGTGCGCAGGCTGCGCAACAAACAAAGAGCAAGAACGAAAGATCAGACCCTGGTCTGGCCCTTTCTCGTACTGTGAGGCAGGTCTGAGGCGCAGAAGTGGATGACGCTGACAAGGCCTGGGTCCCGTCTTGTCGCCGGATGCGATGACGGGACGTATTAGCACTCGCGATGGCGGGGTTTCTTTTGTAAAATTCCCGTCCCCTTCCCGCTGCGGTTTTTATGTGTATGGCAGAGCAAGTGACGGCGAAAAAAGACGCCAAGACACAACAGCTGAAAGTACCTCCCCACTCTTTTGAGGCCGAACAGTCCGTACTGGGCGGCCTGATGCTGGACAACGAGGCCTGGGATCGGGTCGCCGAACGGGTGATCGACAAGGATTTCTACAGCCGCCCGCACCGCCTGATCTTCCAGGCCATGACCCGCCTCTCCAACGCGGGCAACCCCATCGACCTCATCACTCTGCAGGAGGAGCTCGAGCGCTCCGAGCAACTGGAAGAGGCCGGTGGCTTCGCCTATCTGGTGGAGATCGCCAAGAACACCCCGAGTGCCGCCAACATCAGTGCCTACGCCGAGATCGTGCGTGAGCGGGCGGTGGTGCGGGAGATGATCTCGGTCGCCAACGAGATAGTCGAAGCGGGCTACGAGCCCCAGGGGCGTACCTCCAACGATCTGCTGGACCTGGCCGAGAGCAAGGTGTTCCAGATCGCCGAGCAGCGCACCAGCGCCAACGAGGGCCCCCAGCCGCTCAAGCTCATCCTCGAGCAGACCGTCGACAAGATTGAAGAGCTGTTCAAGACCCCCCACAACGGGGTGACCGGCGTGTCGTCCGGCTACAACGATCTGGACAAGATGACCGCCGGCCTGCAGCGTTCGGATCTGGTCATCGTCGCCGCCCGTCCCTCCATGGGCAAGACCACCTTTGCCATGAACCTGTGCGAGCACGCGGCCCTCACCGCCGACAAGCCGGTGCTGATCTTCTCCCTCGAGATGCCCTCCGAGCAGATCATCATGCGTATGCTCGCCTCGGTGGGGCGCATCGACCAGACCAAGGTGCGGACCGGCCAGCTCGACGACGAGGATTGGGCGCGGCTCTCCTCCACCATGGGGCTGCTGCTGGAGAAGGGGAAGATGTACATCGACGACTCCTCCGGCCTCACCCCGACCGAAGTGCGCTCCCGTGCCCGTCGGGTGGCGCGGGACAACGGCGGCATCAGCATGATCATGGTGGACTACCTGCAACTGATGCGGGTGCCGGCGCTGTCTGACAACCGTACTCTGGAAATCGGTGAAATCTCCCGCTCCCTCAAGGCGCTGGCGAAAGAGCTGCAGTGCCCCGTGGTGGCGCTCTCCCAGCTGAACCGAAGCCTGGAACAGCGGGCCGACAAGCGCCCGGTCAACTCGGATCTGCGGGAATCGGGCTCCATCGAGCAGGATGCGGACTTGATCATGTTCATCTACCGCGACGAGGTCTATCACGACGACAGCCCCGACAAGGGGATCGCCGAGATCATCATCGGCAAGCAGCGTAACGGCCCCATAGGACGAGTGCGGCTCACCTTCCAGGGTCAGTTCTCGCGTTTTGACAACTACGCGGGCCCGGCGTTTGACGATGACTACTAAGTAAGTCGGGAGCCTGCTCCCGGCATCCATAAACAGTTTTCCCGGTTCGACAATTCTGCCGGTCCGGCCTTAGACGATGAGATTTGAGGGCTGACACCACCCGGTGCCTGATTATCATGCCCTCGTAAGGGAAAACAGATGAAAGCGGCTATCGCCCAGATCAACACAGCGGCCCTGCGCCACAACCTCGCCGTGGTGAAACGCCACGCCCCCCAATGCAAGATCATTGCCGTGGTCAAGGCCAACGCCTACGGTCACGGCCTGCTGCCGGTCGCCCGCACCCTGGTGGATGCGGACGCCTACGCGGTGGCCCGCATCGAAGAGGCGCTGATGCTGCGCTCCTGCGCCGTGGTCAAGCCCATCGTGCTGCTGGAGGGCTTCTTCAGCGCCGCCGACCTGCCGGTGCTGGCGGCCAACAACCTGCAGACCGCGGTGCACACCTGGGAGCAGCTCGAGGCGCTGGAGCTGGCGGAGCTGCCTGCCCCCGTGGTGGCCTGGCTCAAGCTCGACACCGGCATGCACCGCCTCGGGGTACGGGCCGAGGAGATGCCCGCCTTTATCGAGCGCCTCGCCAAGTGCAAGAACGTGGTGCAGCCGTTCAACGTCATGACCCACTTCAGCCGCTCCGATGAGCTGGAGCAGCCCACCACCCGCGAGCAGATCGACCTGTTCAGCCAGCTGACCGCGCCGCTGTTGGGCGAACGCGCCATGGCCAACTCGGCGGGCATCCTGGCCTGGCCGGATTCCCACTGCGATTGGATCCGCCCCGGCGTCATCCTCTACGGCGTCTCCCCCTTCCCTAATACGGTGGCGGCGGATTACGACCTCAAGCCGGTGATGACCCTCAAGACACAACTGATCGCGGTGCGGGATCACAAGGCGGGCGAGCCGGTGGGTTATGGCGCCAACTGGGTGTCGGATCGCGATACCCGGCTCGGTGTCATCGCCATCGGCTATGGCGACGGTTATCCGCGCATGGCCCCCAACGGTACGCCAGTGCTGGTCAATGGCCGCATCGTGCCCCTGGTGGGCCGTGTCTCCATGGACATGACGACGGTGGATCTCGGTCCCGGCGCCACCGACAAGGCGGGCGACGAGGCTGTGCTCTGGGGGGAAGGGCTGCCGGTAGAGCGGGTGGCCGACCAGATCGGCACCATTCCCTATGAGCTCATCACCAAGCTCACCTCCCGCGTCTTTATGGAGTACGTGTAGGCGAGCCGCCCCTCATCCCCCACCCTTCTCCCGCGAGGGGAGAAGGGAGAACAAAAAGGCCGCCCCGACAGGGGCGGCCTTTTTCATGGGCGTGTCCCATAGACGAAAGAACAAGCCCCGCATCTGCGGGGCTTGAGTCACCGTCACTATGTGGCGCTTAGCCTATGGTCATCAGGCTGGCGTTGCCACCGGCGGCGGCGGTGTTGACCGAGAGGGCGTGCTCGATGAGCAGGCGCTCCAGCGGGATGTCGGTCTCGCCGCGATGCAGGCCGTGCACACCGATGATGGCGCCGTTACGGGCTGCCTGGCGCGCGGCGGCGAGCTTGCTCACCTCCCGCAACTGATCCGAGTCGCCGTGGTGCAGCAGGGCATCGAAGTCCGTCTCCCCCGTGGCCCAGTCCGCCACCAGCGCGATGGGATCCCGCACCTCGGTCGGCAGGGAAGAGAGCAGGGAGCGTGTCTGGGCATCGTCCGGCAGCAGCACCTGGCTGCCGACCGCCAGACAGGCGGCCAGCTGGGCCAGCAGGTCGGCCTTCTCCTGGGCAAGACAGAGCACCCGCTCCCGGGGCAGCAGGCTGTAGCTGTTGCGCTCGCCGGTGGGGCCGGTCAGCAGCTGGGTACGGCCGCTCTGGGAGAGCGCGGCGTAGTGATCGCACAGGGCGGCGAGGGCCGGATCCTGCTTGCTCGCCCAGTCGCGCAGGGCCACGAGGGGGGCTTTCGCCTCGGCATGCAGGGCACCGGACTCCTGGTGCAGCTGGTTGGCCACCGCCTCCTGGGGACGGGCGCCGAGCAGGCGATACATGTAGAGCGGGCCACCGGCCTTGGGACCGGTGCCGGAAAGCCCTTCCCCACCGAAGGGTTGCACCCCGACCACGGCGCCCACGATGTTGCGGTTGACGTAGAGGTTGCCCACCTTGGCCACGTTCACCACCTGGGCGATGGTCTCGTCGATGCGGGTATGAACACCCAGGGTCAGGCCGTAACCGCTGCCGTTGATCTGCTCGAGCAGCTCCCCGAGCCGGGTGCGCGGGTAGCGGACCAGGTGCAGCACAGGGCCGAACACTTCGCGTCCCAGTTCGTCCAAGCTGTCGAGCTCGATCAGGGTCGGCAGCACGAAGGTGCCGCGGCTGCAGGCATCCCCCTGGGGGCGGGCGATCTGGTGCACTTTGCGCCCCTTGTCGCCCATGGCCTTGATGTGGCGTTCGATGTTGGTCTTGGCCTCGGCGTCGATGACGGGGCCGATGTCGGTGGAGAGGTGCTCGGGGCTGCCGACCTTGTACTCGGCCATGGCGCCCTTGAGCATCCGGATCACCCGATCCGCCACGTCATCCTGCACGCACAGCACTCGCAGGGCGGAGCAGCGCTGACCGGCGCTGTCGAACGCCGAGGAGATGACATCCATCACCACCTGTTCGGTCAAGGCGGAGGAGTCGACGATCATGGCGTTCTGGCCGCCGGTCTCGGCGATGAGGGGAATGGTGCGACCCTGGGCGTCGAGGCGACCGGCCAGGTTGCGGGAGATGATGCCCGCCACCTCGGTGGAGCCGGTGAACATGACGCCGCGCACCCGTTCGTCCGCGATGAGCGCCGCACCCACGGTCTCACCACGGCCCGGCAGCAGTTGCACCGCACCGGCGGGAACCCCCGCTTCCAGCAGGATGCGCACCGCTTGTGCCGCGATGAGGGGGGTCTGCTCGGCAGGCTTGGCCAGCACCGTATTGCCGGCGGCCAGGGCCGCGCACACCTGGCCGCTGAAGATGGCCAGCGGGAAGTTCCAGGGGCTGATGCAGACCACGGGGCCGAGCGGCCTGTGGGTGTCGTTGGCGAAGTGGTTGCGCGCCTGGGCGGCGTAGTAGCGCAGGAAGTCCACCGCTTCGCGCACCTCGGCGATGGCGTTGGCGAAGGTCTTGCCGGATTCGCGAACCAGCAGGCCCATCAGGGGTTGCAGTTCGGATTCCATCAGATCGGCGGCCCTGTCCAGCACGGCGGCCCGCTCGGCTGGCGGGGTGGACTGCCAGATCTGGCCGCTCGTGAGGGAGCAGGCGAGCGCCTTGTCCACCAGCGCTACCGTGGCTTCGCTCACCTGACCGACGACATCGCGGTGATCCGCCGGGTTGAGCACGGGCTGGAACTGGGTCGGCGCCTCGGTGTCGCAACCCAGCATGGGCACGGCCTGATAGGCGGTGTTGGTGCTGGCGAGCAGGGCGGCGGAGAGTGACCCCAGGCGGTGCTCGTTCGCGAGATCCAGACCTGCGGAGTTCGGGCGCGCCTCGCCGTAGAGATCCCGTGGCAGGGGGATGCGCGGATGGGGCAGACCCAGGGTCCCTTCACGGGCGGCCATCTGCTCGATCTGCTGCACCGGATCCTGCACCAGATCCGAGAGGGAGATGTTGTTGTCCGCGATGCGGTTGACGAAGGAGGTGTTGGCCCCGTTCTCCAGCAGGCGGCGCACCAGGTAGGCGAGCAGGGTCTCGTGGCTGCCTACCGGTGCATAGATGCGGCAGGGGCGACCCAGCTTGCCGTCGGCCACCTTGCCGACCACCTGTTCGTAGAGCGGTTCACCCATGCCGTGCAGGCACTGGAACTCGTACTGACCCGGGTAGTAGTTCTGACCCGCCAGCTGATAGATGGCAGACAGGGAGTGGGCGTTGTGGGTGGCGAACTGGGGATAGATGGCCTCGGGCACCGCCAGCAGCTTGCGGGCGCAGGCGAGGTAGGAGACGTCCGTGTAGGGCTTGCGGGTATAGACCGGGTAGCCTTCCAGCCCTTCCTGCTGGGCGCGCTTGATCTCGCTGTCCCAGTAGGCGCCCTTCACCAGACGGATCATCAGGCGGTGACGGCTGCGCTTGGCGAGATCGATGACGTAGTCGATCACATAGGGGCAGCGCTTCTGGTAGGCCTGGATGACGAAGCCGATGCCGTTCCAGTCGGCGAGGGACGGATCGAAGCAGAGCTTTTCCAGCAGATCGAGGGAGATCTCCAGGCGATCGGCCTCCTCGGCGTCGATGTTGATGCCGATGTCATACTGCCTGGCGAGCTGGGTCAGGCCCAGCAAGGTGGGGTAGAGCTCCTCCATGACGCGATCGTACTGGGCGCGGCTGTAGCGCGGATGCAGGGCGGAGAGTTTGATGGAGATACCCGGCCCCTCGTAGATGCCGCGACCGTGGGA
This sequence comes from Aeromonas sp. ASNIH2, assembly GCF_002934795.1. NCBI lineage: Bacteria > Pseudomonadati > Pseudomonadota > Gammaproteobacteria > Aeromonadales > Aeromonadaceae > Aeromonas > Aeromonas sp. ASNIH2. The sequence continues at coordinate 1,227,208 of NZ_CP026406.1, read as the reverse complement.
GGCCTTGCCGATAGCGTGGATGGCCTGCTCGTAGGAGGCCAGATAGCGTTTCGCGTCCTCCTCGGTCAGGGCCGCTTCCCCCAGCATGTCGTAGGAGTAGCGGAACCCTTTGCTCTCCATGCCGCCTGCGTTCGCCAGCGCCTCGGCGATGGTCTCGCCGGTGACGAACTGCTCACCCATCAGGCGCATCGCCATGTCGACGCCCTTGCGGATGAGCGGCTCACCCCCCTTGCCGATGAGTCCCTTGAGGGAGTTGTTCATGCCCGCCTCGTTGTGGGTGGCCACCAGCTTGCCGGTGATGAGCAGACCCCAGGAGGCTGCGTTGACGAACAATGAGGTGCTCTGGCCCAGGTGCTGGCTCCAGTTGCCGCCGCTTATCTTGTCGCGGATGAGGGCATCCCGGGTCGCCTTGTCGGGGATGCGCAGCAGCGCCTCCGCCAGGCACATCAGGGCCACCCCTTCCTGGGAGGAGAGGGAGAACTCCTGAAGCAGCCCCTGCACCAGGCCCTGACGGCCGCTGGCGCTCTTCTGGTTGCGCAGCTTCTCGGCGATGCCCATGGCCAGCTTCTGGGTCGCGTCAGCCTTCTCCTTGGGCAGACGGGCCTGCTCCAGCAGCATGGGGACGGCTTCGGTCTCGGGGCGGCGATAAGCCCCCGTGATGGCGGCCCGCAGCACGGACTGGGGCAGAATGCTCTCGGCAAACTCGAGGAAGACCTGGATGCCCTGCTCGGTCAGGGTCTCGACGGCCTCTTCCCCGGCGGCGGCAGCCAGCCCGGAGTGCTCGGGCGGGGTCAGACCGAGATCCAGTTGCTCCAGATAGGTGAAGATGGCTTGCTTGATCAGCCAGTGGGGAGTGCGATCCAGGGTCTGCGCAGCCTGTTTGAGGCGGTCGCGGGTCGCTTCATCGAGTTTGACGCCGAGGGTGGTAGTGGCCATGGGACTTCCTGTGTCTAGAAGGTAACAATATTACCGGACGGTTAAATTTCGCCGATGATGGTGCAACCAGGTGCAACCTTCAAGCAAGAAATTTTAATGTATTGGTTACATTGTTGAATTCTTCCATGAATCCGGTCTCCATCAGGCTCCTTTCAAGCCCGCCGCTTGTCCGCTTTTCACAGCATTATTAATGGGTTGGCAATGCATCTTATGAATGCCTACATGAGGTGCAACCCACTGCGAATCGGGTTGCACTTTTGCGTGTTCGACCGAGCCCGGGCTGTGAGCGCGGCTCCCCCGTGCGCAGAAGGGGGCGGAGCGCCACCTGACAGAGCCCCGTGCTCTTCTATGCTGTTAGCTGGCCACAGGGGCCAGCTATCGGTGACAAGGAGAAACCCATGGCGCGTGTCAGTACCTATCTCAATTTTGCCCGGGAGACGGAGGCTGCCTTCCTCTTCTATCGCGAAGTGTTCGGCGGAGACTTCAGCGGCCCCATCCACAGGTTCAAGGAGTCCCCGGGTTGCCCGGGCCAGCCCCCTTTGTCGGAGGAAGACGGGGAGCTGGTGATGCATGTGGCCCTGTCCATCCTTGGGGGTCACGTGCTGATGGGCACGGATGCTCCGGCCAGCATGGGGTTCACCCTGGTACAGGGCAACAACAGCTACCTCAACCTGGAGCCGGACAGCCGGGGCGAGACCGATCGCCTGTTCGCAGCCCTGGCCGAGGGAGGTCAGGTGGAGATGCCGCTGGCGGAGATGTTCTGGGGTGACTATTTCGGATCCCTGGTGGACAAGTTCGGCACCCACTGGATGTTCAACTGCCAGAGCAAGACCTGACGGCAGATCTGCAATGAAAAGGGCGCCATGGCGCCCTTTTCATCTTTATTTCCCATCACTGTCCCTATTTGCTGCGCCTGCCACCTGCGCTGGTATGCCCCGGGCATGGGATTGCCGTGCAGTGCGTTGAGCTGCTTTATGGCGTGCGACCCACTCTGCCGACGGGGATCACCCGGGCTCGGATTATCGCGCAGCTGAGCTGCCTTATGGCGTGCGACCCACCATGTCAGCGGGGATCACCCAGGCATCGAATTGCTCCGCGCTGAGGTGGCCCGAGGCAATGGCCGCCTCCCGCAGACTCAGCCCCTGATGGTGCGCCCGTTTGGCGATGTCGGCCGCCTTGTCATAGCCGATATGGGGGTTGAGGGCCGTCACCAGCATCAGGGAGCGGGAGAGCAGATCGTCGATCCTGGCCTGGTTCGGGGTGATGCCGACGGCGCAGTGGTCGTGGAAGGTCTGCATGCCATCCCCCAGCAGCCGCACGCTCTGCAGGACGTTGTAGGCGATCATCGGCCTGAACACGTTGAGCTCGAAGTTGCCGCTGGCACCGCCGATGTTGATGGCCACATCGTTGCCCATCACCTGGGCGCAGAGCATGGTGAGCGCCTCGCTCTGGGTCGGGTTGACCTTGCCGGGCATGATGGAGGATCCGGGCTCGTTCTCGGGGATGAGCAGCTCCCCCAGTCCGCTTCGGGGACCGCTCGCCAGCCAGCGCACGTCGTTGGCGATCTTCATGAGGGAGGCCGCCAGCGTCTTGAGGGCGCCGTGGGCATGGACCTGGGCGTCACTCGCCGCCAGGGCCTCGAACTTGTTGGGGGCGCTGATGAGCGGCAGGCCGGTCTGCTCGGCCAGGGTTCTGGCCACCGCCTCGGCAAAGCCGGGAGGGCAGTTGAGGCCGGTGCCCACGGCGGTGCCGCCGAGCGCCAGCTCGCACAAATGGGGCAGGGCGGCCCGTAGATGGCGCTCCCCCTGTTCAAGCTGGGCGACCCAGCCGGAGATCTCCTGGCCCAGGGTGAGGGGAGTGGCATCCTGCAAATGGGTGCGGCCAATCTTGACGATGTGGTCGAAGGCGGCGGCCTTGCCTGACAGGATCTGCTTCAGGGCAGCGAGGGCCGGCAGCAACCGCTGCGTGATGGCGGTGACCGTCGCCAGGTTCATGGCGCTCGGAAAGACATCGTTGCTGGACTGGCTCTTGTTTACCTCGTCGTTGGGATGCACCAGCCGCGCTTCCCCCCGGGGGCCGCCGAGCAGTTCGCTGGCCCGGTTTGCCAGCACCTCGTTGAGGTTCATGTTGGTCTGGGTGCCGGAGCCGGTCTGCCACACCATCAGGGGAAACTCGGCGTCGTGCAGGCCGCGCAGGATTTCGTCGGCGGCGGCCATGATGGCCTGGGCCTTGCGGGCGGGGAGCAGCCCCAGGGTGTGGTTGACCCGGGCGCAGGCGGACTTGATGCGGGCCAGGGCATGGATGATCTCCATGGGCTGGCGCTCCCCCGAGATGTTGAAGTGATGCAGGGAGCGCTGGGTCTGGGCGCCCCAGAGCCGATCGACCGGGACGGCGATCTCCCCGAGGCTGTCGTGTTCAATCCTGATGGTCATGGTGCCTCCCGCCGGCAGGAAAAGGGGCGAGGGAAGATCCCTTGCCCCTCACAGCATGGCAAATCCCGCGGGCGAACGCTCAGGTCACCGCGGTCGTCATGGCCCCGGCCAGGCGGTGAAACGGCGTCAGCCCGGCCAGGGGCGCGGCCGTGATGAACTCCTGAGTGGTCTCACCGTGCTTGAAGATCTTGAAGCCCTCGCCCCGGGCGCTCCAGTATTCGATGCTCTCGCCGCCGTGCTCGCCGCTTACCTGAAGCAGGCTCCCTTCGCGCAGGGCCACCACGGACTCGCTCGGGTTGATGGCACAGAACTCGGCGAGCCGCTCGTCCCGGGTCTCCCCCATGTGGCCGCTGATGCCGGCATCCAGGTAGTGGGGGTTGATCTGCAGGGGGAACAGGCCCAGCGCCGGCAGCACGGCGGCGCTGCACACCGGCATGTCGTTGGTGGTGCGGATGCTGGGGGTAGCCACGTTGCAGCCGGCGCTCCAGCCCACATAGGGCACGCCTCGCTCGCGCACGGCACGCTGGATGGGCACCACCAGGCCGTATTCGTGCAGCAGCTGGTTCAGGCGCCAGGTGTTGCCGCCGCTGATGAAGATGGCGTCGGCCCGCTGGATGGCATCCACCGGATCGTCGAACTGGTGGATGCTGATGGCCTTCACCCCTAGGCTCTCGCTGAGTTCGAAGGCGCGGGCGTCCCAGTCGCTGCGGATCACCGCGTAGGGGATGAGCAGGATGCGCTTGACCTGTTTGCGGGCGAGCAGGGTTCGTACCCGCTCCCGGGCCCAGCCGAGCAGGCCGGGGTGTTCTGTGGTTTTGCCGTTGCTGAGCAGAAGCAGTTCCATGAAAGCTGTCCTCAAAGGGTGAAAGCGGAGGAGGGAGGATCACTTGGGCCGGTGCGGCCAAGTGGCCGTCGGGGCATGCTAGCACCCCGGGCTGGGCGGTTCTGTGATCCGGGGACCCATTCAACCACTGCGAAGGGGCGGGTCAATGCCAATGGATGAATGCGCAGCGCCAATGAAAGACCCCGCCGAGGCGGGGTCCGAGGAGGGCTGGACGGATCAGGAGGCGGTCGCCTCGGCCACCCGGAACTCGGGCTGCTGGCGCAGCTTCCACAGCTCGCTCCACTTGCGCAGGGCGGAGATCAGGATCAGCGCCCCCAGCACCAGCATGATGAGGGAGATGGCGCCGTTCATCGGGTTGTAGCCCTTGGCGGCCGAGTTGAAGTAGACGTTGCGCATCATCCAGTAACCGGCGTAGTTGACGGTCACGAACAGGTAGGCCAGCGGGATCAGGCAGGTCAGCATATAGCGGCGCTTGCTGGCGAGGCGCAGGATGATGGTGGCACCTATGATGAGGCCCACCGAGGCCATCAGCTGGTTCGATACCCCGAACAGGGCCCATACCGAGCCGATATCGCCGGACATCAGCAGATACCCCCACATGACGCAGGCGAGCACGCTGGCCCCGATGGCGCCCGGCATCCAGTCGATGCGCTTGAGGGGCGGGTAGAACTCGCCGAAGAAGTCCTGAATGAGGTAGCGGGAGACCCGGGTGCCGGAGTCGACGGCGGTCAGGATGAACACCGCTTCAAACATCACCACGAACTGGAAGAAGTAGGAGGCGAGGTTACTGAACCAGGGCACCTTGGTGAAGATGTAGGACATGCCCACCGCCAGGGTGACGGCGCCGCCGGTGCGGCCGTTCAGATCCATGCCGATCTCCTGGGAGAGGAAGGGCAAATCCACCACCTGCATCCCCAGCTTGGCGAAGGCCTCCGGAGTGGCGTTGATGGCGAAGTAATCCGCCGGGTGCAGGGCGGTGGCGGCGATCAGCGCCATCACGCCCACCACGCACTCGGCCAGCATGGCACCGAAGGCGACCGGCAGGATGTCGTTCCACTTGTCCACCAGTTTCGGGGTGGTGCCCGAGCCGATGAAGGCGTGGAAGCCGGAGATGGCGCCACAGGCGATGGTGATGGAGATGAAGGGCCAGACCGGGCCGCCCAGTACCGGGCCGCCGCCGTGGACGAACTGGGTCATGGCGGGGAACTGGATCTCGGGGTTGATGCAGATGACGCCGATCACCAGGGCGCCGAACACGCCGATCTTCATAAAGCTGGAGATGTAGCCGCGCGGGGTGAGTAGCAGCCAGACCGGCAGCGCGGTGGCGAAGAAGGCGTAGATGGGCAGCGCCAGACTGATGGTCTCGGCGCGCAGGGTCAGCCAGGCACCGAAGGCGCTCTCCTGCACGTAGGGGCCGAAGAAGACGCAGGCCAGCACGGCGATGAAGCCCACCCAGGAGGCGGCTTGCAGGTTGCCGGTCAGCTTGTGCCAGATCCCCACCACCATGGAGATGGGGATGGTCATGAAGACCGCGAACACGCCCCAGGCGTTACGCTCCAGCGCGTGCACCACCACCATGGAGAGACCCGCCATGGTGATGGTGATGATGAACAGCATCGCAAGGCCCGTGCACCAGCCGGCGATGGGGCCGAGTTCGGCCTTGGCCACCTCGGAGAGGGACTTGCCCTGATGCTTCATGGAGGCGAACAGCACGACTGTGTCGTGCACCGCACCGCCGATGACGCAGCCGATCAGCAGCCAGAGAAAGCTCGGCAGGTAGCCGTACTGGGCCGCCAGGACCGGGCCCACCAGCGGGCCGGCGGCGGCGATGGCCGCGAAGTGCTGGCCGAAGTTGACCCACTTGTTGGTCGGCACATAGTTTTTGCCATCTTCCAGCTCGTGGGAGGGGGTGACCAGCTTGTCGTCGGCCCGCAGCACCTTGCGCACAAAGAACACGCCGTAGAGGCGATAGGCGATGGCGAGGATGCAGAGGGCCGCAATGACGAAGGTGATTGCGTGTTGCATGACGGAGTTTCCTTTTCCTGCGGCCAATCTGGCCGGGCTCAGGCTGCACTCTACGCAGGCGGCAGGGAAAGGGGAGCGCAGAAAGGGTCAGTGGCAGAGGGCCGCCCGCGAGCGGCAGAAAAGCGGCCCCGAGCGGTTTGAGGGATGAGCCGGCGGGCGCGGCAAGCGGGTGAGCGGTAACGGGCAGGGGACGGGGCGAGTGGCCCGCCCCTCAGGGGATCTCCAACAATTCTTTGAGGGGCTTGAGGTAGCGCCGGCTCACCGGCACCTTGTGGCCGCCCTGGGTCACCACCTCCGCCAGGCCGCCGTCCAGCAGCAGGATCTCGCGGATCTGGCCCGGGTTGAGCAGGTACTGGCGGTGACAGCGCACGAAGCCGGTCTTCTCCTCCAGGGTGCGCAGTGTCAGCTCGGTGGTGCCTTGCTGCTGGGCGCTCACCACCTTGTTGCCGGCCAGATCGCTGTGGACGAACTCCACCTCGCCAAGGGGCAGCAGCAGGATGCGGTTGTGGCCGCTACAGGGAATGCTGCGCAGGGGCTGGGCGATGCGGGTCGGATCCGGCAGCGGTTGGCCCGCCAGCTCACCCTTTGGCGAAAGCAGCCGCTGGATGCGCTCCAGCGCCTTGTTCATCCGTTCGCTGGTGACCGGCTTGAGCAGGTAGTCGAGGGCGTTCTCCTCAAACGCGCGCAGGGCAAACTCGTCGTAGGCGGTGATGAAGACGATGTGGGGGCGCAAGTCCGGATCCAGCATGCTCACCAGCTCCAGCCCGCTGATGCGCGGCATCTGGATGTCGAGAAACAGCAGGTCGGGTTTGAGGCGATGGATGGCGGGCAGCGCCTCCATGGCGTGGGCGCACTCTCCCAGCAGGCGGATATTGCCCGCCTGCGCCAGCAGCAGCCGCAGCTCCTCGCGGGCGAGGGGTTCATCGTCGACGATCAGGGCGGTCAGCATGGGCTCTCCTGCAGGGGAAGGGTGATCCTCACCCGGGTGGATTGATGGGGCTCGCAGTGAATGGTGACCCCGTACTCGGCGCCGTAACGGGCCTTGATGCGCCGATCCACTATGTTCATGCCAAGGCCGCTCTCCTCCCGCCTGGCCTGATAGAGGCCGGCGTTGTCCTCAACTTCCAGCACCAGCTGCTCACCCTCCTGCCGCGCCGTCAGGGTCAGTTTGCCCGGCTCGAACATCTGGGAGATGCCGTGCTTGATGGCGTTCTCGACGATGGGCTGCAGGGAGAAGGTGGGCAGCCGGTACTCCAGCAGCGGCTCGGGAATCTGGATCTGCACGCTCAGGTGCTCGGCGAAGCGGGCCTGCTCGATGTGCAGGTAGGCGTTCACGTGCTCCAGCTCGTCGGCCAGGGTCACCTCGTCACCCTGGCGCTTGAGGTTCTTGCGAAAGAAGGTGGAGAGGTGGTGCACCAGGGTGCGGGCATCCTCGGGGTCGCGCCGGATCACCGCCGCCAGGGTGTTGAGGGCGTTGAACAGAAAGTGCGGGTTGATCTGCGCCTGCAACAGCTTGATCTCCGACTGGGCCAGCAGCCGCTTCTGCTCGTTGTACTTGCTGGCCAGGATCTGGCCGGAGAGCAGCCGGGCGATCCCCTCTCCCAGGGTGCGGTTGATGGAGGAGAAGAACTTGCGCTTGGGCTCGTAGAGCTTGATGGTGCCCACCACCGACCCCTCTTCCCCACGCAGCGGAATGACCAGCGAGGAGCCGAGCCGGCACTGGGGATGCAGGTTGCAGCTGTAGGGGATGAGGTTGCCGTCGGCATAGACCACCTCGTTGTGCTGGATCGCCTTGAAGGTGTGGGCCGAGTTGATGGCGGTGCCCGGCAGGTGGTGATCCTCGCCGATGCCGATGAAGGCGAGCAGCTTCTCCCGATCGGTGATGGCCACCGCGCCCACCCCGGTCTCTTCGTAGAGGATGCGCGCCATCTGTTGGCACGCCTCCTGGGTGAACCCCTTGTCCAGCACCCGCATCGCCCGCTCGGCGATCTTGAGGGCGCGGGCGGAGAAGGCGACCGAGTACTTCTCCAGCATGGCGCGGTGATCGAGGATCATCCGCATGAACATGGCGGCCCCCAGGGTATTGGCCACCAGCATGGGGGCGATGATGTTCTCGATGAGGTGGACGGCGTCGTCATACGGACGGGCCACCAGCAAGATGATGCCCATCTGCATCAGCTCGGCGATGAGGGCCACAGATCCCACCACCCAGGGGCTGAACAGCAGATCGAGCCGGTGGCGGGCGACGAAGTGGCGGTGCACCAGGCCGCCGAGCAGCCCTTCGGCGATGGTGGAGAAGGTGCAGGCCAGGGCGGTAAAGCCCCCCAGCGAGTAGCGATGGATGCCGCCGGTGAGCCCCACCAGCAGCCCCACCACAGGGCCGCCGACGATGCCGCCGAGCACGGCGCCGATGGCGCGGGTATTGGCGATGGAGTCCTCGATCCTGAGGCCAAAGTAGGTGCCCATCACGCAGAAGCCGGAGAAGATGAGGTAGCAGAGGATCTTGTGGGGCCAGCTCAGTGTCACCTGAGTCAGTGGCATGAAGAGCGGCGTCTTGGAGAGCAGCCAGGCGATCACCAGATAGACGCAGAGCTGCTGGAAGAGAGATATCACGAGCGCGAATTGTTCGAAAGCCACGGCACACTATCTCGAAAGGGGATGCTCATCCAATGGACGCGGAGTATTAGCAAACCCCGATTTGCGCTGCAAGCCGCGGGCGCCGGAATAGCGCGCCTGCGCACAGATTTGCCGGCACCCTGAGCCAAAGGCATCCCTTCGCCCTGTCTGCCGGTCAATCGAGTGCGACGTCGACCCATACCAGGCGGTGATCCGAGCTGACTCCCTTGGCGATGCCGAGCTTGGCGTCGTACACCAGGTGGTAGCCCGGCTCGAAGCTGGCCGGCCAGAACACGCCGGAGGCGACCGCGTTCAGGTTGGCGGAGGGCAGCACGTGGTCGAGCTGCAGGCCGCTGCTGCTGGTGATGCGCTCCGGGGTGGGGCGGTTGTTGTTGCGCTTGCACTGATCCGGCTGGCTGGCGAGGCACTCGGGGCCGCCCTGGCTGACCGGGATCAGGGCGCCGTTGGTGACGGCCTGATTGACCAGCGCATGGTTGTGCAGATCCTGAATGGCGGTGAGATCCCCATCGCCAATCTGGGGATCGGCGTTGAGATCGCCGGCGATGACGAACCTGGCGCCCTCGGCCAAGCCACCGGCCTTGCCGGCGTCATCCACCATGTAGCCAGCCCCTGCCACATAGTCCTGCCAAAAGGCTATCTCCGCACGGTTGCGTTTGACGTTGTGGCGCGCCGCGTTGCCGAAGATGGGCGGAGTCGGGTGGGAGATAAGGAGGTGGATCACCTGCTCCCCCTTGGCGGTCTTGACCCGCACCGGCACGTCGGCGTGGTTCTTGGACGAGAGCGGGAAGGCCTGCCAGGCGGCGTCGTCATACCAGGCATCGCCGCACTGGCGGCCGGCCGGGATCGGCGCCTTGGCATTGTTGCAGTCGTCGATGACGGGGTTCGCTTCGCCCGGCATGTCTTTCCACTTGAATTTCTGGAAGGTGCGGATCTGCTTGGTATCGATGGGATACCGGGACATCACGGCGAAGGCGTACTGGCCGTGGTAGTTGCCAAAGCCCCAGGCGTCGTCCGGCCCGTTGTTGACCTTGCCGTCCAGGTTGAGGTCATGGCCGCTCATCAGGCCGGTGTTGGTGGCAAAGTTCTGCAGCACCGGGTAGCTGATGGCCTTCACTTCGTCGTGCTGGGCGTGGGCCAGGTAGTTGTCGTTGAAGGCGTTGAGGTCCGTGGTGTCGCTGCCCTTGCCGTCATTGTCGAATTCGCTCAGCAGCAACACGTCCGGCCGGGTACGCTGGATGATTTCGGCGATGTTGCGGATCTGCTGCACGTGGTTGGCCCGGGTGAACGTTCCCGGGTCGAGGCGGGCATCAGCCGCCCGGTGGCGGGCCAGCAGGGCGTCCTGCTCGGTGCGGCTCAGGGCGAGCTCTTCCCCCAGCATGCCGGGTGCAGTGCGATCGAAGGCGAGATTGAAGCTGGCAAAGCGAACCATGGCGGGCCTCGGCGTCAGTGTGGCCGGGACAGCCTGCCATCTTTGGCAGGAAAATGGCAGCACCCTGCCGGATTTTATGGGGAAGGTGCCCGGGTTTCCCCATGACGCGCAAGCGCTCCGCTCAGGCCCAGCGGGAGAGAGGGGAGGGAATGGCGTAGGCGTAGCCCTGCTGGTAGTCGCAGCCCAGCCGGTTCGCCACCTCGATATGGGCCTGGGTCTCCACTCCCTCGCATACCACGGCCATGCCGAGTCGTTGCAGGTATTTCACCAGCCCCGTCAGCATGTTGAGGGCGTGGGTGCTGCGCGCAGCCTGAAGCAGCAGGGAGCGATCCAGCTTCACGATCTCGTAGGGAAGCATCATCAGGCGCTGGAAATTGCACGCCAGGGAGCCGAAGTCGTCACAGGCGATGTGGGCGCCATGGGCCCGCAACACCTCGATCATCTCCCTGTGCTGGTGTTTGATCCTGACGTGCTCCAGCACCTCGAACCAGATGTCGATCCCCAGCTTGCGGGCCTGGAGCAGCACCAGCAACAGCAGATTGCGGTAGGTGGGGCTGGAGAGCGCCGGATTGAGGTTGATGGAGAGTGCATAGGGGCCTTTTTGGGCGAGCACGGGCAGATCGCGCATGATGGCCCTGAGCATGACGATATCCAGGTGCAGGGCGTCATCCTCGCCGAGGGCGGCAAAATCGATGCCCTGATAGCCCTGGCTGCCGGCATCCCAGCGCCTGGCCAGCACCTCATACCCCTTGACCTGACGATCCTGGCCGATGATGGGCTGATAAAAGGGGACGACGATATCCGCCATGCTGACCATGGCACTCACGGGATACTCTTCTTTGAACGCAAACATGGCCTTCACCTGACGGGAACATGGTTACGCATCATACAGGGAGGGTCTAAACGGAGGCTGTAGGAAGAGTCTGATAATGGGCCCTGTTTGGGTGTGGGCAGGATGAGAGGGGGTCAGGGAAGAGCATGGCCCTGTGCAGGTGCGGCGCCAGCCAGGGGGGCTGCGTGCATGGCCTGGGCAAGCCAGGACCAGTCGAGCATGGGGGAACCCGCCTTGAAGCGCTGATAGGCACATCCCTGGCGGATGGTCAGGAAGAGGGTGCTCGGCAGGCCGAGGCGGTTGAGGTAACGCACCATCACGTCTCCCTGGTAATCCCGCAGCCGCAGTTGCAGCTCGGGCAGTGTCAGCCCGTGCTCGCGACCCGTTTCATCCCAGATTTCAAACATCTGTGTGCACTCCTTGCGACATGAGGCTCCACTGTTTCTAAAAAGTGCGGGGAGGGCAATTGTCAGATCTGACAGCGCCATATGGATTCTATCCAGAAAAGCGAAAACCCGGCGCGAGGCCGGGTTGTCTGAAGGATGGTGGAGGGAGAAGGATTCGAACCTTCGAAGGCAGAGCCGTCAGATTTACAGTCTGATCCCTTTGGCCGCTCGGGAACCCCTCCACAGGGGCATTGCATATTGTGTTCAGGAAGATGGTGGAGGGAGAAGGATTCGAACCTTCGAAGGCAGAGCCGTCAGATTTACAGTCTGATCCCTTTGGCCGCTCGGGAACCCCTCCACGGGGTATTTTCCTGATTTTTACTTACTTGACGCACTTGAATGGTGGAGGGAGAAGGATTCGAACCTTCGAAGGCAGAGCCGTCAGATTTACAGTCTGATCCCTTTGGCCGCTCGGGAACCCCTCCCCAAGTGCGAGGCCGCATACTACCAGATCCGGCAAGGTTGTGAACCCCTTGGCCGCATTCTGACGACAAAAAAGTGTCAAGTGGTCATTTTTTGATATGTTTCGCTCAAAATTCACACTTTTCAATGACTTTTATGTCGCTGCCGAAACGGCGAAGGGGCGTGGGGGGCTGGCTGCCAGGAGCCACGGGACTCCTGGCGGATCATGGGGCGCTGGCGCTCGCTCAGGCGTCGGCGGGGCGAGCCTGCTGGCAACCCTGCACCGCATGGGCGATGAGTTCGAGGGCGCTTTGCTCGCAGGGGGGCAGCACCTCGTCGCAACTCGCGATCGGGGTGACGCGGTCTCCCCACTTGATGAGGGCGGCGCCCCAGGTCAGCCCGGCCCCGAAGGCGGCGGTCAGCAGGTAGCTGTTCGGCTTGACCCGACCCTGCTCCAGCGCCTCGCACAGGGCGATGGGCACGGTGGCGGCGGAGGTGTTGCCGTACTGCTCTATGTTGACCATCACCTTCTCCATGGGGGCGTTCATCCGCTTGGCCAGGGTCTCGATGATGCGCACGTTCGCCTGGTGCGGCACGATGAGGTCGATCTGCTCGGGGGCGATGCCGGCCTGGGCCAGTACGGTGCCGGTGGCTTCGCCCATGCCGCGCACGGCGCGCTTGAAGATCTCCTGCCCCTCGAAGTTGAAGGTGAAGAGGCCGTCAATGTCGGCGAAACGCACCCGATTCGTACCGAAGTTCGGCACGTGCAGTATCTCCCGCGCTTCGCTGTCACAACCGAGCTTGCTGGCAATCAGGCCGCTCTCCTGCTCGCTCGCCTCGATGATGACGGCGCCGGCGCCATCCCCGAACAGCACGGCGGTGTCGCGCTTGGCCCAGTCCAGCAACTGGGTCAGCCGCTCGGCACCGATCACCAGCACCTTTTGCATCATGCCGGTCTGCACCAGGGAGGTGGCGACCGAGAGGGCATAGACGAAGCCGGTGCAGGCGGCGTTGAGGTCGAACACCGCCGCCTTGTGGGCGCCGAGGGCCTGCTGCACGGCGGAGGCGCCATTGGGGACCAGCGTGCCCGGTGTGGCTGTCGCCAGGATGATGCCATCGAGGGCGGCGGCGTCCAGACCTGCGCACGCCAGGGCGCGACGGGCGGCCAGGGTGGCTAGCGCCTGGGTGCTGACATGGGAGACCCGGCGGGCCTTGATGCCGGTGCGCGGGTAGATCCACTCGTCCGAGGTATCCATGATGGTGCCGAGGTCATCGTTGGTCAGCGAGGCGGGGGGCAGGCATTTTCCCCACCCGGTGATAGTGGCGTATGTCATCTTGTCGTCGCTTGTCGTGATGGCCGCCCTGGGGCGGAAAGTGGCGAAATTATGCCGCACGGGGCGTTCACTGTCATCCTGCGGTCCCCCCAGTGTAAGGGGAGTGGCGGGAGCAAGACCGTGATTTTGCTTAAATTTCCGCTTCTCCTTGCCGTAAGATGAAGGCCCGATCCCGGCGACCCCTTCCCGAGGTGACTCCTGTGCACAAAGCGAATCTCAATCTCTTGCCCACCCTCAAGGTGCTGCTGGAGACCCGCAACATCAGCCGGGCGGCGGAGCTGCTGAACCTGAGCCAGCCCTCCATCAGCAAGCAGCTCGGCCAGCTTCGCAGCGAGTTTGGCGACGAGCTGCTGGTGCGGGAAGGGCAGCGCTGGCTGCTGACCCCGCGGGCCGAGGCCCTGGCGGCCCAGCTTGCCGATTCCCTCGGTGCCTTGGAGCGGCTCTACGAGGCGCCGGAATTTGCCCCCGAGCGCTGCGAGCGGGTGTTTCGGCTCGCCTCCTCCGACTACGTGGCCCAGCACATCTTGCCGGACATCTGTGCGGCCCTGGCGAGGGTCGCCCCCCGGGCGGCGCTGGAGTACAGCCTGTGGGACAAGCGCCAGTTGCCCCAGCTCTGGCAATCGGAGCTGGACATGGTCTCCACCATCACGGAGCTGGTGCCGGACCAGATCCGCGGCCTGCATCAGGGGGAGGACAGGCTGGTGGTGCTGATGGGGCGCCATCACCCGCTCTCTGGCATGGCGCCCAGTCTGGAGGATTACCTCGCCTGGCCCCACCTGCAGGTGAGCGGGGGCGGGGACAAGGACAGCCCGGTGGAGCAGGTGCTGGCCCCCCGCGGGCTCTCCCGCCGCTGGTTTGCCCGGGTGCCCTTCTTCCAGGCCGCGGTGGAGGTGCTGCTGCGCACAGACTGTCTGATGACCACCCCGGCCCATATCGCTTGGCAGCTCTCCCGGGAACATGCCCTGAGTTTTTGCGATCTCCCCTTCGCCACCCGGGTCCAGCAGTATCATCTGCTGTGGCACCAGCGCCACCACCTGGATCCGGCTCACCGCTGGTTTCGCGAGCTGGCCTATCCCTTCCTGCGGGATCACCTGCAATTCACCCTGGGGGAGAGTCGCAAGCAGTTGGCTGGAGGGTCGCAGGCGGGCCACTGATGGCAGCGGGTTGTGCCACTCTATAACCACTGGCTATGGACTCTATTCATAACTTTCACTTCTGGCATAGCGAGCCACCCCCTACCCTGATCCCGGGTGACAACAATCGACACGAAGGAAGAGAAGGTATGGAGCTGACGAGTTGGCTGGCGCTGGCCGCCATTTGCGTGATGGGGGCCATCAGCCCGGGGCCGAGCCTGGCACTGATCATCCGCAATACGGTGCAGGGAGGGCAGGGCCACGGGGTTGCCACGGCGCTGGGCCACGGCCTGGGAGTCGGCATCTATGCGCTGATCACGGCCCTCGGCCTCGCCATCCTGATCACCCAGACCCCGCTGCTGTTCGATCTCATCCGCTACGGCGGCGCGGCGTTTCTCGCCTGGCTCGGGATCAAGGCGTTGCTGGCCAGGCCCGCAGGGGGTGAGGCAGGCAAGGAGGAGGGGCACCCGCCACGGGGACGTCAAGGGGCGTTCGAGGGCTTTATGGTGGCCTTCTTGAACCCCCAGCTCGCCATCTTCTTTATCGCCCTGTTCAGCCAGTTCGTGCACGCCGACACCGGCTGGCGTGAGGGGGGCATCATGATGCTGACCGCAGGCGGTATCGATGCGCTCTGGTATGTGCTGGTGGCCCTGGTGCTCTCTCGCGGGCCCGTACTCGCCTGGCTCAAGGCCAAATCCACCGTGATCGACAAGGTGAGCGGCCTGGTGCTGCTGGGGCTGGCCCTCAAGGTCGTGATCTAGCTCCGCGTCGGGTGCCAGCGTAGTCGGCACTCTCTCAGGGCCGGGGGATGAGGGGGCAGCCAGATGTCCTTGTACCGGGTCAATCCTGCATTCTGCGGTGATCTTAAGCGGGATCAAGGCGGGGGGCGGGGAGTCTGGTTAGAGTGGCGGCCATTTGCAGCCCTTCGAACCGGACGTTATGCGCGATCAGAACCATCACAACCGCCTGGAGTTGCTGGCCCCGGCCAAGAACCTTGCCTATGGCATCGAGGCCATCAACCACGGCGCCGACGCCGTCTACATGGGCGGCCCCGCTTTCGGTGCCCGCAGCGCAGCAGGCAACAGCCTCGAGGACATCGAGGCGCTGGCGCGCCATGCCCACCGCTTCGGCGCCCAGGTCTTCGTCGCCTTCAATACCCTGCTGCACGACCACGAGCTGGAGCAGGCCCGGCGCCTGACCCATCAGATCTACGAGGCAGGGGCCGATGCGCTGATCGTGCAGGACATGGGGCTGCTGGCGCTCGATTTGCCCCCCATCGCGCTGCACGCCAGCACCCAGACCGACAACCGCACCCCGGAAAAGGTAAAGTTTCTGCAGGACGTGGGCTTCTCCCAGGTGGTGCTGGCCCGCGAGCTCTCCCTTGCGCAGATCCGCGAGATAAGCGCCGCCACGAGCGTGCAGCTGGAGTTCTTCATCCACGGTGCCCTGTGCGTCTCCTACAGCGGCCAGTGCAACATCAGCCACGCCCGCACCGGGCGCAGCGCGAACCGCGGCGAGTGCGCCCAGCTCTGTCGACTGCCCTGTTCCCTGCAAACGCCGGCGGGGGAGGTGCTGGTGGAAAACAGCCACCTGCTCTCCTTGAAAGACATGGATCAGACCGACAACCTGGAGGCGCTGATCGCCGCAGGGATCCGCTCCTTCAAGATTGAAGGGCGCCTCAAGGGGCTCGACTACGTCAAGAACGTCACCGCCTGGTATCGCCAGAAGCTGGACACCATCCTGGCGAGCCGCCCCGACCTGGTGGCGGCTTCCGCCGGTCGTTGTAGCTACACCTTTACGCCGGATCCCAAGAAGAGTTTCAACCGGGGCAGCACCGACTACTTCCTCCATGGCCGACAGCCAGGCATCGACTCGCCGCGCAGCCCGAAATACGTCGGGGAGCCGCTCGGGCGCGTCACCAGCGTGACCCGCGATGGCATCGAGATCGACGGCCAGGCCGTTGCCCTCAACAACGGCGATGGCCTCGGCTTCTTCAAGCCGGGGGGCGAGCTGGTGGGGATGCGCCTCAATAAAGTGGAGGAGAAGGCACAGAGCAAGCGGTTACTCCTGTCGGAACCCATGCCCGGTCTCAAGGTGGGCACCGAGATCTTTCGCAACCACGATCAGGCCTTCAGCAAGCAGCTCGAAAAGGGGAGCGCGGATCGCCGCATCCGGGTCGATATGCGGCTATCGGAGTGCGACGAGGGACTGCGGCTCGAACTTGTGGACGAGCAGGGCATTGGTGTCGCCGTCACGCTCCCCTGCGACCAGCAGCCGGCGGACAACCCGGAACGGGCGCTGCAACAGGCCAGGGATCAGCTCGGCAAACTCGGCAACACCCTGTTTGTGGCTCGCCAGATTGAGTTGGCATTCACTCGCCCGCTATTTATTGCGGCTTCACAGCTTAACGGCTTGCGCCGGGAGGGGATCGCCGCCCTGGAAGCGGCCCGTCTGGCTGCCTACCGGCGACCCGAGCGGCGCATTCCCCTGCGAGGCGCCGTTTATCCCCAGCATCGGCTCTCCTACCTCGGCAACGTGCTGAACAGCGCGGCGGAGCAGTTCTTTCGCGAACACGGGGTGGGGAGCATCGCCCCCGCGTATGAGGCGAACAAGGAGGAGCGGGAAGTGGTGCTGATGACAACGAAGCACTGCATCCGCTACAGCCAGCAGCTCTGCCCCAAGGAGATGCCCGGTCTCAAGGCCGAGCCCCTGGAGCTCAAGATGGGCAAGGAGAGTTTCCGTCTGCGTTTTGACTGCCACCGCTGCGAGATGCAGGTGATGGGCAGCCTGAAGAGAGGATGATTGCCCGTGTGGGCATGGGGCTGGAGCGGATTTGATGGCAGTATGGGGCGCGGCCTTGTCACGGATATCCCGTGGTGAGGCGCCTTCCCCCAGCCTTCTTCTGACAAAGGATCCGTCATGAACATCCATGCACTGCCGTTTTGCACCACGAACTGGGCCGAGGTCCCGCCGACCGAACACAAGGGAGAGCGCGGCGTCGCCCGCTGGCACACCCGGCAGTTCGGGGAGCTGCGGGTGCGAATGGTGGAGTACTCCCCCGGGTATCTGGCGGATCACTGGTGCAGCAAGGGCCATGTGCTGCTCTGCCTCGAAGGGGAGCTGCACACCGAGTTGCAGGATGGCCGCGTCTTCACCCTGACGCCGGGCATGAGCTACCAGGTGGCGGACAACGCCGAACCCCATCGCTCCTATACCGAACTGGGCGCTCGCCTCTTTATCGTCGACTGAGCTGCCCTCTTTCCCGCTTTCCCTTTGCGCTTCAGGAACTTGTCATGCTTGAACTCAGACCCAACTGCGAGTGCTGTGACCGGGATCTGCCCGCCGACACGGCGACGGCCTACATCTGCTCCTTTGAGTGCACCTTCTGCGCCGAGTGCAACGATCAGTATCTGCACCTGACCTGCCCCAACTGTGGCGGCGAGCTGGTCAGGCGCCCGCGCCGCCCGGCGGCCAAGCTGGTGAACAACCCCGCCTCCCTCCAGCGCGTCTTCAATCCGGCTCTGAAAGCGGCGCTGGGCAAGGGGGGCTAGGGCCCTCCCTTCATGGGAAGGGCTGGGCTGGCAACTGGCTCGCCCCGGTGGCTCTTGACCTTCTCCCGGCGGCAGCCCCTATCAAGGGGGCTCACACCAAAGGAGCAAAAGATGACGGAGCGATTCGAAGGAGAAGGGGCGAAGGCCTATGACAGCCGCATCCCCCTGCTGGTGCCAGGCTATGAGCTGCTGCACCAGCTTTGTGCCTCCCGGCTGATGGCCGCGCTGGGCCAGGAGGCCCGGGTGCTGCTGGTGGGGGTGGGCACGGGCAGCGAGTTGCTGCTGCTTGGCCGTCTCTGCCCCCGCTGGACCTTTGTGGCCCAGGATATCTCGGCGGACATGCTGGCCCAAGCCAGGATGCGGGCCGAGCAGGCGGGCATGGGGGAGAGGGTGTGCTGGCACCTGGGCGCATTACCTGTGGTGGATAAGCCTTGCGATGGCGCACTCTGTCTGCTGGTGCTGCATTTTCTGGCGCAAGATCCCAAAGCCGCGCTATTGGGTGATATTTATCGCCAGCTCAATCCTGGCGTTCCCCTGCTGCTGGCGGATCTGATGGCGCCAACGGACCCGCTCGAGCGCAAGGCCATGGGGTTGCAAGCCGCCCTCGCCGGTTTGCCGCTTCCTGCCTGCGAGCAGATGGTGCGCCGCCTCGGAGGGGACTTCACCTCCCTGGACGAGGGACAGACCCGGCGCCTCTTGCAAGGGGCCGGTTTCGCGGCGGCGCACCGCTTCTTTCAGGCGTTGGGGTTTCACGGCTGGCTGGCGCAGCGGCAGTGAGCCCTGGCCGGGTGGCGCCGGATCAACGAGAGGCCCTCTCCAGCGTCAGCAGTGCCTGCTTGATGGGCAGGCCTCCCGCATAGCCGGTGAGGCTGCCATTCTGGCCGATCACCCGGTGGCAGGGGATGATGATGGAGAGCGGATTGCGGCCGTTCGCGGCACCCACCGCCCGCACCGCGTTTGGCTTGCCGATGGCGCGGGCGATGTCGCCGTAGCTGCGGGTCTCCCCGTAGGGGATGTCGCACAGCGCCTGCCACACCGCTTGCTGAAACGCCGTGCCCCTGGGGGCGAGCGGCAGGGTGAAGCGCTGCAACCGGCCCGCGAAGTAGTCCCGAAACTCGGCGAGGAAGGGGGCGAGCGCCTCGCCGTCCTGCTGCCAGTCCTGCATGTCGGGCAGCGGCCGCAGTCCGGCCAGGAAGTCCACATGGACCAGGCCGCGTTCGTCGATGGCGACCAGCAGTTCGCCCTGGTCGGTGAGCATCATGTCATAGCGGATCATGGGCTCTTCTCCTCGTCTTGTGTCTGTGTTGGCCGGGTGAGCAGCGTCGGTTGTTCACTCATGGCGTGCCACAGCCAGCTCGCGGCATAGGCGCGCCACGGCTGCCAGGGGGCGCTGCGCGCTGTCACCTCTTTCACCGGCAGCTTGTCACCGTCCCCCAGCGCCTTTTGCAGCACGAGATCCGAGGCGGGGAAGGCATCCGTGTCGAGCCCGCAGCGCAGCCGCCAGTAAGCGACCGTCCAGGGACCTATGCCCGGCAGCGCGAGCAGTTGCTCGTCGCTTGCCGTGGCGAGGGTGAGTGCGCCGCTTGCGAGCGCCGAGGCCAGCCCTTGCAGGGTGCGGATGCGGCTGCCAGGCATGCCGATACCGTCAAGATCCAGCTCGCACAGCTGGGTCGGGGTGGGCAGCTGCGCGGTGCCGAACTGAGCCTGGGTGCGCGCCACCAGGCGCCCCATGATGGTGATGGCACCCTTGACCGACACCTGCTGGCCGACGATGGCGCGCAGCATCACCTCGTATTCATCCCACCCCCCCGGCAGCCGCACCCCGGGCCAGCGCCCCTGGATGCCGGCGAGCAGCGGATCCTGCCCCAGGTGTTCGCCGATGCGGCTCATGTCGGCGTCGAGATCCCACATGCGGCGCACGCGGTACAGGATGTCCGGCAGCGCACCCGGCGGCAGATCCCGCACCGTGAGTCTGAGCCTCTCCCCCTCGACGGGCTCGATGCGGATGAGCCCCTCCTGCTCGCCGACCCGGTGACGGCGTTCGTAACCGTGCTCATCCACCCGCTCCAGCCCCGGAATGGCGCGCAACCGGTAGAACGCGAGCATGGCCTGGATGTCGAACGGCGGGCGATACAGCAGGTGCAGTTGCAGGCTCGATTGCGGCGTCTCCTGCTCCGCGCCCCCTTCCTGCTTGCGCAGGGCGCCCGGTGTCATCCCATACGCCTGCAGCCAGGCGTCGTTGAAGCGACGAATGCTCGCAAAGCCTGCGGCAAACGCCACGTCCGTGATGGGCAGGCGCGTCTCCGTCAGCAGCCGTTTCGCAAGGAGCAGGCGGCGCGTCTGCTCCACCTGTTTTGGCGAGGCGCCGAGGTGTTGCTCGAACTGACGCCTCAGGGTGCGCTCCGTGATCCCGGCCTGCGTTGCAAGGGAACCCAGGCTGTGCTCCGCCAGCTCGCCGCGCTCGATGCGCGCCAGCACCTGGGCGACGAGCGGTGGCAGATCGCCGCTCTGGGCCGGTGCGAGCTCGGGGCGACAGCGCAGGCAGGGGCGCAGCCCGTGCTGCTCCGCCGCCGCCGCGAAGCGAAAATAGCGCACATTGTGCTCGTGCGGTGCCCGCGCCGGACACACGGGGCGGCAATAGATACCGGTGGAGAGCACCCCGGTGAAGAAGCGACCATCGAAACGCGCGTCTCGCGCGAGGCGTGCGGCGTGGCACTGCTCCCGGGTGAGACCCGGGATGATCTCGTCCCGTTGGGATGAATGCGGGGGCTCTGTGGTCATGGCATGGCTCGGGTTGCTGTGGGCATGTCCCAGAGACTAAGCGGGGGCGAGAGGGGTGACTAGCCAAAAACGGACAGGGATAGCAAAAATAGTGCGATCCGAGGAATCCCAGTCCTCCCTTTGTAAGGTTAGGGGGGCAGGACCCCACCCTAACCCTCCCCTTCGTAAGGGGAGGGGACAAACAGCTCCCCTCTGTGAATGGGGGCGGGGTTAGCTCCTCCCCCTTGTGAAGGGGGAGGCTGGGAGGGGGTTCAACCTCGCTTATTTCAGATAGCGCTGTTCGAGGTGTTTGCGCAGCCACTGGGGATTGAGCGCCTCACCGGTCGCGCGGCGAATGAGCTCGTCCGTGCCGTGCAGGCTGCCCTGGGACCAGATATGGCGACCGAGCCAGCCAAAGATCTCCGGCAGGCGGCCGGACTCTACGAGCGTGCCCATGTCGCCGAGCTCACGCTCGAGTGCAAAGCGCAGTTGCGCCGCGTACATGGCGCCGAGCGTGTAGCTCGGGAAGTAGCCAAACGAGCCGTCCGTCCAGTGGATGTCCTGCATGCAGCCATTCTGGTAATTGCCCTTCGTGGACAAGCAGAGCCACTGTTGCATCTTCGCGTCCCACAGCTCGGGGATGTCCGCGACCTCGATGCGCCCTTCCATCAGGTCCCGCTCCAGCTCGTAGCGCAGGATGACGTGGGCAGGGTAGGTGACCTCGTCCGCATCGACGCGGATAAAGCCGGGCTCGACCCTGTTGTACAGCTTCTCGAGGTTCGCGGGGGCGAGCGCGGCCTGTTCGCCGAAGTGTGCGCGGATGCGCGGTGCAATCTGTGCAAGGAACGCGGGGTGATGGCCGAGTTGCATCTCGCAGAACAGGCTCTGACTCTCGTGAATGCCCATGGAACGCGCCTCGGCCACCGGCTGGCCGAGCAGTGCGCGCGGCAGGCCCTGCTCGTAACGCGCGTGACCCGTCTCGTGGACGATGCCCATCAGGCTGGAGACGAACTCCTGCTCGTTGTAGCGCGTGGTGATGCGCACGTCCGTCGGCACGCCGCCGCAGAACGGGTGGCTGCTCACGTCGAGCCGGCCGTGGGCGAAATCAAAGCCGAGCAGCCCCATCACCTCCTGACCGAGCGCCTGCTGCGTTGGGATCGGGAAGGGGCCTTGCGGCGTAAGGAGCACGTCGCTCTTCTGCCGTTCGCTCACGGTCTGGATGAGGCCGGGCAGCCAGCTCGTCAGATCGCCGAAGATCTGATCCAGCCTCGCGCTCGTCATGCCGGGCTCGTACAGCGCCAGCATGGCGTCATAGGGACGCACCCCGAGCGCGTCGGCGCGCAGGCGAGCCACCTCCCGCGACAGGCGCACCACCTCCTCGAGGTTAGGGGCAAAACCTGCCCAGTCGTTCTCCTTGCGCTGGCGACGCCAGGCGTGCTCGCATTTGCTGCCGGCCAGGGAAAGCGCCTCCACCAGCGCCCCCGGCAGCAGGCTCGCATCCTGCCACTGGCGCTTGATCTCCCGCAGGTTCGCACGCTGGTGCTCGTCCAGCGGTTCACTCTCTGCCTTGGCAATCCACTCCCCAAGCTCGGGGGCGGTGCGCTTGCCGTGGATCAGCACGCCGAGCTCCGCCATCGCCTCGGCGCGGGCCTCGTTGCCCCCCTCCGGCATCATGGCGGCCTGATCCCAGCCGCAGATGGCGGAGAGGTGGGAGAGGCGGTGCAGTTGTTGCTGATGTTGTTCGAGTTTCTGGTATGACATGGGATTGTCCTTGTTATCGTCCCTGATGATATGCACCCCGTACCTGGCATGATCGGGGCCGCCCGATGCTAGCACTGCCATCCACCCTGGTGCTACCCTCAGGCAGTCAGCCGAGGCGCTTCTGGTGCCGTTCGCGGTTTTCCGCCTTCTTGCGCTCGCTCTTGCGCAGCAATACGTAGAGCGCACCGCTGCCGCCGTGGCGGCGCTCGGCGCTGTGCATGGCCATCACCGAAGGCAACTGTGGCAGCCAGGCGCTGACATGGCTCTTGAGCAGGGCACGCGGGGTGCTGCGCTCCCCCTTGCCGTGCAGGATCAGCAGGCAGCGGATATCCCGTACTTCGCATTCGGCAATGAACTGCACCAGGGCGATACGGGCCTCGTTGAGCGTCTTGTGGTGCAGGTCGAGGGAGCCTTGCAGCTCGTATTTGCCAAGGCGCAGCTTCTTGTAGACCCCTTCCTGCACGCCGTCACGCTTGAAGCCGACGATGGCATGGGGGTCCAGCATCTCGACTGCTTCCGTGCCGAGGTGATCCAGGGTGAGTTGTTCGGCGGTGGCGGCTTCCCGGCGCGCGAGTTGCGCCTCGGTGGGCTGGCTGTTGCCCGCAACGGGGGCGATATGGTCGCTGCGAAGGGGCCGCACGTCGGCCACTTCCTGCAGGAACAGTGAGAGTTCGTCGTTATGAGACACGGCAGGCTCCCCGCATGAAAATGAGGGAGCCAGTATAGCGGGCCTTGGTGGGCCTTAGAATGGCAACGCTCGCAGGCCCCGGCCCTGCCGGGGAGGGCGGTCTGAGCGAGCCTGGTTATTGCCCCTCTTTGGGCAGCTCTGCGTGCATCACCTTGTAGATGAAATAGACCGCATAGGCGCTGATGAGCAGGAAGGTGCCGAAAATCACCAGCATGGACATCAGCCCCACGCTGTTGCCGAACATCAGGTTCATCCAGAATTCCATCTCGTTCACTCCTGTTACTGGGCGGTGACAGGCATGATAGATACCTCTTCAGGAGGGAGGGGATGATCTCGATCAACTCCCTCTCTGGTTATTTAATCGGCAGCGAATTCTGTGAGCCGACGCGCATCCGGCGCGTCAGGTCGCCGGACTGGACGCTATTTTGCTTTCTCCAGGGTCGGTTCGGTGAGGGGCGTGATGCGCCAGCCCTGCTGCTCCAGCAGGGCGAGCAGCCCGTGCTCGCCGTAAAGATGCAGGGCCCCTACCACGATAAAGCTCTCGTTCGGCAGGCTGGGCCACTTCTTGACCCAGTTGCGGTTGCGCTCTGCCAGCAGGGTCTGTTCCAGCCAGGCTTGCAGCTTGGGCGGCGCCATCTCCTCCCTGAGCAGATTGATGAGGGTGGCCTCGTCCCCGTTCTGCCAGGCGGTCATCACGGCGTCGAACCCCTGCTGGATGTCGGGCAGCTCGTCCAGGGTGCTCTCCAGCATCAAGGTCTGGTTGTCGCCGACGCTCGCGAGATAGCCGAGCTGCTCCAGCAGGGTCTCCAGCCCGACGATGGGCTTGCCGCCGTCGTTCGCCCGCTTGGCGAAGTGCTGGTCGACACCGTATTCACCGCGATAGCCGGTGCGCTCCAGGGCTGCCTGGGTCAGGGTAATGGCCGCAAACCAGGGACGCAGCGGGGCCAGCATGCTCTCGTTCAGACCGTTCTGGCCCGCGGCGATGAGGGTGCGACGGTAGAGGTCGATGGGCAGGTGATCCTTGAGGGTCTTGCCGTCGACGAGCCGGGTGATGGCGCCCATCTCCTGCCACTGCTCCTGGCTGATGTGGGTCATGTCCACCTCCATCACCAGGGCGCGGCTCTGCTGCCAGGCGCGCTCCACCGGGTCCGGCAGGGGATAGAGAGAGGGTTTGCCCGCATGGATGGACCCCAGCAGCCAGTGCTGTTCGTTGCCCTTGTTGATGCGGTAGAAGGCCGGATCGGCCATGGCATGGAGCGGCAGCAGCAGGCAGAGCAGGAAGGAGAGCAGCGTGGGATGGAATCTCATGAGGCACCTTATGTGAGCGGGATGAGTGCTCTATGATAAGTCCTCATTTGTCACAGCCAAGAGGTTTCCCATGCCCCACCTTCGTTTTCGGGCAGTTTCTGTCGACACCCTGCAGCGGATAAGCGCCCCCCTGATGACGGATCTCTGCGCCCTGACCGGTGGCAAGCCGGAGTTCGTCACCCTGGAGTGCGTACCGAGCCAGTGGGTACGAGATGGCCAGCCCGAAGCCGGTTTCCCCTTCGTGGAGCTGGTCTGGTTCGAGCGACCGCAGGAGATGCAGGATGCCGCCGCCGCCCTCATCACCCGCCACCTGAAAGGGGTGCTGGGGGAGCAGACCTATGTGGTGGTGCAGGTGCTGCCCATCGTCAAGAGTCACTACTACAGCAACGGCCAGCACTATTGAGCGGGCATCGTTGCTGAGACCGGTGCATGTCAAGAGGAGGCCCGCCGAGGGCACCTTTATCAGGCGGATTTGATCAGCAGCTTGTCCAGCCAGCGGCTTGGCAGCAGGCGGCGCAGCACGGTAAACAATTTGGTCGGGAAGGTGACCGGGTAGCGGTGCCTGGGACGCTTGCTCGTGAGCGCATGCAGTAACGGCGGGATGCAGGCCTCGCTTGGCAGGGTAAAGCCCCGGGCACCCCCTTCACGCTCCAGCCTGGCCAGCGTCTGGGCATAGGCGTCCTGGTGGCGGCTGGTAGCGGGGTCTATGTGGCGCAGGAAGGCCTCCCGGGCATTGGCGCGAAACCGGGTGTCGATGGGGCCGGGTTCGATCAGGCTGATGTGCACGCCGCTGCCCGCGAGTTCCAGGCGCAGGGTGTCGGTATAGCCTTCCAGCGCGAACTTGCTGGCGTTGTAGGCGCCACGATACTTCATGGCCACCAGGCCAAGCACCGAGCTGTTCTGTACGATGCGCCCCTCGCCTGCCGCCAGCATGGGGGGCAATATCTGGCGAATGAGGTGATGCCAGCCAAAGAGGTTGGTCTCGAACTGCTCGCGCAGCGCCTCGGTGGGCAGATCTTCCAGCGCACCGGGCTGGCCGTAGGCGCCGTTGTTGAAGAGGCCGTAGAGGCGCCCCTCGGCCAGGGCCAGCGCCTCTGTCGCCCCTCGCTCTATGCTGGCGCTGTCCGCCAGATCCAGTTGCACCGCCAACAGACCCTGCTGCTGCAGCAGGGCCACATCCTCGGCCTTGCGGGCGGAAGCGATGACGGTGAAGCCCCGGGCGCCGAGCTTTCTTGCGGCGGCGAGGCCGATGCCGCTGGAGCAGCCGGTGACGAGCACGAAGGGATGGGGCATGAGCATGGTCCTGATTGACGGCCGGCAGGTGGCCCGAAGCTGGCATGGTAGCGTGGTGCCACCAAAAACAAAACCGGGCCAGAGGCCCGGTTTTCGGTCACGTCAGATGCCTGATTACATGATGGTGAACGGCATGATGATGTGGAACTTGACGTCATGCTCGGAGCTGAACATGTTCGGGTAGTACCAGCTGCCCTTGTCGTCCTGTTCGTTGTTGTAGTCGGTGTAGTGCAGCTTGAACAGGGTGCCCTTCAGCTTGCCGTCCTGCACTGTATACATGACGTCGAAGTTGGCTGCCCACTCTTTGCCGCCTTCCAGGGACTTGTCGCCGTTGTTGGCATCCCAGCCGTAGGCACCGGAGACACCCACGCCCCAGCCCGGTGCACCCACCAGATCATCCAGGGAACGAGTCACGCCGAAGAACAGGGCCTTCTCGTCGTTGTGGTTCCAGTCTGAGCGGGAATCCCACCAGATTTCGTTCGCGCCCTGGGAGTTGCCGTAGCCGCGGGTCAGACGGGGCAGGTAGTTGCCCAGATCCCCTTCAGCCTTGGTCCACAGGCCTTCCAGACGGAAGCCATAGGGGCCGGCTGCCCAGCTGGCGGTCAGGGCTTGTTGCCAGGCCAGGCCGTCATAGTCGCTGTTCTCGGTGTCGGAACCGTAGAACTGGTAGCTGGTGTTCAGGCCACCCAGTACGTCGAATTTGTGGGCCAGCTTGAAGTGGTAGCTGTCCATGTAGCCTTCGGACTGACCGAAGCCAGCGGTGACGGCAGTGCCGTTCTCGAAGGTGTAGCGAGCGACCAGACCGTGGATGTAGTCGATCTTGTTCGCATCGGTGAAGGGATCGCTGGTATAGGGGCTGCTCTTGGAGAAGCCGGTGGTGTTCTTGAACCAGGGAGCCTTGTACTCGTCGGCGATGGCGTAGGTCAGGTAGAGGCCGCCGAAGGTGCCTTCGATCTGGCCACCACGGTAGGTACCGGGTTGATAGGACCAGTTGACGCCGAGGATGCCGGGGACATAGAGCTGGGTGTAACCACCCTTGGCGGTGACCGCGTCACCGAACTTGAATTTCAGGGCGGCGTTGGAGAGGCTGAAGCCGTTCTCGGGAACGCCGTCACCACCTGAACCCCACTTGTCGCCCCAGAAGGAGAACTCGTTCTCTTCGTTGACGCCATTGCTTTCGTCAACGGCCAGGTCGTAGGCACCGAAGCCGCCCACGTCGACGCCGACCACACCCCATGCATAGCCGGAGTTGAAGTTCAGGGCTGCCTGGGTGGTGGCATGGCTCAGGTTGGAGTGGTATTTGCCATCCTGACCCGGACCGGCCTGGACGCGATCACGCTCACGCTGGAAGTAGAACAGGCCACCGGTGAGCTTGCCTTCATCGATGAAGGCGCTGTAGGACTTGCCGTATTCCGGGCTCATCATGTCTTGAGCGGCGAACGCCATGCCGGGTGCGACCAGTGCCGCGACCACGGCAGCACTCAACGCGGCGCGCTTGAAGATCACTTTTTCCATTTGTTATTGCTCCTGATTTTATGGACTTAGCTTTTTTATCCGGCAGCCGGGTAGGCACCCGCCGCTCGGTATTGGCATTGCAATCAACACCCCGAAGGGCAAAAAAATGGTTCTCTGTCGTGCCCTTGTGCCTGATGCCTTGGCGCATCGGTCGGGGCTATCTGCATCGTTACAGTCGTTATTTTTTGGCTGTCGATCCTTGGCGATCTGACATCACCAAGAGTACGTTCGCGGTGCGAAATATCAATGTAAAGTTCCCGGCAAGTTTCAAAAATATGACCGAGTGCAAATAATCATGATTCTTGGTGTGGGCACTCCCAGGCCACTCATGTCGGCAATGACAGCGCTTTCATTGTGATTTCACCGTTCTCCTGCGCAGATCTTGCCGTCAAGGCAGAACTTTATTTGTTAACCCGGTGGCAACATATAATTTTGTATCACAAAAAAAGATGGGCCCGGCGGGATGCCCACTGTCGTGAGCGTGAGCCGTCGCCCGACAGACAGGGGGACCAGGGATGTGAAAGGGGTGAGGGAGCCTGTGACTGAATGGATGAGGCAACCCGTCATCGCCCGTGAAGACGTGACGGGAGCATCAAGAGAAGGGTTGCGGCAAGGCCGTACCGCGGGCAGGTAGACAGGGAGCGCGCCCCGGGTCTGGTGCGAGCCAGACCCGGGGGTTATCAGGCCTGGCTCAGGATCCGGGGGATCTGCTGGGCCTGGTGGTGTATGTGCTCCGAGACCTGTACCGAGAGACGACTGCCCTGGCGGGCGTGCAGGCTGATGCGACCGATGAGGGCGGCGAAGCTCGCCAGCCTGTGTTCCTGGCTCTTGGCATTGTCGGCGCCCTGCAGGGCGATGACGGCGGTGCTGCGCGCCATCTCCCGCACCGTCAGGGTGGTCTGGCGCAGCTGCTCCGCCTGCTGGCGCTGCTCGGCGGCCTCTGCGGTGATGCGGGCCAGCACGGTGGCGAGCTGATCCCCCGCCTGGGTGAGGCTCGCCAGGATCTCGGTGATCTGGCCGAGGGAGCGCTGGGTGTCGGCGGAGAGGTGGCGCACCTCGTCGGCTACCACCGCGAAGCCGCGTCCCTGCTCCCCGGCCCTGGCCGCCTCGATGGAGGCGTTGAGGGCCAGCAGGTTGGTCTGCTGGGAGATGTGGCTGATGACGTCGACGATGGCGGTCACGTCCTCCACCGAGCGGGTCAGCTGGGCCAGGGCGCCGCTGCTCTCGTCGATGGCGAGCCCGGTCTGGGCGGTAGCCGTCAGCATGCCCCCGACCAGCCGCTCGCTCTGGCTCATGGAGTGTTCATTGTGCTGGGCGTGCTGGGCGATTTCGGCGGCGACCTGGTGCACCTCGCTGGCGAGCTGGTTGAGCTCCTGCATCATGGTGTCGCTCTCGTCCACCGCCTGCTCCGTGGTGCGGGTGCTGTGATGGATCTCCTGCACCTGGTTGACCATCCCTTGCAGACTTTGCGACACCGCCGATAGCTGGCCCTCTTTCTGCTGCTGATCCTGTTGCAGGCGCCGTATCAGGCGGTTGTAGCTCGCGACGATGTCCGCCAGTTCGTTGCGCTCGCGCCCCGGGGTCAGCAGCTGGGCCTGACCCGTGGCGTCGAGCTGCAGGAAGGCTGCCCGCAGTTGCAGCAGGGGCCTGACCAGCCAGCGACGCTGCACCAGGGCGAACAGCAGGGCCACCACGACCAGGCAGAGCGCCAGCACGCCGAGCACGGTGGCCAGCTCCCGGTTCATGGTCTGACGGGCGGCGGCGAGTTGTTCACCCAATTGCTCCCCCGCTTGCAGCAGCTGGGTGATGTCCTGCTGCACCATCTGACGAGCGGCCTGCTGCTGTTGCAGCGTCTTGCGGCTGTTTTCCAGCTCCTGGGGATAGCGCTTGAGCAGGGAGGTCAGCTCGGCTTTGGGCTGATCCCCGAGCTCCTTGCGTATCGGCTCTCCCAGGGTGAATTCGTCGGCCGGTGCCTCCTCGAAAAGCTCCATGCTCGGCAGGGCGGCCAGGGAGTCGGCCTGCTTTTGCAGGGCAGCCAGCTCGAATTGCAGCCCTTCGAGACGCTTGGCGCTCGCCTGCTCCATGTAGTTCTGGCGCTGGTGGGCGAGGGAGGGGAGGGTGGTCAGGATGTCGGCCGCCCCCTGGCGATACTGCTCGGCAAGGGCCGGATCCCGCCCGGCGGCAGCCCCCTGCTGGCCGTAACGGAGCAAGGCTTTGGCCTGGGTGGTCAACTCGTTCTCGGCATTTTGCAGCAACCACTGGCTGTTGCCGGAGAGCTTGCCCGCCGCCAGATAGTCGCCGTCAATGCGGGTTTTCATCTGCTCAAGCCGGGCGTTTAGCGGCTGGGTCTGGGGATCCTCCAGGCGGGACAACAGGGCCAGCGCCTGCTGGCGCACCCCCTGTGCCTGGGCCAGCAGCAGGGGATCCCCGCTGCCGAGATAGTCGCGAAGCGCCCCCTGCAGCGGACCGCTCAGTTGCTGTTGCAGGCGCTCCTGCAGACGCTGGGCCTGGGCCGAGTGGTTGAATTGTTGCCAGCCATGATAGAGCGCGGTGGCCTGAACACCGGCCACCAGCAGCAAGACGAGGGAAGAGAGGGAGGCAAAATGGGCAATTTTCACATCAGATTCCTGCTTGAATCACGCAATGGGCGCGAGCTTAATCAGGTCTGATGGCGTTTTTATGACAGTGGCCGTGCCAGCTCCCGTTGACTTGGGCTCTTCACCAGCAGGCCGAGCAGGGCGCCGCCCATGATGAGCCCCCCCGCCAGCAGATGGCGCGGGGTGAGCGCCTCGCCGTTGAGCCAGACCAGCAGCAGGGTGCTCAGCAAGGGAGTGAGGTAGGCGAGCGCGCCGATGCGGCGCGGATCCCCGTCCCGCAGCGCCAGATACCAGGTGACGAAGGCCGCCCCCATGGGGCCGAGGGCCAGCCCGATGATGAGGCCCCAGTCACCTGCCGGGATGCGGGCCACCGGCAGCGGTCCCTCCAGCATCCATGCCAGCAGCAGGGCCAGGAGCCCTGCGGGCAGGCAGGCGGCGGCCGTGACCACGGCAGGAGCGGGAGGCAGGCGGCGGGAGAGCACGGAATAGGCGCCCCAGACGATGGCGGCGCCGAGGGCCAGCAGGTAGCCGGGCAGATGGGCCTGTTGCAACTGCAGGTGACCATCGACCATCACCAGTACCGATCCCGCGAGACCCAGGGCCCCGGCCAGCAGATGGTGCAGGCTCAGGGGATGACCCGGCAGCAGCAAGGGGGTGAACAGGATGATGCACAGCGGCCAGAGGTAGTTGATGAGGTTTGCCTCCAGCACGGGGGCGTGGCGAAAGCTTGTGAACAGCAGCAGGTGATAGAGCAGCAGGGCGGTGATGGTCACCAGCCAGGTGAGGGGGCTGGCGCGCCACTGGCGCCAGAATGGCAGGGTGCCCGCCCCGCAGAGCAGCAGCACCAGCCCCACCAGCACCAGCGGCGAGACGCTGGTGATCCGGGAGGTGAGCGCGGCGAGGGAGGCCCACAACAAGATGGTGAGCAGGGCAAAACCGGTGGACTTGTCCCACCAGGAAGACGCAGGCATCCAACACTCCTTTGCAAGATGAATGAACGAAAAAGAGGGCCAGTCTAGCAGACTGGCCCTCGTCACACAGCGTTGCCGTGACGGTGCGGGTTATGACTCCCGGCTCGGGACGGCCCCTGCCGACGGAGCCAGGGACTGCCCCTTGACGTACCAGACGATGAGGGCCAGCACCAGCAGCGGCAGCACGGGGTCGAACCAGGTGCCGCCGGAGCCGAACAGCAGGTTCAGCAGGGCGACGCCGGTGCCGCCGATGGCCCAGGCGATGGTGGTCGGGATGGACCAGACGATCATCTGCTGCTTGACGTCGGAGATGCCCATCATGCGGTTGACCACCCAGAACAGGCTGTCGTTGAAGTAACCGAAGAAGAGCGACCCCATGGTGGCGGCCTGGGCGGCCAGCAGCATGTTGACCCCGGGGATCTGCGCCAGGATGGGGGCGGAGATGGAGGCCGCCGTCACCATGGCCACGGTGCCGGACCCCTGGATGAGGCGCACCAGGGTCGCCACGATGAAGGGGATCAGGATGGGGGAGATGGGCAATTGGGCGATCTGCTCGGCCAGTTGCTGACCTGCGCCACTGTCGCGCAGCACGGCCCCCAGCGCCCCGCCGGCACCGGTCACCAGCAAGATGATGCCGGCGGATTGCAGTCCCTCTTCCAGGCGTGCGGCGGTGGCGTGCCTGTCCATGTGCGGGACCAGGGTATAGACCGCCAGCAGCACGCTGATGGCCAGCGCGATGATGGGGGTGCCGATGAAGTTGATGCCCTGCACCAGGGGGTTCGCCATCAGGCCGTCCATCCCCTCCAGGGTGGCCAGGGTGGTGAAGATGGCCTTGACGAAGATGAGCACGATGGGCACCAGGATCGGCAGCAGCGACAGGGTCAGGCTCGGCAGGGTCTTGCCCTCCTTCTCCTTGAGGTACTGCTCATAGGTGGCTTGCAGCTCGTCCGGGGTCTGGGCGGCCTGGGCACCGAACTCGGGGTACTTCTTGTCGAGCCACTGGGCGTAGAAGACGATGCCGAGCACGCAGGGGATGGCCAGGGCCATGCCGGTCAGCAGCATGGCGCCGATGTCCACGCCAAACAGGCCGGCAACCCCCAGCGGGCCCGGGGTCGGCGGCACGGTATGGTGGGTTACCACCAGGCCGCCCGCGAGCGCCACCCCCAAGGTGAGCAGGGAGCGCTTGCCACTTTTTGCCAGCGCCTTGGCCACCGGATAGAGGATGACGAAGGCGGAGTCCACGAAGATGGGGATGCTGACGATGTAGCCCGTGATGGCCAGAGCCCACTCCTCGCGGCGCTTGCCGAGCCACTTGATGAAGCTGTAGGCGATCTGTTCGGCGGCGCCGGAGACCTCAAGCAGGCGACCCATCATGACCCCGAGGCCGATGACGATGCCGATGCTGCCGAGGGTGGAGCCAAAGCCCTGGGTGATCACGGTGAGGGTCTTGTCGATGCTCATGCCGCCGGTGATCCCGGCGATGCAGGCCGCCGCCAGCATGGCGATCAGGGCGTGCACCCGGGTGCGGATGACCAGGAACACCAGCACGAAGACCGCGATGATGAGACCGATGATGGGGGTTGGGATGTCGCTCATGATGCCTCCTGCATGTCATGGGTGATGAAACTGTCGATGATGTCGGCAAACGTCCTGTCTGCCGCGAAGCCGAGGGCGCTGGCCCGCTGGTTGTCGATGCGTCCCGGCCAGCTCGCCACGATGCGCTCGATGGCCGGATCGGCGGCAAACTGCACCCGATCCCGGGCCGCCTGGCCACCGGCCCGGGCGAGGGCCTCCAGCATCTCGCCGACGGTCACGCTGATGCCGGGCAGGTTGATGCTGCGGGCGTCACCGGTGGCGGGGAGCCTGGCCGCCAGCAGGAAGTTCGCGACCACGGTGGCGGGGCTGGAGAGCCACAGACGCAGATCCGGGCTCACTGGGCAGAGGGCGCTCTCCCCTTGCAGCGGCTCGCGGATGATGCTGCTGACAAAGGAGGAGGCGGCGCGGTTCGGCTTGCCCGGCCGCACGCAGATGGTGGGCAGGCGCAATACCAGACCGTCGACGAAGCCCTTGCGGCTGTAGTCGTTGACCAGCAGTTCCCCCATGGCCTTCTGGGCGCCGTAGGAGGAGGTGGGGGTGAGCGCCGTGCCGTCATTCACCAGCTCCGGTAGCGGGCCGCCATAGACGGCGAGCGAGCTGGTGAAGACGAAGCGGATGCTCGGCCGGGCATGGCGGCACGCCTCCAGCAGGGTGCGGGTGGTGTCCAGGTTGACCTGCCAGCCGAGATCGAAGTCCTGCTCCGCGTGGCTGCTGACGATGGCGGCCAGGTGGTAGACCACGGCGGTCCGCTCGCTGATGAGGGACTCGGCGACACCGGCTTCGGTGAGGTCGGCCCGCAGACAGCGAACCCTGGGGTCCGGCAGGGGGGATTGCGGCTGCTGGATGTCCACCAGCAGCAGCTCGGTGAAGGGGTGGGGGCCTTGCAGCAGGGCCCGGGCCAGTTTCTGGCCCAGGAAGCCACCGCCGCCGGTGATGATGATCTGCATCTTGTTATCCTCAGACTCGTTCATGTTCAGGGTCGTTATTGTTGTGTCAGCCAGCCCAGCCCTTCCCGGGTGCCGGCTCTGGGGTTGTATTCGCAGCCTATCCAGTCGTGGTAGCCCGCCTGCGCCAGCGCTTTGAACAGGTGGGGGTAGGCGATCTCCCCCTCGTCCGGCTCGTGGCGATCCGGCACCGAGGCGATCTGGACATGGCCGATGGCCGGGCCCAGCTTGCCAATGAGACGGGTGAGATCCCCGTCCATGATCTGGGCGTGATAGAGGTCGAGCTGCACCCCCACGTTGGGTCTGTCTATCTCCTGCACCAGGGCCAGGGCGTCGAGCTGGTGGGCCAGGAAGTAGCCGGGTACATCCCGATCGTTGAGCGGCTCGAGCAGCACCTTGATGCCGTCTTCGGCCAGGAAGTCGGCGGCGAAGCGGATGTTGTCGATCAGGGTCTGGCGGTGGGCCGAGAGGCTATGAGCAGGGTCCACGATGCCGCTCATGGCGTGTACCTTGGTGCAGCCGAGCGCCAGGGCATAGTCACGCACGCTTGGCAGGTGGCCGCGAAACTCCGCTTCCCGCCCCGGGATGGCAGCCATGCCGCGCTCCCCCGCGCCCCAGTTGCCCGGCGGCATGTTGAACAGGGCCTGGGAGAGCCCCTGCTCGCGCAAGCGGCGGCCCAGCTCGGCGGCCGGCCACTCGTAGGGGAAGAGGAACTCCACCGCCTCAAAGCCTGCGTCGCGGGCGGCGGCGAAGCGCTCCAGGAACGGCACCTCGGTAAACAGCATGGTGAGATTGGCGGCAAACTTGCTCATGGTTTCATCCTCCTCAATTCATCAATTTCGGGTTCGCTCAGGTAGCGGATGGAGTGGCCATTAAGCATCAGTGCCAGGCGCGCCGTCTCCTCCAGCTCTTCCATGTTGTTGACCGCATCCACCAGATCCTTGCCCGTCACCACGGGGCCGTGGTTGGCAAGCAGGAAGGCGTTGCCTTCGGGAGCGCGGCGCCCCAGCTCCTCGGCGATGCGGGCATCCCCCGGCTTGTAGTAGGGGATGAGCGGCAACTGGCCGACCCGCATCACGTAGTAGGGGGTGAAGGGGCGGATGACGTTGGCCGGATCCAGCCCCTCCAGACAGGAGAGGGCGGTCAGGTGGGTGCAGTGCAGGTGCACCACGGCCCGGCAGTCCGGATTGTTGTGGTAGATGGCAAGGTGGAAGGCCACCTCCTTGGAGGGGCGATCTCCCCCCAGGTGTTCCCCCCGCAGATTGACGTGAGAGAGCCTGTCGGCGCTGAGCCGTCCCAGGCAGGAGCCGGTCGGGGTGGCGATCAGGGTGCCGTCCGGTAGCAGGGCGGAGAGGTTGCCGGCGCCCCCGGTGGCATAACCGCGCTGGAAGAGGGAGGCTCCCAGCATCACCATGGTGTCGCGCAGTGCCTGTTCAGTCATGGAAGTACTCCTGAGCCTTGTCGAAGAAGTCGTCGCTCCCGAAATTGCCGGATTTGAGGGCCAGCGACAGGGGGGCGTCAATGGCCCGCACCCAGGGCACACCGGGGGCGATCTGCGGGCCTATGTGGAACGCCTTCACGCCGAGGGCCTGGGTGACCCGGCTCGAGGTCTCGCCACCGGCGATGATGAAGCGATCCACCCCGGCCTCCTGCAGCAGGCAGGCGAGGCGGCCAAAGCAGTGTTCCACCGCGTCGCTGGCCGCCTGCTGGCCGTGGGTCTCCTGAATGCGGGCCAGCTCAACCGGACTGGTGGTGGCGTAGACCAGCGGCGCCGGTGTCAGGGGCTGGTCCAGTACCCAGCGCGCCAGCTCGGCCGGGTAGTCGGCCTCTTCGAGGCAGCGCACCACATCCAGCGCCAGGGCAGGGGCGTGCTGGCGATAGCGGGCCACCTGACGGTTGGTCATCTCGGAGCAGGAGCCTGACAGCACCGCGGCGCGGCTGCCTCTGGGCCAGCCCGCTTCGCGGGCACCCTGCAGATCGCCGCTGCCAAGCTGACGGGCCAGGCCGATGGCGAGGCCGGATCCGCCGGTCACCAGAGGCATGTCGAGGGCGGCGGTGGCGATGTCCAGCAGGTGCTGCTCGGTCAGGGTGTCGACCACGGCGTAGCGCACGCCAGCTTGTGTTAGCTGCTCAAAGGCATCGGCAATGGCGCCGGGACCCTGTGCGATGGTATTGAACGGCACCAGACCGGCGCGGCCCTGGGCCTGCCCCTCCATCAGCCGCAGCAGGTTGCTGTCGGTCATGGGGGTGATGGGGTGATGGCGCATGCCGGACTCGGCGAGCGGCTGGGCGCCGACGAAGAGGTTGCCCTGATAGACGGTGCGACCGTTCACCGGCAGGGCCGGGCAGACCAGGGTGAAGTTCTGGCCAAGCGCCGCCAGCAGGGCGTCGGTGACGGGGCCGATGTTGCCCGCCTCCGTGCTGTCGAAGGTGGAGCAGTACTTCTGATAGATGCGCGGGCAGCCGCGGGCCTTGAGCCAGTCGAGGGCCGCCAGGGAGTCGCGCACCGCCTCGTCCACCGGGCAGGATCGGCTCTTGAGGCTGATCACCACGGCGTCGACCCCGGTCAGGTCCGCCGTTGCCGGGATACCGGCAAACTGGATGGTGGAGAGGCCGTTCTCCACCAGGAAACCGGCGATGTCGGTGGCGCCGGTGAAGTCGTCTGCGATGACTCCGAGTTTCATGGCTGCTCCTCCTGACCCGGCAGTGTGATGCCTGAGAAGATCTTGATGACGGCGCTGTCATCTTCCAGACCGTGGCCCGCGTTGCTGGCACCGAGGAACATGTTCAGCGCCGTGCTCGCGAGCGGCAGCGGGAAGCGCAGCGCCTTGGCGGTGTCCGCTACCAGGGTGAGATCCTTGACGAAGATGTCCACTGCGGAGCGGGCCTGGTAGTCACCGGCCAGCACCCGGGGCATGCGGTTTTCAAACATCCAGGAGTTGCCGGCGGCATGGGTCACCACGTCATACATGAGATCCAGGGACACGCCGGCCCGGCTGGCGAGCGCCATGGCCTCGGCGGCCACCGCGATGTGCACCCCGGCCAGCAGCTGGTGGATGATCTTGACCGTGCTGCCCTGGCCCGGCTCGCTGCCGACCCGGTACACCTTGCCGGCCACCGCATCCAGCACCGGGGCCAGCTTGTCGAAGGCGGCGTCGGAGCCTGCGGCCATCACCGTCATTTCGCCGGCATCGGCCTTGATGGCACCACCGGAGACCGGCGCATCCAGCATCGGCAACCCCATCAGCGCCAGCTCGGCAGCCAGGGCGCTCGCCTCTTCGGCGGCGATGGTGGAAGAGACCATGATGGCGGTGCCCGGTTTGAGGTGGCGAGCCAGCCCCGCTTCGCCGAGCAGGATGCGGCGCACCTGGGTGGCGTTGACCACCAGCAGCAACACGGCATCCAGGGTCTCCGCCAGGGGCCTGGCATCGGCCATGACGGCGGCGGCACCGGCCTGCTGCAGCTGGCCGCGGGCCTGTTCGCTGAGGTCGATGCCATAGGTGGTGAGCCCGGCCCGCAGGCAGGAGCGGGCGGCGCCCATGCCCATGGCGCCCAGGCCGATGACCGCAACATGATAGGGAGTGCTCATCTCGTGATTCCTCGATTACGACTGATGAGCCGATAGTAGAGGCTTGCGGCGATGAAATATCAGGTAGTCGTCACAAAAAATAACTTATTTGGTGTTAATTTTTGTTATTTGTGTGGGTTAAGATTCTTTCGAGTCAAGTTTTGGCGTTTTTAGTGTGAATAAATGTGATTTGTGAGCCCGTTTCAGGTTATTTATCATTTTTTCCCAGGTCGCTGGGGTAGAATGGCACCTTCCTTTTCCCGAGGCGCGAGGCAAGATGATTCCCGTAGAGCGACAGCAACGTATCCTGCAACTGCTGGCAGAGCGCGGCGTGGTCAGCATAGTGGAGCTGACCGACTGGCTGCAGGTCTCCCACATGACCATCAGGCGCGACATCCAGAAGCTGGAGGAGCAGGGGCGGGTACTCTCCGTCTCCGGCGGGGTCAGCCTCTCCCAGCGGATCAAGAGCGAGCCCTCCCACGCTGCCAAGCGCAGCCTGATGCAGGGGGCCAAGCTGGCCATCGCCCGGCTCGCCGCCGCCCAGGTGAGCGAGGGGTGCACCGTCTATCTGGATGCCGGCACCACCTCCCTGGAGCTGGCCCGGGAGTTGGCGCTGCGGGAAGACCTGATGATAGTGACCAACGACTTCATGGTGTGCGCCTATCTCATCGAGCACGGCCGCTGCCGCCTCTATCACACCGGGGGCCAGGTCATTCGCGAGAACCAGTCCTGCGCCGGGGAGGCCACCGCCCACTTCCTGCGCAACCTCCATCTGGACATCGCCTTCCTGTCAGCCTCCTCCTGGGACAGTCAGGGGATCTCCACCCCTAGCGAACAGAAGGTGCCGGTGAAGCGGGCCGTGGTGGAGTCGGCGGCGACCCGCATCCTCATCTGCGACTCGTCCAAATATGGCAAGGTGGGGACTTTCAACGTGGTGGGCTGGGATGCGATCGATCAGGTGATCACCGACGAGCAGCTGCCCCAGAGCGCCCGCGAGGCGCTGGCCCAGCACGGGGTCAGGGTGACCATGGCACCGCTGGCCAGCCTGGTGGCCAGCGCCGAACAGGGGTAAGGAAAGGGGCGACAGGGGGCGAATCACAGCGCCACCTGGCCGGGATCAGCGACCCTCTGCGGCCGGTGCGTCCGTCAGCTTGGCGGAGCCCTGGATCACCTCCCCCGCCTTCTCGATGTCTCGTCCCATCCCGTGGATGGTGTTGCAGCCCAGCAACCAGAGGCTGGTGCAGAGCACCAGCAGCATGCGATTCGTCTTCATCCTTGCTCCTTTCATGCTATGGGGTCAGTTTGAGCAGGCGCCCCTGGCCTGAATCCGTCAACAGGTAGAGGGCGCCCTCGGGGCCCTCCTTGACGGTACGGATCCGCTCCCCCAGATCGGTCAGCAGCCGCTCTGCCGACACTATCTTGTCTCCGTCGAGGTGCAGGCGCAACAAGGCCTGACCGCGCAGGGCGCCGACCAGCAGATCACCCTGCCACTCCCTGAACAGGTTCCCCTGATAAAAGGCCATGCCCGAGGGGGCGATGGAGGGCACCCAGATCCAGCGTGGCGCCGTCATGCCCGGCGCGCTCTGGCCCACGCCAATCTTGCCGCCCCCGTACTCCTCGCCAAAGGTCACTCTGGGCCAGCCGTAGTTGTGGCCTGGCAGGATGAGGTTGACCTCGTCCCCGCCCTGGGGACCATGCTCGTGAGCCCAGAACTGCTGGCTGCCCGGACGCAGGGCCGCCCCCTGCATGTTGCGATGGCCCAGGCTCCAGACCTCCGGCAGGGCCCCCGGCGTCTTGACGAAGGGGTTGTCGGCGGGGACCCGGCCATCCTTGTGCAGACGCACCGTCTTGCCGAGGTGGTTGTCCAGCGTCTGGGCCCGCTCCCGCTCGCTGTAGCGATCCCCCAGGGTGATGAAGAGATAGCCATCCTCCGTCAGCACCAGGCGGGAGCCGAAATGGGCGCCGCCAGCCACCTTGGGCTCTTGGCGAAACAGCAGTTGCCAGTCGACGAGGGCCT
Organism: Aeromonas sp. ASNIH2; assembly: GCF_002934795.1. Lineage (NCBI taxonomy): Bacteria > Pseudomonadati > Pseudomonadota > Gammaproteobacteria > Aeromonadales > Aeromonadaceae > Aeromonas > Aeromonas sp. ASNIH2. The sequence continues at coordinate 1,188,189 of NZ_CP026406.1, read as the reverse complement.
CTTTTTGCAGCCGGGCCCGGGCCACGGCGGTGCCGGCGCCCCCGTCCCCCGGCTCGCTGTAGCTGAGATAGAGCCAGCCATCGCTGTCCAGGGCGAGATCGAGCAGACCCCCCTGGCCCGTGGCGGCGAGGGGCGGCAGGCCGGAGACCACATGGCGGTTGCCACCCGCGTCGATGCGCAGCAGGCGCCCAGGGCGCTCGCTGACGAGGTAGCCGCCATCCGGCAGCAAGGCCAGTCCCCAGGGGTGGCGTAGCTCCCCCGCCACCGGGGTCAGGGTCAGCGCCCGCACCGGGAGCACCAGGCAGACAAGCAGCAGGGCAAACAGTCGCAACATGGGGGCCTCCTCGCTCGGCCAGACCTGAATGTCGCTGAAGTATAGGGGAGGCAAACGGGAAAACGTGAGCAACAACAAGCCATTGGATGATACCGGCAGCGCCGGTTGTCCCTTGGGGCAGGAAGGGAAAGGGGGTGAGCCAGGGCTCACCCCCTCTGGCTAGAAGAGGGCTGGCACGATGCGAAGCGGGTGCTCCGATGGTTTGACTTTGCCTATCTTGCGCTTGGGCAGCTTCACCGGCTCCGTCGGCAGCGCCTCGTAGGGGATGTGCGCCAGCAGGTGGGAGATGATGTTGAGGCGCACCCGTTTCTTGTCCTCGGAGTGGGCCACGAACCAGGGGGCCCAGGCGGTGTCGGTGGCGATGAACATGGCATCCCGTGCCCGGGTGTAGTCATCCCAGCGATCGAAGGACTTGATGTCCATGGGGGAGAGCTTCCAGATCTTGCGGCCATCGTCGATGCGATCACGCAGCCGCCGCTCCTGCTCTTGTGGGGTCACCTCCAGCCAGTACTTCAGCAGAATGATGCCAGAGTCCACCAGGGCTTTTTCCACCATGGGGGTGCCAGCCAGGAATTTGTCGCTCGCCTCCTCGCTGCAAAAACCCATGATGCGCTCCACCCCGGCCCGGTTGTACCAGCTGCGATCGAAGATGACGATCTCCCCCGCCGCTGGCAGATGGGGGATGTAGCGCTGGAAGTAGAGCTGGCTCTTCTCCCGCTCCGTGGGGGCGGGCAGTGCGACGACCCGAAAGACCCGGGGGCTGACCCGCTCGGTGATCGCCTTGATGGTGCCCCCCTTGCCGGCCCCGTCACGCCCCTCGAAGACGATGCAGACCTTGAGCCCCTTGTGCACCACCCACTGCTGTAGCCTGACCAGCTCCACGTGCAAGAGGCGCAGCGCCTTTTCGTATGCCTTGTTGCCAAGGGGCTTTTGCGCCTCGGCCACGACCGGTTCTTCCGTTCTGGATTTTCGTTTGCTGCCCATGATGTCCTTCTCTGTGTCTCGGCGAATGGAGGGCCGTCCTCCCGGACGGCGCCCTTCAAGGGTAGATGACGGTGTGCCGCCACCGGGGGTGGCAACTACCGGGGGATGTTAGACATCAGGTCCAGGGGAGGATGCGGGTCCAAAGGTATGGCAAGAGGGGGGGGGATTACTGCCATAAGGATCTGTTTTTATGTGGTTTTTGGCATATGTTCCAGGTTGGATTGAGTCGTGGCGGGCCGGTCAGCACCATCTATCTTCGACTGCAACTTGTCTGCTAGTATCGACTCCGTCGCCTTTTGTCGCAGGCCGTCATTCCTAACAAATATGTCATTTAAATACAAGTGGATAGGGAGATCTACATGGCTTCAAAAACAGGCGTTAAACAGTCATTGCAACTTGTAGAGCGCCTTGCTGACGGCTCACTGCGGCAAATACCTCTCACCGATGCTGTCATCATTCCGGCTCAATCTGGCGCCAAGTACGCGTTAATCGACACCTCGACCGGCAAATCCCCAGATGGCTTTTTCGTCAAACGCAAGGGCGGCTCGCTGATCATCGAATCCAGTGACGATGGCGTTCTGGTGGAACTCACCGATTTTTATGATGAACCGGATACTGCGTTTATTCCCCAGGCGGAGCTGGATGGCTCGGCCTTGAACGGTGCCGCGGTGACGAGTGAGAGCCCGGTAATAGAGACGGCTGCCAATGGTGAGCAACTCATCTGGCAGGGGAGTTCTGATAGTGATTTCTTCACCCCCATCACGGTCGGGCTGGGGGCACTTGGTCTTGGCGGGATCGCGCTGGCTGCTGGCAGTGGTGGAGGCAGCGATAGTGATGGTGGTACCGATGCCGGTGTCGTCAACAGAGTTGCGGGGACCATAGTGGGCGGCCCGGTTGTCGCTGGCAATGATCTGCGGGTCGAGGTTTACCAGGCTGACGGTGTCACTCTGCTGGGAGAGGCGCAGGTCAATCCGGATGGCACCTTCTCAATCGCGGTTGGCAGCTATCTTGGCGTGGTCATCGCCCGGGTCGTTAACACCGGCTCCAGCGCCGACTATCTCGATGAAGCGACCCAGGCAGGCAAAGACCTGAATGCAGAGCTGTTTGCGATGGAAGTGGTGTCGCAGCCTAATTCTACCGTTACCGTCAATCTCAACGTCCTGAGCACCCTGGCTTATCACAAGGTGCAAGATGCGGCTGCCGGTAGTTTGCCCGCCGAATCCATGGTCAACGACATCAACAATGCCGTGGCCGACCTGTTTGGTCTGCCGAGTTTGCATGGCACCACGGTAGTGCCGACCAATGGCGGCGCCTTTGATAGCGCCAACGGCCTGAGCGCAGGCGAAATATATGGAGCCGTACTGGCAGCACTATCGGGTGCCGATAGTCAGAACGGTGGCAATAGCCAGAAAACCATCGAGGATCTGCTTGCCGGATTGCAGGTCAGCAACGGCAAGGCGACGTTGACAGAAAGTGCGCAGGGGATTGTCGTCCAGGGCGGGGAATATACGTCAGCGCAAACGGGGCAGAATTTGACGGATGCCGTTGCCGGGGTGGTTGATACTTTCGCACCCAAATTCAGCTCAAGCGCGACGGCTGCTGCCATTTTGGAAAATAGCGGTGCTTTGCAGAGCGTGTATACCGCGGTCGCAAGCGATGCGGGCGATGTCACTTACAGCCTCAAGGTGGTGGGTGATCACGCAGCCTTCAGCATCAACCCCGTGACGGGGGTTGTGACCCTGATTGGCAATCCTGATTACGAAGTCAAGGGGAGCTACAGCTTCACCGTGGTGGCGACCGATGCGGCGGGCAACGCCAGCGAGCAGGTGGTTACCTTGGGGGTCAATAACCTGGATGACACAGCCCCGATCATTACCTCCGCTGCTACCGCAACAGCTATCAACGAGAACAGCGGTGCCGGGCAGGTGGTTTACACCGTGACCAGCACTGACAGCGGCGACATCTCGACCGGTAGCACCAGCTACAGCCTGAAGGCGGGAGCGGACGCGGCGCTGTTCAGCATTAATGCCGCCACGGGCGCGGTGACCCTGATTGGCAATCCGGACTACGAGACCAAGGGAAGCTACAGCTTCACCGTGGTGGCCACCGATGCGGCGGGCAATGCCAGCGAGCAGGTAGTCACCTTGGGCATCAACAACCTGGACGAAGTGGCGCCGACCATCACCTCCGCTGCTACCGCAACAGCTATCAGCGAGAACAGTGGAGCAGGCCAAGTCGTTTACACCGTCACCAGCACCGACAGCGGCGACATCGCGACCGGTAGCACCAGCTACAGCCTGAAGGCGGGAGCGGACGTGGCGCTGTTCAGCATTAATGCCGCCACGGGCGCGGTGACCCTGATTGGCAATCCGGACTACGAGACCAAGGGAAGCTACAGCTTCACCGTGGTGGCCACCGATGCGGCGGGCAATGCCAGCGAGCAGGTAGTCACCTTGGGCATCAACAACCTGGACGAAGTGGCGCCGACCATCACCTCGGGGGCGACGGCCAGTGCCATCAATGAAAACAGCGGTGCCGGGCAGGTGGTTTACACCGTCACCAGCACCGACAGCGCCGATGTGGCGAGCGGCAGCACCAGCTACAGCCTGAAGGCAGGAGCGGATGCGGCGCTGTTCAGCATCAATGCCGCCACGGGCGCGGTGACCCTGACGGGCAACCCGGACTACGAGACCAAGGGAAGCTACAGCTTCACCGTGGTGGCGACCGATGCGGCGGGCAATGCCAGCGAGCAGGTGGTCACTTTAGGCATCAACGATCTGGACGACACGGCCCCGACCATCACCTCGGGCGGCATCGCCAGCGCCATCGACGAGAACAGCGGAGCGGGGCAGGTGGTCTACACCGTCACCAGCACCGACAGCGCCGACGTGTCGAGCGGCAGCACCAGCTACAGCCTGAAGGCGGGGGGGGACGCCGCGCTGTTCAGCATCGACGCGGCCACGGGGGCGGTTACCCTGATTGGCAACCCGGATCATGAAACCAAGGGGAGCTACGGCTTCACCGTGGTGGCCACCGACGCCGCCGGCAACGCTAGCGAGCAGGTGGTCACCTTAGGCATCAATAACCTGGACGAAGTGGCGCCGACCATCACCTCGGGCGGCATCGCCAGCGCCATCAACGAGAACAGCGGGGCGGGGCAGGTGGTCTATACCGTCACCAGCACCGACAGCGGCGACGTGGCGAGCGGCAGCACCAGCTACAGCCTGAAGGTGGGGGCGGACGCCGCGCTGTTCAGCATCGACGCGGCCACGGGGGCGGTGACCCTGATTGGCAACCCGGATCACGAGAGCAAGGCGAGCTACAGCTTCACCGTGGTGGCCACCGACGCCGCCGGCAACGCCAGCGAACAGGTGATCACCCTAGGGGTCAATAACCTGGACGAAGTGGCGCCGACCATCACCTCGGGCGGCATCGCCAGCGCCATCGCCGAGAACAGTGGGGCCGGGCAGGTGATCTATACCGTCACCAGCACCGACAGCGGCGACGTGGCGAGCGGCAGCACCAGCTACAGCCTGAAGGCGGGGGCAGATGCGGCGCTGTTCAGCATCAATGGGGCCACGGGGGCGGTGACGCTCACGGGCAACCCGGATCACGAGAGCAAGGCGAGCTACAGCTTCACCGTGGTGGCCACCGACGCCGCCGGTAACGCCAGCGAGCAGGTGGTCACCCTAGGCATCAACGATCTGGACGACACGGCCCCGACCATCACCTCGGGCGGCATCGCCAGCGCCCTCGACGAGAACAGCGGGGCCGGGCAGGTGGTCTATACCGTCACCAGCACCGACAGCGCCGATGTGGTGAGCGGCAGCACCAGCTACAGCCTGAAGGCGGGGGCGGACGCCGCGCTGTTCAGCATCAATGGGGCCACGGGGGCGGTGACGCTCACGGGCAACCCGGATCATGAAACCAAGGCGAGCTACAGCTTCACCGTGGTGGCCACCGATGCCGCTGGCAATGCCAGCGAGCAGGTGGTCACCCTAGCCATCAACGATCTGGACGACACGGCCCCGACCATCACTTCGGGCGGCATCGCCAGCGCCATCGACGAGAACAGCGGGGCCGGGCAGGTGGTCTACACCGTCACCAGCACCGACAGCGCCGATGTGGCGAGCGGCAGCACCAGTTACAGCCTGAAGGCGGGGGCGGACGCCGCGCTGTTCAACATCGATGCTACCACGGGGGCGGTGACGCTCACGGGCAACCCGGATCACGAGAGCAAGGCGAGCTACAGCTTCACCGTGGTGGCCACGGATGCGGCGGGCAATGCCAGCGAGCAGGTGGTCACCTTAGGCATCAACGATCTGGACGACATGGCCCCGACCATCACCTCGGGCGGCATTGCCAACGCCATCGACGAGAACAGCGGGGCGGGGCAGGTGATCTATACCGTCACCAGCACCGACAGCGGCGATGTGGCGAGCGGCAGCACCAGCTACAGCCTGAAGGCGGGGGCGGATGCCGCGCTGTTCAGTATCAATGGGGCCACGGGGGCGGTGACGCTGATTGGCAACCCGGATCATGAAACCAAAGCGAGCTACAGCTTCACCGTGGTGGCCACCGACGCCGCCGGCAATGCCAGCGAGCAGGTGGTCACCTTAGGCATCAACGATCTGGACGACACGGCGCCGACCATCACCTCGGGCGGCATCGCCAGCGCCATCGACGAGAACAGCGGGGCCGGGCAGGTGGTCTATACCGTCACCAGCACCGACAGCGCCGATGTGGCGAGCGGCAGCACCAGCTACAGCCTGAAGGCGGGGGCGGATGCGGCGCTGTTCAGTATCAATGGGACCACGGGGGCGGTGACGCTCACGGGCAACCTGGATCATGAAACCAAGGCGAGCTACAGCTTCACCGTGGTGGCCACCGACGCCGCCGGCAATGCCAGCGAGCAGGTGGTCACCTTAGGCATCAACGACCTGGACGACATGGCCCCGACCATCACCTCGGGCAGTATCGCCAGCGCCATCAACGAGAACAGCGGGGCGGGGCAGGTGGTCTACACCGTCACCAGCACCGACAGCGGCGACGTGGCGAGCGGCAGCACCAGCTACAGCCTGAAGGCGGGAGCGGACGCGGCGCTGTTCAGTATCAATGGGGCCACGGGGGCGGTGACGCTCACGGGCAACCCGGATTATGAAACCAAGGCCAGCTATAGCTTCACCGTGGTGGCGACCGACGCCGCCGGCAACGCCAGCGAGCAAACAGTCACACTGGCTATCAACGACTTGGTGGATGAAACCGCTCCGACAATCAGCAGCATCGCCATCAGCGGGGCAAGCGGTGTACAAAGCAGCACCCTGAATGCCGGTGACGTGGTCAGCGTCACCGTGTCCATGGATGAAGCCACTGTGGTCGATACCACGGGCGGCACACCCCGTGTGGCACTGAATGTCGGGGGCAGCACCGTCTACGCCAATTACGTCTCGGGCAGTGGCACGGCCGCACTGCTCTTCCAATACACCATTCTGGCTGGCCAGAGCGATGCCAACGGCATCAGCCTGGATGCCAATGCGCTGCAAACAAACGGCGGCACGCTGCGCGATGCGGCGGGCAATGCGGCCGTTCTGACTCATGGTGCGGTAGCCGATAACGCCAACTACCTGGTGGATACCACGGCCCCAACTGTCAGCAGTGTGGGCATCACGGGGGCCAGCGGTGCGCAGAGCAACACCCTGAATGCCGGTGACGTTGTGAGCATCACAGTGACCATGGCTGAAGCTACTGTGATCGATACCGCAGGCGGCACGCCCCGTGTGGCGCTGAATATCGGGGGCAACACCGTCTACGCCAATTACGTCTCGGGCAGTGGCACGACCTCATTGCTGTTCCAATACACCATTCTGGCGGGTCAGACCGATGCCAACGGCATCTCGATCGTTGCCAATGGCCTGGAGGCCAACGGTGGCACCCTGAGCGATGCCGCGGGTAATGATGCGAACCTGAGCCATTCCCTGGTGACCGACAACGCCAGCTACCTGGTGTATACCACGGCCCCTGTGGTGAGCGGGGTCAGCAGCACGGCGGTGGGTAGCTACGGTGTGGGGGCGGTGATCAGCATCCAGGTCAGTTTCAGCGAGACCGTCACCGTCACCGGCACGCCGCAACTGACCCTGGAAACCGGCGCCACGGATCGGACCATCAATTACGTCAGTGGTTCAGGCTCCAACACCCTGACCTTCAACTACACGGTTCAGGCGGGGGACACCAGCGCCGATCTGGATTACCTGAGCTCGGCGGCGCTGGGCCTCAATGGCGGCACCATCCGCGACGCCGCCGGCAACAACGCCACCCTGACCTTGCCCAGCCCGGGCGCGGCGGGTTCGCTCGGGGCGAACGAAGCCATCGTGATCGACACCTCGGTCAACACCAACATAGTGGTGTTTGACCTGGTGCAGGGGGTCAGTTCGGACCACAGCAGCCGTACCTTCGATGCAGGCAAGGCTTACACCATCTACATCAAAGTCAGCAGCAACCTGGATGCGTTGAGTATCGCCGGCTCGGGTCCAGGTACCTGGGGAATGTGGTCTGGCGCCAATACTCTGGGTCCTGACGACAAGATCGTTCTGGTCGGTACCGGTACTTCTGTCGTGGGTGTATCTGGACGCGGCGTGAGTGCCAACCTCTATAGCGGTACCAACAACCTTGCTTGGTTTAGTTCGATGCCGGTTGTCCAGCTTCAGCGAGATGGCGACTTGATGCGGTATGGGCAGAATACCGTGGATCTTTGGAACGGTAGTTGGGCCGCTGCAACCTCCCAAAATCCGAACATTGAACAGCTAGGTAATATGAGCCGATTGGGGGAGGTATACCTTCATCAAATGCCAGCGAACATCATGACGTCGCAAGGTCTGGTGTAACCCGCAGAGCAATGAATTTTCTTGCTCTGTTACTCCGCTAGGTCAGGTTGCGGCAATGCGAGTCACGGCACGAAGCTAACCCGGCCCTTCTCTTCTTCATCCTGATCGCCCCTCATTGGGGGGCGATCTAGCCCCAGGATCCCGCTGTTCCCATGAGTTCACTCTCCTTACTGCGCACGCTGGCCCTGCAACAACAATTTGTGCTGTTGCAGGAGGCCTGCGGCGCCCCACAAAGCCCCGCCGAACAGGTATTGCTGGCGTTGGCCTGTGCCCAGCTTGGCGAGCAGGATGCCGCACGCCACGCGCTGGCAGGGCTGGATCTTGCCGCTCTTGACGTCGACGGGCGTGTCGATATGGCTGCCGTCCAACTGCTGCTGGGGGAGCTCGACATGGCGCAGACTTTGCTCGAGGCGGCCCTGCTTGAGGCACCCGAGCACGGGCTCTTGCTGGCGCGGCTGGCGACCTGCCAGCTTCGACGCCAACAGACGGCGGCGGCGCGGCAACTGTATGAGCGAAGCCTTTTCCTTGCGCCCAATATCTTGATCTATCAACAACTGCTGCGCCTCTATTTGCAGGACGGGGCCATCGCATTGGGCGAGCAACTGCTGACCCGGGCCGAGGCCTTTTGGGAGGGGGAGCGGGAGCACTGGCCCGAGCCACAGGCGGCCTGGCATGGCCAGCAACTGCGAGGTCTGCGTCTGGAACTGTGGCTGGCGGCAGAGCAATATGCCGCCGCCGATGCCTGGCTGGACGAGCAGCAAATCGCACTGGATGAAGGGGATTATTGCGGTCTGGTCAGGGGGTACGCCCAGCGGCTGACCGAGCGAGGTCGCCATGCCCAGGCCGAAGATGCCCTGTGCCGTGGCGGAAGACATTATCCCGAGCATCTAGGTTTGCACCAGCATCGCGCCGAGCTGGCTGAGCTGCAAGGGCGCTCGCCCCAGGCCATCGCCTTGCTGCGCCGGGCTATCCATCTGGCGGACCAGCAGCAACAGCCCGTGCTGGCATTGCGCCTCAAGCTGGTTGCCGTCGCGACCCAGGGGCAGACGGCGCTTGCCAGAGAGATGGCCACTCAGGCACTCGAAGAGGCGCAGGCGCTGCCGCCGTCAGAGAGTCTCGACGGGGCGCCCCGATCCCACTGGCTGGCCGAAGCGCAGGTGGCGCTGGCCGGGGTCGAGGCGCAGGAGCAGCAGTATGCCGAAGCCGAGGCGCGCTACGGCCAAGTGTTGCAAGCGCATCCGCAACTGGTGCCCGCCTTGCAGGGACTGGGTCAGTTGTACATGCAACTGGGCCGTCTTGACGAGGCGGTGGCGCTGTTTGAACGGGTCAAGGTGCTCGACCCGGTGCGCGGTCATAGTGCGCTTATCAATGCGCGGCGCTTCCCGGAGGATGACGCCACCCTGCACCATCTGGAGATGCTAGCCCGCCGACCCGGCCCCGAGGGGCTGGTGAAACCCGGTCTGCTGCTGCAGTTGGCGGCCGCCTGGGAAAAGCGCGAGGATTACGCCAAGGCCTTTGCCCTGGCAGACGAGGCGAACGTCGCCAGCCGCACCCTGCTGCAATATGATCCTGCGGCGCACCGGCAAGCTTGTGCGCGCATCCGTCATGCCTTCAGCCGCTCGCTGTATGAGCATCGCCGTGGGATTGGCAATGAGTCGACCCTGCCGGTGTTCGTGCTGGGCATGCCGCGCTCCGGCACCACGCTGATCGAGCAGATATTGGCTGGCCACAGCCAGGTCCACGGTGCGGGCGAGCTGGGGCTCATCCCCGGCGTGATTGCGGGCCTTGAGCGGTGGGAACGCCGGGTCGGTTCGGGTCGGCATTATCCCGACTGCGTGGACGATCTCGACGCCAAGGTGATAGCGGGCATCACGGGCAATCTTCTCAAGGAGCTGCAGGAGTACGCGCCAGGGGCGCGGCATGTGGTGGACAAGCTGCCCCACAACTTCGAGAACATCGGTCTCATCAAACTGCTGTTCCCCCATGCGCGGATCATCTCGGTGCGACGCGACCCCCGCGATATCGCCATCTCCAACTACTTTACCGATTACGTGGCCAAGCACGGCGGCATGGGCTTTGCCTATAACCTGACCTGGATTGGCGAGCAGCTCGCCGACCATAACCTGCTGATGCACCACTGGAACCAGCTCTTCCCCGGGGAGATCCTGGAGGTGCGTTACGAGGATGTGCTGGCGGATCCCGAGCGCGAGGCGCGGCGCATGCTGGATTACGTCGGGGTGGCCTGGGAGCCTCAGGTCCTCAATTTCAGCGAGTTGCAACGGCCGGTGAAAACCGCCAGCGTCTGGCAGGTTCGTCAGCCGCTGTACAAGAGCTCCGTGGCCAAGTGGGCGCGTTACGAGGCCCATCTTGCCCCGCTGCTGCGCGGCACCAATGGCCGCATCCAATGGCAACCGATCGACGACATGGTGGCGCTGCCCGTGCCCGGCTTGCTGGAATCCGGCGTGGCGCACTACCGCGAAGAGAAGCTGGACGAGGCCGAGCACTGCTTCAAGCAGTTGCTGCACCACCTGCCCGAGCACGCCGCTGCCACCTTCATGGTGGGGCTTGTCTATGTGCGCAAGGGCCATGTGACCGAGGGCATTGCCCTGATGCGCAAGGCCCATGAGCTGTGCCCCTGGCATGGCCAATGGCGCGATGATCTGGCGCGGGCATACACGCTATCGGGCGAGCCGGAAAAGGCGGCGCAGCTGATGGGCAAGGCGCCGCCTGTGGCACAGACAGCCCTGCCCCACAACGAACAGGAAATCGACGGAGAATGGTCATGGTAACTAGCTTGCTGGGGCGGCAGGGTCTGCTGCTCCTGAGCCTGGCCGCGTTGGCCTTGCCCGCGCATGCACGGCAGGCCGATGGCTTGCAGGTGGCGTTGCAGGCGGCCCTGAGCCAGCACCCGGCCGTGAGTGGCAAAGCGGCGCAGATCGAGGCGCGGGAATATTCGGCCGATGCTGCCCGCAGTCAGCGCTACCCCAGCGTGACCGCCCAGGTGCAGCAGTATTCCGAATCGAGCCGGGATACCGCGACCGGAGAGGACCTCTCCACGCCGGTGACCCTGCGTGCCCGCCAACCCCTGTGGGCATTCGGGCGCATCGACAACAGCATTGCGTTTGCCGATGCCGACACTGAGGTCGAGCGTGTCGACCTGTTGCGGGTGCGGCGCCAGTTGCTGGAGCAGACCGCCGTGGCCTACGCCCATGTCCTTGGCAGCCGTCAGCGCCTGGAGGTGGTTCAAGCCAGTCTGGCTGCCCATCAGTCGCTGTTCGAGCAGATCAGCCGCCGGGAGCAGGGTCAGCTGGCATCGACGGCGGATGTTCGCCTGGCGGCCACTCGCCTCGCGCAAGCCAGGGCGAGGGTGGAGCGATACGAAGGGGAGCTGGCCATTGCGAGAAGCGATCTGCTGGCCCTGACCCAGACGCCCGTGCCTGCCCGACAACCGGTGACACCGGATCTGCTGCTGGTCAGCGAGGGCGAGGCATTGCACCAGGCCGCCCTGCAGGGCAGCGCCGAAGTGCGTTACAAGAAGCAGGAGATCGAGCGGGCCAGGGCGAGTGTGGAGCAGGTCAGAACGGCCTCCATGCCCACGCTCTACCTGCAAGCAGAGCAGGATTACGATCAGCCATCCTACCGGGATGATACCCGGGTCAGTTTGGTGCTGGAGGGCACGCTGGAGGGGATGGGCTTTGCGACCCGTGGCAGGACAGACGCGGCGGTGGCGCAGCAGAGCGCGGCCGAAGATGACCTGGCCTACGCCGTCAGCGAGCTGGAGCGCAGCGTGCGTCGCCTGCAACGCAGCCGTGAGCTGCAGGCCGGGCTGGTGCGGGTACAGACTGAGTCACTGGCGGAGTTGGGGGCCGTGCTGGGATCCTATCAACGCCAGTATGTGGCAGGGACCAAGAGCTGGCTCGATGTGCTGAATATCCAGCGCGAATTCAGTGAACAGCAGTTGCAACTGGCCCAGGCAAAGAGTGACTGGGAGATTTACTCCTTGCAATTGGCTGCCCTGACAGGGGGGCTGGATCCCCTGGTGACCTTGAACGGTGAGGAGTTACAACCCCATGGATAGGCAAACCGCCGAGCAGGCGCCGCACGGCATGTCATCTGCGTTGGTGACACACTTGTTGGCAACGTTACAGATCCCGTTCGACCACGATGCACTGGCACAGGCGTGGGAGCAGGCGGCGCCAGCCACTGCCACCCTCGGGCCCGCACAGTGGTTGAGGCAGGTACTGATCCAGGCCGGATTGAAGAACCTTGCACCCGTGCAACTCGCCTGGCGTCGTCTTGATCAGCGCCGCTTGCCGGCACTGGTCTGTGCCCAGGGGGAGTGGGCGCTGGCGGAGCGGGATGCCACGGGCCGCCTGACCCTGCTCGATGGGGCAGGGATGCGCCGTGAGGCCGATGAGAGCGAGCTGCAGGATGCCCTGGTGGTCTGGCTGCGGGCTCCGGTGAGCAGACGTGCCGATGCCGACAGTGTCTTCTCCGGCAACCTGGCGTCTCGCCTGGTGTGGCGAGAACTCTTTCGAGAGCGGGGCTGGCTGTGGAAAGTCATCGTGGCCACCGTGCTGGTGAACCTGCTGGCCGTCGGCACGTCCATTTTCGCCATGCAGGTCTATGACCGTGTGGTGCCGACCCTGGCCTATTCGACCCTGACCACCCTGGTAACCGGCATGGGATTGATCATCCTGCTGGACTGGATGCTGAAGATCACCCGGGCCAGGATCCTGGACAGCCTCTCTTGTGCCGTCGACAAGCGGGTTTCGCAGCAGGTCTTCGAGCATGTGCTGCATCTGCGTCTGGATCAGCAGCCGCGCAGCCTGGGAACTCTGGCGGCCCAGGTTGGCGGGCTGGATGCCGTGCGTCAGTTCTTCAGTGCCGGCGTGGTGTTTGCACTGGTGGATCTGCCCTTTGCCGCCCTGTTTCTGGCATTTATCGCCATCATCGGCGGCGCGGTGGGCTGGGTGTACACCCTGCTGCTGCCAGTGGCATTGCTGCTGGGATATGTCAGCCAGTGGCGCCTTCGCGCCTTGCTGTCACAGCAGATGCTGCGCAGCAACGAGCGCCAGGGGTTGCTGGTCGACACGATCCGGGGCGCAGAGACGATTCGCGCCAACAATGCCGGCTGGCGTTTTGCACAGGAGTGGCAAGACGTGACGGCGACCATCGATGGCTACAACATCCAGCAGAAGGCGGTCAGCAGTTTCTCCAGCGTCAGCACCAGCAGCCTGTCAACCCTGGCCTATGTGGCCGCGGTGGTTGTCGGGGTATGGCAGATCGAGGCTGGCCTCCTGACGATGGGGGGGATGATCGCGTGCAGCATCCTGGGGGGGCGGGTGATCGCCCCCATCGCCCAGAGCGTCCAGTATCTTGCGCAGTGGCAGCAAGTCAGACAGGCGTTGCAGATGGTGCACCAGGTCTTGTCCCTGTCGCGGGATCGGCGCCCGGAGCAGCAACTGCTGCTGCCGGACGAACTCCCCAGGGAGGTGGCCCTGGAGCGCGTGCGTTTCGCTTATCCCGAATCGCCCATCTGCCAGCTCGACATCGAGCGCCTGCAGTTCAAATCCGGTGAGCGGGTATTGCTGGTCGGGCCGATCGGGTGTGGCAAGTCGACGCTGCTCAAGATGCTGGCCGGTCTGTATTGCCCCAGCGAAGGCCGCATCCGTCTGGGAGACGCCGATCTGTGGGAGATCGATCCCCAACTGGTGGCAAGCCAGGTGGGGTATCTGCCGCAAGCCGTACAGCTGTTCAAGGGCACCCTGCGCAGCAATCTGGCCCTGACCGGCGTGACCAGCGACTCTCGCCTGCTGCAGATCACCCGCGAGCTCGGTATCGACGGCATTGCGGCATCCAGCCCTCAGGGGATGGATCTCGTGATCAGCGAGGGAGGAGAGGGGCTCTCTGGCGGCCAGAGGCAGCTGGTTGCGCTTGCTCGCGTCCTGATCAACCAGCCCAGGGTATGGCTGCTGGACGAACCGACGGCGGCCCTTGACGGCGAATCCGAACAGCGTGTCTGGACGGCCTTGCAAAGGGCGATACAGCCCGAGGATATCGTGATCGTGGCGACCCACAGGCCCATGGCGGCCGCCCGGCTGGCGACGAGGGTCATCGCCATGCAACAGGGGCGGGTGGTCAAAGATGGCACGCCGGATCGGGTGCTGACACAGATGCTCGCCCGACCGGCGGCATCTTTGCACCCTGGCAAAGGAGGAATGCTTGATGTGGTCTGATCGTTTCCTGCAAGACGATGATGCGCGTACCCAGGCTCGGATCCGCAAGTTGCAGAACTCTCACCGGAGCCGTCAGGGCTGGTTGTGGATGACGGCGCTCCTGATGGCGATCTTTGTTGCCTGGGCCTCATGGTTTCGGGTGGACGAAGTCGCCCGTGCCACGGGCGAGGTCATTGCCAGCAGCCGGGTGCAGATCATCCAGTCGGTGGATGGCGGCGTGCTGGAGCAGTTGCTGGTCAAGGAGGGGGACAGGGTGGCCCCCGGTCAGTTGCTCGCCCGTCTGGAGCAGACCAGAGTGGGGGCGTCGGTCGGAGAAGTGGAGGCCCGCCTGTTTGCGCTGGAGGCGAGGGCCACCCGGCTGCGGGCGGAAGTCATCGGTGAACCGCGACTCACCTTCTCACCTGACCTGCTGGCACGCTCTCCCGAGACGGCCCGTGTCGAGGAGGCGCTGTTCAAGCAGCGCCAGACCGGCCTCAGGGAAGAGCTGAGAACCATGCGAGTGGCGGTGTCACTGGCCCAGAAGGAGCTGCGTCTGGTGGAGCAGCTCTATGCTGATGGCGATGCCAGCGGCTCCGAGCTGCTGCGGGTGCAGCGTGGGCTCAACGAGGCCGAGGCCCGGCTGGTGAACCGGCGCAACCAGTTCCTTGAGGAGGCCAGACTGGAGCTGGCCAAGGCGGAGGATGACATGGCGCAGGGCGCGCAGACCCTGACCCTGCGCAAGCAGGAGCAGCAGGACAGCATGTTTACCGCCATGGTGCCTGGCATCGTCAAGAACATCCGGGTCACCACGGTGGGCGGTGTGCTCAGGGCCGGGGAGGAGCTGATGCAGATCATCCCGGTCGACGACGACCTGATGATTGAGGCCAAGGTGAGCACCGCAGACATTGCCCGTGTGGTGCCGGGTCTGGAAGCGACGATCCGCTTCGACACCTTTGACTACACCATCTTTGGCGGCGTGAAGGGGGAGGTGGCTTATGTCAGTGCTGACAGCCTCAAGGAAGAGACCAGTCGCGGCATGGACATCTATTATCGCGTGCGGATCAAGCCTGCCAGCTACCCCGTGACCTCCACGACGGGCAGGGAGATCGACGTGTTGCCGGGGATGACGGCCCAGGTGGATATCCGCACCGGTGATCGTACCGTTATGGACTACCTGCTCAAGCCCCTGCGCAAGACCCTGAGCGAGTCATTCGGAGAGCGCTAGATGGACTTGATGGGGACCTGACCTCGTCCCCGAGCTGATGCCTGCCTGATCTGGCGGGCATGGCGCACTGGCCGTGGCGACGGTTGTCGCCCCCCAGGTCCGCCATGTGGCGCCCGGGATGAGGGGGAAATGGCGCAGAAACGCACAAGGGGCTGGCATCATGACGATGCCAGCCCCTTGCTGTGTATGGCGTTCCCGACTGGAGTCGAACCAGTGGCCTGTCCCTTAGGAGCCAAGGTAGGTAGTGTTTCAGAAGGTTTTATAAAGTTGATTAATTGATGGTAATTGATTGTTTTTAATATCAATTTTCCTTGTTGTGGGTTTCAGCTAGTTTCATGAAGTCTCACCCTATATCATGTTTGTTGTGGTACCCCAAGTGGTACCCCAAACAGGGGGGGAGAGAATGCTATGGCAAGAAAACCGGTAACTCAGGATCGAGAGATCCCCTCATTGATTTTGCAAGGGGAGGCTTCGATTACCCGCTATGCGGTGAAATCTCCCCATGGCGGTGGATTAGCTATTGAGGTTAGGGCTGGGAAGAGCAAGCGGTTTGTCTATCGTTATCGGATTGCTGGCACTCAGGCGACAGTTGTTCTGGGTAATTACCCAGCGTTGTCGTTGGCGCGAGCCAGGCTTGAGCATGCAGAGCTGGCTGCCCTGGTAAAGAAAGGGATAGACCCACGTAAGCATGTTGCTAGTGAAAAGGCTAAAAATGAAACCGCCCTGACGATGGATGAGTTACTTGGGCGATGGCTCGAAGCGCAGCATGTTGCCCAGGCCGTTAAACCAAAGACTCTCCAGTGCCATCAGGAGCGTTGGAATCGTCACCTTAAGAAGAGCTTGGGTAATATTCGTCTAATCGATCTGACTCGTGCCCACTTGGCGCAAGCGTTAGAGATAACTCGGCGTGCAACAAAAGACGAAACCCGTAAGGGGTTGGGAACGCTGAACCAGATGTTGGATTATGCGGTGGTTCACTGCCTTATCGAGGCCAACCCTGCGAGACTGTTGCGGCCCAAGGATTTTGGTGCCAGTGCTGGTTCGCCAAGAGAGAGATGGCTGACAGTCCCCGAATTGCGCAGGCTATGGAAGGCGATGGATGAGGATCTTGGCAGTGGTGGTAGCTTAGCTGCTGGAGGGCGTGGTGTTTCTCGCCATGCCACTATTTCTCTACCAGCAGCGAATGCGATCAAGCTATTAATACTGACTGGATGTCGTAGAGGTGAAGTCGCCAATATGCGTTTTTCACATATTAGAGACGATATGTGGACGATCCCTGATACCAAGAATGGGAGGCCACATTCGGTATTCTTATCTCGACAGGCGAAAGCGTTGATTGATGAACAGGCACTATATGTAAACGGTGACTTTGTTTTTGAATCAGACAGACCTAAAAGTGATGTTATTGAGCCAATTTTAGTTGACTCGATAACCAGAGCTTTAAGGCGTTTCATTTCTCGTTCACTATCTGATATGGAGCCATTTACCGTACATGACTTACGACGTAGTGCTGCAACAAATTGGGCTGAGAGATTAGATGCAGAAGAGAGAGTGATCGAATTATGTTTGAATCATCTCCCACTCAATAAGTTGGTTAGAACCTATCATCGTTCGCGACATGATGATAAGAAAAAAATGCTATGGCAACGCTGGGGCGAATTGGTTGAACTTGAGGTAGCAAATGAGCCGCAAAAAAATAATAATCATGGAAATGTTATTGAATTCATCAAAAAAGTAAAATAAAAAGGCGGACTAGTGTCCGCCTTTTTTTATTTTGTCGTATTCTTCTCGAATCAGTCTTGTGACTACTTCATTTTTTCTTCTATCTGTGTTTTCACAAATAAAGTCTAGCTTTTTTATAATGTCCTCAGATAGAACAATACTGACAGCCTTCTTGCCATTGTTTTTATCACGATATGCTTTTTGTGACCAAGCTGATTTCATGTTTTTTAAAAGAAGTTGTCTACTATCTGGAATTTCATTAAGAAGATCAAATGTAGTTACAATACCATCCTGTAGATTATTGAACTGTCCATTATCATAAAACCATACTGGATTACTGTTAGCATAAATGTAATTCCAAGCCCATGCTTGATTTTCTTTATTGATCCATTTGTCGACATCCTTTTTCTCGCTATAAGTTATCCACTTTCTTTCTAGCTCATTGATTATTTTTCCTTTTAAAATTGGAGATGCATCCAACATATCAAAAAATGATATTACACAATCTTTCTTTTCTTTATTGTTGTTAGGTAATAACTTGAGGCAAAACAATTCGTATAAATATAAGGATGTCTTAAGCGTAAAGTTATCACGTGGATCTGATGTTGTATTTAAAATATCGTCTTTATTAATTTTTGATGCACCTATAAAAGAGTTAGTAATGGATGACATTTTAAAGAGTCTAATATATGACCATATATAGTTGCATAACCTTGAGTTATTTATATTAATCCATGAGAAGTAATTAAGATTTATACACTCCAATCTTGAAAGTGATATTAAATCAGTAAAATCACTAGAGCATGAAAAAGGATCGCTGTTAAATGATGCTCTAGACGAGACAACCTGAGTATTGCGTTTATATATCTCAGTCAGAGATAAGTTAGATAGATTTGTACCTACAGTGACATTTAGCAGTCTATGAATAAAATTCATTTGTCTGGCCGTAATGTCAGAAGTTTTTTGTTGTAGAACATTGTTTTCATTTTTCATTTAGATTATCGCCATTACTTAGTAAATTCTGGATTAAAAAGTGATTTTGTTTTGAGTTATTTTCGTTGATTCTTGCATGTTTTTCAATCTGTTTGTGTAGGTTTTCACTTTCGCCACCCTCTTGATCAAGTCGAGAGGCTTAGCTTTTTTTAGACTAAAGAAAGATGGTCCTCCTGGCATGCGATAAGAACAACTATCTTGTAGTTGGTATTTTATTTACGTTGGTTTTTTTGGATTTTGCTGAGGTGGCGGAGATGAATTTGGAGATCGAAATTGTCAATGTTCAAGCTCTTAAGGGTCAAAGTTGTAATATGCCTTATTAACTTGACGGCTAGCAATTTGACGTCGAATCATCGTTAATAGACCTTATTAAAGAAAATCTATGGAATTGTTATTTTTTGAATGATAGCAATCAGAACAAGCTTCATATTTTTACGTGGACTCCTACTACTATGAACGACAAAGGAGCTCATCATGAAACTACTTAAGTTGAAAGATGTCATGGCAATGACATCACTCTCTAAGGCATCTGTTTACCGTCAGATGAATGACGGGAAATTTCCCGCATCAGTTAAGATCGGCCCAAGATCTGTTGCTTGGGTTAGCTCTGAAATAGAGTCATGGATTGAAGAGAAAATAAATCTTCGCTAGGGCTAATTTCTGAATAATAATTTGAACAAATTAGCTTGTTGCTCATGCTACAAGTCTTGTTCTATCTGGGATAAGAGTTTTCAAGCTGGTTTGATATTCAATGCATTTGTGTAGGTAATAGTAATATATGTTTTAAGTTGAATGAATGTGTATATTTAAACTCAATGACATCTTCATTGGTGGTATATTGAAAGCTTATGAATCTGCCTGCTTGAACCATGCTAAGCAATAGCCATCGTTTATCATGGTAGTTTAATTGCTCTATTCCGTATTCAAAGAAAGTGTTAATCGCATCTATACACAAACTATCCTGGTGATTACACCAGTTAATAGACCGTGTCTGAAACATACTACGGCACTATCCGCAAAATACATCCATCACGATTTAAACCTTCAATGTCTATCAAAAATCTATTGGGAGAGTTCAAATGTCTATTTCTATAGAAGAGTATGTCCTGCTTGCTCAGCAGTTCTACGAAGGTCGGAACTATAGCTTTAATGTGGATAATTTAGAGAAAATCCTCTCTGTATCGGAGAGCGCTCTTAAGCATTACCCCAGAGTGTTTTCCTTTCGAGTTGATCTCCGTTTTCAACAAGACCCTGCTTTTGGAATGTATTTAGCATTAAAACCTGAGGCGGGCTCAAGGATAATTAAAGAGTTCTTCTCTAGGCTTAAACGGCTCATTGAGTGCGATGAGTCAGAACGACGTTATGAAGGCAAAAGGGTTCATTCGACTGATATTAGATACGTTTGGGCTAAGGAGCAAACAGCCGGTGCTCCCTGTCCTCACTATCACATGATGTTTTTTTTAAATAGGGATGCTTACTACAAATTAGGTAATTATGAATCTGAAAGAATGAACCTTGCTAATAAAGTAAGAGTAGCGTGGCACAGCGCTGTGAGTGATGAAAATATCTCTCTGCAAGATTGTAAAAAAATGGGATTGGTGCATTTTCCCAATAATGCTGAGTATCTCATTGAGCGGAATGATACCGAGTCACTCAAGAAGATGCTTGTGCGGACAGCCTATCTGGCTAAAAACGAGACAAAGAGACGCGGAGAAGGATACCGCTGTTTCGGGGGGAGTAACATTTGAAGGCTTATTGGTGTTGATAAAAAGACTTTTACTGCAGTTTTAGATGGCATCAGATCCGGGAGTTTCTGCTCCCGGATCTGTTAAGCTAACCCTCATTTGTTATCGCATCAGTTGGAGTAACCCATGGCAGCTTATTCCCCTCCCTTCACCCTGACCCACGCCATGTTGAGTCGGGTGGCGGAGATCGCCGAGTTGGTGGGGCAGTGGCGGTTTGCTCAGAGTTCTCAGGTGCCGATGCTGCGTCGAGAGAATCGGATCCGCACCATCCAAGCCTCCTTGGCTATAGAGCACAATACCCTGAGTGTCGAGCAGGTGACGGCAGTGATTGAGGGGAAGACGGTGCTTGGGCTTCCGCGGGAAATCCAAGAGGTCCGTAATGCGTTTGCGGCCTATGAAGCAATGCCTGATTGGGATCCGGCTTCAGCGGAAGACTTACTTGGTGCTCATGGACTCCTGATGCGTGGACTCTGTGATGATGCGGGTCACTGGCGTAGCGGTGGCGTAGGTATCTATCGAGGCGAGCAGTTAGTGCATATGGCTCCCCCTGCGAACCAGGTCCCTCGTCTAATGGGACAGCTATTGACTTGGCTGGCTGAGACCGAGGCTCATCCGCTGATCGCTTCCTGTGCCTTGCATTATGAGTTGGAGTTTATTCATCCCTTTGCGGATGGAAATGGTCGGATGGGACGTTTATGGCAGACGGTGATATTGAGTCGCTGGCAGCCAGTAATGGCCTTCTTACCAGTGGAGACGGTGATCAAAGCTCGGCAAGATCACTACTATCAGCAGCTAAGTCAGGCTGATAGTCGCAGTGATTGTACCGAGTTTATCCTCTTTTTACTGGAAGCGCTGCGCGATGCGCTGGCCCAGGCGATTGCGATTCAACCAGCAGCAGTATCACCTCATCAGGAGAAAATGCGGGTAGAAATGAAGGTTGAAACGCAGGTAGAAAAGCGGGTCAAAACACCCCAGGCCATCTTGGCGGAACTGGCGGCTGAGCCGACCATAACGCTCAAGCAAGTTGCAGAGCGGATTGGCAAGTCGACCAGTACAGTGGAGAGAGCTGTTGCCGTGCTGGTCAAAGATGGACGATTACGCTTTGTTGGACCGCGTAAGAGTGGACGTTGGGAGGTACTGGATCCTGACGTGTAATCATCTAGCCTCGCAGCTAACCGACTCAGGGCTACCTCGCCACCGGCAGGTCCTTCCAGCGGGTGGTGTAACAGGGGCTCAGGTGCTCTTGTCGCATCATCCACTCAGGCGACCCCGTGCCTTGGCTGGCAAAGCCTACGCGCCCCAATCCCTTGGCTTTGATCTGGTCCATCACTGCCATCAGCGCATCTGATTGAGCGGAGGACGGGGCAAAGAGATCTGCCTGTTGTTGCCCCTTGGGGGTGAACTCACTCAGCATGACGCCCCCCTTCTGATAACGGTAACCGTCGCGCCAAATCTGCGGTAACAGCACGTTCACTTGCTGCAGCAGCAACCGGGTATCATCGCTAGGGCAGACCAGCCGGACGCCAGCCTGCTCACTGTAGTAAGGCGCTCGTTCGTCAAAAGGGCTGGTTCGCACGAACAGGTGCACCCGCTGGCAACACATCCCCTCGGCCCGCAGTTTCTCGGCTGCGCGAGCCATAAAGCCTGACAACGCCTGGGCCATTTCTCCACGGTCAGTCACGCGCTCACCAAAGGAACGGCTCGAGAGGATCTGCAGCTTCGCCGCCGGTTCAACGGTCAGCTCTGCACAAGGCAGGCCACGCAGTTCCTGTACGATCCGCTCGACCACCACGCCGTATTGGGCGCGTAGCCCTTTGGCGTCGCTAGCCACCAGGTCAGCCACGGTGTTGATGCCTTGTGCCACCAACTTGGTTCCCAAGCGCCGTCCTATGCCCCACACCTCGTCCACCGGGGTGATAGCCATCAGCCGGGCACGGCGCAGCTCGTCACGCAAGTCCACGACGCCGCCAGTGGCAGGCCACTTCTTGGCTGCATAGTTGGCCAGCTTGGCGAGGGTCTTGGTGGGGCCGATCCCGACCCCTACCGTGAGGCCGGTCCACTGCCACACTCGCTGCCGGATCTGTTGTCCATAGGCGGTCAGGTCCCCGGCAAACGACTCCGACAGTGACAGGAATGCTTCATCGATGGAGTAGACCTCCAGCTCGGGGGCCATGGTCTCCAACGTGCTCATCACCCTGCCAGACATGTCTCCATAGAGTGCGTAGTTGGAGCTGAATGCCACCCCGCCATGCGCCTCGAACTGCTCGCGGATCTTGAAGTAGGGCCCGGCCATCTTGATACCCATCGCCTTGGCCTCGGGGCTGCGTGACACCACGCATCCATCGTTGTTGGAGAGCACCACGATCGGGCGGCCACGCAGCTCAGGGCGAAACAACCGCTCACAGCTGGCGTAGAAGTTGTTTACATCAACGAGCGCTATAGCCATCACGCTGCCTCAGATTGCCAATCACATGGGTGACCACTCCGAACAGTTCCAGGGAGAGGCTCATACAAGGGTCGATAGGCGCGAACGCCGGATTGGCTGGCAGCAGCCGCAGCCTTGGCTTGAGCTGTAAGGTCTTGACCGTGAAGCCGCCGTCAAGCAGTGCAATCACAACATCACCATGGCGTGGGGTCAGGCTCTTATCGACCACCAACAAATCACCGGGAAAGATGCCGACCCCGGTCATGCTCTCCCCCTCAGCACGCAGATAGAAGGTTGCTGCAGGGTGGGCCACGCAGTGGGTGTTGAGGTCCAACTTCCCTTCCAGATAGTCGCTGGCTGGGCTGGGAAAGCCGCAAGAGGCGCGGTGCAAGAACAGCGGGATGGTCACCTCGGCGGGTGATGGGTCTGGGGTTAACAGCTTCATGGCAAAATACCTGTGTTTATATACAGGCATTATAGCGCACCACCTTTGAACCAGCGCAAGTCCCGCATGCCAGTGATGGCGTACCATGGCGCCAACAAATAACAAAGAGGTCAGTATGAGTCACAATCTGTGTGCTCTACCGAAAGAGCAGCAAGAACGGGTCGAGGTCGAGAAGGCTGCCGCATATGCCGTATGGAAAGAGCGCAACGGTCACTTGGCCAGCGCAGAAAGCGAAGCAAGCCAGCATAAGGGTGAACTGGGCAGCTACTTTCTTGAGCAAGTAAGTAGGTACAAACGGGGCTAGCCTTCCTGTAGTCATGTTTTTATTCTGGGAACACCCTAAGTCCCTTAACTCTCACGCAAATCCGGGCTTCGGAGCTTGAAGATGCAGCCCTTGGCTACCAACTCGTCCCGGTTTGCCAGCACCAGCGGGTAGAGCAGCGGATGCTGTTCGTGATCGCCGTTATAGCTCACTTGCATGCGCTCCAGCGCGTAATGCATCAAAGGGATGCGCTGGTTGAGCAGCAGCTTGCCATCTGGCATGGCATAGTCACTGGCAATGATGGCCTGTTGTCCTGCGCTGAGGGTTGGATTGGGGATGACCACCGCAGTGACTTGGGTGTTCCACTCAAGATCCTGATCCCGGCCGTGAGGGGAGGTATCCAGTAGCTCAGGTTCCCCACGAAACCGGCTCATCACAAAATCCAGATACACGCCTTTCTTCTCGCAGTAAGCGCGCACGTGCCAGCGGATCCCGTCATAGACCAGGGTATGGGGCACGATATTGCGGCCGCTCTGCTCCTCTGAGCTGAGGGATACGTAATCGACATCGACCCGCAACTGACCGCGAGCCGCTTGCACCAGACCCCGCACAATCTTGGGGTCGATATGGCGGTTGGGTACATCCAAGATCTCGATATGGCCGTAGCGCAAATCCATCAGCGGCAGGGTCAACAGCCCCGCTTCATGTTGGCGTTGGTGCTGTTTTTCACGATGTAACAGCATCAGGTACTCATCTACTTTTCCTTCACTAAATCGCGGCACAAATTGCTCGGTGGGCTTGTATCCCTTCAGACTTCGGTCATAGATCAACCCTTCTGGTGAGTAGTAGGTCAGGTAGTGATTGATATCCCGTGATGCTTGCTGGCGGCCGATATTGAAGGCTGTCATTAGGTGATTGGTGGTCAGCCGTCCTTCCCATTGCAACACGATCTCTAGCAGGCGAAAGCGCAGGGTCTGATCCCAAGTGAGCTCTCTGGGGGTCATATGTGCTCCAAAATGCGACATGTGTATGTAACCAGTATCGGCATGAGTATACAGGCGACATATACTGAGTTAATCACAGTGTGGTGAAAAAGATTGTGCTGTCTGTACCACGTTCTACCAGCATATTGCCGAAGTGCAGCTCAACTTCGGTTGCTCTCACAATCACAAGGTCATGCCAGGCTTTGCCGCCAGGCCCTATACCTCAAGGCTTTCGGGATGGTGTAGTACGATTAGGTGTATTTATTTAGTACAAGGGTACCAAGCAGATGAACGTGGTGGAGATTCAAAGGGGGCAGGTAAAGGGATAAGGCAGAGGACGTTGCCACTCTATTCTGCAGCTTACCAGAAATGAAGGTTGAGCTTATTCAGGTGACCGATTGATGGACTTTCAGAATAAAATACCCTTCGCAATTAAGACCGAGACCGGTGCAATTGTCTCGGTCGATGATGTTGAAAGAGGACTTGCAGCCGGTTGTCATTGTCCCAGTTGTAAAGGATTGCTCGTTGCCAGAAAAGGTGAGCAAAACCGCCACTGCTTTGCTCATTACCGTGACAGCAAGGAAAAATGCTTCTACGCCTTTGAAACCAGTGTGCGGTTGATGCTGCTCTCTAAGCTGGAAAGTGTAGTGAAGCTCAATACCCCTGCCCATTACACCTCGTTTGATGGGGTCAAGGAACTGGTTGCTAAGGCCCATGCTGATATAGGCGTTCAATTTGTTCCGCAAGCAGAGACCCATGGTGTTCCGGCAGGGCTATTTCAGTTGATGTCCCGACCAGACTTCCACCTTGCCTTACACTTTCCTGCCGCGCACGAGCCTGTAGGGTTGTACCCGCTGTGGCTTGGGCGATTCATTGCCAAACACCCTAAAACAGGCGTTTTGGCTGTTCGTTATAGCCAATTTGGCGACCGGATGTTCGATAAGTCTCGCCCGGCAGGGATGGACACGACGACTTTGATGCTAACGATTCTGAGCGACAATCCCAACTGTCTGCATTGGCTCTATCACCCACGCGAGGAGACGGCGCTGATCGAACTGGAACAGCTTGCTGAACAACGACGGCAAGAGGCAGAGGAGAAAGCCAGGCAGCAGCAATTAAAACAAAAACAACTGGAGGAAGCGCGGTGTCAGTATGAGGCAAAGCAAAAGATGCAACGTGAGCACCAAGCGGCGATTACTGCTCAGATGAGATTGGCTGAACAGGAGCGTGCCGCCCAGAGAGCACGGGACTATGCCACACTGGCTGCTCAAGACAGCGACAAGACCAGCAATGGGGGGCAGTATCCACGATCTACGCCGACCGCGTGCCGTAATTGCCAGCTACAGCACCAGCGCCTTGATGCTGACGGCTACTGCTATCGCGAGGTTTGCATCAGATCTCGTGCGAAACGAATAGAAAGGGCAGATGCGTCTACACGGTATTCCTACGCCAGCATGCGAGGTGGCGTAAATGTAAACAGCACTCCCCAGAAACAGACCAACCCCGTTGCCAGTCCGCAACCCGTGAGCGACACGCAACGCCAGTGGTACTCCTCTATCAAACCGGGTTCCTGCCCTCACTGTGGGGGAAATAGAGGCAACGGCCCTAATGGCTGGTGGTGTGAGAAGTGTAAATAGTCCTTTGAAATCCAAGATATCGCCAATGTGGCGGTATCTTTTTGGTTCTTCTCTGGTTCAGGGGAAAAGCTAGCTGACGCTCACCACTCAAACAAGTGGCTGAGCGGATAGGCAAATCAGCCAGTACCGTCGAACGGTCAGCAGACGCCCTGGTCAAGACTGGGCTGTTGCGCTTCGTTGGACCCCGCAAGGGTGGACATTAGGTATGTGTTTTTAAAGGAAAACGAATGACTATCCTCGCGTGTTTTGGTGTGATCTTCCTCATGGCGAAGTCATACGGGTAGGGTAAACTGCCAGCCAATCTAATTGATGACCAGAATTACTCCGGGCCAGCTTTTTGAAGGATGTAGTGACTGTGTAATCAGTCGGCCCCTTCTTTCGTTCCTCATGGCTCGTTTTTGTTAGGACTAGATACTTGATAGAACCAACAGTTAATCTTGCTCAGCTTGAAAGCCATCTCTGGGAGTCTGCCAACATCCTGCGTGGTCCGGTGGATGCCGCCGACTTCAAGACCTATATATTCCCATTGTTGTTTTTCAAACGAATCTGTGACGTCTGGGACGAAGAGTACAAGGAAATCGTCGCGGAGACTGGTGACGAGCAACTGGCATATTTCCCTGAATCACATCGCTTCCAGATCCCAGATGATTGCCATTGGAGTGATGTGCGCACCAAGTCCATGAACGTGGGTGCAGCATTGCAACACGCGATGCGTGGTATTGAAAGAGCCAACCCTGATGCCCTTTATGGGGTGTTTGGTGATGCGCAGTGGACCAACAAGGAGCGACTGTCAGATGCGCTGCTCAAAGATTTGATTGAGCACTTTTCGGCATTGCCGCTGGGTAACAGTAATGTCAATTCAGATTTGCTCGGCGATGCCTATGAATACCTGATCAAGAAATTTGCCGATGCCACCAACAAGAAGGCGGGTGAGTTCTATACCCCACGTAGCGTGGTGAGGTTGATGATCGAGATGCTCGATCCCAAAGAAGCTGAGACCATCTACGATCCGGCTTGCGGTACTGGTGGCATGTTGCTGGCTGCTGTGCAGCATGTGAAGGAGATGCACGGTGACGTAAAACGTCTGTGGGGCAAGTTGTATGGGCAGGAGAAGAACCTGACCACATCCTCCATCGCGCGGATGAACCTGTTTTTGCATGGCGTGGAAGACTTCCAGATTGTTCGGGATGATACCCTGCGTAACCCGGCCTTCTTCGATGGAGATCGGCTGGCCACCTTCGATTGTGTGATCGCTAATCCTCCATTTTCACTCAAGTTGTGGGGGGAGGAGTTGTGGCTTCAGGATCCCTTTGGCCGTAACTTCGCTGGGGTGCCACCATCAAGCAGTGCAGACTTTGCTTGGGTGCAACATATGGTTAAATCCATGGCTGACGGGGCTGGCCGCATGGCTGTCGTTCTTCCTCAAGGCGCTCTGTTCCGAAAAGGTACGGAAGGAAACATTCGTCAAGTGCTGTTGGAAATAGATCTGATTGAGGCAGTTATCGGACTTGCTCCCAATCTATTCTACGGTACAGGTCTTGCTGCCTGCATCCTTGTGTTGCGTAAGCACAAGCCTGCCGAGCGTAAGAAAAAAGTGCTAATTGCTGACGCCTCTCGCCTGTTTAAACGTGGACGGGCGCAGAACTACCTTGAACCTGAGCATGCAGCTGAGATCCTGGGTTGGTACAACGGATTTGCTGACGTTCAAGATACAGTGCGAATCGTGCCGTTGGACGAAATCGAGAGTGAAGACTGGACACTGAACATCTCTCGTTATGTGTTGCCGCCCTTGCAGGAGGAGATCCCGTCATTGCCTGATGCCATTCTCGCATTTAAGAAGGCACTCGCCCGCTGTAGGAAGGCTGAAAACCACCTCGCAAAAGTAATAAAAAATGGGGGATGGCTGCAATGAGTCACCCAAGCAAACGCATTAGCCAGCAAGAGCTGGAAAGTTACCTCTGGGGTGCAGCCGTGTTGCTACGTGGCCTCATTGACGCAGGTGACTACAAGCAGTTCATCTTCCCGTTGTTGTTCTTCAAGCGAGTGTCCGATGTTTGGGATGAGGAGCATCAAGCAGCAATGGCTGACTCCGATAGCGACTTGTCTTATGCGCAGTTTGCCGAAAACCACCGCTTTCAGATCCCCGAGGATGCGCACTGGAATGAAGTCCGTCAGACGCCACGCAATGTGGGGGCTGCGATTCAAAAAGCCATGCGTGCCATCGAATCAGCTAACCCTGAGATGCTCGATGGGATCTTTGGCGACGCCTCTTGGACCAATCGTGAGCGCCTGCCAGATGAAACGCTGAAGAATTTGATAGAGCACTTCTCCACCCAGACGTTGTCGGTTGCCAACGTTCCAGAAGATGAGCTCGGCAACGCCTACGAATACTTGATCAAGAAGTTTGCAGACGATTCAGGCCACACGGCTGCTGAGTTCTATACCAACCGCACGGTGGTTCACTTGATGACGCAGCTCTTGGCCCCGCAGGCAGGGGAGTCTATCTATGACCCAACCTGCGGAACCGGCGGCATGCTGATCTCGGCATTGGATGAAGTGAAACGTTCAGGCGGTGAACACCGGACTCTCAGACTATACGGGCAGGAGCGTAACCTTATTACGTCATCCATTGCTCGCATGAACTTGTTCTTGCATGGAGTAGAAGATTTTGCAGTCATGCGTGGTGATACCCTGGCTGAGCCCAAGCACATCGAAGGTGACAAGTTGCGGCAGTTCGATGTGATCTTGGCCAACCCGCCGTACTCCATCAAAAAGTGGGATCGTGACGCTTGGAGCTGTGATAAATGGGGACGTAATACCCTGGGTACTCCGCCGCAGGGCCGCGCTGATTACGCCTTTCAGCAGCATATCTTGGCCAGCTTGACCCCCAAGGGGCGAAGTGCCGCATTGTGGCCGCATGGTGTGCTGTTTCGTAACGAAGAGCAGGCCATGCGTAGCAAGATGATTGAGCAGGACTGGGTCGAAGCCGTGATCGGTCTAGGGCCTAATCTGTTCTCATGTACAGGATCTTTAGCTACAACCAATTGAAATAGATAGAAAAAAGGCTTCGTTTGTGATCTGATTTAATCGCCAAAAAAAACCGACACGCCCGAAGCCATGACTATTATCAATGCAACCCAGTACCTCAAGCAACTTCTTAGCTCTTCTGAACTCAACCGGATCGGTAAATTTACCGGTTTTTGTCAGCGACTCCGGGATATCCAGCCTGCGAGACTACTCCCGGCTCTGCTCTCAGGGCTTGGTTGCGACAAGGTGGATGGTATTGCTGGTTTGCATCGCCATTTCAATGCGTTGCAGCTCCATGATACTGACCAAATAGCGTATAAACCCTTTCACAACCAGTTACGCAAGCAGGGTTTTCCCTTGTTCATGCGCGCACTGGTTGAACGAGCCATCGCCTTACGCCTCAAGGAGTGTCTACCGGACGCCCACGGACTGGCAGGCTTTGAGCAGGTACTGCTGCAGGACGGGTCGTCATTCGCGTTACATCCGCAATTGGCAGAACATTTCCCGGGCCGATTCAATAAGCACAGCCCCGCTGCGGTAGAGTGTCATATGACCATGTCCTTGCTGGACCAGTCGCCGATATCGATGAGTATCACGGCGGATACCGAATCGGAGCGCAAGCATCTTCCGGCCGCAAATTCGTTAAATAACAAACTGTTATTGGCGGATGCCGGTTACATCAGCCGCGAGTACTTTGCTGATGTGACCAAAGCCAAAGGAAGCTATCTGGTCAGAGGGAGTCAAAATCTCAATCCCAAAGTACAGGCAGCTTACCGACAGGACGGCAGGGAAATGCCCAAGTTACTCGGAAAAAAGCTCAAGGATATCGATCGGAGAAGCTGCAGAGCCGAGGTTCTGGATCTGGATGTGAGTTCGGGAAAGTATAAATATCGACTCATAAGACGTTGGTTTGCAGAGGAAAAACGGTTCTGTATATGGATGACCAATCTTCCGCGTGAGCGATGGCCAGCCGAGAAGGTGATGGCATTGTATCGTTGCCGTTGGCAGATCGAACTGTTGTTCAAAGAGCTGAAATCACATAACCGGTTGAAGGCGTTCGCGACACGACAAAAAGCGATAGCGGAAGGCTTGATCTGGGCTAGTTTGCTGGCCTTGCTGGTCAAACGTCGGCTGGCGCTGACGCTGATTGGCAGCGCGGAGTTATCGATGCTGAAGATTGCCAAAAACAGCGCGCTTTGGTTAATGCCGATATTGGCGAGCATCATCCATGGTGCGTGGCAGGAAATAACAGAGAAGTTGGAGTGGGCAATGGTGTATTTATCCAAAAACGGCAAAAAGAGTAGGCAGAGAAAATCCAAGCAAAACAACACGTTAGACGGTATTATTAATTCGCTTGCCGCTTAAGGTTCTGTACATGAATCAAATCAGGGGATTATTAGCTGAATTTGGCATTGTCATGCCTATCGGGATCCACCAACTACTACGACGGTTACCTGAGATCCTGGAGGACGCAGAGAACCAGTTACCCAGCCTGTTTCGTGTTCAACTGAGTTTGCTACAGAAACATATTGAGTATTTGTTTGATGTCGTGTCGACGCTCGATAAACAGATAGAGCAGTGCCATCAGCAAAACGCGCTATGCCAGCGTATTGGTAAGATCCCGGGTATCGGCCCCATCACCGCCAGTGCGTTAATTGCGACCATCGGCAACGCCAACAATTTCGAGAATGGCAGGCAACTTGCGGCCTGGCTTGGTTTAGTGCCACGCCAACATTCCAGTGGAGGCAAACAAGTGCTGCTTGGGATAAGCAAACGCGGAGATACCTATTTGAGGACCTTGCTTATCCATGGCGCCAGGGCAGTCTTACAGTCTGTCAAACGTAAACAGGATACCGTATCGGGTTGGGCCAGTAGGCTATTGGAGCGCCGGAATAACAACATTGCCTCGGTAGCATTGGCTAATAAGAATGCACGGATAGTGTGGGCCTTATTGGCCAAAGACCAGGAATACTGCGCGCCAGTGATGAACGCTTAATATTCGGGGTCAGCAAGAGAGGGATAACACCACCGATTGCCCAGGCAAGCATGAAGTGATGGCAAAACAGGTCAGACCGTGATGGGGAAAACCCGGTTTAGGCAAGGCTCTTGAAAGAGCGCGTTGTTGATTGAGGCCTCCATCAGCGGATTCCATCAGGGACAGAGGCGTTTTATTACCTCAGTACAGTCCGGATCTATGGCTGCAATCGATGACCTGAGTAAAGCCACCACAACATATTTCGCTTGGCAAACGGGGGCGACCATCTATGCTTAATGAGTCGATCAAGGTCCTTGCGCACGTTCGACTGAATGTCTTCATCGGCAAACGGGACTAGCTGGTTCATGAGCCGAATCCAAGCCTTTGGCTCGCGCTGGCCGTATAGGCACGACAGATAATCCACGATTAAGCGTGCGACAGGCTCGACAGTGATGTCCTGCATCTGCTGCTCATTGCGAAAAGGTATTCCACGTGCCTCTAGTGCCGCCATAAGATGGTCTGCATACAGATCGAGCTGATTGCGAATGAGGACCGCAATTTCGGCCGGTGGCAACTGCTCCGTCTTTATCCAACCATCAATCAAGCCAGCAAGATAATCAGCTTCCTGGCGGCTGCTTTCAAAGCGCCACGCAAATACTTCGCCTTCATCGCCAATAATATCTTCACTTGGCATAACAGATGAGGGATCAAGCTTGCGTATGATTTCGTTTTGCAGACGCAGCAAACGTGGTTTAGAACGGAAGTTGCGGTACATGTTGAGCGGAGTCGCTGCAAAATCAGCAACGAAGGTCTGGAAGATGCCTTCCAAAGCTCCTGCCCAGCCCATGATCTTCTGCTTTGTGTCTCCCACTGCAGTCAGACGAATACTCGTGCCTTGAAAGGCGAGCTTGAGCAGTTCGTACTGAAGGTTGGTACAGTCCTGAAATTCGTCGAGGAATACGTCACTGTAGGTTTGACGGATGGCATTTCGCGCCACTGCAGACTTCTGCAAGATCTGGATCGCCAACGGCACCAGATCGGAAAATTCGATCAACGTCCGTGATGGGCCATGCTTCCGATCCGCAATTTTGTACCCAACATCCAGAGCATACTCGCCCGTCAGCACAGGACGGAAACGGTCGATGATGCGCTTGGCAAATGCGTGAAAGGTATAGCTGTCAAACCGCGTGGCAAGCTCGGAACCACAACGCCGCTTGACCCGCTCTTTCAGGTTGCTGCTAGCATCAACTTTGAACGAAATGGCCAGAATCCGTTTGGGATAACGACAGGTGCCAGTGCGCAGCAGGAAGTCTGCCCGCTGCGCAAGCATTTCGGTCTTACCCGCACCGGGGCCAGCCGTTAGCGCTAGACAGTGCTCTTGCTCCTTTGCCGCACGCAAGGCGTTGGGTTCGAGTGTTAACCCATCTGCGGGCTTCCAGACATCCACCGCTATCACTCAGGCCACTCCTCAAGTTTGGCGATAACAGCATCAGCCAATCTGTTTAAGGATGCAGGCATGTTAGCCAGCAACTCTTCATCAGTCAGCTGAGCCAGAGCATCAATATGGGCTGCGGGTTTGCTACCAAGCTTGAAGCGCTGATGGTAGGTATTGAATAGCTTCAGCTCATTTTCGCTGTACTGAGTTGCGTCGTAATGACTTTTACCCAAAACAGCTTTTATCGTTGATTCATCCGGCTCATCCTCCTCGACGCCGTAGGCTTCTGGAAATGAAAGCAACATGGTGAAGTCCAGGTCCATGGGATACGAGAAGTACACATCTCGTCTTTCAAGAGCCGCAAGATAGTTGTCGTAATCCCTGACTTTTTGGGTAGCGTCTTTCCAATTGGGGATGCCATAGTCGGCGGGCAGGACCTTGCTCGGCTCATACACAGCCAACTGGTCATTGACGTACTTGATTCTCCCCCAGCCCGCAGCATAACGAGCTACATCCAGATCAAGCAGCGTCAGATAGGGAATCTGTAGGGCTGACAGTAGCCGCCAGAAGTGATTGACGTGACGCCCGCCCAACGGAGCTATCGAGACCGCAGACTCATCAACCGGCGCACCTTTGGCCTGAAGAAGGCGCGGCAACACAATTTCTTCACTGTCACCTTCTCCAAGAACAACAAGCCGTGAGAAATAGACTTCCGGAAAGGCCTGCACGGCCTCACGCACAAACTTGTGTGCTTCGTCCGCAGTGTCGGGTAACTGGATATGGGTAACGCGCGTTGTTCGTCCCTCAGCCAGACGCAGATAGCGGATCCGTTCAGGAGCAACCCGTCGTAGCATCGATGGCGCGTGAGTGGCAATCAGCGCTTGTGCGTCGCCGCCACCGGTCATCAAGTTCAGGGCATTTACGATTCGCCCGAGGTAATGGGGTGAAAGGCTGTTCTCAGGCTCCTCGACTTCGACCAGCGTAAAAACTGGCGGGCGAAGTTTGTCAGCATCGAAAGACGGGTCCTCTTCGGCCAGTACTGAGCGACCAATTGCCTGAGACGATAGCACGAGGGCCAGATATAGCATGGATTTCTGGCCATCACTCAGGCGTGAGAAGTCGACCAACTGCCCATCGTGCCCAGGTGAAAAGGAAACTGACATATGCCTCAGCAGGGCTTCAACCTCGGAGGCCACAAAGGTGATTTTCGGATCGGTAAAGAAACTGCCTTTGTGCAAAGAGCCCCATGCTGCCCTCAAGCTTGTGCTAAACGCATCTACCGATGGGTTGGCCGCCAGACTGTTGCTAATTCGGTCAGTGAGCTCCTTGATGACATCACGCTCTGCATCCCAGTTCACCGCGCGCAGCATACGCCCGAGCAACGCATTGGCGCCGTAGGCAATATGATCTGCTGGGTCACGGCGAGCCGGTAGGTAGTGGACATGGATATGGTTGCGCTCAGACCGGGGCACTTGCGCGGTATTGAGCGGTGAACCATCCGCATTAATGTCCAAGACATAAACCAAGGTTTCTTCTATGTCACCATCCGGCCCCATTGTGGCACTGAGGCGAAAACGAACACGCGGAATTCCATCCGCCTCATCAAGCCGCATGTGGCCAAAGTGGGGGGCAACGGTGTTGTTGTCTTCATCTTCCACCAGCTCCGGGAAGAGGAAATCAGCTTCAATCCAAAGCTGACGTTCTTCAGGCACATTCTCCTCATCGAATGGAACGTGAAAGTCCGAACGTAAGATGCGACGCAAGGATGGGTCGAAAGCAAACAGGCGGCACAGAGCTTGGAGCGCAGCCGTCTTGCCTGAGCCGTTGGGGCCAATCAGATAGGTTATGTCGTCCAACTCGATTTCAGTTGGTGACTCACCGAAAGACTGAAAATTCGATAGCCGAATAGTTTGAAGCCTCATGACACCTCCTCGATCTTTGAGAGCCCATCTAACGTTTCCACTAATGCGTCCATCTGCTGCCAGAAGGCTCGTCCATCGGTCTGCCATTGTTCCCAAGTAGATGTCAGCGATAGCTTATCGCCGTTGCTATCGGTACCCATAGCGGCCGTCAGGCGTTTGACGTACAACGGAATCGACAAGTTACCCATATTGGCACCTATCTCGGCCAGGGTTGCGACTTTGGCAAACCCAAGCTCGTCACTGAAGGCGTTAAATGCACCAAGGATACGTTTCTGATGTTCGGGCCTGAGGAAGCTCTGCGCCCGTTCGCGAGATACCTCGTTTACCGCATCGATAAAGATCACCCTCCCCTGGCGTTCGGCAGGTTTCTGTCGATTGCAAACGAGCACACAAGATTCCATCGGTGAGTTGTAGAACAGATTCATGTACAGGACCTTAAGAAAACACTTCATTTGAAATTCCTTCTAAGGTCCTGTTCTGTATCGATTTTCGCTGCTTGGTTCGACGGGCATTTTTCGCCAAGTAAACGGCAGCCCATTCCAGACGCTCTCTTATTTCCTCCAACGCCCGATGAGCCACCGCTTCCAATAACGGGAACCACCAGGTTCCGCTATTTTTCGCCGCTTTCAGTGTGGATAAACCGTCCCCCATCAGCGTCTGAGCTACCCGTCTTTTCATCACCAGCGACAACAGGCTGGCCCACACCAGCCCCTCGGCAATGGCTTTCTGACCTGTCACAAAGCCCTTGAGCCGGTTGTGCGACTTCCACTCCTTAAACAGCAGCTCCACCTGCCAACGACAGCGGTACAGGCTCATCACCCGCTCTGCTGGCCATGCCTCTCGTGGCAGATTGGTCATCCAGATACAGAACCGTTTCTCCTCGGCAAACCAGCGTCGGATCAGCCGATACTCGAACTTGCCCGATTTCACCACCATATCCAGTACCTCTGCCCGACAGTGCCGCCGTCCAGCATCCTTGAGTGACAGGCCCGCCAGTTTCGGCACTTCCCGTTCGTCACCGCGCCATGCCCGGATAATCTTCGGGTTCAGGCTCTTACTACCCCTGACCAGATAGAAACCGTCCGCCTCGTTTACCTTCGCAAAGTAGGCCATATCGATGTAACCCGCGTCCGCCAACAGCAGGCTGTTATTGAGCCGCTCGGGCTCAGGCAGGAACTGGCGCTCTGACGCCGTATCGGCAGAGACCTGCATGCAAACTGGACGCTGCTCCAATAGAGACATGAGCATATGACACTCGATTGCCGCCGGGCTAATGGTCTTGAACCTTCCCGGAAACACTTCGGCCAGGCTTTTGTGGACGGCAAAGGAAGTACCATCCTGCAACAACACCTGTTTGAATGCGCCAAGGGATGCAGTCTTCATCTGTTGGCCGATACGCAAGGCGATAGCCCGTTCAACCAGCGCCTTCATGAACAGGGCGAACGACGCTTTGCGCAACTGGTTGTGAAAGGGCTTGTAGGAAACCTGATGGGCATCAACCAGTTGCAAGGCATTGAAATGATGGTGCAATCCAGCGATACCATCGACCTGGTCGCAGCCAAGTGCCCGCAAGAGTGCAGTCACCAGCATGGCAGGCGTAATGGCTCGTTTGCGCAAGCAAAATTGGCAGTCACGGGCAATGCGGTCGAGTTCGGCAGGCGAGAGAAGTTGCTCAAGATAGTGGTTGGCATCGATAATGGTCATGGCTTCGTGCGTGGCGGTTTTGTTTGGCGATAAAATCAGATCACAATCGAAGCCATTTTTATATCTATTTCAATTGGTTGCTGCTAAAGATCCTGTACATGATGACGGATATCAACCTTGAGCAGTTGGCCAAAGCAGTTGGTCGAGCCATTGCCCGCCAACGGCAGCAAGCTGGACTGACCCAAGAGCAGGTGGCTGAACACCTCAGTATCGGGATGGAAGCGGTCTCTCGAATGGAGCGGGGAATCGTGGTGCCGACCGTGGTGCGGTTGGCGGAGCTCGCGCAGCTGTTTGATTGTGAGCTGGCGGATTTTCTGCGTGAGACCAGCAACCGCCCGACCGAACAAGGCATTGTGCTGAGCCAGCAACTGGCCCGGCTTGATGATGTTGACCGAACCCTGTTGCTGGAAACGGTAGAACGGTTGGTGGAGCGGTTGGCTCGTCCCCGCTGATCACCCGCCATTCACTGGGGAGGAGATGGGTTCCCTTTCCCCAATTTATTGGTAAGCGGACTCCTTCTTGGTTGTGGTTTCTGTGGTGTTCGGCCTTGCGGAGCATTAAGCGAGGCAGTCGCCACAGCCCCTGCGTTACCATTCGCAGTCTCATCGCTGCAGACTTGCGGATAGAACTCCTCCAGCAGCATCGGCACCTCTTCATCGATATCCTCAAACTGGCCGTTACGCAGCAGCTCACGAACGGCTTGCTCCATCAGGTCGATGGCAAGGCCTGCCTCTTGGTCACGCTGGGCGGCCTCCTGCGCCTGCCTGACTGCCTCGGTCAGGTTGGTCTCTTCCCGCAAGGTCAAATCCACGTAGTAGACTGGTGTGCGGTAGGACTGGGTAGTGCTCTTGGCACGCAGTCGTAAGGTGAGTGGCAGATAGCGGGTATGGCCACCGCTCACAGCCTCCAGGTACTTGAGCCGGGCCGCCAGGGTGCGTACCGAGTTGTAGCCGGTGGTGCGGAAGATAAAGCTGCCCAGCTCATCCCCTTGCCCCTCCACAAACAGGTTCAGTCGCCCGTACAGCTTGCAGCCCTGTTGCCCTGCAAAGGCACAGCGCTCTGGCCCAGTGCAGCTGACCTCCTCCACGCCTTGCGTCCCTACTCGTCTTGCCACCTCCCCATTACCGACACAGAGCGGCCTACCGGTTTGCCGGTCAAACGCGCTGTATTCCGCTCGCAGGTTCAAGTCGCTGTCGTTGAACAGCACTCGCACCGGAATGGCGCGGATCTTGGTTTGCTCCTGCCCTTGGCCACTCTTTTGCGATGAATAGTGTTGATGCAGGGGATGGAGCAACCATCCCCCCTTTTGTTGTACCTGGGTGGTGAGAGTGAAGCTGTCGTCCTTCTCCGGCACCCACTTATCCTGTTTTTGCACCAGCTTGCCGATGCAGATCCGACCGATCACGGGCGGGGTTATCGCCAGTCCTTTGATCATGGTGTTTGCCTCAAGGGTTGAATGGTGAAACGGCGCACGCCGGGCACCGGTTTGACGTAACGGGTGAGCAGGTCGGGATGATCCTGCCCGAGCTTATCCAGATCCGGTGCCAGCCGGTCTTTGCTGCGCTTCCAGGTGATCTTGCCGTCGGCAAACAGCCCGGCTGTCGCTTCGCCCAAGGTGGCTTGCAGCCGCTGTTTGAGTTGTGACTCCTGCAGCTCGACAGCTTCCTTTTGCTGACGCAATTGCAGTAGCTCGCCAAACAGCTGGTTGAACTCGGGGGAATCGGAGAGATCCACCGTCTGGCCATCGTCACGCGGAAACAGCCAGCTCAGGGCATTGGCGGCATCGCTGGAACCGTCAGGCTCGGGCTGCTGGTCTTGTTGCACCATCAGCCAGAACTGCGCTTCCCGCTCGGTGAGATCCTGGATCTTCTCCTCATCGCGCTCGATGCGGTAAATCCGAAAATCCTGGCCGCCGATGAGCACTGCCACTTCGGCCCAGGCATGGCCGGTGACGGCCAGCTGATGCAGCACCTGACACTGGTAAGCCACCGGCACTCCTTCCTCCCACTGGGGGGCGCTGTGATAGCTGGCGGTCTTGATCTCCAGAATGCCCGGCCCATCGGGATGGCCGACCACCTCTCGGTCGAGGTTGGCGAGCATGAAGGGTTGTTCGGGGTGTTGCAGCACAGCGTTGACCCGGCGTACACGAAAGCCGGTGCGTTTGGCATAGACCTGCGCCAACACCGGCTCCAGCTCAATGCCCCACAACACCGCTTCCTTGTGGGAGATATCTTCCGACTCCTTGCGACCGGTCTTCTCCAGCCACAGGCTGAGCGGGCATTTGTAGGGGGAGAGCCCCACTGCCACGGCGGCATCGGAGGAGCCAATGCCGAGTTTGCGGATAGCGAGCCACTGCTCGCGGGTTAATTGGGTAGTAGAGGCCAGCCGCAGGGCTTGGCCATATTTGGCTTTTGCTTTCATGACGACTCCTTGTTGACGGCATAAATGGCGACGCCCGGATTGGCTTGCGCCAGTCCGGGTGAGGTCGTTATGCGGTTTGAATGGGGAAGCGGAATTACTGCAGCAGAGTGAGTGCCTGATTCAGGGCTTGGGATTTGAGCTGGGCGCCCTGACCAAACCAGGCGGAATCGAGCCGGTGATCCTGGCTGCGAGCGCGGCGGTGGTGATCCACGTATTCGGTGACCGCATTGACCAGCCCCCAGGCGGTATTGCGAGAGCTGGCAAGCTCTGAGCCCATGCCAGCGCCCTGATAGAGCTCATGCAGCCGTTGTACCGGCTTGGTGAGGATGATGTTCTCCTCATCCCGCGGTTGCGCCAGCAGGTCGCTGAAAAAGCGCAGTGCCTCTTCAGGGGCCACGGGCCGCTGTGCCAGCGCCTTGGTCTGGACTTTGAACTCATCCCAATGGGAGAGCCCCAGTCCGAGCGACTCTTTGACGGCAGCCGCATCGAACTGAGTGGAGTGGGGCACCTTGATGGCACCGGTAGCGCCGCGCAGTGCCATCTGCAGGGTGTTGTTACATACCACCCGCAGAGACGTGAACTGCGCTGTGGTGCAGAGCGTGCCATCGCAGCTGGTCGCCAGCAGTAGATAGGACTTCACCAAATCACCGCCTGCTAGCTTGAGATCCTGACCGGTTTTGGCCAGTGCCCACAGCTTGCGGCCACCTTTGAGCGAGCCTGCTGTTTCCAGCTCAAAGCCACCGGCTTCCACTAGGTCTTGATAGAAGTGCAGTACCTCATGAGGCTGTACCACGTTGTAGCGACTTGAGACCACCGACAGGGGGGCAAGGGTATCGGAGCGATAAAGTACCTTGCTGTCGCTGTAGGGGCGGATATGTAGTGCATCGGAGGCGACGTTAAACATCACGTCGCTCTGCTCGATGGTCCAATCCATCCCGGCTGCCTGTAGCCAGATATCGAGAGATTGTTGCGGGGGCAAAATATTGCCAAGGCCATGCCAGGGTGTTTGACCGGTGTAGGCCATCGTATCGATCAGGTGAGCCATGAGAAATCTCCAATGAAAAAGGGACTGCACAGAACAGTCCCTTGGGTAGGTTCTTGGAGATAATATATATCTGAAATTAATTGAAATGAGACTTATTTGCCTCTCTGGTTTATAGCTATGGAATGCGCGCTGTGGTACCCCGTGTGGTACCCCGGGCCAAAAACGACCAAGGGGTTAGCATCATCATGATGCTAACCCCTTGTTTTATATGGCGCTCCCGACTGGAGTCGAACCAGTGGCCTGTCCCTTAGGAGGGGACCGCTCTATCCTGCTGAGCTACGGGAACCTTGTGGCGGGCATTATACAAGAAGCATTGTGCTTTTAAACCCTTGATTCCTATTCCAATACGGCCAGGTCACCGATTTGGACATTGAACGGCGAATATTTGTTCTGACTGCTGATGATGGCGCCATCCTCGAACACCTGTACCACCTCGAACAGACCGTCAGCGGGGTTGCGCATCACCCTGGACTTGCCATAGGGGTCGACGAAGTCGGCGCTGTGCTGGACCCGGAACTGGTCCCCGAGCTTGACCCCGTTGCGACGGCCCAGGTTGATGTGGGGGCCGCGCTCGTGCTGGGCCACGATCCGGGCGGTGACGGGGGCACAGGCGAGTTCGGCGGCGATGTCCTGGGCCGCCTCCTTCAACTGGTAGCCCACCTCCTGGCCAAAGCTCGACTGCCAGAACTGGCCGCCGCTGCTGCCCACCTGTTCCCGCTTGGAGAAGGTCCAGTTGGCGCGGCCCTTGTACTCCTTGCGGCCGAGCAGGCTGCCGTTGATGCCGTCGAACAGGTAGAGCTGCATGGAGAAATTGCGCACGGGATCCTCATACCAGCTGGTGAGGGCGTTGCCCTGGGGCTCGAGGGAGAGGTCGTCGATGCTGCCGAGCACCAGATACTGGCTGTCGGTGCGCAGGCTCAGGGCCTTGATCTCCTCGAGGGCGCTGCGATCCCCCTGTTGCAGATGGAGAGGGTCGATGCGCAGGTTCTCGTCCAGCCACTGGCGTGCGACCACCTGGGGCGTCGTCGCCAGGGTTTCAAACAGCCGGCGGGAGAGATCGGCGGGCATGTCGTCCAGGGCACCGGTGCTCGCCTGGTCCGGGTAGCGCATGCGCAGACGCACCAGCGTCAAATCCTTGGCGTAGTGCTGGGTCTGGCAGATCTGCCGCTCCGCCTGGATGTCGGCCACGAGGGTGATGTACATGCGGCCGTTGCGCACCTCTTCGCGCTTGAGGCGGTACTGGCGGATGTCGCCGCCGGAGCGGATCTGGATCTGCTCGGAGCGCAGGCTGCCGTTTTCCAGGCGCTGGATGCTGGAGACGGAGGCACCGCTGGCCAGCAGCGCCTGGCGCAGGGCATCCCGGGTCGCCTGCTCGCGGGCGTAGACCTCGTCGCCCCCCAGAATGGCGGCACTGCCCTGGGCCTCGATAAGTTCGGCCCTGGCCGACAGGCTGGCCAGCAGCAGGGTGAACAGCAGCGAAACTTTCATAACAAACACCTTGAGTGGGCGACCCCGCTGCCGCCGGTGGGGCGGGTCAGGGATCCTGGACACAGATCCGGTCTGCACCGGAGCGGGTGACCAAATAAAAGCAAGAACCATGCCTTCTTCCCTGGCCGGAGCACGCGCGGTGGGCTCCGGTGGCACAGTGCGCGCCTTTGCCCGGGGATCATCGAGGATCCTGCGCGCATTCCCGCCTCAAGTGTTGGCGGTTGCGACCGATAACAGGTCAGGTGCAGATACAGGAAAGGTATCCATGAAGAGAGTTATCACGGTGCTGGCGGTGGCGCTGGCATTGGTCGGTTGCGGGTCGGCCGACCCCATCAATCGGGAGCTGGGAGACCCCCGCCAGGCGGCGAAGGGGATGGAGCTCAACTGGCTGGTGGCCCGCATGACGGATCAGCTGATGGAGCGCAAGTCCCTCACGACCCTGACCGAGCCCATTGCGGTCGCCTCCTTTGTCGATCTCGACACCCTGAAGGACACCAACTGGATGGGGCAGCAGATCGAGGAGAGCTTCATCTACGAGCTGAACCGGCGCGGTGAGGTGGTGGTGGACTTCAAGACCACGGGCAACATCCAGGTGACCCCGCAGGGGGATTTCGTGATGAGCCGCAACTACAAGGATCTCTCGTCCCGGCTGCCCATCTCCCGCATCCTGACCGGCACCTTCAGCCGCAATCAGCAGGGGATCCTGGTCAACGCCCGCATCATCGATCTGCGCACCAAGATGGTGGAGACCACGGCCCAGAGCCTGATCCCGAAACAATATTTGTCCGGTGCCAGCAACTCCTTTGGCCGGGCCTCCATCAATCGCGGTTACCTGATGCGGGGGGGCCAGAGCCCGTCCGGCCATCTGGTCAACCTGACCCCTTGAGGTGGCGCGTCATGAAGCGTGAAGCGGGCTGGCTGACATTGAGCCGTGAAACATCGGGTGTGGTGAACAGGAAAACGGGGAAACAGCGATGAAAATCTTGTTGGGTTGCCTGATGGCCATGTTGCTGACGGCGTGCAGTGGCAACCGGGTGGTGAACTATGACGTGGGCGAGAAGCCCGATGATTTCCCGGTGCTCAAGGCGGTGGGGTATGCGGTGATCGACATCCAGCCCGGTCCCTCCCAGTCCGAGAAGATGTTGCAGGCGATCCGCGCCTCCAAGATGGACGCCTACCGGGAGCTGGCGGAGCAGCTCAACGGCCAGCAGGTGCGCGGCCAGAGCAGCTACAAGGACCTGACCCAGACCTCCAACTCCCTGGATGTGTCGGTGGCGGGTATGGTGCGCGGTGCCCGGGTGGTGGCGACCTATCCCCGTGGCAACACCTATGCCACCGAGCTGGAGCTCGACACCCGCAACCTCTATCACCTGAACCAGCTGATGGCGGGCCAGTTCTAGGGCGGGTCCGGGGGGCGCCGGCATGAGCCCGGCGATCATCACGGCACAGACAAAGGCGAGCGCAGGCTCGCCTTTTTGTTTGGTCGGGAAGGGGCTCGGATCTGTGGGGAATAACCGGGTTGGCGCCTTGGACGGGATAGGGCCAGCGGTGAGGGTAACCGGGGCTGGCGCCTTGGACGGGATAGGGCCTGGAGAGGATAACCGGGGATGGCGTCTTGGTGGGGAACTGGTCTTCGGCAGGAGAAACGGAGTTGATGGCCGGGCGGGATCCGGCCTGTGGCGAGGAAAAAGGGGGCTGAGGTAGTACAAGAGGCGCCCGGGCGCCGGAATGGCGGCCTTTTTTGTTTAGGGAAATCTAACGATATAGCCATGTCGTTAAATAAAGCCAAACGATAGAGAGGCCCGACAGGCGGCAAAAGGGGGCCGCAACGGGAGGAAGATGGCCTGATGGTGAGTGGAAAGACAGCCGCGCCAGGATCCCGGGTCCACGAGGAAGGGGGTGGAG
The DNA here is from genome assembly GCF_002934795.1 of Aeromonas sp. ASNIH2. NCBI lineage: Bacteria > Pseudomonadati > Pseudomonadota > Gammaproteobacteria > Aeromonadales > Aeromonadaceae > Aeromonas > Aeromonas sp. ASNIH2. Next base: position 1,145,413 of record NZ_CP026406.1, on the reverse strand, counting down.
GGCGGTTTAACGCCGGAAGGGAAGGGTGGGACTGGGCCGCGTCTCACGGGGAGGGAGCAGAGAGCACAAAGGCGAGCCGGGGCTCGCCTTTGTGTGGCAGGGGCGGGATCCGCTCCCCATCAGCTTCCCATCAAGACGGGCGGCACGGCGGTCGGCTTGACGTCTTCGCTCGGGTAGCAGCCCAGCACCTTGATGTAGCGGGTGATCTTGGTCAGCTCCAGCAGGGCGGCCTGCATGGCCGGGGTCTGCAGGTTGGCGGAGACATCCAGGTAGAACATCTCCTCCCAGGGGTTGCCCTGCACCGGACGGGATTCCAGCTTGGTCATGTTGATCTCGTGGCTGCGCAGCACCAGCAGCGCCTCCACCAGGGAGCCCGGCTTCTGGGAGGTGGACATGATGAGGGTGGTCTTGGCCGGGATCTGGGGCGCCACGTCGATGGGCTTGCGCGCCACCACGATGAAGCGGCTGTAGTTCTCCTTCTGGTTGGCGAGCTGCTCGGCCAGCACGTCGAGGCCATAGAGCTCGCCGCCGGCTGCGCTGCCGATGGCCGCCGCTTCCGGGCTTGCCAGCTCCTTGACCTTCATCATGGCGCTGGAGGAGGAGTCGCAGATCTCGTGGCGCGCTCCTTCCAGCTTGCTGAGGTAATGGGAGCACTGCTGGAACACCTGGGGATGGGCGTAGAAGGTCTTGATGCGAGAGAGTTCGGTGGGCACGGCGGTGAGGATGCAGTGCTCGATGGGATAGGTGAGCTCACCCACGATGGAGAGGGTGGTGTGCTGCATCACGTCGTACACCTCGTTGATGGAGCCCGAGCTGGTGTTCTCGATGGGCAGCACCCCGAAGGCGGCACGGCCCGACTCCACGGTGTCCAGCACCTCGCGGAAGTTCTGGCAGTTCACCTCGATCACCTGATCCTTGTAGCGGGCCAGGTACTTGCGGGCGGCCAGGCTCGAGTAGGAGCCGCGCGGTCCCAGGTAGGCAACGCTGGTCATGGGCTCCTGCTGCTGGGGGTTGAGCAGGCTCTGCAGGTAGGCCTGCTGGGAGAGCACGGAGTCTTCGATGATGGTGTGGTAGATGCGGGTGATGTACTGGGCATCCAGTCCGAGGGCGCGCCCTTTCTGGATCAGGGCGACCAGCAAGTCCTGCTCGCGCTGGTGGTCACGGATGGGACGGGGATTGGCCTGCTTGGCGCGGGCGACCTCGATGCTGAGGGTCTTGCGTTTGGCCAGCAGGGCGAGCAGCTCCTGATCCAACTGGGTGATGTCGTGTCTGATCTCGTCGAGCGTTGCCATGGTGGTTCCCTATCCAGTGATTCTGTGGTGTGTGGTGCAAAAAAAAGCCTCCGCTGGGGAGGCTCGATTCGTCTTTGGTTTCTGTTTACGCGAATGGTTCACGTGACGACGGGCCTTCCCTCATGTGGGCCGGGTAAACGAGAAAACAAAGAAGAATGGTGTGTTCATGGGCGTGTCCTGAATGTAACGCCATAACCATTAAGGGATTTGGCGGTGCGATGCAAGTAAAACTTGCCCGGGGGCGTTGAACGGGGCAGGGTGGTGGCTCGGGTTGCCGAGGGAGAGTGAGCGTCGTTCTGGTCCCTGTTTATGGCAACCGCTGTAACCACATCCGTGGCAACAACACATAGAGGGGACGAGACGATGGCGGTGATCTTCGATCTGGGCAGAGTGGTGGTGCGCTGGGATCCGGTGGCCATAGTGAGTGGGGTGCGCGGACCCGAGGGGGCGACAGCGATCGCGGAGCAGCTGTTCAACCACCCGGACTGGCTGGAGGTGGACAGGGGGACCCTCTCTCTGCACACCATGGCCCGTCAGGCGCAGGGGCGCACCGGCCTGTCGATGGCGGAGAATCTGGCCATCTTGCAGGCGGTGCCGTCCTCCCTTGTGCCGGATCCCGCCATGGTGGCGCTCATCGAAGAACTGCACGGTGCAGGCCACACCCTCTATGCCCTCTCCAACATGGGGCACGCCAGCATCGACTGGCTGGAGCAGCATCAGTCCTTCTGGCGCTTCTTCAGCGGCAAGGTGGTGTCGGCCCGGGTGCGGATGCTCAAACCCGAGCCCGACATCTACCGTTATCTGCTGGTGTCGTTCGACCTCAAGGCTGGGGAGTGCCTCTTTATCGACGACAGCCCGGCCAACGTGGCGGCGGCCGAGGCGCTCGGTCTGCGGGGGCTGATCTTCACCGATCCGGCCCGGTGCCGGGCGTATCTGATCGCTCAGGGGTTGTTGCCGGCCTGAGGGGAGCCAGTTTCGCTTCGCAGCGAAAAAAGTGGGGGAAGCGTTGATTTGGAGCAAATAATGTACAGTTTTACCCGCACTCTTTAAGTGTATATTCAGCTTGGGGTGGGCAAAATGGTATCCAGTTCATCATCCGGAGTTGTTGTTATGGATGCCAATGTCGTTGCGCTGAATCGGGGATACGATCAGACCTTTCAAGCCAGGGAACAGAGGCTCATCAACACCCTGGCCGGTTACAGCGAACTGCTTGTCTCCTTCTCCGGCCGACTGGAATCATGCTACAGCATGGATCTGTGCCGGGCCAGCGGGGTGCGATTTCGCGCCATCACCCTGGACAACCCCACCCTCAGCCGCCAGTCGGTGGCCAGGGCACAGCGCTACTGCCGGCACTACGGCATCCCCCATCAGGTGCTCAAGACCGACGAGATGATCTTCAGCGCCCACCTGGGCCACCTCGCCGAGGTGACCGACCCGGTGCGCTACCTCTGCCAGCAGCTCGAACATGAAGAGGGCCCGCCGCTGCTGATGTCAGCCTCGGTGGAGGAGAAGCGGGAGTACCTGCGTCGCTTTCACAGCCTGCCCGCCAACACCCTCTGGATCTTTGCCGAGCAGGGGATGACCAACCGGGATTTTCGCTACGGTTTTCACCAGCGGCAACTGGCGCTCTGGGGAGACGTGGGGGAGGCCTGCCTGAGCCGGCGCTTTGTCGATATGACCTCCCTGGACAGGCGGCACCTGCGGATGGTCGACATGGCCGAGCAGATGCTGGTGGACATGGGACTGGGGGGCGCCCAGGTCTTCTTCCATACCCTGGGTGACAGGGTCACCACCCTTGCGAGGATCCGGGTGCCCGAACGGCTGCGGGCCCTGGTGTTCGACATGCAGCCCACCATCCAGAAGGCCCTCAGGAGTGCCCAGTTCGATCTGGTGACCCTGGATCTGGCCACGCTGGAGGATCCCCACCCCCTGGTCATCTGAGCCGGGGCGTAACGTGAGGGGGGTCATAGGCAAGGAGGGCACGACTCTTTATACTGCCCCCTTCGCATCCTTTATCGAGTGCCTGCCCATGAAACCCCTCTCCCGACTGCTGGTCGCCCTCTGTCTGTGCCCTCTGCTGGCCGAGGCGGCTCCCCTGCACCAGATCACCTTGCCGGATGGTCGCCAGGTGCAACTCAATGACGATTTCACCTGGGAATACCTGCTGGTCAAGCCGGCAGCCACGGTAGCCGGTCAGGCAGTGACGGCGAGTGTCGCGGCCCCGGTGCTGACCGAGCAGGCCATGGCCCATCCCGACTTGCTCTCCCAGGCGACCCGGGACGGCATCACGGTGAAGCTGGACCAGGTGGCGGGGGACGATCCCCTCAGCCTGCAGTTCGTGGTGAGCAACACCGGCAGTCGCAACGTGGTGCGCGTCAACGGCAGCCTGACCCTGTTCAGCGCCGACGGGGTGCAGCTCTCGACCGAGCCCGTGCGCTTCTGGGTCGGGGAGAACCGCCTGCCTGACTCCTACCTGCGCAAGGGGGAAGCGCGCGCCTCCCGGGCCATCGAGCTGGCACGACCCGCCGGCCTCACCGGCAAGCCGCTGGTGCGGGTGCAGATCGACGAGGTGGAGTTCCGCTAGGATGACGGCGGGGGAGCCCTGGCTCCCCCGCAGAGTGTTGCACCGGTAACCGCCAGCAATATCCGCTTACATCTGACATGGTTTGGCAACAGCTTGCTTCTCGGCGTTGCCCCCTTTGCCCGTCACAATGGCTCCATTCCAGTTAGGTCCGCCTAACTCAACCAATGGAGTCAACAAAATGCAAAAGATCGCACTGTCTGTTCTGGTTCTGGCCGGTCTCTCTTCCACCTCCGTCCTGGCGCAAGATGCCTTCAGCTATGCCAAGGGCTCTGCCACCTGGGCCCACACCAAGTCTGACTACATCGGTGGCAAGGATGGGGAGAACCGCGACTTCGGCGGCCTGAGCCTGGATCTCTCCAAGAGCTTCACCAGCAATGTCTATGGCCGGATCGGCAGCGAATACACCTCCCGCAGCAGCGGCAACGACAGCATGGCCATCTCCAGCCTGGGGATGGGTGTCTACACCCCCCTCAGCACCGGCCTGAACCTCTACGGTGAAACCGGCCTGATGGGCTACAGCCTGGAACGGGAGCTGGCCTCCGATGTGAACCATTCCGGTTGGGATACCCTGGCCCGCAAGAAGAGCGGCAGCCTCTACGGAGAAGTGGGCCTGCGCTACGACATCGGCGCCGTCGAGCTCTCCACCGGCTATCGCTACGCCAACATGACCGACGACATGCACGACTTCAAGGCGGGGGCGGCCTACAAGCTGACCCAGAACCTGGCCCTCACCGCCGACTACACCTATCGCAACTGGGATCTGCAAAAAGGCTCCATCTCCAGCCTGGGTGTGAAATACAGCTTCTGATCATCCTTCCTGCAGGGTCTTCACCTTTACCCATGACTTCGGTCATGGGTTTTTTTTATGGGGGCTGATCCGCCCGCCGCCCCCTGGCCGTATCAGTTCGCAATAGTTATACAGCTTCCAATTTTTTGTATAACTGCTATAACTTACTCAAGGCTTATACAAGGGGCTTCATCATGTACAAGATCAAGGTCGGTATCAGTGCCTGTCTGCTCGGCCAGGAAGTGCGCTTCGACGGGGGCCACAAACGATCCAGTTTCTGCGAACGGGATCTGGGCGCCCATTTCGACTATCACCCCGTCTGCCCCGAGATGGCCATTGGCCTGGGCGCACCCCGCGCCGCCATCCGGCTGGTGAAGCGCCAGGGCGAGGTGCGGGCCGAGGCAAGCAACGGCAGCTTCGACGTCACCGACAAGCTGATTGCCTTCAGCGAGCAGAAGGCACGACAGCTCGACTTCCTCTCCGGCTACATCCTCTGCGCCAAGTCCCCCAGCTGCGGCATGGAGCGGGTGCGTATCTATGGCGCCAACAACGAGGGGAGCGCCAAGGAGGGGGTCGGCCTCTTCGCCAAGGCGCTGATGGAGGCCAACCCCCTGCTGCCGGTGGAGGAAGATGGCCGCCTGTGCGACCCCATCCTGCGGGAGAACTTCGTCCTGCGGGTCTTTGCCTACCACGACTGGCAGCAGCTCTGCGCCCGAGGGATCACCGCTTCAGCCCTGATCCGCTTCCATTCACGTTACAAGTACCTGGTGCTCTCCCACGCCACCACCCACTACCGGGCGCTGGGGCGCCTGCTCGCCAACCTTGGCAAGGCCAACCTGCAGGAGGTGGCCGACAGCTACATCCAGGGGTTGATGGCGGCGCTGACCCTGCGGGCCAACCGCCGCAGCCACACCAATGTGCTGATGCACCTGCAGGGCTACTTCAAGCGGGTGCTGACCCCGGCCCAGAAGCAGGAGCTGTGCGACACCATCGACAAGTACCGCACCGGGGTCTTCCCGTTGCTGGTGCCCCTTACCCTGATCCGCCACTACCTGCGCGAGTACCCGAACCCCTATCTCGCCGAGCAGGTGTACCTCAATCCCCATCCCGACACGCTGAAATTGCGTTACGGGCTGTGAAGGTGTGGCTGGATTTGGCCGATCAGGCCTACCTCGACCTTCATCCCGACACGCTCAAGCTGCGCTACGGGCTCTGAACACCCTGTGCAGGCCCCGGCGGATCACCGGGGCCTCTTCCCAACGTCTGATGGACTCTCTCATGTCTGATGAATCACAAGCAGCCGCGCCTCTCCCCGACGAGGGCGTCTACCCCATTCGCGAGGTCTCCCGCCTCACCGGCGTCAACGCCGTCACCCTGCGCGCCTGGCAGCGCCGCTACGGGCTGGTGCAACCGGCCCGAACCGAGAAGGGCCATCGCCTCTACAGCGAGCAGGATATCCGCCAGATAGGCGAGATCCTGAGCTGGCTGGAGCGGGGAGTGAGCATAGGTCAGGTGAAGGGGCTGTTGAGCGAGCCCCAGAGTGCGCCAGTGAGCGATCACTGGCAGCAGACCCTGGAGCAGTTCAGCCAGGCGCTGCTTGCCTTCAACCAGCGCAAGGCGGAGGCCGAGCTTGGCGATCTGCTGGCGAGCTACCCCTTCGAGCTGGTGCGCAACCGGGTGCTGCAGCCCCTGGTGGAGCGGCTGCTGGGACTGTGGCGCGAGCGCCCCGATGGCGAGCTGCTGCAACAGGTGTGGCTCGGCTGGCTGCATACCCGCTTCGCCCGCCACCTCATCGAGCAGGAGAAGGGCGTCCCCGTCACCCTGGCAAGCTGGGGGCAGGTGGGGCCGCTGGATCTGGTCTGGGCTGCGTATGAGCTCATCGGTCAGGGATATGAGGTGCAACTGCTGGGGGCGGTGGAGCCCCGCCATGCCACCTTGCTGGAGGGGCGCGCCACACCCCCCTGGCTGATCCTGCTGGGGGCCGGGCTCGGCAAGCAGGACCAGGCCGCCGAATGGCCTGCGGGTACCCGCTTCTTTGGCGAGCTGGGACGCCTCTACGATGAGCCGTGGCGGCGTGCCCGCAACTGGCACGCCACCCTGGCAGAGGTCAATGCGACGCCCCGCACTGCCAAGGCGAAGGGCAAGGGCGGGAGAACACCGTCATGAGGCTGGTCTGGTTTCGCAACGATCTGCGTCTGGCCGACAACCCGGCCCTGCGCCACGCCTGCGCCGGAGATGAACCGGTCGCCGCACTCTTCATCGTCTCGCCGACCCAGTGGCAGGCGCACAAGCTGGCCCCGGTCCGCCAGCGTTTCATGCTGGCACAGGTGGATGCCATGGGCCGCGAGCTGGCGGCCCTCGGCATTCCGCTTCATCTGCTGCGGGTCGAGACCTTTGCCGAGGTGCCGACGGCGCTGACGGCGCTCTGCCGGGAGCTCGGGGTGAGCCAGCTCTACGCCAACCAGGCCATCGAGATTGACGAGCTGCGCCGCGACCACGCCGTCAGCGCCGCGCTGGGGGAGCAGGGCATGACCAGCCACTGGTTCAACGGCTGCTGCGTGCTGCCGCCCGGTCGGGTACTGACCGGGTCGGGGGAGATGTTCAAGGTCTTCACCCCCTTCAGCCGCGCCTGGCTCAAGGCTCTCGAGGAGGATGGCTTCGTCATTCACCGTGTCCCCGCACCACGCGGCGAGCCGTTGCCGTGGCTGCCCCTGGCCGAGCGGGAGTGGGTGGACGACGGGCTGGGGGATCTGACGCCGGACACCCGCTGGCCGGTGGGGGAGGCCGAGGCGAGCCGCCGGTTGCACGCTTTTCTGGATCAGGCGGTGCTCGATTACGGCGAGACCCGGGACTTTCCGGCGCTGGCGGGCACCTCCGTGCTCTCCCCCTATCTGGCGGCGGGCATCATCAGTGCTCGCCAGTGCGTGGGGGCGCTGCAGCAGCGTCTCGGCTACCGGCCCCAGTCGAAGGCCCAACCCGGTTTTGTCTGGCTCAACGAGCTCATCTGGCGCGAGTTCTACCGCCACTTGCTGGTGCTGATCCCGAGCCTCTCCATGAACCGCCCCTTCAAGCCGGAGACGGCGGCCCTGCCGTGGAGCTGGGATCCGGATGCCTTCGCCGCCTGGTGCGAGGGGCGCACCGGCTACCCCGTGGTCGATGCGGCCATGCGCTGCCTCAACGCCACCGGCTGGATGCACAACCGGCTGCGGATGATAGTGGCGAGCTTCCTCACCAAGGATCTCCACATCCACTGGCGGCTTGGGGAGGACTACTTCATGAGTCGGCTCATCGACGGGGATCTGGCGGCCAACAATGGCGGCTGGCAGTGGGCGGCGGGGACCGGGGCCGATGCGGCGCCCTATTTCCGGGTCTTCAACCCCACCACCCAGGGGCAACGATTTGATCCACAAGGGGAGTTCATTCGTACCTGGGTCACTGAGCTGGCGGATGTGCCTGCTGCCTATCTCCACGAGCCCCACGACTGGTTGCGGCTCAAGGGGCGGCAGGATTATCCGGCCCCCATGGTGGATCATGCCGTTGCACGGGTGAGGGCCATCGAGATGTTCCGCGAACTGGAGAAAAACTAGCATGAATGACGCGCTGGCCCGCTTTGTCATCCTCTACCTGCAACTGGACAAGCATCAGTTGCACCGCTTGCCGGAGGTCTATGCCGATGAGGTGCTCTTCATCGATCCTGCGCACCGGATAGAGGGGCTGGCCGCGCTCACCCGCTACTTTTCCTCCCTTTATGAGCGCCTTGCCCAGTGCAGTTTCGAGATAACGAGTCAGCAGCAGTCGGGCAACGAAGCCTGGCTCGCCTGGGTCATGACCTTCTCCCACCCCAGGATTGCCGGTGGCCGGGCCGTCAGGGTGGAGGGGGCCACCCGGCTGACGTTCGACTCCTGGGGCAAGGTGTGCCTGCACCGGGACTACTTCGATCTCGGGGCCATGCTCTACGAGCAGTTGCCACTGCTGGGGCCCGTGGTACGGGCCATCAAGGGGAGGCTGGGGACATGAGCGGCCGGGTGCTGATCACCGGGGCCACCTCGGGCATCGGCCGCCAGCTGGCGCTGGATTATCGGCGCGCCGGCTGGCAGGTGTGGGGTTGTGGCCGGGACGAGGCGCGCTTGCAGGTACTGACCGACCTGGGGATCACCCCTTTGCGATTCGATGCGCGCGACAGCGCCGCCATGGCCGGGGTGGCCGCAAGCCTGCCCGCCCTCGACCTGCTCATTCTCAATGCGGGCAACTGTGAATACATGGATCCGGCAGAAGGCTTTGACGGCGCCCTGTTTGCCCGGGTCATCGAGACCAACCTCATCGCCACCGGCAACGCCCTGGCCGCCTTGCTGCCGCGGTTGGGGGCGGGTGGACGGCTTGCCATCGTCAGCTCCTCGGTGAGCTGGCTGCCCCTGCCACGGGCGGAGGCCTATGGCGCCTCCAAGGCGGCCCTCGATTATCTGGCGGATACGTTGCGCCTGGATCTGGCCAGCAAGGGCATCGGGGTGACCCTGATCCGCCCCGGCTTCGTGCAGACGCCGCTCACCGACAAGAATGATTTTCCCATGCCCTGCCTGGTGACGGTGGAGCAGGCTGCCCGCGCCATCATGACGGGGCTCGCCGCCGGTCGCCACCAGATCCACTTCCCCCGCCGCTTCACCTGGTTGCTGCGCCTGCTGGGGGCTTTGCCGACAGGGCTCTGGCTGCGCCTTGGCCGCACACTCGTTTCGAAAGGACGCCCTTCATGAAGAAAAAGATCGCCATCGTCGGCTCAGGTATCTCGGGACTCACCGCCGGCTTCCTGCTCCACAAACTCCATGACATTACCCTGTTCGAGGCGGCGTCGACCCTGGGGGGCCACACCGCCACCGTCGACGTGGAGCTGGGCGGGCGCAGCCATGCCATCGACACCGGCTTCATCGTCTTCAATGACCGCACCTACCCCCACTTCCTGAAGTTGCTTGAGCGGATCGGGGTCGGGCGGCAACCGGCCGAGATGAGCTTCTCGGTCAGAAGCCCCGAGGGGCTGGAGTACAACGGCCACAACCTCGACACCCTGTTCGCCCAGCGCAGCAACCTGCTGAGCCCGCGCTTCTACCGCTTCGTCGCCGAGATCCTGCGCTTCAACCGGGAGGCGCGGGCCTGGCTGGCCGCGCATCGCCAGCGGGAGCTGACCCCCGAGCTGACCCTGGGGGACTTCCTGCTGGCGGGGAAATTCAGCGACTATTTCGCCCGCCACTACATCCTGCCCATGGGGGCGGCCATCTGGTCCTCCACCCTGGCGGACATGCGTGCCTTCCCCTTGAGCTTCTTTCTGCGGTTTTTCGCCAACCACGGGCTGCTGGAGGTGGCGAACCGACCTCAGTGGTATGTGATCCCGGGTGGCTCGCGAGAGTACATAGAGCCGCTCACGGCGGGCTGGCAGTCGCGCATCCGCCTCGCTACCCCGGTGGAGGCGGTGCGCCGGGTGGCGGATGGCGTCGTGGTCACCAGCCAGGGGCAGGAGGCCCATTTTGACGAGGTGATCTTCGCCTGTCACAGCGATCAGGCCCTGGCCCTGCTGGTGGATGCGAGCGAGGGAGAGAGGGCCATCCTCGGGAACATGCCCTACCAGGCCAACGACGTCTGGCTGCACACCGACGCCTCCTGCCTGCCGATGCGCCGCAAGGCGTGGGCGAGCTGGAACTACCAGCTCGGTGAGGATGACGGGGCGCGCCCCCTGGTGAGCTACAACATGAACATCCTGCAGGGGGTGAGCTCCCCCGCGCCCTTCTGCGTCAGCCTCAACCCCCGTGGACGGGTGGACGAGAGCAAGGTGTTGCGCCGTTTCGTCTATCATCATCCGGTATTCAATCAGGGCTCCATCGCCGCCCAGCAGCGACGGGGCGAGATCTGTGGCCATCAGCATACCCACTTCTGCGGGGCTTACTGGTACAACGGTTTTCACGAGGACGGGGTGCGCAGCGCCCTGGACGTGGCCAGACGCTTCGGGGCCGAGCTATGAGCGGCGCCGCGGCCTTGACGCAGGGGGACGAGGGAATGGGGGAGGGGATCAGCGCCATCTGGCAAGGCTCGGTGCGCCATCGCCGCTTCGCCCCCAGGGCCCATGCTTTTTCATACAGCCTCTTCATGCTGGGGCTGGATCTGGACGAACTGCCCGGGCTTGAGCAGGGGCGCTGGTTTGCCGTGGAGCGGGCCGGACTGCTCTCGTTTCGCCGCGAGGACTATCTGCGGGGCAGCGAAGGGCCCCTCAAGCAGGCGGTCTGGGACAAGGTGGCGGCTCTTGGGGGGGATGCGGAGCCCGGCGGGCGGGTGCTGCTCCTTGGCAACGTGCGCTGCCTCGGGTTTTATTTCAGCCCGGTTAATTTCTATTTCTGCGATCGGGCGGGGGAGACCCGCTACCTGCTGGCGGAGGTCTCCAATACCCCCTGGAACGAGCGCCACTACTACCTGCTGGATCTGGCGGCGCTCTCCCCCCATGACAAGGATTTTCATGTCTCCCCCTTCATGGGACTGGGGATGCGCTACCACTGGCGCATCCGGGCGCCGAAAGAGGAGGCGCTGATCCATATCGAGAGCCACCCCGTATCCGGTGAGAGCAAGCTGTTTGACGCCACCCTGGCCCTGCGCCGCGCGCCGCTGTCGCGCAAGGGGCTGGCGGCGCTGCTGGCTCGCTGGCCCTGGATGACCCTGAAGGTGCTGCTCGGGATCTACTGGCAGGCCCTGCGCCTTTTTATCAAACGCACCCCCGTCTTCACCCATCCGGAGAGCCGCCCATGACGCCGACACACCCGTTTAATTCCGCTTCCTGGTGTTGTCAGCAGCCCATGGTGCGGGTTCATCCCAACCGAACGACCTCACTCTTGACCCATTCGGAGAGCCGCTAATGGAACTTGCTCAATCAACCCTCTCTGCCTCTTTCATCGACAAGGGGGCCAAGCAACTGCTGCTCAAATTGCTGGCGCGCCTTGAGCAGGGTCAACTGGTGCTTCACGACGGCAGCGAGTGCCACCGCTTCGGCAAGGCGGGCAGCGACCTGCATGCCGAGCTGGTGGTGCAGGATCCGGCGTTTTATCGCCGCCTGCTGCTGGGGGGCAGCATCGCCGCAGGAGAGACCTGGGTGGAGGGTCTCTGGACCAGCCCGGAGCCGGTGGCACTGGTGCGCCTGCTGGCCCGCAATCTGCCGCTGCTCGACGCCCTGGAACGGCGCCTCGGCTGGCTCAGCTTCCCGTTCAACAAGGTGCGCCACTGGTTCAATCGCAATACCCTGACCGGTTCGCGTGCCAACATCGCCGCCCACTATGACCTTGGCAACACCCTCTATCAGGGCTTTCTCGACGATCACATGCAGTATTCGAGCGCCATCTATCCCCACCCGGATGCCACCCTGGAGGAGGGGCAGCAGGCCAAGCTGCGCACCATCTGCGAGCGGCTTGAGCTTGGGCCGGACGACCACCTGCTGGAGATAGGCACCGGCTGGGGCGGTCTCGCCGTCTATGCGGCCCGTCACTACGGCTGCCGGGTCACCACCACGACCATCTCCCGGGCCCAGCACGACTATGCCAAGGCGTGGATCGAGCGGGAGGGGCTGGGGGATCGCATCACCTTGCTGCTGGAGGATTACCGCAAGCTGGAGGGACGCTATGACAAGCTGGTCTCCATCGAGATGATCGAGGCGGTGGGGCACGCCTTCCTGCCCGACTATTTCCGTCAGTTGTCGCGCCTGCTCAAGCCCGGCGGACGCCTGCTGATCCAGGCCATCACCATCGCCGATCAGCGCCACGCCCAGTATCTGCGCGGGGTGGACTTCATCCAGCGCTACATCTTCCCGGGAGGCTGCCTGCCCTGCGTCTCCCAGATGGCGGGTCTGCTGGCGCGGGAGACCGACATGCAGCTGGTACGGCTGCACGATCACGGCCACCACTATGCCCGTACCCTGGCCCACTGGTGCGAACGCTTCCTGGCGCTGGCCCCAGAGCTGCCCAAGCTCGGTTACAGCCAGGATTTCATCCGGCTCTGGCACTTCTATTTCGCCTACTGTGAAGGGGGATTCTGGGAGCGGGCCATCAGCCTGGTGCAACTGGAGGCCGCCAAGCCGGGGCCCCATGGCTGGTCCGGGGACTTGCCGGCACACGGTCGCTTATCATGTGGCAGTGGGCCCACCTGCTGGGATTCAACCTCTACTGGTTGCTGGCGGTGAGATGGCAGCAACCGGGCCCGCTGCTCGGGATGCTGCTGCTCCATTTCATCTTCTCCCCCCGCCGCGGGCAGGACTGGCGCCTCATCCCGGTCGCCCTGGCAGGCTGCCTGCTCGACATCCTGCTCTGGCGCCTCGGCCTGTTTCACTTTCCGTCCGGTTTTCCGCTCTGGCTGTTGCTGCTCTGGTGCGGTTTCGCCCTGACCCTCTCCCACGGCCTTCCCTGGCTTCGCCTCTTGCCGCGCTGGCAACAGGGGCTGTTCGGCATGGTGGGGGGGGGCTCCTCCTATATGGCGGGGGCCGCCATGGGGGCAGTAAACTTACCCTGGGGCATCTGGACAAGCGCAGTGCTGCTGGCGGTGATCTGGATGTGGTGGTTACCCGTACTCCTGTGGGTAACGGTCAAGCTGGAGGGTGAGACGAGATGAACACCTTTTCGACCGACACCTTGTTGTTTTCCAAGTGGACCAGGGATGGCCAGTGCGAGCTGGCCGATCGTTTCTACCTGGTGGTGGCCTGCCAGCGCGATGCCCAGGGGCATCTGGCGAGCGTGGTGATGCAGGATATCAACACCCTGCAGGAACAGGAGATGGACTGGCATGAACTGGAGGATCCCGCCCGTTGGCACATGGGGTGGAACTAGCCTGCTGCTGGCGGCCTTGAGCCTGCCACTGCTTGCGACCGCCCAGAGTGTTGCCGCCCCCTGGCAGGGGCTGCGAACCGTGGGACAGGGGGAGATGCGCTGGCTCTGGTTCAAGCTCTATGACGCCACCCTCTACAGCGAGAGCGGCCGCTATCAGCCGGGGCGCTACCCGCAGGCCCTCAGCATTACCTACGCGAGGGCCATCGAGCGCCAGGATTTGCTGGAGGCGACCGCCGCCGAGTGGCAGCGACTCGGCCTTGGCAGCGAGAGTGAGCGCCAACGCTGGCTGGCTCGACTGGCCACGCTCTGGCCGGATGTCGCCCCCGGCGACAAGCTGGTTTTTTATGTGGACGAGCAAGGCACGGGCCACTTCTGGTTGCGAGATCGCCTCCTTGGCTCTCTCTATGATCCCGCCTTCGCCCCCGCGTTTCTTGCTATCTGGCTGACTGACGACAGCCGGGATCCCGCTCTGACCCGCCGCCTGCGCGGCCAATCCTGATGGAGTATTCCATGAAGTTCTCTTCTTGGTGGCGTCTTGCCTGGTTGCTGCCCCTGCTGTGGCTCTCTGGTTGCGGCGCGGGTCTTGACGATTATCGCGGCTCCCGGCCGGGTTGGGATCTCGCCCGTTTCTTCAATGGCAAGCTGGTGGCCCATGGCCTGGTGACGGACCGCAGCGGCGAAGTGACCAGTCGCTTTCGGGTCGAGATGCAGGGGCACTGGCGAGAGGGCAAGGGGGAGCTGTTCGAGCAGTTCTACTTCGATGATGGTCGTCGGCAGACCCGCACCTGGTTTTTGAGCAAGGGGGCGGATGGCCACTGGCGCGGCACGGCTTCAGACGTGGTGGGGGAGACGGTAGGCAAGACAGAGGGCTTTGCCCTCAACTGGCGTTATCAACTCGATCTGGCTCTGCCGGATGAGAGCGTGGTGAGGGTGAGCTTCGATGACTGGATGTATCTGCTGGACGACGATCGCCTGATCAACCGTGCGAAGATCAGCAAGTTCGGCATTTACCTCGGCGAGGTGATCCTCTATATCGAACGGCTTGAGCAATGAAAGCCGGTGCATTTTTGCCGACGATAGCCATTGGCTATGGATCGGCAAGGCACAGACGATTGTCCTTTGAGTCTGCTTCTGGATAAGCTGACTCCGTTCCCGATAATGCTTACCACCTGGAGGTGAATCATGAAGAGCCCCATTGGTCTTGATACCGTTCAATCACAAGCTCTGGCCGCCGAGCTCAACAAGCTGCTGGCCAGCTACCAGATCCTCTACATGAACGTCCGTGGCTTCCACTGGAACATCCGCGGCAACCAGTTCTTCGAGCTGCACCTGAAATTCGAAGAGATCTACAACGACCTGCTGCTGAAAGTCGATGCCCTGGCCGAACGCATTCTGACCCTGGATGGGGTGCCCCTGCACAGTTTCAGCGACTACATCCAGGTGTCCGCCATCCCCGAGCAGAAGGGGCTGCATGACGGTCGTGCCTGCGTGGAATCCCTGCTAGCGAGCTTCCGCGAACTGCTGGTTGCCCAGCGCCGCATCCTGGGTCAGGCCGCCGATGCCGGTGATGAAGGGACTGCGTCCATCCTCTCCGACTATGTGCAGCAGCAGGAGAAACTGGTCTGGATGCTGCGCGCCTATCTGGCCTGATGAACCTGGGGCCGGCTGCCCATGCTCCGGCCCGTATCATTGCCCCTGTTGTTGCAAACCCGAGTTGTCTCTCCTTGATTTCCCACCCGCTTGCCGCCCGATTTGGGCGGCTTTTTTCTATTTGATCTGCATCAATGAAATGTTAATTGGTAAATTGAATGCCTATTAAGTTTTCCAGGAGGGGAATAGAATCGCCACAAAACAGATAACTGAAATGTCCAATTAGGAGAGACATGATGTTTTGTGTGCAATGTGAACAGACTATTCGTACCCCGGCAGGCAACGGCTGCGCCTATGCACAAGGCATGTGCGGCAAGACGGCTGAAACTTCTGATCTGCAGGATGTGCTGATCTATACCCTGCAAGGGCTCAGCGCCTGGGCCCAGGCGGCCCGCGAGCACGGCATCGTCGACAGCGAAATAGACGCTTTCGTGCCCAAGGCGTTCTTTGCCACCCTCACCAACGTCAACTTCGACTCCGTTCGCATCGTCGCCTACGTCAACCAGGCGCTGGCCTATCGCCAGCAACTGGCCGCCAAGCTGGCACCGCTGGCGGTGCAGGCCGATGCACTGCCCGCTGCCGCCCGTTTCGAGCCGGGTGCCGATCTGCTGGCCCAGCTTGCCCAGGCGCCGCAGACCGCGGTCAACCGGGGCAAGAACGAGGTCAACGAAGACATCATGGGGCTGCGCCTGCTCTGCCTCTATGGCCTCAAGGGTGCCGCCGCCTACATGGAACACGCCCGGGTGCTGGATCAGCAGGATGCCGGGGTCGCCGCCGAATTCCATCGCATCATGAGCTGGCTCGGCACGGATCCCTGCGATCTGGATCCCCTGTTCAAGTGCGCCATGGATATTGGCCTGCTGAACTTCAAGATCATGGAGATGCTGGATCTCGGTGAAACCACCGCCTTCGGCCACCCCGAGCCGACCCAGGTACGCGTCACTCCGGTACCGGGCAAGTGCATCCTGGTCTCCGGCCACGACATGGTGGATCTCAAGCTCATCCTGGAGCAGACCAGGGGCACTGGCATCAACGTCTACACCCACGGCGAGATGCTGCCGGCCCTGGCCTACCCCTTCTTCAAGCAGTACCCGCACCTGGTGGGCAACTACGGCTCCGCCTGGCAGAACCAGCAGAAGGAGTTTGCCAACTTCCCGGGCGCCGTGGTGATGACCTCCAACTGCATCATCGACCCGAACGTGGGCAACTACAGCGATCGCATCTTCACCCGCTCCATCGTCGGCTGGCCCGGTGTGACCCACCTGGAAGGGGAAGATTTCTCCGCCGTTATCGCCAAGGCACAAGCGCTGGAAGGCTTCAAGCACGTTGAGCTCGAGCACTTCATCACCATCGGTTTTGCCCGCAACGCCCTGATGCAGGCCGCTCCCGCAGTGATCGACAAGGTCAAGGCTGGCGAAATCAGCCACTTCTTCCTGGTGGGGGGATGTGACGGCGACCGTGCCGAGCGCGCCTACTACACCGAGTTTGCCAAGGCGATCCCGCAGGACAGCCTGCTGCTGACCCTGGGCTGCGGCAAGTACAAGTTCAACAAGCTCGATTTCGGCGACATCGGTGGCATTCCCCGTCTGCTGGACGTGGGTCAGTGCAACGATGCCTACTCTGCCATCCAGCTGGCCCTGGCGCTCGCCGACGCGTTCGAGTGCGGCGTCAACGATCTGCCCCTGACCCTGGTGCTCTCCTGGTTCGAGCAAAAAGCCATCGTCATTTTGCTCACCCTGCTTGCACTCGGCGTGAAGGACATCCGCACCGGCCCGACCGCCCCGGCCTTCCTCACCCCGGCCCTGCTCAAGGTGCTGGAGGAGCAGTTCGGCCTGAAAGGAACCACCACGGCAGACGCGGATCTCGCCGAGATCCTGGCGGCCTGAGCAAAGATACAGCCTTACACGCTCAGCATGTTGTAAGCCTTTGGCGAGCCTGATGGCTCGCCTTTTTTCAACGCTATTTCCGAGCAAGAGGAGCCTTGCGATGACCTCCACCTCTTTGAGCCTGCGCTGTATAGCCCGCCGGGCAGAGACCCACGACGTGGCGAGCTGGCAATTTGAACCCCTGGCTGGCGACCTGCCCTCCGTGCTGGCCGGCCAGTGCGTCACCCTGCACACGATGATTGACGGCCAGCCTCACTGCCGCGCCTACACCCTCTCCTCCAGCCCGCAGGATCCTTTCTGGCAGGTCACCATCAAGGATGTGGGGCTGGTCTCTCACCATCTGCACCAGAGCCTGCAAGTGGGGGACGAGATCCGGGTAGACGGCCCCTTCGGCGACTTCCACCTGACTGCTTTGCCCTGCGAGCGGCCGCTGCTGCTCAGCGCCGGCTCCGGCATCACCCCCATGTGGGCCATGCTGCGGGACGAGCTCGCCAAGCGGCCGGACGCCGATATCCGCTTTATTCACAGCGCCAGAACCCCCGGGGATGTGATCTTCGCGAGAGAACTGGCTTCATTGGCCGAGGCTCATGCCGGTGTGCGCCATGCTTTAGTGCTGGAGAAAGTAGGGGAAGAGGCGCCAACGGCTCATCCCTGGGTTGGCCGGCTCACACCGGGGATGCTCAAGGAACTGGCGCCGGATCTCTTGAGCCGCCATGTCTATCTGTGTGGCCCAGCCCCCTACATGACCGCCGTCTGCACCATGCTGGCGGAGCTGGGACTGCCGGCAGCACAGTTGCACCAGGAGTCATTCGGTCTGCCTGCTGTTACATCGGGCGCGGCGCCAGTTGCGGCCGATAGCGACCACTTCTGGCTGACACTGAAAAAGAGCGGCAAGAAAGTGAAGATACTGCCTGGCCAGACCCTGCTGGCGGCACTGGAGGGGGCGGGGGAGACCATGATGGCCGCTTGCCGCGCCGGGGTGTGCGGCGCCTGTCGCTGCACCACGGAAGGCGAAATCGAGCGCCAGAGCGTGATGACCCTGAGCGCGCAAGATCTCGAGAACGGGGTGGCGCTGGCCTGTTCCTGCACCGCCAGAGGGGATGTGAGCCTGGAGTATTGACGGGCGTCATTGGTATCCCGAGCTTTTCCCGGGCGGGTCGTGCGGGTAGACTCAACCCCAGTTTCAGCAAAGTACGGGATAAAAAATGACAATTCTGGTGACGGGGGGAGCCGGTTACATCGGTTCCCACACCCTGGTCGAGCTGCTTGGTACCGGGCAGCAGGTCGTAGTACTGGACAACCTCTCCAACGCCTCCCCCGAATCGCTCAAACGGGTCGAGAGGATCACCGGCAAGCCGGTCACCTTCGTGGAAGGGGACATTCTGGACAGAGCCTGCCTGCAGCGGCTGTTTGCCGAACACAAAATAGCATCCGTGATCCACTTCGCCGGCCTCAAGGCGGTGGGTGAATCCGGCCAGATCCCGCTCACCTACTATCAGAACAACGTGACCGGCACCCTGGTGCTGTGCGAAGAGATGGCCAGGGCCGGCGTGTTCCGGCTGGTGTTCAGCTCCTCGGCCACCGTCTATGGGGATCCGGCCTCGGTACCGCTGCGGGAAGATTTCCCCACCAGCGCCACCAACCCCTATGGCCGCTCCAAGCTGATGGTCGAAGAGATCCTGCGTGACCTCTCCAAATCCGATCCTCGCTGGGCCATCGTGCTGCTGCGCTACTTCAACCCGGTGGGGGCTCATGAGAGCGGCCTCATCGGTGAAGATCCCAACGGCATCCCCAACAACCTGCTGCCTTACATCAGTCAGGTCGGCGTGGGCAAGCTCAAGGAGCTGGGGGTCTTTGGCAACGACTATCCGACCCCGGACGGCACCGGGGTGCGCGACTATATCCACGTGGTGGATCTCGCCATCGGTCACCTCAAAGCGTTGGCCCGCATCAAGAGTGATACCGGCGTCTTCACCTATAACCTCGGCACCGGTCAGGGCTATTCCGTGCTGGAGATGGTCAAGGCGTTCGAGGCAGCCAGTGGCCGTGCCATTCCCTACCAGATCAAGCCCCGTCGCCCCGGCGACATCGCCGAGTGCTGGGCTGAACCGGCTCTGGCCCGTGATGAGCTGGGCTGGCAGGCCGAGCGGGGGCTGGAGCAGATGATGATCGATACCTGGCGCTGGCAAAGCCAGAACCCGAACGGTTATGGCCCTGCTGCGAAGCCGTGATCAAGGGTCATGCGCTGCTCTTCGCCTTGCTGACAGCTTCTCGCGACCTGATGGTTTGCAGCCTGAATAGCAAAACGCCCCGGCATGCCGGGCAATGCTGATCAGTTAAGGATCCATTGACCGATCCTTCTGCTGTAGGACAATCCGGAACCAATCACTAGTTCCGGATTTTTTATGTCTATTGCAAACGATCTGAACGATGTTGTTGAGGCATCTGGCGACATGCTGGCTCGGCTGGCCATTTTTGCCGACCATATTCCCGACGAATGGATTACTGCCGCTGCCGCCTTGTCTGAAAAGGCCACTATCCGCCGACGCCGCTTACCTTCTGATATGGTCTTGTGGCTCGTCGTGGGGATGGCCTTTTTCCGCAATGAGCCCATCTCCGAGGTCGCTCGGCGCCTCAACATCTGTGCAGAAGGGTTGGCCAATGATGCCTTGCTCGCGGACAGTGCCCTGTCTCAGGCCCGTCAGCGACTCGGCAAACAGCCGCTCGAGTGGCTGTTCAAACAGTGCGCCGATGTGTGGGGGCGGGAACGTTATCCTGAAGACCATTGGCACGGTTTACAGGTCTTTGCCATCGATGGGGCCCTGTTCCGAACCCAGGATATGCCTGAACTCAGAGCACATTTCGGCTCGGGTAACACCTCAACCAACCGGCAGACACCCTACCCGATGCTGCGGTTGGTCACGCTCATGAATGTCCGCTCGCATGTCATTGCCAACGCGGCCATCAGCCCGTACCGCAAAGGGGAAATCCCCCTGGCCAGCGAGTTCATTCACTCATTGCCGGACAAGTCAGTGACCCTGCTGGATAAAGGCTTCTTCGGTGCCGACCTGTTGCTGCGTATTCAGGCCGAAGACACCGACCGTCACTGGCTCATCCCGGAACGCAAGGGGCTGGTATACACGGAACTTGAGCGCTATGGCGACGGTGACCGTCTGTTGCAAATGACGGTCTCGCCTCAGGCTAGCAAGAAAAACCCGGCGTTGCCGACACACTGGCAAGTTCGCGCAGTGACCTATGAGGTGGCAGGCAAGGAGAAAACGGTCTTTACCTCCCTGCCCGTGGCGCGATTCAGTGCAGCTCAGGTGGCGACCCTGTACCACGAGCGCTGGGAAATCGAGCTGGGATACCGGGATATCAAAAGCGCGATGCAGCACAACGCCATCACGCTGAGAAGCAAGAAAGTGGACTTGGTCTATCAGGAGCTGTGGGGATTGCTGCTTGGATACAATCTGGTCAGGCGGGAGGCCAGCCAGGCCGCCGTAGCCCATCAGCGAGCGCCCAATGAGGTGAGCTTTAAGTTTGCCTGTCAGTTCATCGCGAACCAGATGGCAGTGATGGCGGGCGCGTTATCGCCAGCCCATACGCCACGGAGGTTGGCGGAGTTGCGGGGCTGCATAGGCGTCATGTTCATAGAAAAACGCCCCAGGCCATCGAGACCCAGGGCGGTGAAGATATCAAAGACCCGTTTTCCGGTAAATCGCAATGCGGCTCCGCTTAAGTGAACAGCATTGCGGCATGCCGGGGCGTTTTTTCATGCACAACGCGCGGGTTACTGGATGCTCTTGCCGGCGCGGACATCCTTGATGATGGCCTTGAGGCTGGCCAGATCCCGCGGTGCGCCGCGCAGGATCTGATCGCCGATGATGAAGGCCGGGGTACCGGAAATGGCCATGGCTTCGGCCAGCGCCCGGTTGGTACCCAGATTCTGATCGATGCTGCCGTCCTTGATCTTCGCCTCTACCTTGCTCCAGTCCACGCCGGCGGCCCTGGCGACGTCTTTCACCTGGGCTTCGTCGGAGAGGGGCCCCTGATGGGCGTACAGCTTGTCGTGGAAGGCCTGGTATTTGTCGGGCTGGCCGAGCTTCACCGCCAGCGCCGCGCGGGCGGCGTAGTAGGAGGTTTCGCTCAGGATGGGGAACTGCTTGTAGATGTAGCGGATCTCCTTGTCCTCAGAGAGCAGTTGCTGAATGAGGGGATGAGCGCGCTTGCAGTAGCCGCAGTTGTAGTCGAAGAACTCCACCACCGTCAGGCTGCCCTTGGGATTGCCGCTCTCGGGATCCTGGTTGGCGAAGAGCTGCTTGGCATGGGCTTCTATCAGCGTCTTGTCGTTCTCGGCCTGCTGGCTCTCCTGCTTGGCACGCAGGGCGTTGGACATCTCAACCAGGATCTCCGGATTCTTGACCAGATAGTCGCGCACGATCTGCTCGACATCGCTCTTGGTCAGCTCGCTCGCCTGCACGGGCGCCGCAAGCAGGGTCGCGCCGGTCAGGGCGGCGAACAGGGCATGTTTGATTCTCATAAGTCCATCTTGCTGGGGATGTGGTAGTGGCCCCTATAGTGGGTGAGTCTGTTTTCAAGTCAAGCCATCCGCTTGAAAAAGCACGGTTTGCAGCGGTTTTGCCGGTTTTGTGCGCCAGATAGCCCAATAAATGGGCAAACAAACGGAGTGGGGATTTACAAGGGCTGGGGGCATGGGTAATATGCGTCGCACTGCTGCGGAGGGGTGGCAGAGCGGCTGAATGCACCGGTCTTGAAAACCGGCGATGGGCGACCATCCGTGGGTTCAAATCCCACCTCCTCCGCCATCCATATAGCCCAACTGATTTATTCAGTTGGGCTTTTTTGTGTCTTCGGTTTTGGGTATGCCACCGTGTGCCCGGATTTAGTTGACCATCGCGATCACTCCCAGGGCGTCACATTGGCGTACTTGTATTTGGCGTAGACGGGCTGGCCGTTGTAGGAGCTGGGCGGGAAGCTCGGGTTGGCGCTGATCCAGTTATTCACAAACGTCTGCATCCAGCTGGTGACGGGGCGGCTCTCGCGGCGCACGCTCACCCATTTGTTCTGGGTGCGGCTGAAGACCTGCCAGGTGACTCCCGCCTCGTCGATGTTGAAGGCGTAGCGCTCCATGTTCCAGATGGAGATACCGTACTTGCCCAGGTCGATGTCCTGGGGATACTGACGCCCCTGGATCCAGACGTTGGTATGGAGCAGGTTGGTGCCGCCCATCAGCTCGATGTCGACTTCATAGTGAGAGCTGGTGCCTGCATCTCCGGTATAGGTAAAGAAGGAGCTGATGGTGCCGGGCACCGATCCTGCCTGCATCTGCACCTCATAACGACCCTTACGGGTGTAGTTGTAGGTTCGCAGCTCAGCGCAGCTCTTGTTTCCTTTGTCGGATTTCGCATGGAGGATGGCCGTGCCGGACTCCATCCAGACGTTGGCGGCACGCCAGGTGCAGTCAAATTCTGACCCGCCATTGCGCCAACCATCAGAGACCTGCCAATCCTGATCCTGATTACCCATGATTAGCAGTCAGTTACCACGAACTATACTGATCTTACGTACAGTTATCGAGGTGCGAGATCATGGCCAAAAGCAAAATCCAATTCCAGAAAGGCTACAGCCTGTTTGAGTTTCTCAAGGACTATGGCACTGAGGCTCAGTGCGAAAACGCGCTGTTCACTTGGCGTTTTCCTAACGGCTTTGTCTGCCCTGAATGTGCCAACAAGACCTGTTGTCGCCTGAGAAGGCGGCCACGTGTGTGGCAATGCAATCACTGCCGTCACCAGATGTCATTGACTGGAAACACGATTTTCGCAAACACCAAGCTCCCACTGACCAAGTGGTTTCTGGCAATGCACCTGTTGTCACAAACCAAAACAGGCTTGTCAGCGATGGAGCTAAAGCGCCAGTTGGGCGTCAAATATGACACCGCCTGGATGCTCAAGCACAAGCTGCTGCAAGCCATGAAAGAGTCCGATGACAAGCAGCCCATCAGCGGCATCATTCAGCTCGATGATGTCTACTGGGGTGGCGAGCGCCGTGGTGGCAAACGGGGTCGGGGCGCGGCAGGCAAGACGCCGTTTGTGGCAGCAGTGGCCCTGAACAAGGAAGGACATCCAATCAAGATGCGGATGACGGTGGTCGATGGTTTCAAAACCAAGTCCGTTGCTGATTGGGCAAAACGGCATATTGCCAGTGGTAGCGCGGTGATATCCGATGGATTGGCCTGTTTCAAAGCGGTCAAGGAGGCCAATTGTGAGCACCTGGGAGTTGTCACCGGGGGCAACCTGGACTGGCTGGATCATCCGGCATTCAACTGGGTAAACACGATGATAGGAAATGTGAAAAACTCGCTGCGGGGCAGTTGCCATACGCTCGGAGCGAAGCATTTACCAAGGCATCTTGCGGAATACTGCTTCCGGTTTAATCATCGTTTTGACCTCAATAGCATGTTGGTAGAATTGGGGCATGCAGTCGTGGCAAGCCCTCCGATGCCATATCGGCTCTTGAAGCTGGCTGAGGGTCATGGGTAATCAGGATCCTGATTGCTCCACCACCATGCCGATGCCTGAGTGGAATATAATCCTCCCGCCATCAGCAATACTGACATCAGTCCAAGTTTACGCATATTATCCACATTCCTGTGTGTTTATTAATGAGTGTTTTATTGATGACTACAAGCAGCATCAGAATAGCCATAAACAGATGTTGAAACTTATACTGGTATCGCGTCATGACAGTTTCATATTTTTGAAATTGCCTGAAAAAGGTATGAAAGACATGACGGCTGGCTGGTATAACCAGAATAAAAAAAGCCACCGTATATAACGGTGGCAAAAGCACGGACTCCCGATCCGATGAGTTAAAATCAGCTGGCTTGGCGGCGATAGATCTCGACCAGTTCGGTGGCCAGTTCGCGGCACAGAATGGAGGTCATCAGGTGATCCTGGGCATGTACCATGACCAGTGTCATCTTGGTCTTGCCTTCGCCCTCATCGGCTTCAATCAGTTTGGTTTGTACGGCATGGGCAGCCTTCCCCGCGTCGGTGGCCTGGAGCAGCAAGGCATCCGCTTCGCTGAACTGGCCAGCACGAGCCTGACGCAGGGCTTCGAAACAGAGACTGCGAGATTGGCCGGCATTGACGATGATGCCCATGACTGCTTCTTCAAGATCCATCATTTATGACTCCTTAAAATCCATTATTACGAGAGACGTTGGCGAACCATTCACCACTTTTCTTGACGGTGCGCTGCTGGCTTTCCAAATCAAGGCTGATGAATCCATAACGGTTCTTGTAGGCATTCATCCAGGACCAGTTGTCAATAAAGGTCCACAGGTGATAACCACGGCAATTACTTCCTTCGGCAATGGCGGTATGAATCCATTGGAGGTGGCCGCGAATGAAGTCGATACGATAATCGTCTTTTACCTGACCATCTTCACCAATGAATCTGTGTTCCCCTTCGACACCCATACCATTTTCAGAGATATAGCTTGGGATATTTCCATAGTTGTCGCGCAGGTTGATCAATATGTCATAAATACCGCGCTCATATATTTCCCAGCCGCGATAAGGGTTCATTTTGCGGCCTGGCATCTCGTAATTCTCGAAGAACCAGTCAGGCAGGAAAGGGGAGTCCGGATTGATGGCCGTCATGCGTGCCTTCACTCGCCGCGGCTGGTAGTAGTTGATGCCGAGCAGATCGATCTTGCCGGCGGCCAGCAGTTCGCAGTCGCCGCTTTGCACCACGGGCATCTGATCGTGCTCGCGCAGGATATCGATCAGCTCCTGGGGATAAACCCCCTTCACCGCAGGATCGAGGAAGGCGCGGTTGAAGAACAGGTCGGCAATGAACGAGGCCTTCAAGTCTGCCGGGTTTGAAGAGCGCGGATAGGAGGGGGTCAGGTTCAGGACGATGCCGATCTGGCCGGGCAGGGAGAGTGTGCGATAACGCTTCACCGCCAGACTGTGGGCCAGCATCATGTGATAGGCCACCTGGGCTGCCCGTTTGAAGTCCATCTGGTTCGGGTAATGGAAGTCATACAGATACCCTCCTTCCACTACCACAACGGGCTCATTGAAGGTCATCCAGCAGGCGACGCGATCACCGAACAGTTTGAAGCAGAGCGCTGCGTACTCGGCATAGGCCGCCACGGTTTCGCGGCTCTCCCAGCCCCCCTGCTCCTGCCAGTACATCGGCATGTCGAAGTGGAACAGGCCGATGAAGGGTTTGATCCCCTTGGCCAGCAGCTCATCGATAACCTTGTTGTAGAAGTCGACGGCCTCCTGATTGACGGTGTGGCCATCCGGCAGCAACCGGGCCCAGGAGATGGATGTGCGGAAGCTGTTGTGGCCAATCTGTTCCATCAATGCGATGTCTTCACGATAACGATCGTAGAAGGTGGAGGTGTTGGCCGGGCCAACCTGACCGTGGAAACGGTGTGGCTCAGTCTCGAACCAGTGATCCCAGATAGTCGGTGCCTTGCCGCCCACATTGGCAGCCCCTTCCGATTGTGCGGCCGACGAGGCGCTACCCCACCAGAAGCCTTCGGGGAATGTATATTGCATTGCAGTTTCCTCTTGATGACCGGCGTGCAGGCGGCGTGGCGCCCGCACGCCTGGCGCTTACGCCTGACTCTGAATCGGTGTGATTGTGTCTGCTTTTTCTGATCTGGCGGCTTCTTCCGCTTCAGCCGTCTCGGCTTCCTGCTTGAGCAGGGTGCGTTCGTAAGCCCGCACGAAGGGGTAATACATCAGGGCGGAGATCCCCATGCAGATGAAGCACATGATGACCGGACTGAAGGCCCAGTTGGTCGCCCAGGAGGCGCCGATGGGGGCCGGCGTGGTCCATGCGGTCAGCATCACGACCTTCTCAACCAGACCCAGATCCACCGCGAACCAGGCCAGGATGGCGTTGATCACCGGCACCAGGATGAAGGGCAGGAAGAAGACCGGGTTCATGATGATGGGAGCACCAAACAGGATCGGCTCGTTGATGTTGAAGAACCCGGGGACCACGCCCATTCGCCCTATGGTGCGCAGGTGCACGGCACGGCTGCGCATCAGCAGGAATGCCAGTGGCAAGGTGGAGCCCACGCCGCCGATAAACAGGAAGTGATCCCAGAAACCGGGCAGGAAGGTGTGGGGAATGGCTTGCCCGGCGGCCAATGCGGCCTGGTTGCTGGCCAGGTTTGCCATCCAGAAGGGGTTCATGATGCCGGTGACGATCATGGTGCCGTGGATGCCGGCAAACCAGAGGATCTGGCACAACAGCACCGCCAGCAAGACGGCAGGCAGGCTGTCGGAAGCCGCCACCAGCGGTTTGAGCATGGACATGATCGCCTCGGGCAGGATCATGCCAGTGGTTTCCTGCAGCAGCATGTTGAAGGGGTGCAGGGTCAGGATAATCGCCAGGACCGGGATCAGCACCTCGAAGGAGCGCGCCACTCCCATCGGCACCTGCTCGGGCAGACGGATGGTGATGTTGTTGCGCTTGAGCCAGGCGTAGACCTCGGTCGAATAGATGGCACAAATGAGAGCGGTAAAGATGCCCTGACCGGAGAAATACTGGGTGGAGATGGTGCCGTCTTTATATTGCGCCGCCACCAGCATGAACGACATCAGCGACAGCAGGCCCGTGGTGATGGGGTCCAGGGAGTATTGTTTGGCCAGGCTGGATGCGACGCCCACCGAAATGAAGACCGTCATCAGCCCCATGCTCATGTTGAAGGGCAACATGAGTTCGGCACGATAGGTGTTGGAAAAATCGAGCCAGGCTCTGGCAAAGCCCCAGGTGGTTTCGCTGGAGATGGGTGGAAAAATGAAGACCAGCATGAAGCTGCCGACGATCATGAACGGCAGCGCGGCAATAAAACCGTCACGGATGGCCAGAACATAGCGTTGCTGGCCCAGTTTTCCTGCCAATGGGCCGATCCGTTGTTCGATCAACTTGACCAGCATCCCATAGAGTGAACTCATAGTGTGTGTCCTTCCTTGTGAGCACGCTTAACCAATCAGGGAGAGGGCGTAGTCCAGCACCTTGTCGCCGCGCTGCATGCCGTAATCCATCATGTCGATAGGTTGTACCTTGATGCCGTGAGCCGCCGCCTTGGCTTGCAACTCCGGTTGCATGTACTTGATCTGCGGTCCCAGCAAGACCACCTGGTAATGGGGCATCTGGTCATCGAACTCCGATGCGCCAAAAGCCTTGATCTCGGCAGCCAGGCCCCGTTTTTCGGCTTCTACCAGCATTTTTTTCACCAGCAGGCTGGTGGACATCCCGGCAGAGCAGCACAACATGATTTTTTTCATGATCATTCCTCAGTTATTAAGCTGGGCTCACTATAGATCGATGCAACAAAGTGGGAAATCGATTTCACAGGCCGGGTTTTGTAATTGTGATCGCGATCACTTGATGGATATTTGATATAAGGTGGTCAAGATAAAATGTCGTTATTTATCAGTCAATTGGTGTTTTTTTTGTGATGTGGCTTTCGCCATGTTTGTTCGACTTGGCTTTTTGAAATATCGATTTCAAGTTTGTCGTGGTTTTCATGCTGCTCCTGCCCCCAGCATGATGCAGGGGGCGCTTTCGGCATGGTGCCGATCCGGCGCCCATGCCAGCAACCCCGGATAACCGAGCCCATCGCCGTGCTCCTTCACCCTCTTGTGGCAGGGGGTCATGGTGGCGGCTAAGGGGCTCTGTACAGTGTCTTGCTCAGATGGCGGGCTCAGCCTGGGGTTGCCTTGTGGTTCTCGCTGAGGGTCACGAAACCCGATTCAGGAGCCGGGTATCCTGCTTTCCCGCCTGCTTCGCGCGGGGGGCACTGTAGAAGAGGCGGGGAGCGGGTGATGCCCAGATGGCGTCAGCAGATCTGATGGCAAATGAGGGATCAAGTGGATGCGCAAATAAGGTGGCCAAGAGACGGACATGTAAAGGCAGGGTTGCGAAGGTGCGGTCAGATGAAATGATCGATAAGAGAGGGTTCTGCTGCCGTCAGCCTCTGAATGATGACGGAAAAGGGGAATTGAAAACGTAAAGTGGAGGGCGGCGACAGGTGCGGGAGCTGTCCTGGGCAAGGTCGGCAGGGGAGTAAAACAATGCTCCGTCACGGGGACGGAGCATTGGAAGGGTGATCAGCGGGTCAATCCACCTTCATCCAGTACGCTGACCGTCCAGAAGAAGGGGGCATTCCAGTTGACGGTGACCTCGTTCAGCGTCCAGGCACCAATCTCATCTTTCCAGCAGGTCTGGCCGGTACACTTGCCCTTGAGGGTGGAGGCAACGGGATCGCTGAAGTTGATGGAGTTTGGCCCGCCCGAGAGTACACCTGGCGGAACCAGGGGAGACGCGGGGTCGATGGGGTGAGCCCAGAACCTGTGGTGCGGATTCTTCAGCGGACGGCTGCCGTAGCCCGACACATAGGACTGGTCGAGGGGGTTGCGGCCGAGCACATAGTCCATGGCATCGGACATGGCCTGCAGGTATTTGCGCTCTCCCGTGAAGTCATGGGCCAACCCGAGGAAGATGCTGCGGTTCATCAGGTTGGAGTTGGAGCCCCAGGGGTATTCGGTCGCCTGATAGGGGATAAGGTAACCCTCCGTCGCCACGCTCTTCTGGTAGCCGTCAGCTGCGGCGATGATAGCGGCGCGTGCCTTCTCCACTTCCTGTTTGCCCAGTTTGTTAGGCACCATGGCCAGCGTGATGGTCCCTGCGCTGCTGAGATCCTGCCAGTAGAGATCACCGCTTGCGCTGCGATCCCCCTTGGGGGCAGCCAGATAGAGAGGGGACTGCTGGACGGCCTGCTTGTACTCGGCTTTGCCGGTGGTGGCAAACAGCTCGGCGGCAGCCCAGTAGAATTCGTCCTTCAGGTTGGTGTCATCATAGGGACCGGATCCCACAAAGTTGTCATAGGCATAGACGTCCGGATGGCGGTTGGCCGCCTTCCA
The DNA here is from genome assembly GCF_002934795.1 of Aeromonas sp. ASNIH2. Classification (NCBI taxonomy): domain Bacteria; kingdom Pseudomonadati; phylum Pseudomonadota; class Gammaproteobacteria; order Aeromonadales; family Aeromonadaceae; genus Aeromonas; species Aeromonas sp. ASNIH2. Next base: position 1,116,396 of record NZ_CP026406.1, on the reverse strand, counting down.
GGCTCGTTCCGCTGCCTGCAGGCTGCGCTGTGCGAAGGCCGGATCCAGATCTTTCCATACGCGAGCAGACTGGGCGGCGGTGGCCGCCAGGTTCAGAGTCGCAGCCGTGCTGGGGTGGCTCAGGAAACGGGGTTGTGGATCCTTGTGGGGCGGGAGCGGCATCCCGGTCCAGGCTTCGTCGGCGACCTTGTGGAATACCATGCCGGAGGCATCGATCTCGGTCAGTTTCAGGCTGTCGAGCTGCTTGGACTGATCGCCTACCGGCACCCAGGCCTTCTTGCCTTCGGGCACCTGCATGGCGAGGAAGAACTCCATCATCCAGCGGGACTCGTCCAGCAGATCGTTGTAGCCGTTGTGCTGTTCCGGGATCTTGACCTTGCCGTCGGCAAAGGCGCTCTTGTCACCCTCTTTCGCCAGCTGCTCCCGTTCATAAAGGTTCATCAAGGTCCATACCGAGATCCCCCCGTTGACCACGTACTTGCCCTGATCGCCAGCGTCGTACCAGCCGCCGGTCACATCCAGCGTGAAGTCACAGCCAGGCCACTGGTTGCCCTTGGCGTCCTGCTTGTTGAAGCAGGTTACGTTCTCGGGCTTGTGTCCTGCCGGGCGAGCAAGGTCGGGGCGCTGGACATATTTGGCTTCGATGTCGATGCCGCTACGCTGCTGATAGAAGAAGGAGAGGGCATCGAATTTCATGGTGTGATAGATGTCATCGCCGATGCTGAACGGATGACTCTTCTGGCCGGCGACCTCCAGTACCAGGCCGGTGCCCGGGGTGGTGACCTGACTGAAGTCGGCAATCTGTACGTTCTCGCCGGATGCGGCATTCAGGCCAAAGGGCGTGGTCTTGCCTTCCGCGATGGTCTCACCCTGGGCATTGCGCAGGGTCCAGGGGAGCGCGTCCTTGCTGTCGGTGGCGATGGTCGCCCGTTTCAGAGCCTTGCTCAGATAGCCGACCTGGTTGACGCGCACGCTGCCCAGCTCCGATTTCTTGATCAAGGAGGGGCCCGATAGCGTGGCTTCACCGATACAGACAGTGGTCGGTGTCTGGGTGCCCATCTGAAGTTGGAACTGGGTCTTCTCGTCAGTGGCAGAAGGTGTGAACTGGATATCGAACGGTTTGGGCGTGCTGCCGAGGGCGAGGTCCTGCACCATGTAGTTGGTGTAGGGGGCGCCATCATGCTGGATCAGGGCCTTGACGTTGATGTCGCTCTTGGCCATGGCAGTGAAATGGAGTTTGTAGGTTTGCCCCTGCACCAGGCCGAGATTGGACTGACCCAGGATGACATCCCAGGGATTGGAGCCCGACTCGGTGAAGGTGATACAGCCCATCTGGTTCTCGGCGTTCAGGGTCCCCCCGGCCGTCCACCATCCATCGGTTCCCTGGAAGCCCCCATTGGTCAGCAATTCACCCACAGGTCCGGCAGATGCCGAGGAGGTCGCTGAACCAGATGCTCCTGCGCTGGGCAGGGAGCAGCCATGCAAGCCAATGACGCAAGACATGGCAAGCGTCAGGGCACTAAGCCGAGATGTTTTCATTGTTACCCCTTTGATCACAGACGGAAATAATGGCGTCGATTTTCGCACTCACGCAGAAAATGACCGAGTCATCCTGCGGCCCGCATTTCACTGTCAAGATTCACACACAATCCTTGAGTGGAAATCGATTTCACGATTCAGGTAACAGTAAATTTTTTGGCAGATCAAGTTTGCTTTTATGAAATGTGATGGAGACGGCAAATTTTCGTTTATTGATATATTCATGCACTTGAATTGAATTCCATTGAATCCTTTCAACATTCCTCTGACTCCCCAGTCGTTTGGCCATATCGGTGTCGTTCCAGGCAGCTCATGCGGCAAATCAATGTGATCGATTGCATTTAAATTATTGTTTTAATTTTATTTTGTTGATCTTTCTGACATGAGTCTACCCGCTCTCCCTGTTCCTTCCTGGGTATTCTGCTGATGAGGCACGCCCCCGAGTTTGTGAGTTGCATCACTATTTTCTCTTTCAGCGGGATCTTTGTCATGGCATGACAAAGATACTGCTGGAATGACGAAGAGATTTCTGTTTACCATTTAATATTCTTGCAATCGATTTCAGGTTCGACTGTTTTTCAAGACGACTCGCCATGAACGATGAGTCCAGGCGATGAACGAGAACATCCGGAGAGTCATAAGGAAAATGCGTAAAACTACAGGTCTCACCAGGTCTATGACCTGCCTATTCGTGGGGTGCGGCATCTGGAGTGCCGGGATGGCGGATGAGTTGTCGACCATGCCCTATTTTTCCACCTGGCCGCAGATCCACAGCGCCATTGTCAGGGACGAGGGGATGGAGCGCCAGATCCAGGCTCTGCTCTCCCGGATGACCCTGGAGGAGAAGGTGGGCCAGATGATCCAGCCCGACTTTCGTGAAGTGACACCTGAGGAGGTGACGCGCTACAAGATTGGCTCCGTCCTCAACGGGGGGGGTGGCTGGCCCGGCAACAACAAACACGCGTCGGCCCAGGACTGGGCACACCAGGCCGACACCTATTGGCAGGCGGCGGAAGCGGGCTTTGAGGGCAGGGGGTATCGCATCCCCTTCATGTGGGCGACCGATGCGGTGCACGGCCATAACAACGTCTTCGCGGCGACCCTGTTCCCGCACAATATTGGCCTGGGGGCGGCGCGGGATCCGGATCTCATCTACCGTATCGGCCAGGTGACGGCCCGGGAAGTGGCCGCCACCGGGCTGGATTGGACCTTCGCCCCGACGGTGGCGGTGCCGAGGGATGATCGCTGGGGCCGGACCTATGAGGGCTATTCCGAAGATCCCGCCATCGTCTATCACTATGCCGGAGAGATGGTGCGTGGCCTGCAAGGTTCCGCGACGGATCTGCGCGGCCAGCGCCATGTCATCTCGAACGTGAAACACTTCGTGGGGGACGGCGGTACCCTGAACGGGGTCGACCGGGGTCAGAACTTCTATTCGGAAGAGGACCTGCGCAACCTGCACGCGGTGGGCTACTTCTCGGGGCTGGATGCCGGTGCCCAGGTGGTCATGGCTTCGTTCAACAGCTGGCACAACGAGCTCAACCGCGACGTGCTGCCAGAAGACGGGGTTGAGTACAACGGCAAGCTGCACGGCAGCCGCTATCTGCTGACCGACGTGCTCAAGGGCAAAATGGGCTTTGATGGCCTTGTCGTCTCTGATTGGAACGGTCACAGCGAGATCGCCGGTTGCACCATGGGGAGCTGCCTGCCTGCGGTGCTGGCCGGGGTCGACATCTTCATGGTCACGGCGCGCAAGGACTGGATGGAGTTTCGCCAGAGCCTGCTCGATGGCGTGGCGAGCCGGCAGATCCCGATAAGCCGGATCGACGATGCCGTGACGCGTATCCTGCGGGTCAAGATGCGGGCCGGGCTGTGGGAGAAACCCATGCCGTCGGCCCGTGAGCTGGCGGGCAAGCAGGGTGAACTTGGTGCCGTGACGCACAAGGCGCTGGCCCGGGAGGCGGTACGCAAGTCGCTGGTGCTGCTCAAGAACGAGGGCAGGATCCTGCCCCTGAGCCGGCAGAGCCGGGTGCTGGTGGCTGGGAGCGCCGCCAACGATCTGGGCAAGCAGGTGGGGGGCTGGAGCCTGACCTGGCAAGGCAGCGAGAACGGGCGCGGTGATTTCCCCGGTGCCCAGAGCGTGCTGGATGCGGTGACCGCCACCGTCGGTGCGGATCATGTGCAGGTGAGCACGGGATCCGGTGAGTTTGCGGGAGCCAAGCCCGATGTCGCCATCCTGGTCATGGGGGAGGATCCCTATGCAGAGTGGTTCGGCGACATTCCTGACAACAAGACCCTTGCCTATGGGGATCTCAAGAGCAGCTATCACGAGGATCTGTTGACCCTCAAGCGGCTGAAGGCGGCCGGCATCCCCGTGGTGACCGTGCTTTTCTCCGGACGTCCGCTCTACGTCAATGAGGAGCTCAATCTCTCTTCCGCCTTTGTCGCCGCCTGGCTGCCGGGCACCGAGGGGGAGGGGATCACCGATCTGCTGTTCAGGGATGCCAAGGGCAAGGTGGCCCATGACTTCCAGGGACGCCTCTCCTTCTCGTGGCCCTTCAGCAAGTGCGCCACCACCATCAATCGCACGCCCACCCATATCCCGGGCTGGCAGCGTCCAGCCTTCGAGCAGGATCCTGCGGGTGAGTACGCACCGCTCTTCCCCTATGGCTACGGGCTCAGCTACGGCAAGTCTTCCCCTGTGGCGGCCCGGGTCAGCAACCTCAATACCCTGACCCTGGATAAACGTACCTTCGGCTGCAACGAGAGCGACCCCGCCAAACTGAGCTCCGCTGACAAGGTGCTCGAGCTGTTCGGGCCAAAGGCGGGTGAAGAACACCGTCTGCGCATGGGGGATGCCAGCAACTGGACGGGGACTGAAGTCTCCGGCAACAGCGTGACCGAGATGACCTTCATCAAGGTTCAGCCCATCGACTACCTGCGCCAGCAGGATGCGCGAGCGGTCACCTTCCTCGGGGCGGACACGCCGGGTGTCGACTCCGGAGCCACGATCCAGTTGCAGACCACCCAGGTCAAGGGGGCGGATCGTCGCACCTACCTGAAGGGCGAGAGCGAGCTGCAGGTGACGCTGCGGGTGCAGCAGGCGCCAGCGGGTGACATGACGCTGGGGCTGCAGTGTGGCTGGCCCTGCGGCAAGTCCATCGAGATTGCTCCGGCCTTGCGCCAGTTGCCCCCGCAGAAGTGGGTGACCCTGAGTCTGCCCCTGCGCTGCCTCGAAGAGGGCATGGACTTCGCGAAGGTCAATACCCCCTTCATCCTGGGTACCAGTGGACAGGCGCGTATCGACATGGCGACCGTTCGCTGGGTACCGGCTTCTCTGCTGGGGGCCTCAGGGGAAGTGGTCAGGCTCGATTGCCAGGGCAGGTTGAGTCGATAAGCCGTCAGCCAGATGCACCAGGATGCCTGTCGGGCTCCTGGTGCCTTGATAACCGGCTCCGCCCCGATGCGGAGGGAGAGGTGGGAGAGAAGGATGTCGATCGTACAGCGGATCAGATTGGGCTTTACGCTGCTGCTGGTCCTGTTGCTATTGCTCGGGGCCATCAGTTACCTGAAGACGACCTCCATTCACGGTCGTTTCCAGCAGGTGACCGAAGAGGCGACACCTCAGGCCCTGACCGCCAGCCGGCTGCGCGCCGCGTTGCTGATGGCCGACAGGGACAGCCTGGCGCATCTCGCCATCCGGGAGACGTCGGCGTTCCCCGAGTCCCGTCAGCGTGTTGCCCATGACAAGGTCCGCTATGAGCAGCACATCAAGGCATTCGCGGCCCTGACACTCGATACCGAGAGTGAGCGGCAACTCGCCCGGGTCACCGACCAGGCCCCCCGGCTGTTTACCATCTCTGAGCAGTTGATGAGCCTGCACGAAGAGTCGGTCGAGCTGGAGCGGGTGCTCGCACGGATGCGGAGCGAGCTGCTGCACCTGGACGACAACTACCGTTCGGCGGCAGACCTGCTGGTGCGTTACACGGCGGGTCGGCGCTCTTTGCAGAACAAGGCGGAGCTCATCACCAGCGGTATTGCACGGGATCTCAAGCTGATCCTGCGTGCCGACGGCAACACGGATCTGGTGGCGCTACAGGGGGTGCTGGCCAAAGACATCGACATTGCGAACCAGCGTCTGGAGCGGATTGTTGTCCCCGATGACGTCAAGGCCAGGTTCACCCGCCATGTGGCGCGCATTCCCCAACTGGTATTTGGCGACAAGGGGCTGATTGCCACCCTGGTGCGCCGTCAGCAAATCAGCCAGCAACTCCATGGCTTGCGTGAACAGCAGGAGGCGCAGAGCCAGCAACTGGGGGAGGTCCTGGACAGGCTTATCGCCATCAGCAACCAGAGCATGCAGGAGGACAGGCTGAGTGCCGATGTCGCGGTTGACAGCGCCCGCACCTGGATCGTGATGGTGGCCCTGTGTTCCGTGCTCATCGCCCTCATTGTTGCCTGGAGTACGGCCCGCAGCATCCAGGTGCCTCTGGTGCGGATCAATCGGGTTCTCGGTCTGATGGCACAAGGGGACATGACGCTGCGGGTTCGCTACCCCGCCAGGAACGAGCTTGGTGAGGTCGCGAACTCCATCGACCAGCTGGCCCACCACACCAAGACGCTTCTGATGGAGGTCCAGACCGGCTCTGAGTACCTGGTGAGCGAGACGCGCAAGACCGCGGAGATCGGCGAGCAGGTGATGTCGCAGGTGCAGGCGCAGAAGGCCCAGACCGATCAGGTGGCGGCCGCCATCTTCGAGCTGGAGACCAGTGCGACCGAAGTGGCGCGCTCGAGCGATCATGTTCGTCGGGAGGTGGGGGAGGCCAATGACGAGAGCCGGCGCGGGCGTCATTTGATGCAGGCCAATCGGGATGGCATCGAACAACTGGCGACCGACATCGCCGGGGCCATGGCGATCACCCGCAAGCTCGAAGGCTACAGCAGCAACATTGGCAACATTCTCGAGGTGATCCGTGGCATGGCTGAACAGACCAACCTGCTGGCCCTCAATGCGGCCATCGAAGCGGCCCGTGCCGGGGAGGCCGGGCGGGGCTTTGCCGTGGTGGCCGAGGAGGTGCGGGCGCTGGCTACCCGTTCACAAGGGGCGACCCAGGAGATCCAGGTGATGATCGACAACCTGCAGGGATGCGCCCGCGATGTGGCGAGCGTGATGGCCCAGAGCCATGAGCAGACCCAGCAGAGTGTGCAGCAGACCCGGGATGTCGAGAGTGCCCTGGCGGGGATCGCCTCGCGCATGGAGGCCATCAAGGAGATTGCGGATCACATGGCTTATGCCGCAGCGGAGCAGATTTCGGTGAGTCAGGGAGTGGCCCAGCACGTGGCGGCCATCGCAGACGTGGCTCACGAGACCGAGCAGGCGTCCCGGGTATCGGCGAGCAGTGGTGAGGTGTTGTCGGGGCTGGCCAGCCAGCAGCAGAGTCTGGTGGCCCGTTTCAAGGTGTAGGAGAGAGGCGATGTGGAAATCTGTGAGTGCCCTGCTGGTCTGGGGGCTGAGTACGGCGGCGGTATCCCAGGAGCTGGTGCTGGAAACCTGGCGCGTGGATGACGAGGCGCTCTGGAAGGAGCAGTTTCTGCCCCGTTTTCAGGCGATCCATCCCGAGATCACCCTTAAGCTGCATTCGCAGCGCTCGGCGGATTACGATCGGGAGCTTGCCGAGCGGCTGGCGGCGGGGAAGGCAGGGGATCTCATCACTTGCCGTCCTTATGATCAGTCCCTGCGGCTGTTCCAGCAGGGGCATCTGCTGGATCTGACGGACCTGCCCGGGATGGAGAACTTCCCGAGCTTTGCCAAGGCCGCCTGGCAGACCGACTCCGGGGCCCAGACCTTCTGCCTGCCCATTGCCTCCGTGATCCAGGGTTTCTACTTCAATGTCGATATCTTCAACGCCCTTGGGCTGACACCGCCGCGAACCCGTGCCGACTTCTTCGCCGTGCTGGAGAAGGTGAAGCAGGATGGCCGCTATCTGCCGCTGGCACTGGCGGCTCACGACAGCTGGGTGGTCTCCGAGCTTGGTTATCAGAATATCGGTCCCAATTACTGGCATGGGGAAGATGGCCGCCTGGCGCTGATCAACGGTCAGGCGCGAGTGACCGATGCCCCTTATGTGGCGGCGTTTCGTGAGCTGGCGAGCTGGCGGCCCTACATAGGGGACCATCCTGCCGATGCCACCGAAGCACAGGCGGTGGATGCCTTTGCTGCGGGCAAGGCCGCCATGATAGTGGCGGGCTCCTGGTCGCTGGCCCAGTTCACCGGCAAGGTCAATTTTGGTGCCTTCCCGCCCCCCGTCGCGCGGGAGGGAGACACCTGCTATTTCACCGATCACACCGACATGGGGATCGGCATCAATGCCGCCAGCCCGAACAAGGAGGCCGCCCTGAAACTGGTGGAGTGGATGGCAAGCGCCGACTTTGCCGAGCGTTTCTCCAATTCGGTGCCCGGTTTTTTCTCCCTCTCCAACCACTTCTTCGAGCTCAAGGATCCGGTGGCGAGCACCATGATGGGCTGGCGGGATACCTGCGATTCCACCTTGCGTCTGGGGGCGCAGTTCCTCACCCGGGGTGAGCCATCGCTTACCACAGAGCTTGCGGAGGTATCGCAATCCGTGGTGCTCGGCACCATGACGCCGGAAGCGGCCGCCGCGCGCATCCAGCAGGGGTTGGCAAGCTGGTATCCCCCCCAGAAGGCGGCCACGAGAAGAGCCAGTCTGTGTGAAGCGGACGAGCCTCTCCCCACGCTGGCAACCAGCGCGGCCACCGGGACGGAATCCCCCTTCGCAGCGCCTTGACGGTGGCCACGCTCCCGCAGGGATCTGCACACTCCCCAAGGCGCCTTCAGGCGCCTTGTTTCATTCAGGTCGACCGGGTTCATCGGGTTGTGATTGCCAGGCTTTGGCTGGTGTCATGGGGCCAGGCCGGATTGGGGGCCCGCAGAAGAGGGATGCCAGGTTGTGTGTGGTCTCTGTGCTATGTCAGAGAGTCAAGGTGGAAGTCGCGGCAGGGACTCGTCGCTCGCTGGGCAGGTGGCTGACAAAAGAAAAGCGGCCCGAAGGCCGCTTTACGCTGATGCTGTGCAGGGATCTGATGCTGCGCAGGGAACTGCCCCGGTCTGTGTTCACCCCTTGTAGGGCAGTGTGGTATCACGCACCACAATGCTCAATTCGGGCAGTTCGTCCGAGTTCAGCTCCGTGTTCTCGATCAAACCCAACAGAGTCTTGACCATCTTGACCCCCATCTCGTAGATGGGCTGGCGTACCGTGGTCAATGGCGGGTTGGAATAAGTAGAGAAGGGTAGGTCGTCAAAACCGATGAGAGAGACATCCTCAGGCACCCGCAAGCCGCACTGCTTGAGCCCCAGAATGGCCCCGTAACAGGTCTGATCGTTGGCGCAGAAGATGGCGGAGAATTTCCGGCCGCTCTCCACCAGCTTCTTGACGGCATTGAGCCCGCCGACCTCGGCGAAATCCCCCTGGATGACCAGGGAGGGGTCATATTCGATACCTGCGCTCACCAGGGCCTGGCGATAGCCATGATGACGCTCGATGGCATCGTTATGATCCGGTAAACCGACGATATGGGCGATGTCACGATGACCCAGATCCAATAAATAGCGAGTCGCCATGTAGCCACCCAGCCGGTTATTGATGCTGAAGGAGTGTACCCGCTCGGTCATGATATTGTGACCTGTGGCCACAATCGGTATTTGCTGGGAAAACTCGAGCAGTGTTTGCTGATTGACGTGGCCGGTCAAAATAATAAGGCCATCAACCCGCCGGGCCACCAGCAGACGCAACCGCTCAACTTCTTCTTCCGCATTCCAGTGACCGCTGACAATCAGCGGCACATACTCCATGCCCTGAAGAGTGTGTTCAACACCCCGCAACATTTCGTTGGAAAATGGACTCTCCACATGTTGGGTCAAAACACCCAAGGTCATGGACTGACCCGTTTTCAAATATTGCGCCATCAGGTTGGGACGAAAATTCAATTCCTGAATGGCATCTTCCACCGCCTGACGTTTATCTGCGGCCACTTTGGCCGAGCCGTTCAATATCCGGGATACAGTGCTTGCCGAGACACCGGCTCGGCGGGCGATATCATAGACAGTGGCTTTTTTCTCCTGAGCTGACTTCGACATCCCCCCTCCGTACTCGACTGTGAAAACCCCTGGTCATGGCCAGTGTTATATGAATATCTTCTTAATAAATCAGCAAGTTAGGATACCCGTTTCCCCTGGTGGTGACAAGCGATGATGCGCCTTGCCAGGGGAGGGAATGCTACTGCTGGGCGGCAAAAAAGACCTCTTTTGCCTTGGTAAAACCGGCTTGCTCGGCGGCTTTGACCCAGGCGAGCGCCTGCTCATAGTTTTTGCTCTGAACGGCAGTGCGAATATGCTGATAATAATCCAGTTCACCCAACGATTTATCTGGTGAGACCATCACGGGCGATATGGTTTTTGCGATCTGCGTCGCATTTGCAGCGGGCTCTGCGTCCAGCGTCAAATATAGGCGTCCGGTAGCAGAGTGAGGCACTTCCACATTGATGAGGCGGGCGACATCCGTGGTGCGATCATATTGCATGGCGCGCTGGAGATCGTCCGGGTTGAGCCGGGTACTGCCCTGCATGTCCTTCGCCGTGGAATAGATCACCATATAGGCGGCCCGAGCGCTGCCAATGGGGGCCGGAATGGTGAATTCCCCCTGAATGTTCTGCCCTGAAATTAACGAACGACCGTCATAACTGAATGTGGAACCGGGAATGGTTTGAACGGCGTTGTATTGTTCATCCAGCAACAGGATGCTGGGCAGGAAGACGGTATAGTCGACCGGAATGGTTATTTTGACGCGAGTCGCCTGGCTGACTTCGGGCAGCGAGAAGGCCATTACATAGCTTTTGCCTGAATCAAATGCATAGACCTGGCTGTCGGTGCTCACATCGACCCAGCGGCTCTCCTGCCCGAGGGACTGGAAGCGAAGTTCCTTGAATGACTCGACCGCCACCTTGTTAGACAATTGTTCCCGACCTTGCTCAACCTGTTGCTGCAGGGCGGAGACTGCCGATCCTGGCGAATGCTCCGGGCCCATGCCGGCGCATCCGGCCATCAGCAGACTGACCAGGAAAGGCAGACACTGCTTCGTTCCCTTCATCGTGTTTCCTCGTATGCAATGCGGGCCCCCCAAGGGACCCGAGATTATAGTGCAGATAAGTATCGCGACCTAACCTACCACCACATGTCCGCCTGTACACCGACCAGGAAATCTTCCCGGTCTTCCTGCCAGGGGGTCTCGTTGTTGTGATCGACATAGGTCGTCAGAATGCGGATCTCCGGTGAGGGCCCCATGCCGGTATTGACGGTGAAGGTCGGCACTATGCTGACCTTGTGAGAGGTGCCACCCCGTTCGACGTTGTCGATGATCAGGTTGTTTTTCACATATCCGACTTCCGTCTGGATGGAGAAGAACTCATTGATCGGGAATACCGGGCGCAGAGATGCGGCATACCAGGAATCATGGCCACCCAGCTCGTAGTCGTTGTACTGATAGGAGAGGGTCGGCAGCAGATGAATATTGGCGCCATACCAGCCACCCCAGAGGAAGAGGCGGTAGGATTGATCGCCTTCCATCACCTTGGACTGGTAGGGTTTATAGCCATCCGCCTTGTCCTGCAGTGTCTTCTGATACAGGGAGCCCTTGCGATACATGGCGGTATTGGTCAGGTTGGCACCCAGCAAGTCCCCTGAGCCCAGCCCACGTCCTGCCTGGGCGATGAACTTGGAGAAGCCGCCCGGCATGAAGAAGAAGTCGTCGCGGGAATAGATGACGGTTCCTTCTGCCCCCTTGGTCGCATATTGCTTGTTATCGCCGGTGAACTCGTTGCTGGGCATCTGCTTGAGTGCGATCTCCATGTCCCAGGCACCGTAGAGGGCGCTGGTGTGGAGGGTGTGCATGGTGGCTTCAGTGCCATTGGCGCGGTCGGAGTGGCTGGTGTCGTTGCTGTTGATATAGGCAAAGTCCCACTTGCCACCCGCCATCTCCATGGCTTTGATGCCGACGCCGGTTCCCGAGTAGTCCGTGTAGAAATAGTCGGTGGTCCAGATGTAGTTCTCGCGGTCGTAATAGCGCAGGCCGCCCCACATGGTCCCGGTCGGGGTGATGCCACCCAGCTCCACATAGGTTTCTGACACACCGCTTTCGCGAGGCGCGGCTCGGGTTTGCAGGCCGTCGGCATCGGACTCCACCTTGAAGTGGATGTTGACCGACTTGTTGCTGCCCAGATCCCACAACTTGTTCAGGCCCGCTTCCCAGCTGTTGTCCAGCTCGGAGCCCAGGCGCCCCATGGTCTTGTCCATCTCATATTCGTACCCCGCCTTGGCGAAGTTGTCCTTGGCGTCAAACATCGAGCCGGCACGAATATAACCGTGGAAGCCAAAACTCTCGGCGGCATTCGATACTGCGGGCACTGCCAGCCCGCAACATGCCCCGACAAACAAGGCGAGTGACTTCAATTTCATCTTATTGCTCCAATCCGTAGAAAATTATTTTCAATCGATTTCTCGAAGATTCAATGCCTTGTCACTTGATCTGCTGGCAGGGCTGATTGCTGTCAAAGTCTGCCGGGATGGCTGTTTTCAGGGCCACGTTGGTGAAGGCGAAGCGCAGACCGGCCATGGAGTCCCAGGCCCCGCTCAGGTAGAGCGCCTTTTGCACCGAGCCTGTGTTGGCCGCCGGAATGAGAGAGGCGACCGGCAGGATGCAGCGGTACCAGGTGTCGTCATCGGGCACGATGTTGCTGTCCATGGTGAAGAAGGTGCCAAAGTCCGGGCCTGCGGTACCGTCCATGCGGATCTGGATGTTGGGGGAGTCACCGTAGCTGGAGACTTTCAGGTCGAGCAGCATGGCGCCGTCCTGATAGGCGGAGAGATCCCCATTGGCGCTGTCGGTCCCGAGGAAGGCGGCGCCATTGCCTGGCAGGTCCATGGTGATGACCTGGTTTTCATCGGTCAGGGTGCCGCCGAAGCTGGCTGCCGGGTAATCGGCGCTGCGGTCCTGGGCCTGGCTCTTGTCACCGGAGTAGTAGAGTGCGGCATCGGTGGCTACCAGCGCGGGGGCATTGTTGACGCCGGAGCCTGTGTCCGGATTGGTACCTGGATCGGTGCCAGGATCGGTACCGGGATCGGTTCCCGGGTCGGTGCCTGGGTCTGTGCCCGGGTCGGTAGCGCCGCCAGGCGCTTCACAGGTGACCGGGTCGACAACGGGCTTGGCCGAGGTGGTGAGCAGGTACTTGATGTTGGTGATTTCGTAGTTGAAGGCTTCCTTGGTGGCCAGGTGGAACGGTGTGCCCACAGTGGCGAGGTTGATGGCCGTGGCACCGGGGAAGGGCTTCATGCAGTTGATGGGCAGTGTGAGCGTTTCCCAGTCGCCCGAACCGGTCAGGGCGCTGGCAATGGGCAGGCTGCTGCGGTTGGGATACTCGTTGTCGATGGAGGCATTGAGCACTTCCGGCACCTTGCTCTTGGTCCGCAGCTGGAACTCGATGAAACCGGAGGCGTATTTGCTCAGGTTCAGAGGGGTGGCGGATTTGAGCATGAAGGTGCCATCTCCGTCACCGGCTACCTGCACATCGGCGGTGTCATCGGTACCGGCATTGTTGATGAGCACGGCGCTGATGCTGGTCATGGCGACGGGAGAAGCGGTGACCGGTTGCAAGCTCCAGTTGTCCTTCTCTGACTGGATGCTGGGGGTTGTACCCCCATTGGCACCGACCCCGAACAGGATCAGGGTGCTGTCGCCAGGGGGCGTGGTGCCACCGTTGTCGCCACCGTTATTACCACCGGTGTTGCCACTATTCGAGTCGATATTATCGGCCCCACCACACCCGCCAAGCAGGGCAGCGGCGATCAACGACGCCAAAAGTCCTTTTTTTGATGCATTCATACTGACCACTCCAATCAATGGGAAAAATATCCACCGCGATGAACCGTCAAGACTCAAACAGACGCTATGCAATCGATGCCAAGACAAATCATGCTGGCTTCATTTTCTTGAAATCGATTTCCAATGCAATGCTTATCCCCTGTGATGATCAAAGTTTGTGTTTCAAATCACAGAAAACGTGTCCTGACGACCAGCTGATGGGATGTGCAAGAAAGAGTTATCTTTAAATGAAAAGAGTTTATGATGTTGTTTTTAATGGTTTATTTTATTTTTCTCTTGAGACTGACGATCAGAGGGAAAGTATCGGAGTAGATCTGCAATGTATCTGAGGTGATTGCGATGTGTCGATTTCTGAGCAACACTTAAATTGACTTCGATTTCATTGTGTATTGCATGAGGACCAGGGTGTCATCAACCTTGCGGGGGCCTCTCCAGCGGTTCAGACACCAGGAGTGTCCAGCCTTGACTGGTGATGGCAGACAGCATGCAGTCGATGAGGCCAAGGGTGTCGGCCGTCAGAGCGATGCTGAGGCCGGGTTCCGGCAGGGTTGGCACCGACCCGGGATGGTGCAAGCCCCCTGTGCCAGATAGCAGATCGCCATCTTGGAGAAGACCAAGGATGCACCGGCGACGGAGGGCTGGACACAAACCCAGGAGAGGCAACCCGCGATAAGGCCGCCCCGCAACACCGGCTATGAACCACAGGCCCGGCACCATGGCGCGCTCATCCTCTTCGAAGGAACGCAAAATGGTGCCAGGCATGCATAGCATGATCATCGCCTCCCCAGGGCCAGCAAACCCGCGCAGCGGTCAGCATGATCGGTGCTGTGCTCGCTGTGCTCGCTGTGCCCGCCAGGCCTGAATGCGCGCCTGGGTGCCGATGACGAAGACAAAAAAGACCGGCACGAAGAAGATGGCCAGCAGGGTGCCGCTGATCATGCCGCCGAACACGCCGGTGCCGATGGCATGCTGGGTCTCCGCGCTGGCACCACTGGCAAGCATCAACGGCACCACGCCGAGGGTGAAGGCGAGCGACGTCATCAGGATGGGGCGCAGGCGCAGGCGGGCGGCGGTCACCGCAGCGTCAAGCAGCGAGCGCCCTTCGCCGTGCAACTGGCGGGCAAACTCCACGATGAGGATGGCGTTCTTGGCCGACAGACCGATGATGGTGATCATGCCCACCTTGAAGAAGACGTCGTTGGGCATGCCGCGCAGCATCACGGCCGCCACGGCGCCGAGCAGGCCCAGGGGGACCACCAGCATCACGGAGAGCGGAATGGACCAGCTCTCGTAGAGCGCGGCCAACACCAGGAAGACCACCAGCGCCGACAGCAACATCAGCAGGGGGGCCTCGGCCGCCGACTGACGCTCCTGCAGCGACTGTCCCGTCCAGGCCAGGGCGAAGCCTGGCGGCAATTGCGCCACCAGGCGATCCATTTCCGCCATCGCGGCGCCACTGGACACCCCGGGGGCGGCACTCCCGGAGAGACGCACGGCGGGGAAGCCCTCGAAGCGCATCATCTGTTGCGGCGACTGGCGCCAGGTCGGCGTCACCACCTCCCGCAGGGGCACCATGCCGCCGCTGGCATTGCGCACCCGCAGGCCGAGTACGTCATCGAGCTGCATGCGCGCCGATGCGTCGGCCTGCAGGATGACCTGCCGCATGTGCCCGCCGTTGGGGAAATCGTTGATGTAGAGCGACCCCATCGCCGCCGACAGGGTGCTGCTCACGCTGGTGAACGAGAGTCCCATGGCCTCGGCCTTCTGCCGGTTGATCTCGAGGTGAATGCTCTCGCCGGGGGGCAGGCTGTCGGGATAGACATCGCTCACCACCTCGCTTTGGGCCGCCAGTGCCAGCAGTTGGGCCTGAGCGGCCTGCAGCGCGGCCTCCCCCTGGTTGGCCCTGTCTTGCAGGAAGAGCGTGAAACCGGAAGAGGTGCCCAGTTCGTCGATGGCGGGCGGCAGCAGACTCATCACGGTGCCTTCCTTGCTGTTGGCCATGGCGGCCTGTGCCAGCACCGCCTCTTCGGCGGCCGTGGCACCATGGCGCTGGTCCCACTCTTTGAGCATGGTGAAGGCCATGGCCGCATTGGGGCCGGCGCCGGAGAAGCTGAAGCCCTGCACCACCAGATTGGTGTCGAGCGCCTCGCGAGAGGCCACATGGGCCTCGAACTCCTTGATGACGGCCAGGGTGCGCTCGCTGGTGGCGCCGGTCGGCAGCTGGATGGAGGTCATGAAGTAGCCCTGATCCTCGTCCGGCAGGAAAGAGGAGGGCAACTGGGTGGCGGCGATGGCCAGCACGGCGCAGAGGGCGGCGAAGGTAGCCATCATGCGTCCGCTGCGCCCGACCAGCCGGGTGACCCGAACGCCGTAGCCTGCGGTGAGTCGCTCGACGCCCCGGTTGAAGGCGCCGAAGAAGCCGCGCTTCTCATGGTGACTCGGGCTGACCGGACGCAGCAATGTGGCGCAGAGCGCCGGCGTCAGGGTCAGGGCGAGGAAGGCGGAAATCAGGATCGACACCGCCATCGACAGGGTGAACTGCTGGTAGATGACCCCCACGGAGCCGCTGCCGAACGCCATGGGGATGAACACCGCCGTGAGCACCAGGGTGATGCCGATCACCGCCCCGGTGATCTCCTTCATGGCCCGCGATGTCGCCTCCCTGGGCGATAGCCCCTGGGTGGCCATCAGGCGCTCGACGTTCTCCACCACCACGATGGCGTCGTCGACGATGATGCCGATGGCCAGCACCATGCCGAACATGGTCAGGGAGTTGATGGAAAAGCCGGCCAGCAGCATCACCGAGAAGGTGCCAAGCAGGGCGATGGGGGCGACGATGGCCGGGATCAGGGTGTAGCGCAGGTTCTGCAGGAAGAGAAACATCACCAGGAACACCAGCACCATGGCTTCCAGCAGGGTGTGGATCACCTTGTCGATGGAGACCTTGACGAAGGGGGCCGAGTCGAACGGGATCGAATAGGCAATGCCCGCCGGTAGGGTGGGGGCGAGCTGGGCGAGACGGGTGCGCACCGCATCTGCGGTACGCACGGCGTTGGCGCCGGGGGCGAGCTGGATGGCGGCGCTGGTGGCGGCCACGCCGTTCTCCCGGTTGGAAAAGGCGTAGGATTGCGCCCCCAGCTCGACCCGGGCGACATCACCCAGCACCAGCTTGGCGCCATCACCACCGGCTCGCAGCACGATGGCGGCGAACGCCTCGGGGGTCGTCAGCTGCCCCTGGACCGTGAGGGGAACCGTCAGGCGTTGCCCCGCCAGGGCGGGTTCGTCGCCGAGGCGCCCCGGTGCAATCTGCACGTTCTGCTGCTCGATGGCCTGCGCCACTTCGCTGATGGCCAGCCCGTAGGCGGCGAGCTTGCCCGGATCCACCCAGATGCGAATGGCCTGCTCGGCGCCGAACAGCTGCACCCGTCCCACCCCGTCGATGCGGCGCAGCTCCTGCACGATATTGCGCGCCATGTAGTCGTTCAGCGCGACCTCATTGAAGCGGCCATCCGGTGAAGTCATGCCGACCATCATCAGAAAGCCGGACGAGGCGGACTCCACCTGCAGGCCGGTTTGCCGCACCGCCTGTGGCAAGCGAGGCTCGACCGCCTTGATGCGGTTTTGCACGTCCATCTGGGCCAGCTCCGGATCGGTGCCCGGCTTGAAGGTGGCGGTGATCTGCGCGCTGCCGGAGGCATCTACCGACGACTCGAAGTAGAGCAGGTTCTTCACCCCAGACAGCTCGCGCTCGATAAGGCTCACCACCGCATCGTTCAGGGTCTGCGGCGTGGCGCCCGGATAGGTGGCATAGAGGGTCACCGACACCGGCGCCACCGAGGGGTAGCGGGAGATGGGCAGCTTGGGGATGGCGATGACCCCCGCCAGCACGATGAAGAGGGCGATCACCCAGGCAAACACCGGGCGATGAATGAAAAACTGCGGCATGAAATGTCTCCGATTCAACGGTTACCGGCGTCAGCCTGCTGGCTGACTGCGGGGGATTGCCAGGGATGGGCAATGACTTGCGTCCCCGGGGTCAGGCGGTCGATCCCCTCGATCACCACCCGCTGTCCGGCGTTGAGCCCGGACGTGATGCGGTACTGGCTATTCACCAGTTCAGCGGTGTTGACCGGAACCAGTTGTGCCTGCCCCTGGCCATCCACCACCCACACGCTGGTCTGGCCCGATGTGCGCACCACCGCCTGCTGAGGCACGCTCAGGGCGTTGGCATAGCGGGCACGGGGAATGCGCGCCTGTACGTAGAGGCCGGGCAAGAGCCGCCGCTCCGGGTTGTCCACCAGTATCCGCAGCAGTACGTCACCGGTCCCGGCATCCACCTCGATGCCGGAGAAGAGGATGTGCCCCTGCATGCCGAGCGGCTTGCCGTCGCTGCCGAGGATGTCCACCGCCAGTTCCGGTGTCGTCGAGCCAGCTTGCTGGCGCAGGGTGTCCAGCACAGAGGCCGGTTGACGCACATCGACGTAGACCTGATCGATCTGCTGGATCCTGGCCATGGGGGTGGCGTCGGTGGGGGACACCAGGGCCCCTTCACTCACCAGTGCCTGATCGATGCGCCCGGCGATGGGGGCTTCCACGCTGGCAAATTGCAGGTTCAGCTGGTGCCGGGCCAGGGTCGCCCTGGCCTGAGCCACGTCGGCGGCCGCCTGATCCCGCTGGGAGACGGCATCGTCATAGGTCTGGCGGCTGATGGCCTCGGTGCGCAGCAGCGGCACCAGACGGTCAATCTGGATACGGGCGCGGGCCAGCACGGCCTCCGCGCGCTGCAATGCGGCGGCGGCGCTGTCGACATCCGCCTTGAAGGGGGCCGGATTTATCTGGAAGAGCACGGTGCCAGCGTTGATCTCGGCACCCTGCTCGAACAGGCGGCGCTGCACGATGCCGCTGATCTGGGCCCGAATTTCGGCGCTGCGCACCGCGGCTACCCGGGCGGGCAGATCCTCGCTGATGACCAGGTCCTGTTCTGCCAGCGTCATCACCGACACCTGAGGAAGGGCCGGCGCATCTTGCGCTTGCGTCGCCCCATCGCAACCTGCCAATCCGAATACGGCAATGACGGCGAGCAAAGCGCCCGCATACCGCTGTTTGACAAACATCATATTCACCTCGTTAAACCGCCTCCCGGGCATGGTGTTGCCGCGAGAGCACATCGAGCGGGCATTATGGAGAGGGGCTATTGCGAATGATTCGAGGCTTTGTGGAGAATCCATGGAGGCGGTGATAAAGTTCAAACCCACCATTTTCGAGGCCGACCATGTCGTATCTTCCTGCTTCCGCCAACCCGGCGGCCCAGTCACTGGTACTGATTGCAGAGGATGAAGCCGAGATAGCCGACATCCTCGCCGTTTACCTGCAACGCCACGGATTGCGCACCCTGCATGCCGCCGATGGCCGCGAAGCCCTGGCCATGCACCAGACATGCAAACCCGATCTCCTGTTGCTGGATGTGCAGATGCCGCAGCTCGATGGCTGGCAGGTGCTCAGCGAGATCCGGGCCCGTGGCGACACGCCGGTGATCATGCTGACCGCCCTGGATCAGGACCTCGACAAGCTGATGGGGCTGCGCATGGGGGCGGATGACTATGTGGTCAAACCCTTCAACCCGGCCGAAGTGGTGGCTCGGGTACAGGCGGTGCTCAGACGCAGCCAGTCTGCGAAGCAGACCACGGCCCGGGTGCTGCGGGTCGGCCCCTTCCAGATCGATCTGGAGAGCCACGAGGCCAGCATTTGCCGCGATGAGGGGCAGCAGATGCTGGATCTGACCCTGACCGAGTTCAAGTTGCTCGCCTCCCTGATGCGGGCACCCAAGCGGGTGTTCAGCCGCGCCGAACTGCTGACCCACTGCCTGCCGGAGGGGGATACCCAGGAGCGCACGGTGGACAGCCACATCAGCAAGCTGCGCAAGAAGCTGGAGGCACAGGGCATCCAGGGGGTGCCCGCCAGTGTCTGGGGCGTCGGCTATCGCTTCGGGGGCGATGCATGACATCGGCCCCCGGCCTGCGCAGGCAAATCATCCGCTCCCTGGGGCTGATGGCGCTAGGCATCATCTCCCTCGCGGTGATCGGCACCTATGTGTTCTACGCCATTGCCGTGACCTATGTGCCTGGCAGCATCTCCGAGAGCTGGATGCCCTCCAGGGTCGAGATGATCTGGATTGGCTCGACCATTCTCATTGCATTGGGGATGGCACTGTACGTGGCGGTGCGCCTCTCTCGGCGCATCCTGACCCCGCTCAATTCGGTGGCGAACAGCCTGCGCGAGGTGGCAGAGGGCAAACTCGATGCGCGCGTGCCGCTGGATGAACAGGCGATCGGGGAGACGGCGCAACTGGTGCGGGACTTCAACACCATGGCCGAACGGCTGCAGAGCATGACCCGCGAGCGGGAGTTCTGGAATGCCGCCATCGCCCACGAATTGCGCACCCCGGTGACCATCTTGCGTGGCCGCTTGCAGGGGCTGGCCGAAGGGGTATTTCCGCCAGAGCGTGCGCTCTTTGAAGGCTTGCTGCGCCAGGTGGAGGGATTGACCCACCTGATCGAAGACTTGCGGGTACTCAGTCTCAACGACAGCGGCCACCTGGAGTTGCAACGAGAGGCGATCAGGCTGGCCGACGAGCTTGCCGTGGTGCTCGAGGCGTTTGCCACCCCTCTGGCCGCGAGCGGTTTCACCCTCAAGCGGGAGCTCGATGCCGAACTCTGGGTCTGTTGCGATGCACTTCGCATCCGTCAGGCCCTGATGGCGCTGCTGGAAAATGCCCAGAAGCACGCGGTGCCGGGCATGCTGACCGTGCGCCTGCATCGTTCGGGCACCCAGTGCATCCTGAGTGTGGAAGATGAGGGGCCTGGCATCAGCGAGGAGGTCGCCGCCCATATCTTCGAGGCGTTTCGCCGGGGGGATCCGTCACGCTCACGCAAGAGTGGCGGCAGCGGGCTCGGGCTGGCCGTGGTCAAGGCGATTGCCGAGGCCCACGGCGGCAGTGCGGTCTGCCAACCCGGCGGGCGGGGCGGCACCCTGTTCCTGCTTTCCTGGCCCCTCTTGCACCCTGACGGCAGGTCATGACCCCGCATTGCCCCATCGGTTGAGGATAGGCGCGCCGAGGCGCGTGTGTTGACTGTGATCCAACAGCCCAAAAAAAGCCCATCTCATGGGGAGAGACGGGCTTTTTTTATGGCTTGCAGGCAGCGCCCTCATGGGGCGCCGGGATCAATGCTCGGCCAGCAGGGGCTCTCCCTCCTGGCGTTTGTCGTGGATGGCAAAGCGATCGACCAGGGTGGCACTGGCGTCGTTCAGGCCGATGACCGCCACCTCTTTCCCCTCGCGGCGGAACTTGATGACCACCTTGTCGAGGGCCGTGATGGCGGTGATGTCCCAGAAGTGGGCGTGCGTCAGGTCGATGACCACCTTCTCCACTTCCTCCCTGAAATCGAAACTGGCCAGGAACTGCTCGGCGCTGGCAAAGAAGACCTGGCCCCGCACCAGATAGGTACGCACGGCGCCGCTGCGCTCGCTGTTGCTCTTGACCAGCATGACGCGGGCAACCTTGTGGGCGAAGAAGAGAGAGGCGAGCAGCACCCCCACGAAGACCCCGAGTGCCAGGTTGTGGGTCGCGACCACCACGGCGACGGTGGTCACCATCACGAGGTTGGTGGAGAGGGGGTGGCTCTTCAGGTTGCGTACCGACTCCCAGGAAAACGTGCCGATGGAGACCATGATCATCACGGCCACCAGGGCTGCCATGGGGATCTGACGGATCCACTCATCCATGAAGACCACCATCAGGATGAGCAGGGTCCCCGCCACGAAGGTGGAGAGGCGGCCGCGGCCACCGGATTTGATGTTGATGACGGACTGGCCAATCATGGCGCACCCCGCCATGCCTCCCAGCAGACCGGCGCCGATGTTGGCGATCCCCTGACCCTTGCACTCGCGGTTGCGATCGCTTGGGGTGTCGGTCATCTCGTCGACGATGGCTGCCGTCATCATGGACTCGAGCAGTCCCACCACCGCCAGCCCCGCTGAGTAGGGGAAGATGATGGCCAGGGTCTCCAGATTGAGGGGCACGTCGGGCCAGAGGAAGACCGGCAGGGTATCGGGCAGCTCGCCCATGTCGCCCACGGTACGGATGTCGATGCCCAGGGTGATGGCCACCGCCGTCAGGATGACGATGCACAGCAGGGGGGAGGGGAGCAGTTTGCCCACCACGGGAACGAGGGGGAACAGATAGATGATGCCAAGCCCGGCCGCGGTCATGGCGTAGACCTGCCAGGTGACGTTGGTGAGTTCGGGCAGCTGGGCCATGAAGATAAGGATGGCCAGGGCGTTGACGAAGCCGGTCACCACGGAGCGGGAGACGAATCGCATCAGGCTGCCGAGCCTGAGGTAGCCCGCCGCTATCTGGAAGAGGCCGGTGAGCAGGGTGGCCGCCAGCAGATACTGCAGGCCATGTTCCCTGACCAGGGTCACCATCAGGAGCGCCATGGCGCCGGTGGCGGCGGAAATCATGCCGGGACGACCGCCGACGAAGGCGATGACCACGGCGATGCAGAAGGAGGCATAGAGGCCGACCTTGGGGTCGACGCCCGCAATGATGGAGAAGGCGATGGCCTCCGGGATCAGCGCCAGGGCGACGACGATACCCGACAGCAGATCGCCCCGTATGTTGGAGAACCACTCTTGTCTTGCACGTTCCAGCATGGGGATTTTCTCGCTCGTTGAGGGTCCATGGCCACAGGCCCGCAAATCAGGGGAAATGGCGGGGATCACAGGGTTGCATTGGCTGTTGGTGGCCGGGTAAACCGACCGGTCGGCATAACCGGAGTCAGGCGGCAGAGGCTGCACAGGGCAGGGTCAGGGCGGCGTGACGGCCACCCCAGAGCACATAACAGGCATAAGGGGCGCATGTTAACAGCCGGTGCCAGGCCGGGGAAGCCCGTAAAGGGCCAGAAACGGGGGACGGGACACAAAACGATCGGCCTGTCAGTGACCAAGGTCTCATCTGGAAAGTTTATTATCCCTTCCCCGTCGAGTGCTGTTATATGATTGCGATGTTTTTTGCAAAAACTCGTGATTTTAATTCAGTTAAGTTCTGGTTATTGGTATTTCGCTCTGCGTCATGCCCTCCATCCCGCCGAGAGCGAGCCCCCGAGGCTAGTGGCGGGCCCTGAGATCAGGGTTTCACGGGTTCCGTTTCTATTTGTTGGCACGTGATTCAGCTCCCATTGGGTTTCATGAAAAACAATGCCGACACCATTTGAAAACAATTCGACAACATGGATACAAGCTACGCGTTAGATCTCATCTCCCGGTTCGAACAGGCCGACGATGAGCACACCATAGTGGCGTTGCTGCGCCAGTTGACGACACAGGCGGGATTTGACTACTTCAGATTGGCCCTGATGTCTCCCAGCACCATACAGCGACCGGATGTCACCATCTTCAATGGTTGTCCTCAGGAGTGGGTTGACGCCTATACCCAGGCCAACTTCTTTGCCATCGATCCCGTCGTCCAGCGCGGCATGGAGCAGAGCACCCCCATCCTGTGGGCGGATCTCATGGTGCAGGGGGTCTGTGACGATGAGCGCCTTGCGGTGATGACGCTCGCGCAGCAGGCGGGATTGCGCGACGGCATTACGTTTCCCTGGCACGGAGCCAACGGTCATGTGGGCCTGCTCTCCCTGATCACCAGCACGCCTCGCACCAGAGCGCAGTGGCTTTCCGCGGTGCCTTTTCTCAGCTGGCTATCCATGCATATCTTCGAGGCGGTGGTGAGGGTCTGTCTGGTAGGGGAGTCCTCTCATGATGCCCTGAGCCTGCGCGAGCTGGAGGTATGCCGCTGGGCGGCGGAAGGGAAGCAGACGAGCGATATTGCGCAGATCCTGGGGATCACCCCGCGCACGGTGACCTTTCATCTGAACAATGTGGTCACCAAGCTGGGGGCCAGCAGCAAGTGCCAGGCGATCTCCTGGGCGTTGAAACAGGGGGTGGTGAGGTTGAACGTAGAGCTGGCCGCCGTCGCCAATGTGGACGAACAGTAGTGTTCCCGTCGGATTGGCGCAAAAAATTGCGCGCATACCAGAATATTGAACTGCCAGTGCAATGACTGATGGTCAAACGTGTTGAAAAGTACAACTTATTGCGCCGAGCGTACTGCCTTGTGGGGGATTTTTTTATAACTGATTGAAATGTAATGGGTAAAAAGAGTGGCATGGACGCTGCTAACGGATTCGGGCGAGTGTCATAACCGTTCAACCATCAGGAGCAATTCCATGCCAACCCCATGTTATATCAGCATCGAAGGTAAAACCCAGGGCAACATCACCGCCGGTGCCTTCACCTCCGATTCCGTCGGCAACATCTTCGTGCAGGGCCACGAAGACGAGATGCTGGTACAAGAGTTCCAGCACGTCGTCACCGTGCCGACCGATCCGCAATCCGGCCAGCCGGCGGGTCAGCGTGTCCACAAGCCGTTCAAGTTCACCGTTGCCCTGAACAAGGCCGTGCCGCTGATGTACAACTCCCTGGCCTCCGGCGAGATGCTGCCGAAAGTGACCCTGAAGTGGTACCGCACCTCCGTCGAGGGCAAGCAGGAGCACTTCTTCAGCACTGTGCTGACCGATGCCACCATCGTCGACATCGACTGCCAGATGCCCCACTGCCAGGATCCGGCGAAGTCCGACTTCACCCAGCTGATCCAGGTCTCCATGGCCTACCGCAAGATCGACTGGGAGCACACCGTTGCCGGCACCTCTGGTGCGGATGACTGGCGCGCGCCGATCGAGGCCTGATCACCGATTTATTGATTGCCGTTGTTCCTTGTAGTGCACCCCAGGGCCTGATGACTGCCGTGTCAGCCGTCACCAGACCCGTGCAAGCTTTCTCCGACCCATTCAACCGGATGTGGTCGGAGCTTTTGTGTTTTGCCATCCGGCTGCATGGCGGCTGGATGGCAAAGCACAACGAAGGCCGGTCGCGCCATCTCCCACGATTGCCTTGTCAGATGAAAGCGGCGCTTCTCAGTTTGCACCGTGCCTTCCCTCGCGATGCTGATGGCGATGGTGACCCATCTTGCGACGCGCCTGATCTCAGACGTCATCCGTGCAGCTCCCGGGGCTGCGAACTGGCAGGTTAAGGAGCCCTCATGGCAGACAGCACAGGATTACAATTCACCGTCAAGGTGGGGGCTCTGCCCGAGAGCACCTTCATGGTGGCCGAATTTGCGCTGGATGAGGCGTTGAACCGGCCGTTCAACCTGCGCCTGGAGCTGGCAAGCGCCCAGCCCGACATCGACGTTGGCGCCGTGCTGGACCAGCCGTGCGAGCTGCTGGTGTGGTACAACGGCGAGCTGCAGCGCCGGGTGTGCGGGGTGGTCAGTGACTTCGCGCAAGGGGACAGCGGCTTTCGCCGCACCCGCTATCAGCTCATGGTGCAGCCAGCCCTGTGGCGGCTGTCACTTCGCCAGAACTCCCGCATCTTCCAGGCGCAAAAGCCCGATGAAATCCTCAGTATCCTCTTGCAAGAGCACGGCATCACCGACTACGCCTTTGCCCTGAAAAACGAGCACGCCAAGCGTGAATACTGCGTCCAGTATCGGGAGAGCGACCTCGATTTCCTCAATCGCCTCGCCGCCGAAGAGGGGATGTTCTACTTCCACGAGTTTGAAGCGGGCAAGCATCGCATCGTCTTTGCCGACGACGCGGCGGCATTGACTCAAGGCCCCGAGCTCTTCTTCAACCTCGGCAACCGCTCCCTGGAGCAGGGCCCCTATGTCCGTCAGTTCCACTACCGCGAAGCGGTGCGGCCCTCGGATGTGGAGCTCAAGGACTACAGCTTCAAGACCCCGGCCTATGGTCTCTCTCACAAGAAGCAGGGCACAGAGCTCGAACACCAGCGCGATACCTACCAGCACTTCGACTATCCGGGTCGCTACAAGCAGGATGGCAGCGGCAAGGCGTTTGCTCAGCACCGGCTCGATGCGCTGCGCAATGATGCTGTGGCGGGCAGTGGCAAGTCGAATAGCGCAGCCCTTATGCCGGGGCAGAGCTTCTCGCTCACCGAACATCCCAACGGTAGCCTCAACACCGACTGGCAAATCGTGCGTATTCAGCACACCGGCTTGCAGCCACAGGCGCTGGAAGAGGAGGGGGGCAGCGGCCCCACCGTCTACCACAACGAGTTCGGGGTGGTGAAAGCGAGCACCACCTGGCGAGCGCGCATCGGCAGCCCGGAAGTCCCTCATAAGCCCATGGTGGATGGCCCGCAAATCGCCATGGTGGTGGGCCCCGACGGTGAGGAGATTTACTGCGACGAGCACGGCCGGGTGAAGCTGCAATTCCCGTGGGACCGCTACGGCAGCTCCAACGACCAGAGCTCCTGCTGGGTGCGAGTCTCCCAGGGCTGGGCTGGCGGTCAGTACGGCATGATGGCCATCCCGCGCATCGGCCACGAGGTTATCGTGAGTTTCCTTGAAGGGGACCCCGACCAGCCCATCGTGACCGGCCGCACCTATCACGCCACCAACCGGTCGCCGTATGAGCTGCCTGCCAACAAGACTCGCACCGTGCTGCGCACCGAAACCCACCAGGGGGAGGGTTTCAACGAGCTGCGCTTTGAAGACCAGGCGGGCAAGGAAGAGATTTACATCCACGGTCAGAAAGACCTGAATGTGCTTATCGAAAACGATGCTGCCTGGCATATCAAGCACGACGAACACAGGGACATCGACAATGAGCGGGTGACCCGCATCAAGGCCAATGATCACCTCACTGTGAACGGTGAAAAACGGGATCACATCAAGGCCGACTATTCCCTGACCGTGGATGCCAGCCAGCACCAGAAACTGGGGCAGTCCCTGCTGGTGGAGGCGGGGTCCGAGGTACACCACAAGGCGGGCATGAAGATCGTGATGGAGGCGGGTGCCGAGCTGACCCTCAAGGTGGGGGGGAGTTTTGTCAAAATCGATCCGAGCGGTGTCACCCTCTCGGGCGGCTCCATCAAGATGAACTCAGGCGGCAGCCCGGGTTCTGGCTCTGGCTGGGGTGGCCAGATGCCGATCCAGCCCGGAGCGGTTGAAGTGGTGGCGCCACCGCCGCCCATGGACCCCGCACGTCAGATTGCGACGCTCAAGTCTGCCGAACCTGTGTGCGAGATCTGTGAACAACTAGCCAGACTGGAGGGTGGTGGCTGATGACCATGGCTTTCGTCGCAGAGCGTCCCGACATCGAGCTGAACAGTGGAGAGCAACTCTATCTGTTGCTCGATGGGGCGCGCATTCCCGCGCTGGAGCGCGCGTTGTTCGAGCAGGACCCATCGCCTTCCTATCAGCCCGTTTACCTTCACGCCCCCTGGGACAGCTTGCGAGAAGTGAGCCCCTGTCTGGTCTGTGCAACGCCCAATCTGCTGGATTGGTTTATGCAAAACCGCGATGCATCATGGGGTTACCTGTTGTCGTCCCCTCTTTCTCTGTTGCCGTTGGCCGAGCGATTGCGTGGGCTTATCGAGGTGGAGAGTCCCTATGGCAGCAGGATTTTGCTCAAGCTGGCCATGCCGGAGACCATGTGGCGGCTGTTTATGGATGATGAACCCTGGCTTTGGCAGGGGGTGGCTCAAGTCTGGATCCCGACCCGGCAAGGGGAGGGGCAGGTGTGGCAGCACAAGGTTGCCGCGCCTGGAATGGGGTCCCCCATGGGGGAGCGCCTGCGACTTTCCGATGCGCAGTGGCGCCGTCTGGGAGAGGTGAGCTGGTTGAACACCCTCGATGGGATAAGAGCACACATGCACACCTGGTTTGGGGCTCGCATGCTGACGCTGCCAGAACCCATGGCCTGGATTGCCCATTGGGCTGATTACGCCTATGCCCAGGGATTCGAGAGCGAGCGGGATCTGCTGCTGTTTTTCAATGTGATGGGGTATCTCGGCAGTGACTGGTTTGATGAAGATGAGCATCCCCGGATCAAGGCGTTGATTACCCAGCGTTCGCCCCAGACCCCTTCGCAACGTATCGAGCAGGCCGCCGAGCTTGCTGCCGCATTGAGCAACAAGGATCAAGACGCATGAATACGCCCAATCAAGCCGCCCAGTGTGCAAACACGACCGACAGCAAGAGCCCGGCAGGAGTCTGTCCGCTCAAGAACAAGAAGATTGCCATCATCCCGGTGCGTTATGCCCTGGATGAGCTGTTCTCCCCGCCACAAAAGCAGCCTCACCCAGTCCCCGCCGGAGCAGGCTTTGTGGTTCCTCTCAAGTTGAAAGAGAGCGGTTATGCCTTGCGCCAGTTGCGTGATGGCTGGCTCTATGTGTATGACGAAAAGACCAAGACATTTGATGAGTACGAGATAAAGGGAGCGACCTTCATCAGCCAGAGCAAGGGAAGCAAGGGGCATCTGCTCTACCCGGCGAGCCATACCCTCTCCCTCGCTTATTCTCCCCAGCGCTGGACGGGGCGTATCAAGCATGAGATGGAAAAGAGCGGCGGTTTGCGCACCACCTGGATGCGGCAGGTGAAACTGGGCAGTTTTGCCAGCACCATGAAGGCCCCTCATTGCGGTCTGCCAGATGTGCTCGACAAGGTTGCGGACCTGGGGATGTCCAACAAGGGATTTGTGCTCTCTTCTACCCCCCTTGCCAAGCCTGCCGAGGAGGACAAGCAGGGGATCAAGTTGCTGGCTCACAAACCTGCGAGTTCACCGACTGCCTACAAGGCGGGCATACCGGATCCCAAGAGCGCCATGGTGGTTGCTCTGGAGGACCCGCTGGCCGACCTTGCCGACCTTTCCATGAAGGTCAATCAACTGCTCGCCAAGCGCGAAGCACTGCTGGGGAAAGATGATGCCACTATCAAGGTCAACAGCCACAAGCTGATGATGGCGGAGGTCACGCGCAACCTGGCCAGGGTGAGGCTCGACGAGAAGGAGTTGCCCGCCTCCGTCAGGGGCAATGTCGCCAGGACCCAGGCCTTTGAAGAGGCGCTGGATGATTATCTTGGGGATCGCTACCTCGCCGACATGGAGAGCATGACGGCAGAGCCCGGGATGGTGCGGTTCAACTCCCCCATGGAGAAACGGGCTGATGAGAAGCTGAAAATCTTGCGGGAACAATATGGTTTCAATCCATCTCAAAAACAGGTTTCCCAATGGAAAGAGCGCGCAGCCTTCCAGGATGAGGTCAACTGGAGCGGGCTCAATGCGTTTATCAAGCAGTATCAGGTGCCACTCAATGAGCTGGGTCTGGCCCTGACGCGAGCTCATGAAGACCTGTTCAACGGTGTGACCCGCCTCAAGGCCGATCCGCTGCCCTTTGGTCTGGACAACAGAACACCCAAGGGACAAGCCTATCTGCAGACCCTGTTTGCCGAGGCCGGGCCGGTTCTCTCTCTTAGCTGCCACACGGAGGAGAGGAAGAAAGCGCTGGAGAAGCTGCTGGGTGAAAAGAGCCGCGACAACTTGCTGGCGCTGGCCCCTTATGGCTTTGATGCCGCGTTGCACAAGGGATTGAGCGAGCTGACGGTAGACAATGTCTGGCTCAGCACCTCCTCTGGGGATATGACAGCTCTCTTTAGTCGTATCGCTGAACTGGAGACATTACTGGGGGAGGAGAGGCTCAAGCAGAAACCCTGGTTCCAGAAGGTGGAAGCCGTGATCGGCGCGATGAAGGAAGCGGGAAAATCCATGGCCAAGGGGGCTCACGCCCAGATCATGGCGGCCATCTTGCCCCATGCCTGGAAGAACAGCCTGGCGGGCAACCTCAGACTGGTACTGCTGGAATCCCTGCTCGGCGACCAGCCGCTGCAGGTCAACCGAGACTATCGGATGCTCCACAACCGCTTCCAGCAGAAGGTCTGGATCATTGTGAAGGAGATGTCGGCCATCAGCTCCCCCCCTCCTGGGCGCAGCACCACGGTGAAGGCCATCAACGGTCAGCTAAAAACCTTGCAGCAACAGCTTGATACCCTGATTGCCAGCGAAATGCCCCTGCTGGTGAAACTGAAAGGCGATCTCTACCAGCAACAAGCCAGACAATATGTTGGTGACTATCTGGCGGGCGTGCGTAGCGGCGTGAATCAACGCATCACGGCCATGAACGAGAGAATTCCCAATCTGGCGACCTTTGGCGGGCTGGTTGCCCTGCTCAACCTCTGGAATCTGACAGTGGTCATCGCAGGGACGGCGCAAAACGCCCAGTCCATCGGTCGGGAACGGGCAAATATGCAGCTGGGCTCGGCCTTTGCCTGGACGGGCAATGCCATCGCCGCGCTCTATCAGGGGGCTGTGTGGGGAGAAATGAAACAACTACGGGCAGGAGAAAAAGCTCTAACATCCATATCAATAAAAAATGCATCAATCGGTGAATATGCAGGAATGGTCAAATCTTTTTCTTTACGAATGTTGGCTTTCTCAAGTCTTGGGGTTGTTGCCGCAGGGCTTGAAGCATGGGATAGCGCCTTGGCAAGTCAGGATCCTTTAATCAGTGGAATAGAAAAATCGTTATTGGTTGCTAAAACCATTGTGTTAGGGGGGCAAGCCGCTATTTTTGGTGCTCAGACTATTATAGCTTTAGGAAGTATGGGGGGCACGAGTATAACGATTGGGGCTGTTTTTGCCCCGTGGATGATTATCAGTTTGTTTGTATTAGGTTTTGCTTATTTGTTTTTGGTGATGCTGCTTAACATTTTTAAACGATCGGATCTGGAGAAGTGGTTGCTGCAATCAACTTGGGGCAAGCAGCCTGCCAACTGGTCTGCCGAGGATGAACTGGCTCGCTTCGAGTTGCTGGTCAATAAACCGGGAGCCAGCTTGACTGTGGTTCGCTCCAAGCCTCAGGGGTGGATGGACACAGGTCGTTCCCAGTGGCAGTTGCAACTTTCACTCCCTGCCCATTTGCGAGGACAAACCATAGGGTTAAATGTCACTTCTCAACCACTTGCCAGTGCTGGTCAGATGATCCCCGCGCGCTCCAAACAGGAGCTGGACCGTTATCTGGCGGCAATGAAACCCAAGATGATAGAGACACTACGAGGGCGTTGGGATGATATGGTCTATTCCCTGCCGCTGGGTGTGGATACCAATTCGGCCATCAAGCTGGAACTGGGCTATCTCGGGGGCATGATTCAGCGGGAGTTTATTTTCAAGGGCAGCAGTAGCAGTAGCGGTTCTGTTACATTAAATGGCTACAACGGCGAACTAGACACAATGTCTGCGTTGGTAGTTGGCAATAGGGAAAATAAATAATGGACAAGGTGAACGAGGCAATCGAGGTGGGTGAGCAGGAAACCCCTTTCCATCTTCTAGCGCATGAGGAGCAACAACGTATTATCGATGCTAATCAAAAAAGGGTGCGTGAGGCTCCTACGCTACATGAGTGGAATATTAGAGTTAGAAATCCCCACGCTTGGCTGATCATATCAATACCAATAGGGATATTGATCTTGATTGGCGCTTGGTTAGCGTTAGGAGATAACATGGCCTCTATAGGCTGGGGGTTTATTATTATGGGGGGGGGCTAGCCCTCTATTTTCGTTATTTGGTAATGGCTGATAAAGATTATCATTACCGCCTTACAAGCGAAGGTCTTATTGCTATTTATCAAGATTCCATTCCCAATATAGCTTATAAAATAGTCAGGGGTTTGGCTTGGTTGGGTGTACTTGTATGTATTATTTCAGTAGCCGTATTAGGGCCATTATCCTTGGTCGGTGCTGGTGGTATGGCTCTTTTTGCAATTTTCTTCACTGATTTCAAAAAGGAAGAACATATAGAATATACATTGTTCAATAAAAATAAAGCCAATGTGATTAAGGTTGTCAATAACGCAGCCTTCGTTCAATTCGAAACCATCCCGTTTGGTTATTCAGACTTTGCAAATTTTTACTGCTATAAAAACGAATTGAAAAAAATATTGGCATCCTTGTTACCAATATTAAATTGCCGGGAGTATAGGGAATTTAAAACTATATTGTCATTAAATAGAGCTCCTCACAGTTCTCTGGATGTAGGCGTACCAAGAACACTGGATGAGCTAAAATAATCATTCTGAGAGACTTTCATGTTTATTGCTCTTGGCTCAACCTTAGCATCGGTCCTGTTTCATTGGTTCGCCGCCATGGTGTTTTTGACGCTGGTAATCGGAAAGCAAGGGAATAAATAATGGAAAAGAAAAACGAAGTTATTGAGGGCAATGAGCAGGAGACTCTTTTCCAGCAGCTACCGCAGGAAGAGCAGCAACGTATAATCAATGCCAATCAGAAAATGGTGCGTGAAGCCCCAATTCTTCAGGAGTGGAATATTCGGGTTTCTACACCATTTGCTTGGCTTATTATTTCCTGATTACCCATGACCCTCAGCCAGCTTCAAGAGCCGATATGGCATCGGAGGGCTTGCCACGACTGCATGCCCCAATTCTACCAACATGCTATTGAGGTCAAAACGATGATTAAACCGGAAGCAGTATTCCGCAAGATGCCTTGGTAAATGCTTCGCTCCGAGCGTATGGCAACTGCCCCGCAGCGAGTTTTTCACATTTCCTATCATCGTGTTTACCCAGTTGAATGCCGGATGATCCAGCCAGTCCAGGTTGCCCCCGGTGACAACTCCCAGGTGCTCACAATTGGCCTCCTTGACCGCTTTGAAACAGGCCAATCCATCGGATATCACCGCGCTACCACTGGCAATATGCCGTTTTGCCCAATCAGCAACGGACTTGGTTTTGAAACCATCGACCACCGTCATCCGCATCTTGATTGGATGTCCTTCCTTGTTCAGGGCCACTGCTGCCACAAACGGCGTCTTGCCTGCCGCGCCCCGACCCCGTTTGCCACCACGGCGCTCGCCACCCCAGTAGACATCATCGAGCTGAATGATGCCGCTGATGGGCTGCTTGTCATCGGACTCTTTCATGGCTTGCAGCAGCTTGTGCTTGAGCATCCAGGCGGTGTCATATTTGACGCCCAACTGGCGCTTTAGCTCCATCGCTGACAAGCCTGTTTTGGTTTGTGACAACAGGTGCATTGCCAGAAACCACTTGGTCAGTGGGAGCTTGGTGTTTGCGAAAATCGTGTTTCCAGTCAATGACATCTGGTGACGGCAGTGATTGCATTGCCACACACGTGGCCGCCTTCTCAGGCGACAACAGGTCTTGTTGGCACATTCAGGGCAGACAAAGCCGTTAGGAAAACGCCAAGTGAACAGCGCGTTTTCGCACTGAGCCTCAGTGCCATAGTCCTTGAGAAACTCAAACAGGCTGTAGCCTTTCTGGAATTGGATTTTGCTTTTGGCCATGATCTCGCACCTCGATAACTGTACGTAAGATCAGTATAGTTCGTGGTAACTGACTGCTAATCATGGGTAATCAGGTATTATTTTTCTAGTCACTGCAGTTATGACGTTATTTGCTGTAGGTTGTGTATTACTTACAGGTGATGTTGATTGGGGGTTTGCTTATCTAGCATTCGGTGTTGCTATAGCAATGATCCCTTATTTTCGTTATTTAGTGATGGCAGATAAAAACTATCATTACCGTCTTACAACAGAAGGCGTTATTGTCACTTATCAGGATGTTATTCCAGAAGTAGCTTATACGATAGTCCGTAGTTTGGCTTGGCTTGGCGTGGTGGTCTGTGTATTTGCAGTGGCTGTATTGGGACCATTTTCTCTGGTCGGTGCTGGTGGGATGGCACTCCTTGCGATATTTTTCACTGATTTTAAAAGTGAAGTAACAGAGCATGAAACCATGTTTAAAAAAGATTGGGACTATACGTTAATCATCTCCAATAGAAAGAAAGCATTAAGGTTTGAATCAACGCCATTTAAGATTTCACATAGCGATAATTTATATTGTAAATCTGAAGATTTTGAAAAAGTTGTCGGTCTGATCAAAGAGCAGATTAGATGTGTCGATATAAAATATATAAAAGGCCATCCAATGACCTGACTTTTATATTCCACCTGTCAGGCGAGGACCATCTCCATGCCGTCTGAGCCTCCAAAACAGAGCCCCCTTGCCTGTGGCAAAGGGGCTCTGCCGTTTTCAGAGAAGTGATCGGTGCGATTATGGCAACACCGAAGGGGGCAACACCATGGGACCGGCGACCGCGTGAGCAGCCTCGTCACCTCGCAGTACCCGTACTATCTCGAGGGCGAACTCGATGGCGGTACCCGGGCCCTGGCTGGTGATCAGGCGATGGGCTTCATCGGTCACTACCCGCGCCGTGCTCAATTGTGTCGCGGGCAGACGGGCCTGAAAGCCCGGATGGCAGGTGGTGCTCGCATCCCCCAGCAAGCCGTGATGGTGCAGTACCACGGCGGGTGCGGCGCAGATGGCGGCGCGCCAGCGGCCGAGGCCTGCCTGCTCCCGTAGCAGGTCGATGGCGAGGGGGGTGTCGCGGATCACTTCGCTGCCGGGCAGACCGCCCGGCACGACCATGGCATCGAAGTCACGGGTGGTCAGCTCGTCGAGATGGCAATCCGCCACCAGTTGCACCCCGCGAGAGGCGCGGATCTGGCGCGCTCCGGTGGGGCAGCAGGAGGCCAGCACCACATCGATGCCACCCCGAACCAGGGTATCGACGATGGCAACCGTCTCTATCTCTTCCGACCCGGGGGCCACCAGTACCAGTACGCTCATCTTGCACTCCTTGCTTGCCAGCTGCTCTGCTCAGCGCTTCTCTTTGACGGCCTGATAGAGGCCCTGATTGACCGGCACCGCGATACCGTGAAAGGCGGCCTTGCCCAGCAGGAAGCCGGTGATGGCTTCGATCTCGGTCTCGCGGCCCTGTTCCATGTCCTGATACATGGAAGAGTAATTGTCGGCGGTGAGCTCCACCACCATCATGACACGGCGCAACAGCTCTTCGCTGCCGGTAGGCTGACCTTCGGCCCGCATGACGTCAGCCACTTCCACGCAGATTTGCTGCAGGGCATCGGCAAAACGCGGACCAGCCAATTCGCCGTTCTTGAGCTTGTAGAGCGCGGTGAGGGGATTGATGGCGCAGTTGACGGCGAGTTTCTGCCACTGGCGTGTCAGGATCTGCTCATCCCAGCCGGCCTGACCCAGGGCGCTGGCCAGCTCGTCGGCGAGGTGGGCATGGGCACGGGCCGCTTCGTTGACAGGGCCCAGCCAGGTCTCCCCCTTGCCGGTGTGGCGGAACACGAAGTGGCCGCTCTGCATGGCGCCATGGCTGGTGACGCCGGCGATCACCGGGTTGTCTGGGAAGAGTGCGACCACCTGATCGGCGATCCCCATGCCGTTGTGCAGCAGCACGATGGGCACCCCTGCCGCCAGTTGCCCGACCAGGGGAGTGAGGGCCGATATCACCTGCCCCGCCTTGGTCATGACCAGCAGGCGTTTGATGCTACCCGGCTTGTCGATGAAGGCGCGTTCGATGGCCAGGAGCTGGGTATGCCCCTCAAGGGAGGTAAAGTCGACGCCGGGGTGCAAGGTGGCACGATGGCGCTCGCGCAGCAGGAGGCGGGTTGCTTGGCCGCTTTGGGTCAACAGGGAGGCGAAGACGCCGCCCAGGGCGCCGCAGCCCAGCAAGGTCCACTCGGGAGAGACAGGGTGACGGCGTGTTTTCAGGTTGTTGTCGCGTAATCCGCTTGGCATGAAGAGGCTCGATCATGGGAAGGGCTGCCATCCTGTCAACCGCCAACCCGGGATAAGGGAAGATGTCGCTTGGTGAATACCTGGAACCGGTGCATGAGCTGACTGCCGGGTCGTGCTCAAGGCTCATGCGCAGCCAGGGAGCCTCATGTATGCATGACCATACGGGTTCCTGGGCTGCACTTCACCGAGTGTCGGACCTCTCGCGACCGCTCCTGGACGGGTTCTAACGGGTCTCACCATTCCTGTGCGCAGGGGATTCTAGCAGAGCAATCCCATCGAAATCAGCAAATTTGCCCGTTTTCTGGTAGATTTGCCCACCTGTCAGCACAACCTGAAGTACAGCATGAGGAGCCCGGCTATGCCGTCATTCGATATTGTCTCTGAAGTCAAAATGAACGAGGTGTTGAACGCCGTTGATAACGCCAACCGTGAACTGGCGACCCGTTTCGATTTTCGTGGTGTGGAAGCCAGCTTCGAATTGAACAAGGAAGAAGTAAAGCTGGAAGCCGACGCCGATTTCCAGCTCAAGCAGATGGTCGAGATCCTGCGCGGCGCCCTGCTCAAGCGCCAGATCGAGAACAGTTCCATGGACGTGGGTGACAGCGTCCACTCCGGCAAGCGTTTCCACCTGACCGTGAAGTTCAAGCAGGGGATCGATAAGGAAGTGGCCAAGAAGCTGGTGAAGCTCATCAAGGATTCCAAGATCAAGGTGCAGGCCGCCATCCAGGGCGACGAGGTGCGGGTCACCGGCAAGAAGCGCGACGATCTGCAAGAGACCATGGCCCTGGTGCGTGGCGCCGAACTGGGCCAGCCGATGCAGTTCCAGAACTTCCGCGACTGATGGCGGGCGGGGAGGGTAAGCTCTCCCCCTTCTCCCGGCATCAAGCCATAAAAAAACCGGAGCCATGGCTCCGGTTTTTTGCGTCCGTCGACGACAGGTTCGATTAGAACTTGTAGGTCACGGAGAAGTAGTGGCCGAAACCAGTGGTGTTCAGACCGCCAAAGGCACCGTTCTTGAGACCGTATACGTCGTTGAAGTACTTCAGACCGTAACCGACGGCGTAGCGGTCGGAGTGCCAGTACAGGCCGTGGAAGGTGGCCACGCCAGTCTCGTTTTGGTTCTCGTTGTCGTAGGTGTCACGACCGAACAGGTAGTCCAGGTAACCCTGATAGGACAGGAAGGAACCGTTGGAGAAGGTGTAGAAGGGTTTGAACCAGTTCATGGAGAACTGATAACCGTTCCACTTGCCTTCTTCAGTGTCGAAGCTGCTCTCGGTGGCGTGACGTGCGTACAGGTTCATACCGACCTTGCCGAACCACGGAACCATGACGTCAGCGCCCAGACCGATTTGGTTTTCCATCATGGAGTCGTCAACGTTGTTCAGGGAGGCGATATACAGCTCTTGAACCGGACCAAAGGACAGGTCTTTACCAGTCAGCGCATCCAGGGACAGACGCGGAGCGAACTTCATAAAGATGTTCTGGCCACCGTGCTTGTCGCTGTGACGGGAGTCGAAGATATCGAAGACGTCGACGTAACCGTACAAGTCAAATAGGCCGGAACGACCACCGAATTCCATTTCGAAGTAGGTGTCATTGTAGTCGCTGCCCATGTAGGGGCGCTGGTCGATGGTGTGCATCACGTTGAATTGCACCCACTTGTAGTCGTTCTTGTGGATGTCACCGCTGTAGTCGGCAGCGAAGGCCGGAGTGGCGGAGGCAGCCAGCAGACCGGCAGCGATCAGAGTCTTGGTAAATTTGGCCATTTTATTGGTCTCTTGTGCGTTAGTTGAGGTTTTCCGTAGCCTGCCCACAAGGAGCGGGAGGGATTCTAGCCAAATAAATTCAACGGATAAACAAGCACCAGGGAACTTTGTCAGGATTTGTGAATCTAATCACCCCCAAAAATTAGCAAACGCTTGCTATTTGCTCGTTTGTGGTGACAAGGTGCTGCCTCGTTTGGCAACCATGATGATCAGGATCATCACCGGAATGCCGAGCAGACTGGTGCCGATGAAGAAGTGGCTGTAGCCGATCTGCTCCACTACCCGACCAGAAAACCCCGCCAGCAACTTGGGCAGCAACAGCATGATGGAGCTGAACAGGGCGTACTGGGTGGCGGAGAAGGCGACGTTGGTAAGACTCGAGAGATAGGTCACAAACGCAGCCGTGGCGATGCCGGCGCTGAGGTTGTCCAGCGAGATGATCAGAGTCAGCAGCTCCAGGTTGTGGCCCACTTCGTTGAGGAGAGCGAACAGCAGGTTGGTGCTGGCGGTCAGCACGGCGCCGAGGAACAGGATGCGCAGGGTGCCAAAGCGCATCACCAGCACGCCCCCGAGCGCGGCTCCCACCAGCGTCATGATGACGCCATAGACCTTGGTGATGGTGGCCACTTCCGTCTTGCTGAACTGCAGATCCACATAGAAGCTGTTGGACATCACCCCCATCACCACGTCCGAGATGCGATAGCAGGCGATAAGCCCGAGGATCAGCAGGGCCGAGGAGCCGTAGCGGCGAAAGAAGTCGGCGAAGGGACACCAGATGGCCTCGTAGGTCCAGGCCCCCAGCCCGGCCAGCGTGGGTGGCCAACCCCGTGCCAGCAGGGTGGCCTTGCGCGCCATCTGCTGCTCGTCCTGACTCTTGAGATCGATCTGCGGCTCGTGACTCATCAGGGTGGTGAGGATGCCAAGAGACATCAGCCCTCCCATCAGCAGATAGGTGAGCTGCCAGCCGCGATAGTCATAGCCGTTGTTGCTGCCGAGCCAGGCCGCCAGCGCTAGCGCCCCCGCTCCCGCCATGATCATGGCGAGTCGATACCCCGTCATATAGGAAGCGGCCATGGCCGCCTGCAGCCGCTCGGGAGCAGATTCGATGCGATAGGCGTCGATGACGATGTCCTGGGTGGCAGAGGAGAAGGCCACCAGCAGAGCGAAGAGGGCCAGCTGGGCGAGCTGGGTCTTGGGATCGCAATAGGCCATCCCCACCAGGGAGAGGGCGATCAGCACCTGGGAGAACAGCATCCAGCTGCGTCGTCGCCCAAGCAGCCGTGACAGCAGGGGCAGGGGCAGCCGATCCACCAGGGGCGACCACAGCCACTTGAAACCGTAGGCCAGCGCTACCCAGCTCATGTAGCCGATGTCGGTCAGGCTGACATCCGCCTCGCGCAGCCAGAACGAGAGGGTGCCAAAGACCAGCAGCAAGGGCAGGCCGGAGGAGAATCCCATGGCGAACAGGATGAGTACCCGCGCTTCCAGATAGACGGCGAGGGCATCTCGCCAGCGGGTGGCGCGGCCCGGTGTGTGACTGGGCGGGCGGAGATTGTTCAACAGCCTGACTCCTCTGGGAAAAGGGGGTCATTTTGTCAGGTTCGGCAGGCGTAGCCAAGGCAAGCCGAGTGGCGGGCGGCAGGTTTCAGGGACGTGAGCCGATGCAGTGGTGCGGGCAGGGGCCCTCGTCGGCGAGAAAATTGGCGCAGGCCATGAGTTGCAGGCGCAGCGCGTCATCACAGAGGAGGCGCTGCTCATCCCACAGGTGCAGGCTGTGAAGCAGATGCCAGAACACACCTTCCTGTGCGTTGGCGGGGGTTTTGTCCATGGGGATCACGCAGAGCGCCTGCCAATGGGAGAGGATCTGCCAGCTCAAGTCTTCCAGCTGCTGGTAGGGAATCTTGCGTGCCAGAAAATGGCGAACCGCCTGTGCCAGCGGGTCGGCGTGTTGGGTTATGTAATCATGACAGGTCACCGGCTCCTCCTTCTGGTTCTGCTCCCCGATGCGTGGCACACATCGGGGAGCAGAGTATAGAAAAAGAGACCGGTGACCCGTTCAGGGACGCGGTGGAATGTGATCCGGGCCGCGTTATTTGTCCGCGAGCAGCACCACTTTCTTCAGGATGATGGGGCTGGTGGGGACGTCGTTGGCACGCAGGATGGAGCTGTAGCCGGTCTGGACCTGGGCCAGTTTGTCCAGCACCTCCATCCCCTTCACGACCAGGCCGAACACGGTGTAACCGGCGCCGGCATTGGCGTTGAGGTTGTCGTTGTCCACCAGATTGAAATAGAACTGGCGAGTGGCGCTGTCGACCGCCTGGGTGCGGGCCATGGCGATGGTACCGCGCTTGTTGGGCAGGCCGCCTCTGGACTCGTTGACCACGGGATCGAAGGTCGGCAGGGGCTGGAACTGCTGGTTGTAGCCCCCACCCTGCACCACGAAGTTCTGGATCACCCGGTGGAACAGGCTGCCGTCATAGCTGCCGTCTGCCACGTAGCGCAGGAAGTTCTTCACGGTCTGGGGTGCCTGTTTGGGGGCCAGCTCCACGACGATGGTGCCATGGTTGGTCTCCATCTGGACTTTTTGACCGGCAAAAGCCAGGGGGGCGATCAGGGTGACCAGTAACCAGAGTTTCTTCATTTATATGTCCTCGCTCAGCTCGGCTGGCCCTTGAGATAACCGCGCAGCGCCTCGTCGGCCATGATCTGCTGCAGCACGCTGCCCAGTTGCTGGTTCAGGGTGGATTCCAGATCGGCCATGCTCGGCTCGCCCGGGCTCTCTTTGCTGGAGGACATGTTGAACTGCTTGGTCAGCTTGCTGCCCTGGAAGTCGGCAATCACCTGCAGGCTGACGCGGGACTTGGTGACATAGGTGAAGGTCTTCTCTTCCACGGTGACGGCGGCAGTGGAGATGGCCAGCGTCAGGTTGGTGGTGCCGCTGTTGCCCACTTCCAGGCCCTGGCTGCGCAGCCCTTCCGCCAGTTTTTCAGCCAGCAGGCTGTTGAGAGGCTGACTGCTGTTCACCAGCACAGGAGCCTTCTCTTTCTTCTTGATGGAGAAGACATAGGCGGCTTCACGCTTGTCCACCCCTTCCATGGTGATGCGGTTGCCGGAGTAGTACTGCTGGTTGGAGGGGATGACTTGCGGGTTGAGCAGGGCGCTCTCGGGCCAGTGAGTAGCACAACCGCCCAATACCAGAGCGGCCAGCAGCAAGAGTGACTTTTTCATCATGGGTTTCCTTTAGCTTTATCTTTAGCGTTTGATGGCTTTCAAAATAACGAATTTGCTGTTCGACGCAACGACTTGTGCGTTGCCAAACAGGCGCTTGAGTTTGTTGTGATAGTCCAGATGACGGTTGCCTACTATCCAGAGTTCGCCCCCCTGAGGCAACACCCGGTGGGCATCGCTGAACATCTGCCAGGCGATGTGATCGGTGATCGCCTGCAACTGATGGAAGGGGGGATTGCAGAGGATCCTGTCCGCTGCCCCGACGGGAACGTCATCGAGACAGTTGTTGACCATGAAGTGGGCACGGGGCAGGGCATCGGGCAGGTTGTGCTCGACGTTGAGCCGTGCGGACGCCACCGCCATCCGGGATTCGTCGATGAAGGTCACCTCCACCTCGCTGTCGCGCGCGAGAAGGGAGAGCCCGAGCACGCCATTGCCACATCCCAGATCGATCACTCTGCGGGCACTGTGGATGGGCAGGTTGTCCAGCATGAAGCGGGCGCCGATATCCAGGCTCGTGCGCGAGAACACGTTGGCATGGTTGTGGATGAGCATGTCGGTGCCTTCCAGCGGCCAGACGGTCGGGAAGGGACTGGTCAGGGACGGGCGCTCGGCGGCCGGGGTGCAATGAATGAGGCGCGCCTTCTTCCAGGCGAGCGAGGTGCGGGTCTCCCCCAGATATTTCTCGAACAGCTTGAGGGTGGAGGTGTGGATGTCCTTGGCCTTGCCGGCAGCAATGATGCGGGTCGCAGGGGTCACGACCCCGCGCAGGGCAAGCAGTTGCTGCTCCAGCAGCGCCTGATACTTGGAGACCTTGATCACCACCAGGGCGGGGGCATCGGGCAGGGGGGCCAGCGCATCCTGCAGGGTGATGGCGTGGGGATCCAGCCCGTTTTCCGCCAGATTGGCCAGGGTGGCCCGCTCGCTGATGTGGGAGTCGGTCACGCAGACGGGGGCGTGGGCATGCAGATAGCCTGCCAGGGCGCCGAAGCCGTCGTTCATGATGATGACGGGGCCGTCAGGTGCCTGCTGCGATTCGGCAAGGTGGCTTATCAGATACTCGTCCGCCGCATCCCAGGCCTGCAGGGGGTCCTGGCTCTGCCGTGGGTAACGATACAGGGTCAGGCGGCAGTGGGCCGTGTCGAGCAGGGTTTGCATAGGCAAGAGTCCAACGTGTGATTGATGAATGGCGACCGTCTGCCCCGTGTTGCCCGGCAGCGGTGAAAGTGGCGCTATTCTAGCGGCGGCGGAGAAATTCACCAGTCCGGTGCGGTGAGAGCGAGCGGATCCTTCGTACCTAATGCATCGGGCGCACAACCCTGGCTACAATGGCCGGATATTCAACGAGGAGTCCTTACCGTGAGCATGCAACAACAGATAGAGGCCAAGCTGGCCGCCGCGCTCTCCCCGAGCCACCTGGAAGTGATCAATGAGAGCTACATGCACAGGGTGGCACCAGGCTCCGAAAGCCACTTCAAGGTAGTCGTGGTGAGCCAGGCGTTTGAGGGACAGCGTTTGTTGGGTCGCCATCGTCAGGTGAACGGGGTGCTGGCCGACGAGCTGGCGGGAGCCATTCATGCATTGGCGCTGCATACCTATACCGAATCCGAGTGGCAGGCCAGGGAGCAGGCGCCAAAGACGCCGGGTTGCGTCAGCAAATCCCCCTTTGCGTGAGCCGTTGGACCTTCTGATGGCGCCTTCCTCGGGCCATTAACAGCGCTATCACGAATGGTGTGCCGCCAGGGATGAGGGGTGTAGCATTATTTTTTCTAATCCTTTTCCTTACGCCTGAAAAATACCTCTATATGGTTGGTTTTGCGAAAAGTCCTTTAAAACCACGGTTTGCAAGGACGTGCGCGAAATATTCAGTGAAGGTTAATTTTGTGATAGGGCGGGGATTTTCCCCATTTGGCGTGGCGGCTAACTCGCCTAAGGTGGTAAACTCAGGCGCTTTTGAATGATCCTGTATGTTGCTGATTTGTTTATTTCTTCGACAGCTTTCCGCGATGTTGACGGGCTCATTCAACAACTCGTCGTGATGTATTTCTCGGCGCTAACCAACCTGTCTTCCCTTAACGGTAGTGCAAGTGAGTATGATTACAATTAAAAGAGGACTGGACATCCCCGTGCTGGGTGCTCCGGAGCAAGTAATCTACGATGGCCCGGCCATCACCCGTGTTGCTACACTCGGCGAAGAGTTCGTGGGGATGCGTCCTACTATGTTTGTCAAAGTAGGTGATCGCGTCATTAAAGGTCAGGAGCTCTTCGAAGATAAGAAGAATCCCGGCGTTAAATTCACGGCCCCTGCCACCGGTGTGGTTTCTGAGATCAACCGTGGTGCCAAGCGTGTTCTCCAGTCCGTCGTCATCGACATTGATGGGTCCGACGAGCAGGTGACCTTTGAGCATTTTGCCTCCGCCGAGCTGGCACAGCTCGAGCGCAGCAAGGTGCAGGAGATCCTGGTCGCATCAGGCCAATGGACCGCGCTGCGTACCCGCCCGTTCAGCAAGGTGCCGGCCGTGGGCTCCACCCCGCGCGCCATCTTCGTCACCGCCATGGACACCAACCCGCTGGCCGCCAGTGCGGAGCTGATCATCAAGGAACAGGCCCAGGCCTTCCTCGACGGTCTGGCCGTGCTGACCCGCCTGACCGATGGTACCGTCCACGTCTGCAAGGGCGAAGCCAGCCTGCCGCACTCCTCCCTGGCCCAGGTCAAGGAAGCCGTGTTCGTCGGTCCGCATCCCGCCGGTCTGCCGGGCACCCACATCCACTTCCTGGATCCGGTCGGTGCCAACAAGGTGCAGTGGCACATCAACTATCAGGACGTGATCGCTTACGGCAAGCTGTTCACCACCGGCCAGATCTTTACCGACAAGGTGATCTCCCTGGCTGGCCCGAACGTCATCAAGCCGCGTCTGCTGCGTACCCGTCTGGGTGCCAGCCTCAGCCAGCTGACCAACAACGAGCTGCGTGCGGACGAAAACCGCATCATCTCCGGTTCCCTGCTGAGCGGTGCCAAGGCCGAAGGGGTCCATGACTACCTGGGTCGCTTCCACAACCAGGTGAGCGTGCTGGGCGAAGGCCGTGAGAAAGAGTTCATGGGCTGGGTCAAACCCAGTGCCAACAAGTTCTCCATCACCCGTACCACCCTCTCCCACCTGATGAAGGGCAAACTCATCAACTTCACTACCACCACCAACGGTAGTGAT
Organism: Aeromonas sp. ASNIH2; assembly: GCF_002934795.1. Classification (NCBI taxonomy): domain Bacteria; kingdom Pseudomonadati; phylum Pseudomonadota; class Gammaproteobacteria; order Aeromonadales; family Aeromonadaceae; genus Aeromonas; species Aeromonas sp. ASNIH2. The sequence goes on along the minus strand of NZ_CP026406.1, from coordinate 1,073,094 downwards.
CGCTCCATGGTGCCTATCGGCAACTATGAGCGTGTGATGCCGCTCGACATCCTGCCGACCCTGCTGCTGCGGGATCTGATCTCCGGTGACACCGACAGCGCGCAGGCGCTCGGCTGCCTGGAGCTGGATGAGGAAGATTTGGCGCTCTGTACCTTCGTCTGCCCCGGCAAGACAGAGTACGGCCCCGTCTTGCGTGAGTGCCTGACCAAGATCGAACTGGAAGGTTAAGCGATGAGTTTCAAGCAACTTCTTGAAAATATGGAACATCACTTCGAGCCGGGTGGCAAGTACGCCAAGTACTATGCCCTGTTCGAAGCGGCGTACACCCTGTTTTATACCCCGGGTTCCGTGACCCGCAATGCCGCCCATGTCCGTGATGCGATCGATCTGAAGCGCATGATGATCATGGTGTGGCTGGCCGTGTTCCCGGCCATGTTCTGGGGCATGTACAACGTCGGCAACCAGTCCATCGCCGCCATCGCCCACATGGGCAGCGCGGCCGGTGCCGATTCCTGGCAATACGCCCTGGCCACCCTGTTCGGTGCCTCGCTGGATCCGGCCGTCGCCGGCATCGGCAGCAAGATGCTGATCGGTGCGGCGCACTTCTTCCCGATCTACATCACCGTCTTCATCGTCGGTGGTTTCTGGGAAGTGTTGTTCGCCATGGTGCGCAAGCACGAGATCAACGAAGGCTTCTTCGTGACCTCCATCCTGTTCGCCCTGATCGTGCCGCCCGAGCTGCCCCTGTGGCAAGCTGCCCTGGGTATCACCTTCGGTGTGGTGCTGGCCAAGGAAGTGTTCGGTGGTACCGGCAAAAACTTCCTGAACCCGGCGTTGGCGGGTCGTGCCTTCCTGTTCTTCGCCTACCCGGGTCAAATCTCCGGTGATGCGGTCTGGGTTGCCGTTGACGGCTTCTCCGGCGCAACCGCACTGAGCCAGTGGGCCCAGGGCGGCCAGATGGCGCTGATCAACGGTGCCACCGGTGAAGCCATCAGCTGGATGGATGCCTTCCTTGGCAACCTGCCCGGTTCCATCGGTGAAGTTTCCACCCTGATGATCCTCATCGGCGCAGCCATGATCGTCTACATGCGCATCGCCTCCTGGCGCATCATCGCCGGCGTCATGGTCGGCATGGTCGCGACCTCCCTGCTGTTCAACGTCATCGGTTCCGATACCAACCCCATGTTCAGCATGCCGTGGCACTGGCACCTGGTGTTGGGTGGCTTCGCGTTCGGCATGGCCTTCATGGCGACCGACCCCGTTTCCGCTGCCTTCACCAACAAGGGCAAGTGGTGGTATGGCGCCCTGATCGGCGTGATGGTGGTGCTGATCCGGGTAGTGAACCCTGCATTCCCGGAAGGCATGATGCTGGCCATTCTGTTCGCCAACCTGTTTGCCCCCTTGTTTGACCATTTCGTGGCACAGGCGAACATCAAGCGGAGGATCGCACGTGGCGTTTAATAAAGACTCTACTACCGGCACTCTCGCCGTAGTGACCGGTCTGTGTCTGGTCTGCTCCATCGTGGTCTCCGTGGCCGCCGTGGGTCTGCGTCCGGCCCAGCTGGAAAACAAGGCGCTGGACAAGCAAAGCAACATCCTGTCCGTCGCCGGCGTCGACATCAGCGCCGTGGCCAAGCGTGACCTGGCCCAGCTCTATGGCGACAAGATTGAAGCGCGTCTGGTGGATCTGACCACTGGTGAGTTCGTTGACGGCGATGCCGACAACTTCGACACCAAGGTTGCCGCCAAGGACCCGGCCAAGAGCATCCGTCTGGCCCCGGCCGACGACAAGGCCGGCCTGCGTCAAATCTCCAAACTGATCCCGGTGTTCTTCGCCAAAGATGCCGAAGGCAAGGTCGACAACATCATCCTGCCGATCTACGGCCAGGGTCTGTGGTCCACCATGTACGCCTTCGTAGCAGTCGCGGCCGACGGTCAGACCATCAAGGGCATCACCTACTATGACCACGGTGAAACCCCGGGTCTGGGTGGCGAGATCGAGAATCCGGCCTGGCGCGAGCTGTTCGTCGGCAAGAAGCTGTTCGACCAGAACGGCCAGCCTGCGCTGCGGGTGATCAAGGGCCATGCTCCGGCTGGTTCCGAGCATGAAGTCGACGGCCTGTCTGGTGCAACCCTGACCGGTAATGGTGTACAGCACACCTTCGACTTCTGGATGGGCCCCAAGGGCTTCGGTCCCTTCCTGGCCAAAGTACGTGCAGGAGAAATCAACAATGGCTGACAAGAGCGAAATGAAAAAGTTGCTGTTGACGCCTGTGCTCGGCAACAACCCCATCGCACTGCAGGTGCTGGGTGTCTGTTCCGCGCTGGCCGTTACCAGCCAGATGAAGACGGCGTTCGTGATGACGCTGGCCGTTACTGCGGTCACCGCCTTCTCCAACCTGTTCATCTCCCTGATCCGCAACCAGATCCCGAACAGCGTGCGGATCATCGCCCAGATGGCGGTGATTGCCTCGCTGGTTATCGTGGTTGACCAGGTGCTCAAGGCGTATGCCTATGACATCTCCAAGCAACTGTCGGTGTTCGTCGGCCTCATCATCACCAACTGTATCGTGATGGGTCGTGCCGAAGCCTACGCCATGAAGAGTGCCCCGCTGCCCTCCTTCCTGGACGGTATCGGCAACGGTCTGGGTTATGGCGCCGTGCTGCTGACCGTGGCCACCGTGCGCGAGATCCTGGGTTCCGGCACCTGGTTCGGCATCGAGCTGCTGCCGCTGGTGAACAATGGTGGCTGGTATGTGCCCAACGGCCTGCTGCTGCTGCCGCCGAGTGCTTTCTTCATCATTGGTCTGATCATCTGGGGCGTGCGCACCAAGGATCCCAAGCAGGTGGAGGCGAAGGATTAAGGTATGGAACACTATATCAGTCTGTTGATTCGCTCGATCTTCATCGAGAACCTGGCGCTCTCCTTCTTCCTGGGGATGTGTACCTTCCTGGCGGTGTCCAAGAAGGTCAAGACCGCCATGGGTCTGGGGATTGCCGTTATCGTGGTTCAGACCGTTGCCGTCCCGGCCAACAACCTGATCTACAACTACGTGCTCAAAGACGGTGCCCTGGTATCCGGTCTGGATCTGAGCTTCCTGAGCTTCATCACCTTCATCGGGGTGATCGCGGCCCTGGTGCAGATCCTGGAGATGGCGCTGGACAAGTACTTCCCGGCCCTCTACAACGCCCTCGGTATCTTCCTGCCGCTCATCACCGTGAACTGCGCCATCTTCGGCGGCGTCTCCTTCATGGTGCAGCGTGACTACAACTTCGTTGAGTCCGTGGTCTATGGCGTGGGTTCGGGTGCAGGCTGGATGCTGGCTATCGTCGCGATGGCAGGGATCCGCGAGAAGATGAAATATTCCGATGTTCCGGAAGGCCTGCGCGGCCTCGGCATCACCTTCATCACCGCGGGTCTGATGGCGCTGGGCTTCATGTCCTTCTCTGGTATTTCCCTGTAATCGGAAAGGAAATATAGATGGAAATTATTCTGGGTGTGGTCATGTTCACCGTGATCCTGCTGGCCTTGGTGGCAGTCATTCTGTTCGCCAAGTCCAAGCTGGTGACCGCCGGTGACGTGACAATCAGCATCAACGGCGACCCGGCCAAGGCTGTGACCAGCCCGGCGGGTGGCAAGCTGCTTGGCGTGCTCGCCGGCAGTGGTATCTTCGTCTCCTCCGCCTGTGGCGGCGGCGGCTCCTGTGGTCAGTGCAAGGTGCGTGTGAAATCCGGCGGCGGCGACATCCTGCCGACCGAGCTGGATCACATCAGCAAGGGCGAAGCCCGTCATGGCGAGCGTCTGGCCTGCCAGGTCACCGTCCGTTCCGACATGGACATCGAGCTGCCGGAAGAGATCTTCGGCGTGAAGAAGTGGGACTGTACCGTCATCTCCAATGACAACAAGGCCACCTTCATCAAGGAGCTCAAGCTGCAGATCCCCGATGGCGAGAGCGTGCCGTTCCGTGCCGGTGGTTATATCCAGATCGAAGCGCCTGCCCACCACGTGCAGTACAAGAACTTCGATATTCCCGAGGAGTATCGTGGTGACTGGGATCGCTTCAAGATCTTCGAGCTGGAGTCCAAGGTCAACGAGCCGATCATCCGTGCCTACTCCATGGCGAACTATCCGGAAGAGTTCGGCATCATCATGCTGAACGTGCGGATCGCAACTCCGCCGCCCAGCAACTGGACTGCCCCTCCCGGCCAGATGTCTTCCTACATCTTCAGCCTGAAGGCCGGTGACAAGGTGACCATCTCCGGTCCGTTCGGCGAGTTCTTCGCCAAGGACACCGACGCCGAAATGGTGTTCGTCGGTGGTGGTGCGGGTATGGCGCCGATGCGCTCCCACATCTTCGACCAGCTGCGCCGTCTGAAGACCAAGCGCAAGATGAGCTTCTGGTACGGTGCCCGTTCCAAGCGCGAGATGTTCTATGTAGAAGACTTCGACATGCTGCAGGCCGAGAACGACAACTTCCAGTGGCACGTCGCCCTGTCCGATCCGCAACCGGAAGACAACTGGGATGGCTACACCGGCTTCATCCACAACGTGTTGTTCGAGAACTACCTCAAGAACCACGAGGCGCCTGAGGATTGCGAGTTCTACATGTGCGGGCCTCCCGTGATGAACGCCGCCGTCATCAACATGCTGAAAAACCTCGGTGTTGAAGACGAGAACATCCTGCTGGATGACTTCGGTGGTTAATCCATGCACAGCGTTGTAAAGACCTGGCTAGCCTTCGGGCTAGCCTTTTTCTTGACTGGGTGCGGTCAGGAAACGGTCCAATCGAAGCCGGAGATCCACATCACCGGCAGCACCATGGGTACCTACTACTCCATCAAGGTGGCAGATAGCGCTGTTCAGGATGCCGCCAGGCTGCAAGCCGAGGTCGACGTCTTGCTGGAGCGGGTCAACGATCAGATGTCGACCTATCGCCCGGATTCCGAGCTGTCACGCTTCAACCAGCACAAGAGCAATACCCCTGTGGTGGTTTCCCGCGATACCGCGCGGGTGGTGACCGAGGCCATTCACATTGGCCGCGAGAGCCGCGGGGCGCTGGACGTCACCGTCGGGCCTCTGGTCAATCTGTGGGGCTTTGGGCCGGATGCCAGACCGACCAAGGTGCCGTCCGACGAGCTGATCGCCCAGACCCGGCAGAAGACGGGCCTTGGCAATCTGCATGTGATAACCTCTGCCGATGCCGATACCCTGCAAAAGGACATCCCGGACCTCTACGTGGATCTCTCCGCCATTGCCAAGGGGTTTGGCGTGGACAAGGTGGCCGAGTACCTGGAGTCCCAGGGGGCGCGCAACTATCTGGTGGAGATCGGCGGCGAGCTGCGCATCAATGGTGTCAACGGCAAGGGGCATCCCTGGCGTGTCGCCATCGAGAAGCCGACCGTCAATGCCGGTTCCGTACAGGAGGTGATCCTGCCCGGTGACAACGGGGTGGCCACCTCGGGCGAGTACCGCAACTATTACGAGCTGGACGGCAAGCGCTTCTCCCACACCATGGATCCGCTGACGGGCAAGCCCATCCAGCACCGCCTGGTGTCGGTGACCGTCATCCACCCCTCCTGCATGACTGCAGACGGGTTGGCGACCGTGTTCATGGTCATGGGGCCGGAGAAGAGCCTGGCCTATGCCAAGGAACGGGGGCTGGCCATCTTCACCATCACCAAGACGGATGACGGGTTCGAAGAGGCCTATTCGGATGCCTTCAAACCATATCTGGTCAAGAAGTAAGGGGTAACTACATGCAGATCTTTCTGATCACCTTCGGGGTGTTTCTGATGGTCGTGGTGGCCATGGCCATCGGCTACATTTTCCAGCGCAAGTCCATCTCCGGCTCCTGTGGCGGCCTGGGTTCCATCGGGATCGAGAAGGAGTGCGACTGCCCCGAGCCTTGTGACAACCGCAAGAAGAAGATGGCCAAGGAAGAGGCCCGTCGCAAGATGCTGGTGGACAACCGCATCATCTAACGGCGGATATCGCTCTGAAGGCAGCCTTGCAACGAAACGAGCCGACCCCTGGGTCGGCTCGTTTTTATATGTGGCATGGGGTCAGTAGTCATATTGGCTGCATGCCTTTGCCTTGAACTCTTTCTTTCGCTTTGCCAGCTCTTCCCTAGTGCCCAGTTCATCCCCCTGCCTGATGGCGGTTTCCAGTATCTCGATGCGCTTGTACAGCCAGCTGCATTCGGCTGTCGGGTGATCCTTGGCCATGGTCGCTAGCGGCAACAGCAGCAGGCAGAGCCCCGCCCGGATGATGCTCATGCTTCTCCTCCTTGAGTTTGGTGTGGATGTGGCCTTGAGAGTCTATGCCGCCGCGCCCGCGCGCAGACTGGCAGAAATGACAGGCTTGGGGTAGCATGGAACGTTCAACTGATTATCCATACAGTATTTTTGTCGTTCGACACGCCTCCTCGCCGGATGCCCAGGGTCTATCCCTATGATCTGTTCGGGAGGCTGTCGACACAGCAACAGACACGGCCATGCGCAAGATCATTCACATCGACATGGACTGCTTCTTCGCCGCGGTGGAGATGCGGGACAACCCGGCCCTCAGGGAGGTGCCGCTCGCCATCGGTGGCGCTGCTGACCGACGCGGAGTCATCTCCACCTGCAACTACGTGGCGCGCCGCTTCGGGGTGCGCTCTGCCATGCCGAGCGCCCTGGCCAGAAAGCTCTGTCCGCCATTGGTGCTGATCCCCGGGCGGATGGCCGTCTACAAAGAAACTTCGCGCCAGTTGCGCGCCATCTTCCTGCGCTACACCGAGCAGGTGGAGCCGCTCTCCCTCGATGAAGCCTATCTCGACGTGACCCAGAGTCCCCGCTGCGGTGGCAGCGCCACCCTGATGGCGGCGGAGATCCGTGCCGCCATCAGCGCCGAGCTTGGGTTGACTGCCTCGGCCGGTGTGGCGCCGAACAAGTTTCTGGCCAAGCTCGCCTCCGAGCAGCGCAAGCCTGACGGCCTGTTCGTCATCCGCCCCCAGGAGGTGGACGAGTTCGTGCGCCAGCTCCCTCTTGGCAAGCTGCCCGGCATCGGCCGCAAGACGGCAGAGCGGCTGGAGTCCCTCGGGCTGTATTCGTGCGAAGATGCCCGCCAGCTCGGCAACGAGGAGCTGATCGCCCGTTTCGGCAAGCTCGGGGAGATGCTGGCCGGCCGCATCTGGGGGCATGACGATCAGCCGGTGCAGGCTAGGCGGATGCGCAAGAGCATCGGTGTGGAGACGACGCTCGCCAGCGACGTGCTGGACGAGGACGCCTGCTGGCAGGTGCTTAGCCGGCTCATTCCCGAGCTGGAGCAGCGTTTTGCCAAGGCCTGCTCTGCGGAGATGCTGATGGGGCAGGGGATCAAGCTGAAGTTTGCCGATTTTCACCAGACCACCGTTTATCGCAAGGGGAGTTATCAGGCGGCCCGCTTCCACGATCTGCTGCACGAGGGACTGCAACGGGCTCAAGGAAAGCCCATTCGCCTGCTCGGTCTGGTCGTTGGTTTGCCCGGAGCGGGTGAAATCAATCAATTAAGCCTGGATTTCTGCTGATTTAGTTAAGTTTTTGTATCCAAAACCGATATAGTGTTCACATCTGTAGACGTTAGGAAATAGTGGCATGAGTTCTCTTTCTGTTCAGGGACGGATCACCCTGATCGCCGGTTGCTGTCTGCTGGCCAGTGCCGTCGCGCTGGTGGCTTCTTCTCTTTTCAACGCGGCCCGCATGCAGGAGCAGGTGCTCACCTCCACCACCCTGGAGGGGCAGCACGCGGCAGAAAACTGGATGCAGGCCATGGGAGCGACCCAGGCAGCCCGGGTGACCAGCTACCTCGATGAGGCTTACTTCAGGGCGACCCTGCTTGCCGAGGGTATCTTGTTCCAGCGCAAGAACGCGGCCGACAACTTCGTTCACTCCGAGGCGCTGCGCAATGCCGTCAACCAGCAGTTGCAGGATGCGGCGGAGTCGTCAGCGAACCTGCTCGGTGTCTATGCGGTATTCGAACCCAACCAGCTCGACGGGGAGGATGACAACTATCAGGGGTCGACGGCGCTCGGGGCCAACGACAAGGGGCGTTTTTCCAGCTATTGGGCCAGGGTCGACGGCAAGGTCAGTCTGGAGGTGATGGACGAGGCGATACTGGCCAACGACAAGCCCTCCGGACACGGCGGCCTTGAGAACGACTGGTACAGTTGCAGCATCCGCAGCAAGGCGCTCTGTCTGCTCGAACCCTATGTGGACGAGGTGGGGACCCAGCAGGTGTTGATGACCTCGGTGACCGTGCCGTTGCTGGACCAGGGTTCCCTGCTTGGCATGGTGGGGGTTGACATCTCCCTGGGGACCCTGCAGAGCCTGGTGGAAGAGATGGGCCGGACCCTCTACAAGGGGCAGGCCAAGGTGCTTCTGCTCAGCAGTGAAGGGCGGGTGGCCGGCGTGGAAGGGTTCCCGGTCGCCCTTGGCAATCTGCTGGAGCAGCAAGGGCTGGCGCAGGATCTCAAGGGGTGGCTGACCAAGGGAGATGTGGTGACGCGCTGGAGCCCGGATGGCGCTCTGTTGCAGACCTTCGTGCCGGTCAGCATGCGCGGTACGGATCGCAAGTGGGGCACCTATATCGAGCTGCCCCGCGCCGTGGTGCTCGCCTCGGCCCTGCAACTGCAAGGGGAGCTTGAGGATCAGGCCCAGCGCAGCGTGGCCACCCAGCTCACCATAGGTGGCGGGATTTCGGCGCTCGCCCTGCTCTGCATCTGGCTGATGGCCCAGCGCATCGTGGCGCCCATCCGCGCCGTGGTGGCACGCCTCAAGGACATCGCCAGCGGGGAGGGGGATCTCACCCAGCGCATCGATCTGCGCAGGGATGACGAGATTGGCGAGCTGGCCAAGTGGTTCAACAAGTTCCTGGACAAGCTGCAATCCACCATCAGCCAGGTGATCGACACCGTTGCGGGCACTCGGGCCAGTGCGGCCCTGGCGGCGCAAGGAGCAGCCCGTACCAGCGCCGGCATGCAGTCCCAGTATCAGGAGGTGGATCTGGTGGCGACCGCGTTTGAAGAGTTGAGCGCTACCGCCCTGCAGGTCGCCGGCAATGCCAATGCGGCGGTGGCGGCGGCCGATGAGGCCGACACGGCGGCCCAGGAGGGCAAGTCCGTGGTGGCGCAGACCCAGGAGGCCATGTCCAGACTGATGACGGTGATAAGCGATGCCAAACCAGTGGTGGAGCACCTCTCTGCCAACAGCGACAACATCAACGACATCCTGGTGGTGATCCAGGGGATTGCCGAGCAGACCAACCTGCTGGCTCTGAACGCGGCCATCGAGGCGGCCCGAGCCGGTGAGCAGGGGCGCGGTTTTGCGGTGGTCGCCGACGAGGTGCGCAACCTGGCGGGCCGAACCCAGAACGCCATCGTCGAGATCCAGAACCTCATCGGCCAGTTGCAGTCGGGGACGGAGGCGGTGGTGAAGGCGATCCTGACCAGTCATCACCAGGCGGATCTGACCCTCACCAAGGTGGAGCAGTCGGTCAGCGTGCTGGAGCAGATCATCCAGGCGGTCGGCACCATCCACCAGATGAATGAGCAGATCGCGAGGGCCGCGCAGGAGCAGAGCGGCGTGGCGGACGAGATCAATCGCAACGTCAGCAACATTCGCGATGTGAGCCATACCATTCGGGCGGAAGCGGCGACCTCCGCTGACAACGGGCGCGAGCTGTCGCAACTGGCGGACAAGCAGCAGCAACTGGTGGGCCAGTTCCGGGTGTAGGGGAGGATAAGAAAAAAGGCGCCATCCAACCGGAGGCGCCAAACACATTCAGATGACAGACTGGGTTAAATCGACCTGATTTAGCCCTTCTTCCCGCAGAGGAAGAAACACAACACCACAATCACTGTCGACTCACTCACAAAAACCACATGTAAACCAACATGGAAGAGAAGGTGTGAGCCATATGACAACGAATTGCGTGGCGAATTATGTTTATTCACTGGTCGACCCGCAACCGACAATTTATAATGCGCCCCATTAGAAAAATTCATCGTCGGCCGATTCCATGTCTCGTCGTTTACCTCCGCTCAATGCACTCAAAGCGTTTGAAGCCGCGGCTCGTCACTTGAGCTTTACCCGCGCAGCAGAAGAGCTGTTCGTGACCCAGGCAGCCATCAGCCACCAGATCAAGGCGCTGGAGGAGTATCTCGGCATCAAGCTGTTTCGCCGCAAGAATCGCTCCCTGCTGCTGACCGAGGAGGGGCAGAGCTACTTCCTCGACATCAAGGACATCTTTGCCTCCATCTCCGAGGCGACCGACAAGCTGCTGGCCCGCAGCGCCAAGGGGGCGCTCACCGTCTCCCTGCAGCCGAGCTTCGCCATCCAGTGGCTGGTGCCCCGCCTGGTCAAGTTCAGCGAACGCCACCCGGACATCGATGTGCGGATCAAGGCGGTGGACATGGACGAGGGGTCGCTGACCGACGACGTGGACGTGGCCATCTACTACGGCCGCGGCAACTGGCCGGGTCTTCGTTCGGACAAACTGCACACCGAGTACCTGATCCCGGTCTGCTCGCCCCTGTTGCTGACCGGCCCCAAGCCCCTGCGCACCCCGGACGATCTGACCCGTCACACCCTGCTGCACGACACCTCCCGGCGCGACTGGAAGGCCTGGTTCCGCCAGCTCGACATCGACGCCCCCAATGTCAATCAGGGGCCCATCTTCAGCCACTCCACCATGGTGATCCAGGCGGCGATCCACGGTCAGGGGGTGGCGCTCGGCCACAGCGTGCTGGCCCAGCCGGAGATCGAGGCGGGTCGTCTCATCTGCCCGTTCGAACAGGTGCTGGTGAGCAAGAACGCTTTCTATCTGGTGTGTCAGGAGCAGCAGTCCGATCAGGGCAAGATAGTGGCTTTTCGCGACTGGATGCTGGAACTGGTGGAGCAGGAAGAGGCCCGCAGGCGTGCCCGCCTTGCCGATGCCTGAGGAGTTGACCTGGTGACTGACCCGACAAGAGAGGGGGCGAGTGACGCCCCCGTTCGCATTCTGCTGGCCCACGGCGCGGGGGCGGGCATGGAGCACGGCTTCCTGGCCGAGTTGTCGCGACTGCTGGCGGGGCCGGATATCGAGGTGGTGCGCTTCAACTTCCCCTATATGATCAAACGGGCTCAGGACGGCAAACGCAGGCCGCCGGACAGACAACCCGTGCTGCTGGCTCACTGGCGCGAGATGGTGCGTCAGTTTGCCCATCCCCGGCTGTTTCTGGCGGGCAAGTCCATGGGGGGGAGGATGGCGGCCGAGCTGTTTTGCGAGGGGGACGACGAGATGGATGCTGCAGGATTGATCGTTCTCGGGTATCCTTTCCACCCCCCGGCCAAGCCCGACGCATGGCGGGGCGAGGTGCTCAAGCTGATCACGACGCCCACGCTGCTGCTGCAGGGGGAGCGTGATACCTTCGGTTCTCGCGCCGAGCTGGCCGATTTCCCCTTCTCACCCGCCGTATCGGTCCACTGGCTGACCGACGGGGATCATGGTTTCAAACCGAGAAAGGCGAGCGGCATGAGCGAGCAGGAGAACCTGCGACTGGCCGCGGAGCGGATCAAGGGTTTTATCGCGGCGGTGGGCCGCTCCTGACCATCTCGAGCGGGTCGAGAGAAGAAGCGTGCAAGGAGAGAAGATGCAGATCCAACGACATTGGCTGGTGCTGGCGGGCTTCTTCGGCCTGACGGCCACCATGCTCGGGGCCTACGGCGCTCACGGGCTGGCGGCGACCGGCATTGCTCCTTCGTTGCTGGCGGCGTTCAACACCGCCGTGCAATACCAGTTTTTCCACGCCCTGGCCCTGCTGGTGCTGGGGTTGTGCGGCGTGCGCGGCAAGGTGATCACCTTCACGGGCGCCGTCTTTGTGCTGGGGATCCTGGGATTCTCCGGCAGTATTTACGCCATGGTGCTGCTTGGCAGCAAGGGGCTGGGGCTCATCACCCCGGCCGGTGGCCTCTGTTTTATGTTGGGATGGGCGGCTCTGATGTGGGCCGGCTGTCGTCTTGGAGGAAAGAATGAATAATCTGCTGCTTTATTGCCGCCCGGGTTTTGAGAAAGAGGCGGCGGCAGAGATCACCGAGCGTGCCGGCAACATGCAGTGCTACGGCTTTGCCCGGGTCAAGGACGACAGCGGCTATGTGATCTTCGAGTTGTATGACGAGGAGCAGGCCGATCTGCTGGCGCGCAAGCTGCCGTTCCGCGAGCTCATCTTCATTCGCCAGATGCTGGTGGTGACCCACGAGCTGAAAGATCTGGAAATAAGCGATCGGGTCTCTCCCATCCTGGAGGCGGCGAGCGGTTACGCCATTTGCGGTGATCTTCGGGTGGAGACGGCCGATACCAACGAGGCGAAGGAGCTCTCCGCCTTCTGCCGCAAGTTCACCGTGCCGCTTCGCCAGGCGCTGCGCAGCAACGAGATCCTGACCAAGAAGGAGACCCCGAACCGTCCCGTGTTCCACGCCTTCTTCCTGGCCAATGACCACCTGATGCTGGGGTACTCCTACTCCTTCAACAACTCCGCCTTCCACATGGGGATCCCGCGCCTGCGCTTCCCGGCCGATGCCCCGAGCCGCTCCAGCCTCAAGCTGGAAGAGGCGTTCTACGTCTTCGTGCCGAAGGAAGAGTGGGACTTGCGCCTGTGCTCCGGCCTGAAGGCCGTGGATCTTGGCGCCTGCCCGGGTGGCTGGACCTATCAGCTGGTGCGTCGCGGCATGATGGTGACGGCGGTGGACAATGGCATGATGGCCCAATCCCTGATGGACACAGGTCAGGTGAAGCACATCCGTGACGATGGTTTCGTGTGGCGGCCGAGCAAGAAGAATACCTACTGGCTGGTGTGCGACATGGTGGACAAACCGGCGCGAGTGACCCACATGGTGGCCGACTGGTTCAGGGAGAACGACTGTCAGGAAGCCATGTTCAACCTCAAGCTGCCGATGAAGAAGCGCTACGCCGAGGCGCTGCACAACATCGAGGTGCTGCGCGGACTGCTGGCCGACATCGACGGCGGTTTCATCATTCAGGCCAAACAGCTCTATCACGATCGCGAAGAGATCACGGTGCACGTTTACAACAAGTTCTGGGTCTCCAAGCTGTCCCCCAAGTCCTGAAGCAGCATCGGGAACAGGGCATGAAAAAACCGGACGGCGACGTCCGGTTTTTTTGTGTCTGGGTCATCAGAAGCGGTAGTCCAGACGCATCATGGACTCGTCGTCGGTGATCTTCAGCTCAATTTGCAGGGGAATGGTCTTGTCACTGGGGTTGAACTGCATCTTGACGCCATCCCCGCGAAGCTTGACCGAGGTGTTGATGCCGCCAGCGTTGAACTTGATCCTGGGCTTTTGCTTTTCGAAGGAGAGGCTGACGCTCTTCTCTGCCGTGAGGTTCAGCTTCTGATAGGGGGTGACCTGCCGATTGCCGTTGCTGTCGGTGGTGATATCCACCCCCAGAGAGAGCGGCTTGGGCTGTTTGAGCAGATCGTTGGTATCCAGAGTGGATTGCCAGGTCTGCTTGGCTGGCGCCTCGTGCTGGGGAGGCGGCGTCAACCAGGCATTGTCGACTGGCCTGTCTAATGCCGTGGCACTGCTGCTGACAATCAGCAAGATGAAAGTAGCACGCATGGTGGATCTCCTTATCCCTCATATCAACATAGTATTCATCTGGCGAGGGAGGTAGGGAGGCGTTGGCATAAAACAAAGGGAGCCGAAGCTCCCTTTTAAAATCATATGGTTGGATTCTATTTATAGACGGTCGATGATGGCCTGGGTGAATTCGCTGGTGGACGCTGTGCCCCCCAGGTCACGGGTCACCCGATCGCCGGACTCGATGGTCGTCCGCACGGCCTCGCGAATGCGCTCCGCCTTGTCCTGCATGCCGAGATACTCCAGCATCTGGATGGAGGCGAGGATCACCGAGGTGGGGTTGGCGATGTTCTTGCCGGCGATGTCCGGCGCAGAGCCGTGCACCGCTTCGAAGATGGCGGCCCCTTCACCGATGTTGGCGCCCGGCGCCATGCCCAGCCCCCCCACCAGACCGGCACAGAGATCCGAGAGAATGTCGCCGAACAGGTTGGTGGTGACCATCACATCGAAGCGCTCCGGGTACATCACCAGGTTCATGCAGGCGGCGTCGACGATCATCTCCTCGTTCTGGATGTCCGGGTAGCGGGCCGCGACCTGACGGGCCACTTCCAGGAACAGGCCGGAGGTGGACTTGAGGATGTTGGCCTTGTGGATGATGGTGACCTTCTTGCGTCCTTCCTGGCGCGCCAGCTCGAAGGCGAAGGTGACGATGCGCTCGGCCCCTTCCCGGGTGATGATGCTCATCGCCTCGGCGCTCTGGTTGTCATCGCTGCGCTTCTGGCCGGCACCGGAGTACATGCCTTCGGTGTTCTCGCGCACCGTGATGATGTCGATGTTGTCGTAACGGCTCTTGGTGCCCTTGAAGGAGAGGACGGGGCGCACGTTGGCGTAGAGATTGAACTTCTTGCGCAGGGAGACGTTGATGGAGGTGAAGCCGCCGCCGACCGGAGTGGTGAGCGGGCCTTTCAGGCTGACCTTGTTCTTCTCGATCAGGTCGAGGGTGGCCTGGGGCAGCAGTTCGCCATGTTTTTCCAGGGCTACCAGACCGGCGTCTGCGTATTCGTAGTCGAAGTCACAACCCGCGTGGGTCAGGATCTGGATGGCGGATTCGATGATGCTGGGGCCGATGCCGTCGCCCGGGATGACGGTAATCTTTCTTTTTGACATGAGGCGTATCCACTTCTAGGGAACAGAGGGGGAGGATTCGTCGGCTTTATACCATTTTTGCACCACATCCTCCATGTTTCTTTACATTTTACCCATTTATGTCAACAGGTACGGCCTGTCTTGGGAAATGGTGTGCTGGGGATCACGCCCCGGCATCATGGATGGGAGGGTAGCGGATCTCCCGCAGGTTGAATCCGAGCGGGATATCGTGCTGCAGCCGGACCAGGCGTTGGGCCAGCAGGGCCTCTTCCCGGTGCTGGCGCAGCTTGAGCAGGGGTCTGGTGGCATCCTCCCGCTCACAGGCCTCCAGCATGGCAGCCAGGTCCCCGTATTGCTGCAGCAACTGGGTGGCGGTCTTGGGGCCGATGCCGGGCACCCCCTTGATGTTGGAGCCGCCGATACCGGTCAGGGCCCAGAAGTCCACAAGCTGGGTCGGTGTAACGCCGTACTGCTGCTGGACGAAGGCGGCATCCAGCCAGCGTTTGTTGAAGTAATCCCGCACCCGGATCTGCGGGCAGATGAGCTGGCAGAACCCCTTGTCGGTGGAGATGATGGTGGCGCTGGCGCCGTGCTGGGCAATGCCGCTTGCCAGGGTGGCGATGAGATCGTCCGCCTCGTCGGTCTGGGAGAGCAGGGCATCCACACCGCACTCCCAGAAGGCGTCCTGCAGGTCGGCAAGCCCTTCCCTCAGCTCATCCGGCATGGGGGTGCGGCCCTCCTTGTAGGGGGGATAGAGCGTCTTGCGCCAGCTGTGGACCTCACCGTCAAAGACCGCGATGGCGTGGGTCGGCTTGCTGGCCGCCAGGAGCTTCTTGCAGGTGTTGATGAGGTTGGCACGGGTGGCGAGCAGGGCCTGAGCCGGGGTCAGTCCCTGCTGGCTCTGCACCGCGTGCAGTCGGCGGATGAGGTTGAGGGCATCGATGATGAGCAGGTGTGGCATGGGGCACTCCGGGCGTCGGGGATTGCCATTGTAACAATGGTGGCGTCTCCTGCTAACCCCGTAGAAGACCAGTCAATGAAAGAGGGGCCCATGGGCCCCTCCGGTGCGGTGCATTGTGATGTCCCGACTATTTGACTATCTCGTAGCAGGGAACGTACTGGCTGCCCGGCAGCTTCATGCGCTGCTGCTTGACGAAGCTTTCCAGCAATCTGTCCATCAGGTGCATCAGCTCCTTGTCGCCGTGCAGCTTGAAGGGACCCTTCTTCTCGATGGCCCTGATGCCCCCTTCCTTGACGTTGCCTGCGACGATGCCTGAGAAGGCGCGGCGCAGGTTGGCTGCCAGCAGCTGGGGTGGCTGGTTGCGATGCAGATCCAGGCTGGCCATGCTGGCGTGATCCGGCTCGAACGGCAGCTGGAACTCGGGCTCGATCCGCAGGGACCAGTTGAAGGAGTAGGCATCTCCCACCGACTTGCGGTATTCGCGGATCTTCGGCATCGCCTCCTTCATCACGCGGGCCACCTCGGGCGCATCGCCGATGATGATCCGGTAGAGACTGGTGGCGGCTTCCCCCAGGGTCGCCTTGACGAAGTCGTCGATGGCGCGGAAGTAGTCGGCGCTCTCTTTCGGGCCGGTCAGCACGATGGGGATGGGTTGGCGATCGTTGGCCGGGTGCATCATGATGCCGAGCAGGTAGAGCAGCTCCTCGGCAGTGCCGACCCCGCCCGGGAAGATGATGATGCCGTGACCCAGACGCACGAAGGCTTCCAGCCGCTTCTCGATGTCCGGCAGGATCACCAGCTCGTTGACGATGGGGTTCGGCGGTTCGGCGGCGATGATGGAAGGCTCGGTGAGACCGATGTAACGGCCGTTGCGCACCCGCTGCTTGGCGTGGCCGACGGCGGCCCCCTTCATGGGGCCCTCCATGGCACCCGGACCGCAGCCGGTACAGATGTTGAGCTCGCGCAGACCCAGCTCGCTACCCACCGCCCGGGTGTACTGGTATTCCACCTCGTTGATGGAGTGGCCGCCCCAGCAGACCACCAGGTTGGGATCGGCGCCGGACAGGATCGCCTTGGCGTTGCGCAGGATGGCGAACACCACATTGGAGATATGGGTGGAGCTGGTCAGGTTGACCAGACGATTGGACTCGAGCTGGGTCGACACATAGAGAATGTCCCGCAGCACGGAGAACAGGTGCTCCTGGATGCCGCGGATGATCTCGCCGTCGACGAAGGCGTGCTCGGGGGCGTTGAACAGCTCGAGCTTGACCCCGCGCTCGCGCCGGATCACGTGAATATCGAAGGATTTGAAACGTTCCAGTATCTCTTTGGAACTGTCGGTATGGCTGCCGGAGTTGAGGACCGCCAGCGAGCAGTTGCGAAACAGTTGATAGATATCGCTGGAGGCCGTCTGCTTGAGGCGATCCACCTCGAGCTGGGACAGCAGGTCCATGCTGCCCACGGGATTGATGTGTGTAATCATAATTTCCCCTTTCACTCGCTTGTTATCGTTGTGCTTTCCCTGGGGAGAAAACGGGATGCTTTGGCATCCCTCGGGTTCGATAGTAGAGGCAAGGGGGTGGGCAGGGGAATAGGGGGACTGTGCGTTTGCCGCTTTTTTAGCCGCCCCTCAAAGCGGATTCAGGCGAGATTGACCTGATCCCGGCCGGAGTGCTTGGAACTGTAAAGCGCCTTGTCGGCGCGCTCGAACGCATCCGTGGTATGGTCGCCGGTCCGAAACAGGGTGGCACCGATGGAGATGGTGATCTCGACCCTGGCATCGCGAAAGCGGAACGGGATGCTCTTGATGGTCTGACGCAGGTTCTCCAGCGGCTTCTGGTACTTGTCCGGATTGATGTTCGGCAGCAGGACCACGAACTCCTCACCGCCAAAGCGGGCGATGAAGTCGGTGTCGCGCAAGGCGTTCTGCAGGGCCTTGGCAACCACCTTCAATGCCTTGTCGCCGGCCATGTGGCCGTAATTGTCATTGATGTGCTTGAAGTGGTCGATGTCGATGATGGCCAGGCACAGGGGGGTGCCATAGCGTAACCAGCGTTTGTATTCGAGCTCGAGCCGCTCGTCCAGGGCCGCCCGGTTGTGTACCTGGGTCAGGCTGTCGAGGAAGAGCTTGTGTTTCTGGATGCTGAGCCGCTTCTTGTACTCGGCGGTCTCGTCCTTCATCAACCTGAGCTTGGCTTCCATGTTGGAGAGGTGGGTGAGCAGGTGGCGCTCGCGGTTGGCCATCTCCTCCCGCTCCTGCTGCAGCCGGCGGATGGTGTCCAGATGCCCAGAAATGGCGCCCCTGAGTATCTGTGGCGAGTCATGGGCTGCCATGGCGCGATCGATGGCGGCGAGTTCCCGCTCCAGCGCCTGTCCGCTGAGATGGGCGGCATTTTGCAGCGCCCGCCCTTCATCCAGGGATTCGGTAAAGCTGTAATGGACCGAGGAGAGACTCTCGTTCAGGGTGCTGAGAAACGCCTGGGAGGCTTTGCGCTCTTCCCGGGTACCCTCGATGATGAGTTCGATGATCTGCAGGCAGACTTCGGCCAGCAGGGCAGGGGTGATGCCCCCGAGCAACTGGCGGCGGATGTCTGCGAGGCTCTCGCCCACGGCGCCGGCAAAGTCGAGCTCGGTGATGAGACGCTGCAACTCGTCTGAAATCTGGGCATGTGCCTTGATGTCAAAGGAGTCGGTAGGGGCCGGGCTGGAGAGCTCGGTGGGGATCTCCGCCGAAGGGGGGATCAGCGGCTTGCGCGGCAGCAGCTGGATCTTGATCGCCTGCTGGTAGAACTCCAGCAGCCGGATCACCTTCTTCTGGTGATCGCCGATGCCGTAACTCTCCGGGCTGGCGAGAAACTCCTTGAGGGCGCGGCGGGTATCTTCCGGAAACCCCTTGATGGCTTTGAGCTGTTTGCTGCCGAGATCGATGGCTGCCCGGGTCAGGCTGATGGACTCTTCCATGGTGTGGCTGTGCTGCTGCAACAGCTTCTCGATGGCGATCAGATCGGCATCGATGGAGGTGAGCGGAGGGTTGCCTTCAAGTTTCTGCTTGAGCTTGGCGAGCCGGTTGTCGAGCTCGCGATCGTGGCCGCGACAGGCTTGCATCAACTTGCCGATGAACTGGATACTGCGGGTGCGTTCGGCATCGGAGAAGCTCGCCATGCCGTCAAGCTCCTGCTGTTTCTGCTGGAGGGATTCCCTGAGTCTTGCCAGTTGTCCTGTTACGGCAGCCATATCATTCATTCTTCAGGTCGCCCTGTTGTCATTATCGTTTTTGTTTCGTCCAGCAACAGAAAGCCAATCAAAGACCCCGTTGAGTACCTTTTTGTCAAGGATTGTCCGCAACCTTCATCCGTGAAAGCGCAAGCCAGTTAACCCATTGCTTTTCATGAGAAGAATTTACTTTTACCAGTCCCTTGTCAATTGCCATCAAGCAGCATTGCCACACATCTCCGTTAAAAAATGCGGCCTGCTGGCAATCGATGGCGGCCAGCTCAAGCCAGACGCTCTGCTGGCATTTTTCGCTGAGCTGAATGGCACCCGAGAGGGCCAGGTAGCAGAGATCGAACAGGCCGTGGTGATCGAGGGCCATGGCCGCCTTGGGCAGGAAGGGATGACTGACGATGCCGAGGCTGATGCGCCTGTCCAGCGGGTGCTCGCAGGGGAAGGCTGCCAGGGTGTCGAGCAGGGTCTGGGCCAGCTGATGCAACTGGGCCACGTGACGCTGGGGCACCACATAGAGCAGGTGGCCTTCGCGCAGGTCGTAGATGCGGCCATCCTGCGGGGTCAGTTCGTTGACGTAGCGGCCGAAGGCCTGCTCTATCTCGCGGCTGACCTGATACCCATGCTGCTCCAGGCTGTTGCTCAGGAAGGGAACCCGGAACAGCAGGTAGTGCAGCTTGTCGTCAAATTCGCTGGTGGGGCGTTCGCTCAGGTACCAGCGCTCGGATTTCTGCTGGCGCTTGGCCATCTCCCGCGGCCAGCGGCTCATCAGTCGCTGCCAGTTGGCCAAGCCGCTGCGCGGCTCTACCAGCAGGGCCTCTCCCAGCTGTTTGGCATGAAGGCGCGCGACCCGCAGTTTCAGCCAGAGGGTGAAGAACAGATAGATGAAGAGTGCCAGCAGCAGCCCGGTGCTGACGCTGGTCCAGAGGTATCGCTCCTGCTGGTGCTGGCTGACGTCGAGTTGCTGCTCCAGCTCCTTGACCTGTTGCACTCGCTCCACTTGGGCGTAGTTGTCGCGCACCGCCTCCTGCTCCAGCGCCAGCTGCTGCTGGCGAACCAGTTCGCTGCGCTGGTGGTAATTCTTGTAGCTCTCCAGGGCCTGCTGGAGGTAACCCTTCTGCTCATAGGCGACGGAGAGCAGGCGGAAGATCTCGAATTGGCGCCGGATGTCCCCAATCCGGTTAGCCAGGGTGAGGGCGTTCTCCAACTGCAGGATGGCGATGCCCGCCTCCTGCTGCTTGAGGTGCAGCTCTCCCAGCAACAGCAGGGTGTCGATGAGCGACTCCTTGTCATCCCCCAGCTCATGGGACTGGCGTGCGGCGTTCAGATAGTTTCGCGCCAGGTTGAGGTTGCCGGTCTGCAGGTAGGTCTTGCCTATCTCGAACTTGAGGTGGGCGATGCGGGTGCGGTTGCTGCTCTCGTCCAGCAGGTCGAGGGCATTGAAGAAATAGACCAGCGCCATGTTCATCTCGCCCTGATCCCGGTTGAGGCGGGCGAGCACGATCAGGGCGTCGCTCAGCATGGAAGGATTGCCGAGGGCATGAAAATAGTTGGCCGCCTCACTGGCGTATTGCAGCGCTTTTTGTGGCTCCTGCTCTTCCTGATAGAGGCTGACCATCTGGTTCGAGAGCAGGCCGAGGAAGAGGGGATCCTGCAGGGGCTTGGCTTGCTGTTGTGCTTCGATGTACTCCCCCAGTGCAAGCTGGGGCTGACCCAGAGCCTGATAGAGATCCCCGCCCACGGCGCTGGTCCAGGCCCTGGCCAGAGGCTGTTTGGCGTGATCCGCCCATTTGCGGGTCTCGGCCAGCTGCTGCTTGGCGAGATCGAATTGCCGCTCCTCTATGCTGGCGTTGACGCGCAGCAGGCGGCTGTAGACCTGCAACTGGCTCTCCTTGAGGTCGGGATTGGCCAGCAGTTTGTCGAGTTTGTCGAGCAGGGGGGCCGCGGCGCCATGGGTATGCTGTTGCAGGTTGCGGCTTCGGACCAGCAGATAGAGCCCATGGGCCTGCAGCTCGAACTGCTGCTCTTTCTCGGCCATGGCGATGCCCTGCTCAAAGGACTCCTGTGCCGGGGCGAACTGCCCTAGCTGCTGCAGACACTCCCCCTTGAGCAGATAGGCGCCCGTGGTCTGGGTGGCGGTACCGTAGTTCAGCATCGGCTCGCGATAGCCGTACTCCTGACGGTTGCTGATGATCTGCTTGGGATTGTTGGCCGTGCGTTCGAGGAAGGAGGTGGCAATCTGGGCACATCTGGCGGGATCGGTCAGCACCAGGGTCTGGGCCTGCTGCAGGTCGATGGACAACTGCTCCTTGGCCAGATCCAGATCAGGAGCCGACAGGGAGGACATCATCATTGCCAGAAAAAACAGTTGATTCATTGGATTAAGAACGGCACGGAGGTGCAGGCATGTTATCCAAGCCCACCCCCGCCCGTCCAGAGTTTACTGAGGTGATGCGCAGCCGGCCGCAGCCCGCAGGATGGCGGCGCTGGTGATTACTGGCGAATGAGGCGCAGGTTCGCCGGAACCGGCTCCCAGTCGCTGCGGAAGGGGTTGATGTCCAGGCCGCCGCGGCGGGTGTAACGGGCATGGACGGTCAGTTGTTCCGGGGCGCAGAAGTGCTTGAGATCGGTAAAGATGCGCTCGATGCACTGCTCGTGGAACTCGTTGTGCTGGCGGAACGAGATGAGGTAGCGCAACAGCTTCTCCCGGTCGAGACGCGGGCCGCGATAGTGGATCACCACGGATCCCCAGTCCGGCTGGCTGGTCACCAGGCAGTTGGACTTGAGCAGGTGGCTGTGCAGGGTCTCCTCCACGATCTCGCGACCGGCGGCCCCTTGCAGCAGGGTTTCGTCAAACTCGTAGCCGTCCACCTCGATATCCAGGCTGTCGATGCACTCACCGGGCAGCTGGGCTATCTGGTGGGGGGCCTGGTCGAGGGTGAAGAGGGTGACGCTCACCGGGGCACCAGCGCAGCCACTCAGGTCCTGAACCAGCAGCGCTTGCACTGCCTCCAGGGAGTCGCAGCGAGTCTGGTTGAAGGAGTTCAGGTAAAGCTTGAACGACTTGGACTCGATGAGATTCGGGCTGGTAGCCGGCACAAAGACCTCTCCGATGGCAACCACGGGCTTGCCTTTGGCATTGAGCCAGGAGAGTTCATACAGGGTCCAGACGTCGCACCCCTGGAACGGCAGTTCACCTCTCAGGCCAAGATCGTCGCGGTTCAGGCTGCGTGGCACGGGCTGCAGCAGACTCGGGGTGTACTGGCTGATGTAGGCTGACTGCTGCCCCAGGCTCAGGCCTTGCAGCGCACTGGCGCCGGCGTATCTCTCTTGTTTGCTCATGCTGGTTTGCTCACGCTTGTCTGATAAGGGGTTTGATGGTGCAATGGCCCGATTTTTCGATCAGGTACTTGCGGCCATCAGAGGCCGCTATTGTGGGGAATATCGATGTCGGATCAAGTCCTGTCTGCCCTGGAGCAGTTCTTTTTACGCTGGCAGCGCGATGGCGAAGGAAGGCGGGGGCTGCCCCTGTGTGACTGGGAGGCCGACTGGCGCTCTCCTTGCGAGCTGGATGAACCCAGGGAGGGGCGGGTCGCCTGGCGTCCGTTCCAGCGGGAGCAGGCAGCCGACTTCACGGCCATGGCGAACGCCCTGGAGCTGACCCTGCATCCTAGCGCCATCGCCCTGTTTGGCCACTGGTTCAGCCGCCCTCTGTCCTGCTCTTTCAAGGGGTTGCGCATCGAACTCATCCTGCCGTGGAACGATGCCGATCTGGATCTGCTCAAGGAGAACCTCATCGGCCACCTGCTGATGCTGCGCAAGTTGAAGCGATCCCCCTCACTCTTCATTGCCACGACCCGCAACGAGATGACGCTGGTGTCCCTCGATAACGAGAGCGGCCAGGTGTGGCTGGAGTGGCTGGACTCCGGGCGGCGCCTGACGCTGGCCCCCTCGTTGCCGGCCTTTCTGGCACGACTGGAAACCTTGCCCCAGTGATGCCCCAAAAGAGAGGGCCTTGCCACCTGGCAAGGCCCTCTCTTTTTAATGCGCCATTGTGCGCGGTGGGCACCTACTCCTTGAAGTCCCAGGAGAGGTTGGAGACCAGCCTGCAAGGCTCGCACCTGAAGTCGAAGATCTCGTGCAGGGGGGCGGCCAGCGCCCATGGGCCACCACAGCCAGGGCAGGGGCGAGCCCGCTCTTCGGCAGCGCTCAGGCCACCGACCCGGTAGAGATAGTAATAGGTGGGGATGCCGCTCAGGACCTCCAGCCGTCTGGCGAGATCGCTGCCCCGGCGATGAAGGCGGCTGCCCACCTCGCCGATTTCGTGCAGGGCGGCGTGTTCGGCGATGGAGCCGTTCATCTGCAACTGATCGCAGGCTTCCCAATCTTCCTGCCACTTGATGATCTGCTTGTGGTCACCGTTGGCGACGGCGGGCAGCCGATAGAGCGGGATGGGAACGAAGTGGTCGCCGCAGCGCAGGGGAGAGCAACTGTGCAGGAAGCTGGTGTAGAGCAGCATCCAGCTGGGACGCTCCCCCTGCTCTGCGCACGGGTCCGTGCTGTCCGAGAGCAGATCCGCCCCTTGCAGGTGGAGTTTGGGGGCGAGCAGGCCCGCCTGGTGCAGACCTTGCTCGGCAAGGGCGACCAGCTCGCTCTGGTTGTCAGGGTGCAGGCTGTCCTGCTCCGGGCAGACCACCCGACTGACGAAATAGCCTTCGTGCATGCTGGTGGGAAACTCCCGCCCCAGGATCTGACCCTGATAGCGCAGCATGTCGAGGTAGTGGACGATGGCCCGTTCGGCCTCCCCGAGGGAGGTATCGCGGTAGCACTCAAAGGTGAGTTCGAGGATATACATGGCGATGGGTCAATCCGGCTTCTGGTTGAGCAGCAGATCGGTGAGGCGATCGACCTTCTGCTCCAGCCGGGCGAGCTGTTCGCTCAGTTGCTGAAGAGTGACGCTTTCCGTGGCCAAGGGGGATGCCTCGGGGGCACTGGCGGGGGCGGGCGCTGTCGACGCGGGCTGGGGTTGCTGCTTCCACTGGCTCAACACCTTGAGCAGCTCGGCCATGGGCACGGGATGGCTGAGGCGGGCCTTGACCATGGCGGTAGAGGGGGTGATCCCCCTGGCACTGAGTTCGTTGGCTATCTGGATGATCTCTTGGGCTGACATCTTGGCTCCTGCACGGCCGTCTTGCTGCGGGTGGATAGTGGCACAGAGCTTAATCAAAGCCTGTCCATCAGGAAAGCGGAGCGAAGGGCGTGGGTAGCGAGAGGGAGGGGATTGGCGGCTCCGCGTCTACCCAACGCTGGCCGCCGGGAGTGCGGGGATCAGGTCCCCTGGCGCAGCATCACATCCAGCTGGTCGATGGCTTCCGCCCAGTCGGCGTCGTGGCTGAGGGCATCGCGCAGAAAGCCTGCCTGGGAAGGCGTCCAGAACGGCGCGTCGGGCAACTGGGTATGGCGATCGATGGGATGGTCGCGGATAAAACGCTGCTGGCTGATGTCGTCACTGGCCAGCCCCAGCTGGGCAAACAGGGCGGCCATGTCATGGGTGAGCAATTCCATGTCGGTACTCCTTGGAAGGGGGCTGTGGAAGAGTATAGCCAGCCCCCGTGCTCTCAAATCTAGGAGGGGAGACGATGGGGTGGCAGCTCGACACCGGCGACATGCAGCCCCTGCATGCAGAGCTGCCCCTGATAATGGCTCTCACCGTCGCTGGAGAACTCGAACTGGTAGTAGGTGAGCAGGCGCAGGGGCTTGTGCCCCAGGGCACGGTGTGTCCGCGCCAGCGACAGCAGTTGCAGGTCGTGGTGCTGGCAGTAGCGGCGCATGTATTGCCAGGCCAGCTCCGCCTGGCGGCGCTGTTGCCAGAAGGCCCAGCCAACGAGGCCGAGCAGCAAGATCCCAAGCATTTCTCCCATCAGCGGGTTCCTTCTGTGATGTGTGTGGGGCCCTGTTCACCTCAGGCAACAGGGCCGTTGTGTCGGGCCTAGGTGGCAGCGAACAGGCGACCGATGGCCAGACCCAGGGCCTCGCTGCGTTCGGGGTCACGCAGTTTTGCCAGCATATCATTGCGCAGGGCCGGTAGCGTGACGAGCTCGGCAAATACCTGGTTGAAGAACTGGGTGGGTTGCAGGGCGAGCTGCTCCAGAAACAGGCCGAGCAGTTCGGGGTGTTTCAGATCGGGCCAGAGGCGGCCAGCGATGGCGAGGAGCAGGGAGGGGCTTGGCCGGGTTTGCAGCAGGGTCAGCAGCTTGTTGGTGCGCAGTCCGTTGCCCGGGCAGGAGGCCAGTGCCCGGCACAGATAGGCCAGGGTTTCGGGGGCAGGCTCGGCGCACTCCTGCTCCTTGCCGATGCGCTCCAGCAATGCGCCTTGCAGGGCAGGGGGCAGGGGGGCGTTCTCCAGGCTTTGGCACAGGGCGTAAAGGGGGGCCTGCGGCAGCACGGGCAAGGCCTTGCAGACCAGTGCCAGGTTGCGTTCAACCTGCAGCCGCTCCGCGAGATCTGCAAACCCTTGCAGTCCCAGGGCCTGCCACCCCTCTTCCCCCGGCGCCGCCAGATAGTGGCAGAGGGCCTCGTAGTAAGCGGAAGGGGCTTGTTCCAGCTGGCGGGCCAGCTTGGCGTGCACACTGGCCATCTTGGCCTCGGCCGGGCGGAAGGTATAGGGGTTGTCCGCCAGACGCTGGGCCTTCTCTTCGTCCAGTTCACCGGTGAGCTTGTAGCCCAGAGTCTCTACCACCTGATCCATGAAATGCTTGGGGCCGCTGGAGATGAGCAGGCCGCGTTCATCAAGGGCGAACTTGAGGAACCAGAGGTAGTGCCTGGATTCGGTCGGCTGGAAGAAGTGCACGCCGAGCCAGGCGTGTTGCTGCAACGGCCAGGGGTAGGGCTCCTGCTGCTGCTCGATGCGCACGAAGAGGTCGCTGGGGAGCGGGCGCACCTGGCGGCCCAGATCGAACAGCTGGAACTGGGTATCGGCCTGGGTCAGAAACTCGGTCAGGGTGTTGATGGAAGACATGAAGAGATCCCGCTTGAAGATAATGCGGGCGATTATAAGGGGGCTGCACCAGATAGCCAGAGGCGGTGATGCAGGGTATGAAGGTGACGGCAACATGGCAGCCATTGCGGGGTCGGTGTATAGTAGCGCCCCTTTTTGATGGCCGTATTGAGTGGGGCCCCGTCGCAGACCGGGCCCGCGATGAGGAAGTGAGCGAGATGAATCAATATCTGCTGGTTGCCGGTCTGCTGGGAGAGCTGACTGCCGAGTTGCAACGTCTGGAACGCTGGCAAGCCGACCATCCGGGGAGCGAGGCGCTGGCAAGCGAGCTGCCGTTCTGTGTCGATACCCTGAGTTTCGATCAATGGCTGCAGTTCGTGCTGATCCCGCGCATGGAGCAGCTAGTGGTGCAGCAGGCTCCGCTGCCGACCAGCGTCTCCCTTTATCCCATGGCGAGTGAGGTCTATAAAGAGGAGCTGGCGGAGGTCGAGGCCCTGCTTCGTCTGATCGCCCGTTTCGATCTGCTGCTCTCCGGCAAAGTGGTCGAACAATGATGGACGAGCAGACCCGGATAGCGGATGCCTTGCAGCTGACTCTGCTCTATCAGGATGACTGGCTGGTGGCGGTGAACAAACCGTCCGGTCTCCTGGTGCACCGCAGTTGGCTCGACAAGGCCGAGACCCGTTTCGCCATGCAGATGACCCGGGATCTGATCGGGGGTCGTCATGTCTACCCCGTGCACCGACTGGACAGGCCCACTTCGGGTGTGCTGCTGTTTGCTCTCGATCCTGCCGTGGCCCGCACCCTGACCGAGGCCTTTGCTGCCCGTCAGGTCCACAAGGAGTACCTGGCACTGGTGCGGGGATGGGCCCCCGAAGAGGGGCTCATCGACTATCCGCTCAAGGAGCAGCTGGACAAGATTGCCGATGCCTTCAGCGACCCGGATCGCCCCGCCCAGGAGGCGGTGACCGCGTTTCGTCGTCTGCATCAGGTCGAGTTGCCCTTCGCCGTCTCCAAGAAGCATCCCACCAGTCGCTACAGCCTGGTCCGCCTCTTTCCCAAGACGGGGCGCAAGCACCAGCTGCGCCGCCATCTGGATCACCTGTTCCACCCCATCGTTGGTGATACCACCCACGGGGATGGCCGGCACAACCGCTTCTTTCGCGAGCATTACGGGTGCGACCGCCTGCTGTTGATCGCGCACCGTCTGAGCTTCGAGCATCCGGTGCTCAAGGTGCCGATGCGGATCCAGGCGCCCCTGGGCCCCGAGGTGCTGGGTCTGTTCGCCCGTCTGGGCTGGCCTGCCAGCGAGCAAGACTACGGCGCCTGAGCCTCTTTCCATCTGTTGCCTCTGACCGGGCTGTGGCATGCTGTAGCCTAGGTACGTCAGAGGAATGACTTATGGCTCAACGAGATATCGCCTGCGCAATCGCGTGCCCCCCGCCTGTACAGGGGGGCTCTTCCTACCCATCCCGGTCTTGCCGGGCCCAATGTTTGTCCCTGAGGAGTCGCTGATGGCCGAGATCGATATCCTGGTCGGCACCGTCTACGGCTCTGCCATGCTGGTGGCCGAGACCCTCTGTGACCACCTGCAAGCCAATGGCCATGTCTGCCAGATCTTCGATGACGCGGCGCTGACCGACATCGATGCCTCCCGCTTTCTGCTCATCGTGACCGCCACCACGGGGCAGGGGGATATACCGCCCAATTTGCAGCCCTTTGCCAGTGCCCTGGCCGATCGTGCTCCTTATATGAAGGGATGGCGCTATGCCCTCATCGCCATGGGAGACAGCAGCTATGAACACTTCTGCGGAGCGGGGCGAACGCTGGATGCCCTGTTGCAGGAGCTGGCTGCCGAGCCACTGGTTGTGCGCCTGGAAATCGATGCGACGGTAGAAGATGAGCCTGAAGTGGCAGCGCTGGCCTGGTTGAAAACCTGGGAAAGTAGACTGTAGCCAGACCCTTCTCCCCGAGAATAAATTCACCTCCGTGAGTGTGCTGACGGGGGTGTTTTATTTTTGGGGCGTCACGCCTCAGCCCCCAAATATATCCTCACTTTCGTCCGGTTATTTTTCTCGCCAATGATGATAACCGGTTGGCCATATTCATCATCACCCACGACAAATTGAAAAATTAAAAGTTCCGCATTGAAAGCGATTTCAGTCATGTTTTTGCTACTGCGACACGGATTTATCACTTAACTCTCGTTGCAAATTAATATTTGAAAGCGCTTTCTTTGGTTATTGTTTTTCTTTTTTGTGCTTATCTTGGGTGGTTGGTGCCAAAAAATGAAAATTAATTGACATTTTGTGGTTGTGGCTGTCGGTGGCGTGCGATTTGTCATCGTTTTGTGAATCAGCTCATGTTTGCAGGGAATTTGGGTACCTATAATCGACCTCGGTTATCACCAAAACGTTTTTCCGGTGATAAGAACTTGAATATCAGGATCACACTCCTCTCAGCGGGAATAAGGAAAATGAAAATGAAAGCAAAGTGGCTCCCGATCGCTGCAGCAGTAACCGCAGCCCTGGCTTCCCAAGCCGCCTTCGCCGTTGATTTCCACGGCTACATGCGTTCCGGTGTCGGTACTTCCGATAACGGCAGCCTGCAAACCTATTCCAAGGCGAAAGTCGGTCGTCTGGGCAATGAAGCCGAGACCTACGGCGAAGTCCAGCTAGGTCAAGAGGCTTACAACAAGGACGGCAAGTCTTTCTACGTAGACTCCATGTTTGCAATGGTTTCTGGTCAGCAAGGTCGCGACTGGGAAAGCACTAGCGGTAGTGATGCCGACTTTGCCCTGCGCCAATTCAACGTCCAGGCCAAAGGCGTGCTGGGCTTCGCGCCGGAAGCCACTCTGTGGGCCGGTAAGCGTTACTATCAACGTCACGACATCCACATCTCCGACTTCTACTACTGGGATGTGTCTGGTGCCGGTGCTGGTGTAGAAAATATCCAGGCTGGTCCGGGCAAGCTCTCTTTTGCATGGCTGCGTAACGACCCGTGGGATGATTACGATCAGTTTGTAGGTGGTGTTGGTGTCGACAAGCGTGTTGATACGGACGTACTGGACCTGCGTTATGCCGGTATCCCGCTGTGGAAAGACGGCTCCCTGGAGCTGGGATATGACTACGCCCGCGGTAACCTGACCGATGAGCAGAAAGCGGCTCTGGGCAGCAAAGATTACGAGAAAAACGGCCACATGCTGACCGCCGAGCTGACCCAATCCATGCTGGGTGGCTTCAACAAGACCGTGGTTCAGTATTTCGCCGACGGTTATGCCGCTCAGGCTGTTGACTACGGTAGCGGTTCTGGCAGCGGCCTGAGCCAATCTGCCGCCAAGGGCGATGGCTGGCGCTTCATCAACTGGGGCGTGCTGCCCGTTGGCGATAAGGTCGAGTTCGGTCATCAGCTGGTTTACGGTACTGCCAGTGATATTGACAATGACAGCGCTGACAAAGACACCTTCTCCGTTGTCGTTCGCCCGATGTACAAGTGGAATGACACCATGAAGACCATCGCCGAGCTTGGCTATCACCATGACAGCTACAAGCCGAACAATGGCACCGAAACCAGCACCATCGGTAAGAAATACACCCTGGCTCAGGCCTGGTCCGCTGGCTCCAGCTTCTGGGCCCGCCCGGAAATCCGCGTATATGCTTCCTACCTGGATTCTGACGGCCAGTTCCGCCCGGATGACAATGGCGTGAAGCAGGACGACTCCTGGAACTTCGGTGTTCAAGCTGAAGCTTGGTGGTAATCTGTTGACGTCATGACTGCAAGTGCCCCCGCATGACGGGGGCTCTTTTTTTACAACACGTTTCTTAGGGTCACGCGATGAGATATTCCAGATTAGCCTTGACTGTATTCTGTTCTGTTGTGCTGGGTGGGTGCGCCACGTTGGAAACGACGGTAGCGCCGACTCAGGAGTTCAAGTCCATCATGGGAAATCGCGACGTTGCGATGAGCCAATTGGCTACGGTTGGCAGCTGCTGTCGCGATGTCTCCAGTCTGCCGTTCCAGGACATACAACCGGGCGCAACTAAGCTTATCCCCATTGATGACAGCTCCCCCGTTTACGCTTTCAGCGAAGGGAAAAGCCACTTTGCCGCCTTCCGGTTGCCGGTCAACTCCGGTGACCTGCGCATCACGGTTGATGGCTTGATCGACAAATCGCTGTTCAACCCGACCGTCTTGATGCTGGATTCCAAATTCAATGTGACCCGCAAGTTGGGCAGCGACGTGTTCAAGTACGAGCCTGCACGCATGCTGCAAGGGGATCGCATGGAAGCCGTGTTTACCGTGGATCGCTCCTATGTTGGTAACCCCAATAACGAAAGTTACATGGTGATCTACACAGACCAGAGCGGTCTGGACAAAACAACCACCATCCTTAGCCCTTCCAAGCTGATGACCAAGTCGCTGGGGGTGGTTGATTATGGTGAAAAAGACCCCGTCATTCCGCACTCCCCCTGGGGCGTGGTCAGCCTCTCTGTGGAGGACTTGAGTGGTGTCAAAACCGAGAGCAACTATTACAAGCCTGTCTATCAGGATGTGATTGATGCCAACACCCCGGTAGTCAACACGGCACCAAACAAGCTTGTCGTGCCCCTGGCGACCGCCGGCGCAGTCAAGAGCAGTGCCCCCATGCTGAGCGAAACCGAGGCCTTCTATCAATCCCAGATCGAAAAAGCGGTGAAAGCCGGTGATATCGACAAGGCGATGCAACTGGTCAGCGAGGCGGAGCGGGCCGGTTCGACCAAGGCGAAATCGATCTTTATTGATGCGGTGAAGCGTTCCCAAAAGGGCTGAATATTGCCCGGCCTTTAAAATATAATATTTATTTGAGGCCTCCCTTGTTGGAGGCCTTTTTAATCGGTAGACTAAAATAGAAAAAACAGCAAATGGTTACATTAAGTTACAGTGTGTTTCGTTGGGTATTGGTTTGATTGGCTAAAATACAATGCGAAACAGCACTTTTCATATTTATGGTTTAGCATGAAGATGCCGAAATATATCCGTAATTAGCCGAAAATTCCCGCCGAAATTATCTTGTGATCTCCCCTCCAAATTTTTTATTCGCTTACCCCTGATGGAAGATATTTGCGATCTGCTGGGTTATATTCAGCTGGTCAAAATAAACAAACCCGCGTCGAATTCATGCCGATGAGAGATGATGTTGATGATCGTCTATAAATTGGACTGAAGCGTCTACGGTAAGACATTCCATTCAGGAGCGCACACATGTTAAAAAATGCTTTCTCTAATCTGCAAAAGGTCGGTAAGGCGCTGATGCTGCCCGTATCGGTCTTGCCCGTTGCAGGTATTCTGCTGGGGGTGGGTGCTGCCCACTTCAGCTGGTTGCCGGAAATCGTCTCCCAACTGATGGAGCAGGCCGGTGGTTCCGTATTTGGTCAGATGGCCCTGCTGTTCGCCGTGGGCGTCGCCCTTGGCTTCACCAATAACGACGGTGTTTCCGGCCTGTCCGCCATCGTCGGCTACGGCATCATGACTGCCACCCTGACTGTGATGGCGCCTGTGATGGGTGTCGAGAAGATCGATACCGGTGTGCTGGGTGGTATCCTCGCCGGTGGCGTGGCTGCCTGGGCGTTCAATCGCTTCTACAAGATCCAGCTGCCAGAGTACCTCGGCTTCTTCGCTGGCAAGCGCGCCGTGCCCATCATCACCGGTTTTGTTTCCATCGGTCTGGGTGTCGTGCTCTCCTTCATCTGGCCGCCTATTGGTGGTGCCATCGGTGCCTTCTCCGACTGGGCTGCCAACCAGAACCCGGTCCTGGCCTTCGGCATCTACGGCGTGGTTGAGCGCTCCCTGATCCCGTTCGGTCTGCACCACATCTGGAACGTGCCGTTCTTCTATCAGGCTGGTACCTGCGTCAACGCCGCCGGTGAAACCGTACACGGCATCATGACCTGCTTCCTGACTGCTGATGACGCTTCCCGTGCTGCCGGTAACGGCTTCGGTCAACTGGCGGGTGGCTACCTGTTCAAGATGTTTGGTCTGCCTGCTGCCGCGTTTGCCATTGCGCACTCCGCCAAGCCGGAAAACCGCGCCAAGATCGTAGGTATCATGGCTTCTGCTGCCCTGACCTCCTTCCTGACCGGTATCACCGAGCCTATCGAATTCTCCTTCCTGTTCGTGGCCCCGGTACTGTACGCCATCCACGCTCTGCTGGCAGGTCTGGCCTATGTCCTGACCAACATGCTGGGTGTCGTTCACGGTCACACCTTCTCCAACGGCTTCATCGACTTCGTGGTGCAATCTCCGCGTGCCGACAACATGCTGCTGCTGGTGGGTCTGGGTCTGGTCTACGCGGTCATCTACTACGTGGTCTTCACCGTGGTTATCCGTGCCATGAACCTGAAAACCCCGGGTCGTGAAGACGAAGCTGCCCAAGAGTCCTCTGCCGGTCAAAGCAAGGACGAGATGTCTGCTGCACTGGTCTCCGCCTTCGGTGGCAAAGAGAACATCGCCTCTCTGGACGCCTGCATCACCCGTCTGCGTGTCGGTGTGAAGGATGTGGCCAAGGTTGACCAGGCTGGTCTGAAGAAGCTGGGTGCCGCCGGTGTGGTGTTGGCGGGTTCCGGTGTACAAGCCATCTTCGGCACCAAGTCCGACAACCTGAAAACTGAAATGGACATCTGGATGAAGAGCAACTGATTGTCGCTCCGATATCCGAGTTCCGAAAAGGGAGGCGCAAGCCTCCCTTTTTGCTGGGTTGCGTTTGGTGGCGGGACATGTGCGGGGGCTTTCCTGGCGGCGCCAGCATGGTGTGACCCAATGAAAAAGGCGCCCCTGGGCGCCTTTGCTGCATCAGACCGGCTTAAAGCTTTTCGAGATCCCGTTCTATCTCGCTGATCTTGTTCTGCACCACTTTTTCCAGATGACGCAAGTCGCGCAGTATTTTCTGCTTGATGTCCGGATCGGCGGAAGGCTGGCCGCCCTGGGTCAGATTGTCCAGCTCATCCACCACGTATTTGAGGTTGGCGTTGATCTCGGTGACATCTTTGTACTCATGGGTCCCCGAGTCGACCAGCATGGTCTTGCGCTGGCGGGGGTATTTGAATTTGACGCTCTTGGCGAAGAATTCACCCTTCTGCTTCTTGAAATAGATCTTGAGGATGTCGTGGTTGGCTTCCTGGCGCAGGGTGTAGCTGTCCACCGAGGTGGGTTCCTGGATCCCCAGGCTCTTGAGATTCTCGTACATCGGGCTTCCTTGGTTTGAAACGATCCTGACCCCTCTATCTTACCCGAGTCCGGACGCCTTGCCTGTGACAGGCGCGCCAAATTCAAATTGGTGTCAAAAAGGTCTTCTTTAATCAATGAGCCAAGGGGAGGGGTGAACGCCTTGCCAGCACTGCCATAAGCGGTATCGTCTCATGGGGGTGTGCAGTGCTGGTGGGGCAGGGGAGTTGGCGTCCACCCATGAGAGCGGGCATGAAAAAGGGCACCAGAGGTGCCCTTGATGACATCGGCGTGGATTACTCGTCGATGGAGCGCAGCAGGGCGTTGATGCCGACCTTGGCGCGGGTCTTGGCATCCACCTTCTTGACGATGACGGCGGCGTAGAGGCTGTACTTGCCGCACTTGGAGGGCAGGGAGCCGGAAACGACCACGGAGCCGGCCGGGACGCGGCCGTAGTGGATTTCACCGGTTTCGCGGTCATAGATGCGGGTGGACTGGCCGATGAAGACCCCCATGGAGATGACGGAGCCCTCCTCGACGATCACCCCTTCAACCACCTCGGAACGGGCACCGATGAAGCAGTTGTCTTCGATGATGGTCGGGTTGGCCTGCAGTGGCTCCAGTACGCCGCCGATGCCGACGCCGCCGGAGAGGTGCACATTCTTGCCGATCTGGGCGCAGGAGCCCACGGTGGCCCAGGTGTCGACCATGGTGCCTTCATCGACGAAGGCGCCGATGTTGACGTAGGAGGGCATCAGCACGGTGTTCGGGGCGATGAAGGAGCCTTTGCGCGCGGTCGCGGGCGGCACGACGCGTACACCGGCAGCCTTGAACTGCTCTTCGGTGTAGTTGGAGAACTTCAGGGGAACCTTGTCGTAGTACTGGGCATCGTCGCCCTTGATGATGCCGTTGTCGTTGATGCGGAAGGAGAGCAGCACGGCCTTCTTCAGCCACTGGTGGACGACCCACTCGCCGGCAATCTTCTCGGCAACCCGGGCTTTGCCGGAGTCCAGCAGGTCGATGGCTTCCAGAATGGCGGCCTTGGTGGTGGCATCGACGGAGCCGGGGGTGATGGAGTCACGGCGCTCGAAGGCCGCTTCGATGGTCTGTTGCAACTGGGTCATGACAGGTTTCCTTTATAAAATTCTGTTTGTTGTATCACACTTTTCCAATCGTTTTTAAGGGCTCTCGCCGATTTCTTCAGAATTAGGGCGATTTATTGTACTTGAGTGGTCCAACCATTTGTTCTGATTGAGGAATCAATACGTCAAAAAGCCTCTTTCGAGGCTTCATCCGAGCGTGTCAGGCGCTCTCGCCAAGCGGTTCCTGGGGGTTGAGCTGATTGACCAGCCTCTCCTCGAGGGCTTGCTGCTCCTCCGGGTTCAGCGGCTCTCCGGCCAGGGTGGTGAGGCTGAAGAAGTCCTCCACCCGCTCACCGATGGTGGTGATCTTGGCGGCATGGAGGGAGAGGCCGCACTGCTGGAACACGGCACCGATACGGGCCAATAGGCCCGGAGTGTCCAGGGCCGTCAGCTCCAGCAGGGTGTGGCGGTTTTCCCCCTTGTGGGGCAGGAAGACCACCCTGGTCGGCACGCTGAACTGGCGGTGGCGTCTGGACAGGGGCTTGCTGCGCAGCACCAGCTTGCCCGGCTCCTGAAGGGCTTTCTCCAGCGCCTTCTTGATGGTGGCGGTACGGTTGGGGCTGATGGGCTCGCCGTTCGGTTCCAGCACGATGAAGGTGTCGAGCACGTAGTCGTTGCGCGAATTCATGATCTGGGCGTCGTGGATGCTGAGGTTCTTCTGATCCAGTGCCGAAGCCACGGTGGCAAAGAGGTTGGGGGTATCGCGGCAATAGATGAACACCTCGCTACCGCCCCGTATGGGATGCTTGCCGATGAGCACCAGGGGGGCCGGGTTGTCACCGTGGGCGATGATCTTGCGGCAGTGCCAGGCGATCTGCTCCGGGCTGTGGCGCAGGAAGTAATCGGCCTTGAAGTCGTTCCAGAGGGCGGTGACCGCCTCCTGTGGCACCTCGCGCTGGGTCAGGATCTGCCTGGCCTGGCGCTGGTTTTCACGGATCTTGAGACGCATGTCCGGCGGGTTTTCCAACCCCTGGCGCAGGGCCTTTTGGGTGGCGAAGTAGAGTTCGCGCAGCAGGGTGCCCTTCCAGTCGTTCCACAGACTGTCGTTGGTGGCACAGATGTCGGCCACGGTCAGGCAATAGAGCAGGTCGAGGTGCAATTCATCCCGCACCTTCTGGGCGAAGTCGGTGACCACGTCCGGGTCGTAGATGTCGCGGCGCTGGGCGGTGACCGACATCAGCAGATGGTGGCGCACCAGCCAGGCGACCAGTCGGCTCTCGTAGCGATCCAGCCCGTGCAACTGGCAGAACTCCAGCGCATCCACGGCCCCGAGTTCGGAATGATCGCCACGCCTGCCCTTGGCGATGTCGTGGAAGAGGGCGGCGATGCTGAGCAGCTCGGGCTTGCGCAACTGGGTGAACACCTCGTGGCAGAGCGGGTGAGTCTGGCGGCTGGCTGGATTCGGGAAGCGATGGATGTTCTGCAGCAGCCGATGGGTGTGCTCGTCCACCGTGTAGGCGTGGAACATGTCGAACTGCATCTGGCCGACGATGAGGTTCCACTGGGGCAGGTAGGCCGCGAGGATCCCGTACTTGTGCATCAGGGTGAGCGGCTGGCCGATGCCGTTGGGGTGGCGCAGGAGCGCCATGAAGAGACGGCGGCACTCGGGTAGATCTTGCAGCCAGCAGTTGAGGGTGCGTCTGGCCTCGCGCAACTGGCGCAAGGTGGCGGAGTGGATGCCGGCAATCTCCGGGTGCTGGGCTATCTGGTAGAAGAGTCGCAGGATGGCGGCAGGATCCCGGCCGAACAGCTCGGAGTCCACCGCATCGATGAGGCGGCCGCGCAGCTGGAATTCGTCGCTGATGCGGCGCACGTCCATGGCGGTGTTGCCAAGAATGGCCTCGTCAAAGAGTTGCAGCAGCATCTCGTTGAGCTCGGCCACCCGTCGCACCGTCTGGTAGAAGCGCTTCATCATCTGCTCGACCGGGCCGTTTCCTTCCCCCTCGAACCCCAGCATCTGGGCCACGGTGCGCTGGCGGTCGAACAAGAGGCGGTTGTCCCCCTTGTTGATGGCCATGTGCAGGGCGAAGCGCACCTTCCACAGGAAATTCTGACAGTCGAGCAGCTCCCGGTACTCGGCCCGGTTGAGAAAACCGTGGCTGGTCATCTCGAACAGGGTGGTGGCGCCGAAGTGGCGGCGGGCGACCCAGGCCAGGGTCTGGATGTCGCGAAGGCCCCCGGGATTGTTCTTGAGATCCGGCTCCAGCTTGTAGGCGGTGCCGAGAAACTGCTGGTGGCGCAGAGCCTGCTCTTCGCGTTTGGCACGAAAGAAGGCTTCGCTCGGCCAGAAGTGCTGGGGCTGGGTGGCAGCCTGCAACTGCTCGAATCCCGCCAAGCGACCCGTGATGTAACGGGCCTCGATGAGGTTGGTGGCAACCGTGATGTCGTTGCGACCCTGCTCGATGCACTCGGCCACGTTGCGCACCGACTGCCCCACTTCCAGCTTGAGATCCCACAAGAGGGTGATGAACTCGCCGATGCGAAGCCCCAGCACCTCGTCCAGTTCATCTCCTTCGTAGAGGATCAGCAGGTCGATATCGGAGTGGGGATGGAGTTCGCCGCGGCCATAGCCGCCTACCGCGATCAGGGTGAGCTCGGTCCTGTCGAAGCCGAACTTGTGCCAGAGCCTGGTCAGCAGCGCGTCCATGTATTCGGAGCGGGTGGCCACCAGTTCGATGATGTTGTCACCGGCGTCGAAGCGCTCATGCAGCCAGGCGAGAAAGCGGCTCAGATACTCCTTGCAGTTGTCACGGGTGAGCTGATCGTCTGGGAGCAGATGGGGAGAAAGCAGGCTGGCATCCATGGCATGTCACACTCTCGGTCGGGCCGGGTAAAGAGCAACCCCGGCGCGCGGCCGGGGTTGAATGTCAAACGTGGTGGATAAAACGCTCGATAGTGTCGTCGGGGCGCAGGGTCAGGACCTCGCAGCCATCCTCGGTCACCAGCAGGGTGTGCTCCCATTGGGCGGAGTCGCCGCCGTCCTTGGTGGTCACGGTCCAGCCATCCTTCGGATTGACCTTGCAGTGGTACTTCTTGCTGTTGACCATGGGCTCGATGGTGAAGCACATGCCCGCTTTCAGCTCCAGCTTGCCGCCGTTGCGGTAGTGGAGGATCTGCGGCTCTTCGTGGAACTCGGCACCGATGCCATGGCCGCAGTAGTCGCGTACCACGGAGAAGCCGGCCTGCTCGACGATGGGCTGGATGACGGCGCCGATCTCGGTGATGCACATGCCCGGGCGCACCCGCTTGATGGCGGCATAGAGGCTATCCTGGGCCACCTTGCAGAGCTGGCGGCGCAGGGGGGTGGTCTGGCCCACGATGAACATGGCGGAGGTATCGCCGTGATAGCCATCCTTGATGACGGTGATGTCCAGATTGATGATGTCCCCTTCCCGCAGCTTCTTGTGGTTCGGGATGCCATGGCAGATGACATCGTTCACCGAAGTACAGATGGACTTGGGGAAGCCGTGGTAATTGAGCGGCGCGGGGATGGCCTGCTGCACGTCGACGATGTAGTCGTGGCAGAGGGTATTCAGTTCGTCTGTGGTGACGCCCGCCTTGACGTGGGGGGCGATCATGACCAGCACGTCGGCGGCCAGCTGGCCGGCGACACGCATTTTTTCAATCTCTTCCGGTGTCTTGATTTTAATGGACATGGGATCTCTCTTGGGGCCTGATTGCGCATCCTGCCGATGCCCAACAACCAGGTAATGAAAAATAGATGCGTTTGCAATCAGGGCGAAATTTTATCCCCAACCCCCGTTTACTTCCAGTGTGATCGTCATCGCAACGTCATCAGGCGGTCGCACCATGGTCCGGGATCCATTTTTAGCACCCGGGCTGGTGGTGTCATGACCAAAGTTATGGTATAAAGCGCGCCGGAATGGGGAACTCGTGTCCTCATGCCATCACCCTTACTCAACAACACACACACATCGACACATATGCCGGGGTGCCTTAACGGGTCGGTTATATGGGATGTGTGGAGGCCTAACCCCAATACAGAGGTATAAAATGGCTAAAGTTTCTATGCGCGACATGCTGCAAGCCGGCGTTCACTTCGGTCACCAGACTCGTTACTGGAACCCGAAAATGAAGTCCTACATCTTCGGCGCCCGCAGCAAAGTTCACATCATCAACCTGGAAAAAACCGTTCCGATGTTTGACGATGCCATGAACTTCATCAGCTCCGTAGCTGCCAAGAAAGGCAAGGTGCTGTTCGTAGGTACCAAGCGTGCCGCGTCTGAAGCCGTCAAAGAAGCCGCTGAGCGTTGCGACCAGTTCTATGTTAACCACCGCTGGCTGGGCGGCATGCTGACTAACTGGAAAACCGTTCGTCAGTCCATCAAGCGCCTGAAAGATCTGGAAACCCAGAGCGAAGACGGTACCTTCGACAAGCTGACCAAGAAAGAGGCGCTGATGCGTACTCGCGAAATGGAAAAGCTGGAGAAGAGCCTGGGTGGTATCAAGAACATGGGCGGCCTGCCTGACGTTCTGTTCGTTGTCGATGCCGACCACGAGCACATCGCTATCAAAGAAGCCAACAACCTGGGTATCCCGGTAGTTTCCATCGTTGATACCAACTCCAACCCGGACGGCGTTGACTATGTCATCCCGGGTAACGACGACGCTATCCGTGCCGTACAGCTGTATCTGAACGCTGCTGCTGACACCGTTCTGGAAGCCCGTGAGCAGGACATCGTTGTTCAAGCCGAACAAGATGGCTTCGTTGAAGCTGAGTAATTGATAAGGACTGAAAAGCCCTTATTAACCAAGCTGATGTAATTGGTTAGCAGGGGCCCTTGTGGCCCCTGTTTCTTGTCAATTCAAGACCGAGGATACTGGACATGGCAAACATTTCTGCCGCCCTGGTAAAAGAACTGCGCGAGCGCACCGCCGCTGGCATGATGGATTGCAAAAAAGCGCTGGAAGAAGCCAACGGTGATATCGAGCTGGCTATCGAGAACATGCGTAAATCCGGTCAGGCCAAGGCCGCCAAGAAAGCTGGCCGTATCGCCGCTGAAGGTGTGATCTTCGCCCGTACCGAAGGCAACGTTGCCGTCATGATCGAGCTGAACTGCGAGACTGACTTCGTTTCCAAGGATGCCGGTTTCCTGGCCATGGGTCAGAAGATCGTCGAGATCGCTGCTACCCAGAAAATCGCTGACGTTGACGCGCTGAAAGCCGCCGACTTCGGCAACGGCGAGTCCGTCGAGCTGACCATCACCAACCTGATCGCCAAGATCGGTGAGAACATGAACCTGCGTCGCGTGATGCTGGTTGAAGGTGACAACCTGGGCACCTACGTTCACGGCTCCCGCATCGGTGTTATCACCAAGCTGGTTGGCGGTACCGACGAGCTGGCCAAAGATCTGGCCATGCACGTTGCTGCCAACAGCCCGCAATTCGTCAAACCGGAAGACGTGTCTGCCGAAGTCGTTGCCAAAGAGCGCGAAATCCAGATCGACATCGCCATCAACTCCGGCAAGCCGAAAGAGATCGCCGAGAAGATGGTTGAAGGCCGCATGAAGAAGTTCACCGGTGAGGTTTCCCTGACTGGTCAACCGTTCGTGAAAGATCCTTCCATGACCGTTGCCGAGCTGCTGAAGAAAGAAGGCGCTGACGTTGTTTCCTTCACCCGTTTCGAAGTGGGCGAAGGCATCGAGAAGCAAGAGACCGACTTCGCTGCTGAAGTAGCAGCCCAGATCGCGGCCGCTCAGAAGGCCTAATCGAACCGGTTTTTCCGTTTCCCCAGACCGCGACTTATGTCGCGGTCTTTATATGACCAGGAATCAGTGACATGAGTACCAATCCCAAGCCTGCATACAGACGTGTTCTTCTGAAGTTGAGTGGTGAAGCCCTGCAAGGATCCGAGGGTTTCGGCATTGAT
Organism: Aeromonas sp. ASNIH2; assembly: GCF_002934795.1. Lineage (NCBI taxonomy): Bacteria > Pseudomonadati > Pseudomonadota > Gammaproteobacteria > Aeromonadales > Aeromonadaceae > Aeromonas > Aeromonas sp. ASNIH2. The sequence continues at coordinate 1,032,943 of NZ_CP026406.1, read as the reverse complement.
CCGGCGGTGCTGGAACGGATGGCCCAAGAGATCAAAGAGCTGGTTGAGCTGGGTGTTCAGGTCGGTCTGGTCATCGGTGGCGGCAACCTGTTCCGTGGTGCCGGCCTTGCCAAGGCAGGCATGAATCGCGTGGTGGGTGACCACATGGGCATGCTGGCGACCGTCATGAACGGCCTGGCCATGCGTGATGCCCTGCATCGTGCTTATGTGAATGCCCGCCTGATGTCGGCCATCTCCCTGCAAGGGGTCTGCGACTCCTACAGCTGGGCCGAAGCCATCAGCCAGCTGCGCGCCGGCAAGGTGGTGATCTTCTCTGCTGGTACCGGCAACCCCTTCTTTACCACCGACTCGGCAGCCTGCCTGCGCGGTATCGAGATCGAAGCCGACGTCGTGCTGAAAGCCACCAAGGTCGATGGCGTGTTCACCGATGACCCGGTCAAGAACCCGGATGCCGTGCTCTATCAGGAACTGAGTTATGATGAAGTTCTTGAAAAAGAACTCAAAGTGATGGATCTTGCTGCTTTTACCCTGGCCCGCGACCACGATCTGCCGATCCGGGTGTTCAACATGAACAAACCGGGCGCGCTGCGCCGCGTGATCATGGGTGAGCCGGAAGGTACCCTGATCCACCAGGCCAGCAAGTAAGGCAAGTGTGAGCCCCAGGCTCGCTTGTCCATTACGCCAGTCAACAAGATAGATACGAGCCGCCTGTCGGCTCGTTCGCCAAAAGGAAAACCACTGTGATCAACGAGATTAAAAACGACGCCAAGGACCGCATGGGCAAAAGCGTAGAGTCGCTGAAGACCCAGATGTCCAAGATCCGTACCGGCCGTGCTCACCCGAGCCTGCTCGACGGCATCCAGGTGGAGTATTACGGTGCTGCCACTCCTCTGAAGCAGTTGGCCAACGTGGTGGCAGAAGATGCCCGTACTCTCTCCATCTCCATCTTCGATCGCTCCATGATCCAGGCGGTGGAAAAAGCCATCCTGACCTCCGATCTGGGCCTGAACCCGTCCAGCAACGGCCAGACTCTGCGCGTGCCGCTGCCGCCGCTGACCGAAGAGCGTCGCCGTGATCTGACCAAGATCGTCCGTGCCGAAGCCGAAGGTGCCCGGGTTGCCATTCGCAACATCCGTCGCGATGCCAACGCCGATCTGAAAGCCCTGCTGAAAGAGAAAGAGATCTCCGAAGACGACGACCGTCGCGCCCAAGAAGAGATCCAGAAGCTGACCGATACCTTCATCAAGCTGGTGGATGACGCCCTGGTTGTGAAGGAAAAGGAGCTAATGGAAATCTAAGCCTCCGACAGGTATATTACGAGCGCCGTGTAGTGCCCCTGCACGGCGCTTTTGTCTTTGTGGGAGAAATGAATGTCGCTTTTGGCAGCGCTAGGCGATAGCGCCAGCTCGTCCTTGCCCCGTCATGTCGCCATCATCATGGATGGCAATGGTCGCTGGGCCCAGAACCGCGGCAAGATGCGGGTTTCCGGGCACAAGGCGGGCGTGAAATCCGTGCGTGAGGCCGTGGCCTTTGCCGCTCGTGCCAAGATGGAGGCGCTGACCCTGTTTGCGTTTTCCAGCGAGAACTGGCGCCGTCCGGAAGGGGAAGTAAACGCCCTGATGGAGTTGTTCATGACGGTGCTGGGTCGCGAGGTGAGCAAGTTGCACAGCAACGGCATTCGCCTTCGAGTGATTGGCGACACTGCCCGCTTCAGCGAGCGGCTGCAGGCCAAGATCGCCAAGGCCGAGGCCCTGACCGCCAACAATCAGGGATTGACCCTCAATATCGCCGCCAACTATGGCGGTCAGTGGGACATCGCCCAGGCGGCCCGGACCCTGGCACGCGCCGTGGCGGCGGGTGAACTGGATGCCGAGGCGGTCGACGAGGCGGCATTGGGTCGTCATGTCTGCATGGCTGATCTGCCCCCCGTGGATCTGTTGATCCGCACCGGCGGGGATCATCGCATCAGCAACTTTGTCCTGTGGCAGCTCGCCTATGCCGAACTCTATTTTACCCCGGTCCTGTGGCCCGATTTTGACGAGGCCGAGTTCAGTGGGGCAGTTGCCTCCTTCGTTGCTCGCGAGCGTCGCTTCGGGTGTACGGGTGAACAGATCCGGGAATTGATCGCCGCGCAACAGACCGGCTAAACCCCGCTCCCAAGAGAGAGGTTTCTTTTGCTAAAACAACGAATTATTACCGCATTACTGTTAGTACCCCTGGTGTTGGGGGCGCTGTTTTTTCTGCCGTTGAAATTCTTTGCCCTGCTCGCCGCCCTGGTCTTTCTGCTGGCCAGCCGTGAGTGGAGTGCCTTCGTCACTGCCCAGCCGCAACAGTGGTTGCCGCTGGTGTTCTGTCTGCTGCTGGGGGCCAGCCTGTTCTGGGTGCCCGTGGAGCAACTCTGGATCCCCCAACTGCATCCGCTGGTGATGGGCGTGCTCTGGACCGCTGTCAGCTGGTGGCTGCTGGGGCTGCTGCTGGTGCTGCGCTACCCGCAAAGCGCCAGGCTGTGGCGTGAATCCATCTGGCTCAAATCCCTGTTCGGTCTGGTGACCCTGGTTCCCTTCTTCTGGTCCCTGGTGGCCATTCGCGGTTACAACTTCTACCACGACCCCATGATGGGGGCCTGGATCCTGCTGTTCGTGATGGGACTGGTCTGGGCGGCAGATTCTGGCGCGTATTTTTTCGGCAAGGCGTTCGGCAAACACAAGCTGGCACCGGCCGTGAGCCCGGGTAAAACCATCGAAGGCATGCTGGGTGGGCTGTTTACCGCCAGCCTGCTGGCCATCGGCGTGACCTGGTTCATGGGCTTCGTGCCTGCCAAGATGGGCACCGTGCTGCTCTGTTCCCTGCTGGCGGTGCTGGCCTCCGTGCTCGGCGATCTGGCCGAGAGCATGTTCAAGCGGGAAGCCGGCATCAAGGATTCCGGCACCCTGTTGCCGGGCCATGGCGGCATTCTCGATCGCATCGACAGCCTGACGGCGGCGCTGCCCGTCTTCCTGCTCAGCTACCTGTTGCTCGGTCCGGAGTTTTGATGTTTCGCGCACTGATGATCCCGGGAGCGTCCCGCTCCATCAGTCTGTTACCCAATCAGGAGTCTTGATGCAAAACCTGGTGATCCTGGGAGCGTCAGGCTCCATCGGTCAGAGCACCCTCAAGGTACTGCGCCACAACCCCGGGCGCTGGCAGGTGCTGGCGCTGACCGCTGCCCGCAGCGTGGATGCCATGCTGCGCGACTGTCTCGAATTCTCCCCCCGGTTCGCCGTCATGGTGGACGAAGGCGCCGCCAGCGAGCTGGCGGGTCGGCTCAAGGCACACGGCAGCACCACCCGGGTGTTGTCCGGTCAGGCAGCCCTGTGCGACGTGGCTGCTCACCCTGATGCCCACAGCGTGATGGCGGCCATTGTCGGTGCGGCGGGTCTGGCACCCACCATGGCTGCCGTGCGCGCCGGCAAGCGCATTCTGCTGGCCAACAAGGAGGCGCTGGTGATGTCAGGCGCCTTCTTCATGGAGGCGGTGCGCGAGCACGGCGCCGAGCTGCTGCCCATCGACAGCGAACACAACGCCATCTTCCAGTGCCTGCCGGTCGACGTGCAGCGCCAGCCCGGTTTCTGCGATCTGGCCGGGGCGGGGATCAGCAAGATCCTGCTGACCGGCTCCGGCGGACCTTTCCGCTATGCCGATGTGGGTGAACTGCACCATGTCACCCCGGCGCAAGCCATTGCCCATCCCAACTGGTCCATGGGGGCCAAGATCTCGGTGGACTCCGCCACCATGATGAACAAGGGGCTGGAGTACATCGAGGCGCGCTGGCTGTTCAATGCGGCCCCCGAGCAGATCCAGGTGGTGATCCACCCCCAGTCCGTCATTCACTCCATGGTGCAGTACAAGGATGGCTCCGTGCTGGCCCAGCTCGGCAACCCGGACATGTGTACTCCCATTGCCCACGCTCTGGCCTATCCGGAACGGATCGAGTCCGGTGTGGAACCTTTGGATTTCTTCAGTGTCGGAGAGTTCAGCTTTATCCGGCCCGACTATGAGCGCTATCCCTGTCTGGCGCTGGCCATGAGGGCGTGCCAGCAGGGGCAGGGGGCGACCACCTCCCTCAATGCCGCCAACGAGGAGGCCGTCGCGGCTTTTCTTGCAGAGCGGATCGGATTTATGGATATTGCCAGAGTCAACGAATCCGTCATGGCCGAGCTGGGCAGCAGTGCCGCCGGCTCTCTGGCGGATCTCATCGCCCTGGACGGTACGGCCCGAGCCCGTGCCCAGCAACTGATAAAGGAGCTTGCCGTATGAACGGACTGTGGTGGCAGCCAGCCCCTCTCCATGCTCTCGAGCGCAGGACTGGACATGACCGCGAGGTACGCGGCTGATGGGCGGGCTTCTGTGGAATATCGGCGCCTTCATCGTGGCCCTCGGGCTGCTGGTGGCGGTGCATGAATTTGGCCACTTCTGGGTGGCTCGTCGTTGCGGCGTCAAGGTGGAGCGCTTCTCCATCGGCTTTGGCAAGGCCATCTGGCGTCGCCTTGGCAAGGATGGTACCGAATACGTGCTGGCCCTGATCCCCCTTGGCGGCTACGTCAAGATGCTGGATGGCCGGGTCGACGAACTCAAGCCGGGGGAGGAGGCGCAGGCCTTCAACCACAAGAGCGTCTGGGCCCGGATGGCCATCGTCGCGGCCGGCCCCATGGCAAACTTCGTGTTCGCCCTGTTCGCCTTCTGGCTGATGTTCATGATAGGGGTGCCGAGCGTCAAACCCGTGGTGGGCGAGGTGCGTCCCGCCTCCATCGTGGCAGAGGCCGGCATCCTGCCAGGCATGGAGATCGTCGGCGTCGGCGGCGAGGAGACCGGTGACTGGGAGAGCGTCACCTACGCCCTCATCAGTCACCTTGGCGATGACTCGGTCCAGCTCAAGCTCAAGGCGGCCAACACCAGCTATGCAGTGGACAAGACCCTGCAGCTGGCAGGCTGGAAGTTTGACCCCGACAAAGAGTCACCCATCGGGAGCCTCGGGATAGTGCCCCTCGGTGGCAAGGTGTTGCCCGTGGTGGAGGCCGTGGTGCCATCGAGCGCCAGCGAGAAGGCTGGCCTTCAGGTAGGGGATCGCATCAAGGGGGTCGATGGAGAGGCCATCACCGAATGGGCCCAGTTTGTCGAGCGTGTCCAGCAGTCACCGGCGCAGCCGTTGCAGGTGACGGTGGAGCGCGGGGGCAGCGAGATGACCCTGACCCTGACCCCGGACGGGAAGAAAGTGAAGGGCCAGCTGGTCGGTTTTGTGGGCTTGTCGCCGCAACTGGTTCCATTACCGGATGAGTATCGAACTCTGTTACAGTATGGGCCTTTGCAAGCCCTGTGGCATGGGGTCCAGAAGACCTGGAGCCTGATCACCCTGACCTTCGACATGATAGGCAAGCTGATCGGTGGCATCGTCTCTTTGGACAACCTGAGCGGCCCCATCTCCATCGCCAAGGGGGCCGGCAGCAGCGCCGATTACGGGTTGGTCTATTTCCTCGGATTCCTGGCGCTCATCAGCGTCAACCTGGGGATCATCAACCTGTTCCCCCTGCCGGTGCTCGATGGTGGCCATCTGGTCTATTTCCTCATCGAGGCGATCACCGGCAAGCCGGTATCGGAAAAAATTCAGGAAGTTGGGTTCAGGATAGGCGCCGCCATTCTGATGTTACTGATGGGCATTGCGCTGTTTAATGATTTCGCTCGCCTCTGAGGCCAGAGCATCAACAAGGACACATAAGAACAAAATGGCTGTTAAAAAAGCATTGGTGTTGAGTTGCCTGCTGGGGGCCAGCTTCCTGGCTCAGGCTGCCCCGGCCTCTTTTGTGGTGCAAGACATTCAGGTCGAGGGCCTGCAGCGGGTGACCCTGGGTGCCGCCCTGTTGAATCTGCCGGTGCGGGTCGGTGATTCCGTCGACTCCGTGTCCCTGGCGAACGCCATCAAGAAGCTCTATGCCTCCGGCAACTTCGAGGACGTCAAGGTCTATCGCGACGGTCAGGTGTTGCAAGTGGTGGTCAAGGAGCGCCCGACCATCTCCAGCATCGAGTTCTCCGGCAACAAGGATATCAAGGAAGAGCAACTGACCCAGAGCCTGGAATCCTCCGGGATCCGCGTAGGTGATCCCCTGGATCGCACCGTGCTCAGCTCCCTCGAGAAAGGGCTGGAAGATTTCTACTACGGCGTGGGCAAGTACTCCGCCAAGGTCAAGGCCATCGTCACCCCGCTGCCCCGCAACCGGGTCGACCTCAAGTTCACCTTCGTGGAAGGGGAAGCGGCCAAGATCCAGCAGATCAACATCGTCGGCAACAACGTCTTCCCGGAAGAGAAGCTGCTGGCCCAGCTCTCCCTCAAGGACGACGTGCCCTGGTGGAACTTCACCGGCGATCAGCGCTACCAGAAGCAGAAACTGGCCGGTGACATCGAAGTGCTGCGCTCCTACTACATGGACCGCGGCTACATCCGCTTCACCCAGGAGTCCACCCAGGTCTCCATGACCCCGGACAAGAAGGGGGTCTACGTCACCCTCAACGTCAAGGAAGGGGAGCAGTACAAGGTTTCCGGTATCCAGCTCAAGGGTGACCTCATCGACCGCGGCGGCGAGATGAAGGGCCTCATCCCCATCGAGGCGGGCAGCGTCTACTCCGCCAGCCAGGTAACCCATACCGAAGAGGTGCTCTCCAAGTTCCTCGGCCGTTACGGCTACGCCTATCCGAAAGTGGTCACCTTCCCCCAGATCAACGACCAGACCAAGGAAGTGGAGCTCATCGTCAACGTGGAGCCGGGTCCCCGGGTCTATGTGCGCAACATCAACTTCAGCGGCAACGTCACCACCAAGGACGAAGTGCTGCGTCGCGAGATGCGCCAGATGGAGGGCACCTGGCTCTCCTCCGACAACGTCGAGCAGTCCAAGACCCGTCTCAACCGCCTCGGCTTCTTCGAGACCGCGGAAGTGGACACCAAGCGGGTGCCGGGCAGCGATGACCAGGTCGATCTGGACTTCAAGGTCAAGGAGCAGCCGGCGGGGTCCATCAACGCCGGTATCGGCTACGGCACCGAGTCGGGTCTGAGCCTGCAGGCGGGTCTGCAGCAGGACAACTTCATGGGGACCGGCAAGAAGATCGGCATCAACGCCAGCACCAACGACTACTCCAAGAGCGTCGACCTGAGCTATAACGACCCCTACTTCACCGTGGACGGGGTGAGCCTGGGCGGCCGTCTCTACTACAACAAGTTCAGTGCGGCCGACGCCAACATCGTGGACTACGAGAACACCACCGTCGGTTTCCGTCTCTCCAGCGGCTTCCCGGTCAACGAGAACAACCGTCTCGACTTCAGCCTGGGCTACGAGAACAACAAGCTCTCCCAGCCCAACCCCTATGTACAGGTGGACGAGTTCTGGAAGGTCTACAACGGCAATCTGGATGGCGACAACCGCATGGTGTTCAACACCGTGGACGTCACCGCCGGCTGGACCCGCTCCACCCTCAACAAGGGTCAGTTCCCGACCTCCGGTGATCGCCAGCGGGTGAACGCCAAGGTGACGGTGCCCGGCATGGATCTGCAGTACTTCAAGCTCAACGCCGAAGATGCTCACTACTTCCCGTTTGATGCCGACCACAAGTGGGTCATGCTGGCCAAGGCCCGCGCCTCCTACGGCGACGGCTACGGCAGCAATGGCGACTACGAGCACGTCCTGCCGTTCTTCGAGAACTACTACGCCGGCGGCTTCGACACCCTGCGTGGCTTCAAGAGCAACACCGTGGGTCCGAAGGCGCTCTACTACTATAACCTGGGCGGCAACGACGTCATCCAGGGCACCGACAGCTCGGTCGGGGGCAACGCCCTGGCGGTGGCCTCGCTGGAAATGATCGTGCCGACGCCCTTTGCCTCCGAGACCTATCAGCCCCAGCTGCGGACCAGCTTCTTCATCGATGCCGGTTCCGTGTGGGATACCCACTTCGACTACAGCCAGTATCAGAACCGTTGCTTCAGTGGTTGCAACTATCTGATGGACTACTCCGATCCGAGCAACATCCGGATGTCGACCGGCCTGTCGCTGCAGTGGCTCTCTCCCATGGGCCCGCTGGTGTTCGTGCTGGCAAGACCAATCAAGAAATACGAAGGGGACGACACCGAAGTCTTCTCCTTCAACATCGGCCGTACCTTCTAAGGGGAGCGGACGCCCCCCCTCCATGGCGGGGGGAAGCATGATGGGTCGCGCGTTTGCGTGCCTCACCAGGTAACAAGACGATCTCGTAGATCGCTTGCACAATCAGGTAAATCAGGTAGCCCTCGACCGAGGGACCAAGGAGTAAGTGTGAATAAAGCGTTGAAAGTAGCTGGTTTGAGCTTTGCACTGATGGCTGCCGGCATGGGTTCTGCCTTCGCTGAGACCAAGATTGCCGTGGTCGACATGGGCGAAGTCTTCCAAAAGCTGCCCCAGCGTGAAGCCGTTGCCAAGAAGCTGAAGGGCGAGTTCGAGCCGCGCATGCGTGAACTGCAGAAGCTGGAGTCCGACGGTCAGGCACTGGTCGAGAAGTTCAAGAAGGACGAAGCCTTCATGAGCGCCGAACAGAAGAAGCAGAGCCAGGAGAAGCTGGCCAAGCTGCAGATGGAATTCAACCAGAAGCGTCAGGCATTCGAGCAGGACAACGGTCGCCGTCAGTCCGAAGAGCGCAACAAGATCCTGACCAAGGTGCAGGCTGCCATCGACGCCATCGCCAAGAGCAATGGCTACGATCTGGTGCTGGAGCGCAACGCCGCCCCGTATGCAGCCAGCAAGCTGGACATCTCCGGCCAGGTTATTTCTCAGGTTAGCAAGAGCAACTAATTGATGGCATTCACTCTCGCACAGCTGGCCCAGCAACTGGGGGCCGAGGTCCATGGGGATGGGACCCGGGAAATTCGCAAGGTCGCGACACTGGAAAAAGCCGGGGAGGGGGAGATAGCCTTCCTGTCCAACAAGAAGTACCGGCATTTTCTGGAGCAGAGCAAGGCCACTGCCGTGCTCATCACCGAGGCAGACCTGCCGTTTTGCCCCACCAATGCCCTGGTGCTCAAAGACCCCTATGTGGGCTTTGCCCGGGTTGCCCAACTGCTGGACACCACTCCGCAGCCGGCCATGGATATCCATCCGAGCGCCGTCATCGCGGCGGACGTGCAACTGGGCGAGAGAGTGGCCATCGGTGCCAATGCGGTGATCGAATCCGGCGTCGTGCTGGGTGACGATGTGCGCATCGGCCCGGGCTGTTTCGTTGGCAAGGATACCCGACTGGGAGCGCGCTCCCGGTTGTGGGCCAACGTCACCCTCTATCACAACGTGACCCTGGGCACGGACTGTCTGGTACAGGCCGGCACCGTGATCGGGGCAGACGGTTTCGGTTATGCCAACGAGCGCGGCGAGTGGATCAAGATCCCCCAGCTCGGTGGCGTGACCATCGGCAACCGGGTCGAGATCGGTGCCTGCACCACCATCGACCGCGGTGCGCTGGAAGATACCCGCATCGCTGACAACGTCATCATCGACAACCAGTGCCAGATCGCCCACAACGTCGAGATCGGCTACGGCACTGCCGTGGCGGGCTCCACCGTGATGGCCGGTAGTCTCAAGGTCGGCAAATACTGTATCATTGGTGGTGCCTCCGTCTTTAACGGGCACATGGAGATCTGCGACCAGGCCACCGTCACCGGCATGGCCATGGTGATGCGTCCCATCACCGAGCCCGGTATCTACTCTTCCGGCATCCCCCTGCAAACCAATAAAGAGTGGCGCAAGACCGCCGCCCGGGTGATGCGTATCGAAGAGATGCACAAGCGGTTGAGCAAGCTTGAGAAAAAGCTGGATCAAGAATAATCACGATTGGTATAGGGTACTGTTTTGACTACTGAAAAGAAGAGCCTGGGCATCCAGGAAATCATGGATCTGCTGCCCCACCGTTATCCGTTCCTGATGGTGGACAAGGTGGAAAACTACGAGATCAGCGATGAGCGCAAGACCCTGCGCGCCATCAAGAACGTCTCGTTCAACGAGCCGATCTTCCAGGGCCACTTCCCGGCCAAGCCGGTCTTCCCCGGCGTGCTGATCCTGGAAGCCATGGCCCAGGCCACCGGTATCCTGGCCTTCACCATGGTGGGCAAGCCGTCACCCAACGAGCTCTACTACTTTGCCTCCATCGACAATGCCCGCTTCAAGCGCCCGGTGGGCCCCGGCGATCAGCTGGTGCTGGATGTGGAGTTCCTGAAGGAGCGTCGCGGCATCGCCAAGTTCACCGGTGTCGCCACCGTCGACGGTGAAGTGGTCTGTACTGCCGAACTGATGTGCGCCAAGCGCGAGGTATAACCGTGATCGATCAGACTGCCATCATCCACGACACCGCCATCGTCCATGAGTCTGCCGTCATCGGCAAAGGGGTTGAAATCGGCCCCTTCACCGTCATCGGCGCCGAGGTGGAAATCGGTGACAACTCCTGGGTGAGCTCCCACGTGGTGATCAAGGGCCCGACCAAGATCGGTCGCGGCAACAAGATCTTCCAGCACACCTCCATCGGTGAGGATTGCCAGGACAAGAAGTACGCCGGCGAGCGCACCTTCCTCGAGATCGGCGACAACAACGTGTTTCGCGAGAACTGCACCGTGCACCGCGGTACCACCCAGGACCAGAGCCTGACCAAGGTGGGTAGCGGCAACCTGTTCATGGTCAACGTTCACGTGGCCCACGACTGCATCATCGGTGACAACTGCATCTTCGCCAACAACGCCACCCTGGCGGGCCATGTGCACATCGGTGACTTCGTGATCTTCGGCGGTCTGTCTGCCATTCACCAGTTCGGCCGCGTCGGCTCCCACGCCTTCGTCGGCGGCTGCGCTGCCCTGAACAAGGACGTGCCGCCCTACGTGATGGCCGCCGGCAACTACGCCAAGCCGTTCGGGGTCAACTCCGAAGGCCTGCGTCGTCGTGGATTCAGCGCCGAGGCGATCTCCGCCGTCAAGCGCGCCTACAAGGAGATCTTCCGCTCCGGCAAGACCATTGAAGAGGTGTTGCCCGTGCTGAGCGAGATGGCCCAGAGCGAACCGGCCATCCAGCTCTATGTGGATTTCCTCAAGGACAACGAGCGCGGGATCATACGTGCCTGATCCCATTCGCATCGGCATCGTCGCCGGAGAGACCTCCGGCGACATCCTGGCCGCAGGGCTGGTGCGCGAACTGCAAGCCCGCTACCCGGATGCGCAGTTCGAAGGGATCGCCGGGCCGCGGATGCAGGCTCTCGGCGTGAAGGCGCTGTTCGAGATGGAGGAGCTCTCCGTCATGGGCATCACCGAGGTGCTGGGCCGTCTGCCCCGCATCCTCCAGGTGCGCCGCGAACTGCTGCGCCACTTCATCGCCAATCCCCCCGACATCTTCGTCGGTGTGGATGCACCGGATTTCAATATCGGGGTGGAGCTGAAACTGCGCCGCGCCGGTATCAAGACGGTCCACTATGTCAGCCCCTCCGTCTGGGCCTGGCGTCAGGGCCGCATTCACAAGATCAAGGCGGCCACCGACATGGTGCTCGCCTTCCTGCCGTTCGAGAAAGCCTTCTACGACCGTTTCGATGCCCCCTGTCGCTTCGTCGGCCACACCATGGCGGACGACATTCCGCTGGTGCCGGATCAAGGGGCGGTGCGCGAGGCCCTCGGCATCGATCCCGCCCGTCGCTGGCTGGCGGTACTGCCGGGGAGCCGCACGGCGGAAGTGGGCTTCATGGCGCCGGTCTTCCTCGAGGCGTGCAAGCACCTGACGGTGCACAACCCGGATCTCGGTTTCATCGTGCCTCTGGTCAACCAGAAACGGCGCGAGCAGTTCCTCGCCATCAAGGCCGAGGTGGCTCCGGAGCTCGACATGGTGCTGCTGGACGGCCAGGGCCGCGAGGCCATGATTGCCGCCGACGTGGTGATGCTCGCCTCCGGCACTGCGGCCCTCGAGGCCATGCTGGTGAAAAAGCCCATGGTGGTCGGTTACAAGCTCAAACACTTCAGCTACTTGCTGGCCCAGTGGCTGGTGAAGACGGATTATGTCTCCCTGCCGAACCTGCTGGCGGACAAGATGCTGGTGCCCGAGCTCATCCAGCACGAGTGCACCCCGGCCAACCTGGTGGAAGAGGTAAGCAAGTTGCTGGAGCACGACAACAGCGAACTCATCGCCACCTTCACCAAGTTGCACGAGAAGATCCGCTGCAATGCCGACGTGCAGGCCGCCGAGGCGGTGGTCGCGCTGCTGGAACGCTAGCCGGGCCTGTGCGCCACGCGATATTGTGCTGACACTGGCCCTGCGGGGCCGGTTTTGATTCAAGGCTATGAGATGACGATCGATATTCCCGAAGACAAGCTGATTGCCGGAGTGGACGAGGTGGGTCGCGGCCCCCTGGTGGGTGACGTGGTCACCGCCGCGGTGATCCTGGATCCTGCCAATCCCATCCTTGGCCTCGCCGACTCCAAGAAGCTCTCCGAGAAGAAGCGGCTCGCCCTGTTTGGCGAGATCAAAGAGAAGGCGCTGGCCTGGGCCATCGGTCGCGCCAGCCCGGCGGAAATCGACGAGCTCAACATCCTGCACGCCACCATGCTGGCGATGCAGCGCGCCGTGGCGGGGCTCAAGGTGACGCCCGAGCTGGTCTTCATCGACGGCAACCGCTGCCCCAGATTGCCGATGGAGGCCCGCGCCGTGGTCAAGGGTGACAGCCTGGTGGCCGCCATCAGCGCCGCCTCCATCCTCGCCAAGGTGACTCGCGATGCGGAGATGACCGAGCTGGACAGCCGCCATCCCGAGTACGGTTTCGTCCGCCACAAGGGCTACCCGACGGCGGAGCACCTCGCCATTCTGGCCGAACGGGGTCCGCTGCCCGAATACCGGCAGAGCTTCAAGCCGGTGCGCCGCGCCCTGGGGATCGAATAACCGATGCCGATCTGTCTGAACGATTTCTGCTTGCGCAATGAGAGGGCGTGACCATGGCTGATCCCCGTTTCATCCACCTGAGGGTGCACTCCGACTTCTCCATGGTCGACGGCCTGCAGAAGATCGGTCCCATCGTCTCCGCTGCCGCCGCCAACAACATGCCGGCCCTGGCCCTGACGGACCAGATGAACATGTGCGGCCTGGTGCGCTTCTACGGCTCTGCCCACGGCAAGGGGATCAAGCCCCTGGTCGGGGCGGATTTCTGGGTGCAGAGCGACGAGCTTGGGGACGAGCAGTTTCGCCTCACCCTGCTCGCCATGGACAACGACGGCTACCAGAACATCACCCTGCTCATCTCCCGCGGCTATCAGCGCGGTCATGTGCAGGGGCGCCCCGTCATCGACAAGGCCTGGCTTGGCGAACATGCCAAGGGGGTGATCGTCCTCTCCGGCGGGCGCGAGGGGGATGTGGGCAAGTTCCTGCTCAAGGGCAACCGCCAGATGGTGGAGCATTGCCTCGCCTTCTACCAGACCCACTTCCCGGATGCCTACTACCTGGAGCTGCTGCGTACCGGCCGCCCGGACGAGGAGGTCTACCTGCACATGGCGGTGGCCATTGCCACCGAGTTCGAACTGCCGGTGGTGGCCACCAACGAGGTGGTGTTCCTCACAGCCGATGACTTCGATGCCCACGAGATCCGGGTCGCCATCCACGACGGCTACACCCTGATGGACAAGCGCCGACCGCGCCGCTACAGCCCCCAGCAGTACCTGCGCAGTCAGGAGGAGATGGCGGAGCTGTTTGCCGACATCCCGGAAGCCCTGGAAAACACGGTGGAGATCGCCAAGCGCTGCAACGTGACGGTGCGCCTTGGCGAGTATTTCCTGCCCAACTTCCCCACCGGCGACATGACCACCGAGGACTTCCTGGTCATGAAGTCGAAGGAAGGGCTGGAGGAGCGGCTGGCCTTCCTGTTCCCGGATCCGGCGGTGCGGGCCGAGCGTCGTCCCGAGTATGACGAGCGTCTCGACATCGAGCTCAAAGTGATCAACCAGATGGGCTTCCCGGGTTACTTCCTCATCGTGATGGAGTTTATCCAGTGGTCCAAGGACAACGGCATCCCGGTCGGTCCGGGCCGGGGCTCGGGGGCGGGGTCGCTGGTGGCCTACGCCCTCAAGATCACCGACCTGGATCCGCTGGAATTTGACCTGCTGTTCGAACGTTTCCTGAACCCCGAGCGGGTCTCCATGCCCGACTTCGACGTCGACTTCTGCATGGACAGGCGCGACGAGGTGATCGATCACGTCTCCGAGATGTACGGCCGGGAGGCGGTATCCCAGATCATCACCTTCGGCAGCATGGCGGCCAAGGCGGTGGTGCGGGACGTCGGCCGGGTACTGGGCCATGCCTACGGCTTTGTCGATCGCATCTCCAAGCTGATCCCGCCCGACCCCGGCATGACCCTCGCCAAGGCGTTCGAGGCCGAACCCAAGCTGCCCGAGCTCTACGAGCAGGACGAGGAGGTCAAGGACCTCATCGACATGGCCCGCCGCCTGGAAGGGGTGGTGCGCAACGCCGGCAAGCACGCCGGTGGCGTGGTGATCGCGCCTACCAAGATCACCGACTTCGCGCCGCTCTATTGCGACGACGAGGGGCATCACCCGGTCACCCAGTTCGACAAGAACGACGTGGAGTACGCCGGGCTGGTGAAGTTCGACTTCCTGGGGCTGCGAACGCTCACCATCATCGATTGGGCCCTTGGCATGATAAACCCCCGTCTTGCCAAAGAGGGCAAGCCGCCGGTGGACATCGCCGCCATCCCCATCGATGACAAGAAGTCGTTCGCCCTCTTGCAGCGCTTCGAGACCACGGCGGTGTTCCAGCTCGAATCCCGCGGCATGAAGGACCTCATCAAGCGGCTGCAGCCCGACTGCTTCGAAGACATGATCGCGCTGGTGGCCCTGTTCCGCCCGGGCCCGCTCCAGTCGGGCATGGTGGACAACTTCATCGAGCGCAAGCACGGCAAGGAGGCCATCTCCTACCCGGACGAGAAGTGGCAGCACGAGAGCCTCAAACCCATACTCGAGCCCACCTACGGCATCATCCTCTATCAGGAGCAGGTGATGCAGATCGCCCAGACCCTGGCGGGGTATACCCTGGGTGGCGCGGACATGCTGCGCCGGGCCATGGGCAAGAAAAAACCCGAAGAGATGGCCAAGCAGCGGGCGGGCTTCGAGGAGGGGGCGGTCAAGAACGGCGTCGACGGCGAACTGGCGATGAAGATCTTCGATCTGGTGGAGAAGTTTGCGGGCTACGGCTTCAACAAGTCCCACTCCGCTGCCTATGCGCTGGTCTCTTACCAGACCCTCTGGCTCAAGACCCATTTCCCGGCGGAGTTCATGGCGGCGGTGATGACCGCGGACATGGACAACACCGACAAGATAGTGACCCTGGTGGACGAGTGTCAGCGCATGGGGCTGACCGTGATCCCGCCGGACGTCAACACCGGTCGCTACCGCTTCAGCGTCAACGAGGACGGCCACATCGTCTACGGTATCGGCGCGGTGAAGGGAGTAGGGGAAGGGCCCATCGAGGCGATCCTAGACGCGCGGGATCGGGACGGTCCATTCCGCGACCTGTTCGATTTCTGCAACCGGGTCGACATCAAGAAGCTCAACAAACGGGTGATGGAGAAGCTCATCCTCTCCGGCGCCATGGACAGGCTCGGCCCCCACCGCGCCGCCCTGATGGCGACCCTGGAGGAGGCGATGCGCGCCGCCGAGCAGCACGCCAAGGCCCAGGCGGTGGGGCAGGTCGATATGTTCGGCGTGCTCACCGAAGAGATCGACGACGTCAAGAAGGCGTTCGCCAACGTGCCGCACTGGCCTGACAAGGTGTGGCTGGAAGGGGAGCGCGAGACCCTGGGGCTCTACCTCACCGGTCACCCCATCAACCAGTACAGCAGCGAGCTGCGGCGCTACACCTCGGGTCGACTGTGCGATCTGCATCCCACCTCCCGGGATACGGTGACCACGGCGGCGGGGTTGGTGATCGCGGCGCGCAGCATGGTGACCAAGCGCGGCAACAAGATGGGGATCTTCACCCTGGACGACAGATCCGGCCGTCTGGATGTGACCCTTTTCAGTGAAGCGCTGGAAAAATACGAAGAATTGATGCAAAAAGACCGTATTTTAGTGGTTTCTGGACAGGTCAGCTTTGATGACTTCTCCGGTGGCCTTAAAATGTCGGCCCGCGAGTTGCTGGATATCAACGATGCGAGGGAGCGTTTTGCCAGGGCAATCCGCATCTCCCTCGATGAACAACGCATTGACGAGCGCTTTTTCCCGCGTTTGTGCGAGATTTTGGAGCCCGCCCGTGCCGGAGTCTGTCCGGTTCAGGTAAACTATCGTCGCCCCGGTTCCCGGGTGCGATTGACGCTCGGTACCGAGTGGCGGGTGACGCCCACCGATCAACTGATAGATGACTTGCGAGTCCTGCTTGGACGAGAGCGGGTTGAATTGGTTTTTGATTAGAGGATCTATTGTCCCTATGAGTCTTTTTCTGGATTTTGAACAGCCGATCGCCGAGTTGCAGGCACAGATCGATGAACTGCGCCATGTGAGCGAGCACAACAGTGCCGTGGATCTCAGCGAAGACATTCGCCGGCTGGAGAAGAAAAACGAAGAGCTGACCAAGAAGATCTTCGGCGATCTGGGTGCCTGGCAGGTATCCCAGATGGCACGTCATCCCCAGCGCCCCTACACCCTCGACTACATCGAGCAGATCTTCACCGATTTCGACGAGCTGGCCGGGGATCGCGCCTATGCCGATGACAAGGCCATCGTCGGCGGCATCGCCCGTCTCGACGGCGAGCCCGTGATGATCATCGGTCACCAGAAGGGTCGCGAGACCAAGGAGAAGATCAAGCGCAACTTCGGCATGCCGCGTCCGGAAGGGTACCGCAAGGCCCTGCGCCTGATGGAGATGGCCGAGCGCTTCAAGATGCCGATCATCACCTTCATCGACACCCCGGGTGCCTACCCTGGCGTCGGTGCCGAGGAGCGTGGCCAGTCCGAAGCCATCGCCCGCAACCTGAAAGTCATGGCCGGCCTGACCGTGCCGGTGGTCTGCACCGTGATCGGTGAAGGCGGCTCCGGCGGCGCTCTCGCCATCGGTGTAGGTGATCGGGTCAACATGCTGCAGTACTCCACCTACTCCGTCATCTCCCCGGAAGGGTGCGCCTCCATCCTGTGGAAGAGCGCCGAGAAGGCCTCGGTGGCGGCGGATGCCATGGGCATCACCGCCCAGCGCCTGAAGGAGCTGAAGCTCATCGACAACATCGTCGAGGAGCCCCTCGGCGGTGCCCACCGCGACGTGGAGAAGATGGCCAAGCACCTGAAAGCGCGCATCAAGCAGGATCTGGATGCCCTGCGCCCCCTCGACAGCGAGCAACTGCTGGAGCAGCGCTATCAGCGTCTGCTGGGTTACGGCTACTGCTGATCTGCCGCTTCCAATAAAAAGTCCCCGCATGCGGGGACTTTTTTTATGGGCGACGTTTGTGGGGGGACGCCGGGGCGGGCCTCAGGGGGCGGTCAGCGCCCGTTGCATACGGACGGAAGCACGCCCTCCGGCAGGGCTCAGGGCCCGCCACTCCCGCCACAGCAGCCAGCACAGGGGGGGCGTCAGCAGCAGCACGGTGGCGGGCTGTGCCATCAAGACCCCGTCGCGCCCCCACCAGAGGGGCAGCAGGAAGATGAGGGGCAGTAGCAGCACCGTCTTGGCCACGGAGATGACGAGGGCCTGGCGGGTGCGGGCCATGGCCTGCAACAGCACGATGCCGAACATGACGATCCCCTCCAGGGGCAGGGCAGCGAGGTTGAGGGTCAGGCTGCTGATGGCGGCGGCGAGCAGCTCTGCGTCCTGATCACCGGTGTAGAGCATGGCGACCGGCTGCGGCAGCAGCTGGACAATCAGCCAGACCCCCAGGCCATAGACCAGGGTGATCTTGAGCCCCATCGCCATCAGGAACTGTAGGTCGCGATGGCGCCCGGCCCCGGCTGCCTGGCTCACCAGGGGCTGGATGCCAAACGCCAGTCCCTGCAGGATGACGATGAAGACCGCCTCCGTGTATCCCGCCACGGTGAAGCCCGCCAGATCCTTGACCGTGCCGTGCACCATCAGCTGGCTGTTGTGCAGCAGCAACAGCAGCCCCAGATTGAACTGGGCGATGAGGCTCGGCAGCCCGGTGAAGAGCAGGCCGGGCATGGCCGGGAAGCGTGGCACCAGCTGGCGCCAGGTCAGCCGCAACCGGGCGTGGCGGGTGAAGAAGTACCCCAGGCCGAGCAGGCTGACCATGGCCTCCGAGAGGAGGGTGGCCTGGGCCGTGCCGGTGAGGCCGAGCCCGAGCCGGCCCACCATGATGTAGTTGAGCAGGATGTTGAGGAGGGCGCCGCCGCTCACCAGTACCATGGCGAGGCGAGGGCGGCCGTCGTTGCGAAGCAGGTAGGGCACCGCCAGGTTGCTGGCGAGCAGCAGGGTGCCACCGCCAATCCAGGTGAGGTAGTCGCTGGCCTGCTGCCAGGTGTCGGTGCCGGGGGCCATTCCCAGGGCCTGCAGGATATCGGTGTGCCAGTGGTGCAGCAGCAGCGGCGCTACCGTGCCCAGGATCAGCAGCAGCCAGAGGGCGCTGACTAGAGCCTGGCGGGCCAGAGCGAGGTTCCTGGCGCCCTGCTGGAAGGAGATGGCGGTGGCGGCCCCCATGGCGATCATGGCGGCAAGGCCGATGAGCACCATGATGACCGGATAGACCAGGTTGATGCCGGCAAGGCCGGCGGCCCCCACGTAGTGGCCGACGAAGATGCCGTCCACCAGGTAGTAGGCGCCGGAGACCAGCATGGCCATGACGGAGGGGAGGGCATAGCCCCAGAAACGGCGGGCCATGGCCCGTTGACGCAGACGGAAGTAGGCGGACATATCTGTACTCGGGAAAAGGGCCGGAATCGAGCAGACAGTCTAGTTTCTTATAGTTTAATTGATAATCAGGCTTTCATTTGATGGATTGCTGAATAGATTTCATCAATCAACGGATCCTGTGATACTCCTTCAGCATGTCGATCAGGGCTCGCAGCCCTTGCCCCAGCTGGTGCCGGCCCGGATAGAAGAGGTTGAACCCGGCAAAGCTGGGGCTCCAGTCATCCAGCACGCTCACCAGCCGCCCCGATGCCAGGGCGTCGAACACCTCCCCCTCATGGCAGTAGGCGAGCCCGAGCCCCGCCTCGGCCGCCCCCAGGTAGAGCGCGGGCGTGCTGGTGGTGAGCGGGCCCGTCACTTCGATCTCAAGCAGCTCCCCCTCGGCGGCAAAGGCCCAGCGATAGTGGTGATGGGGCGTGAGCCGATAACCGATGCAGTCGTGCTGGCGCAGATCCGAGGGGTGGCGAGGGGTGCCACGCCGCGCCAGATAGTCGGGGGAGCCCACCACCAGATAGCGCTGCTGCGGGCCCAGGGGAACCGAGATCATCTCCTGGGGCAGCAGGTCGCCGTAAAAGAGGGCGGCGTCGTAGCCATCCTCGATGAGGCGGGGCATCAGCTCCAGTTCCTCCACCTCCACCTGCATGCGCGGGTAGCGCACCAGATAGTCGATGAGTACCGGGGCCAGCACCTCCTGGATGGCGGCTCGGGGGGCACAGAGCCTGAGCCTGCCCACGGGTTCGCCCGCGTGGCGCGTCAGCTCCGCCAGCGCCGCCTCCAGCTGCCCCAGGGTTGGCAGCACCTGGGCCAGCAGCCGTTCGCCCGCTTCGGTCGGCACCACGGCCCGGGTGCTGCGATTGAGCAGCCTGACGGCCAGGCGACTCTCCAGCCCTTTGAGGGCATGACTCAGGGCCGAGGCGGAGACCCCGAGCTCGAGGGCGGCCTTGCTGAAACTGCGGTGACGGGCGACGGCGGCAAACACGGCCAGCTCGGCGAGATCGGTGCGGGAGAGGGTCATGGTCGGTACGCAGAAAAGGGGCGGACACAAAGGGTACGCCATGGGGCGACGGGAGACAATCGGGGGGTAATGAGGGGGTTGTGACAAAATTGTTGCGCGTTTCAAGGGTGAGGTGGATCACACCAAAAAGTTTATATGTTAAAAAAAAATCGCAATATGGCGATTCAAGTGTGATCTGAAGCGACGGAAAGGCGATTCCAATCAAACTTTTGTTGATTGATTCAAAAAAACGCTGTGATTAATAGTGCCTTTTAACTAGAGTCATCTCATCGGATGAGGTGAGCGTTATCCCGTTGTTAACGAGCGAGCACGATCCCCTCTGTATTACGACTCCCCGCCCGTGTTTGTTGCAATCAGGTTGCCACAGGGAGTGGCGGCCGGATGGCCGGGGCGGAGGAACAAACAGGACGAATAGCTGGAGTTCCAGGGAAAGGAACCGGGCCCAGGCCCACTGACAAGTTAAGATCCCACTTTCCTTGATGACAGGAACACCCCTATGTCTGACATGAACATTGCAGTTGAAGGCAGCTTGAGCAAAGCCTCCTCCCGTGGCATCAACAAGGCCGACGTGGTCTGGATGCTGGGTCTGTACGGTACCGCCATCGGCGCCGGTGTCCTCTTCCTGCCGATCAATGCCGGTGTCGGTGGCCTGTGGCCGCTGGTCGCCATGCTGATCCTGGCCCTGCCGCTGACCTTCTTCGCCCACCGTGGCCTGACCCGCTTCGTGCTGTCCGGCTCCACCCGTGACGGCGACATCACCGAGGTGGTGGAAGAGCACTTCGGCAAGACCGCAGGCAAGTTCATCACCCTGCTCTACTTCTTCGCCATCTACCCCATCCTGCTGATGTACTCCGTGGCCATCACCAACACCGTCGAGAGCCTGATGGTGCACCAGCTGGGCATGACGGCACCTCCCCGTGCCATCCTCTCCCTGGTGCTGATCCTGGGTCTGATGGCGATCGTTCGCCTGGGCGGCCAGGTCATCGTCAAGGCGATGAGCGTGCTGGTCTTCCCGTTCGTGGTCACCCTGATGGGCCTGGCGGTCTACCTGATCCCGCACTGGAACGGTGCCATCATCACCGAAGCCCCGGCGCTGGGTGAGGCCTTCAACGGTGACTTCATCAAGACCCTGTGGCTGGCCATCCCGGTGATGGTGTTCTCCTTCAACCACTCCCCGATCATCTCCTCCTTCGCGGTGGACAACAAAGGCCGCTACGGCGCCAACGCCGAGAAGAAGTGCAGCAACATCCTGCTGGGCGCCCACGTCATGATGGTGATGACGGTGATGTTCTTCGTGTTCAGCTGCGTGCTGAGCCTCTCCCCGGCTGACCTGGCGGCGGCCAAGGAGCAGAACATCTCC
This sequence comes from Aeromonas sp. ASNIH2, assembly GCF_002934795.1. Lineage (NCBI taxonomy): Bacteria > Pseudomonadati > Pseudomonadota > Gammaproteobacteria > Aeromonadales > Aeromonadaceae > Aeromonas > Aeromonas sp. ASNIH2. The sequence goes on along the minus strand of NZ_CP026406.1, from coordinate 1,011,657 downwards.
ATCCTCTCCTACCTGGCCAACCACTTCGACAACCCGGTGATCGCCACCGTGGCACCGCTCATCGCCATGGTTGCCATCAGCAAGTCCTTCCTGGGTCACTACCTGGGGGCGCAAGAGGGCATGAACGGCCTGATGGCCAAGTCCCTGCGCGAGAAGGGCAAGAACGTCGACGTCAAGCAGCTGAACAAGGTGACCGCGGTCTTCATGATCCTGACCACCTGGGCCGTGGCCACCATCAACCCGAGCATCCTCGGCATGATCGAAGATCTGGGCGGCCCCATCATCGCCATGCTGCTCTTCCTGATGCCGATGTACGCCATCGCCAAGGTACCGGCCATGCGCAAATATGCCGGCAACCTCAGCAACGGCTTCGTCACCCTCATCGGCCTCATCGCCATGTCTGGCATCATCTACAAGCTGATTGCCTGATGACAGCGTTCATCCCTGTGAGAAAGCCGCCCCCCGGGGCGGTTTTTTTATGGGCGCAAATGCTTAACAAAGCGGTGATGGCGGCCTAACATGGCGGGATGTTTTTCTAGACGGGACAACAGGATATGTCTGGGTTGAAAAAGGATCTCGGGCTCTGGCAGGGGATGGGGCTGCTCGCCACCTCCCTGCTCGGTACCGGGATCTTCGTGGTACCGGCCACCGCCGCCTCGCTGGCGGGAGGGGCGTCGCTGTGGGCCTGGTTGCTGCTGATTGCCCTGGTGCTGCCCATCGCCTTTACCTTCGCCCGCCTCGGGCGGCGTTATCCCCACGCGGGGGGCGCCCCCCATCTGATTGGCCTCGCCTTTGGCAACGGTGCCGAGCGCTTCTCCGCTTTCCTCTTTCTGGCGGTGCTGCCGGTGGGCCTGCCTGCCGCCCTCACCATCGCCGCCGGTTTCTGGCACGCCCTGTTCGACATGGGGGAGTGGACCCTCTGGGGCATCCAGCTGCTCACCCTGCTCGGGGTCTTTCTGCTGGGGCTGCGGGGAGCGCGCTCCTCCGGCAACCTGCAACTGCTGATCGCCCTGGCCATTCTCGGGCTCACCCTGCTTATCTGGGTCAAGGGGGATCTCAGCTGGCGCGATGCCGCCCAGCCTCTGCCAACGGCGAGCGAATGGCCCGCCATGGGCTCGGCGCTGGCGGTGATGTTCTGGTGTTTCGTGGGGCTCGAGGCCTTCGCCCATATGGGAGAGGAGTTCAAGCGGCCAGAGCGGGACTACCCCCTTGCACTGCTGGGGGGCGTGCTGCTGGCGGGGCTCATCTACTGGGTGCACTCGCTGGTGGTGCTCAAATATGACCTCTACGGGGACGAGGCGACCAATGCCACCGCCATTCCGGCCCTGCTCTCCCTGCTGTTCGGCCCCACCGCCAAGTGGCTGGTGGCGGTGCTGGGCTATCTCTCCTGCTTCGCCAGCATCAACATCTACCTGCAAGGTTTTGCGCGCCTTATCTGGAGCATGGCGCGGGAGGGCAAACTGCCGGTCTCCCTCTCTCGCCTCTCGGCCCGGGGCGCTCCCCTGCATGCCCTTGCCTGGGTGCTCGCCATCTGTTTCGTCTCCATCACCCTGATCCTCTGGCTGCGTCTGCCCCTCGATGCGCTGATCCGCTACGCCAACGGCAACTTCGTGCTGGTCTATCTGCTCTGCATGGCGGCGGGCTGGCGCTTGTTGTCGGGGACCGGCAAGGGGCTGGCGGGCCTCAGCGTGCTGCTCTGTGCCCTGGTGCTGCTGGCCCTCGCCACCCAGGTGCTCTATGCCGTCGTGCTGAGCCTGGGGTATGGCGGCTTCTCCCTGTGGCGGCGCAGACGCCGCCGCTCGGCGTCCGATGAGGGTGTCTGCGCCATCAAGTAACTCCCGAAAAAAAGCCCCGCAGTGCGGCAATGCTGATCAGTTAAGGATCCATTGACCGATCCTTCTGCTGTAGGACAATCCGGAACCAATCACTAGTTCCGGATTTTTTATGTCTATTGCAAACGATCTGAACGATGTTGTTGAGGCATCTGGCGACATGCTGGCTCGGCTGGCCATTTTTGCCGACCATATTCCCGACGAATGGATTACTGCCGCTGCCGCCTTGTCTGAAAAGGCCACTATCCGCCGACGCCGCTTACCTTCTGATATGGTCTTGTGGCTCGTCGTGGGGATGGCCTTTTTCCGCAATGAGCCCATCTCCGAGGTCGCTCGGCGCCTCAACATCTGTGCAGAAGGGTTGGCCAATGATGCCTTGCTCGCGGACAGTGCCCTGTCTCAGGCCCGTCAGCGACTCGGCAAACAGCCGCTCGAGTGGCTGTTCAAACAGTGCGCCGATGTGTGGGGGCGGGAACGTTATCCTGAAGACCATTGGCACGGTTTACAGGTCTTTGCCATCGATGGGGCCCTGTTCCGAACCCAGGATATGCCTGAACTCAGAGCACATTTCGGCTCGGGTAACACCTCAACCAACCGGCAGACACCCTACCCGATGCTGCGGTTGGTCACGCTCATGAATGTCCGCTCGCATGTCATTGCCAACGCGGCCATCAGCCCGTACCGCAAAGGGGAAATCCCCCTGGCCAGCGAGTTCATTCACTCATTGCCGGACAAGTCAGTGACCCTGCTGGATAAAGGCTTCTTCGGTGCCGACCTGTTGCTGCGTATTCAGGCCGAAGACACCGACCGTCACTGGCTCATCCCGGAACGCAAGGGGCTGGTATACACGGAACTTGAGCGCTATGGCGACGGTGACCGTCTGTTGCAAATGACGGTCTCGCCTCAGGCTAGCAAGAAAAACCCGGCGTTGCCGACACACTGGCAAGTTCGCGCAGTGACCTATGAGGTGGCAGGCAAGGAGAAAACGGTCTTTACCTCCCTGCCCGTGGCGCGATTCAGTGCAGCTCAGGTGGCGACCCTGTACCACGAGCGCTGGGAAATCGAGCTGGGATACCGGGATATCAAAAGCGCGATGCAGCACAACGCCATCACGCTGAGAAGCAAGAAAGTGGACTTGGTCTATCAGGAGCTGTGGGGATTGCTGCTTGGATACAATCTGGTCAGGCGGGAGGCCAGCCAGGCCGCCGTAGCCCATCAGCGAGCGCCCAATGAGGTGAGCTTTAAGTTTGCCTGTCAGTTCATCGCGAACCAGATGGCAGTGATGGCGGGCGCGTTATCGCCAGCCCATACGCCACGGAGGTTGGCGGAGTTGCGGGGCTGCATAGGCGTCATGTTCATAGAAAAACGCCCCAGGCCATCGAGACCCAGGGCGGTGAAGATATCAAAGACCCGTTTTCCGGTAAATCGCAATGCGGCTCCGCTTAAGTGAACAGCATTGCCGCAGTGCGGGGCTTTTTGTTGCTGGTCACAGGCTGGCGGGCAGGTCGCTGCGCAAGATGGCGTAGTGGCGCAGGGAGATGAAGCCATCCCCCTTGCGCTCGCACTCCCGCGCGGTGCCCTCGTAGTGAAAACCGGCCCGCTCCAGCAGGCGGAGGGGTGATTGGGCTCCTCCACCACTGCCATAAGGCGGTGCAGGTCGGTGGTGCGGTAAGTGAGCGGTAGCCACAGCCGCAGCGCCGCGCTCATCACCCCCTTGCCCCAGTGTTCGGGATAGAGCCAGTAGCCCAGCTCGGCACACCGGTGAGTCGGGTCGGCATCGTTGTAGCCGATGGCCCCCAGCGGTTCGCCCGTGTGCCGGTCGCGAATGAGGTGCCAGGCGCCACGGCCGGTGCGGGTCAGCTCGGCATACCAATCCATCTGTGCCCGGCATGCCGCCAGGCTGTCGTAGCTGACGCCGTAGTAGGCGACGACCCGGGGATCGGAGAGGCCGCGATAGATGTGAGGCAGGTCGGTGTCGGTGACGGGATCCAGCCTGATGTGGGGTGGTGCTGATGTCATGATGACTCCTTGCGGCCAGCCGTGGCTGGCCGCGTGTGTTGCGTAACAAGAGATGGATGATCCGGGCTGGCGTCAGGCAAACCCGAGCCGCTCGGCCAGGCGCGTCAGCTCGTCACGCCACTGCTGCTGCAGGCGCGGGGTCTGGTGCCTGGGCTTGCGGGCCAGATCGGCGGCGAGCAGGGCATCGAGCTCATACCAGCGCGCCAGCAGCGCCTCTTCGTCATCCCCCGTGGCGGCCGCGGTCTGCGGGTCACCTGATCGAGCCGGGCTGCCCGCCTGCGGCAAGGGGGCATCGCCCAGCAGCTCGGCATAGGCCCGCTCGGCGCTGTGAGCCTCCTGGATGCGCCCGTCCTGTATCAGCCAGAAGCGGTTGCAACTGCGCTCGATCAGCTCCCGGTCGTGGGAGACCAGCAGCACGCCCCCGGGGAAGGCCGCAATGGCATCGGCCAGCTCCTCCTTACCCGCCAGATCCAGGTGATTGGTGGGTTCGTCGAGCCAGAGCATGTGGTGGCTGCCGAGGGACAGGGCGAGAAACAGCAGCCGTGCCCGCTCGCCCCCGCTCAGGGTGTGCACCTGCTGGCCGTGGCGGACATAGGGGAAGCCCGCCCGGATCAGCGCCTGTCGCCGCGTCACCTCAGGCAGAGGGGCCAGGGGGTACAGCGCGTCGCTCAGGGTGGTATCGTCAGCCAGCTGCTGCAGGGACTGATCGTAATAGGCGATGCTCGCGCCGGGGTGGCAGTACCAGCCCGCCTGCGGACTCTGCATGGTCAGTTCGCGCCAGCACTGGCGCAGCAGGGAGGACTTGCCGGTGCCGTTGGCACCGAGCAGGGCGACCCTGTCCCCCGCTCGCAGCCAGAGCCCCTCGGCACGCAGCAGCGGCGGCAGTGCCGGTGCCGGCGATACGTCGAGGGCCTCCAGTCGCAGCAGGGTGTCGGCGGGCAGGCTCACTCCGCGCAGCTCGAGCCGCCAGGGGGCCAGCGCCGCCACCTGGCTCTGCTCCTCCTGCAGGCGGGCGATGCGTTTTTCCATGGACTTGGCCTGGCGCACCAGCTTCTCGTTGTCATGCTCCCGCCCCCAGATGGCGAGGCGTTTGCTGCTGGCGCTCAGGCGGTCTATCTCCTTTTGCTCGTCGGCCCGGCGCAGGCGGGCCTGCTCATCCTCGGCAGCCAGCGCCGCCCGCGCCTGGCTGCAGGGCAGGGCGAAGCGGTGCAACTGGCCGTCTCGCAGGATCAGGGTCTGATCCGTGACGCTGTCCAGCAGGCGACCGTCGTGGGAAACCAGCACGAAGGCGCCGCGCCAGCCCAGCAGAAACTGCTCGAGCCAGAGCAGGGCGGGCAAGTCCAGGTGGTTGCTGGGCTCATCGAGCAGTAGCAGGTTGGGTTGGCGCAGCAGGGCGCGGCCTATCTGCAGCCGGCTGTGCTGGCCACCGCTCAGTGCACTGACCGGCAACGTGGCCTGGGCCTCCAGCTGCAGTTCGGCCAGCAGCTTGTCCACCTGCCATTCGGCGGCGGGGTCGTTGCCCAGGGCATCCAGCAGCACGGCGCGGGTGCTGAGGGTGGAAAGCCCGGCGGGCAGTTGCTGGGCCACGAACTCGCAGCGGCAGGCGGCGGCCTGCACGACCCGGCCGGCCTGGGGCGTGCGCTCGCCCGCCAGCAGCGCGAGCAATGTGCTCTTGCCGCAGCCGTTGGCGCCAATCAGGCCGAGTCGGTCGCCTGCGCGAATGCCGAGTTCGAGGTGATCAAATAAGGGAAGGTGCCCCGCACTCATCTGCAGGGAATGGGTACTCTTCAGGGTTGTCATGCTCTTGCTCTCTTAAATCGCGGGATGTGAAATCCCTGTCATCAGGAGCGCTGGCGACAACGGCAGAGTCGAGAAAGGTCTCGGTATGGAAGGGAGTCGGCTTTGCTCGAACCCGCTATCGCAGCGCGATGGTATGCAGGCAAGAGCACTTGAATGTGCCGAACAGGCGAGCCGAGAACATCGGACACGCTTGGATAACCATTTCGCCCTGTGGGGGGCCGTGAGCACCGCATCGGGAGGCGCGGGGTAAAAAACGCCCCGTGATACGGGGCGTGGGGGGTCAGTCGCGGGGAGTCTTGAGGGCCTCAATCACATCGTCACTGGGGGCCAGTCCCTCCACGTGGTTGAAGCTCTCCAGCCCCTCCTGGGGATTGATGGTGAGGGCGTCAGCGCTCAGGTAGCTGCCGCTGCCGGCGCTCTCCACCACGACGATGACTTCAGGCTGCTTGTCGCCGTTGAGATCCAGCAGCTTGATTTCCTTGATGCTGCCATCGCGCGGCAGCACCTTGCCGTCGATGAACTGATCCAGCGGAAACTGGGGGTTGGTACCGGAGTAGAGGCGCACGTCGTAGCTGCCGGTGGAGGCGGGCTCGCCGCGCCCTTCGCTGACGGTCACCACCTGGCCGGAGGGGAGTGTCAGATGTTTGAAGAAGCCGTCCGCCGCCTGGCTGGCGAGGGGCAGGGTGAGCAGGCCGAGAGTAAGGAATAAGGCTTTCATGGAGAGGACCCTTGTTGCTGCTTGTGTGTCTGTGACGGGCAGGGGACCGCTGGTCGGCCGCCCCCTGCCCGGGTTGTAATCACCATATCTTGACCCGTTTGGCCGGGTCCAGATAGAGCTTGTCGCCGGGCTGGATCTTGAACGCCTCGTAGAAGGCGGGGATGTTCGGTACCACGCCGTTGACCCGGTATTCCGGCGGCGAGTGGGGATCCGAGGCGAGCAGCATCTGCATCAGCTCGGGGCGATACATGCCCTTCCACACCTGGGCCCAGCCGAGGAAGAAGCGCTGCTCGCCGGTAAAACCGTCCAGCACCGGGGCCTCCTTGCCATCCAGGGAGAGCAGGTAGGCCTTGTGGGCGATGGTGAGGCCGCCGAGATCGCCGATGTTCTCCCCCAGGGTGAACTGGCCGTTGACGTACTGCCCCTTGATGGGCTCGAAGCGGTTGTACTGGGCCACCAGCCGGCTGGTGCGAAAGCGAAACTCCTTGAGATCCGCCGGCGTCCACCAGTCGCGCATCACGCCGTCACCGTCGGATTTGGCCCCCTGATCATCAAAACCGTGGCCCATCTCGTGGCCGATCACCCCGCCGATGGCGCCGTAGTTGACCGCATCGTCCGCCGTCATGTCGAAGAAGGGGGGCTGCAAAATGGCGGCCGGGAAGACGATCTCGTTGTTGCTCGGGTTGTAGTAGGCGTTCACCGTCTGGGGGGACATGTGCCACTCGTCCCGATCGACCGGCTTGCCGAGGCGAGCCAGGTTGTCGGCGTATTCGAAGGCGCGGGCCCGCTGCAGGTTGCCCACCAGATCGTCGGGGCGAATGGTGATGGCGCTGTAGTCCTTCCACTTGTCCGGGTAGCCGATCTTGGGTCTGAACTTGGCGAGCTTCTCGAGGGCCTGGGTCTTGGTGGCCGGGGACATCCAGTCCAGCTCCTGGATGCTCTGGCCGTAGGCGGTGCGCAGGTTCTCCACCAGCTGCTCCATACGGGCCTTGGCCGCTGGCGGGAAGTAGCGCTCGACATAGAGCTTGCCCACCGCCTCCCCCAGGTTGTTGTCCAGTACCCCGAGGGCCCGCTCCCAGGGGGCGCGCTGCTTGGGCGTGCCGCTAAGAGCGGTGCCGAAGAAGGCAAAATTCTGGGCATCGGTCTGGCTGTCGAGGTAGGGGGCGTAATCGGTGATGAGCTGCCACTTGAGGTAGGCCTGCCAGTCAGCGACCGGGGTCTGCTGCATCACCTCGTTCAGGGCCGAGAGATAGGTGGGCTGGCCGATGACCAGGCTCTGCTGCCCCGCAAGGCCGGCCTGGGCCAGGTAGGCGTCCCAGTCGATGGCGGGGGCGAGGCGCCCCAGCTCGCTCACCGGTCCCTTGTTGTAGTTCTTCTCTCTGTCCCGCAGGGCCACGTTGTCCCACTGGATCTGGGCGAGCCTGGTCTCGAGGGCCAGGATGCGTTTCGCCTTGGCCTGGGCATCCGTCTCACCGAAGCGGGTCAGCATGGCGGCGATGTGTTGCTCGTACTTGTGCAGCAGCGCCTGGCTGTTGGGGTCGCGCTTGAGGTAGTAGTCCCGATCCGGCAGGCCGAGGCCGGCCTGGTAGAGGTAGACGGCATAGCTGTCAGGGGCCTTGGCGTCGGCGTCTATCCAGAAACCGAAGGGGGAGCCGCCACCGGTGCGGGCGCTCTGGGCGAAGGCCCGGGCGAGATCCTGCGGCGTGCGGATCTGCTCGATCTCGCTCAGCATCGGCAGCAGGGGCGTGGTGCCCTTGGCGTTGCGGGCGGCCTGATCCAGATAGCTCTGGTAGAGGTCGTGGATCTGCTGGGCCGGTGTGCCGGCGGCGGCCTTGCCGTCCAGCCCCTCCACCAGCACCCGCACGTCCGCCAGGGATTTGTCTCGCAGCAGGTAGAAGGCACCGTCGGCGGGCCTGTCATCGGGGATCTTGGCCGTGGCGAGCCAGTGGCCGTTCACGTAGCGGAAGAAGTCGTCACCAGGCTTGACGCTGGTGTCCATGTTGGCCAGCGCAAGGCCGGAGTGTTTGTCCGGTTGGCTCGGTGCCTGAGTGCAACCGGCCAGCAGGGCCAGCCCGACGAGGGTGGCCAGGATGTGTTTCTTGTTGTTCATTATGGTTTTATTCCAATTCGGGTTATATGGCTTCCTTGCCCACGCAGGGAGCGATTCACTCTAGCAGCCGGGTTAGCGCTTGATAAGCCCGACTCTGCTAAGATCGGCTTGGTCGTATTGGGGAAGCCTATGATTTCTCGTATTTATTCTCGTTTTTGTCAGACCCTGCCCGTGCCGGAAGGTTCCCGCGGTCTGCTGGTGGCTTTCAGCGGCGGGCTCGACTCCACCGTCTTGCTGGTGCTGGCGGCCCGTTTTGCCCGCGCCCACGGCCTCGCCCTGAACGCCCTGCACGTTCATCACGGCCTGAGCCCCCATGCCGACGACTGGGTGGCTCACTGCGAAGGGGTGTGCCGGCAACTGGCGGTGCCCCTCATCGTGGAGCGGGTGCAGCTCTGTCGGGGCAACGGGGAGAGCCTGGAGGCCCAGGCGCGGGCGGCGCGTTATGAGCGACTCGCCGCCCACCTGGGGGAAGGGGAGTGGCTGCTCACCGCTCACCATCAGGATGATCAGCTGGAGACCCTGCTGCTGGCGCTCAAGCGGGGTGCCGGTCTGCGCGGACTGGCGGGCATGGTGGTGAGCCAGCCTTTTGCCGCAGGCCATCTGTTGCGCCCCTTGCTCGACATGAGCCGGGCCGAGCTGGCGGAAGCCGCGCAGTCACTTCCTTATGGCTGGGTTGAGGATGAGAGCAACGAGGACCCGAGCTATGACCGCAACTTCCTGCGCCAGCAGATCATCCCCCTGCTCAAGGACCGCTGGCCCGCCATGGCCCGGACGACGGCGCGCACCATGGCCCTGTGCGCCGAGCAGGAGGCGCTCATCAGCGAGCTGGCCGAGGCGGACTGGCAGGCGGTGGGTGAGGGAGAAGGGCTGCGCATTGACGGACTCCTCTCCCTCTCCCCCGTGCGGCGCAACAACCTGCTGCGCCACTGGATCCGCCGCCAGGGGGGAGAGATGCCCTCCCGCGAGCTGCTGGGCCTGCTGTGGCAGGAGGTGGCGCTGGCGCGCGATGACGCCAACCCCAGGCTGAGCCTGCAAGGGTTGGCGTGCCGCCGCTATCAGGGGCGCCTGTACCTGATAGCGCCAGATCTCGCCCCCCGCGAGGAGGTGCTGCCCATCCGGATGGAAGAGACGCTCACCCTGCCGGACGGGCTCGGGCAGTTCAGGCTCTGGAGAACGGATGGCGAAGGGTTGCGGACACCGAGGGGGGACGAGCCGCTCTCGGTGCGTTTTCAGGTCGCCCCCGGCGTCATGCTGAAACCGGTGGGGCGGGTGGGCAGCCGGCGGCTCAAGAAGCTGCTGCAAGAGTACGGGGTGCCCTCCTGGCAGCGGGGGCGCATTCCCATCCTCTACTACGGTGAACAGGTGGCACTGGTGGCCGGGCTCTTTGTCTGCGACGGATTTCTGGCGCCAGAAGAGGGGGTGGCGTGGGAGTGGCGGCCCCCCGTCCCCCAGGATGCGGATTGACATCGCAGAGTGACAGGGGGCCGGGAGGGGAAGGGGGATGCCCTATTCGGGCAGGCCGGAGCCCCCGGCTTTCTTGCGGGCGTAGAGATGGGTATCGGCCGTCTCGTAGAGGCGCTGCACATCCATGCCAGACTGCCAGCTGGCGGCTCCCAGGCTGCACCCCACCGAGAAGGCGCTGAGCTCCTTGTGGCTGTGGAGCACATGTTGCAACCGCAGCCAGACCGGGCGCCAGGCCTCGGGGTCCGCGGGTTGCAGCAGCAGGGCAAACTCGTCCCCGCCGAGGCGAAACGCCTGATCCGTCCCGCGAATGCACCCCTGCAGCAACTGGGCGAAGCGGCTTAGCACCAGGTCGCCCACCGGGTGGCCCCAGGTGTCATTGACCTGCTTGAATCTGTCGAGATCCAGCAGCACCAGCACCAGGCCGTGGGGTTCCCGGCTGTGTTGCTCCACCGCCCGGCCAATGGCCTCGTCGAAGTAGGCGCGATTGCCAAGCCCGGTCAGGTGGTCGAGCCGCACCTGCTGCTCCAGCCGATCCAGCCGCAGATAGAGGGGCAGGGGGAGGCTGAACAGCTGATGATATTGCTCAAGCAACCGCCTCTGGCCGTCGCTCAGAGGGTGCTCCAGCTCGTAGTGCAACTGGCCGAGCAACTGCTCGTGTCGTCCCCGCAGCTCGAAGCGATAGGCATGCAGGGTCAGCCTGGCCTGGGGCGGGTGCGAGATGAGAGGATGGGGCTGGCCACAGTCGAACTGGAGCGAGTGGATCCGGACAATGTTTGCCACCCGCTCGGCAAAGATTGCCAGCAGGGCGTCAAGATCCCGTTGCCCCAGCAACTGCTCTATCTGCTGATAGCGGTCCTGCCCGGTCAACGGCGCAAGCCGCTCCATCTGCTGTACCCACTGCTCTATGCCATGTCCGAAGCCGTTCAATGACGATGTGTTTTCCACGTTACAGCCCTTACACCTCTCCATTCATTGCGCAGGCTCTTGCAAGCCCTGTGCCTAAAATATGTCCGATGAAAAACAAGGGTGCTGGCTAGGCTTAACGTGATGAAACGGGAGGGGAAATCCCTGCCGCTGAGCGAGTGGCGTGCCATATGGGGAGCGGGCGCTGTGCTTGCAGGGAAGAGGGTGCCGGGCAGATGAAGGAGAGGGATGGGTGTACGCCGATGTGTTGATCCTGCTGATCTTCGCCGTTGTGCTGGTGGCCATTTTCCGGCGCCTCGGCCAGCCGGTGATCCTTGCCTATCTGTTTGCCGGCATGCTGCTCGGCCCCCATGGCGTGGCCATCGTCACGGGTCAGGCCATGATGCAGACCATAGGGGAGCTTGGCATCGTGTTCCTGATGTTCTCCCTCGGGCTCGAGTTCTCCCTGCCGCGTCTGCTCGCCATGCGCAAGCTGGTGCTGGGGGTCGGCAGCCTGCAGGTGCTGCTCACCTCACTGCTGTTTTTCGGGCTCGGCTGGTGGTGGGGGCTGAGTCTGGCCCAGGCGCTGGTGGTGTCAGGCACCCTGGCGCTCTCCTCCACCGCCGTGGTGATCAAGCAGCTCGGAGAGCTCAAGCAGCTCCATACCCGGCGAGCCCAGCTCGGGGTGAGCGTGCTGCTGTTCCAGGATCTTGCCGTGGTGCCCCTGCTGGTGATGATCCCCATCCTGGCCCAGCCCGAGGTGCAGGGCAGCGCCCTGCTGGCGGAGGTCGCCTGGGCCTCCCTCAAGGGGTTGTTTGCGCTCTTCGTGCTGCTGGCGGTGGGGAAGTGGCTGCTGCCCATGCTGTTTTTCGAGGTGGCGCGCGCACGTTCAGATGAACTCTTCGTACTGAGTGCCCTGCTGGTGGCATTGCTGGCGGCCTCCCTGACCCAGTGGATGGGGCTCTCCATGGCGCTCGGTGCCTTTCTGGCGGGCATGATGCTGGGGGAGTCCCACTATCGTCATCAGCTCGAGGTGGACATCAAGCCGTTTCGCGACGTGTTATGGGGCTCTTCTTCATTACCATCGGCATGACCATGGACTGGGCGCTGGTGGCGGACGCCTGGTGGCAGGTGCTGGCCTGTGTGACGGGGCTCATCCTGTGCAAGTCGCTGCTCATATTGCTGGCGGGCCGCCTGATGGGGGAGCGCAAGCGCGACGCCATGGCCGCCGGCATCATGTTGAGCCAGGTCGGGGAGTTCGGTTTTGTGCTGCTGGCGCTGGCGAGTCATCACGGCTTGCTGGATCACCAGCTGGTCTCTCTGCTCATCGGCATCGGTGTCATCTCCATCGCCCTCACCCCCTGGCTGGTGTTGCGGGCGCTGGGGCTTGCCCACTCCCTCACCGACAGTGCCCTGCTCTCTCGCGCCGAGGTGGCTCAGTCGGGCCTGAGCAAACACTAGCACGTCATCATCGCCGGGTTCGGACGCACCGGCCAAACCTGTGCCCGCTTTCTCAAGTTCGAAGAGATCCCCTTCCTGGCCCTGGATCTCGATCCCGAGCGGGTGAGCGAGGCCAAGCTGGCGGGGGAACAGGTGGCGTTCGGCGATGCCAGTCGGCGCGACATCCTGCTGGCGGCCGGTCTGCTGCGGGCGCGGCTGGTGATCATCACCTTCGACGATCGCAAGCGGGTCGATGCCATGCTGATGCTGATCCGGGAGCTGGCGGGGGAGAGCAAGGTGCTGGTGCGTACCGGGGATGACAGTTTCCTCGAACACTACAAGCAGGCCGGCGCCTTCGAGGTGATCCCCGAATCCCAGGAGGGAGCCCTGATGCTGGTCTCCCACCTGCTGCTCAACTGCGACATTCCCATCGGCCGGGTGATCCGGCGCATGGAGCACGAGCGCAGCAGCCAGTATCGCTTTCTGCACGGTTTCTACTGGGGCGGCAAGAGTGCGGGCAATCTGGAGACGGATCAACTGCTCGAGCGGCTGCATCCCGTGCTGCTGCACGACCAGGCCTGGGCGGTGGGACACAGGGTACGGGATCTCGCCCTGGGAGAGGTGCGCATCAAGGCGATTCATCGCGGGGAGCGCAGCTTGGATCCCAGGCGCGAGCTGGTGCTGGCGGCGGGAGATACCCTGGTACTTTTCGGCACGGCCGTGGCCATGGAACAGGCCGAGCAGCGCCTGCTGGAGGGACGCTAGGATCTCCTTGCCATGGGATAAGGCCCCTCAGGCCTCTTCGCGAAACTGCTGCTGCCTCCCGCTGCCCGGCAGGTCGAGGAAGGCCTCGATGCGTTGGCGGTGATCCAGCGCGTCCTGGTATCCCAGCTTGATGAGCCGCTGGCAATAGCCGGGGTCAAACATCAGGAAGCTGGCCAGGCTGCTGCTCTCTTCGCCGTTGACCCCGAGCACTCGCAGCAGACGGCGCAGCTGGGTCGGCAACCGTGGGAGGTATTCGAGGGCGATGAGGTCGAGATCCTGGCTGGGGCGGATCACGCAGGTCTCCACCTGGCGCAGTTTCAGCCGACTGCGCTCCCGTGCCGGAATGAGGGAAAGGGTCTGGTTGATGCGCCCGAGCCGCTCCAGATCCGAATTGAGGGTGTCGGAGAAGACGGTGTTGAGCAGATGGCTCGCGATGTTGGAGCTGGTCAGGTGCCCCTGGCGGGGAGTCGGGTTCTCCCTGTGAGGGGAGTCCAGGGTCACCAGCAGGATCCGCTCCGCCCCCAGGTGGATGGCGGGACTGAGCGGGCTCAGCTGGTGGATGGAGCCATCCCCGTAGACGCGATCGCCGATGGGGGTGGCGGGAAAGACAAAGGGCAGCGCCGACGAGGCCAGCAGATGATCCGAGGTGAGCAGGGTACGCAGGCCACGTCGTCTGGCGCGCTCCCAGGGCTGATGTTCGGCCCGCCCCTGGAAGAAGGTAGTGGAGAGGCCGTCATCGTAGTCGGAGGCCGTGATGGCGATGGCCTCCAGGCTGCCGTAGAGGATGTTGTCATCGATGCGGTGATAGTCGATGAGCTGATCCAGCAGACGGCGCAGGGGGGCGTTGTCAAACAGGTGAAAGGCGCGGTTGCTCTGGGGGGTGATGAGGCCGGCCGAGCCCTGATAGAGGGTGCGCCACAGCAGTTGGCAGGGGTGGAAGTCGAAGATGTGGTGGGTCTCGAAACGTCGCCAGACCCACTCCAGCTTGCGCACCCCCAGATGGAAACAGGAGGCGTAGCACGCCAGCGCCGTGATGTTGAGAGCCCCCGCCGAGGTGCCGCACAAAATGGGGAAGGGGATGCCGATGTTGCGGGGGTAGAGTTCGGCCACCGCCTTGAGTGCGCCGACCTGATAGGCGGCGCGGGCACCACCACCAGTCAGCAGAAGAGCAGTATTGGGTCTGGCCATGAGGGTGCGCCTTATCGTGATCGCCAGGGCGGGTTGCCACCGCGCAATTCAACTATAAGACGTTGTATACCGGATAAAAATGGGCCGCACGCTCAATTTTTGCGGCCCGTTTCATTTTCAGTTTGCCAAAGGCGTCTGGCTCAGTTGATCGAAGGCGGCGAAGGCTGGAGGGCTTGCCAGAATACGGCCATGGCCGAGCCCCCGGGTGCTCACCAGCCGGGTGCGGCCATCCTGGGCCGCGCGCAGGGAGTCCCGGTGGGGGGCGAAGCGGTCTTCCTCATCGTGAACGATGAGGGCGGCGCCGCTGCGCCGGGCTAGCCGGCCAAGGGGGTCAACCGTGCTGAGCGGGTGCTGGTATTCGTGTTCTATCTCCTTGACCACCGCATCGAACAGCCGGATGGAGTAGCCGGAGCGCGCCACCATGCCGTAGAGCTGGGGCACGTAGTCGAGCACCGGGGAGATGAGCAGCAGCGGCAGCGCATCCATGGCAGGGTGACGGCTGCTGAGGGTGACGGCGCCCCCCATGCTGTGGGTGACGACGCCCTGGACGGGGCCGACCCGCTCGAGGATCTCGTCGAAAGCGCGCACGAAGCGGGGCAGGTGGCCCCTGTTCCCTTCACTCCGGCCGTGGGCGGGGTGATCGTAGGCGAGGGCCGTATAGCCCTGGGCGGCGATGTGGCTCATCAGCGGATAGAACTGGCTGGCACTGCCTGACCAGCCGTGCATCAGCAGCCAGACCGGCCCCTGGCCGAGCCGGTAGCTCATCAGGGTCCCTTCACTGGTGTGGATGGCCTGCTCGACCAGGCCGGCCGGGGCTGCGACGTCCCGGGTCGCCCGCTGCGGGGTGAGCAGCAGCTTGCTGGCGGTGCGCTTGGCGTGGGTGGGCGCGAGCACGTGATGCAGGCGGGTGCCGAGGCCCAGCAGCAACTTGCTCGGGCTGAAGCGGCGTGTGTTGAAGTAGATCTTGCTGCTCATGGTCATCCTGTGTCTTTTGTGTGCGAACGGTCGTGCTTTTTTGCGAGTTTTTAAAAGGAAGAGCCCGTCGGGTCAGCGCCAGCTGGTCAGCAATTGTTCCACCTCGGGCCAGAAGTGGCGGGCCGGATCCTCGCTGAGCCCCAGGGCATGGAACACCTGATCCCCGAGATAGAGGCCGTAGAGGCGATAGACGGCGCGCCAAGGGTCGAGATCGCTGCGCCACTCCCCTCTGGCCTGCCCCTGCACTACCTGGCGTGTAAGGTAGTCGAGCCAGAAACGGACCAGCTCGCGTGCCGCCTGCTGGACCTCACCCTCCTGGGCGGAGGTCCAGGCATCGAGGAACATGCAGCGGCCGGCAAAACTCTGGTTCCAGGCCAGCCAGGCCTGCAACAGGGCGAGTAGTTTCTCCTGCTGGGTGGCGTGTCCCTGTTGGCGCACCGGCTGGATCACCCGCTCACGAAATACCTTGGCGGAATGGGTGAGTACGGCGATCTGTAGGTTGTCACGGGACTGGAAGTGGGCGAACAGACCGCTTTTTGACATCTCGCAGGCCGTTGCGAGGGAGCCTATGGTGAGGCTCTCCAGCCCCTGCTGGCTCGCCTGCTCGAATGCAGTCTGCAAAATGGTGTCGCGGGTCAGACGTCCCTTGCTCATCCGGCTCTCCTCTCTCTGGGCTGGCAGCATAAAGTACGACCGTGCTAATTGTCGAGCCGCAAATGGTGCAGGGAGGCCGTTTCCGGCTGCCACGGGGGGGCCAGAGAGTCTTTTGGGGGGCGGTTGTGGCTGGCTCGATACGAGCCAGCCGGGGACGAGCTCAGTCGTCCTTGATGCCCATTTGCTGCAGGGCGATGACTGCCTGGGTGCGGTGCTTGACCCCGAGTTTGCGGAAGGCGGAGTGATATGGGCTCTGATGGTGGCAAGGGGCTCAACTGTCCTTGATATCCATCTGCTGGAGGGCGATGACCTCCTGGGTGCGGTTTTTGACCCCAAGTTTGCGGAAGGCGGAGTGATATGGGCTCTGATGGTGACAAGGGGCTCAACTGTCCTTGATATCCATCTGCTGGAGGGCGATGACCGCCTGGGTGCGGTTCTTGACCCCGAGTTTGCGGAAAATCGCGGTGATATGGGCCTTGATGGTCGCCTCGGAAACGTTGAGCTCCCAGGCGATCTGTTTGTTGAGGCTGCCATCCCGCAACATGATGAGCACCTTGTATTGCTGGGGGGTGAGGCTGGCCAGCTTGGTGGCGAAATCGGGCCCTTCGCCGGGCTCGGGATGGAGGGAGATCCCCTCGGGCACCCAGTTGTCCCCCCCGATCACCGTATTGAGGGCGCTGACCAGCTCTTTCATGGGAACGGATTTGGGAATGAAGCCGAGCGCGCCCAGGCGCAGCACCTGCTGGATGATGGCGGGATCCTCGGAGGCCGAGACCACGACGATGGGGAGATCCGGGTGATGTCCGCGCAGATAGGCCAGCCCTTCGAAGCCGTTGGCCCCCGGCATCTTGAGATCCAGCAGCAGCAGGTCGACGTCGGGATGTTCATCGAGCAGGTGGCTCAGGCTGTCGATGGAGTCAGCCTCCAGCAATCTGGCGTCGTCGATGGCCATGTGCACCGCTTGATAGAGGGCGCCCCGAAACAGGGGGTGGTCATCTGCGATGACGATGGTAAATTGGCTGTCCATAGCTCACATTGTTGCTAACTGATTGTTTTGAAAAATCAAACTAGCACTGCTACCCAAGTGGGTCAAACCCGCCAGTACGCAAATGTGAGGTGGTCATCGGATGTCGTGCCACGGGGCCGGCGGGATGGCCAGTAAACAACCCATGCAGGAGGCAATCGATGGGATCCCTGGTTTTGACGGTGGGCACGGGCTCCACCTGGGCAATGAGAACGGCGCTGGTGCTGGCCATGAGCGGGCTCAAGTGGCAGGAGCAGGTCTTCGATCTGGAAGATGCCAAGGAGCTGCAACGGCTCAAGCGCACGGCCCCCGCCGGCCTGGTGCCCTGGCTCGACGACGGTGAGCTGCGTATTCACGACTCGCTGGCCATCGCCGAATATCTCCACGAGTGCTGCCCGGAGCGCCACCTTTATCCGGTGGACAAGGCCGAACGGGCCCTGGCCCGCAGCCTGTGCGCCGAGCTGCACGCCGGTTTTCGCCAGATCCGCACCCTGCTGCCCTTCTTCCTGGGGGCGCCCACCCAGAGTGAACCGCCGGTGGAGGTCATCGACGAGCTGGCCCGGTTGCAGACCCTCTGGTCCCAGGCGCGGGGGCCCTTCTATTTCGACGAGGCGAGCATTCTGGATGCCTTCTATGCGGTGATGGCCTATCGACTGGCAAGCTATGGCATTTCGCTGCCCGGTCAGGCTGGCGCCTATCAGCAGGCCTTGCTGGCCTGGCCCCTGTGGCAGGAAACCCTGCTCAGGGCGAGGTTGCAGTGGCCAAAGGCGGCCCGCCAGCCTGATTGATGCGGGCGTCGGCAAGACAAAAAAGGGGAGCCATCGGCTCCCCCTTTTTATTCAGGCCAGGTCGCTATTTCTGCCGACCCGCGAAGACCACGACCACTTTGTCTTCTCCTTTCTCCCGCACGAAGCCGTAGGGGGCATCGGAAATCTTCTTGTGGCTGCCCGCCGCGATGGCAGGGTGGGCGGCACGGAATTGGCCGAGCCGTTGCCAGTGCTTGACCAGCTCCGCCTTCTCGCCACTCGCCAGCTCCTGCCAGTTCATGTCCGAGCGCACGCTCTGATCGAACACGCCGCCATCCTTGGCCAGCCCCCGACCGGACTCGTCGCCATAGTAGATCTGGATGCCCCCCGGCAGCAGCATGAAGCTGTTGGCCACCCGCCGTTGCAGCGCCACGTCCTGGTAGTCGCCGAAGAAGAGCTTGGTGTCGTGGGAGCTGATGTAGCTCAGCACGTTGAACTCGGGATCCTGGTTGATGCGGCTGGCATAGCTCGCATAGGTGGGCTCTGCCCCTGCCATGCACTGGGCCTGGGGCAGGGCGAATTCACGCTGGTAGTCGAAGTTGATCAGGGAATCGAAGCCGTGCTGGTACCAGAAGTCCTTGGCGACCCCGTGATCCCACACCTCGCCCACCATGTAGAAGGGAAGGTCATCGAGGGCCTTGCCCGGGTTGGCGGCCTTCCACTCCTTGAGCGCGTCGGTGCCCGCCTGCTTGAGCCTGGCCCAGACCGCGGGCTCCAGGTGCTTGACGGTGTCGGCACGGAAGCCGTCGATGCCGAAGCGGCGCACCCAGTCGGTGTGCCAGGCAATGAGGTAATCGCTCACGGTGGCGTTGGGCAGGGCCTTGGCCCTGGTGTCTTTTTTGGCAGCGAGCAGCGGTGGCAGCCCCACCGATCTGGTGGATTCGGTCAGGAAGTCCGGCAGTCCCGCCACCGAGCCGGTGACGTCGTCGGTGCCGGGTTGCGGGTAGCCGGGCAGGCCTGCGCGCACCCAGTCAGGGCCCCACCACTTGTCCCAGTGGGATGACTGGTAGTTGATGAACTGGTTGTAGCCATGCCAGTTGAGGCCGCCGCTTGGGCGCCATTCGTTCCAGCGACTCGGCAGCTTGCCGGTGTTCTGGGTGAGATCGGTGAGCCCCAGATCCTGCAAGTCGGCGAGGGTGGCGTAGCCTGCGTGGTTCATCACCACGTCGAGGATGATCCGCATGCCGCGCTTGTGGGCCTCGTCCACCAGGGTTTTCAGGCTCTCTTCGTCGCCGTAGTTGGGGTCGATTTTGGTGAAGTCGAGCGCCCAGTAGCCGTGGTAGGCGTAGAAGGGGAAGTTCCCCTGTTCGCCACCGCCGATGAAGCCGTGGACCTGTTCCACCATGGGGGTGATCCAGATGGCGTTGATGCCGAGTTGCTTGATGTAGTCGAGCTTCTCGGTCAGCCCCTTGAAGTCACCGCCATGCCAGGTGGCCACTTCGTCCTGACCATCCTTCTGACGACCGAAGCTGTGATCATTGGCAGGATCGCCGTTGTGGAAGCGGTCGGTCAGCAGAAAATAGACGCTCGCCTGATCCCAGCTGAAGGGAGCAGGCTTGGCGGCCTTGACCGGCTCGAGCAGCAGCAGGCCGCCGCTCTCCTTGCTCGGTGTCAGGGTGATCTTGCCGCCCTTGACCACGGCTTCCTGTCCCGAGTAGGCATCCCGCAACCGTGTGCCGTCGGGCCAGACTCCCTTGAGTGATGTCGTGACCGGGCCGCCATCCCAGCTGATGCAGGGCTCTTCCGGAGGCTGGCGTTTGAACTCGCTCTTTTTGGTTGCCCGCAACACCTTGAGGCTGGGGGTATCGGGGTTGAAGGTGAACTCGTAGTCCCCCGCCAGCATCACCCTCAGATTGAAGTCTGTCCCCTTGCTGCACTTGTCCATGGGCTGGGCGGTGCCGAAGGGAAGGGGCTTGGCCTCGGTTGGCCCGAAGCTGGTGCCGCAGCTGTTGCCCGCATCGCTGATGCGGATCTGGTGGCTCCCCTTGTCCAGTCTGTGGGTCAGGGTGACGGTGCCCTTGTCCAGCGTCAGCGCCTCGGCTACCGGTTTGCCATCCACATGGAGATAGACCTCGGGGGCGGCCATCGCCTGACCGATGAACAGCGGTGTGGCGAGCACGGCCAGCCACAGGGGTGATGGGCGAAGAGCGGGGCGCGAAGAGAGACGCATAAGCCATTCCTTGAGCAGAGTGTGAGGAGCAGGATCCGTTGAGGCACTCATTCTAGGGCGCGCTGGGGCAGGCTTGGACCGGTAAAATACCGATTTGTGACGTCAGTTCAAATGGTTACGTTTTCAAGAATGGAAAAGTGTGAACCGGGTGTCGCGGCCATGAAAAAAGCCGGTCAGTTGACCGGCTTGTAGGCATTCGGGGTGGCGTCACACAGTGAAGAACTTGAAGTTGACGAAGGCCACCGCGATGAAGGAGGCAACCATGCCGCTGATGCAGAGCACCGCAGGGCGGATGGCAGGCCAGCGATGGGCCAGCAGCACGATGGCCAGCAGGGTCGGATAGAGGCCGAACATGTAGCGGGGCATGGCGTTGAGTCCGGTCATCAGGGGGATGGTGCAGCAGATGAACATCAGGGTTGCTTCGGCCCAGCGTTTCTGGCTGAACAGGTAGCCATTCAGGCACCAGCCGAAGATCACCATGATGGAGAGATAGGCCTTGCGCCCCCCCAGCTCGAAGCCGCTCAGCCACCAGTCCAGGGGGCTGTCCATATAGCGGCCCCAGGCCACCTGGATGTGCTTGAAGGCCAGGGCATCCCCGGTGAGGTGATAGAGATAGACCATGTAGGAGAAGAGGCCGAGGGGAATGAGCCAGAGGGTGAACACCACCTTGAAGGCCCGCTCGGTGAAGCGGAAGAACTCGCGCCAGCCGTAGGCCTGCAGGGCCAGGATCAGCACCGGGAACACCATCATCACCCCCAGGTTGCGGGTGGCGGAGATGAAGATGCCGAGGAAGGCGACCATGAGCCACTGTTCGCGGTAGGCGAACAGGAACATTCCCAGCATCAGCGCCATGAACATGGGCTCGGTATAGCCGGAGACGAAATAGGCGGAGAAGGGGGAGAAGGCCAGCAGCCAGACCCCGAAGCGGGCTGTGTCGTCCCCCAGCTTGAGCTGGCGCAGCACCAGCAGCATCAGGGGCAAGCTGATGAAGAAGGCGATGTTGGCCACCAGCATCAGGCCGATGAGGCTCTCCATGTCAAACAGGCTGGAGAGACCGCCGGCCAGCATGGGATAGAGGGGCATGAAGGCCCAGTTCGCCGCATTGCCCTTGCTCAACCAGCGTGGATAGAGGTCGTAGCCATTCTCGATGATGCGCTGGAACCAGACGCAGTCGAACTGGCAGTAGGCTTGCAGCGGCCCGATGTCGGTGGCGCCATAGAGCTGGACGCCGAAATAGCCCATGCCATAGAGCGCCACCCGGCTCAGCACGAAGGCGGCGACGATCATCAGCCAGTCGCGGCCGCTGATGCGCAGTGACGGGCGATAGGGGAGTGCAGCCCCGGTTGACGGGGCGGTATTGGTCATATCATTCATCAGGCAAAAACCCAGATACGGGAGAGAACGTAGGTGAGCACGGTGACGGTCAGGGTGGCGATCACCACCGGCAACAGGCCGGAGAGACCGGCAAACAGCAAACCGCTCAGGATGAGGTTACGCACCGCCAGCGAGAAGAGGGCAACCAGCAGGAACTTGCTGGCGGCACCTTGTTTCTGGAAGGTGATGTAGCGATGGCCGAAGAACGAGAACCAGAACGCCACGGCAAAGGCCAGGGTCGTGACCAGGTGCTCGGAGATGGCCGGCCAGGTATGAAACAGGGCGATGGAGGTACCCAGATCGACGAGGGTGGCCCCCCCGCCGACAAAACCGAAGCGAACCAGCCGCCAGAATTCCTCGCGGGAGATCATTGAGACGCCTGCTCCTGCTGATCATCAGCGGCTTTCGCGGCGGCCTTCTTGCCAGCGCTCTTCTTGCTGGCGGTGGGCACTTCCTGCTTCTGCTCTTCATCCTGCTTGGCGTACTGGCCGTAGACCCCTTCGATGAGGTAGACGGGGCGCTGTTTCACCTCGACGAACATGCGGCCGATGTACTCGCCGATGATGCCCAGCGACAGCAGCTGGATGCCGCCGAGGAACAGCATGACCGACATCAGGGAGGCGTAACCGGGCACGTCGATGCCGAAGAAGAGCACCTGGGTGATGATCTTGAGGATATAGAGGAAGGCGATGAAGGAGACACCGACCCCGATGTAGCTCCACACCCGCAGCGGCCAGCTGGAGAAGCTCATCAGGCCGTCAAGGGCGAAGTTCCACAGCTTCCAGTAGTTGAACTTGGTTTCGCCGGCATGGCGGGCCGGGCGCTCGTAGGGAACGCCGACGGCGCGAAAACCGGCCCAGGCGAACAGCCCCTTCATGAAGCGGTTGCGCTCCGGCAACTGCTTGATGGCCTCGACCACCTTGCGATCGATGAGGCGGAAGTCACCGGCGTTCTCCGGCAGCTTGGTGCTGGTGGAGAGGGCGTTGAAGAAGCGGTAGAAGCCACCGGCAGTCAGGCGTTTCATCGGGGTATCGGCGCTGCGATCCACCCGGATGCCGTAGACGGTGTCATAGTCGCCGGTCTGCCACAGCTTGACGAACTCCAGAATGAGAGAGGGGGGATCCTGCAGGTCCACGTCCATGGGGACGATGGCGTCGCCCTTGGCCTGGTGCAGGCCGGCGGTCATGGCCGCTTCCTTGCCGAAGTTGCGGGCCAGGTTGACCAGGGTCACACGGGGATCCCGGGCGATGGCCTGCTCGACCACCTCACGGGTGCGGTCACGGCTGCCATCGTTGACGAACACGATTTCAAGCTGGTCTTTGAGCGGGGCCAGTTCGGTATCTATCGCGCTGATGAAGGCGTCTATGCTCTCTTCCTCGTTGTAAACGGGAACGACCAGAGAGAGTCGAAAATCGGCACGGGACATGGGAACTTCCTTATTGAAAGAATTATTTTACGGAACAGATACTTGGGGCATTCCGCTTCACTGAGCCACGGTCAGTCGCACGGACTGGACGTTGAGCGGTGTCGGGGCGGAGAGCGCCAGGAAGTTGGGACGCTTGGGATCGGCGGTCAGGGAGTCGCCCGGCAGGCTGAGGCGGATCTCGTTGATGCCCGCCTTGGCCAGCTTGACCGTGGTGGTGAAATCATGACCCAGCGCCACCTTGAGCAGGGTGCCAGCCTGAGGGCTGTTGATCCTGGCCTGGATGGTGAGCTGCTCCGGCTGGGCCTGCTGCTTGGGCAGCACGAAATAGAGACCGCCCTGACCGCTCAGCTCGGTGCCTTGCTCGCTGGGCTTCTTGGCCCAGCCTTCGCTTGAGAGGAAGCGGCTCGGCTTGGTCAGGTTGAGTTCGTTGCCAGGCTGGAGGGTCATGCTGGAGTTGTGCTCCCAGAAACGGGTCTTGCCTTCCAGGTAATAGAGCTTGTAAGCCAGGCTCACGTTGGGGTGAGCGGCCAGATAGAGGGTATAAAGGTAGAAACCGCTCAGTGCCAGGATGGCAGCCAGAAAACCGAACTTTTTGTAGGTCATATTACTCACTCGACGCCCGACAGATTGATAGGCAGATTTCGCGCATATGCTAATCCAATTGCAAAAAAAGCATAGTGGATCACAAAAATATATTTGCTCACATATTAACCCTCAATCACCCTGCTTACCAAGGGGCTTTGGGGTCGTTTGCTTCCTCTTCTTGATTGTGGCTTTTTCGGCGCCAACCTGTCTGCCGCCACCTGGGGCGCATCAGGCAAACGGCTGATATTGTGCTTTGTTGTGGCAGGATCTGTCGCCATTTCACCCGGGCAGAATTAAGATGGCCTGTCCCGTTGTCAAGGATGACCCATGAGACTCTTCTCTCTGTGTGTGCTCTGCTGTCTGCCCCTCCAACCGTTGTGGGCGCAATCGTTCTGCTCCTCCCCCCTTCGCGTCGGTTTCGATGACTGGCCCCCATACCACTATTACCAGCAAGAGGGAGCACGTCGGGAACTGCGTGGATTTGCGGTCGACTACCTCAATGCCGTGTCGAATCGGCTGGGTTGTCATCTGGTCTATGTGGAGCGTCCCTGGAAGCGGGGGTTGCACGATCTTGAGCGGGGTCGGCTGGACATCGTGATGGAGGCGTATTTTGCCGATGACAGGGCGCGTTATGCCTGGTTCTCCATCCCCTACAACCCGGGCCGGACATCGCTCTGGGTACGCAAATCCGGTACCGGGGAGGAGTCGGATCTGGCGAGCTGGCTGGCCCACGGGCATCGCCTCGGTGTGACCAGGGACTACTATTACGGCCCGGAAATCACCAAGGTTCTGCAGCGATACCGCAACCAGGTGAGCGAGGTCAACGATGTGCAAAACTATCGCAAGCTGCTGCTTGGGCGGATAGACGGTTTTCTCGGGGATAGTCTGGCCACGCCCTGGGGTCTGAAGAGAGAGGGGCTGTCGGATGCGGTCGTCCCCCACACCATGGCGATCCATGAGACGCCCACCTTTTTCATGTTGAGCAAGAAGACCCTGTCCGGGGAATTCGTAGCGCGGTTCAACGAGGCGATAGTGGCCGTCGGCGACAGCGGGGAGCAGGAACTCATCTGGCGTCGTTACACCTCCGTCCGCTAGCAAAGTCGTCGGCATTCACGCATCATGGGGTCCTGACCGTCGCGCCTGACAGGCCGAAATGAACCGATTTGAGGCAAGCGTGGTAAGAAGCATGGGTAAGAAGTATTGGTTGGCATTGGCGAATCTCATCTGGCTGGGCTGCTGGCCGGCCAGCATGGTTCATGCCAGCACGGAACAGGCGGTAGTGGCCAGTCCCAGCATCCAGCATGACTGGTATCAGAACGAGGTGGCCGAGCAGGCTCGTCATGAGCTTGAACAGCAGTTGCAGGAAGCGGTGTTGGCCCAGCTGCATCCGGATTTCTACCGCCTCTGGCAGCAGTTGCAAAAGACCCCGGCGGATCGGCGCGGTGCCCTCTACGATGAGGCCTTTGGCAAGCTGGCCCGGTTCCAGCAGGCCTGGCGAGGGATGGATCTGGTCGCGCGCGAACAGATGCAGACCCTCAAGCTGGATCTGAACCGCCCCCTGGCCCATGCTCCCCAGGGAGACAATCTGCTGGAGCAGGTCAGGCAACTCAGGCCACAGGTGGCGGAATACGACGCCGTGCGCGAAGAAGTGCGCAAGCTGCTGGCCATGCCCATGGCCAAGCACTGGCCCATCCTCTCCATGCCGACCCTGAGGGCGGGGGAGAGCTCGACCGAGCTCGGCCAGATCCGCTCCATCCTGAACGAACTGGGGGACAGTGCCCCGACTCACCAGGACAGCCTCTACGATCCCGAGACCGAACAGGCCATCAAGCAGTTCCAGCGCCGCCACGGCCTGACCGCCGACGGCATCATCGGCCGTCAGACCCGCAGCTGGCTCAATACCGGCCCCGAGGTGCGCGCCAGCCTGCTGGTTCGCAACCTGTGGCGCCGTGATCTGGTGGATCACCTTGCCGGTCGCTATGTGCTGGTCAACATTCCGGACTACCGCCTGAGCGTGGTGGAGTCGGGCAGCGAGGTCTTCACTAGTCGGGTCATCGTCGGCAAGGAGCAGCGGGCAACCCCCATCCTCGCCAGCGAGATCCGCTCCATCGTGCTGAACCCGGCCTGGCACGTGCCGCGCTCCATCCTGAGCAAGGACATTCTGCCCAAGCTCGGGCGCGATCCTGCCTACCTGGATCGCGAACAGTTCGAGGTGATCGACGGCGAGGGCAATCCGGTGCAGTTCAGCGAAGATGGCTGGCACCATGCGCTGGCCTCCGGTTTCCCTTACCGGTTGCGGCAAAAGCCGGGGGATCACAATGCCCTGGGTCGCTACAAGTTCTATCTGCCTAACAACGATGCCATCTATCTCCACTCCACCCCGCGCAAGGCGCTGTTCGAGCAGGGGGCCCGTGCCTTCAGCTCGGGTTGCATCCGGGTGGAACACGCCGACGATCTGGCAGAGCTGCTGCTGGCGGACTCCCGCTATCAGCCGGACAAGGTAGCCAGCATCCTGAAAGAGACCCAGACCAAGTGGCTGCCCCTGAGCAACCCTATCCCGGTGTTTACCGTCTACTGGAGCAGCTGGATTGATGAAGAGGGACGTCAGCAACTGCGCAACGATATCTACGGATTCGACAGAGTCAGCTATCAAAGCCGCTTGCTGTGATCCTCGCCACAGAGTGACAAGCCCGGCCCGTGCCGGGCTTTTTCATGGGTGAATGGGGTTTGACAGCGCTTTTTCTGGCAGGTAGTTTCGGCCCTTGTATCAAATTCATTCACCTGTGTGACTTCACCATGAGATGGACGGACAACGGATGCTGGGACAAGAGATAAGCCGACGCCGTCTGCTGCTGGGGGCGGGTTGCCTGATGGGGACCAGCCTGCTGTCGTTCCCTGCGCTGGCGAGCCGCAGCACTTCGGGACGGGAACTGAGTTTCTTCAACCTCAATACCGGCGAGCGGGTACGCGCCAGTTATTGGGAAGATGGCCACTATTTGAGCGACGGGCTGGCGGAGCTCAACCATATTTTCCGTGACTACCGTCGCAACGAAGTGTTCAACATCGACAGAAAGCTGTTCGATCAGCTCTTTCTGCTGCAACACAAGCTGGGACGCCACGGCGAAATCCAGCTCATCTCGGGTTATCGCTCCCCGGCCACCAATCAGCAGAAGCGGCGCAAGAGTCGCGGCGTCGCCAAGCACAGCTACCACACCCTGGGGCAGGCGGTTGACGTGCGCATCCCCGGCGTGCAACTGGCACACTTGCGCAAGGCCGCTCTGAACCTCAAGGTGGGCGGTGTGGGTTATTACCCTTCCGACAACTTCGTGCACCTGGATACGGGCCCCGTTCGCAGCTGGTAAGTCGGGATCGTCTCAAAGCTTGAGTGCCGATTGTATCTTGTTGTCGCTGGCATTGAGGGGGCCCAAGCTGCTAGGCTCTGGACTCCAGCCAGAGGAGAGAAAGATGAAGCAGATTGTGATCGGTGGGCTCATCGCCCTGTTGTTGACTGGTTGCGGCAAGCTCAACCGCGAGAGCTACGACAAGCTGAAAGTCGGGATGAGCTATGCCGAAGCGAGCGCCATCCTCGGCAAGGCCGAGCGTTGCGACGATGCTCTCGGCACCACGAGCTGTGTCTGGGGAGGGGAAGGCAAGAACATCAAGGTGCGTTTCATCGCCGACAAGGCGACCTTCTTCAGCTCGGAAGGGATCAACTGACCCTTTCCTCTCTTGCTGACGCCCAACAAAAAAGCGCCGTATGGCGCTTTTTTGTTGGGCGTTATCCGTGCGATATTGCCAGGAACTGGCGCGTTCAATGGGTGGCGTACTGATAGTTGAAGGTGGGCAGTCCCCACTTGAAGCGTACCGCCAGGAGCCGCAGCACGAAGCCGATGCCGATGGCACCGAAAGCGGCCCAGTCGTTGGGCAGCCCATGGTGCAGCGCAAAGCAGTAGAGCGCGGCGGTGAGCAGCGAGACGGCGGCATAGAGCTCGCGCTTGAACACCAGCGGGATACGCTGGCACAGCAAGTCCCGCAGCACCCCCCCGAACACGCCGGTCACCACGGCCATGATGCAGGCGATGCCGGCCCCGTGGCCCATCTCGAGCGCCCGGGCAGCCCCGAAGATGGAGAAGACCACGAGCCCCAGGGCATCGAGCGCCAGGAACAGCTTGCCAAGGTAGCGCATCAGCGGGGCCGAGATGACCCCGGCCATGGCGGCGCCCGCCACCAGCAGCACGTATTCGGGGTGCTCGACCCAGAGCAGGGGATAGTGGCCCAGCAGCACATCCCGAATGGTACCGCCACCGATGGCCGTCGCCGAGGCGATGATCACGACGCCAAACAGATCCATCCGTCGCCGACCCGCTGCCAGCGCGCCAGTCATCCCTTCGGCCACCAGGCCGAGCAAGAAGAGTGCATGTAACATGAGATATCCCAGGGTGCGAGAAAGGCCCGCATCCTAACAACCCTGCGCTGGGGCGACAAGCTATCTTGGTTATGCATTAGATTAAGTAATGAAAAAGGGGGCTTTCACCCCCTCTTTTGATCATGATGACGCGGTTCAGCGTCCAAGTTGCTCGCTGCGGTATTGGTCTACCCACATGGCGGTGGCGCCACAGATGGCCACCGGCATCACGAAGAGATTCACCACCGGGATGGCGGAGAAGAGGGTCACCAGGGCGCCGAAGCTCAGGCACTTTCCACGACGTTGCTTGAGGGCGTCGCGCATGGTGATGAAGCCGATCTTGTGGTTGTCGAACGGATAATCGACATACTGGATCGCCATCATCCAGGCGCTGAGCAGGAACCAGAGCACGGGTGCCAGGGTCTGGCCTACTACCGGGATCAGGAAGAGGATCAGGCAGCCGATGGCCTTGGGCAGATAGTATTTCAGCTTGGTCCATTCGCGGCCGAAGGTACGGGGCACATCTTTCACCACATCCAGCATGCCGGTGTCATTCATGGCTTCACCGGTGAGGATCTGTTCCACCTTCTCTGCCAGCAGGCCGTTGAAAGGGGCGGCTATCCAGTTGGCCACCGAGCTGAAGATGAAGGAGAAGACCACCAGTATGGTGATGAGGGCGATGGGCCAGAGCAGGTAATCAAGCCAGGAGAGCCAGCTCGGGATCTGCTGGTGCAGCCAGGCGAACAGGCCGTCCAGTTGTAGCAACAGGGCGTAGAAGGCACCGGCAAAGAGCACGAAGTTGACCAGCAGGGGGATCAGCACGAAGGTGCGGATGCCGGGTTGGCGGATGAGTGAGAACCCGCGCAGGAAGTAGTCTGCACCGCTGACCGAATCTTTGACCATGTGGGGTGATTGGCTCATGTGAGCTCCATCAGTGAATGGGGAAAGTGCCAGCATATTACAAACAAGCCTTTGATTTGGTAAAGTCGCCTGCCCGCCTCCTCTTTATTTCGTTACCCACATAGGCCGCCATGCGTCTGAAATTGATCAAACTCGCCGGTTTCAAGTCGTTTGTCGAGCCGACCCGCATCGAACTCAACGCCGACATGACCGCCGTGGTGGGCCCCAACGGCTGCGGCAAATCCAACGTCATCGACGCCGTGCGCTGGGTGCTGGGGGAGAGCTCCGCCCGCCATCTGCGCGGCGAGAACATGACCGACGTCATCTTCAACGGCTCCATCAACCGCAGCGCCCATGGCCGCGCCTCGGTGGAGCTGGTGTTCGACAATCCCCACAACCGGGTACCCGGCGAGTTCGGCCGCTTTACCGAGATCTCGGTGCGCCGCGAAGTGCTGCGCGACGGCTCCAATCACTACCAGATCAACGGCCAGAAGTGCCGCCGCAAGGATGTGACCGACCTCTTCCTCGGCACCGGCCTTGGGCCCCGCAGTTACGCCATCATCGAACAGGGCACCGTCAGCCGGCTGGTGGAGTCCCGCCCCGCCGATCTCAAGCTGTTCATGGAAGAGGCCGCCGGGGTCTCCCGCTACAAGGAGCGGCGCCGGGAGACCGAGCAGCGCATCCGCCATACCCAGGAGAACCTGGAACGCCTTGGCGACATCCGTGGCGAACTGGGCTCGCGCCTCGAACATCTCAAGGCCCAGGCCGAAACCGCCGAGCGCTACAAGCAGCTCAAGAGTCGATCACGTGCCGCTCGTGCGGAGCTGATCGGCTCGGAACTGTGGGCGCTGGAGACGCGTCTTGGCGAAGCCAAGACCGAACTGGCCCAGACTGAACAGGCGCTGGCGGCCCTCGATGCCAAGCGCACCGCAGACGAAGGACGCCACGTCACTCTGTCGGTGGCCCGCCAGGAGGCGCAGGCCGAGCAGGCGAGCCGCCAGCAGCAGATTTTCCTCGGCGGGCAAGCCATCGCCCGCCTCGAGCAGCAGCAATTGCACCAGAGCGAGCTTGGCCGCGACTGGCAGGCGAGGCGGCAGTCCCTCGGCGAGCGTATCGACGGTCTCAAGGCCCAGTTGGCCGGCCAGCTGGAGCAACTGGGCGACAGCACGTTGCAGGGGGAGGTGGCGTCGGCGCGCCTCGAGCAGTGTGAGCAGTTGCTCACCGACCAGCAGAGCGTGCGTGCGGTAGCGGGCGATCGGCTCGAGCAGGCGCGCCAGCGTCAGCAGCAGTGGCAGCAGCAGCTGGGCCAGTTGCAGGGGCGGCTCAACCAGACCCGCGCCGAGGTGAATGGCCTGCAGGAGCTGCAGGCCAAGACCCGGCTTGCCCGCCTCAAGCTGGAAGACGAACAGGCCGGGCCCCTTGGCGGGGAGGGGGAGAACCTGCAACCGGCCCTCGATGCCCTGGCGGCGGAACTCTCGCTCTCCCGCGCCCGCCATGAGGAAGCCGATGCAGCGTGGCAGGCCGGTGTGTCGCGCCATGAAGAGCTCAAGGCAGAGCAGGGTCGCCAGCAGGGCCTGCTGCGCGAGCTGGAGGCGCGCCTCGCCACCCTGGATCAGATCCTGGGGGAGCAGATGGCGGGCGCGACCCTGGCGGATCGGTTGCAGGTTCCCCCCGAGTGGGCCCGGGGGCTGGACAAGGTGCTCGGCCGCTGGCTCACCGCAATCCCGGCGGACGAGTGCAACCTGGCGCAACCCGGACTCTGGATTGGCCCGGCCCAGCCAGCCAGGGCCGGTACCCTGGCGGCGCAACTGGGGGGCGAGCACATTCCGGCTTTCCTCAATGCCATCTGGCTGGCAGAGAGCAGGGAGGAGGCGCTGTCCCGCCTGCACAGCCTCTCTGCCGGTGAGTCGCTGCTCACTCCCGCCGGCGACTGGTTCGGCCCCAACTGGGCGGATCTGGGGGAGGGCATGGCCCTCGGTACGCTGGCGCTGCTCGGTGAGCGTGAGCGGCTGCACACCGAGCTGGCCGCGGGTCGGGAGGTGCTGCACAGACTCGACGAGCAGCTTGCCGCCGCCGATGCAGCGCGGGCCCAGCTGCACAGTGCCCATGAGCTGGCTCAGCACACCCTGCGCGAGCAGGAGCTGCGGTGGCAGCAACTGCGCGAAGCCTGGAGTCTGCGCGAGGGGCAGCGCCAGGAGCGCTTGCAGCGCCTGGGCCAGCTGGGGGAAGAGCTGGCCCGGCTCGACAAGGAGCAGGCTGAGGAGGCGCAGCGGCTGGTGTCGGCCGGGGAGCGGCTTGAGCAGGATGAAGCAGCCCTTGGCGAGCAGCAGGAGCAGGGGGAGGTATTCGCCGAGGCGCTGCTGCTCGCCCAGGAGCAGGTGAGCGGGGCGGAGCGGGCGCTGGAAGAAGCGCGCCTTCGCCGGGAGCAGCAGCAGGCGGCCTGCCAGCGGTTGCAACTGGAGCAGCAGAACCAGCGCCAGCTCATCACGCTGCGCGAGCAGGAGCTGGCCCGTCTCGGCCTGGAGCTGGCGGAACTCAAGGAGCCAGGGGCCGCTCCGAGTCAGGATCTGTCGCCCCTGCTGGTCGAACAGCGCAATCTTGAGGCGCAGCAACTGGCCTGTCACCAGCGGCTCGCAGAGCTGGATCGTCAGCTGACCGAGCTGGAGCAGGCCAGAAGCGCCGCTCACAAGCAGCTGGTGAAAATTCAGGAGAAGCTGGCGACCCTGCGGCTCGAGCGCGAGCGCAACCTGACGCGCAGGCAGGGACTGCACGAGCAGTTCGAAGAGTTGGGCGTGCGCCTGGTGGACCTCGATCAGGTGGTGCTGATTGCCGCTGATCGCGGCAAGCTGCGCCAGGAGATCCAGACTCTGGAGGCGCAGGTGGAGGCGCTTGGCGCCATCAACCTGGCGGCACTGGAGGAGTATGAGGAGGCGAAAACCCGTTCAAGCTACTTGGAAAATCAGTGCCAGGATCTGGAGCAGGCCCTCGACACCTTGAGCCAAGCCATTAAAAGAATTGATAAAGAAACACAAATACGCTTCCGCGACACTTTCGATAAGGTCAATGAAGATTTAAAATCCCTGTTCCCAAAAGTGTTCGGGGGGGCAGTGCCTGGCTTGAGCTGACCTCGGATGATCTTTTGGAGGCCGGAGTGAGCATCATGGCAAGACCTCCGGGCAAGAAGAATGCTACCATTGCCCTGCTTTCCGGGGGGGAGAAGGCGCTAACCGCCCTTGCGCTGGTTTTTGCCATCTTCAGACTCAATCCAGCACCATTTTGTCTGCTGGATGAGGTGGATGCACCGCTCGATGAAGTGAACGTCGGTCGCTTCTGTTCTCTTGTCAAAGAGATGTCGAGCACAGTACAGTTCGTTTACATCAGTCATAATAAGGTCTCCATGGAGATGGCCGAGCAGCTGGTTGGCGTCACGATGCAAGAGCCCGGGGTTTCGCGCATAGTGTCGGTCGATATCGGTGAAGCCGTCGCTTTGGCTGAGCAAAACTAGAAAGAGAAGCAGCTAATGCAGGAATTGCGTTACATCTTGGTTGCCCTGGGCGGTATTGCCATCGCGGCATTGCTCATTCACGGGTTGTGGAGCAACAGAAAGAATCGTCAGGCACCGATCAAGGAGAAACCCCTGGGTCGGATGGAGTCCAAGTCCCGTGAGCGTGACAACGACGCCTTCGACAGCGATGGCATCGGTCAGGTGCGTGTGGTGAGCGGTGGCCGTCGTGCCGAGCCCAAACTGCGCAGCGACGAGGCCCGTCAGCCCGAACCCCGCCGTGTCGCCCCCGTTCCCGCCTTCGATGATGAAGATGACGACGCCGATCTGCCGCCTCCCGTGGTGCGCAAGCCTGCCGCTCGCCCTGTCCCCCCTCAGCCTGTGTATGAGGAAGAAGAGGACTATGACGAGCCGGTTGCCGCCCCTGTTGAAGAGGCCCCTGCCGCGCCGGTGCGCAAACCTGCACAGGTGATCCGCCGTACGCCGGTACACCGTTCCCGTCCGCAGCGCGAGCCCATGATGCAGCCGCTGGACGAAGAGCCGCTGGTGGAGCCGGCCTATGCCCAGGCGCCGACCTTCGGTGCACGCGAGCCGGCACCGGTTGCCCAGCAGGCTCCCCGCTACGCCCAGCCGGCTTATGAGGAGCCCGCTTACGATGACGAGCCAGCCTATGAAGAGCCGGTTCACGCAGCCGAGCCAGAACCCGCCCCGGCCCCGGTTGAGAAGATCTGGCAGGATGTCTATGTCATCAACCTGATGGCCCGTCCCGGCCACGATCTGCAAGGTGCGACCCTGCTCTCTTCCCTGCTGGCGTTGGGCTTCAAGTTTGGCGAGATGGACATCTTCCACCGTCACGAAGATCTGGGCGGCAAGGGTGAAGTGCTCTTCTCCATGATCAACATGGTCAAGCCGGGTACCTTCAACCCCTATCGCATGGAGCAGTTCAGCACCCCGGGTGTGTCCCTCTTCATGCAACTGCCCCTTCGCAGCAATGCCGCCTTCGCCTTCGAGCACATGTTGCAGGCCGCGGATCAGCTGGCGAGCGATCTCGATGCCATGCTGACCGACGCCTCGCGCAGTCCCCTCAGCGACGACGACATCGCCCGTTATCGCCACGAGCTGGCCGCCTACGAGGCCAGCCGCGACTAAGGCAGCCTGCGGTCGATTGAGAATAACAATGCGGTACCCAGGTACCGCATTTTTGTTTGTGTATCTGTTAACTAAATTACGAGATATACCAATGAGTAATACGTATTCCCGTCATCGTGAGTTAAGCCGACGGCTTACTCTTTATGGTTATCAATACCATACGCTCAACGAACCAACGATCCCTGATATTGAATATGATCGTCTAATGCGAGAGCTAATTGATATAGAAAGACAACAACCAGCTCTGCGAACTTCTATGTCACCGAGCCAGCGTGTTGGTAGTCCCCCATCGACGGAATTCCGACAAGTTCAGCATGAAATCCCCATGCTTAGCTTGGATAATGTTTTTAATAATGAAGATCTTGCTGACTTTGTCCATCGAATTGAAGGGCGTTTACGGTCTAGTCGTGAGTTAACATTCTGTTGTGAACCTAAGTTGGATGGGCTTGCGGTTAGTCTGCTTTATGAAAATGGGATACTGGTTCAGGCTGCGACTCGTGGGGATGGACGAGTTGGGGAGAACATTACTGATAATGTGAGAACGATTAGATCTGTACCCTTGGCTCTCCAGGGGGAAGATTGGCCTCAACGTTTGGAAGTTCGCGGTGAAGCTTTCATGAAAAAGAAGGACTTCAATGACCTGAACGAACGGGCTTTAGCTACAGGTGAGAAAGTTTTTGCTAACCCACGTAATGCTGCAGCTGGCAGTCTAAGACAATTGGATTCTCGTATTACATCTCGTCGCCGTTTGAGTTTCTACGCCTACGGGGTTGGCATAGGCGGTGACGAGCTGGGCAATTCCCACTTCGCTCGCCTCAACCAGCTCAAGGCCTGGGGGCTGCCGCTCAGCCCCGAGGTGAAGCTCAAGGAGGGGGCCGCCGGTTGCCAGACCTTCCACGACGACATCCTGGCCCGCCGTGGGGATCTCCCTTACGAGATCGATGGCGTGGTCTACAAGGTCGACGACATCGCGCTGCAACAGGAGCTCGGCTTCGTGGCGCGGGCCCCGCGCTGGGCCACCGCCCACAAGTTCCCGGCAGAAGAGGAGATGACCCTGCTGGAGAACGTCGAGTTCCAGGTGGGCCGCACCGGCGCCGTGACCCCGGTGGCCAAGCTCAAACCCGTGTTCGTCGGCGGCGTCACCGTCTCCAATGCCACCCTGCACAATGCCGACGAGATTGAACGGCTCGGCGTGATGATCGGCGACACCGTGATCGTGCGCCGGGCGGGGGACGTGATCCCGCAGATAGTGGCCGTGGTGGAGGCCCAGCGCCCCGCGGATGCTCGCGCGATCCTCTTCCCCACCCAGTGCCCGGTGTGCGGCTCGGCGGTAGAGCGGCTGGAGGGGGAGGCGGTGACCCGCTGCTCCGGCGGCCTGTTCTGCGAGGCCCAGCGCAAGGAGGCGATCAAGCATTTCGCCGCCCGCCGCGCCATGGATGTGGATGGCCTTGGCGACAAGATAGTGGAGCAGCTGGTGGACAAGGGGCTGGTGAAGACCCCGGCGGACCTGTTCAGCCTCAACGCCATCCAGCTGGCCGGTCTCGAGCGGATGGGGCAAAAATCGGCCCTCAACCTGGTGGCCGCCATCGATGCCGCCCGCAGCACCACCCTGCCCCGCTTCCTGTTTGCCCTGGGGATCCGCGAAGTGGGGGAGGCGACCGCCTTGAACCTTGCCAACCACTTCCTCACCCTGGATGCCCTGCGCGCCGCCTCGGTGGAGCAGTTGCTGGAAGTGGCCGACGTGGGAGACATAGTGGCCAAGCATGTCTACTATTTTCTGCGCCAGCCCCACAACATCGAAGTGCTCGACGCCCTGCTGGCCGCCGGTATCCATTGGCCGGCCATCGAGAAGAAAGAGACAAGCGATCAGCCCTTTGCCGGCAAGACCTTCGTGCTGACGGGCACCCTCACCGCCTTGTCCCGCAACGACGCTAAGGCGGCGCTGCAGGCCCTGGGGGCCAAGGTGGCGGGCTCCGTGTCGGCCAAGACCGACGTGCTGGTGGCGGGGGAGGCGGCAGGCTCCAAGCTCGCCAAGGCCCAGGAGCTGGGGATCACCATCTGGACCGAAGCCGAGTTGCAGGCGGCCATTCAGCCCTGAGGATGCACGTTTGAGCAGACAAACCCGGCCCACTGGCCGGGTTTGTCGTTGGTGGGCTCACTCGATGTAGCTCACCTTGTCCTGCCAGGCATCGGGAGCCGTCAGGTGCCAGCGTGCCAGTTCGCTCTTGCTGAACAGATATTCCCCGCGGGATGCGGCGCGGGGGGAGAGGGCGCCGGGCGCCGTGCCTGAGAGGATGGCATTGGCCAGTTCGGCGGCTCTCTCTCCCTGGCTGTGGCCGTCGAGCACCAGACCGCCGATGGCGGCTCCCCTGCCCACTGCAAAGGCCCAGAAGCAGAACAGTGGCACCGGACTGTTGGCGCTGGTCCATGCCAGTACCTGTTGCTCGCTTACATGCTGGCCCTGAGCGTCGGTGAGAGTGTGGTAGAGGCCGAGGAAGAGCGCCTGATAGCCGTTTTCCCGGCTGGCGAGCACTGCCTCCTGCCAGTGTCCATAGTCGGTGAACTGGCGGCTGCTGACCCGGGTCTGACCGATCGTCAGCTCGCCTCGCCCCTTGAACTCGTGGGCGACGGCGGTGCGGGACACCTCGCTTTCGTCAAACAGCACCAGGGCGCGCTCCAGCCCT
This sequence comes from Aeromonas sp. ASNIH2, assembly GCF_002934795.1. NCBI lineage: Bacteria > Pseudomonadati > Pseudomonadota > Gammaproteobacteria > Aeromonadales > Aeromonadaceae > Aeromonas > Aeromonas sp. ASNIH2. The sequence goes on along the minus strand of NZ_CP026406.1, from coordinate 975,764 downwards.
CCCATCAACTGACTCATCTCGCTGATGCTGCGCTTGAGCAGGGGGCGTTCCAGTACGCCGGTGATCAGGGGGTGGCCGACCAGCCCCTTGGGGCGCGGATTCTCGTTCATCCCGAGAAACACCACGGGCGTTCCCCGGGCGGCGATGGGTCGGGCGAGGGCGTTGATGGCGTTGTCATCCCCCAGGATCACCAGCGCCGGCTGGTGGGTCCGGTAGGTGGCCATTCCCTTGGCGAGCAGTTCGTCACGGGTCTGGCCGGGCTGGCGCTTGGTGTCCAGATAGAGATAGCCGAGGTGATGCGCCTGCTCGAGGTGTTGCTCGAGGCCGGCACTGTAGCTCTGATCCCACTGGTTGCTCTGGTGATAACTGCTGATCACCAGGATCTCGGCGGCCAGCAGCGGGAGGGAGAGCAGGAGCAAGACCTTGGTCACGTGTTTTTTCCGCAAGGGACAGACTGTTCCCCAGTATGTGCTCTCCCGCTCTCTGGTGCCTCGGTCAATTGTTGTCGGAAGGCGTGCCCCTCTCTTTTTATCCCTTGTCGGGCGGGAGCCCGCATCCCGTCTGGGGTGAGCAAAAGGAGCGCCTTTTGGCACTGGTCGTGAACTGCCCCACTCCTTCCAAAACCTGTTCTGGATCAAGAAACAGGGTACCGCTTTGGTGCCTAATAGACCCCACATATAGGGGTAAGCATAAAAAAAACACCCATATATAGTGTCATAAAGCTGTGCATAAGTGGTCGCCCTCTCAGTGTCAGCCCAGGTGTTTCAAGCCTTGGCTGACCTTGTTTGCGCCGGGGACGGGCGTGGAGAAGGGGACTCAACGAGGGTGAGCCGAGGGTGGCCACCAGGTCTTTCAATACGGGGAAAATCGATGAAACCGGTAGTGATCAAACGCGATGGATGTCGTGCACCATTCAATGGCCAACTGATCCGCGATGCGGTCAGCCGAGCGGCGGCAGCGGTCAATCAGGCCAGTCCGGCGCTGGCAGAGCGCATTGCCGCCGCTGTCAGCCAGGAGCTGGAGGGGCGAGGGGAGGTAGACATCCACGAGATCCAGAACCGGGTCGAGAACCACCTGATGGCCTCCGACGACAAGGCCATCGCCCGTGCCTACATCGAATACCGTCACGACCGGGATCAGGCCCGCGAGGCCAGGGGTCGCCTGGCCCAGGAGATCCGCGGCCTGGTGGAGCAGACCAACGCGGCCCTGCTCAACGAGAACGCCAACAAGGACTCCAAGGTGATCCCGACCCAGCGTGACCTGCTGGCGGGCATCGTCGCCAAGCATTACGCCATCAGTCACATGCTGCCCCGTGACGTGGTGCAGGCCCACGAGAGCGGCGACCTGCACTTCCACGATCTCGACTACTCCCCCTTCTTCCCCATGTTCAACTGCATGCTGATCGATCTGCAGGGGATGCTGACCCACGGCTTCAAGATGGGCAACGCGGAGATAGACACTCCCAAATCCATCAGCACCGCCACCGCGGTGACCGCCCAGATCATCGCCCAGGTGGCGAGCCATATCTATGGCGGCACCACCATCAACCGCATCGACGAAGTGCTGGCACCCTATGTGACCATCAGCTGGCACAAGCACCGGGAGGTGGCCGAGGAGTGGGGGATCCAGGATGTGGACGCCTACGCCATGGCTCGCACCGAGAAGGAGTGCCACGACGCCTTCCAGTCCCTCGAATACGAGGTCAATACCCTGCACACCGCCAACGGTCAGACGCCGTTCGTCACCTTCGGCTTTGGCCTGGGGGACAGTTGGGAATCGCGCCTCATCCAGCGCGCCATCCTTGGCAACCGCATCGCCGGCCTTGGCAAGAACAGGAAGACCGCCGTCTTCCCGAAACTGGTGTTCGCCATCAAGGATGGCCTGAACCACAAACCGGGGGATCCCAACTACGACATCAAGCAGCTGGCACTGGAGTGCGCCTCCAAGCGGATGTACCCGGACATCCTCAACCACGACCAGGTGGTCAAGGTCACAGGCTCCTTCAAGACCCCCATGGGGTGCCGTTCCTTCCTCGGTGCCTTTGAAGAGAATGGCGAGCTGGTCCACGAGGGGCGCAACAACTTAGGTGTCGTGAGCCTCAACCTGCCGCGCATTGCCCTGAAATCCCGCGATGAAGCGGACTTCTGGGACAAGCTGGATGCCGCCCTGCGGGTGGCCAAGACAGCGCTCATGTACCGCATCAAGCGCCTGGACGGGGTCAAGGCCCGGGTCGCCCCCATCCTCTACATGGAGGGGGCCTGCGGGGTGCGCCTCAAGGCCGATGACAACATCAGCGAGATCTTCAAACATGGCCGCGCCTCCATTTCGCTGGGTTACATCGGGGTACACGAGACCATCAACGCCCTCTATGGCACAGACGTCCACCTGTTCGACAGCGAGACCCTGCGCCAGAAGGCCATCGCCATCATCGCGCGGCTCAAGGCGGCCACCGACGAGTGGAAGGAGGAGACCGGCTACGGCTTCAGCCTCTACTCCACCCCGAGCGAGAACCTCTGCACCCGTTTCTGCCGCATCGACGCCAAGGAGTTTGGCGTGGTGGCCGGGGTGACCGACAAGGGCTACTACACCAACAGCTTCCACCTGGATGTGGAGAAGCAGGTGAACCCCTACGACAAGCTGGACTTCGAGGCGCCCTATCCGCCCATCGCCAGCGGCGGCTTCATCTGCTACGGCGAGTACCCCAACATCCAGCACAACCTGGAGGCGTTGGAGAACGTCTGGGACTACAGCTATGACAAGGTGCCCTACTACGGCACCAACACCCCCATCGACGAGTGCTACGACTGCGGCTTCACCGGCGAGTTCGAGTGCACCTCCAAGGGCTTCACTTGCCCGCGCTGCGGCAACCATGACCCCGCCAAGGTGTCGGTGACCCGCCGGGTGTGCGGCTATCTCGGCAGCCCGGATGCGCGCCCCTTCAACGCGGGCAAGCAGGAAGAGGTCAAACGCCGGGTCAAGCATATGTAAGCGAGCAGACCCCACCCCAGTCCTCCCCTTGGCAGGGGAGGGGGCAAAGAAGCTCCTCCCCCTTTCGAAGGGGGAGGTTGGGAGGGGGTTGGCCGTTAACCCAGAGAACTCGAATGCACTACCACCAGTACTACCCGGTCGATGTGATCAACGGTCCAGGCACCCGCGCCACCCTGTTCGTGTCGGGTTGCGAGCACCAATGTCCCGGCTGCTACAACCAGAGCACCTGGCGGCTCGATGGGGGCAAGCCGTTCGATGAGGCGATGAGCGATCGCATCATTCACGATCTCAACGACAGCCGCATCAAGCGGCGCGGACTGTCGCTCTCCGGCGGCGATCCGCTCCACCCCGCCAACGTGCCGCATGTGCTGGCGCTGGTGAAGCGGGTGCGGGCCGAGTGCCCCGGCAAGGACATCTGGTGCTGGACCGGCTATCTGCTGGCCGATCTCAGCCCGGCCCAGCGGGAGCTGGTGGCCTTGCTGGACGTGCTGGTGGATGGCAGGTTCGAGAAGGCCCTGGCGGATCCCGGTCTGCTCTGGCGTGGCAGCAGCAACCAGATGGTTCACGACCTCAACGCCTGGCGGAAAGGAGGAGAGCGGATCCCCTGTCTGGTTTGCAGTTGAGGCCTTGGGTGTTTATGGTTAGGCCAACCCCAAGCGCTGTTTACACGAGGAATCCCGATGAACAATCTGCTCAAGATCCTGCTGGCCATCTTTCTCCCCCCGGTCTGCGCCTTTATCCAGGTAGGCTTCAGCCTCCATTTCCTCATCAACATAGTGCTGACCCTGCTGGGCGGTCTGCCCGGCATGGTTCATGCCCTCTGGCTGGTGGTAAGCGACAAGCGCGCCTGAGCCGTGAGAGATCACAAGGCCAGCCCTCCGGGGTTGGCTTTTTTTTGCCTGCCAGATGGGGGCTTCCCGGATGAGCCCCTTTGCCTGACACTGGCGCGTCGCTCATGGAATCGAGCGATACAACGAAGAGGGAATGTCAGTGCGTGTGAAAGGGTTGTTGCTGTGGGCCGCCCTGGCCCTGCTCGGGGGCTGTGCCAGCCCCACCGCCAAGCTGAATCAGCCTCCGGTGGATGTCACCTGGGAAACGCTGCCCGAATACTGGGTGCTGGTGGGGGATGCCATCAGTTTTAACCCGGTCGGGGGGCTGCCGGCGAAGAGGCCGGTCAAGGGGTATGTGACCCTTCGCTACCTCATCGATTCCAATGGCACGCTGTTCAGCCCAGAGGTACTGGAGTCCCAGCCTCCCGGCGTGCTGGATCTCATCGCCATCTCCGGGCTGGCGCAGCTGCGCTACCGGCCATCGGATCAGAATCAGCAAGCTATTCCGGCTCGGGTTGTGGCCCGATTCGAAGTGGAAGTGAAATGACAAACACCCCGGCCAGGCCGGGGTGTTTCGTGTGGGCTGTGTGCCATGACGGCGCGGATCACTGCTCCTTGCAGTCGTTGTAGCGGCTCTGCCACTCCCCGGCGTCATCACGCATCTCGACGAACCCCTCCTTGCCCTTGTTCCACCAGACCACCTCGTGATCGTCGGTATAGCGGGCGCCAGAGGCGGAAACCGCCTGGGGCAGGGTGTAATCCTTGCCATCGGGGAGGGAGAGCTTGACGAAGTTCAGGCTCTCGTCCGAGAGGGAGAAGTAGCGAACCTGCACTTTCTGGTTCTGTTCACACAGATAGGTGACGGGATCGCCGCCGGTCACTCCCAGCTTGCCGCTGCCCAGATCGCAGCCGCCGAGCAGGGTGATGGCGCCCGCCCCCAGTAGAAAGAGCTTGGCGTGTTTCATGTTTGATCCTCACAACGGTGTCATATGGCCTTGAGCCTAACAGGATGAGGCACAACTGCAACCTCGTGGCGGGAGCCCTGCGTCGGGATGCGTCCGTCTCCCTCTGGTCCGTGGGGCAGGCAAAAAAACGCCCCGGCAGGCAAGCGGGGCGAAAGGGAGCCGTCCAATGGCTGCAGAAAAGGGTCAGTGGCCGAACCGTGTCGCCTCGAAGCGATTGAGCAGCCGGTGGATGAGGTAGCAGGCGAGCAGGGTGACCACGATGGCAAAGAGGATGCTGCTCACCCGATAGAGGGCGCTGAACACCAGGTCGTTGCCCGGGGTCAGGTACTGGCCGAACAGGATGCCGAGGGTGGTGAGGGCACCGAAGCCGACTCCGGAGCCGCTCGCCTCCTTCACATGGGCATAGCTGAACAGCATGGCGCCGAGCCAGAGCACCGGGGTCACCAGCAGCAGCAAGCCGGACCAGTCATAGAGCACCAGCTGCCCCAGGATGCCGAAACTCACCCCCAGCAGGGTGCCCATGGCCCGCTTGCGGGCATAGTCCAGGGCGCCGTTCCAGTGCATGGGGAAGAGCAGCAGCAGGGTGGTGGCCTGGGCGGACATGGAGTCGCGCAGATCGAAGATCTGGAACACCAGGAACGAGAGGGTTGCGATGGACGCCCCCAGCAGGGCTTCGTGGCGCATCCGGTGCGGCGCCTTGGGGGAGGGGGCCGGCCTGGGGCGCTCCTCCACGTCCGGAATGAGGGCCGTCATCAGATAGGCGATGAGCACCGACAGGACGCTGGCCCAGAGGTTGCTGAAGATGAGGTCGTTCAGATCAATCCCGGGGTAGCTGGCAAAGTGCAGCATGATGCTGAGGCTGAGCACCCCGTTGGCACCGAACAGGAACAGGCTGCCCCGGGACATGGCGGCGAAACGGTAGAGGAAGAGCAAAAAGACCAGGGGGGTCATGAGCCCCGGGTGGCCGCCGAACAGGCCGCCGAGCAGCCCCACTTCCAGACCGCACATGGCGGCGGAGGCGATGAGCTGGCGGGCGGCGTGACCGTTCATCACCGGCACCAGGCCGAGCAGCAGCACCGGGGTGACGGTGAAGAAGACCCCGTTGCTCCAGCCGAAGATCTTGCACAGCACAAACCCCAGGGTGCAGCCAAAGGCGATGCGCAGACACTGGCGCAGTTCGTTGGGGGTGAGGGGTCTGTGCCACAGGTTCATGGTCGTCATCTCAATAGATGTAGTGCAGCAGGCTGAGCAGACGGATCTGGCCGCGGGCCAGCAGCCCGGTCAGGGTGTTGTCCGGCAGCAACTGCACCGTGGCGCGGGCCCCGGCCGGCAGGTGGGCGGGCAGTTGCTCCAGGGTCAGGTGTAGGCGCAGGCGCTGGGCATCGCGCACCCAGCGATCGGACTCGACGGGGTTCGCAAGCTGGCCGTTGGCGTCAAACTGGCCGGCACTGACCCCGGCATCCAGGCTGGCGACGCGGGCCGGATAGAGACGACCGGGCTCGCCGTCGAAGGCGACGAGGGCCTGACTGCCGGCGCTGACGTGGCGCAGGCTCTTCTCGCGAAAATCGGCGATCACGTCCACCTGCTCGGAGACCAGGGCCAGCAGGGGGGAGCCCGCATTGGCCACGCTGCCAGGCTTGAGCTGCAGGTTGGTGATGATGCCGTCCTGGCTCGCATGAACCCGGCTGTAGGCGAGGTTGAGCTCGGCCTGGGCGAGGCGGTTGCGGGCCTGGCGCAGCAGCAGGTTGTCTTCCCCTGGCAAGCCGCGGTTGACGCGGGCCTGCTCTACCCGGGCCTGGCTGCCGAGCAGGTTGGCACGGGCGGTGCGGGCGGCGCTGTCGGCGTCATCCTTCTGCTGTTCAGAGACCATGTGACGGCGGTAGAGGGCGTCGATGCGCGCCGCTTCCCGCTGTTTCTGGTCGGCCTGGGTGCGCAGCGAGCTGTACTCCGCCTCGTAGGCGGTCAGGGTCGCGTCCAGCTGGCGGTTCTGCTGCCTGGCCTGATCCAGGGCGAGCCTGGCCTGATCCACGGCGAGCTGGAAGGGTTCCGGGTCGAGGGCGAACAGCAGATCCCCCTGCTTGACGTGCTGGTTGTTGGCGACGGCGACTTCGACCACCTTGCCGCTGACCTGGGGGGCCATCCGGGTGACGACCCGGGTGGCCATGGCCTGGGGAGTCAGGGGCATCTTGATGTCGGCCAGCAGAAAGTAGCCAAACACCAGGACGAAGCAGACGATGGCCCACTTTATCCAGCGCTTGAATTGTTGATCCGGTGTCATCTTATTCTCTCTCTTCATGCTGTGCGGCTATCTTGCCGAGGGCGTTGGCGGAGATGCGGTGCACAATGTCTTCAAACTGGGCCAGCTCCTGCTGGCTGATGCCGGTGAGCAGCTCCCGGCGCACGGCGATGATGCGGCCCTCGATCTGATCGAGCAGCGCCTTGCCCGCCGGGGTCAGGGTGACGATGCGGGCCCGCTTGTCCTGGCTGCAGCAATGGCGCTCGATCAGCCCCTGCTCCTCGAGCTGACCCAGGGTCCGCATCAGGGAGGGGAGCTCTATCTCCAGGGCCTCGGCCAGGGTCTTCTGGCTGAGGTGGCCGCCGAGGCGGCTGAGTTTCCACAGGGCGGTCCAGCGGGGATGGGTGAGCCCCAGAGGTGCCAGCTCGAGATCGGCCACGGTGCGCCAGAGCCGGTGCAATCGCCCCAGCTGCTCGGCGAGGGAGAGTTCTCGCAACATCTCCAGATCCTTTTTCATGACGGGCACCTCAATTACTTAGCTTGCGAAGCATTCTATTTATTTCGCAGGCTAAGTAAATAGTGTGATACAGCTCACGTTCAGGTTTTTTGCCCGGGCCGTGGTGTTTAAGTTTTTATATGGCTTTGCGGGCCAGCTAACCGACAACGGCCGGGGGAGGCGCTAGAGTGGCCACCTTTGAGGTGCGCCAGGCTGGCCATTGACCCGGCCGGGGGACACCCTCACCCTGGGCTTTCCTGTCCGCTGCAAGGTTGAACGATGAAACTGCGCCACCAGCTAGTCACCCTCTCGCTTGGCTTGTCACTGCTGCTGATCCTGATCCTGGGCTGTCTGCTCGCCCTCTTCATGCGCCACCTGCTGGAGAACAACCTGAAGGAGAAGGGGAGCGATCTGGCCCGGGTGCTGGCGGCGGACAGCCGGGTGGTCCGGGCCCTGGAGAAGGGGAGCGATCCCGGGCTGCGGGATTATGTGCAGGGGATCTGCAGCCGCACCGATGCCGCCTACATGGTGGTGACCGACGAACATGCCAGGCGCCTGAGCCACCCCTCCCCCGAGCTGGTGGGCCAGACCTTCCGGGGGGAGGACATCTGGCCTGCACTCCAGTCGCGCGAGAGCTACTGCTCCCGGGACGTGGGCACCCTGGGCCCCGCCATCCGCTGCTTCGCTCCCGTGGTGGGGCCCGATGGCCAGGCCATCGGCGCGGTGGCGGTGGGTTATCTGATGCGCACCGTGGAGGGCACCTATCAGGAGCGGATCGCCCTGCTGGTCGGCGCCATCGCGGCGGTGCTGGGGTGCGGCCTGCTGCTGGCGCTCTGGGTGCAGCACCTGCTGCGCCGCACCCTGCTGGATCTGGAGCCGGAGACCATCGCCAATCGCTTCGCCCAGCAGGATCTGGTGCTGGAGGGGATCTCGGAGGGGATAGTAGCCCTGGACAACCAGCACAGGATCACCATGCTCAACAGCGCCGCCTTCTATCAGTTGCGACTGCCCGGCACCGGACGCCACGCCCTGCTGGGCCGCTCCCTGGCGGAGCTGGCCCCCGGCCTCGTGCCCACGTTGCAGCAAGGGGGGGCGGTCAGGTTCACCGTGCAGGGGGATGACTTCGTCGGCCACTGGCAGGAGCTCAGCGGTCGCGAGCCGGGGCGCATGCTCATCTTCAGCCGGCCAGACGGCACCGGCAGCTTGGGCATGCAGGTGACCCACCTGCGCCAGTACGGCGAGATGCTGCGCATCCAGACCCATGAATTCGCCAACAAGCTCAGCAGCCTCTCCGGCCTGCTCCAGCTCGGCCACGTGGATCAGGCGGTAGACCTCATCCAGCAGGAGAACGAAGCCTGCCAGAACATGTTGCAGGATCTGCTGCGGGTCATCGAGAACAAGCCGGTGGCCGGGCTTATCCTCTGCAAGTTCAGCCGGGCGCGGGAGCTGGGGGTGGAGCTGGTGCTGGATGCGGGGTCGGCCCTCGGGGAGTATCCGGCCGAGGTGTCGGCGGATCTCATCACCTGCATCGGCAACCTGCTGGACAACGGCATTCGCGCCGCCTGGGGGAACCGCGAGCACGCCGAGCCCAGGGTGCTGCTCTCCCTCGATGATCTGGGGCGGCGGCTGGTGATCGAGGTGGAGGACAGTGGCGAGGGGGTGGACGAGGCGCTGGCGGATCACCTGTTCGACTACGGTGTCAGCCGCCAGACCGGGGATCACGGGGTCGGCCTCTTCCTGGTCAAGAAGACGGTGGCCAGGCGGGGGGGCGTGATAGAATGGCGCCGCACCGCCGAGCAGACGACCCTGTTCGGTATCTATTTGAATAAAAACCAATTGGTGTAAGTCATGAAGCCAATCTTCACGCTGATTATCGAGGATGACGAGCGGATAGGCGCCATGTTGGGGGAGCTGGTCTCCTCCACGGCCGGGTTCTCCCTGATGGGGCGGGCCGGCACCCTGGCCGAGGCGGATCGCCTGATGGCAGGGAGCGAGCCCCACTTGCTGATGGTCGACATCTCCCTGCCCGATGGTTCGGGCCTGGAGTGGGTGAGCCGGCTGCGCAGCCACAACCGGGAGGTGATGGTGATGATGGTGACCGCCTCCTGCGACGTGGAGACCATACAGCAGGCCCTCAACCTGGGCGTGCAGGACTACGTCATCAAGCCGCTGCGGCTGTTTCGCATCCAGCAGAGCCTGGAGGAGATCCTGGTCCTCCATCGCCGCCTTTGCGAGCCGGGGGAGCTGGCCCAGAGCGACCTGGACCGCCTGATGGGCAAGGCGCGCAACCAGGGGCGGGAGGCGCGGGAAACCCCCAAGGGGATCGACGCCATCACCCTGCGCCAGGTGCTGGATCTGCTGGCGGGGGAGCCGGACAACACCTTCTCCACCGACACCGTGGCCCTGCGCCTCTCCCTGAGTCGTACCACGGCCCGCCGCTACCTGGAGTTTCTGGAGTCAGAAGATCGGCTGGACGTGGAGCTCAACTACGGCCAGCGCGGCCGCCCGGAGCGGCGCTACCACTGGCGCCGGGAGTCGTGACCCCGCCGCAGGCACAACGCCGAAGAGGCCGCGCACACCATGCTGCGCAGGCCGCGCAGATAAAAGGGAGCCTTTGAGCTCCCTTTTGTTTCGCCCCGATGCGACCCGGCCCCTCTATCTGGGGTCGCCCGAGAAGGGGTGCAGGGCGGTGCGGGCGCGCTCGAACAGGGCGATGAGGTGATCCGCCACGGCCCGCACCCGCCGGGAGTGGGCGAGATCGCTGTGGAGCACCAGCCAGATGGGCTGATCCACCCCGAGCTCCGGCAGCAGGCAGACCAGATCCGTCTGGCGGGCGAGGTAGTGGGGCAGTACCGCGAGCCCCAGACCGGCCTGGGCGGCGGCGAGCTGGGCCGCCAGGGTGCCGGTCTCCACCCGGCAGGGGCGGCCGCGCAGCATGCGGGTCATCCATCTGGCGGCGGGCAGGTGGCTCTGGGTTTCGTTCCAGCCGATGAAGTCATCCTGATCGAAGCTGGCGGCGTCCACCCCCGGGCTGCGGGCATCCAGGTAGGCGCCGGTCCCGTAGAGGCCAAAGCCCAGGGTGCCCAGGCGCCGCAGGGTGAGGTGGCCGGCATCGGGCTTGACCATGCGCACCGCGAGATCGGCATCGCGCCGGTGCAGGTTCACCGTCTGCACCCCGGTGACCAGCTCCACCCTCAGCTCGGGGTGCTGGGCAAAGAGCGTCGGCAGGGAGGGGATGATGAGGGGATTGGCCAGGTTCTCGGCGGTGGCGAGGCGCACTGTGCCGGCCACCTGTCCCTGCAACTGCCCCGCCTCGCCAAAGGCCAGCCCCGCATGTTCCAGCGCTTCGGCTCGCTCAAGCAGGGCCTCCCCGTCGTCGGTCAGGCGATAGCCCTGCTGGTGGCGGCTGAACAGGGGCAGGCCGAGGGCCGCCTCCAGCCTGTCCAGGCGCCGGGAGACGGTGGCCACCCCCATGCGCAGGGCGTGGGCGGCACCGCTCAGGGTGCCGCTGCGGGCGATGGCCAGGAAGACGCGGGCGTCGTCCCAGAGCAGGGGATCGTGCATAGTTTTTCCATAATCGGAAAATAGGTTGCCAGTTATCTCTATATCTCATTCATTTTCGGAAGACCATACTCCCCTGCAACTTGTCAGGGAGAAAATGCGATGCAACGACGAACACTGGGAGCCAACCTGCAGGTCTCTGCCCTGGGGCTGGGCTGCATGGGGATGAGCGAATTCTACGGGCCGCGGGACGATGAGATGTCCTTGCGGGTGCTGTCGGAGGCGGTGGAGCGGGGCATCGACCTGCTCGACACCGCCGACATGTACGGCCCCCACCACAACGAGGCGCTGATCGGGCGTTTTCTCGCGACCCGGCGGGGGCAGGTGAAGGTCGCCACCAAGTTTGGCATCGTGCGCCAGCACGGGGAGTACAGGCGTACCCTCGACAACAGTGCACGCTATGCGCGCCAGAGCTGCGAGGGCTCCCTGCGCCGCCTCGGCATCGAGCAGATCGATCTCTACTATGTGCACCGCCTCGATCCGGCCCATCCCGTCGAGGAGACCATGGCCGGGCTGGCGCAGCTGGTGCAGGAGGGCAAGATAGCCCGCATCGGTCTGTGCGAGGTGAGCGAGGCCACCCTGAGGCGCGCCCATGCCGTGCACCCGGTGGCGGCGGTGCAGACCGAATACTCCCTCTGGACGCGGGAGGTGGAGGCGGCGGTGCTGCCCGCCTGCCGGGAGCTGGGGATTGGTCTGGTGGCCTACTCCCCCCTGGGGCGCGGGTTTCTGACCGGGCGTTACCAGCAGGAGGCGGTGTTCGAGGAAGGGGATTTTCGGGCCAGTCTGCCGCGCTTTCAGGGGGAGAACCTCGCCACCAACCGCACCCTGGTGCAGGCGGTCATGGCCCTGGCGCAGCAGAAGGGATGCTCGGCGGTGCAGATAGCCCTGGCCTGGCTGCTGGCGCAATGGGAGGGGATAGTGCCCATCCCCGGCACCCGGCGCCTGACCCACCTGGCGGATAACCTCGGCGCCCTCTCGGTGCGCCTCTCCCCAGCGGAGCTCGGGGCCCTGGGACAGGCCATCCGGACCCTGCCGGTGGCGGGGGAGCGCTATACCGCCGAGGGGATGAAGGGGGTGAACGCATGAGCGGCTCGCACACGGATCGCCGTGAACGGGCGTTCGCGCTGCTGGCCCGGCTCGATCCCCAGGCGCCCACGCGGGTCGCCGCCAGCCTGGATGCCCTGTCACCGGAGCTTGCCGAGTTGGTGCTGGGGTTTGCCTTTGCCGATGTGCTCGCCCGTCCCGGCATCGATCTCTGCACCCGCGAGATGCTCACGGTGGCGACCCTGATGGGAATGGGCACGGCGCCCGGACAGCTCGAGTTCCATATCCGGGCCGCCCTCAATGTGGGGGTCAGCCGGGAGACCATCATCGAGATCCTGCTCCAGGTCGCCGTCTATGCCGTGGTGCCCGCCTGCATGAATGGCATCAGTGCGGCCCGCAGCGCCTTCGCCGCCCATGACAAGGCACGGGGGGCAGGGATTAGGTGGAGACGCCACCATGGCGAAAAGGTCAGGTGTGCCCTGACGGGGGCAGCAAGAAGGGAGCCGAGGCTCCCTTCTTTATGCTGCCACGGCGATGGCTTATGCCCCTTCCGGCAGAGGACGGCGTACCCTCGGCTTGAGCTGGGAGAGCATGACCCCGGTCAGGATGAGGCCGCCCCCCAGCAGGTGATAGCCGTGGATGGGCTCCCCCAGGGTGATGACGGCGATGAGGGCCGTGCACAGGGGCATCAGGTTCATGAAGACCGAAGTGCGCTCCGCCCCCAGGGTGGCGAGGCCGCGCATCCAGCAGTAGGCGGCGAAGAGGGAGGAGGCGAGGCCGGCGAACAGCACCATGCTCCAGCCCTGGGCGGGAATGGCCAGGGAGTCGGCAGAGAGGGCCACCGGGATGAGCAGCAGCACTGCCAGCAGGATCTGCAGGTAGAGGTTGAGCCAGGGGCCGAACGGCAGTTGCCAGCGGCGGATCAGCAGGCCATAGAGGGCATAGCTGGCCGCCCCCAGCAGCATCATGCCGTCGCCGGGGTTGATGCCGCTGTGCAGCAGTGCCAGGGGATTGCCCTGACCCAGCAGCCAGAGCACCCCGAACAGGGAGAGGCTCATGCCGAGCAGCGCCTGCTTGCCCGGCTTCTGGCCAAAGCAGCAGGCCCCGATGAGCAGGGTGAGCAGGGGCAGCAGGGAGCCGATGACCCCCATGTTGGTGGCCGAGGTGCTGTGGGCGGCGTAGTAGGCGAGGCACTGGTAGAGCACCATGCCGAGCAGGGAGAGCACCAGCAGCTTGCCGAGCCAGGGGCGGATGTCGGCCCGGCGGCGCCAGAGCTGCGGCAGACAGAAGGGGGAGAGCGCGAGGGCGGCGATCACCCAGCGATAGAAGGAGATGGCGGCGGGATCCAGCACGCCGGCGGCGGCCTTGGAGACCACGGTATTGGCGGCCCAGATCAGGATGGCGAGCAGGGGGAAGAGAAAAGGCATAGGCACTCCTTGGTACGATGGGGAGAGTCTAGCCTTGTCTTGAACGAGGTAAGTAGCGTAAATAAGACATGTCATAACCGCTTTGGGACAATCTGCATGGGCACCCTCACCCTGGCCGAGCAGGATCGCCTGCTGGCCGACCCCAACCCCCTCTACTTTCGCTACAGCCAGATCCAGGGGGGCAACGCCTGCGCCGAGCACGCCCACCCCTGGGGTCAGCTCAGCCTCATCAGCCTGGGGGTCATGGTGGTGGAGGTGGGGGGAGAGCGTCTGGTGGCGCCTCCGGATTACCTCATCTGGGTGCCGGCGGACCTGCCCCACACCGCCTTCAACGAGCAGACCCTGGATTACACCTCCATCTACGTGAGCCACGCGCTGGCCCCGCGCCTGCCACGGGAACCCCAGCTGCTAGCCCTCACCCCCTTGCTGCGGGCCCTGCTGGAGGACTTCACCCAGCGCCGGGTCGGGCACATGGAGGATGAGTGGGATGCCCGTCAGGGTGAGCTCTTCATCGAGAAGCTGGCCCGCACCCGTTGCCAGCCGAGCTACCTGCCCCAGAGCCGGGATCGCCTGCTGGCACCCTTGCTGGCGGCATTGCAGGCGGCGCCGGAGGACAACCGCACGCTGGTGGAGTGGGCCAGGGCGCTGCACACCACGGAGCGCACCCTGGCGCGGCGCTGCCAGAAGGAGCTTGGCATGAGCCTGGGCCAGTGGCGCACCCGGCTGCGGCTGGTGAAGGCGCTGGACTGGCTGCGGGGCGAGATGCCGGTGCAGGAGATCGCCTGGCGCCTCGGTTACGCCTCCACCTCGGCTTTCATCGCCATGTTCCAGCGCGAACAGGGCTGCGCCCCCCAGCGCTATCGCCAGCAGCTGGGCCAACCCGTGGCCTGAACCGCATGAAAAAGGGCGCCTGCAGGCGCCCTTGTGGATCACGGGATGGGCTTAGAAGAAGCCGAGGGGGTTGATGTCGTGGCTCACCAGCAGGTTCTTGGTGTTCTGGTAGTGGTCCAGCATCATCTTGTGGGTCTCGCGACCGATCCCTGACTTCTTGTAGCCGCCAAAGGCCGCATGGGCCGGGTAGGCGTGGTAGCAGTTGACCCAGACCCGGCCGGCCTGGATGCCGCGCCCCATGCGCCAGGCCAGATTGCTGTCCCGGGTCCACAGGCCCGCCCCCAGCCCGTACTGGGTGTCGTTGGCAATGGCCAGGGCATCCGCCTCGTCCTTGAAGGTGGTGACCCCGAGCGCCGGCCCGAAGATCTCCTCCTGGAACACCCGCATCTTGTTCTGGCCCGAGAAGATGGTGGGCTGGATGTAGAAGCCCCCCTCCAGCCCGCTCACCTTGGCCGGGCCGCCGCCCAGCAGCATCTTGGCCCCTTCGCCGCGGCCAATCTCCATGTAGCTCAGGATCTTGTCGAACTGCTCGCGGGACGCCTGGGCCCCCACCTGGGTCGTGGTGTCGAGGGGGTTGCCCTGCACTATGGTGCGGGCGCGGGCCAGCACCCGGTCCATGAAGTCGTCATAGATGCTGGCCTGCACCAGGGCGCGGGAGGGGCAGGTACACACCTCCCCCTGGTTGAAGAAGGTCATCAGCATCCCTTCCACCGCCTTGTCGATGTAGCTGCTCTCGTGCTGCATTACGTCGGCGAAGTAGATATTGGGGGACTTGCCACCGAGCTCCACGGTGGAGGGGATCAGCTTGTCGGCGGCGCAGCGCAGGATATGGGCGCCCACCTCGGTGGAGCCGGTAAACGCCAGCTTCTGGATCCGGTTGCTGGTGGCGAGCGCCTGGCCCGCCTCGGCGCCGAAGCCGTTGACCACGTTGACCACGCCGGGGGGCAGGATGTCCTTGATGAGATCCATCATCAGCATGATGGTGACCGGGGTCTGCTCGGCGGGCTTGAGCACGCTGCAGCAGCCGGCCGCCAGTACCGGGGCCAGCTTCCAGGCGGCCATCAGCAGGGGGAAGTTCCACGGGATGATCTGGCCGACCACGCCGATGGGCTCCTTGAAGTGGTAGCTGACGGTGTTCTGGTCCAGCTCGGCGGCGGAGCCCTCCTGGGCGCGGATGCAGCCGGCGAAGTAGCGGAAGTGATCCACCACCAGGGGCAGGTCGGCGGCCAGGGTCTCGCGCACCGCCTTGCCGTTCTCCCAGGTCTCGGCGACGGCGAGCCGCTCGATGTTCTGTTCGATGCGATCGGCGATGCGCAGCAGCAGGTTGCTGCGCTCGGTGACGCTGGTCTTGCTCCAGCTGGCGAACGCCTTGTGGGCCGCGTCCAGGGCGAGCTCGATGTCGGCGGCGTCGGAGCGGGCCACCTCGCAGAACACCCGGCCATCCACCGGCGAGATGTTCTCGAAATAGCGGCCGGCGCGCGGCGCCACCCAGTCGCCACCGATGAAGTTGTCATAACGGGATTTGAAGCTGACCAGGGCACCTGCCTGACCGGGAGCGGTATAAATCATCTCATCATCCTTATGTGTGTGGTCCTGACCGGCCTGGCGGGCAGTCCGGTTGCTTCCTGTCATCGCAAGGGGCGTGCCAGCGGGCGGCGCTCTACACAAAAAGGTTGCAAAAACGTTATCAAACGGGGTGCCAAGGGGTATCTTGGTTAACCAGTGCCCCCTAGGGCGGCCCCCGAACTGTGCCGTTTCTGAACATCGGGTGTGACACTGTGCCGTTTGTGAACAGGAGACGTGATGAAGGCGCTCCCCCAAGGCGGCCCTATTCGCGAGTGTGTAGAAGGAGGTGTGATGAGCGAGTTGCCTCAATCCGGTGCCAGCCCAATCCAGCGCTCCTGGGAGCGCTGCCTGCATCAGGGGCTGAGCCGCCAGCAGAGCGCCGAGCTGGACTTGCTGCCCCAGGGGGAGCTGTCGGCTCGCCAGGAGCAGCACAGGATGCTCATCGCCTGCTTCCAGCGCTTCGTGCTGCCGCTCTTTGGCCAGTTGCTGGCAGGCAGACCCTGTCGTCTGCTGTTGTGTGACGGCGAGGGGGCCATCCTCGCGGTGAGCGGAGACGACCGGTTTGCCCGCCATGCCGAGCGCATTTTTTTGCGCAGCGGCGCCCGCTGGGGGGAGGCGAGCAAGGGCACCAACGCCATCGGCACCGCGCTGGCCGAGCAGAGCGAGGTGCAGGTGCTGGGGGCGCAGCACTTCTTCGCCCAGCACAGCTTTCTCAGTTGCAGCGCCTGCCCCCTGCTCGGGCCGGACGGGCAACTGCTCGGCGTGCTCGACATCTCCACCGATGCGGCCCACCACGGGGGCGACATGCTGGGCACCGTGCGCCTCCTGGCCATGACCCTGGAAAACGCCCTGCTGGCCCGCCAGCCGGGCTGGCTGGTGGATCTCGATCCCCAGAGTCTCTGGTCTGCCCGCCTGCTGCTGGGGGAAGGGGGCGAGCTGCTCGGGGCCAACCGGGCCGGTCGGCTCTGGCTCGGCCAGCACCCCTTCGACGGTCAGCAGTTGCTGCGCGAGCGCCGCGGCCTGCGGCTGGTGCCGGAGGCGGGGGAGCGCGCCGCCAGGCTCCCCCTGCCGAGCGCGGTTGAGGAGGGGGGATCGCAGGCGCAGCAGGTGCCGCTCAAGATGCTGGAACGGGGCATCTCATTGCTCATCGAGGGGGAGACCGGCAGCGGCAAGGAGCACCTGGTGCGCACCCTGCACGCCAGTTCGAGCCGTCGGGCGCGGCCTCTGGTGTGCGTCAACTGCGGCGCCCTGCCGGCGGAGCTGGTGGAGGCCGAGCTGTTCGGCTACGTGGGGGGGGCCTTCAGCGGTGCCCGCAGCCAGGGCAGCCAGGGCTATCTGCGCGCCGCCCACAGCGGCATCCTGATGCTGGATGAAATTGGCGAGCTGCCGCTCCAGGCCCAGACCCGGCTGCTGCGGGTGTTGCAGGAGCGCGTCGTCACCCCGGTGGGCAGCCACAGACCCGAGGCGGTGGATTTCTGGCTGGTCAGCGCCAGCCATCGGGATCTGGCGGCCATGGTGGCGGCCGGCACCTTTCGCGAAGATCTCTACTACCGCATCTGTGGCTGGCGCCAGCAACTGGCACCCCTGCGGGCCTGGTCGGTGCCCGAGCGTCAGGGGCTGATCCTGAACCTGCTCGCCCAGATGGACCCGGCACTGCAACTGAGCCGGGAGGCGGAGCAGCGGTTGCTGGCCCACCCTCTGCCCGGCAACGTACGCCAGCTCAAACAGGCGCTGGAGGTGGCCTGTGTGCTGGCAGAGGGGCAGGGCTGGATTGAACCTGCCCATCTGCATCTGCCCGCCGTGGCGGGGGGAACGAGCTCACCTTTGGGAGGGAGTACCCTGCGCGAGCAGAGTCGGCAGCGGGTGCAGCAGACCCTGGCAGAGTGCGGCGGCAACGTGAGCGAGGCGGCGCGCCGTCTTGGCATCAGTCGCACCACCCTCTATCGGGCGCTGCGGGAGGAGGGGTGAAGGGTGTCGCGCCGTCCAGCGCTTGTGTAGACTGCGGTGGCAAGGACGTTTTTTCGTTATGTTTCCATCGCAGGGAGTGCGCAATGACCCATCTCACGACCGACGAGGCCCCCCGCCTCTCTCCCGGCGGCTGGCCGATGCCGCTTGCGCCCCATGGGGCCCGTGCCGGTTAGTCGGCACCCGTCTGCGCCCGGTGCGGCGCGTGTAATAACCTTGGATCTGGATCAGCGCGGTCCGGCGCTTCAAGGTATAGGGTAAAAGCCCTTTTTCAGGTGTGATGCCGATGATCCCTTCCTATTCCCGCATGACGACGCTGTTGTTCTGGTGCCTGCTGGCGGCGAGCCTGCTGGCCATGGCGATATTCGAATTCGGACCCGAGCGGCGGCTCGACATCCTGAGCCAGGCCGGTTTGTCCGTGCGTGCCCAGGATGACAGGGCCCACAAGGGCTCCTCCGTCGCCACCCTGAGTCAGGGGGGCGACAGACCCGCCATCCAGTGCACTCTGCGAAGCCAATATGCCTATCCTTTCTGCGAGCTGGTTCTGACCCTGACCGATCCCGAGCAGGGGCTGGATCTCTCCGGCTTCACCGGGGTGCGGGTGAGGCTGGATGTAGAAGGGCAGGGGGTACAGGCCTGGCGCCTTTATCTGCGCAACTACGATCCCGTCTACTCGACGCGGGAAGACGAGAGTTCCCACAAGTTCAACGAAGTGCTCTTCACCGCCAGGGATTTTGGTCGTGAGCAGGATGTCCCCCTGAATGTCTTTGCCCCCAGCTCCTGGTGGGTGCAGCAGTACGATATTCCGCTGGTCCAGCGGGGGCCGGATCTGCACCATGTTTAGGCCATCGAGATCGCCTCCGATGACAAGATGCTGCCGGGGGAGTACCGGTTGCGGCTCGAGCGGCTGGAGTTCTATGGCCGCTGGTGCAAGCCGGGGGACTTCTATCGCTATCTGCTGCTGGGGTGGCTTGTCTACGGCGTGCTGCTCTTCCTGGTCCAGAACCTGATGTTCGGGGATCGGCTGCGCAAGGCCAGGGAGGCGCGCCTTGCGGCTGAAGCCCTGAGTGCGAGCCTGTGCGAGCAGAACCGGCGCACCGAGGAGGAGGCCCGCTACGATCCCCTGACCGGGGCCCTCAACCGGCTCGGTGGCGAAAAGCTGCTCGGGGAGCTCGGCGAGATGCCGCTCTCCTTCATCTATATCGACATCGATCACTTCAAGGGGGTCAACGACGGTCACGGCCACCCGGTGGGGGACGAGGTGCTCAAGCACATGGTGAGCGAGCTGCTGCGCCATTGTGACAGCCTGTGCCGACTGGTGCGCTGGGGTGGGGAGGAGTTCGTGCTGGTATGCCTCCATTACGACGAGGGACGGGCTGCCGCCCTGGCGGAGCGGCTGAGAGGGGCACTGGAGGGGTACAGGCACTGGCCGCTGGGGCTCGGGATCACCGCCTCCTTCGGGGTGGCCGAGCGGCGCAAGGATAGCCTGGAGCAGGCGCTCAAGCGGGCCGACGAGGCGCTCTATCAGGCCAAGCAGAATGGTCGCAACCGGGTGGAGGTGGCGCCCGACTGATCCGGCGCTGGAGCCCATGGCCGGGCGGGGCTATCATGCGCCCCATCATTTATCCGAGGAGAGATTCCATGGCACAACACATTGGCGCCCTGACGCTGCTGGTGGCGGATTACGACGAGGCCATCGCCTTCTTCACCCGGGGAATGGGCTTCGAGCTACTGGAAGACACCCCCTCGACGAGCCGGGCAAACCGGGCAAACGCTGGGTGCGGGTCGCTCCCAAGGGGGCTCCCGGCTCCGCCCTGCTGCTGGCTCGCGCGGCCAACGAGGAGCAGCGCGCCGCCATCGGTCGCCAGGGGGGCGGTCGGGTCTTCCTGTTCCTCGAGACCGACGACTTCTGGGGCGATTACGAGCGGATGCTGGCCTATGGTGTTCATTTTTGTGAACAGCCGCGCCTCGAACCCTACGGCACCGTGGTGGTGTTCGAGGACATCAGTGGCAATCGCTGGGACCTGCTGCAACTCGCTGCTGCCAACTGAATCTGAAAACGTTTATCATCCCGCCCGTCATAAAGTCATAAAAGTGTCACAGAAAGTTCTAATAATTGGCGCACCCATCTTCACAGAGGAGAGAGAAGGGATATGGCTAAGCGAATTCTGGTGGTCGAGGACGAGGCACCGATCCGCGAAATGCTCTGCTTCGTGCTTGAGCAGAAGGGATATGAAACAGTAGAAGCAGAAGATTACGCCGATGGACTGGCAAAGGTGCGCGAACCCTACCCCGAACTCATCGTGCTGGACTGGATGATGCCAGGCGGCAGCGGTATCCAGTTCCTCAAGCAGCTCAAGCAGGATGAGATGACTCGCCAGATCCCGGTGGTGATGCTGACCGCCCGGGGCGAGGAAGAGGACAAGGTGCGCGGGCTCGAGGCCGGTGCCGACGACTACATCACCAAGCCCTTCTCCCCCAAGGAGCTCACCGCCCGCCTGCATGCCGTGATGCGCCGTGTCTCTCCCACCTCGGTGGACGAGGTGATCGAGGTGCAGGGGCTCAAGCTGGATCCTGTTTCCCACCGGGTCAGTGCCGAGGAGAAGGCCCTCGACATGGGGCCGACCGAATTCAAGCTGCTGCACTTCTTCATGACCCACCCCGAGCGGGTCTACAGCCGCGAGCAGTTGCTCAACAACGTCTGGGGTACCAATGTGTATGTCGAGGACAGGACGGTGGACGTGCACATTCGCCGCCTGCGCAAGGCCATCGAAGAGACGGGGCACGACAGATTGATCCAGACGGTGCGCGGGGCCGGCTACCGCTTCTCGACCCGTCTCTAGGTCAGGGCCAGTGCCGCCAGCCCCTGCCGGCGGGCATTGGACCCGGCTCTTTGGTGTCTCTAGGAGATCTTAATGTTGCAACCTTACGCCTGGCGGCGACAGTTGTGGCGAATGGCGTTCTTCTACAGTCCCTTCGTCTTGGTAGGTTGGTTAATCGATCATCTCGTTCTTTGCCTGCTGGTGGCCACTGTGGTGCACCTGGTCTGGCACTACCGCTTCCAGAAGCGGCTGTCGGACTGGCTGTGGCACGATCGCAGCCTGGTGCCGCCCCACGGCAGCGGCAGTTGGGAGCACATCTTCAACGGCATCTACAAGTTGCAGCAGCGTCACCGGGCCCGGCGCCGGGAGCTGGCGGGCCTCATCCGCCGCTTTCGGGAAGGGGCGGAGGCGCTGCCCGATGCGGCCGTGGTGTTTCGCACCGACGGCAGCATCCTCTGGTGCAACCGGCTGGCGGAGCAACTGCTCGGCTTTCGCTGGCCCGAGGATGCCGGCCAGCACATCGGCAACCTGATCCGTCACCCCGCCTTCGTCGCCTATCTGGGCAAGGGGCAGTATGACGAGCCGTTCGAGATGCACTCCCCCATCAACGAGGAGAAGTTCCTCGAATTTCGCATCATGCCCTATGCGGAGGACCAGGCCATGCTGGTGGTGCGGGATGTGACCCGGCTGCGCAGCCTGGAGAAGACGCGCAAGCACTTCGTCTCCAACGTCTCTCACGAGCTGCGCACCCCCCTCACCGTGCTCAAGGGGTATCTGGAGATGACCGAGGAGCCGCCGCCCCCCGCCATGTGGGCCAAGGCGCACAAGGTGATGATGGAGCAGACGATCCGCATGGACAATCTGGTCAACCAGCTGCTCACCCTGTCGCGCATCGAGGCGGCGCCCACCGTGGATCTCTCCCATCTGGTGGACATGCCCGCCATGCTGGGGCTGCTGGAGCAGGAGGCGCGGGCGCTCTCCGGCGAGCGGGCCCACGAGATCGTCTTCATGGTCCAGCCCAATCTGCTGGTGCGCGGGGATCAGGATCAACTGCGCAGCGCCGTCTCCAACCTGGTCTACAACGCCATCCACTACACCCCGGCGGGGCGCAAGATCACCGTGGAGTGGCGCAAGCAGGGGAGCATGGCGCTGTTTGCGGTGCAGGATGAGGGGGAGGGGATCCCCCCCGAGCATCTGGCACGGCTCACCGAGCGGTTCTATCGGGTCGACAAGGCCCGCTCGCGCCACACCGGAGGGTCCGGGCTCGGCCTTGCCATCGTCAAGCACGCCCTGAGTCATCACGATGCCCATCTCGATATCGAGAGCCGGGTCGGTGCGGGCAGCCGCTTCAGCTTTCTCATTCCCGCCCGCATGGTGCTGGTGAAATAATATTTTGTGTCAATGTGTTAGCAACGAGAGAAGGGCTGCATCGCAGCCCTTTTTTCATCCGGGCCACTCTCGGTCCATGTCATCAAAGTGTCATATAAATTCCATAAATTTGTCACTGCCAGGCCAGATACTGGCGCCGTCTTAAAGAACGGACCTTCTGTAACACTGGAGAAGGAGTGGTGCTGGCCCACGGATCATTGCGATCGGGTGTCAACCACGTTTAGACGTCAACCTGACGATTGCCTTCTGCAACCTTGGACTTGGAGAGATTGGATGAAACTCAACAAACTGGCTGGTGTCATCGGATTCACCGCGGCAACCCTGTTTTCTGTCAGCGCTCTGGCTGCCGGTGTGGATAAAGACCTGCCGGAATACACACCGACCAGCGGCATCTCGGGCAACCTGTCCTCTGTCGGCTCGGACACCCTGGCCAACATGATGACCCTGTGGGCCGAAGAATTTAAGCGCATGTATCCCAACGTCAACGTGCAGATCCAGGCCGCCGGTTCTTCCACCGCACCGACTGCCCTGACCGAGGGCGTCGCCCAGTTTGGCCCCATGAGCCGTGCCATGAAGGCCGGTGAAGAGGAGGCATTCGAGAAGCGCTACGGCTACAAGCCGACCGCCATCCGCGTCGCCGTCGATGCCCTGGCGGTGTTCGTCAACAAGGACAACCCCATCAAGGGGCTGACCATGTCGCAGATCGACGCCATCTTCTCCAGCACCCTCAAGTGCGGCGAAGCCAAGGCGGCCACCAAGTGGTCTGATCTGGGTCTGGACGGCAGCTGGTCCGGCAAGGATCTGCAACTGTTCGGTCGCAACTCCGTGTCCGGTACCTACGGTTACTTCAAGGAACACGCCCTGTGCAACGGTGACTTCAAGAGCGGCGTGAACGAGCAGCCGGGCTCCGCCTCCGTGGTACAGTCCGTCTCCTCCTCCCTGAACGGCATCGGCTACTCCGGTATCGGCTACGTCACCTCCGGCGTGCGCGCCGTTCCGCTCTCCAAGGATGGCAAGACCTTCATCGAGGCGAGCTCCGACAACGCCATCACCGGCAAGTACCCGCTGTCGCGCTTCCTGTACGTCTACGTGAACAAGCATCCGAACAAGCCGCTCTCCCCGATGGAGCAGGAGTTTGTGAAGATGATGCTCTCCAAGGCGGGCCAGACCATCGTTGCCAAGGACGGCTATGTGCCGGTCCCGGCCAAGGTGGTTCAGGCCGACCTGAAGAAGCTGGGCATCATGTAACAGAACATGCCCTTGCAGAAAAACGAGCCCCATGCGGGCTCGTTTTCATTGGTGCGCCCCAGGATCTTTTTGGTCGCAAGGCGCAGCGCCCGGCTTGCGCCGGGCGGCGGCATTTCCGAGAATAGGGCAACTTCACGGCAAAGGACCCTCTCATGCGCGCATCTTCCCTCTCCAGACTGGCCCTGACGGCCTTGTGCAGCGCCCTGCTGGCCGGCTGCGCCCAGTCACCGACCGGTCGCAACCAGATGCTGCTTTTCTCCCCCCAGCAGATGAACCAGCTGGGCGCCGACTCCTTCACCCAGATGAAGCAGCAGGAGAAGGTGAGCACGGATGCCAGGATGAATGCCTATGTGGGCTGCGTGGCCAAGGCGGTGACCGCCCAGGTGCCTGCCAGCTATGGCATCACCAGCTGGGAGGTGGTGGTGTTCGACTCCAAGGAGATCAACGCCTTCGCCCTGCCCGGCGGCAAGATCGGCGTGTACAGCGGCCTGCTGAAAGTCGCCAAGAATCAGGACCAGCTCGCCACCGTCATCGGTCACGAGCTGACCCACGTGCTGGCCCAGCACTCCAACGAGCGCCTCTCCCGGGATCAGCTGACCGGTATCGGGCTGGCGGTGGCGGACGCCGCCATCGGCAGCAGCGACAGCCTCGGGGGCGCTGCCACCATGGCCGCCCTGGGCCTCGGGGTCCAGGTGGGGATAGCCCTGCCTTATGGCAGAACCCAGGAGAGCGAAGCGGACCGGCTCGGTCTCGAGCTGATGGCCCGCGCCGGGTTCAACCCGGCCGAAGCCGTCACCCTGTGGCAGAACATGAGCGCCGCCTCCGGTGGCAAGGCACCGCCCCAGCTGCTCTCCACCCACCCCAGCGACCAGAGCCGGATCGCCAACCTGCAGGCCCAGCAGGCCGAAGTGCAGCCCCTGTACCAGCAGGCGAAAGCATCAGGGCTGGTTCCCCAGTGCAAGGCGTAAGCCTGCGCCTGGCGCGTCCCGCCGATGCCGCCGCCATGACGGTGATGCAGCGGGCGAGCTGGCTGGCGGCCTACGGGGAGGTGCTGGGGGCCGACATGCTGGCCCAGTTGGCGGTGACCGACCACCTGCAGATCTGGCGACACCGGCTCGCCGAGCCCGGCCCCGTTCCCATGCTGGTCTGTCAGGACGACGTGGTCATCGGCCTGCTCTACTGGCAGCCGGAGCTGGCGGGGGAGTACCCCACCGCCTGGATCCGCGCCTTTTACCTGCATCCCGACCACTGGCGCCAGGGCCACGGCAAGCGGCTGTGGCAGGCGGTGGCGGTACAGATGCGCCGGGCCGGTTGCGAGTGCGTCAGGCTCTGGCTGCTGGATGGCAATCACATCGGCGAGGGATTCTACCTGCGCCGCGGCTTCATGTTCGACGGTCAGGAGCGCACCCTGATGAGCCTCGGACAACCTTGCCAACAGCGACAAATGTTCCGTTTGCTTTGAGCTGGCTCCCGTTTTTCGCCCCCGGTCACTTTATTTTTTTTGCGAATTAATACAATGTGCCCCATCTGGACAGACTGAGGTGGCCGGGTCCACCGCAAGGGAGTGTGGCATGTACTACGGATTTGACATTGGCGGCACCAAGATTGCCTTCGCGGTGTATGACGACGCCCTGACCCT
The DNA here is from genome assembly GCF_002934795.1 of Aeromonas sp. ASNIH2. Classification (NCBI taxonomy): domain Bacteria; kingdom Pseudomonadati; phylum Pseudomonadota; class Gammaproteobacteria; order Aeromonadales; family Aeromonadaceae; genus Aeromonas; species Aeromonas sp. ASNIH2. The sequence goes on along the minus strand of NZ_CP026406.1, from coordinate 950,697 downwards.
CTGCCATGAAGAGCGGGTGAGCACGCCGGGCAACGACTACCCGGCGCTGCAGCAGCTTGTGCGCGAGCGGGTCGAGGCGGCGGATGTGCGCTTCGGGGTGAAAGGGGCCGTCGGCATCGGGTTTCCGGGGATCCTCAATCGCCTCGACGGGAGCATAGTGGCGGCCAACCTGCCCGCCATCCATGGCCGCCATCTGGGGGCGGATCTGGCCGAACTGCTGGGCCGACCGGTCAAGGTCGACAATGACGCCAACTGTTTCCTCTGGTCGGAAGTGCATCAGGGGGCCGCAGACGGTGCTGGCAGCGCCCTCGGCGTCACCATAGGTACCGGCATCGGCGGCGCCATCTACCTGGCGGGCAAGCTCATCCAGGGGCGCAACTGGCTGGCGGGGGAGATAGGTCACTACCCGCTGCCCGCCACCATCCTGATGAAATACCCGGATTTGCCCCGTCCCCGCTGTGGCTGCGGGCGCCTGGTCTGTTTCGAAACCTATGCGTCGGGCACGGGCCTGGAGCGGCTATACCACCATGTTCATGGAGAACGGGTGAGCGGCCACCAGATCGTCGCCCGTGCCGATGCCCGTGAGGCGGCGGCCCTCTCGACCATCGACTGCTGGCTCGAGATCATCGCCGCCGGCCTCGCCACCGCCATCTCGGTGGTTGATCCCGATGTGGTGGTGCTGGGGGGCGGCCTGAGCGCCCTGCCAGCCCTCTATGAGGAGTTGCCCAAACGTCTGCCCGGCCACCTGCTGCCCGGTGTCGCCCTGCCGGCGATCCGCGAGGCCCGCTTCGGTGGTGCCGGCGGTGTGCGCGGTGCAGCCCTGCTCAATCTGTGAGATCGGACAGAGGGTCTGATCTCCCCGAACAAGGAGTCATCATGACCCGTCTTGAAATCTGTATCGACAACCTCGAATCCCTGTTCACCGCCCAGGCGGCCGGCGCAGATCGCATCGAGCTCTGCTCTGCGCTGGGGCTGGGTGGCCTGACTCCCTCCTATGGCTTTATGCAGCTGGCTGCCCGCCACGCCACTGTGCCGGTGTACGCCATGATCCGTCCACGCGCCGGAGATTTTTGCTTCAACGACGGCGAGTTCGAGATGATGCTCTTGGATATCGCGGCCGCCCGTGCCGCCGGCCTGCAAGGGGTGGTGGTCGGTCTGCTGGATGAAGATGGACGGGTACCCGAAGGCAAGCTCCGGCAACTGGTCGAGGCGGCGGGGCCGCTTGGCGTCACCTTCCACCGGGCCATCGATCTCTCCTCCGACTGGCGGTTGGATCTCGAGACGATCGTCGCGGCGGGTTGCGAGCGCATTCTGAGCTCCGGCCATGCGCCGACCGCGCTGGCGGGGCTCGAAACCCTGCAGGCCATGCACCAGGCGCTGGCGGGACGGGCCAGCCTGATGCCGGGGGCCGGGGTCAACGCCGACAACGTGCGCACCATCATCGAATTCACCGGCGTCAATGAAGTACACATGTCCGGCATGGGTTGGCGCGGCGGCATGGTGCCCCATGGTGTCAACATGGGCACCTCGGACGATGGCCGGGTCAACATCACCGACGGCGCCAAGGTCGCAGCGGTGCGGGCGTTGCTGGACAGGGCCTGATACAGGCCGTGCGGCGCCATGGTGCCTCTCTCTGTGACGACAACATGGGCACCTCGGACGATGGCCGGGTCAACATCACCGACGGCGCCAAGGTCGCAGCGGTGCGGGCGTTGCTGGGCAGGGCCTGATACAGGCCGTGCGGCGCCATGGTGCCTCTCTCTGTGACGACAACATGGGCACCTCGGACGACGGCCGGGTCAACATCACCGACGGCGCCAAGGTCGCAGCGGTGCGGGCGTTGCTGGGCAGGACCTGATACAGGCCGTGCGGCGGCATGGTGCTTTGTTTTGCTCCCTTCTCCCCTTGCGGGAGAAGGGGCGGGGATGAGGGGGCCGATGTGAAGCGTCTCCCACCGACGGGCAATTGAGGGGCGTCTTGGCAGCACGGTGCGAAAAAGTCTGTTATCATCCCGTTTCTTTTACCATCAGGACCCGGAGCAACCTCTCAATGTCCCAATACGACTCTATCGAACAGAAGGCCAGCTACGGCATCGGCCGCAACATGGGCGACCAACTGGCTCAGCAAGCCTTCGCCGGTCTGGATATCCCGGCCCTGCAACAAGGTCTGGCAGATGCCCTGAACGGCCTGGAGTTCGCGGTCAGCCGTGACGATATCAACGATGCCTTCCAGGTGATCACCGCCCGCATGCAGGAAGAGCAGGAAGCTGCCGCCAAGGCCGCTGCCGCCGAAGGCGAAGCCTTCCTGGCCGACAACGCCAAGCGCGCCGAAGTGAAGACCACCGACTCCGGTCTGCAATATGAAGTCATGGTCGAAGGCAATGGCGCCGTGCCGGTTGCCGGTCAGTCCGTGCGCGTGCACTACCACGGTACCTTCACCCACGGTGGCGTGTTCGACAGCTCCGTTGCGCGCGGCCAACCGGCCGAGTTCCCGGTGACCGGCGTGATCGCCGGTTGGGTGGAAGCGCTGCAGATGATGCCGGTTGGCTCCAAGTGGAAGCTCTACATTCCGCAGGATCTGGCCTACGGTGCCCGTGGCGCCGGCTCCATCCCGCCGTACTCCGCTCTGGTCTTCGAAGTGGAGCTGCTGGACATCCTGTGATCCGGCTGGTGTGATGCAAACGGCGACCCTGGGGTCGCCGTTTGTTTTTGGGCCGCCCAAACGGGCCATGTGCCTTCGGCGGGGATTTGGATATAGTCAGAGCGTCGTCCATTCCGGCCATGTGAGGGAGACACGCCATGGCAGCCATCATCGAGGTCGTCGATCTCGTCAAGCACTTCCCCGGCGTCAAGGCGGTGGACGGGCTCAGTTTTGCCATTCCCGCCGGCAGCTGCTTCGGCCTGCTCGGCCCGAACGGGGCGGGCAAGACCACGACCATAGAATTGCTGGAGGAGATCCTCACCCCGGACAGCGGCCAGAGCCTGTTTCACGGCGCCCCGCGCGGCCCGGATTATCGCTCCCGCATCGGCATCCAGTTCCAGCACACGGCGCTGCAGGATTTCCTGACGGTGCGCGATACCCTGCGCCTGTTCGCCAGCCTCTACCCCAATCCCTTGCCACGGGAGCTGCTCATCGATCTGTGCGCCTTGGGCGAGTTCATCGACAGGGACAGTCGCAAGCTCTCGGGGGGCCAGCGTCAGCGCCTGCTGCTGGCTCTGGCCCTGCTCGGGGATCCCGAACTGCTGTTTCTGGATGAGCCCACCACAGGACTGGATCCCCAGGCGCGCCACCACTTCTGGCAGCGAATAGAGGCGATCAAGGCCCAGGGCAAGACGGTGGTGCTCACTACCCACTACATGGACGAAGCGCAGCAGCTGTGCGATCTGATTGCCATCGTCGATCACGGCCACCTGCTCAGCCTGGATACGCCGGCTGCCTTGCTGGCGCAACACTTCGACGGCGTACTGGTGCGTCTTGGGGGGCACCCGGCCCTGGCTGGGCTCGGCTATCCCCTGCGTCCGGTAGGCGATCAGGTGGAGCTCTGTTGCCCCGACGTGGCGACCCTGTTGCCAGCCTTGCTGGATCTTGGTGTGCCGCTAACCGGCATGCAGGTGCGCTCCCCCAATCTGGAAGATCTCTTCCTGAACCTGACCGGTCACAGCCTGCGGAGCGGCGCATGAGAGGGATGACCGAGTTCTGTCTGACCGTGGCCTCCGTGCTGCGGTACGCCTTGCCGACATGCAATCCCGGGAGTGGACGATGAAGGGATCCCTCAAGCGCATCGGGGCGCTCTTCTATGCCCGCACCCTCGAGTTCGTACGCGATCGCGCGGCCCTGGTGTGGAACCTGCTTTTCCCGCTCCTGCTGGTCATCGGCTTCTCCCTCATCTTCTCCGGCCCGCCCAAACCGCTGGTGCAGATCGGGGTGGTGGGGGAACTGCCCGCAACCTATGCCCCGCTGCGCGCCGTGCCGCTGCTCAAGATCATCCCCTATGACGAGGCGTCGAGAGGTCAGCTCAAGGTCCGTCACCATCAGCTGGACCTGCTGCTCTCACCCGCCGGGGGGCGTTACTGGATAAACCCGGACGCTCCTCAGGGGGCCATGGCCGAGTATCTGCTGCGCCAGGCGGTGCAGGTGCCCTTGCAAAGAGAGACCCTGAGCGGGCGCGCCATCCGCTACGGCGACTGGCTGCTGCCCGGGGTGATCGGCATGAACCTGATGTTCTCCGGCCTGTTCGGGGTCGGGTTTGTCATCGTGCGTTATCGCAAGAACGGGGTGCTGAAACGGCTGCGAGCCACGCCGCTCGGCGCGCTGGAGTTTCTCTTCGCCCAGTTGCTGTCACGGGTGCTGATCACCCTGGTGGTGAGCCTGCTGGTCTTCTGCGCGGCCTACTGGCTGCTGGATGTGCCCCTCATCGGGTCGGAGTGGCTGCTGCTGGTGATCGCTCTGGCGGGAGGAACGGCCATGGCCTCCCTTGGCCTGCTCATCGCCGCTCGCCTGCAGAACGAGGAGCTGGCGAGCGGTTTGCTCAATCTCATCAGCTTGCCCATGATGTTTTTATCCGGTGTCTGGTTCTCGCTAGAAGGCGCGCCCGCCTGGCTGCAGCAGCTTGCGGCCAGGCTGCCCCTCAGCCAGATCATCGAAGCAGCCCGCGCCGTGATGCTGGAAGGGGCGGGATGGCAGGAGGTGGCAGGCCCTCTGGGCCAGGTCATGGTGTTCGCCCTGGTGTGCATCTCGCTGGGAACCATGCTGTTCAAATGGAGTGCAAAATGAAACCTGTTCTGTGGTTGTTGCTGGTGGCGGCCTTGCCTGTGCAGGCAGGTACCCTGCGTTGCAAGAACGCCTTGCTGACCGAGGGAGACACCACGGCAGAGCTGCTGGTTCGCTGCGGCCAGCCGATGCTCAAGGAAGATCTCACCCGCTTCGAGGAGAACGGCTTCGGGGCGAGAGTGACGGTCAAGTATGCCGAACGCTGGACCTACAACTTCGGCAAGCGGGAATTCATGCAGTTTGTCACCGTCGAAAACGGCGTCATCACCGACATTGCGGATGGTCCACGGGGAGGATGACCTCCTGGTTTTCTGAAGCCCAGCCTGCGGGAGATGAGGTCGCCATTTCCCCGCCTTTTACCTCCTTTCTGTTGCTTTTCCCTGCCTGTTATCGCCATTTTTCCATATGGGGTCATGCTGCCTCACTCTGGTGCTTTTGGCATAAAACCGAATCTGATGAGTCAGTTGTCAGCAGAAATGGCTGCCCCAATGCGGTGCAGCCGATTTATTTTCGAAAAATAATCCTCATGCCAAGAAGGGTTTTAAGCAGCAGGCTATTTGGCAAATAAGGGTCTACTTTTGATTCTGAGAGTGCATATTCCCCCGTTTAGATATTTTGTTCTGTTGCACCATGGTTGGGCCGGATTGCACCGATTGACAGGTTTTTCTGCGGCTGGATAAGCTGCCAAAAAGCAGGGAAACGATGGCATCTCGCTAGATTTTGATGCCTGTTCGAATCAAACCACAGGGAAGAGTGACATGAAGCAGATACACAAGGCAGGTATGGTGATGGCGCTGTCGCTGATGGCAGCCAATGCGTGGGCGGACGGTACGCTGGATGCCGTCAAGAAGAAGGGATTCGTGCAGTGCGGGGTCGGTGACGGCCTGCCCGGGTTCTCCAACCCGGATGCCAAGGGAACCTGGACCGGGCTCGACGTGGACGTGTGCCGCGCCGTGGCCGCCGCGGTACTGGGGGACGCCAGCAAGGTCAAGTATGTCTCCCTCACCGCCAAGGAGCGCTTTACCGCCCTGCAGTCCGGGGAAGTGGATCTGCTCTCGCGCAATACCACCTGGACCCTGACCCGGGATGGGTCGCTGGGCCTCACGTTCGCCGGGGTGAACTACTACGACGGGCAGGGGTTCCTGGTCAAGCAGTCCCTCGGGGTCAAGAGCGCCAAGGAGCTTGACGGTGCCGCCGTCTGTATCCAGTCCGGTACCACTACCGAGCTCAACCTGGCCGACTATTTCCGCGCCAATGGCGGCATGAAGTACACCCCAGTGGTGTTCGATACATCGGATCAGACCGTCAAGGGCTTCGAAGCTGGCCGCTGTGACGTGCTGACCTCGGATCAGTCCCAGCTCTATGCCCTCAAGATCAAGCTCACCAAGCCAGAGGAAGCCGTGGTGCTGCCGGAGGTCATCTCCAAGGAGCCGCTGGGCCCAGCCGTGCGTCAGGGTGACGATCAGTGGTTCAAGGTGGTGCGCTGGAGCCTCAACGCCATGCTCAATGCCGAGGAGGCCGGGGTCACCTCTGCCAACGTGGACGAGATGCTCAAGTCCACCAACCCTGACATCCGTCGTCTGCTGGGGCTGGAAGAGCCCAAAGGGACTGTGCTGGGGCTGGATGACAAATGGGCCTACAACATCGTCAAACAGGTCGGCAACTACGGTGAATCCTTCGATCGCAACGTCGGTGCCGGTTCCCCCCTCAAGATTGATCGCGGCATCAATGCCCTCTGGAACAAGGGCGGTCTGATGTACGCGCCACCCATCCGCTGAGTCGACAGTCACCGGGGGGCCTGGCCCCCCATGTTATCCCTGGCTTTGTCGGAGTCATCCTCATGGCGTTACACGCATCAAACCATAGGAAAGAACAGGGCCGCTGGTGGTATGACGCCAAGGTGCGGGCGCTGCTCTTCCAGTGCCTGGCCATCGCGGCGGTTATCGGGTTTCTGTTCTACATCGTCAACAATGCTCTGACCAATCTGGCCACCCGTGGCATCACCACAGGCTTTGATTTTCTGGGCAACACGGCCGGTTTCGGCATCTTGCAGAGCCTCATCCCTTACGACGAGACCTATACCTTCGGTCGCACCTTCGTGGTGGGCTTGCTCAACACCCTGCTGGTCTCCGTGCTCGGCATCCTGTTTGCCACCCTGCTCGGGTTCGCACTCGGGGTCGCGCGCCTGTCGCGCAACTGGCTGGTGGCCAGAATCGCGGCCGTCTACATAGAGACGTTTCGCAACATCCCGCTGCTGCTGCAGATCTTCTTCTGGTATTTCTCGGTGCTGCGTACCCTGCCTTCCCCGCGTCAGAGCGTGGATATAGGCGGGCTCGCCTTCCTCAACGTGCGGGGCTTCTATCTGCCCAAGCCCCTGTTCGAAGAGGGATTCGGCTACGTGCTCTGGGCACTGGTGCTCGCGGTGCTGCTGAGCTGGGGGCTGGGCCGCTGGGCTCGCCGCCGTCAGGCCCTGACCGGCAGGATCTTCCCGTTCTGGCGCTGTGTGGCCGCCCTGGTCATTTTGCTCCCGGGGATCACCTTCCTGCTGGCGGGCAGCCCGCTCAGCTGGAGCGTGCCTGCGCTGCAGGGGTTCAACTTCCGGGGGGGGCTGACGGTGCTGCCGGAGCTCGCGGCCCTCTTGCTGGCGCTCACCATCTATACGGCGGCCTTCATCGCCGAGATAGTGCGATCCGGCATCCTGGCCATCAGCAAGGGGCAGACGGAGGCGGCTTCCGCCCTCGGGCTCTCGCCCACCAAGACGCTGCGGCTGGTGATCATTCCCCAGGCCATGCGGGTCATCATTCCTCCCTTGACCAGCCAGTATCTGAACCTCACCAAGAACTCCTCCCTGGCGACCGCCATCGGCTACCCGGATCTGGTCTCGGTGTTCATGGGGACGACTCTCAACCAGACAGGGCAGGCCATCGAGGTCATCGCCATGACCATGGGGGTCTATCTCGTCATCAGTATCACCACCTCGGTGCTGATGAACATCTACAACCGCAGAATGACGCTGGTTGAGCGCTAGGGAGCTGTCATGTTCGTGAATGAATTGCAGGAGGCGCTGCCGCCTCCCAACCACCGTCGGGGGCCGCTCGCCTGGATCAGGCAGAACCTTTTCCCCAACTGGTGGAACGGCCTGCTGACCCTGGTGCTGGCCTATCTGTTGCTGCCACTCATCTGGTCTGCACTGGACTGGGCGCTGTTCTCGGCCACCTGGCAGGGGAGCAGCCGCGAGGCCTGCGTCCAGGGCGGTGCCTGCTGGATCTTCATCGAGAGCCGGCTGGGGCAGTATCTCTATGGCTTCTACCCGGCTGATCAGTACTGGCGCATCAACCTGACCTTCGCCGGTCTGGCGGCGCTGCTGGCCCTGCTCATCTGGCCAAAGACCCCGCGCAAGGGGTGGCTGGCGCTCTTCACCCTGCTGGTGTTCCCTGTCATCGCCTTCTTCCTCATCCATGGGGGAGCGGGGCTGGAGGTGGTGGAAACGAACCGCTGGGGCGGGCTGATGCTCACCCTGGTGCTGGCGGTGGTGGGCATAGTCGTAGCACTGCCGTTCGGCATCCTGCTGGCACTGGGGCGTCGCTCCCACATGCCGGTCATCTCCAGCCTCTGTACCGTCTACATCGAGTTCTGGCGGGCGGTGCCGCTCATTACTGTGCTCTTCATGGCGTCCGTCATGCTGCCACTGTTCATGAGTACCGAGGTGGAGCTCGACAAGCTGCTGCGGGCGCTCATCGGCATCATCCTGTTCCAGGCGGCCTATGTGGCCGAGGTGGTGAGAGGGGGGCTGCAGGCGATCCCCAAGGGGCAATATGAGGCGGGGGATGCCCTCGGGCTCTCCTACTGGAAGGTGATGGGCCTCATCATCATGCCCCAGGCCCTCAAGATCACCATTCCTTCCCTGGTGAACACCTTTATTTCCCTGTTCAAGGACACCAGCCTGGTGCTGATCATCGGGCTGTTCGATCTGCTGGCCATCTCCAAGGTGGCCCTGGCGGATCCGGCCTGGCTGGGGTATTCCACCGAAGCTTATGTCTTTATCGCCATGATCTTCTGGATGTTCTGTTTTGGCATGTCCCGCTACTCCATCTATCTGGAGCGCAAACTCAACACGGGCCACAAGCATTAGGAGTCGTTCTGATATGAAAACGGACGCAGTTGTCGAACTGAAAGAGGTCAACAAGTGGTACGGTGAGTTTCACGTGCTGCGCAACATCAACCTGCAGGTGGGCAGAGGGGAGAAGATCGTCATCTGTGGACCATCGGGGTCGGGCAAGTCCACCATGATCCGCTGCATCAACCGGCTGGAAGAGCACCAGAGCGGAGACATCCTGGTCAAGGGCACGGCCCTGACCTCCGATCTCAAGAACATCGAGACGGTGCGCCGGGAGGTGGGCATGGTGTTCCAGCACTTCAACCTCTTCCCCCATCTGACCGTGCTGGAGAACTGCTGCCTGGCGCCCATCTGGGTCAAGCAGTTGCCGCGCAAGGAGGCCGAGGAGATCGCCATGAACTTCCTGCGCCGGGTGCGGATCCCCGAACAGGCGCTCAAGTATCCGGGGCAGCTATCCGGTGGCCAGCAGCAGCGGGTCGCCATCGCCCGCAGTCTCTGCATGAATCCCCAGGTCATGCTGTTTGACGAGCCGACGTCTGCGCTGGATCCCGAGATGGTGCGGGAGGTGCTGGATGTGATGGTGGAGCTGGCCCACGAGGGGATGACCATGCTCTGCGTCACCCACGAGATGGGGTTTGCCAAGCAGGTGGCGGACAGGGTGATCTTCATGGACCGGGGGCAAATCATCGAAGAGAACGTGCCGGATCAGTTCTTTGACAACCCCCAGTCCGATCGGACCAAGCTCTTCCTCTCCCAGATCCTGCAGCACTGAGGCAGGGCACAACCTTCAGAAAAACAGCCCGCACGCTCGAATGAGCGGCGGGCAAATGTGTACATGGAAGTCGACGACAGACAGAAAGGAGTATGTCAGCCCGGCAACAGGGTGGTGGTGCGCAGATCGCGCACGGCCAGGTTGATCTGCCGGGCCAGGCTCAGCGCCTGATGACAGCTCAACGGCTTCACATCGATGATCCCCCCTTGAAACTCAAACCGCCCCAGTGCTTCAACCATGAAACTTCCATGATGGAAGCTCTTGATATATCGAGCAATTCGACGGGGAGACCACTGCTTGAACACCTTCATGGCAAGAGACCCTGTTGTTTGGACAGGGCACACTATGCCGACGGACCGTGACACTGATGTGACACTTGATAAAGATTTGTATGAATCTGTCTTGTGATCGACTGGCGTGCAGCCCCGGCGTTGAAAAAGTAGTGAGAGTCCGGGTCCGGGGCCCGATATACTGCGGCCATTGCAGACATGACAAAGGTGCCGCACGTGGAGTGGGTGGACATAGTAGACGAGCAGGACAGGGTGATCGGGGTGGCCGAGCGCGCCAGGGTGCGTCAGGAAAACCTGCGCCATCGTGCCAGCTACATCCTGGTGCTGGATGAGGCTGAGCGCATCCTGGTGCAGCGGCGCACCCCGAGCAAGGATTTTTGCCCCGGCATGCTGGATGCCTGCGCCGGTGGCGTGGTGACCACGGGGGAGGCCATGGCCCTTTCCGCCCGGCGTGAGCTGGCCGAGGAGCTGGGGATCCGCGACGTGCCCCTGCAGGATTACGGCACCTTCTATGCCGAAGGGGAGGCGAGCGGCAGCCGCTACCGGGTCTGGGGCGGCTTGTTCAGCTGTCACTATCAGGGGCCGCTGCAACTGCAGGCCGAAGAGGTGAGCGAGGTGCACTGGATGAGCCTGGGCGAGATAGCCGATCGGGCGGGCGAGTTCACGCCCGACTCCTTGCTCGCCATCGCCACCTGGCAGGCAAGGCGCCTGCCATCAGGCCAGAAATAGGGGCGACAGGCGTTCGCTCCCCGATCGCTTTGTTGCTGCTCGATGGACCCCTTCGCCTTCTGGTGGAATGGGGTAGACTGGGCCTCTTTGAACCACAGAAGGATGCGTCATCATGATCACGGTCGGTCAATCCCTGCCCGCAGGGGAATTTACCTTTATCACCGCCGAGGGCAAGCAGGTGAAGGATACCCGGGCCCTGTTTGCCGACAAGCGGGTGGTGCTCTTTGCGGTGCCCGGCGCCTTCACCCCCACCTGCTCCAACGCTCACCTGCCGGGCTACGTGGTGCTGGCCGATCAGTTCAGGGCCAAGGGGGTGGAACTGTGCTGTCTGTCGGTCAACGACGCCTTCGTGATGAAGGCGTGGCAGGAGGCACAGAACGCCGCTGACATCACCATGCTGGCGGACGGCGACGGCAGCTGGACCCGGGCACTGGGTCTTGCCAAGGAGACCGGGGCCTTCGGCGGCGTGCGGGCCCAGCGTTTTGCCCTCATCGCCAACGATGGTGTGGTGGAGCGGCTCTTCGTGGAGGCGCCGGGCAAGTTCGAGGTGTCGGATGCCCAGAGCCTGCTGGCGGCGCTGTGAAAGATTAATCGGCGTTTGATTACACCTTGAAATAGCAAGCGGCCCCGTTACACTGAGGCCGCGTTTGGATGGAGCCAGGCAACTTGCCTGGCTCTCGTGTTTGCCGTGGATGAGATAGAACAATATGACCCTGGCTTTTGTTGCCCTGATTGCCGGACTGGCGTTGCTGGTCTGGAGTGCCGACAAGTTCGTGGACGGCGCAGCCGCCACCGCCCGTTACGCCGGTATGCCGCCGCTGCTGATCGGCATGGTGATCATCGGTTTTGGTACCTCGGCCCCCGAGATGGTGGTCTCCGCGCTGGCGGCCTCCCAGGGCAATCCCGGGCTCGCGCTCGGCAATGCCTATGGCTCCAACATCACCAATATTGCCCTGATCCTGGGTCTGACCGCCCTGATCAGCCCCATCGCCGTCGCCTCCCAGGTGGTGCGCAAGGAGATCCCCATCCTGCTCGGCATCACCCTGCTCTCCGGCGCTCTGCTCATCGACGGCAATCTGGGCCGGATGGATGCCGCCATTCTGGGGGCCGTGTTCGCAGTGCTGATGGGCTGGTCCATCTGGGCCGGCATGAACGGCAAGGGGGATGCGCTGGATACGGATACCGAGGAGGACATCGTCTCCGAGGGCATGTCTCTCAAGAGCGCCATCCTCTGGCTCATCGCCGGTCTGGTGCTGCTGATCGGGGCTTCCCGTCTGCTGGTGTGGGGGGCGGTGACCATCGCCCAGGGCTTTGGCATCAGCGATCTGGTGATTGGCCTGACCATAGTCGCGGTGGGGACCTCCCTGCCGGAGCTGGCATCGTCCCTCATCGCCATTCGCAAGAACGAGCACGATCTGGCCCTTGGCAACGTGCTGGGTTCCAACCTGTTCAACACCCTGGCCGTGGTGGGCATCGCCGCTGGCATCCACCCGCTCGAGGTGGCGCCCGAAGTGCTTTCCCGCGACTGGAGCATCATGATGGGGCTGACCCTGTTGCTGCTGGTGATGTGTCTGGGCCGCAAGGGGCAGGGGCGCATCAACCGGCTGGAGGGGGGCGTGCTGCTCGCCTGCTTCGTCGCCTACACCGGCTGGCTGCTGACGAGCCAGTTCATCTAGTCTGACGATGAAATGAAAGAGGGGACGCCGCGGCGTCCCCTCTTTTTTGTGCGCGGGTCCTGGTCTCAGGCCACGGCAACCAGCTTCTGCTTCTGGGCGCTGTCAAGGATCAGGATGCTCGCCTTGGGGAAGAAGTTGAAGGTGGAGGCGGAGGCCCAGGTGTAGGCCCCCATCACCCGACCCACCACCAGCTCGCCGATCTCGAGATCCGGCAGCATGATGCTGTCGCGGATGACGTCCACGCTGTCGCAGGTGGGGCCGGAGAGCACCGTATTGTGCAGTTCGCCGTGGGCATAGGGCGTGCTCACCGGGTAGGTGACGTGGTCGTAGAGCTGGCCGTTGTAGCTGCCGTAGAGACCGTCATCCAGGTAGTACCAGATCTTGTCGCCGCGGTGGGCCTTGCCCATCACGCTGGAGACCGAGGTCATGGCCGGCGCGCTGATGAAGCGGCCCGGCTCGGCAATCTTCTGCACCGTGGCGGGCAGCTTGGCCAGGGCCTCGCGGATCGGGGCGCAGAAACCGTCGATGTCGAACTCGCCGCCGTCATAGTCCACCGGGAAGCCGCCGCCGATGTCCAGCACCCAGGGCTTGAGCCCGAGCTCCCAGGCCTGCTCCATGATCTCGCGGCAGGCGTCGATGGCCTGCACGTGGCGACGGGCGTGGGGCACCTGGGAGCCGACGTGGAACGACAGCCCCATCACCTTGATCCCCTTGGCCTGGGCCAGTTGCAGCAACGGCAGTGCCTGCTCCGGGGTGCAGCCGAACTTCTTGGAAAGATCGACCTTGGTCTCGGGGTTTGGGAAGCTGACCCGCAGCAGCAGTTTCACTTCATCCTTGTAGGGCAGGAACTTTTCCAGCTCCAGCGGGTTGTCATAGACAAACACGGTGCAGCCGAATTCCAGGGCATAACGGATGTCGCTGTCACGCTTGATGGGATGGGTATGGATGCAGCGTCCCGGGCGAACCCCTTGGCTGCGCACCAGATCCACTTCGCCATTGGTGGCCAGATCGAAACAGGCCCCCTCTTCCTTCAAGACAGAGACCACCGCCTCGTGGGGCAGGGGCTTGAGTGCATAATGCAAGCGCACATCGGGCAGGGCGGCCGCCAGGGCCCGATACTGTTTGCGGACGGCTGCCTTGTCGAGCAGCAGCAGGGGGGAGCCGAATTGTTCAACCAACTGACGGTAATCTTGTGCGACCAGGGTCTCGTTCATTCTCTTTTGATAGTCCTTAGGGGGCGTGATATGCCCAAGCCATATGCGATTGAACCGGCGACGGCCGGCTCAGGCGAGCGGTCCGGAGGGACCCACCAGGCACATTGCATAACTCCCTTGCAAAGTGCTTAGTTATGCGCGGGATTATCGGCTTATTGAGTTTGTGTGCAAGCATTTTGATTGGATATGTCGGCAAGTTTTTCTGGTCGAGACGAAACAGGCTCTTGATACGGGGGGCGATCAGGGCCGTGATGGGGAGCACTTCCGAAGGGAGCTTGATAAGCTGTTGATAGTTAACGAACTAATAACATCAGGCCTGGGGGTTGCGGCCAGGTAAAAAGGGGGCGCCGGGGCCAGGGAGTGCGAGACAGCTCACATTTTTTGGATTACCATGCCCGCTTCCTAATCCAAACTAGTTCGGATGAAGGTAGCAGGAGAGCGATGGGCAACCATCCACCGAAGAAGTGAATCTTTCAGGTACCGGGCAACCGGTGTGGACTGCTACTGGACGATACTCTGGAGAGACCCGTTGAATCGGGCGCCGAAGGAGCAAGGCACCGTGATTGCATCGCAATCTGGCGCCGGAAACTCTCAGGCAAAAGGACAGAGGGGATGGGATGGTTGTACCTGGGCTTGGCCCGCATCCGATCGCCTCTGGCCGATCGCGACACCTATGGGAAGATCATCCTTCTCCTCCTTAATCGTTGTTTTTTAAGGAGGATGCATGTCATCAATTCAATCGGCGCTCGCCGCCATCGATAGCTTTATCTGGGGTCCCCCCCTGCTGATCCTGCTGGTCGGGACCGGTATCTATCTCACCTGGCGATTGGGTCTGCTTCAGATCGTGCGTTTGCCGCTGGCCCTCAAGCTGGTCTTTGGCCGCGATCAGGGGCAGGGCAAGCAAGGGGATGTCTCCAGCTTTGGTGCCCTGTGCACCGCCCTCTCCGCCACCATCGGCACCGGCAACATCGTCGGGGTCGCCACCGCCATCAAGCTCGGCGGCCCGGGCGCCCTGTTCTGGATGTGGATGGCCGCCCTGTTCGGCATGGCCACCAAGTACGCCGAGTGCCTGCTGGCGGTGAAATATCGCCAGCAGGACGCCAACGGCCAGATGGCAGGTGGCCCCATGTACTATCTGGAGAAGGGGCTCGGCTCCAGGCCGCTCGCCAAGCTGTTTGCCCTGTTCGGCATCGGCGTCGCCTTCTTCGGCATCGGTACCTTCCCCCAGGTCAACGCCATCAGTGATGCCATGAGCCTCTCCTTCTCGGTACCCCGTGAAGTGACCGCCGTGGTGCTGACCCTGATCGTGGCGCTGGTGACCCTGGGGGGTATCCAGTCCATCTCCAGTGTGTCGAGCAAGGTGGTGCCCTTCATGGCCATCTTCTACATCGTCGCCTGTGCCGGGGTGCTGGTGAAGAATGCAGGCGCCCTGCCCGATGCGGTCATGCTGGTGATCGGGAGCGCCTTCACCGGCCATGCGGCCACCGGCGGTTTCGTCGGCGCCGGCATTATGCTGGCGATCCAGTCCGGGGTGGCGCGCGGGGTCTTCTCCAACGAGTCGGGGCTGGGTTCGGCCCCCATCGCGGCGGCGGCGGCCAAGACCGATTCCTGCGTGGAGCAGGGGCTGGTCTCCATGACCGGTACCTTCATCGACACCATCATCATCTGCACCATGACCGGCCTGACGCTGGTGGTGACCGGGGTGTGGAGCGGCGATGCAAGCGGTGCGGCCATGACCAGTCTGGCCTTTGCCCAGGGGCTGGATGCCCATGTGGGCCAGTATCTGGTGAGCATCGGCCTCTTGTTCTTCGCCTTTACCACCATCCTTGGCTGGAACTACTACGGCGAGCGCTGCACCGAGTACCTGTTCGGGGTGAAGGCGATCAAACCCTACCGCCTCATCTATCTGGTGCTGGTGGCGAGCGGTGCCTTCCTCCATCTGGACCTGATCTGGCTCTTGGCCGACATCGTCAACGGCCTGATGGCGGTGCCCAACCTCATCGGTCTCATCGGCCTGCGCCACGTGGTGATTGCCGAGACCCGCGCCTACTTTAGCCGGGACCGGGATACGGAATCCGAGCCCGAGCCGCAGACGGCCTGATGAGAAGCGGGCCTGCGGGGAGCCCTGTCACCTGGCCCCTGTCCATGGCGTCAACCGGGATCCGGGCTGGGATGGCAAAACCCGGGGCTTGATCCCGGCTCCTCTGACAATATCTGTGCGAAATACGCAAAAGCCACGACTATGGTCGTGGCTTTTTTGCATTTTGCGCAATGAATGGCGGCGCTTGTTGCCCCCAGTGGGTCAGGGGGAGGGAATATCTCCGGAAAGCCGCTGCGCCAGCGCACTGCTCACCCGGCTCACCAGGGCCGCCTCCTCCCCCTGCCAGCCAATGGCGTGGGCCAGGGTGGTGGAGGTGCCCGGAGCAAAGCGCAGCTCGCCCCCGGCCAGTTCGTAGAAGCGGCTCGCCATCCGGGTGCCCTCGTCCACATCCCCCGCCACCAGCAGCATGGCCTGGGCCAGCACGGCGCCGTCGTGATCCCGGCCCGGCGCCAGCCAGCGCTGGGCGGTGCCGGTCACCTTGCGCCCCCCGATCACCAGGTTGTACTGGCCGTCGCAAAACGAGCCGGGCACGAAGTCATAGCAGCCCGCAAGACCATATTCCCCCAGCAGGGCGAGCAGGGGCGCCCCCAGCAGCCGGTAGTAGTGGGCCAGATCCGTGGTGGTGCGGGGCAGCATGAGGGAGAGGTTGAGGATGCCGGCGCCGTGGGGCACGGCGGTGCCGCCGCTGTCGCGCACGAACACCGGCCAGTCCTCGGCGGCCAGCTGCTCGCAGGCGGCCTGGTAGCGGGGCAAACGGGTGTCCTTGCGGGTGACGATGAGGCATTGGGGGCCCTGCCAGAGGAGGGCTCTGGGCTCGCCGTCACCGGCGCACTCCCGCAGCCAGCGCTGCTCCTCGGCCAGGATCTGGTCGGGTGTCTGGTGGGCGGGCGGCGGGGGCAGCAGGGTATAAGGCATGAAAGGCATCCTTTGGCAGAGGCTGCCAAGCACAGTACGCGCGGGGGCAAACAAGGTAAAGCCCCGCATGGCGGGGCTTTAGTGCAAGGATGGCGGAGTGTCAGGCCTGTGCGGCGGCGCGCCTGGGCAGCAGCAGATTGAGCAGGATGGCGGTGAGGCCGCCGGTGGCGACGCCGTAGGAAAGCACGCTCCTGGCCAGCTCCGGCAGGTGTTGCAGCACCTCGGGCACCTGGGCCACTCCGAGGCCCATGGCGAGCGACACCGCCAGGATCATCAGGGCGCGGCGGTCCAGCTCCTCGCGGGAGATGATGCGCACCCCGGCGGCGGCGATGGTGCCGAACATGACGATGGTGGCGCCGCCGAGCACAGGTTCAGGTATTTGTTGTACCAGGCTCGCCACCGCCGGGAACAGGCCGAGCAGGGCCAGCATGGCGGCGATGAAGAGGCCGACGTGGCGGCTGGCCACCCCGGTCAGCTGGATGACGCCGTTGTTCTGGGCGAAGGTGGACATGGGGAAGGTGGAGAAGACCGCCGCCAGCATGGAGTTGACGCCATCGACCAGCACGCCCCCCTTGATCCGCGCCATGTAGACCGGTCCTTCCAGCGGCTCGCCGGAGATGTCGGAGGTGGCGGTCATGTCGCCGATGGCTTCCAGCGCCGTCACCACGAAGATGATGGCGAGCGGCACGAACAGCTGCCAGTCAAAGCCGAGCCCGTAGTGGAGCGGAACAGGCACCATCAGCAGCGGGCCGTCGAAGGTGGGGACTGCCACCTTGCCCAGCAGCAGCGCCACCGCATAGCCCGCCAGCATGGCGATCATGATGGCGGAGAGGCGCAGCCAGGGGTTGCGACTGCGCTGCATCAGCACGATGAGGCCGAGCACCAGCAGGGAGAGAAAGAGGTTGGTGTGACTGGCGAAGCTGCCGTCCGCCAGGGCGCCGTAGCCGCCCCCCATGCTGATGAGCCCTACCTTGATGAGGGTCAGGCCGATGAGCAATACCACGATGCCGGTCACCAGCGGGGTGATGATCCGTTTGACCAGGTGAAGGAAGCGGCTCATGACGACGATGGTGAGGGCCGCTGCCAGCATGGTGCCGAACAGGGTGCCCAGCAGATCCTCGGTGGGCATGGCTGCCTGCTTGAGGGCGAGGCCGGAGGCGATGATGGGACCGAGGAAGTTGAAGCTGGTGCCCTGTACCGAGAGCAGGCCGGAACCGAGGGGGCCGAAACGGCGGGTCTGAACGAAGGAGGCGATGCCGGACATGACCAGGGACATGGAGACGATGTAGCGGGTGTCGTCGGCGGGGAGGCCGAGGGCATTGGCGATGATGAGGGGCGGGGTGATGATGGCGACAAACATGGCGAGCATATGCTGCAGGGCGGCGAACAGGGTCTGGGGCAGGGGGGGGACATCCTCGATGCCGTAGACCAGTTCGCTGTGGGCTCGCCTGGGGGGATGGGTCTCTCGGATGGCGCTTGGGGCGGCAGCCTGTTCCATAAATACCTCGAATGTGTGGGGGGAGGGGAGAAAATTGGGCGCTATTTTAGTGATTGGCATCGCGCTTTCCAGCGCTAATTGAGCGCAAACTCGTTTATTTCCTGATGGGTTGAAACGTTTTCCTGTGGCGATTAAGATCCGCCGGTTTGTGTGAGACCGATCCCTCACAAAGGGGAGGGAGGCTGATGCATCAGGATAGGGACGGTGTAGAATGAGCCCTCGGTTCGAAGATGGAGACTCTGGATGCTGAAGCTGTCGGAGTTCTGGAGTGCCCGCGCCCACTCCGAAGATTTTACCCTGACCCGGATGGGCTTCATGACGGTGCGGCTGCGGCTGCTCACCTGTCTGCTGATGGCGGGGCTCCCGAGCTGGGCCCTGGTGGACTGGCTGACCCTGCCAGCCATCCAGTTCGAGGCGCTGTTCCAGGTCAGGATCTTCTGCCTGCTGGCCCTCTCTCCCCTCATCCCCCTCTCCTATCTCATCCACTTCAAGCGCGAGCGCATGAAGCTGGCGCTGGGCTACCTGATGGCGGTGATGATGCTCTTCTCCCTCATCTGCCTGCACAGCTTCGGCGCGGATCAGGAGATGCAGGCGGGCTACATGGCCTTCCCCTATCTGCTCATCAGCCTGTTCGCCATCTTTCCCATTCCCCTCTCCCTCAGCCTGCAACTGGCGGGGGGGATCCTGGCCACCATGCTGGCGGGCAACTGGTTGCTGGTGGGCCAGCCTCTTTGGAGCGTGCAGACCCTCAACCAGGTCTGGCTGCTGGGGCTCTTTGCCATCGCCAGCGCCTGGGTGCAGTGCGGCCAGCTCAACATGCTGCTGCAACTCTATCGGGAATCCACCACGGACGAGCTGACCGGCATGATGAACCGCCGCCTGCTGATGAAGCAGCTCGAGAAGGCGAGGGCCGCCATGATCCGCAAACAGGCTCCCTTCGCGGTGCTGCTGCTGGATCTGGACCGCTTCAAGCGCATCAACGACACCTTCGGCCATCTGGCGGGGGATGCGGTGCTCAAGGAGGTGGCGGCCACCCTGTCGGAACAACTGGAGCCCGGCATGGTGCTCGGGCGTTACGGCGGGGAGGAGTTTGCCATCCTGTTGCCCGGTTGCACGGATCTGGCACAAGCCAAGCGGGTGGCGGAGCGGCTGCGGGTCGCGGTGGAAGCGAGGTTGGTGAAAAGCCCCACCTCCGACGAACTGCTGGAGGTGACGGTGAGCATCGGTCTGACCCTGGCCCAGCGTGGCGAGGGGGTGGAGGATCTGCTCAACCGGGCGGACGAGTGCCTCTACATGGCCAAGATGGCGGGTCGCAACTGCGTGGTGGCCGAGGCAGGGAAACCCGCGGGCGATGCAGGGCGCACAAAAACGGATGCCGCCTGAGGGCGGCATCCGGTGATGACGGGGCTGGCGTCAGGCCAGGGTGTATTTGCCGGAGAGCTGCTGGGCCAGCAGTTTGAACATGTTGAACACCGCCATGGTCTTGCCGGTCGGGGTGCCGTCCTCTGCCAGGAAGAACTCCCCCTTGAACACCAGAATGTCCCCCTTCTGCTCCACCGAGTCGGCGCGCATGCCGTGGATGAAGTCCTCGTGTTCACGAATGATCTTGTTGGCCATCTCCAGCAGGGCAGTCTCGGTGATCCGCTCTTTTTGTGGTTGCATGCTCGTCTCCTTAAACGACTACTGGGCAGGGGCACAAGGGTCGGCATGGCCGGCGCACCCCGCCTCTGATTGAAGAGGGGGCCAGCATACTGCAAAGCGGGATTTTCTGTCATTGATATGACCCCGCATTTTCCCGCTTTGCGCTCTTCCCTTATCCCAGCACCAGATTGCGCAGCCAGCGCCGCTGGCGAATGCGGCGCTGCACCAGCAGCACCTTGGAGAGCTCCTCCAGCAGGACCACCGCCACCACCCAGGAGAGGGGCCAGCCCAGCAGGCTGACCGCCACCCAGGCCAGCGGCAGGCCGATGCACCACATGCCGACGATGTCGATGAAGATGCTGTAGTTGACGTCCCCCCCCGAGCGCAGCACCCCGACGATCCCCACCATGTTGAATACCTTGAGCAGCATGCCCAGACACATGATGGCGAGCACCTGGCCGGCCTCAGTCATCAGCTCGCCCGGCAGGTTGCCGACCCATTGCAGCAGGCTGCCCTGCATCAGCCAGACGGCGGTCCCCACCAGCAGGGCGCCGACGGGGGCCAGCAGCAGGAAGAGCTGGGAGTGCTGCCAGGCCTCGTCATACTCCTCTGCCCCGAGCCGGTGACCGAGCAGGGTGGAGCAGGCCACCGCCAGCCCGAAGAAGAGGGAGATGAGGATGCTCTCCAGCGTGCCGAGGGTGGTCATGATGGCCAGGGCGTCGGTGCCGAGGTGCGCGTAGAGGAAGCCGTAGAGCAGCATGCCGAAGGCCCAGAGCCCGTCGTGCAACAACAGCGGCAGGGCGATCAGGGTGAAGCGCACCACCTCCTTGCGCCTGAAGGCGGCGAGCCAGTCTTGCTTACGCGGGATGAGACGGGGCTCGGTACGCCACACATAGGCAAGCAGCAGCGCGGTCTGTAGCAGGCGCGAAAGGGTGGTGCCCCAGGCGGAACCGGCTACTCCCATGGCCTCGGCGCCGAAATGGCCGAAGATGAGGGCATAGTTGAGGATGACGTTGGCGATGATGGCGATGATGCCGATACGGGTCGGCGCCGCGGCATTGCCCACCGAGCGCAGGGCCGACTCCAGGGGCACCACCACGGCGGTGCAGAGGATGGTGGCGCCGGTGATCATCAGGAACTCGTCGGCCAGCTCGCGCAGCGCGGGCTCCTGGCTGGCAAACCCGAGCACGCTGCCCGGTGAGAACACATAGACGAGGGCAAAGGGCAGGCTCACCGCCAGGGCGCCCACCAGGGCCAGGGCCAGGGAGCGGCGCACCCCGGCCATCTCGCCACGGCCGAAATATTGTGCCGCCAACACCGAGACCCCGCCCGAGAGCCCCGCTATCACCAGCAGATTGAAGAAGAAGACCCGGTTGCCCAAGCCGACCGCCGCCACAGCCGTGGTGCCGAGCTGGCTCACCATCATGATGTCGATGAGGCCGAGCAGGGAGAACATCATGGATTGCAGCGAAACCGGCAGGGCCAGTCGCCACAGTCGCGTCATGAACCCGCGATCGGTGGTTTGTTTTAAAATCGCTTGCCAATAATTCATTTATGTTAACCGGGTTGGTAAAAATCAGGGTTTGTCGTGGGTATGATAGGGGTGATATCGGGAGGCTTCACTGTGAGCCTCTCTCGGCTTTCTTGTGCAAAACTATCCTGTTGAGGTGCTATGCCATTTATCAGCGAGTGTCTGGAAATCGCCCCGGCCTGCGAAGAGCGGATGCTGGGACGCGAAGGGCTGCCCCTGCTTGGGGAGGCAGGCGTCTTCCTGACCGGCCTCTCGACGATACGGGAGCACTACCTTATCCGCCGCAACCGACCGGAGTTTCATATCCTGATGGTGAGCCATGACGAGGGGGGCGCCCTGCTCACCGATGGCGGGGAGCAGCCCATCCCGGCGGGAGCCCTGGTCTTTCTCCCGGCCGCCGTACCGGGGGGCCTCAGGCTGGTGGGGGAAGCCTGGCATACCAGCTGGATCCTGCTGGACGACGTGCCTCGCTGGCAGCATCTGCACCGGCTTGGCCATCGCATCTGGCAGGGGGAGGAGGGGGAGCAGCTCTACCATCTGCTCAGCCTGATGCAGGGGGAGGGAATACGTTCGCCACTCCAGCCCCAGCTGCTGAGCCTGCTGCTGGCGCTCTTGGAGCGAACCCTGCAGGGGGAGGTGCGCGGCACGCCGGAGCTGCGGCTGCAGGCGCTGTTTCGGCGGGTGGAGGCACGTCTGGACGAGCCCTGGAGCGTGGCCCTGTTGGCCGACCAGATGGCCTGCTCGGTGCCCCATCTGCACCGGCTCTGCCAGCAGGTGTTCGGCATGGGCCCCATGGCTTGGCTCACCGGGCTTCGCATGAACAAGGCGCGCCAGTTGCTGCTCTACACCAACTGGCCGCTGGCCGAGCTGGCGGCCCGGGTCGGATACAGCGACGGCGCCAACTTTGCCAACCGTTTTCGCCGCCTGACGGGTCAGACTCCGGGGGCCTTTCGTCGACTGGGTCGCAAACCTTTCGCAAGGGAGGTGCAAACCCTTTGAAATTGTTGGCTCAAGCCCATAGGATCGACGGGCCACACAGTCAAGGTACAGATCCATGTTTGAAGATAATAATCAGAAACGTCCCCTCTACATTCCCTACGCAGGTCCAGCCCTGCTGGAGACGCCGTTGCTCAACAAGGGCAGCGCCTTCACCAGCGAAGAACGCAGCAGCTTCAATCTGGAGGGTCTGCTGCCCCAGAACATCGAAACCATCGAAGAGCAGGCAGAGCGTGCCTATCGCCAGTTCATGGCGTTTGGCAACGACATGGACAAGCACATCTATTTGCGCAACATCCAGGATACCAACGAAACGTTGTTCTACCGCCTGCTGAACAACCACCTCACCGAAATGCTGCCGGTCATCTACACCCCGACGGTCGGCAAGGCGTGCGAGGAGTTCTCCAACATCTATCGTCGTGCTCGCGGCCTCTTCATCTCCTATCCGGACAAGGACAGGATCGATGACATGCTGCAAAACGCCACCAAGCAGAACGTCAAGGTGATCGTGGTCACCGATGGCGAACGCATCCTGGGCCTCGGGGATCAGGGCATCGGCGGCATGGGCATTCCCATCGGCAAGCTCTCCCTCTACACCGCCTGTGGCGGCATCTCCCCGGCCTACTGCCTGCCGGTGGTGCTGGACGTGGGCACCAACAACCAGCAGTTGCTGAACGACCCCTTCTACATGGGGTGGCGCCATCCGCGCATCTCCGGCGAAGAGTACGACGAGTTCGTCGATGCCTTCATCCAGGCGGTCAAGCGCCGCTGGCCGGACATCCTGCTGCAGTTCGAGGATTTCGCCCAGGGCAATGCCACCCCACTGCTCAACCGCTACAAGGATGAGCTGTGCTGCTTCAACGATGACATTCAGGGGACCGCCGCGGTGACCCTGGGCAGCCTCATCGCCGCCTGCAAGGCCTCCGGTGCCAAGCTCTCCGAGAAGCGGGTCGCCTTCCTCGGGGCGGGCAGTGCCGGGTGTGGCATCGCCGAGCAGATCGTGGCGCAGATGAAGGCCGAAGGGCTGACCGACGCCGAGGCGCGGGGCCGGGTCTTCATGGTGGACCGATTCGGTCTCATCACCGACAAGATCCCCAACCAGCTCGACTTCCAGCGCAAGCTCTCCCAGCCGGTCGAGCGGATCAAGGAGTGGCCGGTGGGGGACAACATCTCCCTGCTGGAGGTGATGGAGCACGGTCGCCCGGACATCCTGATCGGGGTCTCCGGCCAGCCCGGCCTCTTCACCGAAGAGGTGGTCAAGACCATGCACAAGCACTGTGCCCGTCCCATCATCTTCCCGCTCTCCAACCCCACTTCCCGGGTGGAAGCCACCCCGGCGGATCTCATTCGCTGGACCGACGGCCAGGTGCTGGTCGCCACCGGCAGCCCGTTCGCACCGGTGGAGTACAAGGGCAAGCGCTACGTCATCGCCCAGTGCAACAACTCCTTCATCTTCCCGGGGATCGGCCTTGGGGTGATCGCCTCCGGTGCCAACCGGGTGACCGATGCCATGCTGATGTCGGCCAGCCGTGCCCTGGCGGATTGTTCACCCCTGGTGAAGGGGGAAGAGGGCTCCTTGCTGCCGGATCTGGCGGACATCCATCAGGTCTCCCGCTACATCGCCAAGATGGTGGCCAAGACCGCCATGTTGCAGGGCAAGGCGGTGCAGACCCCCGATGATGTGATCGATCAGGCCATCGAGGCGAACTTCTGGCGCCCCGAGTACCGCCGCTATCGTCGTACTTCCTTCTGATCCCAAGGGGACAGACACGCAGAAGGGATGCCTCGGCATCCCTTTTTTGTGCACGGCTGTGAAGGAAGAGGAGGTTATTGTGCCGGTTGCTCGGCGGGGGCGGGCTCGGCGGGATTGCTGACACCGGTGACCCGGATTTCGACCCGGCGATCCGGGGCCAGGCAGTCGATGAGGGCAGCCCTGGCTTTGATGGCATCACACTGGGTGCCGGTGACCGGGTTGCTCTCGCCATTGCCCTGGATGCTCACCTTGTCTGCGGGCAGCCCCTTGCCAATCAGGAAGTTGGCGACCGTGCTTGCACGGGCCTCCGACAGTGCCTGGTTGTTGGCATCCGAGCCGATGCGGTCGGTGTAGCCCATCACCATGGCGTTGCCATCCTTGGGTTTGACGTCGACGATCTGCTGGTAGAGGGCGTCGAGTGCCTGCATCCCCTCCGGTTTGAGCTCCGCCTTGCCAAAGGCAAACAGCACATCCGAACTCAGGTTGAAGGTCTGATCCACCGGCTCGGGAGCCGGGGGCGGCGGTGCCACGACCAGAGGCGCGGCCACCGGCACTGCGGCGACGGTGCGATTGGGGTGAAGCACCAGCTCGATGGTGGCGGTACTGATGTCGCTGACCCAGCGTTTGGTGCCGCTGCCCACCTTGTCGTTGTCAGGATCGTCCCCGACTCGCACCATGTAGCGGTAGCGGGTCTGGATGTCTACCCAGTCGCTCAGTCTGGCGGTCAGTCCCAGACCCGCCAGGGGAGCCAGGTTGTCATCTCCCCCGTTGACGGAGTCGACGTGATAGAGATAACCACCCCCTTCGGCAAAGACAGAGAAGATGTCCCCCAGGGGCAAACGGCCAATGACCGACAGGGTGGCCCCCTTGCTGTTGAAGTCCTGGCCGGCAATATCCCAGTCACCGGTGGAGAGGTAGCCGAGCTCTGCCCCCAGATTCTCGTTGTAGTTGTAGCCGACAAAGGCGTTGATGGCGGTTGCGTCCTTGCCGACGTCCTGGCTGAAATCATCGATGTCATGGGCAAAGGCCCAGCCACCCCCAGCCCCCACATACCAGTCGTGAACAGGTGCCGCCTGGGCGGCACTCGTCGCCAATGCCAATGCAATCCACACAGGTTTCAGTCTTATGTTCATCGCGTATCCTCGTCGATGTTGGGTGTTATAGGGCTCCCAGCCCTTTGCTATGTATAGCCAACATTATGTATAGGCGATGTGAGCGCATTAACCATTTAAGTGACGCATCTGTATGGAAAATCGGTGAGACAGGCAGGTGGGCTGCCCGCGCTGGCGGTGCCGTTCGGGCATTAAAAAAGGGGCCGGAATGGCCCCTTTTTTTAACAGGTGGTTGTCCCCTTATTGCTGCACTTCCTGTACGCCGGTGACGCGCACTTCGACGCGGCGATCCGGTGCCAGGCAGGCGATCAGCTGAGCCTTGGCCTTGATGCCGTCACACTGGGTGCCGGTGACCGGGTTGGCTTCACCACGACCTTCGATGGAAACCTTGCCAGCCGGCAGACCCTTGCCAACCAGGAAGTCGGCCACGGTGCGGGCACGGGCTTCAGACAGCTTCAGGTTGTAGGCATCGGAGCCGATGCGGTCGGTGTAACCCACCACCACGGCGCTGCCATCTTTCGGCTGGACGTCGACGATCTGCTGATACAGGGTGTTGAGCGCAGCAGCCCCTTCCGGCTTCAGGGTGGATTTGCCGAAGGCAAACAGCACGTCCGAACTCAGGGAGAAGTTCTTGTCGACCATGACGGGCTCGGGAACCGGCTCGGGAGCCGGTGCCGGGGCCGGTGCCACATAGGTGGTGCGGTTCGGGTGCATCACCAGTTCCAGGGTGGCGACGCTCATGTCGGTTTTCCAGGTTTTCTGATCGTCACCCAGATCCCACATGTAGCGGTAGCGGGCCTGCAGGTCGATAAGGTCGGAGAGCTTGGCAGTCAGACCCAGACCCGCCAGCGGCGAGGTCCCGTTGTCGCTCTGGCCATTGCCGTTGACGTGGTTGAAATAGGCACCCCCTTCGGCGAAGACGGAGAAGATGTCATTCATGGGCAGGCGTGCGATACCGGACAGGGTGGCACCCTGGGTTTTGAAGTCGACGCCATCGACGCCAGCCTTGCCGGCATAGAGATAGCCGAGCTCGGCGGCAAAGTTCTCGGTGAAGTTGTAACCGCCGAGCAGGGAGAGCGCGGTGGCGTCCTTGTCAGCATCCTGGCCGAAGGTATCCAGGTCGTGGCCATAGGCCCAACCTGCACCCATACCCGTGTACCAGTCGTCGGCCGCTTGAGCGGTGGTGGTTCCCATGGCTGCAATGGCCAGAGCAATCAGGGTTGGTGCCATTTTCATTTTCATCGTTTTATCCTCGTTGAGTTGCCGTGCTATGGGCGTACTGCGCACTCTTTGTTATACCGGTCGCAGATGACACTTCATGTGCGACACCGTGAGCGGATCACGGACGGCTTGAATAAAAAATGGATGGAAACCTGGATTCTCATGAAGCTGTTTCTCCATGGACAACTAACCGGGCACTGAGCACTTTTAATAGTTCATCCAATGTCTTACAAGCGTTGCTACTGTATTCTTTTGAATCAGCGTGATCAAGTTTCTGCACAGATATGCAGCGCCGACACCGGTGTCGCGGGGCCGCAATACGGGGGGCAAAGGGGAGAAAAGGTGAGACAGAGAGTGTCGCTGGGGGGAGGAGAGAGACAGCAAAAGGGGATGCCGTGGCATCCCCTTTTTTACGTTACCTGAGCGAAGTCAGATTACTTTTGAACTTCTTGTACGCCGGATACGCGAACTTCTACGCGACGGTCCGGAGCCAGGCAGGAGATCAGCTGAGCCTTGGCCTTGACGCCGTCACACTTGGTGCCGGTGACCGGGTTGGCTTCGCCGCGACCTTCGATGGCAACCTTGCTGGCAGCCATACCCTTGCTGACCAAGAAGTTGGCAACGGTGCGGGCACGAGCTTCAGACAGCTTCTGGTTGTAAGCGTCGGAACCGATACGGTCGGTGTAACCAACAACAACGGCGTTGCCGTCTTTCGGCTGGAACTCAACGATTTGCTGGTACAGAGCGTTCAGGGCTTGCACACCTTCGGCCTTCAGGCTGTCTTTGCCAAAGGCGAACAGCACGTCGGAGTTCAGGGCAAAGTTCTTCTCAACGATTTGCGGAGCCGGGGCCGGTGCTTCTTCAACAACCGGGGCCGGAGCAGGCGCTACGTAGGAAGTACGGAACGGGTGGTAAACGGCTTCCAGGGTCGCAACGCTCTGGTTGGACTTGTAGCGTACGTTGTCGGCGTGCAGGTCAGCCACGTCCCACATGTAGCGGTAGCGAGCTTGCAGATCCAGCGCGTCGTTGACCTTGTAGGTCACACCGGCACCGGCCAGCGGGGATACTTTGGTATCGCTGGTACCCAGACCGTCGGTGTGGCCCCAGTAGGCGCCAGCTTCACCGAACAGGGAGAAATCGTTGCCCAGCGGCAGACGAGCGATACCGGACAGGGTGGCACCCTGGCTCTCGTAACGGTTGCCGTCGGTGTTGCCACGGCCGGTGTACTGGTAGCCCAGCTCGGAACCGAAGTATTCGTTGAAGTTGTAACCAACGAAGGCATTGGCAGCAGCCGCATCTTCTTCGCCAACGTTCACGCCTTCGATCTTGTTCAGACCGTTGAAGTGAGTTGCACCAACACCGGCGCCGAAGTAGATGTCGTCAGCGGCGTGAGCTGCAGTTGCACCCATGGTGGCCATAGCGATGGCGATCAGGGAAGGAGCCATTTTCATCATAAAATAATCCTCGTTGAGATGGCACGTTGTTCACGTGCTTCGCACTTTGTAATTTATGTAAGCTGCTGGCTCTGTCGACCAACGACGTTGGTGCGAACAGGGATCCTAGATCCATCCAGGAGGCACGTATCTGGGTGCACAAGTGTGCGGGTTGCACTGTCGACAATGCATACTCCGCCACGAACAGCCGACGTCATTCCGATGACGTGGCGCACTTTATGCCCATTTCAAAACATGATCAAGCTCACAGATAAGGGATGGGGCAAATTGTGTCGTAGGGATAACTGGCTGTTTCTTGGGATTTATTAGTGATCCAAGTAGGCGCGATGCAGTTTCTTCTCAAGCTTCATATAAGCCTCAGCCCAAGCGTGCCGCGGGATGGCGTCACCCGCCCTGACCGAGAGGACCGCAAGATAGTCCGCCTCGGTTGCTTCGCACAGCAAGGGTGTGAAACTGAGCAAGAAGTGACGGGCGAGGTAGGGATCGAGAGGCCAGATGTTGAGGATGGCCCGCGCCACGGGCTGGACGGCAGTGGAGCAGATGAAGTGCCGATGACCCGCTTCCAGCCATTGGGCCATCTCGGCGAGGCTTTCTTCCGGCACGATGCCGCCATCGCCTTTCTCCCTGGCCAGCGTCATCGTGTGACCATTGCCCAGTGCCAGGGTGCCGTTTTCTGCCACGACGCCGTCGTGGCTGCGCAGGGGAAGCGTCGTCTGGCCTTCAAGATAGAGGCTGCAGCTGTCCGGGAGGGCCGCCAGCACGGTGGCAGCGTCCCCCTGCATGGCCATAGGCAGCCAGAACGCTTCGGCCCGGGTCTGCAGACCCTGGGCGAGCTGACGGGGGAGGGAGTCCGGGTCGGAATGAAGACGGGAAATGATGCCGGGAAATGCCATGTTGATGACTCTCTTGGAAATAACCGGCGAATTATACGAGGGATGGCCGGGCAACAAGAAAGGTTTCTTTTCGAGACTGTTTACCTGAGGCGACGCAGCGATTACCATCCCCGAGGTTTGTGAAGGGTTGTCGTCGAAAGACGCTGATTATAGATAGAGGCTCGACCATAACGAGTCCGTTCAAAACTGATCCTGATTACCCATGATTAGCAGTCAGTTACCACGAACTATACTGATCTTACGTACAGTTATCGAGGTGCGAGATCATGGCCAAAAGCAAAATCCAATTCCAGAAAGGCTACAGCCTGTTTGAGTTTCTCAAGGACTATGGCACTGAGGCTCAGTGCGAAAACGCGCTGTTCACTTGGCGTTTTCCTAACGGCTTTGTCTGCCCTGAATGTGCCAACAAGACCTGTTGTCGCCTGAGAAGGCGGCCACGTGTGTGGCAATGCAATCACTGCCGTCACCAGATGTCATTGACTGGAAACACGATTTTCGCAAACACCAAGCTCCCACTGACCAAGTGGTTTCTGGCAATGCACCTGTTGTCACAAACCAAAACAGGCTTGTCAGCGATGGAGCTAAAGCGCCAGTTGGGCGTCAAATATGACACCGCCTGGATGCTCAAGCACAAGCTGCTGCAAGCCATGAAAGAGTCCGATGACAAGCAGCCCATCAGCGGCATCATTCAGCTCGATGATGTCTACTGGGGTGGCGAGCGCCGTGGTGGCAAACGGGGTCGGGGCGCGGCAGGCAAGACGCCGTTTGTGGCAGCAGTGGCCCTGAACAAGGAAGGACATCCAATCAAGATGCGGATGACGGTGGTCGATGGTTTCAAAACCAAGTCCGTTGCTGATTGGGCAAAACGGCATATTGCCAGTGGTAGCGCGGTGATATCCGATGGATTGGCCTGTTTCAAAGCGGTCAAGGAGGCCAATTGTGAGCACCTGGGAGTTGTCACCGGGGGCAACCTGGACTGGCTGGATCATCCGGCATTCAACTGGGTAAACACGATGATAGGAAATGTGAAAAACTCGCTGCGGGGCAGTTGCCATACGCTCGGAGCGAAGCATTTACCAAGGCATCTTGCGGAATACTGCTTCCGGTTTAATCATCGTTTTGACCTCAATAGCATGTTGGTAGAATTGGGGCATGCAGTCGTGGCAAGCCCTCCGATGCCATATCGGCTCTTGAAGCTGGCTGAGGGTCATGGGTAATCAGGTAGCTAATTGATTAAATTCACGATCTTTTTCTGGGATCATGAAGGGGCAAAAATCGCTTTACGGGTCTGATGGCGCTTGCTGCTGAATTTACTGTCGGCGAAGATGATTTGATGACCCATTATGTCACGCTGCGATAGAGATCTAGATGGAGATCACGATCTCAAGGTATTATTCGCATCATCGATTAAACAGACGTTATGCTACAAAAAGTCAACGCAGTACCGATAAGGACAAGATATGAACGATGTAACACTATCAGTTCAACGGTTAGCTTCATACAGAGAAGCCATAAAAAAAATTAAACAAGGCAAATGTTCCTTATCTTTCCCGAAGGATACCAACATAGAATCCATTCTCGATTTTGAATCTGATCTTGTTCAGTTGGCTGCCTGGCTTGATGCCCGACTTGATGGGTTTAATAAAATTCAAGAAATATCCACTGAAATCAGTAAAGGCAGTGTTCTTGATGAGGTTTTAAATCGCATATATGACACATTTCATGAAATAATACCTTACGATAGGATCGGCTGCGCATTAATATCTGATGATTATGAGCGGGTTTTCGCTCATTGGACAAAAAGCAATTACCCAGAAAAAGTAATGATCAAAAATGGATATACTGCTTTTTTAAGTGGTAGTAGTTTAGAGGGGATACTAACCTCGCAACAACCCCGCATTCTTAACGACCTGCAACTATATTTAGCTGAAAACCCTAATTCATTATCAACTAAATTAATAGTTGCTGAAGGCATTCAATCAAGTTTAACCTGCCCGCTCATTGCAGATGGTAAGCCTATCGGTTTCATTTTCTTCTCTAGCAAAGAAAAAAACACATACATTGATGCCCACCAAAAAATATTTATTAACCTTGCAAGGCAAATATCATTTTTAGTCGAAAAAAACCGTCTTTATCAACGCATCTATGACATAAACAATCAGTTGGTAAATGCATTGGCGCAACTCAAAGAGCAGTCTTCTCGGGATGCACTTACTGGTGTTTTTCATCGGGGCGCTATAATGGAATTCCTAAAAAACACCATCGAAAAAGACACAAGAAAAAAACAGCCTACTACTGTAATACTTGCTGATATAGATCATTTCAAACATGTCAACGACACATATGGTCATGTTGCTGGTGATACAGCGCTGAAGGAGGTCAGTAAAAGTTTAACTAACCACTTAAGGAGTCATGATTGTGTTGGGCGTTATGGTGGTGAGGAGTTTTTAATTATACTGGGTGAAACCAATGCCACAGATGCTCTGTTAATTATAGAGCGTATCCGTCAAGCAATTTCTGATCTAAAATTTGAAAGGAATGAAGGCAATTTTTCTGTCACCATGAGCTTTGGTATTGCCTGTTCAGATAATACCTCACATATAAAGACTGAAGAAACATTACTACTAGAAGCGGATAGTGCTTTATATCATGCAAAAAACGAAGGTAGAAATCGTGTATGTATCGCATAAAAAGATTTAATTTGGCTTGAATAGTGAGAATCGCGGTTGCCATACGCTCGGAGCGAAGCATTTACCAAGGCATCTTGCGGAATACTGCTTCCGGTTTAATCATCGTTTTGACCTCAATAGCATGTTGGTAGAATTGGGGCATGCAGTCGTGGCAAGCCCTCCGATGCCATATCGACTCTTGAAGCTGGCTGAGGGTCATGGGTAATCAGGTTTATTTATCACTCGGCCAGTTTCTTTTATTTTATCTTTATTTGGTTGGGTGGAACTGGAAAGCCATTTTTTTTGGAAGATTGCCAACGTCAAACCTTCATCTACATCCATGATTTTAAATGCTCTCGCACTCATGCTGTATAGTTCGTGCTGATAATACTCCCGAGCTTTTGTAAAACCATATTGAATAAGTACGCCGTCACCTACAGGGGATATAGGGTTTCCATCAAATCGACCGTATGTGTATACGTGCATACTCCATTCTTTGTGGACTGAAACAAAGGCGTGTCCGGTTCCCTTTGTTTCAGTCCATAGAAAGACACCGTTTGCTAAAATATCACTGGTTTTTTCGCAAATTTCATTTCCTGATTACCCATGATTAGCAGTCAGTTACCACGAACTATACTGATCTTACGTACAGTTATCGAGGTGCGAGATCATGGCCAAAAGCAAAATCCAATTCCAGAAAGGCTACAGCCTGTTTGAGTTTCTCAAGGACTATGGCACTGAGGCTCAGTGCGAAAACGCGCTGTTCACTTGGCGTTTTCCTAACGGCTTTGTCTGCCCTGAATGTGCCAACAAGACCTGTTGTCGCCTGAGAAGGCGGCCACGTGTGTGGCAATGCAATCACTGCCGTCACCAGATGTCATTGACTGGAAACACGATTTTCGCAAACACCAAGCTCCCACTGACCAAGTGGTTTCTGGCAATGCACCTGTTGTCACAAACCAAAACAGGCTTGTCAGCGATGGAGCTAAAGCGCCAGTTGGGCGTCAAATATGACACCGCCTGGATGCTCAAGCACAAGCTGCTGCAAGCCATGAAAGAGTCCGATGACAAGCAGCCCATCAGCGGCATCATTCAGCTCGATGATGTCTACTGGGGTGGCGAGCGCCGTGGTGGCAAACGGGGTCGGGGCGCGGCAGGCAAGACGCCGTTTGTGGCAGCAGTGGCCCTGAACAAGGAAGGACATCCAATCAAGATGCGGATGACGGTGGTCGATGGTTTCAAAACCAAGTCCGTTGCTGATTGGGCAAAACGGCATATTGCCAGTGGTAGCGCGGTGATATCCGATGGATTGGCCTGTTTCAAAGCGGTCAAGGAGGCCAATTGTGAGCACCTGGGAGTTGTCACCGGGGGCAACCTGGACTGGCTGGATCATCCGGCATTCAACTGGGTAAACACGATGATAGGAAATGTGAAAAACTCGCTGCGGGGCAGTTGCCATACGCTCGGAGCGAAGCATTTACCAAGGCATCTTGCGGAATACTGCTTCCGGTTTAATCATCGTTTTGACCTCAATAGCATGTTGGTAGAATTGGGGCATGCAGTCGTGGCAAGCCCTCCGATGCCATATCGGCTCTTGAAGCTGGCTGAGGGTCATGGGTAATCAGGTAGCTAATTGATTAAATTCACGATCTTTTTCTGGGATCATGAAGGGGCAAAAATCGCTTTACGGGTCTGATGGCGCTTGCTGCTGAATTTACTGTCGGCGAAGATGATTTGATGACCCATTATGTCACGCTGCGATAGAGATCTAGATGGAGATCACGATCTCAAGGTATTATTCGCATCATCGATTAAACAGACGTTATGCTACAAAAAGTCAACGCAGTACCGATAAGGACAAGATATGAACGATGTAACACTATCAGTTCAACGGTTAGCTTCATACAGAGAAGCCATAAAAAAAATTAAACAAGGCAAATGTTCCTTATCTTTCCCGAAGGATACCAACATAGAATCCATTCTCGATTTTGAATCTGATCTTGTTCAGTTGGCTGCCTGGCTTGATGCCCGACTTGATGGGTTTAATAAAATTCAAGAAATATCCACTGAAATCAGTAAAGGCAGTGTTCTTGATGAGGTTTTAAATCGCATATATGACACATTTCATGAAATAATACCTTACGATAGGATCGGCTGCGCATTAATATCTGATGATTATGAGCGGGTTTTCGCTCATTGGACAAAAAGCAATTACCCAGAAAAAGTAATGATCAAAAATGGATATACTGCTTTTTTAAGTGGTAGTAGTTTAGAGGGGATACTAACCTCGCAACAACCCCGCATTCTTAACGACCTGCAACTATATTTAGCTGAAAACCCTAACTCATTATCAACTAAATTAATAGTTGCTGAAGGCATTCAATCAAGTTTAACCTGCCCGCTCATTGCAGATGGTAAGCCTATCGGTTTCATTTTCTTCTCTAGCAAAGAAAAAAACACATACATTGATGCCCACCAAAAAATATTTATTAACCTTGCAAGGCAAATATCATTTTTAGTCGAAAAAAACCGTCTTTATCAACGCATCTATGACATAAACAATCAGTTGGTAAATGCATTGGCGCAACTCAAAGAGCAGTCTTCTCGGGATGCACTTACTGGTGTTTTTCATCGGGGCGCTATAATGGAATTCCTAAAAAACACCATCGAAAAAGACACAAGAAAAAAACAGCCTACTACTGTAATACTTGCTGATATAGATCATTTCAAACATGTCAACGACACATATGGTCATGTTGCTGGTGATACAGCGCTGAAGGAGGTCAGTAAAAGTTTAACTAACCACTTAAGGAGTCATGATTGTGTTGGGCGTTATGGTGGTGAGGAGTTTTTAATTATACTGGGTGAAACCAATGCCACAGATGCTCTGTTAATTATAGAGCGTATCCGTCAAGCAATTTCTGATCTAAAATTTGAAAGGAATGAAGGCAATTTTTCTGTCCCCATGAGCTTTGGTATTGCCTGTTCAGATAATACCTCACATATAAAGACTGAAGAAACATTACTACTAGAAGCGGATAGTGCTTTATATCAAGCAAAAAACGACCTGATTACCCATGACCCTCAGCCAGCTTCAAGAGCCGATATGGCATCGGAGGGCTTGCCACGACTGCATGCCCCAATTCTACCAACATGCTATTGAGGTCAAAACGATGATTAAACCGGAAGCAGTATTCCGCAAGATGCCTTGGTAAATGCTTCGCTCCGAGCGTATGGCAACTGCCCCGCAGCGAGTTTTTCACATTTCCTATCATCGTGTTTACCCAGTTGAATGCCGGATGATCCAGCCAGTCCAGGTTGCCCCCGGTGACAACTCCCAGGTGCTCACAATTGGCCTCCTTGACCGCTTTGAAACAGGCCAATCCATCGGATATCACCGCGCTACCACTGGCAATATGCCGTTTTGCCCAATCAGCAACGGACTTGGTTTTGAAACCATCGACCACCGTCATCCGCATCTTGATTGGATGTCCTTCCTTGTTCAGGGCCACTGCTGCCACAAACGGCGTCTTGCCTGCCGCGCCCCGACCCCGTTTGCCACCACGGCGCTCGCCACCCCAGTAGACATCATCGAGCTGAATGATGCCGCTGATGGGCTGCTTGTCATCGGACTCTTTCATGGCTTGCAGCAGCTTGTGCTTGAGCATCCAGGCGGTGTCATATTTGACGCCCAACTGGCGCTTTAGCTCCATCGCTGACAAGCCTGTTTTGGTTTGTGACAACAGGTGCATTGCCAGAAACCACTTGGTCAGTGGGAGCTTGGTGTTTGCGAAAATCGTGTTTCCAGTCAATGACATCTGGTGACGGCAGTGATTGCATTGCCACACACGTGGCCGCCTTCTCAGGCGACAACAGGTCTTGTTGGCACATTCAGGGCAGACAAAGCCGTTAGGAAAACGCCAAGTGAACAGCGCGTTTTCGCACTGAGCCTCAGTGCCATAGTCCTTGAGAAACTCAAACAGGCTGTAGCCTTTCTGGAATTGGATTTTGCTTTTGGCCATGATCTCGCACCTCGATAACTGTACGTAAGATCAGTATAGTTCGTGGTAACTGACTGCTAATCATGGGTAATCAGGAAAAACGAAGGTAGAAATCGTGTATGTATCGCATAAAAAGATTTAATTTGGCTTGAATAGTGAGAATCGCGGTTGCCATACGCTCGGAGCGAAGCATTTACCAAGGCATCTTGCGGAATACTGCTTCCGGTTTAATCATCGTTTTGACCTCAATAGCATGTTGGGGCCTTGTTGCTCAAATCGGGGAACTATCTGTCATCTCGGTGATCTGATCCTGTAGCGCAGTCTCCGAGAGCATCAGATGGGCAAGTCCAAGCACAAGATCAGCAACTGGCAGCAGTACAACCAAGCCTTGGTGCAACGCGGTTCGTTGACCATCTGGATGGACGAACAAGCCATTAAGCAGTGGCATTGCCTGGTCCACCATGGCCGCCGAGGGAGAGGTTTCCACTACAGTGACACCGCCATTGAGACGGCCCTGATGCTAAAAGGCTTGTTCAAGTTGCCGCTGCGGGCGCTAGAAGGCTTCATTAACTCGTTGTTCCAACTGATGGCGGTGCCTTTGCAGTCGCCGGACTATAGCTGTATCAGCAAGCGCGCCAAGACCGTCGACATCAAGTACCGCGTCCCCAGCCAAGGCCCGGTGGCTCACTTGGTCATTGATGCCACCGGCCTCAAGGTCTATGGCGAAGGCGAATGGAAAATTCGCAAACACGGCAAGGAGAAGCGACGAGTGTGGCGCAAGCTCCACTTGGCGGTGGATGCCACAACCCATGCGGTCATCGCTGCCGAAGTCAGCCTGGAGACGGTGGCGGATAACGAGGTGTTACCGACGTTGCTCAACCCCTTACGACGCAAGATAAAACAGGTCAGCGCCGATGGTGCGTATGACACCAAGGCCTGTCATGCGCTACTGAAGAAGAAGGGGGCGAAAGCCACCATACCGCCGAGAAAAAATGCGGCACCGTGGGAGGAAGGCCATCCCCGCAACGAGGCGGTGACGGCGCTCAAGGCCGGTGAACTGAAGCAATGGAAGAAAGACTCCGGCTATCACCAGCGCTCGATAGCCGAGACCGCCATGTACCGGTTCAAGCAACTCATCGGGCCAACGCTGAGCCTGCGGAACTACAACGCCCAGGTGGGCGAAATCCTGGCTGGCGTGAAGGTGATGAACAAGCTGATAGGGCTTGGTATGCCTGTTCGCCAGCCAGTGAATTGAGTGGTATCAACGGGTTGGGGAACGGCCATCCAGCGACGGATTTGATCAACAACGCCGCATGTTGGTAGAATTGGGGCATGCAGTCGTGGCAAGCCCTCCGAT
Organism: Aeromonas sp. ASNIH2; assembly: GCF_002934795.1. Lineage (NCBI taxonomy): Bacteria > Pseudomonadati > Pseudomonadota > Gammaproteobacteria > Aeromonadales > Aeromonadaceae > Aeromonas > Aeromonas sp. ASNIH2. The sequence goes on along the minus strand of NZ_CP026406.1, from coordinate 913,987 downwards.
GCCATATCGACTCTTGAAGCTGGCTGAGGGTCATGGGTAATCAGGAAACTGATACACTTGACTACGAGTCGTCGCGAAAAATAAAGGTGGAGTCAATCCGCCGAACGGAGTATGGAACACATGAATTCAAATATCGTAACTGTTGGCAAGAAGATCCGTCAGATCCGCGAAGCGGTAGGCCTGAGCCGTCCCAAGTTTGCCGATCTGCTGGGCGTCCCCCCAACCACCCTGAAGAACTATGAACTGGGTTACCGTGAAGTTGGAGGCGCCTTCCTGGTTGCCCTGGCCCACCACCCCGATCTGCACAAGTTCACCCTCTGGCTGCTGGCTGACAAGAAAGTCGCCGAAATCGGCCAGATCGGTCCGGACGATATTGCCAAGGCTTGATTCGGTTCAACCTTGATAAAAATGCCGCCCTCGAGGCGGCATTTTTTATTTATCAAAATGGATGATTATTCAATTAAATAATGGGTTGTGTGCGGTCAACGGCGATTTTCACTAAATCATCTTGTCGGGCTGGATTAATCCACGGAACACTCCGACCCTTTTAATTCAGGCGGTGATCCACACAGCGAGACAACGATGAGCCAATCCATTACCAAAGCCAGAGATGGGTTTACCAGCACCTTTGGCGTGCTGGCCGCGACCCTGGGGTCTGCCGTCGGGCTCGGGAATATCTGGAAGTTTCCCTATCTGACCGGTGAGAACGGTGGCGCCGGTTTTCTGCTGGTCTATGTCATCGCCACCCTACTGGTGGGATTGCCGGTGATGATCTCCGAGATCATGCTGGGGCGCGAGGCCAGGACGGATGCGGTCAGCGGGCTCATCAAGCTGGCTCCGAAGGGGCAACCCTGGTGGCTGATCGCCGCCATGGGGGTGAGCGCGGCCTTCCTCATCATGTCGTTCTACTCCGAGGTGGCGGCCTGGGTGTTTGCCTACATCTTCAAGGCGGCCAGCGGCGAGATCCTCTCCACCGATCCCGCCGTCACGGGGGCTGCCTTCAATTCGCTCATCACGGATCCCTTGCAGAGTCTGCTCTGGCAGTGGCTGGTGCTGGCCCTGATGGGGGGGATCTTGCTAATGGGGGTCTCCAGGGGGATCGAAGCGGTCACCAAGCGGTTGATGCCACTGCTCTTCATCCTGCTGCTGGTGATAGGCGTGCGCAGCCTGACTCTGCCCGGAGCGAGCGAAGGACTGCATTTCCTGTTCTCGCTGGATTTCTCCAAGGTGACCGCAGGCGTCGTGCTGACGGCCATGGGGCTGGCGTTCTTCAAGCTCTCCATCGGGATGGGCTGCATGATGACCTATGGCAGCTACTTTCGGGACGATCAGCACATCCCTCTCACCACGGTACGGGTGATGTGCGCGGATCTCTTCGTCTCCATGCTGGCGGGGATCGCCATCTTCCCGGCGGTGTTTGCCTTTGGCTTCGAGCCGAGCGCAGGCCCCTCCCTGCTGTTCATCACCATACCCGCGGTCTTTGCCAGCATCCCGTTTGGACACCTCTTCATGGTGCTCTTCTTCGTGCTCTCCGCCATCGCAGCCACCGGGGCCATGCTCTCCATCCTGGAGGTGCCGGTCTCGGTGCTCTCCGAGCGCTTTCACATGAGCCGCATAAGGGCAACCTTGATCAACCTGCTGGTACTGGGGGCGGTCGGCTCGACCTGTGCGCTCTCGAGCAGCACGCTGGCGGATGTGCAGGTTGGCGGGAAAACCTTCTTCGATCTGTTCGACTTCGTCTCTTCCAACGTGCTGATGCCCCTTGGCGGCATCTTCCTCTGCCTCTTTGTGGGCTGGGTATGGGGATTCGAGCGGATGACGACGGCGCTGACCAATGGAGGCAAGCTATCGCTGCCCATCCTCAGTCCCCTGTTTTTCATCATCCGCTATGTGTCGCCGCTGCTGATCCTGGTAGTGATGCTCAAGGGGCTGGGGCTGTTCTGAGCCGCGTCGCCAGAAACAAAAAAGCGCCTATTGGCGCTCTTTTTGTCTTTTACCCCGATATGTCTTCATATCAGGCAGAGTCGTGACAGCTCCTCCTTGAGCTGCTCCAGGTTGCGCTCGACACAGGCTTCCCCCTCGTTGATGGCGTCGCTCGCGCGGTGGAAATCCATGATGGAGAGGTTGCCAAGGCGCGGGCAGAGCTGGATCTCGGGGGGATCCCCGGCCATCCGGGCACGGGTGATGCGCTCCTGCATGATGTTGATGGAGCCCGTCATCACCCCCCACATGCCGGGGGTACTGGGTTCGCGCTCGCCCCGGTTCAACCACTGGCTGAGCAGCCCCCCCTGCACGGGCTCGTCCGGTTCGTCGGTCCAGGGCTGGTGCATGTCGGTGTTGAGGTTGACGGCGATCACCACCTCGGCTCCCATGGCGCGGGCCAGGGAGATGGGGACCGGGTTGACCACGGCCCCGTCCACCAGCCAGCGATCCTCCACCCGGGTCGGGGTGAGCAGGCCGGGCATGCCGCAGGAGGCGCGCACACACTGGCGAAGCGGCCCTTCCTGCAACCAGATCTCGCGACCGGTATCGAGTTCGGTGGCGACGCAGGCAAAGGGCAGCGGCAGGCTTTCGATGGCGGGATCCCCCAGATGGCCGGCGGCGATGCCAAACACCTTGTCACCGCGAAACAGGCCGCCTGAGAGGGCAGGATCGAGCAGCCCCATGACCTGCAGGCGGCTGAAGCCGCGCACCCAGCTCTCCAGCTTGTCCAGTTCACCAGCGGCATAGGCGGCGCCGACAAAGCTGCCGATGGAGCAGCCAGCCACCAGATCCGGCTTGACGCCCAGTCGCTCCAGGGCACGGATGATGCCGATGTGGGCCCATCCTCGGGCCGCACCGCTGCCCAGGGCCAATCCCAGACGGGGTTTTCGTGACACAGTTGCGTCTCCTGACATGAAGTGGGAGTCCAGCTTACTCCGGCTTCTCCTGTCCGTCATCCCGCCACGCTTCGCTGCGATTGCGGCCGTCGGCCTTGGCCTGATAGAGGGCGATATCGGCGCGGCGGATCACCTCCTGCAAGGAGATGGCTGGTGATTGACGACAGTGGCCCAGGCTGACGGTCACCTTCAGCTCGGCCGCGATGGCGCTCCAGGGATGCTCTGCTATGCACAGGCGAAGCCGCTCGGCCAAAGGGGCCAGAGGGATCGCTTCATCGGTGACGAGCAGCAGGAACTCCTCGCCGCCCCAGCGGATCAGGTGGCACTCCCGTGTCAGCAGGGACTGGCAGAGCTGCACCAGACGGATGAGGACCTGATCGCCCACCCCGTGGCCGAAACGGTCGTTGACCTGTTTGAAGTGATCGCAGTCAAACATGATGGCGCCGATGCGTTGGCGGCCTGCCAGGGCCTGGCGGTGTTCGAAGGCATCGAAGTAGTGGCGGTTGAAGGCGCCGGTCAGGGCATCGTGGCGCGACAGGTAGTTGAGACGCCGGTTGAGGCGCTGGGCACGCAGGCTGGAGACGGTCGCCACCACCAGACAGAGAATGGTGATGAGCGCCGTTGCCGATTGCCACAACAGCGTCTGCAGCAGAGGCAGCAGCGGGATGCGATGGATGAGGGAGAGCGGTGTCTCCGGGATGGGATAGACGAGCTGCAAGGCGCCCTGTTGCCACTCATATTCCGCTGACTGCGCCGTCCTGACCGGGGGCGGCGCGGTTCCGGACTGGCTGCTGGCGAGGATCTGCTGATGGGCGTTGAGCAGGAACAGGGTGCCAATCCGGGGGGCGAGGCGGTGCAGGGTCTGCGCCAGCGTGACGGTCTGGATGTCGATGCTGAGCAGGCCAATGATCTGGCCGCCCTGGGTAATGGGCTGGGAGAGGGTGATCATCTGCCCCCGTCCGGCAAAATCCTGGTAGGGGCGCGAGAGCATGGCGTGCTCCGGGTGGGGATGCCCGGCCATCGCCTCCTGCCAGTAGGCCTTGCTGTAAATCACGGGATCGAAGCGAAACTGGCTGGATGGCACCCAGGGATAGAGGTAGATGAAATTGTCCGTACCGGTGAAGTAGATCCAGGCCACGTCCCTGTCCAGCAGCTTGCTGGCGGTGGCGAGCAAGGGGGAGAGGCTGAGGGCGAGATGTATTCTGGCTTGCCGCTCGCTGCCGTCGTGGGGCAGCGGGCCCTGCCCGGTCAGGTTGCCGATGAGGGCGGGGGGCAGATCGACGGGGATGCGATCCAGGTTGATGCCGTGCTCCCCGTCGGATTGCAGCGCCTGATAGAGCTGGCGAGAGAGCACGGACTGGGGATTGCTGCGCAGGCGCTCCTCCGCCTGGCCGCGCATGGCCTCAAGGAAGGTCTCCATCCGCTGGTGCTGGCTGCTGAGCTGGGTCGCGGCGTTGATGGTGTCACGCTTGTTGATCTCGGTAACCTGGCGAAACGCATGTTGCAGGGCGAGCAGCAACAGCAGCAGGCCGAGGCCCAGCAGCAGCCACTGCAATCGGTATCTGGCAAAGGCGGGGGAGGGAATGGACATGGGCGTACCGGAAGATGGCGAGAGTCGGCATCAGTGTAAGGCAGAACCCTGACGCGCGTGCCGACAAGATGCGTTTTTGATGATCTTCTCACCGGACTGTTACGTTTTGTCACATTTATACATAGTCACGGCATAGTCAGGGGGTAACATGGTGCCATCCTTGATGAAGCTATCTCTTCTTCCTCTCTCTTTGACTGCATGGATCTTGTGATGAAAACGCGCGTGTGGCTGTGGCTTTTCCCTCTTCTACTATTGCTGGCGGCGGGCGCCTGGCATCTGCGGCAGGCTGAACCCGCCAGCAAGCCTGCACCAAGAGAGATCAACATCAGGGCCGAAACCGTCAGGCAGAGTCTGGCCGAGCCCTCCATCAAGCTGGTGAGCAAGCTTGCGGCCAATCGCTCCGTGGCCATCAGTCCCGAGGTGACCGGCCGCATTGCCACCATCGCGGTGAGTTCCGGCCAGCAGGTCAAACAGGGGCAGACCCTGATCGCCCTAGATGCGGGCAAGCAGCAGGCGGAGCTGGCCGAGCAGAGCGCCAGCGTGCGCGACGAGGCTCGCAAGCTGCGGGACATGCGCAAGCTGGTGGCGCGAGGCGCCGTCACCACCTCGGAGCTGGAGGGGCAAGAGGCGACTGTTGCCCAGGCCCAGGCCCGGGTCGATGCGGCCCGTTACGAGCTCTCCCTGCGCACCCTGGCGGCCCCCTTCGACGGCACCGTCAGCCTCATCGATCTCAGCGAAGGAGCCCTGGTCAACAGCGGCGACGTGCTCTTGCATCTGGACGAGCTGGCAAAACTGCGGCTCGATCTGGCGGTGCCCGAGCGCTACCTCTCCCTGCTGCGCCCCGGCATGGCGGTGACGGCAACCAGCTCGGCCTGGCCGGATCAATCCTTTTCCGGCGTGCTGGAGACCCTCGACAGCCGGATCTCCAGCGACACCCAGAACATCAAGGCCCGCGTCATCCTGCCCAACACCGGTGGCCAGCTGCGTCCCGGCATGCTGATGAACGTGGATCTCTCTCTGCCACCCCAGAAGATGACCCTGATCCCCGCCCAGTCGGTGGAGTATGCCGGCGAGCAGCGCTTCGTCTATCGCCTGGAGGCGGACGGACGGGTGAAGCGGGTGCCGGTGGAGCTTGGCGACACCCATGGCGAGGCCGTCTGGGTGCTCAAGGGGTTGAACGTCGGCGATCGCATCGCGGTGGAGGGGCTGGTCAATCTGCGCGACGGCGCCCAGGTACGTGATCTGGGCGAGGTGAAAGGCTGATGTGGCTCTCCGATATCTCAGTACGCCGTCCCCTGGTGGCGGTGGTCATCAGCGCCCTGCTCACCGTGTTCGGCCTGGTGGCCTTCAGCAAACTCACCGTGCGGGAGATGCCGGATGTGCAGACCCCGTCCGTCTCCATCACCACCACCTATGAGGGGGCGGCCCCCGAGGTGATGGAGAGCCAGGTCACCAAGCCCATCGAGGATCAGCTCTCCGGCATCAGCGGCATCAAGAACATCAACTCGGTGACCCGCAAGGGGCGCTCCTCCATCACGGTGGAGTTCAAGCTCGGCTGGAACATGCTGGAGGGCACCTCCGACGTGCGTGACGCCATCTCCCGGGCCAGACCCAAGCTGCCAGACGGGGCGGACGAGCCCATGGTGACCAAGGACAACGGCAACGGGGATGTGGCCATCTGGCTCAACTTCAGCAGCACCCAGATGGACCGTACCGCCATGACGGATTACGCCAATCGCATGCTGGTGGACCCCTTGAGCCTGGTGGACGGGGTAAGCGAGGTGTCTCTCTCCGGGGACCTGACCCAGGTGATGTACGTGCGGCTGCGCCCCGCCGACATGGCGGCCCGCGGCATCACGGTGGCCGACGTGCAGGATGCCCTCAAGCGGGAGAACATCGAGCTGCCGGGCGGCGAGATCCGCAACAACACCATGACCATGGCGGTGCAGATCGCACGGCTCTATCACAGTGCGGAAGATTTTCGCACCCTGCCGGTGAAAACCGCCACCAATGGTCAGAGCATCTATCTGGCGGACATTGCGGATGTGGAGGTGGGGGCCAAGAACGAAGACAGCGCCTATCAGCGCAACGGCCGCGAGAGCCTAGGGATTGGCATCGTCGCCCAGTCCACCGCCAACCCCCTGGCGGTGGCCCAGGGCATCGAGAAGAAGCTCGTGGAGATGCAGCGCTTCCTGCCGGAGGGGGCCACCCTTGAGGTCGACTACGACTCCACCATCTTCATCAAGCAAGCCATCGACGAGGTATACGAGACACTCGCCATCTGCGCCCTGCTGGTGGTGGCCGTGCTCTATCTCTTCCTCGGGCAGGGGCGCACCACCCTCATCCCCGCCATCACGGTGCCCGTCTCCCTCATCTCGGCCTTCATCGGTGCCTGGTATCTGGGCTTTTCCATCAACCTCATCACCTTGCTGGCCCTCATCCTCGCCATCGGCCTGGTGGTGGATGACGCCATCGTGGTGGTAGAGAACATCCACCACCACCTGCAACGGGGCGAGTCCCCCTTGATGGCGGCCTGGCACGGCACCCGGGAGGTGGGCTTTGCCGTCATCGCCACCACCGCCGTGCTGGTGATGGTGTTCGTGCCCATCGCCTTCATGGATGGCATGGTGGGGCGCCTCTTCACCGAGTTCGCCATCCTGCTCTCCCTGGCCGTGCTCTTCTCCTCCCTGGTGGCGCTCACCCTGACCCCGGCCATGGGCTCCTGGCTGATGCGTGCCGTGGACAAGCCCAACGCCCTGACCGCCACCCTGGACAAGGGACTTAGCTGGGTGGAGGAGCGTTATCGCCGCGTGCTGGAGGCCGTGCTGCGCCGTGCCGTCTGGATGCCCCTGATGTTGCTGCTCTGCCTCGGCGGCATTGGCGCCCTCTTTGGCAAGCTGCCCGCGAGCCTCACCCCGACCGAGGACAGGGGCGTGCTCTATGTGTTCGTGAAAGGGGCGGAGGGCACCAGCATCGAGCGGATGAAGCGCAACATGCAGCAGGTGGAGGCCGCCATCCTGCCGCTGCTCGGCAAGGGGGTGGTGCAGGCCATGAGCTTCAGCACCCCGGCCTTCGGGCGCGGCGGCGATCAGACCGGCATGGCCATCATCCAGCTCAGCGACTGGGCGGTGCGGGACGAAACGGCCACCGAGTTTGGCCGCTCCCTGAGCGGCCGCCTCGCCGGCATCCCCGACGTGATGATCCGCACCTTCCAGCCGGGGTTCAGAGGCGGATCCACCGCGGCGGTGCAGTTCGTGCTGCAAGGCTCCGATTACGGCGAGCTCAACCAGCAGGGGCTGGCGCTCAAGGAGGCGGCGGCCCAAAGCGGGCTGATGCAGAGCCCGGATCTCGACTATGCCGAGAAGACCCCGGAGCTGCAGGTGACCATAGAGCGGGAGCGAGCCACCCAGCTCGGCATTCCGGTCTCCACCATCGCAAGCTCCCTGCAGGCCCTGCTCGGCGGCGTCAGCCAGACCACCTATGTGGACAGGGGCGAAGAGTATGATGTCTACCTGCGCGCCAACCAGACCCAGTTCAACGGCATCTCCGATATCAGCCGCATTTATTTGAAGGCCGCGAGCGGCGAGATGGTGAGCCTCTCCACCCTGGCGACCGTCACCCAGGTGGCGAGTCCCCAGCGCCTCAACCACTACCAGCGCCAGAAGGCGGTCACCCTCACCGCAGACCTGGCCCCCGGCCACACCCTGGGGGAAGCGCTTGACTTCCTGGATGGCTGGGCCGCGGATCACCTGCCCACCGGCATGTCGGTAGATTACGCCGGCGAGTCTAAGGACTATCGCGACAACCAGGGGGAGATGGCGCTGGTGTTCGGCCTGGCCCTGCTGGTGGTCTATCTGGTGCTGGTGGCCCAGTTCGAGAGCCTGCTGACCCCGGCGGTGGTGATGATGACGGTGCCGCTCGGTATCTTCGGCGGCCTGCTTGGCCTCTGGCTCACGGGGCAGGAGCTCAGCATCTACAGCCAGATAGGCATGATCATGCTCATCGGCATGGTGACCAAGAACGGCATCCTCATCGTGGAGTTCATCAACCAGCTGCGCCAGCGGGGTGAAGGGTTCGAGGAGGCGATCATCAAGGGGTCGGTGCGCCGCCTGCGCCCCATCTTGATGACCTCGCTCACCGCCATCATCGGCGCCGTGCCCCTGATGCTCTCCATGGGGGCGGGGTACGAGAGCCGGATGGCCGTGGGGACCGTGGTCTTCTTCGGGTTGTCGCTCGCGACCCTGGTGACCCTGCTGGTGGTGCCCGCCATCTATCACCTGATCGCCAGACGCGCGGGGATGACGGGGGCGCGGGACCGACTGGTGGACGAGGTACTGGCCACGGCAACCCCGGCCAGTCCCTCCCCGGTGCCGGGGGCGGTGGCCCCCGAGGGGCGGGACAAACCGGCGGCCTAGCGTGCCTACCCGGATGACAGCAAGCAGGGCGCCAATGGGCGCCCTGCTTGTTGATGAGATCTGAGTCTGTCACGCCGACCTGTCGCGCCCGCTCGAAGGCGCCCCTTCCCCTCGCGTTCTGTAGGGGCAAAAAGCCGTCGCCCCCGCCTTGCTCTGCCGGTATAATGCGCGACCCGAATTGTTCCAGGTGGTCAAAATGCAGCCGGTTACCAACCTCTTCTCCTATCCCCGTTACTGGGCCGAGTGCTACGGCACGGCGCCCTTCCTGCCCATGTCCCGCGCGGAGATGGACAAGCTCGGCTGGGACAGCTGCGACATCGTGCTGGTGACAGGCGACGCTTACGTGGATCACCCGAGCTTCGGCATGGCGGTGATCGGCCGCATGCTCGAATCCCAGGGTTTTCGGGTCGGCATCATCGCCCAGCCGGACTGGTCATCGAAGGATGACTTTATGCGCCTGGGCAAGCCGAACCTCTTCTACGGGGTGACCGCGGGCAACATGGACTCCATGATCAACCGCTACACCGCCGACAAGAAGCTGCGTCACGACGACGCCTACACCCCGGGGGATGTGGGCGGCAAGCGGCCGGACCGCGCCACCCTGGTCTATACCCAGCGCTGCAAAGAGGCCTATAAAGAGGTGCCGGTGGTCATCGGCGGCATCGAGGCATCCCTGCGCCGCATCGCCCACTACGACTACTGGTCCGAGACCATCCGTCGCTCCATCCTCATCGATGCCAAGGCCGACATCCTCATCTACGGCAACGCCGAGCGCCCCCTGGTGGAGGTGGCTCACCGCATCGCAGGCGGCGAGACCATCGACACCATGCAGGACATTCGCGGCACCGCCGTCATCCGCAAGGAGCCGCTGCCGGGCTGGCGCGGGGTGGATTCGAGCAAGCTCGACCAGATTGGCCGCATCGATCCCATCCCCAACCCCTATATGGAAGGGGCGCCTTGCTCTGATGACGATGGTACCGCGCCGATGGAGCAGGAAGCCAAGCCCATCCTGGTGCAACCGCCCAAGCAAAAGCCGTGGGAGCTGACCTACGTCAAGCTGCCGGCGTTCGAGCGGGTGAAGGAAGACAAGGTGCTCTACGCCCATGCGTCGCGCATCCTGCACCACGAGACCAACCCCGGCTGCGCCCGCGCCCTCTCCCAGGCCCACGGCGATCGCATCATCTGGGTCAACCCGCCTGCCTTCCCGCTCGAGACCGACGAGATGGACGGGGTGTTCGGCCTGCCGTACCAGCGGGTGCCGCACCCGGCCTATGGCAACGAGAAGATCCCGGCCTACGACATGATCAAGACCTCGGTCAACATCATGCGCGGCTGCTTTGGCGGCTGCTCCTTCTGCTCCATCACCGAGCACGAGGGGCGCATCATCCAGAGCCGCTCGGAAGAGTCGATTCTCAAAGAAATCGAAGAGATCCGCGACAAGGTGCCGGGCTTTACCGGTGTCATCTCGGATCTGGGCGGCCCTACCGCCAACATGTATAAGCTCCGCTGCAAGAGCCCCAAGGCCGAGCAGACCTGTCGGCGCGCCTCCTGCGTGTGGCCGACCATCTGCCCGCACATGGATACCGACCACAGCCCGACCATCAACCTCTATCGCAAGGCGCGTGACCTCAAGGGCATCAAGAAGATCCTGATCGCCTCCGGCGTGCGTTACGACATCGCGGTGGAAGATCCGCGCTATATCAAGGAGCTGGCCAAGTACCACGTCGGCGGCTACCTCAAGATAGCGCCGGAACACACCGAGGAGGGCCCGCTCTCCAAGATGATGAAGCCGGGCATGGGCAGCTACTACAGCTTCAAGGAGCTGTTCGACAAGTATTCCAAAGAGGCGGGCAAGCAGCAGTACCTGATCCCCTACTTCATCTCCGCCCACCCGGGCACCACGGATGAAGACATGGTGAACATGGCGCTCTGGATTAAAGCAAACCGCTTCAAGCTCGATCAGGTGCAGAACTTCTACCCGTCGCCGCTCGCCAACGCCACCACCATGTATTACACCGAGAAAAACCCCCTCAACAAGGTGAGCCGCCAGGGCGGGGATGTGTTCGTGGTGAAAGGGGAGCGTCGCCGTCGCCTGCACAAGGCGCTGCTGCGCTACCACGATCCGGCCGGCTGGCCGATGATCCGCGAAGCCCTGCTGGAGATGGGCAAGGGCCACCTGATCGGTAACGGCCCCGACTGCCTGGTGCCGCCGGAAGGCCGTGGCGAAGCCAAGGCCGAGCGCAGCCGCAACAAGGGCCTCAAGCCCGCGTTGACCCGCCATAGCGCCATCACCCATCAGCGCAGTAATGGGGCGGGCAACAAGGCTGCTCGCAGCGAGGCTGGTGCAGGGAATGCCCCGGCAGCCAGCCGAAACGGCGGCAAGGCGGGCAATGGCAAGCCGGTGGGGTCTCAGCTCCAGAAAGGCTCGGGCAACGGCAAGCCCAGTTCGCAAGGTACAGGTCAGGGTGCAGGTCAGAGTGCTGGTAAGAGCAAACCGGCTCACAAAGGCAGGGCGCCGACCCGCGCCGGCTCCGCCAAGCCGGGTGCCAAACCCGCTACTCAGGGCGGCAAGCCTGCGGCCAAAGGGAATGGTGCCAAGCGACCGGCTCGGTGAGTTTGCTGATTGGGAAAACGATATAAATAAAAAGGCGACCAGATGGTCGCCTTTTTATAATAAATTAATTGTTTGTATGGAGATGGTATTCACCTGACAGTTGACCACAAAAGGGAGTGGTCATACGGCTTCAAACCGGATAACAAAACGGTACCCCTACCGTGTTATCTGGAGTCACCGTATGACCACCAACGAGAAAGTAGCACGTCGCAAACTCAGCCTGCTAGAGCTCGCCAAAGAGCTCGCCAAAGAGCTCGCCAAAGAGCTCAATAATGTCAGCAAAGCCTGCAAGCTCATCGGCTACAGCCGTCAGCAGTTCTACGAAATTCGCCGTAATTACCAGACCTATGGCGCCGAGGGATTGCTCGACAAATTGCCCGGCTGTAAAGGGGCTCATCCCAATCGGGTCGCTCCCGAGATTGAACAGGCCATCCTCGATTACTCCCTCACCAGACCAACTCATGGCCCGCTGCGGGTCGCGCAAGAACTGGCTCTGCAAGGCATCAATGTCAGTGCGGGCGGTGTGCGTGGCGTGTGGCAACGGCACGACTTGCTCTCCAAACACGACCGCTTGCTGCGCCTTGAGAAAACTCACCGGGAGCAGACCATTGAGCTCAATGACGAGCAGATTCGCCTGCTCGAACGCTTCAGCCCCGAGTTTCGCGAACGCCAGATTGAGGTTCACTACACCGGAGAACTGGTGGCGGTCGACACCTTCTTCGTCGGCGCGCTCAAGGGGGTTGGCAAGGTGTATCTGCAAACCGTGCTGGACTGCTATAGCCGCCACGCCTGGGGACGGCTCTACACCAGCAAGCTGCCGGTGACCTCGGTTCATGTGCTCAATGAAACGGTACTGCCGTTTTTCGAGGCCCACGAGGCACGGGTCTATACCATCCTGTCGGATAACGGGCGCGAGTTCTGTGGACGTCCTGACCACCATCCCTACGAGCTGTTCCTGCAACTGGAGGGGATTGAGCACCGGACAACCAAGGTACGCAGGCCGCAGAGCAACGGCTTTATCGAACGGCTGCATCGCACACTGCTGGATGAACACTTCCGTATCAAGGGGAGGACGACCTGGTATGAGTCGGTAGAACAGATGCAGACAGACCTGGATAGCTACCTGGAACACTACAACACCCAGCGGCCACATCAAGGCAGGATGATGGAGGGACAGACGCCTTACAGCATGTTCAAGAAGGGTCTGAAATTGATACCGAAGGAAGTGCGCAGTAAAGTAGCGTAAACAAGACACCGGTTTGAGGCCGGTGTCAGGTGATAACTAGATCTGTACAAATTGTTTTTTCTAATAGTAATTGCTTCTTCAACAGCATTTGCTAAGTGTTCTTCGGGAATTCAGATAATAAGTGCGACACTCATGGATGAATGGCGAGAGGTGGCCAACTGCTGATTGGTGGTACCCTTATGCTCGCCAAAGTAAAAGCAGTATCACCATGAGCTATCAGCAGTTGACCGAGGGGCAACGATACCAGTTATCGGTGCTTCGCGCACAGGGGATGTCCATCCTTGCCACCGCACGCGCCATTGGCGTTCATCGCTCCACCCTCTACCGGGAGCTGCGTCGTAACGCCGGGCCGCAGGGCTACCAGCCAGACAATGCGCATCAGCACGCCACCCACCGACGGGCCAGTGCGGCCAAATCTCGGCTATCTGCCGATGTCATCCAGTTTGTCGAGCTGACACTCGCCTGGTGGTGGAGCCCGGAGCAGATAAGCGCGGTGGGCAAGCAGATAGGCCTCATGGTGAGTCACGAGTGGATATACCGCCATGTGGCCGCCGACAAAGCCCGGGGTGGCCAGTTGTACCGCCATCTGCGCCAGGGCCACAAGCGCTACCGCAAGGGGGCGAGCAGCCTGCGTTCTCCCATCAAGGAAGCCCGCTCTATTGATGAACGGCCGGCTATCGTCGATAGCCGGGAGCGGCTCGGTGATTGGGAGGCGGACACGGTGCTGGGCAAGCAAGGCACAGGTGCACTGGTCACCCTGGTGGAGCGCAAGAGCCGGCTCTATCTGGTCAAGCGGGTCGCGAGCAAACAGGCTGGGGTGGTGCGGGATGCGATAATCGAGATGTTAACGCCCTACATCGAGCAGGTGCATACCATCACCTTTGACAACGGCGGCGAGTTTGCCGAACACAAGGCGATAGAGGAAGCGCTGGGTGCCGAGACTTACTTTGCGCACCCTTACTCTTCGTGGGAGCGCGGTCTGAACGAGAACAGCAATGGGCTGTTGAGGCAGTTTATCCCAAAGGGAACAGACCTGAGAGAGGTCACGGACGAGGATGTCAGGAGAGCGGAGCAGTGGCTCAACCTACGACCTCGGAAATGTCTCGGATTCAGGCAGCCTGTCAAGGTATTCGAAGAGTACTGTCAGGCGGCATAGGCGAGTGTCGCACTTCGAAGTTGAATTCGCGGTCAAGGTATTCGAAGAGTACTGTCAGGCGGCATAGGCGAGTGTCGCACTTCGAAGTTGAATTCGCGCCATACTCATGTGCCGATCCAGATAAAAAGATAGTTTTTCTTCTATATGCCCATTCCAACTGATGAAGGATATCTGTTATTTCTGAATAGTCAGATACAAGAATTGTTTTGATACCAAACCGAAGTAGATCTTGAATAAAAAGCTCTTGTTTTCGTATTTTATATTCTGTGTCTGCCTGAGATGCATCCGTGGTTGGAGCCACAAGTTTCTGAATGCAATAATGCTGCCTTTGATCATTCGAGTAAGAAATTCGGACTCTGCTCAGGATGTAATCAAGGTTCGGGTCCGTAAAACTAAAACCTAAAAATAAAAAAGTCTTAGATACTAGATCACCGCTTAAAGCATTAATAAAGGGCTGCATCTTGACATGATAATTCTCGTAATCATCTTTCGTGATTACAGCTTCATCAGGATTATCTATGTCTCCATGCATTTTGTAAACAACAGCATCTCGGCCCCGCTTTGTAAAACTCAGTTGTTTAACACGATATTTTGTATCGGATATTTTTCCTGCTTCAGTTAAAGATTTTTCGATAAGTTTATCGTAGTTAGTAGTCCAGTATGTAGATATTGGAAGTCTTGCAAGAATCTTATGGTTTTCGGTTATTTCGACATCATCGGATAGCTTATTTATTAAGAGCTGATTAAGTTTACCTCGGTTTGCTAAGTTTGAATTGCAGTGATATTGAGCTAAAGCAACTAAATCGGTTTCTTTTTCAATTTCGAGTTCTAGGTCTTCAGCTATGGGACGGAGCAATTCAGTCCAACTTACAAAACCAGCGGGGGCAGAAAGCCCCGCACCTGCAAAAATAGCTAAATTATCTTCTGCTAAATCATTTAACAGTGTAGAAATTAATCGTTTCCTTTGTGGCTCCGTAGTCGCTTTCAATCTTTCCACTCCATCATTTACAATTGCTCTGTCGTGATTTTTATCTACTACACAATGTAAACCGTGAAATCTGGGACACCCACCTTTCTGTGCAAGGCGTTAATTCCATAAATCCCTACGCTAACGCCCGTGGATTACAGCTTCCAATATGCTCATTGACCCACAAGGGCAACAACCCATCGAGGCTTAACAGGTTCTGGATGGCTATGGTAAGCCAAACGAAACTGCGGATGTGAGTATCAAATTGACTTAACAATCAGAAAAGTTTCATTTTTTGACCGGCATCAAACTCTCTGGCTCCGGATCCTTCACATCACCCAGCAGAGGTCAGCCACTAGCAGTTGGCCATCAAGCTGTAGCGATAAGAATTGGATGCCTAAGCTCAAAAGATGGCTGCCCCTATTGGGGGAGGCTTTGTTATCTTGCCGGGGATGTTTTGGCAGGAGCGATCCGTGCCCCTTTATCTCACTCCAACGGAAAAATCTAGGACACCCACCTTTCTGAGCAAGGCGTAACGCCACCAAATCCCACGCTACTGCCCATGGATTACAGCTTCCAATATGCTCCATTGACCAGCGAGGGCAGTGACCCATCGCAGTTCAACAGGTTCCAGATTGCCACTGTAAGACAAAGGGAGAAATCTGGGACACCCACCTTTTTGACAGCGGCGTAGTCCTGTACTTGGCTTGAGGTGTTACTGCCCAGGGGGTGAGCCATGACCATTGCCCGTTCACGTCAAATCAGTTTGCAGGATACGCCTTACTATCATGTGGTCAGTCGCTGTGTGCGGCGGGC
Source organism: Aeromonas sp. ASNIH2 (assembly GCF_002934795.1). Lineage (NCBI taxonomy): Bacteria > Pseudomonadati > Pseudomonadota > Gammaproteobacteria > Aeromonadales > Aeromonadaceae > Aeromonas > Aeromonas sp. ASNIH2. The sequence goes on along the minus strand of NZ_CP026406.1, from coordinate 898,303 downwards.
GTTTCTGTGCGGGGAAGATGCCCACTCCGGCCAGAGTTACGAGCATCGGCGCCAGTGGGTAGTGGACAAGTTGGGCCAATTGTCGCGACTGTTTGCCATCGGTGTGTGTGCCTATGCGGTGATGAGCAATCACTATCACCTGGTGCTCAAGGTCGAGTCGGATACCGCAGGTATTTGGGACACCCACCTCTTTGACAGCGGCGTAGCCCTGTACTTGGCTTGAGGTGTCACTGCCCAGGGGGTGAGCCATGACCATTGCCCGTTCACGTCAAATCAGTTTGCAGGATACGCCTTACTACCACGTGGTCAGTCGCTGTGTGCGGCGGGCGTTTCTGTGCGGGGAAGATGCCCACTCCGGCCAGAGTTACGAGCATCGGCGCCAGTGGGTAGTGGACAAGTTGGGCCAATTGTCGCGACTGTTTGCCATCGGTGTTTGTGCCTATGCGGTGATGAGCAATCACTATCACCTGGTGCTCAAGGTCGAGTCGGATACCGCTGCCAATTGGAGCGAGCGAGAGGTGGCCGAGCGTTGGGCGGCGCTGTTCCTGTGGCCGCTGCTGGTACGACGCTGGTATCAGGGGGAATCCCTGATTGAGCCTGAACTCGCTGTGGTGCAACAACTGATAGGACAGTGGCGGGAGCGCCTGCATTCCATCAGCTGGTTTGTGCGGTTGCTCAACGAAAACCTGGCTCGGCAGGCCAATCGGGAAGATGGTTGCAAGGGCCATTTTTGGGAAGGGCGCTTCAAGAGCCAGGCCCTGCTCACCGAATCAGCCCTGCTGGCCTGCATGGCCTATGTTGATCTCAATCCGATACGAGCGGGATTGTCCGATCGGCCCGAGCAGAGCGATTACACCAGCCTCAAGCAGCGTCTCGATGGCGAGCAGTCCGCCGCCCCATTGCCGCCGTTGTTGTTGCCATTCGCGCACGAAGCACGACCCGATAGCCTGCCATATGCCTTTGCGGATTACCTGATGCTGGTGGACTGGACAGGTCGCGCCATCCGAGTGGACAAACGGGGCCATATCCCGGCTTCTCTTGCCCCCATCCTGGCGCGGCTGGGGGTGGACGAGGTGCGCTGGCTCAAGCAAGTGACGCTGTTTCGGCGCCAGGGCATCAGAGTGGTGGGTGACAAAGAGCATTGTCAGCAGTTTGCTTGGCACTGTGGCCAGCGACGGTGTCATCAACCATCCCTTTGAGTGATGAATGCTCGCATCATAACAACGTCCGGTATCGCGCCATCACCCCGCCGGTGTGATCGCATCTGAATTGGCGTCATCGATGCCAAGACATTCTCTTTAATCCCCCGAGTTTCACAAATGCCATCGCAAATGCTGGATGACAAGTTGTGCTGGGCGCTGGATGAGGGCTTTCTCCAAAAGATGGCTGTCCTGATAAGGCTGCAGATAAGAAGAGAAGGGTTAAGGAAGATGTACTATCGGCCCTTTGTTATCAGGCCGTTTTTTCACAACGCTGCGACACCGTGGGTGTTGCTTGAGCAGGTGATTTTTGCATCAGTGAAACAGAGTGAGTGATATGGTTCCTCCAATGGAACAATTCGTACACAAAGATGGCTGTCCCAAATGACGGTCCAAATGACGGAGCTTGTCGTGCTCGGCCTATGGGGAAGGGGGTGGATGACGACGTCCCTTGGGGATCTTTTACGAGAGTCGGCAAATATGGGGACCCACCTTTGGCTCGCATGACCAAACCTGATGCCAAGGGGCGGGTTGGCCGATATCTCGAAGGGGGGCAGCGTTGGCAAAATAACAAGGGCGACCAGTTGGTCGCCCTTGTGTGATGGGCAGAAGCGCGTGCTCTGCCTGTGACGTGACGGTTATTGCAAATCCGTGCTCAGGCTGGGGGCGCCGAAGTTCACCAGGGTGGCATGGGAGTGCTCGAAGTACTGTGACCAGAAGTCACCGAGTGCATCCATGGTCTTGCCGGAACGATAGGCGTGTTTCACCGCGTCGGTCACCAGCCCGGCGCCCGTGACGTAGACGCGAGCGCCTTGCAGATCGGCAAACAGCCCCTTGCTCTTGGCCTGCTTGAGCTCGTCACCGACATTGAGCTGCTTGATCTTGTTGGTGGCATAGAAGCTGGTGTAATCGGAGTGCTCCAGCATATCCGAAATGAGGAACACGACGCGGTCATTGACGCCTTGCTCGGCCTTCATATCTTCACCCACCTTGCGCAGCGAGTTCATGATCTCGCTCTTGGGGATGTCCTGGCGGGCATCACGCAGTGCTTTCACGAACTGTTTGCCAAAGCCGTTACGAAAGACCTTGGTCTGCGTCGTCAGGCAGGTGTCCAGGCCGCGCAATTTGCGCATGCTGACATCGTCCCGGATCTCCCCTTCCAGCGGCATATCCAGTTGCCCCGCGTAGGCCAGGCGAAGGTATTCGCCAGGCAAGAAGGCGGAGAAGGTATAGAGCTTGACGCGATCACCAGCCTGCACGAACCGCTCGATCTGCCCCCAACTGCTGCGTTGCAGATCGTCAGGCATCGGAATGGTCTGGTCGATGATGACCACCAGTTCGCGGCCGGTGCCCGCAGGCTTGATGTCGGTCAGGCCATTGCGCTCATAGCAGCTCTGTATGTCGTTACGCTCGGCCGCCAACGCTGCACAAGGCAGCGTCAACGCCAGTAGCAATACCTGGGTGATCTTCACGATTAGGCACTCTGCTTGGTGGGAAAGAGGCCCAGGGTCTTGAGGGCCATCTGCTGTTCACGGATATCACGCAACTGCGCTTCGTCCACCCCCAGTGCGCGGCTGGCTGCTGCCAGACTCTCTTCGGGCAGGCCAGTGACATCATGGAAATCGGCGGCCTTGACGGCAGCGCCGGTCTGGCCGGGGGCGTCAGTGGTGGGCGGGAGAGCCGCCTCTGCCTGCGCAACAGCCGGTTGTACGGCGGGTGCCGGCTCGGCTTGCGCTGCCGGTGCGACCTGGGGGGCCGCCTGAGGGGCCGGCTTGGGCGGCACGGTGCCTGCCTTGTACTCGATAAAGGCCAGGAAATTGCGATGGGCGGATTTCTCCCCTTCCAGCGCCCCCAGCACACCCGAGTTGGTATGGTCACGGCTCGACAACAGGGTCTGCAAGCGGCGGAGTTTGTCATCGGCATGGCTGGCAATGGCGGTGCGTTGCTGGTCCATCGCGTCCAGCATCTCTTCGGCGGTCGCGTATTCGTGTGTCAGACGCCAGGCTGTTTTGGAATGGGTGCCCGCAAAGTGGTATTTGCTGGCAAGCCAGATGCTGATCCCCTGGATGGCGATGTAGATGAGCGACAGCATGACGTAGGTGGTCAGGCTGGCCTCACGGATGGCCTGCATCTTGTCTTCGATGGTGGCCTCTTCCGCCTCGTTGTTGATGGCTTGAGACTCTTCCGGCAGATCAAACGGCGACCCCATGCTGCTGTCACTCTGTGCCGTTGTTTCGGCGCGCATGTTGTTGACCATCTCGGTTTCGATGCTGTCGAGGGTGGCTGAACGCACCACGAAGGCGCCCACTGCCATGCAGGCAACAAACGAAGCACAGACAATCAGCCAGACAAACTTGCGGCTTACACCTGAATTCACGTCTTTCAGGCGGGCCAGCAACTGCTCGTAGTCAGGTTTGTCAGAGTCCGAGAAGGAGTCTTCCAGATTGATGGCCTTGTTTGCCTTGAGGGTACGGGAGCGTTTTGAGGGCTCTTCCCCTTGCCACCAGTGACGCGCCCGGGCGATCAGGCTGTTGTGATGCAGGGAGTGTCCGGCCACTTCAGCCAGGAATGCGGATGCAACGGCGAGCAGCAGAGCCGTCGCGGCTGCCAGCAGGTGACGGTCATTGGTGGAGGCATCCATGTTCATCCAGCCTGCCAGCACGTAGGCAAAGCCCATTGCCTCGACCAGCACCAGCACCAGCACCAGAGCAAGCACCCACGCCGGGCGCGGGGAGCGGCCGGCCTCTCCTGCCTTGGCAAGGTAGTCGAGGGAGGCGTTGTAGGCTTCTGTCCCCTTTAAATGCTTCTTGTATTCGCGGTAGTACACATTTGACAGGGTCACTTCATGGTTGATCCAGCCATCGCCATCGACCGAGGCCGGCTTGCGGGCGAGACGGGCCACTGTGCCGATCAGCGGCAGGCTGTGCCATACCCGGATCAGGAAGTAGGAGACATGCTCCCAATGCCGCCACACCACCACGGCGCTGACGAGGAATGAAACAATGCCAACGGTCAGCATCTGGTTGGCGAGGATCAGCGTCTTGAGCGCTGCCAAAGAAAAGTCTTCCACTAAGTTTCTCCGTTTTCTTATTTGGAATGGGTGGCGGGAATGGGCAGGTACGAAGCCACATAAGCCTCGGAACCTGCCGGATAGAACAGAGCTCCCTGGCTGACCTTGGCGTTGCCTTTGCTGAACACGAGGTCCATGCAGGACACCGACGCCTTGGGATCGCTGGTGAAGACGCGGTATAGCACTTCACTCTCGCCCTCATAGGTGTTGGCCACCGCCTTGAGGGTCTGGGGCTTCTTCTGATTCGAGGATTTGTAACCCTGAACGACTTGCAGGATCGGTTGACGATCGACCTGGGCGTTGTCACGCAAGATGGAAACCGGAGAGACAGTCACCAGGTGGCCGTTGACGGTATTGGCCCAGACGCGATTGTTATAGCCGGGCATGTACTCCTTGGTGGCATGGCGCGGGAGAGGCTTGTCGTCTGCCATGCTCAGCACCTGGCCTGCACTGCGTGGCTTATCTGCCTCACAGCTCGACATCGGCATGTCGTTTGCGTATGCGCTGCTGATCAGTGCAAAACCACTCGCCTTGGGTTTGATGTTCTGAGCCATGTTCCATTGATAGGTGCCGGCAGGCTTGCCGCCGAAGTCCACTGCGGCCTTGGCATCGGGCAGGGCCTTGGCCGTGCTGGTGTTTGAGGCGCTCTGCTTGGCGGCGGGTTGGCGAGGGGCGGTTTGCGACGTGGCCGCCACCTTGCTTGAACCGCTTGCGGACTGAGCCGCCGGTTTGGTCGCAGCCACACGCGGTTTGGCGGTATCGGAAGCCCCGTAACGCAGATAGCGGGTGTTGTTCTCTTCGGATTGGGCCCGCATGACCAGAGCCTGCTCGTTCGCCAGTTCTACAATTTCGACCCGGCGATTCTGACCGCGAAGCAAGGGGTCGCTGTTGTCTGCGATGGGACGCGACGAACCCGCGCCTTGATAGTAAATGGAAGAGGCCGGGATCCCCGATGCGACCAGGACCTTGCCGACGGCTCGCGCACGTTGCTCGGAGAGTCGCAGATTGAGTTCTGCAGGGCCGGTGGCGTCACTGTGGCCGACGAGGAGGATACGGCGCTGATCCGAGGCGTCTGCGGCTGCGGGTTTGGCATAGAGCTGGGCCAGTTTCGTGACCACGCGCAGGCCGTTTTCTGTGAGCTGGGCAGAACCACTCGAGAACATGCCGGAATCGGGGATCTGGGCCACAAGGCCGGCGTCCTGAGGGACACCGCTCACTGCGGCTGGCTCGGCAACGGTCAGCTTCTCGGTAGCGATGTTGAGATTCTCTTCCTTTGCTATCCGGTCAAGCTCTTGTAGCCTGGACTGCCACATATAGCCTGCCGCGCAGCCCAGCGCCCCACCGAGGGCAACCCCCGCGACAGCCCCTTTTTTCCCGTTGATGGCGTAGCCCGCAGCCCCTCCTGCAATCATGCCAGCCCCACAAAGCACCGGCATGCCGTAATCCTTGCCGATATCATTGACCGTGGATTTGAAATTTTGCATCTGCTGGGAGCTGCAACCCACGGCGGCAATCAATACACAGCTGAGAGGTGCAAGACGAAACGATTTATCCATAGCGATTCCTTGCCATTTATATTTAATAGCGAGATTCAGACATACCAGTGAGGCCAGAGAAAAGCGTCTTCGGGCGGAGTGAAATATCGACACTTGCTGACATAAAAGATATTAGCGCGGGCTGATGTTTAATATCGGCGCCAGGCGTGATCATTCTCGCAAGCGGCTGTGTCTGATATGTCCTGAGTGTCAGAAGAGGCAATTATCTATGCGGTTCAATAGGTATCGAGTGGCTATGATAAGCCAAACGAGCCTGATCATGCGAGTGGAAAAGTGATGCAACCATAGGAAAAACATCAACTTTCCAATATCTTTGCCCATCTCCCCGACGCTGAACACAAAGAGGGTTATTGTGACGCTCTTGTGGTTTGTGAAAGGCGCAGGCCGATTATCGCTATTGAGGATGAGGGCTGTTGGGGGAAGTATGTGGTTGCCCCCACTGACAGTGCTGGCGAAATAATGTTCATGGGCAGAATAACGTCTGGCATCCCGTTTATATAATGGATTAATTGTCGATAAATATGTCTGACAACAGTTTATAGACTGGGGCACAGGCAGTGCGAAGCATTGCAAGAGCATTGTTGAACGCATTGTTTGATAATATTGTCGAAAGGGTTTGGTCAGGAGCAATCAGATGGCGATAACAACGCGATCCCGAAGAGAGAAGGTAGGCAGCGGACTCGGGCTGGTGATGGGGCTCATCGCCTTTAACCTGATTGTGCCCCTGCTTCCGGTTGCAACAGAGATGTCGGATATGACCCGGATGATAGGTGCCATGGTCAGCGCCATGCTTTGTGCCGAGCTGGGCGCCAGGATTGGCAAGTGGCGGGATGCCAAAGAGCAGGCCGGATCGGCAGAGTAACTCGACGTGAGAAGAGCGCCAATCGCCCGAGTGCGGCGGTGTGTGCGGGTGTAACAGGCAGGGCGACTGTTGTCGCCCTGCCTGTTTTGCTATCGCGGTTTGCCGCTCAAGCGCCGCCGGGGTTTGCTGCGATGGAGGAAGGTGGCCAGGGTGTCGCGGGGCGATGCCGCATTGCATCAGAAGGCGCCTGGAGCGAGATGCGCCAAGGCTGGATCTGCGAGGGAAATCCTGAGATCGTGCAGGCAGTTATCTGGTTATCCCCTTGAGAGGAGTGCCCATGCGCATTGCCCTGATTGGCCTTGGCGATATCGCCCGGAAGGCCTATCTGCCGCTGCTTGCAAACGACGAGCGAGTCACCCCGCTGCTCTGTACCCGGAGTCCCTCGGTGCTCGGCGAACTGGCGCGCCAGTACCGGATTGGCGAGTGTTTTACCGAGGTCGATGCGCTGCTGGCGAGCCGACCTGATGCGGTGATGATCCACGCTGCCACCGCCGTGCACGGCAAACTGGCGGAGCTGTGCCTGCGTGCCGGCATTCCCACCTTTGTGGACAAGCCGCTGTGTGACAACGCAGGAGAGGTGGAGGCACTCGCCAATCTCGCCATCGCCAGAGACTGCCCGCTGTTTGTGGGCTTCAACCGTCGCTATCTGCCCGCCATGGCCGCCGCACGCGGCCAGCCGCTGACCGAGCTCCATTGGCAAAAGCACAGGCACGCCCTGCCGGGGGCGCCTCGCCAGTTCCTGTTCGACGACTGTATCCATGTGCTCGACAGCCTCTGCTGTTATGGCGGCGAGCCGGACGGGGAGCTGCATGCGGTGCTGCGACGCAGCAGTGAGCAGCCCGAGCTGCTGGCCGGGGTGAGCGTCGCCTGGCAGAGCGGGCAGATGGCGGTGAGCGGCAGCATGAATCGCAGCGCCGGCATGACCGAGGAGCGCATCGATGCCTATGGCGACAACCTCTCATTGCATATCGAGAACTGCACCCGTGGCCTGCTTGCGCGAGACAACACAGTGCAGACCATGGCACCGGGCGACTGGCAGCCCGTGCTGGCGAGCCGAGGCTTTGTCGCCATGCTCGAGCACTGGTATGGGCAGATTGACGCCGGGCGGGCAGACGGGGCGCTGGTCGAGAGCTACCTGAAAAGCCATCGACTGGCAGAGCGCCTCGTCGCCCTGGCAAAGGGATGACCCGAAGGCAAGGGGCTGGTGACACCGGCAGGCATCACTGGCCAGAGAAGCGGCAGAGCACTGTATGAGATGGTGGCTCCTTGCGCAGTCAGCCGGGAAAGGTGCCAGCGAGCGAGCCAAGCGAAGGCGGGTTTGTTATCTTGGCGGCCATCAAGAGCTGCAGGGCAAGAGATCGCAATGAAGAAGGTGTCGAAGATGAGATGGCTGACCGCAGTGGGCGGGGTATTCCGTTCATGAGCATCATTCTGGGGATCGATCCCGGTTCGCGCATCACCGGTTACGGGGTCATTCGCATCGTCGCGGGCAAGGCGGAATATCTGGGATCGGGCTGCATCCGCACCGATCTGGGGGAGCTGCCGTCTCGCCTGAAGCAGGTCTATGACGGGGTGAGCGAGATCATCACCCAGTTCAAGCCGGACGAGTTCGCCATCGAGCGGGTCTTCATGGCGCGCAACGCGGACTCGGCCCTGAAGCTCGGCCAGGCCAGGGGAAGTGCCATCGTCGCGGCGGTCAATGCCCTGCTGCCGGTGAGCGAGTACTCGGCCACCCAGATCAAGCAGGCGGTGGTGGGCACCGGTGGCGCCGCCAAGGAGCAGGTGCAGCACATGGTGACCCATCTGCTCAAGCTCTCTGCCACCCCCCAGGCGGATGCGGCGGATGCCCTCGGGGTGGCGCTCTGCCACTTCCACACCCGTCAGAGCCTCATTCGCATGGCCGGGCGGGCCAGCGGATCGGTGCGCGGCCGTTATCGCTGATCCCCGGGGGAGGGCTTCTGGTGTTGGCAGGGGAGCGCGGGGAGCTGCTGGCAAAATCGCTGGTCGGGTCACAATCTGTCGCGTCCCTCGATGGGACTCCCATGGAGAAGCGCACCGAGCGGGTGAATATCTTTCTACTTTATCAATAACTTGTGACATTCATCACATATTCGCGATGAATCGGGTCGGTTTCGTCTTGCTCCGCCACACTCCCATAATATGGCGCCTGTTCAATAACAGTGTCCGTATGAGCCTTTCAGGTTCGCGTGTTAGTCATCATGGGAGAGACAAGAGTGAAACCTTTTGCTGCTGAATTTATGGGAACCTTCTGGCTGGTGCTGGGGGCTGCGGGAGCGCCGTGCTGGCTGCCGCCTTCCCCAATGTGGGGATCGGCCTGCTGGGCGTCGCCCTGGCGTTCGGCCTGACTGTGCTGACCATGGCCTATGCCATCGGTCATATCTCGGGTTGCCACCTGAACCCGGCCGTGACCGTCGGGCTCTGGGCCGGTGGTCGCTTCCCGGCCTCCAACGTGCTGCCCTACATCGTGGCCCAGGTGCTTGGTGGGATCGTGGCAGGTGGCGTGCTCTATGTCATTGCCAGCGGACAGGCGGGTTTTGATGTGAGCGCCGGCTTTGCTTCCAACGGCTATGGCGAGCATTCCCCCGGCGGTTACAGCCTGCTGGCCGCACTGGTGTGTGAAGTGGTGATGACCGGTTTCTTCCTGTTCTTCATCATGGGCGCCACCGACAGCCGTGCACCGGCCGGGTTTGCTCCCATCGCCATCGGTCTGTGCCTGACCCTCATCCACCTCATCAGCATCCCGGTGACCAACACCTCGGTCAACCCGGCGCGCAGCACTGGCGTGGCGCTTTTTGTCGGTGACTGGGCCGTGGGCCAGCTCTGGCTGTTCTGGGTTGCCCCCATTGTCGGTGCCATTCTGGGTGCATTGGCCTATCGTGTGATCGCCACGAAAGAGTGATGTGTTGTTAGTTAACGTGTGGTATCGACACGCCCCCGGGCGTGTTTTTTTATGCCTGAAGGAATACCGGGCAGGGCGCCATGCCGACGATAGGGTGCGGCATGATCACAGTCCCTTGGCGCTCAGCATCTCTTTGTAGCGCTGATGCAGCAGCTTGACCCGTTCCACATAGGCCCGGGTTTCGGCCAATGAGGGATGCCGCCGTGCTTGTACCGTACCGGTCCTACAACCCCTTGGCGCTCAGCATCTCTTTGTAGCGCTGATGCAGCAGCTTGACTCGTTCCACATAGGCCCGGGTTTCGGCATAGGGCGGGATGCCGCCGTGTTTTTGCACCGCACCGGCGCCTGCATTGTAGGCGGCGGTGGCCAGGGCCACATTGCCGTCATACTGCCTGAGCAGACCCGCCAGGTATTTCACCCCGCCAAAGATGTTCTGCTCCGCCAGCAGGGCGTTGCCGACCCCGAGCTCGCGCGCCGTGGCGGGCATCAGTTGGGTCAGTCCCATGGCGCCCTTGCGGGAGACGGCCAGAGGATTGAAAGCGGACTCGGCATGGATAAGTGCCCGGATGAGGGCAGGCTCGACCTGATAAGCCTTGGCTGCCGCCTGTATGGTGCTGGCGTAGTCATAGAGGAAGAGGCCTGTCGTGCGCCAGTTGACCTTGGACGCCGGATCGCAGGCATAGCAGTCGTTGAACAACAGCAGTTCGTAGTGACCCTGCTCCGGCATCATGTCGGAATAGCGTATGACCCCGTTCTTTTGTACCGACTTGTAGACCTGGATCTGACGGCTTGTAGGCTTAGCGGGTTCAGGGGAGGGGAGCGGCGCCGTGGTGAGTGCCACGGTACGCGGCGTGGGAACCGGGGAGGAGACAGCCGTCTCCGGGGTCAGGATCACCACCTCTGCCGGCGGCGGTATCTGAGCCGGGGCTGCGTGGGAAAACAGCGGCATCATGCCCACCAACATCCATGCTTTCAACGGCTTGCTCCTTAAGCCTCGTTAGCCACGTTGAGTAAAGCATTCGGGATAGCGCAGAACAAGTGCCCGTGAACAGGGGAGGCTGGAAATGTGATGGTAGAGGGACGTCCCGCCTGTGTGCTCACTCAGGACAAGGGGCGCGGTTCATGGCGTCAAGGGACGCATGATCGCAACCTCGTCTTTTCCATCTAGTTATTGGCTTTTTTGTAAGTTAAAGGCGTGTTATCTTGCTGTTGCTCCACTCTGGTCAGATCTCTTCGTGGAGCCAGAGAGCGAGCAGGAGAGGGCCGGTATGGCCAGAGCGAAATGGGCATGACAAGCAGGCGAGCGATGGAGCTCAGATTCGAAGAGTACTGTGATGCGGATCTTTCCCTCATCAGAGACTATTACGAGACGACGTTTTCCCACTATGTGCCGGATTTGGCAGAACGGATTTTTGTGGTTCGTGATGCGCACTGGCTGGTGGGGGCGGTGCGCCTGCGCGATGAACAGGATTACTACCACTTGTGCGGCTTTCGTCTGCTCCCTCACTACCAGTCTCTGGGGCTGGGGTCCCGCCTGCTGCAGCATGCCTGCCGCGATCTTTCCGACAAGCCCGTGATCTGTCACGCCCTGCCGTTCGAGAAACCCTTCTACCTCAAGGCGGGATTTGACCACCTTCCCCTGCATGAACTCGACGGACCCCTTCACTCCCACTATCACCAGCAGCACGAACAGGGTTATCAGATCGAGCTGCTGGTGCGTCAGGCGAAGGCGCCTGTTTTCAACTGACGTCTTATTGGGGTTTGGTCAGCAGGTGGATCTTACCTGGTGACAGCTCCAGCCCCAGCAGATTTTCCTTGAGCCAGGCCTGATTGGGGTCCTTGTCATCCAGCTTGTAGACAGGCTGGGTCTCCAGCCGTTTCTCCATGCTCTGCAGCAGCATCCTCAGCATGAAACCAAACTTCTGTTCCGCCGCAGCAGGCTCCAGCTTGTAATCGATGAGCTTCATGTTGTCGAGGAAGAGCGCACTCCTGGCCTTGTCGTAGCGGGGCCTCGCCTCATAGGTCATGTTGAGGCGCGCGTCGTACTCGGTCTGATCCGGGAGCGCGATTTTCAACTTGCCTTTGCCAAACACCCTGGCGGTATCCGGGCTCTGGCGACCAATCTGCACATCGCTCTGCTCGAGTTGCACATGGGCCTTGATGATGCCGGGCAATTCCAGCTGTTTGTCCACTTGCACCTGGGACTGCAGGTACTGATTTATCTGCTGCTCATTGATGTCATATGAGCCTTGACCTAGCATGGCCAGACTCAGCAGCATAGATTGCAGGATCATGCTAACGACCTGATAGAATGGGTGTGCCCCATAGCATACCATCCCGACCCTGTGGGGTCTGCCCGTGCCATCTGTCCAATACACCAAGGAGTCGCCTTGCTCGACGGTCTGGAATACGACATTCAGTTGCTGTTTTCCCGCTTTCTCGGCTGGTTGTTGCTGTTGTTTCACACCGTGATCGTGGCAGGGATCTCCCTGCGGGTGGTGATGAAGCGACGTCCCATCGGGGTATCTCTTGCCTGGTTGGCCCTCATCTATGCCATCCCCTTCGCCGGGGTCGGTTTCTACGTGCTGTTTGGCGAGATACGCCTCGGTCGCAAGCGGGCGGAGCGGGCCCAGGCCATGTACCGTCCTTACGCCATCTGGATCCGCCAGCTCGCGCGCCTCTTCCCCCAGCACTGCTGCGAGGTGGGCAGCAAGGCACGCCCGCTCCACGATCTGATCCAGGGGCGCTTGGCCATGCCCATGCTCTCGGGCAACCGGATGACCCTGCTGCACAAGCCGAAGAGCATCGTAGAGGAGATAGTGCGCGACATCCGGGGCTCCTCCCAATCCTGTTATCTGGAGTTCTACATCTGGCACCCCGGCGGGGATGTGGACGAGGTGTGCGAGGCGTTGATGGAGGTGGCGGCACGCGGCGTGGATTGTCGTGTTTTGCTCGACTCCATCGGCAGCAAGACCTTCTTCCGCTCCTCCTGGCCCAAAACCTTGCGCGCCGCCGGCGTCAAAGTCGTGGAAGTGTTGCCGGTCGGCGCCTGGCGAATCCCCTTCCAGCGCCAGGACTTGCGCATGCACCGCAAGCTGGTGGTGATCGATGACAAGGTTGGTTATACCGGCTCCATGAACATGGTGGATCCCCGTTTCTTCAAGCAGGATGCCGGGGTCGGCCAGTGGGTCGACATCATGATCCGGGTGCAGGGCCCCGTGGTGCCGTTGATGTGGTCCACCTTCGTCTGGGACTGGGAGATGGAGACCGGCGAGCGGCTGCTCGACAGTTTGCAACATGAGCCGGAAGCCTGGCCACAGACCAACTATCGGGCCCAGCTCATTCCCTCCGGCCCCTTCGTCGGTGGTGACTGTATCCAGCAGAGCCTGCTGCTCGCCATCTACCAGGCTCGTCACCATCTGGTGCTGACCACCCCCTATTTCGTGCCGGACGATCCGCTGGCTGCGGCCCTCTCTTCGGCGGCGGCCCGCGGCGTGCTGGTGCAACTGGTGCTGCCTGCGCGCAACGACTCCCTGATGGCGAACCACGCCAGCAACTCCTTCATGGAGGATCTGCTGGCGGCAGGAGTGGAGATATATCGCTATGATGCCGGGCTGCTGCACACCAAGAGCGTGCTGGTGGACGATGATTTCGCTCTGGTGGGCACGGTCAACCTCGACCGGCGCAGTCTCTGGCTCAATTTCGAGATCACCCTGCTCATCGACAACCCGGTGTTTGTCGCCGAGATGAACCAGCTGGTGCAGGGCTACATGCTGGAGGCGACCCCCATGTCACTGACCAGGTGGCGTGCCCGCCCCTGGTACAAAAAATTGCTTGAGAACATCTTCTACCTGTTCAGCCCCCTGCTGTGACAGCCAGAGCGTGGACCCCAAGCCGTTGTCTGGCTTGTGTTGATGCCCATCCTCCCCGTAGAGTGCGCCCATGCACCCGCCATTGAACCATTGTGGAGAAACAGAACTGATGAAGAAAAAAGTGGCCTTGGCCGTCGGAGCCGTGTTGGTGGTGGGAGGGCTTGGCGCCTGCTGGTACACGGGCAATACGTTCGACCGGATCCTGGCCGAGCAGATCGCCAGGGCGCAGCAGGAGAGCGGGATCGAAGTCACCTGGAGCCCAGAGACGGAGAATCTGTTTACCCGCGACGGCGTACTCAAGGTGGTGGTGCCGCCCCAGACGCTGGCGAGTTTTGATCCCCAACTGGCGGGAAGCGAACCCATCGAGATGCAGTTCGCGTTCAACAGCCGCCTGTTGCCGCTCTATATCAAGAGTCACCTCCAGCTTGATACCGCACAGGGCACGCTGGCGCCCATTCTGACCTCCCTGGGGATGCAGCAGTGGCAACTGGGGGCAGAATCGGCGAGCAGCCTCTGGACCATGAGCAATAGCTCCCGCTTCTGGGTGAGTGACTTCAAGGTCAAGGAGGGGCTCAACGAGTTCACCTTCCTGCCCTTGAACGGCGACTATCGCGGGGATCTCGACGGCAATGGCCATCTCACCGCCCACTGGTTGGGGATGACGGTCCACGATGCCCAGAGCAAGACAGATCTGGCCTTGGCGGATCTCAAGGGCAGTGCCGACATGGCCGAGATCAGCGGGCTCTGGCTCTCTCCCCGCAGCGATGCGACCATCACGGCCTTCTCCCTGACCCAGCCGGGGAACGTCAAGATCACGCTGGAGGGGCTGACCACGGCCACCGAGCTGGCGGGGGACGATCTTCAGACGCTCTCCACTCGCTATCAGATGAAGGTGGCGACCCTCAACATGGAGAGCGAGGAAGACCGGCTCGCGCTGACCCAGGGAAATCTGGATCTCTCCCTCAAGGGGCTGGATCTCGAGGGGTATCAGACGCTGCAAGAGGCCAGCAGCAAACGGGTGGACGAAGCGGCCATCCAGGAAGCGCTGGACAAGATGCTCCAGAGAGGGGCCACGCTGGAACTGGCGGATCTGAGTGCGCGATTGAACGGTGAGCCTGTCCGCTTGCAAGGGGAGGCCAAGCTGGCGCCCACCACCCTGGCACAGTTGATGGGCAGCGAGGAGGGGATGCAGGCACTCTCCGGTCTGCTTCATGCCCACCTTGGGGAGAAGCTGGGCCAGGCCGTTCCCCAGTTGGCCCCCATGCTGGAGCAATTCACGGCCATGGGATACCTGAAGGCGCAGGAGTCACAGCTTCAGGCCGAGCTCAAGCTCGACAAAGGGGTCGTGACCGTCAATGGTCTGCCGCTGCACCCGTGAGTGCCGCGCAATGAAAAAGGCTCCCTCGGGAGCCTTTTTTCTGGGGGCGCGCAGCCGCTTACTTGAACACGACGGTCTTGTTGCCGTAGACGAAGACCCGCTCGTTCAGCACCAGTTCCAGCGCCCGGCTCAGCACGGATTTCTCCACGTCGCGTCCGGCCTTGGCCATGTCATCGGCACTGAAGGTGTGATCGACGTGGATCACGTCCTGCTCGACGATGGGGCCTTCATCCAGATCGTCGGTGACGAAGTGGGCGGTGGCACCAATCAGCTTGACCCCGCGGTCGAAGGCCTGACGATAGGGGCGGGCGCCGATGAAGGCAGGCAAGAAGGAGTGGTGGATATTGATGATCTTGCGCGGATAGGCTTCGACGAAGCTTGGGGTCAGCACACGCATGTATTTGGCCAGGATGACGTAATCCGGCTGGTAGCCATCGATGAGCGTGCGCACTTGCTCCTCATGCTCGGTGCGGCTCAGATCCTCGTGGCTCACGCAGTGGAAGGGGATGTCGAACTTGCCGGTCAGCTCGGCGAGGGTGTCGTAGTTGCCGATGACCGCGACGATGTCCATGTCCAGGGCGCCGGCATAGTTCTTCATCAGGATGTCGCCGAGGCAGTGGGTCTCCTTGGTCACCAGTATGACGATGCGCTTCTTGCCCGCCTTGACGAGACGACGCTGGGCGCCGGCAGGCAGGGCATCATCGAGGTCGGCCAGCAGGGTCTCGTCGTTGAAGCGCCCTTCCAGCTCGGTGCGCATGAAGAAGCGGCCGTTTTCGTGATCCACGAACTCGTCGTTCTTGTTGATGTTGAGCTGGTGCTTGTAGCAGATGTTGGTGATCTTGGCGATGAGACCCTTGGCGTCGGGGCAATCGGTCAGCAGTATTTTCTTTTCCATCTCTGTCATGATTCCGTTTGTGATGTTGGCACCCGGTCTGCGCGGGCGCGCGCGTTTTTGCTGGCACTATGCCACAAACGAAATCAGAAAGGACAGCGCGCCGTGTATCGGGTGGTGCTCGCGCGAAAATTGCAGTGCAGCCAGCTCCCGGTTTGTCTTTGATGGGTTTTTGGCTGGCATCCTGCGTCTTTTTTCTTTAGGCTGTCTGCGCTTATTCTCAGGGCGGGGCGAAATTCCCCACCGGCGGTATCCCGATGTGACTCGGGGAGCCCGCGAGCGCCCGACCCGGCATTCATCCGGGACGGGGTCAGCAGATCCGGTGAGATGCCGGAGCCGACGGTCATAGTCCGGATGAAAGAGGATAAGACAGATATTGCTGGCCAGACCCTGCCGGGTTGGCCGCCGCATGGCTACTTCTGTCTGCCTTTCCATGCCCTGATTCTGGTCCTTGTCTTTTTTAGGAGTCTTACCATGAATCAGTCTCTACTCAGTGAATTCGGTGATCCCATTGCTCGCGTCGAAGCCGCGCTGGCCGCCCTGCGTGCCGGTAAGGGTGTGCTGGTGGCCGATGATGAAGATCGCGAGAACGAAGGCGATCTCATCTTTGCCGCAGAAACCATGACCAACGAGCAGATGGCCATGATGATCCGCGAGTGCTCCGGCATCGTCTGCCTCTGTCTGACCGACGAGCGGGTTCGCCAGCTCGAGCTGCCGATGATGGTGGAGGCCAACTCCAGCCACTATCAGACTGCCTTCACCGTGACCATCGAAGCGGCGCAGGGGGTGACTACCGGGGTGTCCGCCGCCGATCGCATCACCACCATCCGCGCGGCCATCGCCGACGGCGCCCGGCCCTCCGATCTGCATCGACCCGGCCATGTCTTCCCGCTACGCGCCCGCACGGGTGGGGTGCTGACCCGCCGTGGTCACACCGAAGCGACCGTCGATCTGATGCAGCTCGCCGGGCTCAAACCTTACGGAGTATTGTGCGAGTTGACCAAGGAAGATGGCTCCATGGCCAGGCTGCCGGACCTGGTGGCCTTCGGTCGCCAGCACCGGATGCCGGTCCTGACCATCGAAGATCTGGTGCAATATCGTCAATTGCTGTCAGAACGTTCAGCCTGAGCCTCATACGAAATTGTAATAAGCCCAAATTTTGGTTACGCTTTGTGCGAACCTCATCCAGGGACACTCATTTTTGCTTAAAGTTTGTACGGAAAGTGTGCAACTAAAAAAAAATGAGGGT
This sequence comes from Aeromonas sp. ASNIH2, assembly GCF_002934795.1. Classification (NCBI taxonomy): domain Bacteria; kingdom Pseudomonadati; phylum Pseudomonadota; class Gammaproteobacteria; order Aeromonadales; family Aeromonadaceae; genus Aeromonas; species Aeromonas sp. ASNIH2. Next base: position 881,305 of record NZ_CP026406.1, on the reverse strand, counting down.
TTTAACGCATTTATCTGTGATGAGGCCTATCCAAACTATGATTTTTTTGTGCCATAATCACGCCGCTTGCTAAACGTCTGGCGAGTTAAAGGGAGCTTTTAAAAATGAAAAAAATGTTGTTGGTAGGTGTTGTTGGTCTGTCCGCTCTGCTGGGCGGTTGTGCAAACACCAGCGAACTGGAAACTTCCGTTCAGAATCTGTCTAACAAAGTTGACCAACTGGCTCAAGATGTTAGCGCTGTTCGTGCTGATCAGTCCAAGATCGCTGCTGATGTTGCAGAAGCCAAGCAAGAAGCTATGCGTGCTAACCAGCGCATCGACAACATGGCTACTTCCTACAAGAAGTAATCCATGCGAAAAAATGGCGCATTTCAATGCGCCATTTTTTTTTGCCTGAAATTCGTCAAAAACCCGCGTTTTTCCCGCTAATACCCGCCTGACAAGGCAATGCCGAACACTCGGCATCACCCCGTTTTTCATTTCCGCATCGGTCAGTAGAGCAGGCTGTAGAGCTTGCGACGATAACTCTGTGCCGCCGGGTGCGCACCCATGGTTGCCAGCACATCGAGATAGATCTTCTTGGCATCGCCAAAGGCGAGATCACGTTTGAGGATGGTGAACAACAGAGCCAACGCCTCCTCTTGTCTACCAACCTGGCTGTAGAGCACCGCCAGCTCCTGGGCGAGGGCATGGTCATCCGGCTGTTCAGCGTGGCGCAGCTCCAGGGCGCGCAGCTCAGGACTGTCGCTGGCCTGCAGCGCCAGCGAGAGGCGGGAGCTCAGGGTCTGGTAATGATCATCCTGTGCCACCATGGGGATGGTCGAAAGCAGGCTCTGCGCCTCGTCAAGGAGATTGAGATCCAGCGCGGCCTGTATCAGCCAGAGCGTGATGTCGTGACGCTCGGGGGCGAGGCGATGGGCCTGGCCAAGATGGGTGTGCGCCACATAGGCTTGCCCGTTCTCCAGCGCCTGCTTTGCCTGATCGAGCAGCAACTCCTCCTCTTTGGGGGCAAAGGCGGCGAAATACTGGCGCAATGTGGCTTCATCCTGCGGCCCTTCCAGAATGGCCTGTTCATCCGGGCGCCCCTGATGGAACAGCACCAGCGCGGGCAGTGCGCGCAGGGCAAGCTGGCTGGCCAGAGGCTGCAACTGGGGGTCGTTCATGTCGACTTTGGCAAGGGTCACCGCTGCATTGGCCGGGCCGACCAGCGCTTCCACTTGCGGGGTCATGGCCTGGCACTCCGGCATCTGGGGGGCGTGGAAATAGATGACGACCGGCTTTTTCATGGACGCATCGAGCAATTCTGCGTGGAAGTTCTGGGGAGTGATGTCGACGATCATGAGGCTGACTCTCGAAAAATGGTGTGGATCAACATGGGGTCCAGCGGGATGGAATTCAAGCGCGCATCCAGCAGATGGGCATCGACCCGGCGAGTCGGGGCAGCCAGGCTGAGCCATCCGCTGCCCGCGGGCCAGTCGCGGATTTCATAGTGGCGATTGTCGAGATGATTTTTGAGCTGCCATGCCTGCTCCGGAAGGAAGCAGATTTTGTCGAGTCCGGCGGAAATACCATCGCCATGCGCCTTGAGCACAGCTTCCTTGCGAGACCATAGCCGATAGAAGGCCGAATGTTGCTCCTCTCGGGGCAGGGCGTTCAACCATTGGTATTCGCTTGGCGCATAGAAGCGTTTGGCCAGCGGCAGTATGGGGCGGTGACGCAATCCCATCTCGATGTCCACCCCAAGGGGACCCTCCTCACAGAGGGCGATCACCAGCCACTCTCCGCTGTGGCTGAGGTTGAACTGCCAGCGATGACTGAGCAGTGTCGGTTTGCCATGCGTACCGATGCCAAAAGTCAGGGCATCGGCCCGGCAATGGAGCCGCTCGGCCAGCAGGCGGCGCAGCAGCACCCGGCCGAGCAGGTACTCATGCTGGCGACCCGCCTGGTGGATCTCGTGCCAGTGACGGCGTTCATCCGGGGCGAGTTCGGATGCCAGCCTGATCACCAGGTCTGCATCAACGCTTGCCGTATTTAACAAATAGAGATCCGCAGATAGCATAATATTTCACTTAAAAATGGGGGTGAAATAGCGATAACAGTCCGTTTGATGCGCTCAAAACCGATGCTTTCAAGATTGTATATTGTTTGGGCATGATCACATAAATTGCGCTAAACAGAGCATTTCCTTGCAAAAATGTGAGGTCGATTGGGATTTTCGCTTGCCTCGATAGAATTCTTGGATATAGTCGGGTGCTGTTGCCTTATAAATTGCCCTTTCGGGCTGCATTTTAACAAGTTTCACTCTTTTTGCGGGGATAAAGGATTGCGCCACCTGATGCTACTGCTGGTCGCGCTCGGAATGGTGGGTTGTGCATCGGCACCCCAACCCGAGGTCGCGAGCAAGATCGAGGTTTCCATTATGGAACCCGTGATTGAACCCGAAGTTTCACCAACCCCTGACGTCAACGAAATCCTGACCGTATACAAAGAGTGGCGCGGCGTTCCTTACCGGATGGGAGGCAGCAGCCAGCGAGGCATCGATTGCTCCGCCTTCGCCCGTGAAGTGTTCCGCAATGCCGTCGGCATCGAATTACCCCGCGATACCCGCTCCCAGGTCCATGAAGGCACTCGGGTTTCCAAACAGGATCTGGTCGAAGGAGACCTGGTCTTCTTCAAGATCAACCGCCGCCTCAATCACGTGGGCATCTATGTCGGCAATGGCGAATTCATTCATGCCTCCACCCGCGCCGGGGTGACGCGCTCCAAGCTCGACAGCAGTTACTGGCGCAGCAAATTCTGGCAGGCACGCCGGATAGACATCTGAGTCAGGCTGGACAAACGGCTCGCAGTACGGACTGTTTTTCCAACCTCACTTGAACCGGGCCCTCAGGGCCCGGTTTTTTTATGACCCTCGTTTAGACTTTCCCTGGTCGACTCTCTATAGTGTGGCCCCCTTGATCCTCGGCAGGTCCAGCATGACACCCCAGCAGAAAACCGGATTGCACCCGCGCAATCGCCATCAGGCACCCTACGACTTCGACGCGCTCTGCCAGCGTACCCCGGCGTTGACGCCTTTCGTGTTCACCAACGAGCACGGCACCCGAACCCTGGACTTTGCCGATCCGGCCGCCGTCAAGACGCTCAACCGGGCATTGCTGGCACTGCACTATGGCATTGCGCATTGGGATCTGCCCCCCGGCTATCTCTGCCCGCCCATTCCGGGCCGGGTAGACTACCTGCATCGAGCCGCGGATCTGCTGGCCGAGAGCGCGGGATGCGTACCGACGGGCAAGCAGGTTCGAGTGCTGGATGTCGGTGTCGGGGCCAACTGCATCTATCCCTTGCTGGGCGCCCGGGAGTATGGCTGGCGCTTCGTGGGCTCAGACATCGATCCTGTGTCGGTGAAGGCGGCGACCCTGCTGGCCACCAGCAATGGATTGGGCAACCAGATCACATGCCGTCATCAGGGTAACCCCAAGCATGTCTTTCGCGGGATCCTGGGGCCGAAGGAGCACTTTGCCCTGACTCTGTGCAACCCGCCGTTTCATGCTTCTCTGGCTGAAGCGAGCAAGGGGACGGAGCGAAAGCTGCGCAACCTGGGCAAGGGCCAGGCAGTGGCCGGGGCGCCCGTGCTCAATTTCGGCGGCCAGAAGGCCGAGCTCTGGTGCGAGGGGGGCGAGGCGGCGTTTCTGGCGGCCATGATAGAGCAGAGCAAGGAGTTTGCCAGCCAATGCCTCTGGTTCAGCTCGCTGGTGTCGAAAAAGGAAAACCTGCCTGCCGCACGAAAGGCGTTGGCTCGGGTGGGGGCGCAGGATGTCAGGGTGATCGACATGGCGCAAGGCAACAAGGTGAGCCGGGTCCTCGCCTGGAGTTTCCTGGACGATGGGCAGCGCAAGTCCTGGTGGACAGCCCAGGGGAGATGATCGAGGACGGGGCTCAGTGGCGACACGGGCCCTGTCTCTTTTTCAGATCAGATGTTGATTCGTTTGCAGCCTTCCATTCAATCGTTTTCCTGCCCGTGTTTGCTCGCATGTTAGTGACCACTCTCGCGCCTGGTACAGGTGTACGCCGAGATTTTTTTGTACTTGCTGATGAAACTTTCATAAAATAGGACTGGTTAGACCTCTTTACAGGCTTTGAATCGAATAGGGATCGGTAAATGAAAGTTGTCGATTTTCTGAAGCACAAGCGCGAAATTCTGGCGCAACACCCCTTTGAGCTCAAGGATTGGCTCTCTCCGGCGATCCGCGACTACTGGCGTGAGTTTCAGCAAAAGGCACACCTTCACCCCTTGCTGGGAAGAGTGCTGGATCTGCAGGGGGAGTCCCAGGATACCCGCCAGCAAGAGGCTGCCAGAGTCACCCAGGTCGCGAATGGCCAGCCTGCCCTGGCGCAGGATCCCGTGGTGGAGCTCGAAGGCGAAGCGGCGGCACTCTATGCCGAGTTGCAGACCCGCATCGGTGAAGAGACCCATGTGGGTGAGTGGTTGCAGGTCACCCAGGCGTTGATCAACCAGTTCGCGACCGTGACCGGCGATCATCAGTGGATCCACACCGATCCCGAGCGTGCGGCAGCCGAGTCTCCCTTCAAGACCACCATTGCCCATGGCTTCCTGACTCTGGCCCTGCTGCCCCAGTTGACCGGTTCGGTGGACGAGAGCACGCCGGAGTTCCCGACCGCCCGCATGGTGGTGAATTTCGGCCTGGAACAGGTCCGCTTCCCTTATCCTATCAAGGTGGACAGCAACATCCGCGCCCGTACCAAGCTGTCGCGTGTCACGCCCATCAAGGGAGGCATCGAGCTCCTCAAGGAGATCAAGATAGAGATCGAGGGGATCCGTCGCCCTGGCTGCGTCATCGAGTCGGTCACCCGGATCTATTTCTGACGCGCTCGTCTTGCACCCATGAACACAGGCCCACTTCGGTGGGCCTGTGTCGTTTCTGGCGGGTTAAAAACTCGCCCCCAGGGTGATGAGGTGACGCCACTCCTTCTCGCTCACATCCATGTTCAGGCCATGGTAGTCGAGCCAGGCATCGTCCCAATCCAGTTCGCTTGACCAGGAGAGGCGCAGGTGATCGTTGAAATAGTACCTGAGGCCCAGGCTGCCGCTGACGGACTGTTTTCTGGTCAGGTAGGGGGAGGGTTGATCGACGAATTTTTCATAACTGCCCTTGCCAAACAGCTCGAACTTCTCTTCCCAGAGTGCCAAGGGCTGCCGGTAGTCCCAACCCAGGCTGACGAAGGGGTAATTGATGATCCTGTCGTCAAACAGGTCTGAGTTGCTCCACACCTCCGGCCTGAAATAGGCCCGCTCCAGGCCGAGCTGGCTGATGATCTCCAGCCGGCGTTGCCTGTCATTCCAGAAGCGGTAGCCGGGGCCGGAAGCATAGTCAATCTCCAGATAGCCGGCATCGATCATGTTGTAATCGATGTCGACGGAAGAGCGCAGGAACCAGTGATCGTCGAAGAAAAAGTCGAGCTTGGGTTTGAGCTTGTATTCGTGGCTGTCGGTGATGTTGTTCGCCGTTTCGTAGATGTACTCGCCATCCAGGCTGTAACGCCAGTCCAGATTGGCAAACTCGGTGGAGACCTTGAGATTGACGTTGTTGGTCTTCTTGGTGTTCTCCTTGAGCTTGATGTTGAGATCCCCGTTCCCTGTCAGCAGCCAGGCATTGGCCTCGTCAGGAGAGTCCAGCAGGGGGATCCCCGTCTTGGTGAGCGGCTTGGGTTTCTCCTGCTTGTCCAGACGCCAGCGTTTGATGGCGTGGCGCGGGACCGTCATGGCCTGGCTGTAGGCGGGCTTGATACGGATCTGCTCGTCCGTGATCTCCTCTATGGTCCCGCTCAGACGATCGCCGTTGCGCATCCAGAGGATGTCCGCCATCGCCGCGGAGCCAGGCAGCAGAAGCAACAGGCAAACCACATGACCCGTTCTGTTCATGGTGGTCAGGCCTTCAGCCGCTCACGGGCTTGGGCAGCCCGCTCTTGTGCTCGAGCAGGGCGGTCACCCGGGCACTGTCGATGTCGGGGGCAGCGATGAACTGCTCGGCTTCGGGGGAGAGTACCAGCGGCGCCCCCTGTGCCATCTCCGCTTCGGTGCGGGAGAGGGGGGAGTGTACCTCCAGCCAGCGACGACCGTCGGGTTCCACCGCCATCTTGACCGGCTGGTTGATGACCCGGACCGGGGTGCCGACGGGAACAAGACCAAACAGGGTTTCGATGTCATCCGGGCGCAGCCGGATACAACCCGCGCTGACTCGCAGACCGACCCCGAAATCCTTGTTGGTGCCGTGGATGAGGTAGTCCTTGTTGCCATAGCCAAGACGCATGGCGAACTTGCCGAGGGGATTGTCGGGGCCGGGGGGGACCACGGCGGGCAGATCGATCCCCTTCTGCTCCAGCCAGGACTTGCGGACCATGGGGCCGGGCACCCAGGTCGGGTTGGGATTTTTCGCAATGACGGTGGTGGTCATCTCCGGCGTCTCGCGGCCGATGTCACCGATCCCGATGGGCAGCACCATCACCTCCTGCTTGCCCTTGGGGAAGTAGTAGAGGCGAAGTTCAGGCAGGTTGATGACGATGCCTTCTCGCGGCACGTCGGGCAGCAGCATCTGGGTCGGCAGAGTGAGCCGGGTGCCCGGGGGGGGCAGATAGGGGTCTACGCCGGGATTGGCTTCGAGCAGTGCCAGAAAGCCTGTCCGGGTATGCTTGCCGACCAGTTCCAGATGATCGCCAGGCTGTACGATGTAATCTTCCAGGGCGCCGATGAGACGGCTGTCCGCTGGCGGCAGGGGATAGGTGTTGGACCAGACAGGTGCGGCCCAGAGGCTGGCGGCGGCCAGCAGCAGTGAGACGATACGAGTGTTGAGCATGGTTGTTCCTATCGGCTGGGGCGAGGGACGGGTTCCCTTCCAAAAAATGAGCAGAGATTGTCAACGAATCCCGCGGGGATTACCAGTCCGGCACCATGACTGCCGGGAGGGCGGAGGCGAGCGCGTCACAGGGTGTCACTGGCCCATCAGGCTCGCCGTATTCACCCGCCCGGAACCGGGTACAGGGTGGAGGCAGTGAGCGAGGAGGCGCAGCCGGGTGAAAGTCACTGGCGTTGGGAGGGGCGGGATCGCCGGATGGCGGTTTTATCGCCAGTCGTCTGATCTGCAACGAGATTTACATTGATTTCCCGGCTAGGGTTGGGTCAATATGAGTGCCCGTGGAGAGATGCCGGAGTGGCCGAACGGGATTGACTCGAAATCAATTGTGGCAGTAATGCCACCCAGGGTTCGAATCCCTGTCTCTCCGCCATTTATTCCCCTCAAGCCCGCGTCCGTCGCGGGTTTGTCATTTCTATCTCATCTCTGTCCATCCCCCGGCTCAGCCATCTCCCAATGTCTTTTCCGATTTGGGGCCTGTGGTCACGGGGTCGCGAAGTCTTACCCCATTCTCTCGAATGTCCATTCACCTGATTAGCCACTTGCCGGCCCAGACAGGTCTCCCGGGGTCATCACCAACATGGTGATGGGGCATGGGCCCGCACCTGCAGGGTCATCTGGCCTCAGCCATCGCGATCCCCCTGATAGGCGCAGAAAGCCTGCGAGTAGATGTGTCCAGAGTTGGCTATTGGTGCTTGGTTTTCTATCCCGCAGCCATCATCAGAGCAACGTGGCTGCGGGTTGGAGACTCATGCCTTGCGGCTGGCGAGCTGGCGAAGGCGCTGGGTGCTCTGGTACAGACTCTGGTGCTGCACCTCGTTCAGGGCGCAGTGCTTGAGCACGTACTCGGCGCTGGCCACCACCGTCTTCCAGCGCGGTGCCTTGGGCAGGGTGTCGAGGTTCAGGTACTTGTCGAGGGTGCGGGTCTGGGGACTGGAGCGGTCCATGTAGACCCGCCACAGCTTGCTCTTCTCCGCCAGCACTATCTTGCCCTTGCCGGTGCTCTGCTGCCAGGTCTCCAGGGTGAGACGCATGGTGTCCACCAGGGCGCGGCGCAGAGGTTCGTCATCCTGCTGGCGAATGAGGTCGTCCGCCAGCGACCTGAACTCCCCTCCCAGCCGGCTCAGTTCCCCCAGCAACTGGCCATCCTCGATGATGGCCTGGCGAGAGAGGCTCTTGAGGGCGTTCTCCAGTGCAGCCATGCGATTGTCGTCCTGGCGCGGTTCGGTGCCAAGGGTCAGCGCATAGGCGTGCTGCCCCCCCAGGTTGATGGGCAGGGCGCGGGCGTTGAGGGTGTCTCGCTGGCCCGCCACCAGGAAGTCCAGCTCCCGCTCCGGCTGCGCGGTCATGTCGGGCCACTGGCTTGCCAGCGGGGCGGCCAGCCACTCGTCCAGCATCTGCCCCTCCATGGCTTCCGGCTCCTGACCCAGCAGGCGCGCCAGGGCCCGGGAAGCAAACAGCACCCCTCCTTGCTCATCGAGGAAGACCATGGGGTCGGCCCCCTCGCCAAGCAGGGCGAGGAGCCGCTCCTGATCCTGGTGCAGTTGCTCCTGGAGCAGCAGACGGTGCTCTATCTCCTGCTTGAGCAGGCGGTTCTCCACCAGGGAGGCGCGCCCGGCGCCGGCCTCCAGCAGGGCTCTCACCCGGGCGAACAGCTCCTCCTTGCAGAAGGGTTTCACCAGATAGTCGTTGGCCCCGGCGTTGAAACCCTCTTCAATCTCCTTGGGCTGGTTGAGGGCGGTGAGCAGCAGTACCGGCAGCTTCTCCTTGGGGTGCTGCTGGCGCAGACGGCGGCAGACGTCGAAGCCCGAGAGGGTGGGCATCATCACGTCAAGCAGGATGAGATCCACCGGCTCCTGAGCCAGCTTGGTCAGGGCGTCGTGACCGTCACTGCTGGGCAGGATGCGATAACCGCAGGGCTGCAGCAGGTGGCGCAGTATGTGTAAATTGATGGGCTCGTCATCCACCACCAGGATGACGGGGGCATCTTGCGGCGGGGGCGGCAGATCCTCGCTCTCCCAGTCCGGCAGGATGACGGGTTGCTGGCGCACCAGCTGGTGCTCTATCTGGCGGCTGTCGAGGGTCAGACTGCCCGCCTTGCCGCTGGCCAGCGGTAGGGTGAAGGCGAAGGTGGAGCCGACGCTCGGCTCGCTTTCCACGAACAGCTCCCCCCCATCAGGTGCACCAGCTGGCGGGTGATGGAGAGACCGAGGCCCGCTCCCTGCTTGCTCACTTCCGGGCTCATCTGCACCAGGGGCTCGAAGATGTGCTCCAGATGGTCCCTGGCGATGCCGATGCCGGTGTCGGTCACCTTGATGCGCAGGAAGTTGCCCTCCACCAGGGCGCTCAGCACCACCTTGCCCTGGGGGGTGTACTTGATGGCGTTGCCCACCAGGTTGTAGAGCACCTGCTCGAGGCGCTGCTCGTCCGCCAGCACAGGGGGCAGCTCGGCGGGGCTCTTGTCCACCAGGGTGAGGGGCTTGGCCTGCACCAGGTGCTGGCAGAGATCCAGCACCAGCCGGATGACCCCCTTGGAGGAGACCGGCTGGGGGTGGATCTCCAGCTGGCCGTAGCGCATCTGGTGGTAGTCGAGCAAGTCGTCCACGAGGCGGGCCAGACCGTCGGCGCTCTTGATGATGAGGCCGAGTTGTTTCTGCTGCCCTTCGGTCAGGTCCTGCTGGCTGGCGAGCATGGACTCGGCCATCCCCTTGATGCCGTGGATGGGGGTGCGCAGCTCGTGGGAGGTGTTGGCCAGGAGCTCGTCTTTGAGCTTGTCCGCCTGTTGCAGGCTGAGGTTCTGCTTGTGGGTCAGCTTGACCTGCTGTTGCAGCTCCTGGGTCTGGCGTTCGATGAGCTCGATCTTGTCCTTCACCGAACGCTGCATGTGGCGAAACGCCTGGGCCAGCCGGTCGATGTCATCGTCGGTGCGGGGGATGGTGATGGGGTGATCCAGAGCGCCGTCCGCCACCTGTTCGGCGGCGGCGGTGAGGGATCGCAGGGGCGCCGTGATGGAGTGGGAGAGCCAGCGGGAGAAGAGGATCAGCAGCAGCAGTGAGCCTGCCCCCAGCAGGATCACCAGCGTCTCGAGCTGGCGGATGGGGGCATAGGCCTCGCTGGTGGAGATCTCGGCGATGAAGGCCCACTCGGTATCGAACACCTTCACCTGGGTATAGGCGGCCAGCACCTCGTCATCGTGGTAGGAGAGGAAGGGGCCGACCCCCTGCTCCCCGGAGAGGGCCTTGATGATGAGGGGGGTCTGCAGCGGCCGGAAGTCGGGGCTGAAGCTGTTCTCCACGCTGAATTCAGGGGCGAGCCAGGCGTTGGCGCGCATCCGCTTGTCCGGGCCGATGAGAATGGTCTCGCCGGTTGCGCCGAGCCCCTCCCGCTCCGCCATGATCTGGTTGAGCTTGTCCGGCAGCAGCTCGAAGATGACCACGCCGCGCACATAGTCGTACTGCATCACGGGGGCGGCGAGGTAGGCGACCACCTGACCGGTCAGCTCGTTGCGGCCAAAATCGGTGAACTCGAAGATCTGCTGGGGCTTCTGGCCGCCATCGAGGCGGCGCTTGATCTTGGCGAAGGTGTTGCCAAGACCGCTGGACTGGTAGGGGCCCGAGAGCAGGTTGGTGGCGAAGTTGGCCTGCTTGGTGACCGAGTAGACCACGTCACCGTTGAGGTCGACCAGGAAGATGTCGCTGTAGTTGGATTTGCGCACCATGTCGGCGTAGCCGCGATGGAAGCGCTGGTGGACGCGGCCATACATCTCGTCCGCCAGGATGAGGGCGCTGATGGAGGGCTCTATCTCCACCTGACTGTCAGGCTGTTGCAGCTTGTCCCAGGAGCCCGGCACATAGCGGGCCTGGGCGCGGGCACGGGCCTCCTGCGGCGTGGTGCCGAGCTTCTCGAAGGCACCGGTGAAACCGTAGAAGCGACCGATACTGTTGCCGGCAAAGTCCTGCTGGGAGAAGTTGATGATCTGCTCCTTGAGGTTGCCGAAGTAGTCTTGCAGCTGGTTTTTCTTGATGTTGCGCACCGAGACCAGATGGTTGGAGGTCTGGGTGGTGAGATCCTTGCCGTGACTATAGAGGAAGAAGAGGGTGACGACCAGGAAGGGCACCAGGCCCAACATGAAAAAAGCCAGCATCAGCTGCGGTCTGAGCCCCCGAGGCCTGAAGTTCCATTTCATCGCATGATTTTCAATTGAAAATCCAGTTACTAAGCGCGATGAGTTTCTGACTAAAGGCTAACTATTTCAATGGCTTTATCTTAAATTCGCTCGTCGGGTCACAGGGAGCGGGGGGATTTTCGACCAAGGCGTCTAAAGGGTGAGCAAACAGCACGGGAAAGGGCTCAAAGTGAGAAAAAAGGGTTGTGCCCGGGCTCGGGGTACGTATAATGCGCCTCGTTGTCAGGCAACTGGCACGCAAGCAGTCATGCGGGAATAGCTCAGTTGGTAGAGCACGACCTTGCCAAGGTCGGGGTCGCGAGTTCGAGTCTCGTTTCCCGCTCCAATACTCCATGGCACCAACCATGGACATCACTCTCAAGGCAATGCCTTGTCAGCATGGCGCGTTAGCAAAGCGGTTATGCAGCGGATTGCAAATCCGTTTAGTCCGGTTCGACTCCGGAACGTGCCTCCATCTTCTCCCTGTTTTCCATATCCCTGACGTTGTCCATCCGCCATGGCGGCCCAGGATGATGCTTCATTGGATGTCAGTCAGCCGTGAACAACCCTCCCGTTGCCATGTCTTGTGCAGATGCTGATCCATCTCGGCCAATGCCTCGCCCCTGGATCCGGACCTCTCTTCGCCCCCTGTTCTGCCAGTGCGGCCATCTCCTTTATCAGCAAACCGCATTGCCACAGGCTGGCGGTGGGGACCCCGTGATAGGGGATGTCGATGGCATCGTCACGATTGAGCCGCCACTCCTGCCACTGGCTCCAGGCGAGCACGCCCAATGCCCCCAGCAGCGCCGCATCTGCAAGTTTCATCCTGTGTTCCCCCGTTCTGGTCCAGTCCTCGTTAACTCTGGAACAGGGGTCGCGTTTTGCCACCTTTGTTGTTTTTTAGTTAAAGAATGTAACCCAGTTTCATTTTTTAGGCTTTAAGACCCATTTTTTATCAAAAAATGGCGCTGTCGGTGTAGTAATCCTACAATGATTGGCGTAATCTTTGTTCAGTGGTCTTACCAGTGAGGCGTTACATCATGTTTCATCCCTTCTCCCTGACTCAGATAATCCTTCGCCGCATCTTCGTCCTGATGACGGGTTTGCTCGCCTTCCCGGTGATGCTGTTTCGCCGGGATCGCGCCCGTTTCTACAGTTACCTGCACCGCATCTGGAGCAAGACCAGCACCAAGCCGGTCTGGCTCAAGATGAGCGAGCGAGGGGAGCGGATCTTCTACTGATCCTCCCCGTGACGCCCGCTTCACCCGGTGCCAGACTGGCGTGACAGGCAGGCAGGGCGCACCTCCCGATATAAAAAAACCGACACCTTGGTGTCGGTTTTTTTATGGGGCTCGAACCGCCACCGGCCTTGTATCCATGGCTGGTCCACGTTGTCTCTTGTCTCTTGTCTCTTGTTTCTGTGGGCGACCCTTTATGCCGCACTCTCAGTCGCACTCTCAGCCGCATTCTCAGCCGCGCCCGTGCGACATGACGGGAGGAAAGGCTGGTGGTACTCAGGGCGCAGGCCCAAGGGTGGCCAGCGCCGCACGCAGACGGGCGAGGCCGATGGGCTTGAACAGGCAGTCGTTCATGCCGGCGGCGAGGCAAAGCTCCCGCTCGCGAGGCTGGGCATGGGCGGTGAAGCCCCAGACGGGCAGGTCATGGCCAAGGGCACGCAGGCTGCGTGTCAGCTCGAAGCCGTCCATCACCGGCATCTGGCAGTCGGTGATGACCAGATCGAAGGGGTGGCTGGCGAGGGCGCGCAGGGCCTCCAGGCCATTGCTGCGCACACTGACGTCGTGTCCCAGGTGCTTGAGCTGCTGGCGCAGCAGGATCTGGTTGGCGTGATTGTCATCGACCACCAGGATATGCAGCCGATGGGGGAGGGGTTGAGCCTGGTGGGGCTGGGGCGCCGGCATTGCCGTGATCGGGGCGGGGGGTTGCTGAGCGAGCGTGAGGGGCAGCCTTATCTCGAGCCGGGTACCTTCGCCGACCTGGCTGTGAACGGCTATCTCCCCCCCATCATCTGGCACAGGATGCGGGCGATGTTGAGGCCCAGCCCGCTGCCGGGGAACTGGCCCTGGCCGTGGGCGCGATAGAAGGGGGTGAAGAGCCGGGGCAGCTTGTCCGCGGGAATGCCGGCTCCGGTGTCGGTGATGGTGAGGTGCAGCACAGGAGGCTGCTCGCCCCCGGTCAGGGTGGCGGTGATGGCGACCCGGCCCTGCTCGGTGAACTTGATGGCGTTGCCGATGAGATTGAAGAGGATCTGGCGCAGGCGAAGGGGATCGATCAGCACCCTTGGCATGGGGGTGTCGGGCAGCCTGACCTCATAGATCAGCCCCTTCTGCTCGGCCATGCCCGCAAAGACCCGGGTGACGGACGAGAGCAGGGGGGCGAGATCGCAGGGGGTGGGAGTCAGGGTCATCTGGCCCGCCTCTATGGAGGCGATATCCAGGCTGTCCCCCAGCAGATCCAGCAGGCCGTTGGCGGAGTCGGCGGCGATGCGCAGCAGCTCGCCGCTGTGACGGCTGAGAGCGGGATCCTCGGTGGCCAGCTCCAGCATGCCGAGGATGGCGTTCATGGGGGTGCGGATCTCGTGGCTCATGGTGGAGAGGAAGTCGCTCTTGGCTCGGCTGGCGCTGTCGGCCTGCTGTTTGGCCTCGCGCAGCGCCTCTTCCAGCCGCTTGCGGTCCGTGATGTCTATCCAGCCGTCGATCACCCCGCTGATGGCCCCCTCCCCGTCGAAATAGGGCACCATCCAGTGATAGATGTCGCTCTGGGTCCCCCTGTGATGGAAGAGGCGATCCGCAAAGATGGGCTGCCCCTCCTGCAATACCCTGGCAAAGTCCTGCTCCAGCACGGCGATGCTGCCTGCATCGAGCACCCCTGACAGCCCCTGGGCGAAGGGCTGACCCAGGATGGCCTTTGGCTCGGCGCCGAGCTGGGTCAGGTATTTGCTGTTGCACAGCAGCACCTTGCCGCTCTTGTCCCGCACGACGATGGGGTGGGGCAGGCTCTCCCCCAGCGCCCGGATGAACCTGACATGGGCCTCCAGTTGCTGGCGGGACGCCTGCTCGGCGCTGGCCATCCGCTTGAACATGCGGTTGCGATAGAGCTGCACCAGCGCCAGGGTGATGAGCCCCACGAACACCAGGTAGACGATGTGGGCGTGGCGATCCATGAAGCCGGGCACCGGCAGTTTGCGGTTGCGCCACTCGTAACTCATCATGGCGAGCTCGTTGGGGGGATGGCGAGGATGGTCTTGTCGAGGATCCCCATCAGCATCCCCAGTCCGGGCAGGCTGGCAAACCCCATCCGGATCGGCTCGTCATCGGCGGGGCCGGCGATGCGCAGGGGGCTCTGGGGATCATTGTCCAGCGCATGGCGGGCAAAATAGAGGGGCACGATGGCGGCATCCACCCGTCCCTGGGCGAGCACCTCCATCGCTTCTGCGGCACTCTCCACCTGGGTGATGCGGCTGCCCTCCAGTCTCTGTGCGAGGGGCACATGGTGCGTCATCGCCACCGTCTTGCCCGCCAGACTCCGGAGGGTGTCGATCCCTTGTTCCTCCTGGCGGGTGAGGATCACATAGATGTTGTCGGTGGCGTAGGGCACCGAGGTGCGCAGCCCGTAGTGTTCGGCCACCTGCTGGGAGATGGCGCCGATGAGGTCGATGGCGCCTGACTGCATGGCTTTTGCCAACTGGCGCTCGGAGTCTGCCCGCACGAACTCGAAGGTGAGGCCGGTGCGTGTGCGGATCTTGTCCAGCATGTCCACCGTCATGCCGACCAGCTGGCCGTCATGATCCAGGGCGCCATAGGGGTAGAGGTTGTCCATCAGCCACACCCTGATGGGGGGTGCTTGCCGCATCCAGGCCCGCTCGGCGGCATCATAGAGATCGGCGCTTCGCTCATGTCGCGGATGGGCCCGTTCCACTGGGTGAAGAGGGTGTTGCGCGCCCGGTCGTCGATGGCCGCCAGCCCCCGGTTGACCAGGCTGAGCAGGGCGGGCTCGGTGGCCGGGACGGCAAAGCGGAACTCGGCAGGCGCCAGATCGGGCGGGGCCTCGCCCCGCTGGCGAAGGTGGTCGAAGCGCTCGCTGTTGAGGTAGTGGGTGGCGTGGGCATCCCCCAGCAGGATGTCGTCGCGGCCGAAGAAGACCGCATCGAACGCCTCCATGTTGGAGGGATAGGTCACCAGGGTGAGAGTGGGGTAGTAGCGGCCAAAGCGCGCCCTGTCTATCTGATCCCGGACGGCGGCCACCCGCTGTCCCGGTGTGAGCAGTGCCCCCCGATAACGTCTGGGCACGGAGAAGACGAGGGGGCTGCTGAAATAGGGGTTGCTCAGGCGGATCGCCCGGGTGTCACTGTCCGCCAGGGTGAGATTGCCGAGGCTGGCGAGGTGTATCTCCCCCCGTGCCAGGGCACGGAGCAGGTGCGCCTTGTCGGGGAAGGCGCTCAGGGCAACGGGTTTGTCCAGCATCCGGGCCAGCAGGTCGATGTAGTCGGCACTGAGCCCCTCGACGCGCTGGCGAGCGATCATGGTGAAGGGGCGGTAGTCCTCTTGCAGGATGCCGACCCGCAGTTGGGACTGCTGGCGCAGCCATCCGAGCTCCGCCTCCGACCAGCGGGGCGGGATCGTAGCGGCTGTGCAGGGTCAGGGCCTGCACAGGTTGAAGGCAGAGCAGACAGAGCAGGATCAGTGTTCGATATAGGTTCATCTAGCCACCCGACGCGACAGCCATCCCTGCCAAGCCTCATCCAATGGCGGCCATTCTACCGGAAAATGGCTATAACGAGTCCGCTATTTCTCCACGCGCGTCGGCGGCAGTACGGCAAGCAGGGCGACCTGGCCGCCCCGCCCTCAACCGAACTGGTAGGCCCCCATGTAGAGGCTGCCGTAATCCCAGCTGTCGTGCAGCTTTCGGGGTCTGTCGGCCCCCGCCGCGCCGAGCGCCACAAACAGGGGGCGCAGGTGATCGTCATGGGGATGGGATTCCACCGCGCCCGGCGCCCGGGCCCGGTACTCTTCCAGCGCCCCCCTGTCTCCCTCTGCCATGGTCTGCTCCAGCCAGCGGGCAAACTGGCTCGCCCACTGGGGAACCGGCGAGCCATCCGGCCCGAGGGCACGCAGGTTGTGGGTGATGGCGCCGGAGGCGAGGATGCCGATCCCTTGCTCGCGCAGCCCCTGCAATGCCTCCCCCAGTTGCCACAGCTGGGCCGGGGTGAAGCTGGCCGGGATGGCGATCTGCACCAGGGGGAGTTCACTGTCCGGATCCATCAGGGAGAGGGGGGACCAGACTCCGTGATCCAGCTCGCGGCGCACCGGGGTGGCGGGCAGGCCGGCCAGCAGCAGCTGATCGCTCACCGCTTCCTGCAACCATTGCGGGCTCGTCGCGGGCCAGCGGATCTGGTAGAGGGGCTCGGGGAAGCCGTAGAAGTCGTACATCAGGGCCGGGCTGGGCTCGACGTTGATCTGCAGCTCGCTTCGGCTGAACCAGTGGGCCGAGATCACCACCAGCCCTCTGGCATCCTCGAGGCGCAGTTGCTTCAGGAACCGGGTCGCGGGCTGATCGCGCAGGACCAGATCCGGGGCGCCGTGGGAGATGAACCAGACAGGGGCGATAGACATGACAGACTCCATATGCGTTGTGCCGATGCGCGCGGCGCACCGACAACCCGAGGCCAGGGCGACATGCCGCTGACGATGTGGTCATTATCTGCCCCTATTGATGGGTTAACAATCAGGCTTTAAGGATAAGCACTCTTCACTTTTGGTTGATAGTCTGGCGTCAGGGCGAGGGAGACCGGGGCAGAAACGACAACGCCGGCGCAGTGCGCCGGCGTTGTGATCAGGGTCCGTCGGACGTGGCCTCTGACGGGATGCCCCGCAGCGCCACCGCCAAGATCAACGCGGGCCCCGGGCGGGTTTATTGAATGCCCAGCAGCTCCACGTCGAAGATGAGGACTGAGCCCGGCGGGATCTTGCCGGCGGCTCTGTCGCCATAGGCCAGGTTGGCGGGGATGTAGAAGCGGGTCTTCTCCCCTTCCACCATCAGTTGCACCCCTTCGGTCCACCCCTTGATCACCTGGTTGAGGCCGAATTCGATGGGCTCGCCACGGGCGACGGAGCTGTCGAACACGGTGCCGTCCAGCAGCTTGCCCTCGTAGTGCACCTTCACCTTGCTGGTGGCGGTGGGGTGAACGGTACCGGTGCCCGGGGTCAGCACTTCGTACTGCAGGCCGGAGGCGGTGGTGGTCACCAGGGGTTTTTCCTGGTTGCTGGCGAGGAACTCGGCCCCCTTGCGCACGTTCTCTTCCGCCAGCTTCCGGTTGTTGCTGCTGGAGTAGAAGTAGTAGGCGGCGCCGGCGATAAGAAGGGCTATCAGAATGAATTTCATCGGGTTTTCCTGTTCCTTGAAATCAGAGTGCAATGAAGGGGCATCTTATCCCAGCCGGGGAGGGAGGGCGAGGGGGGATGCCGGAGGATGTGACCGGACGGGCAAGGCACCGGGGGCATGATGCCCCCGGTTCGGATTTACTTGACGGCCACCATCATCAGGGCGGGCAGGGCGAAGAAGAGCCCGGCCACGTAACCCAGCGCCAGCAGCTTGTTCTCGCTGCCGACCCGGGCCAGGGCTTCGGCGGCCTTGATGGGCAGCTCCCGCAGGAAGGGTACCCCGTAGATGAGCACCACGGCGAAGAGGTTGAACAGCACGTGGACCAGGGCGATGGTCAGGGCGAGCTGGGCACCGGCACCGCTGATGGCGGTGGCGGCCAGCAGGGCGGTGATGGTGGTGCCGATGTTGGCCCCCAGGGTGAAGGGATAGAGTTGGCGGGTGCTGAACACGCCGCCTCCCGCCAGGGGGATCATCAGGCTGGTGGTGGTGGAGGAGGACTGCACCATCACGGTGACCAGGGTGCCGGAGGCGATGCCGGTGAGCGGGCCACGGCCCAGGGCCTTGTGCAGCAGCTCCTTGGCACGGCCCACCATGACCTGTTGCAGCACCTTGCCAAGGGCGGTGACGCAGCCGAGGATCAGCAGAATGCCGATGAGAATGGTGGCGATGGCGCCCCCCTTGCCCGGCAGGAAGGCGACGGCACCGTCGATGAGATCCAGGGACGGGGAGATGAGGGGCTTCATGAAATCCATCCCCTTCATCGACATGTCGGCGGAGCCCAGCAGCAGGCTGGCAATCCCTTCCGCACTCTTTTGCAGCAGACCGAACATCAGCTCCAGGGGCAGGAAGATGAAGACCGCCAGCAGGTTGAAGAAGTCGTGCACGGTGGCGGCGGCGAAGGCGCGGCGAAACTCGCCTCTGTCCCGGATGTGCCCCAGGGAGACGATGGTGTTGGTGATGGTGGTGCCGAGGTTGGCCCCCATCACCATGGGGATGGCCATGGCCATGGGCAGGCCCCCTGCCACCAGACCGACGATCACCGAGGTGACGGTGCTGGAGGATTGCACCAGGGCGGTGGCCAGGATGCCGAGCAGCAGCGCGACGAAGGGGTTGTTGGCAAAGGCGAAGATCTGGGCCGCGCCCTCGGCGCCGCCGGAGAAGCCCTTGAAGCCGTGGGAGACGGCGCCAACGGCGACCAGGATCAGGTAGATCAGCGTGATCACCGCGAGCCAGTTGAACAGGGGGCCGGGACGACGGATCTGCTGGGGTGCGGAAGATGCGGTGCTGTGCATATGGCCTCTTGGGGTCGTTCTGCGTTGAAAATGGACGGGCGCATTACAACAAGGCTCCATGACAGAAATATGACAACGTGACACTTTTATGATGCTTTGGTGACAGGGCGGCAGGGGGCGTCGCAGACAAAAGGTGTCGGAGCAAACGCCGATATGACGCCATCCGGCTCATCACCGGCCCCCGCCCTTGCACTGGGATCCCAGGGTTATATGCTGCCGGACTTTCCTGTCTTGAAACTGAGGAAGTGATGATGCGTGCATGGGTTTTGTGCCTCTCCCTGGGTCTGCTGTCTGCCGGTGCGCAGGCCAGCGTGTTCAAGTCCGAGTGCAACCTCGACAAGGCGGTCAGGAACGAGGCGATGAACGCCACCCTGGGGGTCAAGGGCAACTGCGATGCCGACAAGCTGGTGCGCCAGCAGAAGGAGAAGGCCAATGCCGAGGTGAAGAAACACACCACGGACGTGCTGGACAAGAAGACGGCGGGACTGAAAGAGACCAGGCAGCACACCAATGCGGCCCTGAACAAGCAGAGTGCCGGTGTGAAGCAGGCGCAGGACAAGGTCAACCAGACCCGCAAGGATGTCAACGCCGTGACCAGGGATCCGGTCAAGGCGGCCGCCACGGCCGTGCTCAATCAGGGGTGAGGGTCCGCGCACCTGACGTCTGAATGCAAGAAGGGGAGCCATGGGCTCCCCTTCTGTTTGGGCGTGTGTGCCGCCTTACTGGCCGTCGGCCGCTTCCTCGTACTGACGGAAGGGGATGCGGAACACGGCGAGGCGCAGGAAGAGGTAGGTGACCCCGATCCCCGCCCAGATGAGGCCAAGCTCCAGAGAGCTCTGCTCCAGGTTGATCCAGAGGGCGCCGATGGTGGCGGCCCCCAGCAGCGGCAGCACCAGGAACAGCAGGTGCTCCTTGAGGCTCTTGTTGCGCTTCTCGCGCACCCAGAACTGGCCGATCACCGAGAGGTTGACGAAGGTGAAGGCCACCAGGGCGCCGAAGTTCACCAGGGCCAGGGCCATGTCCAGATCGAAGGAGACCGCGGAGAGGGCCAGGGCCCCCACCAGCAGCACGTTGATGGCCGGGGTGCGCCAGGTGGGGTGGATATAGCCGAACACCCGCTCCGGGATCATGCGATCGCGCCCCATCACGTAGAGGATGCGCGACACGCCGGCGTGGGCCGCCATGCCGGAGGCGAGCACGGCCGCGGTGGTGCACACCAGCACCACGCTCTGGAACAGGGTGCCACCCACGTAGAGGGCGATCTCCGGCAGCACGGCGTCCGGCTCCTTGAAGCGGGCCAGATCCGGGAAGAAGAGCTGCAGGCTGTAGGAGACGGTGACGAAGATGATGCCGCCGATGAGGGCCGTCAGCACGATGGCACGGGGGATCACCTTGCCGGCATTCGGGGTCTCTTCGGAGAGGGAGCTCAGGCCGTCGAAGCCCAGGAACGAGAAGCAGAGGATGGTGGCGCCGGTAAACAGCGGCAGCATGCTGGCAGACTCCACATGGAACGGACGGCTGCTCATCAGGGTGCCGGCCCCTTCACCGTGACTCAGGCCCCAGGCGATGAGGCCGAGGAAGGTGACGATGATGGCGATCTGGATGAAGACGATGAAGCCGTTGAGGTTCGCCACCAGCTTGATGCCGCGCAGGTTCAGGAAGGTCATCACGGTCACCAGACCGAAGATGAAGATCCAGGGCTCCACGGTGGGGAACATGGCGGTCAGGTAGATCTTGGCCAGCAGAATGTTGATCATCGGCATGAACATGTAGTCCAGCAGGGAAGACCAGCCCACCATGAAGCCCACATAGGGGTGAAACACCTTCTGGGCATAGGTGTAGGCGGAGCCTGCGGACGGGAAGCGGCGCACCAGGTGGCCGTAGCTGAACGCGGTCAGCAGGATGCCGCCGAGCGCCAGCAGGTAGGCGGTGGCCACGCGACCATCCGTGATGTCACCGACGATGGCAAAGGTATCGAATACCGCCATGGGCGTGAGGTAAGCCAGACCCATCACCACGACCTGGAACAGGGTGAGGGTCTTGAGCAGCTTGGCACCGGCCATCACGCTTTCTCCTCTGCACAGGCCCCGTGGGCGAGATGGGACGGGATCAGGGACGCGGAAACGCGTCGCTGGACACAGGGGGCGCCCATCTGTGGCACAGATGCGTGGCGCACGCCGGCGGGGACCGGCAGGAAAGCAGTGAAATGCCCCATGTTTTTCCTCACAACGTCGGGAGATTGCTTGGCAATCTGGGTATCAATTCCGGCACATGGCCGGCCTCTTGGTGAATGGTGGTGTGCCCCAGAAAAGCAAAGAACCGATGTTGTTGAAACATCGGCTCTCAAGGGGCGCCGTATTGTGCCCTCAGGGGGGGGGAGGAGACAAGCGAAAAAGGCCGCCAGCGGGGAATTTGTTCCCCCCGTGAGCGATCACTTCGCCACCGCTGCCGAAAAGTCGATGACAACCTTGTCATCAGCTGGCGCCCTGCTTTGCCGCCATGCGAAACCGGCGCCCTGGGGGCGCCGGTTTCGCTCAGGAGGCGTCCTGCTCGGGGCGGCCGAGGCGGACCCGGAACACGGTGAGGCGCAGCAGCAGGTAGATGGCACCGAGGGCGGCCCAGATCAGCCCCAGCTCGAAGGAGGCGGGCTCCAGGTTGAGCCAGAGCACCCCGATGCAGGCGGCGCCGCACAGGGGCAGGGCGAGGAACAGCAGGTGATCCTTCAGGGTCTTGTTGTGACCCAGCTTGAGATAGAAGTGGGCAATCACCGCCAGGTTGACGAAGGTGAAGGCCACCAGGGCGCCGAAGTTGATGAGCGCCAGCGCCATCTCCAGATCGAAGACCACCGCCGAGAGGGCCAGCATGCCCACCAGCAGCACGTTGAGAGTCGGGGTCTGCCAGGTGGGGTGGATGTAGCCGAAGACGCGGCTCGGCAGGGCGCGATCCCGGCCCATCACATAGAGCAGGCGCGACACCCCGGCGTGGGAGGCGAGCCCCGAGGCGAGCACCGCCACCGTGGTGCAGACCAGCACCACCGCCTGGAACAGCTTGCCGCCCACATAGAGGGCGATCTCCGGCAGCACCGCATCCGGCTGCTGGAAGCGGGAGATGTCCGGGAAGAAGAGCTGCAGGAAGTAGGAGACCGAGATGAAGAGCACGCCGCCGATGAGGGCGGTGAGCACGATGGCCCGGGGGATCACCCGATCCGCGTTCGGGGTCTCCTCCGACAGGGTGGTGATGGCGTCAAACCCGAGGAACGACAGGCAGAGGATGGAGGCGCCGGTCAGCAGGGGATTGATGTGCATCTGCTCGGAGAAGAAGGGGCGGCTGCTCGCCACCGTGCCGAGGCCCTCGCCGTGGCTCACGCCCCAGGCGATGAGGCCGATGAAGACGGCGATGATGCTGAACTGCATGATGACGATCAGGCTGTTGAAGTTCGCCACCAGCTTGATGCCCCGCAGGTTCAGGAAGGTCATGACGGCGGCCAGGGCCAGGATGTAGGTCCAGGGGGCCACGCCGGGGAAGAGGGCCTCCATGTAGATCTTGGCCAGCAGCATGTTGATCATGGGCATGAACATGTAGTCGAGCAGGGAGACCCAGCCCACCATGAAACCCACATAGGGGTGGAACACCTTCTGGGCATAGGTGTAGGCGGAGCCTGCCGAGGGGAACTTGCGCACCAGGTGGCCGTAGCTCATGGCGGTGAACAGCATGCCGATGAGGGCGAGCAGGTAGGCGGTCGGCACATGGCCTTCGGTGATTTCGGTGACGATGCCGAAGGTGTCGAACACCGCCATGGGGGTGAGATAGGCCAGCCCCATGATGATCACGTGCCAGAGTTTCAGGCTTTTTTTCAGACCGGCGGGGTGCGGGTGCATCAGGCGATCCCCCGCAGGCTGGCTGACGGGATCAGGCTGACGGTGAGGTCATCCTGCACGGTGGGGGCGCCAGTCCGGGATGCGGACGGATGGCGCAGACCGGCGCGGGCCGGCAGGAAAGCGATGATATGCCCCATGGAGTTCCTCACTAAGAAGCGGGTGTCGTGAGATGGCGTGCCACCTCGTTATCATTTCCGGTCTGTTCCGGCCTCGTTATGGATTTGTTTGGCGCAAAAAAAGAACCGGGCTCCGATGAGCGGACGGTCCTTGAATACGGCGGCGCATTGTGCATTCGTGATGCCCCCTTGACAAGCATATCAAGGGAGCAAAAACGCATTTTTTTGCACGTGGGCGAACGCGGTCTTCCGGATCAGGCCAGGGAGGCGGACAGGGCCTGCTCCAGCAGGTCGAGTCCCTCGTCGACGATGGCCGCCGGGGCGGTCAGGGGGGCGAGGAAACGGATCACGTTGCCACGCACGCCGCAGGCCAGCAGCACCAGCCCCCGCTTGCCCGCCTCGGCCACCAGCCGCTTGGTGAGATCCGGGTCCGGTCTGGCGGCATCTCCCTCCTTCACCAGCTCCATGGCCACCATGGCGCCGGGGCCGCGGATGTTGCCGATGCAGTCAAACCGTGTCGCCAGCTGGTGCAGGCGAGCCTTGATCTGCTCCCCCTGGGCCAGGGCCTTCTGGTTCAGGCGCTCCTCCTCGATCACCTCTAGCACCGCCAGGGCGGCGGCGCAGGCGATGGGGGAGCCCGCATAGGTGCCCCCCAGGCCACCGGGCTTGGCGGCATTCATCACCTCGCTCTTGCCCACCACGGCAGAGAGCGGGAAGCCGCCGGCCAGGCTCTTGGCCAGCGTCATGATGTCGGGTTCGACACCGCTGTATTCGGTGGCGAAGGTCTTGCCGGTGCGACAGAAACCGGTCTGGATCTCGTCGCAGATGAGCAGGATGCCGTGCTGGTCGCACACCTGGCGCAGGCGCTGCATGAAGCTGGCGGAGGCGGGGTAGAAGCCCCCCTCCCCCTGCACCGGCTCGATGATGATGGCGGCCACCCGGGTGGGTTCGATGTCGGCGCTGAAGCAGAGATCCAGCGCGGCCAGGGCATCGTCTTCACTCACTCCCAGGTAGTCGGCGGGGAAGGGGAGGTGATAGACCTCCCCCGGGAAGGGGCCGAAGCCGGTCTTGTAGGGCACCACCTTGCCGGTGAGGGCCATGCCCATCATGGTGCGGCCGTGGAAGCCCCCCTTGAAGGCGATGGTGCCGCTGCGACCGGTGTGGGCGCGGGCGATCTTGATGGCGTTCTCCACCGCCTCGGCGCCGGTGGAGAGGAAGAGGGTGCGCTTGGGGGTGGGGCCGGGCACCAGGGCATTCAACTTCTCCGCCAGCTCGATATAGCCGGAGTAGGGGGTGACCTGGAAGCAGGTGTGGCTGAACTTCTCGAGCTGCTCGCGCACCGCCGCCACCACCTTGGGGTGGTTGTGGCCGGTGTTGAGCACGGCGATGCCGGAGGCAAAGTCGATGTAGCGGTTGCCCTCCACGTCCCAGAGCTCAGCGTTGTGCGCCCGGTCGATGAAGACCGGCAGCAGGGTGCCGACCCCCTGGACCACGGCCGCTTCGCGGCGGGCCTGCCACTGCTGGTTGTTGCTTGAATGACTCATCTTTCCTCCCTGAGGGGCATGGGCCCCGCTATTCCTGTGCCATCTGGCCATATGTGTGCCGCCAACTGCCCTCGGGCAGGGCGGCCTGTTCACAAAAGGGGGCCCCGGGTGTGCCCTCAGGGCCCACAAGGCGCTCGGTCGTGACCGGCGGCCCCCTCTTTCTATCTGTAAAAGCGATGGGCTGTGTCATAACGCATCTGTTTTAACGATGCGATTGCCCCTTCACTCCCCTCAGCGAATGCCGCCAAAGCAGAGGTATTTGGTCTCCAGGTACTCCTCCAGCCCTTCGGCCGCCCCTTCCCGGCCCAGCCCCGACTCCTTGATCCCGCCAAAGGGTGCCAGTTCGGTGGAGATGATCCCCTCGTTGATCCCCACCATGCCGTATTCGAGCCCCTCGGCCACCCGCCACACCCGGGCGATGTCGCGGCCATAGAAGTAGGCGGCCAGGCCATAGGGGGTGTCGTTGGCAAGCGCAATGGCCTCGGCTTCCGTCTCGAAGCGCACCAGGGGGGCGACGGGCCCGAAGATCTCCTCGTCCAGAATGGGGTTGCCCCGGGTGACCCCGGTCAGGATGGTGGGATGATAGAAGAGGGGACCGGCGGGGTGGGCGTCGCCCCCCACCAGCACCCGGGCACCGGCGGCGACCGATTGCTGCACCAGCTCGGCCACCTTGCTGGCGGCGGCCGGGTTGATGAGGGGCCCGATCTGGACGCCCTCGCCCATGCCGTCCCCCACCTTGAAGGCCTTGACCGCGGCGGCGAGCTTCTCGGCGAAGGCGTCATAGACGCTGGCCTGCACCAGGATGCGGTTGGCGCAGACGCAGGTCTGGCCGGCGTTACGGTATTTGGACGCCAGGGCCCCGGCCACGGCGGCGTCGAGGTCGGCGTCGTCAAAGACGATGAAGGGGGCGTTGCCGCCCAGCTCCAGGGAGAGGCGCTTCATGGTGTCGGCGCACTGGCGCATCAGCAGTTTGCCGATGCGGGTGGAGCCGGTGAAGGAGAGCTTGCGCACCACGGGGTTGCTGCACAGCTCGTTGCCCACCGCGCTCGCCTGATGGGAGGTGACGATGTTGATGACCCCGGCGGGAATGCCCGCCTGCTCCGCCAGTACCGCCAGCGCCAGGGCGCAGAGGGGCGTTTCGGCGGCGGGCTTGATGACGATGGTGCAACCGGCGGCCAGCGCCGGACCCGCCTTGCGGGTGATCATGGCGATGGGGAAGTTCCAGGGGGTGATGGCGGCCACGACCCCCACCGGCTGCTTGATGGTGGCCAGGCGCCGATCGGCGGAGAAGCCGGGGATGGTGCGGCCATAGGCACGCTTGCCCTCTTCCGCGAACCACTGGATGAAGCTGGCGCCGTAGGCCACCTCTCCTTTGGCTTCCGCCAGCGGCTTGCCCTGCTCGCAGGTCATGATGCGGGCGAGTTCCTCCTGGTTGGCCATGATGCGCTCGAACCAGGCGTAGAGTTTGCTGCTGCGCTCCTTGGCGGTGAGGGCCGCCCAGGCGGGTTGCGCCGCGTGGGCCGCCGCGATGGCGAGGCGGGTGTCCTCCCCGTCCATGTCGGGCACCTGGGTGATGACCTGGCCGGTGGCCGGGTTCAGGACCTCGAACCGGCGCCCGCCCAGGGACTCGCACCAGCGGCCGTCGACATAGGCCAGGGATTTGATCAGGGAGAGAGCAGGTTGTGATGCTGACATAAGTAAGGGGCCTCGATAGTGGGTCTGGGTGGCGCGTTTATGTGGGCACCGCCGTATAGAATAATAAGCACGTAACGACCATAAAATGAGCCGAAATGTTTTTCAAGTGTTAAATATATTTGAGTGAACTGGGCGTCACATGCTAGAAATGGGGCTGTTAGCGCGATTGTAGCGGTTTTCATTGCGCAGGGTGTGCAAAATAATGAACGCTCTGGGTTGTGCAGGATAGTGAACGGGGCTGACGTGCCTGACTCACTATATTGACCAGTCGGCCCCAGGTATTCGAATGACCATGGAAGGAGGTGGGCGATGGAGCAATCCCGTGGCGAGGTCCGGTGGCGGACCATGACGGACAACCCCCTGGCGGAGCACGAGAGAAACATGGGGGAGCGGCTTGCCCGGATCCGCAGGGAGCTCGGGCTCTCCCAGCGCCGGGTGGCGGAGCTGAGCGGCCTGACCCACGGCGCCATCTGCATGATAGAGCAGAACAAGGTGAGCCCCTCGGTGGCCTCCCTGCAAAAGCTGCTGAGCGTCTACGAGCTGCCGTTGTCGCGCTTCTTCGCCGAAGAGGAGGTGGCGAGCACGCCCAGCGTGGTGATCAAGGCGGAGCAGCTCATCGAGCTTGGCAGCCAGGGGGTCTCCATGAAGCTGGTGCACAACGGCAACAATCGGCGCCAGCTCGGCTTCATGCTGGAGACCTATGCCCCCGGCACCGACACCGGCGGCGTGGTGAAGCATCAGGGGGAGGAGGTGGGCACCGTGCTGGAAGGGTCGGTGTTGCTGACCCTGGCCGGCCAGACCTATGAACTGTGCGCCGGGGACAGTTATGTCATCGACACCGGCGAGCCCCACAGTTTCAGCAATCCCTCGGGGCAGGTCTGCCGCATCGTCAGCGCCCACACCCCGGCCAGCTTTTAATGTGAACAACCCGTTGTGTTGGAAACGAACCGGTAAGGAAACAGGGATCATGACCGAACATGTAAAGAGTTACTACGCAGCCAGTGCCAACAAACACGCGCCCTATCCCACGCTCACCGAGCAGCTGGAGTGCGACGTCTGCGTCATAGGCGCAGGCTACACCGGCCTCTCCAGTGCGCTGCATCTGGTGGAGAAGGGGTACAAGGTGGTGGTGCTGGAGGCGGCCAGGGTCGGCTTTGGCGCCAGCGGCCGCAACGGCGGCCAGATCGTCAACTCCTACAGCCGCGACATCGACACCATCGAAGCGAACTGCCCGCCGGATCAGGCCAGGCTGCTCGGCTCCATGTTGTTTGAGGGGGGCCAGATCATCCGCGAGCGGATCAAACGCTACAACATCCAGTGCGATCTGCAGGAGGGCGGGGTCTTTGCCGCCGAGACCGAGAAGCAGCTTCACGAACTCAAGGCGCAGAAGGCGCGCTGGGAGAAGTGGGGCAACGACCAGCTGGAGCTGCTCGATGCCAAGGGGGTGCGCGAGGTGGTCGCGAGCGATCGTTACGTCGGCGCCCTGCTGGACAAGAGCGGCGGCCATATTCACCCTCTCAATCTGGCGCTGGGGGAGGCGGAAGCCATCCGCATGCAGGGGGGGCTTATCTTCGAGCAGTCCGCCGTCACCAGCATTACTCCGGGTCAGCCGGCGTTGGTCAAGACCGCCAAAGGGGCGGTGAAGGCACGCTTTATCGTGGTGGCCGGCAACGCCTACCTCGGCAATCTGGTGCCGGAACTGGCCAGCAAGAGCATGCCTTGCGGCACCCAGGTGATCGCCACCGAAGTGCTGGGAGAGGAGCGGGCCCGTTCACTCTTGCCACAGAACTACTGTCTGGAGGATTGCAACTACCTGCTCGACTACTACCGTACCTCCGGCGATCACCGGTTGATCTATGGCGGCGGCGTGGTCTATGGCGCGCGGGATCCGGCGGACATCGAGCGGCTGATCATCCCCAAGATGCGCAAGACTTTCCCGCAGCTGGCCAACGTCAAGGTGGAGTACACCTGGACCGGCAACTTCCTGCTCACCCTGTCGCGCCTGCCGCAGTTTGGCCGCATCGGTCACAACATCTACTACATGCAGGGCTACAGCGGCCACGGCGTCACCTGTACCCATCTGGCGGGCAAGCTGCTCTCCGAGGTGCTGAGCGGTCAGGCGGAGCGCTTCGATGCGTTCGCCAGGCTGCCGCACTACCCCTTCCCGGGTGGCCGCCTGCTGCGCATCCCCTTCACCGCCGCCGGCGCCGCCTGGTACACCCTGCGCGATCGCCTGGGGGTGTGATGTCACCGATGGCCCGCCAGGCAGGCTGGCGTCAACAAGAAGAGGGAGGCGTTATGCCTCCCTCGTTTTTTGTCGTCAACCTGCCCGGGCACGGGGCTAGAAGCGGTAGGGGAAGCGGATCCCGATGGTGTAGTCCGGTGCATCCGTGGTGAGCCCGGCAGACCAGTTGACCGCCATGGAGAGGTTGTCGGTGATGGCCCAGGTCGACCCCATGCCAAAGCTGGCGGCGTTGGCATCGGAGCCGGTGACCTTCTCCATGGCAAAGCCTTCGGACCCCTGCTCGGACTCCATGGTGACGCGCTGGTTGATGTTGAAGGAGAGGCTGAAGCGTTCGTTGAGAGCGAATGCGACCCCCAGGCCATATTCATACCAGTCTCCCAGCTGGATGCTGCCGGGCTGGTTGCCGGGCTGGTAGGAGATATCGTCAAAGTCCTGCTTGAGGCTGTGACCATAGTTGAGGCTGGCAAACAGGATGGCGGGATCCATGGTCTTGACCAGGGAGAAGCCGGTGGAGAGCTGCCAGAGCCCGTTGCCGGTGGCGAGCTCCTTGGGGGTCACCAGGTTGCCCGATTCCGAGGTGTTGATCTCGATGCCGTAAGGATCCTTGCCGGTCGGCGCCTTGGCCCGGAAGTTCCACACCAGATCCGGCCAATCCTCGCTCTCGGCCATGACCCTGTAGTAGATGGCGAGGCTGAGATCCCCCAGACCGCCATCGCTGACGCTCTGCTCCTCAAAGTCGCGGCTGGAGTTCTCCTTGCCGGTGCTCTGGTAGTTGGTGTTGCGGAACATGTAGGGGAGGGCCAGCTCCAGTTGCCAGCGATCGTTGAGGGTGTAGCGGGTGATGACATCCGCCG
Source organism: Aeromonas sp. ASNIH2 (assembly GCF_002934795.1). NCBI lineage: Bacteria > Pseudomonadati > Pseudomonadota > Gammaproteobacteria > Aeromonadales > Aeromonadaceae > Aeromonas > Aeromonas sp. ASNIH2. Next base: position 852,189 of record NZ_CP026406.1, on the reverse strand, counting down.
TCCACTGATCGGAGCGCACCCGATCCAGGTTGATTTCGCCAAGGAAGATGGCGTCCAGGGCGAGGAAGCCGCGCAGGGCGAGATCCTTGCGGTTGTAGTGCTGGTAGGAGAGGCCCACATCGACGGTCAGGGCGCGGTCGAACACATTGTGCTGTTCGATCATCAGGTCTTCGGTACTGCGGCCGACTTCCGGCGTGCGCCGGCGTTGTTTCCCAAATAAGCCAGCAAGCCATGATTTCCCCAGCTCTGGGTGACCGCTACACTCGAGGCTTTCTGACAGGTAGGCCCAGGGTATTCAGTTTGTTTATGGCACTGACATACGCCATGACTTCTCCCACCTGGCCATTGTAGTTACGCAGACTGATTTTCCCCGTCAGCAACTGCTTGAACCGATACATCGCCGTCTCTGCCAGTGAGCGACGGTGATACCCCGATATCTTCTTCCAGTGCGCCAGCCCTTCCTTGCGTATCACCAGCACAGCGTCATTTCTTGGATGTCCTTTTTTCCATAACCCCGCGCTCTTGCGAGGTGGGATACAAGCTGTCGCCCCTTTGCGCGAGATAAGCTGATGGCTGGCTTTGCTGTCATAGGCGCCATCTGCATAAACTCGTCCCAGCTTGCGCCGCAGTGGATTGAGCAAGGTCGGCAACACCTCGGCATCATGGACATTTTCCAATGACACCTCCGCCGCCACGATATCGTGGGTTACCGAGTCTACCGCCAGGTGCAACTTGCGCCAGACTCGCCGCTTCTCAGCGCCGTGTTTTCTGACTTTCCACTCGCCTTCACCAAACACCTTCAGCCCGGTTGAGTCGATAACCAAGTCGGTAATGCATCCCTTTGGGGGCTGTCGATAGGCCACTGTCACCGTGCGTGCTCGCTTGCTGACACAGCTATAGTCCGGTGCGCACAACGGCACATTCATCAATTCGAACAGGGAGTCGAGTAGTCCCTGGGTTGCTCGCAAAGTGAGGTTGAAAATCCCCTTGAGCATCAGGAAGGTGGCGATGGTTTGGTCGGTGTAGAGCTGGCTACGGCCCCGCCGTCCATGATGGTCGTGGTGAAACCAGTTGCTCATGGCCTCGGCATCAACCCAGAAGGTGAGTGAACCACGATTAATCAAAGACTTGTTGTATTTAGGCCAGTTGGTGATGGGGTGAAGCGACGTGCCCATAATGCAGACTTGAAGAGGATGGTGGTGATCAGATCACCAAGTCCTCAGTTAGTTCCATTCAAGCTGTATCGATTTGGGCAACAACGCCGCGTGCGCCGTGAGGCGTCCTGCTGGGTGGAGGCGACGGCGGCCCCGGCTCCGACCCCGGCGGTTGCCGTCGTGGCACCGGCGGCCTTGACGGCCTCCAGGCGGGCCTGGAGCTGATGGAGGGCCTGGTTTTGCTGGATCAGTTGCTGGCGCAGGAGATCCAGCTGTTGTTGCAGGGACTCCTCTTCGGCCGTGGCCCCCCAGCAGGCGAAGGGGGCGAGGGCAATCAACAGCATGCGAGACTGTTTCATCTGGATACGTCCTTGTTGTTTATCATCCTTTCTGATGGTTCAGCCCCCGGGCTCACCGGTGCTCAGCGCGAAAACCAGATGCGGGTCTGATTGAGCGTCTGCAAACCGTCCCCTCTGACCTTGTTGAACTGCAGCAGCCCCCGGCTGAAGTCGGTACCGCGCAGGCTCTGCTCCAGCAGGACCCGGCCGTCGGAAGAGTGTAGTTGCAAGCCGGCATAATTCCCCGAGACCCGATAGGTGGCGGTACCAAGATCGCCCTGATGCTCGTAGCTGCCCGCCTGAACCAGGTGTCCCGTCATGGTGGGGGTGGTCAGTTCAATACCGGCCTGGTTGACCGAGCTGTTGCCACTCCCCTCCAGTTGAACGACCTGCACCAGCCCGGCCCCCTGCACCTGGGCCTCCTTGGCGGGCGTGGCCGCGGGCTTGACCTCATCCTTGACGCGCACATCCAGCTTGGGCTTGTTTTGCACAATGCTCAGCGCCAGGTTCATGGCCGCCGTCTGCTGGGCCTGGGTCGTGGTCAGTGACGAGATGAACTCGATGCCGAAGTAGCTGATGCCATGGCTGCTGACATAGCGGCCGCGCAGGTGGGCCAGCTCCCCGTCCGCCAGTTCGGGCGCAAAGTGGTCTGACAGATGGGCCAGCGGGTCCGGTGCTGCCAGCAGCGGAGAGGCGATGCCACCCAGGCTGCAGAGGAGGCATAGGGCGGGTCGGGTATTCATGATGACCTCACATTAGCTCTTTGTGCTGAAAACCGAATTCCAGCAGGGATGTTTCATTGACCGGGGCGAAGAGCCCATCCTTGCCTCTGACAGAGAGCGGGGGAGAGGGGTTGGCAAGGGGGGCATCGGGACGATAGCCCGCGCCGATGACGGCGAGGAGGATGCCGTTCCAGCTCTCCTTGAACTCCTTGAAGGTGATCACCCGGTTGCCGAGGGCCGGGTCTGCCAGATAGACGCGATCGTGGCGATCGATGGCCCGCAGCACGGCAAAGTGCTGATAGCCGCGAATGAGGTATCCTGATTTTCACAGACAGTCCCGATTGTTACGATGAGACAATCGGGGGTATTGAATGAAATCGAGAGAACACTATTCACCAGAGTTTCGGGCAGAGGCGGTTCGACTGGTGTTGGAGCAAGGCCTTGGCCAAGCTGAAGCCGCCAGAAGGTTGGGTATTGCCAAAGGCACACTGAGCAACTGGGTGGTCGCAGCCAAAGGAGGAAAGGATACATCGGCCATTCCCGGAGCGCGTTCTGTCGCCGAGCTGGAGGCTGAAGTGGCCCGGCTACGCAAAGCTCTCGCACAAGCCAACATGGAGCGCGACATCATAAAAAAGGCCGCCGCGTACTTTGCTCAGGAGTCACTGCCAAGTACGCGTGGATAGCCAACCAACAGGACCTCTATCCCATTTCCGTTATCTGTCGTGTGCTGGAGGTCTCTCGTGCGGGCTTCTACCACTGGCGCCACCGTCCACCGTCACAGCGCCAACAAGAAGATGAACGACTCAAGGTCGCCATTCGGGCTGCTCACAGCAAGACGCGCCAGACCTATGGCGCAGCGCGTTTACAAGCTGAGTTGGCCGCCGAAGGATTTTACGCTGGGCGGGACCGGATTGGACGATTGCGCCGTGAAATGGGGTTGTCTTGCAAACAAAAGCGCAAATTCAAGGCGACAACCCATTCTGCTCATTCCCTGCCCGTGGCGGAGAATCTCCTTGGTCAGGTCTTTGCGCCGACGAAGCCCAACGAAGTCTGGACCGGTGATATCACCTATATCGCCACCGACGAAGGCTGGCTTTATCTGGCTGGTCTCAAGGATGTGTTTACCTGTGAGATAGTGGGTTATGCGATGGGAGAGCGAATGACCACCGGGTTGGTCAGTCAGGCGCTGTTTCGGGCTGTGCAGCAGAAGAGGCCACCCGTTGGGCTTATTCATCACACAGACCGGGGCAGTCAGTACTGTGCCAAGGCTTACCGGGCTCTCCAGGTACAATTTGGCATGCAGACCTCCATGTCACGCAAGGGGAACTGCTTCGACAATGCCCCGATAGAAAGCTTCTGGGGGTCTCTTAAAAATGAACTGGTTCACCACCATAGATTCGAGACGAGAGCGGAGGCCAAGGCAGCGATTCAGGAATACATAGAGATTTTTTACAACCGCCAGCGTCGGCATTCACGACTTGGCAATGTCAGCCCGGCGGAGATTAACAAGAGGTGTACAGATCTAGTTATCACCTGACACCGGCCTCAAACCGGTGTCTTGTTTACGCTACTTTAGTGCGCACTTCCTTCGGTATCAATTTCAGACCCTTTTTGAACATGCTGTAGGGAGTCTGTCCTTCCATCATCCTGCCTTGATGTGGCCGCTGGGTGTTGTAGTGATCCAGATAGCTGTCCAGGTCTGTCTGCATCTGCTCTACCGACTCATACCAGGTTGTCCTCCCCTTGATACGGAAGTGTTCATCCAGCAGGGTGCGATGTAGCCGCTCGATAAAGCCGTTGCTCTGCGGCCTGCGTACCTTGGTGGTCCGGTGCTCAATCCCCTCCAGTTGCAGGAACAGCTCGTAGGGGTGATGGTCAGGGCGCCCGCAGAACTCGCGCCCGTTGTCCGACAGGATGGTATAGACCCGCGCCTCGTGAGCCTCGAAGAACGGCAGGACCGTTTCGTTGAGCACATGGACCGAGGTCACCGGCAGCTTGCTGGTGTAGAGCCGTCCCCAGGCGTGGCGGCTGTAGCAGTCCAGTACGGTTTGCAGATACACCTTGCCCACCCCCTTGAGTGCGCCGACGAAGAAGGTGTCGACCGCCACCAGTTCCCCGGTGTAGTGAACCTCAATTTGGCGTTCGCGAAACTCGGGGCTGAAGCGCTCGAGCAGGCGGATCTGCTCGTCATTGAGCTCAATCGTCTGTTCCCTGTGGGTTTTCTCGAGGCGCAACAAGCGGTCATGCTTGGAGAGCAAGTCGTGACGTTGCCACACGCCACGCACACCGCCCGCACTGACGTTGATGCCTTGCAGAGCCAGTTCTTGCGCGACCCGCAGCGGGCCATGGGTTGGTCTGGTGAGAGAGTAATCGAGGATAGCCTGTTCAATCTCGGGAGCGACCCGGTTGGGATGCGCCCCTTTACAGCCGGGTAGTTTGTCGAGCAAGCCCTCGGCGCCATAGGTCTGATAGTTACGGCGAATTTCGTAGAACTGCTGACGGCTGTAGCCGATGAGCTTGCAGGCTTTGCTGACGTTATTGAGCTCTTTGGCGAGCTCTAGCAGACTGAGTTTACGACGTGCTACTTTCTCGTTGGTGGTCATACGGTGACTCCGGATAACACGGTAGGGGTACCGTTTTGTTATCCGGTTTGAAGCCGTATGACCACTCCCTTTTGTGGGCAACTGTCAGGTGAATACCATCTCCATACAACCTATGAGCACACGGCATGGAGGAGGCTGGCCTCCTCCATGGTGAACGAGGGTGCTGAAGGGGCATCACTCTCCCCTGGCGACCCCCTCACGTCTGGGGTCTGCGGCCCCCAGCCAGCCGCCGGCATGGCGCTGGACGCCCTGCAGCCCGGAGGTCTGCTCGTTAAGCAGGACCTCGTGCCCTCTGGCCTTGAGCCCCTGAACCACGGCGTCGGGCGTGCGACCCTGCTCCAGCTCGGTGGGGCCGTTGCGACTGCCGAAATTGGGCAGGTTGATGGCCTGCTGCAGGTCGAGCCCCCAATCCTGGGTGCCGAGCAGCGCCTTGCCCACGTAGTTGATGATGGCCGAGCCTCCCGGGGAACCCAGGCTCATCTCGAGCTCGCCGCTTGCCTTGTCAAACACCAGCAGGGGCGACATGGAGGAGCGGGGGCGCTTGCCGGGCTCCACCCGGTTGGCCACCGGCAGGCCGGCGGCGTCCACCGAGGTGAAGGAGAAGTCGGTGAGCTGGTTGTTCAGCAGGTAGCCGTTGACCATCAGCCGCGAGCCGAAGCCATCCTCGATGGAGCTGGTCATGGCCACCGCCATGCCGCTCTTGTCCACGATGGAGATGTGGCTGGTGGAGGGCAGCTCCGGGGTGGCGTCCCGGCCCCAGGCCAGCGCCCGGGGCGGGTTGCCGGGCTGGGCGACGCCCATGGAGCGGTTGCCGATAAGGTGTCCCCGCTGCGCCAGATAGCCCTTGTCCAGCAGGCCTGTCACCGGCACGTCGACGACGTCGCCGTCGGCCACATACTGGTTGCGATCGGCGAAGGCGAGGCGTGCCGCCTCGCTGTAGAGGTGAATGGCCTCGCTGGAGGCGGCCAGTTGACCCTGCTCCCCCTGTACCGGTTTGAGGGCGGCCATGTCCCGGCTCTCCAGCATGCCGAAGATCTGGCCGAGGGCCAGGGTGCCGGAGGAGGGGGTCGGGAAGCCGCAGATCTCGCTCTGGCGATAGTCAAAGCAGAGCCCGTCCCGCAGCTTGGCCTGGTAGCTGGCGAGATCGGCGGCGCTCAGCACCCCGGGGTTGGTCGGGTGGGCGTGCACCTTGGCCACCATGGCCTCGGCCAGCGGGCCGCGATAGAAGGCGTCGGGGCCGTCGCTGGCCAGGGTACGCAGCACCCTGGCCAGGGCCGGGTTGGTGAGCCGGGTACCTGCCGTCTTGGGAGTGCCATCCGCCTGATAGAAGTAGGCACGGGCGTCCGGATCCCCGGCCAGATAGGGATCTTTTGCCAGCAGGGTGGCGAGGCGGGGGCTTATCACGAACCCTTGCTCTGCGAGGGTGATGGCGGGTTCGAACAGCGTGGCCCAGGGCAGCTTGCCATAGCGCTCGTAGGCCAGGGCCAGGGCTCGCACCGTGCCGGGGGCGCCGACGGAGCGCCCGCCCACCACCCCCTCATAGAAGGCCATGGGTTTGCCCTCCTTCATGAAGAGCTGATCGGTGGCAGCGGCGGGGGCTGTTTCCCGGCCATCCACCGCCGCCACCTGCTTGCCGTCCCACACCAGCATGAGGGAGCCGCCGCCGATGCCCGAGGATTGAGGTTCCACCAGGGTCAATACCAGCTGAACGGCGATGGCCGCATCGACGGCGCTGCCCCCCGCCTTGATGATCTGGTAGCCCGCGTCCACCGCCAGCGGGTTGGCCGCCGCCACCATGAAGTCACGGCCCTGCCAGCCCGGTTTGTCAATCCAGCCGCTGGCCGCCTCCGGGGCGATCAGGGTCTGGGGAGGAGGGACATAGTGAAAGCCATCCTGGGAGGCGCAGCCGCCAAGCAGGCCGAGGGCGACCAGCAGGCCGAGGGGTTTGAGGGACATGACAGGCTCCTTGTCGGTTTCTTGTTCACCTGCCGAAATGTGTCACACTTGGAGCTTGATTAAAAGTTTGTCTTAATACTCATATGGTTACAAAACTATCAAGGAGGCGCTCATGACACACCGGGGGACGCTGGCGAAACCTTGCATGGCGGGGCTGCTCTGCCTGTTGCTGACGGCCTGCGAGGAGCCGACCTTCAGACCGCTGGCCCAGGGGGAGACCCTGCTCGCCTTCGGGGACAGTCTGACCGAGGGACGCGGGGTGAGCCCGTCCCAAAGCTACCCCAGCGTGCTGGCGACCCTGAGCGGCCATCCCGTGGTCAATGGCGGGGTGTCCGGAGAGCTGAGCCAGGCCGGCAGGGCCCGCCTGCCCGGGTTGCTGGCCCGGCACAGACCCGCTCTGGTCATCCTGCTGGAGGGGGGCAACGACATCCTGCGTGGCAGCGGGGAGGCGGCCCTCAAGGCCAATCTCGCCGCCATGATAGAGGCGGTGCAGGGGAGCGGGGCCCAGACCCTGCTGGTCGGGGTGCCCCGAAAATCCCTGTTTGCCGATGGCGCTCCCCTCTACGAGGAGCTGGCAGAGCAGTACGGGCTGGTGCTGGACAACGACAGCATCGGTGAGTTGCTGCGAGACCCGGCCCTGAAATCCGATGCGGTGCATTTCAATGCCGAGGGTTACCGCACCCTGGCGCAGCGACTTCATCGACTGTTGCAGGAAAGGGGGGCACTCTAGCGAGGTGTCATGCTGCCGGGGCAGTTCGCCATGCTGCTAAAGCCTATGGGGTCAGGAGATTGCGCGGCGGGAGGGCGACGGCGCTACTCCAGAGGCGTCCAGCCCGTGGCGACAATGCCCGAAGACATGAAAAAACCGCCGTGAAGGCGGTTTTTTGCAATCAGGCTGAGCCAATTTGCTTAGATGGACTGCTCTTCACCACCCAGGGCGGCAAACAGGGCCGGGATGAACTGGGAGAGCTCGGCGGTGACCAGGGCGAAGTCGGCGTCCAGGCGGGCGGCAGGATCTTCACTGGTGACGTCGTCGTTCTGCTCGCGCAGCTCTTCGCTGAACTTGAGGCGCTTGATGGAGAGATCGTCCCCCAGCACGAAGCTCAGGGTTTCGCCCCAGTTGAGGGCCAGCTTGGTCACCAGCTTGTCGTTGGCCAGGTGATTCTTGATCTCCTCGCTCATCAGATCCTGCTGCTTGCAGCGGATGATGCCGCCGTGCTCCATGGCGCTGCGCAGCTCGGCTTCGTCCTCCAGGGTGAAGGCGGCGGGCAGGTTGCCCTCGTTGAGCCACTCGGTCATGGTGATCTCGGGCGGGTTCTTGAGGGCCACCGGCACTACCGGCAGGGAGCCGATGGATTTGCGCAAGAGCGCCAGCAGATCGTCCGCCTTCTTGGCGGAGCCTGCATCCACCACCATCAGGTTGTCGGCAGGGTTTATCCAGGCGAAGGTCTGGCTGGTGCGGCTGAAGGCGCGGGGCAGCAGGGTGTGCATGATCTCCTCTTTCAGCGCTTCTTTTTCTTTCTTCTTGAGGGCGCGACCCTGTTCGAATTCAATGGCCTCTACCTTCTCCGCCAGCATCTCCTTGACCACGGTGCCGGGCAGCATCTTCTCTTCCTTGCGAGCGCACAGCAGGATGTGGCCAGAGGCGGCGTGGGTCAGGGTGGAGCCGAATTTGCCAAGGGGCTTGACCCACCCGAACCGGGAGATGTCCTGGCTGCCGCAGGGGGTGAAGGCGCAGGCTTCCAGCTGGGTTTCCAGCTGCTCAACGGTCAGGTCGAAGGGGCGGGTAAAGCGGTAAATCTGCAGGTTTTTAAACCACATGGCGTCCTCGGTCTCTAGATTGTCCGGCGGGCATTGTACTAGAGAGGCGCTTTGTGATCAGCCAATCATTCTCGCTAAAAAAAGGGCGATCGACCTCACAGGGCCCCACCTTGATCCCCCGGGAGCGGGCCCAACTCCCCTAGACTGCGAGTGTTCACATTGCTGACAAGGAGGCGACCATGTTGAGACAGAGTCGGCCGGAAGACATGGAAGAGATCGTCGAAATCTGGCTCCTGGCCTCCCTGCAGGCCCACGATTTCGTCGATGCCTCCTGCTGGTGGCAGGCTCAGGAGGAGCTGCGTACCCGCTACCTCGATCACGCCCGCATCTGGGTGTTCGAGGAGCGAGGGGACCTGCTCGGCTTCATGGCGCTGGTGGATGATTACCTGGCTGCACTCTTCGTGCGCCCCGATAGGCAGGGGCGGGGGGTGGGGCACGCCCTGTTGCAGGAAGCCAGATCCAGATGTGCCGAGCTGCATACACGGGTCTTCGTGGAGAACGAGCCGGCGGTGCGTTTCTACCGCCGCCACGGCTTTGAAATCGGGGGGGAGGTGCCCGATCCCCTCACCGGCCATCTTCAGTACCAGATGCATTACCAAGCCGTCTGAATCTGACGTCTGGGGCTGCCCCGGTTGAAAACGGGGGGCACCATCCTCATCTTGTCTCCATCCCGGGGCGCCTTCGCCCCCGCTCTCTTCTCCTTATCGAGCCGTTTTCCATGAAGATCCTGCACACCGCCGACTGGCACCTCGGTCATCAGCTTCACGGCCACGACCGCCGCTTCGAACACGACGCCTTCCTCGACTGGCTGGCCGACACCATCAAGACCCGCGACATCGATGCCCTGCTGGTGGCGGGCGATCTGTTCGACACCGCCAACCCTCCCGCCAGTGCCTGGCAGCAGCTCTACCGCTTCCTGGCACGGCTGCGCGCCGAGCACCCGGCACTGGAGATGGTGCTCATCGGCGGCAACCACGACTCCCCCTCCAAGCTGGATGCCCCCCACGAGCTGCTACGCGCCTTCGACCTGCATCTGGTGGGCAGCATCAGCCGGGACGACGAGGGACGCCTCGAGACCGAGCGCCTGCTGGTGCCGCTGCGAGGCAAGAACGGCGAGGTGGCCGCCTGGTGCGCCGCCGTGCCGTTTCTGCGCAGCAGCGATCTGCGCCCAGAAGGGCTCAGGGAGGGGCAGGACAGACTCATCGAAGGGGTACGCCAGGTCTATGAGGCGGTGCTGAGCGAGGGGCGGGCGCGCTGCCATCCGGACCAGGCCCTCATCGCTATGGGCCACGCCTATCTGGCGGCGGGCCAGCTCTCCGAGCTCTCCGAGCGGCGGGTGCTCGGCGGCAACCAGCATGCCCTGCCTGCCGAACTGTTTGCCGCCGCCGACTACACGGCGCTGGGTCACCTGCACCTGGCGCAGAGTCCGGCCGAGGGGGTGCACTACAGCGGCTCGCCGCTGCCGCTCTCGCTGGCCGAGGCGAACTACAACCATCAGGTGCTGGAGGTGACGTTTGAGGGGGGCAAGCTGGCCCGCCTTGAGCGGATCCCGGTGCCCCGCGCGGTGGAGATGATCCGCCTGCCCCAGAGCGGCCTTGACGAGGCGCTCAAGGCCATCGAGGCGCTGGCGCTGCACCCTTGCCCACAAGAAGCACAGCCCTTCCTCGAGGTACGGCTGCTGCTGCCCAAACCCGAGGCCCGCATCCGCGAGCGCGTGCTGGCCGCCATCGGCGACAAGCCGGTGCGCCTTGCCCGCATCACGACCAGTTATCAGGGCTCGGGCCAGGGGCTGGCGGATGGTGCCGGCCAGCGCCGGCTCGATGAGCTCTCCCCCACCGAGGTGTTTCGCCTCTGCTATCAGCGTCAGTTCGACGGGGAGCCGGAGGCCGAGCTGGTGGCGTCGTTTGAAGAGATCCTGGAGCAAGTGAAGGAGGCCAGCCAATGAAAATCTTGTCGCTGTCAGGGGAGAATCTGGCCAGCCTGACCGGCCCCTTTACCATCGATTTTGCTGGCGGCGCCCTGGGGGCCGCCGGCCTGTTTGCCATCACCGGCAATACCGGCGCCGGAAAGAGCACCCTGCTCGATGCCATCTGTCTGGCGCTCTACGACGAGATGCCGCGCTTTATCGCCAATCGCAAGAACGTCGCCGAAGTGGGCCGCATGGATGACGAGGAGAAACTCAAGGCCAACGACGTGCGCGGTATCCTCAGCCGCGGCCACGCCAGCGGTTTTGCCGAGGTGCAGTTTCGCGGCTGTGACGGCCGCATCTGGCTGGCCCGCTGGGCGGTGCGCCGGGCGCGCAACCGCGCCGAGGGGCGCTTTCAGGCCCAGGAGCGCAGCCTGACCGACGTGGCGTCGGGCCAGGTGTTCAGTGGCAGCAAGCGGGAGCTGCAGGATCGCATCGACGAGCTGGTGGGGCTCTCCTGGGAGCAGTTTCGCCGCGCCGTCATCCTGCCCCAGGGGGAGTTTGCCGCCTTCCTCAAGTCGAGCGCCGACGAGCGTTCGGCCCTGCTCGAACGGATGACCGGCACTGAGCTCTACTCCGCCATTTCGGTCCAGACCCATGAGCGGGCGCGGGAGGAGCAGCAGAAACTGGCCGCCATCAGCCAGCGGCTCGGTGACGTGGCGTTGATGGACGAGGCGACCCGCGAGCAGTGGGTGAGCCAGCAGGTCAGCCTCGCCACCAGCCTCAAACACGAGCAGCAGCAACAGCAACTGATGCAGGACTTGCGGGATCTCAACGGCCGCATCGCTGCGCAGTTGCAGGCCTGTCAGGAGGGAGAGGCGGCCCTTGCCGCGGCGGAGGCGGCCCACGGTGCGGCCGCTCCCGAGCGGGAGGAGTTCGCCCGCGCCGAGCAGGCCCAGGTGGCCCGCGCCGATCACGACGAGCTGGCTCGCCTCACCCTGGAGGTGCAGCAGCAGGAGAAGGCACTGGCCGAGCTTGGCCCCGAACTTGGCAAGCTGGAGGAGCAGACCCAGCAGAGTGCCCTCACCGAACAGCAACTGCTGGCGGAGAAGATCGCCGCCGAGCGCGAGTGGGGAGCCCTGCAACCCGAACTCAAACGGGCGCAGGAGCTCGACACCCGCATTCGGGAAAAGCAGCAGCAACTGCAGAAGATCCAGCAGGAGGGGTCGCAGGAGCGGGAGGTGCAGCTCACCCTGGAACAGGGCTGGCGCCAGCAGCGCCAGCAGGTGGAGCAGCTCAAGGCCCAGCACCTGCAGTGGGGCGCCTGGCTTGAGGAGCACAAGGAGCTGGCGCCGGTGGCCCGCCAGTGGCAGCCGCTGCTCACTGCCATGCAGGATTGGGCCGAGGATGCCGACAGGCTGCAGCAACTGCTCACCCTGCGCGAGCACAAGCTGCGCACCCTCAGGCAACTGCAACACCAGCTGGAGCAGGGGCAGCAGGAGCGCGACTACTGGCAGCGCGAGCAGACCCGGTTGCAGCAACAGCAGCACGAATTGCAGGAGCAGCAGTGGGAGGGGCGTCTGGCCAAGGCGCAGGAGCAGTGGCAGCAGCAGACCGAACAACTGGGCCAGCTGCGCCAGCTGCTGGAGCTGGCGGACTATGGCCGCAATCACGGTGAGCAGCATGGTCGCCTGCAGCAGGAGATCGCCCAGCTGGAGCAGGCGCTCGGCAAGCTGGCCATCCTCGGCGATGAGTTGACGCCGGCCCGCGAGCGGCTCGCCCTGCAACGGGACGAGGCACGCCGCGCGCTGGAGCAGTCCCGTGCCATCGCCAGTTTCGAGCAGCATCGCCACATCCTGCGCGACGGTGAACCTTGCCCGCTCTGCGGCGCCGAGGAGCACCCCTATCACCAGAGCCAGCCGCAGGTGGCCGGTATTCTCGGCCAGCTGGCGGAGCGCGTCCGCAGCCTGGAGCTCGAGTGGGAGCGGCTCAATCACCAATACATTCAGTGCGAGAGCGAACGCCAGGAGCTGGCCCGCCAGTTGGCAGTGCGTCAGCTGCATCTACCTGAGCTGGAGACGCGCGCCGAGCAGCTGACCCAGCGTTGGCAGCAGCTGGGCGGTGCCGAGCTGCTGGGCCATCCGCTGCCGCTGCGTCAGAGCCCGATCGAGTGGAACGAGTTGATGAGTACCCTGCTCGGCCGCGGCCAGAGTCTGGAGCAGGGGCTGGCCCGCAGCCAGCAGCAACTGCGCGAGGCCCAGCAGGGGCAGCAGCAGTTGCAGGCCGTGCGCCAGCAGCTGAGCCAGCTGGCCAGCCAGCACCAGCAGTTCGAGCAGCAGTGGCAGGAGGCCGACCGCCAGCGCATCGCCCTGGAAGGGGAGGTGAAGGGGATGGGCGAGCAGGAAACGACCCTGCGCCAGCGCCTTGAGCAGGGGGGCAGCCGGCTCGACGAGCAGATGGGAGGCCAGCCCTGGCGTCAGTGGCTGGGCAGCCAGCAGTGGCGCGAGTGGCAGCGGGCCTGCGAGGCCTGGCTGCACGGCCAGAGCGAGTGGGAGCGGCTGACCGGCGAGATTGCCAGCCTCACCCCGACTCTGAGTGCTCAGGAGGCGCGCTTGCAGACCCAGCGTGAGCTGCTGCACAAGCTCGAGCGCGACTACAAGGAACATGAACAGCAACGGCAGGGGCTGGTTACCAGTCGTGCCACCTGCCTGGGGGGGGAGGAGATTGCCCTGGTCGAGAGCCGCTGGCAGCAGCGGCTGCAGCAACTGGCCAGCGAGCTGGAGACGATGCAGGGGGCGGCCCGCACCCTGCGCGAGCGCCAGACCGAGCTCAAGACCCGTCTCAGCCATCTGGAGCAGGAGAAGCAGGTGAGCAGCCGGCGGCGACGGGAGGTGCTGGGGCGCTGGGCTGCCCACGCCAGCAGCCTCGGCATCGCCGAATATGATCTGCGCCGCCTGCTGGCCATGAGCCCGGATGAGCTCAAGGGGCGCCGCGCCGCCTTGCAGGCGCTGGAGGATGCCCGCGCCGAGGCGCGTACCCGTTTGACCGAGCGGCAGCGGGCGCTGGCGCTGGAGGAGAGCAAGCGGGATCGTTACCGCGAGCATCACCCCGAGCTGGCCGCGTTGGCGCCACAGGAGCTCGACAGCCGGCTGACGGCGCTGGAGGCGCACTGCCGCGCCCTCGACGAGCAGCTGTTCCAGTGCAAGAGCACGCTGGCCCAGGCCGAGGCGGCGGCCCTCAAGGCGGGCACCTTGCAGGAGAAGCTGGCTGCCCAGCAGGCGGTGGCGGATCATTGGCAGCGGCTCTGTGATCTCATCGGTTCTGCCAGCGGCGCCAAGCTGCGCACCTTCGCCCAGAGCCTCACCCTGGAGCGGCTGCTGCTGGAGGCCAACGCCCAGCTCGCCGAGCTCTCCCCCCGCTATCGGCTGGAGCGGGTGCCCGGCACCGATCTGGCGCTGCAGGTGGTGGATCTCGACATGGGGGATGAGGTGCGCTCGGTGGACTCCCTCTCCGGCGGCGAAAGCTTCCTGGTGTCGCTGGCGCTGGCGCTGGCCCTCTCCAGCCTGTCGTCACGCCAGACCCAGGTCGAATCGCTCTTTATCGACGAGGGCTTCGGCACCCTGGATCCGGACAGTCTGGATCTGGCGCTCTCAAGCCTTGACTCCCTGCAGGCGGCCGGCCGCCAGATCGGGGTCATCTCCCACGTGCAGACCCTGGTGGAGCGGATCGGTGTGCAGGTGCGGGTGGAGGCCCTCGGCGGCGGCGAAAGCCGGGTAGTGTTGCCCGGCTGACGACGTGTCGCCCATGACCCTCCATGAACAAAAAGGCCCCTGTCACAGGGGCCTTTTTGTTGGTGTGCAACCCGTCGCTGGTTATTTGCGCTCGGGCAGCATATTGGTCAGGGTATTGTCCTTGAGCACATGGTGGTGGTAGATGGCTGCCGCCGCGTGCAGGGCAATCAGCGCATAGCCAATGTTGGCCAGCGTCTCGTGCAGCTCCTTGATGGTACCCTTCAGGCCGTCGTCGGGGGCGATGAGGGCGGGGAGCGCCAGGCCGAAGAAGGGAATGGGCTTGCCCCCTGCGCTCAACAGCAGCCAGCCCAGCAGCGGGGTGAGGATCAGGAAGCCATAGAGCGCCAGGTGGGCGAGCTTGGCCAGCGTGAGCATCAGGGGGGAGAGCTCGGGCACGATACGCGGTGAAGGGCTACCCACGCGCACCAGCAGGCGCACGACCACCAGCGCCAGGATCAGCAGACCCACCATGAAGTGAAACTCCTTCATCAGGTCGCGGCCAGCCGACCCTTTGGGGAAGATGTCCCTGAACTCCATCAGGCCGTAGACGGCGATCATCAGCAGCAGGGTCAACCAGTGCAGCCCTATGCTCAGGCTGCCATAACGTTGTTCGGTATTTCTCAGCATCGTTGTCTCCTCGCCACTTAAGCGGCTTATCTCTTTTCATCCCGTCTCATATCGAGCCAAAGGACCCGCAGGTATCCCTCTTGAGGGTACTCGGCTTGCTTATGCCCGTGTTGATCTCGATAACATTTCTGCCTGTTTGCCGTCATGCTGACCTGTGCGGGAGCCCATGGAGTATCGGGAGATGGAAGGGGCAAAAAAAAACCGAAGCACCAGGCTTCGGTTTTTGGCGGTCACTGGCGTCAGGCCAGGGCGCATTATTTCTTGATGCGGATCACCGGGGTTTCGCCCACGGTCACGGCGCCAGTCATTTTCACCAGCTCTTTGATCTCGTCCATGTTGGAGATGACCACAGGTGTCAGGGTAGACTTGGCTTTAGCTTCCAGAACGGCCAGATCGAACTCGATGATGGTGTCACCGCGCTTGACCTGTTGACCTTCCTGAGCGATACGGGTGAAACCTTCACCCTTCAGCTCGACGGTGTCGATACCGAAGTGAACGAACAGCTCGATACCAGAGTCGGACTCCAGAGAGAACGCGTGGTTGGTCTCGAAGATTTTGCCGATGGTGCCGTCGCACGGAGCAACCATCTTGTTGCCGGCCGGCTTGATGGCGATGCCGTCGCCGACGATCTTCTCGGCGAAGACAACGTCAGGCACATCTTCGATGGGGACGATTTCGCCGGACAGCGGAGCAAAGATTTCGATGCCGCCAGTGTCAGAACTATCGTCGGAAACCAGTTTCTTCAGTTTGTCGAACAGACCCATAGTAAAAGCTCCTAGAGATGATTGTCGCTGTTTGCAGCCGATCTTAGCAGACTGCCTTCTGCTTAATAAAGTTATCTACGCACGCTTCGATTTCGGCGGCGGTGGCAAAGCTCAGCGCCTGGTCGGCCATGGCCTTCACATCTTCGAAGTTGGTGTTGCGGATAAGCTTCTTGATACGCGGTACAGAGATGGCGCTCATGGAGAACTCATCCAGACCCATACCCAGCAGCAGCAGGGTGGCGCGTTCGTCACCAGCCAGTTCACCGCACATACCGGTCCACTTGCCATTGTCATGGGAAGCGTCGATCACCATCTTGATCAGGGTCAGGACGGAGGGTGACAGCGGGTTGTACATGGCGGAAATCATCTCGTTACCACGGTCGACAGCCAGGGTGTACTGGGTCAGGTCGTTGGTACCGATACTGAAGAAATCCACTTCCTTGGCCAGATGATGAGCCATCACGGCCGCGGCCGGGGTCTCGATCATGATACCCACTTCGATGGATTCATCAAAGGCTTTGCCTTCGGCACGCAGTTCGGCTTTCAGCGTCTCCACGGTAGCCTTCAGGCTGCGGAACTCTTCGACGGAGATGATCATCGGGAACATGATGCGCAGTTTGCCGAAGGCAGACGCACGCAGGAT
This sequence comes from Aeromonas sp. ASNIH2, assembly GCF_002934795.1. Classification (NCBI taxonomy): domain Bacteria; kingdom Pseudomonadati; phylum Pseudomonadota; class Gammaproteobacteria; order Aeromonadales; family Aeromonadaceae; genus Aeromonas; species Aeromonas sp. ASNIH2. The sequence goes on along the minus strand of NZ_CP026406.1, from coordinate 835,864 downwards.
GGCCCGCAGCTGGGCGTGCATGATGTCGGTGCGATCGAAGAAGATACGCACGGCACGCCAGCCCAGGAAGGGGTTCATCTCTTTCGGGAAATTCATGTAGGGCAGCTCTTTGTCGCCGCCGATGTCCATGGTACGGACAATGATCGGTTGATCCGGCATGGCTTCGGCCACTTCCTTGTAAGCCTTGAACTGCTCGTCTTCGGTCGGCAGCGCGTCACGGTCCATGAACAGGAACTCGGTACGGTACAGACCCACGCCTTCGGCGCCGTTGCGGATGGCACCTTCGGTATCCTTGACGGTCCCGATGTTGGCGCACACTTCGACCTGGTGGCCATCCAGGGTGATGGCAGGCAGGTCTTTGAGCTTGGCCAGCTCGTCCTTCTCTGCCTGGAACTGGGCCTGGAACTTCTTGGCTTCGTTCAACTGGTCGGCAGTCGGGTTGATGATGACCTGGTTGTTGATCGCATCCAGCACCAGCATGTCACCGTTCTTGACGCGCTCGGTGATGTCGTTGGTGCCCACGACGGCCGGCAGCTCCAGGGAGCGGGCCATGATGGAGGTGTGGGAGGTACGGCCACCGATGTCGGTGACGAAGCCCAGCACGTATTTCAGGTTGATCTGAGCGGTTTCAGACGGGGTCAGGTCTTTGGCGACAAGGATGACCTCTTCGTCGATGGTGCTCAGGTTGACAACGGCGATGCCCAGTACGTTCTTGACCAGACGGGTGCCGATGTCACGGAAGTCGGTGGCGCGCTCACGCAGATAGGGGTCATCCAGATCGGCCATCATCTTGGCGTACTGTTCGATCACCTCGTGAACGGCTCTGTCGGCAGAGGCCTTGTGTTCTTTGATGAAGGATCTGATATCCCCTTCCAGCTCTTCATCTTCGAGCAGCATGATGTGGCCTTCGAAGATGGCCTCTTTTTCCTCACCGAAGGTGCGACCGGCCATCTCTTTGATGGCTTCCAGCTGTGCGGCTGATTTGGTGCGGGCTTCGAGGAAGCGGTTGATCTCGGCATCAATCTGTTCGGCGGGAATCTTGCCCTGATTGATAACGATTTCATCTTCTTTCAGAAGAAGCGCCTTGCCGAATGCGATACCGGGGGACGCAAGAATGCCAGATATCATAATCCTTCCTATTAAAACGACTGTGGGGGAGGAATAAAGCTGGATTACTCCAGCTCGTCCATCAGGGCAACCAGCTTCTCAACGGCTTTCTGAGCGTCCGGGCCGTCAGCCTGGATGGTCACGTTGGTGCCTTTGGTCAGACCCAGGGTCTGGAGCTTGAACAGGCTCTTGGCGCTGGCGGATTTGCCACCGGAGACCACAGTGATCTCGCTTTGGAATTCTTTGGCTTCTTTCACGAACTGAGCTGCAGGACGGGTGTGCAGGCCGTTTTCAGCAGTAATAACAACAGACTTCTCGTACATGGTTTCACCCCATATTATTGATATTGTTTGGAGAGATGGTCGCCAATGAGGCTTCCTGTCTCACCGTGTCAGTATGGATATGTTGTAAAGTAACGAAATCAGACCTGCAATGGTTTAATCCAGGTCAATTTTCTGTGCAGTATTCGGCGTCGTGGCCAGGTAATTTTTCGCTATCAGGCTGCAAGCCGCGTCAGGCCTGGCCTGAAATTATTTTCTAACGAAAAATAACACTTTGTTACCTTGTGATACCTTGCCAGCAAACACCTCGTGACGCCGCACAGGATATGAGATTTATCACAGAATGTCTGCTTTTTTTGTCATATCCAAGTTTGTTATTTTACCCCAAAAAATAAGGGGCCGAGTGGCACTGATGGCTAGAGAGTTTAGCGCATAATGAAAACGGCGCTCCGAGGAGCGCCGTCGTTTTGGTGTTGGCTGATCAACTACTGCTGCAATTCCTGCTCGCTGAACACACCGGCGAAGAGGGCGCTGGAGAGGTAACGCTCGGCGGCGCTCGGCAGGATGACGACAATCGTTTTCCCTTCGAATTCCGGCTGCTCGGCCAGACGGTTGGCTGCGACCACGGCAGCGCCGGAGCTGATACCGGCCAGGATCCCTTCCTCTTCCATCAGGCGGCGGGCCATCTCGATGGCTTCATCACTGCTCACCTGCTCGACGCGGTCCAGCAGGCTCAAATCCAGGTTGCCCGGGATGAAGCCGGCGCCGATGCCCTGGATCTTGTGGGGACCGGGCTTTATCTCTTCACCCGCCAGTTTCTGGCTGATGACGGGGGATTCGCTGGGCTCGACCGCCACGGAGACGATGGCCTTGCCTTTGGTCTTCTTGATGTAGCGGGAGACCCCGGTGATGGTGCCGCCGGTGCCGACGCCCGCCACGAACACATCCACCTCGCCATCGGTGGCGTCCCAGATCTCGGGTCCAGTGGTCTGCTCGTGGATTTCCGGGTTGGCCGGGTTTTCAAACTGTTGCAGCAGCACGTACTTGCCCGGCTCGGATTCGAGGATCTCGTTGGCCTTGGCAATGGCGCCCTTCATGCCGAGGGGACCTTCGGTCAGCACCAGGTTGGCACCCAGGGCCTTGAGCAGCTTGCGGCGCTCCAGGCTCATGGTGGCCGGCATGGTCAGGGTGATGGGATAGCCGCGGGCCGCAGCCACGAATGCCAGGGCAATGCCCGTGTTGCCGCTGGTGGGCTCGATGATCTCCTTGCCCTTGGTCAGCACGCCGCGTTTCTCGGCATCCCAGATGAGGTTGGCACCGATCCGGCACTTGACGCTGAAGCTTGGGTTGCGGCTCTCGATCTTGGCCAGCACGCGGCCCTTGGTAACACGGTTGAGACGAACAAGCGGGGTGTTGCCTATGGTCTGGCTGTTGTCCTCAAAAATTTTGCTCATGGTGCTATCCCTGTGTTTGTTAAGGCGATGAAACAAGATTACCCTGTGGTTTCTGAATGAGAAGTGACGAATCGTTATAACAATATGTTATTACAACATATAGAACTTATTCTCTCTTGCCGAGGGGGCTCCCGCTGCCTGGGCATCCAATGGAAGGGATCTCATGGGATTTGCAGGAAGCGATCGCTATCTCGCATCACAGGCACTGAAGATGGCCGTCGATGCCGCCATCGTGCTGGAGAAGCCGCTGCTCATCAAGGGTGAACCCGGTACGGGCAAGACAGTGCTGGCGGAGGCGGTAGCCGAATCCCTGGGCGCCGAGCTCATCAGCTGGCACATCAAGTCCACCACCAAGGCCCAGCAGGGGCTCTACGAATACGATGCCGTCGCCCGGCTGCGAGACTCCCAGCTCGGTGACCCCAGGGTAGGGGAGATTGGCCACTACATCCGCCGGGGCAAGCTGTGGCAGGCCTTCAGCGCAGAGCGGCGGCCAGTGCTGCTCATCGATGAAATCGACAAGGCGGACATCGAGTTTCCCAACGATCTGCTGCTGGAGCTGGATCGGATGGAGTTCGATGTTTACGAGACCGGCGAGCGCGTGAAGGCGCGCCAGCGGCCGGTGGTCATCATCACCTCCAACAACGAAAAAGAGCTGCCGGATGCCTTCCTGCGCCGCTGCTTCTTCCACTACATCCGCTTCCCCGACAAGGCCGAGATGCAGGCCATCGTCAAGCTCCACTACCCAAACCTCAAGGAGAGCCTGCTCGGTGAGGCGATGGAGCTCTTCTTCGAGCTGCGCGAGGTAGAGGGGCTGCGCAAGAAGCCGTCCACCTCGGAGCTGCTGGACTGGATCCGGCTGCTTTTGGCCGACGATATCGCCCCCGAGGCGATGCGCACCCGCGAGCTGGGCAAACTGGTGCCTGCCCTCTACGGCGCCCTGCTCAAGACGGAGCAGGACTTGCACCTCTTCGAGAAGCTCGCTTTTCTGGCCAGACGCGGCAGCTGACCCATGCTGATCGACTTTTTTACCCATCTGCGCCGTCACAAGCTCCCCTGCAGCCTGCGCGAATTGCTGGACTTGCACGCGGCGCTGGCTGCCCAGCTGGCCAGCCTCGACATGGACGAGTTCTACCAGCTATCCCGCTGCCTGCTGGTGAAAGACGAGGCGCACTATGATCGCTTCGATCGCGCCTTCGCCGAGTATTACGAGGGGTTGGCCGCCATCCCCCTGTTGCCGGAGAGCCTGCCCGAGGAGTGGCTGCGCAAGGAGTTCGAGCGACTGTTAAGCCCGGAGGAGAAGGCGTTGCTCCAATCCCTTGGCGGGCTGGACAAGCTGCTGGAGACCCTCAATCAGCGGCTAAGCGAGCAGAAGGAGCGTCACGCGGGCGGCAACAAGTGGGTCGGCACCGGGGGCAGCAGCCCGTTCGGTCACGGCGGCTATCACCCGGAAGGGATCCGCATGGGGGGAGAGGGCCAGCATGGGCGGGCGACCAAGGTGTGGGAGGCGCGCCACTTTCGCAACTTCAGTGACGACTCGCCCCTGGGGCAGCGCGCCATCCAGCTCGCCCTGCGCAAGCTCAGGCGCTGGGTGCGCCGGGGCAATTCCGACGAGCTGGATCTCGACGACACCATCCAAAGCTCGGCCAGGCAAGGCTGGCTCGATGTGAAGCTGCGGCCCGAGCGCCACAACGGGGTCAAACTGCTGGTCTTCTTCGACGTAGGGGGCTCCATGGATGCCCACGTGGCCGAGGTGCAGCGCCTCTTTTCGGCCCTGCGCCACGAGTTCAAGCACCTGGTGTTCTTCTATTTTCACAACTGCCTCTACGACTTCGTCTGGCAGGACAATGCCAGGCGCCATGATGATCGGTTCGATACCTTGCGGCTGCTGCGCACCTACGGCAGCGACTACAGGGTGATGGTGGTGGGGGATGCGAAGATGGGCCCCTATGAAATCACCTGGCCAGGTGGCAGCGTAGAGTACTGGAACGAGGAGCCCGGCCAGGTGTGGCTCGGGCGCCTGCAACAACATTTCCCCAAGATGGTGTGGGTCAATCCGCTGCCAAGGCAGGAGTGGCTGTGGCACCCCTCCATCAAGTTGATGAACGAATTGATCGGCGGGCGGATGCACCCGCTGACCCTGGCGGGTCTGGCTGCGGCTATCGACCAGCTGTGACCCTCTGAACCCTAAAAAACAGACAAGCCGGGATTGCACCCGGCCAGGAGCAAAGATGACCTCTATCGTAATCAGTGGCTCAGGCCTCTATACCCCTCCCTTTGCCGTCAGCAATGAAGCGCTGGTGGCGGCCTTCAACCAGTACGTGGATCTCTACAACGAGGAGAACGCCTCCGCCATCGATGCAGGGCAGCTGCCTGCCAAACAGCACTCGAGCTGCGAGTTCATCGAGAAGGCCTCCGGCATCAAGAGCCGCTATCTGGTGAGCAGCGAGGGGGTGCTGGATCCCGACATCATGCAACCGCTCATGGCTGAGCGCCCGGACGATCAGCCCTCCATCATGGTGGAGATGGCGGTGGCGGCCGCCGAGCAGGCGCTGATCGCCGCCGGTCGTGAACCGGGGGAGATCGATCTTGTCATCGTCGCCGCCTCCAACATGCCGCGCCCCTACCCGGCGCTGGCCATCGAATTGCAGCACTATCTCGGCGCCAGCGGCCTGGCGTTCGACATGAACGTGGCCTGCTCTTCCGCCACCTTCGGGATCAAGACCGCCGCAGACATGCTGGCGGCAGGCACCGCCCGGCTGGCGCTGGTGGTCAATCCGGAGATCTGCTCGGGTCACCTCAACTTCCGTGATCGGGACAGTCACTTCATCTTCGGGGATGCCTGTACCGCCGTGCTGCTGGAGCGGGAGGCCGATTGCCAGGTGGCCAACCCCTGGCAACTGGTGGCCAGCAAGCTGGTGACCCAGTACTCCAACAACATCCGCAACAACTTCGGCTTCCTGAACCGGCTCAGCCCGCGCACCCGCTACGGCGACGACAAGCTGTTCCGCCAGCAGGGGCGCAAGGTGTTCAAGGAGGTGCTGCCCCTGGTGTGCGATCAGATAGCCTCCCAGCTGGCGGAGCAGGGATGGGCGGCCGATGGCTTGAGCCGGCTCTGGCTTCATCAGGCCAACCTCACCATGAACCAGTTCATCAGTCGCAAGTTGCTGGGCCATGACGCCAGCCAGCAGGAGGCACCTGTCATCCTCGACCGCTACGGCAACACCAGCTCGGCGGGTTCCATCATCGCCTTCCACCTCTTCAACCAGGATCTGCCGAGCGGGGCTCGCGGGGTGCTCTGCTCCTTTGGGGCCGGTTACTCCATCGGCAGCCTGCTGCTGCAGCGGCGCTGAGCACCCTGTTTTGCCCATAAAAAAGCCACCCGAGAGGGTGGCTTTTTTCATGCTGCCCGAGAGGCTTTTTTCAAGCGGATTCGATGGCCAGTACCTGACATTGCGGTTCTTTTATCTGAAATCGCACGTTCACATCGAACAATCTGACACCGTACACCTTGTCATCCGGCTTGCCCTTCTTGTAAGCAGGGCGGGGATCCTGAGCCAGCACCTCCCTCACCAGTTCACGCAGCTCCGGGTGGGCCTTGAGCCAGGGGGCGAGCTGCTGCTCGGCCTGGGCGCTGAAGCTCACCGCCAGCGGCGGGGTAGGGGCATCGGGGGCGAAACCGCCACGGGCGTGGGGCAGGCTGTCGGCATAGGGGACATAGGGCTTGATGTCGACAACGGGGGTGCCGTCGAGCAAGTCCACGGCGCCCAGCTCGAGCCAGAGCTTGCCGCGCTCACGTCCCACCCCGTGCAGCTCGACCACGGAGAGGCCGAGGGGGTTGGGGCGGAAGGTGGAGCGGGTGGCAAAGACCCCGACCCGCTCGTTGCCGCCGAGGCGCGGCGGGCGCACCGTCGGGTGCCAGCCCTGATCCATGGTCTGGTGAAACACGAAGCTGATCCAGAGATGGGAGAATTGCTCGATGCCGCGCAGCACATCGGGCTGATCATAGGGAGGAAGCAGTTCGAGGCGGGCGCGAGCCGCGCTGACCAGACCGGGCTGGCGGGGTATGGCGAACTTCTCCTTGTAGGGAGAGCGGATGATCCCTAGGGTATCGATATCGAACTTCATGGCGGATCCTGGCTGAAAACCCGGGCAATGTAGCACAGGCACGCCGAAAACGCAGGGGGAGCACCAGGACGCGGCCCCTGTGCTCCCGATCCCAGACCCGGTGCCCGGGGGCTGTGTCCTGGTGCCAACTTGCGTAGGGTGGGGCGGCAAAAGGGGTGGCGGGGGAGCGGGCAAGGAGCCTGCTGCCCGCACCATGACGATATGCCTGGCGGCATCAGAGCGTGCCTGGGACGTGTGCTCACCATGCCAGGCCATGGCCGTTTCGGCTGCCCGTGGAGGGGCTGCAAGGAGAGGGCGCCATAGAGGAGAGACAGGGATGAAATTGTTGATTATCGGCGGCACCGGCTTTCTGGGTCGCCACCTGACCACGCTGGCCCTGGATTGGGGGCACGAGGTGACGCTGTTCAATCGCGGCCACCGCCAGCACCCGGATTGGCGGGAGCTGACCCAGCTTCACGGGGACAGAGACGGGGACCTGGCCCCCTTGCGGGGCGAGGGGCGGCACTGGGATCTGGTCATCGACACCTGCTGCTACCGCCCCGAACAGGCCGAAGGACTCTCTGACGCTCTGCTGGGGCGCTGTGATCGGCTCATCTTCATTTCCACCATCAGTGTCTATCGCGATTTTTCCCAACCCGGCATGGATGAGTCGGCCCCCTTGCACGAGATAGCAGGAGCGCCCACCGACTACGGCCCCCTCAAGGTGCTGTGCGAGTCGGTGTATCGCGCCCGCTGGGGAGATCGCCTGTGCACCCTGCGCCCCGGCGTGCTCTGCGGCCCCTTTGACCCGACCGCTCGTCTTGCCTGGTGGGTGAGGCGGGTGCAGCGGGGCGGGCCCTGGCTCTTGCCGGGGCTGGGGGAGGACAGGCTGCAATACCTGGATGTGCGCGACTGCGCCGAGTTCGTGCTGCGGGCTGCCGAGCAGCGACTCGCTGGGTGCTTCAACCTGATCAAGCCCGGCATCGCACTGAACGACTGGGTGGAGCGTCTTGCTGCCCGGCTGACGCCAGCGACCCCCTTGCAGCTCGAGTGGGCTCCCTGGCGTGGCCTGATGGCGGCAGGGGTGGCGCCCTGGCAAAGCTATCCCACGCTGCTGCCAAACGAGCTGCCCGAGTATGCTGGGTATGGCACCATCAGCGCCGAGGCCGCCATCGTCCATGGCCTGAACTTTCGCCCCCTGGAGGAGACGGTTGACGATCTGGTGGTATGGCTTGCCAGCAACCCCCGGGGGCCGCTGCCAGGCATGACCCCGGATGAGGAACAGGCCCTGCGACGACGAGTGGAGGTTTCCTTGTCATCGAATGCGTACTAGCCGACATCATAAAGAAGAGGGCACCCCGGGGTGCCCTCTTCTCATGTGGGGTGTTCATCCATGACGGGGCTCAGCGCAGCAATGCCCCCGCGTCGGCCAGCAGGGTCCTCAGCACACTGCGATGGCAGCGGGACTCCTGTTCGCAGTAGCACCCCACCGAGAAATGGGTGGTGTGGGAGAGGGCAGCCAGCAGGGCCAGATCGTGCCTCGCGGCCGGGGCGGCCATCTCGGCCTTGTACTGCTTGCAGAAGGCGGTCCACCGGGCCGGGGTGTCGGCAGTCTGACCGAGTTTCATGGTCTCGGCGCTGGGGGCCAGATTGGGGAACCAGACGTCGTACCAATCCTGGCTGGCGAACGCCGCTTTGGGCACGCCGCGAGGGGGGCGACGCACGGTGCCGATGCGAAGCCCCTCATCCTCGAGGCGGGGGCTGCCGAGTCGCACGATGGCGATCGCCATGGCAGGACTTACTTCTCTTCGGCCACTTTCAGCGCCTGGCCGTAGCAGATCACCTGCTTCAGGCAGCCCGGCACGACGCTGAACTCGGCGCACTTGTCGAAGCTGACGCCGTTGCCCCCCATGTCCGCCACGCGGCGGCGGGCCAGGGTACGGGCTTCACCGGCATTGGGCACCGCCTGATTGGCATCGCTCTGGCAGGATTCCCCCTCGACGGTGCCGAGATAGAGGTAGTTGAGGTCGGCGAGCTCGCTCTGCTCGTAGATCCGCACGCTCCCCGGCTTGAAGTACTCGTCGAAGTTTTCCTTGTCCAGATTGCTGTTGAAGGCGAAGTCGGCGCAACCGGAGGCAATCAGGGGCATCATCAGGATCAGGCGTTTCATATCGGCATCTTGTTGGGTAGCGAGTGGGCCATTATAGGGGGCAGTCGCCGATGGCGACCAGCCCCATTTTTAGCCATATCAATGGATTGTAGCGAGACGACCCCGGATCAGGCGGGAGCCAGTCGCCGGTGCAGGCTGCGGTAGTGATCATCTTCCAGCAGCTCCTGGTGGGGGGCACACAGACGGATGCGACCCTCTTCCATCAGGGCTACCCTGTCCATCCGTTCCAGCCCCAGCAGGCGGTGGGAGATGAGCAGCAGGGTGCGATCCGCCCCCAGGGTCAGCAGCAGATCCATGATCTCCCGTTCGGTCTGGGTATCGAGCCCTTCGGTGGGCTCGTCCAGCAGCCAGAGCGGCGCATCGTGGAGCAGGGCGCGGGCGATGCCGATGCGGCGGCGCTCACCGCCGGAGAGCGGACGCCCGCCATCCCCGAGCCAGGCATCCAGCCCCTGTTCTGCCTGCTCACCCTCATCGTGGAGCAGAGTCCCGAGCCCCACCTGGGTGAGCACCTCGATGAGCCGTTCGTCGCTGGCTCCGGGGGCGGCCAGGGTGAGGTTGCCACGCAGGGTATCGGCAAACAGGTGGACCCGCTGGCTCACCACGGAGCAGGAGGCGCGCAGCGCCTCTTCGCTGTAACCGGTGAGGGGCTTGCCATCGAGCAGGATCTCCCCCGATAGGGCCGTCCATTCCCGGGTCAGCAACCCCATCAGGGTGGACTTGCCACAGCCGGTCTGCCCCAGCAGCGCCAGCTTCTCTCCGGCATGCAGTTGCAGGGTGCACCCTTGCAGCACGGGTGCATCCTGGCCTGGATAGGTGAAATACAGGTCGCTTATCTGCACGGCACCCCGGGCAGCGGGGGCTTGCTGTGCGCCCCACTCCGGCGCCTTGGCCTCTTGCAGGATCTCGTTGAGACGGCGGGCGGAGGTGAGGCTGGTGGAGAGGTGCTGGAAGGCACCGGCCAGCGGCAGCAGCGCCTCGAAGCTCGCCAGGGTAGCGAACACCATAAGTGCCGTGATGGGGTCAGGGGCACTGCCACCGACGCCGTGACCGGCCAGCCAGAGCATCAGGGTCAGAGTCCAGCCGCTCAGCAACTGCACCGAGAAGGCGGCCAGGCCGCTGACGCGGGCCATGCGGGCCTGGGCCCGGATCAGGGCCTGCTCCGCCTGTTGCAATCCGGTGAGCGCCTCGGGAGCGGCGGCGAACATCTGCAGTTCGGCCTGGCCGTCCAGATAGTCCACCATGCGGGTACGCAGGTTGGACTTCTCGGCGATGAGCTGGCGGCCCGGCGCGCGCCCGGCAAAATAGAAGACCAGGGGCAAGGCCAGCATGCCAAAGAGCAGAATGGCTCCCAGCGTCAGCGCCAGGCGACCATCGAAGAAGGAGAGGAAGAAGACCAGTCCGGCGCAGCTCAGCAGCGCCGCCCCAATGGGGGTGATGAGGCGCAGATAGACGTGATCCATGGCATCGATGTCGGCCACCAGGCGGTTGAGCAGGTCAGCCTGGCGAAAACCGGCAAGGGAGCCGGGGGAGAGAGGGGAGAGCTTTTGCCAGAACCAGACCCGCAGCCGGGTCAGCACCCGGAAGGTGGCGTCGTGGCTCACGACCCGCTCGCCCCAGCGACTGGCGGTGCGCACGATGGAGAAGAAACGCACGCCCCCCGCAGGGGTCATGTAGTTGAAGGTGTCTCGGGTGGCGACCGCCAGCCCGGCGACGGCTGCGGCGGAGAGGAACCAGCCGGAGAGGGAGAGCAGGCCCATGCCGGCCACCAGGGTGACCAGGGCCAGCAGCAGGCCGATGGAGAGGCTGAGCCAGTGCTGGCGATAAAGGCGCAGGAACGGCAATAGATCAGTCATCGAGAGAGTCTCCGAAACCTTGGGATTGCGACAGGAGGCGGGCGAAGGGGCCCTGGGCCTCGCCGAGTGCGGCAAAACGTCCCTGCTCCACCAGCTTGCCGTGCGCCAGCACGAGGATGTTGTCCATCTGGCTGAGCTGATCGAGGCGGTGGGTGATCATCAGCAGGGTCTGACCTTGTGCGGCCTGTTCGAGGGCACTCATGACGGCTCGCTCAGAATGGCGATCCAGGCTGGCAGTGGGTTCATCCAGCACCATCATCTGGGTCGTCTTGAGCAGGGTACGGGCAAGGGCGATGCGCTGGGCCTGGCCGACGGAGAGGCCGCCTGCCTGATCCCCGACCCGATAGTCCAGCCCTTTCTCGTTGACGAACTCCCAGGCCTGGGCGCGCTTGAGCGTGGATTCCAGCTCGGCGTCGCTGGCGGATGGTCTGGCCAGCAGCAGGTTGTCCCGCAGGGAGCTGTGGAAGAGTTGGGGATTCTGGGAGAGCCAGCCTAGCTGCTGGCGCCACTGGCTGATGTCCAGGGTACGAAGCTCCACTCCGTTGACGCACAGGGAACCGCGATAGGGGGCAAAACCGAGCAGGGCATTGACCAGGGAGCTCTTGCCCGCACCGCTGATGCCGACCAGGGCGGTGCGCGTGCCGGCTTCCAGCGTGAAATCGAGGGGACCGACCAGCACCTTGCCCTCGGCGCTCAGTACTTCCAGGCTGCGGGCTTCTACCTTGACGGGGCCATCCGCATGGAAGGGGTGCGTCCCGGAGGCGGGTTCGCTCACGTCGGCCTCGAGAAATTCCAGCAGTTGTTCGGCGGCGCCAATGGCCTGTGCCTTGGCGTGATAATGGGCACCGAGTTCCCGCAGCGGCGCGTAGAACTCGGGGGCGAGGAAGAGCACGAATAGGCCGGTAAAGAGGGTGACCTTGACGCCATAGCTGCCAAAGTTGAGGTGATCGATGTAGGAGAAACCGAAGTAGACGGCCACCAGGGCCACCGCGATGGCGGCGAAGAACTCCAGCACGGCCGTGCTCAGGAAGGCGAGGCGCAGCACCTCCATGGTGCGCTCGCGAAAATCTTCCGATGCATCGCGGATGGCCTCCCCTTCCGCCCGGGTACGCATGAAAAGCTGCAGGGTGCGCAGCCCCTTGAGGCGATCGAGGAAGTGGCCTGAGAGGCGTGCCAGCGACTGGAAGTTGCGGCGGTTGGCATCGGCGGCGCCCACCCCCACCAGGATCATGAAGAGAGGAATGAGGGGGGCCGTGCCGAGCAGAATGAGGCCCGCCGCCCAGTTGACCGGGAACACGGAGACCAGGATCACCAGGGGAATAAAGACGGCGATGGCCATCTGGGGCAGATAACGGGAGAAGAAGTCCTGCATCTCTTCGATCTGCTCGAGCAGCAGGCTGGCCCAGCTACCGGCGGGGCGACGCTGGATATAGGCAGGGCCGAGCCTGGCGAGGCGGGTGAGCACCAGCTCACGGATGGCCTGGCGCACCGCACTGCCCGCCTTGAAACTCGCCACCTCGCGGCCATAGGCCAGGGCCGACTTGGTCAGGGTCACCAGCAACAGACTGATGAAGAGGGGGGCGGAGTGCTCCGGCGTGGAGCCTTCGATGATGAAACCGTGCAGCAGGGTCGCCAGCAACCAGGCCTGCATCACCATCAGGACGCCCTGACCCAGCCCGAAGGCGATGGAGATGCCGATCCAGCGCCGACCATGGCCCGATTGTTTGCGCAACCAGCCATAGAGATGTTTCTGTCTGTTCTTGTCCATTACCACCCTCCTCAAACGAGTGGCGCAAGACTATCGTCGCCCCCACGGCTTGGCAACCTTGCAGAACCGGGCGGATGAACATCATTGTGTGAAAAATCGGCTTCATGCTCATTAGTTGGCCGAACAGCTTGATTTATGGCAAAAAATGCGAGGTCGGTGATTGCGCTCGGCGGCAAAATGCATATAGTAGAGGCCACTGACGCGGGTGTAGTTCAATGGTAGAACGGTAGCTTCCCAAGCTGCATACGTGGGTTCGATTCCCATCACCCGCTCCACATTCCAGATAGCGGCACGCGCCGTTGTCCATATCAGCCAGATGGCTGTCTGTCGTGGGGATTCCCCATCACACCAAGCAAGTTTTGATGCCTAGCGGGCATCGTATAATGGCTATTACCTCAGCCTTCCAAGCTGATGATGCGGGTTCGATTCCCGCTGCCCGCTCCAGTCTTCACACAAAAAGCCCACTCCTGCGAGTGGGCTTTTTGTTGTGCATTTTTTGAGGGGGCAAGTTGCCTGGGGCGAGCCTTGCAGACATGGAAAAGGCGCCACAGGGCGCCTTTTCAACTCGGGAGTGGGAGAATTACTCCTGCTCCAGCTCGCCGCAGAAGCGATAGCCTTCGCCATGGATGGTGGCGATGATCTCAGGGGTGTCGCCCACGCTCTCGAAGTGCTTGCGAATACGGCGGATGGTCACGTCCACGGTGCGGTCGTGGGGCTTGAGTTCGCGGCCCGTCATCTTCTTGAGCAGCTCGGCACGGGTCTGGATCTGGCCGGGGTTCTCGCAGAAATGCAGCATGGCGCGGAACTCGGAGCGGGGCAGCTTGAACATGTCGCCAGCCGGGCTGACCAGGGCGCGGCTGTTGATGTCCAAAGCCCAGCCATTGAACAGATAACGCTCCACCAGCTTCTTCTCTTCGCCACCGGCGGCCACGTTCATGGTGCGACTCAGCAGGTTGCGGGCACGGATGGTCAGTTCACGGGGATTGAACGGCTTGGTGATGTAGTCATCTGCGCCGATCTCCAGCCCCAGGATCTTGTCCACTTCGTTGTCGCGACCAGTCAGGAACATCAGGGCGATGTTGTCGTCTTCACGCAGCTCGCGCGCCAGCAGCAGGCCGTTCTTGCCCGGCAGGTTGATGTCCATGATCACCAGGTTGATGGTGTGGCTGGTCAGGGCCTGGTGCATCTCGTCACCGTTGTTGGCTTCCAGCACGATGTAGCCTTCGGCTTCGAAGATGCTCTTGAGGGTGTTGCGGGTGACCAGCTCGTCTTCGACGATCAGAATATGTGGTGTTTGCATGAGTATTCCCAGATTCTTATCAGTTAATTATCGAAATTTTAACACTCTTTGGCGTTATCCGACCGGTCCTGAAAATTTATTACGTCATCCTGGGTATGAATATCAGGTCGAATCATCGCGAATTTGGTAACTATGTCGGCAAGCATCCCTGTGCCGTACATGGGCTCTCAACAAGTCTGAACAAGAGAAGCCCGGAGAGGTAGTCCATTACAAAAGTTGCTGCATTTTATCAGTTAACAGGCGCATAACAACACTCTTTGCCGTCAGATAGCAACTTTTTAACTCAGCTTTGATATAAGTCAATCCCCGAGTTCGCTGCATCATACTTGGGCTGACCCGCTTTTTCGCCCTTAATAAATGTAATGGGATGTAACATGTGGTTGACATGACTTTGTGGGAAAACTACAGAAAAGTGTGCTTCATCGCCCCCTTTGCGCCTCCCAGCTGCCCAGCCTATGCCATTGTCACGGCCTGGAACCCGGCCAGCCGGTGGGTGGGGCTGCGCCGCAATGCCCGTCGCCAGCGAGCCCTTGTCCGGCAAGTGGGCGACTGTCCCGTCATGGGAGAGGTCTGGGGGAGCGATGAGGATGAGCGCTGGCAGGAGGCGTCGCTATTGTTGCCGCTTTCGCTGCCAGAGGCGATCCGGCTGGCCGCCCGATTTGGCCAGAATGCCCTCTATTGGGTGCGTGAAGGAGAGCTCTGGCTGGTGCCCGTGTTGCTGGAAGGGCCGCCCTGTCATCTGGGGGCGCTTGCGTCCCGCTGGCGGTTCAGGCCTTTGGGCTGACATGGCCCCCCGCCATCCGGACAGGGCACCCGGCCGGTGGATTGTCAGCGCCCCGACATGATGAAAGAATGAGCGGACACATTTCACTCCATGGAAGGATGATGATCATGCTGGACCTGCTGCCCGACCTTTGCGATGAACATGGCGATGCCCTTAGGGTCGCTGACCCCCTGTTTCAGGACTATGGCGGCAAGGCGCTGTTTTACGGCGAGGCCGTGACCCTCTCCTGCTTTGAAGACAACAGCCTGGTGCGTGAGCTGGTCAATCGTCCCGGCCATGGCAAGGTGATGGTGATCGACGGGGGCGGCTCCCTGCGTCGGGCGCTGCTCGGGGATCAGCTGGCCATCAAGGCGGTGGAGCAGGGGTGGGAGGGGATCCTCATCAATGGTGCCGTGCGGGATGTGGGGACGTTGGCGACCCTGGCGCTGGGGGTCAAGGCCCTGGCCCCCTGCCCGGTCAAGACAGAGAAACGGGGCCTGGGCACGCTGGACACCGTGGTCTCTTTTGCCGGTGTGACCATAGCGCCCGGCGACTATGTCTACGCCGACCTCAACGGTGTGCTGGTGAGCGGCGCCAGGCTCCTCTGAACCTCAGAAGTTGAAGCCCACTCCCAGAGTGAGAAAGTGTTCCGTGCTGAAGGCACTGAGTCCGTAGTTGGCGGTCAGCGCGAGCTGGGGCGTCAGCAGCAGGCTGCTGTTGAGCTCAACCAGGGTGCTGGCCTTGCTCACCCCCAGCTGCTTGAGCTGGCTGCCGATGTTGAGTGACGGGGAGAGGCGATAGCGCACCCCTGAGCTGATATTGAACCCGGCCTGCCCGCTTTGGGGGCCGATGGCGGGGCCGGCCTCCATGTAGAGGCTGATGTCATCCTGAAGCGGGTATTGGTAGCCGGTATTGATGAGCCAGAGGTCGAAGTTGTCGCCAAGATGGCTCTGGTTGCCGAGCAGTACGCCGGAATAGCTTTTGACGTAGAGCGGGTTGTCCGATTCGGTCTGGAGAAAACTCCAGTCGGCGGCCTGAGCCGAAAAGACGAGGCTGGATGCCATGGCGATGACGAGAGACTTGACCATTCGTTTCCCCTCCCTGGGTCCGAACAGGACTACAAGCATGGCACATGCCAGCGGGGAGTAAAGGGAACCCCGATCACAATAAAAGAGTTTTGATTGACGCCGCAGTCATGGTACACAGGCCCCTCACTCCGTGTCGTTACGACACGCGCCATCACGAGGTGAACTGATGAACCACAAACTGATCCTGCTGGCCGCTCTGGCCCTGGGAGGCTGCGCCATGACTACGGGTTCCACGCTGGCACAATTGCAGGCATCGACCTGGCAACTGCAAGGGGCGAGCGGTGATACCTTCACCCTGCAGGTCGCCGGTGACAAGGTGGCGGGCAAGGGCGGCTGCAACCGCTACTTTGGCGGCATCACAGAGCAGGGTGACGGCGTGTTGACGCTGGGCGCCATGGGTTCGACGCGCATGATGTGTGCGGGGGATCTGGCCGGCAAGGAGATGAACTACCTGCAGACCCTGGAGAAGGTGGCGAGCTTCCAGATCAGCGGCAAACAGCTGGTACTCAAGGATGCCGACAAGGCCACCTTGCTGACCTTTGACGCCGTGAAATAAGCCGGAATCTCGTCAAAGGCTGTCGCAGGCGGCCCCTGCGCTAGCGTGCAGAAGAATGTGAAAAGGGACGCCATGGCGTCCCTTTTTGTGCCTGATGTCGGGTCATCCCCCTCGCTGGAAGCGAAACCGCTTCTTGCGCCGGTAGGGATAGACATCCTCGAACATCCCCTCCTTGATGTTGCTCTGCAGCATCTTCCAGTAGTTGGCGTCGAAGAGCTCCTTGTGCAACTGCATCATGATCTCCCGTACCTGGGGTTTTTGCAGCAGGAAGGTGGCGAACTCCTCCGGGAAGATGTCGTTGGGTGCCACCGAATACCAGGGTTCGGCGCTCCACTCGTCCTCCGGGTAGCGCGGCGGCGGGATCTGGCGGAAGTTGCACTCCGTCATGTAGCAGATCTCGTCGTAGTCATAGAAGACCACCCGGCCGTGGCGAGTCACCCCGAAGTTCTTGAACAGCATGTCGCCGGGGAAGATGTTGGCCGCCGCGAGCTGGCGGATGGCGTTGCCGTACTCCTCCAGGGCGAGGCGGGTCTGCTGTTCGTCCGCCTGATCCAGATAGAGGTTCAGGGGGATCATCTTGCGCTCGGTGTAGAGGTGTTTGATCACCAGCTTGTCGGCGGTGAGGGTAAGCGCAGAAGGCGCCACCGCCTTGAGCTCGGCCAACAGCTCCGGCGAGATGCGATCGAGGGGAAATTCGAAGTTGGTGAACTCCTGGGTATCTGCCATGCGGCCCACTCTATCGTGCTGTTTTACCAGCCGGTATTTCTCTTTCACCTGCTCGTGGCTCACCTCCTTGGGCGGGGTGAACTCGTCTTTTATCACCTTGAACACCACATCGTAGGAGGGGAGGGTGAACACGCTCATCACCATCCCCTTGATGCCGGGCGCAATGACGAACTGCTCCCGGCTCTGGGCCAGGTGCTGCTGGTAGTGACGATAGAGCTCGGTCTTGCCGTGTTTCTGGCAGCCGATGGCGTTGTAGATTTCATAGTCCGGCTTGCGGGGCATGATCTGGCGAAGGAAGGCCACAAAGAGCGCCGGCACCGGGGCATAGACCATGAAGTAGGCGCGGGCGAAGCCGAACACGATGGAAGCCAGCTCCGGCTCGAAGATGACGGTGTCCACATAGATGCTCTGACCGGTGCTGAGCAGGGGCAGGATGAAGGGATAGACTTCTCCCTTCACCCGGATGAGCCCCACCAGATAGGCTCCCTTGTTGCGATAGAACACTTCCCTGAGCAGCTCGATGGCGAAGGGCTCCTCGTGCAGGATGGCCGGGCCGCTCTCTGCCAGATGGCGGTGGATGTCCATGATGTCCCGCTGCTTGTCTTCGAAAGGGAGGGTGAAGCTGTAATCCCCGAGCAGCTGGCTCAGGGTCTGGGGCAGGTGGGAGAGATCGGTGCGATAGATACGCAGCAAGGATCCCAGGTCAGGCTTGTCGCCCCGGCTCACGAAGGGGTGGATATAAAGGTTCTCGTCGCGGATGTTGCGATGGCGGAAGATGCGGCGATAGACGGAATTGAAGAAGGACTCCGCCACCTCGAAGTTCTCGCAGCGGGGCAGGAGATCGCTGAAGGCGCCTTTCACCTGCTTGAGCAGGGCCTGGGTCGGCAGCTGCTCCCCCATCATCTGTTTGATCTGCGCCGTGGTGGCGCCGACATGGTGATCATAGAGGCGGATGCGCTCTCGACCGGCGAGCTGCACCCCCAGCCAGTCGCTGTTCTCGAAACGGCTCTTGCTGCCCTGGGTTATCTCGAGAAAGCGGCTGTAAAACGACTCAAAACGTTGCAGGATCGTCTCGGCGACCGCCTGCTCCAATGGCTGCTGCATCTCTCTCTTCCTTGTGAACTGTCGGGCCCATGGCGTCAGTGCCCGGAGGCGGCGGACTCGCGTCCAAGGCCACTATGGCAACATCCAAACATCTGTTCAAGTGGCAATATTTCGGGATAAACGGTAGATTGCGCCCCTGTTTTGCCGACGGTTCGCCGCAGTTCGCGGCGTCGGCCCCATCCTGGAGAGAACCCGATGAAACTCTATTTTGTGCTGGTGTCGCCCGCCCGTGCCGCTAACGTGGGGGCTGCTGCCCGCGCCATGAAGACCATGGGCTTCGATGCCATGCGACTGGTGGGGAGCCGGGTGCACGAAGAGGAGGAGGCGAGCTGGGTTGCCCACGGGGCGCAGGAGATCCTGACGGATGCGCAAGCCTTCGACACCCTGGAAGAGGCCTTGGCGGACATGGATCTGGTGGTTGCCACCACCGCCCGGCAGCGCGGCCGCTACCAGCACTACCTCACCCCGGCGGACATTCGCGACCAGGTCCGGTCCAAGCCCTCCCTCGAGAAGGTGGCCATCGTGTTTGGCTGCGAGGAGTCCGGGCTCTCCAACGAACAGCTCGCCCAGGTGGATCTCATCAGCTACCTGCCTCTCAAGGTCTCATACCCGTCCCTGAACCTGGGTCAGGCGATCATGTTGTATGCCTATGAGCTGAGTCCGCTGCTCGATGACCAGAAAGTGAGCGACAAGCAGGACGTAGCAGAAAATTTCGAGAGTGCCGGGCAGGTTCGTGTGCTGAAATCAAAAACAGCAGAATTACTTGGTGAACTCGGAGTTTCGCAGGATGAAAAACTGCATCAATGGGTGATGGACCGAGTGCCCATGCTGCCGCAGCGGGATCTCAATATGCTCCATCTGCTCTGCAAAGACCTTGCCCGCAAGTTTGGCAAGGAGGTTTAGGTTGACAGCCCCTCGCCGGGCGCGGTATTGCTAACAACCAGATTCGTTCAAGAGTGTTCGTCATGCAGCTATTCACCAACATCATCACCACCACCATTATTACCGGTACCACCACAGGTGGCACTGGGGCCGGTTGATGCGCTGACGAACAAGCACAGAAATCAGAAAAAGGCCCGTACCCACCCAGTACGGGCCTTTTTTGTTGGATTGTTTTTAGACCAATTAGCAGATCAATTTGCAGGGAATACAGGGAGATAGCGATGAGAGTGTTGAAATTTGGCGGGTCGTCACTGGCCGACGCAGAGCGTTTCTTGCGGGTTGCCGATATCGCGGTGAATACCCACGGCCAATCCCAGGTGGCCCTGGTGCTGTCGGCACCGGCCAAGGTGACCAATCACCTGGTCGCCCTGGTGGAACAGACCAGTCGCGGCATGGATGCAAGCAGTACCCTGTTCGAGATCAACGGCATCTTCTCCCGCCTGCTGGCCGGCTTGAAGGCCGCCTATCCCGCGCTGGATGACAAGGCGCTGCAGGCCCGTCTCACCGCCGAGCTGGATCAGGTCGAGCGGCTGATGCAGGGTATCCGTTTGCTGGGGCTGTGCCCGGACAACGTCCAGGCCCGCATCCTGAGCCGTGGCGAGAACCTCTCCATCGCCTTCATGCACGAGCTCTTGCGGGTGCGCGGCCTCGAGCTGGATCTCATCGTGCCCGAGCAGTTGCTGGTCACCGATGGCGGTTACCTCGAAGCCCATGTGGACATCGAAGCCTCCCGGGTGCGCTTCGCCGCCAAGGGCCTGCGCTCTGATTGTCTCTACCTGATGCCGGGCTTCACCGGTGGCAGCGACAAGGGCGAGACCGTGCTGCTGGGCCGCAACGGCTCCGACTATTCCGCAGCCGTCTTGGCCGCCTGTGTCGATGCCGAGTGCTGCGAGATCTGGACCGACGTGGAGGGCTGCTACAACTGCGACCCTCGCCTGGTACCGGATGCCTACCTGCTCAAAACCCTCTCCTATAAAGAGGCGATGGAGCTCTCCTACTTCGGTGCCAAGGTGCTGCACCCGAAGACCATCGCCCCCGTGGCCCAGTTCCACATCCCCTGCCTCATCAAGAACAGCTTCAACCCTCAGGGTCCGGGTACCCTCATCGGGGTCGATCAGGGGGATGACGATCTGAAGGTGAAGGCCATCTCGGATCTCTCCGGCATGTGCATGTTCAACGTCTCCGGTCCCGGCATGAAGGGCATGGTGGGCATGGCCGGTCGCATCTTCTCCGCCGTCTCCCGCGCCGGGGTCAGCATCGTGCTGATCACCCAGTCGTCCTCCGAGTACAGCGTCAGCTTCTGTATCCACAGCTACGACAGCGACAAGACCCGCAAGGTGCTGGAGCGCGAGTTCGAGCTGGAGTTCAAGAACCAGTTGCTGGACCCGCTCGAGATCATGACCGATCTGGCCATCATCTCCCTCATCGGCGATGGCATGCGCACCTCCAAGGGGATGGCGGCGCGCTTCTTCACCTCCCTGGCCCAGGCCTCCATCAACATCGTCGCCATCGCACAAGGGTCGAGCGAGCGCTCCATCTCCGCGGTCGTGCGCTCCGGCAAGGTGGCGGAAGCCATCAAGGCGTGCCACCAGAACTTCTTTGGCAGCCAGCAGTTCATCGATCTCTTCGTGGTCGGGGTAGGCGGCGTCGGTGCAGCCCTGGTGGATCAGATTGCCCGCCAGCAGCCGGTACTGGCCGAGCAGGGCACCGGCCTGCGGGTAGTGGGTATTGCCAACAGCCGCCAGATGGCGGTCAACAAGGATGGTCTGGCCCTCGCCAACTGGCGTGAACAGCTGGTGGAAGCACAAGGCAGCTTCAGCCTGGAGGCGGTGAAGAAGCTGGTGGAAGAGAGCC
Organism: Aeromonas sp. ASNIH2; assembly: GCF_002934795.1. Taxonomy (NCBI): domain Bacteria; kingdom Pseudomonadati; phylum Pseudomonadota; class Gammaproteobacteria; order Aeromonadales; family Aeromonadaceae; genus Aeromonas; species Aeromonas sp. ASNIH2. The sequence continues at coordinate 814,794 of NZ_CP026406.1, read as the reverse complement.
ACCTCATCAACCCGGTGATCGTGGATTGCACCTCGAGTGAAGCCGTGGCCGTCCAGTACGCCGACTTCCTCGGGGCCGGCTTCCACGTGGTCACCCCGAACAAGAAGGCCAACACCGGGTCGCTGGATTACTACAAGGCGCTGCGTCGCACCGCCCGCCAGACCCGCCGCAAGTTCCTGTACGAGACCAACGTGGGCGCGGGCCTGCCGGTCATCGAGAACCTGCAAAACCTCATCAAGGCCGGTGACAAGCTGCGCGCCTTCGACGGCATCCTGTCCGGGTCGCTCTCCTTCATCTTCGGCAAGCTGGATGAGGGGATGGCCTTCTCTGAGGCTACCCAAATCGCCCGCGGCAACGGCTTCACCGAGCCGGATCCCCGCGATGACCTGAACGGCATGGACGTGGCTCGCAAGCTCCTGATCCTGGCCCGCGAGGCCGGCATGGCGCTGGAGCTCTCCGACGTAGAGGTGGAGCAGGCACTGCCGCCGGGCTTTGACGTGAGCGGCGACGTGGAAGCCTTCATGGCCCGCCTGCCCGAGGCCGACGGCTGGTTCCGCGACCAGTTCGCGGCGGCCCAGCGTGAAGGCAAGGTGCTGCGTTACGTCGGCTCCATCGAGGGTGGCAAGTGCAAGGTGGCCATCAAGGCGGTGGGTGGCGACGAGCCCCTGTTCAAGGTAAAAGACGGGGAGAACGCGCTCGCCTTCTTCTCCACCTATTACCAGCCCATCCCCCTGGTACTGCGCGGCTATGGCGCAGGGACCGAAGTGACCGCCGCCGGTGTCTTCGCCGACGTGCTGCGCACCCAGAACTGGAAGCAGGAGCTGTAACATGAGTTCAGAGATGAACCCGAATGTAGAAATCGGCGGCAGCGTGGTGGCCTATGCCCCGGCCTCCAGCGCCAACCTGAGTGTGGGCTTTGACGTCCTGGGGGCGGCGCTCGCCCCCGTGGATGGCTCCCTGCTGGGTGACCGCGTCCAGGTCAAATCGGCAGAGGTGCCTTTCGCTCTCTCCTCTGTGGGCCGTTACGCCCACAAGTTGCCGGACGACCCGAAAAAGAACATCCTCCACGACTGCTGGGTCGCCTATGGCGAGGCGCTTGAGAAGCGCGGCCTGGGTCTCAAGCCGCTGGAAATGGTGCTGGAGAAGAACCTGCCGGTGGGCTCGGGCCTGGGATCGAGCGCCTGCAGCGTGGTGGCGGCGCTGGAAGGACTCAACGCCTTCCACGGTGCGCCCCTGAATGAACACGACCTGCTGCTGCTGATGGGGGAGATGGAAGGGAAGATCTCCGGCTCCGTCCATTACGACAACGTGGCGCCCTGTTATCTGGGCGGCATGCAGCTGGTGCTGGAGGAGGGGGGCGTCATCAGCCAGGGCATCCCGGTGTTTGACGAGTGGTACTGGGTGGTCTGCTACCCGGGCACCGTGGTCTCCACCGCCGCCGCCCGCGCCATCCTGCCGGCCCAGTATCGCCGCCAGGACTGCCTCACCTATGGCCGCCGGCTGGCCGCCTTCGTGCATGCCAGCTACAGCCGCCAGGAAGGGCTGGCCGCCAGCGTCCTGAAAGACGTGATCGCCGAGCCTTATCGCGCGGCCCTGATTGAAGGTTTCAACGAGGTGCGGGCCCAGGGGGCCCAGAACGGGGCGCTGGCCACCGGCATCTCGGGGTCCGGTCCCACCGTGTTCGTGGTGATGAAGGATCTGGCCCAGGCCGAACGCATGAAAGAGTGGATGGAAGCGCACTTCGTGCGCAATGAAGATGGATTTGCCCGGGTCTGCAAACTGGACATGGCCGGGGCACGGGTAACAGGAAGCGAGCTATGAATCTTTACAACATCAAGGACAAGAGTGAACAGGTGAGCTTCGCGCAGGCGGTGCGTCAGGGTCTGGGCCGCGAGCAGGGGTTGTTCTTCCCTGAGACCCTGGAGCCGCTGGCCGACGTGGATGCCCTGCTGGATCTGCCGCTGGCCGAGCGCTCGGCCCGCATCCTGAGCCACCTGCTGGGTGACGAAGTACCGGCTGCCAAGGTGAGCGAGCTTATCGACGCCGCTTTCACCTTCCCGGCGCCCCTGGTGAAGCTCAAAGATGGCACCTATGCCCTCGAGCTGTTCCACGGCCCGACCCTGGCGTTCAAGGATTTCGGCGGCCGCTTCATGGCCCAGTGTCTGGCTGCGTTCAGAACCAATGACAAGATCACCATTCTCACCGCCACCTCCGGCGACACCGGCGCCGCCGTGGCCCACGCCTTCTACGGCCTGGAGGGGATTGAAGTGGTGATCCTCTACCCCAAGGGCAAGATAAGCCCCTTGCAGGAGGCGCTTTTCTGCACCCTCGGCGGCAACATCCGCACCCTCGCCATCGACGGTGACTTCGATGCCTGCCAGGCGCTGGTCAAGGATGCCTTCGACGATGAAGGGCTCAAGACCGCCATCGGCCTCAACTCCGCCAACTCCATCAACATCAGCCGCCTGCTGGCCCAGGTTTGCTACTACTTCGAAGCCGTGGCCCAGTTGCCGAAAGCCGATCGCGCCAAGGCGGTCATCAGCGTGCCGTCCGGCAACTTTGGCAACCTCACCGCGGGTCTCATCGCCAAGGCGCTGGGGCTGCCGGTGAAGCGCTTTATCGCCGCCACCAACGCCAACGACACCGTGCCGCGTTACCTGAAAACCGGCCAGTGGGAGCCGCACCAGACAGTCGCGACCCTGTCGAACGCCATGGACGTGAGCCGCCCCAACAACTGGCCGCGGGTGGAAGAGCTGTGCCGTCGCAAGGGCTGGGCGCTGGAAACCTTGGGCTCAGGGATGCGTGATGATGCCCAGACTCGCGACGCGTTGCAGCGCCTGCATCAGCTGGATTACCTGTGCGAGCCCCACGGGGCGATTGCCTGGGATCTGCTGAACGAGCAGCTTGGGCAAGACGAGGTCGGTGTGTTCCTCTGCACCGCCCATCCGGCCAAGTTCAAGGAGTCGGTGGACGAGATCCTGAATCTGGATGTACCGCTGCCCGGCCCGCTCGCCAAGCACGCCGCGCTGCCGCTCCTGTCCCACGATCTACCCGCTGACTTTGGCCGCCTCAAGGCCTTCCTGCTCGGTTAAGCCGTCATGAGACGCTGACGATCCCCCGCTTTTTCGCGAAAGCGGGGGATTTTTTATGTCCGGTATAGGGCGGGTAGCCCGCCCTGATCCCCCTGAAACAAGGAGCACGGCATGAGCCCGCATCCCCTTCGCACCCTGATCGAGACCTGTGACGCCGCCATCTCCCGGCGCGACTTCGACGCCCTGATGACCTTCTATGCCGAGGACGCCGCCCTGGTGGTCAAACCCGGCATGGTGGTGCGTGGCATTCCCGCCATCCGCCGCGCCTTCACTGCCATCTCCGATTACTTTGACGGTCAGCTTGAGGTGACCCAGGGTGCCATGGAGGTGATCGAGGGGGCCGACAATGCCCTGGTGATCATGGAGACCCGGCTGCGCTACCCGGGCGGGGAGGGGTGGATTGATGAAACCCGGCGCGCCACCTATGTGTTTCGCAAAGAGCCCGATGGCCAGTGGCGCTGCACGGTGGACAACTCCTACGGCACCACGCTGCTGGGGGCGCAGCAGCCCGGCATTCGGCCTGTAACTGACTAGCGCAGTCACACTGGCTCGACGTAGCCAGAGTGCGTGTATAGCGTGCGTAATCAAGGCTCACCATCAAGGCCGTGCAGCCAGACCGGTTAGTCAGATTGAGTAGCCAGATTGAGTAGCAAGAGCCAAGCCATGCAGGCCGGGGAGCCCGAGCTGCACGCAGGGCACCGCTCTGCCTGGGAGGGGGCATCACAGCGCAGCCCACGGCGCAACTCCCCGTTTTGGTTGTGCCTCACAACCTGCTGGCAGAAAGTGTGCCGACAGTGATTGCTGCGACGTTTTTACGAATCTGGTTTTCACTCTCGTTGTTATGCTCGCCCCTGGCAGCACAACCCTGTCTGTGGGTCATTTCCGGCCCCCCGTGGCCCGTTGACCCGGTCTGCCGTGGCTGCTAATCAGGGGACTGCTTGACACCCTTCATGGACGAGCAGAGCCGCAGATGCCTCGACGGCGCGGCTTATCGACAACAACAACACCACAGTGCAGGGAGCAAACCATCATGTGGCCGTACCGAAAAATAGTGACCCAGTCCCTCAAGACCCCCCTGATGATCGCCAGGATCATGTTTTACCTGGCCCTGTTATTGGTATTCCCCCTGCCAATGATCATGCTATCGGACTCTCCAGCGGCAGAGATCGGGCGTTTCTCTTACATCCTGGTGACGTTTCCCATCGCCATGGGGCTGATGCTGATATCGAGCCTGATGGCCATCCTCATTGCCATGGTGGAGTCGCGCAACCAGCAGCCACCCCAGGGGCGGTGGTAAGAGAGCCTGAGCCTTGCGAGCCATCCAATAAATAACCATCCCGGTTGGGATGGTTATTGGACTTCCAAATTGGGACACCCACCTTTTTGCCAGCAATTCGCCCGGCACTGTGGTCAGCGACGATGCCATCAGCCACCTTGTTAATCCGATAGATCCCGTTTTACTCCTTTGGCATTTGTTTGGGGCATCGCCATGTCTGAACACGCGACCCCACTGGGTAAATGTCGCTGGTGTACAAGGTATTTATCGGGTTCCAGGAAGATCAGTGTGTGATGAGAGAGATAGCCAGCTAAGCAATGGCCGGCTCAGAAAGGTGGGTGTCCTAGATTTCTTTTAGATTTCCTTGCCGGGTAAACGTTGTTTGCCCGATACGGAATGGGTGATTGGAGAAATAGGGGGGGGTAAAAAATAAAGCCAGCCGGTAATGGCTGGCTCAAAAAGGTGGGTGTCCCAGATTTCGCTCCATATTTCGGCTGATATAAAAAGACACCGGCTAGGAGCCGGTGTCTAGTCATAACTAAAGCAATGTGCATAAGATCGCGGGTTTTACTTTATTACGGTGATTTTCTTATTGATTATTGCAGATTCAAGGATCTCACTTTCTCCCCTAAGAATTTCACCAATTATACTTACCGAGCGCCTGGCTCTAGTTATAGATACATATAGACGGTTATGTGCGACATAATTTTGGAACATCTTGGTTGCCATAGAGGTTGCTTTGCTAACATCCGGTATTCTGCCTTTATCAACACCGACTAAGACAACTCCTTCGAACTCTAGCCCTCCAACATAATCTGCCATTGTTAGTACGTATAAAGCTCCTTTCTCTGCTTGGTTGACACTAATCAAATCCCCTCGTTTAGTGACTTCTATATATCTTTTTCTGGCATCCTTTGCATACTGAATCGCTTCGTGGAATAAAATTCTATCGAAAAATATGATAGCTATTTGATGGGTTTTAAGATTGAGTCGATTCTTTGTTTCGTCAGCTACATCAAAGGCTTTATGGAATATGTTCGTTGCACTATCAATTAGATGATATGTCGGATATTCATCCGCGACTTCATTCCCATATATATAAGGAGAGTCTGATATTGGGTTGTCAAAATTAGTAAATAAATTTGCTCCGTGTGAGGTAATGGAGAATGCAAGATCAGTAATCTCAGGTGAGCACCTGAAAACAGCTTTCAAAATAACTTTTTCAGAATTGTTTTGTATCCCAACAGACTCATTGAAGTCAATGTCGTTCCATGCGATGTCGCCAATTGCCTGAGACAAGTCAATAGCGTAAGAAATAGGTGATAGAGTAGTGGTTTTTGTTAGGTGATGAATAAGCGACAGTTCATTCAAGTTAAATAAATGCACCTCATCAATGAAGATGGAATCATAACCTTCATGCTTACGACGTCTCCTCCAAATTGGTGAGTCCAGCTTAGACATTGCAGATATAGCAATATCATCAACATCAAATTGCGATATCTTTTCAAGAACTTCGGTGTAATCAGTGTAAACATCGAAAATAAATCTACGATCATTTACTGTAGATATAGGGGCGCCATATTTTGGCCTGCTGATGTCCTTGTATACATCAAAGGTTTCTGCAGAGCGACCTTTTATAATCACACTAATCTCATGTCTTATTAGTTCTGATATATGCAGTTCATCTTCATTTTCAAGAAATTGATAAAGTTCAGCACTAATGAAATCTTTGAGTGATGATATGTTTTTTATTTTTCCTGAAATTATTTCAGATAAATGTAATAACTGAACGTTCTTTGACTCTAGAGTATCCTCGTCTAAAAGCTCACTCTCATGTATATCTTGTTTTAAAAAATCAGTACATATATCTTGTAATGTCTTTACTTCAATTCCACTTAATGATTCTCGAGGGAAGTCAATTATGTTGGATGTTAATACATCAATAAAATATGTTACATTATTTACAATCTCCCTACTAGGGGCAATGAATACAAATTTAAACCCTACACCATCATCGTGGCATTTATGAGCCCAGTACAGCATTTTTAATATCATACATATAGTTTTTCCTGACCCGGCAGGCCCTTCTATACGTGACGGTTCATTATAATTTGTCTCTATAAATTTTCTTTGTTTTTCTGATAAATGTTGATAAGGGTTAATTTGACCTAATAGTGTGGGTGTATCAATATTATCAGTGGCTAAATTTGCTGTTGTAAAGGGAGTTGTTGTTGTATTAGTTGAGTTTTGATTGTCGCTCTTGTTTTCATATGTAGAATGTGAAAACAAACACTCTATGGATTTATTAAAGTTTGTTGTTGGGCATTCCTCTTTTATGCCATCCCCACCATTATTTCCAAACCTATAGGCTAATAAATGTTTTCCAGGGTATCGTCTTGATAGTCTTTTTTCGCAAGGTTGTCTTTCAAGAGTGATCCTGTAAGAGGTACTTGATGCTACAGGAAAGGGGAAAACAATGGCCTTACTAGAGCTGGGGGGGACATATTCATTATTGTTTAGGCCTAAATTCCCCCAGTATTTAACACAAAAGCGAAGTGTTTTTTGAATCAATGTAATGAGCATTGAATCATTTAATGATGAAAGGTCACAGCATCGAAAGTCTAGGGTGAAAGTGTGTTTTTGGGCAGAAAATTCTTCAGTTGGAGATGTTAAAACATATCCATTTTTATAGTTTATGAGGTTTAAACCTATATTTTTACCATTGTGCTCGCTTCCATCCCCTCTAAATATGGTTATGAGGTTTTCAGATAATGAGAAGTCAGAACTCTGCAACCCTCTGTTTGATAATATGATACCGGCTGCATTTTCTGTTAGACCAATATAATCAGCGCGCAAAATAAACCTCCAAGATTTCGTTGGAAACGTTATCTGATATATCTTCAGTGCCTATTCTTGCATAGAATTGTGAAAATCTCTGTAATAGATGCTCAATGTATGGTGATTTAATAATGCACTTGAAACTAGCACTTTCATCTTCATTGATTAAGATGTTTCGATATGTTCCATCCTTGTCTCGGTTATATTTCTGGTGAAATAGTATATTGGAGATACCTTTTGCGGCGTCAATCGGAAGACTGATTGGCTCTGAGAGGTCGACAACTAGTCCAATATGCTCAATACCTTCAAGGCACTCAAAGAAATGTATGTTTTGTTTCTGGTTGTTAATAATGGATTCTATATATCTTTTTTTGCTGTCAGTAATGTTTTTTATTTTTGGTAATTTGCATTTATTGCAAATAAAGTCATGTAGTTCAATTATTTTATCTATGTCAGTTCTTTTTGTGCAGCGAGATGATAGAATTCGTGTGAATTCATCAATCCCAAAAATTTTACATGTCTCATAGTTAAGTTCGTATTTTGTTGCTAGATCATCAAACTGTGTTGTCGCAGCTTTTAAGTTTTTATTATAAAAGTCATCATCACCATATATTTCCATCCATGTGGAAAGGGGATAAATAGGTAAGCAAACGACTTTATCGACTTTGTCGTGCTCTAGGTCACATCTTGCAGTTATAATGATTCCTAAAGTGGATAGGTCATTTGAATTTTTGAGTCCATTAAATATTGAGCCTTGAGAAAAATAATTCCCGTTGGCTAAGTCTGATATTACACGCATTAGTTTCCTTGAAATAAAGTTGTCATTAATTTTAATGGCTATTTGGCTGTGTTTTTCGTTCAGCCTATAAATATTCCATCGCCTTTTAGTCGCTGGTGCCTGATAACAATAATTGCGCCCTATAAAGTGTTTATATGCAATATTGTTGTCCATCTCAGGTTATGGGCACGACGGCCATGGTAATCCGAACGAATCTCTACTGACCAGTCAAAAATTGACGCATCTATCAGGAAGATCTGCGTTTTTTGCGCCAGCTCAACAATTGAAGCGAAGGCGCCGGGTGGCCGGAGCGGGGGCAAGGATGGGGTTGTCGAGGAGGAAGGGGCATTTTGTTGTCACGGGGAGGGGGGACTATAGTGCAGCGAGGCAAGGGTGCCTCGTTTGGCCCGCGTGAGTGGGGGCCAACCACAATGGATAGAACAATGGGAGTGTGACATATGAAGCGGATCCTGATGGTGTTGAGTCTGTGTGTGACGGTCATGGGCATGGGAATGGGGGTGGCCCAGGGCGCGACCTCTGGCGCGCAGCAAGAGTGCGAGGCCCAGGCGGCGGTGAAGAAGCTGGCGGGCGCCGCCAAGACCAGTTTTGTGGGCAAGTGCGTCAAGGATGCCTCCGCCAGTGCCAAGGCGAGCCAGTGCGAGAAAGCGGCCGCCGACAAGAAGCTGGCCGGTGCGGCCAAGAACAGTTTCGTGCAAAAGTGCGTGAAGACGGACGGGGCCGCCGACAAGGCGACCCAGTGCGAGAAGGCGGCGGCGGACAAGAAGCTCGCCGGGGCGGCCAAGAACAGCTTTATCCAGAAGTGCGTGAAAACCGCCTGAGCCGGTTGAGGCTCTGAAATCAACGCCGGTTGAGGCAGTGACGAGAAAGGGGCCCAGGGCCCCTTTCTCTGTTGTGATGGGGGGTGGGGGCAGCCCTCGCCGCCAGTGTGCCCGGCGATAAGCTCCGGGCGCGGAGCTGACTTGATCCCTGCCTGGTCATCACTCTCCCTGGGTTGGCTGGGTATGTTCGGGGGCGCTGCTCAGCAGATCCTGCCCCTCGTCCTGGCTCAGCACCAGATAGCGCTCGTACTGGCGCAAGACGTCGGCACTCAGCTCGTCCCGGGTCAGGTACTGGATGTCGTAACCGGCACGGCCATCGGCAAAATAGGTGATGGGCTCGAAGATGCGGGCCTCGGGATCGTGGTTGTGGGCCGCCTCCAGGGGGTTGAAGGCGGGGGCGGGGCGGGCCTCGATGCGCACCCCGTAGCAGAAGTCCCGGCGACCCTGCTGGGGCACCAGCAGATGGCACTGATCCGGCCCATCCTCTTCGACCCGGCTGGTGATGCCCCGGGCAGCGAACTCCTGACTCAGGGCCGTCAGGGTGGGCAGGGCGACCTTGTCCACAAAGGCGCGGGCCTCCTGCTCGGTGGAGGGGCGCAGCAGGTGATCCATCCGGGTGCGCCACTGCTTGCCGTTCCAGAAGTCAGTGGCGGGGGAGAGGCGCCTGGCCGAGTGCTCCTTGTCTGCGACAAGGCCGCGGCAGAGTCCGAGGCAGAGCAGCACCATGATGAAGGCAAACGGCAGGGCGGCGATGAGGGTCATGGACTGGAGTGCCGCCAGCCCCCCTGTGCTCATCAGGGTACCCGCGGTGACCCCGAGCAGCAGAGCCCAGAACAGGCGCTGCCAGACTGGTGAGCCCTCCTTGCCCTGAGTAGCGATATTGTCGATGACGAAGGCTCCCGAGTCGGCGGAGGTGACGAAGAAGACGCTGATGAGGATCACTGCGAGGGCCGAGGTGATGTCCGCTCCCGGCAAGAGGTCAAAGAAGTTGAACAGCAGGGTGTCGATGTTGCCGACCGAGTCGATGAGGCTTGTGCCCCCCTCATGCTGGCTGGCCCAGATGGCGGCGTTGCCGAACACCGTCATCCAGAGCAGGTTGAAGGCGGTGGGCACGAACAGGACGCCGAGGATGAATTCGCGCAGGGTGCGTCCGCGGGAGATGCGGGCGATAAAGAGGCCGACGAAGGGGGACCAGGAGATCCACCAGGCCCAGTAGAGCAGGGTCCAGTTGCCGAACCAGCCCGCCTGGCGGGTCTCGCTGTAGGTGAAGGTGCGGAAGGTGAGCTGGCTCAAAGAGGAGACATAGTTGCCAATGTTCTCCGAGAGGGCCCCCAGCAGGTACTGGGTGGGGCCGGCCACCAGCACGAACAGCAGGAGCACGATGGCGAGAAAGAGGTTGAGCTCGGAGAGGCGCTTCACCCCCTTGTAGAGACCGGTGACCGCCGAGATGCCGGCGAGGGCGATGACGACCCCGATGAGGCCGAAGCGAAACAGCTCCCCCGAGGTGTCCATGCCGGTGAGGCGGGTGATCCCCGCCGAGAGTTGCATCACGCCATAGCCCAAGGTGGTGGCGATGCCGAAGATGGTGCCCACCAGGGCGAAGACGTCCACCGCGTGGCCGAGCGGCCCGTGGATCTTCTCCTTGAAGATGGGATAGAGGCCGGAGCGGATGGTCAGGGGCAGGTTGTAGCGAAAGCCGAAGTAGGCCAGCACCAGGCCGACGATGGCGTAGACGGCCCAGGCGTGAAAGCCCCAGTGGAAGAAGGTGGTGACCATGGCCTCGCGGGCGGCCACCTGGGTCAGGGGCGTCGCCTGGGGCGGGGAGACGAAGTGGCTCATGGGCTCACCCACCCCGAAATACATGAGCCCTATCCCCATCCCAGCGGCGAACAGCATGGCGAGCCAGGAGGTGAAGCTGAACTCCGGGCGGGCATCGTCCGGCCCGAGGCGAATGTTGCCAAAGTGGCTGAAGGCGATCACCAGCAGCAGGATCAGGAACATGCCGACCACCAGCACATAGAACCAGCTGAAGTGCTGGGCTATCCAGCTCTGGCCGCTGCCGAAGAAGCGGGCGGCGGCCTCCGGGGCCAGGGAGCAGATGGCCAGCAGCGCCAGGATGAAGAGCAGACCCGGGATGAAGATGGGCAGCGACAGGGTGCATCTGGGGGGGCGAGGAGCGTTCATGGGACACCTTTGGGTGGAAGGACTCAAGACACTATAGGCCCCTCGGGGGCAAAGCAGACAAGGGGTGGACGGCGAGTGACGGGGTCAACGGCCATGAGCACCGTGGGGGAGGTACTCGTCGTACTGTTTTTTTCATCGTACTTTATGTATTTAAATCAGATGGTTACCGCTTTCTTGTTTGTTAATAGCGAGTTGATGCCGTTTTTTGGGAAATCTTTTCCCCCCTCGTCCGGTTCTATTGAACGTAGCCGGATGAGATGCGCCGGAGACATCACTCTCGACAACAAGGAATAGAGACATGAACGTGAAAAAGAGTACTGCCATCGCCTCTGCCATGACGGGTCTGCTGGCCCTGGGTGCCCAGTTCATCGCCGCGCCGGCCATGGCTGCGGATGACAAGGAGAAGTGCTACGGCGTGGTCAAGGCGGGCAAGAACGACTGCGCCACCAAGGGTGGATCCTGCGCCGGCACCGCCAAGATGGATGCCCAGGGGGATGCCTTCGTGGTGGTGCCCAAGGGGCTGTGCGAGAAGCTCGCTGGCGGGTCCCTGCAACCCAAGTAAGCCGCATGCCATGGTGTGGCGCCCGCCACATCATGGCCCTATCTATTGAGAGCCCAGCCATGAACCCCTTGATCGGTATCGGTTTACGCCCCCCGCACTACGACGAGATCCGCCACACCCTGCCCGGAGTGGGCTGGCTTGAGGTACACAGCGAAAACTACTTCGAGCGCCACAGCCAGGGCTTCGAGGTGCTGGCGGAGCTTGCGAGGCACTACCCCGTGAGCCTTCACGGAGTCGGCATGTCGCTGGGCTCCGCCGATCCTCTCGATGCCGGGCACCTGCGCCAGCTGGCAGCCCTGGTGGCGGCCATCTCGCCGGTGCGGGTGTCGGAGCACCTGAGCTGGGGCAGCATCGGCGGGCGCTATTTCAACGATCTGTTGCCCATGCCCTACACCCGGGCCGCTCTTTTGCACATGAGTGACAAGATAGATCGGGTGCAGCAGACACTGGGCAGACAACTGCTGGTCGAGAATCCCTCCTCCTACCTGCAACTGGCGGGGGAGATGGGAGAGGCCGAGTTTCTGGCCGAGCTGGTTGGGCGCAGCGGCTGCGGCGTCCTGCTCGATCTCAACAACCTCCATGTGAGCGCGGTCAATCACGGCCTGGAGGTGGACGACTATCTGGCGACTATCGACCTCGACACGGTCGGCGAAATTCACCTGGCCGGTTTTACCGAGAAGCACCTGCCTCAGGGGCCCCTCTATATCGACACCCACAGCACCCCCGTGGCCGAGCCCGTCTGGGTGCTCTACGAGCAGGTCTGCCAGCAGCGCGCCATCCCCACCCTGATTGAATGGGATCTGGCGATCCCCCCGCTGCCGGTACTGCTGGGAGAGGCGCAGCGTGCCAGCGAGATCCTGAGCGCGGCACAGCAAACATCCAGGGAGGCCGCCCATGTCTGAGCGTGTTTTCCCGCAAGGTACTTTTGTGAGCGGTCTGCTCGGGGAGGCCGCCCATGTGTGAGCTAGGTTCCCTGCAACGCGCTTTTGCGAGCGGTCTGCTCGGCCAGGATGATGCCATCCTCGGGCACATCCAGCCGGGGCGCTTTGCCCCCGATGCCCTGTTGCAGATCTATCGCAACAACTTCATCCTCGGCCTCACCGAGGTGCTCGCCAGCAGCTACCCCGCGGTACGCGCCATGGTTGGCGAGACCTTCTTTGAGGCGGCGGCACGAGGGTTCGTACTGGCGGCACCTCTGGAGGAGGGGAGCGTCATGGACTACGGGGAGGGCTTTGGCGACTGGCTGGCACGCTTGCCCACCACGGCCGCGTTGCCCTGGCTCGGGGATCTGGCCCGCTTCGAGTGGGGGCTGGAGCGGGTCTCGCTGCTTGCACCAGAGACGCGGCGCTGGCCTGCCGAGCGGCTTGCCGCCATGACCCCTGACCACTGGGAGCGGCTGGTGCTGCATCCTGCCTGCGATCTGCTGCTCCTGGAGAGCCCCCATCCGGTGCTGGCGCTCTGGCAGATGGCCCTGCACGGCGGTGAGACGGTCAGGGAACTGGATGCTGTCTGCTCCCTGGCACTGAAGAAACGTCCCGGACACCGGGTCGACCCCATTCCCCTGGATGCCGCCGCCTGGCGTCTGCTGCAAGGCTGCCTGCAGGGCAGGCCGCTGGCCAGCCTGCTGGCTCAGGATCCCGCCATGGCCGAACACCTGGCCCCCCTCATCACCCTCGACCTGCTCGTCGATCTGGAGCTTGCCCCATGACAACGCAAACCCTTGCCAGGCCCCTTGGCCCCCTTGTTGAACGCATCTTGCCTTGGTGCAGCGGTGGCCTGTTGCTGCTTGCCAGGCTCTGGGTCGCCACCATTTTTCTGCGATCCGGCTGGCTCAAGTTCACGGCCTGGGACAGCACCCTCTATCTGTTCGAGTTCGAATATCAGGTGCCCCTGCTGCCCTGGCAGTGGGCGGCCTATGCGGGCACGGCGACCGAGCTGTTGCTGCCCCTCTTCCTGCTGGCGGGCCTCTTCACCCGTCCGGTCGCCTTGCTGCTGTTTGGCTTCAACGTCATGGCGGTTATCTCCTACCCGGCCCTCTGGGCGGGAGGCTTTCACGATCACCAGTTGTGGGGCTGGATGCTGCTGACCCTGGCCGTGTGGGGGGCGGGCCCCCTGGGGCTCGACAGCTGGCGCCTTGCCCGTCGCTCGCCTCCGGCGTAAGGTGGCCGCACACGAGCCCTGCCTGACTGACGGGTGGGAAAGGAATGCAAAGGAGAAGAGATGAAGGTTCGCGAGGCCCTGGCGGCCGATATTCCCGCCCTGACGACACTGCGCATGGCGCTCTTTTGTGAGGTGGGGGAACTTGCCCGGCCCGATGAGGATCCGGTCCTCAGGGAGGCGACGCAGGCCTACTTCATTCAGGCGCAGGAAGAGGGCAGCGCCCGTAGCTGGGTGGTGGAAGAGGAGGGCGAGGTGGTGGCGTGCGCCACCCTGGCACTCTTCGTGCGCCCGCCCTACCCGGGCAATCTGGCGGGGCGGGAAGGGTACCTGCTCAACATCTACACCCGGCCGGCCTGGCGCAGACGGGGAATGGCGAATGCCCTGCTGGTGGCCATGGTGGCGTATGCCCGCGAGCAGCAACTGGGCAAGCTGTGGCTCCATGCCAGCAGTGATGGGCGCGCTATCTACGAACGGTTCGGCTTTGCCGGCAATCCCGCCTGCCTCGAGTGCGTACCTGGCCGTTAGCCTCCTCTTTTTCTGCACCGGGTTGATCCTCTTTCACAAGGGCTGCGTACTGGGAGCCCTTGGCGGCATCGCCGCTTTTCTATACACTGCGCGCTCCATTCGTTTCAGTCGTCCGACCACTTATGTCGGCGCTGGCGGTGCCGATACCCTCTGTGGGTGAGGCCGTGGTGCCCATGGGGATGGTCAACGAGGAAGAAGTGTCATGTTCAATCAGAAGCTCAAAGCGCAGTTGCAGGCATGTCAGACCCGGCTCGACGAGGAGCAGGGCATCATAGAGGCGATCAAGGCGGGTGCCGCCACCGTCATCTTCAGCCCGGAGGGGATCATCCAGGAGGCGAGCACCCCTTTCCTGGCCCTGATGGGATATGGTGCCGCCGAACTGATTGGGCAGCCCCACAGCCAGCTCTGTCCGAGGGCCTGGGGGGAGTCCGGTGACTATCGCCAGTTCTGGCGCCGCCTGGCCCAGGGGGAGGTGCAGTCAGGCACCTTCGAGCGCGTGAACCGGCAGGGGGAGACGCGCTGGCTGGAGGCGACCTATTTCCCGGTGAAGCACCAGGGCCGGGTGACCCGGGTACTCAAGATTGCCAGCGACGTCACCGAACAGCACCAGCGGCTGGAGCGGCTCGAGGCGCTGACCGAGGCGTTGGACCGCTCCCGGGCCATGATCGAGTTCACCCCGAACGGCGACATCCTCCATGCCAATACCAACTTCCTGAGCGTCATGGGTTACACCCTGAGTGAGATCGCGGGCAGGCACCACAGGATCTTCTGTGACGAAACCTTCCTGCGCGAGCAGCCCCGTTTCTGGGAGGAGCTGGCCCGGGGCCAGTTCAAATCCGGCCTCTTCATGCGCCACAACAGCCGGGGGCAGGCCGTCTGGCTGGAGGCGACCTACAACCCCATCCGGGATGGCAGCGGCAAGGTGGTGCGGGTGGTGAAGTTCGCCAGCGACATCACGGCGCGCATCGAGCAGAACCACGCCACCCGGGAGGCGGCCCGCCTGGCCCACAGCACCGCCCAGGAGACCCTGCACAGCGCAGAGGAGGGGGCGGGCTTGCTGCGCGCCGTGGTGCAGACCTCTTCCCTCATCGCCTCCCAGGTGGATGAGGCCATCGCCCTCATCGGCCAGCTCAACGAGCAGTCCAGAAGCATCGAGGCCATCGTCTCGACCATCAGCGCCATCGCCGATCAGACCAATCTGCTGGCCCTGAACGCCGCCATTGAGGCGGCGCGGGCGGGGGAGCAGGGGCGCGGGTTTGCGGTGGTGGCGGACGAGGTGCGCCAGCTGGCCGCCCGCACGTCGCTCTCTACCGACGAGATCGCCAGGGTGGTGCAGAAGAACCGCGAGCTGACCGCCAGGGTGACCGACGACATGGCCGGGGTGGCGGGCAGCGCCGAACTCGGCAAGCAGCAGATCGCCGGGGTGGACAAGCTGATGAGCGAGATCCACCAGGAGGCGGACAGGGTCTCCCAGACGGTGTCGGCCCTCTCCATCTGAGGGGCTGACCGCAAGATTGCCAACAGAGTGAGCGATCGGACGGCCAGGCTGAACCCTGGCTGTATGACGCCCCCCTTCGTCATTGTGCCGCCCGGCCCCCTTGTTTAGGCTGCCGCCTCCTTTTTATTGAGCAGGTAGACAACAATGGCAGTACGACAGAGAGGCAGGGCACTGGCCCTGCTGCTGGGAGTGGGGGCGAGCCTGGGGCTTGGTGGTTGCATGGGCCAGATGGGCCTCTCTTCCATGGTGACCAAGGGCAACCTCAGCGTGGTGGACAACCGCTACGGCCGTGCCGGCGTCTTCGTGCTCCTTTCCCCCGTCTATGGCCTGGCGGCCACGGCGGATCTCTTCGTGTTCAACACCATCGAATTCTGGTCCGGCAAGAACCCCATCACCGGCAAGGCGCCCGCCCTGGTGGATAAGAAGAGCGATGCGATCATCAAGGTGAACCCGCACCTGGATCCTGCCCTCAACCAGGTGCCGCTGGCCCTGCTGCCCCAAGGGGTGCGCGAGGTACAGGTGAGCTACCCGGACGAGCGCACCGCCCAGATGGAGATCCACTACATCGACGGTCAGCGCAGCCTGATGCGGGGAGAGATGCGCGGTGAGCGGCTGGATCTCTATCTGGACGACAAACTGGTCTCGACCCTGAGCCGTGAGCAGCGCGATGCGGCGGCAAGTCGGGGAGCGGTGCAGGTATAATTTGTCGCGCCCCTGATCCTTTACTCCCGACAAATGCTATACATGCCTGCGGGCAAGTACGCCCCGATGTAGAGGGAGTGGGCTATGACGGTAAATGGATTGCGTTTGGCAGAGCTGATTGGTTCTCTCAGTCATGCCCTGGACATGACGGAAGGGCAGCCGAGAGGCCACTGCATCCGCTGCTGCTGGATAGGCTCTCGTCTGGGGGAGCAACTGGGACTGGATGCCCGGCAGCGCCACGACCTCTACTACACCCTGTTGCTCAAGGATCTGGGGTGCAGCAGCAATGCCGCCCGCATCTGCGAGCTCTATCTCACCGACGATCTTCACTTCAAGCGCGACTTCAAGCTGGTGGATGGCTCCTTCTCCGAGGTGGTCAACTTCGTGCTGGGCCACACCGGCTTGCAGGCGGATCTGCTGGGCCGTTTTCGCAGCCTGTTCCACATCTTTCGCAACGGGGATCAGATAGCCAACGAGCTGATCCTGACCCGCTGCCACCGGGGGGCGGACATCGCCCGCCAGTTGCGTTTCAGCGACGAGGTGGCCCAGGGGATCCTCTCCCTGGATGAGCACTGGAGCGGCAAAGGGCGGCCGCAACAACTGGCGGGGGAGGCCATCCCGCTCTTCTCCCGCATCGCCCTGCTCTGTCAGGTGGTGGACGTGTTTCACGCCGCCGCCGGGCCGGACGCGGCGATGAGGGAGCTGCGCGAGCTCAGCGGCAACTGGTTTGATCCCGCCCTGGTCAAGGCCTTCGAGGCGCTGGCCGATGACGCCTTCTGGCAAGGGCTGGCGGATCCCGCGTTGGCGGAGCGGGTCTTCGCCCACCCGGCGGGGCAGGGGGAGGTGGCGCTGGATGAGGATTATCTGGACGAGATAGCTGCGGCCTTCGGCCAGGTGGTGGACTCCAAGAGCCCCTATACCGCGGGGCACAGCGGCAGGGTGGCGCTCTATACCGACATCCTCGCCGCCCAGATGGGGCTGTCCGAGCCGCGGCGACGCTGGCTCAAGCGGGGTGCCCTGCTTCACGATGTGGGCAAACTCGGGGTGAGCAACGCCATCCTCGACAAGCCGGGCAAGCTTGACGAGCAGGAGTGGGCGGCGGTGCAGATGCATGCCGCCTACACCGAGGAGATCCTGAGCCGCATCGGCGCCTTCGAGGAGCTGGCCCAAGTGGCTGGCGCCCACCATGAGCGACTCGACGGCAAGGGCTACCCCAAGGGGCTCAAGGGGGAGGCGATCACCCTGGAGACGCGCATCATCACCACCGCCGACATCTTCGATGCCATCACCGCCAAGCGTCCCTATCGGGATGCCATCCCGGTGCCACGTGCCCTGGAGATGATGGCGGAAAACCTGGGCACGGCCATCGACCCCGACTGCTTTGCCGCCCTGAAGGCGGGGATAGAGGACTTCTCCCTCTACCTCACTCCGGAGCAGCCCCTGGCTCGTGCAAGCTAAGGCGCGAGCCCGAGACAAACAAGCCCCGCATCGGCGGGGCTTTTTTGTGGGCGGTTGCAGGCGGCGCGATCAGGGGCGGGCCGAGGGCTTGGCATAGGGTTGCAGCACCAGCCCCAGCAGGCGATGGAGGTGGGCGAGCTGCTCGATGAGATGGAGATTGAGCCAGAGGTAGCCGCCAAGGGTGGGGTCGTGTCCCTGGCCTGGCGCCTGGCTTGCGTCCCCATCGAGCCTGGCGGCGGCCTCTTGCAGGCGGCCGATGGCCTGGTCGGCCGCCGTGGTATCGCCGCTCTTGAGCATGAGGGCGAGTTCGGTGAGCACCGACTCTGTCGCCTGCTGGCAGGCGCGAAGCCCCGGGTGGCTCTGCATCAGGAAGTGGCTCTGGCGATCCCGCCAATAGGTGTTGGCCAGCATCTCCAGGGTGCAGACGCTGTTGCGAAGGGTGGTCTGGGTCGCCTCGAACAGCGGGCTGCCAAGGCGGGTCTCCTTGACCGCCGGGGCCAGCAGGGGGCGCAGGCTGACTATTTTGGCGAGCAGGCGGGCATGGCTTCGGGTGAGCTTGGGGCGCTCCAGCACGTTGGGGGAGAGGTGGGTGTGGTAGAGCCGCCCGGCCTGCTGCAGGGTGTCGTGCATCTGCAGACGCCAGTGGGTATAGGCCCGCTGGGGGTAGATGCTGCAAAACAGCAGGGCCAGCACCGACCCCAGGATGACGTCGCCGCTGCGCCAGAGCGCGGTCTCGATGTCCCCGGGCACCCCGCCGACGATGACCCCCAGGGTGATGCCGATGAGCAGCCCCACATAGGGGCGCTTGCCGAGCGCCAGGTAGCCGCACAGGAACATGATGGCGCAGCACCAGGCCAGCATCAGGGGCAGGGAGTAGAGCTCCAGATAGAGGGCCACCACCCCGCAGGCGGCGCCAAAGACGGTGCCCACCACCCGTTGCAGGGCGCGCGACAGCACGTTGCCCCAGAACGAGATGGGGCCCATCACCACCACCAGGGTGATGAGGGGCCAGGTGCTCTCCGGCAGCTTGAGCTCCCGGGTCAGCAGGAAGGTGAGGGTGAAGGCCAGGGCGATGCGCAGGCCGTGGACCAGGCGGTAGCGGCCATAGATGAGCAGATCGAAGCGGGAGAGCGGGGCATTGAGGCGCAAGGGCGTTCTCTTATCTCGGGTCAGGGTGGTGAGGATAGCAAGGGGGACGGCATTCGCCTTGACCTGCGTCGTTTCCCCGGTTCATGCGGGCGCACCTGTCGGCAGGCGCACCATAACCCGCTCGCCGGGGGGAAGGGCCGCGCTACCCGGCGCCCGTTCGATGCGGCAGTTGGCACTGTCGTGGCCCCCATCCACCGGGCGCACCAGCAGGGTGCCCGCCTCGTCCTGACTGAGCAAGCCGGGCACAACGCCCTGCTCTGCCGATGGGGGCAGGGCCGCCAGCAGCCGGGCGCAGAGGCGAAGGGGCGGTGGGGCCTGACGGGGTTCGTGCGGGGGCAACCGGGCGCAGATGAAGTCGGCGATGGCCTCCAGATCCTCGAAGGGGAACCGGGGCAGGGTCGTGGCCTGGGGGGCGTCGCTCACGAGGGCGACGATGTCAGGATCATCGGGGAAGAGCAGGGGCCGGCCGATGGCGGCGCGATACAGCTCCACCTTGGGAAAGCGCCTGTGCTTGAACCCCTCGACCAACAGCAGATCCAGGGCGCTCGTATCGAAGCGGGCCAGCAGCGCCTCGAAGGGGGGCTCCCCCTCCGGGGTCTCCCGGATCAGGGCGTGGCGCCGGTCGGAGGCCGCCATCACCTGGGTGGCGCCCGCCTGGCGCAGGCGGTGGCTGTCCTTGCCGGGCTGGTCCATGTCAAAGGCGTGGTGGGTGTGCTTGAGCACCCCGAGGCGCAGACCGCGCGCCACCAGGCGCGGGATGAGGCGCTCCAGCAGGGTGGTCTTGCCGGTGCCGCTCCAGGCGACGAAGCCGAGCAGGGGCAGGGGGCTTATGGCGCGCCCCCTTCC
Source organism: Aeromonas sp. ASNIH2 (assembly GCF_002934795.1). NCBI lineage: Bacteria > Pseudomonadati > Pseudomonadota > Gammaproteobacteria > Aeromonadales > Aeromonadaceae > Aeromonas > Aeromonas sp. ASNIH2. Next base: position 794,887 of record NZ_CP026406.1, on the reverse strand, counting down.
CGCAGCCTCGCCTCCCAGGCGGCGAGTTCGGCCGGGCTGTTGAGGTTGACGAAGGCGTCGGGCAGATCGGCAAAGGGCACCACCGCCATCCGGTGGCGGGCAAACCAGGCCCCGGTCTTGCGCTCCCCGTCCGCCAGCGCCTGTTGCAGGGAGGGGCGCAGGGCGCGGCGCAGCAGGGCGACCACGGGCTGGAGGTGCTCCCCGTCGTGGGCCACCACCAGATCGGTGTCCGGGGTGATGGCGGCGAGAAAGCGGGTCATCAGATCAAGGGGCAGGGCGGGGCCGTCACAGGGGACGAACAGCACCCAGTCGTGACGGGCCGCCGTCAGCCCCGCCAGCATGCCGGCCAGCGGCCCCTGGAAGTCGGCCTGCGCGTCCCCGATGACGGGAGCAAGCTGCCGGTAGCGAGCCTGGCTGCGGTTGGCGTTGATCAGCACCTCGTTCACCTGGGGGCGCAGGCGGGTCAGCACGTGTTCGATCAGGGGAGTGCCCGCGAGGGGCACCCAGCCCTTGTCATCGCCCCCCATGCGGGTGGCGCGACCGCCCGCGAGGATGACGCCGCTGACGAGAAAAGCGGGGGAAGAGGAAGGGGTCATGGTGCTCCGTTGCTCGCAAAGGGATGCCCACAGGGGCGTGTCGGGATCTTGCGCCAAGGCGGGCGTGGGAGCAACCTTCGGCTGTCCCGGCAAAGGCGCCTTTGGCCGCAGGGTTTGTCCAAGCTCACAAAACCGGATCGGCAAACGTCATATGATCCCCAGCATTCTGAGCCTTGCTCTCCTGCCTGATGGCAACTTCATGTAAATCAAAGAGAATGACTATGGCTACCGGACAATATCTGCTGTGGAAAGATGCACAGGGTCACGATTTTCGCCCCGTTGCGCTGACGGGCACCAATCTGCTCAACGATCGCAACCTCAACAAGGGCACCGCCTTCACCGAACAGGAGCGGGCCGATTTTGAGCTGGGCGGCCTCTTGCCGCCCCAGGTGCAGACTTTCGAAGCCCAGCTGGAGCGGGTCTATGAGGCCTTCCTGAGCGCCTGCAGCGACATCGAGAAGTACCAGAACCTGCGAGCCTTGCAGGATCGCAACGAAACCCTGTTCTACGCCCTCCTGTCCCGCCACGTGGAGGAGATGACTCCTTACATCTACACCCCGACCGTGGGCAAGGCGTGCCAGGAGTTCAGCCACCGCTTCCAGAAGCCGCGCGGCCTCTACATCACCCCGAAGAACGTCGATGACATGGGCTCCCTCGCCCGCCACATGGATGCCAAGGCGGTGCGCATCATCGTCGTGACCGACAGCCAGGGGATCCTCGGCATCGGCGATCAGGGGGTGGGGGGTATGGGCATTCCCATCGGCAAGCTCGCCCTCTATACCCTGGGGGCGGGCATCCACCCCGCCTGCTGCCTGCCCATCGCGCTGGACGTGGGCACCGACAACCAGGCGCTGCTGGATGACCCCATGTATCTGGGTCAGCCCCACAGGCGCATTCGCGGCAAGGAGTACGACGACTTCATCGACAAGTTCGTGGCCGGGGTCAAGCGCCACTTCCCCAACGCCGTGCTGCAGTGGGAGGACTTCAGCAAGTCCAACGCCTTCAACAACCTGGCCCGCTACCAGCAGGCGCTGCCGTCGTTCAATGACGACATCCAGGGCACCGGGGCCGTGGTGCTGGCGGGTATCATTGGGGCCGTCAAATCCAAGGGGGAAACCCTGGGCCAGCAGCACTACCTGGTCTACGGGGCCGGGGCTGGCGGGGTCGGGGTGGCGGATCAGATCTGCGCGGGGATGATCCGCGAGGGGCTTGACCCGCAGGCGGCGCGGGATCGCATCTACATCCTGGATACCCAGGGGCTGGTGTGTGACAACCGCGAGGGGCTGGATGAGTACAAGCGCCGCTACGCCAAGCCGGGCCTCTTGCTGGCCCAGTGGGATCTGCAGGGCAAGGTGGGGCTGACCGAGGTGCTGCGCCACGTGCCCATCACAGTGCTGCTCGGCACCAGCGGCGCCGGTGGCGCCTTCCAGGAGGAGCACATCCAGCTGATGCTGACCCACTGCGATCGCCCCATGGTGTTCCCCCTCTCCAACCCCACCGCCAACTGCGAGGCGTTGCCGGAAGACATCTTCCGCTGGAGCCAGGGGCGCGCCATCGTCGCCACCGGCAGCCCGTTCAAGGACGTGCATCATGATGGGCAGGATTATCGCATCGGTCAGGGCAACAACGTCTTCATCTTCCCCGGGGTGGGGCTGGCGGCCATCGTCAGCCAGATCCGCGAGATAAGCCCGGACATCTTCACCACCGCCGCCTTTGCGCTCGCGGAGTGCGTGAGCGAGGCGGATCTCGCCCGGGGCACCGTCTACCCGAGGATCAGCGAGCTGCGCAACATCTCGGTGCACGTGGCGACCGCGGTGCTCAAGGATATCGTGCGCCGGGATCCCTCCCACCCGCTCATCGGTCAGGATCTGCAAGAGCACATCCTGAGCCATATGTGGGAGCCGGTCTACCTGCCCTATCGCCGGGTCTGAGGTGCGACCTGCCCGCACGTGTCGCGGGCATGACGATACCATAGAAACAGAGAGGGTGGCCCAGGCCACCCTCTCTGTTTTCTGCCCTGCTGTGTGTGCGGGGCAGGACGCTGCCACCTATTGAGCGGGCGGGGGCACCAGGCGGTCATCGACGCTGCCATCGCCTCGAAGCTGGTTGCCATTGGCGTCGACGGCGTCCACACCGTTGTCGTCCACCCGGCCACCGGCATGACGCTCCCCGCCTGCATGCTTGTCGCCACCGCCGTGGCGATCGCCGCCAGCGTGCTGGTCGCCACCGGCATGTTCGCCCTGACCACGGTCATCGCCGCCGTGGCCGCTGTCGTCCCCGCCATTGTTTCCGTTATGGCTACTATCGCCTCCATTTCCGCTATTGTTTCCACTGTGGCTACTATTGCCCCCACCGCTGCTGTTGCTGCCTCCGCCGCTGCTGTTGCTGCCTCCGCCGCCGCTGTTGCTGCCTCCGCTACCACTGTTGCCGCCGCCTTCCCCCCCTTTGTTGTGCACGATCAGCCCATTGGCCACATAGCTGTGGCTGCCATCGAGGATCAGGTTGAACAGCGCCGTGGCGGGCGGGGCATCAACCCAGGAGAGGGAGGTCACCGGCAGTTCGACAGGGTGCGGCGCCAGCGCCAGGTTGCCCGCGCTGCCCCCCTCTGACCAACCCAGCAGGTGCATGCCGGTAAAGAGCGGCAGCACGGCGAGGGCCGGGTTTTCGGTGCGAGTCATGGCCGGTGCGATGGCCGCCCAGCCCCGGGTGGTGAGGAAGGGGTGCTCGGCGGTAAAGAAGGGGGGCAGATGATTGAGCCCGTAGAGCCTGCGCGCCCCCAGCGCCACCCGCTCGATGGCCTGGATGCGGTTGCTCTGCCCGTGCCTGCCCCGCACCCGATCGCCGATCCGCAGGGTCTCGATGGGGCGTTCGCAGCCATCGGCCATCAGGATGCGGGTACCGGCAATGAAGCAGGACTTGGCATGGGCCTGGTTTACCTGCCACTGGTGGTGGTCGAAGTCATAGCTCAGCGGGGTGGCGAACAGGGCCAGGGCGATGGCCGAACCCAGCAGCAGTCGGCGCTGGCTGGGTTTGAACGAGGGCAGTGACATGGGGAACTCCTTGTCGGTGTGGGGTCACGCCTTCGAGTATAGAGAGGGGATTGGGGCGATATCTGCGTCGACCAGTTGAAAGCCTTGTCATGTCAACTCGCCGGAAAAACGATTGGCGTTGGCCATAAAAGTGCGTAAAATCGCTTCCTCGATGCTTGTAGCAGCGAATCCCGCCTAAAAAGCCAGTTTCATGCCCTCCCCAAGCAGTAAAAGGCAACAAATGACGCCGTTTGGCCCGTTAGCTGCCTTGAAAACGTCTTGTGATGACTGAAAAGTGTCAAATATCCCTGTCAGTTATCAAAAAATTAAGGATACCCATGTTTTCCTTGGTCAAGCAAAGCGTCGCCGGGCTGCAAATTCTGTTTGTCGCCTTCGGTGCCATGGTGCTGGTGCCCCTGCTCACCGGTCTGAACCCCTCCATGGCCCTGCTTGGCGCCGGTGTAGGCACCCTGCTGTTCCAGCTCTGCACCCGTCGTCAGGTGCCGATCTTCCTCGGCTCCAGCTTCGCCTTCATCGCCCCCATCATCTATGCCACCCAGACCTGGGGCCTGCCCTCCACCATGTTCGGTCTGTTTGCCGCGGGCTTCATGTATTTCATCCTGGCGGCCATCATTCGCGCTCGTGGCATGGGCTTCGTGCACAAGCTGCTGCCCCCCGTGGTCATCGGTCCCGTCATCATGGTGATCGGCCTGTCGGTGGCCCAGGTAGCCTGCAACATGGCCATGGGCCGTGCCGGCGGTGAGCAGGTGGTGCCTGCCACCACGGCGCTGACCCTGGCGGGGATCTCGCTGGCGGTCACCCTGATTGCCGCCGTGTTCTGCAAGGGTTGGATCAAGCTCATCCCCATCCTGTGTGGTGTCATCGCCGGTTATGTCTCTGCCGTGCTGATGGGCCAGGTGAGTTTCGATGGGATGGTCAACGCCCCCTGGCTGGCGTTGCCCCACTTCGAGACCCCGGAGATCAACTGGGCCGCGGCTCTCTTCATGCTGCCGGTGGCCATCGCCCCCTGCATCGAGCACATCGGCGGCGTGCTGGCCATCGGCGGCGTGACCGGCAAGGATTACACCAAGGATCCGGGCCTGCACCGCACCCTGGCCGGTGACGGCATCGGCGTCTGCTTCGCCGGTTTCATCGGTGGTCCCCCCGTCACCACCTATGCGGAAGTGACCGGCGCCGTGATGATCACCCGCAACTTCAACCCGGTCACCATGACCTGGGCGGCGGTGTTCGCCATCATTCTGGCCTTCTTCGGCAAGTTCAACGCCCTGCTCACCTCCATCCCCATGCCGGTGATGGGCGGCATCATGCTGCTGCTGTTCGGATCCATCGCCGCCATCGGTCTCAAGACCCTGGTGGAGTCCAAGGTGGATTTGGGGCTGTCCCGCAACATCGCCATCGTGGCGGTGACCCTGACCGTGGGTGTCGGTGCCCTGGAGATGAAGATCGGCGACTTCGCCCTGGCGGGTGTGGGGCTGGCTTCGGTGGCGGCGATCCTGCTCAACCTCATCCTGCCCCAGCACTCCGAAACGGGTGCCATGGAGAGCGCCAAGGATTAAGCGCCTGGCTTGCTGTACGTTGAGATGATGAAAAAGAGGCCACCTTCGGGTGGCCTCTCTCTTTTTGCCTGCGTACCACTGAACCCGGGCTCCCCATGTGAAGCGGCTACACTCAGGGGCACCATTGACGGGAGAGGACGAAAGGATGAAGAGGGCATGGATCCTGGCCCTGCTGGGGCTGATGGGGAGCGGCGCGGCCGAGGCCGGTGCGGTGCGCTACGAGGTCGAAGGCAAGCCGTTCGAGGGCTATTACCTGGCGGGTGCCGACAAGGATGCCCCCCTGGTGGTGCTGGTGCACGACTGGGACGGGCTCAACGGTTACGAGATCAAGCGGGCCGAGATGCTGGTGGCCCTGGGCTACAGTGTCTTTGCCGTAGATTTGTTCGGTGCCGGGGTCAGGCCGAGCACGGTGGAAGACAAGAAGCGCCTCACCGGGGCCCTCTATCAGGACAGGACCAGGATGCGCACCCTGCTGCAAGGGGGATTGGCGGAGGCGGGCAGGCAGGGGGGGCGGCTCGACAATGCGGTGGCCCTCGGTTACTGCTTCGGCGGCGCCGCCGTGCTGGAGCTGGCCCGCAGCGGGGCGGATCTCAAAGGGGTGGTGAGCGTACACGGCGGGCTGGAGACCCCGGCCGGGCAGGGCTACAAAGAGGCGAAGGGACAGTTGCTTGTCCAGCACGGCAGCGCCGACGAGGCGGTCTCTCTGGGTCAGTTTGCGGCGCTGGTGGCCGAGCTGGAGAGCGCCGGTGTGAAGCACGAGGCGACCAGCTACAGCGGCGCCCCCCACGCGTTCAGCGTCTTTGGCTCGGACAACTACCGCACCGATGCCGATGCCAAGTCCTGGCAGCGTTTCACCGGTTTCCTGAAGGAGGTGACCGGCTCCTGAGGGGGCCGGCTCACGCAGGCCATGGCAGTGCCATGGCTTTTTTTATGCCCGTTTTTTGCCATCTCAGGGGAGGGCGATCACCCTCACCCACATGGCCCCCTTGCCCACCTCGTTCCGTGGGCCCGGGGTGAGCTGGCCGCTTTCGGGGTCGATGGCATGCAGCGCCACCTCATGGGATTGCTGCCCGGTCGCGATGAGCCAGTGGCCGCTGTGGTCGATGGCAAAGCCCCGGGGACAGGCCTCGGTCGGGAAGTGGCCGAGGGGGGTGAGGGCGCCATCTTGGGGGGAGACGCCGAACAGGGTGAGCAGGCTGCTGGCCCGTTCGCTGGTGTAGAGAAAACGTCCATCCGGGGTCAGGTGCAGGTCGGCGCCCCAGCGCTCCCCTTCATAGCCTGGGGGCAGCATGTCCAGGCTCTCGCGCGCCACTATCTGTCCGTCCGCCTCCCTGTGGTAGCGACTGAGGGTGGCGTCGAGTTCGTTGAGGCAATAGAGATCGCCGTTGTCCGGGTGCAGTGCCAGATGGCGGGGCCCGGCGCCGGGGGCGGTGTGAATGTCCCCCAAGGGATGGGGAACCAGCCTCTCGTCCACCAGGGCAAAGCGGCGCACCCTGTCCTCTTTCAGGCAGGCCACCAGCAGATCCTGCTCCCCGTTTTGCCCCGTAAGCCAGGTGACCGAGTGGGCCGCCATCAGGTGGTCGAGACGCTGGTGAGGGGGCTGCATCCGGCCCGCCTGATCCTGGCGGGAGACGGTGACGTGGTTGAAGGCGTAGGAGGCGGCAAAGAAGAGGCGGCCGCTCCCATCGGTGCAGGTGTGGGAGGCGCTGCCGAGCAGCGGCGCCGAGGTCGGGGCCCCGAGCCGCCCATCGGCGGCGATGGGGAAGCTCAGCACCCGAAAATCGGGGCGCACCCCCGCATGGAGCCAGCGCCGGTCCGGGCTGATGACCAGGGGCTGCACCTCGCCGCCGGTCTGCACTTCCTGCAGCGGGGCGAGGGTGCCTGCTTCGAGGCGAAACACATGGATCAACCCGCTCACCGGGTTGGCCACATAGACCACTTGTTGCATTGCATCTCCTTTGCGACGGCCATCCGTCGGGTCAAGGGAAAGGGAGTCCCGGCGTCTCAGGCGGGGATCAGGATCTCGCGAATGACGGGCACCACTGACAGTGCCAGCAGGGCCGCCATCACCTGGTTGAAGCGGCGACGGGCAAGATCGTTTGCCAGCCAGCGCTTGAGCAGGGAACCGCACAGGAGCCAGAGTCCGACGCAGGGGAAAGAGACGATGAAGAAGGTCAGGGCGATGACGAGGTGCTGCTCAAAGGGGTCGCTCCCCGCGCTGGTGAAGGCGGCGATGGCGCCGGTGGCAACCACCCAGGCCTTGGCATTGACCCACTGGAACAGGGCACCCTTGAAAAAGCCGAACGGGCGGGCCCCGTTGCTGTCAGTCATCCCGTCCGTCGGGCGGGCGATGAGCCAGGCAAGATAGAGCAGATAGAGGGTGCCCGCGCACTTGATGAACAAGTGGAGTTCGGGGAAGCGGGTAAAGCGCTGGCCAAAGCCCAGCCCCACCAGCAACAGCATCAGGGTGAAGCCGACGCAGATCCCCATGAGCAGGGGCAGGCTCTTGCGTATCCCGACGCTGGCGCCGGCGCTCATCACCATGATGTTGTTGGGGCCGGGGGTGACCGATGCCGAGATGGCAAAGAGCACCACGGCGTAGAGCGAGTCCATTGGGTTCCTCGTGCAGACAGTCCGTTGTCTTCCCTATATTGGGGGCGATCTGCGCTTTCCAAGGCGGGGGGCGGGCAGAAAAAAACAGGCCCCGTGACGGGGCCTGTGAAGTGGGCGGGATCAGACGGGCTGGTTCCCTGCCGGCGGCAGCGCCGGGCGGGATTCCACCTTCTGTTCGTCTCCCTGCATGTTCTTGATGTAGACGTCCATCTGGTTGAACGCGATCTCGATGCCATGCTCGCGGAACAGCACATCGATGCGGCGGTTCAGCTCGTCGATGGCCGGGTTGCGATCCCCCAGCTCGCTCACGAAGAAGCGCAGCTCGTGATCCAGGGTGCTGGGCCCGAAGGTGAGGAAGTAGACGATGGGGGCCGGGTCTTTCAGCACCCGGCTGTTCTCCATGGCGGCCTGCATCAACAGCTTGCGGGTCAGATCCAGATCCGAGCCATAGGCCACTCCGACCCGGGCGATGACCCGGGTGACGGTGTCGGACAGGGACCAGTTGATGAGCCGCTCTATCATCAGCTGCTGGTTCGGGATGATCACCTCCTTGCGGTCGAAGTCGGTGAGGGTGGTGGAGCGGATCCTGATCTTGTTGACCGTGCCCGAGATGGTGCCGATGGTGACGGTGTCGCCGATCCGCACCGGGCGCTCGAACAGGATGATGATGCCCGAGATGAAGTTGGAGACGATCTGCTGCATGCCGAAACCGATACCGACCGAGAGACCGGCGGCCAGCCACTGCAGCTTCTCCCACTGGACCCCGAGCATGGCCAGCGCCGTCAGGCTGCCCACCCCGATCAGGGCGTAGTTGAGCATGGTGGTGAAGGCGTAGGCCGTGCCCTGGGCGAGGCGCAGCTTGGAGAGCACCAGCACCTCCAGCAGGCCCGGCAGGTTGCGGGCCAGCGACAGAGCCGCACCAAACACGAAGAGGCCGGTCAGCACGTCGCTCAGGCTGATGGGATAGAGCACGGCGTTGGCCCCGGTCCCCTCGCTCTTGTGCCACAGCACCACGCTGTCGAGGTAGGTGAAGACCGCCACCAGATCAGACCAGAGCCAGTAGAAGGCGACGCCGAACACCAGCAGCAGCATGATGCGGGTCAGACGCAGGGACTGCTGGCTGACCTCTTCCAGATCCATGGGCTGCTCTTCGATGGCTTCGCCCCCTTCCGCATCCTCCTGGGTCTTGTGTTCCCGCTTGGCGACCGCGCGGCGATAGGCCAGACGACGGGCCGCCAGCTCAAGACCGCGCAGGGCGGTGCGATAGACCAGACCCCAGATGATGATGAGGTAGAAGGACTCGATGAGCCTGCCGGTGAGTTTCAGGGCCGTGTAGTAGTAGCCAAGGGCTGCCAGCACCATCAGGGCCACCGGCGCCAGCGCCAGGGCGACGGCGGTCAGGGTCTGCAACATGCTCGCCTCGCCCTTGATGCGGGCGCGGGAGATGGGCAGCACCAGGTAGGCGGTCAGCCCCAGCAGCAGCATGGTCATGCCCTGGCCGATGACGTCGTTGCCAAGGGAGGAGGGCTCCACCACCGCCTTGGTCGACAGCATGATGAGGGGCAGCAGGGGCAGCCAGAGGTAGCGCATGCTGTTGCGCTTGGCCTGCAGCTCGTCCCGCGGCATGCGGAAGTGGGTCTCGCCGATGCCCCCCGGTCGCATCACCGACAGGTAGACGCTGAACACCAGGTAGCCGAGGGCCAGGTTCAGGGTGATCTGGAAGATGAGTCTCGGGCTCAGCAGGCCGCAATAGGCGAGCAGCAGGCCGGCGGCCAGGATGAAGAGGGTGCCCGGCAGGCGTTGCAGCACGGTGAACAGCAGGGCACGGGGGGTGTGCCACTGGCTGTCCTGACGAAAACGTCCCAGATCCTTGACGATCTTCTTCTGGCGCTCGAGCAGGGTGCCGCGCTTCCACAGCAGCAGGCCCCCCACCAGCAGCAGGGGCAGTGCCAGCAGAGAGACCGCCAGCAGCATGTCGCCCCAACCGCTCCAGTCCGGTTTCAGCACCCAGTCGGAGGCCTGCTTGAAGGCCTGGGCCGGCCAGGTGATGAACCACTTGGCGTCGATGGGCTTGTTGCTGCTCACCCAGAAGATGTGCTGTTGCAGGGTGAACTCGATGGAGGCATAGACCCGGGTCAGCTGCTGCTGGGTCAGTTGCAGGCTGATGGCGTTGGTGAGCTGGGCATCCATCTGGCGGTTGAGCTGATCCAGCAGGCCGATGCGGGTGTCGATGAGCTTGGCAAGGCTGGCCCTGTCTTCGTCGCTCACCGTCTCGCCGCTGCTGGCGATGAGGTTGTCCAGATACTGGTTCTTCTGGAACAGCTGGTCACGCTGCTGGCTCAGTTCGAACTGGGCCAGGTGCAGGTCGGCGATCTGCTCCTCCAGGTTCTTCACCAGGGTGGAGGGGGCCGCTTCCAGTTGCTGGTAGAGCTGATAGAGGATGCGCGAGAGCAGCAGGTTGCCCTTGAGCATCTGCACCTGTTCGTTGAGGTTGCGCTCGGTCTGGGTGCCGCGCTCCAGCATGCTCTTCGCCTGCAGGTTCTTCTGGGCCAGGGTGTTGAGGCTGTTGGTGGAGCTGATGAGTTGCTGGCTGAGCTGGTAGTTGAGCTCCTGCTCTTTTTGCACCAGGGGGTTGTCTTCGGCGGTCACCAGTTCGCCGGTCTCTTCGGCGGTCTTTTCGGTGTCCCCCAGGCGCTTGGCGCTGCTCTGCTCCTGCAATGCCTGCAGTTTCTGCTCTTCACTGGCGAGACGGGCACTCTGGTAGTCCCGTTGCTTGACCACCAGATCCTGCATGCTGGTGCGGTTGTCCAGCTCCTTTTGCAGGTTGGCCAGTTGCAGATCCAGCAGGGCCAGTTCGGCATTAAGCTTCATTTTCTCGGCGCTGCTCACCCCGTCCCCGGCGTTGAGGCGGGTGCGGATCTCCTGGCTGCGCTGATAGGCGCGGCTCATGCTGGCCTGGGCCCGCTCCGGCAGGGTCTGCAGGTTGGTGATCTGGCTGCCGATGGTGCCAAGGGCCTCCTGGGCCGCCTGCATGTTGGCCATGATCTCGGGTTGGCGGGCATCGAGCTCCGCCAGGCTCATGGTGGCGTATTCGTTCTTGAGCTGCTCCGGGCTCTTGCCCTGGGTCAGGGCGTCGAGCTTGGCGCCGATCTCCTTGAGCTCTGCCGGCAGGGTGCGCAGGCGTTCGCTCTGGGTTTTGGCCTTGCTCTTCTCCTTGTCGATGCTGTCGAGGAGGGAGAGGGTGTCAGTCAGGAACTTCTGGTCCGCCTGCTGGCTGGCCGTGGGGGTGTCCGATTTGCCGAGGGCGTCGAGCGCCCGCTGCACGGTGGCGCGCTGGGGCAGATCCTGCGCCAGGGTGCTCGGGGTCCAGAAGGTGATGAGTAAACAGAGCAGCGGCAGCAGGGTGGCCGAGGCTCTTTTGAAGCGTGTTGAGAGCATAAAGCGTCCGGGTGATTATGCGATGTTCGGGGGATTTTCCACCAGGGTAAAATCCGCGTGGATTCTAGCACCGGCGCAAGAGGGGCAGCAGGGGGAGAGATAAAAAAAAACGGCGCCCGCAGGCGCCGCTTTCATCGGTTCAGGACGGATTACAGTACGTGAACGGAGGCGGTGTTGGTGGTACCGCTCGGTACCAGGGCACCGGAGACCATGACAACCACGTCACCCTTCACGCCCATGCCGATTTCCAGCGCAGCTTCTTTGCCGATGCGATAGAAGTCGTCGGTGGAGGCGATGGAGTCAACCACGTGAGCAACCACACCCTTGGTCAGCACCAGCTGGGCAGCGGTCTTCTTGTTGGTGGTGATGGCCAGGATCCAGGCTTTCGGGAAGTATTTGCGAATGGCCTTGGCAGACTTGCCGCCTTCGGTGGCAACCACGATCAGCGGGGCGTCCAGTTTCTCGGAGGTCTCGACCGCGCCTTTGCAGACCGCTTCGGTGATGCGCAGCTTGTTGCTGTCGTTGGCAGCAGACAGGTTGGAGGGCATCACGGCATCGGTACGCTCGCAGATGGTGGCCATGATGGTCACGGCTTCCAGCGGGTACTTGCCCTTGGCGGACTCACCGGACAGCATGACTGCGTCGGTACCGTCCAGGATGGCGTTGGCCACGTCGCCAGCTTCGGCGCGGGTCGGACGCGGGTTCTTGATCATGGAGTCCAGCATCTGGGTCGCGGTGATGACCACTTTGCGGGCTTTGTTGCACTTCTCGATGATCATCTTCTGGGCGAAGATCACTTCTTCTACCGGGATCTCGACACCCATGTCGCCACGGGCAACCATGATGCCGTCGGAGACAGCCAGGATCTCGTCGAAGTTGTCCAGGCCTTCCTGGTTTTCGATCTTGGAGATGATCTGGATGTTCTCGCCGCCGTGGGCTTTCAGGTGCTCACGGATTTCCAGCACGTCTTCTTTCTTGCGAATGAAGGAAGCGGCAACGAAATCAACGCCTTGCTCGCAACCGAAGATGAGGTCGCGCTTGTCTTTCTCGGCCAGGGCCGGCAGCTTGATGGAGACGCCCGGCAGGTTGATGCCCTTGTTCTCGCCCAGGTCACCGTTGTTGAGCACTTTACAGATCACTTCGCGCTCGGTGATTTCGATGACGTCCAGGCCAATCAGGCCGTCGTCAACCAGGATGCGGTTGCCGACGCGCAGGTCGCTGGCAAAACCGGCATAGGTGACGGCGACTTTGTCTTTGTTGCCCACCACGGTCTGGTCGGTGGTGAAGGTGAAGGTCTGGCCGGCGACCAGGGAGACGTCGTTGCCGCCTTCGAGCTTGATGGTGCGGATTTCCGGACCCTTGGTGTCCAGCAGGATGGCTGCGTGCTTGCCGGTTTCGGCCATGACAGCGCGCAGGTTGCTGATGCGACCACCGTGTTCGGCGTAGTCGCCGTGGGAGAAGTTCAGGCGCATGACGTTCATGCCGGCATCCAGCATCTTGCCCAGCATTTCTTTGGATTCGGTCTTGGGACCGATGGTGCAGACGATTTTGGTCTTTTTCATGTCAGTCTTCATGGTTAAGGAATTTCCGCCGTGCAATATACACCAGTTTTTGGATACTTTTTATGATCCAGAAACAACGTTTTGAGCGAAAACGGCCTCAATTTGAAAGATAACGTTTTCGCTCACAGCTCATTTTAGGGGCTAAAATAATTGATTTTCCGCAACTGAGGCCATTTGGTTCCCATTTCTGGCCCCGCATCCTGCCCGATCCCATGTTGTTAAATGACAAACAACAGGGTCCCCTTGCCGGGGCGATCCGGCCCGATGCCGTTGGCCGTCATCCAGTTTAGTCACTCCCTCCCGCGGCGTCAGGGCGAAGCAACGCAGGGTAGGAGCCGGTAGGCCTACAGCGGAAAAAACGCCGCCCCTCCCGGCACGCCGGGAGGGGCGGCAGCCCTCTGGATCAGCCGAAGAACCAGTAGCCGCGGTTGACCAGCCGGGTCAGCAGTTGCAGGAAGCCCGCCTGATCGGCCAGTTCCACCAGCGCGTCCTGGGTGATGATGTCCTTGTCGCACAGGAGCGCGATGGCGGCCGGATCCTCGCTTGGCAGGGTCCAGGCTTCGCCGTCGATGTAGCAGGTGCGGCTCTCGCCGCTGAACCAGACGCTGCGCAACCCCGGCACCTTGATGGCGGGCTCCCCCTGGGTCAGCAGGTCGGCCACTTCCTCGGCGCTGTAGTCAGGCTCCATGGGACTCACGTCCAGATCGTGCTTGGCCTCGGAGATCATGGTGCCGAACCACTCCTTGAACAGGGTCTCGTCGTCGAGGGCCTGTTGCATCAGCTCCCGCAGGCGGTGCAGCTCATGGGGCTGGATTTCCCCGTGGCGGGCGCGGGGCTGGAGGTCCGGGTCGCCGTAACGTTCGGTGCGGATCTCGTTGTCGATCAGGTGATCGGCAAAGGAGGAGACAAGGGCCTTGGCGTCCGGCGCGCGGAAACCCACCGAGAAGTTCAGGGAGGGCTCGATGGCGTAGCCCTCGTGGGGGAATCCGGGCGGGATGTAGAGGATGTCGCCCGGCTCCATGATGACGTCGATGATCGCCTCGAACGGCTCGCAGTGCAGCAGGGCGGCGTGGGCGGCAAACTCGCTCCGGGGCTTGGCATCGCCGACCCGCCAGTGGCGCTTGCCCTGACCCTGGGTGATGAAGACGTCGTAGTTGTCGATGTGGGGGCCGACACCGCCGTGAGGGGTGGAGAAGCTCACCATCACATCGTCAAAGCGCCAGCCCGGGATGAACTGGAAGGGCACCGCCAGCTCGTGCACCTCGGGTACCCAGTGGTTGCACGCCTGCACGAGCACGGTCCAGTTCTCTTCCCCCAGGTGATCGTAGGATTCGAAGGGGCCGTGGGCCGCCTCCCACTTGTTGTTGAAGCGGGTGACCAGGCGCGACTCAATCACCTCTTCCATGGCCAGACCTGCCAGCTCGTCCGGGCTGATGGGATCCTGAAAGTCGGTGAAACCGCCCTTGATGAGGAGCGGGCGCTTCTGCCAGTAGTGCTCGAGGAAGTGAGCGATATCCAGATTGAGTTGGTACATGGTGCTTCTCGTATCTTGTGAGAGGGCTTGCCCAAGGCGGGCTTGGGCAAGGGCTCTGAAATGGCCCGATAGAGGGTGATCATATCAAATGGGCCAAAATCAACGGGGGCCCTGCCGTCATGACAGAGCCCCCGCCGGTTCGGTTACATCACTTATTTCAGCAGATCGACCAGACGCTGGGCGTCGCCGATGTAGTTGGCCGGGGTCAGCTTCTTCAGCTCGACCTTGACCGCTTCCGGCAACTCCAGGGTGTCGATGAAGGTGCGCATCCCTTCGGCGTCGACGCGGCGACCACGGGTCAGCTCTTTGAGCTTCTCGTAGGGCTTCTCGATGCCGTAGCGGCGCATCACGGTCTGGATGGGTTCCGCCAGCACTTCCCAGTTGGCGTCCAGATCGGCGGCCATGGCGTCCGCGTTGGCTTCCAGCTTGGAGATGCCCTTGAGGGTCGCCTGATAGGCAATCAGGGAGTAACCCACCGCCACACCCAGGTTGCGCAGCACGGTCGAGTCGGTGAGATCACGCTGCCAGCGGGAGATGGGAAGTTTGTTCGCCAGGTGCTGGAACACGGCGTTGGCCAGACCCAGATTGCCTTCGGAGTTCTCGAAGTCGATGGGGTTGACCTTGTGGGGCATGGTGGAGGAGCCGATTTCGCCGGCGATGGTGCGCTGCTTGAAGTGACCCAGGGAGATGTAACCCCAGACGTCACGGTCAAAGTCGATCAGGATGGTGTTGAAGCGGGCCAGGGCGTCGAACAGCTCGGCGATGTAGTCGTGGGGCTCGATCTGGGTGGTGTAGGGGTTCCAGGTCAGGCCCAGGGAGGTGACGAACTCCTCGGAGAACTGGTGCCAGTCCACATCCGGGTAGGCGCTGATGTGGGCGTTGTAGTTGCCCACGGCACCGTTGATCTTGCCCAGCAGCTCCACCGCCATGATTTGCTTGAGCTGGCGCTCCAGACGGTAGGCGACGTTGGCCATCTCCTTGCCCATGGTGCTCGGGGTCGCCGGCTGACCGTGGGTGCGTGACAGCAGCGGCATGTCGCGGTACTCGACGGCCAGGCGCTTGATCTCGCCGATGAGCTTTTCGCAATAAGGCTTGATCACCTCTTCCCGGGCGGTCTTCAGCATCAGGCCGTGGGAGTTGTTGTTGATGTCTTCCGAGGTGCAGGCGAAGTGAATGAATTCGCTGACGGCGGCCAGCTCCGGGTTCACTTCCACCTTCTCTTTCAGGAAGTACTCCACCGCTTTCACATCATGGTTGGTGGTGCGCTCGATCTGTTTGATGCGGGCGGCATCCTGCTCGTTGAAGTTGCTGACGATGCCGTCAAGCACGGCATTGGCTGCCTCGCTCAGGGCAGGGACTTCCGGGATCCCGGTGTGGCTGGCCAGTTTTTGCAACCAGCGCACCTCGACTTCGACGCGAAAACGCAGCAGACCGAATTCGGAGAAGATAGGGCGCAGGGCATCGGCCTTGTCGCCATAACGACCGTCAATCGGGGAAACGGCAGTCAGCGCGGACAGCTCCATGGGGTGAACTCCTGATGATTGGTGTGGGGGTTAAAATCGTTTGGCCAGTTCCACCATCTTCTTGCGGGCGAAGATGATCTGGGTACGGCTGCCGCCGAGCTGGCGCCACAGCACCACGGCGCGGATGCCTGCGAGCAGCAGGGCGCGCACCTTGTGCTGCACCAGGGGCTGCTGCAGGAAGAGCGGGGTGCCCGCCACCTGGATGCGCGGCCCGATGGGGCTGATAAGGTCGCTGTAGATGCTCGCCATGTTGGCCAGGATCTGCTCGTCGAGCAGATCGAAATGCTGTTGCTGGCGGCCGATCTGGCTGATCCGCTCCCCCAGCATGTTGAGGATGTCCTTGCGCTTGGCGAGCTTGCGCTCCAGCGCGATCAGGCTCACCACGTAGCGGGTCAGCTCGGCATTCTTCTGGCTGCCGTCGGCCCCCAGCTGTTCCACCAGGGCGCGATAGCCGTCGCGAATGGCCAGGTGGCTGCCGAACACTTCCAGCGGCTGCGTGGGGTTGGTGACCAGAATGCTTTGCAGGCTCTCGCGCAGGGAGGCTTCGTCGCAGGAGCCGTCACGGGCCACTTTCTGCACCAGATAGGCGGCCTGGCAGATGCCTGCGAAGGCCATGGTTCTGTCTTGGAATTTGTCGCTCATATCTTCACAGCCCTGTTCTGTTCTTTCACCGGCCGATGCCATTATCCGGCCTGGAATGTGTCGGCCATGTCTTCACAGCCCTGTTCTGTTCTTTCACCGGCCGATGCCATTATCCGGCCTGGAATGTGTCGGCCATGTCTTCACAGCCCTGTTCTGTTCATTCACCGGCCGATGCCATGATCCGGCCTGGAATGTGTCGGCCATGTCTTCACAGCCCTGTTCTGTTCTTTCACCGGCCGATGCCATGATCCGACCTGGAATGTGTCGGCCATGTCTTCACAGCCCTGTTCTGTTCATTCACCGGCCGATGCCATGATCCGGCCTGGACGTTGCCAATCATGTATCGCTGCCTGGTACTGTTTTTCTTTGTCCCCTCTCCCTCAGGGAGAGGGTCAGGGTGAGGGTGGTGACCCCCTCATCCCCAACCCTTCTCCCGCGAGGGGAGAAGGGAGTACAGCGCGGACGCTCGTGAGCGCCCAGCCCTTAGACCGGATGGCTGAAACGTTGTTCGATGATGCCGCCGCCCAGACACACTTCCCCGTCGTAGAAGACGGCGGACTGGCCCGGGGTCACCGCAGCCTGTTTCTCGTCGAAGATGACCCGGATGGTCTCATCGTCGATGGGCTGGATCAGGCAGGGGATGTCTTCCTGACGATAACGGGTCTTGACGGTGCAGCGGCGCGGCGCGCGAATGGGGGTGCGATCCACCCAGTGCAGCTGGCTCGCGACCAGGCCGTCGGAGTAGAGGCGGGGGTGTTCCCCTTGCGCCACCACGAGCGTGTTGCGCTCCACCTCTTTGTCCACCACGTACCAGGCCTCTTCGGTGGCATCTTTGCGACCGCCGATGCCAAGCCCCTTGCGCTGGCCCAGGGTGTGGTACATCAGCCCCTGATGCTCGCCGATGATCTTGCCGTCCACGGTTTCGATGGGGCCGGGCTGGGCGGGCAGGAACTTGGCCAGGAAGTCCTTGAACTTGCGCTCACCGATGAAGCAGATGCCGGTGGAGTCTTTCTTCTTGGCGGTGATGAGATCCAGCTGCTCGGCGATGCGGCGCACCTCGGGTTTTTCCAGATCCCCGACCGGGAACAGGCTCTGACCCACCTGGGCTTCGCTCAGGGTATAGAGGAAGTAGCTCTGATCCTTGTTGGTATCCAGACCGCGCAGCAGGCGCGGGCGGCCGGTGCTGTCGTCACGGCGCACATAGTGGCCGGTGGCGATGTAGGTGGCCCCCAGCTCTTCGGCGGCGAATTCCAGGAACGCCTTGAACTTGATCTCCTTGTTGCACAGGATGTCCGGGTTCGGGGTGCGACCCGCCTTGTACTCTTCCAGGAAGTGCTCGAAGACGTTGTCCCAGTATTCGGCGGCGAAGTTGATGGTGTGGAGTTTCATCCCCAGCTTGTCGCAGACGGCCTTGGCATCAGCCAAATCCTGGGCGGCAGAGCAGTACTCGTCCGTGTCGTCTTCTTCCCAGTTCTTCATGAACAAGCCTTCGACCTGATAGCCCTGCTGCTGGAGCAGGTAGGCCGAGACGGAAGAATCCACGCCGCCGGACATGCCGACGATCACCTTGATTTGGCTGTTGTCTGTCATTAGTCGAAGTTACCAGTTCGTTTAAACGGGGCGTATTCTACCAGAGTTTTGCGCCCCCGGTCACATCTCCCTGCCGCCGTTCCCCTTGGAAGCCCGGCGGCGGGAAATCGTTTTTCTATTTGTCGGCGCCATGATGAAAAAATGGCGCCAAACGGTCCCGCATAGCCTGTTCACGATCTGTCACGAGAGGCCGTCAGCAAGGTAAAGAGCAGCGCAGGAACCGGAACGTATAGATATACGTGAGGATTCCGAGCAGCACATGAGCCTTGATCACG
Source organism: Aeromonas sp. ASNIH2 (assembly GCF_002934795.1). Classification (NCBI taxonomy): domain Bacteria; kingdom Pseudomonadati; phylum Pseudomonadota; class Gammaproteobacteria; order Aeromonadales; family Aeromonadaceae; genus Aeromonas; species Aeromonas sp. ASNIH2. The sequence continues at coordinate 776,508 of NZ_CP026406.1, read as the reverse complement.
GTCTCGCAGTAAGAGCGTGGGCAGGCTCTCAGATGAAGGCCTTGAGGGCCGACAGCGGCAGCCTGGTGCCTGCCAGATAGTCCTGAATGCACTGCCACACCAGGGGGCTTCGCAGGGCGGGCTTGCACTCGGCAATCTCCTCCAGGCTGAGCCAGTGACAGGCCAGTACGTCACCGTCGGGATCCTCTGGATGGTGCTGACCGGGCGACTTTTCAAGGTCGAAGATGACGGCGGTGCGCACAAAGGTGGCCTCGCTGTCCGCCGGTTTGAAGAGGTAGACCCCGAGCCAGCCGGTGGGGGCGGCGGTGAGTCCCGTCTCCTCCTTCAGCTCGCGGCAGGCCGCCTGGATGAGATCTTCTCCCGGCTCCACGTGGCCGGCGGGCTGGTTGAAGCGGCGCTTGCCCGCAATCTCCTCTTCCACCAGCAAGAAACGCCCCTGCCAGTGCACCAGGGCGGCCACGGTGAGGCGGGTGGGCAGCGGTGGGTGATCGCTCATAAGGACTCCTTGTCTTGTTGTCTGTGCCCCGGCAGGGGCGCTCGATGCAGATCCGCTGTCGCCTTCATTCAGAGGGCTTGGGGCGAGCCGGACGGCGGGCGGTGGTGCGCCCGCCGCTGCGATTGCCGGGGCGCGGGTCTGCCCCGCGGCGGTCCCGCCCCTGGGGTGGCTCCTGATCTGTTGGCCGAGCGGTGCGGGGGGCGCTGCGGCCAGTGCCCCCGGCTGCGGCGGATGCCCGTGCTTTGCCTTGCGTGGCGGCTGGTCGTGGCGCGGGTGCCAGCTCGGGGGCGGGCAGGGCGCGGCTCTCTCCCGGCGCCAGCCCATCGAGGGTCCACTCCCCGATGGCGTAGCGGATGAGGCGCAAGGTGGGGTGGCCGATGTGGGCGGTCATGCGCCGCACCTGGCGGTTGCGCCCCTCCACTATTTTGATCTCCAGCCAGCAGGTGGGGATCTCCCTGCGCTCGCGAATGGGCGGGTTGCGTGGCCACACCGCAGGGTCATCCATGATGCGCGCCCCGGCGGGCAGGGTCATGCCGTCGTTGAGCTCCACACCGGCGCGAAGGGCGGCCAGTTTCTCCTCGCTCGGGATGCCTTCCACTTGCACCCAGTAGGTCTTGGGGGTCTTCTCTCCCGGCTGTGTGAGGCGTGCCTGCAACTTGCCGTCGTTGGTGAGCAGCAAGAGCCCTTCGCTGTCTCGATCCAGCCTGCCCGCGGCATAGATGCCGGGCTCGGTGATGTAATCCTTGAGGGTCTCGCGGCCCGCCTCGTCGGTGAACTGGCAGAGCACCATGTAGGGCTTGTTCAGGAGCAGCAGCTTGCGATCCACCGGGGCGGGGGCCGGTTTGCGCTCGTTGACGCTCCGTGTGTGCCGGGCCTCCCGGCGTTGGGATGGGGGCACAGTGGTAGGCCCGCTGGCCGTGCGGCCTGCGTCAGGGCGGGCGGAGAGGGAGAGACGGGGACGGGCTGATTTCATCGCATGCCTACCAAAAACAGGGGATGGCGGAGTGTACCACAGGGGGCGGCCATCAGGGGGAGAGCGGGGCTTCCCTCTCGGGTCAGGGGGTGGCGATGTCCGGCGCCAGTGCGAGGGAGAGGCGCAGCATGTCCTTGTGCTGGATGCCGTGCTCCATCAGGGGCTCGGGATAGTGGATGAGGAAGTGATCCTTCACGACGGCATGGACGCGAAAGCCGTGGCGCTGGTAATAGGCGAGCTGGTGGCCGAAGCTGCCGGTACCGAGTTCGACGCGGCCTATCCCCTTCCCGGCCAGGTTCTCCAGCACGAAGCGCAGCAGGCCGGAGCCGATGCCCTGCTGCTGGCGGTTGGGGGCAACGGCGATGTTGAATATCTCGGCGGTTTGCTCCCCCACCAGGCCCGCCACGCAGGCCCCCACGACCTCGTTGTCCGCCAGGGCGGCAAAGCCCCAGGCCCCGGGCAGGTAGGCGGCGATGCGCGACGCGGCGGGATCGGCCTCCAGCAGCAGGGCCAGCGGCAGGTGGGCGGGGTTCATCTCGACAAACGTCATCCTTATCTCTCTCCCTGTTTGTGACGGTGAGCGCCGCGCGAAACGATGGCGGGCTTGACCGATGTGGTGGCTCGGGCGGCGTTCTCCTCGCACGGCATCTCGCCCGGTGTGGATGCCAACAGCCGGATCTGGGTCTGCCACTGCTGCTTGCTGTGGGCAAGCCCTTGCCCCTGTGTCCCGATAGGGTTCACCCGCATCTCAGGGGGCGTCATGCCGGGGAACAGGGGCGCTGGTCCCCGGGATCGGCGCCGGGCGGTTGAGCAGGAAGACCACCTCGCCCCGGTAGTGGGGGGAGGCGGCCAGTGTTGTCTGCCAGGCGGGATCCCACTCCCCATCCTGCACCAGCCCGACCTTGAACGGGATGGTCAGGTGCGCCATGGCGGGCAGATAGGCCTGATAGCCCGGCACCGTGCGCGTGCCCTGATAGGTCTGGATCACCAGCTCGTCCACGGGCAGGCGATTGAGCTCTGCCACGTCCCCCGTTTTCGCCCAGTCGAGCAGCCCCGTCACGCTGAGCTTGCACCCGGGAGGCAGGGCGCGCCGCAGTTGTTGCAGGGCGTTGCCATAGCGATCGAGCTGGCGGGTCGCCGCATCGAAGTCGATCTGGATGCCCGCCACCCTGGCCCCGGCCGCGCGCCACCCCTCGTAGAGGCGCACCAGCACCTGCTCGTGGGCGGGGGAGAGGGGGAGGGCGTTGACACGCACCACCAGCCAGACCTGCCCGGCCTTGAGGGGGGAGGGAACCCGCCCCAGCTTGACGAAGCGGGAGCCGCCGGGCCTGTCCAGGATCTCCCCCTGATGCAGATAGAGGGTGCTGGCCTGTTCCAGTACCGGCTGGTGGCGGGTGGCGGACCAGAGCCAGAAGGCGTCATAGGCGCTGGCATCGACACTGGCCTCAAGGGGGGTGGCCAGGGTCGTCAGCAGCAGCGCCAGCAGGGCGCGTTCAGAGCGTCTGCTCATGGCTCACCAGTAGTATTTGAGGGATCTGGCCCACACCGAGTTGCCATAGCGCTGCTTGAGGGTGTTGAACCAGGCCTGCCGTGTGCGTTTGGGGATCTCCTGGCTGTCGCAACTGTTGTAGCCGGAGGGGGCATAGCACTGGATGGCGCGATAGAGGGCATAGCTCTTGTCTTCGGGCTCCGCCTTGGGGTTGGCCATCACGGCCTGATAGAGGGCGAGGCGACTCGGGAACGTGGGGCGCTCGTCTTGCGCCAGCCCCCAGATCATCTCGCGATCCTGCCACAGGTCGATATGGGGATCCCGGCTGCGCAGGTACTCCCCGAAGCAGTTGAGGGCATGACCATCGTCGGGGCGCTGCACCAGGGTGCCAAGGGTCTGAGTCAGATCCCGGCAGTGGTAGCCCTGGGGCGTCCCCTCTCCGCGCCACTGGAACGCCGAGAGGCGCACATCCCCGTTGGGCACGGGTTCCCAGGGCGCGTCGGCGGGAGGGGTCGCCTCCTTGTAATCGGCGGGGATGAGGGCCACATCCTGCAAGAAGGTGGCCGGGTCGCTGGCGATGAGATCCCGCACCAGCAGGGTATGGAGCGCAATCTGCCGCTCCGCCGCGCTCGGGCCCTGACTGGCTTGCTGGCGCAACAGGGCGGGTTCGGCCTCCTGCTTGAGCACGGCCGCGCGGATGCGCAGCTGGGTGATGGGGCTGCCCGGCTGGAAGATGGCCGCCGTGTTGCCGGTGCGCACCCAGTGATCCGCCAGCACGTTCTCCACGAACGCCTGCTGGGCCTGACCCAGGGGGGAGGCCACCAGTGCCATCAGGGCCTGCTCGGCCTTGTCGAAGGCCTTCATGCCCTGCCAGGCCCAGATGCGCAGCATCTGGTGGCTGAATGCCAGGGTGGCGTCCTCCTGCCCCGGGGAGGGCAGGGCCAGCACCTGCTCGAACTGCTTGTCCAAAAAGAGGGCGTAGGCCTTGAGATAGGCCGCCTGCGCCTGGTGACCGGTTTTTTGCAGGTGCGCGATGGCGTCGTCCAGCTGGGCATCTTGCCAGTCCCGCGGCCGCTCATAGGTCGGTCTGAGACCCCGCAGGGCATTGACGAACAGCAGCGCCGGCTGGGCCGAGTCCTGATAGGCCGCCTGATGGCGATAGGCATCGCCACTGAGCAGGGTGAGATCGATCTCGTTGACCAGGGCCTCCAGCGCCGGCAAGGGCTGGCGGGTTGCCATGGCCTCGTCATAGGCATCCCGCAGGGCGCCGAGATCACCGGCCATCCACTGGATGCGTCTGAACAGTCCTCTGGTAGAGCTGGCGTAGCGCCCTTGCGGGTAGGCCGCCAGATAGGCCTGACCCTGGGCCATGGCGCGGCGAAGGGCCTCCTTGTCACTCCTGGTCACGTCCTGATCGCCGTATTCGTCCTTCGCCTCCTTCATCGCGAGGTTGATCTCCGTGCGCATCACCATGTAGGTCGCGCTCTCGGCCACCCAGGGGGCCTTGGCCTGCTGCAAGGCGGCAAAGCCTGCGCGGGCCTCCTCGAAGCGGCTCTCGTAGAAGTGCCGGGCGGCCTGCAGATACCCCTGCCACTCCAGGGTAGCACCGCTCATTTCGGTCGCGGGGGCCGGGCTCTCCTGCTGCCCCAGGATCAGCAGACGGCTTCGCAGCAGCGACGTGCGCTCCGGGGCGGGCACCTCGCTCTGCTCGAGGGCGTCCAGAAACGCGCTGACCGAGGAGAGGGAGTTGGAGATGGCGTGGCCGTAGAGGGAGTCGTGGCCCGCGTAGTGCTCGAGCAGCGGGGGGAGGGACGGGTCGTAGGCGGCCAGTCGGCTGCCGAGCTGCTCGCGCAGCGCCGGGTCCTCCACCTCCTCCGGCTGGGGGAGGCGGGTGAGGTAGAACAGCGGCTGGCTGCGCTCGTTCAGCGGATCTGCCGGCAGGGTGAAGGGCAGGGGGTGATGCTGGGCATCCCCCAGCAGCATCAGCAGGTTGCCCCGGGTGTCGTTCTCGTTGAGATAGAGCGGATAGGTGGGGAGAGGGCAGTCGGTGAGCCAGAAGCCGCACCCGTCACCGTCACCGGAGGCGAGGGCGGGCAGTGCAACCAGCGTCATCGCCAGCACCGAGCAGTGGGTCAGAGATGTCATGGGATCGCTATCCGTTTGTGGGCCCGCGCCGTGCGTGACGCCCGGGCCGGAAAAGGGGGTTCGCAGTGGCGGGCAATAGTACGAAAGAGGGTCACAAACGACAACCCATTCTGACCTGGTCGGCGCTCTCCCTGTCAGGACGCCTGCGCCATGCCGTCTATTTCGGCGCGGCCTTGTCAGGCTGGTAGCGGGTTTCGGTTATCTGGTCGAGGCGCAGGATCAGGGTGTCACCCCCCTTGAGGCGATAGGCGCAGTGGGAGGTGTTGCAGCCGATGCGGATATGGGGTTCATCCCCCAGCAGAGGGGACTGGCTATGGGCCTTACTCTCTGGCCAGTTGCCTTGTTCGAGGAGGGTGATCTGCTTGTTAGCCTCTTTCTCCCCCATGGGTCTGGTGTATTCAGATGCCCAGATGACCAACAGGATAGGAAGCATGAAAAGTGCAAATTTCAAATAGGTATTCTTTAACCAAATCAGACAACTAAATGTAAATGGAGCGGGATAGGTGCGGGCAATTTTCCCACCCTTCATCACGATGGGAAGCAGAACAAAAAAGCGGACCACCCACCATGAGAGAGTCAAGCGCCACCTCACCTTGAAAAACAGGCATGAGAGCGTGGCAAAGAGCACTCCAACTGTCATGACGAGAGGGAACACGTAAGGCAAGAGCAGCTGTAGCAGCAGCAGGAATCCGTGAAAAAGAGTGACATCCGCTGGTTGGGAGAACTCGGTGTATTCAAGGCCGAAGCGGTCAAGATAGCCGTGGTAATATCGCATCCCGACCAAATAGATAGCCGCTGTCAGCAAGGGGAGCAGGGCGCACAGGATGCCGACAAACCCTGGCATGCCTACTTTTTCTTCTTCCTCGTCTTTTACTGCCCGTAGCGCTTGCAGATGCTTCTTGAGCCACTTGCGCTTCAGTGCGGTTAAATCCTTTTCCATCTGAGATGTCTCCCTGCCCTGAGCATGTGCTCTTTGCTGCTTCGCGGGTGTCAGCATCTGCCATCGCCATACATCGCCATACAAAAAGGGCGAATGTGGATGCTTATACAGGGGGCTCTTCGGTGCGAAAGAGCGCCTTGCCGCAGGCGAGGCAGGTGTGGCGAAAGCGATGATCAGGCCAGCCGGTCTGGGGGTGGCCCAGCACCTTGTCGGAGCCGCAGGCGCAGCAGCGCGCCCCCAGTTCATCGTCGATGGCGCATTCGGGATGCTGGTGCAGGTAGTCGGCGCGGGTGGGCAGGCGCAGCCAGTCGGGCTGGGCATGGCGCTGGTTCCAGAAATAGCACCCATAGAAGGTGCCTGCGGCGACGGGCAGGGCAAACCACCAGAAGAGATCCATGTCATGACTCCGACGAGAGGGGATGAGGGCGGTAACAACCCGCTCAGCAGGCGTGGTGCGGCTTCATTTTATCGGGGCGGGAGTGGGGCGGGATATGCCCGGATGGGTAACAAGCGAACCTGCTGGTGGTCGGGCTGGCAAGCCGCAGGGCCGGGGTTGGGGATTATCTATCCATTAAAGAGATGGGTTGTGTCATAACCCATCGCATTTTTGGATGGAAAAGGGGGACTTTCCGGTCGCAAAACCTGGAGATCGGGGAGTTTTTGTGAAAAAAAATGTGCATACACTCGTCATGCTGAACTCAAGGGAGTCATTGAGCGAGTGATAAATATCAAGATATTGATATGAATGGTAAAAATAGTGTTTTTATCAGGCGTTTTCAGGGTGGGTGATGGGGTTTCATAAGGAGCTTTAACCCATTTTCTAGATTAGTTTTTGCATAATCAATCGTTTATTTTGTTGGACAATTGGGGAAAACCTGGTGTCCAATCGGGTGAGCAGGTTGGCCAAACAGTGCCGTCAGCCAGTGTGTAACCCGAGATGTAAGGAGACATCCTGATGGAAAAACTTGACCAAAAAATCGACACCATGCGCCAGGAATTCGAGTCCCAGGGGCAAAAACAGGCCCAGGACAGATGGCAGGCCAGGGTCGATGAACTGCAACGGGAGCGCAGCGAAGCGCCCCAGCCGGAAGTGGCAGAACACTAGCCCCTGGCGGCCTTGTGGCCACCAAGTGAGCGCATAATGAAAAACCACCGCCCTGTTCGGGGCGGTGGTTTTTTTGCGCAGTGGCTAGAGGCGATAGAGGTTCTGGGCCGCATCGAACAGCTCCGCGCTCTCGCCGGTGCCGCCGTTGAAGACGGTGTGGAAGAAACGCAGCACCTTCTCGTTGGCGAGGGCATCCCCTTCGAAGTAGGCGTGAGAGTCCCCCACATGGGGCTGATTGGTCACGTCCACGTAGGTGGCCGTTCTGGCGTCCAGCCGCCGGGTGTAGTGGCCGAGCCTCGCCTTTTGCTGCTCCCCCATCTTCATGCGCGATGCCATCAGGGCACCATCGCGCTCATTGATGGTGATGTAGAGGCGGTTGCGACACTGGATGCGATCGACCCACTGGGCGTGAAGCTCGTTGTTGGTGTCGGCCGCGGCCATGATGATGTTGTCGAACAGCAGCTGGTTGGCGTGGTAGGTGGTGCTGCCCAGCAGGTGCTTGAACAGGTAGTTGCCCATGCTGTGCAGCAGCAGGTTGATGGTGAAGGGGCAGCGCTTGTTCACCTCCTTGGCGAAGTAGCGATCCCAGGCCTCGCCGTTGTCGGCGAACTTCTTCTGGGCCTTCTCTTCCAGTTGCGTCACATACTGGCCGTTGAACTCGTCGAGCAGCCCCTTCATCTTCTCCAGCACCCGGTCAAGGGCCCCGGCCGAGGCCAGGGCATCGCGCTTGTCGCTCTTGTAGCTCAGCACGCCCCGGGCGCCGCCGCCATTGGCGGGCCAGCTGAAGCAGAGCACCTCGACGCCGTAACGGGCCTCGAGCCCCGCGGCTCGCTCCAGCACATCGTCAAGATCGTTGTTGAAGCCGTGTACGAACAGCAGCAGGTGTTTGCCAGTCTTGAGCTTCTGCTTGGCCGTGCTGCCGGTCCCGGCGCAGCGCTCCAGCAGCTTGCGCGCCACATAGGCGCTGGCCGGGTGGGGGAGGTCGGGGTCAAGGCCGACGCTGGCGGCCATCTCGGCGGTGATCTGATCCGGCAGCAGGTCCAGCTGCCACTGCTTGCCCTGACGCCGGGCCTCGGCGAGGCGCAGTTCGTTGGGGCCCTCTGCGGGTTTTTCGCCAAAGATCTCGCTGGGGGTCTTGCCCTGCTCGTTGACCATCCGGTTGGTGACGATAAACATGGTGTTCTCCTTGTTGTCGTGCTCTCTTCATGACCGGCCACGCCCCGGGCGCCCCGATCACTGGCAAAGAGCCTAGTCCGGATCCGGCAGCCTGTCCCCCGGCGCGCCTTGCCTCGCCAAAGGGGTTACGACGATGTAAAGGCGAACGGGATTTGGGGGAGTGGCGCCTTCGGGGCGGCGAGGGCATGGAGAGGCTGTCATCAAGAGAGGAAGAGGCCCGGATGGATGGGGCCTGCGCCTCGTCAGGACCTGAGGGCGGCGAGGGAGGAGGGGATCCTCAGGCGCACTGTGATCCACTCCCCGACTATGGTCTGACATGCACGCCCGCTATTTGATTATGCAAATGGATGGGCTTAAGATGGCCGCGCGCAACGATCAGATTGATAACAAACGGAAGTTAGGAGATGCCGATGGAAAGCAAAGTAGTTATCCCGACCCAGGGCCAGAAAATCACAGTCGATGCCAGCGGCAAGCTGCAGGTTCCCCACAATCCCATCATTCCGTTTATCGAAGGGGATGGTATCGGTGTGGACGTGACCCCGGCCATGTTGAATGTGGTGAATGCTGCGGTCGAGAAAGCCTACAAAGGCGAGCGCAAGATCGCCTGGATGGAGATCTATACCGGCGAGAAGTCGACTCATGTCTATGGCGAAGGTGCCTGGCTGCCGGCCGAAACCCTGGATTTCATTCGTGAATACTGCGTGGCCATCAAGGGCCCGCTGACCACCCCGGTCGGCGGCGGTATTCGCTCCCTCAACGTGGCCCTGCGCCAGGAGCTGGATCTCTACGTCTGCCTGCGCCCGGTCCGTTACTACGAAGGGACCCCGAGCCCGGTCAAGCACCCCGAGCTGACCGACATGGTGATCTTCCGCGAGAACGCCGAAGACATCTACGCCGGCATCGAGTGGAAGGCGGACAGCGATGAAGCCAAGAAGGTGATCGCTTTCCTGCAAAACGAGATGGGCGTGAAGAAAATTCGCTTCCCCGAGTCCTGCGGCATCGGCATCAAGCCCATGTCCAAGGCCGGTACCGAGCGTCTGGTCCGTGCCGCCATCGAGTACGCCATCGACAACGATCGCGACTCCGTGACCCTGGTGCACAAGGGCAACATCATGAAGTTCACCGAGGGTGCCTTCAAGGATTGGGGCTATGCCCTGGCCCAGAAAGAGTACGATGCCCAGCTCATCGACGGCGGCCCCTGGTGCTCCTTCAAGAACCCGAAAACCGGCAAGACCATCGTGGTCAAGGACGTCATCGCCGATGCCTTCCTGCAACAGATCCTGCTGCGTCCGGCCGAGTATGACGTCATTGCCTGTATGAACCTCAACGGCGACTACATCTCCGACGCGCTGGCGGCCCAGGTCGGCGGCATCGGCATCGCGCCGGGTGCCAACATCGGCGATGGCGTTGCCCTGTTCGAAGCCACCCACGGCACCGCGCCGAAATACGCTGGCCAGGACAAGGTCAACCCGGGCTCCCTCATCCTCTCTGCCGAGATGATGCTGCGCCACCTGGGCTGGACCGAGGCGGCTGACCTCATCGTCAAGGGGATGGAAGCGGCCATCGCCAACAAGACCGTCACCTATGACTTCGAGCGTCTGATGGAAGGGGCCACCCTGCGTTCCTGCTCCCAGTTCGCCCAGGACATGATCGACCAGATGTGATCCGGGTCGTTGAAATGCAAAACCGGCGCCATGAGCGCCGGTTTTTTTATGGAGGAGAGCAGGTCGTCAGGTGGTTTTTTCCACGTGCTGCTCGTAGATCTGCTGCCATTTGCTGGTCTCGGCCTCATCTCCACGGGCCTGCCAGAATTCGCAGATGGAGCTGGCGAGCTCGGATGCCATGGCGTGGTCTCCGTCACGGCGGCTCATCAGATATTGTCCCAACCAGCTTTGATATTGTTTCATCGCCCGATCTCCTTATCTAAGGTGCCCAGAGGGGAGTGCTCCAGGCGTCAAGGTTGCGCAGGAGCGATTCGAACTGGGCACATGTTGTGCTGCGCCCGGCAGGTGTTGGTCGCCGGAACCGGTGGTTATCTCACCGGAAAAAGGGGACAACGGGGCGCAGATGTCAAAAAACGGTCTCTATCGTATCACAAAATAACCAGTCGGTGGGGCTGGATGACAAATCAGGCTGTCCAGCAGTCTGGCCGTCTGTGTCATGGGGGCGAGGGCTGAGGTGCCATCTTGCTGATCTCGCAGCAGAAAAACCCGCCAGGTCGGCGGGTCACGGGGGCGAAAAAAAGATCAGATCCGGGCGCAGGCCAGGTATTTTTCCATCTCCTCGGCGGGCACCATGCCGCCGCCGGTGGCCCACACCAGGTGGGTGGCCCCGGCCATCTTGGCAGCATCCAGTCCCTGCCCACTCTGCCACTCAAGGTGGGTGGCCACTCGCCAGGGGCCTGCCATGCCCGCCAGTGCCGAGGGCTCGAGCCGGATCTCTTCATCCCGGGCCAGGAGCCCCAGCAGGTCGTACATCTCCTGATCCCTCAGGGTGTAGAAGCCCGCAAGCAGGCGTTCCATGGCGCGGCCGACAAAACCGGAGGCGCGTCCCACCGCGAGGCCGTCGGCGGCGGTGAGGTTGTCGATGCCAAGGTCTTGCACCGCAATGGCATCGTGCAACCCGGTGTGGACCCCGAGCAGCATGCAGGGGGAGTGGGTAGGTTCGGCGAAGAAGCAGTGCACGTTGTCCCCAAACGCCAGCTTGAGACCAAAGGCCGCCCCGCCGGGGCCACCGCCGACGCCGCAAGGCAGGTAGACGAAGAGCGGATGGTCGGCGTCCACCCTGATGCCCATCTCGTCGAACTGCTTTTTCACCCGCTCGCCCGCCACCGCATAGCCGAGGAACAGGGTGCGGGAGTGCTCGTCATCGATGAAGAAGCAGTTGGGATCGCGCTCGGCCTCCTTGCGTCCCTGCTCCACCGCCACCCCGTAATCGTCGGCATATTCCACGACGATGGCGCCATGTTCGCGCAACTTGCACTTCTTCCACTCCCGCGCATCGGCGGACATGTGGACGGTGACGCGAAAGCCGAGGCGGGCGCTCATGATGCCGATGGAGAGGCCGAGGTTGCCGGTCGACCCCACCGCGATGCTGTACTGGCCGAAGAAGTGGCGGAACTCGTCCGAAAACAGCGTGCGATAGTCATCCGTCTCGCGCAGCAGCCCAGCCTGGATGGCCAGATGTTCGGCATGGGCCAGCACCTCGTGGATGCCGCCGCGCGCCTTGATGGAGCCGGAGATGGGCAGGTGGCTGTCTTGTTTGAGCAGCAACCTGCCGGTGAGTTCGACGCCATAGCGCCCATTGAGGGTCCCCTGCAGGGTCGGGATGGCGGCGATCCTGGACTCGATGATGCCGTGGCTGGCGCGGGTTTCGGGGAAGGCCTCGCACAGGTAGGGGGCGAAGCGGGCGAGCCGGGCGGAGGCGGCGGCCACATCGTGCCGGGTGAGCCCCACATGGGGCAATCCTTCCGCGAGGGAGGTGGCCCCCGGATTGAACCAGGTCACAGGGGTGAGAGCGATCAGCGGTTCGAGCAGGGGGAAGCGGGCGATGAGCCCGGCAATGTCGGTGTGTGTCATGAAAGCCTCTCGGGGTGGTGACGGAATCATCCCATTGAACGGCGCCAGCGTTGCCGTGACAAATGATAAAACGCGTCGCTTGGATGAGCCCAGTTGATGCAAATGGTCATCTACCCTGCTGTGTCTTCGCATACGGGTGAGTTGAGTCTTCCTGGTGAATGCAAACCTCGCCCTTCTGGTATCATCTGCCAGATAAAAGAGAGGGAGGCCCAACCATGCAACGCGATGAGCACCCGGGGGTGAGGAGCAAGCTGCTCAGCAGCCATCAGCTCGCCAGGCTCCACACCTTCGAGGCAGCGGCCCGCCACGGCTCCTTTGCGCTCGCCGCCGACGAGCTCTCCTTGAGCCCAAGCGCGGTGAGCCACCGCATCTCGGCCCTGGAAGAGGCGCTCGGGTTTTTGCTGTTCCAGCGCTTTCACCGCAAGGTGGCCTTGACCACGGAGGGGCAGCGCATCTTCTGGGCGCTCACCTCTTCCCTGGAGTTCATCAATCAGGAGGTGCTGGAGATCAGGGAGCAGGCGCTGTCGGGATCTCTGACGCTGCACTCGCGCCCCTCCATCGCCCAGTGCTGGCTGGTGCCAAGGCTCGCCGATTTTTCCCGTCTGCATCCTCACATCGAGCTCAACCTGCTGACGGGCAACGAGCACATCAACCTGCACGGCTACGGCATCGATCTGACCCTCAACTTCGATGCCAGAACCCCAACGGGCCTGGCCATCCACCCCCTGATGGATGAATACATGGTGCCGGTGTGCAGCCCGCAATACGCCAGCGACCACGGTCTGATGGGGGAGGTGGGGAATCTGCAGCAGTGCCGCCTGCTCCATGACAGGCAGGCCTGGGGCCAGGACACCGACAGCGACGAGTGGCGCACCTGGGGGAGTCACTGGCATCTCTCCCTGGAGGCTTGCGCGTCGCACATGGGATTTGATCGGGCGGATCTGGCGATCCTTGCCGCCACCCACCACGCCGGTGTCGCCATGGGGCGCAGGCAACTGGCAAGCCAGGCGCTGGCGAGCGGAGCGCTGGTGATGCCCTTCCCGGATATGGCGGTGCGCTGCGAGCCGCGTTATTACCTGGCGACCCTCCCTCACCGCCAGTGTCCCAAGATCCAGGCATTCATCCGCTGGATACAGGATCAGGCGCAAGGGGCATCCTGACACGGGACTTGGTTTATTGTCTGCGAAGGTCATGGCCATGAGCGCACTATTTGTACAATAAGGGCCAGCACTGCTGCTAAATGACCTGGCGCAGAGCGACGCGGGTAAGAGATAACAGCGTGAGCAACGGATGAGGTGAACCAGAGATTAACCGGGGAAAATAGAAAATAAAGTCTGTGAGAGTATTCCCAATAAGTATCAGGCAGGGAATTAACCACGGTGAATAATGTCCATATGGTGTCAGCGCTTTGCCGGATGGTATAAAAACATTATGTTGTTATCCAATGGGCATGCTATTCTCAAATCGTGTTATCCCTGTGACATACAAAAATAATTCTGTGAGGAAGTAATGAACGAGTTTCTGAAGGTTCTGCTGAACATTCGCAGCTTGCGCGCTGCCATTCGTGAACTGCCGTTTGAGCAACTGCAAGAAGCGAAAGAAAAGTTTGACCTGGTATATAACGAGCGTGCCGAGTCCGTTGAACAGGAACGCGCCGAACAGGAAGAGCGTCAGCGCAAACTGAATGAATTCACCGAAATGCTGCAACAGGCTGGTATCGATCCCCGTGAGCTGATCGGCAGCGTGGCGGCTCCGGCTGCGGCGGGCACTACCAAGAGCAAGCGTGCTCCCCGTCCTGCGAAATACAAGTACCAGGAAGACGGTCAGGAGAAGACCTGGACCGGTCAGGGTCGTATGCCCAAGGCCATCGCCGAGCAAGTTGCGCTGGGCAAGGATCTGAACGATTTCCTGATCTGATCACCGGATCCGGTTCTCGATAATGCCGCCTGCAGGGCGGCATTATTATTTTCAGGGTTCAGATGATGTCGCAGTAAAACCCAATTGCGCAGGTTACTCCGGTTAATTGGAGAGCCTCGTCTGGAATAGCCATAACCACCATGTGCCCAATAAAGATGGCGCATCATCTTCCACGCCACCTCGCCACTTATACGCACTGAGGACTCATACAGCCCGTGTTTCTTCGTCCCTTGTGAGAAACGAACATGGATACCTGCTGTGACAGAATGAAATAGCGGCGGTGGATCCTCATCTGTACGCCTGAGCGGCCCGTCTCTTTTTCATGCTGATGCATGACGCCCACCGCCTATTAATTTATCCCCTCTATTTATGGTCTGTTTGACACCGCTCTTCTGCGATATATCCGCACGATGCCGGACAACGTGCGGATGAGGCAGACACGGATTGGTGGCAAACAAATAAACCGAATGCTAGATGACGGGTTGTCCGAGTTCAGACTGAGCGGTGTGTGCGTATTTTCTCCGGGTGCGGCGACGGGCCTGGACCGCCTCTGCCAGCATGGCAAGCAGGTGTTCACTCTCTTCCCAGCAGAGGCAGGCATCGGTCACTGACAGGCCGTATTGCAGCTCACCCAGAGGAGCCGGTTTCTGGTTTCCTCCCAGCAAGAAGCTCTCGACCATGACGGCGGCGACGGCTTGGCTCCCTTCGCTCAGCTGGCGACAGAGCTCTTTGGCGACCTTCAGCTGGTTCGTGTGCAGCTTCTGGCTGTTGCCATGGCTGCAATCCACCATCAGGCGAGGGGGGAGTCCCTGACGGGTGAGGCGGTCTGCTGCCTCCGCCACATCGCTCTGGTGGTAGTTGGGCAGGGTGCCGCCACGCAGAATGATATGGCCGTCGGGATTGCCTTCGCTCTTGATCACTACCATGCCGCCCTGGCTGCCGGGGGCGGTGAAGAGATGGGAGGCGGTACTGGCCTGGATGGCATCGATGGCGACCCGGATATTGCCGTCCGTACCGTTCTTGAATCCCACGGGGCAGGGCAGTGCGGAGGCCAATTGCCGGTGGACCTGAGACTCCGTGGTGCGTGCCCCGATGGCGCCCCAGCTGACGAGATCGGCGAGATAGAGAAAGCTGGTGGTGTCGAGGAATTCGGTGGCGGTGGCGAGCCCCAGTCCATTGATGTCGAGCAGCACCTGGCGTGCCAGATGCAATCCCCGATTGATGTCGTTGCTGCCGTCCAGGTGCGGATCGAAGACCAGCCCCTTCCAGCCCACCGTGGTGCGCGGCTTTTCAAAATAGGCTCGCATGACTATCTGAAGGCTGTCTTCATAGGCGGTGGCGAGTCGTGCCAGCCGTCCGGCATAGTCCAGGGCCGCGACGGGATCATGGATGGAGCAGGGGCCAATCACGACCAGCAGGCGATCGTCTTCACCTGCCAGGATCCGGCGTGCCTGATGGCGCTGGTTGTCGATGTGCCGGGCCATGTCGGCCGGACAGGGGTGCTGCGCCAGCAGCTCGGCAGGGGTGGGTAGCGCCTCTATGGCGAAGGCGCGCATGACCGAATTCAAAACTGCCATCTGGAGTTACCTTGCTGTGCATGTGTGCGATGGGGAACCCGTATGCGGCATCCTGTTGGGAGCAGACAGATTCACGGCTCATCGCAGTTGTTGAGAATGATTGTCATTATCTTGGTGTTTGTCTCAAATGCAAGTGCAATGAAATCGCCAGGCGAAGATGGGGGGAGAAAGAACGATGGCGGGGGAACCGCAGCAAAAGCAGGCCGCTTCCCCGAGGGAAGAAGCCCGCCAGTCACAAGATAAAGAGGGGATCAGCTGTCCATCACGGCGTGCCTGTCCTGATGGTAGGCGTCTTCATCCTTGCCGCTGCGCCAGTAGGGGACTGCGTAGACCCGCTGGCGCTCGGCATCCAGGGTGCGTCTGACGTGGCGGCGCAGCGGCACGACCAGACTCTCTTCCCCGCCAAACCAGAAATAGCTCCCCTCAGCGACCATAGGCTGGGCGGTGAAATGCGCCACCAGGGTCGCGGCCTGCTCCGGATTGCCCACGAACCAGCGCAGGTCGACGCCGGCCGGCAGCGACAGATCCTGCACGTCGTCCTGATGGGGGACCAGCAGGGCGATATGGCCGCGGGCATGGGCTGGCATCACTTCCACCATGGCGCTGATGGCGGGCAGGGCGGTGAGATCCCCCGCCATGTAATAGTGCTCGGCCGTTTGCAGCATGGGGTCGGGACCGCCCGGGCCCGAGATGGCGAGCTTGTCACCCGGTTTGGCGTGCAGGGCGAAACGACTGGCGGGGCCGGCCTCGCCGTGCAGGGCGAAGTCGATGTCGAGCTCCAGCGCCTCCCGGCGAAACGCGCGTATGGTGAAGGTGCGAATGACGGGTTTCTGGGCGGGATCGAGCCAGCGAGGCCCCTTGTCGGTGGGGGTGGGCAACACTATCTCGCGCTGATCCGGTCGGGGCAGCATGATCTTGACATGAGCACCGCCACAGCTGAAGGGGTAGTCCACAAGCTCGGGGCTGGTCAGGCAGATTCGGCGCAGGTGCGGGCTCACATCCTGAACATGCTTGACGGTGAGCAGGCGGGGGCGATTGGCCGGGGCGGGTTGAGACATGGGCATACTCCTGGCTGATGATGGCGCCCATTCTTGATGAAATGAAAATTATTATCAATTGGTTTGTGGGCAGAATGGGTCGCGATTGACCTCCTCGGGATGTCCATCGCGATCCCACACTCTCTGCCTGGGTCAGGTTCGATCGCTTCCCCCCAGCGCCCGATAGATGCCTGCCATGTTGTTGAGCTGGGCCTGCTGCTGTGCCAGCAGAGCGAGCTCGGCATCCCACAGGCGGTTCTGCTCATCCAGCCAGGGTTGCACCCCGGTAGCACCGGCCAGGAAACGGGCGCCAGCGAGCCTTTCGGCCTCCCGGGCATAGGCCCTCTGCTGCTCCAGATAGCGCAGCCGCTGATCCCCTTGCTGACGGGCTGCCAGGCCATCCTCCACTTCCAGCAGCGCGGTATAGAGCTGCTTGCGAAACTCGGTTTCGGCAATCTGGTAGTCGATGTCGGCGCTGGCGATGGAGAGCCGGGTCTTGTTGTACTCGAGGAAAGGGAGCGCCAGCGTGGCGCCCAGGGTGCCGACCGGATTTTGCAGCACCTGGGTCAGGGTATCCGAGGTGGTGCTGGCACCGCCGGTCAGGCTCAGGGTGGGATAAAAGCCGGTGCGGATCTCGTCTCCCCTCGCAAGGGTCTTGCGCAGCCTGAGTTCGGCGGCGCGCACATCGGGCCGCCGGGCCAGCACATCGGCGGGAATGCCGGCCGCCAGGGACGGGATCGGGCCCATTACCAGGGCGTCGGGAGCGTCAGCGAGCGGCCCGCTGCTGCGGCCCAGCAGCAGGCGAAGAGCATTGCCCGCCTGTGCCCGCTGCTGGGTGAGGGTGGCGAGCTCCGCCTGCTTGCCTGCCTTCTGCTGGCTGGCCTGTACCAGATCGAGTCGGGTCACGGCGCCCGCCTCGTATTTGGCGCGGGTCAGGCGCTCAATGCGCTCCAGATTGGCCAGTTGCTGGGTGCTAAGGGTAATGGCTGAACCGAGGTAGGCCAGTTGCCAGTATTGCTCCAGGGTCTTGCCGATGAGCAGCAACCGGGTGGCGGCCAGATCCTGTTCGCTGGCCTGTGCTTCCCAGCTTGCCTGATCCCTTGCCGCGGCCAGTCTGCCCCAGAGATCCACCTCGTAGCTGAGGTTGAGGGAAGGGCCCAGGTTGCTGCTGGCGCTGCCATCTTTCATGTTCTTGGTGCCGCTGGCCCCGAGATTGGCGCTGACCGAGGGGGTGAGGTTGGTGTCAGCCAGATCGGCGCCGAGCAGGGCATTCTTGAGCTTGAGCCCGGCCACCCGCATGTCCGGGTTGGCGGCCAGCACCGCCTCGACCAAGCGATCGAGTGCGGGATCCTGGAATCCCTGCCACCAGGGGCCAGCCTGCTGCGCGGTGAGACCCCGGCTCTCCTGCTGCCATGCTGGCGCCACGTCGAGATCGGGTCTGTGATAGGTGCTCTGCTGGCTGCAGGCACCGAGGCTGGCGGTGAGCATCAGGCTTAGCCCGAGCCTTGATAGGTTGTGCATCGTCATTCCCTCGCCAGTGCCTCCACCGGATCGAGCCTGGCCGCATTGCGGGCGGGCAGGTAACCAAACAGGATCCCGATGAGGGAGGAGCACCCGAAGGCCATCAGGATGGAGAAGAGCGAGAAGCGCATCTGGAAGCTTTCCACGAGCAGGGAGAAGAGAGCGCCGATGAGCAGGGCGAGGCCGATACCGAGCAGCCCCCCCAGCAGGCTGACCATCACCGCCTCGATGAGGAACTGTTGCAGTATGTCGGACTGGCGGGCGCCGACGGCGATGCGGATCCCTATCTCCCGGGTGCGCTCCACCACCGAGACCAGCATGATGTTCATCACTCCGACGCCGCCGACGATGAGGGAGATCACCGCGATGGCGGAGACCAGCAGTGTCAGGGTGGCGGTGGTCTTCTCCACCGATTTGACGATGCTGTCGCTGCTGAAGGTGAAGAAGTCTTTCACGCCGTGGCGCTGGGTCAGCAGGGCGACTGCCGCCTGCTCGGCCAGGGCGGGCTGGACGCCGTCCTTGACCCGGATGGTGATCTGGGTGAAGTGCTGCTGGGAGAGGAGACGGCTCATGACGGCGCTGTAGGGGAGCCAGACATTGACCGACTGGCTGCTGCGGCCAAAGCCGGTCTCCTGGGTGACCACCCCCACGATGCGCACCGGCAGGGTGCCGACCAGCACCACCTGGCCGACCGGGTCCACCTGGCCGAGCAGGCTCTCTATGGTCTTGCCATCCACCACGGCGACTGCCGTCCGGTTGCGAATGTCCCGCTCATCGAGCAGGCGCCCCTGGGTGAGCGTCATCCCCTTGACCCGGAAAAAGTCGTTGCCGACCCCGATCACGCTGCCGCTGCTGGTCTTGTTGCGATAGCGAAGCTGGCCCGACGTCGCTATCTGGGGGCTGGCCCCCTCCAGATAGGGCTGGCCGAGCAGCGCGTCGAGATCCCGCTCGTTCAGGGTCTGGATGCTGGCGGCCTTCTCGTCTCCCCAGTCCTTGCCGGGGAAGATGTCGATGGTGTTGGTGCCCATGGCGTTGATGTCGTCGATCACCTTGGCGCGCGCCCCCTGACCCAGCGCCACCACGCTGACCACGGCGGCGATGCCGATGATGATGCCGAGCATGGTGAGGAAGGTGCGCATGCGATGGGCCAGCATGGCGTGCAGGGCCATGCGCCCCGCCTCCCGGTAGCGATCCCAGCCCGGGCTTGCGGTGCGGACGGCGGCGCCTGTGTCCTGTGCATCTTGCCCGACAGAGGGAGGGGCCAGCTGGCTGCCGTCACCCGGCTGCGGGTGGGTCGGCGCCCCGGATGGGGAGGGTGAGGCTGCGTTGTCATCGGCCGCCCGATGGCCGCTGTCCTCCACTACCCGCCCGTCACGCAGGGTGATGATGCGATCCGCATGGCTTGCTACCGCCATGTCGTGGGTCACCAGAATGATGGTGTGGCCCTGGGCGTGCAGCTCCTTGAGGATGGTCATCACCTCCTTGCCGCTCTGGCTGTCGAGAGCGCCGGTGGGTTCGTCCGCCAGGATCACCTCGCCGCCGTTGGCGAGCGCCCGGGCAATACTGACCCGCTGCTGCTGACCGCCGGAGAGCTGGCCGGGTCTGTGGTGGCTGCGATCCTGCAGTCCCAGGCGGGTCAGCAAGGTGCGGGCTCGGGCCTGGCGATCAAGGCGGGCAGTGCCGGCATAGATGGCGGGGATCTCCACGTTGGCGGCCGCATCCAGATGGGGCAGCAGGTGATAGCGCTGGAAGATGAAGCCGAAGTGGTGGCAGCGCAGCCGTGCCAGGGAGAGGGCATCCAGGGTCGCGGTATCCTGGCCGCGAAACAGATACTGGCCGCCGCTCGGGTGATCGAGGCAGCCCAGCAGGTTCATCAGGGTCGATTTGCCGGAGCCGGAGGCGCCGACGATGGCCACCATCTCCCCGGCATCGATGGCGAGATCCAGCGGGTGCAGCACGGTCACTTCGTGCTCTCCGCTCTGGTAGCGCCGCTCGATGCCCTTGAGACGGATCAGGGGCTCGCTCACGGCTCCATCTCCCCTTCATCGTGCAGGGCCGGCTTGCCCTGCTCCAGGATCACCTTATCCTGCTCGGTCAGGCCGCTCACCACCTCAATCTTGATGTCATCCTTCATGCCGGTCTTGATGCGGCGGATCTCTCTCTGGTCCCCTGCCTTGAGCAGGCTGACCTCGTACTCGTTGTCGCCAGTCTTCTTGCCGAGGGCGGTCTGGGGAATGGCCAGTACCTGCTTGCGCTCGCCGAGCACGATGGTGACCTGGGTCGTCATGGCGACCCTCAACTGATGGCCGGGGTTAGGCACATCGAACAGGGCATAGTAGTAGATGGCCGCATTGCTGGTGGCTGTGGTGCTGGCCGTCTGCTCATTGATGTTGGTGGGGGCCAGCTCGACCGTGCGCAGGGTACCGTGGTAGCGAGTATCCGGATCCCCTATCAGGGTGAAATAGACCGGCATGCCCGCCTTGACACGGGTGACGTCCGCTTCGGAGATCTGGGCCTTGACCGTCATGGTGTCGAGATTGGCGAGCTTGAGCAGGGTCGGTACCGTCTGGCTGGCGGCCAGAGTCTGCCCCTGCCGGGTGACGATGGAGACGACGGTACCATCCATGGGGGCCTGAATGCGGTTGTAGCCGAGCTCCGTCTTGGCGCGCTCCACCTTGATGATGGCGTTGTCGATGTCGGCCTGGGCGCTTTGCAGCTCGGCCCGGGTGACGGCAAGCTGGGCTTCGGCGCTCTCCAGATCCGCACGAGAGCTCGCTTCCTGCCGAAACATCTGCTGCTGGCGGCGCCAGGCAAGCTCGTTCTGTTTGAGCTGTGCCTGCTTGATCTTGAGCTGGGCGCGGCGGCTGGCCAGCTCAGCTTCGGCGGTCTTGAGGTTGTTCTGGGCGATCAGGGGATCGATCTCCGCCAGCAGCTCTCCTTGTTTGACCTGTTGACCCGCTTCCACCGCGAGATAGGTGACCTGACCCGAGACCTGGGCCCCCACATCCACCTGCTCGATGGCCTGCAGTACGCCACTGGCGAGCACCGTCTGCTCCACATCCTGGCGGGTTACCGTTGCGGTCAGTACCGGGTCCGGTGTGTTGCCTGGCCAGGCCAGCCAGGTGACGAGAGGGATCAGCACAAGGGCGAGCAGGGCGAGCTTGCCGGGTTTTCGAAGAGCTTTCATTTATCACCTGAACGAAACGAGCGAAGGCGTGCAAGGGCCATATCGTGCAGCAAATGGCCCTCAAAAAGAAGCGAGCAATGTGTAAGAAATCGTGTGGTTCTGGCGTTGACGCAGTGGAGGAGGTCAAGCTGGGGGAGGGTGACGGCGGGGCGTCAGAAACAAGAAGACCCGCTCAGGGAGCGGGTCTTGTGGTGTCAACCGACGGCTTTGAGCAAGGCGGCGTGAGGCTCGTGGCAGATCTGGATATCGAGGGGCAGTTTGTAGAGGAGCAGACGGGCCAGCGAGCCCTTCATCCAGTGATGACGGCTGCCGACCAGCAAGAGGTCGGCGGGGTGAGCGGTCAGCCAGCGCTGGAGATCCGGCACCACGTCATCCACCACCAGGCACTGGTAATCCACCGGATGAGACAGCTGGGGGATGAGTTCACTGATGATCGCCTTGGCATCCAGGGTGCCCTGGGCGCTGCGCTCCTCTTGTGACAGGGACAGACTATTGCGACGGGTCTTGCTGCTGTGGGTCAGGTGCAACAAGGTCAGGTTGGCGCCCAGCCCTTGTGCCAGACGGCTCGCCTTGGCCAGTGTCTCCTGCTCGTAATCCTTGCCTTCCAGCAACAGCACAATATTGGTCGGGCTCATAAGCAGTTCTCCTTGGCAGGTGCGGGTCAGACGGTGGAAGCGCGCTCCCATCCTCCCTTCCCGCGAAATGTCAGCTCAAACGAACCCGGTGTGTTTGCATCAAGCGTCACCTTCTGTCGATGGCAACTGAAGGTACCGAGTCCGTTTACATCATCATAACAGACTGAGTTGAATGGAAAATGAAGGAGTGGGTCCGTTCGATATGTGAATGAGTGCAACGAAGATGAGTGGCGTTCTGACCATGGCGATGGAAACCCGACTGGGTGATGACCAGGCTGACAGGCTCAGATTGAGCATCAAGACATGTGCCGCGGATTAGCCAGGGCAGCCCCTCTTTCTTGCGGCTCACGGCATCGGCCAACCAGGCCGGCGCCGTCGGCAAGAGGTTTCAGCTAGCCACCGCGATGATGGCACGGTCAATCTGAAAGGGCCGACATGGACGGGAGGGCATCCCGTCCGCCCCGTGGTCAGCTTGCGAGCAACTCACGGGCGTTGGCCAGGGTGTTGTCGGTGATCTGATCGCCCCCCAACAGGCGGGCCAGTTCGTTGAGCCGGGCGCCCGGGGTGAGCGCCTGCATCTGGGTTTCCGTTGTCTTGCCGTCGGTGTGTTTGCTCACCACCATGTGCTGGTGACCCTTGCCTGCCACCTGGGGCAGGTGGGTGACCACCATCACCTGGGTGGATTCGCCGAGCTGGCGCAACAGGCGGCCCACCACGGCGGCAGTCGGACCGCTGATCCCCACATCCACTTCGTCAAAGATAAGGGTCGGGGTGGAGATCTTGCGTGCGCTGATCACCACGATGGCGAGGCTGATACGCGACAGCTCGCCGCCGGAGGCCACCTTGCCGAGCGGCTGGATGGGCTGGCCCGGGTTGGTGGTGACCATGAACTCCACCCGATCGATGCCAAGGGGCGAGAGGCTGCTCTGGGCATCGGGTCGCACCTCGATGGCGAAGCGGCCATCGGGCATCGCCAGTTCGTGCATGCTGGCGCTTACCTTCGCGCCCAGCTCCTCGGCATAGCGCTGGCGACTCTGGCTCAGGGCCTCGGCGGCCTGCACGAAGGCCTGGCGGGCCGAGGCTAGCTCGTCCTCCATCCCCTCGAGTCGCTCTTCGTCGGAGTGCAGGCGGGCCAGATCGGCGGCCAGCTCCTGATGGTGCAGGGCCAGCTCCGCCGGTTTGACATGGTGCTTGCGTGCTAAGTTGATGGCCTTGGAGAGGCGGCTCTCCAGCTCGTTGAAGCGCTCTGGATCCAGTTCCAGCCGGTCGAGATAGCTGCGCAGCTCGCTGTGGCTCTCCTGTACGCCGATCAGGGCTTCGTTGAGCATGCCGAGCACGTTGCCAAGCCGGCTGTCCATGCCGACCAGGGTCTCGGCTCTGTCCACGGCCGTCTGCAGCAGACCGGCGATGGTGGTCTCTTCATTGTCATAGAGCAGATCGAGGCAATACCCGCACTCCTGCATCAGCTCGGTGCCATTGGCGAGCCGCTGATGCTCCTCTTCAATCTCTTCAAACTCTCCCGGCTGAAGGGCAAATTCGTCCAGCTCCTGCACCTGGTATTCGATGAGTTGACGGCGGGCTTCCCGCTGCTGCTGCTCGGCCTTGAGCCGGTTGAGCTCGTTTTGCAACTGGCGCCACTGCTGGTAGTGGCGGCGCACATCGTCGAGGAGCAGATGATGACCGGCGTAGCCGTCCAGCAGGGCGAGCTGGTAATCGGGTTTGAGCAGCATCTGGTGAGCGTGCTGACCGTGGACGTTGACCAGCAGTTGACCCAGGTTCCTTAGCTGGGCGAGGGGGACGGGAACCCCGTTGATATAGCTGCGAGAGCGCCCCTCGGCGGACAGTACCCGCCGGACGATGCACTCACCGTCATTTTCAAGCTCGTTGGTGGCGAGCCAGGCCCGGGCGGCAGGATTACCCTCCAGCACGAAGCGGGCACTCACCTCGGTCTTGTCGCTGCCCGGGCGCACCATGCTGGCTTCGGCGCGTTCCCCCAGGCACAGCCCCAGAGCATCGATGGCGATGGATTTGCCCGCCCCGGTCTCCCCGGTGATGCAGGTCATCCCCGGTTGCAGATCGAGCTCGAGAAACTTGACGATGGCGAAGTTGTTGACGGTCAGCTGGGTCAGCATGGTCTCATCCTGTATGGGTCAACATTACTGTGTATGCATCCAGTATATACTGGTCTTATATACAGTAAAGTGGGCAGGGAGGATTTTTGCGAAACAGGGGAGGGCAAGGATGTCAAGGCCGCGGCATGGGTGTGACGCCGATCAGATGGCCTGCAAATCAACCTGCGTACCTGGCATGGGCTGAGGCGATGCGAGAAGCCACCTTAAGGGGCTCTCTTGTGGTGAGTGGCTGGCTGAGACACACTCGAAACAGTCCTGGTTGAGCCTGGGCTGTGCACAGACCTCTTCGCAAGGATGCGTCACGATGATCCATACCCCGACCCTGCTGCTGATCTCCCTGGCAATCAACCTGATGTCGGGGCTGATCATGCTGTTCATTCACTCCCTGAAGCCGGGTCGAGGCAACTTTCTGTACTGGTCCCTCTCCGCTTTTCTCTTCTCCCTCTCCATCCTGCTGCTCAGTCTGGGGGTGTTGGGCGGCCATCCGGCGCTGGGCATCCGGGTCGGCGGCCTGGTCTCGCTCATGAGCATCCTGCTGTTGCTCGCCGGTTTTTGTGCGCTTTACGAGCGCGCATGGCATCCCCGTGCCGTGAGGGGAGGCGTGGCGGTGTTGCTGCTGCTCTATCTGGGATTGTCCAGCCTCGCCCCCGTGCGCATTGTGCTGGCTCTGATGGAGTCAATGTTGTACCTGTGGTGCGCCTGCCTCATCGTCTCTCTCGGCCGGCAACAGAAGCGGGTGCTCCATGCGGTGGCGCTCATTTACCTGCTGCATTTCACCATCCTGCTGAGCCAGGGGGGGCTGCTCTTGCTGGGAGTCGAAGAGCGGATAGGGGACGGAGACTGGCTCGATCTCATCTTCTTCATGCACATGGTGCTGACCATCGGCTCGGTGTTGCTGCTGCCTCTGGTGGCCTATGTGGAGACGGAGGAGGCATTGCTGGCGCTCTCGGAGCGGGATCCCCTCACCGGGGTGCTTAATCGGCGCGGCCTCTCCAGGCAGGGAGAGGGGGCTACGCCTGGCCAGACGCGCTGCGTGGTGGTCCTGGACATCGATCACTTCAAGCGGGTCAACGACCAGTTTGGTCACGGCTGCGGGGATGAAGTCATTCGCTATGTGGCCGGGGTGCTGGTGGCCGAGGTACGCAAGGATGATCTGGTGGGGCGCATCGGTGGCGAGGAGTTCGCCATCATCATGGGGGGCGTGAGCGGCCAGATGGCCCGCGACATCTGTGATCGGATCCGCCGCCAGATAGAGACGGGCTCCCGGCAGGGGGCCTGCCTGCCGTGCGAGGGGGTTACGGTGAGCATGGGGGTTGTGTGCGCCAGTGCCGAGGCTGACCTGGCACTGATGCTGACCAAAGCCGATGCTGCCATGTACCGGGCGAAGGAGGCGGGGCGAAACGGGGTGCATCTGGCATTCGAGCCGGCACTGCCTCGGCTGGTCGAAAGCAGCGAGGGGTAGACCCTCGCCACCGGTGTTGCCTGGCTAGAAGAGTTTGCTGCCCCAACCGAGCTTGTTGCGCAGCACGTGGAAGTAGCTGTAATCCAGCGGATGCACCAGATGAAGCTTGTGGCTGCTCTTCTTGATGAGGATCTCGTCCCCCGGGTGGACCGCCAGGGTGACCTGGCCGTCGCAGCTCACCTGCATGGCGTCGTCCTGGTTGTCCGGCGAGACCAGCAGCCGCACTTCGCTGTCCGCATCCAGCACGATGGGGCGGCTGCTCAGGGTATGCGGGAACATGGGCACCAGCGTGATGGCGTTGAGCTTGGGGGTGAGAATGGCGCCCCCTGCCGACAGGGAGTAGGCGGTGGAGCCGGTGGGTGTCGCCACTATGATGCCGTCCGAGCGCTGGCTGTACATGAAGCTGCCGTCGATGTAGACCTCGAATTCGATCATGTGGGCGATCTTGCCCGGGTGAAGCACCGCCTCGTTGACCGCGAGGTTGCTCGACTTGCGCTCCCCGTGGCGATAGACGGCGGCCTCCAGCAGGAAGCGATGCTCGCTCTTGAAGTGACCCGAGAGCACCTGCTCCAGGGGCAGCAGATAATCCTGGGGCGAGAGATCGGTCAGGAAGCCGAGGTTGCCCCGGTTCACCCCGATCACCGCCACATCGAACCGTGACAGCACCCGGGCGGCCCCCAGCATGTTGCCGTCACCGCCGACGACGATGGCGAGATCCGCCTGCTCGCCGAGCTGCACCAGATCCATCACGTTCTCCCCGAGCAGCCCCAGGGTATGGGCCACCCGGCTCTCCAGCAGCACACGAAAGCCGCGGCTGGTCAGGTACTGATACAGGCCGGTCAGGGTCTGGTTGGCCCCCTCGTGATGGGGCTTGCCGATGAGGGCAACGGTTTTGAACGGAGAATCCATAGGTTATCGGGTCTGGGAGAGTCTTGGGGGGAGTATACCGCGCTTTGCCGGGGATTTGTCTGCCTCCGTGGCGGTTGGTGCAATCGGCCCCGAAAAGGGGCTGCCTGGCACGCGGATGGGCGCCATTGTGCCCGATCTGCCCTTTTCCCCTTGAAAGCCGGGGCTGTGTCCCCATAATAGCGCCAACACAGGGTCTGCTGGCGCGTGTCGCTTGTCTGAACGCCAGCCACCCTCACACGCAACCCCTGAATATTGGAGATGTCATGAGCCACGAAGAACAAAAGGTTGAAGCGATGGAGCAAGTGGAAGCCCAGCCAGTCGAGCCGACCGATGTAGACAGTGAAGTGACAGCCGAGCAGGCCCGCATCGCCGAGCTGGAGGCCCAGCTGGAGGCGGCCCAGCAGGCCTCCCTGGAAGAGCGCGAGCGCGCCATTCGCGCCGTCGCCGAGATGGAGAACCTGCGTCGCCGTGCCGCTCAGGACGTGGAGAAAGCCCACAAGTTTGCACTGGAGAAGTTCGCCGCAGAGCTCTTGCCGGTGCTGGACAACCTGGAGCGCGCCATCGAGCTGGCGGACAAGGAGAACGACACCCTCAAGCCGATGATTGAAGGGGTCGAGCTGACCCTGAAATCCATGCAGAGCGGCGTGGCCAAGTTTGGCCTGGTGGCGCTGGACCCGACTAACCAGCCGTTCGACCCCAATGCCCACCAGGCCATGAGCATGGTGCCCAGTGCCGACGTGGCGCCGAACACCGTGATCGCCGTGATGCAGAAGGGCTACGAGCTCAACGGCCGCGTCATCCGCCCGGCCATGGTGATGGTGTCCAAGTCCGCTGACTGATCGCGCTGTTCTCACCAAGCCCGCCGCTTGGCGGGCTTTTTGTTGGATGTGGCGCCAAAAAAAACTGTCTGGCGTCATTTGGCTGTCAGGTGGCCTGTATGCAGGTTTTTTCAGGGCCGGACTTGAAGCGCCGACTTGAGACCCCATATAGGTTGCAAGGCCACGGCGGCACAAAAAATTTGATGCCGGGAGCTTGAAAGCCACAGTGGCAGGCCCCACCTAGCCGTTAACGTATCAAGGCGAGCCCCTCGCCAGTTTATTCAAAGTATTTGGAGATTCGTCAAATGGGTAAAATCATCGGTATTGACCTGGGTACTACCAACTCCTGCGTCGCTATTCTGGATGGCGACCATGCTCGCGTGATCGAGAACGCGGAAGGCGACCGTACTACTCCGTCCATCATTGCCTATGCCGATGACGGCGAAATCCTGGTTGGTCAGCCGGCCAAGCGCCAAGCCATCACCAACCCGAAGAACACGCTGTTCGCCATCAAGCGTCTGATCGGCCGTCGTTTCGAAGATGACGAAGTACAACGTGACCTGAAAATCATGCCTTACGCCATCGCCAAGGCCGACAACGGTGACGCCTGGGTTGAAGTGAAAGGCAAGAAAATGGCACCGCCGCAGATCTCTGCCGAAGTGCTGAAAAAGATGAAGAAGACCGCCGAGGACTACCTGGGCGAGCCGGTGACCGAAGCCGTCATCACCGTACCGGCCTACTTCAACGACGCCCAGCGTCAGGCCACCAAGGATGCCGGTCGCATCGCCGGTCTGGACGTCAAGCGCATCATCAACGAGCCGACTGCGGCTGCGTTTGCCTACGGCGTCAACAAGGTCAAGGGCGAGCGCAAGGTTGCTGTATACGACCTGGGTGGCGGTACCTTCGATATCTCCATCATCGAGATCGACGAAGTCGAAGGGGAAACCACCTTCGAAGTGCTGGCGACCAACGGTAACACCCACCTGGGTGGTGAAGACTTCGACAACCGCGTCATCAACTACCTGGTTGACGAGTTCAAGCGCGAGCAGGGCATCGATCTGCGCAACGACCAGCTGGCCTTGCAGCGTCTGAAAGATGCAGCCGAAAAAGCCAAGATCGAGCTCTCTTCTGCCCAGCAGACCGACGTGAACCTGCCGTACATCACAGCAGATGCCACCGGTCCGAAGCACATGAACATCAAGGTGACCCGCGCCAAGCTGGAATCCCTGGTGGAAGACATGGTGAAAGACTCCCTGGAGCCTGTTCGTGTCGCCCTGAAAGACTCCGGTCTGGCGGTTGGCGAGATCGACGACGTCATCCTGGTGGGCGGTCAGACCCGTATGCCGCTGGTTCAGAAGACCGTGGCCGACTTCTTCGGCAAAGAGCCGCGCAAAGACGTCAACCCGGACGAAGCCGTGGCCATGGGTGCTGCCATCCAGGGTGCCGTACTGTCCGGTGACAAGACCGACGTACTGCTGCTGGACGTGACTCCGCTCTCCCTGGGGATCGAAACCATGGGCAGCGTGATGACCGCGCTCATCGAGAAGAACACCACCATTCCGACCAAGAAGTCCCAGGTGTTCTCCACCGCCGAAGACAACCAGTCTGCCGTGACCATTCACGTGCTGCAGGGTGAGCGCAAGCGCGCCAGCGACAACAAGTCCCTGGGCCAGTTCAACCTGGAAGGCATCCGTCCGGCACCGCGCGGTCTGCCGCAGATCGAAGTGACCTTCGACATCGACGCCAACGGCATCCTGCACGTCTCCGCGAAAGACAAGGAGACCAACAAGGAGCAGAAGATCACCATCCAGGCCTCTTCCGGTCTGTCTGATGACGAGATCGAACGCATGGTACGCGAAGCCGAAGCCAACGCGGCCGAGGACAAGAAGTTCGAAGAGCTGGTGCAGGCCCGCAACCAGGCTGACGGTCTGGTCCACTCCGTGCGCAAGCAGGTCACCGAAGCCGGTGAAGCTCTGCCTGCCGACGAGAAGACCAAGATCGAGACTGCCCTGAGCGAGCTGGAATCCGCCATCAAGGGTGACGACAAGGCTGCCATCGAAGCCAAGCAGCAAGCGCTGCTGGAAGCGTCCCAGAAGCTGATGGAAATTGCTCAGCAGCAGGCTCAGGCGCAAGGCGCCGCCGGTGCTGACGCCGGTCAGTCCTCCTCTTCTGCCAAGGCTGACGACGACGTGGTCGACGCCGAGTTCGAAGAAGTGAAAGACGACAAGAAGTAAGCCCGACCCGGATGGGCGAAGTCCGCTTCGCCCATCGGCTCAGAATCTGTTCACGGTCTATCGCGAGAGGCCGTCAGCAAGGTAAAGAGCAGCGCAAGAACCGGAGTCTATGTGAATACATGAGCACTCTTGGTTACAAACAAGCGAGCTGCACATGAGCCTTGATCACGGCTTCGTAGTAAGAGTGTGAGCAGATTCGTCAATGAATTTACGGGCGTTGGGTAACCAACGCCCGTCTGCGTAACTGCTGATATAGCAACAGGATGAGTATGTCGAAGCGCGATTTCTACGAAGTGCTCGGGGTATCGAAAGGTGCCGACGAGCGCGAGATCAAGAAGGCGTACAAGCGTCTGGCCATGAAGTATCACCCGGATCGCAACCAGGGTGATGCCGGGGCTGAAGAGAAGTTCAAAGAGGTCAAGGAAGCCTACGAGGTCCTGACCGACGAGAACCTGCGTGCCCGTTATGACCAGTACGGTCATGCCGGGGTGGATCCGAGCCAGGGTGGCGGCCACGGCGGCTTTGGCGGTGGTGCCGATTTCGGCGACATCTTCGGCGACGTGTTTGGCGACATCTTCGGTGGTCGCGGGGGCGGTCGTCGCGGCCCGGCCCGTGGCGCCGATCTGCGCTACAACATGGAGCTGACGCTGGAAGAGGCGGTGCGCGGGGTTTCCAAGGAGATCAAGATCCCGACCCAGGTCCACTGCGAAGTGTGCAACGGCTCCGGTGCCCATACCGGTAGCCAGGCCCAGACCTGCCCCACCTGCCACGGCTCCGGCCAGGTGCAGATGCGTCAGGGCTTCTTCGCGGTGCAGCAGCCTTGCCCCCACTGTCACGGTCGCGGCAAGATCATCAAGGATCCGTGCCGCAAGTGCCATGGGGAAGGGCGCTACCAGAAGACCAAGACCCTGTCGGTCAAGATCCCGGCCGGGGTCGATACCGGGGATCGCATCCGTCTCTCCGGCGAAGGGGAGGCGGGGGAAACCGGCGCATCGGCGGGGGATCTCTACGTACAGGTTCACGTGCGCGAGCACGAGATCTTCGTCCGTGACGGCAACGACCTCTACTGCGAAGTGCCCATCAGCTTCACCACGGCGGCGCTCGGCGGCGAGATCGAGGTGCCGACCCTGGATGGCCGGGTCAAGCTCAAGGTGACCCCGGAGACCCAGACCGGCAAGCTGTTCCGCCTGCGGGGCAAGGGCGTCAAGTCCGTGCGCTCCGGCCAGGTGGGGGATCTGATGTGCAAGGTGGTGATCGAGACTCCGGTCAAGCTGACCGAGACCCAGAAAGATCTGCTGCGCCAGCTGGACGACTCCTTCAGCGGCGCCGCTGCCAAGACTCACAAGCCGAAATCCGAAGGCTTCTTCGAAGGGGTGAAACGCTTCTTCGACGACCTGACCAAATAAACGCGACCCGCGTTACCCAAGCCGGCACGGATGTGCCGGCTTTTTTTTTGCCCGCCATCTGGCCTGGATCCCCCCTTATTGAGTGGATCCCGATGAGGGATCCTCCTCACAACTTCCACCAATTCCTCCTGTACAAATGTTATCCCGCTCACACTCCTGCTGAAACGGTTTAGCTGGCATATTGAGTCAGCTAAAGCGGTTTAGCTATCCTCAGCTCGTCAACAACAACAGAGCCCGGACGGGCGACAGAAGACAGGTGAGGACGATGACGATGTTCAAGAGCAAGTTGGCGCTGGCCGTGGCGCTGGGATTGGGAATGAGCAGCCCGCTGTGGGCGGCGGATGGTGGTATCGAAGCCAGGCTGGCGGCGCTGGAGGCGCGGGTGCAGGCAGCCGAGGCGCGCGCCACCGCTGCCGAAGCGCGGGCCGATGAGGCCCAGAGCAAGGCAAACGAAGCCCGCGAGACCGCCGTGGTTGCCAAGGCCCAGAGCGAGAAGGTGGACAAGCAGACCGCCGGGGCCCAGGGCTTCGAGTTCCACGGCTATGCCCGCTCGGGCCTGCTGGTGAACGGCAACGGCAATGGTGGCCGCGGCGGCCCCTACATCACCCCGGCCGGCTCGGTGGGCGGCGCCGTGGGTCGCCTTGGCAACGAGGATGACACCTACATGGAGGCCAACCTGCTGAAGACCCAGACCTTCGACGATGGCAGCTGGGCCCGCTACAAGCTGATGCTGGCGGACGGGGTGGAGACCAGCAACGACTGGACCGCCAGCGATTCCAGCCTCAACACCCGCCAGGTGTTTGCCGAAATCGGCGATCTGGCGAGCTTCAGCGGTCCTTTCCAGCACTCGGTGCTCTGGGCGGGCAAGCGCTTTGACCGGGACAACTTCGACATCCACTGGCTCGACTCGGACGTGGTCTTCCTGGCCGGTACCGGCGGCGGCGTCTACGACGTGCAGCTGGCCGACAGCTGGAAGGCGAACTTCTCCCTCTACGGGCGCGACTACGGCGACATCAGCGCGAGCGGTCTCTCCGACATCGAGAGCTACATCCTCACCATGAACAACCGCGTTGGCAACTGGCAGTGGATGCTGAACGGCCTCTCCGCCAAGGATAACGAGGCGCGCATCAACGACGGCGGCGCGGGCAGCGAAGCGGCGAACAAGGGTGCCCACACCCTGGTGGCCTACCACGCCGACAGCTTCTTTGGCATCAACCCCGGTTTCTCCAAGGCGGCGGTGCTGTATGGCCACGGTCTGGGTGCCGAGCTCAAGGGGCTGGGCTCCGACAGCGAGCTGCTGCCGGATGCCGATGCGGTGCGGGTCGCAGTGTTTGGCGCCACCGATCTTGCGCCCCGCTGGCGTGTGGCCCCGGCCCTGCTGGCCGAGCACAGCCAGGATCGTTACGTGAAAGGGGACGAGTACCGCTGGGTGACCCTCAATGGCCGCCTGGCCCAGGTGCTGAGCCAGAACGTCGAGCTGGTTTACGAGGCGACCTGGCAGTACATGGACCTCGATCCCAAGGGCTACAAGGGTCGTCAGGCGGTGAGCGGCGATTTCACCAAGCTCACCTTCGCGCCGACCTTCAAGGCGCAGACCGCCGGCTTCTTCGAGCGGCCCGAGCTTCGGGTGTTCGCCACCTGGATGGACTGGTCCTCCGAGCTCGACAACTACGCCAGCTCCGATGCCATGGGCCAGAGCAACTTCACCGCCGGGGGCGAGTGGAACTTTGGCGTGCAGATGGAAACCTGGTTCTAGTTCGTTATCCCGATCACAAAAATGGCAGGCGGCCCCGGGATCTGTTGGTTAGCTAAAACGGTTTAGCTGATAATGCGGACCCAGAACCCGGGGCTGACCCCGGCAAATCCTGTGCAGCAGTGGAGTAGCAACAAGGTGACGAATCGTGTGTGGGTAATGGGGGATGCGGTAGTGGACTTGATCCCGGAAGGGGAGCAGCACTACCTCAAATGTCCGGGTGGCGCACCGGCCAACGTGGCGGTGGGCGTTGCCCGGCTCGGCGGGGAGTCGGCTTTCATTGGCCGGGTCGGCGCGGATCCCTTCGGCCGCTTCATGGGGGAGACCCTGGCCAGGGAGGGGGTCGACATTCGCCACCTGATCCAGGATCCGGCCCATCGCACCAGCACGGTGCTGGTGGATCTCGATGACGCGGGGGAGCGCAGCTTCACCTTCATGGTGCGCCCCAGTGCCGATCAATTCCTGAGCCACGCCGATCTGCCGGTCTTCCAGGCCGGGCAGTGGCTGCTGACCTGCTCCATTGCGCTCGCCAACGAGCCGGTGCGCAGCAGTTGCCTGCAAGCCATGGCGACCATCCGTGCCGTCGGGGGGCGGGTCTGCTTCGACCCCAACCTGAGGCCAGAGGTGTGGGGCAACCCTGCCGAGATGCTGCCCGTGGTGCGCGAGGCCATGGCCCTCGCAGACGTGGTCAAGCTCTCGGTGGAGGAGCTGCAACTGCTGAGCGGTCTGGACGATCTGGCGGCGGGGCTTGCCACTCTTTCAGGCCCGGCACTGGTGCTGGTGACCCGGGGGGCGGGGGGCGTGGTGGCCCGTCTGGGTGGCGAGTTGCTGGAGTGGGTGGGGCCCAAAGTGACGCCACTCGATACTACGGGGGCGGGGGACGCCTTCGTCGCCGGGCTGCTGGCGGCCTTGGCCGAACGGACCTCGCTGCCGACGCTGGCCGAGCTGCCCGCCATTCTGGCTCAGGCCCACGGCTGCGGGGCGCTCGCCACCACCGCCAAGGGGGCGATGACGGCACTGCCCACCCGCACCCGGCTGGATGAATTTTTGCGATCAGGCGCAGACGGCTGTTGATCTGCGGCTAGAAGCCCGGCTCGACAGCCCCTACTCTCATGTGACAAGGGCCCGCCAGCGTGGCGGGTCATAAGAGGAAGAATATGAATATCAGCGCGATAGCCCAGGATCTGGTGCCCCTGCTCGGGGGCAAGGAGAACATCGTCAGCGCCGCCCACTGCGCCACCCGGCTGCGGCTGGTGCTGGCGGACGACAGCAAGGTGAACAAGGCCGCCATCGACAAGCTGGACGGGGTCAAGGGGTGCTTCAGCAACGCCGGCCAAATCCAGGTGATCTTCGGCACCGGTCTGGTCAACAAGGTCTATGCCGAGTTCGTGGCGCTGACCGGTACCGGCACCGCCAGCAAGGCGGAGCTGACCGACATGGCGACGGCCAAGCTCAATGTGGCACAGCGCCTGGCGCGGACCCTCTCCAACATCTTCGTCCCCATCATCCCGGCAATCGTCGCGTCCGGCCTGCTGATGGGGCTGCTCGGCATGGTGCGCACCTACGGCTGGGTCAACGCAGACAGCGCCCTGTTTGTGATGCTCGACATGTTCAGCTCGGCGGCCTTTATCATACTGCCCATCCTGATCGGCTTTACGGCGGCGCGCGAATTTGGCGGCAACCCCTATCTGGGGGCGACCCTTGGCGGCATTCTCACCCACCCGGCGCTGACCAACGCCTGGGGCGTGGCGGGTGGCTTCAAGACCATGGACTTCTTCGGGCTGGATGTGGCCATGATCGGCTATCAGGGCACCGTCTTCCCCGTGCTGCTGGCGGTCTGGTTCATGTCACATCTGGAGAAGCAGCTGCGCAAGCGCATCCCGGACGCCCTGGATCTGATCCTCACGCCGTTTCTCACCGTCATCATCACCGGCTTCGTGGCGCTGCTCTTTATCGGCCCGGCGGGTCGGGTACTGGGGGATGGCATCTCCTTTGGTCTGAGCGCCCTCTATGAGCAGGCGGGCTGGCTGGCGGGGCTGGTGTTTGGCGGCACCTATTCGCTCATCGTCATCACCGGCATCCACCACAGCTTCCACGCCATCGAGGCGGGGCTGCTGGCCAACCCTGCCATCGGCGTCAACTTCCTGCTGCCCATCTGGGCCATGGCCAACGTGGCCCAGGGCGGGGCTTGCCTCGCGGTCTACTTCAAGACCCGGGACGTGAAGATCAAGGCCATCACGGTGCCGGCGGCCATGTCCTGCCTGCTCGGCATCACCGAGGCGGCGATCTTCGGGGTCAACCTGCGCTACATCAAGCCCTTCCTGGCCGGTCTGTTTGGCGGGGCCTGCGGCGGCGCCTACGTGGTGGCGGCCAAGGTCGGCATGACGGCGGTGGGGCTGACCGGCATCCCCGGCATGGCCATCGTCCAGCCCATGAGCCTCATCCACTACGTCATCGGTCTGGTGATCGCCTTTGGCGCCGCTTTCGCCGCCTCCTACCTGCTCAAGTACAAGGTGGAGTGATGAAGGAAAGCCATCTCCTGAACCAGATTGTCCGGTCCCTGCTGGCCGGACAGCTCAAGGCGGCGGCCGATCCCCATCGGCCCCGCTGGCATCTGGCAGCCCCGGTGGGGCTGCTCAACGATCCCAACGGCTTCATCGAGTACGACGGGCGCTACCATCTTTTCTACCAGTGGAACCCGCTCGGTTGCGAGCACCGCAACAAGGGCTGGGGGCACGTCACCTCCACCGATCTGCTGCACTGGCAGCACGAGCCAGTGGCGCTGCTGCCCACCGAGGCCTATGAGAGCCACGGCTGCTATTCGGGCTCGGCGGTGAGCGACGAGCAGGGGCGTCTGACCCTCATCTACACCGGCAACGTCAAATACCCGGACGGCAGCCGCACCGCCTTCCAGTCTCTGGCCCGCGACGATGGACGGGGTGGTTTCGACAAGCTGGGCCCCGTGCTGGATCTGCCCCAAGGCTACAGCGGCCATGTGCGCGACCCCAAGGTGTGGCACGACGGCCAGCAGTGGCTCATGGTGCTGGGGGCCCGCACCCTGGACGATCGGGGGGAGGTGCTGCTCTATCGCGGCGACAGGCTGGATGCCTGGACGCTGGTGGGCCCCATCGCCGGCAGCGGGCGCGGCGGTCTAGGGGACTTTGGCTATATGTGGGAGTGCCCGGACCTCTTCCCCCTGGGAGATCGCCATGTGCTGATGAGCTGCCCCCAGGGGATTGCCCCGCAAGGGGAGGATTATCGCAACCTCTATCAGTGCGGCTGGCTGGCGGGCGATTTCGACGGCGAGCAGTTCGAGCACGGGGCCTTTCACGAGCTGGACAGGGGCTTCGAGTTCTATGCGCCGCAAACCACCCAAGACAGCCAGGGGCGGCGCCTGCTGTTCGGCTGGCTGGGGCTGCCGGAGGAGAACGAGATGAGCCAGCCGACCATCCCCTATGGCTGGCTCCATCAGATGAGCTGCCCGCGAGAGCTGTTCTGGCAAGACGACTGGCTCTGCCAGCGGCCAGTGGCGGAGCTCGCGGCATTGAAGGGGGAGCAGACCCGCTTCGAGGGGACGCTCGGTGAATTTCCGGGGCTGGCCATCGACTCGGCCTGGCTCGATCTGGCGCTTGGCGGTGAGGGCAGCCTCTGGTTTGGCGCCGTGGCCGAGCTGGTGTGGCAGCCGGGGCGCATCATCCTGCGGCGCCAGAACTGGCAGAGCGGGGAGTGGGAGGAGCGAAGCGCCCCCTGGCTTGGGGGCAAGATCACCGTCTTGTGTGACCGCTCCAGCCTGGAGTGCTTCGTCGATGGCGGGCGCCAGAGCTTGTCGACCCGTTACTTCCCCGGCGAAAACCCAGTACTTTCCGCACGTTGTGGTGGTGATGGCAGCAAAATTTGCCTCGATCACTGGCCGCTGGCGACCTGCCTAGTACAATAGCCCGGTCTCAGTTTGCCGGGAGGTCAGGTGGAGAAGAAGAAACGGATCACGATTGCCCAGATAGCCACGCTTGCGGGGGTCTCCAAGGCCACCGCCAGCCTGGTGCTCAACGGCAAGAGTGCGGAATACCGCATCGCCGACGATACCCGCAAGCGGATCCAGGCGGTGGCGGACGAGTGCCACTATCAGCCGAGCATCCACGCCCGCTCCCTGCGCGAGAGCCGCAGTTACACCTGGGGGCTGGTGATCCCCGACCTCACCAACTTCGGCTTCGCCAGCATCGCCCGTGCCCTGGAGGCCCGCTGTCGGGAGGCGGGGATCCAGCTGCTCATCGCCTGCTCCGAGGATGATCCCACTCTGGAGCAGCGGGTGGTGGACAACCTCATCAGCCGTCAGGTGGATGGCCTCATCGTCGCCTCCAGCGGCCACAGTGACGACATCTATGCCCGCATCCACGACCGCTTGCCGGTGGTGCAGCTCGACCGCCACATCGGTGAGTCGCGCCTGCCCATGGTGATCTCGGACGCCTGCAAGGCTACCGCCGAGCTGGTGCAGGATATGGCCGAGGATTGCGGGGAGGAGATCTACTACTTCGGCGGTCTGCTGGATCTCTCCCCCAGCCGCCACCGGCTGGCGGGTTACGAGCTCGGATTGCACCGGGCCGGGCTGGAGGCCACTTCAGACCGGGTCCGCCACCGTGACTACCAGCCGAGCTCGGGCTATCAGCTGATGTCTGAGCTGGTGGACGAACTCGGGGCGCCGCCGAAGGGGCTTTTTACCGCCTCCTTCACCCTGCTGGAGGGGGTGCTGCGCTACCTCAACGAGGCGGAACTGATGGAGACCGGCATGCGCCTGTGTACCTTCGACGATCACGATCTGCTCGACTGCATCCCCATGCGCATCGATTCCGTGGCCCAGGATTGCCCGGCCCTGGCCCGGGCCGCCTTCGAGATGATGCAGCAACTCATCGCGGGCAATCCCCCTGCCCAGACCGCCCAGGTCATTAACCCCAGGGTGCGCTGGCGCAGCCGCCGCTAGGCACACGGCTTCCCTTTCCTGTGAAAAAGCCCCGCCGGATCCGGCGGGGCTTTTTGTGCTGCGACTGGTATGAGGGCGTCAATCGGTAATGCTGGCCCGCCAGAAGATCTGCTTGATGTGAGGGTGCTCCCCGAGCGTGTTCATCAGGGCATCGAGCTTGGTGCCATCGATGGCGGTGGCGAGCAGCGCCGCCGAGATCTCGAGATCCTGATCGCCGAAGGGGGTGATGTCGAGCTCGCTCAGGGGGTAGTGGGCCTGCTCCAGCATCTGCTCGAGCCAGGGCAGTACCTCCTTCTGGTGAGCGCGGCCGATGAGAGCGGTCACGTGATAGGTCACTTCGGTGTCCATGTTGTCCACCGGGTCACGGTTTATCTGGTTGACCAGGGGGCGCAGCAGGGTGTTGGCGGCCAGCACGAAGAGGGCGCCGAGGATGGCCTCCAGGGCGAACCCGGCGCCGCAGGCGGCCCCGACCGCGGCCACGCCCCACAGGGTGGCCGCTGTGTTGATGCCCCGGATGTTGCCGGATTCCCGCATGATGACGCCGGCGCCGAGAAAACCGATGCCGGAGACGATGTAGGCCACCACGTGGACGACCCCGTAACTGCCGCCATGCAGGTCATAGATGCGCTGGGCCAGGTTGACGAACAGGGCCGCCCCCACGGCGACCAGCACGTTGGTGCGAAGGCCGGCGGTGCGCTGGCGGTACTGGCGCTCCAGGCCGACCAGACTGCCCAGCACGAAGGCGAGCAGCAGGCTGGCCAGGGTGTCGAGCAGGGCGAGAAAATCGAGTTGTTGCCACATTCTCATGAAGGGTCTCCTTCTGGGGATGCCGACCAGCCTTCGCCCCCGGGTTGCGTGAGAGACGGGGGGCAAGGTCGACATCGTGGTGAATGCAAGGGCGCGACCCGCCTCCTGACGGGGCGGGATGGCGCAGAACAGGGAAGAGGCCCTTCACGGTTGCCCGGGAAGGACCCGCCTCATTCGAGGGTCAATGGCTGGTGGTGGCGTCGTCCCCGGCGCGGGGGCGCAGTTCCCAGCGTACCGGGTGGACAGCCCCGACCTGGTGGATGAACTGCACCAGATAGCGGCGCTGGGGCGGCGTGCAGTAGAGGCTCAGCACCAGCACGCGGCCTTCACCGCGCCCGGGCTGCATGGACTGCAGAGGACTGAGTCCGGCCGGTTGCAGGGTGTGGCTCACCGCGGCCAGCACCTGCTCCATGTCGGCTCTGTCTTCGCAGCGGATGTGCAGCCGATAGAGGTGCTGACGCCGTCTGCCACGTTGCCAGAGTGGTCGCAGGCCCCGTCCCAGTCTGCTCAGCAGGGAAGGGGATTTGTCAGCGACAGGGTTGTTTGAAATCAAGCGCATAGCAGCCTCCTTTTGGGAAGCAGAAACTATGCAGGCAAGGTGTCGGGGGATGAGTCCGCGTCACCTGACGTCAAGTGTGAAAAGCGGGGAAAAGAGGGATCCACTTCTCGCAGGGTGGCGAGTCGCGGCAGAGAAAAACCTGCGGCTAGCTCGCGACCAGGGTGCCGACGACGAGGGCCGGCGTGCGTCTGTCACTTGATGAGTTGCCCACCGATGGTCTCCGCTAGTGATAAAGAGGCGACATGGTAGCCGATACGGCGGCCTGGGTAAACCCCGAGCCCTTGATAGCAACATATTGAAACATAATAAAAAAGAGATGAAAGCGCCGGTAAAGGGAGCGCTATTCCCTTCACCGGCGTGCCCTTGGGGGGTTACCGGGTCTTGTCGATGCCCAGGTATTTGAGCATCAGTTTTTCATAGATGGGTTCGGTGTCGCCCACCTGCATCTTGTGCAGGAAATACTTCTCGAACGCTATCTTGGCCAGGTGGACCCACTTCCCTTTCTTGAACCAGGCGACGTTGCGCGGCGGGATCTGCGGCATGGCCACGAAGGCGGCCCCTGTGTCCCCCATGTCCGCCAGACAGATGGCATTCCACACCGCCCGGGTGACCGGGGGCTGGCCGTCCAGCTCCGCCTTGATGTTGTGGCTTAAGGTGCGCACCATGGCCTCGATCATGTAGCCGGTCTTGGGCACCCCGGTCGGGACCGGCGTCTTGTGCTGGGGCGGGATGGCGATGCAGACCCCGGCGGCGTAAATCTGCGGGAAGACAGGGTTGCGCTGGTGTTCGTCGACGATGACGAACTCGCGGGGATTGACCAGCCCCTCGAGGCCCCGCAGGGGGCTGATGCCGGCGAAGGCGAGCAGCATCATGGCATGCTTGTAGGGGAGGCTGTGGGTGCGCTTGACGTTGCCATCTTCATCCAGCTCCTCCACCGTCATCACCCCATCCCTGGCCGTCACGGTGCGGGCATTGCAGATCCATTGCATGTCGCGCATGCGCAGCTCGCTCTCCAGCATGCCCTTGGAATCCCCCACGCCGTTGAGGCCGAGGTGACCGATGTAGGGTTCGCTGGTGACGAAGGTCATGGGCACGTCCTTTCTCACCTTCTTGTCGCGCAGGTGGCGATCGAGGATGAAGGCGTATTCGTAGGCCGGGCCGAAGCAGGAGGCGCCGGGCATGGCACCGACGATCACCGGACCCGGTTCGTCGAGCAGCCCGTTGACACTGTGCAGGCACTCCTCTGCGTGGGAGAGGGTGCAGACGCTGGCGGTGCCGCCCGCCGTCGGGCCCGCTCCCTGCACCTCTTCAAAGGCGAGTGCGGGGCCGGTGCAGAGCACCAGAAAGTCGTAGTGCAGGTGCTGGCCATCGGAGAGGCGGATCTGCTGTTCGAGGGGCTGCAACCCGGTCAGGGCGGCGTGGATGAAGCGGATCCCCTTCTTCTTCACATGAGGCTCTATGGGGAGGGAGATATCCTTGCGCTCTCGCCACCGGACCGCAATCCACGGGTTCGAAGGGTTGAATTCAAAGTCGGGTTTGTCGTTCACCAGGATGACGTCGTGCTGCTTGCCGAGTTCGGCCTTGAGCTCGTAGGCGGCCGACATGCCCCCCAACCCTGCCCCGATGATGATGATGGTTGCCATAATGAGCCTCCGCTCTATTACACGGCTCCTGTGAGCCAATATGTCCGCCTGCCTATTTGAGCCCCATTCGCCTGAGCACGGCGGCGGCGGGACAGACCCCGGTGAACGCGCTCTGGATCAGGTTGACCCCGACAAAGACGCTCAACCAGACAAAGCCCGGGTGGACCCAGGTCGTGAGCAGCAGCGACAGCAGCAACATGCCACCTGCGACCACTCTGACTCCGTTATCGATGGTCATTTCTCGTCTCCCTTTTGTTTAGTGATTGCTAATTTAGAGTTGTTTTATACAATAGAACAAATATCAGCAATTGCTAATTTAATCTTATGAGCCACTTCGACGAGATGAACCGACATGCGACTGCCGCCGCCGGCCTGCTCAAGGCGCTGGCTCATCCCGAACGCCTGATGGTGCTCTGCCAGCTGGTGGAAGGGGAGAAGGGGGTCGGGGAGCTGCTGGCCCACAGCCAGCTCGGGCAGTCGGCCTTCTCCCAGCAACTGTCGGTATTGAAGCGCCAGGGCCTTATCCGCTCGCGCAAAGTCTCCCAGCAGATCTACTACTCCCTGGTGAGCGAGGCGGCGGCCGATGTGCTGGCGGCGCTGCAAACCCATTTTTGTCACTCAGATGAGGAAATTCGATGATGGAAAGCCAATGGCTGCTCTCGTTGGGGGGCGGCATGCTGGCGGGGCTCTCGGCCCTGATCCTGATGTTGTTCAACGGCCGGGTGGCCGGGATCAGCGGCATTCTGGCCGGTGCAATGCAGTACAAAACCCCCTGGCGGGTGCTGTTTCTGCTGGGATTGGGACTGGGGGCCTGGCTGGCGCTGACCCTGGGTTGGGCCACCATGCCCGCCTTTGATGCCTTGCCCGGCTGGCCCGTGGTGCTGCTGGCCGGCCTGCTGGTGGGCATCGGCACCCGTCTTGGCAATGGCTGCACCAGCGGTCACGGCATCTGCGGCATGGGGCGGCTCTCCCTGCGCTCCATCGCGGCCACCCTCACCTTTATGGCGGCTGGCTTTATCACCGTCTTCGTCACTCATCATCTGCTGTAAGGGGTTGATCGTCATGGCATTGCTGACAAGTTTGCTCGCGGGTCTGCTGTTTGGCCTGGGGATGACCCTCTCCGGGATGATGGATCCGGCGCGGGTCACCGGGTTTCTCGATCTGGCCGGTGCCTGGGATCCCAGCCTGGCCTTCGTGATGGGAGGGGCCCTGGCTGTCTTCATGCCGGGCTACTTCCTGCTGGTGAAACCCCGTCGTCTGAGCCTGCTGGGGGAGCCCATGGTCCGGGTTCCCGCTCCCGTGCTGGATCGCCGCCTGATTGGCGGGGCTGCGCTGTTCGGGATCGGTTGGGGCCTGGTCGGCATCTGTCCAGGGCCTGCCTTGAGTCTCATTTCCAGCGGACAGCCCATGATATTGTTGTTCATCGGGGCCATGGCGGCCGGGATCCTGCTGGTGGACAAGGTCTGGAACAGGGTGCTGGAGAAGGCTCGCCAGCACCGTATTGCCTGAGTTTTCAAGGTGCCCATGAGCCAGGGAAGGAGAATCATGATGAACACAATCCGGTTGCTGGTGACCACCCTGCTGGTCATGACATCCACCCTGGTGGCGGCCGAGGAGGCCAAGGGGTCGCTGACGCTGACCCCGCAGCGCGTCATCGACTGGCTCACCCTGAGCGGTACCGTGAGCGCCATTCATCAGGGGACGGTCGCGGCCCAGACCAGTGGCCGCGTCTCCCGCATGCTGGTGGATGTGAACGATGAGGTACAGGCCGGGCAGCCCCTGCTCGAGATAAGCGGCAAGGAGCAATCTGCCGCCGTGACCGGCGCCGAGGCGCGGGTGGCCAGGGCCCAGGCCCAGCAGGTGGAGGCCGAGCGCCAGCTCACCCGTTATCAGGCCCTCATCGCCAAGGGGGTGATCACCCGGGCCCAGCTCGACAACGCCCAGGCAACGGATCGGGCCGCCCGCGCCGAGGTCAATGCCGCCGAGGCTGCCCTCATCCAGGCCCGGGAAGCCTACGGCTATACCCGTATCCTCGCCCCCTACGCCGGGGTGGTGACCAGGCGGCTGGTGGAGCTGGGGGAGACGGTGGCCCCCGGTACGCCGCTGCTATCCGGTTTCTCCCTGGGCGAGCTGAGGGTGGAGCTGGAGCTGCCCCAGTCCGCGCTGGCTCTCGCCGGCCAGCCGTCGGATGTGCAGGTGCTGCTGCCCGGTGGCAAGGCCGTGACTCCCGTCAAGCTGACCCGCTTCAACTACGCCGACAGCCAGAGCCACAGTTTCCGGTTGCGCCTCGATCTGCCGCCGAACACGGCAGGGGTGCTGCCCGGCATGTGGCTCAAGGTGCAGCTCAAACAGGGTGAGCGTCAGGTGTTGCAAGTGCCGCAGCCCGCCCTGCTGCGGCAGGGGGAGTTCAACGGCGTCTACCTCAAAGAAGGGGAAGGATGGGCCCTGACCCCGGTGCGGGTCGGCCACTGCGAGGCTGGGCTGTGCGAGGTCCTGGCGGGTCTCAAGGGCGGTGACACCCTGGCCCCCGATGCCTGGACCCGTCAACAGGAGGTGCCCCATGAGTAGCAAGCTGAACGACAACCATGGCCGCCTGGGGC
Source organism: Aeromonas sp. ASNIH2 (assembly GCF_002934795.1). Classification (NCBI taxonomy): domain Bacteria; kingdom Pseudomonadati; phylum Pseudomonadota; class Gammaproteobacteria; order Aeromonadales; family Aeromonadaceae; genus Aeromonas; species Aeromonas sp. ASNIH2. Next base: position 733,434 of record NZ_CP026406.1, on the reverse strand, counting down.
CGGCGGGTCGGCTGGCGTCCCTGTTTCAGGGCTCGGCCATCACCCCGCTGCTGGCGCTGGTGGGGCTCTTGCTCGGCCTCTTTGCCGTGCTGGTGACTCCCAAGGAGGAGGAGCCCCAGATCGATGTCACCTTCGCCGACGTCTACATTCCTTTCCCGGGGGCCAGCCCGGCAGAGGTGGAGTCCCTCGTCACCACCCCTGCCGAGCAGGTAGTCTCCCAGATAAAGGGGATAGATACCCTCTACTCCTTCTCCCAACCCGATGGTGCCCTGCTGGTGGTGGTGTTCAAGGTGGGGGTGAGCCGGGAGCAGGCCATCGTGGATCTCAACAACCAGCTCGACTCCAACCGCGACTGGTTGCCACAGGGGATCGGAGTCGGTCAGCCACTGGTGAAACCCAGGGGGATAGATGATGTTCCCATCGTCAGTCTGACCTTATGGAGCAAAGATTGGAGCAAAGAGGGGAGCAAGCAGCTGGAGGCCCCCGATCTGACCCGGGTCGCCCACGAGCTGGAGACCGAACTCAAGCGCATTCCCGGTACCCGGGACATCTACAGCCTGGGGGGCCAGCGCGCCGTGCTGCGGGTGATGCCGGACCCGGCGGCCCTCAGCGCCCATGGCATCAGCTGGGGCGAACTGAGCCAGCGTCTCTCTGCCGCCAACAGGGTGGGCAGCGAACAGGCCGTGGTGCAGGATAACCGGGAGATCAAGGTGCAGGTGGGGCAGTTCCTGCAAAGCGAGCAGGAGGCCCGGGAGCTGGTGGTAGGGTTGCACGACGGCAAGCCCGTCTATCTCGGTGAGGTGGCCCGGGTGGCGCTTGGGGAAGAGACCCCGGTCCAGCGCAGCTGGATGGGGCAGGGGGATCGCAGTTATCCGGCGGTGACCCTGGCCATCGGCAAGCAGCCCGGCCAGAACGCGGTCGAGGTGGCCAAGCGGGTGGAAGAACGGGTCGAGAGCCTCAAGAATCGACTCATCCCGGCTGGCGTCGAGGTGACGGTGACCCGTGACTACGGCGTCACCGCCGAGACCAAATCCAACACCCTCATCGGCAAGCTCATTTTTGCCACCACGGCGGTGGTGCTGCTGGTGCTGGTGAGCATGGGTTGGCGCGAGGCGCTGGTGGTGGGGGTCGCCATCGTCATCACCCTGGCGCTGACCCTCTTTGCCAGCTGGGCGTGGGGCTTTACCCTCAACCGGGTGTCCCTCTTTGCCCTTATCTTCTCCATCGGCATCCTGGTGGATGACGCCATCGTCGTGGTGGAGAACATCCACCGTCATCGCGGTTTGGGCAAGGGGTCCCTCAAGGATCTCATTCCGGGCGCGGTGGACGAGGTGGGGGGGCCGACCATACTGGCGACCCTGACCGTCATCGCGGCCCTGCTGCCCATGGCCTTCGTCAGCGGCCTGATGGGCCCCTACATGAGCCCCATTCCCATCAATGCCAGCATGGGGATGCTCATCTCCCTGCTGGTGGCCTTCATCTTCTCCCCCTGGCTGGCCAATCACCTGCTCAAGCGCGAGGGGCATGTCGCCCACGGGGAGGTCAAGGCCGGGCTCTTTCACCGGCTGATGACTCCTTTCCTGATCGGTGATGGCGCCAAGCGCGCCAGACACAAGCTCTGGCTGGTCATTCTGCTGCTGGTGGCGGGGGCGGCCGCCATGCCCATGGTGCAGTGGGTGGTGCTCAAGATGCTCCCCTTTGACAACAAGTCGGAATTCCAGCTGGTGCTCGACATGCCGGAGGGGGCGACCCTGGAGCAGACCGAGCGCACCCTGCTGGCGGTGGGTCGGGAGCTCGCCAGGGTGCCCGAGGTGAAGGATTACCAGATCTACGCCGGCACCGCCGCCCCCATCAACTTCAACGGGCTGGTGCGCCACTACTTCATCCGCAGTGGCGCCAACGTGGGGGACATCCAGGTCAATCTGGTGGACAAGCATGAACGGGATCGCAGCAGTCACGAGATTGCCCGGTCGGTGCGTGCGCCCTTGCAGGCCATCGCCAGCGCGGCAGGGGGCAATCTCAAGGTGGTGGAGGTGCCCCCGGGACCGCCTGTCTGGTCGCCCATTGTCGCGGAAGTGTATGGTCCGACGCAGGCCGCCCGTGAAGCCGCTGCCCGCGCCGTACAGGCCCGCTTCGTGGCCACGGCGGATCTGGTGGACGTGGACATCTATCTGACCGACCCTCAGCCCAAGTGGCGGCTGGTGGTGGATCGCGCCCAGGCGGCCCTGCTCGGGGTCGATCTCGGGGATCTGGTGGCGACCCTCAATGGCGGGGTGGGCTATCAGGATGCGAGCTGGCTGCAGGGGCAAGGCGCCAAGTATCCGGTGCCGATCCGCATCGAGCTCGCCCCCGGTGACAAGCGGGATCTGACCGGCATCCTGGCTCTCAAGGTGCGCAGCCAGAGCGGCCAGCTGGTGCGGGTCTCCGAGCTGGTGAGCCGTCGTGACGAGGTGGCCCCCAGCTACCTCATGCACAAGAACATGCAGCCCATGGTGATGGTGGTGGCTGACATGGACGGCCATGCCGACAGCCCGCTCTACGGCATGTTTGCCGCCGGTGCCGACATCTCGCTGCCACAGTATTACGTGCATCAGCCCGACAAGCTGGGGGAGGTGGCGCTGTTGTGGAACGGGGAGTGGAAGATAACCTACGAGACCTTCCGCGACATGGGGCTGGCCTACGGAGTGGGGATGATCCTCATCTACCTGCTGGTGGTGGCCCAGTTCCGCTCCTATCTGGTGCCGCTCATCATCATGGCCCCCATTCCGCTCACCCTCATCGGGGTGATGCCGGGTCACGCCCTGCTGGGGGCCCAGTTCACCGCCACCTCGATGATCGGGATGATCGCGCTGGCCGGGATCATCGTGCGCAACAGCATCCTGCTGGTGGATTTCATCGAGCAGCAGCGGGCGAGTGGCATGGCGTTCGAGCAGGCGGTGATTGCGGCGGCGCAGGTGCGGGCCAAACCCATCATGCTGACGGCGCTGGCGGCCATGATAGGGGCGCTTTTCATCCTGGATGACCCCATATTCAATGGCCTCGCCATCAGCCTGATCTTCGGGATCCTGGTTTCCACCCTGCTCACCCTGGTGGTGATCCCGCTGCTCTACTACAGCCTGCTTGTGCGCCGAAGTCAGAGGTAAACACAGGGGGCCAATGCCCCCTGTTTTCTGGCATCACACCGCCTCGCGGGCATCGCAGGTTTTCATCAGGGGGAAATAACGGCGATCCGCCTGGCTCATGTGGCCCACGACCAGCTCCTGGATGATGAAGTTGAGCAGGGCGTCGTTGCCAAGGGTGCCCGCCTGTGCGGCCGCCATCAGCTGACCGGCTTTTTTCAGCAGATGCTGGTGCTCCTGGCGATGGGCCGCCAGCTCCTCATAGCCATATTGCGCGAGGACCTGCTCTTCGAGGAGGAAGTGCTGGCGCGCCACCTCGAATATCTGCGCCATGTCTGCCAGCAAGGCATCCGGATGGATGCCGGGATCCTGCATGTGCTCGAGCAAGCGGTTGGCCAGCAGGTAGAGCTGGCGGTGGTCCGCATCGATGCGGGGGTGGCCGCATGCGTGGGCGGGCTGCCATTGCAGGGTGCCGGGGAGGGGATCCTGCTCGGTGGAAAACAGGCAGACCCTGCCCCGGCCATGGTGCTTGGCTTGATACATGGCCTGATCGGCGTGGTGCATCAGGGTCTTGGGGTCGGTGCCGTGATCCGGATAGAGGGCGACCCCTATGCTGCCGGAGATGCGCAGCGCCTGCTGCTCAAGCTGGAAGGGGTGATGCAGGCAGTGGTGCAGCTTGTCGGCGACCGCGAGGGCCGAGGCATCCGTATCGGGCAGCATGATGACGAATTCGTCCCCCCAAGGCGTGCCACCAGATCTTCTTCCCTGACGCACTCCCCCATGCGCTCGGCCACCAGCTTGAGCAGCAGGTCGCCGGTTTCGTGGCCGAAGGTGTCATTGATGGGCTTGAAGTGGTCGAGATCGATGAAGACCAGGGCCAGGGGCTGCTGGGGAGCCTGCTCCAGGGTCTCCTTGAGCCGCTGTTGCAGCAGGCGGCGGTTGGCCAGGCCGGTGAGGGGGTCATAGAAGGCGAGGCTGCGCATCATCTCCTCCCGGGCCGAACGTTCGGTGACATCCCGGGTCACCCCCAAAATGGCATCGGGTCTTGTGCTGGCGCTGCCATGCAAGGTAGTGACCGTCTCGATGGCCACCAGATGACCCTGCTTGTGGCGCAGCTGGGAGTGGATGACGCACCGGGTCTGCCCATGATCCCCCCGTTGCCAGGCCTCGAGGGAGGCGGTGATGCCGTCGCGAAGCTGTTTCCAGGACTCATCGGGGAGCAGCTGGCGCAGGGAGAGGGCAAAGAGTTCGGCGGGCTCATAGCCGCTCAGGGACGCGATGGCGGGGCTGATGTAACGAAAACGCAGGCTGTCGGTGTCCATGGTCCAGATCACGTCGCCGCTGTTCTCCGCCACGAAACGGTAGTGCTGCTCGCGCTGGGCCAGTTCCCGGGTGAGCCGCTGTCGGTCACTGGCCTCTTCCCGCAGACGCAGATAGAGGTGCAGGAAGACGCCGAGCAGGGCCAGCAGGGAGAAGGAGATCAGCATGGCGATGGCCACGCTCCTGTCGAGCAGTTGGCGCTGCTGGCGAAGGCTCGCCTGGGTACTGTTGTAGAGGAAGGGGGTGAGGTTGGGCACCGCCTTGATCATCCCGGCCTCCTGGTAGGTGCGGGCGATCTGCTGCCAGCGATCCTGCTGCATGTAGCCGGGCTCGATGATGTCGGGCTGCATCAGGGCCCGGGTTTTACGGGCCTCGAAGGCGAGCGCCTCGCGCCCGGCCCCGCTGGGGTAGTGCTCCAGGATCAGGTTGATCATCTCCTCGGGATGATCCATGGCATAGCGCCACCCCTTGAGGCTGGCCTGCAAGAAGCGCTGGACCCGCTCCTGCTGGTTGAAGACTTCATTTTCCGAGGTGAAGAGGTTGTCTCCGTAGAAGTCGTACCCGATGTCGCGGGGACTGAACACCCGGTAGGGAATGCCCTGTTGCTGCAGGGTGAAGGGCTCGGTTGTGCTGTAGGCGCTGATGGCGTCCGCCTGGCCCCTCAGCAGTGCCTGTACCCCCCGCTCGTAGGGCAGGGTATCCCACTGCCGGCTGCGGGTGTAGCGATGCAGGTAGGTGAGCAGCTCGTTGGAGCCGGGTTCGAGCATCAGCCGCTTGTTGGCCAGATCGCCCGGAGTCTGGATATCCGGCCGCTCCAGGGTGATGAGCATCAGGGGGGAGTGCTGCAACATGGCGGCGAGCACCACCACAGGGCGGCCTGCTGCCCGGGCCAGCAGCAGATCGCTGCCGCGGATGCCGAACTGGGCACGACCCGTGGTGACTTCATTGATGACGTCGGTGCCCGGCCCCGCCTCCCGCAGGGTGACCTGCAGGCCGACCTCCTGGTAGAACCCCTTGGCGATGGCGGCGTAGTAACCGGCAAACTGGAACTGGTGCTGCCAAGGAAGTTGCAGGATGACGCGCTCATCCGCCCTGAGGGGAGCCGTGGTCAGGGTGGCAATCATCACCCAGAAAGGCAGAAGCCAGCGTACAGGCTGGCGAGATGCATCGGACTCCGTCATACCGCTGTTCTCTCGGGAGGTGCTCTTCTGGCTAGAGTCAAACAATTTCCTGCCATTCGCAAGGGGAGCAGGCCCCAATAAGATGGGGCGCGGGAGGCAGTAAAAGTCATTTTTGTGTCATTCATCACGTCAATGGGCATCACGGCTCGTTTTGAAACCTTGTCAACCCGTCACCGGCCCGGTGACAAGGGCATAAGGTGTCATTCCAGGAGGGGTGGCTGCCGCCTCTCTTCTCGCCTGTTAATGATAAACTGCGTGTTTTCGGCAATTCCCTCTTGTCTTCTCCTGTCGTATCAGAAGTTGATGCTCTTGCCCCTATCGGGTGTCGACCTGTGGCGGTCGGGGGACGCCTTCCTCCGTTCAGGGTGGTATGGTAGTCATCCGTTTCCTGTTTTCCGAGAAGGTCCTGTCATGTCTTCCTTGCGCCTGCTGCTCTCCGACTCCCACGATCCCCTGTTCAACCTCGCGGTGGAGGAGTGCATTTTTCGCCAGATGGACCCGGCCCAGCGGGTGCTGTTCCTGTGGCGCAACGACAATACGGTGGTGATAGGCCGGGCCCAGAACCCCTGGAAGGAGTGCAACACCCGCCGCATGGAAGAGGACGGGGTGACCCTGGCCCGGCGCAGCAGCGGGGGTGGCGCCGTGTTCCACGACCTTGGCAACAGCTGTTTCACCTTCATGGCGGGCAAGCCCGGTTATGACAAGAGCGTCTCCACCACCATCGTCATTGATGCCCTCGCCAGACTAGGCGTGAGTGCTTTTGCCTCCGGGCGCAACGACCTGCTGGTGGCGACCCCGGACGGGGATCGCAAGGTGTCGGGTTCGGCCTACCGGGAGACCCATGATCGCGGCTTTCACCACGGTACCCTGCTGCTGGACGCCGATCTTGGTCGCCTCGCCCACTACCTCAATCCCGACCCCAAGAAGCTGGCGGCCAAGGGTATCAGCTCGGTGAGAAGCAGGGTGGCGAACCTTGGCGAGCTGTTGCCTGGCCTGGGTCATGAGCAGGTGGTGCAGGCCCTGTGCGACGCCTTCTTTGCCCATCACGGTGAGGTGGTGCAGCCCGAGCATATCTCCCCCGAGCGGATGCCCGACCTGCCCGGCTTTGCCGAGATCTTTGCCCGCCAACGCAGCTGGGAGTGGAACTTCGGCCATGCTCCCGCCTTCAGTCACCTGCTGGAGGAGCGCTTCCCCTGGGGCGGGGTCGAGCTGCATTTCGATGTGGAGAAGGGGGTGATAGGGCGGGCACAGATCTTCAGTGACACCCTGGACCCTGCGCCCCTGGATGACCTGGCCGCACGCCTGCCCGGGGTGGCCTATCGTCCCGAGGCCATCGACGAGTTGCTGCGTCAGTGGCGGGCGACGTTTTCGGCCAACCCCGAGCTGGAAGGGTTTTCGGCATGGCTGCTGACCGCCCTGCGCTGACCTTGCCCATGACCAGGATCACAAGATGAACAGGGGAAAAGAGGGAAGAGGGGGCGCGGCGCCCATCAGGGCGCCAACATGACAAAAAGTAGGGCAGATCATTAGTTATTGTCTCTGTTGATAGAGGTGTCACTGGAGTATAAAAACCGCACCTCAGCAGTATCAATGGTATAAAAATGAATCACTTGGTCTATCTGAAAGGTGAGGGCGTCAACGCCGTCTCCCCCGAATTCGCCCGCCGTTTTGCCACCGTCAAAGCCCACTTTTTCTCACGCAACCCCGACCTCTGGCCGGTCTTTCGCGAGCCCGGCTTTGCCACCCTCAACGAGTTTCGCGCCCGTGGACTGGCGCCGGCTGCGCGGCTCAATGCCTGGCCCGATGGCCGCGCCCGTCTCGCCGATCTCTGCGAAACCATGCCGGTGCCGGCCACCATGCGCACGCCGGGGGAGCCCATGGCGGAGCTGCTGTTTGCCGGCGCCCTGTCAAAGGATTGGGAGAACCCCTCCAGCGTCGAGAACGTCATCACCATGTCGGCGGATCCCGCCATCTATGGCGCCCAGATGGGCATATTGGCCAACCCTAACCTGGTCTACTCCGAATACGCCGGGGTGGCCGAGGAGCTCGAGAAGAAGGTGGTGCGCCAGATAGCGCTGCTGGCGGGTTACGACCCGGCCCGCGCCACCGGCATCTTCACCCAGGGGGGGACCTTCTGTAACCTCTACGGCTACCTGCTCGGCATCCGCAAGAGCCTGCCACAGGCCAAGCACAAGGGGCTCGGCCACTATCAGGATTACCGCATCATCAACTCCCAGGGCGGTCACTACTCCAACATCACCAACCTCTCCCTGCTCGGGGTCGACATCGAGAACAAGACCATCCGCATCCAGGTTGGCGAGAACAACGACATCGATCTCGACCACCTCGAGCGCACCCTGACCGCCTGCTTCGCTCTCAAGCACGTGGTGCCCACTATCATGCTTACCATGGGCACCACCGACACCTTCGGAGTGGACCAGGTGAAACCCGTGGTGGACCTGCGGGATCGCCTCTGCGAGCGCTTCGAGGTGGCGGTCAGGCCCCACATCCACGTCGACGCCGCCATCGGCTGGTCGATGATCTTCTTCCTGGATTACGACTTTGCCGCCAACCCGCTGGCCATCAACAGCGCCACCTTGGCGGGGATCGAGCGCAACGTGAGCCGCTTCGCCGAGCTCAAATACGCCGACTCCTTCACCGTCGACTTCCAGAAGTGGGGTTATGTGCCCTACACCTCCAGCCTGGTGATGATCAAGGAGCAGGACGACCTCAAGGCGATGGAGAACGACCCGGAGAACTTCTCCTACTTTGAGCGGGACATTCAGGGCCAGACCCACCTGCAGTCCACCATCGAGTGCTCCCGCGGGGCGAGCGGCCTGTTTGGTGCCTATGCGGCGCTCAACTACCTGGGGGGGGAGGGGTATCGCACCGTGCTGGCCCACTGCCTGCAAAACGCCAACTACTTCCGCTTCCGGTTAAGCCAGCTCGGCAACGTCAAGCTGGTGGCCCAGGAGAACCAGGGGCCGAGCGTGGGCTTCAAGATCTACAACCCCGAGTGGGTGCAGGACCCCGAGGCCGAGTTCGCCTTCGAGCTGGCGCGCAGCCCGGATGCGGCCTACAAGGCGCGCTTGCAGCGCAACACCGACTACCACCGCAGCCTGTTTACCGGGCGCGGCAAGGTGGGGCTCTACACCAACTGGGTGGAGGCGGTGGCGCACTCGGAATACGACGAGCGTGGCAAGTACTCCTATATCGCCGGGGAGAAGGCGGTCTTTATGAACCCCGCCTGCGGCCGTGAGCAGATCGACGCCTTTATCGCGCATATTCGCGGCTGACTCCGGCCGGGATCGCAGATAAAACGACGGCGGGCCCAGTGCCCGCCGTTTTCATTGTGTGTGGTCTCGCCATCACTGTTTCTGGATGGCCGTCACCGTCAGCTTGCCACCCGGGTTCTCGGCGTGGAAGCGCACCGCATCCCCCACCTTCAGATCCTTGAGCAGGGCCGGGTCCGACAGCAGGAACACCATGTTCATGGGAGGCATCTTGAGGTTCTCGATGGTCTCGTGCTTGATGCCTACCTTGCCGTTGGGGGCGTCGATGCGGCTGATGACCCCCTTGGTCATCGTCATGTCGCCCATCTCGTTCATGCCGTCCATTTGTCCCATCTGGCCCATGTCGTGCCCTTCGTGGTGCATCATCTCCTCGGCCTGCAGACCGGTGTGGGTGGCGAGGCCGAGCAGCAGGGTCAGCGTCAACGTCTTGTAGTTCATCATGTTTTCCTCGTCATCTATGCAAAAAAGAGTTGTTTGAAGCGGATTATTCGGCCTGTTCGGGCACGGGCTTTCCAAGGTGCCGGCTGCGCCACAGGTAGTAGGCGGCGGGCAGCACCAGCAGGGTCAGCACCAGGGCGCTCACCATGCCGCCGATCATCGGGGCGGCGATACGCTGCATCACCTCGGAGCCGGTGCCCTGGCTCCACATGATGGGCAAGAGGCCGGCGATGATGGTCACCACCGTCATCATCTTGGGGCGCAGGCGCAGGGCGGCGCCGTGGATCACCGCCCGGTGCAGGCCCGCCTTGTCCGGCTTGCCGCTCGCCACCAGGTCATCCCAGGCGTGGTTGAGGTAGACCAGCATCAGGACGCCGGTCTCCACCGCCACCCCCGCCAGGGCGATAAAACCTACCCCTACGGCGACTGACAGGTTGAAGTCCAGCAGCCAGAGGGTCCAGATCCCGCCCACCACCGCCAGCGGCAAGGTGGTGAGAATGAGCAGCACCTCCTGGAAGCGGCGAAACGCCAGATAGAGCAGCAGCACGATAATGGCGATGGTGAGCGGCACCACGTAGGCGAGGCGTGCCTTGGCCCGCTCCATGTATTCGTATTGACCGGACCAGGTGAGGGCGTAGCCCGCCGGCAGCACCAGCTGCCTACCCACCTCGGACTTGGCCTCTGCCACAAAGGAGCCGATGTCGCGGCCGCGAATGTCCACGTAGACCCAGCCGTTGAGGCGCGCGTTTTCACTGCGCAGCATGGGCGCCTCGTCGCTGATGTAGACCCGCGCCACGTCCGCCAGGGCGATGCGTTCCCCCTTGGGGGTCACCAGGGGCAGCAGCTCGAGGCTGGCCACCGAATCGCGGTAGCTCTGGGGGTAGCGCAGGTTGATGGGATAGCGTTCGCGCCCCTCTATGGTCTGGCCCACCTCCATGCCGCCCACCGCGGTGGCGAGCACCGCCTGCACGTCGGCGATATTGAGGCCGTAGCGGGCCGCCTTGAGCCGGTCGATGTCCACCTTGACATAGCGGCCACCCGCCACCCGCTCGGCGTAGACCGATGAGGCGCCCTCCACCTTTCCGACGATCTGCTCAAGCTGCTGGCCGAGCTGCTGGATCACCTTGAGATCCGGCCCCGCTATCTTGATGCCGACCGGGGTCTTGATGCCGGTGGCCAGCATGTCGATGCGGGTCTTGATGGGGGGCACCCAGGCGTTGGTGAGACCGGGGAAGCGGATGAGGGAGTCGAGCTCCTCCTTGAGCTTCTCCGGGGTCATGCCGGGGCGCCACTGATCCTTGGGCTTGAGCTGGATGCTGGTCTCCATCATCACCAGGTCGGCGGGGTCTGTGGCCGAGTCGGCGCGCCCCGCCTTGCCGAACACGTTCTGCACCTCGGGCACGGTGCGAATGAGCTTGTCGGTCTGCTGCAAAATCTCCCGCGCCTTGCCCACCGAGATGTTGGTCGCCGTGGTGGGCATGTACATGATGTCCCCCTCGTCGAGCGGCGGTATGAACTCGGAGCCCAGATGCTGGAGTGGCCAGAAGCCCGCCACCGTGACCACGGCCGCGGCGGCCAGGGTGGTCTTGGGGTGTGCCAGCACGGCCTTGAGCAGGGGCACATAACCCTGGCTCAGCCAGCGGTTGAGGGGGTTGGCCTGTTCGGCCAGCACCTTGCCACGGATGAAGTAGCCCATGATCACCGGCACCAGCGTGATGGCGAGCGCGGCGGCGGCGGCCATGGCGTAGGTCTTGGTGTAGGCGAGGGGGTGGAACATCCGCCCCTCCTGCGCCTCCAGCGCGAACACCGGCAGGAAGCTGATGGTGATGATGAGCAGGGAGAAGAAGATGGCGGGCCCCACCTCTATGCTCGCCTCTGTGATGATGCGCCAGCGGTTCTTGTCGGTGAGCGCCTCCCGCTCCATATGCTTGTGGACGTTCTCTATCATCACGATGGCACCGTCCACCATGGCGCCGATGGCGATGGCGATGCCCCCCAGCGACATGATGTTGGCGTTGATCCCCTGCAGGTGCATGACGATGAAGGCGGTCAGGATGGCGATGGGCAAGGAGATGACCACCACCAGGGACGAGCGCAGGTGGAACAGGAAGGCGAGGCAGACCAGCACCACCACGGCGAACTCTTCCACCAGCTTGCCGGAGAGGTTGTCGATGGCGCGCTGGATAAGATCGGATCGATCGTAGACGGTGACGATCTCCACCCCCTCCGGCAGGCTGGATTTGAGCTCCGCCAGCCGCGCCTTGACCCCGTCTATGGTGTGCTGGGCATTCTCGCCATAGCGCATGACGATGATGCCGCCCACCACTTCCCCTTCGCCGTTGAGCTCGGCCAGGCCGCGTCGGCTCTGGGGGCCGGTGACCACATCCGCCACATCCCCCAGCAGCAGGGGGGCGCCGCGCACATTGGTGCCGAGCGGGATCTGCTTCAGATCCTCCACGCTTTTCAGATAGCCATTCGAGCGCACCATGTATTCCGCTTCCGCCATCTCGATGACGGAGGCGCCGGTCTCCTGGTTGCCCTGCTTGATGGCGGTCTCGATAAGGGAGAGCGGGATGCCGTAGGCGCGCAGCTTGTCCGGGTCGACCCGCACCTGATACTGGCGCACCATGCCGCCCACGGTGGCGACCTCGGAGACGCCGTCCACCGTCTGCAGCTCGAACTTGAGCAGCCAGTTCTGCAGGGAGGTGAGCTCGCTGAGGTCATGCTTGCCGGTTCTGTCCACCAGGGCGTACTGGTAGACCCAGCCCACCCCGGTGGCATCGGGGCCGAGCTGGGGGCGGGCGGAGGCGGGCAGGTTGGGCGCAACCTGGCTCAGGTACTCCAGCACCCGGGCTCGGGCCCAGTAGAGGTCGGTGTCGTCGTCAAACAGCACGTAGACGAAGGAGTCGCCGAAGAAGGAGTAGCCGCGCACCGTGGTCGCGCCCGGCACCGCCAGCATGGCGGTGGTGAGCGGGTAGGTCACCTGATCCTCCACCACCTGAGGCGCCTGGCCGGGGTAGGAGGTCTTGATGATCACCTGGACGTCGGAGAGATCCGGCAGGGCGTCCACCGGGGTCTGCTTCACCGACCAGAGCCCCCAGGCGGTGAGCATGAGGGTCAATAGCAGCACCAGAAAGCGGTTGCCGATGGACCAGCGAATAATCGAGGGGATCATGGTTGGGCTCCTTGCTCATTGGGTGCAGAGAGCGGAGAGCGGTTGCCTGTCAGGCAGAAAATGATGGACGGGATCATGACTTCTTCTCCATCTCGGGCATCGCCATCTGATGCTGGCCATGGTCCATGCCTTCCATCTCCTCCGGCGCCGCGGCCTCGTCGTTGGCCGGGGCGCTCTCCTGGTGGATGGTGGTGATGCGATATTCATCCCCCTCCTGCATCACCTGCAGGTGCAGGGTCTGTCCCTCGGCCAGCTTGCTCATGTCCACCCCCTCGGCCACGGTGAACTCCATCTCCATGGCGGGCCACTGCCACTCGGGGATGGGCTGGTGGGCGACCATCAGGGTGCGGTTGGCGAGATCGATGACTTGCACCTCCCCCTGGGTCCACACCTGGGCGGGACGCACCGCCGTCATGCGCTGGAAGTCGGAATCGATGGCCGATTCGGAGTCGAGCAGGAACTGGGCCGAGCTGACGATACTGTCCCCCGCTTCAACTCCCTCCCGGATGGCAACCTTGTCGCCAAACTGGGGGCCCAGAGTGACGGCCACCGACTTGAAGCTGCCATCCCCCAGCGCCAGCACCAGCCTGTCCTGGTTGCCGGTGCGGATCACCGCTTCGCTCGGCACCACCAATTGCGGCTCTCCCTTGCCCGCCTGAATGGTCACCTTGGCGAACATATTGGGCTTCAGAAACTCGTCCGGGTTGGCGAAGCGCAGCCGTACCTTGAGGGTGCGGGTAGCGGCATCCAGGGTGGGGTAGAGGTAATCTACCCGCCCCTGCCACTGGCGGCCCGGGGCGTAATCCAGGGTCATGGTGACCGGATCGCCCACCTTCAGCTGGGCGGCCTGACGCTCGAACACCTCGGCACTCACCCACACCTGCTTGAGGGTGCTGATGTTAAAGAGCGCTGCGGCGGGCTCCACATACTGGCCCTCGCGCACCTTCAGCTCGGAGACATAGCCGCTGCTCGGGGCATAGATGCGCACCGTCTCCTGCACCTGTCGGCTGCGCTTGAGGGCCGCAATTTGATCCGCCGGCACCTGCAGGGACTTGAGCTTGCCCTCGGCGGCGCGCAGCAGCAGGGGGTTGGCGGTGTTGAGAGCGAGCAGATACTCGTGTTGGGCGTTGACCAGATCCGGGGCGTAGAGCTCGTAAATCAGGCTCCCCTTGCTCACCTGCTGCCCCTCGCTCTTGATGGCGAGGGTGCGGATCCAGCCTGCCATGCGGGCGTTGACCGCCTCCAGCCGGTCCTCGTCATAGCCGACGTAGCCCACCGTCTCGATCTGCTGGTGGATGGGCAGCTTCTCCACCTTGGCGAGCCGCACCCCAAGATTCTGCTGGATCTCGGGGCTGATGGTGACTGTGCCCGGCGAGCCGCCCTGTTTTTCCTCATAGACGGGGATAAAGTCCATCCCCATGTTGTCCTTGGCGGGGCCGTCGCGCTTGTCGCGGGGATCCATGGGGTTGACCCAGTAGAGGGGCGTCTTCTCCTTGGCTGCAGTGCCAGTTGTGGTCTGTTTGGCGGCCCAGTAGCCGCCACCGGCGCCGAGGGCCAGCAGCAGGGCGGACATCAACAGTGTCTTGTTCATGACAAGCCTCCGGCGCGCGGGAGGCGAAGGGAGGGCTGGCACGGCTGCGCACAGGCAGACCGGGTAACGGGGGTGGATGACATGGTATCTCTTCTCTTCTGTCAGGCCGCCAGTGTGGTGGTGCGCGCGGGCAGGGCATCACCACGAGGCGGCAAACGGGGCGCAGCTGTGTCAGCGTGCACGGCTCCCTGCGAGCGGGCCGGTTTGGCCAGGGCGCAGGGTCAGGCAAGGCGGCAGAAAACGGGCAAGCCGAGGCTTGCTGTTGCCGCGAGAGAAGCGCTTTCTAGTGGCGCAGCACCGACAGCATCAGGTGTCGGCGTGGCCAGGAGGGAGGGTGGGTACCGCGGGATCGCAGGAAGGGATCCCGCAACCAGTTGTCCAGCAGGGGGGCGAGGCGCCACGAAGGGAGCAACAGCAATGGAAGCAGCAGTGACAGCAGCAGGCCGAGCAGGGGCGGCACACTGGTGGCGCCGAAGAGGCCGCTCTGCATCTGGCACTCCTCCCCGGGCGGGGTCGCCTCACTCTGGGGGCCGCCGTGGCAGGAGAGGGAGGCTGTGTCGGCCTGGTGCATGGCGGTGTGCTGCATCGGCTCGCTCTGGTGCCGTCCATGAGACAGGGGGGACTGCGCCGGAGTCAGGATGGATGCGGATGCACTGCTTGGCAGGGCGGTGGCCGCCCCATGCCAGCCGATGCACAGGGTGAGATTGCAGACGAGCATCAGCCCCAGCAACAGCCGGGCGATGAACGTGGTGGGCAATCTCGATGAGAGCATGGGTGGCTTCCCTGTGACGGATGGGCCGAATCTAAACCTTGCCGAAAGGAGAAGGTCAAGGCCTAGCAAGCGCCGTCTGCCTGGGAATTGACATGGATTAAGAAAGGGCGGGGCAGTGAACAGAAAAAGCCCCCGCATGGGCGGGGGCAGGGTCTTTTGGCGAGGGCTAGCCTGACGTGGGGATCAGGCGAAGCAGGTCCAGATGGGGGCGTGATCCGAGGGCTTGTCGATGCCGCGCAGCTCGTAGTCGATGCCGGTCTCGGTCACTTTGTCCTTGAGGGCGTCGGAGGCCATGATGAGGTCGATGCGCAGGCCCCGGTTCTCGTCAAAGCCCCTGGAGCGGTAGTCGAACCAGGAGAAGCGCTCGCACTCGGTGGGGTTGGCGGCGCGGAAGGTGTCGGTCAACCCGAAGCCTTTCAGGCGCTCCATCCATTCACGCTCGATGGGCAGGAAGGAGCACTTGCCATCCCGCAGCCAGCGCTTGCGGTTCGCCTCGCCGATGCCGATGTCGAGATCCGTGGGGGAGATGTTCATATCCCCGATCAGCGCTATCTGGTCGTCCGGGGTGTGGTGGGTCTCGAGGTAGTGCTGCAGGTCTTCATAGAACTTCTGCTTGGCCGGGAACTTGGTCTCGTGATCCTGGCTCTCCCCCTGGGGGAAGTAGCCGTTCATCACCTTGATGACGGAGCCGTCTTCCCGCTTGAAGCTGGCCATGATCATGCGGCGCTGGGCATCTTCCGGATCGGTGGGGAAACCCTTTTGCACCTCGATGGGAGCCTGCTTGCTCATGATGGCGACCCCGTAATGCCCCTTCTGGCCGTGGAAGACCACGTGGTAGCCCATGGCCTCCACATCCGCGACCGGGAAGGCTTCGTCGTGCACCTTGATCTCCTGCAGGCCGATCACGTCCGGCTGGTGCTTGTCGATAAGGGCTTGCAACTGATGAAGACGGGCGCGCAGGCCATTGATATTGAAAGAGATGATCTTCATGTTCGGGGTGCTCATGTCATTTTTGTTCGTCGCTTATTGGACTAGGAATCCGCGATGGATGCAAGTTCGGGGGCTGTGACTGGCGCAGCGGCTCGGTAATCTGTTTACGATCTGTCGCGAGAGTCTGTCAGCAAGGTGACGCGCAGCAGAGGAGCCTGAGTGCATATGTATACATGGAAGCGCCTGGCGACACATAAGCGAGCAGCACATGAGCCTTGGAAGCGGCTTCCCAGCAAGATCGTGGACAGGTTTCTAGCGGGTCATCTTCTTGACAAACACCACCACGAACAGTGCCAGCGTGAAGCTGCCGGTAAAGGCTTCGAAGGCGGCGAAGATCCGCGACAACCCCACCGGGGTGAAGTCCCCATACCCCAGCGTGGTGAAGGTCACCACGCTGTAGTAGAGGCACTCCATCAGGAAGATGGCGTTCTGCTCCAGAGGAGCGTCCGGGCGATAGATGAGGTGGGTGCCCGCGAAGTTGAGGCCGCAGAAGAAGTAAAAAATGCTGCAGATGACGATGAGCAGCAGGGAGAAGAGCACCACCCGCATGGGGGCCTCGCCGTAACCGCAGAAGAGATCCACTATCCAGGAGGCGAAGCGGCGGTAGGACCAGAACGGCATCTGCAGGCGGCGCATGGTGAGCTCCTGCTGGATGTAGCGACCGGACATGGTGAAGATGCCCTGGGCCTCCGAGGCCTTGCGCAGATCCCGGTAGGTCTCCTCCGCCTCCTTGAACCAGACGCGGGCCTGCGCCGGGTCCCGCTCGCGGCGCCCCTTTCTGTCCTGCATCAGTCGCTTGCCCGTCTCCAGGTTGTCGAGGCGGGTGTTCTTCCAGCGGATGCCGAGCAGGTTGACGTCGTCGAGGGTGGCGCAGTGGAGGTTCGCTTCGCTCAGATCGGCCTTCATCAGGCTGCCGCCCTTGATGCGAATGCCGTAGAGATGGGCACCTCGCAGGTTGGCGCGATAGAGGTTGCACTGCTCCAGCAAGAATCCCTCCGGACCCTGCCTGTTCACCAGGTTGAGATCCGCCAGCTCGGCGCGGGCCAGTTGCAGGCCGTGGCACAGGCCTCCCTGGCGCACATAGCGCTCCAGCGCCTCGGCGGTATCAGGGGGGTTGTGGGCCGCAGCGGGGTCGTGCCAGCGGCAGAGATCATGATCCCCTGCCTCTTCGGTGCAGTGGCGGCCATCGGCCACCAGGTATCGGCACATTGCCATGGTGTTGCCCCTCCCTTCCCTGAGTCAGTATCAGCATAGGTGAGGGGAGGAGGGGGGATATCAGCTGTGCTGATGATATTCCTGGCGCAGCTTGCGAAAACGTTCCTGCTGGGCGGGGTTGAGGGGGATGCCCTCCAGCACCTCCAGGGTCTCCTTGCACTCGGCGCCAAACTCCGGGCTCTTGCGGTTCTTCTGCATGAGTTGCAGCAGCACCTGGATCTTGTTGAGGGCGGCGCCGGTATTGGCGGGCGCCCGGCGCAGGGCCTCGCGAAAGTGGCCGAGGGCCTGCTCCAGCTCTCCGGCCTGATAGGCCTTGATGCCCAGATCGTTGAGCTGCTGATAGCGCTGGCGCCGCTCCTGCACCGTCTTGTCATCCCGGGTTACCTGGATGCAGGTGGTGAGCAGCCGATCCTCATCCTCCGCCAGCAGGGGTTGCAGGCTCTCGGCGTACTCGAACTCCCCGAGCTGATAGAGGGCGAGTATGGTCTCGCCAAGGAGAGCCGGAGGTATGGTGGCGGGCTCGTCCAGCCAGTTCTGGTTGGCGCGATAGAGCATCTTCTTGCCCTTGAGCAGCTCCCCCAGGGCGATGCGCACCCGGGCCTGGCAGATCTGCTCGAACACCGGGTAGTTGAACTCCGACATCATCAGGGAGTCGCGGATGCGCGACAGGGCGGAGTTCACCTGCTTTTGCAGGTTGGCGATGTGGTAGCCGTCGTTGCTGTTGAGGGCGTACAAGGTGAGGGTCTGGATATAGGCCCCGAGATAATGGGGGGTGCGGTGGATCGAGTTGCGCGACAAGTCGATGAGGGCGAGCAGCACGTCCTTGGCCTGGGCGTAGTCGTGCCGTTGCAGGCACACCTCCGCCAGACGGCGGGAGAGCTGCACCGACTGGGGAGAGATGTCCACCGCCCGGCGCAGCTCCTGCTGGGCCTGCTCGTCATTGCCCAGCGCCAGCAGGGACTCCGCGAGCCAGAGGTAAGCCTCCACCATCAGGGGGGTGTGTTTCAGGGTGGCTTGCAGGTGGCTCACCGCCTCCTCGTGCAGACCCAGGGTATGGCACGCCTTGCCCAGGGTGAGGCGAGCCCAGCTGTTCTCCTGCCCCGCCAGCAGCTGGCGCATCAGGCTGCGGGCCTCCTTGGCCTGGCCCAGCTTGAGCTGGGTGTCGGCCTGCAGGCAGCGGCAGAAGTTGGCAAAGCGGGGCACCGCGTCCGCCTGTTTGGCACAGGCCTCCACCAGGGCGGGCAGATCGTCCCGGGTGAGGGCGCTGAAGACGCTCTCCAGCGCCTGGCGCCGGGCGAGGGCGCGTTTGAGGCGAAACGAGAACTGCTCCTGGGAGAAGGGCTTCATCAGGTATTCGTCGGGCTCGGCTTCCAGCGCGCTCAGCACCATGGCGCGGGAGCCGTCGCTGCTGACCATGATCACCACGCTCTGGGGCGGAATGAGTTGCTGATCCCGCAGGCTTTCCAGCAACTGGCGGCCGTTCTCGCCCGCCCCCAGCTCATAGTCGAGCAGATAGATGTCGAAGCTCTCTTTCTGGCAGCGGCGGCGCGCCTCGTCGGCGGAGTTGGTGTAGGTGATGCGGTTGATGCCGATGTTGATCAGCATCGCCTTCATCATCATCTGGAAGGAACGCTGTTCGTTGACCAGCAGGATGCGCTTGGGCTTGGGCTGGGGTTTCTTCTCGGGTACGGAGTCCGGTGTCTGCATCTGTCTGGCATCAAGGCGCTACGGGCTGGTGGGAGAAGTGTGCCACCAAAGTCCGCAGGCAGGCAATTGCACATGGGGAGGCCCCCCGGTTTTTCCCGCAGACCTTGGGTGAAAAAAAGGGTGTCTTGCCTTTGATCTCGGTCAATGGAAGGCGAGTTGGCACTGGCAGGCGCTGTCCCGGTTTTTAGACTTGAAGAGCGTCAGCATGCGGGAGGCAGCAGAGGGCAGGGTGCCCGTCTGCTCCCTTGCCCGCTCACAAGGAGGGATCAGATGAGTTTGCTACCGAGTCGCACCAGCCTGTTTGATGACCTGTTCCACGACATGGCCTCCGGCTTCTACATCCGCCCCCTGCACGGGGACCCGTTGCCCAGCCAGATCAAGCTGGATCTGCGGGAGAGCGGGGATGACTACCTGCTGCAGGCGGAATTGCCCGGGGTGGCGAAGGAGGACATCCACGTGGACGTGCACGGCAAGCTGGTGACCCTGAAGGCGGAGATCCGCCAGTTTGACAGCCAGAGCAAGGATGAACGGGCCCTGCGCAGCGAGCGCTACTATGGCAGCGTGTCGCGCAGCGTCGAGCTGCCGGTGGAGGTGTCGCCAGAGCAGGTGAGCGCCCGCTTTGACAACGGCATCCTCACCCTGCGCCTGCCCAAGCAGGCGGCCAGCCCAGCGCCCCACCGCATCCCCATCGAATAGGCGGTCAGTGAACGAGGCCCCGCACTGCGGGGCCTCGTCATTCAGGGCTGCTTGCGCACCAGATAGGGGGCAAACTCGGGGGTGTGGCTGGCGGCAAAGCCCGTGGCGGTCTTCTCGATGAGATAGACCGCCAGCTTGTGCTCCCTGGCAAAGGCCATCGCCCGCTCGGGGCCCATCACCATGAGGGCGGTGTCGAGGGCATCGGCCTCCAGGGCCGTGGGGGTGATGACGGTGGCGGAGACCAGCTTGTGGGTCACGGGCTCGCCGGTGGCAGGATCGATGATGTGGGAGTAGCGCTTGCCGTCGAGCTCGTAATAGTTGCGATAGCTGCCGGCGGTGCTCACCGCCATGCCGTTCGGGGTCACCACATCCTCGATGGCGCCCGGTCTGTCAGAGGGCTCGACGATGGCCACCCGCCAGGGATTGCCCTTGTCGTTGTGCCCCTTGCTGCGCACCGCCCCCGCCACCTCGATGAGGTAGTTGTGGACCCCTTTTTGCTCCAGCAGCCCGGCTATCTCGTCGGAGGCCGCACCCTCGCCCAGGGTGGAGAGATCCAGATAGAGGTCTGGGATGGCCTTGCCGAGCAGGAAGTGATCCCCCTCGGGGGTCAGGGTGAGCTTGTCGATGCCGACCCGCTCCCGCGCCTTGGCGATCTGCTCTGCGCTGGGCCGCCTGACCGGGCGCTTGTCCGGCCCGAATCCCCACAGATTGACCAGGGGCCCCACGGTGACATCGAGAACCCCCCGGGTGAGGTGCCCGGCGTCAATGCCCTGTTGCACAATCTTCGCCATGGTGGCCGGGATGACCTGGGGGGGCTGCCCCGTTCCCTGATTGAAGCGGGAGATGAGGGAGCCCGGATCATAGGTGGAGATCTCCTTGTTCAGGCGTGCCAGCAGCGCCTCCACCTCCTGATGCAGTGCCCCCTGTCCGCCGGGGAAGGGGTCGCTCAGGGTCACCGCATAATAGGTGCCCATGGTGTTGCCCTGGATGCGGGTCTGGGTCGGGGCCGGCTGGCAGGCGCCAAGCAGCAGGATCAGGGAGAGCAGCAGGGTGCGCGCCAGCGCAGGCGCAAAGGGGAACTTCATCTCTCATTCTCGCGGGAGTCATCGACGGGGGAGCAGCTTAGCCAACGGCTGCGGTGTTGGCGAGTGGCCGTGGGCGGGAAGGCCGCAAATAATTAAGCGGGACGGGGATGTGAGCAACCCGCTTTGGGCCCGGGGTCGGGAGAAAAGAAGTGACCGGGCCCGCAGGCTGGCCCAAAAGCGGTCGTCCTTCGGTGACATTTGAATATAATGAAGATCGATCCTGACAGCATCTTTGCGGGTCGCGCCCACGGGGGCGAGATGCCTGTGCTGTCATCCTTCGTCAATCAAAGGAGAACGTGATGAAAAAGGTGTTAACCCTGCTGCTTCTTGGCTCCCTCGCCACCCCGGTCCTGGCCGACGAGTGCGCACTGGTGATCGAAGGCAATGACGCCATGCAGTTCAACCAGACGGCGATGAGCGTGCCGGCCACCTGCAAGGAGGTGACGGTGACCCTCAATCACACGGGCAAACTGCCGGTGGCCAACATGGGCCACAACTGGGTGCTGGCCAACACCGCCGACTATCAGGCCATCGCCACCGCCGGCATGAGCGCCGGGGTCGATCACGACTACCTGCCCAAGGATGACCCCAGGATCCTGGCCCACACCAAGCTGGTGGGGGGCGGCGAGAGCACCAGCGTCACCTTCAAGACCGACGGCCTGGCGGGCAAGGATCTCACCTTCTTCTGCTCCTTCCCGGGCCACTTCGCCCTGATGAAGGGCAGCTTCAAGGTGGGGTAGTGCCAAGGGTCGTGTCGCCGCCAGTACAAGCAAAAGCCGGGAGGGTCCCGGCTTTTTTGTCTTCGCTTGCGCTGCGTCGCGGTGCTTTCATGATCTGGTCTGGGGTGGCAAGGAGATGACCGGCGTAGAATAGGCCGCAAATGGGCCAGTGGCCCGCCTACGCCCCTTCGGAAAAGAGAGAATGAACGCAGTGAAATGGATGCTTGGCTGTTGCCTGATGCTGTTGTGTGCCATCGCGCTGGCCGCCGAGCCCCCGGTCAAGAAGAGCCGGAGCGGCATCTGTCACCCCAAGGGCGGCACCTACTACAGCCGCACCAGGCACTATACCCCCTATGACACCATGCAGGCCTGCCTCGACAGCGGGGGCCGTGCCCCCCGGCGTTAAACGGCGGACTGCTTGGGCTGCAGGGTAAAGAAGGCGAGGGTGGTCTTCTTGCCACACTCGAAGCGGATGCTCTCCTCCCCCTGCACCACCAGGGTCTCGCCCGGTGCGACCTGCTGTCCCTGCACGGTGAGCTGGCCCTCCAGCAGGTGGCAGAGGTAGCACTTGTCCGCCTCCAGGGTAAGGCTGAGGGGGAAGGGCAGGTTCAGCACCCGCACGTTGGCGCTGATGCGCGCCGGGTGGTAGATGAGCCCGAGATCCGTCACCTCTTTTTTCAGCAGCTCGCAGCGGGTCTCGTCATCCCCGCTGAAGTGGGCCGCCTCGAAGGTGGCGTAGGGGTGGCCGTTGAGCACGAAACCGGCACCGCTGACGGGCAGCAGGATGCGCTGGTAGCCGGGAAAGTGGGAGAAGCTCCCTGCTTCCTTGATGGGGGCCGAGCTCAGCCGATAGTCAAAGTCGAGCTTGTCCAGGGTCGAACCAGGGGGGGAGATCAGGATCTGGGCCGTGGTGCCCTGCCTGTTCTTCCAGGGCATTTTCAACTGGTCGGACTCTTTAATCAGGGTGATCACGATGGCGCCTCGGCGGGAAGGGGAGAGTGGGGCCAGTGATACCATCTCCGGGAGTGGCTCACAAGGCGCCGCCAGCGCAGGCCGCGCTGGTTGGCCACAAATCAGGCAGCGGCCCCCCTGACGCTGACCCTAATCGGTCGACTCAAGCCCTTTTTCTATCTTGTCCAGCAGTTGCTGCAACTGCGCTATCTCCGCCGGCGTCAGCAGGGAACACAGCCGTTCGTCGAGCCGTGCGGCCTGCTGCTCCCCCTGGCTGACCCGCTCGCAGGCCAGCGGGGTCAAGGCCAGACAGATGCTGCGTCTGTCAGTGGGATGGGGCCGCTTCTCGATGAGCCCCTGTTTCTCCATCTCCTGCAGCAGGCGCGTCACCTGCGCCTTGTCGCGGCCCGACCGCTGCGCGATGAGCTGCGGCGTGGCGGGATCCAGCGCATGGATCAGTTGCAGCACCTTGTAATGGAGGGGGCTAAGGGCGATCTGCTGTGCCCGGAAATGCTGCGTCATGGCGATTTTGTACTGATCGAGGATCCGGAAGAGGCGGTTTGATAACATCATGGTTGATAAAGTCAACTTAAAAGGATTTAATTGATTTTATCAACCATGTGGGCAAAAGCCCAGTCCGAGAGGAGATGAAAGATGCCACACACCTATCGTGTACAGGTCCAGTCGCTGGACCGCGAGGTGCCCCCGTTGCAGTTCGACTGCCAGAATCACGACGACATCTTTGCCATCCTGGCGCTCAGCAAGGGGAAGCTGGCCATGTCGGAGCAGGAACATCAGGCGTTTATCGTCGGGTTGAAGCTGTTTGGCGAAGTCATGATGCAGCATCGCAAAGAGGAGCTGTTCAAGGGGTTTCTCCCCCATTTCAAGCAATTCATGGGGCAACTGAAACGCACCGCCAGGGGAGAGGAGGCCGTGGTCGCCCCTTCCGAGTGACCCCCAGCCCTGAGCCCAAGGGCGAGTGCTCCCGCCAGCATGCCTGATGCAAAGGAAACCCCGAGGTTGTGATCCCGGTGCTGTCAAAGCGGCGACGGCCCGCTACACTGGCAGCTCGTTTCACGGAGGACCCATGACCCACAAGATCATTCTGGATACCGATCCCGGCATCGACGATGCCATGGCCATTCTGTTTGCCGAGGCGCACCCCGCCATTGACCTGCTCGCCATCACCACGGTGTTTGGCAATGCCACCATCGAAAACGGCACCCGCAACGCCCTCTGGCTCAAACAAAAATATGGCATGAAGGCGGACGTGGCCCGGGGCGCCGCCGCGCCGCTGCTGCGCGAGCCCGTGGGGCCGACGACAGTGGTGCACGGCCCGAGCGGGTTTGGCGACGTCCAGGCGGGGGAGGTGACCCTCATCCCGGATCCCCACCCGGCCTGGCAATACATCGTCGAAACGGTGAAAGCCCACCCCGGCGAGATCACGCTAGTGACCATCGGGCCCCTCACCAACCTGGCGCTGGCGCTCGAGGCGGCCCCCGAGGTAGCCGCCCTGGTGAAAGAAGTGGTCGTGATGGGCGGCGCCTTTGGCGTCAACGGCCATCGCGGCAACGTGACCCCCTATGCCGAGGCCAATATTCACGACGATCCCGATGCGGCGGACCGGGTCTTCACCGCCCCCTGGCCCCTGGTGATCATCGGGCTCGACGTCACCCAGCAGAGCATCTTCACCGCCGACTATCTGGATGCCCTGCGGGACGATGCGGGGGAGCCGGGCCGCTTCCTGTGGGATGTCAGCCGCTTCTACCTGCGCTTCTATTCCGAGCGCATCGGCATGGCGGGGTGCCATGTTCACGATCCCTCCGCCATCGCCTATGTGATCGATCCTGCGCTGTTCACCCTGCGCAAGGGGCCGGTGCGGGTCATCACCGAGGGGCCCGCCATCGGCCATACCCTGCAAAAGTTTGACGACACCCGCCATCCCCATGACGAGTGGGCCCACTGCCCGGCCCAGCAGGTCGGGGTCGCGGTGCGGGATCAGGCCCTGCTCGCCCTCTATCGGGATACCCTGGTGGCCTGGGGCAAGGGGCGCCGATAAGGCCCGGCAGTGAGTGAAAGCGTGATGGCGGCCGGGTCATGGTGAGGCGCCCCCGGTTATACTGGTGAACATCGGGTTGACGGGAGGAAGACGCAATGGCCTGGTTGTCTCTGTTGGTGGCGATAGCCCTGATCGGGTGGTTGATGACGCTGGGGCGCGGTGCCCTGTTCGAGGTCCGGCTCGCGCCGGGCAAGGTGGTGGTGAAGCGGGGCTCGGTGCCGCCGCGCTTTGTGACCCAGGCGACCCAGATCCTGCACCATGAGGCGGTGCGCGGGCGCATCCTGGGCCTGCGGGACGGCAACGGGGTGAGGCTGGTCTTCTCCCGCTCCATCCCCGAGCCCGTGGCCCAGCGCCTGCGCAACATCTTCCCCTACGGGGATTACCGGGGGCTCTCCCCGAGCCCTGACGGGCGAAAATCACGCTGAGCGGTCGCCGTGGCGGCCCTCATTTCCAGACGCCGGGCCCTGTGCCCGGCGTCTGCGTTTTCAGGGTTTCGCCAGGAGGCCCTGTTGCGGTCAGCGCGGCCCTTGCAGGGGCCTGATCGCCTCGACCAGAAAGTCGATGAAGGCGCGGGTCTGGGGTTTGAGGAAGCGGCCGCCACGAAACACCGCGTGGATCTCGTCCTGGCGATCCTCGTAGGGGGAGGCGAGCCACTCTGGCAGCAGCGGCAGCAGGGTGCCCTCGTCGATGCTTTGCTGCACCATCCAGCTCGACAGCAGCAGCACGCCGCATCCCGCGAGGGCGGCGCAGAGCAGGGGCGTGCCCCCGACCGAGGCAAGGTTGCCCTGCACCGCCACCTTCTCGTGCTCCGTGCCCTGCTGGAAGTACCAGTGCTGGCGCTGGCGCCCATGGCCGCGAATGAGGCAGTTGTGGTGGGCCAGCTCGGCGGGATGGGCGGGTTCGCCATGGCGGGCCAGATAGGCGGGGGAGGCGACCAGCAGCGAGCGGTTGGTGAGCAGATGACGAGTGTGCAGGCTGCTGTCGGCGGGCTTGCCGATGCGCACCGCCACGTCCACGTTCTCGGCATCGAGATCCACCATGCGGTTGTCCAGCGCAACCTCCAGGCGCACCCCGGGGTAGCGGGCGAGGAAGTCGGGCAGGCGGGGAGAGAGCCAGGACGCGCCGAAGCTCTCGAACACCGAGACCCGCAGCGGCCCCTCTGGCGCCACCGAGAGGGGTTGCAGGGATTGCACCAGCTGATCCGCCTCCTCCAGCAGGGGCAGGGAGCGGGTGAGAAAATAGGCGCCCTGCTCGGTCAGCACCAGTTGGCGGGTGCTGCGCTTGAAGAGCGGGATCCCGAGCTGCTGCTCCAGGGCGTCGATGGCACGGGTCACGGAGGAGGGGGCCTGGTTGAGGGCGCGGGCGGCACGGGAGAAACTGCCCGATTCCACCACCTGGGCCAGGATGCGGATGCGATCCAGCATGGATTCACCTTTGCGATAAACGCAAAACTGTTGCAGGTTATGACGATATTCTAATCAACAATGAAAAAGTGAACAATCAGCTCACCGCCCCATCCGGGGTCCATCAAAGGAGTCTTGCCATGTCACACCGTATCCAGCTCGCCAACCAGGTGCCCGCCGCCGTCTCGGCCATGATGGGCCTCGAGTCCTACCTCGGGGGCACCGACATTCCTCTGTCGCTCAAGGAGCTCATCAAGTTGCGCGCCTCCATGATCAACGGCTGCGCCTACTGCATCGAGATGCACGCCGACGTGGCGATGAAGCACGGGGAGAGCGCCCAGCGTCTGCTGGCGCTGGCCGCCTGGCAGGAGTCGCCGCTGTTCGACGCCCGGGAGCGGGCGGTGCTGGCCCTGACCGACGAGGTGACCCTGATCGCCGACAAGGGGCTCACGACGCAGACCTATGAGGCGGCGCTGGCCCAACTGGGGGAAACCCTGCTGGCCCAGTGTCTGGTGCAGGTGGTCACCATCAACGCCTGGAACCGGATCGCCGTGGCGACCCGGATGGAACACGATCACTCCTGACTCCGACTCCGAGGGAGGGAGAGAAAACGATTGTCAACGGGCCCGCATAAGGGCCCGTTTTGTTACGAAGTGTGCCCTCTGGCGCCAGGGGTTGCGACCGTTGTCGGGGGGCGGGAAGTTAATCATACATTCGTTTGATTAATTATTTTTTTTATCTTCCCCGAAAAATACCCATCCAGATCAAGGTGTGGAAAAATGACCTGTGAGTCGAAAAGGGGCTGTATGGCTCTTTTTTGATCGCAATGGCGGGTTGAAAACAGACCATATGGATCTTTTTGGTTAATTGGTGGTCACTTTTGGTGGCGTGAGAGATTAACGGAAGATGAATTGCCGCGGTGTAACTTGAATAAATTGGTCATTGTCAAGGGATTAACATCTGATGCCGCTTTCCATCACCTTTTGAACATTTTTGGGATTAATTTTTCATGTTGTTCACATGCCGGTCTGATGCAATAAAATGCTGCATTTTTTTATACCAATAAGCCTTCAAAAGATGAGGACATTGCATGAGACTCTTTGATGTGAAGAGGGGCTTGGGCGCTTTGCTGCTGCTCGCGACCGCCAGCTTGCTGAGTGGCTGCGACATGGCACTGATGAGCCCCAAGGGGCAGGTCGGTATGGAGCAGAAGTCACTGATACTCACCGCACTCGGCTTGATGCTGATCGTGGTGGTGCCCGTGATTGTCATGGCGGTGGCGTTCGCCTACAAATACCGGGCGTCCAACACCAGTGCCACCTATGCGCCGGACTGGGCCCACTCCAACAAGATTGAGGCAGTCGTCTGGACTGTACCCGTCATCATCATCGTCATCCTGGCGGTGATCACCTGGAAAACTTCCCACTCCCTCGACCCCTACAAGCCGCTGGAATCGGACGTCAAACCGGTTCAGGTGGATGTCATTTCCCTGGACTGGAAGTGGTTGTTCGTCTATCCGGAGCTGGGCATTGCGTCGGTCAACGAGCTGGCCTTCCCGGTCAACACCCCGGTCAACTTCCGGGTGACCTCCGACACCGTGATGAACTCCTTCTTCATCCCGCAACTGGGCGGCCAGATCTACGCCATGGCCGGCATGCAGACCAAGCTGCACCTGATTGCCAACGAGGCGGGCGAGTACAAGGGCATCTCCGGCGGTTACAGCGGTGCCGGTTTCTCCGGCATGAAGTTCAAGGCCATCGCGACCCAGGACCAAGCCGGTTTCGACGCCTGGGTAGCCAAGGTGAAGGCCTCTTCCAAGGCCCTGAGCACCATGGATGAGTTCAATGCCCTGGCCAAGAAGAGCGAAAACCACCCGGTGGAGTACTTCGCCAGCGCCGATCCCAAGCTGTTCGTCAACATCATCAACAAGTTCATGGGCGGCATGTCCCATGGTGGTCACGCCACCCCGGCTGCGGGCTCTGCGGATCACGAGGGCATGAACCACGAGGCCATGAACCATGACGCCGCCCCGAAAGCGGGTGCCATGGACCACGAAGGGATGAACCATGAGGCCTCGCAAGAGGACGCCATGGAGAACCAGGCCATGAACCATGACGCCCATGCCGGACACATGGCCATGTCGGCCGACAAGAGTGTGAAAGCAGGATCCGAGGAATAATCGATGTTTGGAAAATTGACACTCGAGGCTATTCCGTACCATGAACCCATCATCATGGTCACGATAGCCGGTATCATTCTGGGGGGCCTGGCCATCGCCGGTCTCATCACTTACTACGGCAAGTGGCAATATCTGTGGAAAGAGTGGCTGACCTCGGTCGACCATAAACGCCTCGGTATCATGTATCTCATTCTGGGCATGGTCATGCTGCTGCGTGGCTTTGCCGACGCCGTGCTGATGCGTGGCCAGCAGGTCATCGCCTCCGGGGGTGGCGAAGGCTACCTGAATGCGCACCACTACGACCAGATTTTCACCGCCCACGGCGTCATCATGATCTTCTTCGTGGCCATGCCGCTGGTGATCGGTCTGATGAACATCGTGGTGCCGCTGCAAATCGGTGCCCGTGACGTGGCCTTCCCCTTCCTGAACAACCTGAGCTTCTGGTTCACCGCCGCGGCCGTGGTGCTGATCAACGTCTCCCTCGGGGTCGGTGAATTCGCCCAGACCGGCTGGCTGGCCTATCCGCCCTTGTCGGGGCTGGAGTTCAGTCCCGGGGTCGGGGTCGATTACTGGATATGGAGTCTGCAGATTTCGGGTCTGGGGACCCTGCTGACCGGCGTGAACTTCTTCGCCACCATCATCCGCATGCGTGCCCCTGGCATGACCATGATGCGCCTGCCGGTCTTCACCTGGACCGCCCTGTGTGCCAACATCCTGATCATCGCCTCCTTCCCGATCCTGACCGTCACCATCGCCCTGCTCACCGCAGACCGCTACCTGGGTACCCATTTCTTTACCAATGACATGGGTGGCAACATGATGATGTACATCAACCTGATCTGGGCCTGGGGTCACCCCGAGGTGTACATCCTGGTGCTGCCGGTGTTCGGGATCTTCTCCGAAGTGGTGGCGACCTTCTGCAAGAAGAAGCTGTTCGGTTACACCTCCCTAGTGTGGGCAACCGTGGCGATCACCGTGCTGTCGTTCATCGTCTGGCTGCACCACTTCTTCACCATGGGGTCCGGCGCCAACGTGAATGCCTTCTTCGGCATCACCACCATGATCATCTCCATCCCGACCGGGGTGAAGATCTTCAACTGGCTGTTCACCATGTACCGCGGTCGCATCGAGTTCACCTCGCCCATGCTGTGGACCGTCGGCTTCATCATCACCTTCACCGTGGGTGGCATGACCGGGGTACTGCTCTCCGTGCCGGCCGCCAACTTCGTGCTGCACAACAGCCTGTTCCTCATCGCCCACTTCCACAACGTCATCATCGGCGGCGTGGTGTTCGGCTGCTTCGCCGGTATCACCTACTGGTTCCCGAAAGCGTTCGGCTTCAAGCTGGATGACGTCTGGGGCAAGCGTGCCTTCTGGTGCTGGATCACCGGCTTCTTCGTGGCCTTCATGCCACTCTACGTGCTGGGCTTCATGGGCATGACCCGTCGTGTCAGCCAGAACATCGATCCCGAGTTCCACGGCTGGCTGGTGGTCGCCGCCTGCGGCGCCGGTCTGATTGCCCTGGGCGTGCTGTGCCAGGTCATCCAGATCGTGGTCAGCATCCGCGACCGCGAGAAGAACCGCGACCTGACCGGCGATCCCTGGGGTGGCCGTACCCTGGAGTGGGCGACGTCCTCTCCGCCGCCGTTCTACAACTTCGCCATCGAGCCGAAGGTCACCGGTCTGGACGCCTTCTGGGAAGCCAAGGCTGACGGCAGCGCTTACAAGAAGCCTGCCCAGTATGCCCCCATTCACATGCCGAAGAACTCCGGTGCTGGTGTCATCATCGCCGCCTTCAGCGTGGTGTTCGGCTTTGCCATGATCTGGCACATCTGGTGGATGGCCATCGCCGGCTTCATCGGCATGATCGCCACCTGGATCATCCACAGCTTCAACGACGATGTGGACTACTACGTACAGGTTGACGAGATCGAGCGCATCGAAGGTCAGCATTTCGACAACATCAACAAGGTGGCTTAATTCCATGGCGACTGACGTACTACATCACTCTCACGGTGCCCATGAGGATGGGCACCACGATGCCGGTGCCACCAAGGTATTCGGTTTCTGGATCTACCTGATGAGTGACTGCATCCTGTTCGCGACCCTGTTCGCGACCTATGCGGTCCTGGTCAACGGCACTGCCGGCGGCCCCACCGGCAAGGACATCTTCGAACTGCCGTTCGTGTTCGCCGAAACCATGCTGCTGCTGCTGAGCTCCATCACCTTCGGGTTCGGCATGCTGGCCATGAACAAGAACAAGGTCGCGGCGGTCAACACCTGGCTGTTCGTCACCTTCCTGCTGGGTGCCGGCTTCATCGCGATGGAAATCTACGAGTTCCATCACCTGATCGTGCACGAGGCGGGCCCGGATCGCAGCGGCTTCCTCTCTGCCTTCTTCACCCTGGTGGGGACCCACGGTATCCACGTGACCAGCGGCCTGGTCTGGATCATCGTGATGATGGTGTCGATCACCAAGAAGGGGCTGACCGAGCGCAACCGCACTCGCCTGATGTGCCTGAGCCTGTTCTGGCACTTCCTCGACGTGGTATGGATCTGCGTCTTCACCGTGGTCTATCTGATGGGGGTCATGTAAATGAGTCATTCCGTTGACAATCACGGCGCCAGCCACGGCAGCGTCAAGTCCTACATGATTGGCTTCGTGCTGTCACTCATCCTGACCGCCGTTCCGTTCTGGATGGTGATGGACGGCTCCGCCTCCCACGCCGTGGTGCTCGGCACCGTGGTGGCCATGGCGGTGGTGCAGATCTTCGTTCACCTGGTCTACTTCCTGCACATGAACACCTCCTCCGAGGAGCGCTGGAACCTGGTGGCACTGGTCTTTACCGTGCTCATCATCGCCATCGTGGTCGTGGGTTCCCTGTGGATCATGTACAACCTCAACATCAACATGATGGTTCACTGAGCGGGTTGATGATGATGAAGCAATACCTGCAAGTGACCAAGCCGGGCATCATCTTCGGCAACCTCATCTCGGTTATCGGGGGATTCCTGCTGGCCTCGAAGGGGAGCCTGGATGTGCCCCTGTTCATCCTGACCATGGTGGGGGTGTCACTGGTGGTGGCCTCCGGTTGCGTGTTCAACAACTACATCGACCGGGACATCGACTGCATCATGGAGCGCACCAAGAACCGCGCCCTGGTGCGGGGGCTCATCGCCCCCGGTGTCTCCCTCTGGTATGCGACGGCGCTGGGCGTTGCGGGCATTGCACTGCTCTACTTTGCGGCCAATCCGTTGGCCGCCTTGCTGGCGGTGCTGGGCTTCCTGGTTTATGTGGGGGTCTACAGCCTCTACATGAAGCGCCACTCGGTCTATGGCACCCTGGTCGGCAGCCTCTCCGGCGCCGCGCCGCCGGTCATCGGCTACTGCGCGGTGAGCGGGCAGTTCGACTCGGGGGCCCTGATCCTGCTGGCGATCTTCAGCCTGTGGCAGATGCCGCACTCCTATGCGATCGCCATCTTCCGCTTCAAGGACTACCAGGCCGCCAACATCCCGGTGCTGCCGGTGGTGAAGGGGATCCCGGTGGCCAAGCTCCACATCACCCTCTACATCCTGGCGTTCATGGTGCCGACCCTGATGCTGTTCCTCGGCGGCTACGCCGGGTACAAGTATCTGGTGGTGGCCACCGCGGTGAGCGTCTGGTGGCTGGGGATGGCGCTGTCGGGCTACAAGGCGGCGGTGGACGACTCCCTCTGGGCGCGCAAGCTGTTCATGTTCTCCATCGTCACCATTACTTGCCTGAGCGTGATGATGTCGGTGGACTTCCAGCCGGACGCAGCGCCTGTATTGGTGAGCATGCTGCCCTGACGCTGGAGCTGACATGTTCTCCATCGTCGTCATCATCTTCACCTGCCTGAGCGTGATGATGTCGGTGGGCTTCCAGCCGGACGCAGCGCCGCTGCTGGTGAGCATGCTGCCCTGATAGTGTGAACTGCACCCCTTAAATGCATGAAATCCAGAGCCGGGAATCTTCCCGGCTCTGCTATTATGGGCGCCGCCCTGCGAGGGGCATCACCGATTTTTCGGGGGCGGCCGGGCGCCTGTCACCCCTTTCTTTCTCTCTTCTTTTTGACTCATCGAGGCCCTCATGAATGATTTCACCATGACGAGGGGCGAGCGACGCGCGACCTGGGCGCTCGGCTCCGTCTTCTCGCTGCGCATGCTCGGCATGTTTATGGTGCTGCCGGTGCTGACCACCTACGGCATGTCCCTGGCGGGCGCCTCGGAGGCGCTCATCGGGCTTGCCATCGGCATCTACGGCATGACCCAGGCCCTGTTCCAGATCCCCTTCGGCCTGCTCTCCGACAAGGTGGGGCGCAAGCCCCTCATCGTCGGCGGCCTGCTGATGTTTGCCCTTGGCAGCGTCATCGCCGCCCTGAGCGACTCCATCTGGGGGGTCATCGTCGGGCGCGCCCTGCAAGGGAGCGGCGCCATCTCCGCCGCCGTCATGGCGCTCCTGTCGGATCTCACCCGGGAGCAGAATCGCACCAAGGCCATGGCCTTCATCGGGGTGAGCTTTGGCATCACCTTCGCCATCGCCATGGTGACCGGCCCCCTCATCACCCATGCCCTGGGCTTGTCCGGCCTCTTCTGGCTCATCGCCCTGCTGGCCCTGGCCGCCATCGCCATGGTGCTCTGGGTGGTGCCGACCCCGGCGGCCCACCTGCAAAATCGCGAGTCCGCCATGGTGCGAGGCAGCTTTCGTACCGTGCTCACCAACCCTCGCCTGCTCAAACTCAACCTCGGCATCCTCTGCGTCCACACCCTGCTGATGTCGAGCTTCGTGGCCCTGCCGCCCCTGCTGGAGCGTGCGGGCCTGCCCCGTGACAGCCAGTGGCAGGCCTATCTGGTCACCATGCTGATCGCCTTCGTGAGCGTGGTGCCCTTCATCATCTATGCCGAGAAGCACCGCCGGATGAAGCGGGTCTTCATCGGGTGCGTGGTGGTGATGCTGGCCGCCGAGCTGGTGCTCTGGCAGAGCGGCCAGCAGCTGTGGGGTCTGCTCGCCGGGTTGCAGCTCTTCTTCATCGGCTTCAACGTGATGGAGGCGCTGCTGCCGTCCCTCATCAGCAAGGAGTCCCCGCCGGGCTACAAGGGCACCGCCATGGGGGTCTACTCCACCAGTCAGTTCCTCGGGGTCGCCATCGGCGGCAGTCTCGGCGGCCTGCTCTACAGCCTGGGGGGCGGCCCCCTGGTGTTTGGCGGTTGCGCCGCCCTGGCCCTCGCCTGGCTCGGGGTGAGCCTCACCATGGCCGAGCCCCCCTATGTGAGCAGCCTGCGCATCGTGCTGCCGGAAGGGGTCGAGGCCACCCCGGCCCTGGAGCAGCGGATCCGCGCCTGCGAGGGGGTAAGCGACGTGCTGCTGGTGCGCGAGGAGCACTCCCTCTACGTGAAGGTGGACAGCAAGCGCCTGACCCGCAGCGATCTGGAGCGGCTGGTCTCGTTGTGATGGCTGGCGGCGCAGGCGCGGGCTGAAGGGCGGCTGCTATGCTGAGATCCTCACTCACAGGAGGAACCTCTGATGTCATACGTGGACGGATTCGTGCTCGCCGTGCCGACGGCCAACAAGCAGGCCCTGATCGATCATGCGGGGCAGTTTGACCCCATCTTCCTCGAATACGGCGCCACCCGGGTGCTGGAGTGCTGGGGGGACGACGTGCCCCACGGCAAGCAGACCGACTTTTATCGGGCGGTGGCGGCCAGGGAGGATGAAACCGTGGTCTTCTCCTGGGTGGAGTGGCCGAGCAAGGCGGTGCGGGACGACGCCATGGGCAAGATGATGCAGGACCCCAGGATGGATCCCGCCAATCCCCTGCACCAGACCATGCCGTTTGACGGCGCCCGCATGATTTTCGGAGGCTTCACCACCGTGCTGGAGCTCAAGGGCTGAGACCGGCCATCGGGGCTTCACCCTGGTGGCCGGAGCGCAAGGGCCGATAGCAACACCCAGGCCCGTCAGATGATGAAAAAGCCCGCCAGCCGGCGGGCTTTTTGCTGGGCGTTATCTCATGGTCGCTCTCCATGGGGGATGTTCAGCCCGGGCGCCAGAAGGGCTTGTCCCCGAGAATGGTGGCCCTGTGCATCACCCGGCGGGCCGGCAGGTAGTCGGCATTGGCATAGTGCTGGGTCACCCTGTTGTCCCAGATGGCGATGTCGTTCTCCTGCCAGCGCCAGCGCACCTGAAACTCGGGGCGGGTGATGTGCTCGAACAGAAAGCCGAGCAGGGCCTCGCTCTCTTTGGGGGGCAGCCCGGGCAGCCGGGTGGTGAACCCCTCGTTGACGAACAGGGCCTGACGGCCGCTCACCGGATGGGTGCGGATCACCGGGTGGCGCAGGGGCGGGTGACGGGCCACGGCCGCCTGCCAGCGCTGGCGCGCCTCTTCGCTGTCATCATGGCGATGGGCCGGGAAGGACTTGGTGAAGTCGTGCTCGGCTTCCAGCCCTGCCAGCAGGGTTTGTAGGGGCGGGGAGAGGGCCGCCAGCGCCGCGATGCCGCTGGCCCAGAGGGTGTCCCCCCCGGTGGGGGGCAACTGCTTGGCGGCCAGAATGGCCAGCGCCGGGGGCGTCTCGATAAAGGTCACGTCGGTGTGCCAGTTGTCGTTGTCCGGCGGATTGTCGTCGTGGGTATCGAGCACGATGATCTCCTCGGCCTCCTCCGTGTGGGGGTAGACGGGGTGGATGTGCAGATCCCCGAAGCGGTTCGCCAGCGCCCGCTGGGCTCGCGGGGTGATGGGCTGGTTGCGAAAGAACAGCACCTGGTATTTGAGCAGGGCGCGATGGAGCTGCTCGAACTGCCCCTGGCTCAGGGGCTCGGCCAGATTGACGTCGGCGATGACGGCGCCGATGTGGGGGCCGAGGGGGGTAATGGTCAACTTGTCGGTCATGGTCTTGCTCCATGTCTGGGGGCGTGAAGGCCCGATGCCAATAGGAAAGGGGGGCGAAGGAAAGAGGTCAGCCTGTGGCTCATTGTCCTTCTCCATGCCAGGGGGTGAGCCTGCGCTGCAGGGCGCGCAGGCCCAGTTCCAGTACGAAGGCGATCAGGGCGATCACCAGGATGCCCGCCAGCACCACGTCGGTGGCGAGAAACTCGCCGGCGGATTGCACCATGAAGCCCACCCCCCGGGTGGCGGCGATAAGCTCGGCCGCCACCAGGGTGGACCAGCCCACCCCGAGCCCGATGCGCAGCCCGGTCAGGATGTCCGGCAGGGCGCCGGGCAGGATCACGTGCCAGAGCACCTGGGACCGGGATGCGCCCAGCGCCTGGGCCGCCCGCACTCGCACCGCGTTGGCGCTCTGCACCCCCGCCAGGGTCGCCAGGGCCACGGGGGCGAAGATGGCCAGATAGATGAGCAGTACCTTCGATGTTTCACCGATGCCAAACCAGATCACCATGAGTGGCAGGTAGGCGAGCGGTGGCACCGGGCGGTAGAGCTCGATGAGGGGATCCAGCACGCCGCGCACCGTGGGGGAGAGCCCCATGGCGATGCCCACCGTGATGCCAAAGAACGCCGCGGCAGCGAGCGCCACCAGGATGCGCCCCAGGCTGGCCCCCAGGTGT
This sequence comes from Aeromonas sp. ASNIH2, assembly GCF_002934795.1. Taxonomy (NCBI): domain Bacteria; kingdom Pseudomonadati; phylum Pseudomonadota; class Gammaproteobacteria; order Aeromonadales; family Aeromonadaceae; genus Aeromonas; species Aeromonas sp. ASNIH2. The sequence continues at coordinate 697,962 of NZ_CP026406.1, read as the reverse complement.
TGCCACAGGGTGGCATCCATAAAGCCCGCAGGGCCTGCGATGGTGATGAGCTGTGCCAGCACCCGCTGTGGGGGCGGCAGGAACAGGGGATCGACCCAGCCGAAGTGGGCCACCAGCCACCACAGGGCCAGCAGCACGAGCAGGGTGGCGAGGCTCAGGGTCAGGCGGCGGGACAGGGGCCAGCCCGCTGCCCGTGCGTGGGTGAGATCCCGTTGCCGGGCGAGGGCGAGGGTCATGCGAAGGCCTCCCGCTCTGCGAACACCCGTTCCAGCACGTATTCACGGCGCTCGATGAAGGCCGGATCGGACTTGATGCTGCGGCAGGGCTCCCCGGCGGCGAAGCGGCGACCGAAATCCAGGGTCAGCCGCTCCGTCACCCGCCCGGGGGAGAGCAGCACCAGATCGGTGGCCATGAAGATGGCCTCCTCGATATCGTGGGTGATGAGCAGCACCTGACGCCGGTGCTCGTGCCACAGGCGCAGCAGCAGAGTCTGCATTTGCTCCCGGGTGAAGGCGTCCAGGGCGCCGAAGGGCTCGTCCAGCAGGAGCAGGCGGGGCTGGGTGGCGAGGGCCCGGGTGATGCCGACCCGCTGGCGTTGGCCGCCGGAGAGCTGCCAGATGGCGCGATCGCCGGCCCCCTCCAGCCCCACCTGACGCAGCAGTGCCCGGGCCTGTTCGGTGCGCTCGGCCCTGGGCACGCCCGCCAGCTGCAGGCCGAGGGCCACGTTGTCTCGCACGTTGCGCCAGGGCAGCAGCCCCTCGCTCTGGAACACCACGCCGCGCTCGGCGCCGGGGCCGGTGACCGGCTTGCCCTCAAGGCTTATCTGGCCGTGGTGGCAAGGCTCGAAGCCCGCCACCAGGTTGAGGAGGGTCGTCTTGCCCGAGCCCGAGGGCCCCAGCACCACCATCAGCTCCCCCTCGGACAGGGAGAGGTTGATGTTGTCGAGCACCCGCCTGCCGGCGTACTCGGCGGACACATGAGAGAGCTGCAGCATGGTCGTCTCCTTGGATTTACTGGGCCACGGCTTTCACGAAGCGATCGGTCACGAACTGGCGGTAGTCCGAGGCGGCGTTCGCGACCTTGCCCTGGCTCTCGAGGAAGCGGGCGGTGTCGATGATGGTCTGGTTGACGAGGCGCCCGAGCTCGGCACTCTGGGCCTTCGCATCGAGGTAGGTGTTGCCCTTCACCAGCGCGGGAACGTCCGCCTCGGGAACGCCGCTCAGCTTGGCCAGCTTGGCGAGGTTGTCCGGCTTGGTGAGCCAGCCGTCGGGGTTGGCCAGGTAGTCGCGCTGGGCGGCCAGGGTGCTGTTCACGAAGGCCTGCACCACTTCGGGGTGGGCCTTGGCAAAGTCCTTGCGCACTACCCAGACATCCAGGGTCGGCGCCCCCCAGTCACCCACCTGGGCGGAGTCGGTCAGCACCTTGCCCTCCCTGGTGAGCTGGTTGAGGGCGGGGGCCCAGACATAGGCGCCGTCGATGTCGCCCCGCTGCCAGGCGGCGATGATGGCCGGTGGTTGCAGGTTCACTATCTGCAGCTCGGCGGGGTCGACACCCCAGTGCTTGAGGGCCGCCAGCAGGCTGTAGTGAGTGGTGGAGGTATAGGGCACGGCGATGCGCTTGCCCGCGAGATCCTCGGGTTTCGCGAGCCCCTGCTTCACCACCAGGGCCTCGGACTCCCCGAGCTTGGAGGCGAGCAGGAACACCTCGATGGGCAGGTTCTGGCTCGCCGCCACCGCCAGGGGGCTGGAGCCGATGTTGCCTATCTGCACGTCACCAGAGGCGAGCGCCCGTACCACGCTGGCGCCGCTGTCAAACTTGCGCCAATCCACGGTGGCGCCGCTCTCCCTGGCGAAGCTGTTGTCGGCCTGGGCCACCTTGGCGGGTTCGGCGGAGGTCTGGTAGGCCACGGTGACGTCGAGGGCCTGGGCGGACTGGCCGAGCAGCATGGAGGCCGCGAGCCACAGAGAGATGCCTTTTGCTGTCATGATGCACTTCCTTGTTGGGGGTGTTGGAAGCCACATCTTTATCTGAACATCCCCGGGGGCGAAGGAACGAGAAGGGTGTTCTCATGCCGTTTGGTTCTTAGAAAAAGAACGGTAAATCAATGATCTGATTGAGATATGCCAGAAAGTGGATAGCTTGCTCACCCGCCGTCTATCGGGTGGCTGGCGCAAGGGGCCAGCAGGTGCGTGCAGGGGCCAGCCACCAGGGGGCGCAGTGACTGGCAGGGGGAAGAGAGGAAAAGGCCCCGCCAGGGTGGCGGGGCCGGGGGATCAGCGCTCCACCAGCGGGGCCGAGCGGTAGCTCCACAGGCCATAGGTGCGCAGGGCGTCCCGGTAGATGCCAAGCAGCTCCTCCGGGCTTGCCTTGGCCAGGGCCGAGAGGGGCTTGTCCGGGTAGGCGACGCTGTCGATGCGGATGTTCGCCGGGCCGCTCTGCCAACAGGCGATTTCCAGCAGGGTCTGGCCCCGGCGCACATGGCTCGCCGAGCTCACCAGGGTGGCGAACTCAATCTCGTGGCGGGCGAGGGCATAGCCGCTGTAGAGGGCGTTCTCCACCGTGCTGGTGGCGTAGTTCTCCTCGATGATACGGGAGCGGTCGATGCCCTTTTTCGCCAGCCAGTCCGCCATCAGCTTGCCCTCGGTCTGGCGGTTCTGGGGCACGCCGCCGGTGAGGATGACGAGGGCCGCCGGATCGGCCTGGGCCAGGGCGCGGGTGGTCTCGAGGCGTCCCAGCAGGATGTCGTGCATGGAGCCGTCGGGATTGAGGGCATAGCCCAGGGTGACGATGGCGCGGCGCCCCTTCTTCTCGCCCCGTCCCTGACGCTCCTTGAGGGGGGTGGCGACCACTCTGTCCACGGTGGCGAACAGCCGCTGCAAGTCGGCGGCGCGACCGGCATTGAGCTCGCCGACCCGCTTGAGGTAGCCATCGGATTTGGCCTGGTTGCCCTTGAAGCGCTGCCAGGTGGCCAGATAGGTGTTGATGTCCAGATCGTCCGGGGCGGCGGTGAGGGCCTGCTCGAACAGGGCGATGGCCCTGTCCACGTTGCCGTTGTAGATCTGGGCGTTGGCCGCCGAGATGAGCAGATCGGTGCGATAGGGCTCGAGCTGGTGGGCCTCCAGCAGCAGGGTGGTCACCTGCTCCATGTTGCTCGGCATCTTGGCGGTGAAGCCCGCATCGGAGACCCGGGCGGGGGAGTGGAAGATGCGGGCGGCGTCTGCCAGCAGCTGATCCACCACCTGGCGCTTGCTGATGAACTGCTCGTAATTCTGCTCCTTTTGCAGGGAGCGCACCGGGGCGGCCCAGGCATCGGATGAGACAAAGAGCGGCAGCGTCAGCAGGCTGGTGAGGGTCAGGGCAATCGCGGTTTTCTTCATCATGGGGCTCCCTCTGGGGTGCGGGGCGCGATGCCGTGGCTCGTCCCCTGAATGCTTTTCCAATAAAAACAGATGCTTGGTTTGCTGCTTACTCTACTCCCTTCCCGATGAAAAAAACGTGAACCGTTCCGGTTATCCCGATGCCCCCCTCAGCGCAGCCCCAGACGCTCCTGCAGGAAGGCCAGCCAGGCCTCCACCTTGGCGGGCAGGTGGCGGCGCTTGGGATAGACGCACCAGATGCCGTGCTCGGGCAGGGCATGGTCTGGCAGGACGGGCACCAGCCGCCCGATGGCGAGATCCCGCGCCACGATGAAGTCCGGCATGTTGCCGATGCCAAGCCCCGCCAGCAGCGCGGTGTGGATGGCATCGCTGTTGTTGACCTCGAAATTGCCCCTAGGGGTGATGGCCACCTCTCCTTCGGGCCCGTGCAGCCGCCATTGGGTGCCGCCGCGAAACAGGGAGTAGAAGAGGCAGTTGTGGCGCTCGAGATCCGCCGGGGTGTGGGGCGTGCCGGCCTGCGCCAGGTAGGCGGGGGCGGCGCACAGGGTGCTGAGACAGGGGGCGAGGCGGCGGGCGACCAGGCTCGAATCCTCCAGCTCGCCGATGCGCACCGCCACGTCGAACCCCTCGGCCACCAGATCCTGCCGGGCGTCGCTCATCTCCAGCTGCAACTGCACCTCGGGGTGAAGGGCGAGAAACTCGGGGACAAGGGGGGCGATGTGGCGCCGGCCATAGACCATGGGCACCGTCACCCGCAGCAGGCCGCGGGGGGCCGATTGCAGGGCGCCGATGGCATCTTCCCCGTCGTTGGCCAGGCGTACTGCATGGCGCACCGTCTCGAAGTAGCGCTCCCCCGCCTCGGTGAGGGTGAGGGAGCGGGTGGTGCGATAGAGGAGCTGGCAGCCGAGGGCCTGCTCGAGCTGGCTCACCTTCTTGCTCAGCACCGACTTGCTGAGACCGAGCTGACGGGCGGCGCCGGAGAAGGTGCCCGACTCCACCACGGCGACGAAGGCGGGGAGCAGGGCGAAGGCTTCCTGGTTCATGTTGTTCTCGATATGGAAACAATGTTGTTCCAGGATGGTAGATTATCCCCAAATCAAAAACAATTTACCCTGCTCGTCAGTTCAACCAAGGAGCAACCCCATGATCCCCCCGCTTGTTGACCGCGGCCCCGGCCGCCCCGCCCTCGGACAGACACTTGGCCAGACCCTGGGTGCCCTGGCCGCCTTCGCCGCCGGCCTGCTGCTGGCGCTGATGATCGCCCAGAACGGCGCCCTGTCCCGCGCCACCGACCCCTGGCTCGCAAGTTGGCTGGCCCACGGGGTCGGCAGCCTGGTGGCCGGGCTCCTGTGGTGGCTCTCCCCAAGGCCCCCGACGCCGGAGGCGGCCCCGCCCTGGGCCTGGCTCGGCGGTCTGCCGGGGGCGCTCACCGTGGTGCTGGCGGCCCTGTGCCTCAACTCGCCCCTCGGCATGGCGGGCACCCTGGCCCTGCTGCTGCTCGGCCAGCTGCTGTTTGGTGCCCTGTGCGATGGCCTCGGCTGGCTCGGACTGGCTCGCCGCCGCCCCTCGGGAAAAGACGCGCTCGCCGCCCTGCTGGTGCTGGCCGGCGCCCTGCTTATCGTGCTGCATTAGGAGAGACACCATGACCCTCTTGATCCTGCTGGGACTGCTGAACGGCGTGGCGGTGAGCCTGTCGCGCACCCTCAATGGCCGCCTCGCCAGCGCCCGGGGCGCCATGACGGCGTCCCTTGCCAACCACCTGCTCGGCTTCGGGCTGCTCGGCGCCCTGCTCATCCTCAAAGGGGCACCCTGGGAGCGGCTAGCCGGGCTCGATCCCTGGCTGCTGCTCGGCGGGGTGCTGGGGGCGCTGTTCGTCGCCATCAGCAGTTGGGCCATCGGCCGGATCGGCGCCCTGGCCTGCGCCCTGCTCATCGTCACGGGCCAGCTGGCGGGGGGCGCCCTGCTCGATGCCCTGGCCGGACGGCTGGCCGCGAGCGATCTGCTCGGCATCCTGCTGGTGCTGGCGGGGGCTGCGCTGCAACGCTGGCAGGGCGGCAAGTCGCGCTCCCGAGGGTGAGTGATGCGGTGATGGCCTGGGTAAACCGGCAGGGATGACAAGAGTGTCGCCCTGCCTGGATGCCAAAGGCGGCTCGCCAGCCGGATCAGGGCCCAGATGAAAAGGAAAAGGCGAAAGAAAGGGAAGGAAAGGAAGAAACAGGAAGGCAAAAGAGAGCAAAGAAAGAGAGGCTGCCTGTAACCCTGGGCCAGCCCAAAAGCAGAACACCGGCGCAAGGCCGGTGTTCTGAACAGCATGGCGGCGGGCCCGGCGGGGCGCGCGGTCAGGGCCGCTTAGGCGTAGAAAGCCTCGACGGTGCATATTCCCACGCATGGCGATCGCTCAATAACATTCATGCCGATCACGTAATAACATCCATGCCGATCACTCAATAACATCCCACGCCGATCACTTTTTACCCTCGATGGGAAACCATGATCGGCATCCATGTTATTGGTGACTTTTTCTCCCCGCTTCGTTAAACCCGCACTTTCCCATCTGCTCCAACAGAGGAACGTGCATGTCTGCGAGGCCTATCACTGTGAGAAAACTCAAAGAAATTCTTCGCCTTAAATATCAGGCTCAACTGGCTCATCGGCAGATCGCCCTCAGCCTGCATATCTCTCCTAGCACCGTATCCTATTACCTCAACCGGGCGGCTCAACTGGGTATCATGACCTGGCCCCTGTCTGAGTCCTGGGATGATGTCTCCCTGGAGCGCGCATTTCTCAAGACCTGCTCTGTCCATAAAACTCAGCACAAACCCACTCCCAACTGGGCCTTGTTGCATCAGGAACTCAAAAAACCAGGTCAAAAAGGCGTGACCCTCGAGCTGCTATGGCAGGAGTACGCCGAGCGCCATCCAGGCTCCCACTACAGCTACAACCACTTCTGTCGGCTCTATAAAGAGTGGGCGGCGCTGCTGCAACCCTCGATGCGGCAGACCCATATTGCGGGCGAAAAACTCTTTGTCGACTACTGCGGCCAGACCATGCCCATTGTCGATCCGCATACCGGCGAGATCCTTTACCGGGCCCAGATCTTTGTCGCCGTGCTGGGGGCCTCCAACTACACCTTTGCCGAGGCCACCCGCTCCCAGCAGCTCGATGACTGGGTGATGAGCCACAAGCGCGCTTTCGAGTTCTTTGGCGGTGTGCCGCAATTGGTGGTACCTGATTGCCTCAAGAGTGCCGTCAGCGTGGCGCGCAATACCGATCCGGATCTCAACCCTACCTACCAGATGCTGGCGGCCCATTTCGGTACGGCGATCATGCCCGCGCGGCCCCGCAAGCCGAAGGATAAGTCCAAGGCGGAGGTGGGCGTGCAGATCGTCACCCGCTGGATCCTGGCGGTGCTGCGTCATGAAACCTTCCATAGCCTGGCCCAGCTCAATCAGCGAATGGGTGAACTGCTGACCCGGCTCAACCAGAAATCCTTCCAGAAGCTGCCTGGCTGCCGTGCCTCACTGTTTGCCGAGCTCGATGCACCGGCGCTCAAGCCGTTGCCGGATTATCCCTATCACTACACCAAAGTAGTGCCGGTGCTGGTTGGTAAGGACTACCACGTCGATCTGGAAAAGCACTATTACTCAGTGCCCTATGCCTTGCAGGGCAAGCGGCTGGAGGCGCATCTGGCCGAGCATACCGTCACGCTGTACCACGCGGGCAAGATCGTGGCCGAACACCAGCGGAGTCATCACAAAGGCCAGCACAGCAGCCTGCGTGAACACATGCCCGCGCATCATCAGGCACTGCTGGAGTGGTCGCCAGAGCGACTGCTTGGCTGGGCGGCGTCCATCGGCCCCTACACCACGCATTGGGTGGATGGCTTTATCCGGCAGGCAGAGCATTCGACGCAAGCGGTGCGCCCTTGCCTGGCCTTGCTGGGGCAGAGCAAAACCTATGGCAAGGAGCGGCTGGAAGCGGCCTGCCTCCGGGGGCACCTGACCGGCGCCAACCGGCTGCACAACATCCGCAGCATGCTCAAGCATGGCCTGGAGGAGCAACAACTCATTGCCAACGAGCGACAGGATCCGCTGCAAGACATCCGTCATGACAATGTCCATGGCGAGCACTACTTCCACTAACCCCACGGATCAGGAGAAGCCGATGCAATTACACCTCGATGAACAACTAAGCCGCCTGCACTTGAGCGGCATGAAACAGGCTCTGAACCAGCAGCAGGCCCAGAGCATGCTGTACCTGGATATGGGTTTTGAAGAGCGGCTGCAACTATTACTGAGCCATGAGCTGGTGCAGCGGGAGCAGAGGAAAACCAACCGCCTGGAGAAGCAAGCCCGGTTCCGGCTAGCCGGACAGGTGGAGCAGCTCGACTATCGGGCGGGTCGAGGCGTGAGCAAAGCGCAGATCCGCCAACTGCTGGAAGGACACTGGCTGAGTCATCAACAAAACCTGCTGCTAACGGGCGCGGCAGGCTGTGGCAAGAGTTACCTGGCGTGTGCCCTGGGCCGTTACTTTATCCGGCAAGGAGTGGGCGTGCGGTATTACCGGCTGAAAACCCTACTTGAAGAGATGCGACTGGCCCAAGCGGATGGCAGCTATCCGAAACTGCTGGAGCGGGTAAGCAACATAGGGGTACTGATCCTGGATGACTGGGGCATGGAGATGCTGGACGCGAGCGAACGCAGCAACCTGCTGGAGATCATCGATACCCGCTACGGCAACGTCTCAACGATAGTGGCGAGCCAATTGCCGGTGGAGAAGTGGTACGGGATGATCGGAGAGGCAACCTTCGCCGAGGCGATCTTGGACCGACTGATCCACAGAGCGGTGCGCGTGACCTTAACGGGAGAATCGATGAGAAAACAGGGCGCCAACTTGACCGATGCCGATCAGGCGGAGTAAAAGGAAGACGCTATAAACGCGGGCAGAAAAAAAGTGATCGGCATGATGTTATTGGCTGATCGACATGATGTTATTAGCCAGACGGTGCCCTTGACGGTGATCAGCATGGGGTTGCCGTAGCGATCCTTGGCCTTGGGGGAGGGGATCTTCACCCAACCTTCGCTGATGCAGTACTCCTCGACATTGGTGCGCTCCTTGCCGTTTACGCGAATGCCGATCTCGTGCTCGAAGCACTCTGCCACATGGTGCGGGCTGCGCGGGTTGGCCGCCAGACGGTCGGGCAGTGCAGGTTTGTTGTCGCTCATTTATAGACCTGAGTGTGATAAAAAGTGGGTCATTGTAGGCAATGCCCGTCATGGGCTCAAGGCTGGGCTGCGTCCCATGGGGGTGGACAAGGTCTGGCTACAGTTGCAGCTCGGGCAACAGCGTCGCCTGCGCCTGAAAATGGTGGCAACGGTGCTCAACGTCGTCTCTGTAACGTGCCAGATAAGCCAGCTCGGCGGGATTGTCTGTCTCAACCAGGGCGATGGCGGCATCAAGCTGATGCAGTATGTCGCTGGCCATCTTGTGCAAGGTCTGCTGCAACAGGCGTTTGGGCAGCTCGCATGCCTCGGCCATCTCCAGCAACTGCCATGCGTTGACCGCCTCGGGAGCAAACTCGTCGCCTATGGCCATGGCCAGATGCTGGTTGAACTCGGGGTAAAGCCCCACATTGACCAGATCGTACCAGGGGGTGGGCATCAGCCCTGCTTTTGATACGAAGAAGCTGTAGTTCTTGCCGTGGGCATCGTGATTGTTGACGCAGAGGTTGAAGAGCAGCCATTGCAGCATGTCCAGTCTGGCCTGCGCCGGATTGACGCAAAGTGCGCTGAGACTGAACAGCCGTGGCAGGCTCACCCCTTCCCGAATATGGGCCACGTCTCGCCCGTCACCGAAGTTGCGTTCATATTTTCGGGCGACGGGAAACCCCAGCCCCTGACAGGCATCGATCATGTGACGACGGCGCACCCTCAACCCATCCTCGTCAAGGCGCCGATCGAACCGTTCTACCAGCAAACCTCGGTGGGACTTATCGCCTTGGCCGACCCTGTGCAGTTCGACCCGCGCCACCGGCATGCCCAGCAGTGCGGCCAGCCCCATGGTCACAAACTCATTGATCACCAGATGAGGGTGATGCTCGAACTTGAGGAGGTGGGTGGAACAGAGCTCGCCCTCGCCAAATCCCAGCGCCCCCTCGAGTCGCAGCAGGTTGAGCTTGGCCTGCACACCCGCAACCGAGAGGCGGGGGCGACCATCCCAGACTTCCAGCGGCCAGATCTCGGGCTGTTCGAGGCGCAGCAACAGCTCCTCTGGGGTGATGGGGCGAAACCGGGTGGGGACGTCGGGCTCTGCGGGCAGGGTAAAGGTGACAGCCCCGGAGACATCGCGGCCGATGCCGTGGATCAGGGCAAAGAGATTGCTGCGCGAAACGGAGAGCGCCTCAATCAGATGGTCCAGCCCGCGATTTTCAGGCAGCAAGTTGCCGAGATACGCCCGGATCTGGGCACTGCTGGCCGATCCATCCAGCGCCAGTGGGGGGGAGAGCGGGAAGCCACGCGCCTGCCACTCAGGTGTATAGCCGAGCTGAAACGCATCCTGGCTGGAGTCATACTCGAGATGGCCGATCAGCTGGTTACCCAGCCGAAGTTCCAGCCGATGGCGCTCAGAACCATTCATCATCACCGACCTCGGGTTGGCTGTTGCCGCTCGCTACCTGTGAGCCCACTTCCTGCACCAGTTGCAAGTGCAGCCCCAGCGCCTTCATCACCTGCAGCAGGGTCGAGAGGTAGACATCTCCCCCTTTTTCAATCTTGATCAGGGTCTTCTTGGAGATGCCGCACAGTGAGGCCGTCACCTCCTGCGTCATCCTGGCGGCCTTGCGTCTCTCGCGGATCGCCAGCCCCAGGGAGGCGGGATCCAGTTCTTTCGGGCCGGCTTGCAACGATGCGTCTGCCATCATGATCACGAAAAAAAGTGTAGGTTGTTACACCTTAACCCATGGCGTGAGAATACATCAATCAAATGTGTACGATGGTGCACTTTTGATGGTTCTGGTACTGGTTGCAAGATAAAAGTGTAGAGGAATCTACAAAGCTGTTGGCGATTCACATAGTTACAACACTATCTCCTCCGCAGTGGAGTAGGGACTAGTGTCTGGATGTATGGAGTTAAATCCGATCACATCGTAAGTCAATTTTTAATAAAGATTCATATGGTAATGCCGATAGTAATTGAAGACTAGGGAAGGTGCGAATAAGTCATATGGCACGAGAGCATTTAATGGTAACCCATTGATATTAAATGACTAAAATTTTCATTTTTTGTTCGTGGGATACTTGTTCGCACTTTCCCTGGGCTCCAACCCGATTTCTCGTGCAAACGCGCGGGTCTCATGGGCTCGATACGCCGAGCCATTATCAGTCAGCCACTCCACCGGTGATGCCGGCAACGAATCCCCAAAGCGACGTTCGACAGACCTCAGCATGACATCTTGCACAGTGTCACTATCGTAACCCCCAGTACTGGCCGCCCAGTCCAACGCTTCCCTATCGCAGCAATCCATGGCGAACGTGACACGTAGTTTTTCACCGTTATCGCAGCGAAACTCGAAGCCATCTGAGCACCACCGTCGATTGCTCTCCTTGACGGCAACACGCCCCTTATGTGCCTGCTGGGCCAATGGTGCAGCTGGTTTTCTTTCCAGCAGCAAGCCATGCTCGCGCATGACGCGATATACCCGCTTAGCGTTTACCACAGGTTGTTCTGTTGCCTCAGACTGACGCCGTGACAGCGCCCAGACCCGGCGATAGCCATAGGAGGGAAGCTCTGCCATCGCCTCCATGATACGGCCAAGTAAGGCTGCATCATCACGCTGGCGATGATGACGACCATCTTGCCAACCCGGTTTTCGATGAACACGAACGGATAGCTGCGCACGCGATACATTAAGAGCCTGGCTCACAGCACTTAATCGTCGTCCCCCGGCAACAAGGGCGCATGCGCAATCCATTTTTTTGCTCGACCATACTCCACGGCTTCTTTGAGGATCTCGTTCTCCATGGTCTTCTTCCCGAGCAGACGCTGAAGCTCTCGGATCTGCTTGATGGCAGCAGCCAACTCGGAAGCAGGAACAACATCCTCACCGGCGGTGATCGCCGTGAGAGACCCTTCTTGGAATTGCTTACGCCATTTGAAAAGCTGGTTTGCGTTGACGTCGTGCAAGCGAGCAACATGAGAGACGGTCATCCCGGGCTCAAAGGTCTGCTGCACGATGGCGATCTTTTCTTGTGGAGTCCGGCGTCGACGGCGCTCGGCCCCTGTTAACACTTCGACCATCTTCTCGTTGTGACTAGTACTGAACATAGCTCCAAGACTACCTCTTAAGTTAAGAGGGGCGAAGTGTCTGGATCTTCAAGGGGCCAATCTAACTTATTCGCACCTTCCTTAGTTTATTGTGAAATGCTCATGGGGGTGATTTTCGTTATCACGATAAACTGTAAGGTATATGATGCCTTTTCGAGGGGATGACCGGTGCACTCATCATAGATACAGATGGTATGAAAGTCTCTTTTGATGAAAATACGTGCAGAGTCAATATATTCGTCATTAAGCCTAACACTTTAAGCTTCCTGATTACCCATGATTAGCAGTCAGTTACCACGAACTATACTGATCTTACGTACAGTTATCGAGGTGCGAGATCATGGCCAAAAGCAAAATCCAATTCCAGAAAGGCTACAGCCTGTTTGAGTTTCTCAAGGACTATGGCACTGAGGCTCAGTGCGAAAACGCGCTGTTCACTTGGCGTTTTCCTAACGGCTTTGTCTGCCCTGAATGTGCCAACAAGACCTGTTGTCGCCTGAGAAGGCGGCCACGTGTGTGGCAATGCAATCACTGCCGTCACCAGATGTCATTGACTGGAAACACGATTTTCGCAAACACCAAGCTCCCACTGACCAAGTGGTTTCTGGCAATGCACCTGTTGTCACAAACCAAAACAGGCTTGTCAGCGATGGAGCTAAAGCGCCAGTTGGGCGTCAAATATGACACCGCCTGGATGCTCAAGCACAAGCTGCTGCAAGCCATGAAAGAGTCCGATGACAAGCAGCCCATCAGCGGCATCATTCAGCTCGATGATGTCTACTGGGGTGGCGAGCGCCGTGGTGGCAAACGGGGTCGGGGCGCGGCAGGCAAGACGCCGTTTGTGGCAGCAGTGGCCCTGAACAAGGAAGGACATCCAATCAAGATGCGGATGACGGTGGTCGATGGTTTCAAAACCAAGTCCGTTGCTGATTGGGCAAAACGGCATATTGCCAGTGGTAGCGCGGTGATATCCGATGGATTGGCCTGTTTCAAAGCGGTCAAGGAGGCCAATTGTGAGCACCTGGGAGTTGTCACCGGGGGCAACCTGGACTGGCTGGATCATCCGGCATTCAACTGGGTAAACACGATGATAGGAAATGTGAAAAACTCGCTGCGGGGCAGTTGCCATACGCTCGGAGCGAAGCATTTACCAAGGCATCTTGCGGAATACTGCTTCCGGTTTAATCATCGTTTTGACCTCAATAGCATGTTGGTAGAATTGGGGCATGCAGTCGTGGCAAGCCCTCCGATGCCATATCGGCTCTTGAAGCTGGCTGAGGGTCATGGGTAATCAGGTTAAGCTTAGTGTTGGATTATCTGATTGTTTAGTTCTCAAGTGTTCTTCTCCTATTGCCTTCCCAAGAAACGGTACAACGATGTTAATGATCATAACAAATACGAAATAGAAAGGGAGCCGGTTAGGCTCCCTTTGGTACGCTGATATCATTATGGCTGAGGCGGATACGCAGCCGGACCATTCACGGCCAAGGGCATGTGGCCAGTGCGCCCCTTATCGATTGGTCGCGGCCTTCATCCCTTCCACAAACTCCTTCAGACGGGTGAGCATATGCTCCGGGTTCTGGTGGTGGGTCTCGATGATCTTCACCACTGCCGAACCCGAGATGGCGCCGGCGGCGCCAGCCTTGATGGCATCGCGTACCTGGGCCGGTTCGCTGATGCCAAAGCCGAGCAAGGCGGGGGGGGCGTTGAACTCGCGCAGGGAGTTGATGAGGCCCTCCACCGGCATGCCGGCCTTGGTCTCGGCACCGGTCACGCCAGCACGGCTCACCAGATAGGTGTAACCGTTACCCAGCTCCGCCACCTGCTTCAGGGTTTCGGCGTCGCCATTGGGCGGGGCGATAAAGATGCTGTCGATGCCGAACTTGTCGGCCGCCGCCTTGTAGGGGGCGCACATCTGCACCGGCACGTCGGCCACCAGCACCGAATCCACCCCCGCCTGCTGGCACTTCTCGTAGAAGCCGTCGATGTGGCGCACATAGACCAGGTTCGCGTAGACCAGGAGGCCAATGGGGAGCTGCGGGTACTTGGCGCGGATGCGGGCGAGCAGGCCGAAGCAGTCGTCCGGGGTGGTGTGGCTGGCAAAGGCACGCAGGGCGGCACCCTGAATGGTGGGGCCGTCCGCCACCGGATCGGAGAAGGGAATACCGAGCTCGAGGGCGTCGGCGCCCCCTTGGACCAGGGCATCGACGATGGCCAGGGACAGTTCGGGGGTGGGGTCACCCAGCATCACGAAGGGCACGAAGGCGCCCTGATTGGCCTTGTCCAGACGGGAGAAGAGTTGAGCGTAACGGTTCATGACAAGGTTCCTTCTTTTTCAAAGATGTCGGCAACGGTGAAGATGTCTTTGTCGCCACGGCCGGAGAGGTTGACGATGAGCACCTGCTCTTTTTCCGGTTCACTGCGGGCCATCTTGAGGGCATGAGCCAGGGCGTGAGAGGACTCCAGCGCCGGGATGATCCCTTCGGATTTGGCCAGCTCCTGGAAGGCGTCCAGCGCCTCCTTGTCGGTCACCGAGGGGTACTCGGCGCGGCCGATGGCGGCCAGGTGGGCGTGCTGGGGGCCGACGGAGGGGAAGTCCAGCCCCGCCGAGACGGAGTAGGACTCCTGGATCTGGCCCTGGTTGTCCTGCATCAGGAAGGAGTGCATGCCAAAGAAGACCCCCTTGCTGCCGTGACCCAGCGGCGCGCCGTGCTCGCCGCTCTCGATGCCGTGACCACCGGGTTCGACCCCGATAAGGCGCACTTCAGGGTTGTCGATAAAATCCGCAAACATGCCGATGGCATTCGAGCCGCCGCCGACGCAGGCGATCACCGCATCCGGCAGGCGCTCCTCCTTCTCGAAGCACTGGGCCTTGGCCTCTTCCCCGATCATCTTCTGGAACTCCCGCACGATAGTGGGGAAGGGGTGGGGGCCGGCGGCGGTACCGAGCAGGTAGTGGGCGGTTTCATAGTTGGCAGCCCAGTCGCGCAGTGCCTCGTTGCAGGCATCTTTGAGGGTGCTGGAGCCGGAGTGCACCGGGATGACGGTGGCGCCCATCAGCTTCATGCGAAATACGTTGGGCTTCTGGCGCTCGCAATCCTTGGCGCCCATATAGACCCGGCACTTGAGGCCGAGCAGGGCACAAGCCAGGGCAGTGGCGACGCCGTGCTGACCGGCGCCGGTCTCGGCGATGATCTCGTGCTTGCCCATGCGCTTGGCAAGCAGGGCCTGACCCAGCACCTGGTTGGTCTTGTGGGCGCCGCCGTGCAGCAGATCTTCACGCTTGAGGTAGAGGCGGGTCTTGGTGCCCTTGGTCAAATTGCGGGTGAGGGTGAGCGGTGTCGGGCGACCGGCGTACTCGGTCAGGAGCGCCTGAAACTCGGCGACGAAGGCCGGATCATCCTTGGCATCGACAAAGGCCTTCTCCAGCTGGAGCAGGGCGGGGATGAGGATCTGGGGCACATACATACCACCAAATTCACCGAAAAACGGATTGAGCAGGGTCATACATTATTCCTTGTGCTTATGGGCAAACGCAGTTCATTAATTCGTTGAATGAGTCACGGGGCGCTCACAGTTGGCGCAGGGCACCAAAGGCGGCCGCCAGCTTGTGGGCATCCTTCCTGCCCGGGGCACTCTCCACCCCGGAGTTGAAATCAAGGCCCACACAGCCCACCCGGGCGGCCTCGAGGGCGTTGTCGGGGTTGAGCCCCCCTGCCAGCATCAGTTTGCTCTTGTCGAGCCCGGCCAGCAGAGTCCAGTCGAACGCCTGACCGGTGCCGCCGCTCTGGCTGCCGACTTTCGTATCCAGCAGCAGGCGATCCGCCGGGTAGTCGAGGGCGGGCAGGGGCTCGCCACTTGTGACTCCAACCGCTTTCCAGATCTGGCAGCCTGCCGGCAGCAGCGCGCGCAGTGCCTCGACATAGGCGGCATCTTCATCCCCGTGCAGTTGCACGGCGGCGAGCCCCAGCGCATCCACCGTCTTGGCGATGGTGGCGGGCTGGGCATTGCGAAACACCCCGACGTAAGAGAGCGGCGCACCCGCCATCACGGCGCGGGCGGCGGGAATGTCCACGTAGCGCGGGCTTTTCGCCACAAAGATAAGGCCGCCGAACACGGCGCCCGCCTGATGGGCGGCGGCGGCGTGCTCGGGACGAGTCAGGCCGCACACCTTGTTCTGGCCGAGCACGAGCTTGCGCACCGCGGCCTCCAGATCCGGCTCCGCCATGAGGGAAGAGCCCACCAGGAAGCCCTTGGCGTGGTGGCGCAGGGCCGCCACCTGGGCGCGGTGGTTGATGCCGGATTCGCTGATCACCACCCGATCCCCCGGGATCCTGGCCGCCAGCTGCCGGGTGCGGGCGAGATCGACGCTCAAATCCCGCAGATCCCGGTTGTTGATGCCAATCACCGGGGCGCCGAGGTCGATGGCGCGGGTCAGCTCCTCCTCGTTGCTCACCTCGGTGAGCACTCCGAGGCCCAATTCTTTCGCCACTTTGAACAGGGCGCGATACCCCTCGTCGGTGAGCACGGAGAGCATCAGGAGGATGGCGTCCGCCTGATAGTGGCGGGCCAGATAGACCTGATAGGGGTCAATCATGAAGTCCTTGCAGAGCACCGGCTGCTGGACGCGGCCCCGTACCCGGGGCAGGAAGGCGAAATCCCCCTGGAAGAACTTCTCGTCCGTCAGCACCGAGATGGCGGTGGCGTAGTGGCCATAGATGTCGGCGATGGCCTCCGGGCTGAAGTCGTTGCGGATCAAGCCCTTGGAGGGGGAGGCCTTCTTGCACTCCAGAATGAAGCGGGTGGAGCCTTGGCGCAGATCCCCCTCGAAGTCCCGATCGCTCGGGGTGAGCGCGTCCTGGAAGCTCGCCAGGGGCTGGCTCTCCTTGCGGGCGGCGACCCACTCCTGCTTGGCCGCCACGATCTTGCCGAGAATGGTCTGGCTGATGGAGGCCATGTTCAGAAAGGCGTGGGGAGCAATGACATCTGACATCTCGTTATCCTTGCGAAGCTGGCTGTTGCCCGTCGGGCGTTCTGGGTGAGTGCCCCTGGGGCACGCTGCGGTGGTGGCTGACATCATGCCTCCTGATGGCTCAGGGTGGCGAGATCCCGGGCGAGGAGGGCGGCCTGGCCGCTTGCCAGCACCGCCAGCACCCGGGCGGCGGCCTGCCTAAAGTCCGGGGCCTCGCCCGCCATGACCAGGAGCGGCGCCACGTTGGCGGCGATGGCGGCGTTGTGGGCCGGGCTGCCGCGTCCTTCCAGGATGGCGGCGGTGATGGCGCGGTTCTCCTCGGGCTCACCGCCCTGGATGGCGCTGACCGGGTAGGTGTCGAGGCCAAAGTCCGCCGGGGTGAGCAAGTACTCGCGAATTTCGCCGTCACGGATTTCCGCCACCTGGGTCGGGCCGTGGATGGCAATCTCGTCGAGACCGGCGCCGTGCACCACCATACCGGTTTTCAGGCCGAGTGCCAGCAGGGTTTCGGCGATGGGGCGCACCAGCTCGGGGGCATAGACCCCCATCAGCTGGAAGCTGGGACGAGCGGGGTTGATGAGCGGCCCCAGCACGTTGAACAGGGTGCGGGTCTTGAGGGCCTGGCGCACCGGCATGGCATGGCGCACCCCGGCGTGGTACTGGGGGGCGAACAGGAAGCAGACCCCGAGCTCGTCCAGGCAGCGGCGGGCCTGGGTCGGGCTCATGTCGAGCTTGATGCCCATTTTATCGAGCAGATCGCTCGACCCCGACTTGCTCGAGACCGAGCGGTTGCCGTGCTTGGCCACTTTCAGGCCGCAGGCGGCGGCCACCAGGGCCGAGGTGGTGGAGACGTTGATGGTGTTGAGGCCGTCCCCTCCGGTGCCGACGATGTCGCAGAAGGCATAGTCCGGGCGCGGGAAGTCGCGGGCTTCGGCCAACAGCGCCTCGGCGGCGCCGGCGATCTCCTCCGGGGTCTCCCCCTTGATCTTGAGAGCGGTCAAAAGGCTCGCGAGCACGATGGGATCCACTTCACCACGAACCACCTGGCCGAAGGCGTCGCGGGCGGCGTCGCGGGTGAGAGACTGACCCTGATAGAGGGTGTTGAGATGTTGATGCATGGTCTCTTCCTTACCGCACGTGGCTTTCTGGACGGGTGACATGGGCGAGGGCCTGGGTGAGCAGGCGGGCCCCTTCGCTGGTCATGATGGATTCCGGGTGGAACTGGAAGCCCAGCACCCGCTCGTCACGCTGCTCGATGGCCATGGGCATGCCCTGATAGTGGGCAATCACCTGCAACTCTTGTGGCACATAGGTGGCCACCAGGGAGTGGTAGCGGGCCACCGGCAAGGGGCTCGGCAGCCCCGCGAAGGCGCCATGGCCGTTGTGCTCGATGAGGGAGCGCTTGCCGTGGACGATTTCCCCCGCCGCCCCGACGGTGCCGCCGTAGGCTTCGCACAGGGCCTGATGACCGAGGCAGATGCCGAGGATGGGCACCCGGCCCCGGGCCAGCTTGATGAGGTCGATGAGGCAGCCCGCCTCATGGGGCGCGCCCGGCCCCGGGGAGAGCACCAGGACGGCGTCCCCTTCGCAGGCGTCGATCTCACTCATGATGCGGCTCGCCTGCAGGCTGTTGCGGTAGATGCGCACCGGGTAGCCCAGGGTGCGGAACTGGTCGACGAGGTTGTAGGTAAACGAGTCGAAGTTGTCGAGCAGGAAGATGTTAGTCATGGGACTGCTCCTTCGAAGTGCGGAACTGGTCGGTCAAAGCGTTGTAAGTGAACGAATCGACGTTGTCGAGCAGGAAGATGTTAGTCATGGCTCACGTCCTTGTGTTGTTCCTGCTGGGCGCTGAGGGCCTGCAGGGAGGTGCCATGGCTGGCAGCGATGGCGGCCAGCACGGCCGCCGCCTTGGCACGGGTCTCGTCCGCCTCGGCCTGGGGTTTGGAGTCATAGACCACCCCGGCGCCGGCCTGGACATGGGCTACCCCCTCTTTCACGAAGGCGGAGCGGATGACGATGCAGGTGTCCATCTCCCCCGCGCCGTTCAGGTAACCCACGGCGCCGCCGTAGCTGCCGCGACGCTTGCCTTCCACCATGCGGATAAGCTCGCTGGCGCGCAGCTTGGGGGCACCGGTCAGGGTGCCCATGTTCATGCAGGCCTGGTAGGCGTGCAGGGCGTCAAGGTCGGCGCGAAGGGTGCCCACCACCCGGGAGACCAGGTGCATGACGTGGCTGTAGCGATCCACTTTCAGCAGATCCTTGACGTAGCGGGTACCGGGGGCGGAGATGCGGGCGATGTCGTTGCGACCCAGATCCACCAGCATCAGGTGCTCGGCCACCTCTTTCTCGTCCTGGCGCAGCTCCAGCTCGATGCGGCCGTCCAGATCCAGGTTGATGCTGCCGTCCGGGTTGAGGCCACGGCGGCGGGTGCCGGCGATGGGGTACATCTCCACCTGGCGGCTGTTGGCGCAGAACTTGACCGCGCTCTCGGGGGAGGCGCCAAACAGGGTGAAGCCCTCGTCCTGCACGTAGAACATGTAGGGGCTGGGGTTGGTCTGCTTGAGGCGGCGATAGGCGGCGACGGGATCCGGGCAGGGGAGGGAGAAGCTGCGGGACGGCACCACCTGGAAGATGTCACCACGGCGGATGAAGCCCTTGAGCTTCTCGACCTCGGCGCAGAACTGCTTGTCCCCCTTGTCGACGGCCAGGACGCCGGTCAGCGGCGCCGAGCCCTGCGGCGCAGGCAGCGGCTGCTGACAGGCCTGCTTGAAGGACTCGAGGCGAGCGGTCAGGCGGGCGTAGCGCGCGTCCAGCTGCTCATCCTCTTCGCCGCCGAACAGGCAGGCCACCAACTGGGTGCTCTGCTTGATGTGGTCGATGGTGATCAGGGTCTCGGCCACATAGAAGCAGTAGTCAGGGCAGTCGTTGCTCCCCTCTGGCACCTCGGGCAAGTCTTCAAAGGAGGCGATGAGGTCGTAGGCGAAGCTGC
The DNA here is from genome assembly GCF_002934795.1 of Aeromonas sp. ASNIH2. Classification (NCBI taxonomy): domain Bacteria; kingdom Pseudomonadati; phylum Pseudomonadota; class Gammaproteobacteria; order Aeromonadales; family Aeromonadaceae; genus Aeromonas; species Aeromonas sp. ASNIH2. The sequence goes on along the minus strand of NZ_CP026406.1, from coordinate 678,302 downwards.
CCGCCATGAAGAGGGCCTCTTTGCCCTGCGGGCATTGCAGCTCCCGCTGCAGGGTGCGCAGCACGTCCAGCACGCTGCTGCCCTTGAGGCGGCTGTCTTCGTCAAGCTCCCGATCGGACGCCGGGAAGTCGAGGTGCAGCTCGTCCGCCACCCGGGTCTGGGTGATGACGGCGGGCAGGCGCTGCTCCAGCAGGCTCAGCAGGGCGGCGCCGTTGTCGCCGAGGGGGCGCACCTGCACGGTGCGGCCGCGGCACTCGATGCGCAGGCAGGCGTCCACCAGCAGCAGGCTCTGGGTGCCGGCCTTGGAGTCGATCTCCACCGATTCGAGCAGCAGGTTGTTGGGTCTGTCCTGGCAGAGTCGGGTATAGAGTGCCAGGGGGTCTGTCACATAGGGGGCATTGAGCCGGATGGTATCGAATTCGCCCAGGGGCAAACGGGTCTTGTTGCCTGTCATAATGCCTTCCCTTGCATGTGTTGTGTGTCACCGATGGTCATGGCGCTGTCTCTCTTGAAAATGGGTCGGGTTCGGGTCACGTCAGCGAGTTCGCCATCGCCATGTCAGTGTGCTTCTCTGAATTGTCGGTTTCATCACAGGTCCATTTGCCGGATAATAAAAAAGCCCGCTGGGGTCAGCGGGCTTTTTCTTTGGGTTCTTAACTTGCTGTCAGATTACAGGTACAGCAACGACCACACGCCCGCATGTCAGGGAGTGTGCCACCACCAGATGGTCAGGATGGAAGTCGCTTGCATGAGATTGAGTCCTGTAAAAAGATGTTTGCAATGAAGTGCCTACAGAAAACGATAAAGCCGCGGCCAAGTCAAGTCGCTTTTTTGCCGGCCTTTTCCAGGCAGGTCCCAAACAAGAGCGAAACACGCCGATGAGATTCGATCTTCATTGCCACACCACCGCCTCGGACGGGGTGCTGAGCCCCGCCGACCTGGTGCGCCGCGCCGCCGAAAAAGGGGTGGAGGTGTTAGCGGTCACTGACCACGATACCCTCGACGGGCTTGAGGAGGTGCGCCAGACCATCTCGGCCGACCAGTTGCCACTGCGCCTGGTGAGCGGGGTGGAGATCTCCACCGGGTGGGAGCATCACGAGATCCACATCGTGGCCCTCGGGGTGGACGAGAAAAATCCCCAGTTGCTCGCCTTTCTGGCAGGGCAGCGAGCCCGCCGAGAGGCGCGCGCCGAGGAGATCGGGCGTCGTCTGGAGAAGTGCCTCATCCCGGGCACCTATGAAGAGGCCAAGCAGCTCGCCGGTGACGCCGCCGTGACTCGGGCCCACTTTGCCCGGGTGCTGGTGGCGCGCGGGGTGGCCGACAATATGCAGAAGGTGTTCAAGAAGTACCTGAGCCGGGGCAACAAGGGCTATGTGCCCGCCGAGTGGCCCGGGATGGGGGAGGCCATCGAGGCCATCCACGCCGCAGGCGGGCTGGCGGTGCTGGCCCACCCGAGCCGCTACAATCTCACCGCCAAGTGGATCAAGCGGCTGCTGGTGGCCTTCAAGGCCGTCGGGGGGGATGCCATGGAGGTCTCCCTGCCCCAGCAGAGCCCACAGGAGCGGGCGAATCTCGGCCAGTGGGCCAGGGAGCACGATCTCTATATTTCGGTGGGGTCCGATTTTCACTTCCCCTCCAACTGGACCGAGCTTGGCCGCCACCTCTGGCTCCCCAAGGAGGGGATGCCGCTGTGGCTCGGTCACCCCGGTCATTTCGGGCTCACCCCCGAGGAGCATGCGGGCCTGCTGGCCAGCCGCTGACCCCCCGGGCCGGCATCTTTGATGCAGGCGAGTCTGCGTCAAACAGGTTAAGGTAGTGTCATGGGCCAAGGGGCCCTTGACCATGAAGCGGGCAACGAGCGTGCCCCCTATCGCGAGAAGAGCATATGAGTCAGCATTTTTACGTACATCCCGACAATCCCCAGGTTCGCCTCATCAGCCAGGCGGTGCAGATCCTGCAAAACGGCGGCGTCATCGTCTATCCCACCGACTCCGGCTACGCCCTGGGCTGCCAGATGGGCAACAAGGATGCCCTGGAGCGCATCTGCCGCATCCGTCGCATCGAGCCGAACCACGACTTCACCCTGGTGTGCCGGGATCTCTCGGAGATCTCCACCTATGCCAAGGTGGACAACACCGCCTTCCGGCTGGTCAAGAACAACACCCCCGGACCCTACACCTTCATCTTCAAGGCCACCAAGGAGGTGCCGCGCCGCCTCATGAACGAGAAGAAGAAGACCATCGGTATCCGGGTCCCGGCCAACAACATCGCGCTGGCCTTGCTTGAGGCCCTCGGTGAGCCGCTGCTCTCCACCACCCTGATCCTGCCGGGCTCCGAGATGGCGGAGTTCGACCCCGAGGAGATTGCCGACAAGCTCGGCAAGCAGCTGGATCTGGTGGTCAACGGCGGGTATCTGGGCGAGCAGCCCACCACTGTGGTGGACTTCTCCGACGACGAGCCCGTGCTGCGTCGCCGCGGTGCCGGGGATCCGACGCCGTTTGAGTGATCTTGCCGACCCCGTGCCCGCGCTGACAACCCCCGCGGGCACGACGGGGGAGGCTTCCCTTCCCCCGCCCATCGCCACCGTGCTGGGGCAGCCCTACCATGAGCTGCCCCAGGACTTGTTCATCCCCCCTGATGCGTTGGAGGTGTTTCTCGACACCTTCGAGGGGCCGCTGGATCTCTTGCTCTACCTCATCCGGCGCCAGCAGCTCGACATCCTCAACCTGCCCATCCTGCAGATCACCGCCCAGTACATGGAGTACGTGGATCTGATGCAGGGGCTCAACCTCGAGCTGGCGGCGGAATACCTGCTGATGGCGGCCTGGCTCGCGGAGATAAAGTCCCGCCTGCTGCTGCCCAAGGCCCCGGAGCTGGAAGCCGAGGAGGAGGGAGAAGACCCTCGCGTCACCCTCATTCGTCGCCTGCAGGAGTACGAGCGCTACAAGCTGGGGGCGGAGCGGGTCAATGCCCTGCCGAGGGTGGAGCGGGAGATCTTCGTCGCCGCCGCCATGGCGCCGGATTTTGGTGTCTTGAAGCCATTGGTGCCCGATGTTTCTCTGGTTGAACTCGCCCTTTACATGCAAAGTGTGGTAAAACGCGCGACTCATTTTGAACATCACCAGATCCGCCGCGAGCAGATCCCGACCCGGGTACGGATGGCGGAGATCCTCGCCATGCTCTCCCTGGGCCAGACCCTGCGCCTGGAGCAGGTGCTGCGGGCCGAGGAGGGGCGCATGGGGGTGCTGGTGACCTTCCTGGCCCTGCTGGAGCTGTGCAAGGAGCAATTGATCTGGATCTTGCAGGCGGAGCCCCTGGGCCCCATCCATTTTGCCCTGGCGAGTCAGGGGAAAGGGGAGGAGCATGAGCATCTACACTGAGCGAGGGGCGGCGCCAGGGGCGTGGACCCGGGAGGTCCACCGTGGCGCTGCCTGCTGAACGATTGAAGACCCTGATCGAGGCGGCGATCTTCGTGGCGGGGCGTCCCCTCACGGTGAGCGAAATCAAGGGCAGCGTGCTCTCGGACTACCCGGTCACCGGCCGCTATGTCCAGTTGCTGCTGGCAGAGCTCAGACAGGATTACAGCGAGCGGGGGGTCGAGCTCAAAGAGGTGGCCTCCGGCTGGCGTTTCCAGGCCCGCCAGGAGTACGCCGAGGAGCTGTCGCGCCTGTGGAGCGAGCGGGCTCCCCGTTATTCCCGCGCCGTGATGGAGACGCTGACGCTGATTGCCTATCGTCAGCCCATCACCCGGGCGGAGATAGAAGCCATCCGCGGGGTGGCGGTGTCGAGCCAGATCGTCAACACCCTCAAGGAGCGTGGCTGGGTGCGCAGCATCGGCCACAAGGAGGTGGCGGGTCGCCCCGAGCTGCTCGCCACCACCCGTGAATTTCTGGACTATTTCAACCTGCAGAGTCTGGAGCAGCTCCCCGAGCTGGATCCCGAGCTGCAGGCCCCCTTGTCGCTCATGCCGGGCGAGGGCGGTGACGGTCAGCCTCTGGCAGGCCGTGCTGAGCATGAACATGGTGGGGAGGCCAACGGGGCCGTCCCACAAGAGCCAAGGTTGTCCGCGATGTCGGCGGGCAGCGATCAACAATCAGGTAAACCCGATGAGTGAAAAACTGCAAAAAGTATTGGCCCGCGCGGGTCAAGGCTCCCGTCGTGAGATGGAGGCCCTGATCACCGCAGGTCGGGTCAGCGTGGATGGCAAGGTCGCCACGCTGGGGGATCGCGTCGAAGTGAACGCCGTGATCCGGGTGGATGGCCACCAGGTCAAGACCCGCGCCGCAGAGGAAGTGATCTGCCGCGTGCTGGCCTACCACAAGCCCGAAGGGGAGATGTGCACCCGTCACGATCCGGAAGGACGTCCCACCGTGTTTGATCGTCTGCCCAAGATGGATGGCGCCCGCTGGATTGCGGTGGGTCGTCTGGACGTCAACACCTCCGGTCTCTTGCTGTTCACCACCGACGGTGAACTGGCGAACCGCCTGATGCACCCGAGCCACGAAGTGGAGCGGGAATACGCGGTGCGCGTCTTTGGCGAGATCACCGAAGCCATGTTGCAGCGCCTGCGCAAGGGCGTGCAGCTGGAAGACGGTATGGCCAAGTTCAACAAGATCAAGCCGGCCGGCGGTGAAGGGCTGAACCAGTGGTTCAATGTCACCCTGACCGAGGGCCGCAACCGGGAAGTGCGCCGCCTGTGGGAGTCCCAGGAAGTACAGGTGAGCCGCCTGATGCGTATCCGCTACGGCGACGTCAAGCTGGATCGCGGCATCCCCCGCGGCGGCTGGCAGGAGCTGAAACTGCCCGAAGTGAACTACCTGCGCGGCCTGGTCAACCTGCCCAACGAGACCGAATCCAAGGTCGATTTGCAGCAGGATGGCAAGAGCACTCGCCACAAGCAGGCCGCCCAGATCCGTCGCGCCGTGAAGCGCCACAAGGAGATGCAGGGCAAGGAGCCGCGCGCCCGTGCCACTACCGCCCGTCGCAAGCCGACCTCCTCCACCCGCAATTCCGGCACCGGCAGCAAGTAAGCCGCCGCTACGGGTCGCTCGCCCCGGACACGCCACAAGCCCGCACCCCAAGGTGCGGGCTTTTTTGTGTTCCGGACATGTTCCCGGCCTGGTACGACAAAGAGGGCGGCGTAGGGGCAATGCTGTTCAGATAAGCACTTTTTTGACTGATTATTCATAAATTGGATTTGAGTTGAGGGGGCAAGGCTGTGTCCAGTCGATCTTCCTCCAGCCTTTATCCAGCGGGGCTTGCAATAGAAAGAGGGAGGCATCATGCCTCCCTCGCTTTTTTGTCCTGATACTACGTGGACTGGAACTCAAATTCTCTTAAGTGAACAGCATTGCGGCGTAGGGGGCTTTTTCATTCCTTTTACTAATGCATTTTTGTTTTCATCAATTTCTCTTTCTTTTTTTTCGACCCTGCCGAGGGAGCTGTTGCCCTGTCGGGACGGGCTTGTTAGCCTTTCGCGCACAAAGACAGGAGAAACCAATGAGCAAGGTACTGGATGAGCTGCTGGCGTTGCTGGCGCTCGAAAAGATCGAGGAGGGCCTGTTTCGGGGCCAGAGCCAGGATCTCGGGTTGCGATCCGTGTTTGGCGGACAGGTGATGGGGCAGGCCTTGTCAGCCGCCAAGCAGACGGTGGCAAGCGACCGCCAGGTCCACAGTTTCCACTCCTACTTTCTGCGCCCCGGGGATGCCAACAAGCCCATCGTCTACGACGTGGAGAACATCCGCGACGGCCAGACCGTCTCCACCCGCCGGGTCAAGGCCATCCAGAATGGCAAGCCCATCTTCTACCTCAACGCCTCCTTCCAGGTGGAGGCCGAGGGCTTCGAGCATCAGGCGAAGATGCCGGCCGGCATCACGCCCCCCGAGCAGCTCAAGAGCGAGCTGGAGCTGGTGCGTCCCTACGAGCAGATGATCCCGGCGGCCCTGCGGGACAAGATCCTGTGTGAGAAGCCCATCGAAATTCGCCCGGTGACCCTGGTGGACCCCATTCGCCCGGATGTTCACGAGCCCCTTCGCTACACCTGGTTCAAGGCCAATGGCCCGGTGCCGGACGATCAGCGGGTCCACAACTACCTGCTGGCCTATGCTTCCGACTTCCACTTCCTGTTCGCCGCTCTGCAGCCCCACGGGGTCTCCTACTGGGAGCCGGACATGCAGGTGGCCACCATCGATCACTCCATGTGGTTCCACCGGGAGTTCCGGCTGGACGACTGGCTGCTCTACGTGGTGGACAGCCCGAGCGCCAGCGGCGGTCGGGGTCTGGTGCGCGGCCAGTTCTTCACCCGGGATGGGGTATTGGTGGCGAGCACCATGCAGGAAGGGGTGATCCGTCGCCGGGGCTGAGACGCCCTCTTGCGCCAACGAAAAACGGGAGCCGATGGCTCCCGTTTTTTATTGCCTGCGCTATCAGGCTGCGTCCTGCTCGGTGCTGAGTGCTGGCTCGCCCCGGGCGAAGCGGTCGGCCCACAGGGCGATGACGCCGTCACCGGTGACGTTGCAGGCGGTGCCGAAGCTGTCCTGGGCCAGGTAGAGGGCGATCATCAGGGCGATGGAGGCCTCACCGAAGCCGAGCATGGAAGTGAGCAGGCCGAGCGCGGACATGACACCGCCACCCGGTGCGCCCGGCGCGGCAATCATGATGACGCCCAGCATCATGATGAAGGGCACCATGGTGCCGTAGCCCGGAATGGCCAGGTGTTCGGAGAGGAACATCACCGCCGTGGCGCAGGTCACCAGGGTGATGGTGGAGCCGCACAGGTGGATGGTGGCGCACAGGGGCACGGTGAAGTTGGCGATGCCGTCGCTCACGCCGTTGCGCTTGCTGGCTTGCAGGGCCACCGGAATGGTGGCGGCGCTGGACATGGTGCCAAGGGCGGTGAAGTAGGCGGGCAGCATGTTCTTGATGAGCATGACGGGGGAGCGCCCCTGAGCGAGGCCGGTGCCGACGAACAGGACGCAGAGCCAGATCCAGTGCATGACGATGGCCATCACCAGCACCACTCCGAAGGTCTTGAGGGTGGCGAAGACGGTGCCTTCCACCGTCATCTCGACGAAGACGCCGGCGATGTAGAAGGGGAGCAGGGGAATGATCACGCGTGCCAGCAGGCGGTCGATGATGTCACGGCCCTGATCGGCGACCCGGCGCAGGTCGGTGGCCTGGGTGGCACTGATGCCGATGCCGAACACGAAGGCGGCGGCCAGGGCCGACATCACCCCGAACAGGGGCGGGATCTCGAGGTTGATGTAGGAAGCGAGCTTGGTGGCAGCCTCGGCGGTGGGCTCGGCGGCCGTGGTCAGGTGCGGGATCAGGTGGCTCGCCACGGTGAAGGCGAACAGGCCCGCCAGTATGGTGGAGCAGTAGGAGAGCCCCACTGTCTTGCCCAGCAGCTTGCCGGAGTGCTTCGGCAGGCTGGCGATGCCGCTCATGATGAAGAAGAGGATGATGAGCGGGATGGTGAAGGTGATGAGCTGGCCTATCACCGTCTTGGCGGTGAACAGCACGCGGGCGACCCATTCGGGGGCATAGAGACCGAGCAGCAGGCCGGCGAGGATACCGGCAACCAGATTGAGAACGAGTTTCATGGGGGAATCCAGGTGTTGGTGTCTGATTTGTTATTTAATTTTGATTTTAATGCCGCTTTTTAACACAAACACCGCATCTTGTCTGCTTTATGGTGGTTAACTCAGGGTTAAATATTGTTAATGGGCTGAATGCCGTGAGGTATCACTGCCCCCGGGGGCTTTCGCGGATCAGCGCCGCACCAGCAAGGCGTGCAGCCAGGGGCCGTTCACCTCATCTTCCCCCACCCAGCCATGGAGCAGGGTGAAGGGGAGGGGAGCGATCAGGCGTCGTAGTCCCGCCTCGTCAAGCCGGGTCTGCAGGGGATATTCCCCCGACCGTGGCAGCGGTTCGCCCTTCCCGTGGGGGAAGGAGGCGTAGAGGGGGCCCCCGGCCTTGAGCAGGGTGGCCAGATGACCGAGCGCCGGGGCTATCTCGTGCTCGGGCAGACAGGGGAGGGAGCCGCTGGCCCAGATGCCGTCATAGGGAACGACGCTTTGCATCTGCTCGACGCGGCAGACTCGCACCGGCTGACCGCACAGGCGCGAGGCGGCAGCGGCCTGCGCCCGGCTCGCATCGAAGGCGGTCACGGTGAGGTCTTGCTGGCGAAAGAGGCGCAGATCCTCTCCTGCCCCGCAACCGGCCTCCAGCAGATGACGGCCGTTGCCCAGCAGGGCCAGGAAGGGGGCATGGGCGCCTGCCACGAGGGCGGGGCGAGGGGCGGCGTCGTGCGCCGGCGCGGGGGCGTGTGGCAAGGGTGTCGGGCTCATCGTGGTGGGGGGGCGTTACTCTAGCAGGTTTGCCCCCGGCTGTTGAGCATTGGCGGGGGCGGCGCGTCTTGCTGACTCAGGGGTGGCGGCGAAGGGTGGGGCTCGCGATGAGGGTGAACAGGGTATCGAGGAGGAAGTCCGACTCCTCCATCAGATCGATGCGATCCGGGAAGTGCAGCCAGTTGATGATGTAGCCGTCCAGAGTGCAGTGGAGCAGGGTGGCGGCGCGGCGCAGATCCAGCCCCTCGGGCAGTTGGCCGCGGTGCACGGCATTGGCCAGGGTGATCTCCAGATCCCGGAAGAAATTCATGGATTGCAGGTGCATGTGCTCGCGCATGACGGCGGCCTCTCCCTCCATGGATTCCAGATTGAACATGATGGTGAACATCTGCTGGTGGGCGGGCTCGGTGCTGATCTTGAGCATCACCTCCTTGAGAAAGCTGCGCAGCTTGCCCAGGGGATCCGGCTCCGCCTCGTCGACGCAGGCATCGAGCTGGTGGGAGAGGGGGGCACACAGCTCCTCCCACAGGGTGACGAACAGCTCTTCTTTATTCTTGAAGTGCCAGTAGATGGCGCCCCGGGTGAGGTCCGTCGCCTTGGCGATATCGGTCAGGCTGGTGCGCGCCAGCCCCTGTTGGCAGAAGAGATCCAGGGCCGTGCTCATGATGTTGCAGCGGGTTTGCTGCGCCTCTTCTTTGGTGCGTCTGGCCATTGACTCCGGTCCTGTTTAAAAGTGAAAAAAGTTTCTTACATACATTCATGAATGTATGTATATTGCCTCATCTTCGCCGTTTTACCAACAGGGGCCTTATAAACCCTGTGGTTTTGTCACTTCTTTTTGATTGAAACTGAGGTTCAGAGACTTGATGCATAAACATATTCTCGCACGTTCGGTCGGCCTTGCCTTGCTGGCAAGCGGCCTGCTGGCTGGCTGTGGTGACAAGGACGGGGCCCAGCAGGCCATGGGGGAGATGCCTCCCGCCGCCGTGGACGTGGTCACCCTCCATACGGCGCCCCTGCAACTGTTGTCCGAGCTCACCGGCCGCACCGCCCCCCTGCGGGTGGCCGAGGTGCGTCCCCAGGTGAACGGCATCATTCTCAAGCGCCTGTTCACCGAGGGGAGCGACGTCAAGGCCGGTCAGCTGCTCTATCAGATTGATCCCGCCGTCTATCAGGCCGAAGTGGCTTCCGCCAAGGCCACCCTCGCCAAGGCCGAGGCCAACGAGCGCAGCGCCCGCCTCAAGGCCCAGCGCTACGCCGAGCTGGTGAAGGTGAAAGCCATCAGCAGCCAGGAGTATGACGACGCCGACGCGGCCTGGAAACAGCAGCTGGCCGAGATCGGGGCCGCCAAGGCCGCATTGCAGACCGCCAACATCAACCTGGCTTACACCCGCATCACGGCCCCCATCAGCGGCCGCATCGGCAAGTCGGCGGTGACCGAGGGAGCCCTGGTGACCGCCCAGCAGGCGGACAGCCTCACCTCCATCTCCCAGCTTGATCCCATGTACGTGGACGTGCGCCAGTCCACCGCCGACCTGCTGCGCCTCAAGCGCCTGGTGGCCGAGGGCAAGCTGACCCAGGGGGAGAAGGACGGGGCCGGTGTCAGCTTCCAGCTGGAAGATGGCAGCCAGTATGGCGAGAAAGGGGCCCTCCAGTTCTCCGACGTGACCGTGGACGAGGCGACCGGCATGGTGACCCTGCGGGTGATCGTGCCCAACCCGGAGCAACTGCTGCTGCCCGGCATGTTCATGCGCGCCACCTTGCAGGAGGGCGAGCGCCCGCAAGGCCTGCTGGTGCCCCAGACTGCCGTGACCCGCACCCCCAAGGGCGGTGCCACCGTCATGGTGGTGACTGCGGACAACAAGGTGGAACTGCGTGAAGTGCAGGTCGGCCGCATGTCCGGCGACAGCTGGGTGGTGGAGTCCGGTCTCAAGGCTGGCGAGAAGGTGATCGTCGCCGGTCTGCAGAAAGTCAAACCCGGGGTCGTGGTGGCGCCCACTGAACGTGCCGGCAACAGCGCACAACAGACCCCGGCAACCAAGCAGTAGGATGGAGTAGTCGCCTCATGGCACGTTTTTTCATAGATAGACCCATTTTCGCCTGGGTGATCGCCCTGGTGATCATGCTGGCCGGGGCCATGGCCATCATCGGCCTGCCGGTGGCCCAGTACCCGACCATCGCCCCGCCGGCGGTTGGCATCTCCGCCAGCTACCCGGGGGCCTCCGCCAAGACGGTGGAAGACTCGGTGACCCAGATCATCGAGCAGAACATGACCGGGCTGGATCACCTGCTCTACATGTCGGCGCAATCCGACTCGTCAGGGAACGTCAGCGTGACCCTCACCTTCAAGCCGGGTACGGATCCCGACATCGCCCAGGTGCAGGTGCAAAACAAGCTGCAACAGGCCATGTCGCTCCTGCCCCAAGAGGTGCAGCAACAGGGCGTGCGGGTCCAGAAGACCTCCAGCAGCTTCCTGATGGTGGCCGCCTTCATCTCCACCGATGGCGCCATGACCAACGATGACCTGGCGGACTATGTGGTAGCCAACATCAAGGAGCCCCTGAGCCGTCTGGACGGGGTCGGTGACATCACCTTGTTCGGCAGCCAGTACTCCATGCGCGTCTGGCTCGATCCCCACAAGCTCAACCGGGTGCAGATGACCCCGGCCGACATTCAGGCCGCCATCAAGGCCCAGAACGCCCAGGTTGCCTTCGGCAAGCTGGGGGGGACCCCTGCGGTGAGCGATCAGCAATTTACCGCCACCATCATGGGCCAGACCCGGCTCTCCACCGTGGAGGAGTTCAACAACATCCTGCTGCGGGTGAACCAGGACGGCTCCAAGGTCCAGCTCAAGGACGTGGCCCGGGTCGAGCTTGCCGGTGAAAACTACGACGCGACCGCGCTCTACAACGGCCAGGCCACCGCCGCCGTCGCCATCAAGCTGGCGACCGGTGCCAACGCCCTGGACACCGCCGAGCACGTGCGGACCAAGCTGGGTGAACTCTCCGAGTACTTCCCGGCCAACATGGAGATCGTCTATCCCTACGACACCACGCCGTTCGTGAAGATCTCCATCGAGGAGGTGGTGCAGACCCTGATCGAGGCGATCTTCCTGGTGTTCTGCGTCATGTATCTGTTCTTGCAGAACTTCCGGGCAACCCTTATTCCGACCATCGCGGTGCCCGTGGTCCTGCTCGGCACCTTCGGGGTGATGGCGGCCTTCGGCTTCTCCATCAACACCCTGACCATGTTCGGTCTGGTGCTCGCCATCGGCCTCTTGGTGGATGACGCCATCGTGGTGGTGGAGAACGTGGAGCGTCTGATGAGCGAGGAGGATCTCTCCCCCCTCGAGGCGACCCGCAAGTCCATGACCCAGATCACCGGCGCCCTGGTGGGCATCGCCCTGGTGCTGTCGGCGGTGTTCGTGCCCATGGCTTTCTTCGGTGGCTCTACCGGTGCCATCTATCGCCAGTTCTCCCTCACCATCGTCTCGGCCATGGTGCTCTCTGTGCTGGTGGCCCTGATCCTGACCCCGGCCCTGTGCGCCACCCTGCTCAAACCCATGAAGCACGGTGAATTCGGCGCCCAGCGCGGCTTCTTCGGCTGGTTCAACCGCTTCTTCGACACCAACGCCAACCGTTACCAGAACGGCGTGCGCAAGGTGATCAAGCAGGGCACCCGCTACGGCATCATCTATCTGGCCATGCTGGCGGTGCTGGCGGTGCTCTTCATGCGCATGCCCACCTCCTTCCTGCCGGAAGAGGATCAGGGGGTCATCATGTCCATGGTGCAGCTCCCGGTGGGGGCGACCAAGGAGCGGACCGAGGTGGTGCTCGGGGAGATGCGCGACTACTTCCTCGAGAACGAGAAGGAGAACGTGGACTCCGTGCTGACGGTGGCGGGCTTCAGCTTCGCCGGTAGCGGTCAGAACAGCGGCATGGCCTTCATCAAGCTCAAGGACTGGAGTGAGCGCAAGGGAGAAGAGCGCAGCGCCAATGCCATCATCGGCCGCGCCATGGGGTTCCTGTTCAGCATCAAGGAAGCCCAGGTCTTCGCCTTCAACCTGCCCCCCATTCCGGAACTCGGCACGGCCACCGGCTTCGACTTCTTCCTGCAGGACCGTGGCGGTCTGGGTCATGAGAAGCTGATGCAGGCACGCAACCAGCTGCTCGGCATGGCGGCGCAGGATCCCAACCTGGTGCGGGTACGCCCGAACGGGATGGAAGACACGCCCCAGCTCGACATCAAGATCGATTACGAGAAGGCGCTGGCCCAGGGGCTCTCCATCACCGACATCAACAACACCCTGTCGGCGGCCTGGGGCTCCTCCTATGTGAACGACTTCGTCGACAGAGGCCGGGTCAAGAAGGTCTATCTGCAGGCGGATGCCCCTTTCCGGATGAACCCGGAAGATCTGAAGCTGTGGTACGTGCGCAACAGCGCGGGCCAGATGGTGCCCTTCTCCGCCTTTGCCAGCACGGAGTGGAGCTTCGGCTCGCCCCGTCTTGAGCGCTACAACGGTGTCTCCGCCATGGAGATCGTCGGTGAGGCGGCCCCGGGCAAGAGTACGGGTGATGCCATGGCGGCCATCGAGGAGATGGTGAAACAGTTGCCGGAAGGGATCGGCATCGAGTGGACCGGCCTCTCCTTCCAGGAGCGTCAGGCAGGCTCCCAGGCGCCGGCCCTGTACGCCATCTCGCTCCTGGTGGTCTTCCTCTGTCTGGCGGCCCTCTACGAGAGCTGGAGCATTCCGTTCTCGGTCATGCTGGTGGTGCCGCTCGGGGTGCTGGGGGCCATTTTGGCCGCGACCCTGCGCGGGCTTGAGAATGACGTCTACTTCCAGGTAGGCCTGCTCACCACGATCGGGCTGTCGGCCAAGAACGCCATCCTCATCGTCGAGTTCGCCAAGGAGCTGCACGACAAGGGGATGAGGCTCGGGGATGCGGTGGTGGAGGCCTCGCGTCAGCGCCTGCGCCCCATCCTGATGACCTCGCTCGCCTTCATCCTGGGGGTACTGCCCCTGGTGATCAGCACCGGGGCGGGCGCCAGCAGCCGAAACGCCATCGGGACCGGCGTGATGGGAGGGATGATCAGTGCCACCGTGCTCGCCATCTTCTTCGTGCCGCTCTTCTTCGTGCTGGTGATGCGCTATTTCACCGAACGCAAGCATGCCGGGGAAGAGAGTGTCCACACCAAGGAGATCAACCATGACTAAGACCCTGATCGCCCTGGGCGTGACCCTGATGATGGGGGGCTGCTCCATGGCCCCCGACTACCAGCGCCCCGAGCTGCCCCAAGGCGCCTCCTGGCAAGCTGACTTGGCCGCCAAGGGGGAACTTGCCCCCTGGCGCCAGCAGTTCCAGGACCCGGCCCTGCAGACGCTGATCGGCACCGCCCTTGAGAGCAACCGGGATCTGCGCCTGGCAGCCCTCAACGTCGAGGCCTACGAGGCGAAATACCGTATCCAGCGGGCGGCCCAGTTGCCGACCCTGGCCGCCAGTGGCAGCGGTACCCGCCAGCAGGGATCCGACGATCTCAGTAGTACTGGGCAGGGCACCATCAGCAGCCAGTATGGCGCCAACATCGGCATCACCGCCTATGAGCTGGATCTGTTTGGCCGGATCCAGAGCCTGAAAGATCAGGCCCTTGAGACTTATCTGGCGCAAATCGAGACCCAGCGCAGCACCCAGATCGCCCTGGTGGCCTCGGTGGCCAATGCCTACTTCACCCTGCTGGCGGATCAGGAGTTGCTGGCCCTGAGCCAGGCGACCCTCGCCACCGAGCAGGAGAGCTATGCCCTGACCGAGCACAAATACCGCCTGGGCGCCGCCTCCGAGATGGAGCTGGCCCAGGGGCGCACGGCACTGGAAAACGCCAAGGTCAGCCAGGCGCAATACCAGCGTCTGGTGAAGCAGGACAGAAACGGTCTGGCCCTGCTGCTTGGCACCGATATCCCGGTGCTGGCGGCACAACCGGCCACCCTGGCCGAGGTGAAACTGGCGCCGATCCCGGTGGGGGCTCCCTCCAGCCTGTTGCAGCAACGCCCGGACATCCTGGCGGCGGAGCACAACCTGAAGGCGGCCAACGCCAACATAGGGGCGGCCCGTGCCGCCTTCTTCCCGACCATCTCGCTCACCGCGACGGCGGGCACCGCCAGCAACCAGCTGAGCGGTCTGTTTGACGGCGGCACCGGCACCTGGACCTTCATGCCCCAGATCAATCTGCCCATCTTCGATGGCGGCAAGCGCGTTGCGGATCTGGACGTGGCCGAGGTGGGGACCAGGCAGGCGGTGGCGAGCTACGAGAAGAGCATCCAGACCGCCTTCAAGGAGGTCGCGGATACCCTCGGTGCCCAGGCTGACTACGCGCAGCAGCTGCAGGCGCAACAGGCGCTGGTGGATGCCAATCAGACCTACTTCAGGCTGGCGGAGGTGCGTTACGAGCAAGGGGTGGACAGCTACCTGACCCGCCTCGATGCCCAGCGCTCCCTGTTCAGCGCCAAGCAGGGGCTCATCAGCACCCGGCTCGCCCAGCTGAGTAACCAGGTCGCCCTCTACAAGGCCGTCGGTGGCGGCTGGCAGGCGCCGAAGGACGCAGAGCCGGCATCAGACAAACAGGGTTGACCCCTCGGGGTTGACGTAAAAAGCATCAGGGGCGAACCACTAGGTTCGCCCCGTTTTTTTATCTGTCATGTCGAGAAGCCAAATCGAGGCAGGTGACAAAGGTATGAAAGTGCTATTCACCTGACTGTTGTCCACAAGGGAGTGGTCATATGGCTTCAAACCGGATAACAAAACGGTATCCCTACCGTGTTATCTGGAGTCACCGTTGACCTGCAACGAGAAAATAGCACGCTGTAAACTCCGCTTGTTAAAGCTCGCCAAAGATCTCAATAACGTAAGCAAAGCCTGCAAGCTGATCGGCCGAGGGCTTGCTCGACAAACTGCCCGGCTGTAAAGGGCACATCCCAACCGGGTCGCTCCCGAGATTGAACAGGCCATCCTCGATAACTCTCTCACCAATCCAACCCAGTACCCGCTGTGGTCTGCACAAAGACGTGTCTGCAAAGCATCAACGTCAGTGCGGGCGATCTGAGTGGCGTATGACAACGTCACGACCTGCTTTCCAAGCTCGGCCGCTTGTTGTGCCTCGAGAAAACCCATCGGGAGTAGACGATGGAGCTCAATGATGAATAAGTTCGCCTGCTCTAGCGCTTCAGTCCTGAGTTTCGCGAACGCCAGATCGAAGTTAACTACATTGGGGAACTGGTGGCGTGCGATACCTTCATCGTCGGTGTACTCAAGGGGGACAAGGTGTATCTGGAAATCGTGCTGGACGGCTAAAACCGTCATGCCTGGGGACGGCACTATACCGGCAAGTTGCCGGTGACTTCGGTTCATGTGCTCAATGAAACGGTCCTGCCGTTCTTTGAAGCACATGAACCGTGTGTCTATCCCATCTCCTGTCAGATAACTGGCGCGCGTTCTGCGGACGCTCTGACCATCATCCCAACGAGCTGTTCTTGCAACTGGGGGATTGAACTCTGGGCTAACACGGTACGCAGGCCACAGAGCAATGACTTTATCGAACGACTGCATCGTACCATGCTGGATGAACACTTCCTTATCAAGAGGCGGACGACCAAGCCGTAAGGTCCCGGAATGAGTCAGTGGGGCAGATTCAGACAGACTTACATCGCTACCTGGAGCGCTGCAACACCCAGCTGTCACATCTGGGTAGGATGTTGGAGGTACATACCTCCTATCGTATGTTCAAGAAGGGGCAAAAGTTGACACCGAAGGAACTGCGCTCTAAATCAGCGTAACCAAAACACCGGTTTGAGGCCGGTGTCAGGTGATAACCATATCGGTACAGTTATTATAATCAACAACACTGCATTAAATAATCACAAATTGATTTTTGAGATATTTTCAATAGTAGTGATTTTACAAAAGCAAGTGTTAGCTAAACCTGTGAGAAAAACTCCACTAGAGACTTAATAGATACATTGTCATCTTTTGCTTTTCTAAATATATCACGTAAAATATCCCTTTTTTCACTACTTAATAGTATTCTGTTTTCAATGGTGTCGCGGATTATGCCTCGTTCTAAAGTACGCCTCTTAGGAATATCGATCTTGATTAATTTGTCTCGCAGCAGCATTTGCCTAATAAATGATTTTAAATCAAGCTTATCCTTGGAATCATCAATGCTAAGAGTGTACTCATCACCATATGCATTTCTTGAGGCAGGGGACTCAAAACGATAACCCCATGTGCACCCAGTTTTCTCGGTTATCCTATTGTTCCAGAATTCATATATTAATAGTGGTAAATCACTTTCAATGTCAGAGGTAAATATAGAGATGAAGTGGATATGAAACCCTATATATGGTGAGTGATCCACTTTCATTATATAACCAACCATGTTTTTTAATGTTGCGTCTCTAACTAAGTTCCTTAATAGACGGTCTTTCAGATGCAGCATGCTGATTAAATCACTCTCGCAATCTAAAAAGGATGTTGCACGTTTAAAAGGGTCATCAAATATGTCTTTATTTGGTATTATCCCAAGTCGCATCGCAACTACACGTAACCCACCATGAATCTTAACTAGATCATCAATGTAATTTATACAAGAAGCAATATTTTTCTCTGCAGAAAAATAGAACTCTTTAATCTGTTTCTTGTTAATAACTTTTGTTTTGCGAGTTTCATTGTCATTAACGCTCTCTTTACTCATGTCCTTTATAGGGTTAGCTACACTTGTGTAATACGGTTTATGATAAATAAACGTCATGAAGTTTTTACGTATATCAAGTGGATGCATATCATAAATATTGATGCGATGGCACTTACAGAATTCTATAAAAAAGTATAGCAATGGATTTATTTTATGAGTTTTTAATTTTTCAATTTCATCTCGTAGCTCATAGGCAACATCCAAAACGTTAACGCTTTTAGCTTCAGGTCTTATTGTTTCTTTTGTTTTCTTTGGGGGAGGGAGCGATTCTTTAACTGAGTTTAATTTAATAATGCATGAAGTAAAACTAGTGAGTGCGCTATAAAATGAACCTAAAAAAATCACAGAAGGTTGTTTTGATGATGCATTAATCAAAATTGAGCCACTCTTATCTATGCGATAGTAAATAGAGTGGCTACACTCATTAAAATTTAAGAAAGCAAGCCTCATCTCTTCATTTATAGCCGAAAGGTAGGAATATTTACACCTAATTGATTCCACGATTCCCCCCCATTAAAGTTAATATTCTTTTTTAGTGCATAAAAAACAATGGCTTACGATTTTGTGTTCTGGCTATCCTATACCATCTATCCGCGATCGTGAAGGCGACAGGTAGACCGATAAACTGTTTATCTAAGATATCCATCTGTATTCTATACATATTTTCTTAATGTTTTTTTACTGACACACCCTTCTGATGACAAAAATCACGACATAACCATGATCAGCCAAGACAAAAATCTGCTCATCAACGACCTTATCAATCAGTTCGGTATGGAAATGTTAGCTTGCTATGACTACTTATACCCCAAACCATCCGAGACAATTCAGTACTCAATTGGTTTTCGTGAGTACATTGTCTATAGCTATAGCGTCGAAGTCAGTCTGGAGTGCACTTATCACACTTAGTGAGCTCCATAACTTACAGCCACAACTCGCATGTGTTGAATAGTTGTCAATTAAATAAAATGGGGTTTCCCTCTTATGTTTTCGTTCGGATATTTAGATGGGAAAATGAATGTATCGAACATTAGGTTTATTTATTATTTAGTTCAACACTAGTTATCTATACAGCCTCTCATATATAACCAATACCATTCCACTAATCGCCCTATATACGCGTGTGTCTATAGCACTGCGTAGGGTTACTCCTGCCTAAGTGAGGCCATCATGTTTAACTCAGCCAGACTATTAGATATCCTATCCATACCAGACCTGCTCCAAAATAAAACGCTTCCTATTGTCAGAGCCGTTTATTCAGCACCAGATAAGTCACGCATCACTTGCATAGGTCGTAGGCTATCAACCAAACTCTTTAATGCGTTGGATACCGTGTGTGATTATTTTTATTGTCATGAGGAAATATCGTCATCACATCCAACGATAGAGCTATTCCTAACGCATATGCGAGAGGTCTATGGATTGCACCTCATCCATGAGAAAGATCTCGATAGTGATGTCGGTGACGAATTGGCCAGGGATATCAATAACGCGCTGTATGCGTTTCTAAGAGAGTTCAAGAGTAAGGTGCACCGTAAGCGCCTAGAGAACCTCAAACGCGTTGAATGCCGCAATCAGCTCAGTATAGAGACGTATGTTACTAGCCTATTCGACCAGCATGCCAAGCTATTAGTCATCCGATTGGATATCGGCTATCACGAAGACTACTACGATCAGTTAACGTTAGCCATCGTGACGAATGACCTGCGATGTTACCTTCTGCATATTCCCACGCATGGCGATCGCTCAATAACATTCATGCCGATCACGTAATAACATCCATGCCGATCACTCAATAACATCCCACGCCGATCACTTTTTACCCTCGATGGGAAACCATGATCGGCATCCATGTTATTGGTGACTTTTTCTCCCCGCTTCGTTAAACCCGCACTTTCCCATCTGCTCCAACAGAGGAACGTGCATGTCTGCGAGGCCTATCACTGTGAGAAAACTCAAAGAAATTCTTCGCCTTAAATATCAGGCTCAACTGGCTCATCGGCAGATCGCCCTCAGCCTGCATATCTCTCCTAGCACCGTATCCTATTACCTCAACCGGGCGGCTCAACTGGGTATCATGACCTGGCCCCTGTCTGAGTCCTGGGATGATGTCTCCCTGGAGCGCGCATTTCTCAAGACCTGCTCTGTCCATAAAACTCAGCACAAACCCACTCCCAACTGGGCCTTGTTGCATCAGGAACTCAAAAAACCAGGTCAAAAAGGCGTGACCCTCGAGCTGCTATGGCAGGAGTACGCCGAGCGCCATCCAGGCTCCCACTACAGCTACAACCACTTCTGTCGGCTCTATAAAGAGTGGGCGGCGCTGCTGCAACCCTCGATGCGGCAGACCCATATTGCGGGCGAAAAACTCTTTGTCGACTACTGCGGCCAGACCATGCCCATTGTCGATCCGCATACCGGCGAGATCCTTTACCGGGCCCAGATCTTTGTCGCCGTGCTGGGGGCCTCCAACTACACCTTTGCCGAGGCCACCCGCTCCCAGCAGCTCGATGACTGGGTGATGAGCCACAAGCGCGCTTTCGAGTTCTTTGGCGGTGTGCCGCAATTGGTGGTACCTGATTGCCTCAAGAGTGCCGTCAGCGTGGCGCGCAATACCGATCCGGATCTCAACCCTACCTACCAGATGCTGGCGGCCCATTTCGGTACGGCGATCATGCCCGCGCGGCCCCGCAAGCCGAAGGATAAGTCCAAGGCGGAGGTGGGCGTGCAGATCGTCACCCGCTGGATCCTGGCGGTGCTGCGTCATGAAACCTTCCATAGCCTGGCCCAGCTCAATCAGCGAATGGGTGAACTGCTGACCCGGCTCAACCAGAAATCCTTCCAGAAGCTGCCTGGCTGCCGTGCCTCACTGTTTGCCGAGCTCGATGCACCGGCGCTCAAGCCGTTGCCGGATTATCCCTATCACTACACCAAAGTAGTGCCGGTGCTGGTTGGTAAGGACTACCACGTCGATCTGGAAAAGCACTATTACTCAGTGCCCTATGCCTTGCAGGGCAAGCGGCTGGAGGCGCATCTGGCCGAGCATACCGTCACGCTGTACCACGCGGGCAAGATCGTGGCCGAACACCAGCGGAGTCATCACAAAGGCCAGCACAGCAGCCTGCGTGAACACATGCCCGCGCATCATCAGGCACTGCTGGAGTGGTCGCCAGAGCGACTGCTTGGCTGGGCGGCGTCCATCGGCCCCTACACCACGCATTGGGTGGATGGCTTTATCCGGCAGGCAGAGCATTCGACGCAAGCGGTGCGCCCTTGCCTGGCCTTGCTGGGGCAGAGCAAAACCTATGGCAAGGAGCGGCTGGAAGCGGCCTGCCTCCGGGGGCACCTGACCGGCGCCAACCGGCTGCACAACATCCGCAGCATGCTCAAGCATGGCCTGGAGGAGCAACAACTCATTGCCAACGAGCGACAGGATCCGCTGCAAGACATCCGTCATGACAATGTCCATGGCGAGCACTACTTCCACTAACCCCACGGATCAGGAGAAGCCGATGCAATTACACCTCGATGAACAACTAAGCCGCCTGCACTTGAGCGGCATGAAACAGGCTCTGAACCAGCAGCAGGCCCAGAGCATGCTGTACCTGGATATGGGTTTTGAAGAGCGGCTGCAACTATTACTGAGCCATGAGCTGGTGCAGCGGGAGCAGAGGAAAACCAACCGCCTGGAGAAGCAAGCCCGGTTCCGGCTAGCCGGACAGGTGGAGCAGCTCGACTATCGGGCGGGTCGAGGCGTGAGCAAAGCGCAGATCCGCCAACTGCTGGAAGGACACTGGCTGAGTCATCAACAAAACCTGCTGCTAACGGGCGCGGCAGGCTGTGGCAAGAGTTACCTGGCGTGTGCCCTGGGCCGTTACTTTATCCGGCAAGGAGTGGGCGTGCGGTATTACCGGCTGAAAACCCTACTTGAAGAGATGCGACTGGCCCAAGCGGATGGCAGCTATCCGAAACTGCTGGAGCGGGTAAGCAACATAGGGGTACTGATCCTGGATGACTGGGGCATGGAGATGCTGGACGCGAGCGAACGCAGCAACCTGCTGGAGATCATCGATACCCGCTACGGCAACGTCTCAACGATAGTGGCGAGCCAATTGCCGGTGGAGAAGTGGTACGGGATGATCGGAGAGGCAACCTTCGCCGAGGCGATCTTGGACCGACTGATCCACAGAGCGGTGCGCGTGACCTTAACGGGAGAATCGATGAGAAAACAGGGCGCCAACTTGACCGATGCCGATCAGGCGGAGTAAAAGGAAGACGCTATAAACGCGGGCAGAAAAAAAGTGATCGGCATGATGTTATTGGCTGATCGACATGATGTTATTAGCCAACAATGGAGGTTGGTGTGTATGGCAATTTGTATCTCGAAGCTACTGGAATTGCAGGGGCGTCTCTACGAGGCTGAGCAAGACTATGACCTCCTGTGCAAAATATTTGATGAGTTGAGATCTCTGTTCAATGCATCCGCTGCTAGCGTGGTACTGGCCCCCCGACAAACCCCTGAGGATGCTATCGTCTGGACCAAAAGCTATTCTCGCTCTGATCTGGCCTTTTATTTTGAACGCATGGCCGATGATGTTTTTCTCAACACCTATATGCAGCACATGCTGGTTGGCAAGGCGGCCATCGTTGATCAACTCTTGAACTTTGAGCGCATCGACAATCCAGTGTTCAGGGAAGAGATGGTGCCGCGTTTTCAAGCTCGTTATGCCCTGTGCATTCTGGTTCCTCTGAGTACCCGGGACGAGTTTGCGATCACCCTCCATCGGGATAAGACTCAACCCCCTTTCACTCCGGCTGAGCAACAGATGTTGCAATGGCTCTCCAACGGACTTGGCTGTTGGGCCAGAAGTTATCGTCGACGTCAGAGGTTCAATGAGGAACGTATACTACTGACGGCACTGCTGGAGCGTGATAATCGCCCACGCGCTGTAGTGGATCAATATGGGCATCTACAACTGACCAATCGTGCCATGCAGCAGGCGCTGGGTGAATATCACATCACACAGAACCCTGTTGACCATCAACTGGTCATTCCTTCTCGCTGGCTACCTCTTTGGCGGGAATCGTTGAGCCGTGGAACTGAAGGGCGTCTTGTTCTGTCTCTGTCAGAGTCTCATCAGGTGATCCTCGAATGGACTCCACTGCCAGAGCCCAGCGGATGGTTTGAATTGATGTTGATTGATCCTCGATGGGAGCATGAGCGGCACCTGCAACGTATGGAGCTACTTTATTGTTTGACTAAGAGCGAACAGGATGTACTTACCCTGCTCTCGCGTGGTCTGACCGGAGCAGAGGTCGCTCGCCTTCGAGGGGTCTCTTTGGAGACTGTAAAAAGCCAAATAAAAACACTGTTGCATAAAACCGGCACCAATAATCAAAACGATCTACTTAACTTGCTGTTCAATATATCTCATTAAGCACTGAATCGCCCCCAGTTCCCTAGACACCTCATAGCCTTAAAATGAGGCAACTATTGGAGGTGTTATGACCCGTCAGCGTTATCCAGAAACATTCAAAATCGAAGCCGTTAAACAAATCACCGAGCGCGGACGGCCGGTGGCTGACGTTGCACGAGCCCTTGGGGTCTCCAGCCACAGTCTGTATACCTGGCTCAGGCAGTACGGTAAGCCTGCTGACCAGCAGCTCGAAGAGTCTGCCTTGCAAGCCGAGATACGCCGCCTGAAAGCCGAACTGCGCCAGGTCACCGAGCAGGGCGGGAGCACACTTTGTTGATATTTTAACCAAAGAATAACTGAGCCCGATAGTCGTCATTCCAGCCGGCTCTTTTTAGCTTGTTTCTCTGACTTCGAGCACCACAATTGCTCTGTTTTACGATATTCAATACGAACCGCCGGAATAGCGCCATATTCTCGACCGCATCCTCCATCGCTATCCTGGAAGCATCCTCGTTGAACACCACATCAAGAATGTAATGCTGGCTGTTCTCTATCCGCCAGTGCTGCCGTATATAGTGCCCTAGCAGCTTGTGCTTGGGGGATAACGAGCTGACATAGTAAGAGGTATCTACCGTTCCTTTTCCGTTGGCGCTGCGGTGACGCTCAACGGCAATGATGCTGCGGATTGTCGGCCATTTCTCCGTCAACTCTGGCGGTAATTTGGCTTTTAATTGAAATACATAACGCTCTTCCTGGCGGCCATGTCCACTCTCTTTGTGCTCGACGACAATCTTCTCTTTCTGGGCGTCAAACAGTGACTGGAATTGCGATTGAACCGCTTGATACAGCTTCGGTTGATTATTCTTGACCTGTACCACTACATGAGCCTTCTTCTCGCTGATTTTCTCCAGTGTCTCACGCTGACAATGCAACGCATCGAGTGTGACAACGGCTCCTTTTAGCTCAAGAATGTCCAGCATATCTTTGACGGTTTCGATTTCCCCCTTCTTGTTAGGGGTTGCTTTCTGGCTTAACACCAGCCCATTTTCGGTATCGTAAGCCGTGACCAACTGAAGCGCATCCTTGGCATTTCCCCGAAAGGAGCCGCGTAACACCTTGCCATCAAAGGCAATGATGGGTTTGCCCTGATGAGTGCGCTGTTCATTGACCCAGCACAGCAACGCTTCAAGCAAGGTATCGATGACAATGCAGCGCAGAATGCGGGCAACCGTGTGACGCCGCGGGATGCCGTTGGCAAAGGGGCGATGCTGACGGAGCCAATCGATCTTTGAATCGCCATAGGTTTCGATGTCATTCCAGCCCTCGGCACCACTCATGATGGCACTGATGACAAGGAACATGACATCAACCAGGTTATGTTTACGATTGATCTCAGAGCGAGTTTCTTCGACAAGGGTAAGGTGTTCAATCAACGTCATAGCGCGTGCCTCCTGCATGGAGACGCGATTAGATCACAGACGATCTGCCTGTTCAAATTTCATTAACAAAGTGCGATCCCGCCCTGGGTCACCGAGGAGCGCAATATCCTAAAGGAGGCCGCCGCGTACTTTGCCAGCGAGTCAAGGAAAGGTACGCGTTCATAACCTCCCGACTCGACCGGTACAGTGTCGTTACCCTGTGCCAGACCTTGGGGGTTCACCGAAGTGGCTTCTACGCGTGGTTGAAACAGCCCGTATCGCCACGACAGCGGGAGGACGAACGACTGACCGGATTGGTCAAGCAATCCTGGCTGGAAAGTGGTGCTGTCTACGGTTATCGCAAGATCCATCGCGACCTTCGTGACGGGGGAGAAGCCTGCGGCAAGCACCGAGTGGCCAAATTAATGAAGCGGGAAGGGCTGCGTTCGCAAACGGGCTATCAACGCCGCAAGGGGCATTATGGAGGCAAGAGCCCACTGGTTGCTCCAAACACGCTGGCACGTCAGTTTAAGGTGCCAGCCCCCAACCTCTCCTGGGTGACTGACATTACCTACATCCGTACTCAAGAAGGGTGGCTGTACCTGGCGGTGGTGCTCGACCTGTTCTCTCGCCAGATCGTCGGCTGGGCGATGAAATCACGCATGACGGCAGACTTGGCGGTTGATGCGTTATTGATGGCCGTCTGGCGGCGCAAGCCCAAGCAGCCGGTACTGGTGCATTCGGATCAGGGCTGCCAGTTTACCGGTGGCGAATGGCAGGACTTTCTGAAGACCCACAACCTGAGTTGCAGCATGAGCCGACGTGGCAACTGTCACGACAATGCTGTCGCCGAGAGCTTCTTCCAGTGGCTCAAACGGGAGCGGATCAAGCGCAGGATTTACGCGACAAGAGACGAAGCCCGCAGCGATGTGTTTGATTATATCGAGATGTTTTACAACCCAATCAGGCGTCATGGTTCCAATGATGGGCTGTCGCCGGTAGAGTTTGAAAGGCAGTTTATTTTTCAGCAACAGAGTGTCTAGAAAACCAGGGGCGATTCACCGCTATTTTCTCTCCCCTCACACGCAACCGCTCCCCCGATAGGGGGATGCGGTTTGTTCACCAGGAGCCTATAACCAACACAGTCGTTAAAGCGGCCGATCAAGTATTACAAGGGGTCTGTCGATGTATCTGCCATGGATGACAGCAAGCAATATAAAAAGTCAGGGACTGGGGGACGTATGAAACTTTTTACTAAATCATGGCTGGCAGCAAGCATCATTACCGCACTTGCCGGTTGTGGTGGCGGAGACAGTAGTGGTGATAGTACAACGCCACCAGAGACTAAAACCACGCTTCAGATAAGAGCAATTGATGGTGTGTTACAGGGTGCTCTGGTGTGGGTCGATCTTAATGGAAATAGCCTGCGTGATGCAGCAGAGCCTTTTGCCAAGTCAGATAGCGAGGGGAGAGCACTGTTCACTCTTGAGCCAGGCCAATTGAGCGCCAATGTGTATGTGGAAACCATTCCCGGTGAAACAGTAGATCTGGAACGGGGACCGGTTGACACCGCTTTTACTATGGTTGCTCCTGCAGGCTCAGGCAGCAGTGGTACAGTAAGAATCGTATCGCCTCTGACCACGTTACTGCATCTCGAAACACTGAAATATAACGATCCGGTACAGGCCCGGGAGGTGCTGGCCCAGAGGCTTGGCATTTCCTCGGCCATGCTGGATGCAGACTTTGTCGCATTGGGAGATGGGCGGGCACTGTTTATTGCCAAAGTGATCGCCGATGCTCTGCCAGCCTCGTTGCCAGCAGAGGCAGACAAACAGGATGTCCTGCTTTTGGCGCTTAACAATAAAACCGGTGAAGCTACAGCTATTTACGACAAATTGACGGATGAACAAATCACTGTTCAGGGCAATCCCACCCTGAAGAGTGAAATCGACTACAACACTCATAAGGCAACATTCACCATCGAGTTTTCCACCCGTAAAACTGAGGGCGGTGTCGAGGTAAGCCAGGGGACCAAATATTACTGGGATAAAAATGCCAACGATTATGAGAGATACAATGGTACGCCACTGATCGCTACCACATGGAGCCTGGAGACCACACGTAAAGCTGACGGAACTATCGAGCGCTATGCCAAATGGGAACATGACTTTAACAAGGATGGCGAGCGAAACTTCAAGGGACAATCGCTGAGTGTAGGGAATGACACCAAGTGGGTGGAATATTTTGACGAGGACACCAACTGCAAAGAGCTGAATGAATATCAGTGCAATGATCCCACCCGGATAAATGAAGGGCGAGACCTGCGAGCTGAGTTCGCAGCACAGGATTACAGTACTATCGATTTTGTTCAGATGTGGACGAAAACGGGCAATGCCACAGGCCACGACATCGAGATGATTGAGTACAAAACCGATGCCCCGACTCGTAACTGGTTCAAGCTGGACAATCCGGGACAACCCGGTTTCCGCCGGTTGGAGCATTACGTTAAAGACTCTGATGGTGTACGTACCACATATGAGAATGATTGGAACGCTGATGGCACCATCAATCAGCGAGAGTCACTGCTCAGCCGCCAAAATGGCACGACACGTTATGAGTCTGGCAAAATTGTCTGGGCCAACCCTCTTGATGACTCGTTCGAAGAGTATGCTGATTACAACTTCCACACTGGCACTCGTTTACCTTACTGGTACGAAACTGTAGTCGAACATGTCCCCTTGGGAGATGGGCTGCAACAGTTAACCACCGAAGGGAAGCGCTATTTGCTGGATGAGGAGAAACAGCTGCGCAAGATCGATGATACGCACCCGGATGGCTACCTGTTTCACCAGTACAAAGCAAAACAAAAAGAAGTTTCTGCCGACGAGCATCAGATCCATGTTACCTGGCAGCACATTGCGCTGGATGGATATGACTTCAACCGTGACGATATTGGCCAAGAGTTCAAGGTCATGCGTCGTCACAAAGTTGATGGGGATGCAATGAAAGGGTGGTGGATAGGGCATAACTATGCCGAGTGGGGTAGCCAAGAGGTGCTCGATCTCCCAGGTAAAGTTCTCGCGCTGCTGGCACAAGGTAAGAGTTTTGCACAAATTACTGCTGCTGAGCTGCCCGGATTGGGGGTTTATGACCAAGTTGCGCTGTCTGGTCCTCTGTTTACCACCGCGTTCAAAGGCTACCTGGTGACAAACGACGGCTGGCTTGGTGCCTCTGGCAAACAAAAAATGACAGTGAATGGTCAGCGTGTCGGCACACAGGACCTGTTGTTACAACAGGCGGGGGGCATGACTTCTCTGGTACTCCTGAAAGGAATAGGTTCGGAACCCTGTGCCTGGTGGACCTGCTGGGAGCAACGTATTACTTCGCTTGACAGTGTTGACCCGGTGAAAGGGATCATGACATTTCGCCGCTGGAGTGACACGGATCCACTCACAACACTGTACCTGCGAGAAGTGGATGCTGATGTAGCCATGGCCCCTTGAATTGCCAAGGAGGCGATATAAACGATGTGGCAACGGGGCTCGCGAGGGCCCCGTTATGCATGTGTTACGGACTACATCTCTGGCGCTGTGGTTGCCACCCTCTGAGGCAGGTCACTGAATCGGGGGCACTGACGTGGTTAAATGGTCGGCTCACATCTTGCCGGATATTGCTGTGACCATGCCATCTGACCTTCAGCCGCTGCTCGCTTGGCCCGACTATTTGCAGGCATCCTGGCTGCGCTGCGCCCACCAGACCAGTGCCACCCTCTGGCATCCGCCCCACAGCGCCAAGGGGCAGACCTTGCAGAGCCTGCGCCAGCGCAAGCGGGACCTGCTCACCACCGGCGAGATGGCCCTCGAAGATCTCTACGAATTTATGGAGGGGCGCCCCTGCGCTCTGCTGCTCACCGACGAGAGCGGCTGTGTGCTGGCCCGCACCGGCCACCCCGACACCCTGCGTGAGCTGGCAGAGCTGGGGTTTGGCCCCGGCGCCTTTTTCAGTGAGGGGCGCATCGGCACCAATGCCATCAATCTGGCGGCGCTGGAGGGAGTACCGCTCTGCGTCAGCGGCCCCCAGCACTTCAACCAGACCCTCCACCCGTGGCACAGCTGCGCCAGCCCGGTTTACAACAGCAATGGCCGTCAGGTCGCCATCATCGCTTTGATCTGCAAGGTGGAGGAGGCGAGCGCCGGCGATCTGGCGCTCACCGTCAGCGCGGGGCGCGAGCTGGCCCATCTGCTGCAGATGGAAACCCTGATGCAGGAGTCCCAGCACCACCTGAGTGAGCTTTATGTCCTGCTCGATGGTATGGATGACGGCGTGCTGGCCTGGGATCCGCAGGGTCGGCTGCGCTACCTCAACGCGCTGGCGGCCCACCGGCTGCGGCTCGATCCGGCGCTCTGTCTCGGCCAGCAGCTGGAGCAGCATCTGCTGTTGCCCCAGCGGTTGCAGCTGGCCATCAGGGGGCAGACGCCACTGAGTCATGTGGAGGTGACGCTGGAGCGGCTCGGCGCGCAGGAGGGGGAGTTTATCAATGCGCTGGTGAGCCTCAAGCCGCTGCCGGGGCCGGAGGGGGTCAGCTTTATCGCCCTGCTGCACCCGGTCGATCGGCTGCGGGCCATTCACCAGCTGCGCCAGACGGTGCCCGAGCTGTCGGCGCTGGTGGGCGAATCGAGCGCCATGCGCAAGCTGCTGCGCTATGCCCGGCAGGCGGCCCAGAGTCAGGGGCCGATCCTGCTGCGCGGCGAGGAGGAGGTGGGCAAGGCCCAGCTGGCGGAGGCGATCCACTTTGGCAGCGAGCGGGCCGCCGGGCCGCTCATTACCCTCAACTGCAAGGCGCTGCCAAGCGAGCGGATGGCGCTGGAGCTGATGGGCTCCGACGAGGCGGGGCAGGAGCGGGCGGGCAAGTTCGAGCTGGCCCACGGTGGCACGCTAGTGCTGGAGCAGGTGGAGTGTCTCTCTGCCCCCATGCAGGCGGCGCTGCTGCAACTGCTCAAGACCGGTCGCATCCAGCGCTTCGATTCGGCCCGTATCCTGCCGCTCAAGGTGCGGATCATCGCCACCAGCAGCGCCCCGCTGGAGCAACTGGTGCAGGAGGGGCTGTTTGGCCGCCAGCTGCTCTATGCGCTGCAGGCGTGCGAGCTCTGGCTGCCGGGGCTGCGGGAGCGCGCAGCGGATCTGCCGGGCCTTATCAGCCAGCAGCTGGCGGCGCAGGGGCGCGAGCCGGTGCGCCAGTTCAGTCCGGCGGCCCTCGACTGTCTGCTCGCCTATCCCTGGCCCGGTAATCTGGGGGAGCTGCGCAGCGCCGTCGAGCATGCCCTGCTTCATGCCGGTCAGGGGCAGATCCCGCCTGAGGCGCTGCCTGCCGCCATTCGTCACGGCTATCAGCAGGTGGCGGACGAGGTGGTGGGGCAACCGCTGCTCACGCTTGCAGAGCTGGAGCGGCAGGCCATTTTGCGCTGCGCCCACGCCTGCAAGGGGCAGGTGAGCCAGATGGCCCAGCATCTTGGCATCAGTCGCACCACCCTCTGGCGGCGGCTCAAACTGCTCGAGATCGATCCCGCCGACTATCACGGCTGACGGTTATTGAGGCCGTCGCCAAGCAGCCCGTAGAAAATGAAACGTCCCCGCAGTTGCGGGGCCGTGTTATATGGCAAGGTCAGCGGTGGCGCGGTTACAGCCCCAGCTGGTGGGCGGTGACGATGGCCGCCAGCACATCCTCGGCGGTGACCTTGAACGGCATGTTGTGGATGGTCTCCCCTTCGGCGGTGGAGGCTTTGGCCACCTCCATCAGGCGCGCCATATCCAGCTCCTTGACCCCCATCATATGCAGGTTGGTCGGCAGACCGATCGAGCGGCAGAAACCCAGCACTGTCTCGATCTCCGCCATCGGCGCGTTCTCCAGCACCAGTTGCACCAGGGTACCGAACGCCACTTTCTCACCGTGGTAGAGGTGGTGACAATCGGCGAGCTGGGTCAGGCCGTTGTGGATGGCGTGGGCGGCGGCCAGTCCGCTGCTCTCGAAGCCGATACCGCTCAGATAAGTGTTGGCCTCGATGATGTTCTCCACTGCCTTGGTGCAGAGCCCCTGTTCCACCGCCAGCTTGGCCTTGTAGCCATCGGCCAGCAGGGTCTTGTAGCAGAGCTCGGCGATGGCCTGCGCCGCCAGCGTGGAAGCGCCACCGGCCATGGTCTGGCAACCGGAAACCTTGTTGGCCCGCGCCTCGAAGTAGGTGGAGAGTGCATCCCCCATGCCGGAGACCAGCAGCCGCACCGGAGCGCGGGAGATCACGCCGGTATCCATGATGACCATGTTGGGGTTGGTCGGGATCATCAGGTATTCGCTGAACTGCCCTTCCGGGGTGTAGATGACCGCCAGCGCGCTGGTCGGCGCATCGGTGGAGGCGATGGTGGGGACGATGACCACAGGCACCTTCTGGTAGAAGGCGACCGACTTGGCGGTATCCAGCGTCTTGCCGCCGCCGATGCCGATAATGACGTCAAACGGGGTCTGCTTGCAGTGCGCCAGCAGGCGGTCGATCTCGGGGCGGGAGCACTCGCCATTGAAGCAGTCGAACTCGGGTTTGATGCCCGCGCCGTGGAAGCTGGTGGCCACGGTATCGCCCACCAGCTTGGTGACGAAGGCGTCGGCCAGGATCAGTGGCTTGCTGCCGAGCGCCTTGACGTAGTTGCCGATATTGGCGAGGGCCCCGTTGCCTTGTACGTATTTGCTGGGGCTGATGATAATGCGGTCCATATTTTATCCCTCTCTTTATGAATTAAGACTTCTCTTAAAACTTACAGGGGCGAAGGGGCGGCTGTGCCGGGGACGCCTTCGTCTTCTTTTTACTTGCACGAAAGTGGTGCTGCACAGGCTCAGCGAGCGAGTGCAGCGCCTTGAAACAGTGGCGTGCGGCGTCAGTCGCCGAAACGCTCGGCGGCCAGCTGCTGGAAGCAGGTCAGTGCGGCGTTAGCGTCCTCTCCGCGCGCCAGCAGGGTGAGCATGTCGCCCTGACGCACGTTGAGCATGGCGAGCCGGGTCAGGCTGCGGGGGTTGGCCTCTTTGTCCCCCTTTTGCAGCTTGAGTTCAGCGGCAAAGGGTTTGAGGGCGGCCACCAGTCGGGCGGCGGGGCGCACATGCAGGCCGTGGGGGTTATCCACCACTACCTCGCAGCGCAGCCAGCCGTCGTCGGCAACGGGGGCTGTCTCCGTGGCGGCCTGCGCCGCACTTGCAGGCAGCATCGCCTGTTTCGGGCCAAGGGCGCCGAGCGCCTCGGCGGCCACCTCATCCAGCGTCAGGCCGGAACCGGCCGCCACCACGGCGGCCAGGGTGCCCTCGACCAAGGGGGCCGGGCAGAGCCGTACCCGGGCGCTTAACTCGGGGGGCAACAGTTCGAGGGCGGTTTCGGCGCTGAGCAGGGCGCTGCCCAAGTCCATCAGTACCAGCACGCCGCTGCCGTCATCCGCTTCTTCAATCGCACTCATCACGGCGATGGCATCGGTGCCGATGGGGTGGTCGGGGTCATCGACCCCAGCCGCCAGCAACAGTTTCGCCGGGCTGCCGAGCTGGTCGGCCAGCGCTTTCAATCCGGCCGCCAGCATGGCGCTGTGAGAGACAACTACGATTCCGATCATGTCACAACCTCGCTCTGTCACGCAGGGCGGTCAGCAGCAGCAGGGTCGAGGTGGCCCCGGCATCCTGATGGCCGATGCTGCGCTCGCCAAGATAGCTGGCGCGCCCCTTGCGGGCCTGCATCTGGATGGTGGCCTCGGTACCGGCAGCGGCGGCGGCTACTGCCTTGTCCAGCGCCTCGTTGAGCGGCAGCTCTTGCTGTTGGGCTTGTTGCAGGGCCGCCAGTGCTGGCCACCAGGCATCGCACATGGTCTTGTCACCCGGCTCGGCGCGGCCGCGGGAGACGATCCCTTCGACCCCGTCGCTCAGCATTTTGCACAACTGGCTGAGGCTCAGGCTCTGGCAGGCATCGGTGCTGGCCGCCGCCCGGATAAAGAAGGTGCCGTAGAGCGGGCCGCTGGCACCGCCGACCGAGGAGAGCAAGGTCATACCGGTGGTTTTCAGCACCTGACCGATATCCTTGTCCGCCACCGCGGGCAGCTTCTCGGCCACTTTAGAAAAGCCGCGCTGCATGTTGAGGCCGTGGTCGCCGTCGCCGATGTCGGTATCCAGTGCGGTGAGGTAGTCACGCTGCTCGGTAAAGATGTGTTCGCAGTCGAGCAGCCAGTTGACGATGTGATGCTTGCTTAACATGGGTTCTCCTTAGCAGCCGCGACGCAGGGCGGGGGTGTGAACGGGGGCATCCCACAGGGTCATCAGTTCATCATCCACCTTGAGCAGGGTGATGGAGATGCCGGTCATGTCGAGGGAGGTGCAGTAGGGGCCAATCAGGTTGCGCACCAGATGGATGCCCGCCTCTTCGCACAGGGTGGCGAGGCGACCATAGACGCCATAGAGCTCGGAGATGGGGGTGCCGCCGAGACTGTTGACCAGTGCGATGACCCGATCGCCCTTGTTGAGCGGTTCGATAAAGGTGTGCTCTTCCTGCCAGCTGCCGGAGGCTCTGTCCCAGTGACGCAGGGTACGGCCATAGGGGGTGTTGTCCGCCAGCTCGCTGAACATGTCATCCACCAGGGTATTGAGGTCGGTGAAGGGGCGGCGCGCTATACCGGGTTCGCCGTGGATGCCCACGCCAAACTCCATCTCGTTGTCCGCCAGAGTGAAGGAGGGCTTGCCGGCGGCAGGCACGGTACAGGCGTGCATGGCGACGCCTATGGTGCGGCTCTGGTTGTTGATGCGACGGGCCAGTGCCTCGCAATGGGCCAGGTCATAGCCCGCTTCGGCTGCGGCCCCCACCAGTTTTTCGCACAGCACGGTAGTGGCAACGCCACGGCGACCGGCGGTATAGAGGCTGTCTTTGACCGCCACGTCGTCATCGATCAACGAGAAGCCCACCTTGACTCCATCGCCGTGCAGCAGCTCGACCGCGGTCTCGAAGTTGAGCACGTCGCCTGTGTAGTTCTTCACCAGGAACAGCACGCCCGCGCCGCCATCAACGGCCTGACCGCACTCGTACATCTGATCCGGAGTCGGCGAGGTAAAAATCTCGCCGGGGCAGGCGCCATCCAGCATC
Source organism: Aeromonas sp. ASNIH2 (assembly GCF_002934795.1). NCBI lineage: Bacteria > Pseudomonadati > Pseudomonadota > Gammaproteobacteria > Aeromonadales > Aeromonadaceae > Aeromonas > Aeromonas sp. ASNIH2. The sequence continues at coordinate 645,227 of NZ_CP026406.1, read as the reverse complement.
CCTTTGCCCACCAGACCGCCGTGCATCGGCTCGTGGCCGCTGCCACCGCCGGAGACCAGCGCGACCTTGCCCATCACGGGGGAGTCGGCGCGGGTGATGTAGTGGGGTTCGATACGTACCTTGAGCTCGGGATGGGCGGCGGCCATCCCCATCAGTTGTTCACGGACCACGGCATCGACGGCATTGATCAGTTTCTTCATGGCTCACTCCTTGGCTTGCCACCGCACGGGTGGGCAAATGGTTGATGGAGCCAGTCTAACGACAGAAAGAAGGATAAAAATGACGGTCGGTTTGGTTCGGATTTGAAACAGCAGAGGGGGTATCAGCGTTTCAATCTGAAACGATGCGGGGCAAACGGGCGGGAAACTGTTAGCGGTCTCACAGCCATGAAAAAGGGCCCCGCGGGGCCCTTCACTATAACCGGAATAAACGGACGAGTTAGATGGCCCAGCCACCGGCATAGAAGATCACCAGCGCCAGGGCGATGATGACGGTGCCGATGTTCAGCTTCTTCCACTCGGCAGCGAAGATGCGGCCAACGACCAGTGCCACGAAGCCCAGCATGATACCGGTGACTATATTGCAGGTCAGTACGATGAAGACGGCGCACAGCATGCCGGCGAGGGCATCGACCGAATCGCTGAAGTCCAGCTTGGTGACGTTGCCCAGCATCAGAAGACCGACGTACATCAGGGCCGGTGCGGTGGCGTAAGCCGGTACCAGATAGCTCAGCGGGGAGAGGAAGATCATCAGCAGGAACAGCACGCCGACCAGCGCAGCGGTCAGGCCGGTCTTGCCACCTGCTGCGGTACCTGCGGCAGACTCGATGTAGACGGCCGCCGGAGCACCACCCACCACGCCAGCGACCATGCTGCTAACGGAGTCGGCAGTCAGTGCCTTGCCGCCGCTGATGATGTGGCCACGTTCGTTGATAAGGCCCGCCTGACCGGCTACGGCACGGATGGTGCCGGTGGCGTCAAACACGGCGGTCATTACCAGCGCCAGCACGGTGGGAATCACCACCGGATTGAGGGAGCCCAGCAGATCCATGCTGCCTACCAGCGAGCCTTTTTCACCGGTCAGGCTCGGCATGGCGAAGAAGCCCTGCCAGGTCACTTTCGGATCGAAGATGAGACCGAGGATGGAGATGGCGATGATCACCATCAGGATGCCGCCCGGCACCTTGCGACGCTCCAGACCGAAGATGGCGGCCAGACCCAGCACCGTCATGATAACCGGGAAGGAGGTCACTTCACCCAGTTGAACCGGCAGACCGGCACCTTCGTTCTTGATCACCATACCGACGCCGTTGGTGGCGATCAGCAGCAGGAACAGACCGATACCGATGCCGGTGCCGTGGGCGATGCCGGAGGGGAGGTTATCCAAGATCCACTGGCGTACGCCGGTGACGCTGATCAGGGTAAACAGCACACCCATCAGGAAGATGGCGCCCAGCGCGACCGGAATGCTCAGTCCCTGACCCAGTACCAGACTGAATGCGGTAAAGGCGGTGAGGGAGATGGCGCAACCTATGGCCATCGGCAGCTTGGCCCATAGACCCATCAACAGGGAGCCGAAGGCGGCGATCAGGCAGGTTGCCACGAAGACGGGGCCCTGCTCAAAACCAGCGGCACCCAGCATGTTCGGCACCACTATGATGCTGTAGACCATGGCCAGGAAGGTGGTCAAACCGGCCAGCAACTCCTGGCGGACAGTGCTGCCACGCTGGGTGATGGAGAAATAGGAGTCCAGAAACCCGCTATTGCCGGTGCGGGCCGTCATTTCTTGCGTTGCCATAACTCATCCTGAATGTGTGAAGGAAATCGTTTGCGTAATGGCGCGCAAAATAGCAAGAATTTGGCGAGATTGCAGCGGATCAGGCACCATTTTCCCGAACTTTTCCATTTAAAGCCTCATTGGAGAGTTATTGTCAAATGTGGTGTATGGGGTCAGGCGGCGTTCCTGTCTGACTCTTCCTCTACCTGGACTCCGTCCTTGAATTTCACGTTGTTCACTACCAACGTCAGCAGCCCAAATCCCTTGAGCCGCTTCCAGTTCTTCTGTGCTGACTCCAGCAGCTTGTAGACCATTGCCAACGTGGTCTCCCGCGAACCACAATTCCTAGCTCGCTTCGTGCGCAGACGCACCGTTGAAAACGTCGACTCTATCGGGTTGGTCGTCCGAATACTTACCCAGTGCTCGGCCGGAAAATCATAGAAGGCCAACAGCTCATCCCGGTCTTTTCGCAATCGCTCCATGGCCCCTGGATACTTCGCCTCAAACCGCACCAGGGTACGGTCGAATGCCCGGTAGGCCTCATCCCGTGTCTCGGCCATCCAGATTTCATGCAAGGCCTCTTTGACCTTTGGCTGGACCGATTTAGGCAGCACTGACAACACATTCGCGGTCTTGTGAACCCAGCACCGCTGATGTGCCGTGTCCGGGTAACACTTGGCGAGCGCCTTCCAAAACCCCAGCGCCCCATCGCCGATAGCCAGCTTGGGACTGAGGGTAAGCCCCCTGCCTCGCAGCCCCATGAGGAGCTCCGTCCAGCTCGCGTCAGACTCCCGATGGCCATCCTCCACCGCGACAAGCTCCTTGCGTCCATGCTCTGTCACCCCAATGATGACCAGCAAACAGAGCCGGTCATCCATCCGCACGTTGCTGTATATCCCGTCTGCCCACCAGTAAACGTAGCGGCGCCCTGCGAGGTCTCGCTGACGCCACGCCCGGTGCTCATCATGCCAGTCTTGCTTCAACCGGCAGATGGTGTTGGCTGATAGCCCCTTGGCCTGGTCACCCAGCAGCGCACAAAGAGCCTCCTGGTAGTCTCCGGTAGATATCCCCTTGAGATAGAGCCATGGCAGCAACGCTTCGATGCTGCCGGTGCGTTTGAGATAGGGCGGTAGCAGTGAGCTGGTGAAGTTGATGCCGGAACCACTGCGGTCACGCACCTTGGGCACTTTAATCTCGACATCCCCGATGCCCGTCTGGATGGTGCGCTCGGGCAGGTAACCGTTCCGCACAACGGCCTGACGGCCATCAGGAAGCCTGTGTTCTCGATGCTGTTCGAGCATGAGAGCAAGCTCGGCCTCGACAGCTTGAGCAATCAGGTCCCTGGCCCCAGAGCGGAGCAACTCGGTGAGCGGGTCGGTCGACTCCTTGACCTCTAGTTGTGGCAGGGTTCTGAGGGTAAAATGGTTCATGGCGTATCACCTCTGTTGATTGAGATTCTTGCAGGAATCAATCAGCAGGATACGCCACTCCTTTTATCCCTCCGTACACCAGAAATCACCATAACTCGCTCTGAACATCCAGTCGGCCCCTAATTTGGGATTGAGGTCTATATCGACTTCATCCTCATAAAACACCGGATTATCGGCATCACAGCGGGCCAGCGCAGCGTCGATATCCGCCATTTTCTCCTGATAGGCTGGGTCTTTTATCCGCAAGGTCGGCACGGGCCTTCGCCAGACAATGCCCATACGCGGTAACCATCGACGGAGCGTGGAGGCTGCCATATTGAGGCCTGTTAACCGATTGATTTTGATAGCCAATAGTTCGGTACACCAGCGGCTGCGCTGATAACCAAAATCTTGCGGAGAAAACTGCATGAGCAGCACCAGTAAAGTGACAATCTTGGCAACAGGTAAGACTGGGGCACGGCCAGCCGGTAAGGCTTCTAGCGCATCTATGCCTTCATCTCGATACCATCGAAGCCAACGGCCGATGGTCGAGCGAGCAGCGCCGGTAAGGTGATGAACATCAGTGACCGTGCGTCTGCATCATCGTCTGCACTTTCTGTCAGATCGGGCATCACTGGTAGGTGAATGGGCAGAGGAGGCAATAGACCAGCTGGAAATTGCCTTTCCTCGCATCATCAAAGAACTGGAGGGCAAATTGCTGACAGGCGAACTGGATGCCCGACGTCAGCAGCGTATCGCCCTACAGCACGCAGGTTTCACCTGTGAAGCCGATACCCTGGGTAGCCACGGCTATGTCTATATCTGTATTTACTCTGCAGTGAGCATGGGGACGACCCCTGATGTCAGGAATAGCCAGAGCTAACTCTGATATCTGCACGATTGTAAATCGTTGGGAAGGTCACGAGTTGGCCTTCCCGTAACGTCTGGGCGCAACTCCTTATAGCTCATGGGTGTGTCTCAATTGGATTTTCATGGAATGATGATTGGCTACACTTCAGCCAATTTTATCGATAAAGATCATGGTGTTGTTATCTGGAGTGTCATTCCGAGCGATACCGTGATGTAATGTGATGCATCTCGCATCACTCTGTGACTTAGGCGCTATGAAATCCGTCAGAACGACCGTCTCTTTATCTCATTCACAGCTCGAGTCCTTGCAGCGGATAGCTGAAAGCAATGAGGTGTCCATCTCATGGCTTATTCGCCAAGCTGTAGGGGATTTTCTGGCAGTTCATAACGAGGAGCATTTCCACCCCCTCAAGCGTAAAACTGCACAGCAAGAAGGCAATCAGGAATGACATTCTATTCACCACATCAACAGGCTTGGCTTGCCCATTACCTGACCCTTGCATATTCCGGCTGATCATGAACACCGATTCCGGTTCAACGTGAACACCATTTCCGGACCAATGTGAACGCTCATTCCGGTTCAACCTGAACACTTTGCCCCTCCTTTCCGGAAACAGTGTTCAACATCCCGGAATCACTGTTCACATTCACCGGAATCATCCTTAACGCATTGATTTAACAACCTTTGATACGCTCTCCCTTTTGCCAGGGAAGAGCCTATGTCTGCCAAGAGGATTGCAATGCGTAAAATTCGTGAAGTGCTGCGACTGCGGCTGGAGGCTGACCTCTCTGTTCGCCAGATAAGTTGCTGCACCAAGGTCAGCGTTGGCTCCATCCAGAAACTCCTCAAAAGTGCCCAGGCGCTCGGCCTGACCTGGCCCTTGCCCACCGAGCTTGATGATGCCCGACTGGCTGCCCTGTTCTATCCGCAGGCCGATACCACCATCTCGGCCCGCCATGTCGTGCCGGATTGGCCCTCTGTCCATCAGGAGCTCAAGCGCAAGGGGGTCTCCAAACAACTGCTCTGGGAGGAATACACCCAGCGCTATCCCAATAGCTGTTACAGCTACTCCCAGTTCTGCGACCGTTACAAGTCCTGGTGTCAGTTGCAAAAACGCTCCATGCGCCAGATCCACAAGGCGGGGGAAAAGCTCTTTATCGACTACTGCGGGCCCACGGTGCCCATCGTCTCGCCCTCCACGAGTGAGATCCGTCAGGCCCAGATCTTTGTCGCCGTGCTTGGTGCGTCCAACTACACCTTTGCCGAGGCCACCTGGTCACAGTCACTGCCGGACTGGCTGCAAAGCCATGTCCGTGCCTTTGAGTTTTTCGGCGGGACCCCGGCACTCCTGATCCCCGACAATCTCAAGAGCGGTGTCAGCAAGGCTTGCCGTTACGATCCCGAGCTAAACCCCAGCTACCAGCAGTTGGCCGAGCACTATCAGGTGGCAGTGATGCCAGCTCGCCCTTATAAGCCTAAGGATAAAGCCAAGGCTGAAGTGGGAGTGCAGATCGTCGAGCGCTGGATCCTGGCTCGTCTACGCCATCAGACCTTCTTCTCGCTTGCCGAACTCAACCAGTGCATCCGGGCTTTGTTGAATGAGCTCAACGAGCGCCCGTTCAAGCAGCTGCCCGGTAACCGACGCGAGGCGTTTGAGCAGTTGGACCGCCCGGCACTGGGGTCACTACCGGTGCATCCCTATCGCTATGTCGCCATCAAAACGGTCAAGGTCAACATCGACTATCACGTCAGCTATGAGCAGCACCATTACTCGGTGCCGCACCAGTATGTGGGTCAGCAACTGGAGCTCCATGCGGGCGATACCCTGCTTCAGGTCTATCACCAGCAACAGCTGGTCGCGAGCCATCCACGTAAAACCATCCCGGGGATGAGCACGCTCCCTGAGCACATGCCGGAACGTCACAGCAAGCAGCAACGCTGGACGCCAGGGCGTCTTAAGCAGTGGGCTGCTGACATCGGACCGGGCACCTTGTGCTGGGTTAGCGAACGGCTGGAAGAAAAAGCCCATGCCGAGCAGGCATACCGACTCTGCCTGGGTCTACTGAGTCTTAGTCGAGAGTATCCGCCATCACGGGTCGAGGCTTGCTGCCAGTTGGCTAACCGGGAAGGACTGGTGCGGCTCAAGCAGCTCAAGTCGGTGCTGACCAGTGGCCGCGACCAACTGCCCGCAAGCCCGCTGAGCTACCCAGAGTTACCGCAAGAGCACGAGAACATCCGTGGCCCCCAGAGCTTCCACTAAAGAGGATACGCCCCATGACCCAACAAACCCTGACCCGCCTGAGAAACCTGAAACTGACCGGCATGGCGGATGCCGTGCAACAACAACTTGAACAGGCGAGTACCTACGAAGGGCTGCCCTTCATCGAGCGGCTAAGCCTGCTGGTCGAACACGAACAACTGAGCAGGGAGCAGCGTAAGCAAGCTCGGCTGGTCAAGCAGGCAAGGCTCAAACTCCAGGCCACGGTGCAGGAGCTGGACTACCAGTCAGCACGCAACCTAGAGCGGTCACAGGTAGCAAACCTGGCCCAAGGAGAGTGGCTGCGCCGGGGCCAGAACCTGCTCATTACCGGCCCCTGTGGCTGTGGAAAAACCTACCTGGCTTGTGCGCTGGGCTACCAAGCCTGTCAGCAAGGGCATAGCACTCGTTACTACCGGCTGCCGCGTCTGCTACTTGAGCTGAGCCAGGCCAAGGTAGATGGCAGTTACGCCAGGCTGCTGGGTCAACTGGCAAGGATAGAGCTGTTGATCCTGGATGACTGGGGACTAGAAGCGGTGAATGCCGAGCAGCGCAACGCCCTGCTGGAGATCATGGATGATCGGTACGGGAAATACTCGACGGTAGTGGTCAGTCAGCTGCCAACGGAAGAGTGGTACGCGAGCTTGGGGGACAACACTCTGGCAGATGCGATCCTGGACCGGCTGATGCACAACGCTCACCGGCTGTCACTGAAGGGAGAATCGATGAGAAAGAGGAGAAGTGAGTTGACCCAATCTGAACACTCGAGTTAGAAACGGGGTGACGTGAGCGCGTTAAGGATCAGGGTGTTCACGTTGGCCGGAATGGCTGTTCAACTTCGCCGGAATACGCAACCCTTGAGGGAAAGGCGGAAGAATCGTTAACCAAAACGATGGCCGGGGCCAAGGTGGACATGAACCCGCATCAGATTGAGGCGGCAATGTTTGCCTTAGCATCCCCCTTGTCTAATGGCGTTATTCTGGCCGATGAGGTTGGATTAGGAAAAACGATCGAGGCCAGCTTGGTTTTGGCGCAAAAATGGGCTGAGCGTCGGCGAAAATTGCTTTTGATCGCTCCTGCAACTTTGCGCAAACAATGGAGCCAGGAGCTTGAAGAGAAGTTTTCGCTACCCTCTTTCATCATGGAGGCCAAGTCCTTCAATGAGGCGAAAAAGGCAGGAATAGCCAATCCGTTCGATATAGAAAGTGCCTTTGGCCAGCCTGCAATCTGTATCTGTTCCTACGAGTTTGCCGCCCGGAAAGCGTTGGAACTACAGCGAGTTCCTTGGGATCTGGTGGTCATGGATGAAGCGCATAAGCTGCGTAATATCTATAAAAGTGATGGTGCCAAAACAGCCAAGGTACTTGATAACGCCTTAATGGGCATCAAGAAGGTCCTGCTTTCCGCCACTCCATTGCAGAACAGCATGCTGGAGTTGTATGGACTTGTATCCATCATAGATCCGCACTTTTTTGGCGATTTACCTTCGTTTAAGGCTCGGTATGGTCGGCAGCAACTTGAGCAGGTTGAACTGGCTATGCTGCGAACTCGATTGAGCAAGGTTTGTAATCGAACTCTCAGACGTCAGGTCCAAGAAGAAGGTGGGATCAGCTTTACTCGCCGTTATTCCATGACTGAAGACTATCGACCGTCAGCGCAAGAAGAGCAATTGTACAGGCAGGTATCCGAGTACCTGCAGCGTGAAGATCTGCTGGCAATCAAAAGTGGTGCTAGGCATCTGGTGACACTGGTTATTCGTAAAATTTTGGCGTCCTCTTCGCATGCAATTCAAGGTACTTTACAGACCATGATTGCACGGCTGGAACAAAAGCTGCCCCTGCTTGATGCCTTGGAGGATTATGAGAATTTCTCTGACCTTCAGGATGAAGAAGGGATTAGTGACGAGGAGCTGATCGACCCGCAAGCCCTTCAGGCCGAAATTGATCTACTTAAGGATTTTCAAGGCCTTGCCAGTAGTATTTCGAACAATGCCAAAGCTGATGCGCTTGTTCGCGTTCTCGAACGTGCATTTGAGAAAACGGCTGAGCTAGGTGGATCACGCAAGGCAGTGATTTTTACCGAATCGGTTCGGACGCAAACATGGTTGGCAGAGATGTTAGCCACCCAAGGCTATGACGGCCAAATCGTGATGCTGAACGGTAGCAATAGCGACCCTGTGTCGAAACAGATCTATCAGGACTGGCTTGAACGTCATAGAGGTTCAAGCCGTGTCTCTGGCTCCAAAACAGCAGACATGAAAGCCGCTCTGGTTGAGAAATTCCGCGATGATGCCACCTTGATGATCTGTACCGAAGCCGGTGCGGAAGGTATTAACCTGCAATTCTGCTCATTGCTGATCAATTACGACTTGCCATGGAATCCACAGCGGGTAGAGCAGCGCATTGGTCGCGTTCACCGTTATGGCCAGAAAAATGACGTGGTCGTGGTCAATTTCATCAACAAGGGCAACCGCGCCGATGAGCGCGTATTTGAACTGCTTAGCCAGAAATTCCAACTCTTCGAGGGCGTCTTTGGTGCCTCGGATGAAGTGCTGGGTTCTATCGAATCAGGTGTCGATATTGAACGCCGGATCCATGATATCTACCAGCGTTGTCGCAGTGATGCGCAAATTGAGTCTGAATTTAATGCTTTGCAAGAAGAACTCAGGGAACATCTGGAAGCCAAAAACAGCGACACTCGGCGTTCACTCTTCGAACACTTCGATGCAGATGTCGTTCGCCGCCTTAACCTTCGTCGCGGCAAAACAACAGCGGAATTGACGGCTTATCAGCAAAAGATGTTGTTGCTGGCGCGTATGACCTTACAGGGGAATGGTGACTTTAGTGAGTCTATGGATGGTTTTGTCTGGCTAGGGAACAAGTACAATCTGAACTGGCAGAATGCGGAAATTGAGGAAGGTGAGTTTTTCCGCCCCCACGATGGACTGGGTGCTGCATTGATCGAGCAAGCCAAGACCGCTCCATTGCCACCTGCTGCACTTCAGTTTGTCTATGAACGCTCTCCGGAGCAAGGACAATGGGTTGATGTGAAGGGGCAGATAGGTAATAGCGGTTTGCTCAAAGTCATCAAGGTGAGCATTGAGTCAGAGGCGCAGCGACGTGAACAATTGTTGCTATTAGCCACTAACCATCATGGCGATCAGTTGCATAGCGAGACGGTCGAACGACTGTTACAACTCCCGTTAGCACAGGCTCCACTCGTCATTCCAGAGCCCGATGTATCAGCCCTGTTAGATCTGCAGCAAACACTGCTGGGGGATTTCCAGCGTGAGGTGGAACGGGATAACGAAACCTACTATGGCGAGGAAGTAGAGAAGCTGGAACGCTGGTCAGAAGACAAACGCATTGCTCTGGACCTGCGTATCAAACAGCTGGATCTAGAGATCAAGGAAGCACGTAAGGCATCCCGGCAGCTGACCTCCTTACAGGAGAAGATGGAGGCCAAGAGAGCCCTTAAGCAGTTAGAGAGAGAACGAGACAACGCCATGCTGCATTATTACGAAGAGAAGAAACTGATTGAACAGGAGGAGGATCGCCTGTTGGAGGAGGTTGAGGCACGCCTAGCTACCGAAACCCGCGTGACTGAGCTCTTTGCGGTAACATGGTGTTTGGTTGAGATAGAAAGAGGAGCAGCGAAATGAAGAGTGTTAGCGACGGCAACCAACTCCGTTTCATTTCAATAGATGGCTATAAATCTATCACCTTCTGCGATCTGCCAATGACTCGATTGAATGTGTTAATCGGGGCCAATGGTGCAGGTAAATCAAACTTTATCAGCTTTTTCAAGCTAATAGCCTATATGCTGGATAGTCGTTTGCAATATCTGATTGGTAAATCTGGTGGACCTGATTCGCTATTGCATTTTGGCCGAAAGCAGAGTGGATTATTATCTGGCCACTTTTCATTTGGGGATATGAAGTATAATTTCATTCTTGAGCCTACTAATGACAATCGAATGATTTTCTCTCATGAGCGGTTGTCATGGGGTTCCGATAGTTTATTTAAATATGAAGAAGCTTTTGATGGGGCTGGCCACTTTGAATCTCAGGCTGTTTTATATAAATCAGATCAATTTGATCACGATTTGAACATCATGCGCCGCTGGCGTGTCTACCACTTCCATGACACCAGCGAAAGTGCCAAGGTCAAGCAGATCCACCGTATCAACGATAATGACTATCTGCGTGAAGATGGCGCCAACCTGGCCGCCTTTTTGTTCCGGGTACAAAAAAATAATCCCAGCCACTACAAGCGGATAATACGTACCATCCGCATGGTAGCCCCCTATTTTGGTGACTTTTACCTGCGCGCCACGCCGGATAACCAAGACAGCATTCAGCTTGAATGGACGGAGAAAGATCACGATATCCCCTTCAAAGCCAGTGAGCTGTCGGATGGCACGCTGCGCTTTATTCTGTTAGCGACAGTGTTGTTGCAACCAGAAGAGTTTATGCCCAGCGCAATTATCGTAGATGAACCCGAGCTGGGGTTGCATCCTTATGCGATCAATGTTTTGGCTGAATTGATAAAAAGTGCCAGTCATGAGCATCAGCTGATTATTTCGACACAATCTGTCGAGCTCGTTAACCAGTTCGATGCCGAGGATTTGATCGTGGTAGATAAACAAGGCGGCTCCTCAACCTTCAAACGCCTGGAGACTGCGTCATTAAGCGAATGGTTAGAAGATTACAGCCTTGGTGACTTGTGGAAGAAAAACCTGTTGGGCGGGAGACCACAATCATGAGTCGAGTATTGGTCTTCGTAGAAGGGCAAACCGAAGAAACATTTGTGCGCGATCTGCTGGTGCCCTATTTCGCTCCACTTGGCATTTATCTCACCCCCATCCTGGCACAGACCAGTCCGGGTCATAAGGGCGGGATTGTCAGCTATGGCAAGGTAAAACATCAAGTCACCCGCTTGTGTCGACAAGATCACGGGGCTTATGTTACCACCTTGATCGACTACTACGGTTTGCCCACTGACTTTCCTGCGTTAGACAACCAAGTGCAGGATGCCCATCAACGCGTGTTACAGATAGAGCTGGCGCTACAACAGGATATCGATGAGCCCAACTTTATCCCTAATCTGCTACTGCATGAATTCGAAGCGCTGCTCTTTTCTGCCCCCGCCAAGTTTGCCGAGTGGTTGGATGATGGTGAGCCTGTTGCTGAGCTGGAGGCCATTCGTGCTGCGTTTGACTCGCCAGAGCATATCAATACCTGATTACCCATGATTAGCAGTCAGTTACCACGAACTATACTGATCTTACGTACAGTTATCGAGGTGCGAGATCATGGCCAAAAGCAAAATCCAATTCCAGAAAGGCTACAGCCTGTTTGAGTTTCTCAAGGACTATGGCACTGAGGCTCAGTGCGAAAACGCGCTGTTCACTTGGCGTTTTCCTAACGGCTTTGTCTGCCCTGAATGTGCCAACAAGACCTGTTGTCGCCTGAGAAGGCGGCCACGTGTGTGGCAATGCAATCACTGCCGTCACCAGATGTCATTGACTGGAAACACGATTTTCGCAAACACCAAGCTCCCACTGACCAAGTGGTTTCTGGCAATGCACCTGTTGTCACAAACCAAAACAGGCTTGTCAGCGATGGAGCTAAAGCGCCAGTTGGGCGTCAAATATGACACCGCCTGGATGCTCAAGCACAAGCTGCTGCAAGCCATGAAAGAGTCCGATGACAAGCAGCCCATCAGCGGCATCATTCAGCTCGATGATGTCTACTGGGGTGGCGAGCGCCGTGGTGGCAAACGGGGTCGGGGCGCGGCAGGCAAGACGCCGTTTGTGGCAGCAGTGGCCCTGAACAAGGAAGGACATCCAATCAAGATGCGGATGACGGTGGTCGATGGTTTCAAAACCAAGTCCGTTGCTGATTGGGCAAAACGGCATATTGCCAGTGGTAGCGCGGTGATATCCGATGGATTGGCCTGTTTCAAAGCGGTCAAGGAGGCCAATTGTGAGCACCTGGGAGTTGTCACCGGGGGCAACCTGGACTGGCTGGATCATCCGGCATTCAACTGGGTAAACACGATGATAGGAAATGTGAAAAACTCGCTGCGGGGCAGTTGCCATACGCTCGGAGCGAAGCATTTACCAAGGCATCTTGCGGAATACTGCTTCCGGTTTAATCATCGTTTTGACCTCAATAGCATGTTGGTAGAATTGGGGCATGCAGTCGTGGCAAGCCCTCCGATGCCATATCGGCTCTTGAAGCTGGCTGAGGGTCATGGGTAATCAGGTATCAATAACAGCCCGCAAACTGCGCCTTCCAAGCGGATCCTGGCACTCGTACCGAACTATAAAAAGACACTGCATGGTCCCTTGATTGCTGAAGATATTGGCCTAGATGCGATCCGCGCCCAATGTCCACATTTTAATCGCTGGATTGAGCGCCTGCTGGTGCTTCCTCGTTAATTTCTATTGGAATTAGAGCCACTATGAATAAACAAAAACTTGAACTTACCTGGATTGGCAAGGATAAACGACCACGCCTTGAGCCGCGTATTTTTCTGGAGGATAAAGGCCTCTCTTATCAGGCTCCATTAATCTCTACGAATAGTGAGAGTGATGTCAATAATGTCTTTAATGACAACCTGTTAATCCATGGTGACAACCTACTGGCACTTAAAGCCTTAGAGCTACAATACGCTGATAAAATAAAATGCGTATATATAGATCCGCCATTTAACACTGGCGAAGCCTTTGAAAACTATGATGATGGCCTAGAACATTCACAGTGGCTAACGTTAATGAGAGACCGTCTGGAATTAATTCATAAACTTATTGCTACAGATGGGTCTCTATTTGTTCATATAGATGATAATGAACTGGCATATCTTGTTGTGTTGCTTGATGAAATTTTTGGCCGACAAAATAGGGTCAACATCGTCACCTTTAAACAAGGCTCAGCAACTGGCCATAAAGCTATAAATCCCGGCTTGGTATCGACAACAAATTATCTTGTTATTTATGCTAAAAACAAACGTGCTTGGCGACCGAATAGGCTGTTTACATCGAGAGAACGAGATTCTAGATACTCCCAGTTTATAGATAACTATGATGGTGGATATAAATCATGGACACTTATCCCACTAAGTGAAGCCTTTGCTGATAGTTACGGCATGGATAGTAAATCGCTGAAGAAAAAACTTGGTTCTCAATATGAGAATTTGTTAAGTGAATTCGTGATAAAAAATGCTCATAAAGTAGTTCAGCCAGCAAGGCCTGATTACAATGCAGTTGGGCAAAATGTAAGGGATGCTATCGATGAGTCTAAGGCTAATCCAAACTCAATCATTTACCTGCAGCGTCTTGAGCATGATGACATGTACTTTAAAAACGGCCAGCGTTGGTTGTTTTATAAAAAGAAGCTCAAAGAAATAGATGGGGAAATTGTATCTGGAGAGCCATTAACTAATTTATGGGATGACATTTTGTCAAATAACTTGCATAAAGAGGGTGGTGTTAAATTCCCCAAAGGGAAAAAACCAGAAGCCTTGATAAAAAGAGTCCTTCATGTACAGAACCTTAAGCGGCAAGCGAATTAATAATACCGTCTAACGTGTTGTTTTGCTTGGATTTTCTCTGCCTACTCTTTTTGCCGTTTTTGGATAAATACACCATTGCCCACTCCAACTTCTCTGTTATTTCCTGCCACGCACCATGGATGATGCTCGCCAATATCGGCATTAACCAAAGCGCGCTGTTTTTGGCAATCTTCAGCATCGATAACTCCGCGCTGCCAATCAGCGTCAGCGCCAGCCGACGTTTGACCAGCAAGGCCAGCAAACTAGCCCAGATCAAGCCTTCCGCTATCGCTTTTTGTCGTGTCGCGAACGCCTTCAACCGGTTATGTGATTTCAGCTCTTTGAACAACAGTTCGATCTGCCAACGGCAACGATACAATGCCATCACCTTCTCGGCTGGCCATCGCTCACGCGGAAGATTGGTCATCCATATACAGAACCGTTTTTCCTCTGCAAACCAACGTCTTATGAGTCGATATTTATACTTTCCCGAACTCACATCCAGATCCAGAACCTCGGCTCTGCAGCTTCTCCGATCGATATCCTTGAGCTTTTTTCCGAGTAACTTGGGCATTTCCCTGCCGTCCTGTCGGTAAGCTGCCTGTACTTTGGGATTGAGATTTTGACTCCCTCTGACCAGATAGCTTCCTTTGGCTTTGGTCACATCAGCAAAGTACTCGCGGCTGATGTAACCGGCATCCGCCAATAACAGTTTGTTATTTAACGAATTTGCGGCCGGAAGATGCTTGCGCTCCGATTCGGTATCCGCCGTGATACTCATCGATATCGGCGACTGGTCCAGCAAGGACATGGTCATATGACACTCTACCGCAGCGGGGCTGTGCTTATTGAATCGGCCCGGGAAATGTTCTGCCAATTGCGGATGTAACGCGAATGACGACCCGTCCTGCAGCAGTACCTGCTCAAAGCCTGCCAGTCCGTGGGCGTCCGGTAGACACTCCTTGAGGCGTAAGGCGATGGCTCGTTCAACCAGTGCGCGCATGAACAAGGGAAAACCCTGCTTGCGTAACTGGTTGTGAAAGGGTTTATACGCTATTTGGTCAGTATCATGGAGCTGCAACGCATTGAAATGGCGATGCAAACCAGCAATACCATCCACCTTGTCGCAACCAAGCCCTGAGAGCAGAGCCGGGAGTAGTCTCGCAGGCTGGATATCCCGGAGTCGCTGACAAAAACCGGTAAATTTACCGATCCGGTTGAGTTCAGAAGAGCTAAGAAGTTGCTTGAGGTACTGGGTTGCATTGATAATAGTCATGGCTTCGGGCGTGTCGGTTTTTTTTGGCGATTAAATCAGATCACAAACGAAGCCTTTTTTCTATCTATTTCAATTGGTTGTAGCTAAAGATCCTGTACATGAAGAGTCCTTGATCTATGTACTTTAGAGGGAGACATTATCTTAGACTCATTTTCTGGTTCTGGGACTACTGCTGCAGTAGCTCACAAAATGAACCGGCGTTGGATTGCAATTGAGCTTGGTGAACAAGCATTAACACATATCCAACCAAGATTAAAAAATGTTATCACAGGCCTAGATCAAGATGGTATTTCCAAGGCGGTTAACTGGCAAGGTGGTGGTGGTTTCCGATATCTTCGCTTGGCCCCCTCTTTGCTAAAAAAAGATGACTGGGGCAACTGGGTGATCAACAAGGAATATAACGCCGAGATGCTGGCTGAGGCTATGTGCAAGCATATGGGCTTTATTTACGCACCGAGCCAAACCCAGTTCTGGAATCATGGCTATAGCACCGAAACGGATCATATCTACGTGACCACCGGTTCACTGGCCTATGACCAGCTCAAGCGGATCAGCGAAGAAGTGGGGAATGAGCGTACCCTGTTGATCTGTTGTAAGGCGTTTATGATGGATGGCGCCGACTTCCCAAATTTGACGCTGAAGAAAATCCCCAAAGTCATTCTGAACAAATGCGAGTGGGATCATGATGACTACAGCTTCACCCTCAATGTGCTGCCAGAAGAGCAGGACGAAGAGTGGGCTGATGATGACAGCGAAGAATAAGGAAAAGCCATGAGCAACGGGACCACTATCGCCAACCAGATCGGGGCGCGCCTTTCCCTGCGCAAGCCGCAGAGTGAATCGCTCGCGATCCTCTGCCGCTTGTTAGAACAGCTGAAGCTGGAGAAAGAGCCTGATTTACAACACTGGATTGATCTCCTCAAAGCCGAGAAGCTGCCATTCAAGAGTTTTGAGCGAGACTTCCCTTCGCTCTGCTTTGCTCTGGCAACCGGTGTTGGTAAGACTCGCCTGATGGGAGCCATGATTGCATGGCTCTATCTGACCGGGCGTAGCCAGCATTTCTTTGTCTTGGCTCCTAACCTGACAATCTATGAAAAGCTGAAGCAGGATTTTTTGCCCGGCTCGCCCAAGTATGTGTTCCAAGGCATCCCCGAATTGGCTCAGACACCGCCGGTATTGATCACCGGTGATGACTATCAGGAGGGACGTGGCGTTCGTCTGGATCAGGTTCAGACGATGAGTGCCACGGGAGATTTGTTTGCTGCCGAGACCGCGCCGCATATCAACATTTTTAATGTTTCCAAGATCAATGCTCTGGATAACAAGAAAGGGGCTGAGAAGTCCAAGCATGCGAAAGTACGCCGCCTGCAGGAGTATATCGGAGACTCCTACTTCAACTACCTGGCCGATTTGCCTGATCTGGTGGTCTTGATGGACGAGGCCCACCGTTACTACGCAGACTCTGGTGCAACCGCAATCAACGACCTCAAGCCTGTGTTGGGTATCGAGCTGACGGCAACGCCGAAAACCACTGGGGCCAAGCCACGAGATTTCAAGAATATCGTGTTTCACTATCCGCTTGCCCGAGCCCTCAATGATGGTTACATCAAGACTCCGGCAGTGGCTACCCGCAAAGACTTCAAAGCCAGTAGTTACAGCGAACAGCAGCTTGAAACCATCAAACTGGAAGATGGCATCCATCATCATGAATACGTCAAAACCGAGTTGGCCAGCTATGCCAACAATACCGGTAGGCCATTGGTTAAGCCTTTTATGCTGGTGGTGGCGCAAGATACCAACCACGCCGAAGCCATCAAGGCCCGTATAGAAGATAGTGAATTTTTCCATGGTGCCTATAAGGGTAAGGTGATTACCGTCCACTCTAACCAGACCGGCCAAGAGTCTGACGAAAACACTCAACGCCTGTTGGCGGTTGAGCATGACAAGAGCACAGAGATAGTCATTCACGTTAACAAGCTTAAAGAAGGCTGGGATGTCACCAACCTCTACACCATAGTGCCGTTGCGTGCGTCTGCCTCCGAGATTCTGACCGAGCAGACCATTGGCCGGGGCTTGCGCCTGCCCTATGGGAAACGGACAGAGGTCGAGGCCGTGGATCGATTGACGATCATTGCCCATGACCGGTTTCAAGAGATCATTGACCGTTCCAACCAGGAAGACTCCATCATCAAGAAAACGCTCTTCATCGGTGCTGATGATGACGATGACGGGATCCCGGAACATAAGCCGAATCAAGTGATCGTGCCATCGCAGGCCGATACGCTGCTGGGACTAACTCCTACTGATGGTCAGGGCCATCAAGTCAAGGAGGGCTTTGCTCCACCATACCAGGGCAACAGTACACACACAGGTAATCTCCCACCGATTCTCGCAACTGAGGCTCAGCGGCAAGTTGCCGAGATCACTGTCAGGATCATCAGCGATGAAGCCAAGCGTCTTGGAAGCAGCAAAGAGTTGATGACACCTGAAGTGCTACAAAGCGTTACCCGCAAGGTTCAGCAGGTAATGAAGGAAATATCACCACCTATCTCCAGCCCAGCCATTCAACCGGAGCTGACCGGTATGTCTTCCCCTGCTCCAATTGCTCCGCGTGAGCTGGATGAGAAGAGTATTGCGAAGCTAGTTGGCCAGATTTCTGAAAAAGTAGCAGAACACACTATCGACATTCCCCAGATCGTGATCCTGCCGACCCGTGATGTAAACTATGGTTTTGCAGAGTTTGAGTTGGGTCGGTTAAACAGCATTGCGATGCGGCCAAGTAGTCAGGAGATGCTGCTGCAAAATCTGCAGGACAACAGCTCCAGCACCATCAGTTGGGCTCAAAGCGGCATGTCAGAGGAGCGTCTGGAAAACTACCTGGTTCATTATCTCTTCGACCATGACGAAATCGATTATGACGAGCATGCGGGATTGCTTTACCGCCTTGCAGGGCAAATGGTTGCGCATTTGCAAACCTACCTGAATGATGAAGAGGTAGAGGTTCTGCTCAAAACACAGGGGCGGCAACTTGCAGACTTTATCTGGGTGCAGATGAAACAGCATATGTGGACGACACCAACCGATTACGTTGGCCACGTTACTAAAGGGTTTGATGTATTACGCCCAGCCACCTTCAACTATGCCCATAACGAACCAGGGCGGGATCGCACTTTGTTAATGAAATTTGAACAGGCAGATCGTCTGTGATCTAATCGCGTCTCCATGCAGGAGGCACGCGCTATGACGTTGATTGAACACCTTACCCTTGTCGAAGAAACTCGCTCTGAGATCAATCGTAAACATAACCTGGTTGATGTCATGTTCCTTGTCATCAGTGCCATCATGAGTGGTGCCGAGGGCTGGAATGACATCGAAACCTATGGCGATTCAAAGATCGATTGGCTCCGTCAGCATCGCCCCTTTGCCAACGGCATCCCGCGGCGTCACACGGTTGCCCGCATTCTGCGCTGCATTGTCATCGATACCTTGCTTGAAGCGTTGCTGTGCTGGGTCAATGAACAGCGCACTCATCAGGGCAAACCCATCATTGCCTTTGATGGCAAGGTGTTACGCGGCTCCTTTCGGGGAAATGCCAAGGATGCGCTTCAGTTGGTCACGGCTTACGATACCGAAAATGGGCTGGTGTTAAGCCAGAAAGCAACCCCTAACAAGAAGGGGGAAATCGAAACCGTCAAAGATATGCTGGACATTCTTGAGCTAAAAGGAGCCGTTGTCACACTCGATGCGTTGCATTGTCAGCGTGAGACACTGGAGAAAATCAGCGAGAAGAAGGCTCATGTAGTGGTACAGGTCAAGAATAATCAACCGAAGCTGTATCAAGCGGTTCAATCGCAATTCCAGTCACTGTTTGACGCCCAGAAAGAGAAGATTGTCGTCGAGCACAAAGAGAGTGGACATGGCCGCCAGGAAGAGCGTTATGTATTTCAATTAAAAGCCAAATTACCGCCAGAGTTGACGGAGAAATGGCCGACAATCCGCAGCATCATTGCCGTTGAGCGTCACCGCAGCGCCAACGGAAAAGGAACGGTAGATACCTCTTACTATGTCAGCTCGTTATCCCCCAAGCACAAGCTGCTAGGGCACTATATACGGCAGCACTGGCGGATAGAGAACAGCCAGCATTACATTCTTGATGTGGTGTTCAACGAGGATGCTTCCAGGATAGCGATGGAGGATGCGGTCGAGAATATGGCGCTATTCCGGCGGTTCGTATTGAATATCGTAAAACAGAGCAATTGTGGTGCTCGAAGTCAGAGAAACAAGCTAAAAAGAGCCGGCTGGAATGACGACTATCGGGCTTGGCTAATAACATCATGTCGATCAGCCAATAACATCATGCCGATCACTTTTTTTCTGCCCGCGTTTATAGCGTCTTCCTTTTACTCCGCCTGATCGGCATCGGTCAAGTTGGCGCCCTGTTTTCTCATCGATTCTCCCGTTAAGGTCACGCGCACCGCTCTGTGGATCAGTCGGTCCAAGATCGCCTCGGCGAAGGTTGCCTCTCCGATCATCCCGTACCACTTCTCCACCGGCAATTGGCTCGCCACTATCGTTGAGACGTTGCCGTAGCGGGTATCGATGATCTCCAGCAGGTTGCTGCGTTCGCTCGCGTCCAGCATCTCCATGCCCCAGTCATCCAGGATCAGTACCCCTATGTTGCTTACCCGCTCCAGCAGTTTCGGATAGCTGCCATCCGCTTGGGCCAGTCGCATCTCTTCAAGTAGGGTTTTCAGCCGGTAATACCGCACGCCCACTCCTTGCCGGATAAAGTAACGGCCCAGGGCACACGCCAGGTAACTCTTGCCACAGCCTGCCGCGCCCGTTAGCAGCAGGTTTTGTTGATGACTCAGCCAGTGTCCTTCCAGCAGTTGGCGGATCTGCGCTTTGCTCACGCCTCGACCCGCCCGATAGTCGAGCTGCTCCACCTGTCCGGCTAGCCGGAACCGGGCTTGCTTCTCCAGGCGGTTGGTTTTCCTCTGCTCCCGCTGCACCAGCTCATGGCTCAGTAATAGTTGCAGCCGCTCTTCAAAACCCATATCCAGGTACAGCATGCTCTGGGCCTGCTGCTGGTTCAGAGCCTGTTTCATGCCGCTCAAGTGCAGGCGGCTTAGTTGTTCATCGAGGTGTAATTGCATCGGCTTCTCCTGATCCGTGGGGTTAGTGGAAGTAGTGCTCGCCATGGACATTGTCATGACGGATGTCTTGCAGCGGATCCTGTCGCTCGTTGGCAATGAGTTGTTGCTCCTCCAGGCCATGCTTGAGCATGCTGCGGATGTTGTGCAGCCGGTTGGCGCCGGTCAGGTGCCCCCGGAGGCAGGCCGCTTCCAGCCGCTCCTTGCCATAGGTTTTGCTCTGCCCCAGCAAGGCCAGGCAAGGGCGCACCGCTTGCGTCGAATGCTCTGCCTGCCGGATAAAGCCATCCACCCAATGCGTGGTGTAGGGGCCGATGGACGCCGCCCAGCCAAGCAGTCGCTCTGGCGACCACTCCAGCAGTGCCTGATGATGCGCGGGCATGTGTTCACGCAGGCTGCTGTGCTGGCCTTTGTGATGACTCCGCTGGTGTTCGGCCACGATCTTGCCCGCGTGGTACAGCGTGACGGTATGCTCGGCCAGATGCGCCTCCAGCCGCTTGCCCTGCAAGGCATAGGGCACTGAGTAATAGTGCTTTTCCAGATCGACGTGGTAGTCCTTACCAACCAGCACCGGCACTACTTTGGTGTAGTGATAGGGATAATCCGGCAACGGCTTGAGCGCCGGTGCATCGAGCTCGGCAAACAGTGAGGCACGGCAGCCAGGCAGCTTCTGGAAGGATTTCTGGTTGAGCCGGGTCAGCAGTTCACCCATTCGCTGATTGAGCTGGGCCAGGCTATGGAAGGTTTCATGACGCAGCACCGCCAGGATCCAGCGGGTGACGATCTGCACGCCCACCTCCGCCTTGGACTTATCCTTCGGCTTGCGGGGCCGCGCGGGCATGATCGCCGTACCGAAATGGGCCGCCAGCATCTGGTAGGTAGGGTTGAGATCCGGATCGGTATTGCGCGCCACGCTGACGGCACTCTTGAGGCAATCAGGTACCACCAATTGCGGCACACCGCCAAAGAACTCGAAAGCGCGCTTGTGGCTCATCACCCAGTCATCGAGCTGCTGGGAGCGGGTGGCCTCGGCAAAGGTGTAGTTGGAGGCCCCCAGCACGGCGACAAAGATCTGGGCCCGGTAAAGGATCTCGCCGGTATGCGGATCGACAATGGGCATGGTCTGGCCGCAGTAGTCGACAAAGAGTTTTTCGCCCGCAATATGGGTCTGCCGCATCGAGGGTTGCAGCAGCGCCGCCCACTCTTTATAGAGCCGACAGAAGTGGTTGTAGCTGTAGTGGGAGCCTGGATGGCGCTCGGCGTACTCCTGCCATAGCAGCTCGAGGGTCACGCCTTTTTGACCTGGTTTTTTGAGTTCCTGATGCAACAAGGCCCAGTTGGGAGTGGGTTTGTGCTGAGTTTTATGGACAGAGCAGGTCTTGAGAAATGCGCGCTCCAGGGAGACATCATCCCAGGACTCAGACAGGGGCCAGGTCATGATACCCAGTTGAGCCGCCCGGTTGAGGTAATAGGATACGGTGCTAGGAGAGATATGCAGGCTGAGGGCGATCTGCCGATGAGCCAGTTGAGCCTGATATTTAAGGCGAAGAATTTCTTTGAGTTTTCTCACAGTGATAGGCCTCGCAGACATGCACGTTCCTCTGTTGGAGCAGATGGGAAAGTGCGGGTTTAACGAAGCGGGGAGAAAAAGTCACCAATAACATGGATGCCGATCATGGTTTCCCATCGAGGGTAAAAAGTGATCGGCGTGGGATGTTATTGAGTGATCGGCATGGATGTTATTACGTGATCGGCATGAATGTTATTGAGCGATCGCCATGCGTGGGAATATGCACTTTGAGCAGTTGCTTTCCGAGCTTGATGATTACAAATCGCTGAACAGCTTGGCTACACTCGCCGAACAGCTTGGGCGCACCAGCATGGCTGGAGAGGCTCGGGCAAAGGCGATTGAGGTTGCCACCGGTGGTGCAGCGCGAGAAATCGGCCAGCTTTCCGGCTGCTTGCTTGACCTTGTTAACGCTGAAGCTAACTATCACGCGCGGTGGCAAAAGATGCTGGGGCAGATTGGCAAGGGTGCAGAGGAATGAGCGCCCGAACCAAGGGCCTGCTAAAGCGACTGGGAGCGGTCGAGAAGGCCGTCTCTCGTCGATATGGTGGCGATTCGGTGGATTTGCTGGCTAAGTACATGCGGTTGGCTAGTGAGCTGCCAAAGGATGGGGATTTCGTTGTCGCAAGCGATGACGAGATCACAGCACTTGCAGAGGTGAGAGGTGTGGAGCCTGAGCGGCTGAAGTTCTACGTTGAACTGCGAAACAAGATCATTCGCGATGATGATTGCTAACGGCCCCTTACGGGGCTTTTTTGTTGGGGGCTGAATGCTGATAGATGATCGTGACGACATAAGACGCGATGAGGAAATGCTGGTTCGCTCTCTGGTTGCCGCAGAGAAGGGCATGGGGCCGCGCAGGTGGCTTTCTAAGTTCGGCGGGATGGCTGGATACAACGGAACCAGACGCCTAACCGTGCGCATTGAGTCGCCAGAGGTGAAGGTATTGATTCCAGAGTATCGCGCCGTGTTTGAGGTGATGAAAGCAAGGCTATCTCGCTGACTCTATGAAAAGCCCTACCGATTGCCACCTGTTGGGCCCCCTGTTGGGCCAAACAGTCAGAATGCACAAAGGGTTAGCCTCACCATGATGCTAACCCTTTGTTTTATCTGGTGCCGATAAGGGGAATCGAACTCCTGACCTTCGCATTACGAATGCGCTGCTCTACCAACTGAGCTATACCGGCGGCCTGATGTTCAGAGTCGTGAAAAAAGCCGGACAAGTCAATTGAGCCAACTCGATTTTATGAGTTGGCTCATGATGTTAAGGCATATCAGAGGTCAATGAACTCCGGGATGTGAGCACGGCCGCGGCTCTCGAGAAAATCGAGCAGTGCGCGGGGGGAGCGGGCCAGGATCCGCTCATGTGGGAAGTTGGCTTCGGTGACCAGCCGATGGCAGTGATCAAAGTCGCCGAGGCTGAATGCCACGTGGGAGTCGGAGCCGAAAGTGAGGTAGGCACCCAGATCGCGCGCCGCCTCGACGATGGCGCGGCAGTTGCTTTCACTACCTGCACGGGAGTGACTGAACGAGGAGTTGTTGACCTCCAGTGCCACGCGATACTCTGCCGCTGTCTTGACCACCGCCTGAATATCGATGGGGAAGGCGGGATTGCCGGGGTGGCTTATCATGTCGACCCGACCACTTCGAATGGCGTTGATCATGGCCTGGGTGTGGGTCGCCTGATCGCAGGGGGGGAACACCGGTTCGTGAAAGCCCGCCATGATCATGTCGAGCCGGGACTCGTAGCGCTCAGGGAAGTCTATTTCACCGTCGATATTCTTGATGTTGGCTTCGATGCCGCGCAGGATACCGACCCCGTCCACAACCCTGGGCAACACGTGCAGATTGACGAAATGCCAGTAATGCGGGGCATCTGCCATGTCCGGGCCATGGTCCGTTGTGGCGAACAGCTTGATCCCCTTGGCTTTGGCGATGGGCAGGTAATCGTGAATGGTGCTGTAGGCGTGGGTGCTGGCGACGGTGTGCGTGTGGGTATCGACCGTATACTTCATCTTCTATCCCCTCTGGCATGAGGCGACAGCATAGCAAGATTGGCGAAGCCGGGCCATGTGGCTGGTTGCCATACTTTGTCACAATTTGGGTCTGTGCTGACAAAGTCTGATGACGTTTCACTGCGAGGATGGCGACATCGATGCAAGCCTGAACACCCATCGATGGGTCGACACTGGATGGTCAGACCCGTTTTCCCCGCCGTCGCCCCTGCGACGGTTTTTTTTGGTTCTCTGTCGGCGCATCGGGTGACGGCAGGGCAAAAAAATGCCCAACTAGCATGACGCAGGTTGGGCGAGACTTAATGTTTAATTGCAGTGGCATAGATATAGAGTGCCGTCTCGCCGCGAAGTTCCCGCCATCTTCCCTCTTTTTTGATTAAAAACATTTAGCCAACACTTGTTCACATTCTCTTGACATGGGTGGGCGTGAAACGTACTTTTTAAACATTCGTTTAAGTGAGGTGTCCAGTGAGTAAAATCGATACCAAGAACCGTATTCTCGACGCCGCCGAGGTGCTGTTTGCCGAGCGAGGGTTCGCCGATACCTCGTTGCGTCTGATCACCAGCGAGGCCGATGTGAACCTGGCTTCGGTCAATTATCACTTCGGCTCCAAGAAGGAGCTTATCCAGGCGGTGCTCGACCGTTATCTGAGCCTCTTCATACCGGCACTGGACGGGCGGTTGCAGACGTTGATGGCGCAGGATCAGCTGACCCTGTTGCAGGTGTTCGAGAGCTTTGTCGAACCTCTGATGAAACTGTCGGCCGTCAGGGCGAATGGTCCGGCGCTCTTCATGCAGTTGCTGGGGCGCGGCTATATCGACAGTCAGGGCCACCTGCGCCGCTTTATTACCACCCATTATGGGGCGACCCTGCACGGGATCACCCAGGCCATCTCCAAGGCCAATCCGGATTTGTCGCCAGCGGATCTCTTCTGGCGCCTGCACTTCACCCTGGGCACCGTCGTCTTCACCATGGCCTCTGCGGATGCCCTGCGTGACATCGCCCAGGCCGATTTTGGCCAGCAGCTCGATGTGGAAGGGCTGGTGCGCAACGTCATTCCTTATCTGGCGTCCGGTGTCGGGGCGCCCGTGGAGTCGACCAGGCTCTCCCTGGCCGTGTAACACCTAACAATAATCAACGGAAACAGTGAAATAGAAGGAACTTCGGTATGATCACATTGCTTGTCCTGCTGGTGCTGGCGATAGCCGTGGTGCTCGGTGTCCCCGCCATCCGTAAAAAGGTGGTGACCCGCCCTGTGTTCGGCATCTTCAAGAAGATACTGCCGCCCCTGTCGGCCACCGAGCGGGAGGCCATGGAGGCCGGCTCCGTCTGGTGGGACGGGGAGCTGTTTCGCGGCAACCCGGACTGGAAGAAACTGCACGGCTACGGCAAGGCCGAGCTGAGCGCAGAAGAGCAGGCCTTTATCGACAACCAGGTCGAAACCCTGCTCGCCATGGTGGACGACTTCAAGATCGTCAACGAGACCAAGGACCTGCCGGAGCCGGTGTGGGACTATCTGAAGAAAGAAGGCTTCTTCTCCCTGATCATCCCGAAATCCTACGGCGGCCGCGAGTTCTCGGCGATTGCCAACTCCACCATCGTCACCCGTATCGCCACCAAGAGCCTGAGCGTCGCGGTCACCGTCATGGTGCCCAACTCCCTCGGCCCGGGCGAGTTGCTGATGCATTACGGCACCCAGGCCCAGAAAGATTTCTGGCTGCCGGGGCTGGCCAACGGCAAGGAGGTACCCTGCTTCGCCCTGACCGGGCCGGAAGCGGGCTCCGATGCGGGCGCCATCCCGGACAAGGGGATCGTCTGCAAGGGGATGCACAAGGGTGAAGAGGTGCTGGGCATTCGCCTCAACTGGAACAAGCGCTACATCACCCTGGCGCCGCGTGCCACCGTGCTGGGGCTGGCGTTCAAGCTCTATGACCCGGAAAAACTGCTGGGTGACAAGGAAGAGATCGGCATCACCTGTGCGCTGATCCCGACCAGTCACCCAGGCGTGCGCGTCGGCGATCGCCACTACCCCATGGGGCTGGCGTTCCTGAACGGCCCGACCTTCGGCAAGGATGTGTTCATTCCGCTCGACTGGATCATCGGCGGCCCGGATTACGCCGGCCGCGGCTGGCGCATGCTGGTGGAGTGCCTCTCCGCCGGTCGCGGCATCTCGCTGCCTGCCCTTGGCACCGCCTGTGGTCACATGGCGAGCCGCACCGTGGGCGCCTACTCCTACGTGCGCAAACAGTTCGGCATGTCCATCGGCAAGTTTGAAGGGGTGCAGGAAGCGCTGGCCCGCATTGGCGGCCTCACCTATCAGCTGGAAGGGGCTCGTCGCATGACCGCAGGTTCCCTGGATTTGGGTCAGGCACCGGCCATCGTCACCGCGATCTCCAAGTACCACATGACCGAGATGGCCCGCCAGGTGATGGATGACTCCATGGACATCCACGCCGGTCGCGCCATCCAGCTGGGCCCGAAAAACTACACCGGCTACGCCTACATGGGCATCCCGGTAGCCATCACGGTGGAAGGGGCCAACATACTGACCCGCAACCTGATGATCTTCGGGCAAGGGGCCACCCGCTGCCATCCGTATGTGTTTGCCGAGCTGGAAGCGGCGGCCGACACCGATGTGGAGCGCGGTCTCGAGAAGTTTGACGCCCTGTTGATGAAACACATCGCCTTCGGTACCGGCAACTTCTTCGGTGCCCTGTTCCAGGGGCTGACCCTGGGCCAGTTCAACAGCGCGCCGGTAGCTGGCGAAACCGCCCGCTACTACAAGCAACTCTCCCGCATGAGCAAGGGGCTGGCCCTGTGCGCCGACGTCTCCATGCTGATGCTGGGCGGGGATCTCAAGCGCAAGGAGATGATCTCCGCCCGTCTGGGTGACGTGCTGAGCCACCTCTACCTGGCCTCCGCCACCCTCAAGCATTACGAGGATCAGGGCCGCATGGTCTCTGACCTGCCGTTCGTGCAGTATGCGGTGGAGCGCAACCTCTACCTGATTGGCAAGGCGTTCGAGGGCTTCTTCCAGAACTTCCCGAACAAGGTGGTGGGTGCCGTACTCAAGCGGGTGGTGTTCCCGTTCGGCGTCGGTTACAAGATGCCGGCGGACGATCGCTGCCATGCCATCTGTCTGGCCATGATGACGCCGGGCGAGTTCCGGGATCGTCTGACCGCGCTCTGCTATGTGGGCAAGGACGAGGCGGATCCGGTGGGGCTGATGGAGCGTGCCTTCCAGGCCATGGTCTCGGTGCAGCCCATCGAGAAGAAGCTGGTGCAGGCCCAGAAAGAGGGCAGACTGCCCCGCAAGCTGGCGCTGCCTGAGCTGGTGGCTGCGGCCCTGTCCCAGTCCATCCTCGGCAAGGAGGAGGCGGACAAGCTGCTGGCCGCCGATGCCCTGCGCTACGAGGCTATCCAGGTGGACAACTTCGCTCCTGGCGAGCTGGAAGGTTTGCCTCAAACGAGCCCGGTCGAGCATGCAGCCTGACCTCGAGCATAAACCGACAACCGGCCCTAGTGGCCGGTTTTTTGTTGTTTAACCAGGCATTTACAAGGTCGATTAATTCCAGTTTAATGCAATGGCCCCCACCCTTGGGGCAGGAAGCAAGGCCATCGGAATGGCCGATAACAACAACTCAGGAAGAGTGAATGAACCTCGCCAAAACGGCGATCGAACGCCCCATCTGGGTGGCGGTCTCGGTCGTGCTGATTTTTTTGCTGGGCCTGCTCAGCATCCGGGGACTGCCCGTCCAGCTGTTTCCCGACATAGACCGTCCTCACCTCAACATCACGGTGGACTGGCGTTCGGCCTCGCCCCAGGAGATGGAGTCGGAGATAACCGATCCCATCGAGCAGGAGATGCAGGGGGTACAGGGGCTCAAGAGCCTCAGCAGCAACAGCTACCCCGGCTTCACCGAAATCGACATGGAGTTTGCCCTCGGCACCGACATGCAGCGGGCCCAGCTTGATGTCATCTCCCGCCTGAACCGGGTCTCGGGGCTGCCGGACAACATCGGTGGCCCTTACGTCAACAACTACAGCAGCAACGACACCCTGACCTTCTTCTTCATCCAGCAACTGCCCGGCGCCAAGGGGGAGATAGACGATCACCAGGCGCTGATCGAGGCGAGGGTCAAGCCCGAGCTGGAGCGGATCCCCGGGGTGTCCACGGTCGACATCGAGGGGATCAACGAGCGCCAGATCCAGATCCGTTTCGACCCTTACCGCGCCGCCGAGCTGGGGGTGGAGATCCCGGTGCTCGCCAGCCGGGCAACGACGGGCTGGGATGTGTCGGCCGGCACCCTCGACATCGGACGCTGGGAGTACAAGCTGCGCTTTGCCGGTCGCTATGACGTGGCGGCCCTGGGGGACAAGGTGGTGGACTGGCGTGACGGCCTGCCCATCTATCTGCGGGACGTAGCCGAGATCAGAGTGGCCCGGGAGGAGAACCCGGTGCTGCGCATCCAGAACGGCAACACCGCCATCGCGGCGCAAATCTTCAAGGAGAGCGGCGCCAATGCCCTGGCGGCGCTCGAGGGGATCAAGGCCAAGGTCGGGGAGCTCAACCGGGAGGTGCTGGAGCCGGTCGGCCTGCACATGGAGCAGTCGTTTGACGCTTCTCTCTACATCAACCGGGCGGTGAGCATGGTGACCGCCAACCTGGGGCTCGGGGTGCTGCTCTCCTGCGCCATCCTCTGGGTCTTTCTACGCCAGCTCAAGGCGACCCTGATGATCGCGATCGCCATCCCCATCAGCATCATGCTCACCTTCTGTCTGCTCAAGGTGATGGGGCGGACCCTCAATATCATCTCCCTGGCGGGCATTGCGTTTGCGGTCGGCATGGTGCTCGACGCCGCCATCGTGGTGCTGGAGAGCATCTACCGGCGCCATGAGCGGGGTGACATCAGCAAGGGAGAGGCGGCGCTGGAGGGCACCCGCCGGGTGTGGACCGCTCTGGTGGCGTCCACTCTGACCACGGTCGCCATCTTCCTGCCGGTGCTCCTGCTCAACGACGTGGAAGGGCAGTTGTTTGCCGATCTTGCGCTCACCATCGCCTGCGCGGTGACCGTCTCCATGGTGGTGGCGGTCACGGTGTTGCCTGCGGTGGCGGCGCGCTGGATGGGGCACGAGCGGCTGATTGATCCCTTTGAGCGCCTGTGGTGCCGCGTCACCCGCCATGTGATCCGCTGGACGGCCACCGCCCCCAGGCGCTGGGCCATCATCGTCCTGATGATGACGGGGCCTGTGCTGGTGAGCTGGTTGATGTTGCCCAAGATGAACTACCTGCCGGATGTGAAGCGGGACGCCATCGACGTCTGGATGAGTTTCACCCCCGGGGTCAATCTCAAGGCCCAGCGGGAGGAGGTGATCGATACCCTGATTGCCCGCCTCGACCCCTATATGAAAGGGGAGAAGGGGCCTGTCCTCAAGAACTACTACATCCTGCGCTACCCGGGCGGTGCCCAGATCGGGGTGCGGCCAAAGGAGGATAACCAGATCAAGGTGCTGGAGCAGCTCTTGATGAAGCAATTGCTGGTGGGCATTCCCGACACCCGGGTGTTTGGTGGTCAGGGGTCCCTGTTTGGCGGTTTTGACAGTGAAAACAGCATCTCCCTGCTGATCCAGGGGGTGGGCTACCCGAACTCTATCAGGCGGCCAGGGAGAGCATGACCATAGTGCAGCGGGACTTGCCCGGCGCCCAGGTCAGGCCAGAGCCCGGACTCGATTTCACCGCTCCCGAGCTTCGGCTGGTGCCCCAGGACAGGCGCCTGGCCGAGGTGGGCTGGGATCGCTCCCCCATGCCCGCCATCATCCAGACCTTTGGCGATGGTCTGCGGGTCGGCGAATATTTCGACGGGGATGAGCGGCTCGACATCCTGCTGATGGGGCAGGCCTCCGCCAACCCGGACGAGCTCAAGGCGGTGCCGCTTGCTACCCCGTCCGGGCGCATCGTTCCCCTTGGGGAACTGCTGCGGGTGGAGCCGCAACTCGGGCCTGAGAGCATCTTCCGATCCGATGGGCGGCGCAGCATCAGCCTGCAGATATCGCCCCCGGCGGGGATGAGCATGGAGCAGGTGCTCGACACCCTGCAGCACAAGAGCTTTGCCGCCATCCGGCCGTTGCTGCCGGCCGGGGGGGAGCTGCGGGTCGCCGGCAATGCCGACAGCCTGCAGCAGGCGCTCGGCAACCTCGGCAGCATCTTCCTGTTCGCCGTGATGATACTGCTCATTCTGTTGTGGGGGGTCTTCGCCTCCCTCAAGGATGCCGTGCTGGTGCTGCTCACCTTGCCGCTCGCCACCGTCGGCGGCGTGCTGGCGCTGCACCTGAGCGGTCTGGTGGCGCCGCTGCCGATGGACTTGCTCACCATCATCGGCTTCGTCATCCTGCTCGGGTTGGTGGTCAACAACGCCATTCTGCTGGTGCACCAGACCAGGATGGCCGAGCGGGAGGGGATGAGCCGACAGTCGGCAGTCACCGATGCTCTGCAAAGCCGGATGCGTCCCATCGCCATGACCAGCTTCACCAGCATCTTCGGCATGCTGCCCCTGATGCTGAGTCCGAGCGAGGGGAGCGAAATCTACCGGGGGCTGGCCACCGTCATCGTCGGCGGCATGAGTTGCAGCACCCTCTTCACCCTGATCCTGTTGCCCGCCTTCCTGCGGTTGGGGGAGCAGACCGACATACCGCACGCCCTTCGGCAGCGTGCCTGAGCAAGGAGCTCATCGATGACACAAGGTTTCACAAGGATAGTGGTGGGGGCACTGCTGCTGGCTGGCGGGCTGCCTGCGCTTGCACAAAGCAAGATGGTGACGCTGGCGGAGGTGGCCCAGGGAGAGGCGGGGGCCAGCATATGGGTCAGCGGCACGGTGGCGAGCCGCCAGCAGGCGGCGCTCAGCGCCGAAGTGAGCGGTCGGGTGGAGTGGATAGCCGAGTTTGGCAGCCGGGTGAAGGCGGGGGACGAGTTGTTGCGCCTGGACAGCGCGACTCTGCGCCTCTCGCTGGAGCAGGCGAGGGCGGAACAAGCCAGAGAGGGGAGCAATCTGCGTTACGCTCGCGCCGAGTTCCAGCGCCTGGATCGTTTGCACCAGCAAAAGAGTGCCTCCCAGAGCCAGTATGACAAGGCGCGCTATGACGTGGAGCAGGCTGAGCTGGCCGAGCTGCTGGCGCGGGTGCAGGTGCGCCAGATTGAGGAGCAGCTGCGCAGAAGCCGCATCTTTGCCCCGTTTGACGGAGTGGTGAATGAACACTTCATCCAGCCGGGGGAGCATGTGGATGCGGGCGAACAGGCGCTTGAGCTGGTCAATCCGGACCAGCCGGACATCCGGTTGCGTGCGCCTATTGCCTGGGCCCGGCAACTGGCCACCCAGGCCCGGTTGCGGGTGGAAGGGGAGCAGCTCAGCAGCCACGCCATCTATTACCAGCGGGCGGCGAGCGCCGATCCCAAGTCCCGGCTCATCGAGCTGCGCCTCAAGCCGGAAGCGGGCACGTTCATCATCGGCTCGCCAGTGCGGGTGGCGCTGCCGATGGGAGAGCAGCACACCATGCTGCTGCCACGGGATGCCCTGGTGCTCGGCACCGAGGGAAGCGTGGTCTATCAGGTGGAGCAGCGCGGCGAGGCGCTCACGGTGAACCGGGTGCCGGTCACCGTGCTCTTTGGGGACAGCCGGGAGGTGGCGGTGAGCGGCGCCCTCAAACAGGGAGACAAGGTGGTGGTGCGCGGCGCCGGCAGCCTACAGGATGGAGACAAGGTGGAGCTGTTTCGCGGTTGAACCTGGGGCAGATCCCATAAAAAACGGCTCCTGCGGGAGCCGTTTTTGTTGCAGGGAGGAGGGGCGATTACTCGACCATCATCACCTTGCAGGTGTTGGTGCTGCCGACGGTCTCCATCTTGTCGCCGTGGGTGAGCAATACCATGTCGCCGCTTTGCAGCAGTCCCTTGGCCTTGAGCACGTCCAGCGCGTCGCGGCACACCTCGTAGACCGGCTTGGTTTCGTCGCCATCAAACAGCACGGGGGTGACGCCGCGGTAGAGGTTGGCCCAGGCCAGGGTCTTGTTGTGAGGAGACATGGCGAAGATGGGCAGGCCGGAGCTGATGCGGGACATCAGCAGCGGGGTGGTGCCCGACTCGGTCAGCGCCACGATCGCCTTGACCCCTTCCAGGTGGTTGGCCGCATACATGGTGGACATGGCCACCGCCTCTTCCACCGAGGTGAAGGTGTAGTTCATGCGGTGGTTGGATACGTTCAGGCTCGGGTGCTTCTCGGCGCCCACACAGACGCTGGCCATGGAGGTCACGGTCTCGATGGGGAACTGGCCGGCGGCGGTCTCGGCGGAGAGCATCACCGCATCGGTACCGTCCAGCACGGCGTTGGCCACGTCCATGACTTCGGCACGGGTCGGGAGCGGTGCGTTGATCATGGACTCCATCATCTGGGTCGCGGTGATGACCACGCGATTCAGGCGGCGGGAGTGGCGAATGAGCTTCTTCTGCACACCCACCAGTTCGGGGTCGCCGATTTCGACACCCAGGTCACCACGGGCCACCATGACGGCATCGGAGCCAAGGATGATGTCTTCCATCGCCTCGTCGCTGGCGACGGTCTCGGCGCGCTCGACCTTGGCCACGATCTTGGCGTTGGAGCCGGCTTCGCGGGCCAGTTCGCGGGCGTAGCGCAAATCATCGCCGCTGCGGGGGAAGGAGACCGCCAGGTAGTCCACGTTCATGCGGGCGGCGGTCTTGATGTCTTCCTTGTCCTTCTCGGTCAGGGCCGGGGCAGAGAGGCCGCCCCCCTTCTTGTTGATGCCCTTGTTGTTGGAGAGAGGGCCGGCCACGGTCACCGTGGTGTGGATGCGGGTGCCTTCGACCTGTTCGACCTTCAGTTGCACGCGGCCATCGTCCAGCAGCAGGATGTCACCGGATACCACGTCCTGCGGCAGGCTCTTGTAGTCGATGCCGACCTGCTCCTGGCAGCCTTCTCCCTTGCCGAGGGCGGCGTCGAGAATGAACTTGTCACCGATGGCGAGGTAGATCTTGCCATCCTTGAAGGTGGAGACGCGGATCTTGGGGCCTTGCAGATCGCCCATGATGGCCACGTGGCGGCCCAGCTTGGCGGCGATGTCACGCACCTGGTTGGCGCGCTGGATATGATCTTCAGGAGTGCCGTGGGAGAAGTTCATCCGCACCATGTCGGCACCGGCGCGAATGATCCCCTCGAGAATGCCGTCGCGATCGGTCGCCGGACCGAGTGTGGTAACAATCTTTGTACGTCTTGGCATGAAAGACTCCAATGTGAAGTTGATATGACTTGAAATACTGCCCCGTCAAGCATGTGGCATGGCGCCAACTGGCAGGCCATCTGGGTGGCCTTGTTTGATTGAATTTCGATACTACACCAAGCCCGTTGGCATAGACAGTCGGGGGCGGACCCCCGAATGATCAGGAGGAGTGCGGGGTATCAAAGCGGGATTCGCGCAAACCTTCTTTGACTTTCTTCAGGTTTTCGCGAAATTTCATGCCACGGCGCAGGGTGAAACCGGTGGCCAGCACGTCCACCAGGGCGAGCTGGGCGATGCGCGAGGCCATGGGCATGTAGACGTCGGTGTCTTCCGGCACGTCCATGGAGAGCACCAGGTTGCATTCGCGGGCCAGGGGAGAGTCCTTGGCGGTCATGCCGATGACGGTGGCATCGTTTTCCCGGGCCAGCGCGGCAATTTCCACCAGGGCCTTGGTGCGGCCGGTGTGGGAGATGAGGACCACCACGTCCCCTTCACTGCTGTTGATGCAGCTCATGCGCATCATGACGATGTCATCGAAGCTCACCACGGGGATATTGAAGCGGAAGAACTTGTTCTGGGCATCCCGGGCAACGGCGGAGGAGGCGCCCAGACCAAAGAAGCTGATCTTCTTGAACTGGGTCAGAATATCGACGCAGCGGTTGATGGCCGAGATGTCCAGGCTGTTCTTGGCGGCATCGAGGCAGGCCATGGTGGATTCGAAGATCTTGGCGGTATAGGTATCCGGGCCGTCTTCCGCTTCCACGTGGCGGTTCACATAAGGGGTGCCGTTGGCCAGGCTCTGGGCCAGGTGCAGCTTGAAATCGGGGAAACCCTTGGTATCGAGGCGACGGCAGAAACGGTTGACGGTCGGTTCGCTCACATCGGCCAGCTTGGCCAGGGTAGCAATGCTGGAGTGAATGGCGGTCTGGGGTGAGGCCAGGATCACTTCAGCCACCTTACGCTCTGATTTACTGAAACTTTCCAGATTGTTCGTAATTTTATCGAGGGTATTCATCATTACCACCAGGCATTTTTGTAATTTAACTTCAGTGTCTGTGCACTAAATTCACAGCTCAAGCAGGTTTCCAGTCTCCGCGATGACTATACAAGACAAGCGCTTATCGGAACTAATCTCGGCCCTGCAAAGTATGACTCATGTCTAATTATTTCGTGTTTTTAGTTGCAAACTTCCATTTGCGTCTTGAAAACGCTTACAAATGTTGCAAAGCAACAACACTGTGAGCGGGCGCACACTTGTCTGCATAAATCGCGCAGCCCAGCTGCGGGCTCGAGTAGTATTGCAGCCAAATAATAATGTCGGGACGGTAAGGGCCGCCCCGAGTCGGTAACGAAGGAGTTTGTTATGCAGCATACCCATGCGCTGGTGGGCGACGTAGGCGGTACCAATGCCCGGCTGGCCCTGTGCGAGCTGGCGACCGGCGCCATTTCCCAGGCAAAGACCTATTCAGGGCTGGCCCACCCCAGCCTGGAGGCCGTGGTGCGCCTCTATCTGGAAGAACATGGTGCCAAGGTGGGCGAGGCCTGCATCGCCATCGCCTGTCCCATCAACGGCGACTGGGTCGCCATGACCAACCACAGCTGGGAGTTTTCCATCAGCGAGATGCAGGCCAACCTCGGCCTGGCGCGTCTGCAGGTGATCAACGACTTCACTGCCGTCTCCATGGCGGTGCCCGTGCTCGGCGAGAGCGATCGCATCCAGCTCGGGGGCGCGGCCCCAGTGGCCGGCAAGCCCATCGCCATCTATGGTGCCGGCACCGGCCTCGGGGTCGCCCACCTGGTGCAGGCCGGCGAACAGTGGCTCAGTCTGCCGGGTGAGGGCGGGCACGTGGACTTCGCCGCCAACACGGAAGAGGAAGATGCTGTGCTGCAGGTGATGCGCGGCGAGCTGGGCCATGTGTCGGCCGAGCGCTTCCTCTCCGGTCCGGGTCTGGTGAACTTGTACCGCGGGCTGGTGAAGTCCGACGGCCGGGAGCCCGAGGCGTTCGAACCCAAGGACATCACGGAGCGGGCGCTGGCGGGGGAATGCCTGGATTGTCGCCGTACCCTGAGCCTCTTCTGCGTGCTGATGGGGCGCTTTGCCGGCAACCTGGCCCTCAACATGGGCACCTTTGGCGGCGTCTACATCGCCGGCGGCATAGTACCGCGCTTCCAGGAGTTCTTTATCGCCTCCGGCTTCCGGGTGGCGTTCGAGGACAAGGGGCGCTTCAAGTCCTACCTCAAGGACATCCCCGTGTTCCTCATCACCCACGAAGGTCCGGGCCTGCTCGGTGCGGGCGCCTATCTGCGCCAGTCCCTCGGGATCCGTCTCTGACAGGCTAGGGAAACGATTTCATCGCGGTTCAGCCCTGATTCAGTGGCCCTGGCGTAGAGTAGGCTCACGTACTCAAGAGGACAGGGTTTCACAGGGAATTGGAAGCTGTCTTCATCCGCTGGGTGCGAATTGTCACCTGACAAGCCTGAACTGTTTCACCGGCCCTCGCGGCCGGTTTTTTTATGCCCGTCGTTTCTGCTCGAGCAGGGGGTGAGGGGAGAGGCTCGTCGGTTTCTGATGGGAGGCAACTTGTCAGCACCATTGCACTCGGCCAGGCATCGCCGGGCAGCACAGGGGAAAGGGTGGGAGAAGGTGAGCGCCGGGATGGCGATGCCCGAATGCGGCAGGGGCCAGGCACTGGCCTGGCCCCGATCTGTCAGGGGAGGGTGATATGGAAGCGGGCGCCGCCGAGGGGAGACTCATCCACCCGGATCTTGCCGCCGTAGCTGTGCACGATTTCGGTGACGACGGCGAGCCCTATCCCCTGGCCCGGGGAGCTGTCGGCCCTGACGCCGCGCTGGAAGATCTGCTGCGACTTGCCGGGGGCGATGCCGGGGCCGTCATCCTCCACCACGATGAGCAGGCCGTTGTCCTGGTGGCCGACATGGACCCGGATCTCGCTGATGGCGAACTTGCAGGCGTTGTCGAGCAGGTTGCCCATCAACTCCATCAGATCGCCCTGCTCGCCGTGGAAGAAGACATCGTCATCGAACTGGAAGCCGGTCTGCAGCTTCTTGTGGCGATAGACCTTGGCGAGGCTGGCCAGCAGTTTCTCGATGAGCGGTACCGGCTCGGTGCCCTTGCTCGCGAGGCGCTTTCGACCCGTGACGGCGCGGCGCAGCTGGTACTGGATGATCTGGTCCATGGTGGTGATCTGTTCGCTGATGTTGTCATGGATGTCGTGGCCGAGCTTGAGCTCCTGGGCGGTGATCTGGATCAGGGCCAGCCGGGTCTTCAAACTGTGGGCGAGATCGTTGAGCGCATGCTGATAGCGCTGGGTCTGCTGGCGCTCGTTTTCCAGCAACTGGTTGACGGATTCGGTCAGCGGCGTCAGCTCCCGCTCGTAGTCCTTGGAGAGCGCCTCCCGCGTGCCGGCACGGATCTCGTCTATCTGCCGCGCCATGGTGCGCAGGGAAGAGAGGCTCCAGAAGCTGGTGAGCAGCAGCAGGGCGCCGAGCAGGCTGTAGGCGAGCAAGGCCTGGCGAATGCACCGGTAGAGATAGTCCCGGGTCTGGGCCTGGTAGCGCTTGGCGGAATCGACCATCACCACGTAGTAGGTCGTGGGGCCGTCGCCGTGGTTGCGCAGGAAGCGCAGGCTGTAGATGAAGTAGCTCTCGCCATTCTTGATGGTGTGCAGCTTGAAGAAATAGTCCTGATCCAGGCCCCCAAGGTACTTCATCAGATCCCGGCAGATGGTCTCCTTGATGGTGATTACCTCGGGCATGTGCAGGCTGGACCAGCTCAACTCTCCATCGGAGCGGCAGATCAGGGTGTCGAGATTGGGGTCGATGGCATCCGGGGTCAGGCCGCCGAGATCCGTGATGGCGTGAGGCTCAGGTTGCTTGGAGGAGAACAGCTTGGAGAGGTTCTCCTGCATGCGGATGCTGGCTTTCTGGGCCTGCTCCTCGGCGTGGCCGAGGTAGAGGATATAGACGGAGAAGGCCATGATGAGCGCGATGACCAGCATGGCGCTCAGCATCAGCTTGAGGTGCAGCGAGCGACGGATCAGTGTCATGGGGTGCAGCATGGCAAGGGGCATCAACTGCAGGAGAGGTTGAAGATGTAACCCTGCCGGCGGATGGTGGAAATGGGCTGGATGAGCCCCTCCGGATCCAGCTTCTTGCGCAGTCGGCTCACCATCACCTCTATGGTGTTGGGATCCCCTTCGCCATCCCCGTAGAGCTGGTCCAGCAGTTGCTGCTTGGAGACCACCTGGCGGGCGTTGCGCATCAGGTACTCCAGGATCAGATACTCGAAGCTGGTGAGCACGGTGACTTCGCCGGCGATGGTCAGCTCCTTGCGGGAGAGATCCAGCTCGTAGTCACCCGCCTTCACCCTGGGGGAGATGAAACCGGCGCTGCGGCGCACTAGGGCATTGAGGCGGGCCAGCAGCTCGTCCTTCTGGAAGGGTTTGACCAGGTAGTCGTCCGCCCCGGCCTCCAGCCCTTCCACCTTGTCCTGCCAGTTGCCACGCGCGGTCAACACTATGATGGGGAAGGGGATCTGCTGTTCGCGCAGGCGGCTGATGAGCTGCAGGCCGTCCATGTCCGGCAGGCCGAGATCGATGATGGCCACGTCGATGGGGTAGTCGGCTGCATAGTGCAGCGCCACCTGGGCGCTGTCCGTGCTGTGGACCTGATTCTGGGCCTCGGTCAACAGCGTGGAGAGGTGGTGATTGAGCAGCTTGTCGTCTTCGACCAGTAGGATTTTCATAAGATGCATGATGATAAGGGTCCAGGCTGTCAATTAGAGGGTCAACAAGAAGGAGAGTCAATGCGGATCCTACTTGACCCCCCTGTATCGGGACTGAATCATGCCAGCCTTTGTCTCCTCTACCCGTCCTTGCATCGGCAGTCATGCCTTTCGTGCTTTATTGTGAGTCATGCTGTCGAATCAGATGAGGACTGTCGGGGTTCCATTGGTGACTACTTGCGACTGTTCTGATCGCACTGGTGGGGATGGGGACTCACTGTACTGTTGCAGCGGTGCTCATCGTCACAACTAGGCTCCGAGCATCGGGGTAACGCAGGCATGCAGTTGTAATCGCCTGAACATATTCAATTTTATTGTTTGATGCCGGTGATTGGGAACAACTCCCGGTGTGGCGTAGGGATGGATGTTGCGCGAGAAGGGTCAGAAGGTCTAATGAGTGGCAATTTTGAATCCCTACCCTACGAGAGGTTTTCTGCGGTTATGACTATTCATCCCCACACCAAACGAGATAGAATCTGGTCCAAAATCGGGTTTGGTGCATCAATTGCCCAAGATGTGAGCAATGCAGGCTGCGGACTGCCTGGGTGTGCAATGTAATGCGACAACGTTGCTAAACATCAATCAAAACAAGAAATTGCTGGAGGGTATGATGGCCAACAGCGCACACAATCAGGTTAAAAGCAGCATGTTGGGAGCTGTAACTCAGGGGCGGTAGCGTCATCATTTATGCATTCCAATCTTGCGTTCATCCATGCCATTAGTCCTCTCGCCTTGAGGACCATTCCATCGCATAAGCAGATAATCGTACATGCCTAAGCGAGGAGCTCGGTCTGGAATTCAAGCATTCATGCTCTCAGTGCAATGAAGAAAA
Organism: Aeromonas sp. ASNIH2; assembly: GCF_002934795.1. Lineage (NCBI taxonomy): Bacteria > Pseudomonadati > Pseudomonadota > Gammaproteobacteria > Aeromonadales > Aeromonadaceae > Aeromonas > Aeromonas sp. ASNIH2. Next base: position 606,428 of record NZ_CP026406.1, on the reverse strand, counting down.
ACCAGAGTGATGCACAGTAGCAAACCCTAACCAAAAATCTTTCCTTTTCATTAGATCGCAATCAGGAACCTTTCAATGAAGATCCTTGTCACCGGCGGCGCCGGCTTTATCGGCTCGGCCGTTGTTCGCCATATCATCCAGCATACCCAAGATTCAGTGGTCAACCTCGATAAGCTGACCTATGCGGGCAATCTGGAATCACTGGCGGCGGTATCTGCCAGCGCTCGTTACGCGTTTGAGCAGGTCGATATCTGCAACCGCGCCGAATTGGATCGGGTCTTTGTCACTCACCAGCCGGACGCCGTGATGCATCTGGCGGCCGAGAGCCACGTCGATCGCTCCATCTCCGGCCCAGCCGATTTCATCGAAACCAATATCGTCGGCACCTATATGCTGCTGGAAGCGGCCCGCGCTTACTGGAATGGTCTTCATGATCAGCGCAAGGCGGCCTTCCGCTTCCACCATATCTCCACTGACGAGGTATATGGGGATCTGCCCCATCCGGATGAAGTCGCTCCCGGTGAGGCATTGCCGCTCTTTACCGAAACCACTCCCTATGCCCCCAGCAGCCCCTATTCCGCCTCCAAGGCCTCCAGCGACCATCTGGTGCGTGCCTGGCGCCGTACCTATGGTTTGCCGACCGTGGTCACCAACTGCTCCAACAACTACGGTCCCTATCACTTCCCTGAGAAGCTGATCCCGCTGGTCATTCTTAACGCGCTGGATGGCAAGCCGTTACCTGTCTATGGCAAGGGCGACCAGATCCGTGACTGGCTCTATGTAGAAGATCACGCGCGTGCGCTCTATACCGTGGTCACCACCGGGGTCATCGGCGAGACCTACAATATCGGCGGTCATAACGAGAAGCAGAATCTGGAGGTGGTACACACCATCTGCGATCTGCTGGACGAGATGGTGCCGAAGGCGGGCTCTTATCGTGAGCAAATCACCTATGTGGCGGATCGCCCCGGTCACGATCGCCGCTATGCCATCGACGCCAGCAAGATGAGCAGTGAGCTTGCTTGGCAACCGCAAGAAACGTTCGAGTCGGGTATTCGCAAAACCGTACAGTGGTATCTGGATAACCAGCAGTGGGTCAACAACGTGAAGAGCGGGTCCTATCAATCCTGGATCGAACAGAACTACGGGGAGCGTGCCTGATGCATATTCTGCTGTTTGGCAAAAACGGTCAGGTAGGCTGGGAGCTGCAACGCGCACTGGCGCCGCTGGGGCGTATCACGGCCGTTGATTTTGACTCCACCGACTATTGCGGTGATTTCAGCAACCCGGCCAGCGTGGCGGAAACGGTGCGCCTGCTCAGGCCGGATGTGATTGTGAATGCTGCGGCCCACACCGCCGTCGACAAGGCCGAGAGCGAGCGGGAGTTTGCCGAGCTGCTCAACGCGACCAGCGTGGCGGCGATTGCCAAAGAAGCGGAAGCATTGGGTGCCTGGCTGGTGCACTACTCCACGGACTATGTATTCGATGGCAGTGGCGAGCGGCCCTGGGTTGAAACCGATGCAACCGCTCCACTCAACGTCTACGGCGAGACCAAGCTGGCGGGGGAGCAGGCAGCCACGCTGTGCTCTCGTCACCTTGTCTTCCGCACCAGCTGGGTGTATGCCGCTCGTGGCGCCAACTTTGCCAAGACCATGCTGCGCTTTGGCAAGGAACGCAGCGAGATGTCGGTCATCAACGACCAATTCGGTGCGCCAACCGGCGCGGAGTTGCTGGCCGACTGCACGGCCCATGCGATCCGTACGGCGCAAACCAAACCTGAGGTGGCGGGTCTCTATCATCTGATCGCCTCCGGCACCACCACCTGGTTTGAGTATGCTCAGCTGGTGTTTGCCAAGGCGCGGGAGGCCGGCGTCGAGTTGGCGGTGACTCGGGTCAATGCGGTGCCGACCAGCGCGTTCCCAACGCCGGCCAAGCGTCCCCACAACTCGCGACTCGATACTACCAAGTTCCAACGCACCTTCAACCTGTGCCTGCCGGACTGGACTGTCGGTGTCGAGCGGATGCTGACCGAGATCCTCGGCAAGTAAATCACTGGCCAAGTGATAAAGTTTAAAAAGTGTGGCCGCAAGCCACCCTTCTCTTTTGCAATTTAAACATAAGAAACAAGCATCATGACCAAACGTAAAGGGATTATTCTGGCCGGTGGCTCTGGCACCCGTCTCTATCCAGTCACCATGGCGGTGAGCAAGCAGCTGCTGCCTATCTATGACAAGCCGATGATCTACTACCCGCTGAGCACCCTGATGTTGGCGGGGATCCGCGATATTTTGATTATCAGCACCCCGCAAGATACCCCTCGCTTCGAGCAGTTGCTGGGCGATGGCAGCCAGTGGGGCCTGAATCTGCAGTACAAGGTACAGCCGAGCCCGGATGGGCTGGCGCAGGCCTTTATTCTGGGTGAAGAGTTCATTGGTTCTGACCCCTGCGCCCTAGTGCTGGGTGACAACATCTTCTACGGCCACGACTTGCAGAAGCAGCTGGAAGGTGCGGCGGCCAAATCCAGTGGCGCCACCGTGTTTGCCTATCACGTGCATGACCCTGAGCGCTATGGGGTGGTGGAATTTGATAAACAGGGAACGGCCATTTCATTGGAAGAGAAGCCGGTGGAGCCCAAGAGCAACTATGCGGTGACAGGGCTCTACTTCTATGACAACAGCGTGGTCGAGATTGCCAAGAGCCTGAAGCCGTCGCTGCGTGGTGAGCTGGAAATTACCGATGTGAATCGCATCTACCTCGAGCAGGGTAATCTGTCGGTGGCCATGATGGGCCGTGGCTATGCCTGGTTGGATACTGGAACCCATGAAAGCATGATTGAAGCGAGCAACTTCATTCAGACTATCGAGACTCGCCAAGGATTGAAAGTAGCCTGTCCGGAAGAGATTGCGTACCGCCAGGGATTTATCAGCGCTGAACAGGTTCGTGAGCTGGCGACCCCCCTCGCTAAAAATGCGTATGGGCAATATCTGCTGAAGATGGTCGGAAAGTGAACGGGGAGTAGTGAATTGGGAATAGGGATTCGTCACTGACGGCTCCCAACTCCCCATTTCCGAATCCCTAATCCCTAATCCCTAATCCCGAGACATTAATGAACATCATCGACACTAAAATTCCCGACGTAAAAATCATCGAGCCCAAGGTCTTTGGCGATGAACGCGGTTTTTTCTTTGAAAGCTTTAATCAACAGCAATTTGAAGAAGCCATTGGCCGCTCTGTTACCTTTGTTCAAGACAATCACTCCAAATCCAGCAAGGGTGTGCTGCGTGGGCTTCATTATCAGTTACCCCCCCATGCCCAAGGCAAGCTGGTTCGTTGTGTCGCTGGAGAAGTATTTGACGTCGCTGTCGATATTCGCAAAAGCTCCCCCACCTTTGGGCAATGGGTGGGTGTGCATCTGTCAGCCGAAAATAAGCGCCAACTCTGGATCCCGGAAGGGTTTGCCCATGGGTTTGTTACCTTAAGTGAAACCGCGGAGTTTTTATATAAGACCACTAATTATTATCATCGCGAAAGTGAAGGTTCGATTATGTGGAATGATCCTGAGTTAAATATTAAATGGCCTATTGAAGGTGTGCTTTTGTCTGAAAAAGATCAGAACGCTCAGCCTTTTTTACAATGCGAGCAGACTTTTTAAAATGAAAATTAAATTAATACCGCTCCAAGCCCATGGCGATGAACGAGGCTCTTTAATCGCGTTGGAAGAAGGTAAAAATATCCCTTTCCCGGTTAAACGGGTCTATTACCTGTTCAATACTAAAGATGGTGTTAGCCGTGGTTTTCATGCCCACAAAGCATTAAAACAAGTCGCTATTGCCGTTCGTGGATCTTGCCGTTTCGTATTAGATGATGGGAAAGAGCGAGTAGAAGTATTACTCGATAACCCGGCTCAAGGCCTGCTGATTGAGTCCTTTATGTGGCGGGAGATGCACGATTTTTCCGATGATTGTGTGCTGATGGTGTTAGCTGATCAATTATATGATGAGAATGACTACATTAGAAGTTATGATAACTTTATTTCCTTAGTCGACAAGTAGTGAGCGTATGTATAATATCCATCCCCTCAGTGACGTTCAATCAGATAAGGTCGGCGAAGGTACACGAGTATGGCAGTTTTCTGTCATATTGAAAAATGCAAAAATAGGCGCCGAATGCAATATATGTGCACATACTCTGATTGAGAATGATGTGACGATTGGTGATAGGGTTACTATCAAATCGGGTGTTTATATTTGGGACGGCACAACGATAGAGAATGATGTATTTATCGGCCCTTGTGTGACCTTCACCAATGATAAAATGCCACGTTCGAAAGTGTATCCTGAACAATTTTCTCGCATTCATATAAAGAAAAATGCATCGATAGGGGCAAATGCCACTTTATTGCCTGGCATTACAGTTGGCTCCTATGCCATGGTCGGAGCGGGTTCTGTAGTAACAAAAGATGTTCCTGATTATGCCGTAGTCGTTGGCAATCCAGCTAAAGTCATTCGCTATATAGAGAACTAAAATGGTCGAATTTTTGAGTTTGAAATCTGTCAACGCCCAATATCAGCAAGACCTGAAAGAAGCTTGTGCCCGTGTTATCGACTCTGGTTGGTATATTATGGGCAACGAGCTGACTCAGTTTGAAACTGAGTTTGCGGCTTATTGTGGTACTAAACATGCCATCGGTGTTGCTAATGGTCTGGATGCTCTTATTCTGGTGCTGCGAGCCTGGAAAGAGCTTGGCAAACTGAAAGCAGGTGATGAAGTCATCGTGCAGGCCAACACCTATATTGCTTCGGTATTGGCTATTAGCGAAAACGATCTGGTACCTGTACTGGTTGAGCCCAATCCTGACACCTATAACCTCGATCCCGAGTTGGTTCGCGCTGCTATTACCTCCAATACGAAAGCAATTCTGCCGGTGCATCTCTATGGCCAGCTTTCCCCCATGCCTGAACTGATGGCAATTGCCAAAGAGCATGATCTGCTGGTACTTGAAGATTGTGCTCAGGCACACGGGGCAGAAATCGATGGAAAACGTGCTGGTAATTGGGGCGATGCAGCCGGTTTTAGTTTTTATCCTGGCAAGAACTTAGGGGCGCTTGGTGATGCAGGAGCTGTCACTACCAACGATGACGAATTAGCTCAAACGCTGAAGGCGCTGCGTAATTACGGCTCTCATAAAAAGTATGAAAATCTCTATCAGGGGATGAATAGCCGTTTGGATGAAATCCAAGCTGCAATGATGCGGGTTAAATTGCCTTATCTGGAGAGGGAAACCGCTCGCCGCCAGGAGATTGCCCGGCGTTATCGTGCGGGGATGAAAAATCCATCGGTCATATTGCCTCAGGTAGCAACAGAAAAGGCCCATGTCTGGCATCTGTTTGTAGTGCTCAGCGACGTTCGCGAGCAATTACAGCAATGGCTGACTGAGCAAGGGATCCAGACCCTGATCCATTACCCCATCCCCCTCACAAGCAGCAGGCTTACCCGCAGTTTTGGGATTGCCAACTGCCCGTGACCGAGCAGATTCATAGACAGGTACTCTCGCTCCCCATGGATCCCACCATGAGTGATGACGCGGTAGAGGCCGTTATTAATGCGGTAAATGGCTTTAAGGCATGAAGCGTTTACTCAAAGTCACAGCCATGACAGGGCTGCTGACGCTGCTCAGGATGGTAATGGGCTTTGTAATTGCCAAGGTGGTGGCCGTGTATACCGGCCCCACTGGCATGGCAATGTTGGGCCAAGTCCAGAGTATGGTGACCAGCCTCAATGGCATTGTTAATGCGCCAGTGGGCAGCGGCATTGTTCGCTATACGGCAGAAAAACAAGGTGAGGGATTTGAGGCTTGCGCCCCTTGGTGGCGAGCATCGCTGCAATGGGTACTGATTATTTCGGCAATCACTATCCCGACGGGATTATTACTAGCCGAGCACATAGCGACTTGGCTATTTCAAGATAAAACCCTGGCTTGGATTGTGATGGTCACCGTGGCAGTATTACCGTTTGCTGCCATAGGTACACTCTGTAATTCGGTGATCAATGGTCAACAACAGTATCGTCGTTACGTTGGGCTAGGGATGCTGTCAGTCCTGATTTCTAGTGCTGTGATGTTGATCATGATTGTTCAGGCCAATATTAAAGGTGCCTTACTGGCGACGGCGGTACAGGCTGCCTTAATTGGCGTGATAATGTTGATGATTAATCTTCGTCAACCCTGGTTTAAATTGCGGTATTGGTGGGGCACAACCGATAAAGAGGCTAGAAAAGCGATCGGTGGCTATATGCTGATGGCTATTACCACTGCATTGACAGTTCCAACATCACTTATCTTGGTCAGAAATATTTTGATCGACCAAGTCGGGTGGGAAGCTGCTGGCCAGTGGCAGGCGGTATGGAAAATATCCGAGGTTTACCTTGGTGTCATCACCATGGCACTGGGAACCTACTATTTACCGCGTCTCTCATCATTGGTGGGCGTTGATGCCATTGTCAGTGAAATTCATAAAACGGCTCGCATTGTATTGCCTATCGTTGCCATCTTGGCATTGGGTGTCTATCTGCTGCGTGATGTCGCTATCTGGCTGCTATTTACCAAAGAATTTAATGCCGCCCGCGATCTCTTTGCCGTTCAACTCTGTGGTGACGTGATTAAAATTGCCAGTTGGTTGTATGCTTATCCGATGTTATCCCGTGGTGCAACGAGGTGGTTTATTGGGACTGAAGTGATATTTTCCTTTTCATTCGTTATGCTAACCTATTTAATGGTTAATTACGCAGGGATAAAAGGTGTAACAATTTCTTATTTGGTGAATTATATCATATATTTTTTAAGTGTTTTCTTGAGTTTGAAAAAGTTCGTTCGTTAATTTAGTTAATAATAATTAAGCTGTACATTGTGTGCTTAGTGTGTGATAGATTTAGCTCTGAAGTACAACAATACCCTGTATAATACAAACTATTTGGTTTTGGTGACGTTTTTATGATAGTAAATAGGGTGACGTTGATAACAACAACATACAAAAATTGGCATCTTTTGGACAAAGCGATAGCATCAGTAGCAAGGCAGATTGTCAGTAAAGAATATGAGGTTGAGTATTTCATCGTGGATGATGGAACCGAAAACTTCAATCAGGAATATGTGAGCAAACTAATATCAAAGTTGAAAATAAATACAAAGTTAATTTTAAATGAAATGAATGTTGGCACTGTTGCCTCCGTTAATAATGTAATTAAACAATCAAATGGTGATATTATTGTTTTTCTTTCTGCGGATGATGAGTTTTATGATGAAAATGTGATTGATAATATTGTCAAAGAATTTGTGAAAACAAGCGCCAATATAATTACAGGTTTTAGACAGCCTGTTCTTGATGGTGTTGAACAGCCTCTCTTGCCAGAAAAAAGAAAAATCCCTTTATTTTCCAACCGAATTTCTTTATTAAAGTCTTTGGTTCTGCATGGTAATTTTATTTCCGGTGCTTCAACTGCGTATAGTAGATCTGTTTTAGAACAGCTAGGCTTTTTTGATGAAAGATATCGTCTTTTAGAGGATTATCCTTTTTATGTTAAAGCACTTTCGTTAGGGATAAATATCCATTTTATGGAGTCTGTTTTTATTCGTTATGGTCTCGGTGGAGTGTCCACATCAAAAGGACCTAATCCTATACTGCAAAACGACTTGTCATATTTTTATAAGAATATCACATTGGAACTCAACGAGTTTTCTTTATGGGAATTGAGGTTTTTTACTTATTCAAGAATGATGAGTAGAAGAGATAAAATTTTAAATGCTTATAAGTATCCGGATGCAGTTTTTATTATATTCTTTATTAGGTTATTTGATTTTTGTAGAGTAAGCTTATGAGGATACTATATCTATACGGAGCCTATAATATATTTTTATCGGAACAAACAATAAAGGCAAGAGCATGAAGCGGGAGTTAAATGTAAACCCATAAAGGCATATTGAAAGTTGACTAACTATTTGTAGTCCTTACTGTGTAAGGGCAAGGGATTCTCGTAATCTTTCCCTGTTGTTTAATTGTGCATCTACTTATCTTAGCTTAGGCTAATCGCTAGCGGGAGGGCTGAGTGCCAAGGCAAGATCATGAACGTTTTTTGTTCAAAATGCTCCCGTTGTTGACCCGAAACTCGTGGTGTGATCTTATGCTCTCTTTTTGAGGGTATAAGCATGGATATCGACAGCATCAAGGAATATTTCATCCAGATCCACGATGACAGGCAAAGCGCTAAAGTCGACTATCCGTTATTTGATATCTTGTTCGGCAGTTTGTGCGCCATCATGGCTGGAGGGCGCGGCTGGACTGACATCCGTGAATATGTGATGGGGCATCACGAATGGTTTCTGAAACACAAGCTGTTTGAAAATGGCGTGCCAGTGGATGACACCTTTGCCCGCTTGATTTCAAGCATTAAGCCAGCGGCATTTCAGGAGTGCTTCCTCAATTGGATGCGGTCGGTACACAAGTTAACACAAGGCGAGGTGGTGGCCATTGATGGCAAGACACTACGAGGCTCTTACAATCGTAGTGAGCGCGGTAGCACAATCCACATGATTAAGTGCATACGCTAGTGCCAACCAACTGGTGCTCGGCCAGCTTAAAACCGATGCCAAAAGCAACGAGATCACCGCGATCCCTGCATTAATAAAGATGCTCGAGTTGCGTGGAGCGCTGGTGACCATTGATGCGATGGCCTGTCAAACCAACATTGCCCAAACGATTTTAGAGCAAGGGGCTGACTATTTGCTGGCAGTGAAAGGCAACCAGGGCAAACTGTCTGATGCGATAAAGGCCGCATTTGCACCTCAGCGGCAAGCGGCGCTTGAAGCTCATGAGCCGCTCAAATTACAGCGTGGTCGAGTGGAGTTACGCACGAGCCATGTACTGGATGCCAATGAATTAATAGGGGATTTTTCGGGTTGGTCTGGGCTCAAAAGCATCGTCATGGTGGAGTACTTCCGGGCAGAAAAAGGAAAGTCCATTAGCCTGGAACAGCGCTATTACATTTGCTCGAAGGAATTAACCTCAAGTGAGGCTGGTGACGCAGTGCGAGCGCATTGGGGCATTGAATCGATGCACTGGATTTTGGATGTAAGCCTTCGCGAAGATGCGTGCCAGATTTACCGTGACAATGCGGCGGAAAATCTAGCGGGTCTGCGGCATATGGTTCTCAACATGCTACGAGCGGAAGAAACGAAGATAAGCATGCCGATGAAACAGAAACGCTGCATGATGAATCCGGCATTTTTAGAGCGAGTTTTATTGGCTGGATTTGCTTCGATGGCTAATTAACGAGCATTCATGCGGATGCCCTGGGCTGAGTGCCTACCGAAAGCTATTTAATGAATATATTACCGATGAAGCGCTGCAATTTTTCCGTAATTATGTCAATCACGACCAGATTGCAATGAGCGATTTAGAGAACAAATTGAGTTTGCATTAAATATTCTATTTGAACACCTAAAACTAGGACGCTTAAAGTTGGAATGACATAATTTAATGTACGCCGACGTCGTTTCATTTTCAATGATGGCAATATTCTACGATAGATAATCACTATTCTAGGGGATATAGAGTGGGGCTGCTTGTTGAGTTTGCGCTATTAATTATAGAAAAACAAATGTTACTTTATTTATTTTTTGCATTTGTATTTTTTTTAGTTCAGCTTTTTTTTGTTAAAAAACACATTTATAGTATTTTTGATCCTTTGCTGATTTTTATTTTTTTTAATGGTTTTTCTTGGGCTACGGTTTTGATGGTCAGTGAAATCAATAGTAGATATTCATACTTCATTGATTTGTCAATATTTAATGTATGCTTTTTCTTACCTTCATTCTTCTTTAAAAAAATGAATGTTCGAAAAATACATGACGCAATGCTAGAAAACACAAGAAAATTTGATTTTCAAGTGTTTTATACAATATCTATTATATTGTTTTTTTCAACGCTAGCTTTATGGTTAATAAAAGGTATTCCTATTCTCTCTGAAAACCCCGACAGAGCTAAATCAGAATATTATGAAGGTGGTTTTGGGTTTGTAAGATATATTCATTTTGTCACACCATTATTTTGTATCTTTTTTTCTGTTTATTGTTTGGTTTATTTGAAAAATAATTTTTTTAGAAAAATAATATTAATTACAGTCACATGCTTTTCTATACTAGTCACGTTATCTACTGGGGCAAAGTCTGCCTTGTTGCCTGTGGTATTTGTGTTTGCACTCATCGGAAGTTTTGACATAAATAATAGAAATGCAAAACGCATTAGAAAATTATCTTATATATTTATGGTCGGCGCGTGTCTATTTGTTGGCGTGGTTTTTTCCATTGTTTCAAACCAAGGTGGAATCGATCAAATATTAAAATTACTTATGATAAGAATGATAGCGTTTGGAGACACATTTTTCTTCTGGTATGAATATGATTTAGAGAAAAAGATAGAATCTATAAACTTGTTTGCTTATTTGTTATCTCCACTACTATCTATGCTTAAAATAATAGAGCAACAGTACCCGCTTGGTTCGCAACTGGTGTCTGCCGTTACAGGTGAAAATTTAGTTAGTTTTGGCCCTAATGGTCAATTGCCTGTTGTACTCTCTCTTGTATCGCTGCACATAAAATATGCGCTTTCATTAATGTTTGGATTTATATTTTTCTATATTAGAAACAATGCTTATATCTTGATAAAAACTTCAGGACTATTTGGTTCATTAATATTCATTGGAGTTTTTATAAATATAACATATGTATACACTGATGTTTTGTTGTTGCTGTCAATTGTGTATTCTTCTATTATTACATTTGTTTTTATCTATCTTGCTATGCTTCTTTTAAGGTTTAGCACGAGTGTTCAGGCAGTCTCTAATGGGTGTGAAGATAAATGAATTTTCTGAGGGATCGTTGATGTCTAAGTATTATATAGATATTGTGTTGGCTACTTATAATGGTGCTCTTTTTATAAAAGAGCAACTTGATTCAATTCGAAATTGTGATGGCTACAATGAATTGATTAACAGAATCATTGTCAGTGATGATAGCTCCGTTGATGATACAGTTAAAATTGTCCACGAGTTTAATGACTCAAAAATTGAGGTTGTAACAAATACCTTTAATAAAGGTCCTGTTGGAAATTTTTCTCATGGCTTGAGTATTTCAACTGCACAGTTTGTCATGTTTTCTGATCAAGACGATGTTTGGTGCAAGGATAAAATATTAAAGTTTTATGAAAAATCAAAGTTTCTTGATGTCAATCATCCCGGTGTTGTCTATTCCAACCTAACACTTGTTGATAAGCACTTGAATTTATTAGGCCGTAATTTTTTCGAAAATGAAAAAGTTTCTTTTGATTGGGGATGTAAAGTATCGAATCTTTTCTTTCAAAATGTTGCGCCAGGATGTGCTATGTTATTAAATAGAAAATGTATAGAGCGAATATATCCTCTTGATGACGAAAAAATCGTGATGCATGATTGGTGGGCTTTAATGTTCGCCTCTATTCATGAAAATGTGTTAGTGATTAATGAACCGCTGGTTCAGTATCGTCAGCATGAAAATAATGCGGTTGGCGCGACTATTGAAAGTAATTTTAGTGATTTTTATAAAAAAATAAAAAAATCGTGGGCAAACTTTCATAGAGCAATATATCAACTTGAATTTTTTTATAGCAAGCTATCTCAATATGAAATAGAAAAGCTAAATTGCAATGAGTTTGAAAGAATAACATTCTTTAAAAACTTTAATCAAAAGAATATTATTCAGCGTATTTGCGCTGCCTGTGATAAACCCCCGTATAAGTCTGATAAATTACGTGACGCACTAACACGGTTATTTATAATTCTTGGGTAACATATTCTGCCGGTAGGGGATTTTTCGTTTAATATTTAATGAAACAAGATAAATTCATGAGAACTCTATTTCTTCTATGCCATTTTTTCGAAATGCTTATAATAGCGACAAGATTCTGATCTGATAGACGTTCTTCTATCAATACGGTTATCATCATGAACGCTATCAGCTTACTTGAATACTTGGAACCGTTAACCGCCCCTATTGACAGAAGTGTGACGTTCGGTCACTGGATCATATTTTGGATGTTGAGCGACCTGTTCAGCCTAATGAGTTGGCGGGTGGCTATCCAGCTTCAGACAGATTTGGTTAGCAACGCCATGATGAAGGTGTGGTCAGCTTATTCGCACTTTTCCTAAAACACTCCAACGTTTTAATTAAGGCTCATGATTGTGAACAGTGGAAAGATATTAGTTTTAGTCGCCGCTTATAATGGACAGCAATGGTTATCAGAGCAGATGGATTCAATATTTAATCAGCGCGATGTTGATGTATGTGTTGTTATTAGCGTTGATAGGAGTACCGACGATACATTAGAACTTTGTAAAAAATATGCTGATTTGAACTCTAATGTTAAGGTGCTGCCATATGGTGAGTCTTTTGGTGGTGCGGGGAATAATTTCTATCGTTTAATAAAAGATTGTGATTTTTCAAGCTTTGATTACATTGCCTTCAGTGATCAGGATGATATCTGGCATCATGATAAGCTATCTAATGCTATTGAAAAATTACAACAATACGATTGTTATTCTTCAAATGTCACTGCATTTTGGGAGGATGGCCGCGAAGTTCTTATTGATAAGGCGCAACCACAACAGCGTTGGGATTATTTATTTGAAGCTGCGGGGCCGGGGTGTACTTATGTCTTCAAGCGAGAGTTCGGTCTTGTTTTTCAAGAATGGTTAAGAAGACATCATGAAGTAATAGCAAACAATGTGGCTTTACATGATTGGTTAATGTACGCGTTTGCCAGGAACAATGATTATCGTTGGTATATCGATCCGAATTCTGGCATGCAATATCGCCAGCATCAGAATAATCAGGTAGGAACTAATAATAATTTCGCTGCGGCAAAAAAAAGATTGCGATTGATTAAAGATAAGTGGTATAGAAATCAAATTGTCAGTATTGCCACCCTATTAGGGCTAGAAAATACTCCGATTGTAAAAAATGGATTGATGAATGGCTATGTTGGTAATCTATATCTCTTAGTCAACATTAATAGATTAAGGCGTAGGGCGCGAGATAAGCTAGCATTGGCTGTTGTTTTATTATTCAATATTTTTTGATTTTATGCGCCTTATTTAGCTGCCTTACTTAGCCATTGCTTCACAGAGCCATGGCAGGTTATTAAAGAGTGTGTATAGGGCAGAAGAGTAATGTTTACTTGATATTTTATAGATTCTATTTAATTGTCTTCTGGAGTCGAATTGTGGAGTTTATATTATTTTTTGTTGCGTCCTTTATCTTATTGTTTTTTGCAAGAAAGTTAGCGCAAAGAATAAATTTAGTAGACCGGCCTAATGAACGTAAATTGCATCAGGGGTTGGTTCCTCTGGTCGGGGGGATTTCGATATATCTGACGCTGATGTTAGCCTTATGGTATAAGCCTGAATTACTGGCTAATTCTGAAGTGTACGTGCTTTGTGCTTCTGTTTTAGTCATGATGGGCGCCATTGATGACAAATATGATGTTGATTATCGTCTCAGATTGATTGTACAAATTCTTATCTCTTGTGCGATGATTTTTGCCGCAGGGCTCTCGTTAAAAAGCCTTGGTCATATTTTTTTCAGTTATGAGATAAACTTGGGGCCGCTCGGCTACATTGTCACCATTCTTGCCGTACTTGGTGCTATTAACGCCTTTAATATGGTGGATGGTATAGATGGTTTATTGGGTGGGCTCACCATGGTGACCTTTGGTGCACTCGCATATATCCATTATGCCGATGGGCAACTACCACTGGCTCGCTTCTGTCTGCTGATGATGATCGTGGTGGTGCCCTATATCTGCCTGAATCTGGGCTTCCCTTTTGGTGTTCACAAGAAGGTCTTTATGGGGGATGCGGGCAGCATGCTGATCGGTTTTACCGTAATCTGGGTATTGTTGCAGGGTACTCAAGGGCCAAAAGCACAGATGAACCCGGTCACCGCACTCTGGTTAATTGCCATTCCGCTGATGGATATGACTTGTATCATGGTGCGGCGCATCCGTAAGGGAGTCTCCCCTTTTAAGCCCGATCGCGAGCATCTACATCATATCTGCCTGCGGGCGGGGCTTTCATCCCATCAAGCCTTGGTGGTGATTTGTGGTGTTGCGACCCTGCTGGCCGTTGCGGGTATTGCCCTCGAATATGGTGCCGTGCCAGAGTGGATCAGCTTGTTGTTATTTGCTCTGGTGTTTGTCCTCTATTACCAGTTGCTTAACAATATCTGGCGTATTCTCGCCTGGGTAAAGCCCAAGATTGCCAATGACCCTAATTAAATTGGGCCGGTCTGCATAGGATATTGCCTGGCCTCTTATGGAAGATACGCCCCCGATCTTGTCTGACAAAGACCGCCAGGCGCCTTTTATGACTTCTCTGAACTGCTTAGGAAACGACTGCCGTTATGACCAATAAAGAGATAACTCCACAAGCTGATGCTCATTTGCCAAAAGGCTGGCAGGCTACTTCTGATGAAATCGATCTGCGCGAGTTGGTGCTGGTGCTATGGCGTCAGAAGGCGGTGATCCTGCTGTTCACGGCGCTGTTTGCCGTGGCTGGGGTGGCCTATGCGCTGCTGGCGCCACAGGTCTGGTCTGCCAAGGCGGTGATCGCGGAGCCCAAGCCGGAAGATTTGCTACCGATGAATAAAATATCGGTACAAGCCTCTGCACTGGGGCTCACAGGTTTTCCAGACGGGAAAAGTCTCTATCAGGAATTTGTACAGGAGTTCAACGCTTATGAAAACCGTCGGGATTACCTGAAAGACAGCCCGCTGTTTGCTGAGCAGATAGAGGAATCAGCTTTGGATGCCAAGGCTCAGAGACGTTGGCTGCGTGACTGGGCCAATCTGGCGACGGCCAAACCTGTAGATAAGAAGGGAGAAGAGCCAGGGATTGCAATTACCTTTGCGGCTCCTGCCGCTGAAACGTCGCTGGCGATGCTGGAAGGATATGTCGGTTACATCGTCAAGTTGCAACAGCAGAAATTGATCGAGCGCCTAGGTGCACAGCGTGATTTGCAACTGGGAGAGATGAATACACGCTACACCGTGATGCAGGAAGAGGCCAAGCGTGCACTGCAGCAGGAGATCTCCGAGGTCGCGCTTGCCAACCGCGTGGCCAAGGCTGCGGGTGTGAGTACGCCGTTGGAACGGACTAGCAGTCAGGAACGTTTCTCCATCTTGCTCGGGTCCAAGGGACTGGAAGAAAAGCTGGCCTTGCTGAAGTCCCTTGATTTGTCAGTCTATCAACCCGAGTTGCAGAAGTTGCAGGCACAGATGGATCGCTTGAAGCGCATCTCTCTGGAGGGGATTGATTTTCGTCCATTTTCCTATCTGGACGCACCCGACGAACCCCAGAGCCGTGACAAGCCCAAGCGCCCCTTGGTCGTGGTGCTGGCCACCCTGCTCGGCGGCATGCTGGGGGTGGGCATAGTGCTGGTGCGCCATGCGTTTCGCAAGCCCGAGCCAGAACAGGCATAATCGTTGCCAAGTGCATCAAAGGGGGGCTCGGCCCCCTTTTTGTTGCTTGGGGGGTAGTGTTATGAACATGAATGCATGGAGGTCAGGGAAGATGACGTCAACAGCAAGGGCCTTTGGGTTGATCAGCGTGCTGTACTGGCTGCTGGGCATGCATTTCTTTATGCACAACCCTGGCGGGGCCGGGCTCTATCTGCCGTTCAACGCCTGGGGCTGGATCTTCGCGAGCCTGGTGATGGCCCTGGGGCTGTGGCAGGTCACCCTCAACCAGCGGCTGATGGTTTCGCCGCTGCTGACGGTCCTGTGGCTTGGCGGCTTGCTGCTGTTGCTGCCCATGGCCTATCCCGGCTTCGCGCTCAAGGATTACGCCATTCCCCGGCTGCTGGGGCTGTTTGCCGGCCTGCTGTTCCTCGCCAGCCTCTACCAGTGGCGGCTGGATCGCGGCGCGCGCGACCGGCTGCTCTATCTGCTGCTGGGTGCCGTCGCCATAGAGGCGCTGCTCGGCCTGGTGCAGTACTACCTGCTGGTGCCGGGCAACTGGCTGGGCTATGACACCAAGGTCAACCGCCCCTACGGCATCTTCCAGCAACCCAACGTGATGGCGAGCTTCATGGCGACCGGCTTGTCGCTGGCCATCTGGCTGGAGCTGCGGGGCCATGGGCACCCCTGGCTCAGGGGGCTGCGCTATGGGGTGATCCTGGCAACGTCCCTGCTGCTGGTGGTGGTGCAATCCAGGGTGGGGCAACTCGGCGGGGTGCTGGCCTTGCTGCTGCTCGTGCCCCGGTTGCACCGCGAGCGGTTGCTGGGCCGGGTGCTGGGTCTGGTGGCCCTGGGTGTGGCGCTCGGGCTGGCCTCCCAGTACGGGATGGCGGGGGCAAAGCGGGGGCTAGAGATGTACCAGTCCGGCGGCATGCGCTCGGTCTACTGGCCCTATGCTGCCAGGCTCATCGCCGAGGCACCCTGGACCGGCTGGGGCTACGGCAGCTTCGAGTCCGTTTTTCTTCAGCACTACATGGCCGACAAGGCGCTGAACCCCGCCATGGTGCAGATCGAATACAACCTGGATCACCCCCACAACGAGTTTCTCTACTGGGCGGTGGAGGGGGGGCTGGCCCCCATGCTCGGCATGGTGCTGATGGGGGGCGCCCTGCTGTGGCGGGTGAGCCGGACTGGCTGGGTCAGGGGCCCGGCCCTGCTGGCGCTGGTGACGCCCATCCTGCTGCATACCCAGACCGAGTACCCGTTTTATCACTCCATCGCCCACTGGTGGGCCTTGCTGCTGCTCGTCCATGTGCTGGATGCAGAGGTGGAGGAGGGGGCCGAGGCCAGCTGGCGGGAGTATACCTACCGCCCCTGGCTGCTGCTGCGTTTCGCGGCCATCGCCATTCCCCTCATCGTGGTGCCCTTTATGCTGACGGCCATCCACACCGCCTGGGTGGTGACCCAGTACGAGCGCGGCGGTTACAAGCAGCCGGCGCTTCTGCTCGACATCGTCAATCCCATGGCCTGGCTGACCCGGGTGGAGTTTGACGTGAACGCGGTGCGGCTGATGGTGGGCCTGCAGAGCAACAACAAGGGAGAGCTGGAGGCCTATCTCGACTGGGGGCAGGGGTTCGTGCGCCATACCCCCAGGGCCAATATTTACGCCAACATGGTGATCGCCCTCAATGCCCTGGGGAGGCATGAGGAGGCCGATCGCCTGCGGGCCGAGGCCCTGGTGCTTTATCCGGGTGAGCCCTTGCTCACCGGCTCGGCGGCGAGATCCGTTGCCGCGACCCTGGAGCGCAAGCCCTCTTCATAGTCCGGAGTGACAGCCCTCGGTGTCTTTCCATCACGGCCGCCTCGCGGCCGTGATCATTTCCACCCCGGGCAAGCTGGCAGTCAGCTTTGGTGGTGTAGTCTCCCCGGGGGGATGGCGTGGCCCAAGGCGGGGTCGGCGTCATCGGGTCTTGGTTGTCACCGGAGTCGACATCGTGAAGAAGAGTGCATTCATCGTCATCAGCCTGCTCGCCCTGACGGGTTCGCCCGCTGTCGCGGGCACCAGCGCCCAGGTGGAATACGGCACGGTACAGGAGAGCCGCCTCCTCACCCAGGAGGCGCCCCGGCAGGGAACTACCCGGCCCCTTCGCACCATAGGGGCGGCCGCGCTGGGAGCCGCCGTCGGCAGCCAATTTGGCGGTGGCTCCGGCCAGACCGTCGCCACCACAGTGGGGGCCGTCGCGGGGGCCGAAGTCTCCCGCCGCCGCCAGGGTAACCAGCAGAGCGGGCAGGGCCGGCAGACGGTCGAGCTGCTGATCAAGACGGAGGCGGGCAAACTGCTCAACGTCGTGCAGGAGCAGGATCCCGCACTCACCTTCGCCAAGGGGGACAGGGTGCGCATCCTGACCACGGGAGCGGACACCCGGGTCGACAAGTCTGTATAGCCACGTCGGGGCAGGAGCTGTACAAGGTTGCACCAAGGGGGGCATCGGCTCGCAAAAACGGGCTTGAGTGCTGGACGGCGGGAGCGTCTTGGCTAAGATAACCGTCTTAACGTCTTGTTTGGCAAGGGAGTATGACATGGAGATAGTACTAGGCCCATTAGAGGCGCGCGTGATCGGCTGCCTGATAGAGAAAGAGATCTGCACGCCGGATCAGTACCCTCTCTCGCTCAATGCGCTGGTCAACGCCTGCAACCAGAAGAGTAACCGCGAGCCCGTGCTGGAGCTCGCCGAGCTGGACATCCGCGCCGTGATCGACGAGCTGATCCGCCGCCGCCTGGTGGTCAATACCGCCGGTTTCAACGCCCGGGTGCCGCGCTATCAGCACCGCTTCTGTAACACCGAATTTGGCGAGCTCAAGTTCACGGCCCAGGAGCTCGGCATTGTCTGCGAACTCTTGCTGCGCGGCCCGCAGACCCCGGGTGAACTGCGCTCGCGCACCAATCGCCTGTGCAGTTTCGACGACGTGACCGAGGTGGATGCCGTGCTGGCCGGCCTCGTCGAGCGGGGGCCCTATGTGGTCAAGCTGCCCCGGGAGCCGGGCAAGCGGGAGTCCCGCTACGCCCACCTGTTCAGTGGCGAGGTGGATCTGCAGGCGCTGGCCGACGCGGCGCCCGCTGGCAACCTTGTGTCACCGGCGGCAGACAGACTGGCGGCGCTCGAAGAAGAGGTCGAGCACCTCAAGGGGCAGTTGCAGGGGCTGGAAGCCCGTCTGGCCCGGCTGGAAGGCTGAGCCAACAACCTGTTTCCAGAAGGCGCTGCGGCGCCTTTTTTGATGACCGCGCCCCTCCTGCGGCCCGTTGCCCGGTGGCAGGGGCGAGTGCCCTGTCAGCCCTGTCGCTCGCGTACCCATCAAAGGCGCCAGCTTTTTTGCACTATTTCGCGCTTAAGGGTCGAGCCGCCGCCGCTTTCCCGTTAAAATTCCGCCTTTGCACTTGCCCGTGAGTTCTGATGTCAGCCTTCACCCTCTCTTCAGATTGCCATGCCCTGCTGTGCGAGCTGCAATTGCAGCGCGCCGCCAGCACTCGTTACCTGCAAGACACCCTCTATGCCCCGGGCGCACCCGGGCGTGCGCTGCTCGACACCCTCGATCAGTTGCAGCAGTGGGGGCTTGTCCGTCAACGAACGGAGCAGCAGTGGAGTCTGACGGCAGAGGGAACCCTGACCCTGATCCTGGCGGTGCGTGCGGGGGAGTGCCCCATGCCGCAGTGGTCCCGCATCCCCTCGGTCACGGGCCTGGAGCGGGCACAGGAGGTGGTGCGCGAGCTCTGTCTGGGAGACGCGGGGCAGATCCCGGCCTATTACCAGAGTGCCGAACTCCTGAGCCTCCTGGATCTCCCCGATGCTCCCCGCCTGCTGGCAGGCTCCAGCCCCGCCTGGCAGGCCCTGCTGCTCGAGCACTTCGCCTTGCAGGCCCTGCTTGACGCAGAGCCTGACGAGGGCTGGCCGCTGGCTACGCTGGTCGCCTCCTGCTCCCCGGCGCTCTCTGGCCAGATCCAGGCTCGCGCCCGAGAATGGGAGTGGCTCTGCGGTTCCTTTGGCGGCGAGGTAACCACTCACTGGCCTGCACTGCAACAACTGGCGCAGCAGGGGGATGAGCAACCCCTGGCCGAGCGGCTGCTGGGGGCGCTTGGCCAGTGGCAGGGGCAAGAGGCGTCGCCCTGGCCCCGGATGTTCAGCGCCCTGCTCTGGCTCGGCTGGTTGCAACAGGCAGATCCGGTGCAGGGGAGCGAGCAGCGCAAGAAGTGGCAGCGCAGTCTGGGCCATCACTCCCCCCTGCTGGCCGATCTGCTGGGGCAGTGGGCCGGAGATCGCCACGGCCAGGCGGTCGGCCTGTTCGATACCCTGCAACTGCCGCTGGAGGAGCTCCACTGGGGTTACCTCTGGCTCGATCTCTGCGCCCTGGCGCGCCACGGCGAGCAGAGCCCCCAGGTGACCATCTTGCACAAGTGGGACCTCTCCCACGTGCTGGACGCCGAGCCCCGGCATCGACTGATGGCCTTCTGCCAGGATCTGCTGCGACTCCTGCTGGGCCGGGAGGCCGCCCATTGGCCCCTGCGCGCGTTGCGTCCTGCTCAAGGAGAGGAAGAGGATGCCACCGAGGGGGAAGGCAAGGCCCCCGCCTCGGCAAGCTGGCTCAACTGGCTGCAGGGATTGGGACGCTCGAGTGGGGTGCGCAAGCCTCGGGAGCGGCTGGTCTGGCTGCTCCACGCGGAGGGGCCTGAGCTTGAGTGCAAGATCCAGAAGCAGAGCACCAAGGGGGAGTGGACCGCCGGGCGAAGGGTCGATCCGGCCCTGCTTTCCACCCAGTACGCCAGCCTGCTGGACGAAGCTGACTGGGCACTGGTGCGCACCCTGCCGCGCAACATGGGCAAGCTGCCCCGGGATGCCTGGGTGCCCCTGGCAAACCATCCTCGCCTCTTCAATGCCAAGGGGCAGAAGCTGCAACTGGCCGTCAGCGCCCCCCTGCTGCAACTGGTACAGAGCGGGGAGGGCATGAGCGCCAGACTACATCCTGCTCCCGCCGCCCGCGGTGCGCACATCGTCCCCCTGGCTCAGGATTTGTGGCAGCTTATTCTGACACCGCAGGCGCTGCTGGACAGATTACCGGCCCTGGAGGCCATTCCGGCATTGCCGCCGGCCGGGCTCGAGGAGCTGCAACGCACGCTGGATGCGATCCCCGATCTCCCCTGGCACAGCCAGGTGGCGGGGCTCAGAGGCAACGCCGAGCTGGCCCCCTGGCCCGGCGTTCCCTCCGTCCTGCTCGACTGGCAGGAGGGGCAGCTCGTGGTTCAGCTGGTGACCCGGGAGGGGGACCTGCCTCCCTTGCCTCTGGGCAAGGGGGAGGCCATCGTGCGCCAGGGTATCCGGGAGTATCACTACTGGCAGCGGGATCTGGCTGCCGAGAAGGACGATGCCCAACGCCTTCGCAACCAGTTGCCCATCGGCCTGCCCGGCAACGAGTGGAAGCTGGACGGGGAGCAGGCGCTCACCCTGGTCAACGCCCTGCCCGAGCTGGTGGACGCCGGTGTGGTAGTGCACTGGCACCAGGACAGCGCCCGCCTCAAGAGCCTTGATGAGGCGGCTCTGAGCCTGCGCATCGAGCGGCGTCAGGACTGGTTCCAGGTGGAGGGCGCGCTCTCGCTGGACGAGCACCAGATCCTCGATCTTCGCCTCATCCTGCGCCAGCTGACCCCGGGCCAGCGCACGGTGCAGCTCGATGAGAAGACCAGCCTGATGTTGAGCGACAAGCTGGTGGATCGCCTCACCGTGCTCGGCGCCATGCTGGACAACGAGCAGCGCATCAACAACAAGCTGGCCTATCCGCTGGCCCGCCTGCTCTCCGTCATCACCACCGAGGGGGATGCCGCCTGGCAGAATCTCCAGCAGGAGTGGCAGCAGGAGGTGAGCTGTCCCCCCGAGCTGCTGACGGCGCTGCGGGACTATCAGAAGGAGGGGGTACGCTGGATGGCGACCCTGGCCCATCACGGCTTCGGCGCCTGTCTGGCCGATGACATGGGCCTGGGCAAGACCTTGCAGGCCCTCATTGTGCTGCGCATGCGTCAGCACCTGGGCCCGGCGCTGGTGGTGGTGCCCAAGTCAGTGGTCACCAACTGGCAGGAGGAGGTGGCCCGCTTTGCCCCCGAGCTCGAGGTGGTGGTGTTCGACCATCCCGCCGAGCGGGAGACCCTGATCCAGGGGGCCAGGGCCGGACAGATCGTCCTGGTCAACTACGGCATGCTCGGCAGTCTTTCCCAGGCGCTCAAGTCCCGCCGCTGGTCGAGCATGGTGCTGGACGAGGCACAGCAGATCAAGAATGCCGGTACCCAGCGCGCCAAGCTGCTGTTCCAGCTCGACGGGGATTTTCGCCTCGCCCTCTCCGGCACCCCCATCGAGAACCATTTGGGGGAGCTGTGGAGCCTGTTCAGCTTCATCAATCCCGGCCTGCTCGGGAGCCTCGGGGAGTTCAAGCGCCGCTTTGGCAAGGCGGTCAAGGATCCCCAGCACATGGCGATGCTGCGGGCGGTGATCAGCCCCTTCATCCTGCGCCGCCTCAAGCAACAGGTGCTGACGGAGCTGCCGGACAAGACCGAGATCATCCATCACATCAGCCTCTCCCCCGAGGAGCGTCAGCTCTACGAGGCGACCCGGCGCGAGGTGGTGCAGCAGGTGCAAAGTGCCGATGGCCGTGCCCTGATGCATGTGCTGAGCGGCCTGACCCGGCTGCGCCGACTCTGCTGCTCCCCCCAGCTGGTGATGCCGGAGTGGTCCCAGACCAGCAGCAAGCTGGACGAGGCGATGGCGCTGCTGGACGAAGCCATCGACGGCGGCCACCGGGTGCTGGTGTTCAGCCAGTTTGTCGATCTGCTGAGCCTGCTGCGCAGCCGTATCGAACAGCGGCAGTGGGACTACTGCTATCTGGATGGGGGCTGCTCGGCCAAGTTCCGTCAGGAGTCCATCCTGCGTTTTCGTCACGAAGCGGTGCCGCTCTTCCTCATCAGCCTCAAGGCGGGGGGGACGGGCCTCAATCTGACCCAGGCCGACACCGTGCTGCACCTCGATCCCTGGTGGAACCCGGCGGTGGAGGATCAGGCGAGCGATCGGGCGCACCGCATGGGCCAGACCCAGCCGGTGACCGTCTATCGTCTGGTGTGCGAGCAGACGGTGGAGGAGAAGATAGTGGCGCTGCACGACGAGAAGCGGGCACTGGCCGACGGCCTCCTGAGCGGCCAGTCTGAGGTGAAGGGGCTGGATGTGGAGAGCCTGCGGGCACTGCTGATGAGCTGACGGCGATGGGCTGTCGCTCGATGTGACAAGGGGAGCATTTGTGATGCTCCCCTTGTCGTTTGTGGCGGTGCCGAGCCTGCACTACCCCTGATAGAGGTAGAGGTGCAGCCGCTCTATGATGGGGTCACCGCCAATCTTGCGATCCCGGCGTGCCTGGCGGAGCTTGGGCGGGTAGTGGCCCAGATGGGTGACGGCCGGCTGGGTATCGGAGCAGAGCAGCAGGGGAAGGCTCGCCTTGATCTGCTGCTTGCGGGGCTCCCGGTCCTGCCAGAGCAGGTTGATCATGGGGTGGGTCTTGACCGGCCTGCGGATCCGCAGGGCGGCATCCGCCGGCAGGCGGCGAATGTCGTATACCTCCTGATCCACCATCTTGCTCCACTCTTCGTTGTCAAAGAGCGCCGGTACATATCGGCGGCTGCGCTCCAGCATCTCCAGTACCTGCTCCCGGCTGAGGCGGCTGATGCTCTGCTTGTCGGCCCAGGTGAAGCCCAGCGAATGCAGATCCCCCTGAAGCCAGGTCAGCTTGCGATAGACCTGCAGGGTGATGACACCGGGCAGGGCACCGTGCACCAGCTCGAACTTCTCGTCCCGCCCGCCCGCCGCCTGCACCATGGCCTTGAAGGCGAGCTTGTGCGCGTTGATCTCCTCGATGACGGGGGCCAGCTCCCTGGCGCTGGCGGCAGTAAAGCGCAGCCAGCCGGGCAGACGGTGGGTCGCCTTGGTGGAGCAGCCGGGGCGGGCGCTGTGGTCCTGAAAGGCGGCGAGGGTGGCGGCCAGGGCCGCCTCGCCCGAGAGATAGCCCACCTCGATGGCCTCGATGGGCTCATGCTCTTCCCCCTGGGCCACGGCCGGGAGGGGATAGACATGAGCCTCCAGCAGGTCGAGCTGGCCCAGTTGCCGGGCAAGGCGTGCCAGCGACGCCTCCAGCAGGGCCATCTGTTGACGCAGGGCGGCGGTGGGGGTAAAGGTGTCCATCGGCAGCTCCTGTGTGTATGCCGCTCCCTTGTTCAGCATGATATTGGGACAACGTGGGGAGGCAGCATGATAAACCACTGTATAAATAACCATACCAGTATGATGGCAGGGTGCCAAGTGTCCGGTGCCACCCTGACGATGGGGGTGACATGGGGGCATCCGGTTCAGGTTGCCTGTTCGTATCCTTTTGTTAAATAACGATCTTGTTGCGATCTATTTGTTAACAAAACCTGGTGGCCGAGAGTTTGCACCCTGCTGACTCGTCGTCGTGCCGTGCATAGCTAGCGTGGGAAAGTGCATAGTTAGAAGTGGGTGGCGCAGGAGAAAATGCTGCCAGGCTGCCAGGGGGAAAGTTTCAGCATTATTTCATTTTAAAATCATATGGTTATGTTTATTGCTCTGGCGATATCAACCATTACTTTTACTAATGTCATGTATCAAAATTCGTCAATTGAGGCACCTCCCCGCCCTGACTAAGCTTTGCGCATCAAATCCGAGCCTTGCGCAGAACTAGAGAGAGGTGCCATATCATGGCCAACATGACTTATACCGAAGCCGGTTACCAGCATTCCAGCGAATCGAATCTGGTTGCTCGCGTCAAGATGACCGTCCTGACCTGGCTGGAACGCAGCCGCAGCCGTCGCCAGCTCTCCGAGCTACCCGCCTACCTGCTCAAGGACATCGGTCTGAACGAAGCCGACCGCTATCAAGAGACCACCAAGCCGTTCTGGCGTGGTTGATCAGCCGGGCATGGATGCCTTGTTTTTCTGCTGATACCAGGGGCATGATGCCCACCAGTCTGCCGAAGGCATGCTGCCTTCACCTGCCGATACCCGTTCACTGATTTCCCTCTCCCGTGTTTCCCCCCGCTTGACCCTGTTGCATGAGTTGTCACTCATTCTCGCCACTTTTGTATCCTTACTGTTTGAATTTGTTTAAAAACTGATTTTAAGCCCGGTTGCCTTGCGTATAATCCGGCCATGGCATTCCAGACTAAAGGGTGAGACGGATGATTCCCCAGCATGACTTTTTGGCCCTGACGCGCCGCCATGAGTGGCAGCTCGAGCCTTTCGCCTTCAATCTGACCGACGGTACCCGGGTGAGCGTGTGGGATACCGGCGTGATCTGCCTGGAACCCGCTTCCGAGGCGGGGCAACCCGGGCACAAGGACATCGTCCTCTCCTGCGGCATCCACGGCAACGAGACCGCCCCTATCGAGATCTGCAACCAGTTGCTGACCCGGTTGCTCGCAGAGGAGCTCAAGGTTCGTCACCGGGTGCTCTTCCTCTTTGGCAACCCCGCCGCCATGAACCAGGGGGTGAGGGAGGTGGAAGAGAACATGAACCGCCTCTTCTCGGGCGCCCACAGCAAGGGGGAGGGGCTGTGCAACCGGGAGCGCATCCGCGCCATGCGTCTGGAGCAGTATGTGAGCCGCTTCTTTGCCGACTCGGGCAGGCCCCGTTACCACTACGATCTCCATACCGCCATTCGCGGCTCGCGCCACGAGAAGTTTGCCGTCTATCCCTTCCCCCACGAACGCCCCCACTGCAAGGAGCAGGTACGTTTCCTCGGTGCCTGCGGCGTGCGCACCATACTGCTCTCGAGCGGCCCGACTACCACCTTCAGCTATTACAGCTCGCACCAGCACGGCGCCCATGCCTTTACGGTGGAGCTGGGCAAGGTGCGGCCTTTCGGTGAAAACGACATGACTCGCTTCATCGAGGTGCGCCAGACATTGCAGGAGCTGGTGACCCGGGATGAGGTGGCCCTCGAGCCATGGCGAGCCGATGACTTCACCCTTTTTGCCATAGATCGGGTGATCAACAAGCAGTCGGAGCAGTTCCGCTTCCTGTTTGCCAGCGATGTGGACAATTTCACCGAATTTCCCCAGGGTTTTGTGCTGGCAGAAGATGGGGATCGGCAATACAGGGTAGAGAAAGCGCGGGAGGCGGTGGTCTTCCCCAACGCCAACGTGGCCATCGGACAGCGCACCATGCTGCTGGTAGTACCCACCCGTTTGTGGGAGTGAATTGACGCCTTTTTCTCATGCTGAACCTGCGCCACGGGCGGTGGCAAGCAGCATGACGGTGATGGGCGTGATCCCGAACTCGATATGACAGGGAGCCTGAACAGGCTCCCTTCTTTGTTTCTGCTCGCCGAAAGTTCCGATTACCTTCGAAAATAAAAGAAGTTTCTACTGGTCTTACCTGGATGAATCTCGTTGCCCTTTAGTTAACATGTTGTTTACATTTTAAATGTCACCTCATGGTGGTGACGCTGACAACGGCAAGGAGCCAGTTATGACCCATGTCGACATTCCCTTCCTTCGTTACCTCGATGAGGAGGGGCGCCCGGTCGCGACACTGCCGACTTGGCTGGACAAGGCGATGCTGCACACCTTCTACCGCAACATGGTGATGGTGCGCAGTTACGACAAGAAAGCGATAGCACTGCAGCGAACCGGCAAACTCGGCACCTTTCCCTCCCATCTCGGGGCGGAAGCGGTGGGGATCGGGGTCGGGCTCGCCATGCAGCCAGAGGATGTCTATGTGCCCTACTACCGGGACATGCCCACTCTCTACGTGAGGGGCGTGCCCATGGAGCAGAACCTGCAGTATTGGGGCGGCGATGAACGGGGCAGTGTCTTCTACAAGGCCGATGGCGAGTTGTCGGAAGACTTGCCCATCTGCGTTCCCATCGCCACCCAGATCACCCATGCTGCCGGCATCGCGGCCGCCTTCAAGCTGCGCAACCAGCCCAGGGTCGCCGTGGTGACCATCGGCGATGGCGGCACCTCCAAGGGAGACTTCCTCGAGGGGCTCAACTGTGCCGGTGTCTGGCATCTCCCCATGGTGATGATCATCAACAACAACCAATGGGCCATCTCGGTGCCGCGCAAGTTGCAGTCGAGCGCGCCCACTCTGGCCCAGAAGGGCATAGGAGCCGGGGTGCGCAGCCTCCAGGTGGACGGCAATGACGTGGTGGCGGTCTATGAGGCGACCCGCGCCGCCGTCGAGCGGGCTCGCAGCGGCAAGGGGCCGACGCTCATCGAAGCCGTCAGCTACCGGCTCGGGGATCACACCACCGCCGATGATGCGACTCGCTATCGTGACGGCGCCGAGGTGGAAGCGGCCTGGGCCAGGGAACCGGTCAAGCGGCTGCGCCAGTTCATGTTTGAACGGGGCTGGTGGGACGAGCAGCAAGAACAGGCGCTGCTGGCAGAGGCGGGCCGGGAAGTGGAACGCGCCGTTGCCGCCTACGAGGCCATCACGCCCCAGGCGCCGGAGACCCTGCTCGATTACCAGTTTGCCGAGCTGCCGAAGGCCTATCTTGCCCAGCGCCAGCGCATCATCGCCAAGGGCATGCAGCAGAGCGGGGAGGAACTATGAGCGATATCACGCTGCTCGAAGCGATCAATCTGGCGTTGCACCACGAGATGGCACGCGATCCTGATGTGGTGGTACTGGGGGAGGATGTGGGGGTCAACGGCGGTGTGTTTCGCGCCACCGTGGGGCTTCGCGATAAATTCGGGTTCAAGCGGGTCATCGATACGCCGCTGGCCGAAGGGCTCATCGCCGGGGTGGCGGTGGGCATGGCGACCCAGGGGCTCAAACCCGTGGCCGAATTCCAGTTCCAGGGCTTCATCTTCCCGGGCATGGAGCAGATCATCTGCCAGGCGGCGCGGATGCGAAACCGGACCCGTGGCCGCGTCACCTGTCCTATCGTCTACCGCGCCCCCTATGGTGCCGGCATCCATTCACCCGAGCACCACAGCGAGAGCGTCGAGGCCCTGTTTGCCCATATCCCCGGGCTGCGGGTGGTGATCCCTTCGAGCCCGAAGCGGGCTTACGGCCTGCTGCTGTCGGCCATTCGGGACCCGGATCCCGTGATGTTCTTCGAGCCGGATCGCATCTATCGCTCCATGAAGTCGGATGTGGTGGATGACGGCATCGGCCTGCCGCTGGATGTCTGCTTCACCCTGCGTCCCGGCCGGGACATCACTGTGGTGGCCTGGGGAGCCTGCATCCAGGAAGTCATGCGCGCGGCGCACCTGCTGGCGGAGCAGGACATCCAGTGCGAGGTGCTGGATCTTGCCACCATCAAACCCCTGGACATGGAGAGCATCCTGACCTCGGTACGCAAGACCGGGAGGCTGCTGGTGGTACACGAAGCCTGTGGCAGTTTCGGG
The DNA here is from genome assembly GCF_002934795.1 of Aeromonas sp. ASNIH2. Taxonomy (NCBI): domain Bacteria; kingdom Pseudomonadati; phylum Pseudomonadota; class Gammaproteobacteria; order Aeromonadales; family Aeromonadaceae; genus Aeromonas; species Aeromonas sp. ASNIH2. The sequence continues at coordinate 578,437 of NZ_CP026406.1, read as the reverse complement.
GTGGGTGCCGAAATCGTGTCCCAGGTGACCGAAGAGGCGATGACTGCCCTCAAGGCGCCGCCAAGACGCCTCACCGGCGTGGATGCCGCCGTCCCCTACTATCGCAACGAGGAGTATTACCTCATCACCGAGCAGGAGATCGCGCAGGCGGCTCGGCAACTGATGGAGAACCAGTGGCTATGACGCACGACAGGTACGGATGCGCAAGTGCCAGGACCACAGGGCTCCATGGTGTCTGTCAATGTTTGGTGATGTCCCAGCAGAGGGAGAGCAGGTCATGAAATTTTTCAAATTGCCGGATCTGGGCGAAGGACTGGCCGAGGCCGAGATCGTCGAGTGGAAGGTGAGCGCCGGTGATACGGTGCAGGTAGATCAGGTACTGCTGTCGGTGGAGACAGCCAAGGCGCTGGTGGATGTGCCCTCACCGGTGGCCGGGGTCATCGCCAGATTGTGCGGGCAGGAGGGGGACATCCTCCACATCGGGGCACCGCTGGTGGAGTTTGAAGGGGGCGAGGATGACGGCACCGTCGTTGGCAAGGTCAGCGCCCATCAGCAGCATATCGAGGATCATTTCGTGGTGGGGGCCATGGCGCCCGGCGGTACGTTGGTGCAAGCCATGCCAGCGGTCCGTCTGCTGGCGCAAAAACTGGGGCTGGACATCGACAAGGTCAAGGGAACCGGCAGCGCTGGCATGGTGACCGAGCAGGATGTGCAGCAGGCGTTCGAGGCCCAGCAGGAGAGCGGCAACGAATTCCTGAAAGGCTCGCGCCGGGCCATGGCCAAGGCGATGGAGCTCTCGCACCAGACTGTGGTGCCGGTGAGCATCACCGACGAAGTGGACTTGCGCCACTGGCGCCCGGATGAAGATGTGACTGTGCGCCTTATCAAGGCGATCGGCGTGGCGTGTCGGGCCGAACCCTCCATGAATGCGTGGTTTGACGGAGAGACCCTGTCGCGGCGTCTGTTCAGGGAGGTCAATGTGGCCATCGCGGTTGACTCCAAGCATGGGCTCTATGTGCCCGTGATGGAGAACGTGGCTGAACGGGACTCGGCTGACATACGGCAGGGACTGGATCGGATGATCGCCGATGTCAAGGCCCGTGCCGTGCCGCGGGAAATGCTGCAGGGGGCAACCATCACCCTCACCAACTTTGGCGCCATCGCTGGCCGTTACGCCAGCCCCATCGTCACACCACCCCAGGTGGCCATCATAGGTGCGGGCAAGTTGTTCGAGAAGGTGGTGTTCATCCACGGTGAGGCGCGCCCGGTGCGTGCACTTCCCTTGTCGATGACGTTTGACCACAGAGCCTGCACCGGTGGAGAGGCGGCTCGCTTCCTCAAAGCCTTGGTCCAGGCACTGGAGTCGGCACAGGTCTGACCCACTGTACCCCGCCGCTGGCGGGGTACAAATTTGTTTGCGTAATCGACAAAGGCACGTATAATGTTAACCAGCTTGAAAAGGCGATAGTTATGTCAATGAATATGATGTTTTACATCTTTTCCTGTTGTTCATAAGTAATCCCGTTTTTTGAGCTTTACCCGCTGAAAAGCATAAGTAATTATTTTGAATACAGGTTTAAAGATATGTCTAACATGATCACCGGTACCGTTAAGTTTTTCAACGAAACCAAAGGTTTTGGCTTCATCCAGCAAGAAAACGGCCCGGACGTTTTCGTTCACTTCAGCGCCATCCAAGGTAACGGCTTCCGTACCCTGGCTGAAGGTCAGCGCGTACAGTTCTCTGTGACCCAAGGTCAAAAAGGCCCGCAGGCTGAGAACGTAACTGCTCTGTAATTCTTGCAGAATTTAAGAAAGCCGTGGTACCTCTGGTGCCACGGCTTTTTGTTTTTATGGCTTCATCAATACGCGTCATGGCCCTGCTCTCCTCCCTTTTGCTGACCGTGGCGTTGACCGGTCAGGCCAGCCCGCCAGCGCCGGATCCTGCGGTGAATGATGCCGTGTCCGTGTGTCAACAGTTTGTACATGTTCGCCTGGGAAACGCGGTGAAACCCGATGAGATCAGGGTACAGCCGGTGCCAAAACGGGCGGGAGAGTGGCTGGTCGATGGCAAGATAAAAGGACCCGAAGGTCCTTTGCTGTTTGCTTGTCTGCTGCGACAAGGAGAGCGCTGGGAGTTGCTCAACTTCTCGCTCTGGGCACCACAACCGCTCAATTCGGCTTGAGTGCAACCAGCAGGTGTTGGAGATGCTCCAGCATGGTCATGCCGAAAGGGGTCAGATAGCCGCCATCTGCCGCGGTGATCAGGCCCTGGCTGTGCAGGCGCGCTGCCGCCTGGCAAAGCGCTTCCGACATGTCGCTGCGCAGCTTGATCCCCAGGCTCATGTTGGCCGGATCAAAACACGCCAGTATTTTCAGCTCATTCACAAAATCGTCAGAAACCTGGTTGATCCCACTCATGGATGCACTCCTTACGCTAAAGATGTATGCAACCTAGCATCCCCGGTGCCTCTTTAGTGGGCGCTGGTTCAAACAATTGGCCTTTATCGGGGCCGCTCTGGTTCAAACGCTGCTTTTTTGGACGCTATCTATCCCCGGTCCGGCTGGACGCAAACGCCCCCAGCAAGGCAAACATGCTAGAATGGCACCCTCGTTCACCCTCATGACCAGGCGTGATGCCAGGTCATCTTGTTCAAGGCGCGTCTCATGATCACTGTTACTCTGGTCTCTCTGCTGCACTCTCTGGGTCCCCGTTTTCCTGTTTATGCTCCCTCCTTGCTGCTCCCTCTCCTGGCGCAACATCAAGGAGATCTCTGGCTGCCGACCATTCGTGGGGAAGACGTGACAACCCTGCGTCAGCATGGCAAGGATGCCCAGAGTCTGGCTACCTTGTCGGCAGGCTGGTGCGAGTTCGCGGCCCAGAGCAAAGAGACGCCGGAGCTCGATGCGCTGGTAAGTTACGATGAGGAGATGCTGGACAACCTGCAGATGTACTGGCGCCACCCGAGCAAGATAAACAGCCCGATCACCGATAACCTGTTCGAGCTGCGCCGTGAGGTGGTGGACGAGGCCCATGGCGGCAAGCTGGTTGCTGCCTGGAGTGCCGCTCAGCAAGCACGGCTTGAGCAGATCATGGTGGGGGTCGCTGCGGGGCGGGATCAGCTCTGCTTTGTGGAGGTGGAGTCCGCCTATTGGCTGAGGGAGCGACTGGGTGAGACCGCGGGACTCCGGCTGTTGACCCCCGAGCTGGGGTGAGGCGATGGAAAGACGGATGACCCATTACTCCTGCTGGACAAGGGGTCGGCAAGATGTGAACATGTCGCCCTTTATTGAACGAGAGACTTGACCGATGAGCTATGAACTTAGCGACACCGAGCGCAATGCCGCGCTGCAACTGAACGCCGATTACCGCTTTGATCACTTCATCAGCAAGCTGGTCGAGCACGAAGAGCTGTTTGTTCTGACCGACGAACACGGCGTCATGATGCTGACGACCGAAGAGGAAGACTGCATCCCGGTATGGCCGCATCCCGACTACGCCAAGGCCTGGGCCGAAGGGGAGTGGGCCGAGTGCAAGCCGCAATCCATCACCCTCAAGGTGTGGCTGGATCGCTGGGTGGACGGCATGGAGCAGGATGATCTCTGCGTGGCCGTGTTCCCGACACCGGATCAGGAAGGCATTGTGCTGGACCCGGCCGACGTCGCCGACGCCATCGCGCAAAAGCAGGCCAAACGCGGCTGAATGCCCTCTGCCTGGTGCCATCCCGGTTGTAACAAAGACCCCGCCAATGTGCGGGGTCTAATGAGATGGTCACCCCCACCCTGTGAGCGGTACGCTGACAGGGTGTTTTTCTTTCAGGAGAGGCCATCATGGAAAACGTTGCGCTTATTGGTATTGATCTCGGTAAACACTCTTTTCACATTCACTGTCAAGACCGGTTCGGCAAGGCTCTTCTTCGCAAGAAGTTCAACCGGACAAAGCTCATCGAATCCCTCGCAACTTTTCCTGTATGCACCATCGTCATGGAGGCATGTGCCGGAGCCCATTACATGGCTCGTCGGCTGGCTGAATTTGGGCATGAGAGTAAGCTCATTTCGCCTCAATTCGTGCGCCCATTCGTCAAGAGCAACAAGAACGACTTCATCGATGCTGAAGCTATTTGCGAGGCCGCCTGCCGTCCCTCCATGCGGTTTGTAACGCCCAAGACCGAAAGCCAGCAAACGTTGGGAGCACTGCATCGTGTGCGCGAATCGTTTGTGCGCGATCGGGTTAAGGCATCGAACCAGATACACGGCTTTTTACTCGAATTTGGCATCAGTCTGCCCGTCGGTCATGCCGCCATCAAGCGCCTGCCTTCTGTGATGGCTGAACACGAGTTACCAGCGCGACTGATTACCATGTTGAAGAGGCTGCATGCCCATTTCAAGTATCTGGAGCAGCAAATTGCCGAGATCGACAAGGAACTGGCCAGCCAGCTTGGCGATGACGATCTTGGTCAGCGTCTGATGACAATCCCTGGTGTCGGCCCGATCACTGCCAGCGTGTTGGCCGCCGAGCTCGGTGACGGAAAACACTATCGATGTAGTCGTGATTTCGCGGCGTCAGTCGGATTGGTGCCACGCCAGTACAGTACTGGGGGCCGGGCAAACCTGAAGGGTATCAGCAAGCGTGGCGACAAAAATCTTAGACGATTGTTGGTGCAATGTGCACGAGCCTATATGCAACGGCTAGAGCGGCAAACGGGACGATTGGCTGATTGGGTCAGGTCTATGTTGACTCGGCGACATTCGAATGTTGTGGCTTGTGCACTAGCCAACAAGTTGGCCCGCACGGCTTGGGCGCTGGCGGCACGGCATACCGAATTTCGGGCAATGCCAACCTGACGCGCCCCTATTTACTTTTGTACTGACACACCCACCTGGTTTTGCGACTGTGATATTGGATGACGTGAACGGCATACCGGCCTGACTGATAACCTGGCAAAAGAATAGGCTTTCTAGGCCGAGGGTCTTTTTAGGACAGTCAGGCGCGATTCTCATCGTGGCGCGGAGAACATTCTCCATCAAGACGCCGGATAGATTTAAGCAAGCCAACCACAACACCCGAAATCAAGGTTGCAAAAAAGGGGGTGACCATAGATATTTTGGGGCTGACGGTGCCAGCTGCCCTATTTCTGTTGGTAGGTGGTATCCGTGATGGTCACTGGCGGGAAGGTCTGCCCCCCTTTGATGGCGGCCCGGGTCTGCGCCTTTGCCGCTTCGTCAATCCAGAGCAGGCCGCCAAAGCTGTAACCCGAGTTGGAGCCGTCGAGGGGCCAGTAAAGCAAGTCGCTCTGGGGGGTTGCCGGCACCTTGGGCAGGCGTATCCAGCGCCAGGCGCCGGCCCGGGTATAGGGCACCTGATAGGCGGGGACGAAGCTGGCGAGCTCATAGAGTCGCTGCTGGATCTGGCGGGAGAGGTCGGCCTTCTTGCTGAAATCGAACGCCTTGTCGTATTGCTCCACCAGGGCCGAGATCCTGTCGTCATCGATGTTCATGATGTTGTTGGTCTGGGGCTTGTTGGCATTGACCTTATGGAAGTGTTCCCAATAGGCGGGATAGCGACCACCGCTCCAGGCCATCCAGGCACTCTGGTGTTTTTTCTCCAGCATGGATTTGAAGCCGGCAGACGCATCCATCAGATTGAGCTCGAGGTTGAGCCCCGCCTTTTTCGCCTCTTCCCGCAGCAGGGTGAGGCGTTGTGCATGTTCCGCCGTGGTGTAGGTGATGCTGAGGGAGAGGGGCTGGCCCTTGTCGTTTCGCAAGATGCCATCCGGCCCGGTCTTGGTAAAGCCCGCCTTGGCAAAGAATTCGCGAGCAAGGGCGGGATCGAAGGGGCGCGCCTTGAGGTCGGTATTGGTGAAATCTCCCTGGCCCGAGCCATAGGTGTTGAGACGCTGGTAGTCCCCCCGCAGCAGGGTCGCGATCATCTTGTCCAGGGCGAGGGCGTGCTGGATGCCGAGTCTGACGTCGAGATTGCTCAGCAAGGGATCGGCGGTGTTGAGATAGAGCCCCATGGGGGGCTGAGGCGTCTGGTTGTAGAACCAGAGTCGCTCGATATAGCCCTTCTCGAATTCGGCGGTCTTGCTCTTGTCATGCCACCAGTTGGGCATCACGAGTGGGAAGGTGTCGAGCTCACCGCGCAGGAAGTGCTGCCAGGCGATGTTCTGATCCCTGAGCACCTTGATCTCGATGCGATCCGGATTGAAGCGGTGCTGGAAGTAGCGCTCGTCGTTCCCCCACCAATCCTTGACCCGGTCGAAGGTAACCGACTTGCCCTTCTTGAGCTCGCCAATCTGGTAGGGGCCGGTGACCGGCAGCACCTTCCAGTTGTACTCCTTGACCCAGTTGGCGGTCAGCTTGATGGCGTGGCTGGGTTCCGGGGTGAAGGGGAGAGCTTCGAGCAGATCTTCCCGGCTCTTCTCGGTGCCGCTGGTGATGGCGAGGGTGTGATCGTCAAACTTGGTCACTTCGCTTATCTGGGTACTGTAGTAGTTGTTGTACCAGGGGTCGTTGATCTCCTTGCTGCGCATCATCTTGAGGGTGAAGACCCAGTCGTCCGCAGTGACGGGCTGGCCGTCCGACCAGCGGGCCTTGGGGTTGATACGAAAATAGAGCGTCTTGTTATCCGCGCCGAAAGCCCACTGGTTGGCCAGCATGGGGATGGGATTGCGCGTCACGGGATGGGTGCTCAGGAGCGGCAGGTTGGTCTCGCGCACGTAGGCCGCAAAGCCGCCGTTGGAATCCGGCCCGTATTTGCGCAAGGTGAGCGGAAAGCTCGACATGAAATCCCGGAAGGTGCCGCCTCGCTTGGCCTCGGGGTCTGCATAGACGGGATCGGTGTCGTTGTTCTCCCATTTGAGATCTGCCGGCAGGGTGGCACTCCAGCCGAACGGGCTCCAGCAGAAGGGGAGCAGCATGGCCGTGACCCGCATGATGCCTGGTAAAGAGGGAATGATCGAAAGTGACGGATGACGCATGTCCTTGCTCTCCTGATGATGGCGTCCTGCCGAAATAACGGGGTGGGCCCAAGAGGGCCTGACCCATGATGGGAAGTTTCCCGGGCGAGGTCAATCCTCGGTTTGGGTCTTCAAGAAGCGCATCTTGCCCCCCAGCAGATGCACCACGAAGCCGAGCAGCACGAGACCCGAGCCCAGCCATTGCAGGGGAGTGGGGTGTTCATCGAGCAGCAGGGCGGCGGCCACCATGCCGACACAGGGTACCAGCAGGGAGAGGGGGGCAACCTGGGCCACCGGATAGCGCATCAGCAGCCTCCCCCACAGGCCATAACCGAGCCAGGTGGCGATAAACGAGAGATAGAGCACGCACAAGACGCCCTGCCAACGGATGTTGAGCAGGCTGCTTGCGATGAGTTCGGGCCCCTCGAACAGCCAGGAGAGCGCGAAGAAAGGCAGGATGGGCACCAGCCCGCCCCAGGCGACCAGGCTCGGCAGAGAGGTGCGATAGCGCAGACCTATCTGGCGATTGATGACATTGCCAAGGCCCCAGCAGGCGGCTGCGCACAGCGTCAGCACAAACCCGATGAGGGTGTGGTTGCCCTCGCCATGGGTGGCAATGAGATAAAGACCTGCTCCCGCCAGCGGCAGTGCCACCCAGTGGTGGGGCTGCCAGCGCTCTCCCAGCCAGATCATGGCGAACAGCAGGGTGAAGACCACCTGGGATTGCAGCACCAGGGAGGCCATACCGGCGGGCATGCCGAATTTCATGGCGCAGAACAGGAAGGCAAACTGGCCCAGGCTGATCGCACCGCCATAGGCCAGCAGCCAGCGCCAAGGCATGGCAGGCCTGGGGACCAGCAGAATGGCGGGGAAGACGACTCCGACGAAACGCAGTGCTCCCAGCAGCAGTGGGGGGATGCCTTCCAGCCCCCACTTGATGGCAACGAAGTTGAGTCCCCAGCAGAGAATGACCAGGGCGGCCAGACACTTGTCCTTGGTTTGCATGCAGCATCCTTGTTTGAGCGGCGCCGGCACGGCAGGGCGCCGAAGGGGTCGAGCATACCTGCTACAGGGTGGGCACCGTCAAGGGCGCAGGTGTCTGCCGGGCGAGTGCGGGCGGGCTAAGCTAAAAGTGAGAGCCCGGATTGACGGGCTGGCGTCGATGGCTGACCGGAGGTATTCCATGAGCGACCATACCCTGCTGCCCCATGGTGAAGACTTGCGCCGCGCGGTGCGCTGGCTCAGCGAACACCATCAACACGACATCCGGGCCATCGAAGAGGCCTGCCTGCGCTTCGATCTCTCCCCGCTGGATGAGGAGTTCCTGATTCGCCATTGCCGCGAGCAGCCGCCAACAAGCCGGATAGGTTAGACGAAGTTGGCCAGGTTGATGCCAAACTCCTTGGGGTCCACCGTGCTCTCTATGGTCTCCTGAACCCCGTTTTTGGCGAGATCCAGCCACTGCACCTCGAGATAATGGCGATGGCCTGCGTGATAGATCACCTTGACCACGGGCTTGAGCGGTTGCTGTTCGTTGCGCTGCATCACGATGGCCAGGCGCTGGTTGGAGAGCTGCACCAGGGTACCCACCGGATAGACCCCCATGCACTTGATGAACCTGGTTACCAGGTCGGCATCAAAATGCAGATCAACCCCCTTGAGCAGAATGCGAAACGCCTGGGTTGGCTGCATGCCCTGTTTGTATACCCTGTCTGCCGTCACCGCATCGTAGACATCGACGATGCCGCTCATGCGGGTGTAGAGGGAGAGCTGATCCCCCTTGAGGCGCCGCGGGTAGCCGGTGCCATCGATCCGCTCGTGATGGTTGGCGGCCACCTCCAGCATGATGGGGGTGATGCCGGCGGTGGCGGCCAGGATGTCGTGGCTGTGGACCACGTGCTCGCGCATCACCTCCAGCTCCTCATCGGTGAGCTTGCCCGGTTTGTTGAGCACCTCGTCCGGGGTCATGATCTTGCCCACGTCGTGGAGCAGGCCACCGAGGGTCAGCTCCTTGAGCACGCTGCGATCCAGCCCCAGGTAGCGGCCGAAGTTCGCCAGGAGGATGGCGACATTCATGGAGTGCTCCATCAGGTAGGCATCCTTGGCACGGATCCGCGCCAGACAGAGCATGGCATCGCCGTGGGTGAACATGGTATCGACCATCTCTTCGGCCACGGCGGCAAGGGGCGTGATGTCGATGGGCTCTCCGGCCTTGAGATGGCGAATGAACTTGCCTTGCAGTTCGCGCGCTTCCTGATAGAGCCGACGGATCTTGAGCTCGCGCCCTTCACCACTGCCGATCTGACGAGAGGAGCCCACCCCGTTTGTCACCACATCCGCCGGGCTTGCCGTGCCCCCTCCCGGCAGCTTGCTGCGGGCAAGATCCACCCGCACCGTCAGCACGCCGCGCCGGATCAGCGCCTCCACCTGTTGAGGGTTGGTCACCATGCCCGTCTGGGCAATTTCCATGGCGCCGGTCTGGCTGGCAATGGCAATGACGTACATGCCAGGTTTCAACTGGCTGACGGGGATGACGGGGTGAGACTTCGTCGGCTTCATGGGTACATCCTGGGCTTATTATTATGTGTGATGTCGGTCTGCTGACGGCAGTCTATCACTGGCACATCATGGCGTCAGGCGCCATCTTGAGTCCCTGTCGCTTAGTACTGGTGTTGTCGGGTCTGACCGATATAATGTCGCCCCCAATCATGATGGATTCCGAGGTTTTTGCATGCGGCTCGACAAATTTCTTTGCGATTGCTCCGATTTGACCCGTTCCCAGGCGGGCAAGCTGATCCGTCAGGGGGAAGTGCTGGTAGACGGCGTGCTGGTCAAGCAGCCCGCCTTTCACATCAATGAGCAACACCAGATCGAGTTTGACGGTGTGACCTTGACCCTGAACCTGCAGAATCGCTACTTCATGCTGCACAAGCCGGAAGGATATGTCTGCTCCAACGAGGACCCGGATCACGCCACCGTGTTCCACCTGCTCGACGAGCCGGCCATGGGCAAACTGCATGTGGTGGGGCGCCTCGATCTCGATACCACCGGGCTGGTGCTGATCACCGATGACGGCCAGTGGTCCCATCGCATCACGTCGCCCCGGCACGAGTGCGCGAAGACCTACCATGTCTGGCTGGCTGATCCCGTGAGTGAAGAGGCCATCTCGCTCTTTGCCGACGGTATCTACCTGCGCAACGAGAACGACAAGACCCGCCCTGCGGAGCTGGAAATCCTGGACGAGCGGGAAGCACGCCTGACTATCCACGAGGGCAAGTATCATCAGGTGAAGCGGATGTTCGCCGCCATCGGCAACAAGGTGGTCGGGCTGCATCGGGAACGCATCGGCGATCTGGCTCTGGACGATGAGCTGGCACCGGGGGAATACCGGGAGCTGACCGAAGAGGAAGTGGCTCTGTTCTAGGGGCGCGATCGCCTCTCTCCCTGTCCGGCGCGGGGGAGCATCGGCGGCTCAGTGCCGCCGATGGGCGTGTTGGTCCTTCCAGCAGGATAGACGGGGCTCAGTTCCCCATTCCGAGCACCAGGGCCGTGCCCAGGGTGGCCAGCAGGGCTCCGGCCCAGGCGGGGAGCGAGGGACGCATCCCCGAGTGCCACCACAGCAAGGGCAGCAGAATGACCGGTGTGGTGGAAGACAAGATGGCCACCATGCCCACATCTCCCTGACGCAGGGCCACCAGGATCAGGGTCATTCCCAGCGTCATCGCCAGAAATCCGTTGATGCCTATCATGCCGAGCACCTGCCGGTTGATTGGGTTGTGCGGCATGGCGAGCGGCAGGCGCAGTGCCCGCAAGACGCAGTGTGCCAAGAGGGCGCTGCCCATGCGCACGCCGGAAGCGCTCACCGCGTCCACGGTGCCGCTCATCATCACCGGCTTGGCGATGATGGCTCCGAGGCTCTGGCACAGGGCTGCGGTGAGGCCAAGGGCTATGCCGACCACGAGGCGGCCGCGCACCTGCTCCCATTCGTTCTGCTGGTTGTCGCCACGACGACCAAACAGGATGGCGAGCATGACCCCGGCCAGGACCAGCAAGGCGCCTGGCAGGCGCCAACCATCGAGCCGCTCGCCAAAGAGCCAGAGCCCAAGCAGGGCGGAGAAGAGGGCGTGGCAGGAGAAGAGCAGACCGCTGCGCCTGGGGCCGAGTCGGTTCATGCAGGCAAAGAGGGCGGTGTCGCCGACGAAGATGCCGATGAGGCCGGAGAGGGCCAGCAGGGGAAGGGCGCTCTCGGTGAGGGTCTGCCAGCCTCCCGTCACCAGACTTGCGCTGGCCAGCATCAGGCTGACCAGGAACATCCGCCAGCGGCTGTAGGCAAAGGCCCCCAGATGGCGAGCCGGTTTGACGGAGATGAGGGCGGCGATCGCCCATAAACTGGCGGCAGCCAGCGCCAGCCATTCGTAACCCATAAAGACCCCTGAAACGGTAGACGACAACCGGACTTGCAGGCGACACATCGCCCCGGGCCGATTGCCAAGGGGGCAGGGGAGTGCGCCTTCTGGCGATTGCGCCCACCCGTGGCGGCCGTGTCGTCATAAAACCTTGAAAAAAATAGCCCGAAAGACTCCCTCTATCGGGCAGGCCCGATACAATACGGGTCGTCTTCGGGGATAACAAGCGCGGCATGATGCATTCGGTTCCAGGCGCGCCGCCGGCCTTCCCCCCATTGCAGTCAAAAGAATTGAACGAGGTTGATGTCATGTTTTACCGTTTCGCCGCCAGGCCAGCCCGCCGCTGGCTCTCTCCCTTGCTGTTCGGGTTGATGGCGGTGCCGCCGCTTCAGGCTACTACCGTGGTGCAGCAGCCCGTGCTGTCGGACAGGCAGACCCTGGTCAAGGGCAATGGCGCCGAACCCGAGTCCCTCGATCCGGCCCTGATCCGCTCCGGTTTCCCGGGGGAGGTGGTACTGGTGGACCTGTTCGAGGGGCTGGTGAGCGAGGATGGTCAGGGCAAGATAGTGCCCGCTCAGGCCCAGCGCTGGGAGACCAGCGAGGATGGGCTGGTGTGGCGCTTCTTCCTGCGTCCCCAGCTCAAATGGTCCAACGGCGAGCCCCTCACCGCCCGGGATTTCGTCTACGCCTGGCGGCGGCTGCTGAACCCGGCGCAGGCTTCCCCCTCCGCCGGCCTGCTGTTGGCGACCGGCATCAACAATGCCCAGTCCATCTATGCCGGGGCGCTCGACCTCGATGCCCTGGGGGTGGAGGCTGAAAGCGACCAGATCCTGAAAGTGACCCTGGAGCGCCCCGTTCCCTATTTCCTGCAACTGGTCAGCCAGCGTCCCTTCGTGCCGGTCAACGAACGGGTCATCACCCAGTTTGGCAAGCAGTGGACCCAGCCAGGCAAGATGGTGAGCAATGGCCCTTACAAGCTGGCGAGCTGGGTGGTGAACGAGCGCATCGAAGCCGAGCGCAACCCCCAGTACTGGGATGACGCCCATACCCGGATCCAGCGGGTGACCTACCTGCCGCTCGCTTCCCAGCATGGGGAGCGGCTGCGTTACGAAGCGGGGGAGATCCAGCTCACCAACAAGGTGGCGCTGGAGTACTACCAGAAGACCATGCAGGAGGCACCGGAGCGGATCTGGGGTTTGCCGCTGCTTGGCACCTATCTTTATACCTTCAATCTCAATCTCCCTGAATTGCAGGATGTGCGGGTGCGCCAAGCGCTCTCCATGGCCATTGATCGCTACCTGCTGACCGAGAAGGTGAGCGGCCAGGGAGAACGTCCTGCCTGGTCATTGCTGCCCGCCATGCCAGGTTATGACGAACTGGATATCCCCCTCTCCCGGGAAGACCAGTCAACTCGGTTGGCCCGCGCAGCCGCGCTGTTGGCCCAGGCAGGCTACAACAGCGCCCATCCCCTCAGGTTGACACTGACCTACAACACGTCGGAGAACCACAAGAAGCTGGCTCTGGCGGTGGCGGCCATGTGGAAACCGCTGGGGGTAGAAGTCTCCCTCAACAACATGGAGTGGAATGCTTATCAGGTGGCCAAGAACAGTGGTGATTTCATGCTGGCGCGTTCATTTTTGTTTGGTGATTATGTCGAGCCGTCGTCCATGCTTGGCAGTTTCCGCTGCCAGGATCCCCAGAACGAGAGCGGCTACTGCAACCCCGTCTTCGATGGTCTGCTGCAGCAGGCCTCCGAGACCCTGGATGCCAACGTTCGGTCCGGGATCTATCATCAGGCCGAGCAACTGCTGATGGAGGAGGTGCCCGTCATCCCCGTCTATCACTACAACCAGATGAGACTGGTGGACCCGGCACTGCGCGGCTTGCCGAGCCGCAACCTCAAGGGCGCCATCGCCACCAAGGATCTCTATTTCAGCCAGCCATGAGGAGTGTGGAATGAAGATTGCCATCTTAAATGCGAAAGGGGACTCCCTCCGACGTAGGTGGGAGGGGAATTTCGCCGGGGCGTCAGCCCCGCTGGTTTTGAATGTATTGCTTGATCACCTCCAACGGTGCTCCGCCGCAAGAGCCCGCAAAGTAAGAGCGTGACCAGAGTACGGGTTTGCTGTAAGCACCTCTCAAGTCCAGAAATTCATTACGCAGTCGCCTTGATGTGACCGCCTTTAACGAGTTCACCAGTACCGATAGCTGCACCGTTGGCGCGTACTCTATCAGCATGTGAACATGATCAGCCTCTCCGTCACACTCTTTCAGTTCCGCACCAAAATCTCTGCAAACCTCTGCCGCACACTGACCGAAGGAAGCGTGATGCAGATCCCCCAATATCGGCTTTCGATACTTGGTGATAAACACCAAGTATACGTGCAAAACGTAGGCCGCATGGCGTGATTTATTAATTTTAGTGAATTGCATTCTGTCACTCAATCGGGCTTAATAGATATGGCAATAATGCTACACACTGAGCGCCAAATGCAAATTCTGAAAGCCTACAAATTCCGACTCGAACCGACCGAACAACAAGCGCAACGCCTGCGCCAGTTGGGCGGTTGTGCTCGTTATGTCTGGAATCACGGGCTGGCAGAAACCAAACGCATTCTGGATGCTGGCGAAAAACTGCCTTCTGCCTTTGAGCTGAACAGGATGCTCACCAGTTGGAAGAAAGACCCAGAAATGGCCTTTCTGGCCGAGGCATATACCGACAACCTCCAGCAGAAGCTCAAGGATTTGCATGGCGCGTGGATGCGCTGCTTTGATAAGAAACTCGCCGCCAAGGCACCCGTATTCAAGAAAAAAAGCGACAACCGCGACGCTATCCGGTTCGTCAACTTCGACAAGTATTGCCGCCTTGAAAAGGGTCGAGTGAAGCTGCCTGCCGGGCTGGCGTGGGTCAAGTTTCGCCAGTCCCAGCCAGTTGAAGGGAAAATTAAAAACGCGACCGTCAGCCAAGCAGCCGGGCACTGGTATATCTCCTTTCAGGTCGAGCAGGAGACGCTTGAGCCAATTCACCCCTCCGGCTCAATGGTCGGGCTGGATGCGGGGATCGCCAAGCTCGCAACCCTGTCAGATGGCACGGTGTTTGAGCCCGTCAACAGCTTCAAAACCAATCAGACCAAGCTGGCAAGGCTCCAACGCCAGTTGAGCAAAAAGGTAAAGTTCAGCAGCAACTGGAAGAAACAAAAAGCCAAGATCCAGCGGCTGCACTCACATATCGCCAATACCCGCCGCGATTACCTTCACAAGGTCACAACGACTATCAGCAAAAACCACGCGATGATCGTCATTGAGGATTTGAAGGTTGCCAGCATGTCAAAATCAGCAGCGGGCACGACCAGCCAGCCGGGGCGCAACGTCCGGGCAAAATCAGGGCTGAATCGTTCGATATTAGATCAGGGCTGGTTTGAGCTGCGCCGCCAGCTCGAATATAAGCAGGCATGGCGAGGCGGTCAGGTGTTGGCGATAAACCCGGCCTACACGAGCCAGCAGTGCGCCTGTTGTGGGCATACTGCGAAGGATAACCGCCAGACGCAAAGCCAGTTTAAATGCGCTGCGTGTGGTTATGAGGCGAACGCCGATGTGAACGGCGCTCGCAATATTTTAGCGGCGGGACACGCCGTTTTAGCCTGTGGAGGCGTGGTGCAATCAGGCCGCCCGATGAAGCAGGAACCCGGTACTGCGCGAGCAGCTATCACCCAGTAATGGGAATTCCCCTCCTGTGACGCGAAGCGCTAAGGTGGGGGAGGATGTCAATATCTCGGATCTGCACGGCAGTCTGACTGCCCTCGAGCAGGTGCTGGCGCAACTCGCTCCCTGGCAGCCTGATCACTATCTGCTGCTCGGGGATCTGCTCAATCACGGGCCGCGCAATCCGGTGCCGGCGGGGTATGATCCTGCTGCCGTGGCGGCAAGGCTCAACCAGCTGGCCCCCCGCATCATGGCGGTGCGTGGCAATTGCGATTCGGAGGTGGACCAGATGCTGCTCCACTTCCCCATCACGGCGCCCTACAACCAGCTACTGGTGGATGGGCGGCGTTGGTTTGTCAGCCACGGTCATCTCTATGAGCCCAGCAACGTGCCCCTGCCTGCAGGGAGCCTGTTCATCAGCGGTCATACCCATGTGCCTGTACTATGTCAGGAAGGAGAGATGATCCTGATGAACCCGGGGTCTATCTGTTTTCCAAGGGGCGAGTGGGTGGCCAGTTATGGGCGATATCACGAGGGCCGCATGAGCATTCATGCCTGCAAGTATGGAGAAACCCTGATGCAGCTGGTGCTCTGACTAGGGGCCCAAAAGGAGAGGAAGCCCGAAGGGGGAGAGGAGATCAGGCCTTGATCCCGAAAGAGCGGGTGCCTGAGCGGGTATTGCCTTTGGCGTCATAGGTCAGGGAGCTGCTGTCTCTGAGCTTGCTGAGGAAGCTGGCGAGACGGCGATTGGAGACAATACTGAGTTCGAGCAGACGTCCGTTGAGATTGTTCTGCTCCTGGCAGGCTTCCAGCTTGGCTTGAAGGGCCTGCAATTGGGTCGGGAAGGCGCTCAGCTGTTGCTTCAGGTCGGGTAGCTCCGCCAGAGTCTTGTCCAGCGTCTCGATGGCCACCAGCAGTTGCTGCTTGCGATCGGCGAGTGCCGGCAAGGCAAGGGCCCGGTGAGCCTTGAGGAGGTCGAACTCCTCTGCCAGCAAGCCTTGCATCTGGGAGAGGTTGTCGTCCTGAGCGCGCAGTAGCGAAGGGAGGTCCATCATCCCAACCGTTTATCCAGATCGGCTTCAAAGCTGAACATCTTTCTGGCCACGGTTTCGCTGTTGACCTTGTACTCCCCACTGGCCACGGCCTTCTTCAGGCTCTCGACGCGGCTCTCGTTACCGGTGGAGGCGGTGTTGAGGGTCTTCTGCATCTGTTGCAATTGCTGCGCCTCACTGGTCAAGGAGACAGAGTCGCTCTTGACGGTCGTCGCACGGCTGCTCTCGCTGGAGGTCGCCGACTTGGTGGCTACACCTTGGCTGTTGCCGCTGTTTTGCAGGCGGTTGTTAGCCAAATTGTTGATATTGTTGATAGCCATAAGGTTTACCTTCGTCTGCTTTGCTGTTCGCTTACCTGTGTATCGGTGACGGCGGTCAGAACTTTAGAAAAAAATTGCGCAGTGCATTCCTGTGTCAGAATGTCACGACCACGGAGCCCACTGCACTGACCTGGCCTTGCACCGTTCTGCCCGAGCGCGTGTTGACAAGCCGGATCATGTCTCCGAAGCTGCCATCTTGCAAGGCGCGGGCCATGGTTTTGATCTGCATGCTGCTGTTTTCAGCACTCAGGGTGACCTGGTCCCCCTTGCAGACCACGCAGACCTGGGTCAGTCTGATTGGCTGGCCCGGTTTGAGCTCACGTTTGCTGCGTACCCCGATGAGTGCGGTCGGATCGGTAAGGTAGTCGCCACGGATCAGGGTTTGGTCCTGGTATGCCAAGGTCAGCATCGGTTCGCTCAGGATGTCTCCCTTGGCAACCGGGACGGCGACGGTGACATAGGGTTTCTGGATGCTGACCCGGACAGGGAGATAGAGATCCCAGGATTTATCTCCCTCGCACTTGAGGTAGACGGTGGTGTTGCGACGGATCTCCATCCGGGCGGGGAGGGAAATGGTGAGGGCATCTTCGCAGCGCGTGAGGGGGAGGCGCTCGTCAATGGTGCCGGCCTTGACGTCGGCCTGTGCATCGAGGGGAATATCGAGCTGGTCGAGCACGAACGCCTGTGCCTGTTCTTGCAGATAGTCGGTGACCTCGGACGCCATGGCGTGAGACAGACTGCAAAACGGCAGTAAGATAAGGAAAAGTCTACTAATCATTTTTGCTTACCGGTCGATAAGTTATTCACGTATACCACCGTAGTTAACTATGCTTGCTCCAGAATTATTCTGTTGTTGAAACAACGATGGTCTGATGCAAGCCAATGTGCATGCATAATGACATGCACGATCAGTGCCAAGCATTTTTAGGGAGTGTTTATGGCGAGTATTCTGGACTCGGTCAACCAGCGAACCCAGCTAGTGGGACAAAACAGGCTGGAGCTGCTGTTGTTTCGTCTCAATGGACGTCAAAGATTTGGCATCAACGTATTCAAGGTACGCGAGGTGCTGCAGTGTCCCCCTCTGACCGTCATGCCCAAGCTCAACTCCTGCATTCGCGGCGTGGCACATATCCGTGGCCAGACCATCTCGGTGATCGATCTCAGCATGGCGATGGGCAAGCGCCCCATCCAGGACCTCTCCAAGTGCTTCATCATCATCTCCGAGTACAACCGCTCCATTCAGGGGTTCCTGGTCCACTCGGTCGAGCGCATCATCAACATGAACTGGGAGTCCATCCTGCCGCCACCCAAAGGGGCCGGTCGCATCAACTACATGACGGCGGTGACCGAGGTAGATGGTGAGCTGGTGGAGATCCTGGACGTGGAGCGCATTCTCAACGAGATCTCACCGGTCTCCACCGAGGTGTCCACCGAACTGGTGGAAGCAAGCGTGGAGCGCAATCCTCACGGGCGTCCCGTGCTGGTTGCAGACGACTCTTCGGTGGCGCGCAAGCAGGTTCAACGGGCACTGGAGGCAATCGGGGTGCAGTGCGTGCTGGCCAAGGATGGACGGGAAGCGCTCAACATGTTGCTGGAGATGTCCAAGAACGGTCCCATCAAGGATCAGATAGCCCTGGTCATTTCGGACATCGAGATGCCGGAGATGGACGGTTATACCTTCACCGCCGAGATCCGCAACAATCCCAACCTCAAGGATTTGCATGTTATCCTGCACACTTCCCTCAGTGGGGTGTTCAATCAGGCCATGGTGCAGAAAGTCGGAGCGAACAATTTCATTGCCAAATTCCAGCCGGATGAATTGGCCAAGGCCGTACAAGGCGCTCTCTAATCAAGAAGAACAACTGCATGAAGACACTTTCGGACGACTTATACAGGCAATTCAGCAATTTTCTGGCGCAACAGAGCGGCATAGTGCTGGGTGACAACAAACAGTATCTGGTCAAGAGCCGCCTGTCGCCCTTGATGACTCAGTTTGGTATCGAGAGTCTGTCTGATCTGGTCACCCGGGCGATGAGCGTGCGCGAGCGGGAGCTCAAGATGGCAGTGATCGATGCCATGACCACCAACGAGACTTTGTGGTTTCGCGATACCTATCCGTTCCAGTTATTGAGTGACAAGATTTTCCCGGAGCTTGGTAAGAGCGGTCGCACCATCAAGATATGGTCTGCCGCCTCTTCATCCGGGCAGGAACCCTACTCCATCGCCATGACGGCGCTGGAGCAGCAAGTTAAACGGCCGGGTAGCATGCCGGGCGGGGTGCAAATAGTAGGGACCGATATATCCAGCACCATGCTGAACCAGTGTAAGGAAGGGATCTACGATAGCCTTGCACTGGCTCGCGGGCTTTCCCCCGAGCGCAAGCGACTCTTTTTCGAACCCTATGGCGACAACAAGATGCGGGTGGTGGAGCGTGTCAGAAAATTGACCAGCTTCCGTCCCCTCAACCTGCTGGAGAGCTACAGCCTGCTCGGCAAGTTTGACATCATCTTCTGCCGCAACGTGCTCATCTACTTTGCGCCCGAAGTGAAATCCAAGATCCTCAACCAGTTCGCCAGCAGCCTCAATCCTGGCGGCTACCTGATGCTGGGGGCCTCCGAGTCTCTGGCCGGCCTCACCGACAAGTTCGAGATGATCCGCTGCAACCCCGGCATCGTCTACAAGGTCAAATAACCCCGCTCAATACCCTCTTGGCACACCTCTTGCTAAATATTCATGAAGCAGGAGGTGTGCTATGGCAATTTCATTCGACAAGGCATTCGGTGTTCATCAGTACACGCTGAGCGTGCGCGCCAAGCGTGCCGAGGTGTTGTCCAGCAACATCGCCAATGCGGACACGCCGGGCTTCAAGGCTCGTGACATCGACTTCTCACAGGCGTTGCAGGATGCCCAGGGCCAGCAAGGGTTCGGGCTCAGCACCACCAGCGAGAAGCACTTCGCCTTGCAGATGGATACCCCGGGCACGACCCAGTACCGCAATCCCCTGCAACCGGATACCGGTGACGGCAACACGGTGGACGTGCAGCAGGAGCGCAGCGAGTTCCTGCGCAACAGCCTCGAATACCAGGCCTCCCTTGAATTCATGAACAGCAAGATAAGCGGCCTGCTCAAGGCACTGAAAGGAGAGCAAGGATGAGTTTGTTCAAGGTCTTTGACATTGCAGGCTCTGCCATGAGCGCGCAGTCCGTTCGCCTCAACACGGTGGCGAGCAACATGGCCAACGCTGACAGCGTCAGCTCCAGCGTGGAAAAAACTTACCACGCCAGGCGGCCAGTCTTTGCCGCCCAGCTGGATCAGGCCATGTCCGACAAGCAGGCCTCGGTCGGGGTGGATGTGAAGGGCATCGTCGAGAGTGATGCGCCCCTGCTCAAGGAGTACAACCCGAATCACCCCATGGCGGACAAGGATGGCTTCATCTTCAAGCCCAACGTCAACATGGTGGAAGAGATGGCGGACATGATAGCGGCGTCGCGCAGCTACCAGACCAACGTCCAGGTGGCCGATGCGGCCAAGAAAATGTTGCAGCAGACCCTGGGTCTGGGCAAGTCCTGACAGAGGTGAACCCGGATGAGAGTGACCCGTGATCGCCTGCCAGGCGGCAACAATCGGCCCAGTGGGCACGCCCTAGAGGGGGGAGCATAAGTGGCAGATACCTATGACAGCCTGCTGGGCGTCAACCGGACGACGTCGGCCCAGACCAGTACGGTCAACACCAGTACCCAGAAAAAGGAGCTGGATCAGGAGTCCTTCCTGAAGCTGCTGACCATGCAGCTCTCCTATCAGGATCCGTTCAAACCGGTGGACAACGCCCAGATGCTTTCCCAGATGACCTCAATGTCGACGTCTCAGGGGATCAGCAGTCTCTCCTCCCAGATGGAGAGCCTCAACAGCCTGATGACCTCCAGCCAGGCGCTGCAGGCCTCCGCGCTGGTGGGACAGAACGTGCTGATCCCGTCCAACACGGGTTACGTGGAGAAGGGAGGCTCCCTCACGGGGGTCATCGCCACCGGCGACGGCGGCAGCAACATCAAGGTGACGGTGAAGGACGAGAGCGGCCAGGTCATCAGGGAGTTCGCCATCGAAGGGAGCCACAAGGGGAACGTGGCCTTCGAATGGGATGGCAAGGACAAGTCCGGCAACCAGGCCAAGAGCGGCAAGTATTCGATAGAGGCGCATGCCACCGTCGACGGCAAGTCGGAGAGCGTCCCCGCCCTGACTTACGCCAAGGTGGAGAGCGTCACCCTGGGAACGAGCACCAACCCCAGCACCCTCAAACTCAAGGGACTGGGTGGCATCTACCTGACCGATGTATTGGAAATTGGCGCGACGACCGGCAAAACCACCACCCAGTCGGCTTCGTCCTCTAACGCAGTGATCTAAGGAGAAAGACATGTCATTCAACAATGCCCTCAGCGGCATCAATGCGGCTCAAAAAGACCTGAACGTCACCGCGAACAACATTGCCAACGTCAATACCACCGGCTTCAAGGAGTCCCGTGCCGAGTTTGCCGACGTCTATGCCAACTCCATCTTCGTCAACGCCAAGACCCAGGTCGGCAACGGGGTGGCGACTGGCGCGGTGGCCCAGCAGTTCCACCAGGGCGCGCTGCAATTCACCAACAACGCGCTGGATCTCGCCATCCAGGGCAACGGCTTCTTCGTGACCTCGGACGGCCTGACCAACCTGGATCGCACCTACACCCGTGCGGGCGCCTTCAAGCTCAATGAGAGCAGCTACATGGTCAGCAACTCCGGCGGTTATCTGCAGGGGTACGAGATCAACTCTGATGGCACCCCCAAGGCGGTGAGCATCAATGCCACCAAGCCCATCCAGATCCCGGACAAGGCCGGTGAGCCGGTGCAGACCACGACGGTCGAGGCTGGCTTCAACCTGCCTTCCAGCACGAAAACGCTGATGGATGTCAATGCCTCCAAATTCGATCCCACGGACTCGACCACCTACTCCTCCTCCACCTCCGTGGTGGTCTATGACTCCCTGGGCGAGCCACACACCATCACCCAGTACTTCACCAAGGAAGCGGATCCGGCCGATCCTACCCAAGCGGCGGTGCCGACTGCCTGGCGCATGTACCTCTATGAAGGGGACAAGCCCATCGACATCGTAGGCGGTACGGCCACCACCATGGCGACCGGTTTGAGCCAGGCCCCCCTGAGCGCCCGCGTCACCTTCGATGCCTCCGGCAAGATGGTCACACCCACCACCCCGGCGGTCATCAAGACGGAACCCCTGGGGGCGACAGGGGCTGGTATCATCACCAATGGCGCCGATGGCACCCAGGAGATTGAGTTCAAGCTTGGTACCGTGACCCAGTACGCCTCCCCCTTTGAAGTGAGCAAGCTGACCCAGGACGGCTCCACTGTCGGCCGCCTGACCAAGGTGGAGATCGGGGCGGATGGCATAGTCTCCGCCACTTACAGCAACGCCACCACCGTCAAGGTGGCCATGGTGGCCATGGCGAAGTTTGCCAATGCCCAGGGGCTCACCCAGGTCGGCGACACCTCCTGGCGCCAGTCCCTGCTCTCTGGCGATGCCTTGCCCGGCACCCCGAACTCCGGCACGTTCGGCTCCATCAAGTCGTCGGCGCTGGAGCAGTCCAACGTGGACCTCACCACCGAGCTGGTCGATCTCATCACTGCCCAGCGCAACTTCCAGGCGAACTCCCGTTCCCTGGAAGTGAACAGCTCCCTGCAGCAGAACATACTGCAGATCCGCTAAGACGGCGGGTAGTTGGCAGGGGCGCTTCGGCGCCCCTTGTCATTTCCGTCCCGCCTCATTTCCTCCTTTCATTCCGTCTTCGTCATCTCTCTTGGCATTCAACTTGCAGTTGAGCTGTGAGAGTCATCTGTTTGACGGAGGATCCCATGGATCACCTGCTTTACATCGCCATGTCCGGGGCCAAGGAGAACATGAACAGCCTGGCTGTTCGTGGCAACAACCTTGCCAACGCCAACACCATTGGCTTCAAGTCTGACTTCGAGCAGGCGCGCAGCATGCAGGCGTTTGGCGAAGGGCTGCCCACGCGGGTGTTCGCCATGACCGAGCGGCCGGGCCAGAACCTGCAGCACGGCATGCTGATGACCACGGGTCGGGATCTTGACGTTGCCGTCGATGGGCCGGGCTGGATTGCGGTGCAGGATCCCAACGGTGCGGAAGCCTATACCCGCATGGGCAACCTGCAGCTCAATGCCACCGGCAATCTGCAGACCTCCACCGGTCTGAATGTGGTGGATGATGCCGGTCAGCCCATCGTGCTGCCCCTGCCCATGGAGAAGATCGAGATCAATCGCGACGGTACCATCAGCGGCCGTCCCGAGGGGGCCGCCGCCAACCTGCCGGAAGATTTCCAGCGTATCAAGCTGGTCAACCCGGCAGCAGATGCGGTGGAGAAAGGCCAGGACGGCCTGTTTCGCCGCAAGGATGGCCAGAATGAGGCCGCGTCTGCGGATGTGGGCCTGATCGCCGGCTCCCTTGAGGGGAGCAACGTCAACGTGGTCGACGAGATGACCAACCTTATTCGCTTGCAACGTCAGTTTGAAACTCAGGTCAAGATCATGAAGACCGCCGAGGAGAACGACGAGGCACAAACCCAGCTGCTGCGTATCAGCTAATCAAGGAGCACCCCATGAATCCTGCACTCTGGATCAGCAAGACCGGCCTCGATGCCCAGCAGACCAACATCTCGGTCACCTCGAACAACCTGGCGAACGCCAGCACCGTGGGCTACAAGAAGGCGCGGGCCATCTTCGAGGATCTGCTGTATCAGAACATCAACCAGCCTGGCGGTCGCTCCTCGGCGGACACCGAGCTCCCTTCCGGCCTGATGCTGGGGGCGGGGGCCAAGGTGGTCGCCACCCAGAAAAACCACAGTCAGGGCAACGTCCAGACCACGGACAACTCCCTTGACCTGATGATCAGCGGCCGCGGCTACTTCGAAATCCAGCTGCCCGATGGCAGCGCCGCCTATACCCGCAACGGCCAGTTCACCCTGAACGACGAGGGGACCATCGTCACCCCGGGCAACGGTTACCCGTTGCAACCGGAGATCCAGATCCCCGAGAACGCTCAGAGCGTCACCGTGGGGGAGGATGGCCAGGTCTCCGTCCAGCTCAAGGGGGATGGCCAGTCCCAGGTGGTGGGCCAGATCAACACCACGGACTTCGTCAACCCCACCGGCCTGCAGCCCATGGGAGAGAACCTCTTCCTCGAGACCCAGTCCAGCGGCGCCCCCATTCAGGGGACTGCCGGTGCGGACGGGCTGGGGGTGATCAAGCAGGGGATGCTGGAGACCTCCAACGTCAACGTGACCGAGGAGCTGGTGAATCTCATCCAAGCTCAGCGGGTCTACGAGATGAACTCCAAGGTCATCTCCGCCGTCGACTCCATGATGTCCTTCCTGACCCAGCGGACCTGATGAAAGGAGTGCCATGATGAAAGCCATATGGATGCTGGGACTGCTGACCCTGGCGGGTTGCACCAGTACCCCCAATACCGCCAAACCGGATGACCCGGATTTCGCCCCCGTCTACGGGGAGTCGGAGCCGGTGTCGGTGCGCCCGACCGGCGCCATCTTCCAGCCCGAGCAGGTCAACGGCATCTACTCGGACATCAAGGCGCACCGGGTGGGTGACATCATCACCATCCAGTTGGCGGAGTCGACCTCGGCGTCGAAAAAGGCCAACACCCAGAGCGGCAAGGACAACAAGCTGGCGCTCGACCCCGTCACCCTGGGTGGCGTGCCGGTCACGGCGGGGCCCTACGATCTGTCGGCCTCCATCGGCCAGAACAGTGCCTTCAAGGGGCAGGCCAAGGCGGATCAGAGCAACAGCCTGCAGGGCAACATTTCGGTCAGCGTGGTCAAGGTACTGCCAAACGGCAACCTGCTGGTGCGCGGCGAGAAGTGGATCATGCTCAACAATGGCAACGAATATATCCGTATCACCGGTCTGGTGCGCCCGGAGGACGTGAGCTCGGAAAACAGCGTCTCCTCCCAGCGGGTGGCCAATGCGCGTATCTATTACGGCGGTACCGGGGATCTGGCGAACACCCAGGAACAGGGCTGGCTCACCAGCTTCTTCAACGGCCCCTGGTGGCCCATTTAAGACTCAAGAGTCCGGGGCGTTCACGGGCCCCGGATCAGGAAGGTTTTGTTAGGAGATGTCATGAACCGATTCCGTCTGCTTGCCCTGCTGTGCTGCCTGCTGCCCTTCGGGCTGGCGCACGCATCCCGCATCAAGGACCTCGCCTCGGTGGAAGGGGTGCGCAGCAACCAGCTGATCGGTTACGGTCTGGTGGTGGGCCTGCCCGGCACGGGGGAGAAGAACAACGCCTTCACCGAGCAGACCTTCAGGACCATGCTCAACAACTTCGGCATCAAGGTGCCTGACAACATCAAGCCCAAGATCAAGGACGTGGCACCGGTGGCCATCCACGCGGATCTGCCCCCCTTCTCCAAGCCGGGCCAGACCATAGACGTCACCGTCTCCGCCATCGGCGAGGCGAAGAGCCTGCGTGGCGGCACCCTGCTCCAGACCTTCCTGAAAGGGCTGGATGGCCGCGTCTATGCGGTGGCCCAGGGCAGCCTGGTGGTCGGTGGCCTCGGGGCCGAAGGGGCGGACGGCTCCAAGGTGGTGGTGAACACGCCCACAGTGGGGCGCATCGCCAACGGGGCGACCGTGGAGCGGGAGGTTCCCAACTCCTTCAGCCAGGGCGACACCATCACCTTCAACCTGAACCGGCCGGACTTCACCACCGCCCGCCGTCTGGCGGACGTGGTCAACGATCTGGTGGGTCCGAACACCGCCCAGGCGATGGACGCTACCTCCATCAAGGTATTCGCGCCGCGGGATCCGGCCCAGCGGGTCTCCTACCTCTCCACCATCGAGAACCTGGAAGTGGACCCGGCGAGCGAGTCCGCCAAGATCATCGTGAATTCGCGCACCGGGACCATCGTCATCGGCAGCGAGGTCAAGCTGCGCCCGGCGGCCATCAGCCACGGTGGGCTGACGGTCACCATCGCCGAGAACCAGCAGGTCTCCCAACCCAATCCGCTCGCTGGCGGGCAGACGGCGGTCACCAACAACTCCACCATCAACGTGCAGCAGGATCCCGGTCGGATGTTCAAGCTCGATACCGGCGCGACCCTGGACGACCTGGTGCGGGCGGTGAACCAGGTGGGGGTCGCCCCCGGGGATCTGATGGCGATCCTGGAGGCGCTGCAGCAGGCGGGCGCGATCCAGGGCCAACTGGTCATTCTGTAATTTCGTGAGCGGCAAGCGGTTGCCACGGGCGGCAAAGAGGTAGGTTATGGCAGAGTTCGACACCCAGAGCGGTATCAATATTGGCATGGTGCAGGACGTCCAGAACCTGGACAAACTGCGCCAGATGAGCCTGAGCAAGGAGGGGAAGCAAGGGGCCCTGATGGCGGCCGCCCGCCAGTTCGAATCCATCTTCACCCAGACCCTGTTCAAGGGGATGCGCCAGGCCAACTCGGTGCTCACCGAGGGCAACCCGATGAACAGCAGCTACACCCAGTTCTATGAAGGGATGCTGGACGAGCAGCGGGTTGCCGACATGTCGAGCAAGGGGGGGCTGGGCATCGCCGAGATGGTGGCCAGGCAGCTCTCACCCGAGCAGACCTTCACCCATCAGGATGGCCGGGTACTCAAGTTGCCCCAGCGTACCGAGCGGGTCTACAAGCCCTATCAACCCCCCAGTGCCTCCAACGATCTGATTGCTGCCTCCAAAGTTGGCAAAGATTTTGCTGATAACGAAATGAAGGGTGAGCTGAATGGGGCCGAGCGTACGCTGGCCATGCCAAGACGCCCCCACCGCACCGTGCCGCCCATGGGCAGCAGCCAGAGGCCTTCGGCCCTGGATGGCAGCGCCAAGGTGTTTGACAGCCCGGAAGAGTTCGTCGACAGGCTGATGCCGCTGGCCAAGAAGGCGGCGGACAAGCTGGGGTTGAGCCCGGCGGTGCTGGTGGCCCAGGCCGCCCTTGAGAGTGGCTGGGGCAAGCGGGTGATCAAGGATGCAGACGGAAACGTGACGCACAACCTGTTCGGCATCAAGGCCGATCCGCGTTGGGAAGGCCCCAAGGCGGTGGTGAGCACCCTGGAATACGAGCAAGGGGTGGCCTCGCGCCAGAAGGCGGCGTTTCGCTCCTACGAGTCGTTCGAAGAGAGCTTCAACGACTACGTGGATTTCCTGACCTCTGGGAGTCGCTACAAGGGGGCGCTGGCCAAGGTGGACAGCCCGGATCGTTACTTCGAGGCGTTGCAGCAGGCCGGTTATGCCACCGATCCCCAGTACGCCAGGAAACTTAAACAAGTGTTGCGCAGTGATGCCATCGCCGGTTACTCGACGCCCGGCAACATTGCAGACAGGAACACAGAGATGGAGCTGTAAGCTATGGCAAGCGATCTGCTTGGAATTGGGACCTCGGGTGTGTTGGCCCAGCAGCGACTGCTGCAGACCACCAGCAACAACATAGTGAACGTCAATAGCCAGGGCTATGTACGTGAACGCACCCTGATCTATACCAATTCCGTCGGATTGGGGACGGGCGACATGGTGAGCGAGCGCATCATCAACGCCTATGCCCAGGCCGAGGTGCGCCGGGATACGTCCGCCTATCAGGCGGCCAACACCCGCTACGATCAACTGTTCCGGCTCGACAGCCTGCTCGGTGATGCCAGCAACAGCGTGGGGACCACCATCACCTCCTACTTCAAGGCTTTCCACACCGCCAACGAGTCACCGTCCGAGATCGGGGGGCGCAAGACGACCCTGAGTGAACTGAGCGGCATGGTGGACAGATTCCATACCCTCTCCGCCCAGCTCGACAAGCAGTCCGATACCATCAACGCCACCATAGGGGACGAGACGGACAGGGTGAACAGCCTGCTGAACAGCATCAACGATCTGAACCAGGCCATCGTCCGCACCCAGGGCTCCCCTGAAGAGAACCTGATGCTGTTCGATCAGCGGGATGAGGCCATTCGCCAGCTCTCCGAGAAGATGGAGATCCGCACCGTGACCCAGCCCAATGGCAGCATGCTGGTCAACATGAGCACAGGACACTCCCTGGTGCTCGATGGCGGCGTGGCCCAGTTCAAGGTGGTGCCGGGGGACCCGGATTCCCGTGAGCCTTCCCTGCAGCTGACCCTGGGCAAGAACCAGGCCAGCATCAACGACAAGGATATTGGCGGTGCCATCGGTGGCCTCTTCACCGCGCGCCGGGATCTGGAGCCCGCCAAGCGGGAGCTGGGGCAGCTGGCCGTCGCCCTGGGGGATGCCATGAACCAGCAGAACCGGCTGGGGATGGATCTCGACAACGAGCTTGGGGGGATCTCTTCACCCTCAAGGGAAGCCAGGGGCTGCCCTACGCCAGCAACCAGGGTAACGGGGTAGCCAGCGTCAGCTTCGTCCCCGGCAAGGGGAGCGAGGTCACCACCTTCGACTACGAGGTGCGGTTCAACAGCGCCACCGGTTACGAGGTATTCGCCATCGACGGCAGCGGGCAGCGTACCTCGCTCGCCACGGGGACCACGCCGCCAGCCACCTTCGAGGTGGCGGGGCACGGCATCGAAATCGATCTCTCCGGCACTCCGGTCGCAGGTGACAAGATCTTGTTGCAACCCACCCGGAATGCGGCTGCCAACCTGGAGCAGGCGATCACCCGTCCCGAGGATATCGCGCTGGCATCCCCCCTGAAGGCGGACAAGGGATCCCAGAACCTGGGCTCGGGCGAGATAACGCTGGGCGGTGTCTACAACACCGGCACGGGCTCGGGTTTTGGCACCAACACTCTGGACCCGAGTGCCCCCCAGGTCATCAAGATCGACGGCAGCGGCAACTATGAGGTCTATGACAAGAACAACAACCTGCTCGGTGTGGCCCCCGCCTCCAGCAAGGGAAAGAACCTGATGGCCGCCCTCGAGAGCCCCCTGGGGGGGCCCAAGGTCTACGCCGATCCGACCCAGAGCCCGGGCTATGAGTTCAGCATCACCGGCAAGGTGGAGGCCAGCGACAGCTTCACGCTCAGCTACAACAAGGACGGCTTTGCGGACAACGCCAACGGCCTGGCGCTGGCGGAGCTGCAGAACAAGGAGGTGGTGCGCAAGAACAACAACGCCGCCACCAGCAACGACAAGATGACCTTCAACGATGCCTACTCGGGTCTGGTGAGCGGCATTGGCAACAAGACCAGCCAGGCCAAGACCCTGCTGCAGGCCAACGAGGCGAAGCTGACCCAGAGTACCGCCATCTTCGAGAGTGTCTCCGGCGTCAATCTGGAGGAGGAGGCGGCCAACCTCATCCGCTTCCAGCAGTCCTATGCGGCCTCGGCCCAGATAGTGAACACCGCCAAGACCATCTTCGACACCCTGCTCTCCTCCGTGAGGTAAGTCATGCGCATCACCACCAACATGATCTATGACCGCAACCTTGCCTCCATGAGCAAGGTGAGCGAGCGCCAGAACACCGCCTACAACCAGTTGATGACGGGGGATAAATTCTCCCGCTCCGGGGAGGACCCGGCCGGCATGAGCCAGAAGATGGCGCTGACCAAGGAGATCGATCTCTTCAAGCAGTACGGCGTCAACGGCAGCCTGCTGGAGAACAGCCTGGGCCACGAGGAGACGGTGCTCACCTCCCTCAACAACGCCATGCTGAGTGCCCAGACCCTGATCCAGAAGGCGAACAACTCCGCCATGGGCTCCGAGGAGCGCAACGCCATCGCGAGCGAACTGGAGGGGCTGCAAAAGCAGATGTTCGACCTGATGAACAGCAAGAACTCCCAGGGGGAGTACATCTTCGGCGGCAATCAGAGCAAGACCCAGCCCTTCGTCAAGGATGCCAGCGGCAACTATGTGTTTCAGGGGGACACGGGGCAGCGCAACATCCAGGTCTCTCCCACGGTGCAGATCCCGGCCAACGACTCCGGTTTCGATCTGTTCGAGATGGTGGCGACCCGGCGCACCGCCAGCGCTGCCAGTGGCAACATCCAGGTGTCGGTGGCGGATCAGGGGAACTTCGAGAGTTTCTATCGCAACAACTATGATGCTTCCCTGCCGAGCAACCAGTATGCGGTCAGCACCCTGGCCGGGCCGCCGGACACCTACGAGATCCGTGACAGCGGTGGCACCCTGCTGCAAAGCGGCGACTATGTGGCGGGCAACAAGATCCCCTTCAACGGCCTGGCGCTCACCCTCGACCTCCCTGCGGGATCGGCGACCCAGAACTTCGTGCTGGATACCCCGAAAAACGACAACATCCTCAATGGCATGTCCGATTTCATCTCCGCCATGCGCGATCCGACCCTGTCCGAGAGCGATTTCCAGCTGGAGGTGGCCGATGCGACGACCCATATGAATAACGCCAGAACCAAGATAGACCGGGGACTGGGGGAGCTGGGGGGAAGGATGAACAGCCTGGAGCAGGTGATGAGCTCCAACGATGGACTCAGCACCCTGAACCAGCAGGCGCGGGCCAAGGTGTCCGAGGCGGACATGTACGAGGTGATCGCGGCCCTCTCCAAGGAGGATGCTGCCATGAGCGCCTCCCAGCTCGCCTTCAGCAAGATAAGCAAGCTGACCCTCTTCGACTATATCCGCTGACGTTCATCCGTTGACCGCAGGCTCCCCCGTGCCACGCACGGGAGAGCCTCGTTTCATGAAGGGCCCGCCGTCCGGCCAATTTGTAACAACCCGTTGCCAGGGGCCCGTTTGCCTTGACTCGACCTGCGCCTGGGCAGATGATGCCGCCCGCACGGTAGCGCCGTGCAATCAATGTTCGCAGCATCTCGTTAGGCGAGGCTCCTGCATAAACACAGGCCACTGATCTCACGACGTCCAGAGACGCCCAAGATCAGGACAGTTTTCATCGGATTAAGGTGTCAACCCAAGTGGCTTCCGGCATGCCGGATACGTTATGCAGTGCTAAAGCTGGTACGTGGGGATGAAAACACGCCGGACGGCGTCATTTCCTGCCTGTTACTCGTCAATCAAATTGCTGTTTTCTTGCCGTTGCATCCGGCCAGGTGCCGGAGGCGTTCAGGTTCGCCTGAAATCACATGAGGACATCTGTGATGAAGAAAACACACACCCTGCTCAATCGTCATCAACTGCTCGACCCGGTTGCCCTGCGCAACTGGCTGGCGCACAACCTGGATCCGGTGGCCCGTGCCGATCAGCTTCTGACCCTGCGCCCGGAAGAGCTCAACTGCATCTTCGATACCCTCTCCATGCCGGAAGGGGCGTCCTTGCTCGCCTCCCTCCCGGCGGAGTGTGCCGGCCATCTGCTGCTCAGGCTGCATGGCAGCATCGTGGGGATACTGCAGGGCACCCTGGCCCGTCGGGACCTGCTGGCCATCCTGCGCAGGCTCGACGAGCACGATCGCAAGACCCTGCTCGCCCGGCTGCCGGACCCCACCCGCAAAGCCTTCCAGTCCCTGCTGGCTTGGCCGAACGAGTCGGTGGGGGCCAACATGCGCCACGAATACTTGGCAGTGGAGGCCGATGCAACAGTTGAAAGCGCCAAGCAGCTGATCCACGGCGCCTGGGATCAGGCCAGGCTGTTCGGTCATCTCTATGTGGTTGACGGCGAGCAGCGCCTGCTTGGCAGCGTCTCCCTCAAGTCGTTGCTGATCGCCGATCCCCTGTTGCCGGTAGGGGAGCTGATGGAGGGGGAGGCGGTGCGCATCAACGCCCGGGCGGATCAGGAGCTGGCGGCCCGCCTGCTCATCGACCGCGACCTCTCGCTCCTGCCGGTGGAAGATCAGGGGCGTCTGGTGGGGGTCTTCCACGTGGACGATGCCGCCGACATCCTGGAGCTGGAGTCCACCGAGGATGCGGAGCTGCAAGGGGGCTCCTCGCCGCTGGATACCCCCTATCTGCAGGCCACCCCCTGGCAGTTGTGGCGCAAGCGGGTGGGCTGGTTGCTGATCCTGTTCGTGGCGGAAGCCTACACAGGCACCGTGCTGCGAGCCTTTGAAGAGCAGCTGGAGGCGGCCATCGCCCTGGCCTTCTTCATCCCGCTCCTCATCGGCACCGGTGGCAACAGCGGTACCCAGATCACCACCACCATAGTGCGCGCCATGGCGGTGGGGGAGGTGAGCCTGAAAAACCTCGGCACCGTGCTGAAGAAGGAGATCTCCACCGGTCTGCTCATCTCGGCCGCCATCGCGCTGGCGGCCTGGGTGCGGGCCTGGAGCCTGGGAGTGGGGCCCGAGATCGGCATGGTGGTGACCCTGACCATTGTCGCCATCGTGCTCTGGAGCGCCACCGTCGCCTCGGTGATCCCCATGGTGCTGCGTCGCTTTCGCATCGACCCGGCGGTGGTCTCCGCCCCCTTCATCGCCACCCTTGTGGACGGTACCGGCCTCATCATCTACTTCGAGATAGCCAAGCTGATCCTGCCGGATCTGCAGTAGGAAAGGACAAGAGACAAAAAAGGCAGCCATCGGCTGCCTTTTTGCACAGAGGGGCGGATCACCCGAGCTGGAACAGCAAGGGCCAGCCCTGCTCGTGGCAGTAGCGGTGCTCCTTTTCCAGGTTCTGCATCAGCAACTTGTTCTCGTCGCACCAGTCGAGCGGCAGGGTGACCACCAGCTGATCCCCGGCGGCCTGCACGTTCCACTCGGGCAGCAGGTTGTCCTGACGCCTGTGGTGGGCCGCCACCGCGAGGCGCAGGATGCGGATGCAGCGCAGCACCGTCTGCTCGTCGTGGTTGGGCAGGGCCGGCAGCTCGGAGAGCTTGAGCCCCTTGCGATGAAAGCGCACCAGGGCCGCCAGCAGGGCCTGATCGTCCTGGTTGAAGCCGGGCAGGTCGGTGTTTTGCAAGATGTAGGCGGAGTGTTTGTGGATGCCGCTGTAGTTGATGGCAAGGCCGATTTCGTGCAGCCGCGCCGCCCAGCCGAGGATAGCGCGATAGGGCTCTTCCGGCATCTCCCAGGGGCCGCTCAGGGCGTCGAACAGGGAGAGGACGCTGCGCTCTACCCGGGTGGCCTGGCGCTTGTCGATGCGATAGTGGGTGCTGAGGGCAAGCGCGGTACGTTCGCGAATGTCGTGATGCTGCAGGCGCTCCTCGAACTCGTAGAGCAGCCCTTCGCGCAGGGCGCCGTCGGAGTACTCCATCCGCTCGATGGGCAGGGACGTGAAGAGCCCGAGCAGGATGGCCACCGCGGCGGCGAACACCCCCTGACGCTCCTCGGTGAGGCCCGCCAGTTTGAGCTGATCGACCCGCTTGTGCTTGAGCATCTCTTCCTTCAGCCGCTCCAGTCCCGCCAGGGTGATGGCACCATCGGTCCACTCTTCCCCCTGCAACACGTCGCGCACGGTGCGGATGGAGCCCGAGCTGCCGAGGCAGCTCTGCCAGCCCAGCTTGCGGTACTGGTTGATGATGGGGGCGAGCTGGTGCTGGGCTTCCAGCACGGCGGCGTTGAAGGCCTTCTCGCCGAGCTTGCCGTTGCCAAAGAAGCTCTGGGTGAAGCTCACGCAGCCCATCTTGCGGCTGGTGAGCGCCTTGTGCTCAAACCCTTCGCCGATGATGAGCTCGGTGCTGCCGCCGCCGATGTCCACCACCAGCACCTGGCCCTCGATGTGCTGGGTATGAGCGACCCCCTGATAGATGAGGCGGGCCTCTTCCTGGCCGCTGATGATCTCGATGGGGTGGTTGAGCACCTTGGCCGCCTCGCGCACGAAGTCGCGGGCGTTGCTGGCGCGGCGCAATGTATAGGTGCCGGCGATGCGGATCTGATCCGGCTTGATGTTGGTGAGCCGCTCGGCGAACAGGGCGAGGCAGTCCAGCCCGCGCGCCATGGCCTCCTGGGACATGCGGCGCTGCTCATCCATCCCTTCGGCGAGGCGCACTCGCTCCTTGATGCGATCGATGATCTGCATCCGCCCCTCGGTGAGGCGGGCAATGACCATGTGGAAGCTGTTCGAGCCCAGATCGACAGCGGCGTACAGACTATTGTCCATGGTTTGACTCTATGCGTTTGAGGTAGTCGTAAATCGCCACCTGGGAACGGACCTTGCGGCGGTTGCCCCGCTTCACGTACTCGTTCTTCTGGTCGGCATCGATCACCCGCGCCTTGCAGGTATCACTCAGTTGTAGCTCGAGAATTTCGAGGATGCGCTGCTTGAGCCGCTCGTCATAGATGGGGGTGCCCACCTCGATGCGACCGTCGATGTTGCGGCTCATCCAGTCGGCACTGGAGATATAGAGCTGGGGATTGCCCTTGTTGTGGAACACCATCACCCGGGGATGTTCGAGGAAACGGTCGATGATGCTGATGACCCGGATGTTGTCGCTCAGACCCGGCACCCCCGGGCGCAGGGCGCACATGCCCCGGATGATCATCTGGATGGGCACCCCGGCCTGGCCGGCGGCATAGAGCCGGTTGATGAGGTCTCTGTCCACCAGGTTGTTGATCTTGAGGGTGATACCGCTGGGTTGCCCCGCCTTGGCGTTGGCCAGCTCGTTATCGATGAGGCGATAAAGCTGGCGGCGGCTGTTGATGGGGGAGACCAGCAGGTGGTTGAACTTGTAGCGCCGGTACGGGTACTCGATGTACTCGAACACGCTCTCCACCTCGGCGGTGATGTCCGGATGGCGGGTCAGCAGGGAGAAGTCGGTGTAGATCTTGGCGGTCTTCTCGTTGAAGTTGCCGGTCCCGATATGGGCGTAGCGCACCGCCTCGCCGTTCTCGTGGCGGGTGATGAGGCAGAGCTTGGAGTGGATCTTGAGGCTGGGCACCCCGAACACCACCTTGACGCCTGCGTCGGTCAGGATGTTGGCCCAGTCGATGTTGGCTGCCTCGTCGAAGCGGGCGCGCAGCTCCACCACCACGGTCACCTTCTTGCCGTTGTTGGCGGCGTCGATGAGGGAGTGGATGATCCGCGACTTCTTGGCCACCCGGTAGATGTTGATGCGAATGGCGCTGACCGCCGGGTCGAAGGCCGCCTGGCGCACCAGCTCGGTGAAGTGGTGGAACTTGTGGTACGGGTAGTAGAGCAGGATGTCCTGCTTGGCGATGGCGTCGAAGGCGTTGACGAAGCCGTCAAAGTCGCGGCAATCGAGGGCCGGCAGCTTGGGGTTTTCCAGATAATCCCGGCCCACATTGGGGAAGCCGATGAAATCCTTGAAGTTGTGATAGCGCCCACCGGGCATGATGGCGTCGTAGGAGCTGATCTGCAGCTTGAGCTTCAAGAAGCTTATCATGGCCGCCGGCATCTCCCGCTCGTAGACGAAGCGTACCGGCATGGCGGTGAGGCGCTGTTTCAAGCCGTCACTCATCTTGTCCACCAGGCTGAGGTCCAGCTGGTCGGAGAGGTCATATTCGGCATCCCGGGTCAGCTTGACCGCGTAGGCGGCAATCTCGTCGTAGTCGAAGAAGCCCTTGAAGATCTCGTCCAGACAGAAGCGGATAACGTTGTCCAGGATGATGATCTGCTTCTTGCGACGGGTGCCCTCCGGCGGTAGCTGGAAGAAGCGGGGCAGATCGTCGGTGGGCACTTCCACCAGGGCGTACTGGATCACCTGGCCGTTCTTCTTCATCTCGATGGCGAGATAGGTGTGCTCGTCTTTCAGGAACTTGACCGGGTTGACCTCCTTGTTGAGGAGGATGGGGATGATGTGGCGCAGCACCTTTTCCCGGAAGAAGATCCGCAGCCACTGCTGGATGGACTCGGAGAGCTGGCTTTCGTTCACCAGGAAGATGTTGTGGCGGGCCAGGGCGATCAGCAGCTCCTTGTAGGTGTTGTCGAACGCCTCGCCGAGCGCCATCACCTTCTGCTGGATGGCGCGCAGCAGCACCTTGGCCTCGTCGTCGCCGCCGTGGACTTCGTTGATGAGGATGCGGCGCTTGACGTCCGACACCCGTACCTTGAAGAACTCGTCCTGATTGGAGGAGAAAATCCCGAGGAAGCGGACCCGCTCGATAAGGGGTACCGTCTTGTCCATCGCCTCTTGCAACACCCGTTCATTGAATGAGAGCCAGCTAAGCTCTTTCTCTTCATACTGCTTGTCGGTGCTCATCTGGTGCCTCTTTGCTCTGGTTGCGTCTGCGCGGAAGTTATGGCGTCAAACCATGACAAATTTATGACAGGCGACACTATTCGCTCAGATCCTGATCGATGTCGACGACGAGGTCGTCGGAGAGGGACTCCAGGGCTGTGATGAGATCGTCCAGTTCGAGCTGCGGCGGCAGGGCCACCAGAGCGTGGGCATAGAAGAGGGGGGCGCCTGAGTGGGGCGCAGGTTCGCAACCTGTGGTGAGGTCGGCGACGTTGATGTTGAGTTGGCGCAGGATGCTGGCCACTTCATGGACGATGCCCGGTCTGTCGTTGCCGGTGACGCTCAGCATCACCTGATGGGCCGGTTGCGGGCTCAGCTGCCCTTCGGCGAAGCTCACGGTGAGGCCAGGCAGCATCACCAGAGCCTCGCACAGGCTGCGGTAATGCTCGTCAGGCACGGCGACGTGCAAAATGCCGGCAAATTGCCCCGCCAGCTCGCTCATGGAGCTGGCCAGCCAGTTGCCCTGCTGCCGGGTGATGGTATCGGCCAGGCTCTCGACGATCCCGGGTTTGTCTGCGCCGATCACGGTGACGACCAATTGCTTTTGCATCCTGCTCTCCTTGAATGGGGCTGCGTGGGGTCCGTTGACACCTGGCGGCGACGGGGTGCGCGCCAGAACGTCCATGGGCTCTAGCATTGTGCCTGCTGTGACAGGCCATATGAAGCCCGCCTTGCGCAAATTCAGTGAAAAAACGCGAATGCCGGGACGGGCTTGATTTCTGCGCTGCCTGAGTCGCTTTCCCCGTGGTAGAGTGTGCCCCTTCCTCTGGTGTGAACTGAATTTGTCTTGTAAACGGGATGTGCGTGTATGAATAGCCTTGTCGTATCGGGAGCCGTGTTGCTGGGGTTGCTCCTGCTGGTGATCGTCTGGCGCAGGGAGAAAGGGGGCAAGGCCGAGCCCTATGATCTGCAGGAAACCTTGATGAGCCCAGCCGAGCGCACCTTCTTCGGGGTGCTGGATCAGGCGGTGGGGGACAAGGCCCGTGTCTTTGCCAAGGTACGAGCCTCCTATGTACTGACGCCCGAGGCGCACCTTGGCAAAGGCAAGCGCCAGCAGGCGCTCGGCAAGATAGGGGAGAAGCACTTCGATTTTCTGCTCTGCCACCCGGCGGATCTCTCTTTCCTGTGTGCCGTGGAGCTGGATGACGAGGGGCATCGCCACCAGAAGCGCAAGGCGCGGGATCTCTTCCTGAAGGCGGTCTGCGATGGCGCCGGTCTGCCGCTGTTGCAGATCCCGGCCAGCAGCCACTACCAGGTCGACGAGTTGCGGGAGCAACTGCTGCCCCTGCTGGCGAGAACGACGGCGCCGGTGGATGACCTGCTGCCCGGCGAGCGCCGCGAACCGACCTTCAGCCCGCTGCTGCTCGATGGTGTCGATCTGGGCACGTCACACCCGGGGGCTGCCAGGGAGCCCCAGGTGCCGCCCCCCCAGGCCGAAGAGGCAATGCCCGTGTTGATGGGGGAGAATCCCTTCCTCGATCCGGATGAGGAGGAGCCCCGGGAGACGATCCCTCATTGCCCCCGCTGTGCCGCGCCCCTGGTGGCACGGGAAGCACGAAAGGGTCCCCATGCCGGTCGCCTGTTCCTCGCCTGCAGCCGGTTTCCCGAGTGCCGCTATGCCGCTCCCCAGGAGAGCGTGAAACACTGATCCCTCCTCTGACGCCGCACCCTGTCGGCGTCATTCTTTCCCCTTCGCTGGTTTTCATCCGATACTCAATCTGGCTGGAAGCGTGATCCCCGTCCCGCCAGGGTCCGGGAGGATGCGACAAGTTTTGACAATCCGCCAGAATTTTGGCACTTTGTCCCCCTTATGACACAGTGCGAAATTGGTTTTAATAAGCACTTAAAAAAAACAATAACTTGGCGTCAGGTGTGAAAATA
The DNA here is from genome assembly GCF_002934795.1 of Aeromonas sp. ASNIH2. Taxonomy (NCBI): domain Bacteria; kingdom Pseudomonadati; phylum Pseudomonadota; class Gammaproteobacteria; order Aeromonadales; family Aeromonadaceae; genus Aeromonas; species Aeromonas sp. ASNIH2. The sequence continues at coordinate 541,003 of NZ_CP026406.1, read as the reverse complement.
TGGATAGGATGGCTATGGGTGTGCTGCTTGTTGATGCCGATGATGTGCGGCGCCAGCAACTGGGGACTGTGCTCTCCTTCATGGGGATCCCCTGGCAGGAGGTGGTGGAGAGCGATCTCGATGTGGCCATCGAGACTGCCGGGCCCTTGCAGGGGATTCTGGCCGGGGAACTGCGCGAGCGCGCCCTGAGTGAGCTGCTTGCCGCCCATCCTCGTCTGCCCTTTCTCTCCCTGATGCCAGCGAGCCATGGTTGCAGCAACTTCATCGGGGTGGCCGAGGCCCCCTTTACCTATGAGTCCCTCACCCGTCATCTGCACTTCTGCCAGGCCTTCATCTCCCTGCATCCCCGTCATCAGACCCACGACAAGGGCCAGACCCTGCTGCGCCTGCTGGTGGGCAAGGGGAGGGGCATCCAGGAGGTGCGCCGTCTCATCGGCCAGGTGGCCGAGACCGACGCCAACGTACTGATCCTCGGTGAGTCCGGGACTGGCAAGGAGGTGGTGGCTCGCGCCATCCACGAGCTGTCCGCCCGAAGCGCGGGCCCCTTCGTGCCCATCAACTGCGGCGCCATTCCGGCGGAGCTGCTCGAGAGCGAGCTGTTCGGTCACGAGAAGGGGGCCTTCACCGGTGCCATTGCCGCCCGGCGCGGCCGCTTCGAACTGGCCCAGGGGGGCACCCTCTTCCTCGACGAAATCGGCGACATGCCGCTGCCGATGCAGGTCAAGTTGCTGCGGGTGCTGCAGGAGCGCCAGTTCGACCGGGTCGGGGGCGGCAAGGCCGTCCAGGCAGATGTGAGGGTGATCGCGGCGACCCACCGGGATCTGGAAGCCATGATCCGCACCCAGGTATTTCGCGAAGATCTCTACTACCGCCTCAATGTGTTCCCCATCGAGACGCCCCCCCTGCGGGATCGGGCCGACGACATCCCGCTGCTGCTGCAGGAGCTGCTCAATCGCCATGCCGAACAGCACAAGGGGATCATCCGTCTGACCCAGCGCGCCATGGAGTCCCTGATGCAGTACGCCTGGCCCGGCAACGTGCGCGAGCTGTCCAACCTCATCGAGCGCCTGCTCATCCTCTATCCGAACCAGATCGTCGATGTGGCGGATCTGCCCGGCCGCTATCGCCTGCTGCCTTGCGAGCCACGAGATGAACGGCTCACCGAGATGGACGAGCGGGACGCCCTGGCTGCCGTGTTCCAGTCCCCACCAGAGCTGGATCCCGGCATCGCCATGCCCCTGCCCATGCAGTTGCCCCAGGAAGGGGTCAACCTCAAGGAGATGCTGGCCGACCTCGAGGTGGAGCTGATCCGCCAGGCCCTGGAGTCCCAGGACGGGGTGGTGGCCCGCGCCGCCGACCTGCTCAGCATGCGCCGCACCACCCTGGTGGAGAAGATGAAGAAGTACGGCATGAGCAAGGACAATTGAGGTCAATGCTTTGACGCATTGATCCAATGCATTGATAAATAACGCCTATTTTGCTGGCATGGAAATTGAATAAGCTGACTCAATCGCCAGTTTGAGGTCAGCTTTATGACAATCTTGCAGCAGGATGCCCCCCTCCAGTCACATGAAGTGAGTCAGCTTTACGCCATCTTCACGGCGCTGCCGACCGGCGTCCTGCTGCTCGATGGCGAGGGGCTGATCACCCGCGCAAACCCTGCCGCCCTGGCGCTGCTGGGGGAACCACTGGAGGGCCTTTCCTGGCGCCAGATCATTGCCCGCTGTTTCGAACCCCGTGAGGATGACGGTCACGAGATCTCCTTGCGCGACGGCCGTCGGGTCCAGCTGTCGACCCAGCCGCTGCCGGATCAGCCCGGCCAACTGGTGTTCATTACCGACTTGACCGAGACCCGCCAGTTGCAGGATAGGGTCAACCACATGAAGCGCCTCTCCGCCCTTGGCAACATGGCGGCTTCCCTGGCGCACCAGATCCGTACCCCGCTCTCCGCGGCCATGCTCTATGCGGCCAACCTGGCCAACCGCACCCTCAAGCCTGAATCCCGCAGCCAGTTCCAGCAAAAATTGATGGCGCGCCTGCAGGATCTCGAGAAGCAGATCAACGACATCCTGCTGTTTGCCCGCAATGGCGACAACCAGGTGGTGGCACCCCTCTCGGTGCAGGGCCTGCTGGCGGAAGTGCAGGCGGGGGCCGAAGCCTTCTGCCAGCAGCAGGGGTGCGCCTTGCATCTGGAGGCCCCTGAGCCCGATCTCTGTCTGCTTGCCAACAGCAGTGCCTTGGCGGGGGCCATCAACAACCTCATCGCCAATGCCCGGCAGGCCGGCGCCGATTCGCTCCTGGTGAGCGCTGTGCGCAGCGGCAACCGGGTGGAGATGCGGGTCATCGACAACGGCAAGGGGATGGCCCCCTCCCTGCTCAACCAGATCTTCGAACCCTTCTTTACCACCCGATCTCAGGGCACGGGCCTCGGTCTTGCGGTGGTGCAGTCGGTAGTACGAGCCCATCAGGGGGAGGTAAGCGTGGCCTCGGTCCCTGGCGAGGGCACCTGTTTTACCCTGTCCTTCCCCCTGCATCAGCAACAGGTTCAGTTGGGGGGCGTGGCATGAGCCACGCAAAAGCCGGAGCGCCGGTGAAGATGATTCTCGACAAGGCCATGTTGGTTGTAGGAGGTGTGGCATGACCCAGGCTCGCATTCTGGTGGTGGAAGATGACAACGGCCTGCGCGAGGCGCTGGTGGATACCCTGCTGCTCGGTGGCTATGAGTGCCGCGAGGTGGACAGCGGCGAGCGGGCCCTGCTTGCTCTGTCCCGTCAGCGCTTTGACATGGTGATCTCCGACATCCAGATGGGGGGCATGGATGGTCTGACCCTGCTCGCCAACATCCGCCAGCAATATCCCCAGGTGCCTGTGCTCCTGATGACTGCCTACGCCAACATTGACGGGGCGGTGCGCGCCATGCGCGAGGGGGCGATCGACTATCTGGCCAAGCCCTTCTCCCCCGAGGTGCTGCTCAACCAGGTCAGCCGTTATGTGCCGGCCCAGAAGGTGGAGAAGCGTGCCGTGGTGTACGGGGACCCCAGGACTGCGGAGCTGTTCCAGCTGGCGACCCGGGTGGCCAGAAGCGAAGCCACCGTCATGGTGACCGGACCGAGCGGGACGGGCAAGGAGGTGCTGGCTCGCTACATTCACGACCACTCCAGCCGGGCAGAGCAGGCCTTCGTCGCCATCAACTGCGCCGCCATTCCGGAGAACATGCTGGAGGCGACCCTGTTTGGCTACGAGAAGGGCGCCTTCACCGGTGCGGTGCAGGGGTGCCCTGGCAAGTTCGAGCAGGCTCAGGGAGGAACCCTGCTGCTCGACGAGATCACCGAGATGGATCTGGGGTTGCAGGCCAAGCTGCTGCGGGTCTTGCAGGAGAAAGAGGTGGAGCGGCTCGGCAGCCGCAAGATGATCCCCCTCGATGTGCGGGTCATTGCCACCAGCAACCGGGATCTGAAAAAAGCGGTGCAGGACGGGCTGTTCCGCGAAGATCTCTACTACCGCCTCAACGTCTTCCCCCTGCGCTGGACGGCGCTCTGGGAACGCCCGGGTGACATTCTTCCCCTGGCGGAGCATCTGCTGGCGCTGCATGCCAGCCAGATGGGGCTGCCGACGCCGCAGCTCGCAGAGGACGCCCGAGAGCGTCTGATGGCTCACCCCTGGCCCGGCAACGTGCGCGAGCTCGACAACGTGGTGCAGCGCGCCCTGATCCTCTGTCCAGACGGCCTCATCGACTGTGAGCACCTGATCCTGGAGGAGACGGACGAGACCCTGGTGCGCCCGCTCGAGCGGCTGTCAGGGGAGGGGCTCGGCGGCGAACTCAAGCAGCAGGAGCACCAGATCATTCTGGACACCCTGCAGGAGTGCAACGGCAGTCGCAAAGCGGTGGCCGACAAGCTCGGCATCAGCCCGCGCACCCTGCGTTACAAGCTGGCCCAGATGCGTGACGCCGGCATCGAGCTGCCCGCCTAGGCCTGACAGGCGCATGGCCTTGCCGGTCCGGCTCGATTATCATGGGCTCTGACGATCGGAATCCGGCTCCCCGCACAGTGCGTGGGGAGCCCAGCTAGGAGACCCCCATGATCTCTCATCGTAAACTGGAAAGCCTGCTCAACCACCTGCTCGAACCCCATGCCATCAAGGATTACTGCCCCAACGGCCTGCAGGTGGAGGGGCGCGAGCGCATTCGCAAGGTGGTGACCGGCGTCACCGCCAGCCAGGCCCTCATCGATGCCGCCGTGGCCGCTGATGCTGACGCCATCCTGGTCCATCACGGCTACTTCTGGAGCGGCGAGCCGGCCCAGATCACCGGCATGAAGCAGCGTCGTCTCAAGACCCTCTTGACCCACGACATCAACCTGTTTGCCTACCACCTGCCGCTGGACGTGCACCCCGAGGTGGGGAACAACGCCCAGCTTGCCAGGCTGCTTGGCATCAAGGTGCGTCGCGGCCTCGAACCCTGGAACAGCAAGAGCGTCGCAATGGTGGGCAAGCTGGAGGAGCCCATGAGCGGCAGCGATTTTGCCAAGCTGATTGCCGAGCGTCTCGGTCGCGAGCCGCTTCATTGTGGTGACAGTGGTCCCGAGCTCATCCGCTCCGTGGCCTGGTGCACCGGCGGTGGTCAGAGCTACATCAGCCAGGCGGCGGAGCAGGGCATCGATGCCTTCATCTCCGGCGAAGCCTCCGAGCAGACCATCCACACCGCCCGCGAGATGGGCATGCACTTCTACGCCGCAGGCCACCACGCCACCGAACGTTACGGCGTCAAGGCGCTGGGAGAGTGGCTCGCCACCGTACACGGGTTGGAGGTGACCTTTATCGATATCGACAATCCGGTGTAGGGCCGATTAGCCGCGCAGCGGCGTCATCGGACGTGATGACAGACATTGCGCTGGTCGATGGAAATGACAAGGGAGGCCTGAGCCTCCCTTGTTGTGTCTTACGGCTGCTAGCGGTTACTCGCTGGCATAGCCTGCCAGGCCAAGCTGCTTGCCATCGAGGAAGGCAGACCCTTCTCGCATCTGCAAGCGCCCTTCACAGAACCACTGCACCACCAGGGGGTAGATGCTGTGCTCCTGCACCTGGACCCGGGCGGCGACCTCGTCGGCACTGTCCCCTTCGAAGATGGGGACCCGTGCCTGGAGGATCACCGGGCCGCCGTCGAGCTCTTCGGTGACGAAGTGGACGCTGGCGCCGTGCTCGTCATCACCGGCCTCGATCGCGCGCTGGTGGGTGTGCAGACCCTGGTATTTCGGCAGCAATGAGGGGTGGATGTTGATCATCCTCCCCGCGAAGTGGCGCACGAGGTCGGCGCTCAGGATCCGCATAAAGCCGGCCAGCACCACCAGATCCGGCTGATAATCCGCCATCAGAGCCAGCAGGGCGGCATCATACTCCTCCCGGCTGGCGAACTGCTGCTGAGCCAGGATGGCGGTTGCCACTCCGGCTTCCTTGGCACGCACCAAGCCATAGGCATCAGCCTTGTTGCTGATGACGCCGACCACCTGACCGGCAATCTTGCCGCCGGCACAGCCGTCGAGGATGGCCTGCAGGTTGCTGCCGCTGCCTGAGATGAGGACGAGGATGCGTTTCATAGGGGAGGTCATCTGGCCGTTGATCCGATCATTCATTGAATGATGACCTGCTCCTCACCATCGGCCGCCTTGGCGATGTGGCCGATGTGCCAGGCGTTCTCGCCTTCGGCCTTGAGCAGGGCCAGCGCCTTGTCCAGCTGATCCGCCGGCAGGGCGATGATCATGCCGACGCCGCAGTTGAAGGTGCGATACATCTCGTGGCGGGTGACGTTGCCTGCCTGTTGCAACCAGCTGAACACCGCCGGCCACTGCCAGCTCTGCTCGTCGATGACCGCCTGGGTGTTGGCGGGCAGCACGCGCGGGATGTTCTCCCAGAAGCCGCCGCCGGTGATGTGGGACAGGGCGTGGATCTCGCACTCCTTGATGAGCTTGAGCACGGGCTTCACGTAGATGCGGGTCGGCTCCAGCAGGGCGTTGGCCAGGGTGGTGTCACCCAGCGGCTGCTGCACGTCGGCCTTGGAGACTTCCAGGATCTTGCGAATGAGGGAGAAGCCGTTGGAGTGGGGACCGCTGGCGGCCAGGGCGATCAGGGCATCCCCTTCGCCAACCTTGCTGCCGTCGATGATCTCGCTCTTTTCCACCACACCGACGCAGAAACCGGCGATGTCGTAATCTTCCCCTTCATACATGCCAGGCATTTCGGCAGTTTCACCGCCGACCAGGGCACAGCCGGACTGTTCGCAGCCGGCGCCGATGCCGGTGACCACGGCAGCGGCAGTGTCCACGTCCAGCTTGCCGGTGGCATAGTAGTCGAGGAAGAAGAGGGGCTCGGCGCCCTGCACGATGAGGTCATTGACGCACATAGCGACCAAGTCGATCCCCACGGTGTCGTGCTTCTTCAGGTCGATGGCCAGACGCAGCTTGGTGCCCACCCCGTCGGTACCGGAGACCAGTACCGGTTCCTTGTAGCCAGCAGGGATTTGACACAGGGCCCCAAAGCCGCCAAGACCACCAAGGACTTCAGGACGACGAGTGCGTTTTGACACGCCCTTGATACGTTCAACCAGTGCATTGCCGGCATCGATATCTACGCCAGCATCCTTGTAGCTCAGTGAGGTTTTGTCAGTCACGCGTATTCCCCGTCATATAAAGAAGTGGAGGGTAAAATTCGGGGCGTATTCTACCAGCGGGTACGAAAAACCAGAAAGAAAATCGTTTGCGCGTTTTTGAATCGAAAAGCTCTACAAGCCGTGGCTTTTGTTGTATGATTCCGCGATTTTTTGGCGCCGGTTAGAGGAGATAATAATGAAAGTCGTTGAAGTCAAACACCCCCTGGTCAAGCACAAGATCGGCCTGATGCGCGAAGGCGACATCAGCACCAAGCGTTTCCGTGAACTGGCCAAGGAAGTGGGCAGTTTGTTGACCTACGAAGCGACCTCTGACTTCGAAACCGAAAAAGTGACCATCGATGGCTGGAACGGCCCTGTGGAAGTCGACCAGATCAAGGGCAAGAAGGTCACCGTGGTGCCCATCCTGCGCGCCGGTCTTGGCATGATGGACGGCGTGCTGGAGCACATGCCGAGCGCCCGCGTCAGCGTGGTCGGTATCTATCGCGATGAAGAGACCCTGCAGCCTGTCCCCTACTTCGAGAAGATCGTCAGCAACATCGAAGAGCGTCTGGCCCTGGTCATCGACCCCATGCTGGCCACCGGCGGCTCCATGATCGCCACCATCGACCTGCTCAAGAAGAAAGGTTGCCAGTCCATCAAGGTGCTGGTGCTGGTTGCCGCGCCGGAAGGCATCAAGGCCCTGGAAGCCGCTCACCCGGACGTGGAGCTGTTCTGTGCCTCCATCGACCAGGGGCTGAACGAGAAGGGCTATATCGTCCCGGGTCTGGGGGATGCTGGCGACAAGATCTTCGGCACCAAGTAAGCATCACCCCATCGCCGCGCCCAAGGCGCGCAAACGGAGCCGGCACCCTGCCGGCTCCGCTGTTTCTCCCCCCTTTGCTTGCTGCCATGCGCGCCTTGCCGCTACCATAAGCACCATCCCCCATTTCGAGAATCTTCTTTATGCTGAAACGCTTAGCGACTCTCCTCTGCTGCTGTCTGCCTCTCGTGGTGTCGGCCGCCCAGGTAACCGACCTCTATCAGGGCAAGGCTCCCACCAGTGGCGACATGACGGCCGCCCAGTCTCAGGCGCTGGGGGATGTGCTCGTCAAGGTGACGGGCAAGCGCGATATCCTCACCCAGCCGGATGTGGTGAAGGCCCTGGCGGCGCCGGCGGATTACGTGCAGCAATACAGCTATCAGGACATCGGCTCGGTCAAGTTTCTCAAGGCGGATTTCAATGTGGCCAAGGTGAACGCCCTGGTCGGCCAGAGCAAGTTTGCCCTGCTTGGCCCGGTGCGGCCGCAGGTCGCCATCTGGCTGGTGGTCGACGAAGGGGAGCGGCGCATTCTGCCGGATCAGTCCGGCGATGGCTGGTCCGAGGCGCTGCGTGCCCAGACCCAGGCCATGGGGCTGCCGGTCAGTCTCCCGCTGATGGACTTGGATGACAACATGGCGGTCAATGCCACCGATGTCTGGGGCCGCTTTGCCGATCCCGTGCTCAAGGCGAGCCAGCGTTACGGCGCCGAAATGGTGGTGCTCGGCAAACTCACCCCGGAGGGGGAGGCCTGGAGCATCGATTGGGGTCTTTATGGGGCCAAGCCGGGGGCGCAGGCAGGAGAGCTGACCGAGCTGACCAAGGGCTCGGGTTCAGGTACCCAGGCCGAGGTGGCAAAGGGCTTTGCCGATGCCCTTGCCGGTTGGCTGGTGCAGCAGTACGGTACCCGTCTCTCCGGTGTCGCCTCCAGCCAGACCCTGGTGGTGGAGGGGTTGTCCGACATCGATGGCATGATCCAGATCCAGAAGCTGCTGCAGGGGATGGCCAGTGTCACCAAGGTGGCCATCGGCAAGCTGGAAGGGGACAAGGTGACCTTCAACCTCTCGCTGCAGGGGGACAAGGCCGAGCTGGTGAGGGGGTTGCAACTTGAGAGCCGCCTGCATCAGGTGGAAGACAACGAGAGCGGCCTGCGCTATCAATGGTCGCAGCCCTGATCCCGGGGAAGGATCCTGACCGCCCGGCATGGTCCGGGCGGTTCTCTATCTGCCCCGCTGGTGATACACTTGCCCGCAAATATCACAGTCAAAGCCCAACGAGTGAAGCAACCGGCCCAACTGTCTTTAGCCGTACAACTACCGGATGATGAAACCTTCGTCAGTTTTTATCCCGGCAACAACGCCCATCTGATCACCGCCCTCAAGAATGCGGCCATCGGTCAGGGCTCGCCCTTCCTCTATTTCTGGGGAGCCAAGGGGTCGGGCCGCTCCCATCTGCTCCATGCCACCTGTGCCGAGGTCAACGCCCGCGACGCGGCGGCGGCCTATCTCTCCCTCGATCAGTTCGAACAGCTTGACCCCAGCATGCTCGATGCTTTGGAGAGCCTGCCCCTGGTCTGTCTTGACAGCCTGGAGGCGATCGCCGGCAACGCCCTGTGGGAGCGGGCCCTGTTCGACTTCTACAATCGCTGGAAGGAGAAGGGGGAGGGGACGCTCATCGTTACCGGCTGCAGCGCGCCACGCAAGCTGGGGCTGCAACTGCCGGATCTCGCGTCCCGTCTCGACTGGGGAGTGAGCTTCCACCTCGACGAGCTGGACGACGAGGGCAAACTCAGCGCCCTGCAACTGCGCGCCGAGCTGCGGGGTTTCAAGCTGCCCATCGACGTGGGCCGTTTCCTGCTCAATCGCCTCTCCCGCGACATGCGCACCCTGCTTGCCACCCTCAATCGTCTCGACAACGCCTCTTTTCGCGCCAAGCGCAAGCTGACCATCCCTTTCGTCAAAGAGATCCTCGAGCTCTGAAAACCTATCCCATTAGGCTATCTTATTCGCCATTTTGAACCTGGGCAGTGCTCGAAATCCTCACGTACTACAGTACGCTCCGGTTTCTGCGCGCTGTCCGTGTTCAAACTGCCTTCAACGATTACGCCTACTGGGATAGGTTCTAGGCCCCATAACGACAAACCCCGGGACTTGGCCGGGGTTTGTTTGCGAGCATTACTCAGCTATCAGTGGAACTGATCTTCTTCGGTCGAGCCGGTCAGCGCGGTCACCGAGGATTGGCCGCCCTGAATGACGGTGGTCACCTTGTCGAAGTAACCGGTACCCACTTCCTGCTGGTGTGCCACGAAGGTGTAGCCGCGCTCGGCAGCGGCGAACTCCGGCTGCTGCACCATTTCGACATAGTGCTTCATCCCTTCGCCACGGGCGTACTGGTAGGCCAGCTCGTACATGTGGAACCACATGTTGTGGATACCCGCCAAGGTGATGAACTGGTACTTGTAGCCCATGTCGGAGAGCTCCTGCTGGAAGCGGGCGATGGTGGCATCGTCCAGGTTCTTCTTCCAGTTGAAGCTCGGTGAGCAGTTGTAGGCCAGGATCTTGTCCGGGTACTGGGCCTTGATGGCCTCGGCAAACTTGCGTGCCTCGTCCAGATCCGGCTTGGCGGTTTCGCACCACACCATGTCGGCGTAAGGGGCATAGGCCAGACCGCGGGAGATGGCTTGCTCGATACCGGCCTGCACCTTGTAGAAGCCTTCTGAGGTGCGCTCACCGGTCAGGAAGCCGGCATCGTAGGGATCGGCGTCCGTGGTCAGCAGGTCGGCGGCGTTGGCGTCGGTACGGGCGATCACCAGGGTGGTGGTGCCGCAGACGTCGGCTGCCAGACGGGCCGCGATCAATTTCTGCACCGCTTCCTGGCTCGGTACCAGTACCTTGCCGCCCATATGGCCGCACTTCTTGACGGAAGCGAGCTGATCTTCGAAGTGCACGCCGGCGGCGCCCGCTTCAATCATCCCCTTCATCAGCTCGAAGGCGTTCAGCACGCCGCCGAAACCGGCTTCGGCATCCGCCACGATAGGCAGGAAATAGTCGGTGAAGCCCTTGTCCTGCGGGCCCACCTTGTTGGCCCACTGGATCTGGTCGGCACGGGCGAAGGAGTTGTTGATGCGTTCCACCACCGACGGCACCGAGTTGGCCGGGTAGAGGGACTGATCCGGGTACATGGTGGAGGAGAGGTTGTTGTCCGCCGCCACCTGCCAGCCGGAGAGGTAAATTGCCTCGATGCCTGCCTTGGCCTGTTGCACCGCCTGACCACCGGTCAGCGCGCCGAGGCAGTTTACATAGCCTTTCTTGGCGCCGCCGTGGATCAATTCCCACAGCTTGTCGGCACCGCGTTGGGCCAGGGTGTGCACCGGTTGCAGGCTGCCACGCAGGTTTACCACGTCCTCGGCGCTGTAGCCGCGCTTGATCCCTTTCCAGCGGGGGTTTTCTGCCCAGTCTTTCTCGATAGCCTGGATCTGTTGCTCACGGGTCAGTGCCATATCAGTTCCCTCTTTCATTGATTTCACGTTTCCATTGACTTGTTATGGGGGCCGTTACCGGCCCGGGTCTCACAGCCGCTCGTAGCCGGGCAGCGTCAGAAAATCGATGAGTGTGTCGGCGCAGGTGATCTCGTCCATCAGGGCGCTCGCCTCGGCGAAACGGCCCGATTGCCAGCGGGCCTCGCCCACTTCGCCTCTGACCACCTCCTGCTCCTCGGCCAGCATCTGGCGGAACAGCGCCTTGGTCACCGCCTGACCATTGGAGAGGGTCTTGCCGTGGCGGATCCACTGCCAGATGGAGGTGCGGGAGATCTCGGCGGTGGCGGCATCTTCCATCAGTCCGTAGATGGGCACGCAGCCATTGCCGTTGATCCAGGCTTCCAGGTATTGCAGGGCGACGCGGATATTGGTGCGCATACCCGCCTCGGTGCGATCACCCTCACAGGGGGCCAGCAGGTCGGCGGCCGTGATGGGGGCATCCTGCTCGCGCAGCACGCCGATCTGGTTCTGGGCACCCGCCGGAATGGTGGCGTTGAACACCGCCATGGCTGTATCGGCCAGACCGGGGTGGGCGACCCAGGTGCCATCGTGGCCGTTGTCGGCCTCGCGCTGCTTGTCCGCGTGCACCTTGGCAAACACCTGTTCGTTGACTGCCGCGTCCTTGGCCGGAATAAAGGCAGCCATGCCCCCCATCGCCAGCGCGCCGCGCTTGTGGCAGGTCTTGATAAGGAGTCGCGAGTAGGCAGAGAGGAACGGCTTGTCCATGGTCACCACCTGACGATCCGGCAGGACGCGATCGGGGTGATTCTTCAAGGTCTTGATATAGCTGAAGATGTAATCCCAGCGGCCGCAGTTGAGGGCGACGATGTGATCCTTCATCTGATAGAGCAGCTCGTCCATCTCGAATACCGCCGGCAGGGTTTCGATGAGCACGGTGGCCTTGATGGTACCGCGGGGCAGACCGAATTTGTCCTCGGTCCAGGCGAACACCTCGCTCCACCAGCGCCCTTCCAGATGGCTCTGCAGCTTGGGTACGTAGAAGTAGGGACCGGAGCCCTTGGCCAGCAACGCCTTGTGGTTGTGCAGGAAATAGAGGGCGAAGTCGAACAGGCCGCCGGGAATGGGGGCACCATCAAAGGTGACGTGCTTCTCCGGCAGATGCAGACCGCGCACCCGGCAGATGAGCACGGCCGGATTGGGATTCAGGGTATAGGCCTTCCCCTCCGGGCTCTGGTAGGCAATGGTGCCGTTGACCGCATCGCGCAGGTTGATCTGGCCCTCGATCACCTTGTTCCAGGCTGGGGCCAGTGAGTCCTCGAAGTCGGCCATGAAGACCTTGACGTTGGCGTTGAGGGCATTGATCACCATTTTGCGCTCGACCGGGCCGGTGATCTCCACACGGCGGTCCTGCAGATCGGCGGGGATGCCGCGCACCGTCCAGTCACCAGCGCGAATATGGGCGGTCTCTGGCAGGAAGTCCGGCAACTCGCCGCCATCGATACGGGCCTGGCGTGCGACTCGCTGCTTCAGCAGTTCATTGCGTTGGGGAGCGAAACGTTCCACCAGTTCGGACACCAGGGCCACCGCATCCGGCGTCAGGATCTGCGCGTAATCGGGAAGCATCTCGCCTTGAATGCGCAGGCGGGTGCTGCTGATGGTCTGGGCCGGTGCCGACATAGTGGGTACTCCTCCAAAAGTTACATTTTGAATTTATTAACTACGACTAACGTCTATATCCCTTTCTTTCAAACTCCCCGTAACAGCGGGGTAACACGATTCATAAGGTGCAAAAGAATGGCGGATTCGTCAACTTGATTTTTAAAACAGGTGTTTTTTGATTATGGTTAAGGTGCTGTTTTAAATGGATTTATGTGATTAGTGTAAAAGCTCTTTGCAGATGGTTATGCTCTTGGGTTGCCGGGGCGGCAGGGGAGAGGATTTCGGTAGAGGGGATGGGTTAAAAATGTAACTAATTACGTAATAAAATTACAAATGCAAAAACAAATCCCGACATTACTCCAAGCTTTGCAAGAACAGCTGTATGAAATGCCTTCGTTCAATCCAGCCTGCATGGGGGCTATGAAGTGACCGGGTAGTGAACTGGTGTTTAAAACTAAAATGTCAAATTGGGTCAAAATGGCGAAGGCGAACAGGAGAGAGGGAAATGACGAGCAATAACGTAGGTTTGTATCAAGGCGTGTCCATGAAGGAGAGGGAGGTTGGGGCGGATTAGATGGTCAATTAAACTGGTTTTTGAAGAAAAACTAGCATTTTGTCGTTATTTGCGGTGGCGGTCTGTTGGCCGGGGTCAAGGGCGGTGCCGGACAGCAAAACCGGCGTCTTGAACCGCACTATGGCACGGGCTCGTCTCAGTAATCTTCATCCGGGGCGGCGAGATCGATCACATCGAGGTGCACTGAACTGCCAAACCCGTGCTCTGCGGAATCGAGCTCGGAGGGCGTGGGGGAGATCAGGGGCTGAACGGGCTGGGAGTCAACAGCTTGGGTCATGGATGCTTGCCTCATTGATTGCAAGCCGGTCGGTGATTCCATCACCCTAGTGTCCACCTCCCTGTTTTTATGGCCGGCGGAAAAGTTGCGTATCCTAGCGGCACTTTATGAAAGCTTCAAGTGGTTCTGTATAAAATTCATGCCAATAAAAAGCGGCGACCCGATGAACGGGGGAGGCGAGAGGAAAAAGAGGCAAGCGTCGGGTGTGCAGGCAAAAAAATAGCCCAGTCGTTTGACTGGGCTATTTTCGGGGATTTTGGTCGGTGTGAGAGGATTCGAACCTCCGACCCTCTACACCCCATGCAGATGCGCTACCTGGCTGCGCTACACACCGACGGGGTCAGCTCGGCTGACGGGGAGGAAGTCTAATCGGATGATTTGGCGGGCGCAACTCCTTTTTTATCAGGGAGATGCCGACTGCTTCTTTATTGTTCAGCCAAGATGCAACTTGGGCCCCGGCCGGAGTTTTGGCATAATCGCCGCCCCCTTAGGCGGGCACAGGGTGGCGAACACCCAACTCGGGGCGTTCCGATGTCGCCGGGGCCTTTGGCCTCTCTTTCATTGACAGCATCTTCTGCCGTGGGCTACCGGCTAGCGCGAGGGGGAAGGGGCCCGGTGTGCCCAGGGCCGGGACGCAGCAATCCGGGAGTGCGCGGCCGATGCCGTGCAGGGGCCAGGCAAGCTGACATCATATCGACGAGAGGATCAGGGCGTGAAACCATCTGAAGTTGCAGCACAGATCAGCCAGCGCGAGGAGGACGAACGCTGGATGCGCCATGCCATGGCCCTGGCAGCCAGGGCAGAGGGGATAGGCGAGATCCCGGTGGGCGCCGTGCTGGTGCTGGGGGACAAGATAGTGGCAGAGGGGTGGAATCGCTCCATCAGCGAGCACGACGCCTGTGCCCATGCCGAGGTGATGGCGCTTCGGGAAGCGGGCAAGCAGCTTGAAAACTATCGCCTGCTCGACACCACCCTCTATGTGACGCTGGAGCCCTGCTGCATGTGTGCCGGCGCCCTCATCCACAGCCGGGTCAAGCGGGTGGTCTATGGTGCCCGGGATTTGAAGACGGGGGCGGCAGGGTCTGTGTTCGATATCCTGCTGGATCCCCGCCACAACCACCAGGTGGCACTGACGGGGGAGGTGCTCGCCGACGCCTGCTCGGCCCAGCTGTCGGATTTCTTCAAACGGCGCCGCGCCGAGAAGAAGGCGGCCAGACTCGCCGCGAAAGAGGCGCTTCCTCAAGATGACAGCGGGGCCTGATGGCCCCGTTTGCTTTTATTTCACTGCCAGACCGGCTGCCTGCTTCCCCCCGAATACCAACTGCCACCCCCCGATGGAGCCTGCGCTCTTTGCCGCTGTTGATGTAACAAAACTGTCATGCATCCGCCATATAATGCCGCCAAGCCTAGCTCACATTGAGGTCTTGCATGTCATCGGAATCGTTAAATCTGGTCATGGCGGGCAGTCGAAAACGCCGGATCAAGGATAAATTGGCCAAATATGGCGTCACCACAGGGGGAGCCCTGGTGCTGGTGGCGCTGCTGCTCATCTTCTTCTACCTGCTTTATGTGGTGAAGCCCCTCTTCAATGGCGCCAGCATGGAGAGCACCGCTTCCTTCACCCTGCCCATCAAGGGCAAGACCGCCTGGCTCGGGGTCGAGGAGCAAAACGAGATAGGTTACCGCTTCAGCGACCAGGGGAAGGTCAAATTCTTTGCCGTGCAACCGGATGGCAAGATCAAGACCGGACAGGTGATTGGCGAGGCACAGGTGAACGGCGAGATCACGGCGGTCGCGCCGCCTGCGCCGGGCCAGAAACTCATCGCCTATGGGTTTGCCGACGGCAAGGCCCAGGTGGTGCAACCCTATTTCAAGATCTCCTATCCCAATGACGTGCGCGTCATCGAGCCCAGCCTGCAATATCCCTTCGGCGAGACCCCCGTGGTGATCGATCCCCAGGGCAAGGCGCTGACGCGCATGGTCTTCGAGGCGACCAAGGACAAGATGGCGACCGCGGCCGTGACCGAAGATGGTCGTGGTGTGCTGATGGTGATGAGCGGCGAGGAGAACTTCCTCTCCGGCGAAATCGAGTGGAGCAACCAGACCTACACCATTCCGTCCCTGCCACGCCATGTTGACCAGATGCTGCTGACCCCGAACCTGCGTCTGTTGTTCGTGCGCGAGGGCAACCGCCTGTCGGTCTATGACATCCACAACCTGAGCGACATCTCCCTGCGCAATGTCATGGAGATCAACGCCCCCAATGCCAGCGTGACCCAGGTGGCCCTGCTCTCCGGTGCGTCCTCCCTGCTGGTGGGCAACGACAACGGCGTCATCTCCCAGTGGTTCGAGGTGGCAAAGGATGGCAAGCGCCAGTTCACCCAGATCCGTGACTTCAAGGGTGACGCGCCGGTCGCCCTGCTGACCCCCGAGCACTTTCGCAAGGGCTTCATCAGCGCAGGCAGCGACGGCACCATCAACTTCTTCCATGCCACCGGCGAAGCCAAGCTGCTTGGCGAGAAGGTTGACGGGGGCAACCTGGCTGCTGTTGCCATCTCTCCTCGCCACAACCTGCTGTTGACCCAGCAGGGGGATGACTTCAAGGTCTTTGACGTCGAGAACGATCACCCCGAGGTAACCTGGTCTGCCCTCTGGCAACAGGTGTGGTATGAAGGCTATCCCGAGCCCCAGTACGTGTGGCAGTCCACCTCCGCCAGCAACGACTTCGAAGCCAAGCTGAGCCTGGTGCCCCTGGTGTTCGGTACCTTGAAAGCCTCCTTCTATGCCATGGTGTTCGCGGTGCCGCTCGGCGTCGCCGGCGCCATCTATACCGCCTACTTCATGTCGGCGGGGCTGCGCAAATACGTCAAGCCGACGGTGGAGATCATGGCGGCGCTGCCGACCGTCATCCTCGGCTTCCTGGCGGGTCTGTGGCTCGCTCCCATCATCGAAGGGGCCCTGCCCGGGGTGATCCTGCTGCTGATCCTGCTGCCCATGGGTATGCTGCTCACCGCCCTGGTGTGGAATTATCTGCCGGAGCGCGGCCGCACCTGGCTGCCGGAAGGCTGGCACGCCATTCTGCTTATCCCTGTGCTGCTGTTCATCGGTTGGGGCGCTTTCGCCTTGAGCCCCATCATCGAGAACGCCTTCATGCACGGTGATTCGCGCATCTGGCTGACCCACGACATGGGCATCAAGTTTGACCAGCGCAACTCTCTGGTGGTTGGTATTGCCATGGGCTTTGCGGTCATCCCCACCATCTTCTCCATCGCCGAAGACGCGGTCTTCTCGGTGCCCAAGCACCTGACCCAGGGCTCGCTTGCGCTGGGGGCGACCCCGTGGCAGACCCTGAGCCGGGTGGTGATCCTCACCGCGAGTCCGGGCATCTTCTCGGCGGTGATGATGGGCCTTGGCCGCGCCGTGGGCGAGACCATGATCGTGCTGATGGCCACAGGCAACACCCCCATCATGGACTTTTCCATGTTCCAGGGGCTACGGACCCTGGCGGCGAACATTGCGGTGGAGATGCCGGAATCGGAAGTGGGCAGTTCCCACTACCGGGTGCTCTTCCTCGCCGCCTTCGTGCTGTTTGTGTTCACCTTCTTGTTCAATACCCTGGCCGAATTCGTCCGCCAGCGGTTGCGTGAAAAGTACAGCTCTCTGTAAGGACTAAGGAATCGACAATGGGTAAGTGGTTTAAATCGGGGGCCCCCTGGATCTGGATGACGGGGGGCGCCGTCAGCCTGAGTCTGGTGGCCGTACTGGGTCTGTTGTTGCTGATCGGCTGGCGTGGTCTGGTCTATTTCTGGCCCCATCCCATCTATGAGTGGCAACTTGAAGATGCAAGCGGCAACAAGAGCGTCCTGATTGGCGAGATCAACGACCGGGAGCTGGTGCCGGTGGAGCGCCTGCGCGCCGCAGGCCAGGCGCTGGAAGGGGAGGATCGCGAAGAGATTACCCGTTATCTGGTCAAGACCGGCAACCGGGAGTTCGTGGACCTCGATTTTCGCTGGGTGCTGGAGACCGATATCAAATCGCGCACCCAGCCGGCGGAGCTCGCCATGGTGGAACGCGCCACCAACGGCAACTTCTATGGTTACATCACCTCGGTGAAGGAAGATGGCCAGGAGCTGACCACGGATCTGCATCCCGCCTTGCAGCGGGTGCTGGCCCGTGCCAACGGCCTCTCAAGCCAAGCCAACGACCTGCAAAAAGGGGCCATCGGCAGCATCAACTATCAGCTGGAGCGCCTGCGCCTGAAAGAGCGCAAGGCCGAGCTGGATGACAAGTTGACCGATCAGCTTAAAGCCGAGCTGGCGAGCGAGCGTCAGGCGCTCAACGACCGTTATCAGGTGCTGGAGAAAGAGCTCTTCTCCCTGCGTACCCAGGCGGACAGAGACAGCATCACCGTCAAGGACATGCGCGGCGAGCTGGTGACCATGCCCATGTCCCGGGTGCTGGATGTGGTCTGGCCCAACGACATGAGCCTGATGGCCAAGGTGGGTCACTGGTTCCACCAGATAGGCAAGTTCGTCTCCGATGACCCACGGGAGGCGAACACCGAGGGCGGCGTCTTCCCGGCCATCTTCGGCACCGTCTTCATGGTGATCCTGATGGCCATCATCGTGACCCCGCTCGGGGTGGTGGCGGCGGTCTACCTGCATGAGTACGCGGGCAAGAACAGCTTGACCAAGATCATCCGTATCGCGGTGATCAATCTGGCGGGGGTGCCCTCCATCGTCTACGGCGTGTTTGGTCTGGGCTTCTTCGTCTACACCCTGGGGGGCAGCATCGACCGCCTCTTCTACCCGGAAGCGCTGCCGAGCCCGACCTTCGGTTCCCCCGGAGTCATCTGGTCAGCCCTGACCCTGGCCATTCTGACCCTGCCGGTGGTGATCGTCTCCACCGAAGAGGGGCTGGCCCGGATCCCGAGCACCATTCGCCAGGGTTCGCTGGCGCTGGGTGCTACCCAGGCCGAGACCCTCTGGCGCATCGTGCTGCCCATGGCCAGCCCGGCCATCATGACCGGCCTTATCCTGGCGATTGCCCGTGCGGCGGGCGAGGTGGCGCCGCTGATGCTGGTGGGGGTGGTGAAGCTTGCTCCCACGTTGCCGATGGACGGCAACTTCCCGTACCTGCACGTGGAGCGCAAGTTCATGCACCTGGGCTTCCACATCTATGACGTGGGCTTCCAGAGCCCGAACGTCGAGGCGGCGCGTCCTCTGGTCTACGCCACCTCCTTCCTGCTGGTGACGGTGATCGTCGGCCTCAACCTGACGGCGATCGGTATTCGTAACCACCTGCGCGAGAAATTCCGGTCGCTGGAACATTAATCCAGCCATTACAGAGACGGGCAGGGACCTTCCCTGCCAACCAGATATTCCGGCAGCGGGCAAGACGTTTGCCCGCTGCCACCAAGAGAATTTGAGGTAAACAGATGATCAACGTAACACCGAGTTCGGCCCCGCACACCGCCACCGACCTGCTCAACCTGACCCCGGAGCAGACTGCGCTGGAGGTGAAGGATCTCAACCTGTACTACGGCAACAAGCAGGCGCTGTTCAACGTCAATATGAAGATCCCCAAGGGTCAGGTCACCGCCTTCATCGGCCCGTCCGGTTGCGGCAAGTCCACTTTGCTGCGCTGCATCAACCGGATGAACGATCTGGTGGAGATCTGCCGCATCGAGGGGGAGATCCAGCTGCACGGCCACAACATCTATGACAAGAGCGTGGATGTCTCCGCCCTTCGCCGTCAGGTGGGCATGGTGTTCCAGCGCCCCAACCCCTTCCCCAAGTCCATCTACGAGAACGTGGTCTACGGCCTGCGCCTGCAGGGCATCAATGACCGCCGTACTCTGGACGAGGCCGCCGAGCGTTCCCTGCGCGGTGCCGCCCTATGGGAGGAGGTGAAGGATCGTCTGCATGACAACGCCTTTGGTCTCTCCGGCGGTCAGCAGCAGCGTCTAGTGATTGCCCGTGCCATCGCCATCGAGCCGGAAGTGCTGTTGCTCGATGAACCGACCTCGGCGCTGGACCCCATCTCCACCCTCACCATCGAGGAGCTCATCAACGAGCTCAAGAGCCAGTTCACCGTGGTGATCGTGACCCACAACATGCAGCAGGCGGCGCGGGTCTCGGATCAGACCGCGTTCATGTACATGGGGGAACTCATCGAGTACTCGAATACCAACACCATCTTCACCACCCCGGCCAAGAAGAAGACCGAAGACTACATTACCGGTCGTTACGGCTAAGGGATGCCGGTGATTGAGATGAGCAAGTTGAGCATCAACAAGCAGATTGGCAGTCAGTTCAACGGCTAAGGCATGTTGGTGCAACAAGGGTGATTGAGATGAACAAGATGGGCATCAACAAACAGATTGGCAGTCAGTTCAACGGCTAAGGCATAATCGGAGCAACAAGGATTACTGGTATGGACAATATGAACCTCAACAAACACATCTCCGGTCAGTTCAATGCCGAGCTTGAGAGCGTGCGCAACCAGGTACTGGTGATGGGGGGGCTGGTGGAGAAGCAACTCACCGACGCCATCGCCGCCATCCATGGCCAGGATCTGGATGCGGCGCGCAAGATCGTGGCCAACGACCACAAGGTCAACGCCATGGAAGTGGCGATCGACGAGGAGTGCACCCGCATCATCGCCAAGCGTCAGCCCACCGCGTCCGACCTGCGGCTGGTGATGGCCATCATCAAGACCATCACGGATCTGGAGCGGATTGGCGACGTGGCGGACAAGATTGCCCGCATGCTGACCGACAACGCCAACAAACCCCAGCCACCGCTGGTGTCGCTGGAGAACATGGGGCGTCGCACCATCAAGATGCTCCACGACGTGCTCGACGCTTTCGCCCGCATGGATCTGGATGCCGCCCTGGCGGTCTATAAGGAAGATGACAAGGTGGACCGGGAGTACGAGTCCATCATCCGCGAGCTGATGACCTACATGATGGAAGATCCGCGCACTATACCGCAGGTGCTGAACGTCTTGTGGGCGGCACGGGCCATCGAGCGGGTCGGCGATCGCTGCCAGCACATCTGCGAGTACATCGTCTACTACGTCAAGGGCAAGGATGTGCGTCACACCAAGGCCGATGACCTGAGCGATCTGCTGGGCAAGGGCTGATAGGGCGCCTTGGGTGGAGCTCCCGTCGCGGCTGCACGACGGGAATCCAACTCTGATTGAATAAAAAGGCGCTTTGAGCGCCTTTTTCATTGCATGGCACGGCAGTTCAAGATAACGCCACCCAGCGGGCGCTTTTCTGCTAGAATATGGCCCCTGTGTGAGTCCCGGATGGAGTCACGGTCCGGTTTCCCGGGCCCAGTTTGCCGTCTTGTGCTAAGGCGGCTGTAGCAATAGGTTAATCATGAGTTTTGCCGATAGTTTGTTCTTTCTGATGCTGCTGGTCGCCGGCAGCGTGTTCTTCTCACTCTCCGAGATCTCCCTTGCCGCCTCCCGCAAGATCAAGTTGCAGGTGATGGCCGACGAGGGCAACCGCCACGCCGAGAAGGTGCTGGCATTGCAGGCCCAGCCGGGCAACTTCTTTACCGTGGTGCAGATAGGCCTCAATACCGTTGCCATCCTCGGCGGTATCCTGGGGGAATCCGCCCTCAATCCCGCCATCAGGGAGCTGATAGCCGGCTTCTACCAGGGGCCCTGGCTCGGCCAGATTAGCTCTGCGGCCTCGTTCGTCTTCGTCACCGGCATGTTCATCCTGATAGCGGACCTGATGCCCAAACGCCTTGCCATGACCATGCCCGAGCGGATCGCCGTGGTGGTGGTGCGTCCCATGATGCTGTGCGTCACCTTGCTGATGCCGCTGGTGTGGCTGTTCAACGGCATGGCCAACGGCCTGTTCCGGCTGATGCGCATCTCCATGGTGCGCAACGACGAGATCACCTCCGACGATATTTATGCGGTGATGGATGCAGGTGCCGAAGCCGGTGTCATTCAGCGCGAGGAGCACCAGCTCATCGAGAACGTGTTCGAGCTCCAGTCCTTGGGTGTCACTTCCGCCATGACGGCGCGGGAGAGCCTCATCTACTTCACCCTGCAAGAGGGGGAAGAGAGCATCAAGGCGAAGATCGCCGAGCACCCCCACAACAAGTTCCTGGTGTGCGACCACAACCTCGACAGCATCAAGGGGTTCGTGGATGCCAAGGAGCTGCTGATCCGCGTCATCAGCGGCCAGAGCATCGATCTCAACAGCGGCTCCCTGGTGCAGAACGTCATCATCATTCCCGACACCCTCAACCTCTACGAGGCGATGGAGTACTTCAAGAACCATCGCGGCGACTTTGCGGTGGTGATGAACGAATACGCCCTGGTGGTGGGCATCGTCACCATGAATGACCTGATGAGTACCGTCATGGGGGAGTGGGCCACCCACGTGGTGGAAGAGCAGATCGTCCAGCGGGACGAGAACTCCTGGCTGGTGGACGGGGTGACCCCCATCTCCGACGTGATGCGCGCCTTCGACATCGAGGAGTTCCCGGAAAACCAGAACTACGAGACCATCGCCGGTTTCATCATGTACATGCTGCGCAAGATCCCCAAGCGCACCGACTCGGTCAAATATGCCGGTTACAAGTTCGAAGTGGTGGACATCGACAGTTACAAGATTGACCAGTTGCTGGTCACCCGGGTAGAACCTGCGAGCAATGAGAAGCCCGCTCAGGAATCCTAAAGGAGTTCGTTAACAATCATGAAGATGAAGACTCATTCCCGTGTGCTGGCCTGTGTGGCGCTCGCCCTGGCACTGGGTGCCTGCAGCCAGAGCGCACCGCGCAAGCCGGTGACGCCTGTCAAACCCGTCGCTCCCCAGCCTGCCGTGGTGGTCCCGCAGCAGGATCCCGATGCGGTGGTGCAAAGCGCCGTGGCAGAGCCCAGCCCGGTGTTCGACGAGGAGTATCACGGCCCGGATCAAGGGTCGCTTGAATCGGTCACCGCCCTGTTTGCCCGGGGTTACATCGAATCGGCCATGCGCGAGACCATGCTGGCGGCGGTGCACAGCGATTATCCGCTGCTCGGCATGCGGGACGTACGTCTCACCGACCCTGTTGCCAAGTTCCTCACCTCGGCCCAGGCCCGCACCACGGCCCACGACTACCTCTATGCCGGGGTGCAGCGTCGGCTGGGCCGCCCGCTCAGCCCCGCCCAGTGGGAGCAAATCTGGCAGGGTTATCCCCATCAGGGCCGGGTCTCCGACTGGGTCAAGCAGACCAAGCGGGTGCTGGCCGGGCGCTGAGTCCCTCTGGTTATCGGCGGCTGTGCCCGCCTTGATCCCCTGTTTCACAAGAGGTCACCCCCCGGGGTGGCCTCTTGTCGTTTCAGTGTCTGGCCAGGTGATACCTGTGCCGGGGATACCTCCCTTTGCCGCCATCATCCTGAGCTTGCCCGGATTTGTTCGTAGCCCCCGATTGCCTCTTGTTCTACTTTGGGTCATGATATCTGGGATTTCTAGCCGTCTAGATGTTTTGATGGCTTAATGTGATTTCACACAATAAACACCCGTCATGGCGGGGAGACGCAGAGAGACAGAGATGGACAAGCAGGATTTGTGGGTACTCGATGGCGGTATGGGTCGTGAACTGGCGCGGCGTGGTGCGCCGTTCCGTCAACCGGAGTGGTCGGCGTTGGCGTTGATGGAAGCGCCCGAGACGGTGCGCGAGGTACACCAGGCCTATGCGACGAGCGGTGCCCGGGTGATCACCACCAACAGCTATGCCCTGGTTCCCTTCCATATCGGCGAGGCGCGCTTTGCCGCCCAAGGGGAGGCACTTGCAGCTCTGGCCGGGCAACTGGCCCGAGACGTGGCCGACGAGCAGGGGGGAGCCGTCAAGGTGGCCGGTTCCTTGCCGCCGCTCTTTGGCTCCTATCGTGCGGACCTCTATCAAGCCGAGCGGGTGAGCGAGCTGGCGACACCGCTTATCCGGGCCCTGTCACCCCATGTGGATCTCTGGCTGGCGGAGACCATGAGCCTCATCGCCGAACCCCTGGCCCTCAAGGCCCTGCTGCCCGAGGACGGCAAGCCGTTCTGGGTCTCCTTTACTCTGGAAGATGAGGCGCCGGGCAGCGAGCCCACCCTGCGCTCCGGCGAGCGGGTGGCGGATGCCGTGGCCGCGTTGGCGTCGGCCGGGGTGGATGCCATCCTGTTCAACTGCTGCCAGCCCGAGGTGATTGAAGGGGCGCTCAAGGTGGCCGTCGCCGCGTTGCAGGTTCAGGGGCGCACCGACGTTCGCCTCGGCGCCTATGCCAACGCCTTCCCGCCCCAGCCCAAGGAGGCGACTGCCAATGACGGTCTGGACGAGATCCGCGGCGATCTGGGGCCGCTGGATTACCTCGGCTGGGCCGAGCGCTGGCGCAGAGCCGGGGCAAACCTCATCGGCGGCTGCTGCGGCATCGGCCCGGAACACATCGAGGCGCTGGCCAGCCGGCTGCGTTAAGGAGCGCCCATGAAAGAGAGCAAGATCGGGCTCTGGTCCCTCACTGCGCTGGTGTTCAGCTCCATGGTGGGGGCCGGCATCTTCAGCCTGCCCCAGAACATGGCCGATGTGGCGGGCGCCCGCGCCGTGCTGATCGGCTGGGCCGTCACCGGGGTCGGCATACTGGCGCTGGCCATGAGCTTCCTTTACCTGTCGCGGCTCAAACCCGAGCTCGACGGAGGCATCTACAGCTATGCCCGAGCCGGCTTTGGCGAGCTGGTGGGGTTCTTCTCCGCCTGGGGATACTGGCTCTGTGCCACCATCGGCGTGGTGGGGTATCTGGTGATCGCCTTCGCGGCGCTGGGCAGCTTCGTCGACACGCCGGAGCGGGTCTGGTTTGGCGAGGGCAACACATTGGCAGCTTTTGTCGGCGAGTCCTGCATCCTCTGGGCGGTGCACCTGCTGGTGGCCCGCGGCGTGCAGCAGGCGGCCCTGTTCAACCTAGTGGCGACCCTGGCCAAGAGCCTGCCGCTGCTGCTGTTCATCCTGTTCGCCTGCTACTGGTTCGATCCGGTCACCTTTGCGGCGGATCAGGAGGGCAGCACCCTGGCGGTACCGGTCTCCGAGCAGGTGCGCAACACCATGCTCATCACCCTCTGGGTCTTCACCGGCATCGAAGGGGCAGCGGTGCTCTCGGCCCGGGCGAGAAACAAGCGGGACGTGGGCACCGCCACCGTGCTCGGTGTGGTGCTGGCGCTGCTGCTCTATGTGCTCATCTCGGTGCTGGCGCTCGGAATATTGAGCCGCCCGGAGCTTGCGGCCCTGCCTAACCCCTCCATGGCGGGATTGATGGCCCAGATGACGGGTTCCTGGGGCAAGTTGCTCATCAGCGCCGGCCTCATCGTGTCGGTGCTCGCCTCCTACGTGAGCTGGACCCTCTTCTCGGCCGAGGTGCCGTTCAGCGCGGCGCGTCACGGGGCCTTCCCGGCCATCTTCCGGCGCGAGAACCACAACGGCACCCCCATCGCCTCGCTCTGGCTCACCAGCCTGACCGTGCAGGGCTGCTTGCTGCTGGTGTGGTTGCTTGGCAAGGGGTACACCAACCTGCTGCTCATCTCCACCTCCATGATCCTGGTGCCCTACCTGCTCATCGGCCTCTTCCTGCTCAAGCTGGTCTTCAGTGGCAAGGGGGGGCAGGGCCGCGGCCTGATGCAGGTGGTGGCGCTGGTGTCGAGCGGTTATGGTTTCTGGCTGCTCTACGCCGCCGGGGTGGAGTACCTGCTGCTGTCGCTTCTGCTCTACGGGCCGGGTCTGCTGCTGTTTCTCTACAGCCGTCGCCAGCTCGGCGCCGAACAGCGGCTCAGCGGTCGCGAACGGCTGCTGGCCGGGGTGACGCTGCTGAGCCTGATCCCCGCCGTCTGGTCCTTCGTTCACGTCTGACCCGGGGGTTGTCCCTGTCATGAAAAAGAGCGCCCCTGGGCGCTCTTTTTTATCTTGGTCGGTG
The DNA here is from genome assembly GCF_002934795.1 of Aeromonas sp. ASNIH2. NCBI lineage: Bacteria > Pseudomonadati > Pseudomonadota > Gammaproteobacteria > Aeromonadales > Aeromonadaceae > Aeromonas > Aeromonas sp. ASNIH2. The sequence continues at coordinate 515,585 of NZ_CP026406.1, read as the reverse complement.
GGTCAACCGCTGGTGGGGCCCGCCGGTTTGCCAAACAGCACGGCGAGCTTTTGCCGCCAGGGGAGGCCCCGGGCCTCTTGCAGCATGTCGCGCCACTCGTGGAAGGTGAGGGTGAGGGGGTTGAAGCTGTGGATTGGCTTGGTGATGCCGAAACGGCACGGCTCGCCCCAGTCTTCTTCCACGAAGGTGCCAAACAGCCGGTCCCAGATGATGAGCACGCCGGCGAAGTTGCGATCGATGTATCTGGCATTGCTGGCGTGGTGCACCCTGTGGTGGGACGGGGTGTTGAAGATCCATTCAAGTTTGCCCAGCTTGCCCACCACCTGGGTGTGGACGAAGAACTGAAAACCCAGGCTCAAGAGCACGGTGGCGACCACCGCCTCGGGGGGGAAGCCGATGAGGATCATGGGGATCCAGAACAGCCACATGCCGGAGACCGGGTACATCAGGCTCTGGCGAAAGGCGGTGGAGAGGTTGAGCCGCTCCGAGCTGTGGTGCACCACGTGGGAGGCCCAGAGCCAGCGGACATGGTGGCTCGCGAAGTGGAACAGCCAGTAGCAGAGATCCTGCAACAGAAAGAGCAGCAAGAGGCTCCAGAGGTTCAGTTCGATATCGAATAGTCGCCAGCCCCAGAGGGTGTCATAGAGATAGGCGATGGCAATGGCGGCCAGGGCATCGCCCCCCTGATGCATCAGTGCCAGGGTGGCATTGGCGAAGAGATCCTTCCACTGGTAGCCCGCAGTGGGATAGGCGGCGCCGTGTTTTCGCAGGTAGAGCATCTCCCAGCCGATGAAGACCAGAAAGAGAGGCGAGAGGTAGAGCAGGAGCAGTTGCACATCCATGTGAGCCATCCGGTTGGACCAGTTGGATGTCAGCATACCGGATGATGTTAAAAACTCATTAACATTTGATGGTGATCCTCCTGTCTGACGCGGCCCGGCCTTGCCTCCCTGTTTACACTGAAGAAGGAGCGCGCGCGGCATCTACCGCAAGCGGCAGTACCTTGGGAGGGAGAGAAAATGAACGGGACGCCTGTTTGTCTCATGCTCGGCCTGCTCAGTGCGAGTGCGATGGCCAATGACAGTTTCAACAGCGAGTTGAGCCATGTTGTCGGTGGTGCGGCCATGGGGGCGGGCTTTACGGCCATCGCGGATCACTATGGCTATCGGGAGCACAGGGGCTGGATTGGTTTTGGCATCTCGACCGGCATCGGCATCGCCGCAGAGCTGATCGAGCGGGCCAGTGGTCAGGGGCCCTTCTCCGCCCTGGATGCGGGGGCCAATGCGCTGGGGGCCGCCGCCGGTGCCTACGGGACGGATCGCTGGCTGCTGGCACCCGTGGTGCAGCCCGAGCAGCACTTCGTCGGCCTGACGGGCATGTATCGATTCTAGGGGCGAGCCACCTGGAACAAAAAAGGGAGCCTGGGCTCCCTCTTCTTGATTTGCATGACACCGCTGCGCGGTTGATCGAGCCCGGGTTTGCCCCTTTACCGGATTGCCAATATCGGTGCGCTCGTCAGAGTACCTGGCTCAGGAACTGGCGCAGGCGCGGGGAGGGGGGATTGTCGAAGAAGTCGGCGGGTTTCTCGTCCACCAGCAGCTCGCCGCTCTCCATGAAGAGCACCCTGTCCGCCACTTCCCGGGCAAAGCCCATCTCGTGAGTCACTACCACCATGGTCATCCCTTCGCGGGCCAACCCCTTCATGACGTCCAGCACCTCTCCCACCATTTCGGGGTCGAGGGCGCTGGTGGGCTCGTCGAACAGCATGATGCGCGGCTGCATGGCGAGCGCCCGGGCAATGGCCACCCGCTGCTGCTGGCCGCCGGAGAGCTGGGAGGGGTAGCTCTGGGCCTTGTTGGAGAGACCGACCTTGAGCAGCAGGGCCTTGGCCCGCTCCTCAGCCTCCTGGCGAGAGAGCCCTCTCACCTTCTGAGGGGCCAGGGTGATGTTGTCCAGCACCGTCAGGTGAGGGAAGAGGTTGAAGGACTGGAACACCATGCCCACCTCTTCCCGCAGCTTGTTGACATCCCCGGGTTCGGTGAGGCTGATGCCGTCGACCACGATATTGCCATCGTTGATGGTCTCCAGCTGGTTGAGGGTGCGCAGGAAGGTCGACTTGCCCGAGCCGCTCGGCCCCACGATCACCACCACTTCCCCTTCGGCCACCTGGGTGCTGACGTTTTTCAGGGCGTGCACCTCGGTGCCGTAGAACTTCTCTACACCGGTCGCCTTGATGATGGGATCAGTTGCAGCGCGCATAGTTCACCTCCAGACGACGCGCCGGGAAGGGGCAGGGAGTGCCGGTGATGGCAGAACGTTTCGACACCGATGGCGCCTTGATAACGGGATCAGTTGCTGCGCGCATATTTCACCTCCAGACGACGCACCAGGAAGGAGAGAGTGCCGGTCAGCACCAGATAGAGCAGAGCCACGGTGAACCACACCTCGAACGGGCTGAAGGTGGAGCTGACGACTTCGCGCCCCGCCTTGGTGAGATCCGTGATGGAGATGACGGAGACCAGAGAGGAGTCCTTGATGAGGTTGATGAACTGGCCCGCTAGCGGTGGCAGCACCCGTTTGAAGGCCTGGGGCAGGATGACGTACCGCATGGTCTGGGCCGAGGTCATGCCAAGGCTTCTGCCCGCTTCCATCTGCCCCTTGTGAATGGAGCTGATGCCGGCGCGCACGATTTCCGCCACGTAGGCGCCGGTGAAGACCGCGAGCGCCGCCACACCAGCGGTGAATCGGTCGAGGTTCAGCACGGTGCCGATAAAGAAATAGACGATGAAGATCTGCACCAGCAACGGGGTGCCACGGATGAGCTCCACATAGGTCACGGCCAGGTTGCGCAGGGCCGGATTGGGGGAGAGGCGGGCGAGCCCGGCCAGGGTGCCAAGCAGGATGGCGAAGATGCCCGCCACCAGGGAGAGCTTGACCGTGACCCAGACGCCCCAGGCGATGGGGCCGGCGGTCCAGCTCAGTTGCACATCCAGGGTATCGCCGAGGAAGACGGTATCCCCTTCAGCCAGCTGGGAGCCCTTGGGGGCGATGGCCTGACGGCGGCTGGGGTCGAGATCGTCTTGCAGGAAGAGCTGTCCCTTGTCTGCGACCACAGTGCCGTCAAACTCGGCATAGTGTTTCTGTTCTGCCTGATAGGCGATGTACTGGGGAATGCGTTCCCAGCGCCAGGTGTAATCCACTGCCTGCACGGCCTTGTAGATGCCGAAAATGGCGGCCAGCACCAGCAGCAGGAAGAGCCCGTGCCAGAGCAGCTGATTGGGCTGTTTTTCCATCTGTCTTGTGAGTTTGGGGTTGATCACTGTCACAACCTCTTTTGTCGTTATCGTGTGGGGAGTCTGCGTGAAGGGGCGGCATGCCGCCCCTTTGAGAGGTTATTTGAGCTGGTTCAGCCAGGCGGTGGATTCAAACCACTTCTTGTAGAGACGGTCATAGCTGCCGTCGCCCTTGATCTGGCGCAGGTAGTTGTTGAACCAGTTGAGGGTGTCCTGATCCCCCTTGCGGATGGCCCAGGCCAGCGGCTCGAAGGTGAACGGCTTGTCGAGGTGCACCACGGCGCCCTGGTTCTGGGACGCGAAGATGGCGTTGTAGGGCAGGTCGTAGACGAAGGCATCCACCTTGCCGTTGATCACTTCCAGCTTGGCGTCATCCTGGGTTTCAAACTGCAGCAGGGTGGCCTTGGGGATCATGCGCTTGACCGCTTGCTCGCCGGTGGTGCCGAGTTTGACCGCGATCTTGTATTTGGGATCGTTGAGGTCCTGGAAGGATTTGATTTCGCCCGCCTTGTCCTTGCGAAGCACGATGGTCTGGCCGACGACGATGTAGGGATCGGCAAAGTTCACGCGCAGGTTGCGCTGGGGAGTGACGGTCATGCCGCCCATGATGACGTCGAACTTGTCGGTCAAGAGCGCGGGGATGATGCCGTCCCAGGCGGTGTTGACGAACTCCACCTTCACGCCCATCTCCTTGGCGACCATCTTGGCGAGATCCACGTCAAAGCCGATGTACTGGCCCTGCTTGTTGGTCATCTCGAAGGGTTGATAGCCGGCATCGAAGCCGACCCGCAGCACACCGCGCTCCAGTACGGCATCCAGGGTGGAAGTGGGCGCGGCGTTGGCCAGCCCGCACAGCAGCAGGGTAGAAAGAATGAGTTTTTTGATCATAAATGACGTCTCTGTCGTAAATGTGGTCGGCCTTGAACCTGCTCCCGTGCGACTCCATGGCACAAGAGACTGCTGCATCCGGCAGCAGGCAAGACAGGATTATTGTCTTGGTCGGGGCAAAAGCCCCATATGAGATTCTATGAATGGTTCGTTGGATGAAAAATGTACCAAAACCTGTTTGTGCCAGAAGACTCAATAAGTTATGGAGACTTTTATCCGTCGTGGTGACTCATAAAACCACATGAAAACAACATATCTATCTAATGGCGTCGGTTCAAGTGCAAAATATCCGGCGGCCGTCTCGGTGGAAAATCCGGGCACAGACAGGGCGTTGTCCGGCCCGCTTCAAGGGGAGTAGGGCGTGCGAGCTGGGCAAATATTTTTGCCCGGCCCATAGGCTCCCTCTGGGTCTTGTCATGGGCTTCCCATATACTCAGCCATCCCCATTGGAAGGTTCGGGAATGGACGCCTCAATTCTGCTCAATCTGGACGTATTTACCCTGATGTTGATGGCCCTCGGGGGCTACAGCCTGGGATTCATCACCCTCTCCATCATCTGGTGGACCCACAGGGAAATACCCGGTCTCGGGCTCTGGTGGTGGTCCAGCCTCTGTGCCCTGGCGGCGCAATCGCTCTTCTTCATGCAGGCATTTGCCCCCCATATCGCGGGGATCTGGCTGGCCAACCTGCTCATCACCTTCTGCCTCGCCCTGATGCCACTCGCCATCCAGCGCTTCTTCGGGGAGCCGCCAAACTGGCGGGCCTTCACCCTCTTCATGCTGGTCTACCTGCTGATCCTTTGCTGGAGCGTCATCTTCAACGACAAGATGGCCCCCCGGGTGCTGCTGGCCTGCCTGAGCTACATGATGGTGGGGGCGGTGATTGTCTGGCTCATCTGGCGCCATGGCTACCCTGACTATCTGCCTGCGGTGCTGGTGTTCACCGTGGTCAACATCCTGCTCTACGGTTTCAATCTGGTGCGCATGGGGGCCCTGCTCGGCGGCGAGGTGCGGGTCCTGATGGATCAGCATGCGGTCAATGTGCTCCCCTTCCTCTCCATGCTGATGGGCAACTATCTGTCGACCTTCGGGGTGCTGCTGCTCTGTACCCAGTACCGGGCCCTGGCCCTGCGTCGACAGGCCAGCCAGGATCCCCTGACCGGCCTCCTGAACCGGCGCGGCTTCATGGATCACTGCGTGACGATGGCAAGGCTGGGGGCGCTGGTGGTGCTGGATCTCGACGACTTCAGCAGATCAATGATCGCCACGGTCACGAGACCGGGGACAGGGTGCTGGAGGCGGTGGGTCGCTATCTTGCCGGCCAGCGGGATCTGGTGGCCAGCCGCTTCGGCGGGGAAGAGTTTGTGTTGCTGTTGCCCGAGCGGGACCCCCTGGCCCAGCAGGCGCGCTGCGAGCAGATCCGCCAGGGGATAGAAACGCTGGGGCTGAAGGGGGTCCGGGTGACGGCCAGCCTGGGGTGGGCGCCCAGCGCCCGCGAATGGCACTTTGACACCCTGTTCAGCCAGGCAGGTCGCGCTCTCTATCAGGCCAAGCGGGAGGGCAAGAACCGGATCTGTCAGGGGGCCTGATCCCCCGTCAGGTCATGCCCGGCCGGTGGCCCTTAGCTCCGACCGGACAAAGGCATACCGAGTCAGCCACCTGGTCGCATCAGATCTGAATGGCAGCCTGTCAGCGGTGCAGCTCCCCCGCGCGTTCCGGCTGATAGACCACTTCCAGGATCTCCACCTGGATGGTGCGACCGGCCGGCCCCGGCCAGGCGATGCTGTCACCCACCTTGAGCCCCAGCAGGGCGCTGCCCACTGGCGCCAGCACGGAGATCTTCGATTCGTCCCCCTGTACATCCTTTGGATAGACCAGCGTCAGGCAGAAGTCGTTGCCGCTGTTTTGCATCTTGAAGCGCACCGTGCTGTTCATGGTCACCACGTCCGGCGGCATGTCGGCGGGTTCGCGGATCTCGGCGCGATCCAGCTCCTCTTGCAGGGCAAGGTGCTGGGGGTGGTTGCCAAGCAGCTGTTCGATGCGATCCAGATCCAGGCTGGAGATGACGAGATGAGGCTGTTTCATAGGGTATTTCCTTATCAATGACTGAAGGGACCAGGATGACGGGCAGACTGGTCGACAAAAAACGGTGCAAGGGTAAAAAGCAGACAGCAACAGCGATGCCCCCGAGCGACTCGCGCAGCGGGGCGAGGGCGGGGGCTCAGCGGGGTGTGAGCGTACTGGAAAAAATCATGATTGCTTTCATGGAGATACCATAACCATTCTGGGGTGGTTTGGCAATTGGGCTGACTGTCTCATCAGGGAGCCTGGTAATCGTACTGGTGCAGGATGCGCGCGAGACTGCCATCCTCCCTCATTTCCTGAATGACCCGGCGCCAGCGCAGCGCCTCGCTGCGGGAGAAGCGGGGGCTGGCGGCCAGGTAGAGGGTGCTCTGCTGCAAGGTCTCGCCCCGCACCAGGTCCGGGAGCGGCAGACCCGCCCGCTGCTGGTTGTAACGGGCGGTGTTCCAGGCCACCGCCCATGCCTGGATGCGGTCGCGCGCCAGCTTTCTGGCGTTGCTGACCTCCTCGGTGACCAGCTCCCGGGTCACCCCTGTCAGCGGCTGGAACAGGCTCTGGCTATGGGAGCCACGCATCACGCCAACGGTGAGGCCTGGCAGCGTCTTCATGGAGAGCGGCGTTGGATGGTGACGGCGATGGCTGACCAGCACGAAGGCCTCCTCCAGCAGGGGGGCAATCCAGAGAAACAGTGGTTCGCGCTGGGGATTTCGGGCCGGGGGCAACAACAGGACATCCGGGCGGTGGCTGGCCTGGCTGAGGGCGCGAGCCAGCGGCATCAACTCGATCTCGAGCGGTTCCCCGAGGCGGCGGGCAGCCTCCTCCAGCACCTCGATGGCCATGCCGCTCGGCGCACCCTGTTGGGCGCGGATCACATAGGGGGAATGTCCGCGGCCACGACGACCACGGCACGGGCCGAAAAGGCGCAGACGATCAGGGGAGAGAGCAGCAGAAGCAGAGTAACAAGGCGCATGGATGTTCGGATCCGGGATGAGTACAGAGAGTGTAACATCCCGTTACGCCATGTCAGCCAGGCGATTGCCGCCTGGGGGGATCAGTCGAAGAAATCCCGCAGGTCCAGGGTCTGGTACCCTGCCAGTTGCTGCCAGGGGAGGGTCTTTGGCAGCGGCTTGAGCGTCACCTCCATCCGGTAGCTGCGATAACCGTCGAGGCTTGCCGACTCCACCACCAGGGGCAACTGCCAGCGGCTCGACCAGAGGATGCGGGTACGCTGGCGACCTTCACGGGTCTCATACCAGTTCGCCTGGTCGGGGGCGGCCTCATCCAGCGGTGTCATTCCCTCTAACAGGGCAGGGTTGATGAGGTGGCGGATCCGCGCCCACTCCGGCTTGAAGGCCACCTGGCCGTACTCCTCCTGCGGCACCTCCACCAGCTGGTTGTGCCAGGCATCGGCGTAGCGCAACTGGAGTGCGTCTCCCTCGCTGCGGGTGACCCAGCGCGCCGCCATCTGGTGAGTGAAGTGCTTGTGGCCGGGGCGGGCATCGTGGGTGGCGTGATAGGCACGGGCCAGGGGAACGGGAATGAGTCGCTGGCTCCACACCTGGTCACCGACCCGCAGCCACTTCTCCTGCCACTGGCTCTCCCGGGTGATGCCGTCGCTGCCGGTCACCCTGTCCACGTAGCGGATGCGGGCGGCCAGATCGGGCACCTCGTCGGCCAGGAGGGGGAAGGAGAGGGCGCTGCCCAGCAGCCATAAAGAAAGCAGATATTTCATCATCGTCTCTCGCTCGACGGAAAAGGTGCCCGGCGAGGTGCCGGGCCCCTTTATCACAGGCCGAGGGCCTCCCTGAGCTTGCCGAACACCCGGGTGTTGTCGAGGGTGCCCTTGAACTGGCTGCTGCCTGCGCCGCCCGCGAACAGCATCACATCTCCGCCGCCGTGAGTCTCGGAGCCGAGCTTGACCCCGGTCTCCTGCAGGTAGTCATCCGCCATCACCTCATCGCTGGTGAGGGTGGGACGCTGGTCCTGGCGGTTGGGGCCGTTGCCGAATACCAGGGTAGTGAACGGCTTGCCGTCCGCGTCGTTCTGGGTCGAGCCATCGGCGTTCTTGACCAGATCCAGCACCTTGTTGCCCTTGGCTGAATAGCCGTTGATGGTCATGGTGTGGTCGTGGTCGGCGGTGACCACGATCAGGGTATCGCTCAAATCCACTTTGCCGAGGGCCGTCTTGACCGCCTCGTCCAGCGCCACCGCATCGGTCAGGGATCGCTTGGCGTTGGTGGCATGCAGGGCGTGGTCGATACGTCCCCCCTCCACCATCAGGAAGTAGCCCTGGCTGTTCTGGCTGAGCAGATCGATCGCCTTGGCGGTCATCTCGGAGAGGGACGGCTGGGTACTGGCCGCCCCCTTGGCGACGCGGTCCAGTTCGTAGTCGAGGTGGGATTTGGTGCTGAACAGCCCCAGCACCTTGCCCGAGTTGACAGCAGAGAGCTCATCCTTGGTGGTGACATAGCGGTAGCCCCGGGCGGTCAGCTCGGCGGTGAGATCCCGGCCGTCGGCCCGGCCGCCCTTGTTGCTGGCGCTGTAGGGCGTCCAGTGGTTGGCGCCGCCCCCCATCAGCACATCGACCCCATCCCCCAGCGCCTGGTTGAAGCCGGCGCCGCCCGGTACCGCCTGCTCGGCGATGGCGTAGGCCGCATCCCGGTGGCAGATATGGGAATAGGTCGCCGCCGGGGTGGCATGGGTGAGCTCCGTGGTCGTGACGGCTCCCACCGACTTGCCGGCTGCCTTGGCCAGCTCGAGAAGGGTGGGCACCGGGCTTCCGTTGTCGCTGGTGCAGTTGTTGATGCCCTTGTTGCCGTTGGCATCCTTGGACGGTGCCACGGCCCTGGTGTCGCTGCTCATGGCGATCACCTCGTTGTTCATCTTGACGCCGGTGGTGTAGGCCGCCATGGAGGGGGCGGAGTCCGTGGTCTGGGCATCGTGGGAGAAGGTCTTGATGCGCGCGCTCTGGGGCAGTTTCATCATCTCGAGATCCCCCTCTTCCCCCACCTTGAACAGGCGGGTGGCGGTGAGCACGGTGGGACCCATGCCGTCACCGATAAAGAGGATGACGTTCTTGGCATCGGCGGCGTGCGCCTGGGAGAGGCCGCCAAGCGTGCCGAGCAGGGCGGTGCAGACCAGCGTCTTTTTCATGGTGATGTTCATCCTGATAATCCCTTACAGCTTGGCCGCAGCCTTGATCTTGCCGAACACGGCGGTGTTGTCGAGAGAGCCGTGGAAGCGCTCCGCCCCCTGGCCGATGGCGCCGAGGAAGACATCGGTACCGCCGTGGGTCTCGTTGCCTATCTCGCCCACCTTGACCACCACCTCCTGGTGATAGTCGTCGGCGGAGGTGGTGGCGTCGTCGAGGGCCGCCACGCTGCTGCGCGGGCCATCCACTCGGTTGTAGCCGTTGCCAAAGCCGATGATGGTGTAGGGCATGCCATCGCTATCCTTGCTCGGCTCGCCGGTCTCGTAGTTCTTCACCAGCCCGAGCACGCCCGCATTGCCTGCCGTGGTCTTGCCGGTGCGCTTGGCGTACCCGTTGAGCACAAGCGTGTGGTCATGGTCGGCGGTGACCACGATCAGGGTGTTTTTCAGCTCGGGATCGGTTTTCTTCACTTCATTGATGGCGGCCAGGATGGCGTTGTCGAAGGCGAGGGTATCCTGCAGGGCGCGCTTGGCGTTGGTGTCGTGCAGGGCGTGGTCGATACGCCCCCCTTCCACCATTAGGAAGTAGCCCTTCTCTTTGCCCTTGAGCTGCTTGATGGCAGCCAGGGTCATCTGGGCCAGTGACGGCTCGCTGGCGGGCCGGTCCAGGTCATATTTCATGTGGCTTGAGCCAAACAGGCCCAGCAGCGGCTTGCTCGCATCGGCCTGGTTCAGCTCGTCCAGGGTGGCGGCAAACTGATAGCCCTTCGCCTTCATCTCGTCGATGAGGTTGCGGCCATCGGTCCGCTTGCCCTTGTCGGCACTGGGCAGGAAGAAGCTGCTGCCGCCCCCGAGCACCACATCCAGCCCCTCCTTCAGTGCGCTGTTGTAACCGCTGCCCCCCGGCACCATCTGGACGGCGATATCAGCCTCCAGATCCCGGTTGCAGATATGGGCATAGGTGGCGGCCGGGGTGGCGTGGGTGACCCGGGTGGTGGTGACCACGCCGGTGCCACGGCCATCGGCCTTGGCCAGCTCCAGCAGGGTGGTCACCGCTTTGCCGCCGCTCTGGCTGCAATCGCTCTCCTGGGTGGCGTCGCTGTCCATGCTGATGACGCCGTTGTTGCTCTTGACCCCGGTCATGTAGGCCGCCATGGAGGGGGCCGAGTCGGTCACCTGGGCATCGTGGGAGAAGGTCTTGATGAAGGCCGTTTCCGGCAGGGTGTCGATGGTGAGGCTGCCCTCTTCGCCGACGCCATAGATCCGGGAGGCGGTGAGGGTGTTGAGACCCATGCCGTCGCCGAGGAAGAAGATCACGTTCTTGGCGCTGGATTCCGGGGTGTTGCTGTCGTTGTTGGAGTTGCAGCCGGCGGCCAGGGCGGCGCCTATCATCACTGCAAGTCCTGCCATCTTTCTCATTGGGGTTCGCTCCTTGTGAAACCTGAGCGCAGCCTAGAGGGGGCAGATGACACTTTTAGTGAAGAGAGATGACAATACGGTGAAAGCGCCTTGCAAATGTTATCTTATATCAATGGGTTATGTTGATTGTGTTTTGCCACTCACCTCCCGCTGGCGTGGTGGGCATCCGGCCACCCGGGTGACAACACCCGGCCAGAATAGCCTGTCAAATCGGGGCCGCAGCAGGTAAAATGCGCCCCCTTGCGATGAGTGCCAGCGGTCTGGCGCATCACCACGCACCCGCAACCCCGAGCGCCCGCAGCCCCGAGAGGGGACCGCATGCCAATGAGAGAGTAACGGATATGTCCATCAACTGGTTCCCCGGCCACATGCACAAGGCCCGCAAAGAGATTGCAGAGGTCATGCCCCAGGTCGATGTCATCATCGAGATGCTCGACGCCCGCATCCCCTTCTCCAGCGAGAACCCCCTGGTGCCGGAGCTGCGCGGGGAGACGCCGGTGATCAAGGTGCTCAACAAGGCAGACCTTGCCGACCCCGAGATCACCGCGCTTTGGGTGGCCCACATGGAGCAGGAAAAGGGGATCAAGGCACTGCCCCTGACCCAGCAGGAGCCTACGATGATCAAGCAACTGCTGACCCTGTGCCACGAGATGCTGCCGGAGCGCAACTTCGAGCTGCGCGGGGTGCGAGCCATGATCATGGGCATCCCCAACGTAGGCAAGTCCACCCTGATCAACACCCTGGCGGGGCGCATCATCGCCAAGACCGGCAACGAGGCGGGGGTGACCAAGTCCCAGCAGCGGATCAAGCTCGACAACCACGTCATCCTGACGGACACCCCTGGCTTCCTGTGGCCCAAGCTCAACCCGCCCTCCTGCGGTTATCGACTGGCGATCACGGCGGCCATCAAGGATACCGTCTTCGATTACGCCGACATCGCCATGTTTGCCGCCGATTACTTCATCAAGGCCTATCCGGAGCGCATCAAGGCACGCTACCAGCTGAGCGAGCTGCCGGAGACCGAGATCGAGCTGCTGGATCTCATTGCCCGTCAGCGCGGCTTCATGCGCAAGGGGGGGCTTGCGGATCTGCACAAGGCCTCGGAAATCCTGGTCAATGAATTCCGGTCCGGCATGCTGGGGCGGATCTCCCTGGAGACGCCAGAGATGGTGAGCGTCGAGATAGTGGAAGCCGAGGCCGAGGCTGAGCAGAAAGCCAGGGAGAAGGCGGAGCGGGAAGAGGAGCGCCAGGCCCGGGCTCGTCGCAAGTACGCCAAGAAGCGCCAGCGCTGACCGGCGTTGTGCACGATAGGTTGTGCTTGATAGCAAGAAGAGGCGGCCCTGGGCCGCCTCTTCTGGTCATGGCGCTCTGGCGTGAGGGAGGCACAGAGTCGATATTCAACCGCCCGCTTCCCCTCATCATGACCAAGGTGTCGGCCAATCAAGGGGATGAGGCTCCCGTCAGGGGAGGGCCGTGCCGCGTTGCCATCACGGTGGGCAGAAAAACCTTGCGACCCGGCCTCAGTGCCGATTGACAAAGGCACAGGCGGTGGCATGATGCGCTCGCATTTTGCCTCTCCCCACGGTTCTATCCATGACCACATACTCCCGCCCGGTGCTGCTCCTGCTCTGTGGCCTGCTGTTGCTGACCCTGGCCATCGCGGTATTGAATACCCTGGTTCCGCTCTGGCTCGCCCATGAGCATCTGCCCACCTGGCAGGTCGGCATGGTCGGCTCCTCCTATTTCACCGGCAACCTGCTGGGAACCCTGCTGGCGGGCAGACTCATCGCCCGCTGCGGCTTCAATCGCAGTTACTACCTGGCCAGTGCGCTCTTTGCCGCAGGCTGCGTCGGGCTCGGCATGACCCTGGCGTTCTGGAGCTGGCTCGCCTGGCGATTCATCGCCGGGGTCGGCTGCGCCATGATCTGGGTGGTGGTGGAGAGCGCGCTGATGTGCAGCGGCAACGCCCGCAATCGAGGGCGCCTGCTGGCCGCCTACATGATGGTCTATTACGTGGGCACCGTGCTTGGGCAACTGCTGGTGAGCAAGGTACCGACGTCGCTGATGGCGGTGCTGCCCTGGGTGACCGCCCTGGTGTTGACGGCCATGCTGCCGCTCTTGTTCACCCGCATCGCCAGTCCGTCAGGCAACCTTCAGGCCAGGACTCCGGTCTGGCCGATGCTGCGCCTGCGTCAGGCGCGTCTGGGGGTGAACGGCTGCATCCTCTCCGGCATCGTGCTGGGGGTGCTTTATGGTCTGATGCCGCTCTATCTGAACCACCAGGGGGTGAGCGACGGGGCCATCGGCTACTGGATGGCGGTGATGGTGAGCGCCGGCATCCTGGGGCAATGGCCGGTGGGGCGTCTGGCGGATCGTTTCGGGCGCCTGCCGGTGCTGCGGGTACAGGTGCTGGTGGTGATCCTGGGGGCCATGGCGATGCTCGGCAACGCGGCCATGGGACCGACGCTGTTCATTCTGGGGGCCGCGGGCTTCACGCTCTATCCGGTGGCCATGGCCTGGGCCTGCGAGAAGGTGGAGCAGCATCAACTGGTGGCCATGAACCAGGCGCTGCTGCTGAGCTACACCATCGGCAGCCTGCTCGGGCCGACCCTGACGGCGCTCTTGATGCAGCACTACTCGGATCATCTGCTGTTCATGGTGACTGCCGGGGTCTCCCTGGTCTATCTGCTGATGCTGCTGCGCAAGATGGGCGAGCACCCGACGCCGATGGCCCATGCCTGAGGGCAGACGGCGCCATCATCCCTGTGCACGGATATAGAAGAGGCGACCCAAGGGTCGCCTCTTTTTCGTCATGGGCCGGGCGGTGCCGCTCAACCAAACCGGTGCCTTGCTACTTCAAAGAGCGAGAAGTGCAGCGGGATCAACTGCTGCCAGTCTCGCCGATAACCCCCGCCCGGTACGGCGGTGATGGGCAGCCCGTGGCGAAGCGCAGAGTCAAAGACCATGGCATCGCGCTGGCGCACGCCGGAGTCGCTCAGGGAGAGGTAGCCCAGCTCGTCGTCCCGGTGCACATCCACCCCGGCCTGATAGAGGATGAAGTCGGGGGCGTAGAGGCGATGAGCCAGGGCGAGGGCCTGGTTCAGGGTCTCGAGATAGGCGTCGTCCTCCATGCCGCTTGGCAGGGGAAAGTCCAGATGGGAGGCCGGCTTGTGGCGGGGGAAGTTGTGTTCTCCGTGCAGGGAGAGGGTGATGATGTCACGGCTGCCCGTGCACAGGGCGGCGCTGCCATCTCCCTGATGGACATCGAGATCCACGATCAGTACCCGCTCGCAGAGTCCCTCGTCCAGGCAGGTTCGTGCCGCGATCACCAGATCGTTGAAGAGGCAGAAGCCGCTGCCAAACCCCCGGTGGGCGTGGTGGTAGCCGCCGGAGATCTGCAGTCCGCAGCCCTGCGCAAGGGCGTGGCGGCTGGCGGCCAGGGTGGCGCCGACCGAGTGCATGGTACGTTCTATCAGCAGGGGAGACCAGGGAAAGCCAAGCCGGCGAATGGCCCCTTCATCGAGGGTGCCGGCGAGGGCGGCCTGTACATAGGCCGCATCGTGCACCTTCTCTATCTGCTCACGGCTGGCAGGGGTGGCCTGTGCCAGCGGATAGTCGAGGGCGACGAGGCGTTCAAACAGCGCCTGGTACTTGGCCAGGGGGAAGCGGTGACGCTCGGGCAGTGTCAGGGCGGAGTAGTGGGGGTGATAGAAGATGCGCAGTGACATGAAGCATCGGCCATGAACGGGTATGAAAAAGGGGAGCCAGGCTCCCCTCGATGCAGGCGTGCGATGCGCCTTACTGCTGCTGGATCACCCAGATCTGGAAGGCTTTGCGGGTCTCCGCATCGGCCTTGTTGTACCAGCTCTGCAGCTGGGTCAGGGCTTCCGGGTTGCTCATGGCCTTGCTCGGGGCCACTTCCACCGGTGCGCTGGCGGCAGCCATCACGGCGGCGGTGGAGACGGAAACGGTCTTGGGCTGGTTGAAGGCCTTGCCCATCTTCAGCAGCTCCTGCTGATAGTCACGGGTCAGCTGGAAGCCACCCACGGTCGGCATGACGAACTGCTCGGATTTCAGGACCTGGCCGGTGGATTTGTCTTTCAGAACGACGTTCTGTTCCTTGACGAAACGCTTGGCTTCTTCTTCCTTGCGGGGCTTCTTGAAGTCGAGGAAGAGTTGCTGGTTGTCGGCGGCGGTGAAGTTGATCACCAAGGGCTCGGCGGTGACCAGCTTGGTTTCACTGCGGCTGGAGTAGTTGCCCTCGAAGGCGACCACGACCTGGTGCCTGCCGGGCTCCAGGGAGAAGACGGTGGCTTTGTCGAGCAGCTGGGGGTTGACGGGTTCGCCATCGAGCAGCTGGATGACATAGGGATTCGTAATTTCCAGTTGGCTAGCGGCCAGGGCGCTACCTGCCCACAACAGACCAGCCAGGGCCGGTACCAGAACAGTCAGTTTCATTTCATCTCCTTGAACAGTCAGGCAATTGCCCACTGAAAAATAGGGGGTCATTTTTACAGGTTTGCCCCACAGCGGCAATAGCCGTTTATGGCGCCTTCCGGTGTGCGGGGTGTGGATCCCGCTGCCCCGAGTCCTGCGGGCAGCGTGCTCTTCTATCTTCCTGCCCCCTCCTGACATGAGAGACAGGGGATCGCATGGCGGGCGTCAGCCGTGTCACTCGATGCGTCGGGTGAAGGGGGGGAGGGCGTCCAGCAGCCCCTTGCCGTAGCGCTTGGTCAGCAGGCGCCGGTCCAGGATGGTGACCCGCCCCCGATCCGCCTCTTTTCGGATGAGGCGGCCACAGGCCTGGATGAGCTTGCGCGACGCCTCCGGCACCGTCAGTTGCAGGAAGGGGTTGCCGCCGCGCTGCTCTATCCACTCGGCGGTTGCCTCTTCCACGGGGGAGTTGGGCACCGCGAAGGGGAGCTTGGTGATCACCAGGTTGGTGAGGTAGTGGCCGGGCAGATCCAGCCCTTCCGAGAAGCTGCCGGTGCCAAAGAGGATGCTGGCCTGGCCGCCGTCGCACTTTTGTTTGTGCAGGAGGAGCAGGGCGCTGCGGGACGCTTCCCCCTGTACCAGGAGCGACATCCCCTTGGCCCGCAGCCCCACCGCCACCTCGTTCATCTGGCGATAGGAGGAGAAGAGCACCAGGCTGGCCTCCTTGCCTGCCAGCAGACGGGGCAGGGTATCGATCAACTCCTGGGTGAAGGCGGGGGCACTGGGCTCATGGGCCATCTTGGGCAGATAGAGTTCGGCCTTGTGGTAGTCGAAGGGGGAGCGCAGCCGCAGATAGCGGGTGCCGTCATGCTCCTTGAGCCCCACCTGGTGGCGAAAATAACTGAAGGAGGAGAGGGCGGTGAGGGTCGCCGACACCAGCACGGCCCCGAGACAGCGGGACCAGAGCCACTCCTCCAGCAGATACCCCACCTCGATGGGGGAGGCGTGCAACCAGATGTCCCCGTCCTCGCTTCTGGCCATCCAGCGGGCGAGGGGGGTCTTGCCGGTGGGAACATGGCGGCTCAGCATCTCCCAGAGGGCGCAGAAGCTCTCGAGCCGTTGCAGGTGAAAACCGCTCTCCGCCAGCAGAGGCTCGGCCTCCTTGCGACGAATTTCGCCATCCTTGAGCGCCTCGCCGATGGCCCCCTGCATTCTGTCCAGCGCCCGCAACGCCTTCTTGCTCGCCTCCTTGAGGTTTTCCGCCAGCATGGGCAGGGGATCCGGCAGCACCCCATCGGCGAATCTGTGGTGGGGCTCGCCGCCAAAGAGGTGATCATTGCTGGCGAGCCACTGCTCGAGGGCCTTGAGATCCGGCTGGAGAGAGGCCAGGGCATCCTGCAGTTTGAGCTGGGGGTCGAGGAGGCTCTCCTTGTTCAGCGTCCTGGCCAGCTTGCCCGCGCTTTGCACCAGCTTTTCCAGCCAGCGGCGGGATCCCTTGATGCTGGCGCTGGCGGCGCCGTGATCCCGGGCGATGGTGGGCAGGTGATGGGCTTCGTCCAGCACATAGATGCACTCGTCCGGCGGCGGCAATATGATGCCGCCCCCCATGGTGAGGTCGGAGAGCAGCAGGGCGTGGTTGACCACCAGCACGTCTGCTGCGTCCATGTCGTTGCGGGCCCGATGGAAGGGGCAGTGCTGATGGTGGCTCAGCGCCTTGTTGCAGGTGTGGCGGTCGGCTGCGATGCGATCCCAGCAAGGGTCCGTAATGGGTTTGGGCCAGTTGTCCCGATCCCCGTCCCACTTGCCTTCGGTGTAGGCCTGCCACAGCCCCTGGTAGCACGCTTTGTCAGCGTCCGATGGCTTGTGTCTGCTCAATGCGCCGAAGTCGAGTTCGAAATTGGCCATCTCGCTGCCGTTTGCCGCCTGCTCCAGCAGGTGCTCGCAGCAGTAACGCTGGCGCCCCTTGACCAGCATGAAGCGAAACGGCAGCTCGCTGTGACGGTGATAAAAGGGGAGATCCTTGTGGATCAGCTGCTCTTGCAACGCCACCGTGGCGGTGGAGATGATGAGCTTCTTCTGGGTGAGCCGCGCCACCGGGATGGCGCCCTGGGCATAGGAGAGGGATTTGCCGATACCGGTGCCCGCCTCGGCCACCAGGATACGGCGAGACCTGTCGTACTCCCCGGTGAGGGTCTTGGCTATCTCGGCCACCAGGAAGTTCTGCTCCCTGCGGGGCACAAAGCCGGGCAGGCCGTCGGCTATCTGGCGATAGGTAGCGCGAATACTGGCTTTGAGACGGGTCGATAACATGGCTTGGCGGGTCATGGCTGGGATTGGAGTGACAGGATACCCGCAACCCGGCGCCCGGGTCGAGGCAGGGATGACAGCCCCTTGCATGGCCGCCGCCAAATATGCCAACACAGCGGTTGGGGATGGACGACTCCCCTCAGCCGGCATAAAAAAGCAGCGTTTTTCGCTACAAACGTTGTCCTCGCATCGAGGGAATGGGGTGGGACCTGGATCACATTTTTTCCCCTATGACTATGGAATCACGGGAAAGTTCCAAGTTTTTTCATTGCGGATTGCAAAACCCGGTGCTAGTCTCAGGCCCCATAGTGATGCAAAGAACATCGCTAACACAGGGAATAACAACAACTTAGTGTTTAATTACAGTAGGCATTGGAAACTATGAAAAAGACAATTCTGGCTATTGCTATCCCGGCTCTGTTTGCATCCGCAGCTAACGCTGCCGTCATCTATGACAAAGACGGTACCACCTTCGACATCTACGGTCGTGTACATGCCCAGTACTTCGGCGAGTACGACTCCTACGATGCAGACGCAGATTCTTACTCCAAGAATGATGGTGAGCTGACCACCTATGCCCGTCTGGGCTGGTCCGGTAAAATGGCTCTGAATGACACCTGGTCTGGCGTTGCCAAAACTGAGTGGCAACTGGCCTCCGAAAACTCCTATGGCAGCGACAAGCGTGAGCTGAAGGCTCGTCACATCTATGCTGGCTTCGATGGTTCCCAGTATGGCCAGTTCCTGTTTGGTCAGACAGAAACTGCTTTCTACAATGCAACCGTCGCCAAGACCGATATCTTCAACGACTACGGTGACATGGCCAACGTCTATGATGATCGTCAAGAAGGTCAGGCTATCTATAACGGTCAGTGGAACGGTTTTGGCCTGAAAGGTGGCTACATCACCAACAACGGCAGCTATGATGCGAACTACGCTGGCTGGTCTGGTGTTGAAGGTAAAATGGACCACGGCTACACCCTGGGCGCAACCTATGACTTCGACTTTGGTCTGGGTCTGGCCGCAGGTTACGAGTCCAAGAGCTTCGAAGATGCCTCCAGCCTCACCATCACTTCCGAAAACGGTACTTTCAGTCGCGCTGATCTGACCGACAAGAATGACTGGGCTGTTGCCGCAAGCTACACCTATCAGGGTTTCTACTTCGCTGCCCTGTATAACGAATCCACCTACAAGTTCGACGGCTTCAACGATGCCAAGGCGCGTGGCTACGAGCTGGCTGCTTCCTACAACGTAGACGCCTGGACCTTCCTGGCTGGCTACAACTTCGCTGAAGCGAAAGTGGAAGGTGTAACTTCTTACGAAGACACCGTAGATTTCACCTCCATGGGTGTTGAATACGCCTTCAACTCCAAGCTGAAAGCTTACACCGAATACAAAATCCAAGGCCTGAGTCAGCAAGATGACGAGTGGACTGTTGGTATGCAATACAACTTCTAATCAAGGCTCCCTCTCATAGGGAATCGTGAAAGAGTTGATGAAACGGCCAAGCTTGCTTGGCCGTTTTGTTTTATCTGCCTTTCACCTCTTTCGCTTCCTTTCGACGTCCGGTGCTGCGCCAGGTCACGTTGTCTCTTTTCCGCCCTTGGCTCCTTCGTCGTAAATCGCTAGATTATTCAATTCGTTGAAGGATGGTTTGCCGACAGGGAAGGATGCCTTTGATCGATTTCACCCACCCCGAGTGGCGCGCGCTGGCACAGCAGTTGCTGAGCGGCGGCCCCCAGGCTGTTCGCGGTCGTCAATGGCAGCCGCTCATCGGCATGCTTCGGGACAACCAGTTGCTGCTGGCCCTTGGCAATCATCACTATGAGCTCACCCCTGCCGGGCACCGCTATCTGACTCGGGAGCTGATGCTGGCGAAGATGGCCAGTGCCCCGCCGGAACCCGAGGAGTGGCTGCAATCCCACGGTTGGCAACTGGGGGAGCGGGTCAACGAGCGGGTGCTGGCGGCCCTGTATCGCAAGGGGGAGGGTCATTTCAGCCCCATCGAGCAGATCGACTTCGAAGACAAGGGGATCCGGCTGTGCAGCGATCTGCCCCTTCGTCTGCGGGCCACACGGCCGTTCAGCCTGTTTCTCAGCGGCGGCACCCTGCTGGATGCCGCTCCCTGGCTCCAGACCCTGGGGGAGGTGGCGCTGCCAGCCCGCACCCTGGCGCAGCTTGGCAAGATCCTCTGGGGAGAGGGGGAGATACAGCGGGTGATCACGACCGATGCCGTCGGCGCCTTCGCCGAGTTGCCACTGCCCGCCGACGCCCTGCTGGTCTGGTATCCCGCCGAGGATCCCGGCACGCTGGAGCCCCTGATCGCCGCTTTGCCGCCCCAGACCCTCTGGAGCCACCTCACTGCCCTGGATCCGGCCGGGGTCGACAGAGTACTGGCATTGGCCCAGCGGTTGGGGAGACCGGCGAGCTGGTGGCTGCCCCGGGATCTGGTGCCCATCAAGGCGGCCTACGGGGCTCCCCTGGGGGATGGCCGGCCCTGGGAGCCGAGCCGTATCCCCCGTGCGCTGATGGCGCAGTGCAATGATTTGGTGGAGTCGAATCGGGGTCTGTCGGTCGAGGTGTGTGCCCTGGCACCGGATTGGCACGGGATTGGTTGAGGCGGCGCCGAGAAAGCGGTTTTCCCCTATGGAAGGCAGTGGTATAAAGAGCTGACGAAGCGCTCCCTGGACGGGCGCTTTTGTTTGCCAACCTACTTTGCCAGCCAACGAACTCAACGGACTACAGGGAATACCATGTTTGAAAAGGTTGTTGCCGCCCCAGCGGATCCGATCCTGGGCCTGACCGAAGCCTTCCGTGCCGACACTCGCAGCCACAAGATCAATCTGGGGGTCGGTATCTACAAGGATGAGACCGGTGCCACTCCTATCCTTCACTGCGTCAAGCAAGCCGAGCAGAAGCTCTTGACCGACGAGAAGACCAAGAACTACCTCGGTATCGAAGGCAATATCGAATACGGCCGCATCGTGCAGCAACTGCTGTTCGGCCGTGATGCCGCCCTGGTGACCAGCGGCCGCGCCAAGACGGCGCAGGCGCCGGGCGGTACTGGTGCCCTGCGCATCGCCGCCGAGTTCGTGGTACGCAACAATCTCGCCAAGACCATCTGGATCTCCGATCCCACCTGGGCGAACCACGTCAGCGTGTTCCAGGCGGCCGGTTTGACCGTCAAGTGGTACAAGTACTACGACGCCGCCACCAAGGGACTCGACTTCGCCGCCATGCAGGCCTCCCTGTCTGACGCGCAGGCGGGGGATCTGGTGCTGCTGCACGGCTGCTGCCACAACCCGACCGGTATCGACCCGACCACCGAGCAGTGGCGCGCCCTGGCCAGTCAGAGTGCCGCCGCCGGCTGGCTGCCGCTCTTTGACTTCGCCTATCAGGGCTTTGCCCGCGGCATCGAAGAGGATGCCGAAGGCCTTCGCATCTTCGCCGAGTGCCACGACGAGCTGCTGGTGGCGAGCTCCTTCTCCAAGAACTTCGGCCTCTACAACGAGCGGGTCGGCGCCTTCACCCTGGTCTGCGCGACCAAGGCGGTGGCCGACGTCGCCTTCACCCAGGTGAAGACCGTCATTCGTGCCAACTACTCCAACCCGCCGTCACATGGCGCCGCCGTTGTCACCACCGTGGTGAGCGACCCGGCCCTCTATGCGGAGTGGGTGGAAGAAGTGGCCGCCATGCGGGTGCGCATTCGCGAGATGCGCGAGTTGCTGGTGGAGAAGCTGGCCGAGCGGGGGGTGAACCAGGATTTCAGTTTCATCCGCGAACAGAACGGCATGTTCTCCTTCTCCGGTCTCTCCAAGGATCAGGTGGAGCGCCTCAAGAGCGAATTCGCCATCTACATCGTCGGCTCCGGCCGGATCAGCGTGGCAGGCATCACCCGCGCCAACATTGATCCCCTCTGCGACGCCATCGCCAAGGTGTTGTAAGAGAGAAGCATCTGCGCCAAGCGCCTTGCTTCAGCCATAAAAAGCCCGCCGACACGGCGGGCTTTTTCATTTTCCGGCATCAGCGGCGCCGCTTGCTGCTCCCCAGCAGGGAGCCGAGCACCCCGCGCATCAGCTGGCGTCCCACCTCGTTGCCGAGGGTGCGGGCCACGCTCTTGGCGGCGGTCTGCACCACCCCGTCATGCTGGCCACCACGGGGGCCGGTGCGACCGAACAGGATGCCATTCAAGGCATCCAGCAGACCGCCGCCCTGGTCGGTCTGTGGGGAAGCGGTCTCGTCACCGGCGGCGGGCAATGTCTCTTGAAGTCGCTCGAACGCGGACTCCCTGTCCTCCTGGGTGTCGTATCTGCCGTAGAGCAATGAGCCCTGAATAAGCGCATGGCGCTCGGCCGCGCTCAGGGGGCCGATGCGGCTGGCCGGGGGCGCGATGAAGGCGCGCTCCACCACGCTGGGCCGCCCCTTCTCGTCGAGCAGGGAGATGAGCGCCTCCCCGACCCCCAGTTCAGTGATGGCTCCGGCGGCGTCGAAGGCAGGGTTGGCCCGCAGGGTGTTGGCGGCGATGCGCACCGCCTTCTGATCGCTCGGGGTGAAGGCGCGCAGGGCGTGCTGCACCCGGTTGCCAAGCTGCCCCAGCACGCTGTCGGGGATGTCGGCCGGGCTCTGGGTCACGAAATAGACGCCCACCCCCTTGGAGCGGATGAGGCGCACCACCAGCTCAATTTTCTCCAGCAGTGCCCTGGGCGCATCCTTGAATAGCAGATGGGCCTCGTCGAAGAAGAACACCAGCACGGGCTTTTCCGGATCCCCTATCTCGGGCAACTGTTCGAACAGCTCGGAGAGCAGCCAGAGCAGGAAGCAGGCATAGAGGCGGCTGGACTGGGTGAGCTTGCCGGCGGCCAGTACATTGATATGGCCGTGGCCCGCCTCGTCGGTCTGCATCAGATCCTGGATGTCCAGCATGGGCTCGCCGAAGAAGTGATCGCCGCCCGCGCTCTCCAGGGTGAGGAGGTTGCGCAGGATGGCGCCGATGGAGGCGGTCGACACATTGCCGTAGCGGGTGGTGAGAGTCTTGGCGTGCTCCCCCGCAAACTGCACCATGGCCCGCAGGTCTTTCAGATCGAGCAGCAGCAACCCCTCGTCGTCCGCCACCTTGAACACCAGCTCCAGCACCCCGCTTTGGGTGTCGTTGAGGCCGAGCAGGCGTGCAAGCAGCAGAGGCCCCATGTCGGAGACGGTGGCCCGCACCGGGTGGCCCTCTTCGGCAAAGAGATCCCAGAACAGGGTGGGGCTGGCGGCAAAGTCGGGTGCCTGAAGGCCGAGCTGGGCCAGACGGGCATCCAGCTTGGCAGAGGGGGTACCGGCGGTGCCCAGGCCGCTCAGATCCCCCTTCACGTCGGCAAGAAAGACCGGCACGCCGAGGCGGGAAAACCCCTCCGCCAGCACCTGCAGGGTGACTGTCTTGCCGGTGCCGGTGGCCCCGGTGATGAGGCCGTGGCGATTGGCCATGGCGGGTAGCAGGGAGAGGGGGTGGCCATTGGCATGGGCCAGCGTGAGCGGTTCGGCCATGGTGGGCTCCTTGTTTCGAATGGGGGTCGAAAAACAACGGGTTACAAGGAGTGTGGTGGCAGAGGCAGACGATGGCAAGGCACGCCACCCGAGACAAGGACGGCGTGCTGGCAACCTAGCGGGGGCGGGTCAGCTTGCCCAGTTGTAACAGCAGCTGGGTGAGCAAGGCGCCGGCGGCGGCGCTCAGCACCGCCAGCAGCAGGCTGCCGAGCAGGAAGGGGGGCACCAGGGTGGCTGCCTCCTGCTCCAGCCAGTGCAGGGACCAGGTGAGATGGAAGGGGGCTGGCGTCTCGTTCAGCACCAGGCAACCGGTACGATAGGCGTAGAGGTACATGAAGGGGAGCGTCAGCGGGTTGTTGAACCAGACCGCCAAGAGGGCCAGCGGCAGGTTGAAGCTGAACGCCAGCACCAGGGCGACGGCCACCAGGGAGTGCATGGGCATGGGGACCCAGCTGGCGAACAGCCCGGCCGCCACGGCGCCACAGAGGGCCCGCGTTCCCCCTTGCCAGAGGGCGGGGGTCAGCAGTCGCTCGCCAAAGAGGGCGAACCACTTCTGTTGGCGCAGGGTATCGGGGTCAATCTTGAAGCGGGCCAACCAGCGATTCAGCATGGGCGCGCCACCTTGCGTTTTTGCCACTGGCGCACCGTGCTCAGGCGCCAGCCCGCGCGAACCAGGAGATAGCCGACGAGGGCGCTCAGCAGGGCAAGCACCAGGGAGCCCAGCAAGAGCGGCGGGGCCACCGTCTCGAACACCGACACCAGCCAGGCCCAGGTGAAGGTGATCTCGATGTGCTGGGAGGGTTGCCCCAGCAACTGGCAGCCCACCAGATAGGCGCCATAAAACAGCGGTGGCATGGTCAGGGGGTTGGAGAGCCAGACCAGGGCCACCGAGAGGGGCAGGTTGACCCGGCAGGCGATGGCGCCGCCAGCGGCCAGCAGCATCTGGCAGGGGAGGGGAACCCAGGCCATGAAGAGGCCGACCGCACAGGCACCGGCGGCGGAGCGCCGGTTGAGATGCCAGAGGTTGGCATCCAGCAGCAGCTTGCCAAAGAGTCGCAAGTGCTTGTGTTCCTTGAGGGTCGCCGGGTCGGGTAGCCAGCGCTGTATGATTCGTTTGGGCATGTTCTGAACCTTGCTAAATACTTGCTCCATGGATCTGCGTCTGTTGTCGTTTGCCCTGGGGGCAAGCTCCTCACTGCTTTGGCCATGGCTGCCTTCATGGGAATGGGGTGGCCTGATGCTGCTGCTCGCGCTCCCCCTCGCCGGTGGTCGTTGCTGGCGGCTGCTGTTTCTGCTGCTCGGCATCCTCTGGATGCAGGTGAATTTGCACTACCGGCTTGCCTGGCTGGATCAGCTTGGCAAAAAAACGAGCCACATCATAACCGCACACGTGCAAAGTACGGAGTCTTCGGGAGAGAAAGAGGGGGATAAATTTGCGCGCCTGCTGCTGCGCCTCGACACCCTGGACGATCGCCCCCTCATCGTGCCACCCCTGGTGCGGGTCAATGCCTATCAGGTGTTGCCGCCGTTGCCTGCCGGCAGCCGCGTCACCCTGGTGACCTCTCTCAAGCCGGCCCATGGCCTGGCCAACGAAGCGGGGATGGATGGGCGGCGCCTGCTCCTTGGCAAGGGGATCACCGCCACCGGCAACCTGCGCCGGGTCATCGCCCTGGATGCCGTGCCCCCAGGTGTGCGCGATCGCTGGCTGGCGGCGGCGAGTCGCGCCTGGGAGGGGATGGCGCAGGCCCCCCTGCTGGCGGCCCTCACCTTCGGGGAGCAGGGGGGATCACGGATGCCCAGTGGGAACTCTTTCGCGGCAGCGGCCTGACCCACATCATCGCCATCTCGGGCCAGCATATCGCTCTGGTAGCGGTGCTCGGCTGGTGGCTCGGGCGGCTGTTCGGGCTGCGCGGGGCTATCTGCGTGTCGCTCCTGTTCGCGGCCACCTACAGCTGGCTGGCGGGGTTTGCGGTGGCCACCGAGCGTGCCCTCATCATGGTGCTGGTGTGGAGCCTGCTGCGCTGGCTAAAGCGGGACTGGCCGAGCCACCGGATCTGGCTGTGGGCCTTCGTGGTGCTGACATTGTGGGACCCTTTCGCCCTCTATTCGGCGGGGTTCTGGCTCTCTTTTTTGGCGGTGGCCCTGCTGTTGCTGGCGAGCCTGTTGCACGATCGCCCCGGCCTGGTACGGCTGCAACTTCTGCTGCTGCTCGGATTGCTGCCCCTGCAACTGCTGCTGTTCGAGGGGATGGCGCCCCTGGCGTTTCTGCTCAATCTGCTGGCACTGCCGCTGTTCTGCCTTGTCATCATTCCCCTGGCGCTCGTCGGCGTACTGGTGGCGCCCCTCTCCACGTTGCTGGCCCACGGCCTGCTCTGGGTCTCCGCCTTCGGCCTGGAGTGGGTGCTGTGGGGGCTCACGCAGCTGGCGGATCGCCTGCAGCTCTGGTGGCCGGTGCCCGGCTGGCTGATGCCCGCCAGCGCCCTGCTGATCCTGCTGTGGACGGGATGGCACCTGCCGGGAGGGCGCGCCCTGGGGGGACCGGTGGCGGCGGCCCTGCTGCTCGCCCTCTGGCCTGCTCCCGCTGCCTGGCAGGTGCGGGTGCTGGACGTGGGGCAGGGGCTCTCGGTGCTCGTCACCCGGGGGGAGCGGGCCATCCTGTTTGATACCGGGGATCGCTACCCCGGGGGCTACAACATGGCGGATGCGGCCATCCTGCCTCTGCTCAACCGGCTCGGCATCCGGGTGATCGACACCCTGATCATCAGCCACAGAGACAGGGATCACGCGGGCAACCGGCAGGCTCTGCTGCAGAGCATGGCGGTGCGCCGGGAGCTCTCCTCCTTCCCCTTTGCACCGGCTACCCAGGCCTGCCGCCGAGGTCAGCAGTGGCACTGGCAGGGGCTGGATGTGCGGGTGCTCTGGCCCCTGGCAGCCGGGGCGGGGCGCAACAACGACAGTTGCGTGGTGCAGCTGGATGACGGGCGCCATCGGCTGCTGCTGAGCGGCGACATCGAGCAGCAGGCGGAGCGCCGCCTGCTGGCACTGGCGCTGGAGGAGGGTGAGGGCGCGGGGCTGGCCAGTACCCTGCTGGTGAGCCCGCATCATGGCAGTCGCACCTCCTCCACGGCTCCCTTCGTGGCGGCGGTGAAACCTGCCTTCGTGGTGCACAGCGCAGGCTTCATGAACCAGTGGGGCTTTCCCCGCCCCGAGGTGGTGGCGCGATACCAGGGGGCGCGGCAGTGGGTCACGGGGGAGGCGGGCGCCATCCTGATCGAGCCGGGGGACGCGGGCCTCAGGATCCGGGCCGAGCGGGAGCAGGGGCCCTGGTACAGGCGTGGCGGCCCCTGGTGGCAGCCGCAGGTATGGGGAAGGGAGTGAGGATCCGGTGAGCCAGCCCGGCAAGGGGCGGCCTTCATTTGTGACCCGGGTTGAAGCCATCGCGCCAGCGGCGCTTGGTGTAGCTCCAAGGTTTGGCTAGAATAGCCCGTCATTTCCCTTATTAACGGCTATTCATGCAACAAGAAACCTCACAAGAGAGCTGGACCGTCTTCAAGCGCCTGCTCGGTTATGTCCGGGATCGCAAGCTGGGTCTGGTGGGCGGCATCATTGGCATGCTGGGTTACGCGGCCGTGGATACCACCTTTGTCTACTCCATCAAACCGCTCATCGATCAGGGGCTCAACGGCAACGACAGCAGCGTGCTCAAGTGGATGCCCTTCTTCGTCCTCGGCATCGTGGCTCTGCGCGGCTGCGCCGCCTTCCTCTCCAACTACTGCATGGCCTGGGTCGGCAACCACGTGGTGATGCGCCTGCAGCAGCAGGTGTTCAGCCACCTGATGGCCATGCCCATGAGCTTCTTCGACCGCCAGAACACCGGCAACCTGCTCTCCAAGGTGACCTATGACGCCGGTCAGGTGTCGTCCGCCGCGAGCTCGACCCTGGTCTCCCTGGTGCGGGAAGGGGCCACCGTCATCGGCCTGCTGGGCCTGATGTTCTGGCACTCCTGGCAGTTGTCGGTGATCTTCCTGGTGGTGGGGCCCCTGGTCGGGATCCTCATCAGCATCATCAGCCGACGTTTTCGCAAGATAAGCCGCCACATCCAGCAGGCGGTGGGTGACATCACCACCTCCACCGAGCAGATGCTCAAGGGGCACAAAGAGGTGCTGATGTTCGGGGGCCAGGAGGTGGAGGACAAGCGCTTCTACCAGGTGAGCAACCGGATGCGTCAGCAGACCATGAAGATGGTCGCCGCCGACGCCATCGGCAGCCCCATCGTCCAGATGGTGGCCTCCGTGGCCCTTGCGGTCTTCCTCTATGTCGCCACCATCGACAGCGTCAAGGCGACCCTGACCGCGGGCACCTTCACCGTCATGGTCACCTCCATGATGATGCTGCTCAAGCCGCTGAAAAGCCTTACCGACGTGAACAACCAGTTCCAGCGCGGCATCACCGCCTGCCAGAGCCTGTTCGGTCTGCTGGACTCCACCCCGGAGCAGGACACCGGCACCCGCACCCTGGAACGTGCCCGAGGTGAAATCGAGTTTCGCAACGTCACCTTCACCTACCCGACCAAGGAGACACCGGCGCTGCGCAACATCAGCTTCAAGGTGGAGGCGGGCAAATCGGTGGCCCTGGTGGGGCGTTCCGGCTCCGGCAAGAGCACCATCGCGAGCCTCCTGACCCGCTTCTATGACATCGAAGAGGGGGAAATTCTGCTGGATGGCGTCAACATCCGCGAATACCGCCTGAGCGAGCTGCGCAAGCAGTACGCCCTGGTCTCCCAGCACGTGCACCTCTTCAACGACTCCGTGGCCAACAACATCGCCTACGCGGCGGAAGAGAAGTACAGCCGCGACGAGATCCAGCAGGCGGCCCGCATCGCCCATGCGGACGACTTCGTCAGCAAGATGCCGGAAGGCTATGACACCGTCATCGGCGAGAACGGCGCCTCCCTCTCCGGCGGCCAGCGCCAGCGCATCGCCATCGCCCGCGCCCTGCTGCGGGACTCCCCGGTGCTGCTGCTGGACGAGGCCACCTCGGCCCTGGACACCGAGTCCGAGCGCCACATCCAGGCGGCCATCGACGAGCTGTGCAAGGCGCGCACTTCCCTCGTGATCGCCCACCGTCTCTCCACCATCGAGAAGGCGGACGAGATCCTGGTGATCGACGAGGGACACATCGTCGAGCGCGGCAACCACCAAACCCTGATGGACATGCATGGTACTTATGCCCAGCTGCGGGCCATTCAGTTTGGTAATACAGCCACGGGTAACAAGGGCTGATGCTGGCCAGACTCTGGTACGGGAACAGCCTCTGGCGCTGGGGGCTGGCCCCCTTCGCCCTGCTGTTTGCCCTCATCAGCGGCGTCCGCCGTCTGGGGTATCGCCGGGGTTGGTTCCGCGCCTATCGGGCCACCCTGCCGGTGGTGGTGGTGGGCAATCTCTCGGTGGGGGGCAACGGCAAGACCCCGGTGGTGGTCTGGCTGGTGGAACAACTCCAGGCCCGGGGCTGGCGCCCCGGCGTGGTGAGCCGCGGCTATGGCGGCAAGGCGCCCCATTACCCCTATCGACTGGATGAGAGCAGCACCCCGGCCGAGGCCGGGGATGAGCCCGTGCTCATCGCAAGGCGCTGCGGCTGCCCCGTGGCGGTGGCCCCCAGACGGGCCGATGCTGTGCGGTTGCTGGAGCAAAGCGGTGAGGTGGACATCATCGTCACCGACGACGGCCTGCAGCACTATGCCCTGGCCCGTGACATCGAGCTGGTGGTGGTGGACGGGGCGCGCCGCTTTGGCAATGGCTGTCTGCTGCCCATGGGGCCGCTGCGCGAGCCCACGACCCGCCTCAAGCGGGTGGACGCCATCATCTGCAACGGCGGCGAACCCGCCCGTGGCGAGTACGCCATGCGCCTGGTGCCGGATACCCTGCGCCGGGTGTGCGACGATGCGCCTCTCACGGCCCCTTTCTCGGGGCCGGTGGATGCCCTGGCAGGCATCGGCCATCCCCCCCGTTTCTTCGCCACCCTGACCGCCCTTGGTTACGAGCTGGTGCAGAGCGTCGGCTACGGGGATCACCAGGCGTTCGACGCCGCCGAGCTGCTGGCCCGCTTCGGCCAGCGCCCCTTGCTGATGACCGAGAAGGATGCGGTCAAGTGCCGCCCCTTCGCCCCGGACAACTGGTGGTATCTGCCGGTCAGCGCCGAGCTGCCCGATGCCCTGGGAGAGGCGCTGCTGCGCACCCTGGGCCCGCAGCCCGGAAGAAGGAACGGGCACCAGGCGCCCTGACGGGCGCCACCGGATTGGAACAGACGGCCAGCGCCCGGACTCGGGGGCTGGCCCTGCACATTGACATGCCAGGCAAGATCGCCTGTGGGAAATCGTTAAAGGAGTTTCGTTGTGGCACTGGATATTAAACTGCTCGACATCATCGCCTGCCCGGTCTGCAAGGGGAAACTGCACTATCAAGCGCACGCTGAGGGCCCTCAGGAGCTCATCTGCCGCTTCGACAGACTGGCCTATCCCCTGGAGGAGGGGATCCCGGTGCTGCTGGAGAACCGGGCCCGTCACCTGGCGCTGGAAGAGCTGAAGCCATGAGTTTCGTCGTCGTCATTCCTGCCCGTTACGCCTCCACCCGGCTGCCGGGCAAGCCGCTGGCCGACATTCACGGCAAGCCCATGGTGCAGCACGTGGTGGAGAAGGCCCTGCAATCGGGCGCCGATCGGGTGATCGTCGCCACCGATGACGAGCGGGTGCAGCAGGCTCTGGCTCCCTTTGCCGCCGCTGCCGGGTTCGAGGTGTGCATGACCTCACCGGATCACCAGTCCGGCACCGAGCGTCTGGCCGAGGTGTGCCGTCACTACGGCTTTGCCGCCGACACCATCATCGTCAACGTGCAGGGGGACGAGCCCCTCATTCCCCCCGTCATCATCCGCCAGGTGGCGGACAACCTGGCCGCGGCCAGCGCGCCCATGGCGACGCTGTCGGTGCCGATCAGGGATGCCGAAGAGGCGTTCAATCCCAATGCCGTCAAGGTGGTGACCGACCGGGAGGGGTATGCCCTCTACTTCAGTCGCGCCAGCATCCCCTGGGATCGGGATCGCTTTGCGGCCAGCGATCCCGTTGCGGGGAGCCACGAGCAGATTGGCGCGCACTACCAGCGCCACATCGGCATCTACGCCTATCGCGCCGGTTTCATCCAGCGTTACGTGGATTGGGAGCCGAGCGCGCTCGAGCAAATCGAGGCGCTGGAGCAGCTGAGGGTGCTCTGGTACGGGGAGAAGATCCATGTCGCCCAGGCGCTGGAAGCACCGCCCGTCGGGGTGGATACCCAGGTCGATCTGGACAAGGTGCGCGCGCTGCTGGCCGGATGAGGCCGGCTGAACGGGTTTGATGCATTACGGCGCCTCAAGGCGCCGTTTTTCTGTTGATTCTTTATATAGTAATTTGATTTAAAACGAATTTTACGAGCAGTTTCAAACTTTTCCCGGCCATGGTTTGCCAAATCGGCGAGTTTGGTTATGATGCAAGACGCCGTGTTAACCCTAACTGGCATATAACGAGATAAAAAACGGGGTGTTTGGGTGATTAATGTATTCCTGGTCGATGATCATGAGTTGGTGCGTACAGGGATAAGACGCATTTTGGAAGACGTCCGCGGGATCAAGGTGGTGGGCGAGGCGCAGAGCGGGGAGACCGCGGTGGCCTTCTGTCGGCAACATCACCCCGACGTGATCCTGATGGACATGAACATGCCGGGCATCGGCGGTCTGGAGGCGACCCGCAAGATCCTGCGGATCCGCCCCGATGTGCGCATCATAGTGCTGACCATTCATTCAGAAAATCCGTTCCCCACCAAGGTGATGCAGGCGGGCGCCGCCGGCTATCTCACCAAGGGCGCCGCGCCGGACGAGATGATCCACGCTATTCGCCTGGTGCACTCCGGGCAGCGTTACATCTCCCCTGAGATCGCCCAGCAGATGGCCCTGAGCCAGTTTGCCTCCGCCGACGAGAACCCCTTCAAGTCCCTCTCCGAGCGCGAGCTGCAGATCATGATGATGATCACCAAGGGGCAGAAGGTGACCGACATCTCCGAGCAGCTCAACCTGAGCCCGAAGACGGTCAACAGCTACCGCTACCGCCTGTTCAGCAAGCTGGGCATCAACGGCGATGTGGAGCTGACCCATCTGGCCATTCGCTATGGCATGCTGGATGCCGACACCCTGTAAGGGGGCGTGTGGACACCAAAGGCGGCCTGTGCCGCCTTTTTGCTTTTTGCCGCCCCGGCGCAGTATGCTCTGTGCCGTCTTCTGCTTTCACCCGTGAGCCGAGTTGCCGATGAGCCTCTTTTCCTATCCCTGTTTGCCGCAGACGCTGACCCAGTCCCTTGCCCGTTGCCGGAGCCAGCATGACCTCGTCTGAACCTCTCTTCGACAGCAAGGCGTTTCTCGGCGCCGTCACCCACCAGAGCGGCGTCTACCGCATGTACGACAGCGGCGGCACCGTCATCTACGTGGGCAAGGCCAAGGATCTGAAAAAACGGCTCGCCTCCTATTTTCGGGTCAACGTCGACAGCATCAAGACCCGCACCCTGGTGCGCCAGATCGCCGACGTGCAGGTAACGGTCACCCACACCGAGACCGAGGCGCTGATCCTCGAGCACAACCTCATCAAGCAGTACCAGCCTCGCTACAACGTGCTGCTGCGGGACGACAAGTCCTACCCCTGGATCATCATCACCGACCATCAGCACCCGCGTATCGGTGTCCATCGCGGTGCCCGCAAGGTGAAGGGGGAGTATTTCGGTCCGTATCCTTCCGGCGGTGCGGTGCGAGAGAGCCTGCACCTGATGCAGAAGATCTTTCCGGTGCGCCAGTGCGAGGATGCGGTCTATGCCAACCGCACCCGCCCCTGCCTGCTCTACCAGCTCAAGCGCTGCGCCGGCCCCTGCGTGGCGGGGCTGGTGAGCGAGGCGGAATACGCCCAGCAGGTGGCACTGGCCAAGCTGTTCCTCGCGGGCAAGAACCAGCAGGTGATAGGGGAACTGGTGGGCAAGATGGAGTCCGCCAGCGGCGATCTGCGCTTCGAGGAGGCGGCCCGCTATCGGGATCAGATCCAGGCCCTGCGCCGGGTCACCGAGCAGCAGTCGGTGAGCGGCAACGTGCTGGACGAGCTCGACGTGGTGGGGGTCGCCTTTGAGCAGGGGACCGCCTGCATCCACGTGCTCTTCATCCGCCAGGGCAAGGTGCTGGGCTCGCGCAGCTACTTCCCCAAGGTGCCGGCCGACACGCCGCTGGAAGAGGTGGTGCAATCCTTCCTGCTGCAGTTCTACCTGTCGGGGCAGGGGGGGCGGCAGATCCCGAGCGAGGTGCTGCTGGACGTGGCGCTGGAGGATGAGAGCGTCATCGCCGAGACCCTGAGCCAGACTGCTGGCTACAAGGTGCGGGTGGTGAGCCGGACCCGCAGCGAGCGGGCCCGCTTCATCAAGCTCGCCGCCATCAACGCCCAGACCGCGCTGCGCTCGCGCCTCGCCCACAAGAGCACCATCACCGCCCGTTACGATCAGCTGGAGGAGCTGCTGGAGCTCGAGACCCCCATCGCCCGCATGGAGTGTTTCGACATCTCCCACACCATGGGGGAGCGCACCGTGGCCTCCTGCGTGGTGTTCAACCGGGAGGGGCCGCTCAGCTCCGAGTACCGCCGCTTCAATATCGACGGCATCACCGGTGGCGATGACTACGCCGCCATGGAGCAGGCGCTGGAGCGCCGCTTTGGCAAGCAGCAGGAGCCGGACAAGGTGCCGGACGTGCTCTTCATCGACGGCGGTCTTGGCCAGCTGCGCCGCGCCGAGGAGATCCTGGCGCGCCAGTTGGAGTTTCTCGGCGGCAAGTATCCGCTCCTGGTGGGCATCGCCAAGGGGGTGACCCGCAAGGCGGGGCTGGAGACCCTGATCCTGGGGGATAGTCACGAAGAGCTGCACCTGCCGGCGGACATGCCCGCCCTGCACCTCATCCAGCACATTCGCGATGAATCCCACCGCTTCGCCATCACCGGCCACCGGGCCAGACGGGCAAAGGCGCGTACCACCAGTACCCTGGAAGACATTCCCGGGGTGGGACCGAAACGGCGGCAGGCGCTGCTCAAATACCTGGGTGGCCTGCAGGAGGTGAAAAAAGCCGGGGTGGACGAGCTGGCCAAGGTGCCCGGCATCAGCCAGGAGTTGGCCCAGTCCATCCACGACGCATTGCACTCGCTCTAGCGCTGCCTTTGGTGTGAAGGTGGTCACGCCAGGGGGCATCAGGGCGTGCCGCCTGCGCACAAGAGCCGTGACGCAGGGGGCTCCCAAATGCCATAATGACCGGCATCCTGAGGTTATTGATGGATTAATGGACCAAGGCGGGCGCCAGTTCGGTTGCATCCGCGATCGGCTTGGGGCTACCATGTAGCGGCATACAAGAAGTGGCTGAAAATAATGACAAATATTCCTAACCTGCTGACGTTCTTTCGGATTTTGCTCATCCCCGTCTTCGTCATCCTGTTCTACCTTCCCTATCAGTGGTCCTACATGGCGGCGGCCATCGTCTTTATCCTGGCGGCCGCAACCGACTGGTTTGACGGCTATCTTGCCCGCAAGCTGAACCAGTCCACCGCCTTTGGCGCCTTCCTCGATCCGGTGGCCGACAAGATCATGGTGGCGTCGGCCCTGGTGGTCATCGTCGAGCACTACAACACCGTCTGGGTCACCATCCCCGCCATGACCATGATTGGCCGGGAGATCATCATCTCCGCCCTGCGTGAATGGATGGCCGAGCTTGGCAAGCGCTCCTCGGTGGCCGTCAGCTGGATTGGCAAATGGAAGACCATGATCCAGATGGTGTCGCTCACCGGCCTCATCTGGCAATACGACATCTGGATGGTGTGGCTCGCCTATGTGCTGCTCTACGTGGCCACCGTGCTCACCTTCTGGTCCATGTTCCAGTACATGAAGGCCGCCTGGGGCGATCTCAGCTACCACTCCCGGTTCTAGTCCAAACGGGAAGATGGCCGTTTCTCTGCCACTGGCGCCGAGAAACGGCCATGAGCTGCAAAAGTGTGGGACAAGGGTAAAAAACACCCGAACGATCAGCGTATTAAATGTTTTTGGTTGACTGGGCGGGGAACATCGCTAGAATGCGTTCTCACAGTCAGGCAGTCAGCCAGACCGATGCGGGAATAGCTCAGTTGGTAGAGCACGACCTTGCCAAGGTCGGGGTCGCGAGTTCGAGTCTCGTTTCCCGCTCCAAATTCAGACAATAGAGAGTTCCTCTCTTTTGCATGGCGCGTTAGCAAAGCGGTTATGCAGCGGATTGCAAATCCGTTTAGTCCGGTTCGACTCCGGAACGTGCCTCCATATTGACAAGCCCGCCCGCGGACTTGATACCGATTGCGGTGCCTGAGTGGTGAAATCGGTAGACACAAGGGATTTAAAATCCCTCGACGTTCGCGTCGTGCCGGTTCGATTCCGGCCTCAGGCACCATTAAAAATCCTGTCTGGTCAACAGGTTAGCGTGGCAAGTGCGGCGCTAGAAGCTCTGAAACTGCGGTTAAGACACTCACATAACGCGAAATTACGCGAAAGAGGTTTTAACCATGGCACAAGTACGAACCGTATCCGGTAAGCGCGGCAAGACTTACCGAGTTCAAATGATGCGCAATGGTCAGCGCATAGATAAGTCGTTTCCGAGAAAAAAAGATGCGGAAGCGTTTTTGTCGCGCCTCACTGTGTGCGATGACCTAGCGGACGCCATGACGTCCGTCTCCCTCACTACAATCCCCCTTTCTGATGCAATCCGCGATTATCTCGATCAGTACACTGGTCGTGATACTTCTGGCATTCAGCGCCTTGTCTGGTGGTCTGATCGCTTGGGTGACAAGCCTGTAGCCTGTGGGCAAGATCCAGCGCCAACACATCAAAGACGCCTTAGTTGCGCTAGCCAAAGACGAGAAGTCCCCCGCCACCATCAACCGCTATAAGGCCGCCATATCCGCTCTGTTTGAATGGTTTAATGATCGGCACGACACCAAGCACAATCCCGCCCGTGAGATTCGCCAGCAAGCTGAAAGCGCAGGGCGTACCCGCTTTTTATCTGATGCCGAGATAGGCCGTCTACTCGATGCCGCTAGCAATAGCCGTTGGGAGCGTCTGCACCTGCTAATCCATATGGCGCTAGCTACAGGGGCACGGCGCAGCGAGCTGATCAATTTGAAATGGTCGGACATAGATTTTCAGCGCAAGACTGCACACCTAGAGCAAACCAAGAACGGAGACAGGCGGACGCTAACCCTCACAACAGCCGTCCTTGAAGAGCTGATGCCATTCCGGCAGGTTGGCGATGCCTACCTATTCCCTCACCCTGGCAAGCTGTACGGGCCTTTTGCTGAGTTCGATCACCACTGGCGAGTCTGCCTAGTCAAATCTGGTATCAGCGATTTTCGATTCCATGACTTGCGGCATTCCAGCGCCTCCCTAATGGCTAAGAGCGGAGCATCATTGCTTGAGCTGGCCGAACATCTAGGGAAGGTGCGAATAAGCGGGGAAATTCTTCTCGGCTGACTCAGTCATTTCATTTCTTCATGTTTGAGCCGATCTTTTCTCCCGTAAATGCCTTGAATCAGCCTATTTAGACCGTTTCTTCGCCATTTAAGGCGCTATTCCCAGTTTTTAGTGAGATCTCTCCCACTGACGTATCATTTGGTCCGCCCGAAACAGGTTGGCCAGCGTGAATAACATCGCCAGTTGGTTATCGTTTTTCAGCAACCCCTTGTATCTGGCTTTCACGAAGCCGAACTGTCGCTTGATGATGCGAAATGGGTGCTCCACCTTGGCCCGGATGCTGGCTTTCATGTATTCGATGTTGATGGCCGTTTTGTTCTTTCGTGGATGCTGTTTCAAGGTTCTTACCTTGCCGGGGCGCTCGGCGATCAGCCAGTCCACATCCACCTCAGCCAGCTCCTCGCGCTGTGGCGCCCCTTGGTAGCCGGCATCGGCTGAGACAAATTGCTCCTCTCCATGCAGCAGATTACCCAGCTGATTGAGGTCATGCTCGTTGGCCGCGGTGGTGACTAGGCTGTGGGTCAGGCCACTCTTGGCATCGACACCAATGTGGGCCTTCATGCCAAAGTGCCACTGATTGCCTTTCTTGGTCTGATGCATCTGCGGATCGCGTTGCTGCTCTTTGTTCTTGGTCGAGCTGGGTGCCTCAATGATGGTGGCATCGACCAAGGTGCCTTGAGTCATCATGACGCCTGCTTCGGCCAGCCAGCGATTGATGGTCTTGAACAATTGGCGGGCCAGTTGATGCTGCTCCAGCAGGTGGCGGAAATTCATGATGGTGGTGCGGTCCGGCAAGGCGCTATCCAGGGATAACCGGGCAAACAGACGCATGGAGGCGATTTCGTACAGAGCATCTTCCATCGCGCCATCGCTCAGGTTGTACCAATGCTGCATGCAGTGAATGCGTAACATGGTTTCCAGCGGATAAGGTCGCCGGCCATTACCAGCCTTGGGGTAAAACGGCTCGATGACTTCCACCATGTTTTGCCATGGCAGGATCTGCTCCATGCGGGACAAGAAAATCTCTTTTCTGGTCTGACGGCGCTTACTGCTGAATTCACTGTCGGCGAAGGTAAGTTGATGACTCATGATGAACCCTGTTCCATGGCTCCAGATGACAAACATGATCTCATATCAGGGACTTGTTCGCACCTTCCCTTGTGGTGTTAGTGAGATAAAACAGAGAGTTACTGCGCCTCCTTTGTGCGCAAATGGGGTTCGTTGCGCTTGGGTTTACTTGGCTGGTTATATGTTTACTGATGCGACCTGGAAGCTGGGCGGCTGTAGCAACTCACTCGGTGGCCTTAGCAAGCAGTCCTATGACAACACTTCCCAATGCCCACCCTTGCGCGGACCAACAAAGCGCAATCGCCCCGCTTTAACCAATGCGGCAGCTGCTCGCTCCACCGTGCTGGTCGATTTGCCTATTCGCTCGGCTACTTGTGTCAGGGTCAGGGCAGGCTCGCTCGCTAAGAGCGCCAACACTGCATCCGGTGTTTTTGCCCGCATTTCTACCTTCATTTCTACCGGCGTTTCTACCCTCACTTTTTCTGGCAGGGTGGGCTGAGATGTCGGCTGTGCGGTAATCGCTTCGGCCAACGCATCTCGCAGCGCCTCTAGCAGAAACAGAATAAAATCGGTGCAGTCACTCAGCCTGTCGGCCTGACTTAATTGGTGGTAGTAGTGCTCTTGGCGCTCTTTGATGATCGCTTCCACCGGCAGGAAGGCCATCACTGGTTGCCAACGGCTCAAGATCACCGTTTGCCACAAGCGTCCCATACGACCATTTCCATCGGAAAAGGGGTGGATAAACTCCAACTCGTAGTGCAAGGCACAAGAGGCGATCAAGGGATGGGCCTCTGTTTCTGCCAACCATTGCATCAGTTGTTCCATCAGACGCGGAACCTGAGTCGCGGGGGGAGCCATATGCACTAATTGCTCACCTCGATAGATGCCGACCCCACTGCTACGCCATTGCCCTGCGTCATCGCATAACCCGTGCATCAAACGTCCATGGGCCCTGAGCAAATCCGCAGAAGAGGTAGGGGCCCAAGCCGACATTGCTTCATAAGCGGCAAACGCATTGCGCACCTCCTGGATCTCACGGGGCAATCCCAGTACAGGTTTGCCGTCGATCACTGCCGTGACTTGATCCAGGCTCAGGGTGTTGTGCTCGATAGCCAGGGATGCCTGGATGGTGCGGATCCGGTTTTCCCGGCGCAGCATGGGGACTTGCGAGCTCTGCGTCGAGCGCCATTGCCCCACCAATTCTGCGATCTCCGCCACCCGGCTCAACATGGCGTGGGTCAGGGTGAAGGGAGGGGAATAGGCTGCCATGGGGGACTCCGACTGAAACGATTGCAAATGCGAAGGCTCAGATTATCAGATCGGGGGCAAGACCAACACGGCGGCGTATCTTTGCGAATTCTGTGATAAGCGTTATGCGATGTTCTATGACGGGGTGCGATTTGTTGCGAACTTGAGGTGTTACTCGCTCCATCTACTTGCTATTTCATGCAATGAGATGCAAACGAGTTCCTTTGATTTAAAATCCCTCGACGTTCGCGTCGTGCCGGTTCGATTCCAGCCTCAGGCACCATTAAAATTGAAGAAAAAGCCTTACAGATTAAACAGATACGACGCTTCATTGCGTCGTTTTTGTTTTACCCCCCCCAGAATTTCTTTCCCACTTTTGCTGAATTGGCCATTTCCTGTCCAGGTGACTTGTTGCTCCCTGTGATTTGCTGTAATCGGCTGGCTGAGTGCTCCGACATAGGCAAGCAGATGTGTCTTGACACTGCGCCGAGGTTGTCTAGGGATGGTCTTTGGTACTGAAGCTAGCGCGGCTTGTTATGGCGCCTGGGCCTCGCGTTTCGTTGGCCAGCAAACAGATTTGAATCCTATGGTTGTATTCATTTTCCCGGGCTGGTCTTGTGGACAAGTTCGGCAATCCAGTCAGCAAATGCACGCACGGCAGGAGACAGAAAACGCTGATGGGGATAGAGCAATGTGACTGGCACCGATGGCGGTTGCCAATCTGCTAGCACCTCGATGAGCCTTCCTGCCTGCAGGTGCTCCAGTACAACATTCTCGGCAAGCTGGATGAGGCCAAAGCCATCGAGGCACATCTTGATATAAAGCCCCGTGTCATTGACGGCTGCGGTGCCGCTCACAGTAACCGATAGAGTCTCTTTACCGCGGACAAAGCGCATTTCGTTTGCATGCCTGGCGAGGCCCGAAAAGTAGTGGACCGCCTGGTGCATAGACAGTTCTTCAGGGGACTGGGGAACACCGTTTTCGTGAAGGTATTCAGGCGAGGCGCAGGTTACCCACCGAAACCGGCCAAGGGGACGAGCAACAAGGGTGGAGTTATTCAGCTCTCCTGTTCTGATCACGCAGTCCACACCTTCCTGAACAAGATCAACCTGCCGGTCACTCACACCTATCATCAGGTAGATATCTGGATAACG
Organism: Aeromonas sp. ASNIH2; assembly: GCF_002934795.1. Taxonomy (NCBI): domain Bacteria; kingdom Pseudomonadati; phylum Pseudomonadota; class Gammaproteobacteria; order Aeromonadales; family Aeromonadaceae; genus Aeromonas; species Aeromonas sp. ASNIH2. Next base: position 476,433 of record NZ_CP026406.1, on the reverse strand, counting down.
TTGGTGAAAGTCTCTGAGATTCGGCATGACGATGGAATGTGCTATCCCGCTCGGCATATCAACCCGCAAACGCCCCTGTGGCCGCTTGATAGCCTCCGTCAGGCTGGACTCGGCATGTTCAATCAATGAGAGTATTTCCCTGCACTGGCCAAGATACTGCAGGCCTTCAGGGGTGAGGTTCACCCGCCTCGTTGTTCTGTTCAGCAGGCGCACCTGCAGGTATTTTTCGAGGTTTTTAATCGTACTGCTGACTGTCGAGGAAGGCAGTGAGAGGGTCTCTGCTGCCTGCACGAAGCTTCCGGTCTCAGCAACCCGCATAAAGATCTGCATAGCCTGAATACGATCCACAGCCCTTCTCCCTTGAGACGATAACTCTACCGATAGTTCCCATGATTATTCGAAGATCATGAATTATGAAAACAGTTTGGTCATCTTTTTCAGGGTAATAGAGTGCCGTATCTTTTTGCCATTGGCTAGAATAGAGGCTCTTGAAATGACCGGATACGTTAGAAATATTGTTAATAATCAAGATGTAATACCAGATTCAATCTTGATCAAGGGAGCCACGATCCTCAGCATGGATGAGAGCGTGGGTAACATTGAACGTGGAGACATTCTGATCAGTGGATCAACCATTACGGCCATAGGCGAGAATCTGGAGGCGAATGGTGCCCGTATCATCAATGCTACGAACATAATCGCCATGCCGGGGATGGTGGATTCTCATCGCCACTCCTGGGAGGGACAACTGCGCCGCATCAATCCGAATGCCACTTGTCTGGAAGACTACAGCAACGCCACGCACTTCTCTTTCGCCAAGTACTATCGCCCTGCCGATATGTATATCGGCAACCTGCTGACGGCACTGGGCTGCATTGATGCAGGCATCACCACCGTCATTGACAATTCCCATAACAGCCGCACCGCAGCCCATTCGGACGCCGCCGTCGAGGCCCTGCTGGATGCAGGGATCCGTGCCATACACGCCTCCGGCGCACCGGTATCGGGGGAATGGGGGCCTTGTTGCTCAAATCGGGGAACTATCTGTCATCTCGGTGATCTGATCCTGTAGCGCAGTCTCCGAGAGCATCAGATGGGCAAGTCCAAGCACAAGATCAGCAACTGGCAGCAGTACAACCAAGCCTTGGTGCAACGCGGTTCGTTGACCATCTGGATGGACGAACAAGCCATTAAGCAGTGGCATTGCCTGGTCCACCATGGCCGCCGAGGGAGAGGTTTCCACTACAGTGACACCGCCATTGAGACGGCCCTGATGCTAAAAGGCTTGTTCAAGTTGCCGCTGCGGGCGCTAGAAGGCTTCATTAACTCGTTGTTCCAACTGATGGCGGTGCCTTTGCAGTCGCCGGACTATAGCTGTATCAGCAAGCGCGCCAAGACCGTCGACATCAAGTACCGCGTCCCCAGCCAAGGCCCGGTGGCTCACTTGGTCATTGATGCCACTGGCCTCAAGGTCTATGGCGAAGGCGAATGGAAAATTCGCAAACACGGCAAGGAGAAGCGACGAGTGTGGCGCAAGCTCCACTTGGCGGTGGATGCCACAACCCATGCGGTCATCGCTGCCGAAGTCAGCCTGGAGACGGTGGCGGATAACGAGGTGTTACCGACGTTGCTCAACCCCTTACGACGCAAGATAAAACAGGTCAGCGCCGATGGTGCGTATGACACCAAGGCCTGTCATGCGCTACTGAAGAAGAAGGGGGCGAAAGCCACCATACCGCCGAGAAAAAATGCGGCACCGTGGGAGGAAGGCCATCCCCGCAACGAGGCGGTGACGGCGCTCAAGGCCGGTGAACTGAAGCAATGGAAGAAAGACTCCGGCTATCACCAGCGCTCGATAGCCGAGACCGCCATGTACCGGTTCAAGCAACTCATCGGGCCAACGCTGAGCCTGCGGAACTACAACGCCCAGGTGGGCGAAATCCTGGCTGGCGTGAAGGTGATGAACAAGCTGATAGGGCTTGGTATGCCTGTTCGCCAGCCAGTGAATTGAGTGGTATCAACGGGTTGGGGAACGGCCATCCAGCGACGGATTTGATCAACAACGCCGGGAATGGGACAAGGCTCATTGGCCGGGTAACTGGCAACGCCTGCAAGAGAAATATTTCAAGGACAACCCAGAGAGCCTGGTTTCCCTTGCTGTCATGGCCCAGCTGGAGCCTGCATTGTGGGCCGAGGCTCGCAGGCTGGGGCTGCCGATCGTCACTGAATTCTTTGGTTCTTTTATGGCGTCTGAGCTGGAGTCACTGCATCGGCGCGGTCTGCTCGGCCCGGACAATATTTTCAATCACTGCACGTCACTGCCAGATGAGGGATGGAAGATCCTGCGAGAAGCCGGTGTCCGGGTGAATGTCTGCCCGCGCTCCGATGCGCACTATGGCATCGAGGACGGTATGTTTGCCATCCAGGCGGCGCAGCGTCATGGCATCAACCCTGGCCTCAGCGTCGACAATGAAACCTCTTACAGTACTGATATGTTTATGGAAATGCGCGTGGCATTTTACCTGCAACGGGTGATGGGCATACATCAGCAGCACTGTTGCGGCTCCGACCACTCGCTGACCACGCTGCCGGCTGCCCAACTTCTCAAATCGGCGACTGTCGATGGTGCTGCCTGTGCAGGGCTGCTGGACAAGGTAGGGAGCCTGACGCCAGGAAAACAGGCGGATCTCATTCTGATCAATGCTGGCGACATCAACCTCTACCCGTCCGGCAATGCCTTTGGCACCGTGGTGCATGCGACAGAGCGCAGCAACATTGATACCGTCATTATTGGCGGGCGCATCGTCAAGCAGCATGGCAAGGTGCTGGGCGTAGACAGCACGCGCCTTCGCGCCGCCATTGATGAGTCCCGTGAGCATCTGTTTGCCGCCGCCGGGTATGAGCCTGACATTTTTGCTGACGCCTTCCTGCCGCTGGCACATGCACACTGACAGGTATGCAACCCATGAGCACGCTGTATTACGTCATCGCTTTTGCCGCAGGTCTCGGGATCACGCTGCAGACAACTCTGAATAGCCAGCTGGCACGAGGACTCGGGGGCGATTCGGTCACCGCCGCATTGTTCTCCTTTGCGGCCGGTGCATTCAGCCTCGGGGTCTTCTCGCTGCTGCGTGGCGGATTATTCACCTCGCTTGCGGCCATTCCATCACAGCCTCTGTGGAGTCTGGCCGGCGGCCTGATCGGCGCTTGCGCGCTGTTCAGCTACATCGTGCTCGCACCGAAAATCGGGTTGTCAGCCCTGCTTGGGTTGGCCATCGTCGGACAGTTGCTCTCATCCCAGGTCATCGACCATTTTGGTCTGCTTGGCACCATCCAGCGTCCGGTATCTTTGATAAAGCTGGGTGGAATGTTGGTCATGCTGACCGGGCTCGTCATCATGCTGTTCGGTGATCGGTTAGCTGAGCGCCTTATGCACTGATGAAGCGGCCTTCTGATGTTTTGACCTTCACGAACGTCTGCCCAGGGGCAGGCGTTCTGCTGATGGGGTTTGCATCCCGGCTCAGTTCCATGACCTGAATAGGGGGACACAAAGAGGCTCGCCTGACGTGGTCAGGCGAGCCGGCTCATATCGCGTCAGTCATCACCCCTGGACATTGACCAGGATCCGGCCGCGCACCTGGCCTGCCAGGAAGGCATCCCCCAGGGTCACGACCTGGGAGAGGGGCACTTCCCGGGTGAGGAGATGGAGGCGGGTCAGGTCGAGATCCTCGGCCAGTCGGGCCCAGGCCTGCTGGCGCAGCGGGCGCGGTGCCATCACGCTGTCGATGCCATAGAGGGTGACGCCGCGCAGGATAAAGGGCATGACGGTGGAGGGGAAGTCCATCCCTCCCGCGAGACCGCAGGCAGCCACGGCGCCGCCGTAGCGGGTAGTGGCGCAGGCATTGGCCAGGGTGTGGCTGCCGACGGTGTCGATGACGCCGGCCCAGCGTTCCTTGCCCAGCGGGCGTCCCGGCGTGGCCAGTTCGGCGCGATCGATCACCTCGGCGGCGCCGAGGGACGTCAGATAGTCGGCCTCGTGCAGCCGCCCGGTGGCGGCCACGACCCGATAGCCCAGCTTGGCCAGGAGGGTGATCGCCACGCTGCCCACGCCGCCGTTGGCGCCCGTCACCAGAATGTCACCGTCACCGGGGGTGATGCCGTGCTTCTCCAACGCCATCACGCAGAGCATGGCGGTGTACCCTGCGGTGCCGATGGCCATGGCGTCCCGGGGCTGGATGCGCTCAGGCAGGGCAACCAGCCAGTCGCCCCGGACCCGTGCCCGCTCCGCCAGCCCGCCGCTGTGGGTCTCGCCCACGCCCCATCCGTTGAGCACCACCTTGTCGCCGGGGTGCCAGTCGGGATGCTGGCTCTCCAGCACGGTACCGGCAAAGTCGATGCCGGGGATCAGAGGGAAGCGGCGTACCACAGGGGAGGCGCCGGTGAGGGCCAGGCCATCCTTGTAGTTGAGGGAAGACCACTCTACCGCCACGGTCACATCCCCGGCAGGCAACATCTCCTCGGAGAGGCTCTGGTAGCTGGCGCGATAACCCGCCTCGTCTTTCTCGATCAGAATACCGTTGAACATCTTGTCTACTCCCATTAATTGGACTGACTGACTATTAATCGTCGTAAAAAAATCACTTTGCTAACTTCATGAAAAAATTGAGAAAAGAGAGCATGGGCTCGGTATCGCCCACCAGGCGTGCGCGCAGTACGGCCCCTTCCCAGCCGATCCAGAACTGATGGGCGAGGGCAGGGCAGTCACAATCAGGGGGCAGCTCCCCCGCCGTCACCGCATCCCTCAGGCAGCGGGTGAGCAGCACCTCCCAGTCGAGGAGGATCTGCTCGAGGCGCAGGCACAGCTCGGGGGAGAGCTGCACCACCTCCTGACCCAGGTTGCCCACGAGGCAGCCCCGCTGGAACGCAAACCGGGTCATGCCCCGGCAGGCGCTGTCGACGAAGGCAACAAGACGGGCCAGGGGGGGCAGGCTCTCATCCTCCAGATAGCGCGTCAGCTTGCGGCAGAAGTAGTGGTGATAGGCATCCATGACCGCCAGAGTGAAGTCGTGCTTGGTGGCGAAGTAGTGATAGAAGGAGCCCTTGGGGATCCCGGTCGACTGCAACACCCGCTCGATGGAGGTGGCGGCGATTCCCTGCTCGGTCAGCAGCTCCATGCCCCGGCGGATCAACAGATCCCGGGTGTCGGCATAGGTGTGCCCGTGCTGGGCAGGGCGGCCGCGAGGGCGGCGGGGCAGAGCGTCGCTGGTTGGCATGGGGGTTATTAGACGCCTCAACTAGAAATGATGCAAGCCCGGGCCGGGCTAAGGCACGGGGGATGAGAGCGGGTAGTCGCAGCAAGCTGGCGCCAGCGGGGCAGAAAACAGCGAGGGCGCCAGTGGCGCCCTCGCATCGATGGGTGGCTGCGCCTCAACTGCGCAGCTTGTTGTAGACAAACAGCACGATCAGGGCGCCAACGGTGGCGATGATGATGCTCGGCAGGTTGAAGCCGGTGACCGTTCCCATCCCGAGCAGGGTGCTGACATAGCCCCCCACCATGGCACCGACTACCCCCAGGATCACCGTCATGAAGAAACCGCCGCCATCCTTGCCCGGCATGATCCATTTGGCCAGGATGCCGACGATCAGTCCCAGTACCACCCAAGTAAGAAATCCCATGGTCTTCTCCTCGTTGTGTGCAGAGAACCAGAGTATATGCAGGGATCCAGCTTGTATCCCGCCACAGCACGGCGTGAGTCAGAAACGGTCATATGAGACTCGCTCCTGACCATGGCAGGCAGAGGGCCTCAGCCGAGCGCGCGGGTGTCGAGGCGCTGCCCGGCGGGGGAGCAGACCAGCACCGACCCCTGCTCGAACCAGTCTCCCAGCACGATGCGCCGCGCCGCACGCCCATCCAGGGTGAAGTCGTGGATGGCGGGCCTGTGGGTGTGACCGTGGATCATCAGGCGGCAGCCGTGCTGGCGCAGCATGTCGTCCACCGCCTCCGGGGTCACGTCCATGATGATCTGGCTCTTCTGGGCATTCTCCATCTGGCTCTGGCCGCGCATCTTGTGGGCGATGGCCTGGCGGCGCGAGAGCGGCAGGCGCAGGAAGAGCCAGCGTAGCCATTTGAGTTGTGTGATGCGGCGAAACTTCTGGTAGCCCTCATCTCGAGTGCAGAGCAGATCCCCGTGGCTCAGCAGCACCCGCTCGCCGTACAGCTCGATGACGCAGGGGTCGCCGAGCAGGGTCATGCCGGCCCGTTTGGCAAACTGGCGCCCCAAGAGGAAGTCGCGGTTGCCGTGAATGAAATAGAGGGGCACCCCTTGCTGGCTCAGGGCGAGAAAGGCATCGGCCACCTCGCGGTGGAGCGGGTTGGGGTCGTCGTCCCCAATCCAGAATTCGAACAGATCCCCCAGCACATAGAGGGCGTCGGCCCCGGGCGCGTCTTCGGCCAGAAAGCGCACCAGGGCTGCCGTCATGTCGGGCCTGCCTTGGCTGAGGTGAATGTCACTGATAAAGAGGGTGCTCATGAGTTCCTGGGCATCATGGTAAGAGAGTCCCGCCTGGGTGCGGACAAGGCCTGTGACCTTGCTCGTCGAGCGGGTGGGGGAGGGAAGGGCAGCAGAGCCCCGCAAGGTTGACGTCCTCCAGGGTCAGCAACGCCTCGTAAGGGTCGCCGGACAGACCCAGCAGGCGGCACATGGCCGCTTCCCCCTTGAGCCCTTCATCAACACGCAGGCGCAGCACTTCCCGGTGGAAGGGGGCGCCAAAGCGCTCAAGCAGGGCGGCCATCAGGCTGAGGTGGCGCCAGCCATGACACATCTCGAGGGGATCAGGGGTGAGGTAGAGCTCGACTGGCCAGCACTGGCCATCTGGCCCGTGGCGTCGCTGCTCGGCGATCCAGACCTGCTCGCCCTTGCTTCGCACCTGCCAGCCTTGTGCTGCCAGTGTCGCGGCAAGGAAGGCCGGGTCCGGATGCTGGCAGAGGATGTCGAGATCGCTGCCGGGCCTATCCAGCCCGATGGCGATCGTGCTCACCAGGGCCAGATCGTTGCACAGGGGGCCAAGCTCATTCCACAGGCCGCCGCTCAGCAGGGCGTGGGCCGAGCGCTGACGTGCGTTGCCCTGGGCCAGATAGTCGAGGCGGCGCCAGTTGGGGGCGGCAGATGGAAAAACTGCGGCCGGGGCCGCAGTGGTATCAGAGCCTGGCCGGCAGGGATTACTCGGCAAGGGTCACCTTGGTGATGACGACGTCTTCGGTCGGAACGTCCTGATGCATGCGGCCGTAGTTGCCGGTCTTCACGCCCTTGATCTTGTTGACCACGTCCATGCCGGCGGTCACTTCACCGAACACGCAGTAGCCGAAGCCCTGGGTGGTGGCGGACTTGAAGTCCAGGAAGTCGTTGTTGTTCACGTTGATGAAGAACTGGGCGCTGGCGGAGTGCGGCTCCATGGTGCGGGCCATGGCGATGGTGCCGATCTTGTTGGACAGACCGTTGGCCGCCTCGTTCTTGATGGGAGCGCGGGTCTCTTTCTCTTCGAAGCCCGGGGCATAGCCGCCACCCTGGATCATGAAGCCGTCGATGACGCGGTGGAAGATGGTGTTGTCGTAGTGACCGTCACGGCAGTATTGCAGGAAGTTGGCCACGGTCTCCGGGGCTTTTTCCGCGTTCAGGGTCAGGGTGATGTCGCCGTGGTTGGTGTGCAGAGTAACCATGAGTTGTCCTTTCATTTTGACGCGGGCAGCAAGTTGCCCGCAGGTGTATGGCATAAAGTGGTGGCAATTCTAGCCCATCAAGGCTCTGCGGCATAGATGGCAGGGGGGAGAGGGGGCTTTTTCTGCCTCGTTTTCTATACCGGATGCGGTTAGAATGGCAGGCCATTTTACTCACAGGCAGTGGTCATAAGATGCTGAAGATATACAACACACTCACTCGTCAAAAAGAAGAATTCAAACCTATCCACCCGGGCAAGGTGGGCATGTATGTGTGTGGCGTCACTATCTATGATCACTGTCATATCGGCCATGGCCGTACCTTCGTCGCCTTCGACGTCGTCGCTCGCTACCTGCGTTATGCAGGATACGACCTCACCTATGTGCGCAACGTCACCGACGTGGACGACAAGATCATTAAGCGCGCCGCCGAAACGCACGTGACCTGTGACGCTCTCACCGAGCGCCTCATCGGCGACATGCACCAGGATTTCGACGCCCTCGGCATGGTGCGTCCGGACATCGAACCCCGCGCCACCCAGCACATCGGCGAGATCATCGCCCTGGTTGAAACTCTGCTGGAAAAAGGGCACGCCTACGTGGCGGACAACGGCGATGTGATGTTCATCGTCGAGTCCTACGCCGACTACGGCAAGCTCTCGGGCCAGGATCTGGAGCAGCTGCAGGCCGGTGCCCGGGTTGACGTGGTGGATGCCAAGCGCAATCCGCTCGACTTCGTGCTGTGGAAGATGTCCAAGCCCGGCGAGCCGACCTGGGACAGCCCCTGGGGCCCGGGCCGTCCTGGCTGGCACATCGAGTGCTCCGCCATGAACTCCAAGCACCTTGGCAACCACTTCGACATCCACGGCGGCGGCTCCGATCTGCAGTTCCCGCACCACGAGAACGAGATTGCCCAGTCCTGCTGCGCCCACGGCGGCGACTACGTCAACACCTGGATGCACAGCGGCATGGTGATGGTGGATAAAGAGAAGATGTCCAAATCCCTTGGCAACTTCTTCACTATCCGTGACGTGCTGGCCCACTATGACGCCGAAACCGTCCGTTACTTCCTGATGTCCGGTCACTACCGCAGCCAGCTCAACTACTCGGAAGATAACTTGAAGCAAGCCCGCGCCGCCCTGGAGCGCATGTACACCGCATTGCGGGATCTGCCGCTGGCCGCTGCTGCCGGTGGCGACGAGCAGGTGGCCCGCTTTGTTGATGCCATGGACGACGACTTCAACACCCCGGAAGCCTACTCCGCCCTGTTCGATCTGGTGCGCGAGATCAACCGCCAGAAGGGTGAAGACATGGCCGTTGCCGCCGCACTGGGCGCCCGTCTGCGGGAACTGGGCGCCGTGCTCGGCATCCTGCAACAGGATCCGGATGCTTTCCTCAAGGGTGACGAAGCGGACGAAGAGGTCGCCGAGATCGAGCGCCTGATCGCCGAGCGCAACCAGGCCCGCGCCGACAAGAACTGGGCTGCTGCCGATGCCGCTAGAGCCCGTCTCACCGAGATGGGCATAGTGCTGGAAGACAGCGCCGGCAAGACCAGCTGGCGCCGTGCCTAAGGCCGGTGGCCCTGTTGGCGCCTAGTGCCAACAGGTTGAGCCAATAAGAAAACCGCAGCCCTGGGGCTGCGGTTTTTGTTTGGGCGAGGGCCTTGCCCTCGAAGGTGTTTCGCCCGCCCTTCGGGCTGGGGCGAGTGACTTTGGAAAGACCCAAAGTCACCAAAGGTCTTCTCCCCCGGCAAACCGCCCGCTTCGCGGGTTCCCTCGTCTCGTCCAACGGGTCGGACGGAGCGCAGCAGACGGCACATCCCTGTGCCGACTGCGGCTGCGCCATCATCCCTGATGGCGCTCCTGACCCGCTGAACTCGACTCGGCGGATTGCAGGGGGAGCCAATACCGTGCCAGTCCGTGGCTTCATCTTGCATATTGGCTGCCTATCCTGCCTTGGAGCAGTGCAAGGGGGAAATAGCGTTTTGGTAAAAATTATCTGGGCAATATAAATAAAAACCGCAACTCAAGGCCGCGGTTTTTAACTATCACATTGCTCAATGTTTCTAGCGTGTTTATTGAGGTTGTAAAAAACTAGGTTTATTTTTTGGTGAGAAATAGATTTGAGCCTTTAATATATGAAATTTCTTTCTGTTTGGTGATGTCAATATCTAGCTTACTATTGATCCATTGCATGTCAGCCTCTGCGGTTCTGTACATGTAAAGCCGTTTTATTACTATTATTTGAAGTATCTTTTTGACAAAGATATTGTTTTTTGACTCTTTTAAAATTTCCTCGATGTGCCCCCTTGGAATTGCACTCGGTGAGTCAAGTAATTGAGCCAATCTAATCATTTTGTATGATGTCGTTTTTTTATCATCAACAATATGAAAAATATCCTCAAATAAGTTAGCTGAGTTTGCTGCTTGAGCCGGTTTTGTTAAATATATTACGGAAAGGAATTGAATTAGTGCTGACACAGTTTGTTGTGAAGCAACCCTAATTTTTTCTTTATCATTTGATATTCCTTTTCGCTCAATTTTTTTCTCAATCTCGGATATGAGTGCATCCGGATTCTCTCTTATAAACTCATAGAAATTATCTAAGCTTCTCAATGGTGCTGAAAATATTTCGTTTAAAATCTCTCTTTTTTCTAAGCGGTTGATTTTTGCGTATTGGTTCTTCAAAAATTGACCCGCAATTTCGATCGCTTTGAACATAGTAGTTATCTGTGCAACAAGACTTAGATCGTCTGGGTTGTCTTCTTCAATTTCTGATAGACCATCATTATCACTGTCTGCAAGATCTTTAGTTTCATTTACTCTTTGGCGATGTTCTTCAGGTGAAGTTTTGTTATATATTAAATTAGGTGAATGTCGAACAATGTTGGTTAATCCCTCATCTGTTTCGAACGTGACAGGCGAATTATCTCGAAACAATGATGACATTGCATGTTTCATACACTCAATTAAAGTTCTAGTCGAGCTTGAACCAGCATGATGAGCTAAAAATAGTATAGTATGTGCGTTTGATCTAACATAAAGGTGTTTGAAGCAATGATTTATATGTTCAACACATACGTGTAGCTCAATATTATCACTCAAATATAGCCCTTTGAAGAAATAGTATATGTAAGGGTACTTAAATGAGTAGAGTCCTCCATAGTTTGACAATATGTTTGCTGCACACAGCTCTCCAAGCCTAGTTCTTAGCTCTACGGTATGACGCTCATTACTAAAAATACTGTTAAAATTGCTTACCTCTTCGTGCGTTAATTGTTCTCTTGTGTTCTGATGGACATACCAAGATAGTTGACATAAATACTCAAAGTATTCAGTAAGATTTTCTCTTTTTATCCCATTATTAAGTAGGGACTGTGTGATTAGGAAACGATAATATTCACCTAGTGAACTCTCATTCAACTCACTGCCATGTCCAGCTTCCATGCTTTGCATTAATGTCAAAAGATAAATTGGAGCTGGTGGAATAAGGTTTTTAGATATTATGATACCAATGTTTTTCTCAGCTTTATCTACTTTATTGAAAAGCAAAGACTCATCTTCAAACTTGTTACTACCAACGCTATACCATCTTTTTATAAGTTCATTCCGTTTTCTAAAGCCAAATGGTTGAATAGAGAAATTTCTATATCCATTAAAAGGGTTTACAGTATGCTCATTAATAAATGAAGTTAGATCAAAAAGTTCATTTACTGTGATAACGATGTTTCCAAAGGTACTTTTTAGCTCATTAAGAATGGAGTCTAGCCCACTTGTTGATTTTACTTGAATTTCGTCAAAATTATCAAAAAACAAAATTCTTTTTTCCTTCGGTACTTGTTTGTAAGTGTCGAAAGCAGATTCTTTAGTGTATTGGGCATTTATTGCTGACTCTATACTGCGTGTAAGTTGATTCGGCTTTGATATTTTTAATTCCTTCCCATCCATATAAATTGGATGTAGGCCATTTTTTAAATGTTCAACTAGGAGTGTTTTAAGTAGGGTAGTTTTTCCTGTTTTTTCATCACCTTTTAGGATTATACACTCACCAATAAAATCAACTTTTTTTAACTCGGATGCATCATATAGATGGTTGTCTACATCGTTTCCTATTTCTTTAATATGTGGGTAAACATATATATCACTAATCTTTAGATGGTCCGTGCCTGAGTTTTGGAATGCACCGCCCAAGTCATTATTGTTTTCTAGTATTTCAAATGAGTAGGACAAGCTACCATTCTTATGTTTTGTATCACAGCCATATGTATTTGTACATTCTGAGTTGGCAACGTATATTTGCTCCGCAGGGTCATATTTATAGGTTGAAATAATGTAGTGATGTGAGTCTGTATCAATATTGATGACTGAAAACTCTGAGTTGTTAGAATCATCATGCAATGATGCCCCTTCGATAAAAACACATTCGCCAGAGTTTTGTTCATATGTATCGGTCACGGTAGGCTGATGTTCATGGCCTGTTACTATGAAGTTTGAATGCTCTCTGGTGTTTTTCCTGAAGTCATGATAACAACTTTGTGAAAACCAATTGAACGGGTGATGAAATAGAGTTATTACAATATCGCTTTGGTTGATTTTACCGAAATTAATTGCATTGTTTGGAATTATCATTTTTCCTTGTTTTTCATGCAACTCTGAGCACCAAGATGTATTTATTAGTGCAAATCTAACTGTTGTATTGACATGTACGTAGTCAAATGTTTTAAAGATTTTAGAGTGTTCGATGTAATTAGGATTTACGTCTTTTTCAAACTTAAAATACTCATCTTGTATAGATGCAATTTGATTTATGGTTTCATTCTCTAAACTAGAATTACTATTAGATGTTAAAAATTGAAGTAAGATAGATCTGGCTTGGTTTGCATTGCTAAAGTTACAGTCATGATTTCCAGGCACTATGATTATCTCAACAGGCTTTTTAGTATCTGCATTAATGTCATTTTTTAGTTTCTCTATAAACCTAGATGCTATTAAATACTCATGTTCTTTACCGCTGAATGCAATGTCTCCGGTGATCGCTATGAATATAACGTCAGAGGATGATGCATGATAGGATGTGAGATTAGTAAGATTTGGAACTATTTTTTCAAGAAATTCCTCCTCCGTTGTTCCTTTTATATGAATGTCACTTAAATGGAGAATTGAAATTTTCATGCTTATCACTTATGTGGTTTATTAATTGTGGTTAATGGTTATAGGTTCGATTAAAAAACATAATAGGACGTTCGAGAAATAAGGTGTTATTACAGTGAAATACTCACTCTCGGGCCTTCAATATAAAACCGTTTCCCGATAGGGATGGGTGCCGCTTGTCGTTATACTCACCATGATTTTTTCACCAATGAAGCTACGTTGATAATTCTTGTTTCATTGGTGAGGCAATCTGGTCACGCCATGGGGTGGGCGAGGGGTTGGCTCTGAGATAACAACCCGCCCGATTTTTGCCCCGAATAGACGGGGGGTTACCACAGTGCAATGCGCTGCGCTTGGTGTACCCTGCGCCTGTTAACCGGCCTCGGTGCTGCGGGTTGGGTGTTGCCCCCCTGTTGTTCGCCGAGGTGAGGGCACAAGGTCAGGAGCGCCGTCATGGACGACGGCGCAGACGCAGGCGGTACAGGGATGTACCGTCTGCGTCGTTCCGCCAGACCTTTTGCCTGAACCGAGGGAACCCAACGCAGGAGGGCGAACAAGTGGGGGTGGCCTTTCTTTTGGTGACTTTTCTTTGGCCACGCAAAGAAAAGTCACTCGCCCAAGCCCGAAGGGCGGGCGAAACCCTGTCGAGGGCAGCGCCCTCGTGTCCTGCATGGCGAAGCCATGTCAATCCAGCGGTCTACGACATCGAGTAATGATGTTACCGACTCCTCACCCTGGCCCTCTCCCCCAAAGGGGCGAGGGGATAAGGGCGAAACCCGGTCGAGGGCAGCGCCCTCGTGTCCTGCATGGCGAAGCCATGCCATTGAGGCGTGGGGTGGCATTCGCCAGGCAATGGCGTTACCGAACCCCTCACCCTGACCCTCTCCCGCAAGGGGAGAGGGGACTGTTACCGCGGACGATTACGCTTCGCTAATCGACCCTACTCGACTCTACCAATGGTTTCTAACGTCTTACCCGCAGGGGAGAGGATGGAGCCTCGAGGCTGACGGGCACTCCCGTCGAGGGTGACACCCTCGCCCCTTGCCGCAGGCGCGGGATGCCGGGCTGGCATCCGCCAGAATTGCTACCGCCCCTGGCTCTCGCTACCACAATGCGCCGCTGACCCGACGGGACGAAACAGGGGCCAACGGGCACCCATTACCATCCTACGGAGCCGACGGGGCCCGATCCACGGCTATTGCTGAGGGATGTGTCAGAAATGATGGGTTTTTTGCGCTGGTTCAAAGTTATGGCCCGGGGCGGGCCGCCGGGGGGGGCCCCGGGCGTGGCGGCGCGCCCGCCAGGCCGTGAGCGGGTGGGTGTTTTCCCGGTCTACCCCTTTCTCGCACTTGTCTGGCGTGCCCCGAGTTGGCTAAGGTGTGCGGACATGACATGCAAGCTGGGAGAGAGGCATGGACAAGATATTGCAGGCCCTGTCGGAGCAGATGATAAACGCGCGGGATCTGGAGAGCCTGACCCGCCCCTTGCTGGAGATGCTGGCGTCGGTGACCGGGCTGGAGTCGACCTATCTCACCGAGATTGACCTCGGGCAAAGCACCCAGCATGTCCGTTATGCCCGCAATGTGGCCGGGCTGCAGATCCCCGAGGGGATGACGGTGGAGTGGAGCGATACCCTGTGTCGCCGTGCCATCGACGAAGAGATTGGTTACACCGATGACGTCGCCGCTCTGTGGGGGGACTCCCAGGCGGCCAGCGAGCTCGGCATTCGCTCCTATCTGAGCAGCCCGGTGCGCACCTCGACCGGCTCCCTCTATGGCACCCTGTGCGGCGCCAGTACCGAACAAAAACCCGCGGTGGCGGGGGCGCAGCAGCTCATCGCCTTCTTCGCGCACCTGATTGCCGAACAGGTGGAGCGGGAGCAACTGCTGCGGCAATTGCAGCAGGCCAACGACGAGCTCTCGCGCCTGGCCCTCTCCGATCCCCTCACCGGGCTCCCCAACCGCCGCGCCCTGATGCTGGAGCTCACCCGCTTGTTCTCCCTGTCGGAGCGGGCGGGGCATCCGGTGCTCATCGCCTTTGTGGATCTCGATGGCTTCAAGGCCATCAACGACGAGTATGGCCACGAGGCGGGGGACAGGCTGCTCACCGCCATGGCGCGGCAACTGAGCGAGACCCTGCGTGGCGGCGATCTGCTGGCCCGCTTTGGGGGGGACGAGTTCGTGGCCGTGGGCATGGGGCCTTTCCCGGACGCCGACACGCTGGACGGGGCGGTGGCGGCGTTTCGCCAGCGCCTGTTCGAGCACAGCGTGCTGTCACTGCCGGTGGGGGACAAGGTGATCCATTATCCCGGTGCCAGCGTGGGGGCGGTGGCCGTGATGCCGGCCGAGGTCAGCGTCGAGGAGGCGCTGAACCGGGCCGATGCGAGCATGTATGCGGTCAAGCGCCAGCGCCGGGCCGCAGGGGAGGGCGGGAACCCGCCTCCTTCCAGTCAGTTGTCTGCCCCGCGATAGGAGCGGGGCGGGTTGAGAGGGCACAGGGTGGCGCGTCCACCCGGGTGCCAGTCTGTTTTCCCTTTTATCAGTTCGGAGCCCATACCATGGTTCATCTTCTTGCCCGCCGTGTGCGCGCCCTGGCCGGGCGGGCGGCCACTCTGGTGGCCGGACTCTGCGAGTTTCAGCAGCGCATCTGGGTGGTCAGCATCGTCAAGGAGTCCTACACAGATACCTTCGTGGTCAACGAAGGGGGCTTTGAGGAGCCCTTGCAATGGATGCGCCGCAAGGGCTACAGCGCCGAGATGCTGGCCAGGGTGGAGGCCATGGCCCGATCCCAGGTGCTCCAGCTCGAGTGCGCCGGGCAGCATCACCGTCTGATGCGGGTGAAATAGGGGCGAAGCCGCCCCCGGATGGCCTGGGCGGCATCGCCGCCCGGGCATTGACCACATATCCTGCCGCCCTCTTCGTGTCAGACGGGGTAAATGGGTCGCCAGTTATGATTTTTCCGTGGTTCTCTCCGGTTTCAGACCGCCGGAGTAGACGCAAATCGCGGAGTTGTAGCTGTTGAAGGTGACCGCGTAGTTGAAATCGCAGAAATAGGCCGGGTGCTTGGTGGCGACAATGTCCCCCGCCTTGCATTTGTCCTGCATCCCCTCCACCAGGGTGTCGTTGTTTGACCCGAGACAGGCCTTGCCGGTGGTCTTGTCACCGCCGCAGGCCATCAGAAGGGCGCAGACCGAGAGACTCATCAACCATTTCGCTGTGTTGTGCATGTGTGTTCCCAAGAGATCGGAGAGATGGCGGGGAAGGGCGTGAGCGCGGCGCTGCCCGATGAAGGCGGTCGGCGGGCACGCTGCCGCCCCTGACTGTCGCTGCCACCGTGCGCCCTGCCCCTTGCCGTGAAAAAGGGGCCAACAGGCTCCTGCGCCCTATATTACGGACCTGGGACGGTCTGCGTCACCCCTTGTCGTTGCAAGTGGCGAACATTAAACGGGTTTCGTGCGCTGGCTCAAAGGCGGGCCGGGGCCTTGGCGGCCCCGGCGGGGGAAGGGATCAGGGGGAGGGGAAGTATTTGTGCTGGAGCTGCTGGAAGTCGCTGCTGGCCAGCACCTGGGTCAGGCCGATCTGGAACTCCCTGACCAGGGCATCGTCAACCGGGTGGCTGAAGGCGAAGCAGTACTGCTCGGAGCTCAACATCCAGCGCACCTCGAACTGGGCGGGATCCAGCTGCTGGGTCTTGATGAGATCCAGCAGGGTGGATTTGTTGCTGGAGATCAGCTCGACGCGGCCCGAGGTGAGCATGCGCAGGGCCTGGGAGAGGCGGTTGGCGGTCATGATCTTCTGCTCGTCGAAGCCGGCGTTGAGCAGCAGTTGCTCCCCCACATCGGATCGCACGGCGCCTATGGTGTAGCGCTGGGCATCTTCCAGCCTGGTCAGGGTCAGGGGGCGACTGGCGAGCCCCATCAACACTATCTCGGCATAGCCGATGGGGCAGGCCCACTTGAACAGGGGATTGCGCGCCTCGGTGCGGGCGGTGGAGAAGAGCACCACATTGGGTTTCTGGGTCAGCAGGTAGTAACCCCTGGCCCAGGGGAGGATGCTGACGGGCTGGACAGGGGTGCCGGTCTTTTGCCACACCAGGTGCAGCAGGTCGATGGCAAAGCCGGTCGGGGCGCCATCCTCCCCGGTGAAGTTGTAGGGTTTGTACTCTTCTGTGAGGTAGTGCAGGCTGGCGAGCGCCGGGCTGGCCTGGGTCGCGGGAGTGCCCCAGACCATGGCCGCGAGGCGGCGCAGGCGACCAGTCTGCGAAGGGGGACTGCAATGTCTATGTTCATCCTGACCGTCCTGCTGCCGAGTGCCCAGTTTCAAGTGTTGCCAAGTCACGGCGTTTCGCCACCCGGCGAAGACGTTATCCGCTGGGGGCCGTCATCATCTTGCCACTCACAACCGGGTCGGCGCCCCCTTTTTACCAGGCCGGACGGGGGTGACCCAGGGGGGTGAACGCTTCGTCCCTCAGCCCTACCAGCAGGGTGCTGCCATCCTCTTGCAGACGAAACTCGCCGTAGCGGGCCGACTCATACTGATCTCCCGTGCCCTCTTCGAAGAAGAAGGCGTCAGGCCCGATAAACCACTGGCCGTCGCGCTGGCGCACCTTGAGCAGGCGCTCCCCCGGGCCCGGGGCCTCGGGCTTACCCCCTTCCACCCAGTGCACCACCTGATGTTCATCCAGGCGAACAACCAGGGTGTGGGGGCCGGCGGCGGCCTGGCGGCCCGCCAGCTGGCGGGCGAGGGCGTAGTTCAGGCGCATGTAGTCCCCCTGCATCAGGGAGCGGGGGTCGACCGGTGCCAGCTCGATCAGCACCACATCCCCCTGGCTCATGGCGTGCTCGAAGCGCCAGACGGTGGCGTTGATGCCGGCGAGCAGGGCAAGACCGGTCAGCAAAAAGGCGAGGCGTCTCATGAGGGGCTCCCGTTGTGAAGGTGCTTGAGCCACTGACGGGTACCGAGCAGCAGGGCCCCCGAGGCGAGCAGCAGCCAGGACTTGGTCATCAGGGTCAGCCCCAGATCGTAGTAATAGAGGGAGCCAAAGCCGAGCAGCAGGAGGCCTGCCAGGGTCATCAGGGCCAGGCTGCTGGCGTAGAAGCCGAGCACCAGCACCAGGGCGCCAGCCCCCATGCCGGGAATGATGGCGCTGATCACCACCAGCGGCAGCCCGTAGCGCAGCGGCAGCCTGAGGCGAACCATGACCGCGAGCAGCAGGGCGGCGCAGAGCAGGGGATTGAGCCAGAGGGGCAGGCGGGAGCTGCCGAGCTCATTGAGCACGCTGGTGCCTCCCTCCCACAGGGGGTGGTGCAGCCGTCCCAGCACCAGCAGGGAGAGTGCCAGCCCCAGGGTGAGGGATTCATAGAGCAGATGGCGGGCGGGATCGCGCTCCGCCTGCAGCCAGCACAGGGCGACGGCGCCCATCACCAGCGGCAGGGCCAGCAGGTGCAGGCCGAGGCAGGCGAGGGCGAGGGTGAGCAGGATGGCGGCGGCGAAGCTGTGGAACAGCCTGATCAGCCAGTGCTCGAACAGGGCGGCCACCCCAAGGGAGAAGGCGGTCAGACCGAACCAGAGCCACGCGACGTTCAGATCCAGCCTGTCCAGCAGGCCGTAGAGCAGCCAGGCATCTGCCGCCAGCGCCAGCGCCAGCACGAACTGATCCCAGAGATCGCTGCGGGTCGCCATGCGGTTGAGACCGAGGGCGGCGGCCATCAGCACCATCCCCATGGCGAGGGCGTTGTTGGGGTCGCGGGTCAGCTGCTCGAAGGCCATGAAGAGGAAGAAGAGCAGGAAGAGGGCGGCTATCCAGCCCACCATGCCGAGCAGAAAACGGCCCGACCAGTGGGGCTGTTCATCCCGGGGGGCATCCCCTTCCACAAGTTGGGCTGCACGCAGGCGCTCCCAGGGGGTGAGATCAGACATGCTGCCTCCGTTGTTGTTGCAGCCAGCGGCTGGCCATCACCGACAGGCCGATGGCGATGAGGGCCAGCAGCAAAAAGCCGTTCATGTCCGGCTCCATCCACTTGCCAAGGGCCGCGAGGATCACGGCGATAAGGCTCAGGCACCCCATGGCGAGCCCGGCGATGAACCTGTGGTGCCAGCGCAGGTAGGCGGCGCCGAGCCAGGCGAGCCAGGCAGGCCAGACCCAGGGAGAGGCGGCATCGAACAGGGCCAGCAGGGTGAGCAGGGTGATGCCGAGCCCCGCGGCCAGCCCCGCGAGCCAGGAGGGCATCAGGGCGTAGCGGGCGGGCACCAGGATGAGCAGACCCCAGAGGGCGGCGTTGAGCAGGGTCAGGCACCAGCCGAGGGCCTCCTCGTTGAAGGAGAAGAAGAGATCGAGAAGACCGAGCCGCCAGTAGAGCACCAGGGCGAGCTGACCGAGCAGCCAGGCCAGGGTCCAGAGCAGCGGGCTTCTGCCAAGGGCCGCCAGCGGCAGCAGCATCAGGGCCCAGGTGGCGAAGAGCTGCCAGGGGTCGGCGCCGGTCTGGTAAGTCTGACCCACCAGGGCGAGCAGGGCGCCGAGGTTGAGGGCCAGGGCCAGCAGCAGGGCCTGGCGCGGGGTGTCACTCATGGGTTTGCGCCAGAGCACCAGGAGCATGGCGAGCAACGGCAGCTCCAGCAGGGCGAGACGTGAGAGGCGCCCCAGGGCCTGCCAGTTGAAGGCGACGAAGAAGACGAGGCCGGCGCCAAGGCAGAGGCAGCCGAGCCAGAGCAGCAGCCTGTCGAACAGCCACTGCCAGCGGGCAGGGCCGGGGGGCAGATCGCACAGGGCCAGGGCGGCAGGCAGCGAGGCCCGTGGCAGGCGGCCGCGCCTGACCCAGTCGAGCAGGGTCTGTCTTGAGGTGAGGTGCATGGGGGCTCCTGAAGCCGTGATGCCTGAAAGATAAGGCATTATGGCACGGCGCCGCGTCTCGGGGCAGGGGCGCCGTTGGCGCTGCGACACAGGTCGCGGCACGGGGCCATGTCTTTGCACTAAAAAGGCCCCCGCCGTGAGGAGGGGGCCTGAAGGACGTCCGGGGCGGCGGTGGCGATCAGTGCTCACGCTGATCCCCCGCCGGCTTCTATGGAGGTCAGGCGAAGATCAGGGTGGAGATGCCAAGCCCCGCAAAGAGGATGGCGCAGGCAATGCGGATCCCCTTGAGGGGGAGCTTGTCGGCCCCGAGCTTGCCGAGCAGCACCACGGGCACGTTGGCCAGCATCATGCCGAGGGTGGTACCGGTGATCACCTGGATCAGGGAGTCGTACTTGGCTGCCAGCAGCACGGTGGCTATCTGGGTCTTGTCACCGATCTCGGCGATGAAGAAGAGCACGAAGGTGGCCATGAAGGGGCCGTACTTGTCCAGGGAACTCTCTTCATCGTCCATCTTGTCCGGCACCAGGATCCAGGCGGCCATGGCGATGAAGGCGCCAGCGACCAGCCAGGTCATCACCTTGGGATCCATCCAGCGACTGATGAATTCCCCTATCCAGGCGGCCCCTGCGTGGTTGAGCAGGGTGGCAGCCAGCATGCCGGCGATGATGGGCCAGGGTTTGCGAAAACGACAGATGAGCAACAGGGCCAGCAGCTGTGTCTTGTCGCCGATCTCGGCGATGGCAACGCTGATGGTTGAGGTTAACAAGGCTTCCATAAAAATGACCGGGGGACGGAATTGTTATAAACCAGAGACAAGCCTGCACCATCCGTCCCCGGTTTTGGCACTGGCCCGTCAAAGGTCTTGTCAAATCCGGCATTGCCCGGACCACCCTGACCATGGTGAGTTGGCACCAAGTATGTTGATCAGGATCGCGCACGGAACGGGTCCGTGGCGAGACTACTCCCCCTCGATGGGAGCGGGCATTCTAGGGAAAAACCCCCGGTGAGGCAAGGCGCGGGATGGGGAATTATCCCCCCACCAGCTTGACCTGAAAGCCGGCCTTCTCCAGTTCGGCCTTGATAAGGTCCCGTTTGTCTCCCTGGATCTCGATGATCCCCTCCTTGAGACCGCCGCCGGTACCGCACTTCTTCTTGAGCAGGGTGGCGAGGGCCTTCTGCTGGTCGGCGGGAACGCCGTGGATGCTGATGACCCCGGCCCCCTTGCGTCCCTTGGTCTCGCGACGGATGCGCACGACCCCGTCGGCGGGGAAGGGGGAGGCGTGCTGGGCAGGGGCGGATTCCTTGATCATGCCGCCGTCCGTGCTGTAGACCAGGCGGCTGTTGTTGTCGTGACTCATGGCAATACTTTGTCGGTTAGCTAAGCGGAGTTTGATTTTACGCAAATAAATGTTGAGGGCACAGCTTATAATCCCCCCATTAAAAGCGAATTATTCTTGTTTAACTTCAGGAGCCCGTCATGGTACTCACAGAGCTGTCGCCGGGACAGAGCGCTCGCATCACGCACATGAACCACCTTGGCCGCGCCTTGCGGCGCAAGCTGATGGTGATGGGGCTGCTGCCCCAGACCGAGATCCTCTATCTGCGGGCCGCCCCCCTGGGGGACCCGCTCCAGATCCAGTGCCAGGGCATCTGCCTCTCCATGCAGCGGAGTCTGGCCCAGCAAATCGAGGTGGAGCCGGTATGAGCTACAACCTGGTCACAGTGGGCAATCCCAATAGCGGCAAGACCTCCCTGTTCAACGCCCTGACCGGCTCCCGCCAGCAGGTGGGGAACTGGAGCGGGGTCACCGTCGACAAGAAGATGGGGGCCTTTGCTGCCCGCGGGCAGGAATACACCCTGGTGGACCTGCCCGGCATCTATGCCCTGGCCAACCAGGAGGCGAGCCTGGACGAGCAGATCGCCAGTCGCTTCGTCCAGCGCCAGCAGCCGGATCTGCTGCTCAACGTCATCGATGCCGCCAACCTGGAGCGCTCCCTCTACCTTACCCTGCAACTGCGGGAGCTGGGGCTGCCCATGGTGGTGGTGCTCAACAAGATGGATCTGCTGCAAAAGCGGCGCATCACCATCGACGAGGCCTTGCTCGCCAAGGCGCTGGGGTGCCCCGTGGTGTCACTCTCGGCCCACAATCGCCAGCAGGTGGCGGCCTTCAAAGAGGGGATCCACCAGTATATCGGCCAGTCCCAGCCCGCCCTGGTGCTCGACTACGGTCAGCCCCTCGAGGGAGACATCGCCGAGCTGGAGACTCTGCTCGCCCCCCATCATCTGCATCGCCGTGGTCGCGCCCTGCGCCTGCTGGAGGAAGACATCGCCATGCAGGAGACCCTGGCGGCGGGGCAGCAGGCGGCGGCGGACAACGTGGTGAGCCGCGCCCACCACGCCCAGGACATCGACCTGCAACTCGCTGATTTGCGCTACGGCCATATCCACCACTGGTGCCAGCAGGCGTGCCGTCATCAGGACAAGTTCACCGTCGCCCAGAGCGAACGGCTGGACAGGGTGCTGCTCAACCGCTGGGTGGGCATCCCCTTCTTCCTGCTGGTGATGTACCTGATGTTCATGTTCGCCATCAAGGTGGGCAGCGCCTTCATCGACTTTTTCGACATCCTCGGGGGGGCCCTGTTCGTGGACGGAGTGCACCACCTGCTGGGGCTGATGAGTGCCCCCGACTGGCTGGGGGCCGTGCTCGCGGACGGCGTGGGTGCCGGTTTGCAGACGGTGGCGACCTTCATCCCCGTGGTGGGCTGCCTCTTTCTCTTCCTCGCGGTGCTGGAGAGCTCCGGCTATCTGGCCCGCGCCGCCTTCGTGGTAGATGCCCTGATGCGTCGCCTCGGCCTGCCCGGCAAGGCCTTCGTCCCCATGCTGATGGGCTTTGGCTGCACCGTGCCCGCGGTGATGGCGACTCGCACCCTGGGGTCGGAGCGCGAGCGGCTGATGACCTCGGCCATGGCACCCTTCATGTCCTGCGGTGCCCGTCTGCCGGTCTACGCCCTGTTCGCGGTGGCCTTCTTCCCCGAGTCGGGGCAGAACCTGGTGTTCGGTCTCTATCTGTTCGGCATCCTGGTGGCGGTGCTCACCGGCCTCTTCCTGCGCAGCACCCTGCTGCCGGGCAAGAGCGACTCCATGGTGATGGAGATGCCCGATTACGAGTGGCCCCGTCCGGTGGACGTGGGGCTGCGCACCTGGCAGAAACTCAAGGGCTTCATCTTCGGCGCGGGCAAGACCATCGTCCTGATGGTGGCGGTGCTTAGCGTGCTCAATTCGCTGGGCACCGACGGCAGCTTCGGCAACCAGGATCAGGAGAACTCGGTGCTGAGCAAGCTGAGCCAGTCCGTGACCCCGGTGCTGCATCCCATAGGCGTGCGGGACGACAACTGGCAGGCCACGGTGGGCATCCTCACCGGCATCTTTGCCAAGGAGGCGGTGGTCGCTACCCTCAACAGCCTCTACGCCGGCGGCGCCCGTGATGAGGAGGAGAGTGAATACTCCCTGCTGGGCAGCCTGAAAGCGGCGCTGGCCACCATTCCCGCCAACCTGGCGGACATCGACCCCGCCGATCCCATGGGGCTCAAGGTGGGGGATCTGGAGGACAAGCAGGCGGCAGCCGAGGCCCAGGAGGTGGACACCTCCACCTACGGCAACATGCAGACCCACTTCGACGGCGTGGCCGGAGCCTTTGCCTACCTGCTGTTCGTGCTGCTCTACATGCCCTGCGCCGCCGCCATGGGGGCTCTGGTGCGAGAGACCGGTCGCCAGTGGGCCCTGTTCACCGCCGCCTGGTGCAACTACGTCGCCTTCCTGTGCGCCACTCTCTTCTATCAACTGGCGACCTTCGCCGCCCACCCGGCGCAGAGCCTGGTCTGGAGCCTGAGCTATCTGTTCTCCCTGGTGTTGCTCTGGTGGCTGGGGCGTCGTCACGGCGACATCGTCGCCCGCAAGGTGGTGACCCTGTGAAGGGGCTCATGGTCAGGGGCGAGTGCGCCGAGAGGGAGGGTATTCTGTGATCCTGCGTGAACTGGGGGACTATCTGGCCCTTCACAAGAAGGTGAGCCGGCGGGCACTGGCCCGCCACTTCCACACCTCCGAGGATGCGGTAGAGGCCATGCTCGGGGTCTGGATGCGCAAGGGGCGCGTCGCCAAGCGGGAGAGCCGCCTGTGTGGCGGCTCCTGCTGCGGCAAGCACGAAGAGGTGACGTTCGAGTGGTGCGAGCCCGGCCAGATAGGGCTGATCCAGAAGGGGTGATGCCTGCCCATATGCAAAAGGGAACCCGAGGGTTCCCTTTTTCGTGGCCGCCGGGCCCGTCTCAGAAGAGGTCGCCCTCGTCCTTGGTGGGCTCCAGGCTCCAGCCGCTCGCCGCCGCGCTGTTGCCAATCTGGCCCTTCTCCCGCCAGAGTTTGATCTTGAGGCGCAGGTTGTTCTGGGAGTCCGCGTTCTTCACCGCCTCCTCCTCGTCGATCACCCCCTCGACCACCAGATCGAACAGAGTGCTGTCGAAGGTCACCATGCCAAGGGCCCTGGATTTTTCCATGATCTCCTTGAGGCCGCCAAACTCGCCGCGCTTGATGAGATCGCGCACCGTGTGGGTCCCGAGCATCACCTCCACCGCCGCCCGGCGCCCGCCGTCCGTGGTCTTCACCAGCCGCTGGGAGACAAAGGCCTTGAGGTTGTTGCCAAGGTCGTTGAGCAGCTGGGGTCTGCGCTCTTCCGGGAAGAAGTTGATGATGCGATCCAGCGCCTGGTTGGCGTTGTTGGCGTGCAGGGTGGAGATGGCCAGATGCCCGGTCTCCGAGAAGGCGAGGGCATGCTCCATGGTCTCCCGATCGCGGATTTCACCGATGAGGATGACGTCCGGCGCCTGGCGCAGGGTGTTCTTCAGGGCCGCGTGGAAGCTGCGGGTATCCACCCCCACCTCCCGCTGGTTGATGATGCTCTTCTGGTGGCGATGGACGAACTCCACCGGATCCTCGATGGTGATGATGTGGCCGCCGCTGTTGCGGTTGCGATGATCGATGAGGGCCGCGAGCGATGTGGATTTGCCGGACCCCGTGCCGCCGACGAAGAGCACCAGACCCCGCTTCTCCATGATGGTGTCGAGGAGCACCGGAGGGAGTTTGAGATCCTCGAAGCGGGGGATCTCGGTCTTGATGTTGCGCGCCACCAGGGAGACTTCATTGCGCTGCTTGAAGATGTTGACCCGAAAACGGCCTATCTGGGGCAGGGAGATGGCGAGGTTCATCTCCAGCTCTTTCTCGAACTGCTGTTTCTGCTCGAGATCCATGATGTCGTAGGCGATGCGGGCCACCTCGCCCGGCCCCAGGGGCTCCTGGGTGAGGGGGCGCAGGGCGCCGTTGAACTTGGCGCAGGGGGGGGCGCCGGTGGAGAGATAGAGATCGGAACCGTCCTGTTTGGCCAGGATCTGCAGCATGTCTCTCAATTCCATGAGGGGCCTCGTCGCTCAAAGGGCTGGGGGATGATGAATGGCTTGAGTGTACAGCCTCAGGCGCCGGTCAGTTTTTCGCGGAACACAAAAAAGACCGCGCCCAGGATGCACAGACCCGCCCAGAGGTAGTCCCACTTCAGATCTTCTTTCAGATAGAAGATGGAGAAGGGAACGAACACGGTGAGGGTGATCACCTCCTGCAGGATCTTGAGCTGGCCGACGGAGAGCACGGTGTGGCCGATGCGGTTGGCGGGCACCTGCAACAGGTATTCGAACAGGGCTATCCCCCAGCTCACCAGGGCGGCGATGATCCAGGGTTTGTGATTCATGCTCTTGAGATGGGCGTACCAGGCAAACGTCATGAAGACGTTGCTGCAGATGAGCAGGCCGATACTGGTCATGATGGGGTTCATTAGGTTCTCCTTTTAAATCAATGCATTTTATCTCGACTCCATGGGTTTTCATAAGTGGTGCTTGAGGGTATTTTTAGCTCACAAGGATGTAACAAAAGAAGGCGAAAGCTGGATGGGCAAGACAAGCTGGGGTGCGCTTTGTCTGTTGTTTGCCTGCTGGGCGCAAGGTGCGCCGACCCTGACGGTGGCCACCGATGTCTGGCCGCCGTTTCGCATGCTGGCAGAGAACGACGACTTCCAGGGGCTGGATATCGACATTCTGCGCCAGTTGCAGGCACGCAGCGGCATTGTGCTCACCCTCAAACGGGTGCCCTGGGGACGGGCACTTAAACAGATGCAGACCGGTCAGGCGGATCTGATGATAGGGCTGGCTCACACCGAGGAGCGGGCCGCCTTCATCGACTACCTGCAGCCGTCCTATTACCAGTGCCGGCCTGCCTTCTATGGTAAGCCCGCCGCCGTGGCCGGCCTCAGGCGCTACGAGGATCTGCGAGGCCGCGAGATAGGCTATGTGCTCAACTCCGCCTACTTCCCCCCCTTTGATGGCGACACCCAGCTCGACAAGCACGGGGTTCCTACCGAAGACCAGTTGCAGCGCATGGTGGAGCGGGGCCACCTGCCCCTGATGATAGGGACCGACTGCCAGGTGGATTACGCCCTGAGCCAGCACAACGACGCCGGCCTCGTCAAGGCGCCCTTCCAGCCCCCCAACCCGGTGGTGCTCTACCTCGGGATGAGCAAGCACTCACCCCACCACGAGCTGGGCTCCAAGCTGGCGCAGGCGTTGCAAGCCATGGTGGAGAGCGGCGAGATAGCGGCGCTGGCCAAGCCCTACCAGCCTTGACCTTGGGTGGTAACGCGCTGTTATCATGCAGCTTTCCTGCCTGCCCCCCGGCGGGCCTCGCTTCTTGGGGATCCCGTGTATCTCGCTCTCATCCGTCGCCAGCAGCGCTGGCAGCGCCGCTGGCTGCTCCTGCTGTCGCTGCTGACCCTGGCCCTGTTCCTGCTCTCCCTCGCCCTCGGGGAGTTCGTGCTGCTGCCCTGGCAGCCGCTGGGGGATCTGGAGCTGCGTATCTTGCTGGAGCTGCGCCTGCCGCGCGCCCTGCTGGCCCTGCTGGCGGGGGCCTCCCTTGCCTGCGGAGGTGCCGTGCTCCAGGTGATGCTGCACAACCCGGTGGCGGAACCCGGCCTGCTCGGCGTCTCGAGCGGCGCTGGGCTGGCCGCCATGGTGGCGATGGCGGTGGCCAAGGGGCTCGGGCTCTATCTGCCGGGCTGGGGGCTGTCGCTGGCGGCCTTTGGCGGCGCCCTGGTGGTGACCATGCTGCTCATCCGTCTCGCACACCGGGCACGGCTCGGCCATGGGCGGCTGCTGCTGTTTGGGGTCGCCATCGGCATCCTCACCAATGCGGCCATGACCTGGCTGATGTATTTCGCCGACGACGGCGCCTTGCGGGAATTCATGTTCTGGATGATGGGGAGTCTCGCCTACGGCAGCCAGCAGCTCGCCTGGTGGTGGCTGGTGCTGCCCCTCACCCTCGGCTGGCTCTGCTGGCAGGGGCGGGCACTGCAACAACTGCTGCTGGGGGAGACCCAGGCCCGCCTCATGGGGCTGAACGTGGACAGCATGCGGGTACGCCTGGTGCTGGCGGTCTGCCTGCTCACCGGGGTGGCGGTCTCCCTGTGCGGCGTCATCGGCTTCGTCGGCCTGGTGGTGCCTCACCTGCTGCGCCTGTGCGGTGGCAGCGATCAGCGCTTCCTGCTGCCCGCCTCGGCGCTGGGGGGCGGCGCCCTGCTGCTCGGGGCCGATCTAGTGGCCCGCTCGGCGCTGCACGCCGGTGAACTGCCCATCGGGGTTATCACCGCCTCGGTGGGCGCCCCGCTCTTTATCTATCTACTGCTGAGGCAAGATGCCGATGTGTCCCGCTGATCCCACCCCCTGGCGGCTGGAGGCCCGCGCCCTGGCCATCCCCCATCGCCTCGCCCCCCTGGATCTCGCCTGGCCCGGTGGTCAGCTGGTGGCCCTGCTCGGCCCCAACGGCAGCGGCAAGTCCTCCCTGCTCGGAGCCCTGGCGGGCCTGCTGCCCGCCGATGGCGCCGTCTTGCTGGGAGGAGAGGCCATCACGACCCTGAGCTGGCCCGAGCTTGCAACGCGGCGCGCCATGCTGCCCCAGCGCCAGCCCCAGCTGTTCCACATCCCGGTGTTCCAGGTGCTGAGCCTGGGGCTGGAGGAGGGGGGCCCCGATGCCCAGGCGCAGGCGGTGGCGGATGTGTGCGACGCCCTGGAACTGGCGCCCCTGCTGGCACGGGACTTCAGCCGATTGTCCGGGGGGGAGCAGCAGCGGGTGCTGATCGCCCGCACCCTGCTGCAACTGTGGCCAAGCCTCAACCCGACCGGGCGGGTGCTGCTGCTGGACGAACCCCTGGCGGGGCTGGATCTGCATCACCAGATGGCGCTGCTGCGGCTGCTCAAGCAACTGGCCGCGCAGGGATTGCTGGTGGTGGTGGCCATCCACGACATCAATCTGGCCATCGACTGGGCGGATCGCGTGCTCTGCCTGCAACAGGGCCGCGTGGTGGGGGAAGGGGACGTCGGGATCATCGACGAGGCGCTGCTGGAGCGGGTGTTCCAGATCCGCACCGATCGTATCGAAGCGGCCGGCCGCACCTGGTTTATGCCGAGTCTTTGAGAACGGGGCGCAGAGGAGAGATAGCGTTTGTAGGGTCGATTAGCGAAGCGTAATCGGCCGCCTGCAAGAATAAGGGGCCAGTATCAGGAATACTGGCCCCTTTGCTTTTATTCGCTGTTCAGCCCAGCTTGTCCAGACGTACCTTGGCCGCTTCGGCCAGCATGGCGAGCAAGGTCTCGGTGTCTACCCATGACAGGCAGGCATCCGTGATGCTCTGGCCGAAGGATGATGGCGCAGCCGTTAACCCTGGCGGGTTTTCTCCAGCCGCACCTGAGCGGCTTCTGCCAGCATGGCCAGCAGGGTTTCGGTGTCACTCCACGACAGACAGGCATCGGTGATGCTCTGGCCGAAGGTGGCGGCACAGCCGTTCTCCACGTCCTGACGCCCTTCCACCAGGAAGCTCTCGGCCATGATGCCGGCGATGCCGGTGCGGCCGCGGCGCAGCTGATCGCAGATATCCTGGGCCACCAGCAGTTGGCGGCGGTGATCCTTCATGCTGTTGCCGTGGCTGAAGTCCACCACCAGGCGCTCCGGCAGGCCCACCTGGGCCAGAGCCTCGCACGCCTCGTCGATGCTGGCGGTGTCGTAGTTGGGCCTGTGGCCGCCGCGCAGGATCACGTGGCCGTAGGGGTTGCCGGCGGTGCGGTAGATGGTCATCTTGCCGTCCTTGTCCGGGGAGTAGAAGATGTGGCTGTGACGGGCGGCGCGCACCGCATCGATGGCGATGCGGGTGTTGCCGTCGGTGCCGTTCTTGAACCCCACCGGGCAGGAGAGGGCGGAGGCCATCTCCCGGTGAACCTGGGACTCGGTGGTGCGCGCCCCGATGGCGCCCCAGGTGATGAGATCGCTGATGTACTGGCCGGTCACCATGTCGAGGAACTCGGTGGCGGTGGGCATGCCGGTCTCGTTGATGTCCACCAGCAGCTTGCGGGCCAGTTTCAGCCCTTCATTGACGTCGAAACTGCCGTCCAGGCGCGGATCATTGATGAGCCCCTTCCAGCCGACGATGGTGCGCGGCTTCTCGAAGTAGGTGCGCATCACGATGCACAGGCTCTCTTTGTACTCTTCACGCAGGGTGTTCAGACGCAGAGCGTATTCGTGGGCGGCGGCGGGATCGTGGATGGAGCAGGGGCCGACGATGACCAGCAGGCGCTGATCCTCACCGGACAGAATGGCTTCCACTTGGCGGCGGGCATCCAGCAGGTTCTGGGCGATGGTGTCGGTTAACGGGAAGGCGTGCGCCAGCTCGCTGGGGGTGATCAGGGCCTCCAGGCGACGGGTGCGCAATTCATCGGTGTGAATGGACATACGACTCAATTCTCGAGTGGATAAGGTGGGCGGGATGCCAAAATGCAAGGGAATAAAATAAAGCAAAAGTCACCCGATGGAAACCTTGGGCGGCTCTGATAGGATGTGAACCCAAAAGCCATTTCAAATGAGGTAGTTATCGTGGCAAAGCCAGGCGCGACCGGGATCACCCGCATCATCAACGCAACCGGTTACAGCATGAAAGGTCTCAAATCGGCCTGGATCAACGAGGCCGCCTTCCGTCAGGAGCTGCTGCTCATCCTGCTGCTGATGCCGCTGGCATTCTGGATAGGTGACTCCCTCAACGAGATCCTGCTGCTCGTCTGTATCAGCTGGCTGGTGGTGATCGTCGAGGTACTCAACTCCGCCGTGGAGGCGGTGGTGGATCGCATCGGCTCCGAGCATCACGAACTCTCGGGCCGCGCCAAGGATCTGGGCTCCGCCGCCGTCTTCATCGCCCTGGCCCTCAATGCCCTGGTGTGGGGCGCCCTGGTGGGCCGCAACCTGCTGGGCTGGTGGTAGGTTGCGAGAGCAGCCTTTCTCCTGACATAAAAAAGCCCGTCATCACGACGGGCTTTTTGCTGCGCAGATAAGGGCTTATCAGTGCAGGATCCGGGCACGGATGGTGCCATTGATCTCTTTGAGACGGGCCAGGGCCTTCTCGCTGTGCTCGGTTTCGACGTCGATGACCACGTAACCGATCTCGCTGCTGGTCTGCAGGTACTGACCGGCGATGTTGATCC
Source organism: Aeromonas sp. ASNIH2 (assembly GCF_002934795.1). NCBI lineage: Bacteria > Pseudomonadati > Pseudomonadota > Gammaproteobacteria > Aeromonadales > Aeromonadaceae > Aeromonas > Aeromonas sp. ASNIH2. The sequence goes on along the minus strand of NZ_CP026406.1, from coordinate 446,110 downwards.
CCTCGTCGGCGAAGATCTGGTTGATCTGGTTCATCACGCCGGGCTGGTTGCGGTGAATGTGCAGCAGGCGGCTGGAGCCCTTGTGGCCGGGCAGGGAGACTTCTGGGAAGTTGACCGCGGAGAGGGTGGAGCCGTTGTCGGAGTATTTGACCAGCTTGTTGGCCACTTCCAGACCGATGTTTTCCTGGGCTTCCTGGGTGGAGCCGCCGATGTGGGGGGTCAGGATCACGTTGTCCAGGCCGCGCAGGGGGGTGAGGAACTCCTCGTCGTTGGACTTGGGCTCCACCGGGAAGACGTCGATGGCGGCGCCGGAGAGGTGGCCGCTCTTGATGACGTCGGCCAGGGCGTCGATGTCCACCACGGTGCCGCGGGAGGCGTTGATGAAGATGGCGCCCGGTTTCATCATGCGCAGTTGCTCTGCACCGATGAGATCCTTGGTGGAGGCGGTTTCCGGTACGTGCAGGCTGATGACGTCAGACATGTTGAGCAGCTCCACCAGGTTCGGCACCTGGATGGCGTTGCCAAGGGAGAGCTTGTTCTCGATGTCGTAGTAGTAGACCTTCATGCCGATCATCTCGGCGATGATGCCAAGCTGGGTGCCGATGTGGCCGTAGCCGATGATGCCGAGCTTCTTGCCGCGGGCTTCGACGCTGCGGTTGGCCAGCTTCTCCCAAACGCCGCGATGGCACTTGGCGTTCTTCTCGGGAATACCGCGCAGCAGCAGCAGGATCTCCCCCAGTACCAGTTCGGCCACGGAGCGGGTGTTGGAGAAGGGGGCGTTGAAGACGGGGATGCCGCGCACGTGGGCGGCGTCGAGGGATACCTGGTTGGTGCCGATGCAGAAGCAGCCGATGGCCACCAGCTTGGTGGCGGCATCCAGCACCTTCTCGGTGATCTGGGTGCGTGAACGCAGGCCCACGAAATGCACGTCACGAATGCGCTCGATCAACTCCTCTTCCGACAGGGACGTCTTCAGATATTCCACATTGGTGTAGCCGGCTGCCCGAAAGGTCTCCACCGTGTTGGGATGGACTCCCTCCAGCAGCAGTACCTTGATCTTATCCTTGTCCAGCGAAAACTTGGCTGTCATGACGTTCCCTCTATTGTTTTGAAAAATGCGTTCAGGCTTGCAGTGTGAAGAAAACCGTAAAGTAGCAAAAACGTTTGGGAGAGGGAATATTTGTGACGAAAGTCAAATTCTTTGAAGTTATCAACGATTGTTGCAGATGTGCTGCTACAACCCATTGAGGGATAACCAGAAACGGCGCCATGAGGCGCCGTTGTCCATTTGGGGCAGTCAGATTGACTGACCGGGGCGGGGGCTTGCCCGGAGGGGGAGGTCCGGGGAGCAGGCCTTAGTTGGTGATCACACCCTCGGGGGTGCCGATCAGCACAACGTCGGCGCCACGGTGGGCGAACAGGCCGTTGGTGACCACGCCCACGATGCTGTTGAGGCGGGTTTCCAGAGCCTTGGCATCGGTGATGGCCATGCCCTTGACGTCCAGGATGATGTTGCCGTTGTCGGTCACCACCCCTTCACGCCACACCGGGTTGCCGCCAAGGGCGCGGATCTCGCGGGCCACGTATTCGCGGGCCATGGGGATCACTTCCACCGGCAGGGGGAAGGTGCCCAGCACGTCGACGGTCTTGGTGTTGTCGATGATGCAGATGAACTGGTCGGCCACGGCGGCGACGATCTTCTCGCGGGTCAGGGCGGCTCCGCCCCCCTTGATCATGTCGCGGCTGGCGTTGATCTCGTCGGCACCATCCACGTAGACGGAGAGGGCATCGATGTGGTTGAGGTCAAACACCGGGATGCCGAGACCCTTGAGGCGTTCGGTGGAGGCGATGGAGCTCGACACCGCGCCCTTGATCTGGTCTTTCATGGTCGCCAGTGCGTCGATGAAGTGATTGACGGTAGAGCCGGTGCCCACCCCGACGATGGTGCCGGGTACCACGTATTTGAGCGCAGCCCAACCGGCCGCCTTCTTCATTTCATCTTGAGTCATGATGGATCCTTATGGAAAAAGCGGGCGCATTATATCCAAGCATCCCCCCCAGAGCGACCATGGTGCTCACGTTCCGGCGCAAAAATCCCCAAGATGTAAATCGTTTGCCTGTTTATTGAACCGAAGGGGGTGCCCCCGCCTCATCAGGCAAAGTGCCAGCTGCGGCTGGGGGTGATGATCTGGGGGAGCGGCACGTCCCACTGCTCCCGGGGGACGGCATCCACCTGCTGGCAATCGTGGGCGAGCCCCAGGGGTCTTGGGCCGAGCTGGTGCTCGTGCCAGCAGGCGAGGGTGCGATCGTAGTAGCCGCCCCCCATGCCGAGGCGGTTGCCAGCCTCATCGAAGGCCACCAGCGGGGCGCAGATGATGTCCAGCATGCTGTGGGGCAGCACCTGCTGCACGTCGAGCTCGGGCTCGGCGATGCCGTAGCGGTTGCGGGTCATGGGGGTGGTGGCGGTGTAGCGCAAGAAGAGCAGGTGACCCGGGGTGAAGGGGTGCAGCACCGGCAGGTAGACCTCCTTTTGCTGGGCCCACAGCCAGTGGATGGCAGGCAGGGGATCGAGCTCCCCGTCGTTGGCCAGATAGAGGGCGATGCGCCTGGCCGCGAGGATGCCGGGGTGTTCCTGGAAGCGCTCGACCAGCTGTTGGGCCGCCGCCTGCTGCTCGGCCTGGCTCAGGCTTTTTCTGCGCTGGCGAATGAGCTGGCGCAGGTTCTGGCGTTCGGGTTGGGTATCCGGCATGGGGACTCCTGGGCAAAGGTGGGCTGGCGCTACCTTAGCAAGGGGCCGACGGGATGAAAAGCCGATGGCGGGGCCGCCAGCCGGGCGGCCCCTGAGGTCGGGCGTCAGGAACGGTGGGGGGCGGGAGCCACTGCCCCCATCTGGTGCTTGAGGAAGACGGCCACGATGGCGGCCAGGGCCAGCGCCATGGGGTAGAAGCTCATGCTCACGACCAGGATCGGAGAGAGGGCGAAGATGGAACCCAGCAGCAGCGCCTGGGCGCCCCAGGGAATCAGCCCCTGTACCACGCAGGAGAAGATGTCCAGCATGGAGGCGGCGCGGCGCGGGGTGACCCCGTGATGGTCCGCCAGATCCCTGGCCACCTTGCTCGCGACTATGATGGCGACAGTGTTGTTGGCGGTGCACAGGTTGGTGAGGCTCACCACGCCGGCGATGCCGAGCTCGGCCGCCTTCTCGTTCTGCTCGCCATCGTGGTGGCGGGTGAAGCGGGCAATCAGGGCGGCGATGCGCTCACTTATCCAGGCTAGCCCCCCCTGGCGTTCCATCAGGGCACCCAGACCGCCGATGAGCATGGAGAGCAGGAAGATCTCCTGCATGCTGGTGAAGCCCTGATAGATGTCCTTGCTGAACTGGCCGAGGGAGTAGCTGCCAAGCAGCCCCACGCCACCGGCCGCCAGGATGCCGAGCCCCAGTACCATGAAGACGTTCATGCCAGAGAGGGCCAGCACCAGGATCAGCAGATAGGGGGCGACCTTGAGCAAGTCCGCCTCGGCGGTGGGAGCCGGCGCTTCACCGGTGGAGCCCAGCACCAGATAGAGCAGGATCACCAGCACGGCGGCGGGGGCGGCAATCTTGATGTTCTCGCGAAACTTGTCCTTCATCTCGCAGCCCTGGCTGCGGGTGGCGGCTATGGTGGTGTCTGAGATGATGGAGAGGTTGTCCCCGAACATGGCGCCGGAGAGGATGGTCCCCGCCATCAGCATCGGATCGATGCCGGCGGCCTGGGCGACGCCCAGCGCCACCGGTGCCACGGCGCCGATGGTGCCCATGGAGGTACCCATGGCGGTGGCAATGAAGGCAGAGATGAGGAAGAGCCCCGGCAGCAGGCACCAGCCCGGAATGAGGGAGAGGCCGAGGGCGACCGTGGCATCCACCCCACCGGTGGCCTTGGCCACGGTGGCGAAGGCGCCCGCCAGCAAATAGATGAGGCACATAGCCATGATGTTGCTCTCGCCCACCCCCTTGAAGAAGGTCTCGAGGTTCTTGTTGAACCCCTCGCGTCCCATCAGCAGGGCCAGCATGACGGCAGGCAGGGCGGCAACGGGGGCGGGGAGCTGGTAGAAGGCAAACTCGACCCCCTGCAGGGTCAGCCAGGTACCGGTTCCGATGAAGATGGCAAGAAAGACCAGAAGGGGCAGCAGGGCTCTGGCACGGGGTTGGGTCTGGATCATGTGTTCCTCGAAACTTGAACAATGACCTCCTGTCGTTGCCTGTGGCGCCTCCGGGGCGGGCACAGGGCGGGCATCCTGCCACCATGGGGGGGCAACAGTAGTGAGTCGGCCCGCCCGGGTCAAGATAGCCGTCCAGATGGATAGGGCTTTTTGCTTCGTGATTCTGACTTGTCTGGTTATTCCGTTATTTATTCTGTTTTTATTGAATTTATCGTTTAAATGTCGGGGTGGTTTGGCGGGCCAGATCGGGCTTTTCAAAGGGGACGCGGGCTGGTAAAACGGTCTCTTTCCATAATAAAGAGATGAGAGGGTGGAGATGGACAATCCGATCCGTGTGGCCGTGATGGGCTGTAATGGTCGTATGGGCAAGGTGCTGCTGGAGGCTATCGCCAACGCCGAGGGCGTGGTGGTGGGAGCGGCGCTGGAACGACCGGGCTCTGCCGTGATCGGTCTGGATGCGGGTGAACTCAACGGCCTGGGGCGCCTTGGCGTCATCATCAGCGACAGTCTGGAGAAGGTGAAGGACGAGTTCGATCTCATCATCGACTTCACCCGCCCCGAGGTGACCCTGGCGAACCTCGCCTTTGCACTGGCTCATGGCAAGCAGATGGTGATCGGCACCACCGGCTTTGACGAGGCGGGCAAGGCGGCCCTGCACGAGGCGGGCAAGCAGATCGGCATCGTCTTCGCCTCCAACTACTCGGTCGGTGTCAACCTGGTGTTCAAGCTGCTGGAGCAGGCGGCCAGGGTGATGGGGGAGTACACCGACATCGAGATCATCGAGGGGCACCACAGACACAAGGTGGATGCTCCGTCCGGCACCGCGCTCTCCATGGGGGAAGTGGTGGCGAAAACCCTGGGCCGGGATCTGAAAGAGTGCGCCGTCTATGGCCGTGAGGGGATCACCGGTGAGCGGGATCGCAACACCATCGGCTTTGCCACCATCCGCGCCGGAGATCTGGTGGGGGAGCACACCGTCATGTTCGCCGACATCGGCGAGCGGGTCGAGATCAGCCACAAGGCTTCCAGCCGTTTGACCTTCGCCAACGGTGCAGTGCGGGCGGGCAAGTGGCTCGGCCAGCAAGGGGCCGGTCTCTATGACATGCAGGATGTGCTCGGTCTGAAATAAACCGTCTTCAGGGGGAGTGCAGACTCCCGTACTGTTTGCCAAACCCCGGTCCGCCGGGGTTTTTTGTCACTTTTTTGTAGAAATAAGCCTTAATCATCACTTTTTGAGTGAACCTCGCTAAATCCTGCCATTCTTACAAGCCTGCCACCCTCTTGCGACAAAAATGTCATCAAGGGGTAACGGCTTTGGGTCTCAATATTCCCCTGCGGGGGGCATTTCGCCCTGATGTGAAATAGACTAAAAATGCAATCCAAGAAAAACGTTTTCTATTCTTGGTGTTCACTTTTCTGGCTTCAAATGGTGTTTTTGCTGTTGTGTTGTTTGTTTTTTAATTTTCTATCTTGCTGTTTATTAAGTAATAAATATGGATTTTTGTGCGTTGCATGGCATCGGATGCCGCTTTGTTGTCTGTGTTTGGCTTTTCTTTTTGAAGAGGGGGTTGCAAAGCGAGTGAGTGCATAGATAATGGGTAATGTTGCTTGTTTATTGAATTTAGATGCATTTCAAACGAGAAAAGACGTTGAAATGAGATCGTTTTTAAGTAGAATGCGCCCAATTTGCCAGAAATCTGCCGGGTTCGAGTCCTGTCAAAGACCGGAACCGAGCCCGCAACACCCAGGTAAATTGCTGAATTTAAAGCTAAATAACTGGAGGTTGTCTTGAATCACACTGCATTGCTAGTGCTGGAAGATGGAACTGTGTTCAAAGGCGTGTCGATAGGCGCCGAGGGATGTTCCGTTGGTGAAGTGGTTTTCAACACGTCGATGACGGGTTATCAGGAAATCCTCACAGATCCCTCCTATTCCCGTCAGATCGTTACCCTCACTTACCCCCATATAGGCAACACCGGCACCAACAGCGAAGATGAAGAGTCCAGTCAGGTCCATGCTCAGGGCCTCATCATCCGGGACCTTCCGATACTGGCCTCCAACTTCCGCAATCAGCAATCCCTCTCCGATTACCTCAAGTCTCACAACATCGTTGGCATCGCCGACATCGACACCCGCAAGCTGACCCGCATCCTGCGTGAAAAAGGCGCCCAGGCCGGTTGCATCCTGGCCGGCAAGCAGCTCGATGAAGCCCATGCCCTCGAACAGGCCCGCGCCTTCCCCGGTTTGAAGGGGATGGACCTGGCCAAGGAAGTGACCGTGAGCGAATCCTACAGCTGGACTGAAGGCAGCTGGCAACTCGGCAAGGGTCACGTCACCCCGGCGGCCGATGAGCTGAAATACCACGTGGTGGCCTACGACTTCGGCGTGAAGCGCAACATCCTGCGCATGCTGGTGGACCGTGGCTGCCGCCTGACCGTGGTGCCGGCCAAGACCCCGGCCGCCGAGGTACTGGCGATGAACCCGGATGGCATCTTCCTCTCCAACGGCCCCGGCGACCCCGAGCCGTGCGACTACGCCATCGAAGCTATCAAGGCTTTCCTTGATACCAGCACCCCGGTGTTCGGTATCTGCCTGGGCCACCAGTTGCTGGGCCTGGCCTCCGGCGCCAAGACCATCAAGATGAAGTTCGGCCACCACGGTGCCAACCACCCGGTGAAGAGTCTGGACGACAACACCGTGATGATCACCGCCCAGAACCACGGCTTTGCGGTGGACGAGCAGACCCTGCCCGAGTGCCTGCGTGCCACCCACGTCTCCCTGTTCGATGGGTCGCTCCAGGGCATCCATCGCACCGACCGTCCTGCCTTCAGCTTCCAGGGTCACCCCGAAGCGAGCCCGGGCCCGCACGATTGTGCCGGTCTGTTCGACCACTTTATTGAATTGATTAAGCAGTATCGCGCCTAAGAGGATAAAGAGAGCCATGCCAAAACGTAACGACCTACAGAGCATCCTGATCCTCGGCGCCGGCCCCATCGTCATCGGTCAGGCCTGCGAATTCGACTACTCCGGCGCCCAGGCGTGCAAGGCCCTGAAAGAAGAGGGCTACCGCGTCATCCTGGTGAACTCCAACCCGGCCACCATCATGACCGACCCGGAGATGGCCGACGCCACCTACATCGAGCCCATCACCTGGGAAGTGGTGCGCGAGATCATCAAGAAAGAGCGCCCGGACGCCATCCTGCCCACCATGGGTGGTCAGACTGCGCTGAACTGCGCCCTGGCGCTGGAGCAGCATGGCGTGCTCAAGGAGTTCGGTGTCGAGATGATCGGCGCCACCGCCGACGCCATCGACAAGGCCGAGGATCGCTCCCGCTTTGACAAGGCCATGCGCAGCATCGGTCTCGAGTGCCCCCGTGCCGGCATCGCCCACAACATGGAAGAGGCCTGGGGCGTGCAGCAGATGGTAGGCTTCCCCTGCATCATCCGTCCTTCCTTTACCATGGGTGGCTCGGGCGGCGGCATCGCCTACAACACCGAAGAGTTCGTGGAGATCTGCGAGCGCGGTCTGGATCTCTCCCCGACCAAGGAGCTGCTCATCGACGAGTCGCTCATCGGCTGGAAAGAGTACGAGATGGAAGTGGTGCGGGATCGCAACGACAACTGCATCATCGTCTGCGCCATCGAGAACTTCGACCCCATGGGCATCCACACCGGTGACTCCATCACGGTCGCGCCAGCCCAGACGCTGACCGACAAGGAGTACCAGATCATGCGCAACGCCTCCATGGCGGTGCTGCGCGAGATCGGTGTCGAGACCGGCGGCTCCAACGTTCAGTTCGGCATCAACCCCAAAGACGGCCGCATGGTCATCATCGAGATGAACCCGCGGGTGTCGCGCTCCTCTGCGCTGGCCTCCAAGGCGACCGGCTTCCCCATCGCCAAGATCGCCGCCAAGCTCGCCATCGGTTACACCTTGGACGAGCTGATGAACGACATCACCGGTGGTCGTACCCCGGCCTCCTTCGAGCCGGCCATCGACTACGTGGTCACCAAGGTGCCGCGCTTCAACTTCGAGAAGTTCGCCGGCGCCAACGACCGTCTGACCACCCAGATGAAGTCCGTGGGTGAAGTGATGGCCATCGGCCGCAACTTCCAGGAGTCCCTGCACAAGGCCCTGCGTGGTCTCGAGACCGGCAAGACCGGCTTCGATCCCATGGTTGACCTGAACGCCCCCGACTCCCTGACCCGCATCCGTCACGAGCTGCAGGATGCCGGTGCCGAGCGCATCTTCTACATCGCCGACGCCTTCCGCGCCGGTCTCTCCATGGACGGCGTGTTCAAGCTGACCAAGATTGACCCCTGGTTCCTGGTGCAGATTGAAGAGCTGGTGAAACTGGAAGAGCAGGTGAAAGAGCGCGGCATGGCCGGTCTTGACGCCGACTTCCTGCGCGCCCTCAAGCGCAAGGGCTTTGCCGACGCCCGTCTGGCCAAGATCCTCGGCGTGGCCGAAGGGGAAGTGCGTAAATTGCGTGCCCGCCACAACATCTTCCCGGTCTACAAGCGGGTCGATACCTGCGCGGCCGAGTTCGCCACCAACACCGCCTACATGTACTCCAGCTACGACGAAGAGTGCGAGGCCAACCCCACCAACCGCGACAAGATCATGGTCATCGGTGGCGGCCCGAACCGTATCGGTCAGGGCATCGAGTTCGACTACTGCTGCGTACATGCGGCCCTGGCCCTGCGCGAAGACGGCTACGAGACCATCATGGTCAACTGCAACCCGGAAACCGTCTCCACCGACTACGACACTTCCGACCGTCTCTACTTCGAGCCGGTGACCCTGGAAGACGTGCTGGAAATCGTGCGTGTCGAGCAGCCCAAGGGCGTCATCGTCCAGTACGGCGGCCAGACTCCGCTGAAGCTGGCGCGGGCATTGGAAGCCAATGGCGTGCCGGTGATTGGTACCAGCCCGGATGCCATCGACCGCGCGGAAGATCGCGAGCGCTTCCAGTCCGCCGTCGAGCGCCTCGGCCTCAAGCAGCCGGAAAACGGCACCGTCACCGCCCTGGAGCAGGCCGTGCAACTGGCCACGCGCATCACCTACCCGCTGGTGGTTCGCCCCTCCTACGTGCTGGGTGGCCGCGCCATGGAAATCGTCTATGACGAGCAGGACCTGCGCCGCTACTTCGCCGAGGCAGTGAGCGTCTCCAACGAGTCGCCGGTGCTGCTGGACCGCTTCCTGGACGACGCCACCGAGGTGGACGTGGACGCCATCTGCGACGGCGTTGACGTGGTTATCGGCGGCATCATGGAGCACATCGAACAGGCCGGTATCCACTCCGGTGACTCCGCCTGCTCCCTGCCGCCCTACACCCTGTCCAAGGCCATCCAGGACGAGATGCGCGAGCAGGTGCGCAAGCTGGCGCTGGAACTCGGCGTGGTCGGTCTGATGAACGTGCAGTTCGCGGTGAAAGACAACGAGATCTACCTCATCGAGGTGAACCCCCGTGCCGCCCGTACCGTGCCGTTTGTCTCCAAGGCCACCGGTGCCCCGCTGGCGAAGATCGCCGCCCGCGTCATGGCCGGTCAGAGCCTGAAAGAACAGGGCTTCACCACCGAGATCATCCCGCCCTACTACTCGGTGAAGGAAGTGGTACTGCCGTTCGCCAAGTTCCCGGGTGTGGACCCGCTGCTGGGGCCGGAAATGCGCTCCACCGGTGAAGTCATGGGGGTGGGCAGCAGCTTCGCCGAGGCCTATGCCAAGGCGCAGCTGGGTGCCGGTCACCAGGTACCGAGCGAAGGTCGCGCCCTCTTGTCCGTGCGCCACGGCGACAAGGAGCGGGTGGTCAACCTGGCCGCCAAGCTGCTGGAGCTGGGCTATGACCTCGACGCCACCCACGGCACCGCCGTGACTCTGGGCGAGGCGAGCATCAACCCGCGTCTGGTCAACAAGGTGCACGAGGGTCGTCCGCACATTCTGGATCGCATCAAGAATGGCGAGTACACCTACATCGTCAACACCGCCGAGGGTCGTCAGGCCATTGAGGACTCCAAGCAGCTGCGCCGTGGCGCCCTGCAGCACAAGGTGGCTTACACCACCACGCTGCACGCGGCCTTCGCCACCTGCATGGCCATCAGTGTCGATGCCACCGCCAATGTGAACTCGGTGCAGGAGCTGCACGAGAAGGTGAACAACCGCTAAGAGCACCGGCAGCACACTGCCCGCTCGATGCACGCAAACCCCGCCAGCAACGGCGGGGTTTTTTATTGCCTGCGCCCTGCCACTTCCGGGGAAACGCCTTCAAGGAAGATGGGTGAGATGGCGAATAATTCATCATGGGTGGTGATACTCACCCCATGAATGAACTTTCACTGCATCAATATTGCTGAATTGGCATGATGGGGTGCAATCTTCGCAATCTCTCGCCCCCACGACCTCCCTATACTGGGTGCTCATACAAACAAGGTCGTCTGCGCCGACACACCAAAAGGTGGCGTGCGAGAGGATCAGCGCCCGCAGCCCGATCCGGCTGCCGTGGCCGGCCCCGGTGACCGACGGGGGCCGCAGGAAAACCGGTCGCGGGGTTACCGCCGCGCGACTCGTCAGGGACGGTGTTACCGCACCAACCCGCTTCCCCTCCTTGCCCCACCCGCCTGTCGGCCCGGTCGTCCGGCGCCTCGCCCATCCGTCAAGGGAATCTGAATATGAGCTTCGATCATCGCAAATACCGCCGTGCCCCCGTGATCAACCTGGCGGATCGCCAGTGGCCCAACCGGGTACTGGAGCGGGCACCGCTCTGGTGCGCCGTGGACCTGCGTGATGGCAACCAGGCGCTGGTCGAGCCCATGACGGTGGCCCAGAAGCTGCAAATGTGGGCGCTGATGACCCACATCGGTTTCAAGCACATCGAGGTGGGCTTCCCGGCGGCCTCCCAGCCCGACTTCGATTTTGTGCGCGAACTCATCGAGCGCAACCTCATCCCCGATGACGTCACCATCCAGGTGCTGGTGCAGGCACGCGAAGATCTGATCGCCCGCACCTTCGAGGCGCTCAAGGGGGCGAAACGGGCCATCGTTCACGTCTACAACTCGGTCAACCCGACCCAGCGCAACTATGTGTTCAACTCAGGCAAGGACGGGGTCAAGGCCATCGCCGTGCAGGGGGCGCGCTGGGTGAGGGAGTATGCGGCCCGCAATCCGGGCACCGAGTGGAGTTTCCAGTATTCTCCGGAGAGCTTCAGCAGCACCGAGGTGGAGTTCGCCGTCGAGGTGTGTGACGCCGTCATCGACGAGTGGCGTGCCGCTGCCCGTCCCATGATCCTGAACCTCCCCGCCACGGTGGAGGTGAGCACCCCCAATGTGTTTGCGGATCAGGTGGAGTGGTTCTGCCGCAACCTCAAGGCGCGACCCGAGGTGAGCATCTCCATCCACACCCACAACGACAGAGGCTGCGGGGTGGCCGCCGCCGAGCTGGCGGTGCTGGCGGGGGCGGATCGCATCGAGGGCACCCTGCTCGGCAACGGGGAGCGCACCGGCAACATGGACATCGTCACCATGGCCATGAACCTCTACAGCCAGGGGATTGACCCCGAGCTGGACCTGTCCGACATGGATGCCATCGTCGCCACCGTGGGGGCCTGCACCCAGATTGCCCTGCACCCGCGCCACCCCTATGCCGGCGAGCTGGTCTACACGGCGTTTTCCGGCAGCCACCAGGACGCCATCCGCAAGTCTCTCGCGGCAGAAAAACCGGATCACTACTGGGACGTGGCTTACCTGCCCATCGATCCTGCCGATCTCGGTCGCAGCTACGAGGCGGTGATCCGCATCAACAGCCAGTCCGGCAAGGGAGGGGTGACCTATCTGCTGGAACGTGACCTCGGTCTGCAACTGCCGCGCTGGCTGCAAATCGACTTCAGCCGCCGGGTGCAGGCCGAGGCTGAGGCGAGCAGCAGCGAAATCAGCCCGGAGCAGATCCGTACCCTGTTCGAGCAGCACTATCTCGAGCCTGCCCACGGCTATCGCATCGGGCGCTTCCAGCTCGGTCATGACAGTCAGGAGAGCCTGCGCCTGGAGTTGCAGACCCCCCACGGCACCCTGCAACTGTGCGGTGAAGGGGAGGGAGCCATCACCGCCCTGGTCAACGGCTGGCAGCGTCAGACCGGCATGCACATCGATGTGCTGGATTACTCCGAGCATGCGCTCACCGCCGGCACCGAATCCCGCGCCGCCGCCTATGTGCTGCTGAGCGTCGAGGGCACCCGGATGTGTGGCGTCGCCGTCGGTCGCGACGTGGTCAACGCCTCCCTGCAGGCGGTGATCAACGGCGCCGCCCAGCATCAGGCCCTGCGCCAGAGCGCCTGAGGCGGCACTGCCCGCTTGCCGTGAGGGCGAGCAGGGAAGGTCGCCCGCCCGGATTCACGGCAGATCGCGCCGTCCCCGTTGCAACAATCCCCTGACCCATATGGTGAGGGGATTGTTTTTTATGGAAAAATCGGCCCACAATATCAGTGATTTGCCACCAGGAATGCCGTCGGGGTTCGCTGGCGATGGCAGCCAACGGCTGCCATTCGGGATAGAAGACATGCGCGCTTGGAGCCCAAAACATGATGAAGACTCCCCTCAGGTTATCCGTTCACCCCGCCCGGTTCTTCTCGCTTCCTCCCTGCCGTCGTCTCGCGCTGGTGAGCCTGCCCTGTCTGCTGCTGCTGACGGGGATCCTGGCCGGGGTCAGCTTTGATCCCCTGGCAGAGCACAACCTCTATACCGTCGGGGCTCTGGCCGAAGCGCTCAACGTGCTGACCCTGCTGTTCATGTTCTGGGTGGTGCAGTGTGCCCAGATCACCTTGAGAACCTATCTCTCCCTTACCGGCGGGCTGACCCTCTGGCTCGTTTCCGGCGTCATCGATCTGATGGATGAGGTCTATTTCCAGCCCTGGTGGCTCTCCACGGTGGAAGACAGCCTGCGCACGATCGGCATGCTGGCCTCGGCCTGGGGTGTGCTGCTGATGGTGCAGCAGATGTATGGCACTCAGATGCGGCTCTCCTCCCTCGCCATGTCAGACGAGCTGACCGGGCTCTCCAATCGCCGGGCGTTTCGCGCCGTGTTGGAGGCGCACGGAGAGGAGGGGACGCCGCTCCTGCTGCTGGATCTCGATCACTTCAAGCTGATCAACGATCGCTATGGCCACGCCATCGGCGACAATGTACTTCGTGAATTCAGCACCCTGCTGCGCCAGCTCTGCCCATTGGATGGGGTGGTGGCACGCCTTGGGGGAGAGGAGTTTGCCATCTGGCTGCCCGGCATGACGGGCGACAAAGCCCGTGCGCTGGCGGAGCAGATAAGGTGCGCGACCGAAGAGCTGGTCTCAGGTGACGGGGTAAGATTCACCGTGAGCCTTGCCCTGGGCATCAGCCAGAGCGGGGAGGGAGTGGATGCCCTGCTCCAGCGCACTGATCTCGCCCTCTATCAGGCCAAGCACCTGGGACGCAACCGGGTGGAGCTGGCGTGATGGCGCCAGGGGATGCCGCAGCCAGCGGGCCAGCAGGTTCATCCGCCTTCATCTTGTCAGACTTGTTCCCTACAATGTCCGCCTCCATGCATTCGAGCCCTCTCATTCACGATGAGGGGCAGGTCCCGCTCTTCAGGAAGCCTTCATGATCCCCTCTCACTCTTTGTTTCATGCCCATTGGCGCTGGTTGTCACTGCTTACCCTTGCCCTGCTGTCGGGTTGTGCCAGCGAGCCTCCCTCCCCGACCAGCCCGGCGACGCCGGCGGGGCGCCCCATTCCCAAGGCGATGCAGCCGCAAAAACCGGCCGACATGAAGAGCCGTATCGTGCGCTTCCTGCCGCGCAACGTGGTGGACAAGCCGGGCTGGGCCAATGACGTGGTGACGGCGCTCACCACCCAGGGGCTGACGGTGAGCGATCACAACGTCTGCAGCGTGCTGGCGGTGGCGGAGCAGGAGGCGACCTATCAGGCGGACCCCGTGGTGCCCAACCTCAACAAGATTGCCTGGAAGGAGATCAATGCCCGGGCCGGCAAGCTGCTCATCCCCGAGTTCATGGTGCGCACGGCCCTCTCCATCCAATCCCCCACCGGCAAGAGCTATGCCGAGCGCATCGACAAACTTCGCACCGAGCGGGAGATGAGCGAGATCTTCGAAGACATGATAGGCAGCGTCCCCATGGGCAAGCAGCTCTTTGGCAACCTCAACCCGGTGCGCACCGGCGGCCCCATGCAGGTGAGCGTCGCCTTTGCCGAAGCCAACGCCCGTGGCTACCCCTATCCCGTGAAGGAGTCCATTCGCCACGAGGTGTTCACTCGTCGCGGCGGCATCTGGTTTGGCACCAAACACATCTTCGGCTATCCCGCCGACTACCCGGATACCCTCTATCGCTTCGCCGACTTCAATGCGGGCTGGTACGCGAGCCGCAATGCGGCCTTCCAGGCGGCGGTAAGCCGGGTGAGTGGCAAGCCCCTGGCCCTGGACGGGGATCTCATCCGCTACGACTCGGATTTGCCCGGCAAGACCGAACTCGCGGTCCACAGCATCGCCAGCCGCGTCAACATGAGCAAGCAGGCCATTCACCAGAGCCTCAAGCTCGGGGACAGCAGCGACTTTGCCAAAAGCGATCTCTACCACAGGGTCTTCGCCCTGGCCGACAAACAGGCCGGGACACGGCAACCCCGCGCCATCCTGCCCGGCATCCAGCTAAAGAGCCCCAAGATCACCCGCAACCTCACCACCGCCTGGTTCGCCAAGCGGGTGGATGACAGGGAGCAGGCCTGCGTCAGGAAGATGGCGAGCATTCGCTGACAGCCAGAGACAACCAGGGCGGCCAATGGGCCGCCATATATTTCATCATTTATCTAAGGAAGGTGCGAACAAGTCCCTGATATGAGATCATGTTTGTCATCTGGAGCCATGGAACAGGGTTCATCATGAGTCATCAACTTACCTTCGCCGACAGTGAATTCAGCAGTAAGCGCCGTCAGACCAGAAAAGAGATTTTCTTGTCCCGCATGGAGCAGATTCTGCCATGGCAAAACATGGTGGAAGTCATCGAGCCGTTTTACCCCAAGGCTGGTAATGGCCGGCGACCTTATCCGCTGGAAACCATGCTACGCATTCACTGCATGCAGCATTGGTACAACCTGAGCGATGGCGCGATGGAAGATGCTCTGTACGAAATCGCCTCCATGCGTCTGTTTGCCCGGTTATCCCTGGATAGCGCCTTGCCGGACCGCACCACCATCATGAATTTCCGCCACCTGCTGGAGCAGCATCAACTGGCCCGCCAATTGTTCAAGACCATCAATCGCTGGCTGGCCGAAGCAGGCGTCATGATGACTCAAGGCACCTTGGTCGATGCCACCATCATTGAGGCTCCCAGCTCGACCAAGAACAAAGAGCAGCAACGCGATCCGCAGATGCATCATACCAAGAAAGGCAATCAGTGGCACTTTGGCATGAAGGCCCACATTGGTGTCGATGCCAAGAGTGGCCTGACCCACAGCCTAGTCACCACCGCGGCCAACGAGCATGACCTCAATCAGCTGGGTAATCTGCTGCATGGAGAGGAGCAATTTGTCTCAGCCGATGCCGGCTACCAAGGGGCGCCACAGCGCGAGGAGCTGGCCGAGGTGGATGTGGACTGGCTGATCGCCGAGCGCCCCGGCAAGGTAAGAACCTTGAAACAGCATCCACGCAAGAACAAAACGGCCATCAACATCGAATACATGAAAGCCAGCATCCGGGCCAAGGTGGAGCACCCATTTCGCATCATCAAGCGACAGTTCGGCTTCGTGAAAGCCAGATACAAGGGGTTGCTGAAAAACGATAACCAACTGGCGATGTTATTCACGCTGGCCAACCTGTTTCGGGCGGACCAAATGATACGTCAGTGGGAGAGATCTCACTAAAAACTGGGAATAACGCCTTAAATGGCGAAGAAACGGTCTAAATAGGCTGATTCAAGGCATTTACGGGAGAAAAAATCGGCTCAAACATGAAGAAATGAAATGACTGAGTCAGCCGAGAAGAATTTCCCCGCTTATTCGCACCTTCCCTAGCAGCGGGTCGATAAGCATAGTGATATGCCTTTACAGACCCTGGTCAGGGATGCGTCTCGATGGGAATGATGCTGCGACACTTGGGATAGCTTGTGCACCCCCAGAAGCTATTGCCCTTGGTGTCCCCCCGCTTGCTGATACGCAATACCATGGTGGTACCGCATTTGGGGCAAGCTGGGGCTGGCCCAGCATTTACCACCGCAGCTTCGCTCTCGTCACTGCTGCTGGCGACCCTTTCCAGCGTGATGCGTACCTCTTCACTGACTCTGATGATCCGCTGCGCTTCGGCATAGGCATCGCGGTAGAGCTCTCCGTCGTCCGAGCGCAGAATCAAGACGCCCATCTCGTTGTTATTTACCTGGCTGAATTCGTAGAGGTTCAGGCTGGTGACGATGCACATCTCCTCATTGAGGTAGCACTTGGCATGGAGGTTCTTGCAAAAGCTGGTGCGGATATAGGTGAGCTCCTTGAGCCAGCTGATCTCTTCCGGTTGCAGCTCGCTTTTGCCGTAGACGATCCGCACATCGATCTTGAGCCTGTTCTTGTCGGTCAGCAGCTCCTTGATCCTGTCATTGAGCTTGAGAAAGGGGCTGATCAGGATTAACCGCTCCTTGGCATCCTTTATCAGCTCTTCGAGAAAATAGTTGGTTGCGCTGGTATTCAGAAATTTGGCCATAACAAGCTCCCTATCCTTGGAAATGTCATGTGTTCTCTGGTCACAGTAGGCAGTCAGCCTGACCGCAATCCTCGGCGTGGTTTTGCTTCACGTCTTCATCACCGTCCCGTATCCCCATGCTAGGAGATACAGGTGGGACCTCATAGCGGCAATGGAGTCAAATGTGCATTCAGTCAGAGATTTGGTGATGGGGACGGGTCATGTCGCCATGCCGCGCTAGAAACTCATCGCCAGTCCGATGGAGTAGCCGCTGGTACTGTTGCTGAACATATAGCGGGCCACCAGCCGGGTGCGGGTGATGAAGATGTCGTACTTACTGCTGTCGAGTTCGAGGCCAAGTCCCAGGGAGTTGAGGCTGTTGAAACCGAGCTGCCCCCGTTGCTGCCCCAGGTATTCGGTTCTGGCCCCTTCCAGCACGTAGCGAAGGGGCCTGTCCAGCAGGGTCCAGTCCCAGAGGGGGGCGCGGCGGCGCAGGTAAAGCCCGAGGTTTTCCGCATCGGCCTGACCGCTGACGCTCTCGGCGGTGCCGGTGAAGCTTTGCAGATGCTGGTAGGAGTAGCGCAGCTCGGCATTGATGTCCTGGGCGGCGGAGAAGAGCTCATAGTCCAGCATCAATGAGCCGCCGAGGCCGTAGACATTGAGGGTGCCGCCGTCGAGGAAGTCCAGATTCTGGCCGCTCCTGTGCTCGAGCAGGGCGGCCCCGATGCGAAGGTCGCTGGCCACCGTGCCCAGGGTGACATTGGCGATGGGCCGCAGCACCAGATTGCCACCAAAGCGATCCCGGTGGACGCCGATATCCCAGCCGATGCCGCCGGTGGCGCTCAGGCTGTTCCATTTGGTGGGTATGGTGCGGGTCTCGTTGCCATCGGTGAACACAAACTGGGGATCGTAGCGGCTGTAACCCAGGGTGCCCTCCAGATAGAGGGGAACATCCTCGCTCAGGGTGGCGCCACCCCCGAGCTGGGTGATGGTGAGGGCGGAGGTGTCGTTGGTGCCGCTGCCGATATCCAGGTTGCTGGCGGTGATATCCGGCACCACGGCGTAGCTCATGAGGGAGACGACGGCGTTGGCGCGCTGTTGCACCAGGCTCTCGTCGCTGGCACGGGCCTTTGTCACAAGACCGGCAGAGACGCCGGCAAGCACCGCCAGCAAGGAAAGTGTGTGAGAAGAGAGCTGTCTTGCCATACCTGGCTCCATGAGTACCCCGTCCATTGGGGCATGTTCACACTGTAACGGGTTTCATCTGGCTTGGCAGCCTGGCAAGGGCCGACCCGTCCTGTTTTGGGGTGTGCGCATTGGCCTGATGGGCCAAGCTGCCCTCGCTTTGGCGGGGGCAGGGGGGGCGAGAAGGGTGAACCGCTGGGCAGAAATCACAGACATTAATTTATTGTTCAGTTCCCCGGGTGTATAAGAGGCCTCCCATACGAACATTGGGGGGGTAGCAGGGATGGATTACCAGACGGGGCCTTCGGGTCATCATGACGAATGCGCATTACGTTGATGGGAGTCACACCAGATGCAGGACATGCTGCTTGCCATATGGCATCAGGATTTTGATCAGCTTATACAAATGCAGGCAATCGGTCTGCTCGTCACCTGTCTGGTGGTGATCCTCTTCCTTGAATCGAGCTTCGTCTTTCTGCCCCTGCCCGGTGACAGCCTGGTGCTGCTGGCGGGCGGTCTGGTGGGCATGGGGGTGCTGGGGCCCGAGGTGACCTTGCTCTATCTGCCGCTCGCGGCCGGGATAGGGAGCGTGCTCGCCTACTGGCAGGGGCAGGCACTGCATGGCACCCGTTTCATGGGCCATGTGGAGCGAATGATCCCGGAAGGGAGCCTGCCCAGGGCCTCCCGACTGCTGGATCGTTACGGCTTCTGGGCCATGTTCGTGTCCCGTTTCATCCCCTTCGTGAGAGTGTTGACCCCCATGTTGATGGGAGTCTCCCGCCTGCACCTGCTGCGGGTGGCCGTGGCGAGTTTTGCCAGCGCCTTCCTCTGGTCCCTGGTATTGAGCATGGTGGGCAAGATGGTGATGGCGACCCCGGTCTTTGCTCATCATCAGGAGCTGCTGACCAAGTGCCTGCTCGTCACCTCTTTCGGGCTGTTCGTCATCGCGGTGGCGGCCATCGGCATGCGGCTGCTCAAGCGTCCGAGCAAGCGGGTGCGCTGATCTCACTGCCCGGGCTGCGCCTGCTGCCGCGTCTGGAGAGCGCAGCCGCCGGAAAAATACAGGCCATTTGAGGCGGCATTCCTGTCGCCTATCTGTTACACTTCGCGCCCGCCATTTTCCGGCTCATCTTCTGATCTGATGTCAGACCCAGCCGTCCTTGGCTTCACGCCTCGCCGATGCCAGGCCACACGCCGGCCCAGGCCACCCACGCCAACTACAGCTCCGCTGGAACACAGGAACCCAACATGAGATTTGAATCGTTCGATTTTGCCCCCGAGATTTTGCGCGCCATCTCAGATTGCGGTTATCAGGAGATGACCCCTGTGCAGAGCCAGGCCATCCCGGCCATTCGCCGTGGCCGCGATGTGCTGGCCAGTGCCCAGACCGGTACCGGCAAGACCGCCGCCTTTGCGTTGCCCATCCTGCAACGTCTGGTAGACAACCCGGCGCCGGTGCAACCTTCCAATGCCCGCGTGCTGATCCTGACCCCGACCCGCGAGCTGGCAGCCCAGGTGGCGAGCAATATCAACGATTTTGCCAAGTATCTTGATATCACTACCCTCACCATCGTGGGTGGCGGCAAACAGGATGTGCAGGCCAAGAAGCTCAAAGCGGGCGCACACATCATAGTGGCCACCCCTGGCCGTCTGCTCGAGCACCTCACCGCCTGCAACCTGAGCCTCTCCGGGGTCGAGACCCTGGTGCTGGACGAGGCGGATCGCATCCTCGACATGGGCTTTAGCGCCGATGTGCAGCAGATCCTGCAGGCGGTCAACAAGACCCGCCAGAACCTGCTCTTCTCCGCCACCTTCTCCGAGGCGGTGAAAAAGCTGGCCAACCTCATGCTGGACAAACCCCAGGTGGTGGCCGTCGACAAGCAGAACTCCACTGCCGACACCGTGAGCCACACCGTTTATCCGGTGGAACAGAAGCGCAAGCGCGAGCTGCTCTCCGAGCTTATCGGCAAGCAGAACTGGCAGCAGGTGCTGGTGTTTGCCAGCACCCGCGAGAGCTGTGATGAACTGGTGGAGGAGCTCAACCTCGACGGCATCAAGTCTGCCGTGGTACACGGTGACAAGGCCCAGGGGAGCCGTCGCCGCGCCTTGCGTGAATTCACCGAAGGCAAGCTGCGGGTGCTGGTGGCCACCGAGGTGGCCGCCCGCGGCCTGGACATTCCAAGCCTGGAATACGTGGTCAACTATGATCTGCCGTTCCTCGCGGAAGATTACGTGCACCGTATCGGCCGAACCGGTCGCGCTGGCAAGAGCGGCATGGCCATCTCCTTCGTCAGTCGCGAGGAGGAGCGCACCCTGCTGGAGATCGAGGCCCTCATCGGCCAGAAGATCCGCCGCATCATGGTGCCGGGTTACGAGGTGAGCAGCCGTGACGACCTCATCAAGCAGTTGCAGGAGCGCCGCCGCTTCGGCAAGCGTCCGCAGCGTGAAGACAATGCCGCCGCCCAAGCCATGGCCGAGGCGAAACTGCAAGGTCAGCGCCTCAAGCGTCTGGCGGCGGCCAAGAAGCCCCGTCAGCCGAAATAAGGCAACGTCGCACCCTCCCGGTCGGGGAGGGGCGTTTACTCTCCAAAGGCGCCATTGGCGCCTTTGTGCTGTCGATGACGCGGCCCCTGGCCGCCCCGTTTCAGAGGATCCGAGATGACCCTTCCTGCTTACAATCAGGCCCTGCTCGAGATGGCCCGCCAGAGCCTGGCGGAGCTTGAGCGCACCGCTGCCCAGAAGACGGGCAAACGCACCCCCGCCCAGGAGAGCCACTTTCTCTGTACCTGGATGGCGGATTCTCTCAAGGAGAAACGCTTCTCCCGGCTGGTGATGGAGGATCTCAAGGCCTGGGTGCAACTGGGGCGGACGCTGGGGGCGGGGGCCGATCTCAAGGGGCTGCTTGAGCG
The DNA here is from genome assembly GCF_002934795.1 of Aeromonas sp. ASNIH2. Taxonomy (NCBI): domain Bacteria; kingdom Pseudomonadati; phylum Pseudomonadota; class Gammaproteobacteria; order Aeromonadales; family Aeromonadaceae; genus Aeromonas; species Aeromonas sp. ASNIH2. The sequence goes on along the minus strand of NZ_CP026406.1, from coordinate 425,120 downwards.
GGTGCAGCGCCAGTATGAGCGTGCCATGCATGAGCCGGTACAGCTGGGGGCGCGCCTGGCCGATCTGCTTTTGGCGCTGGAGGGGGCGGGCTGGCTGGTGTTCACCGACAGCGAACTGAACACCCGGCAGCGGCTGCTGAGCCAGGGGCAATCCAGCCTGATCATCTCGGCCAGCGAGTATCAGGGTCATATCGAGGGGGGTGAGCTGGTCAAGCCCCTCACCCTCTATGTGCGCGGGGACGAGCAGGTACTGGCCGAGGCGGCATTTGCCCGGGGCCTGCTGCTGAGCCAGGGCAACAAGAAAACCACCTTGGTCAAGCACCACAAGGCCTATCGGCTGATGCCGGGCAACGCGCAGCCGGCCCTGGCGCTGCTGGCCTCCTGATCCCGCCTTCTCATCCCGTCACCCGGCCCTGCGCCGGGTTTTTTTATGGCAAATGCCCCCCACGGGGTTGCCTGCACGCTCGGGCCGGGCGGGCAATCTTTGTCGCAGCCAAGGGGCTCCCCCTCTGATGGGGGGCGTCCCCCATATGGAGGGATGGTGGGGTGGTGCTTCTGCTCTAGGGTGGATGGGCCCCAAAGAGGGCCTTAAAGGAAGCAGACCGCCTGACAAGGCGACACTCAATGAATGAGGAAACATGATGAAAGCGACTCCAATTGCCCTGTTGCTGGCCGGCGTGCTGGCGTCCCCGCTCTGCGCCGCCGGACTCGATGCCCGGCTCACCCTGGTGGAGGGCAGCACAGACGATGTGCGCGTCAACCTGACCCTGACCAACACCGGGGAGAAGCCGGTTCGTCTGCTCAAATGGCAACTGCCGGGCAGCGAGGATGCTCCCCTGTTCCAGGTGGAGCGTGACGGCCAGCCGGTGGATTACGAAGGGGCCCTGATCAAGCGGGCCGCACCGAGTGACAAGGACTACCAACTGCTCAAGGCGGGCCAGAGCCTGACAGTGCAGGCGGAGGTCTCCGGTCTCTACGACATGAGCGCCCAGGGCCAGTACAGCATCCGTTACCTGCTGCCGACCGTGGCGCAGGAGGGGAAAACGGCCAAAGCCAAACAGGCCCAGGCGAGCGAGTCCAATGCCGTGACCCTCTGGGTGGACGGGGTGAGCGACGATCGGGTGCTGGCCAAGGCGGCGGTGGCCGAGCCCCAGGCGGTGAGCGCCTCGGTCAGCTTCAGCGGCCGTTGCACCAACACCCAGAAGAGCGACATCCTGGCGGCGCTCGATGCCGCGAGTGGCATCGCCAACAACTCCAGCAGCTACCTCGCGGTGGACAAGCCGAATGGGCAGCGCTACCGGAGCTGGTTTGGCGCCTATGACGCCACCCGCTGGAACCAGGCCGAGACCAACTTCAGCAAGATCAAGGATACCATCGACAACAAGCCGCTCACCTTCGACTGCGGTTGCAAGCAGAGCTACTTTGCCTATGTCTATCCGGACCAGCCCTACAAGGTCTATCTGTGCAAGAGCTTCTGGACTGCGCCGGTCACCGGGACCGATTCTCGCGCCGGCACCATTGTCCACGAGCTGAGCCACTTCAACGTGGTGGCGGGCACCGACGATCTGGGATACGGTCAGGCCAATGCGCGCAATCTGGCGAGCACGGATCCCCAGAAGGCCCTGAACAATGCCGACAACCACGAATATTTCGCCGAGAATACCCCGAGCGAAAATTGAGTTGCAAACAGGGGCCGGATGGCCCCTTTTTTGACGGAGGCACCATGATGACACTCTTGCTCACCACCCTGGCACTGGCGCCCTTGCAGTGCGAGCTGTCGGTCAGCGCAGAGAGCGGGGTGAACGAACCCCTGCCCCTGGTGATGACCCTGACCAACCGGGGGGAGACGCCCCTCGAGGTTCTGACCTGGTTCACCCCCTTCGAGGGGTGGTTTGCCGATGCCATCGACCTGACCCGCGATGGGGAGCCGCTGGACTATCGAGGGCCGCTTGCCAAGCGAGGTACCCCCGGGGACGGCGACTTCCTGCACCTGGGGGCGGGGGAGCAGAGCCAGGCCGATGCGGATCTGGCGCAGGCCTACGATCTGTCTCAACCGGGCCGCTACCGGCTCAGCTATCGTGCCCAGCCCTTGACGCTGACCAAGGGCGTGGCGCCCAGCTGCCCCGCCGTCGACTTTACCCGGGTGGCCCCCTAGGCGATCTGCGGCTTGCCCTTGGTATCCAGCAGCCCGACGGCGCGGGGGGCCACCGCCAGACCGCGTGAAGATTGGCTTTCCCGCCAGCAGCAGTGCACCAGCGTGATCACATAGTGAGCCAGGGTGTTGTCTTTATCCGGATGACGCAGGGGATGGGCCACCGAGTGGGTCGATAGCAAAATGATGAACATGAGGGGCGGTCCAGCCATGCCATGCACCGGGCCGACTCGTTTACACAGTCAAGGAGGAGACATGGCACTGGAACAACTGAAACGGGAGCTGGAGCGCTTTGGCGAGCAGAATGACGGCGCGCAACACTCCCGTGGCAGCAAGATGCTCAACATTACCCGCGACACCGGCGAACTGCTGGCGGTGCTGGTGCAGACGAGGGGGGCGCAGGCTGTGCTGGAGATCGGCACCTCCAACGGTTACTCCACCCTCTGGCTGGCCGAGGCAGTGAAACGGCTGGGGGGCCGGGTCACCACCATCGAGCTGGACGAGGGCAAACGGACCATGGCGGCGACCAACTTTGAGCGGGCCGGGCTCACTCCCTGGATTGAGCAGTTGGCGGGGGAGGCCGGCAGCCTGTTGCCCTGCCTGCCGACGGCGGGCTATCAGCTCATTTTTCTGGACTCCGATCGCCGCCATTACCAGGCCTGGTGGCCAGAGATCCAGCGCCTGCTTGCCCCTCGTGGCCTGCTGGTGGTGGACAATGCCATCTCCCATGAGGACGAGATGAGGGAGTGGATGGCACAGGTGCGGCGTGACCCCGATTTCCTGACTTCCCTGGTGCCGGTGGGCAAGGGGGAGTGGCTGGTGGTGCGGTGCTAGAGCGCAGCACCAAAGCCAGGCATAAAAAAACAGCCCCGCACGAGCGGGGCTGTTTGCATGACAGCGTGTTTGCGACGGCAGATCACACGGCCAGGTAGTCCATGATCCCTTCGGCCGCCTTGCGACCCTCGTAAATGGCGGTCACCACCAGATCCGAGCCGCGCACCGCGTCACCACCGGCGAACACCTTGGGGTTGCTGGTCTGGAAGGCGTACTCGGCCTTCTCGGGCGCCTTGATGCGATCCCGGCCGTCGAGCTCGACGCCGTGCTCTGCCATCCAGGGCTGGGGGTTGGGCTGGAAGCCGAACGCCATCACCACCGCATCGGCGGGCAGCACCTGCTCGGAGCCTTCAATGACCACAGGATTTCGGCGGCCATTGGCATCGGGGGCGCCGAGCTCGGTGCTCACCACCTTGATGCCGCAGGTGCGGCCGTGGGCGTCCAGCTCCACGCCGATGGGCTGGAGGTTGAACATGAATTCCACCCCTTCCTCCTGGGCGTTTTTCACCTCCCGCTTGGAGCCTGGCATGTTCTCGGCATCCCGGCGGTAGGCGCAGATCACCCGATCGGCCCCCTGGCGGATGGCGGTGCGCACGCAGTCCATGGCGGTATCGCCGCCCCCCAGCACCACTACCTGCTTGCCGGCGAAGTCGATGTAATCGGCTTGCGCCTTCTCAAAGCCCAGCAAGCGATTGGCGTTGGAGATGAGGTAGGGCAGGGCGTCGTAGACCCCCGGCGCCTCTTCGTTGGCAAAGCCGCCCTTCATGTACTTGTAGGTGCCGACCCCGAGGAAGACCGCATCGAACTCACCGAGCAGGTCGGCGAAGGTGACGTCACGGCCCACTTCGGTCTCGAGGCGAAACTCCACCCCCATCCCCTCGAAGATCTCGCGGCGGCGTTGCATCACCTCTTTCTCCAGCTTGAAGGAGGGGATACCGAAGGTGAGCAGGCCGCCGATCTCCGGGTACTTGTCGAACACCACAGGGGTGACGCCATTGCGTGCCAGCACGTCGGCACAGGCAAGGCCCGCGGGGCCCGCGCCAATGACGGCGACCCGCTTGCCGGTCTTGACCACCTTGGAGAGATCCGGGCGCCAGCCCATCTCGAACGCCTTGTCGGTGATGTATTTTTCGATGTTGCCGATGGTCACGGCGCCGAATCTGTCGTTGAGGGTGCAGGCACCCTCACACAGTCTGTCTTGTGGGCAAACGCGGCCACACACCTCCGGCAGGCTGTTGGTCTGGTGGGAGAGCTCCACCGCCTCCAGAATGCGTCCCTCGTTGGCCAGCTTCAGCCAGTTGGGGATGTAGTTGTGTACCGGGCACTTCCACTCGCAATAGGGGTTGCCGCAGTCGAGGCAGCGATCCGCCTGCATGCCGACCTGGGCCTGGTTGAAGGGCTCGTAGATCTCCACGAACTGGATCTTGCGGATCTTGAGCGGCTTCTTGGGCGGGTCGACCCGCTGGACATCGATAAACTGGAATACGTTCTGGCTCATAGGGTTCCCTCCTTATTGCGCCTGGATTCTGAGTTCTGCACTGGAACGGCTGGTGTGGCCAAGCAGCGATTTGACGTCGCTGGACTTGGGTTTGATCAGCCTGAACTTGGGCACATAGGAGTCGAAGTTGGCCAGGATCTCCTCGGCACGCGAGCTGCCTGTCTCGTTGAGGTGCGCCGTGATGATACCGCGCAGGTGCTCCTGGTGGATGGCCAGATCCGCCACCTCCAGCAGTTCGACCAGCTCGGGGTTGGTGCGCTTGGCAAAGTTGCCGCACTCGTCGAGCACGTAGGCGAAACCGCCTGTCATGCCCGCCGCGAAGTTGACACCGGTCTTGCCGAGCACGGTGACGATGCCGCCTGTCATGTATTCACAGCCGTTGTCGCCAATCCCCTCGACCACCGCCAAGGCCCCTGAGTTGCGCACCGCGAACCGCTCGCCTGCGGTCCCTGCGGCATAGAGCTTGCCGCCGGTGGCGCCATAGAGGCAGGTGTTGCCGATGATGGCCGCCTCGTGGGATTTGAACGCCACGCCGACGTGGGGTTTGATTACCAGCTTGCCGCCGGTCATCCCCTTGCCCACGTAGTCGTTGGCATCCCCGGTGAGGATCATCTCAAGGCCGCCGGCGTTCCAGACGCCGAAGCTCTGGCCGGCGGTGCCGTTGAAGTGCACCTTGACCGGATCGGCCGCCATGCCCTGGTTGCCGTGGCGCTTGACGATTTCGCCGGACAGACGCGCACCCACGGAGCGATCGGTGTTGCGGATGTCGTAGCGGAACTCGCCGCCACTCATGTTTTCCACCGCGTCCAGCAGGTCTTCCACCATCTTGAGGTTCAAGGGCCCCTTGTCGAAGGTGGGGTTGTGCTGCTGGCTGAACAGACTGGAGCCTGCCGGTGCAACCGGGGCCGCCAGGATGCCGGACAAGTCCAGCTTGGCCTGACGGGCGGTGAGGCCGGGCAGGGCTTCCAGCAGGTCGGTACGACCGATGAGGTCGGTGAGCTGGGTGACGCCCAGCTCGGCCATCAGCTCGCGCGTCTCCTCGGCGATGAACTTGAAGTAGTTCATCACCATTTCCGGCAGGCCGGTGAAGTGTTCGCGGCGCAGCTTCTCATCCTGGGTGGCGACGCCGGTGGCGCAGTTGTTCAGGTGGCAGATACGCAGGTATTTGCAACCGAGTGCCACCATGGGGCCGGTACCGAAGCCAAAGCTCTCGGCGCCGAGGATGGCCGCCTTGATGATGTCCAGACCGGTCTTGAGACCGCCATCCACCTGCAGGCGCACCTTGTGGCGCAGGCCGTTGGCCACCAGCGCCTGTTGGGTTTCGGCCAGGCCCAGCTCCCAGGGGGAGCCGGCGTATTTGACCGAGGTGAGCGGGCTGGCGCCAGTGCCGCCGTCGTAGCCGGAGACGGTAATGAAGTCCGCATAGGCCTTGGCCACGCCACAGGCGATGGTGCCGACGCCAGGTTCGGACACCAGTTTCACCGACACCAGGCAGTTCGGGTTGATCTGCTTGATGTCGAAGATGAGCTGGGCCAGATCCTCGATGGAGTAGATGTCGTGGTGGGGCGGCGGGGAGATCAGGGTCACGCCGGGCACGGAGTAGCGCAGCTGGGCGATTTGCGCGGTGACCTTGTCTCCGGGCAGCTGGCCACCTTCACCGGGCTTGGCACCCTGGGCGACTTTTATCTGCACCACGTCCGCGTTCATCAGGTAGTGCGGGGTGACGCCAAAGCGACCGGAAGCCACCTGCTTGATGCGAGAGTTCTTCTCGGTACCAAAACGCTTGGGATCCTCGCCGCCTTCGCCGGAGTTGCTCTGACCGCCGAGGCGGTTCATGGCGATGGCCAGGGCCTCGTGGGCCTCGGGGCCGAGGGCGCCGATGGACATGGCCGCGGAGTCGAAGCGGGGGAACAGCCTGGCGGCTGGCTCCACCTGATCCAGCGCAACCGGGGTGGTGCCCTGTTTGAGCGACAGCAGATCGCGCAGGGTGGCGACCGGGCGCTCGTTCACCAGACGGGCATACTCCTTGTAATCGGCGTAGTTGCCGGAGCGCACCGCCACTTGCAGGGTCTGCACCACGTCCGGGTTGTAGGTGTGGTACTCGCCACCGTGGACGAATTTCAAGAGGCCGCCCAGGGTCAGCGGCTTGCGGCCGAGCCAGGCCAGACGGGACAGATTGATCTGATCCTGCTGGATGTCGGCAAAGTCGGCACCCTGGATGCGGCTCGATACGCCGCGGAAGCAGAGTTCGACAACAGCCCTGGAGAGGCCCACCGCCTCAAACAGCTGGGAGCAGCGGTAGCTTGCCACCGTGCTGATGCCCATCTTGGACATCACCTTGTAGAGGCCCTTGTTGATGCCGTTGCGGTAGTTGAGCATGGCCTGGCGCAGGCTCATCTTGAGCACGCCTTCCTCTACCTGCTTGGCGAGGGTCTCGTAGGCGAGGTAGGGGTAGATGGCGGTGGCGCCAAAGCCCAGCAGCACGGCGAAGTGGTGCGGGTCGCGCACGCTCGCGGTCTCCACCAGGATATTGGCGTCGCAGCGCAGGTTGTTGTCCACCAGGGTACGCTGCACCGCACCCACCGCCATGGCGGCCGGGATGGGCAGGGTATCCGGGCTGATGTCCCGGTCTGACAGGACCAGCAGCACCGCGCCGCTGCGGGCCGCTTCAGCTGCCTCGTGGCAGAGGCGCTCGAGGGCAGCCTGCAGCCCCTCTTCGGGCTGGTAGTTGAGGCTCAGCACCGCATGGCGGTAGTGCTCACCTTCCAGGGCCAGCAACTGATGGAAGTCGGAGTAGAGCAGGATCGGCGACTGGAACAGCACCCGGTGGGCGTGACCGAAGGTCTCGTTGAACACGTTTTGCTCGCGGCCGATACAGGTGGCCAGGGACATGACGTGATTTTCCCGCAGGGGATCGATGGGCGGGTTGGTCACCTGGGCGAACATCTGGCGGAAGTAGTCGTACAGGGTACGCTGGCTGGAGGAGAGCACCGCCATCGGGGTGTCATCCCCCATGGAGCCCACTGCCTCCTGGCCATTCTCGCCGAGCACGCGGATCACCTGATCCAGCTCTTCAAAGGAGTAGCCGAACAGCTTCTGGTAAGTCTTGAGCCGGTCATCCGGGAATTCCCGCGACCCCGTGCTGGCATCGTCCATCTGCTCGAAGGGCACCAGGCGCTTGCAGTGCTTGTCCATCCACTGCTTGTAGGTGTGACGGCTCTTGAGATCGTCGTCAATTTCGAAGCTGGTCCAGATCTTGCCGTTGCTGGTATCGACCACGAACAGCTCCCCCGGGCCGACACGGCCCTTCTCCAGCACTTCGTCCGGGGTGTAGTCCCAGGTGCCCACTTCGGAGGCCAGCGTGATGAACTTGTCCTTGGTGATGACGTAACGTGCCGGACGCAGACCGTTTCTGTCGAGTGCGCAGGTGGCGTAACGACCGTCGGTCATGACGATGCCGGCCGGGCCGTCCCAGGGCTCCATGTGCATGGAGTTGAAGTCGTAGAAGGCGCGCAGGTCGTCATCCATGTTCGGGTGCTTCTGCCACGCAGGCGGGATCAGCAGGCGCATGGCGCGGAACAGGTCCATGCCGCCGGCCAGGAAGAGATCCAGCATGTTGTCGAGGCTGGAGGAATCCGACCCCGTGGTGTTGACGAAGGGGGCGGCCTCTTGCAGATCGGGGATCAGCGGGGTGGCGAACTTGTAGCTGCGCGCCTTGGCCCACTGGCGGTTGCCGGCAATGGTGTTGATCTCGCCGTTGTGGGCGAGGTAGCGGAACGGCTGCGCCAGCGGCCAGCGCGGGCTGGTGTTGGTGGAGAAACGCTGGTGGAACACGCAGATGGCGGCCTGCATGCGGATGTCGGCCAGATCCAGATAGAAGCGCGGCAAATCCACCGGCATGCACAGTCCCTTGTAGACGGTGACCAGGTTGGAAAGGCTGACCACATAGAAGTAGTCGTCGCTGATGCGCTTCTCGATGCGGCGGCGCACGATATAGAGGCGGCGCTCGAGATCCTTGTCGACCCAGCCCGGGGGCGCGTTGACAAAGACCTGTTCAATGCTGGGCAGGGACGCCTTGGCGATGGAACCGAGTACGTTGGTATCGATGGGCACCTTGCGCCAGCCGACCAGACTCAGGGTCTCTCTTTCCAGCTCCTCGTCGATGATGTCGCGAGTGGCCTGGGCCAGGATGGGATCGGGGTTGAGGAACAGCATGCCGACCGCGTAGTTGCGGCCCAGGTGCCATCCCTTCTCTTCGGCGACCGCTCTATAGAAGCTGTCGGGTTTTTGCAGCAACAGGCCGCAGCCGTCGCCGGTCTTGCCATCGGCGGAGATACCGCCGCGGTGCTGCATGCGAGCCAAGGCTGACATCGCGAGACGGACAAGCTTGTGGCTGGCTTCCCCTTCCATGTGGGCCAACAGGCCGAAGCCACAGTTATCCCTCTCCAGCTTTGGATCATATAGTGACATTGCATTTCTCCCTTGCTCGGCCTTCCATCGCACTGTCATCAACAGACTGCATAAATTGCGATTGGCTCTTGTGGTTCCGTCCGCCTGAGGTGGCGAATCTCCAAACTAATGGGATTTTCGGGCAAGGTCAATTGGACATCCCGCTTGTTTGCAATGTTACATCGCCATAACAAAATGTGGGTTTTTGAGACTCAATCAGCATTTTTGTGTATTTGTGACTGCTTTTTATTTATTTGTTGGCTTTATGTTCTGTTTATGGACGGTTTAGTGGTTGACTGCATGGTGGCGGAAAACTGTAGTAATTTTACAAAGTCATCTCTGGTGTGCTTGGCGGGGATCACATTTCAGGATCCTGCGTCTTGCATTTGTCCATAAGCAGACTAAACAGGATTTTTTCAGTAGTTACAGCCGGTTATGGGCGAGAGGTTATGACACTATTCTCCAGGTTGCAGGAGTGACAGGTTGTCAAAAGTGACCCTGAATGCCGACTGTTGGGTATTTATCGCATCTAACGTGAATATTTATATGATTTTTGGGTAGAGAGCGGGATTGATCCAGCGCAGCCTGCCCGCCGGGCTGCGTCGCTAGAATGACACCTCATTTCGGAGGTGTCATGCAGTTACACGAACTCATCAATACATTTGGCCAGGATCTCAAGCAGCGCCACGGCCAGAAGATCCACAAGCTCTCCATCCACGGGGCCTTTACCTGCCCCAACCGGGACGGCACCCTGGGCCGGGGTGGCTGCACTTTCTGCAATGTCTCCTCCTTTGCCGACGAGTCGGCCCAGCAACTCTCCGTGGTGCAGCAACTGCTGGCACGCCGGGACGAGGTGACCCGGGCCAGGCGCTATCTGGCCTACTTTCAGGCCTATACCAGCACCTATGCCGAAGTGGAGTACCTTCAGCGCATGTATGAAGAAGCCTTGTCGGTGAGCGACATGGTGGGGCTCTGCGTCGGAACTCGCCCTGATTGTGTACCCGATGCGGTGCTGGATCTGCTGGCAGGTTATCAGGCCCGCGGCTACGAGGTGTGGCTGGAGCTCGGGCTGCAAAGTGCCAACGACAAGACGTTGCAACGCATCAATCGGGGTCACGGCTATGCCGCTTATGCCGATGCCGTTGCCCGAGCCCATCTGCGAGGCATCAAGGTGTGTGCCCATCTCATCGTCGGCCTGCCCGGCGAGGTGCCGATGGACAGCCTGGAAACCCTCCACCGTGTCGTGGAGACCGGCGTCGAGGGGATCAAGCTTCACCCACTGCATGTGGTGGAGGGGAGCACACTTGGCAAGGCGTGGCAGGCGGGGCGGCTGGATGTGTTGACGATGGAGCAGTATGTGGCGGCGGCGGTCGCCATGATCCAGTACACGCCTCCCGAGGTGGTCTATCACAGGGTCTCGGCGTCGGCGCGCCGCCCGACCCTGCTGGCCCCCGCCTGGTGCGAGAATCGCTGGAGCGCCATGACCGCCATTGCCGCGGCGCTGGCACGCTCAGGCCCTCAGGGGCACTGCCTGGGACGCCCTTTTTCTCTCCCTTCCACGGGCGAGTGCCAACTCTAATTTCGTCAAAAAAACAGTGGGTTATTAGATGAAATTCAGTCTTTGGAGTATAGTTTCGTTCAAGTCACCTTGATAAGATGGTCGGCTTGAAAAAAGATATAGTTATCAATAACTCTTTGCAGTTTGTATACCGGGCGGTGTCTCTTCGAACCGGGTGGCATATTTCTTGGCAACATCAGTTGCCCGGCATGTCCCCTCCGTTTCCGGCATGAAAATCTGTGAGGGAGGCGAGACATGCAGTGTCCCGGCTCTGTGCGCTAATCGGGTTGTGGGTCTGGGTGGCGAGGTCTGTTCTGTTTTTCCGGATCGCCACCGGGCTTTGGATATTCGGCCCCGAGACAACCTTCTGAATCATGTTTGATGGGATGCTATGCAAGCAGAAACCAGCCATATAGATGAACTGTTGGAGTGCCTGGTCTTTTTGACCCGCTTTTACGGGGTGCCCAACAGTCAGGATGCTCTCACCACCGGCTTGCCACTGGTCTCCGGGCGTCTCAGCACGGCGCTCTTCAGTCGTGCCGCCGAGCGGGGCGGTCTCTCTGCCCGCGAAGTGATCCAGCCCCTTGAACAGATCTCCTCCCTGCTGCTGCCCTGCGTCTTGCAGACGCGCAATGGCGGCGCCTGCATCTTGCTTGAATGGAATGAAGAACGGACCCAGGCGAGGGTCATCTTTCCCCAGGCCGGAGACGCGGCCCAATGGGTCAGTCTTGCCCAGCTGGGTGACGAGTACAATGGTCGTCTGTTCTACGTCAAGCGGCAGTTCAAGTTTGATGAGCGCTCGCCCAAAGTGCTGGAGACCCGTGATGGTCACTGGTTCTGGAGCACCTTGTTCGAGTCCCGCGGTATCTATCGGGATGTGCTGGTGGCCTCGATCCTCATCAACCTGTTTGCCATCGCCAGCCCCCTGTTCACCATGAACGTCTATGACAAGATTGTGCCCAACCTGGCATTCGACTCCCTCTGGGTGCTGGCGGTTGGAGCCATGGTGGTGTTCACCTTCGACTTCGTGATGCGCCAGCTGCGCAGCTACTTCATCGATATTGCAGGCAAGAAATCCGACGTGCTGTTGTCGGCCAAAATCTTTGCCAAGGTGATGGGCATGAAAATGGAGTCCAGGCCTGCGTCGACCGGTGCCTTTGCCAAGCACTTGCAGGAGTTTGAATCGGTGCGCGAGTTTTTCACGTCGGCCACCGTCTCCACCCTGATCGATCTGCCGTTTGCCATCTTCTTCCTCTTCATCATCTGGATTTTCGCCGGTGTGATGGTGGTGGTGCCCATCATCGCCATCCTGATCCTGGTGGCCTACAGCTTCTACATTCAGGCACCGCTGAAGCAATCCATCGAGGAGGGCTCCCGACTCGCCTCCCAGAAGAACGCCAATCTGATCGAAAGCATCTCGGGCCTTGAGACCGTGAAGATTTTCGGGGCCGAGAGCATGTTCCAGCACCGCTGGGAGCAGGCGGTGTCCCACATCTCGACCTGGGGCGTGCAAACCCGGCGCATCACCAACTCCATGTCTTCTCTGGCGAGCTACATCCAGCAGGTGGTGACAGTGGGACTGGTGATCGTCGGTGTTTACCAGATCTCGGAAGGATTGGTGACCATGGGGGGCATGATAGCGGCCGTGATGCTGTCGAGCCGGGCCATCGCCCCCATGGTGCAGCTGTCGGTGCTCTCCACCCGCTACAATCAGGCCAAGTCGGCGCTCGAGATCCTGGAGAAGATCATGATGACGCCGGGTGAGCAGGAGGAGGGCAGGCAGTACATCCACCATCCGGTCATCCAGGGGCGCATCGAGTTTGAAAATGTCTCCTTCAAGTATCCGGGCATGGAGAGCAGTACCCTGCACAACATCAACCTGCGCATCGAACCGGGTGAGAAGGTGGCCATCATTGGACGCATCGGTGCGGGTAAAACCACGCTGGAGAAATTGTTGATGGGCCTCTATCGCCCGACTGATGGCCTAGTGCGTCTGGATGGCTTTGAGCTGGACCAACTGCCGCCGACCATCATTCGCCGCAACATCGGCTGCGTGCCGCAAGATGTGACCCTCTTCTTTGGTTCCGTGCGGGACAATATCATGCTGGGTAATCCCCTGGTGGATGATGCCCGTGTCTTGCGCGCCGCCAAGCGGGCCGGGGTCACCAACTTTACCAACCGGGATCCCAACGGTCTCGACAGACAGATAGGCGAAGGGGGACGTCAGCTCTCCGGTGGCCAGCGTCAGTCCATCCTGCTGGCTCGCGCCCTGCTCAACGATCCCCCCATTCTGGTGATGGACGAGCCGACCTCCAACATGGACAACCAGTCAGAGATGCACGTGAAGCAGGAGCTGGCGCGGCTCGGCCCCGAAACCACCCTTATCCTCATCACCCACAAGACCTCCATGCTGGATGTCGCTTCCCGGGTCATCGTCGTGGAGCAGGGGAAGATAGTGGCGGACGGTCCCAAAGAGGTGGTGTTGCAGCAATTGAAGGAAGGCAAGGTGCGGGTGCAGGAGACGGCGAATGGCTAACCACTGGTTCAAGAAAACGCCCTCAGATACGGTCTTGCCTGCACCCGAACATCTCGAGTACGTGGATGACGGCGCCGCCGCCGTGCTGCTGACGACACCCACCCGTGCCAGAGTCCTGCTGTGGGCCTGCTTCCTGTTTTTTGTCAGCGCCATCGTCTGGGCAGCCTGGGCAGAGCTGGATGAAGTGACAGTCGGCCAGGGCAAGGTGATACCGTCGCGCCAGTTGCAGGTGATCCAGAACCTGGAAGGGGGGATCGTCAAGGAGATCTTCGTCAAGGAGGGGGACATCGTCGAGAAGGGACAGCCACTGCTGCGCATCGACGATACCCGCTTCAAGTCGGATTTTCGCGAACGGGAGCAGGAGCTGGTCACCCTCAAGGGGGATATCGCCCGCCTGCGCGCCGAAATTCGCAGCGTGGTGGTCAAGAACGAGCCCAATCTGGGCTGGCGTGAACAGGTTGCCATCGACAAACAGGCCATCGAGTTCCCCGAAGGGTATGAGAATGTATTTGCCGAATATGCCGCCCGTGAAAGATCGGTGCAGGAGGCGCGGTTAAACAACCTCAAGAACCAGCTCTACATCCTGGGACAGCAGATCGAGCAGAAAGAGCAGGAGACCATAGAGCTCAATGCCAAGATCCGGACCGTGGGCCGCAGCGTTGATCTGGCTCGTCAGGAGCTGAACATCAGCCGTCCTCTCGCAAAAGAGGGTATAGTTCCTCAAGTGGAGCTAATTAAACTGGAGCGGCAGGTCAACGAAATGCAAGGGGAGCTGGAGGCGAACCGCCTGCTGGTGCCCAAGCTTAACTCGGTACTGCGGGAGACCATCTCGAAGCGAAATGATATCGCCCTGAAATTCCGGGCGGACTCCCAGACCGAGCTGAACGAACGTCAAGGCAAGTTGAGCCAGTTGTCGGAGGGTCAGGTCGGCCTCAGGGACAGAGTCGATCGTACCAGTGTGATCGCGCCTCTCAAGGGGACCATCAAAAAGCTCAAGATTAATACGCTGGGTGGGGTCGTTCAGCCGGGCATGGACCTGATGGAGATAGTGCCGCTGGAAGATACCCTGCTGGTTGAAGCCAAGGTGTCGCCCAAGGACATCGCGTTCCTCAGACCAGGACTGGAGGCCGTGGTCAAGATAACTGCCTATGATTTCACTATTTATGGAGGTTTACATGGCAAGGTTGAACAGATAAGTGCCGACTCAATCCAGGATGAGGAGGGCAATTCCTTCTATCTGGTGCGAGTACGAACCGAGAAGAGTTATCTGGGCGATGAGCTTAACGCACTTCCCATCATCCCCGGTATGTTAGCCAGTGCAGATATTATTACTGGTAAAAAAAGTGTCCTAGACTACTTGCTGAAACCCATCTTGAGGGCTAAGCAGTCGGCACTGAGAGAACGATAAGCCAACAATCTAAAAACAACATGACTGGAGATACTATGAAGAAGACGATTGTTGCCATGCTGGTTAGTGGCACCATACTGTTCCCGGGCCTGAGCCAGGCACAGACGCTGGAACAGTCAGTGGCGCAGTCACTGGCTACCCATCCGAAAATCAAGGAAGCTTTTGATCTCTATCAGGCACGACTGTATCAGCATGATGGAGCCAAGGGCGGCTATTACCCCACCATTGATCTGCGTGGTGGCGTCGGTTACGAGAAGACTGACAGTCCCTCGACCCGTGCCGCAGGTCCCAATTCACAGACGATCGATGACTCCATGACGCGCAAGGAGGCCGGGATCAGCCTTCGCCAGATGCTGTTTGACGGCTTTGATGTCAGCAGCAACGTGGCACGGACCGATGCCGCCGCCCAGGCCCAGCGCCTGGCGATGATCTCCGAGGCGGAGAACACGGCCCTGCGCGTGGCCGAGGTCTATCTCAACATGCTGCGTCAGCAGGAGATCCTGGAGCTGTCCAAGCAGAACCTTGAAACCCACGAGCAGATCCGCAGTGACATCCAGAAACGGACCGACTCCGGTCTTGGGTCGACCGCTGACCAGACCCAGATCGACGGTCGTGTGGCTCGGGCTTACTCCAATCAGGCGGCGGCGGAGAACAACTATCGGGATGCCGAGAGCGAGTTCATCCGTGTCGTCAATGAAGTGCCCAAGGATCTCGTTCAGCCAGTACCGAACACCCAACTCCTGCCCGCAACACTGGAAGATGCGCTGAAGACGGCAACAGAGGTTCACCCGACCCTGCTGTCATCTCTGCAGGACATCGAAGAGGCGAAGTACCAGCATGAAGGCTCCAAGTCCGGGTTCTACCCGAACGTGGCCTTTGAAGTGGATCAGAACTGGAACGAGGACATCGATGCGGTCAAAGGCCGTAACGACGATCTCACCGCCATGGTCCGGATGCGTTACAACCTGTTCCGCGGTGGGTCCGATCTGGCAGAAAGTAAGGCAACCTCAGCGCTCTATTCCCAGGCCAAAGACATTCACATGAATGCCTTCCGTCAGGTGGAAGAGGGGACCCGCCTCGCCTGGAACGCCAAAGAGTCGCTGGCCAAGCAAAAAGTCTTCCTCAAAGAGCACGTGGACGCCAGCTATGACACCGTACAGGCGTACAAGAAGCAATTCGGCCTGGGCCAACGGACCTTGCTGGACGTGCTGAACACGGAGAACGAACTGTTCGAGGCTCGCCGCAGCTACATCACTGCCGAGTACGACTCCCTGTTGGCGGATTATCGTATCCTCAATGCCACCGGTGGTCTGCTCAATGCCCTGAATGTGCAGCAACCGGCTGAATGGCAGGCCAACAACAACTGATGGCCCTGCCACTGATGTCATATCAGGCAAGGGGAATGGCTGCAGCGTGCTGCAGTCATTCTTTTATGCGTCCGGCGGTCAGGGGATGATGGCGGCGTCATGACACAGAAAGAAGTGGCATCGACAGGTTGGAGCCGACGTGATGGGTATCGAGCTGTCGCAGGTGCACGTGCGCCCTGGCGGGTTCGCCTGCTGTGGCTGGCCCTGCTGGCGATCCCCCTGCTGCTCAGCGCCAGCCAGCCTCTCTCACCGGAGGATATGAAACTGGTCAAGCGCGCGGAGGAGACCTATGGCCCCAGGGCCGGCAAACGGGTCACCAGCTGGCGCACTTTGGCAATGCAGAACAAGGCGGCGGGGCTGACGGATCGGCAGAAGCTGGAGAAGGTGAACCAGTTCTTCAACCAGATGCGTTTCATCGATGACATCAAGTTGTGGCACAAGAAGGATTATTGGGCGACACCGCTGGAATTTCTGGGCGCAGCGGGGGGAGATTGTGAAGACTTCAGCATTTCCAAGTATTTTACCTTGCTGGAACTTGGCATCCCTGATGAAAAAATGCGAATGGTATATGTCAAGGCATTGGATTATAACCAGTTTCATATGGTCGTTGCCTACTATGAGACGCCTGCGGCAGTACCCCTGATTCTGGACAATCTTGTCGGATCAATTCGCCCGGCGACCCAACGGGCGGATTTGTTGCCAATTTACAGTTTTAACGGTAGTCACTTGTGGCTGATGAAGGCGCGTGGTCAAGGGGAACTGGCCGGGCAATCATCCCGCTTGGGATTATGGACAGACTTACGCAATCGCATGACATCGGGGCGATTGGCTCGGCCTGCGGTCAATTTGGATGATTAACCTATGACGCTCTACAGACAACTATTGGCAACCATGCTGCTGCTGTTCGGATTGCTGTTTGCCGCCACCTATTGGGTGCAATTCAATTCGACCCGCAACTACCTGGCGCAGCAGCAGGAGACCACCGTCATCAATACGTCCACCGCACTGGGTCTGGCGCTGACCCCCTATCTGGAGAACGGCGACAAGGTCAGTGCCGAATCCGTGATCAAGGCGGTGTTCGACGGGGGTTACTACAAGCTGGTCCGTCTCGATCTGCTGGCCTCCAAGGATGTCATCGAGCTGGAGAACAGCAGCCATATCGAAGGGGTCCCACAGTGGTTCATTGGGCTGGAGCTGTTCCCTGAAGTGGCCAATGAATCGATTTTGACGTCGGGTTGGCTGCAACTGGGCAAGCTGAAGGTCGTCGGCCACCCTGGACAAGCCTACTACGAGCTTTGGAAAGGAATGAGCGAACTGGCCACCTGGTTCCTGGTCGGCTTTCTCGTCACCACTCTCTTGCTGATGCGGGCGCTCAATTATCTGCTCAAACCGCTCAAGCTGATTTGCGATCAGGCGGTTGAAATCGAGCTGCACCATTTCGGCCACGCCATTCCCGAGCCCAAGACCCGCGAGCTGCGGCAAGTGGTACAGGCCATCAATACCCTTTCCAGCAAGCTTGCCGTGCAGTTCAAAGAGCAGGCCGACGAGGCCGAGAATCTGCGAGCCCGCGTCTATGTGGATGCCGTCTCCGGGCTTGGCAACCGCTCTTACTTCGTCGGGCAGGTCAATGCCTGGATTGCGGAAGCCGGGCAGGGCGGGGTCATGCTGGTGGCCGTCGACATGCTGGACGATCTCTATCGGGAAGAGGGCTTTGCTGCAAGGGACAACATGGTCAAATCCATTGCACAGGTGCTCAGGGAATTGCTGGATGGCTGGGATGGCGCGGCGCTGGCCCGGATCTCGGCGACGGAGTATGCCTTGCTCTGCCCCACCGATGATCTGTCTCAGCTCAAGGAGCTGGCGGAGCTCATCAACAGCCGTATCGCCGATCTGGTTGTCAATCCCATGGGAGAAAGCGGTGCGCTGTCCGTCGTCGGCATCGCTGGCCGTGATGGCAATGACGATCTCTCGGCCCTGCTGACGAAGGCGGATAACGCCCTTGGCAAAGCGCGCAATGAGCGGCGCGGTGCCGTCGTGATGGAAGGCGGCAATGAGCAGGGACTGATGGGACGCCTTGCCTGGCGAGACCTGGTGCAGGATGCCATTGCCAGACATCTCTGGCGCTTCAAGGCACAGCCTGCATGCCGCTTCGATGATGGTACCCGCCTGCATGCCGAGTTGTTCGCGGCCATCTCGCGAGATGGAACGGATTACTTCGCAGGGCAGTTCTTGCCTGCGATCGAGCAGTTCAAGATGGGGGCCGAGTTTGACAAGGCGGTGCTGGAAGCCTGCGTCCCCTTGTTCAAGCAGCAACCGGAATTGGTGTTGGCAGTCAATATCACGGCGGGTTCTCTCTGTTCGGATGAGTTCCTGACATGGCTCAGAGGCTATCTGTCGCTGAACGTGGAGCTGAAGGAGCGACTGCTGTTCGAGATCCCGGAAGCGGCCATCATGAAACACAAAGAGTATGTGACTCATCTGGTTGAGCTGTTGCGAGAGCACGGCTTCTTGTGGGGGGTCGATCACTATGGCCGGCACTTCCAGTCCCTCGGCTATCTGGAAGAGCTGACCCCCGCTTATGTCAAGGTGGACCACGGGTATACCAGCCAGGTCATGGAACCAGGCGCCGATACCTCCTTCCTGGCGGCTGTCTGTCGGGCTGCCCACAACGCGGGTGTCACGACCATCGCCACCCGTGTGGAAGATAAACGGCAGGTTGAATTGTTGTCCAGTTTGCATATCGATGGTTATCAGGGGTTCGTTCACCCTGCATTTCCACTGGCATAAGCGGTACAACTCGATAGAAAGGGGCCCATTAAGGGCCCTTTTTTATATCTGTTTAGAATATGTACATCATTTTTACGCGACATATAGGTAATATCACTAAAACTCGCGCTGTTACCTATTTGATTTTTATATGTAAAAAATATTCGTTCGATTCGCTGCATCGGATGAAGTCAAAGAGACTCAACCCTGTACATTTTTGCAACGGAAGCAGGACGGGGGCGTATCTAGAGTGTAGGCATCAAGATCTGTCACCCTGGAGCAATGGATATGCGCACCCAAATCATCGACAAAACCGTGGTCGTCTCTTCCGTAGAAGGCAACGTTCAGATCCTGCTTGCCGATGGCAGCAGTCGCCCTCTCCAGCCTGGCGAGATACTGCAGCCTGGCGCCAGACTCAATATCGCTGATGATGCCAAATTGATGCTGGCGCCCTACGATGACAAACCTGCAGAGGGCAATGGTGTCCCGGCAGGGACAGAGATGCCTCCAGAGGGGCAATCTTCCTCATCGGTTGCCAATCATCAGCAAGGCTCGCCTGAAGTGTCGCCAGAAATTGCGGCGTTGCAACAATCCATCCTGCAAGGGGTTGACCCGACCAAGAACTTCGAAGCCTCTGCTGCTGGTGGGGCACCTGCCGCCGGTGGTGGTGGCGGTATCGGCGGGGTCGCTGGGGCCAGTGGCAATGGTGGTTTTGTTGTCATAGACCGCATCGGAGATGCGACCATAGCCGAGGCCGGATTCGATACCGGCTATGACACGTTGATCGATCAGAATGTGCTGCAGGAAGACGATCTTCTGCCCGAGAATCAGCTCGATGATCAGGATGAGTCTGTTGTCACCCAGGAAGATCAGGCCATCAGTGGCAATGTGCTCGACAACAGCAACAATCCGGATGGTCCCCTTGATTCGTCTGTCATTTCCTATAGCTGGGGCAGCAATCAGGGAATTGCTGCTGGCGTTGAGAGCACGCTGGATGGGATTGGTACGCTGATCATCAATGCGGACGGCTCCTATACCTTTACCCCCGCGCTGAACTACACAGGCCCCGTACCTGCGGTCAATTACACCGTAACGGATGGGGATGATACCAACGACTCCACTCTGACCATCACCATCACCCCTGTAGATGAGCCTGTCTCGCTGAATGGATTGCAGGTCGAGGGTGGTGAGCTTGTCCTTGATGAAGCCGCATTGCCGGATGGCTCAGCCCCCGATGGCGCTGCCTTGACCAAGAGCAGTACCTTTACATTCAATGCGGCAGATGGAGTACAAAGCCTGACGCTGGGAGGTGTGACGCTGATCAGCAATGGCCAGGTCTTGACCACCTTCCCCCAGGGGATCCCCAGTCCTTTGGGAAATCAACTGCTGGTGACCGGCGTCAGCTACAACCCGGTGACAGGGGTTGGCAGCGTGACCTACAGCTACACCCTGAACGATAACGAAACACATAACAAATCTGCAAATGATGGGGCTCTGACGGAGAGCTTCAACGTCGTGTTGACGGACCTCGATGGCGATACGACCAGTGCAGGGCTGGATGTTGTGGTGCTGGACGACGTGCCGACGGCGGTGAGCGACGTCAACCTGACGGTGGCGAGCGAGAACAACCTGGTCCTCAATGGCAACGTCATCACCAACGACGTGCAGGGGGCGGATGGCGCGGCGGTGACCGCGGGCACCCTGAGCGGGACCTACGGCAGCCTGGTGCTCAATGCCAACGGCACCTACACCTACACCCCCAACCCGAGCGACGGTGACTTCAAGGCGCTGACCGGGGGCGGGGTGGGCAGCGAAGTGTTCACCTACACCCTGACGGATGCGGACGGAGACGTGAGCACGGCGACCCTGACCCTGACCATCAAGAACGACGATGACGGGGTGACCATCACCAACCTGACGCCCAAGGGCGAGGGCGGGGATGCGAAGGTGTACGAAGACGACCTGCTGGCGACCCGCGGCGCGAATGAGTCGGCGGGGTCGGACAGCAGCAAGGAGTCGACCACGGTGACGGGGGACTTCACCATCAGCGCGCCGGACGGGGTGAAGACCCTGAGCGTGGGTGGCATCAACATCGTGGTGAACGGGGTGGTGGCGGGCTTCCCGCTGAGCGGGGTGACCACGCCGCTGGGCAACACCCTGACCATCACCGGGTACAACCCGGCGACGGGGCTGGTGAGCTACAGCTACACCCTGAACGACAACGAGGCGCACCCGACGGCGAACGGCAACAACAGCCTGTTCGAAGACTTCGCGGTGAGCCTGGTGGACAGCGACGGGGACTCGGCCTCGAACACCCTGAGCGTGCAGATCGTGGACGACGTGCCGACGGCGGTGAGCGACGTCAACCTGACGGTGGCGAGCGAGAACAACCTGGTCCTCAATGGCAACGTCATCACCAACGACGTGCAGGGGGCGGATGGCGCGGCGGTGACCGCGGGCACCCTGAGCGGGACCTACGGCAGCCTGGTGCTCAATGCCAACGGCACCTACATCTACACCCTCAACCCGAACGACGGTGACTTCAAGGCGCTGACCGGGGGCGGGGTGGGCAGCGAAGTGTTCACCTACACCCTGACGGATGCGGACGGAGACGTGAGCACGGCGACCCTGACCCTGACCATCAAGAACGACGATGACGGGGTGACCATCACCAACCTGACGCCCAAGGGCGAGGGCGGGGATGCGAAGGTGTACGAAGACGACCTGCTGGCGACCCGCGGCGCGAATGAGTCGGCGGGGTCGGACAGCAGCAAGGAGTCGACCACGGTGACGGGGGACTTCACCATCAGCGCGCCGGACGGGGTGAAGACCCTGAGCGTGGGTGGTATCAACATCGTGGTGAACGGGGTGGTGGCGGGCTTCCCGCTGAGCGGGGTGACCACGCCGCTGGGCAACACCCTGACCATCACCGGGTACAACCCGGCGACGGGGCTGGTGAGCTACAGCTACACCCTGAACGACAACGAGGCGCACCCGACGGCGAACGGCAACAACAGCCTGTTCGAAGACTTCGCGGTGAGCCTGGTGGACAGCGACGGGGACTCGGCCTCGAACACCCTGAGCGTGCAGATCGTGGATGACGTGCCGACGGCGGTGAGTGACGTCAACCTGACGGTGGCGAGCGAGAACAACCTGGTCCTCAATGGCAACGTCATCACCAACGACGTGCAGGGGGCGGATGGCGCGGCGGTGACCGCGGGCACCCTGAGCGGGACCTACGGCAGCCTGGTGCTCAATGCCAACGGCACCTACATCTACACCCTCAACCCGAACGACGGTGACTTCAAGGCGCTGACCGGGGGCGGGGTGGGCAGCGAAGTGTTCACCTACACCCTGACGGATGCGGACGGAGACGTGAGCACGGCGACCCTGACCCTGACCATCAAGAACGACGATGACGGGGTGACCATCACCAACCTGACGCCCAAGGGCGAGGGCGGGGATGCGAAGGTGTACGAAGACGACCTGCTGGCGACCCGCGGCGCGAATGAGTCGGCGGGGTCGGACAGCAGCAAGGAGTCGACCACGGTGACGGGGGACTTCACCATCAGCGCGCCGGACGGGGTGAAGACCCTGAGCGTGGGTGGTATCAACATCGTGGTGAACGGGGTGGTGGCGGGCTTCCCGCTGAGCGGGGTGACCACGCCGCTGGGCAACACCCTGACCATCACCGGGTACAACCCGGCGACGGGGCTGGTGAGCTACAGCTACACCCTGAACGACAACGAGGCGCACCCGACGGCGAACGGCAACAACAGCCTGTTCGAAGACTTCGCGGTGAGCCTGGTGGACAGCGACGGGGACTCGGCCTCGAACACCCTGAGCGTGCAGATCGTGGATGACGTGCCGACGGCGGTGAGCGACGTCAACCTGACGGCGGCGAGCGAGAACAACCTGGTCCTCAATGGCAACGTCATCACCAACGACGTGCAGGGGGCGGATGGCGCGGCGGTGACCGCGGGCACCCTGAGCGGGACCTACGGCAGCCTGGTGCTCAATGCCAACGGCACCTACACCTACACCCTCAACCCGAGCGACGGTGACTTCAAGGCGCTGACCGGGGGCGGGGTGGGCAGTGAAGTGTTCACCTACACCCTGACGGATGCGGATGGAGACGTGAGCACGGCGACCCTGACCCTGACCATCAAGAACGACGATGACGGGGTGACCATCACCAACCTGACGCCCAAGGGCGAGGGCGGGGATGCGAAGGTGTACGAAGACGACCTGCTGGCGACCCGCGGCGCGAATGAGTCGGCGGGGTCGGACAGCAGCAAGGAGTCGACCACGGTGACGGGGGACTTCACCATCAGCGCGCCGGACGGGGTGAAGACCCTGAGCGTGGGTGGCATCAACATCGTGGTGAACGGGGTGGTGGCGGGCTTCCCGCTGAGCGGGGTGACCACGCCGCTGGGCAACACCCTGACCATCACCGGGTACAACCCGGCGACGGGGCTGGTGAGCTACAGCTACACCCTGAACGACAACGAGGCGCACCCGACGGCGAACGGCAACAACAGCCTGTTCGAAGACTTCGCGGTGAGCCTGGTGGACAGCGACGGGGACTCGGCCTCGAACACCCTGAGCGTGCAGATCGTGGACGACGTGCCGACGGCGGTGAGCGACGTCAACCTGACGGTGGCGAGCGAGAACAACCTGGCCCTCAATGGCAACGTCATCACCAACGACGTGCAGGGGGCGGATGGCGCGGCGGTGACCGCGGGCACCCTGAGCGGGACCTACGGCAGCCTGGTGCTCAATGCCAACGGCACCTACACCTACACCCTCAACCCGAGCGACGGTGACTTCAAGGCGCTGACCGGGGGCGGGGTGGGCAGCGAAGTGTTCACCTACACCCTGACGGATGCGGACGGAGACGTGAGCACGGCGACCCTGACCCTGACCATCAAGAACGACGATGACGGGGTGACCATCACCAACCTGACGCCCAAGGGCGAGGGCGGGGATGCGAAGGTGTACGAAGACGACCTGCTGGCGACCCGCGGCGCGAATGAGTCGGCGGGGTCGGACAGCAGCAAGGAGTCGACCACGGTGACGGGGGACTTCACCATCAGCGCGCCGGACGGGGTGAAGACCCTGAGCGTGGGTGGCATCAACATCGTGGTGAACGGGGTGGTGGCGGGCTTCCCGCTGAGCGGGGTGACCACGCCGCTGGGCAACACCCTGACCATCACCGGGTACAACCCGGCGACGGGGCTGGTGAGCTACAGCTACACCCTGAACGACAACGAGGCGCACCCGACGGCGAACGGCAACAACAGCCTGTTCGAAGACTTCGCGGTGAGCCTGGTGGACAGCGACGGGGACTCGGCCTCGAACACCCTGAGCGTGCAGATCGTGGACGACGTGCCGACGGCGGTGAGCGACGTCAACCTGACGGTGGCGAGCGAGAACAACCTGGTCCTCAATGGCAACGTCATCACCAACGACGTGCAGGGGGCGGATGGCGCGGCGGTGACCGCGGGCACCCTGAGCGGGACCTACGGCAGCCTGGTGCTCAATGCCAACGGCACCTACATCTACACCCTCAACCCGAACGACGGTGACTTCAAGGCGCTGACCGGGGGCGGGGTGGGCAGCGAAGTGTTCACCTACACCCTGACGGATGCGGACGGAGACGTGAGCACGGCGACCCTGACCCTGACCATCAAGAACGACGATGACGGGGTGACCATCACCAACCTGACGCCCAAGGGCGAGGGCGGGGATGCGAAGGTGTACGAAGACGACCTGCTGGCGACCCGCGGCGCGAATGAGTCGGCGGGGTCGGACAGCAGCAAGGAGTCGACCACGGTGACGGGGGACTTCACCATCAGCGCGCCGGACGGGGTGAAGACCCTGAGCGTGGGTGGTATCAACATCGTGGTGAACGGGGTGGTGGCGGGCTTCCCGCTGAGCGGGGTGACCACGCCGCTGGGCAACACCCTGACCATCACCGGGTACAACCCGGCGACGGGGCTGGTGAGCTACAGCTACACCCTGAACGACAACGAGGCGCACCCGACGGCGAACGGCAACAACAGCCTGTTCGAAGACTTCGCGGTGAGCCTGGTGGACAGCGACGGGGACTCGGCCTCGAACACCCTGAGCGTGCAGATCGTGGATGACGTGCCGACGGCGGTGAGCGACGTCAACCTGACGGTGGCGAGCGAGAACAACCTGGTCCTCAATGGCAACGTCATCACCAACGACGTGCAGGGGGCGGATGGCGCGGCGGTGACCGCGGGCACCCTGAGCGGGACCTACGGCAGCCTGGTGCTCAATGCCAACGGCACCTACATCTACACCCTCAACCCGAGCGACGGTGACTTCAAGGCGCTGACCGGGGGCGGGGTGGGCAGCGAAGTGTTCACCTACACCCTGACGGATGCGGACGGAGACGTGAGCACGGCGACCCTGACCCTGACCATCAAGAACGACGATGACGGGGTGACCATCACCAACCTGACGCCCAAGGGCGAGGGCGGGGATGCGAAGGTGTACGAAGACGACCTGCTGGCGACCCGCGGCGCGAATGAGTCGGCGGGGTCGGACAGCAGCAAGGAGTCGACCACGGTGACGGGGGACTTCACCATCAGCGCGCCGGACGGGGTGAAGACCCTGAGCGTGGGTGGCATCAACATCGTGGTGAACGGGGTGGTGGCGGGCTTCCCGCTGAGCGGGGTGACCACGCCGCTGGGCAACACCCTGACCATCACCGGGTACAACCCGGCGACGGGGCTGGTGAGCTACAGCTACACCCTGAACGACAACGAGGCGCACCCGACGGCGAACGGCAACAACAGCCTGTTCGAAGACTTCGCGGTGAGCCTGGTGGACAGCGACGGGGACTCGGCCTCGAACACCCTGAGCGTGCAGATCGTGGACGACGTGCCGACGGCGGTGAGCGACGTCAACCTGACGGTGGCGAGCGAGAACAACCTGGTCCTCAATGGCAACGTCATCACCAACGACGTGCAGGGGGCGGATGGCGCGGCGGTGACCGCGGGCACCCTGAGCGGGACCTACGGCAGCCTGGTGCTCAATGCCAACGGCACCTACATCTACACCCTCAACCCGAACGACGATGACTTCAAGGCGCTGACCGGGGGCGGGGTGGGCAGCGAAGTGTTCACCTACACCCTGACGGATGCGGACGGAGACGTGAGCACGGCGACCCTGACCCTGACCATCAAGAACGACGATGACGGGGTGACCATCACCAACCTGACGCCCAAGGGCGAGGGCGGGGATGCGAAGGTGTACGAAGACGACCTGCTGGCGACCCGCGGCGCGAATGAGTCGGCGGGGTCGGACAGCAGCAAGGAGTCGACCACGGTGACGGGGGACTTCACCATCAGCGCGCCGGACGGGGTGAAGACCCTGAGCGTGGGTGGTATCAACATCGTGGTGAACGGGGTGGTGGCGGGCTTCCCGCTGAGCGGGGTGACCACGCCGCTGGGCAACACCCTGACCATCACCGGGTACAACCCGGCGACGGGGCTGGTGAGCTACAGCTACACCCTGAACGACAACGAGGCGCACCCGACGGCGAACGGCAACAACAGCCTGTTCGAAGACTTCGCGGTGAGCCTGGTGGACAGCGACGGGGACTCGGCCTCGAACACCCTGAGCGTGCAGATCGTGGACGACGTGCCGACGGCGGTGAGCGACGTCAACCTGACGGTGGCGAGCGAGAACAACCTGGTCCTCAATGGCAACGTCATCACCAACGACGTGCAGGGGGCGGATGGCGCGGCGGTGACCGCGGGCACCCTGAGCGGGACCTACGGCAGCCTGGTGCTCAATGCCAACGGCACCTACATCTACACCCTCAACCCGAGCGACGGTGACTTCAAGGCGCTGACCGGGGGCGGGGTGGGCAGCGAAGTGTTCACCTACACCCTGACGGATGCGGACGGAGACGTGAGCACGGCGACCCTGACCCTGACCATCAAGAACGACGATGACGGGGTGACCATCACCAACCTGACGCCCAAGGGCGAGGGCGGGGATGCGAAGGTGTACGAAGACGACCTGCTGGCGACCCGCGGCGCGAATGAGTCGGCGGGGTCGGACAGCAGCAAGGAGTCGACCACGGTGACGGGGGACTTCACCATCAGCGCGCCGGACGGGGTGAAGACCCTGAGCGTGGGTGGCATCAACATCGTGGTGAACGGGGTGGTGGCGGGCTTCCCGCTGAGCGGGGTGACCACGCCGCTGGGCAACACCCTGACCATCACCGGGTACAACCCGGCGACGGGGCTGGTGAGCTACAGCTACACCCTGAACGACAACGAGGCGCACCCGACGGCGAACGGCAACAACAGCCTGTTCGAAGACTTCGCGGTGAGCCTGGTGGACAGCGACGGGGACTCGGCCTCGAACACCCTGAGCGTGCAGATCGTGGACGACGTGCCGACGGCGGTGAGCGACGTCAACCTGACGGTGGCGAGCGAGAACAACCTGGTCCTCAATGGCAACGTCATCACCAACGACGTGCAGGGGGCGGATGGCGCGGCGGTGACCGCGGGCACCCTGAGCGGGACCTACGGCAGCCTGGTGCTCAATGCCAACGGCACCTACATCTACACCCTCAACCCGAACGACGGTGACTTCAAGGCGCTGACCGGGGGCGGGGTGGGCAGCGAAGTGTTCACCTACACCCTGACGGATGCGGACGGAGACGTGAGCACGGCGACCCTGACCCTGACCATCAAGAACGACGATGACGGGGTGACCATCACCAACCTGACGCCCAAGGGCGAGGGCGGGGATGCGAAGGTGTACGAAGACGACCTGCTGGCGACCCGCGGCGCGAATGAGTCGGCGGGGTCGGACAGCAGCAAGGAGTCGACCACGGTGACGGGGGACTTCACCATCAGCGCGCCGGACGGGGTGAAGACCCTGAGCGTGGGTGGTATCAACATCGTGGTGAACGGGGTGGTGGCGGGCTTCCCGCTGAGCGGGGTGACCACGCCGCTGGGCAACACCCTGACCATCACCGGGTACAACCCGGCGACGGGGCTGGTGAGCTACAGCTACACCCTGAACGACAACGAGGCGCACCCGACGGCGAACGGCAACAACAGCCTGTTCGAAGACTTCGCGGTGAGCCTGGTGGACAGCGACGGGGACTCGGCCTCGAACACCCTGAGCGTGCAGATCGTGGACGACGTGCCGACGGCGGTGAGCGACGTCAACCTGACGGTGGCGAGCGAGAACAACCTGGTCCTCAATGGCAACGTCATCACCAACGACGTGCAGGGGGCGGATGGCGCGGCGGTGACCGCGGGCACCCTGAGCGGGACCTACGGCAGCCTGGTGCTCAATGCCAACGGCACCTACATCTACACCCTCAACCCGAGCGACGGTGACTTCAAGGCGCTGACCGGGGGCGGGGTGGGCAGCGAAGTGTTCACCTACACCCTGACGGATGCGGACGGAGACGTGAGCACGGCGACCCTGACCCTGACCATCAAGAACGACGATGACGGGGTGACCATCACCAACCTGACGCCCAAGGGCGAGGGCGGGGATGCGAAGGTGTACGAAGACGACCTGCTGGCGACCCGCGGCGCGAATGAGTCGGCGGGGTCGGACAGCAGCAAGGAGTCGACCACGGTGACGGGGGACTTCACCATCAGCGCGCCGGACGGGGTGAAGACCCTGAGCGTGGGTGGCATCAACATCGTGGTGAACGGGGTGGTGGCGGGCTTCCCGCTGAGCGGGGTGACCACGCCGCTGGGCAACACCCTGACCATCACCGGGTACAACCCGGCGACGGGGCTGGTGAGCTACAGCTACACCCTGAACGACAACGAGGCGCACCCGACGGCGAACGGCAACAACAGCCTGTTCGAAGACTTCGCGGTGAGCCTGGTGGACAGCGACGGGGACTCGGCCTCGAACACCCTGAGCGTGCAGATCGTGGATGACGTGCCGACGGCCAACGATGATGCTGACAGTGCCACTGAAGGTGTGTTCACTCCGGTGACGGGCAATGTCATTACCGGGGCGGGTACCATCGGCGGTACAGCCGGTGCCGGGGTGGACGTCATGGGGGCGGATGGTGCGGCAATCAGCCAGGTCGTGAGCTCGAACGGCAATTCAGACAGTAATCCTGCCGGTGGATTCACTGTGACCGGGCTGTATGGGACGCTGACCATGGGGCTGGATGGCGAATACAGTTATACGCTCACGGCGGCATCGGTTCCCGTGGGGGCCTCGGAGGTATTTACCTACACGCTCAAAGATGGCGATGGTGATACGGATCCGGCAACTCTGACCATCAATATTGCTCAGGATACCCGTGTCCCTGTATTGACCATCGGCAATGCGACGGTTGATGAGGAGGGACTGCCTGAGGGGACGGCCGCCAGTGGTAATTCGGAGATATTCAATGGCAGCTTCACCATCAACACCCAGGGGGAAAATCTGACTACCTTGACCATCGGTGGGCAGGCTTACAACTTGACTAGTGGCGGCAGTCAGACCTTGATCAACAATACGGAAGGAATGCTGACGGTAACCGGTGTCAGCGGACCCACGGCCGGTGTCTACACGGTGAACTATACCTACACGCTCAAAGACAATGTGCTGACTCACAACGTTCAAGGCAACAGTGATACAGCGAATGGTCCGAGTTTCGTCGTGTCGGCTACGGATGCCAGTGGCGACAGTGGCACGGGTAACCTGCAGGTTGTGATCAGCGATGATGCCCCCATTGCCAATGCTGTTACCAATGCAGGCCAGGCGACTCAGGTGCAGAACACGAATCTGATGTTGATCCTCGATATCTCCGGTAGTATGGGTGATCCATCTGGATATCAAGGCATGACTCGGATGCAGGTGATGCAGAAGTCCGCGTTGGAGCTGCTGGACAAATACAGCGCCTACGGCAGCGTCATGGTCAATATCGTGACCTTCTCCACTTCAGCCGCCAATCCGACCGGGGTGTGGGTCTCGATCGATGTAGCCAAGGCGATCATCCTTGGCCTTACCCCCACTGACTCGACCAACTACGATGATGCACTGAACGAGGCAATCAAAGCCTTTGGCGATACAGGTAAACTCGCTAATGCGCAAAATGTCTCTTACTTCATGTCGGATGGTCTGCCAAATGCCAGCTCGTTGAGCGGTACCCCCGCCACAGTTCCTGATGGCAACAACTCGCTTGGCGGTGGAAACGGGATCGATGGTGACGGCACGACACTGAGCGGTGAAACCAAGGACTGGGCCGATTTCCTGACGGCGAACAACATCAATTCGTACGCGCTCGGTATGGGCTCGGGAGCGACCCAGTCTGCACTGGATCCCATTGCCTACAACGGGGTCAGTGGTGCCAGCCCGGCAAATACCACTGCAGTGGTGGTGACTGACTTCAGCCAACTGACCGCGACCCTTTTGAGCACCGTGGTAGCCCCGCCCTTGGCAGGACAACTTATCAACGGTGTAGCGGCGAGTGCCGGGGCCGATGGTGGCTGGCTCAATGCCATTACCGTGGGGGGGGTGACTTATACCTACAACCAGAAGACGGACTCCGCCGGCGTTTCGGGAGGGACATCAGCCGGGACCTTCAATACAACGACCAACGAATGGACCATTACACTTGCTGGCGGCATCCTCAAGGTGGACATGGACAACGGCGCCTACACCTATACTCCGCCGTCATCCATTCCGGTCGGGGGGATAAACCAGGTCGTGGGTTACAGTGTGATAGACAACGATGGGGATACTGCGTCCAGCACCTTGTCCATCGTTATCAACCCGGCGGTCGGTCCTACCGTGGTTCGTGATGACTTTATCATCACTAACCAGGACCCCGCGACCATTCCGGATTGGGCCCTGCTTGCCAATGACACCGGGCCTCTGGCTGCGACCCAGATGATCACGGGCATCTCGGGAGCCGTTGGAGGGACCGTCACAGACAATGCAGGCTCGGTAACATTTGACAATACTTCCGGCAATGCGACCCCCAGCTCTTACGAGGGTTCGTTCAACTACACCAATAGCACGACCACAGATACGGCCAAGGTGTATGTGGATGTGCAGAGCGGTTCGACACTCACCGGGAGCTATCTCGACGAGATCCTGATCGGGGGGTCTGGAAACGATAGGCTCAAC
This sequence comes from Aeromonas sp. ASNIH2, assembly GCF_002934795.1. Classification (NCBI taxonomy): domain Bacteria; kingdom Pseudomonadati; phylum Pseudomonadota; class Gammaproteobacteria; order Aeromonadales; family Aeromonadaceae; genus Aeromonas; species Aeromonas sp. ASNIH2. The sequence goes on along the minus strand of NZ_CP026406.1, from coordinate 394,405 downwards.
GGGAATGCCGGGAACGACATCCTGCTTGGGGGGCTCGGCAACGACACCTTGAATGGCGGTGAAGGCAATGATCTCCTGATCGGTGGCGCTGGCAACGATACCCTGAACGGCGGCAACGGCAATGATACGGCCAGTTACTTCGACAGCTCTGCTGGGGTCACGGTCACAGTCAATGGCGCCAATCAGAATACCGGAGGGGCAGGGACAGACAGCCTGAGCAACATGGAAAACCTGGTAGGTTCCATGTTCAACGACAGCCTGACCGGCGATGGCAATGCCAACGTCCTGAGCGGACTGGCAGGTAACGACATCTTGAGTGGTGGTGGTGGCGACGACCTGCTGATTGGGGGTACCGGCAGTGATACCCTGACTGGTGGGGCTGGCAAGGATACCTTCAAATGGATGGCTGGTGATGCAGGAGGCACGGATACCATCAAAGACTTCACCACGGGGGCCAATGGAGATGTTCTGGACCTGAGTGAACTGCTCAGTGGTGAGCATGCCGATGCGAGCACACTGGATCACTATCTTACCTTTGCTCCTGGTCCGGGCAGTGGCAAGTCGACACTGACCATTGATCTGGATGGAGCGGGAAGTGGCACCACGACTCATACCATCCTCTTTGACAACGTGGATCTGACGGCTGGCAAATCCAATCTGCAGATCATTCAGGATCTGCTGGATCAGGGCAACCTCAAGGTCGATCCGTAAGCAGGGTATGGGGGCCGGGTGTGCCCGGCCCCTGTTATTTGATGGAGTGGGCAGATAAGATAGCTGCAGTATCAGGAGAGGGTCACCATGCAGTCATTCAACTGGGTCGACATCGACGGCATTCGCTATAGCTGGAACGGGCAGGACAATATCGTCTGCACCGGCCGCTTTGGCTATCAGGCCACGATGACGGGTGACACGCTCAACGGTCTGGAGCTGGAGAGCGAAGATGGTGAGGTGGCGGGGTTGCTGAATGTGGACTTTGCCGCTTCTCGTATCAGCTTCACACCGGCAGAGGATGCGCCCCTGCCCCATATGATGGTGCTGGTCGGCCATGAGTGGGGGCAGCAGGAGTATTCGTTGCAGAGCCTGAGCGATACCTCCTTGCAGGGGCTGCTCAGCCACGGCGAGGAGCTTGACTGGGGTGCGCTGGCCGTCGTGACGACGTCCGAGCCGAATCTGCCATCACAAGGTCATGTTCTGTCGTGGGATTCGTTCCACTTTGAGGATGAATCGCTGTTTGGCAGCCAGGCGCCTGCTCCCGTGATGACAAGCCATGGCAATTCAGGAGGAGGGGAGATCAGCATCAATATCGACATGACCAATCAGGTGCTGGACCAGATCCCGCCGACACACGATATATGAATCCCAATCGACGACATGCATAATGACCTCCATCTAAATGATGGAGGTTTTTTTATGTGGCGTCCCCTTCTTACCCTGTCCGCGCTGGTTGTCAGTGCTCCGTTGCTTGCCATCGAGGTTCCTCAGGCCCCCCATCTGGTCGTCAGTGGCTATGCGGAGCAGAAGGCTGAACCAGACATGCTGACGCTCAATGTCGCCGTCACGGCACTGGAGAAGCAGGGCATCAAGGCCAAACAGCAGGTAGATACCAAGGTAGCAGCCTTCTTTGGCCAGCTGGAGAGCCTCGGCATCAAGCGCAGCGACGTGGAGGCTGGCAATCTGGTGATCTCCCCCGAGTACCAGTACCCCCAGAACAAGCAACCCAAAATGGTGGGTTACCGTGCCCAGCGTCAGCTGGCGGTCAAACTCTACCAGCTCGACAAGTTGAGCCAGCTGATGGACACCGCCCTCAAGGCGGGTCTGGAGTCCGTGACCCAGATAGAGTACGGCCTGAAGTCACCACAGGTCATCAAGGAGCAGGCCCGGCTTGGTGCTGTCGCTGATGCCACGAGCAAGGCGGAATCCCTGGCCAAGGCTTTCGGCATGAAGCTTGGCAAAGTGTATAGCGTTGAATACCGCAACAGTTCCCCCATGCCGGTCTATACCCGTGCCATGAAGGCTGCGGCAGCCCCTGCCGCCGACATGATGGAAAACAGCTATCAACAGCAGCAGATCAGCATCACTGACAATGTAGAAGCCGTCTTCCTGCTGGAATAACACAGCCCCTTTGTCCATCACTCAAACCCGAGGCAACCCCTCGGGTTTGTCATTGCAGGGGCTGGCAGGACAAGCGAGCCGCGAACTGGGTCAGGTGAAACGGGAATGGAATAAAAAAATGCCGGTCACTGACCGGCATTTTTGTTGGAGGAGGCTTGATGCCTAGCCCAGGTTGGTCGCCAGCTTGCGTTGGCTCTTCTGTTTGAGCAGATATCCGATACCGAGTACCAGGACCCAGGCCGGGATCAGCTCGACCGAGATGCGGGTGCCGTCGTTCATGTACATGATCACCAGGATGGCGGCCATGAAGGCGAGGCAGAGGTAGTTGCCAAACGGGCTCCACAGTGCCTTGAACTTGGTGGTGACGCCTTCTGCAGCCTTCACCTTGCGGAACTTGAGGTGCGCCAGGCTGATCATGGCCCAGTTGATGACCAGGGCGGAGACCACCAGAGACATCAGCAGACCAAAGGCCTTGCCCGGGATCAAATAGTTGATGAGCACGCACAGCAGGGTGGCCGCGGCCGAGATGGTGATGGCGGTCAGGGGCACGCCGCTCTTGTTAGTCTTGAGCAGGGCCTTGGGGCCGTTGCCCTGCTTGGCCAGGCCAAACAGCATGCGGCTGTTGCAGTAGACGCAGCTGTTGTACACCGACAGCGCGGCGGTCAGCACCACCAGGTTAAGTACGTTGGCTACCAGGTTGCTGTCGAGCGCATGGAAGATCATCACGAACGGGCTGCCGCCTTCCACTACCTTGCCCCAGGGATAGAGGGAGAGCAGTACGGTGAGGGCACCGATGTAGAAGATGAGGATGCGGTAGATCACCTGATTGGTGGCCTTGGGGATGCTCTTCTCGGGATTGTCCGCTTCTGCTGCCGTGATGCCGACCAGCTCCAGACCGCCGAAGGAGAACATGATGAAGGCCATTGCCATCACCAGCCCGCCGACGCCGTTGGGGAAGAAGCCACCCTGGGCCCAGAGGTTGCTGACCGTGGCCTCGGGGCCGCCGCTGCCGGAGAACAGCATCCAGCCGCCGAATCCGATCATGCCGAGAATGGCGACCACCTTGATGATGGCGAACCAGAACTCCATCTCGCCGAACGCCTTGACGTTGGAGAGGTTGATGGCGTTGATCAGCACGAAGAAGAAGGCCGCCGACATCCAGGTCGGGATCTCGGGCCACCAGTACTGGACATAGATACCGACTGCCGTCAGCTCGGCCATGCTCACCAGCACATAGAGCACCCAGTAGTTCCAGCCGGAGGCGAAGCCGGCGAAGTCACCCCAGTACTTGTAGGCAAAATGGCTGAATGAGCCGGCAACCGGCTCTTCCACCACCATCTCGCCCAGCTGGCGCATGATGAGGAAGGCGATGAAGCCGCCGATGGCATAGCCCAGCAGCACCGCAGGGCCCGCCATCTTGATGGTGTCGGCAATGCCGAGGAACAGGCCTGTACCGATGGCACCGCCCAGTGCGATAAGCTGGATATGGCGGTTTTTCAGACCGCGCTTGAGCTCGTCGCCGTGTTGTTGAAGATCCATGCATCCTTCCTTACGTCGCTGAAATCACTCGGCTCGCGTCCCGTCAGCCACAGCACGTCCTCTGCCTGGCGCGGCATCTTGTGCCGAAAACGTGACGAAATCCGTATTTATATCGTTACGGTTTGCCGCTGGCTGTTTTTTGTAGCGGCTACCAACTCGAGCAGAATAGTGATAATCGACCATTCATGCACCTGTTTTCCTCATCATTGGCTGCTATTTTGTGCGACATGCAGGTTTTTCATGACCTGGAAAGGGGGTTTGAGAGTGGTTGCTGGTTTTGTGTTCTGATGGATTTCCATCTATTGACTCAGTCCGGTTTTCATGGCCTTGTTGCCCTTTGATAAAAAGGGACTCATATGATGGAGCGTATTGTGGGTGGCCTGGTGATGGTCGTGCTCTGGCTCGGGATCTGGCTATCCCCCATGTTGCTGACGATGGCGATGAGCAGCCTTGTTGTCTGGGGCTGGTTGGGAGCGGATTACCTGGTGAACCACATCGCCATGGTGCTCATCCTTGCTGCCGGGATGGGGCTGGTGCCAGCTTGCTGGCTGAGCGAGCGAGTCCGCAAGGGCAGGGGACTCATTAATTTTCACGGCATGTTGATGAACAACAAGGAACTCAACAAGCCCTGAGCCTGCTTGCCCCGCGAGTGATGGGATGCCAGCGATGATGCTGGCATTATTTTTTCATCCTGTTCTTCTGTTTCGTTATCTTGCCACTCCTCTGTCTCATGGTGCGTTGTGCTGTCGCAGCCTTGCAGGTTAGCAGAGCTGGCGGCGAAGGCCGGTCGCTTCCAGGATCTTGGCGCTGATCTCCTCGACCGAGTGGGAGCTGGTATCGAGGAAGCGGATCGCCTCCTGGCGGAACAGCCTCTCGACGCTGGCCAGCTCCTGTTTGCATTGATCAAGCGAGGAGTAGCGGCTGTTGGCGCGGCGCTGGTTGCGGATCTCGTGCAGCCGCTGCGGCATGATGGTGAGGCCGAACAATTTGTGGCGATTGGCCTTGAGGGCGGCGGGCAGCTCCAGCGATCCCATGTCCTGCTCGATAAAGGGATAGTTGGCGGCGCGAATGCCAAATTGCAGTGCCAGATAGAGGCTGGTCGGTGTCTTGCCGCAACGGGAGACCCCGATGAGGATGATGTCTGCCTCGTCATACTCCCTGGTGGTGATGCCATCGTCGTTGGCCAGCGCAAAGTTGACCGCTTCGATGCGATCGTCGTACAGCTTGCGGTTTTCCATGCCATGGGTGCGATGCAACCTGGGTTCGGCCTTGATACCGAGCTCCTGTTCGAGAGGGCTCACGAAGGTGTTGAGAAAATCGTGGCTGCTGGCCTGGGCCTTGAGCACCTCTTCACGCACCATGGGGTCGACGATGGTGTGAAACAGGATGGGGCGCACCCCGGTCTGGCGAAACTGCTCGTCAATGCGTGCCCGTACCTGGCGCGCTTTTTCCTGGGTCTCGACAAAGGGGATGGTGACCTGTTCGAAGGCCAGGGGAAACTGGCTCAACACGGCGTGGCCGAAGACTTCGGCGGTGATGGCGGTGCCGTCGGATACATAGAATACGGTGTGCACTGCGGACTCCTGTGGTGCGCTCCAGGGGGCGGCGAGAAATAAGTATCTCTCGAAACCATATCGTTTTTGTCAACAGATCTGCCATGCCCAAGTTGTGAACTCGCTTGCAAACCTGAGTCGTTACCTTTTTGTGTCGCTATTGTAGAATGCCTGTGTCAAACGACCATCCCCAACTCTTGCTCGGGGATTTTTTTGACAATAAATAGAAAACGTTTTCATGGTCGTTGGCAACAGACACTAACAAAAACACACGACTTGGCACAGCAGGTGAATTGTCACCCTGGCCCCCCAACCTGGAGACATGCAAATGCAACAGTACGTACTCTGGTACGAACAGCTCGGTATGCAGGACGTTGAACGCGTCGGCGGCAAGAATGCATCCCTTGGCGAGATGATCAGCAACCTCTCGGGGGTCGGCGTGTCCGTGCCGGGCGGGTTTGCGACCACGGCCTTTGCGTTTAACGAGTTTCTGGAGTTAAGCGGCCTCAACGGCAAGATCCATGACCTGCTCGACAGTCTGGATGTGGATGACATCGCCGCCCTCAACCGGGCCGGTCAGCAGATCCGCGACTGGGTGGTGGAAGCACCCTTCCAGCCCGCTCTGGAGCAGGCGGTGCGGGAGGCCTATGACAAGCTGAGCGCGGGGCTCGAGGCCTCCTTTGCCGTGCGCTCCTCCGCCACTGCGGAAGACATGCCGGATGCGTCGTTTGCCGGTCAGCAGGAGACCTTCCTCAACGTGCGCGGTATCGATGCCGTCATGACTGCCATCAAGCATGTGTTTGCCTCGCTGTTCAACGATCGCGCCATCTCCTACCGGGTCCATCAGGGCTATGACCACAAGGGGGTCGCTCTCTCTGCCGGGGTGCAGCGCATGGTGCGCTCGGATCTCGCTGCCTCAGGCGTCATGTTTACCCTGGACACCGAATCCGGCTTCAACGACGTGGTCTTCATCACCGGCGCCCAGGGTTTGGGCGAGATGGTGGTGCAGGGGGCCGTCAACCCGGACGAGTTCTATGTGCACAAGCCGACCCTCAAGGCCGGGCGCCCTGCCGTGGTGCGCAAGACGCTGGGCTCCAAGCTCATCAAGATGACCTACTCCGGGGATGCCGGTCATGGCCGTCAGGTGAAGGTGGTCGACACCACCGATGCCGAGCGCAACCGCTTCTGCATCACGGACGAGGAAGTGATGGCCCTGGCAAAGCAGGCCCTCATCATCGAGCAGCACTACGGCCGCCCGATGGACATCGAGTGGGCCAAGGATGGTCAGGATGGCAAGCTCTACATCGTTCAGGCCCGTCCGGAAACCGTGCGTAGCCGCCAGGAAGCCAATACCCTCGAGCGCTTTGCCCTCAAGCAAACCGGCAAGGTGCTGATCGAGGGGCGTGCCATCGGCCACAAGATTGGCGCGGGTCCGGCCCGTGTCATCTCCTCCATCAGCCAGATGGATGAAGTGCAGCCCGGCGATGTGCTGGTCACCGACATGACCGACCCGGACTGGGAGCCCATCATGAAGCGCGCTTCCGCCATCGTCACCAACCGGGGTGGACGCACCTGTCACGCCGCCATCATCGCCCGGGAGCTTGGCATTCCGGCAGTGGTGGGTTGCGGCAACGCCACCGACCACATCCAGGATGGTCAGCTCATCACCGTCTCCTGTGCGGAAGGGGATACCGGCTTCATTTATGACGGCGAGCTCGACTTTGACGTGGCGGTGACCGAGGTGGGCAACATGCCGCGCCTGCCCATCAAGATCATGATGAACGTCGGCAATCCGGACCGCGCCTTCGATTTTGCCCAGTTGCCGAATGCCGGCGTGGGCCTGGCCCGCCTCGAGTTCATCATCAACCGCATGATCGGGGTCCACCCCAAGGCGCTGCTGGAGTTCGATCAGCAGACCCCGGAACTCCAGGCCACCATCACCAGGATGATCGCGGGCTACGAGAGCCCCAGGGAGTTCTACGTAGCCAAGCTGACGGAAGGGATCGCCACCCTGGCGGCCGCCTTCTGGCCTGAGCGGGTCATCGTGCGGATGTCGGACTTCAAGTCCAATGAGTACGCCAACCTGGTGGGGGGCCGTGGTTACGAACCCCATGAAGAGAACCCCATGATCGGTTTCCGTGGTGCGTCGCGCTACATTGCCGACAGTTTCCGCCCCTGCTTCGCCCTCGAGTGCGAGGCGATGAAACGGGTGCGGGATGTCATGGGGCTGACCAACGTCGAGGTGATGATCCCCTTCGTGCGTACCCTGGGTGAGGCGGAGCAGGTGGTGGAGATACTGGCTGAGAACGGCTTGCGCCGTGGCGAGCGCGGCCTGAAAGTCATCATGATGTGCGAGCTGCCTTCCAATGCGCTGCTGGCGGACAAATTCCTCGAGCACTTCGACGGCTTCTCCATCGGCTCCAATGACATGACCCAGTTGACCCTTGGGCTGGATCGGGACTCCGGGCTCATCGCCCACCTGTTCGACGAGCGAAACGAGGCGGTCAAGGCACTGCTGGCCATGGCCATCGCCGCCGCCCGCAAGGCGGGCAAGTACGTGGGGATCTGCGGCCAGGGGCCGTCCGATCACCCGGACTTCGCCGCCTGGCTGGTCGAGCAGGGGATCGATTCCGTGTCGCTCAACCCCGATACCGTGGTCGACACCTGGCTCTATCTGGCCGAGCAGCACAAGGCCGGCTAAACCCGTCCCCGCTTTTTGATGACACGGCGCCGCAATGGCGCCGTTTTTGTCTGCGCCCCCCTTTTTCTGTTACAAGGGGAAAGAGCAAGGTGCTCCGCACCCATCACAGGACGATCCCATGACCTCATTGCAGTGGCAATCCGCCACCCTGGCCCTGCGTGGCCACCACACCCTGGTTATTCCCGAACTCTGTCTCACCCCGCAGGCCTGCTGGACCTTCGTCGGCAGCAACGGCAGCGGCAAGACGGCGCTGGCGTTGGCCCTGTGCGGCGAGCTGGTCGTGCGTGCCGGAGCGGTATCGGGTCGAGTCCGGGCCGAGCGACTCTCGTTCGAGTCGCAGCAACAGCTGGGGGAGCTGGACTGGCAGCGGCGCAATACCGACATGCTGGGGGAAGAGGAGGAGGCGGGGTATCGGGTATCGACCCTGATGCTGGAGGCAGGGGGCGAGGAGCATGAGGCCCGCGCGCTGCTGGCCCGTTTTGGCATCGAATCCCTGTGGGAGCGCCCCTATCGCTACCTCTCGAGCGGGGAGGGGCGCAAGCTGCTGCTGGCCCGGGCCCTGCTGGGGCGACCCGAGCTGCTGGTGCTGGACGAACCCTTCGATGGCCTGGATCAGGGGGCCAGGGCTTCTTTGATGATGTTGCTGGCCGACCTGGTGTCAGAGGGGCTGCGCCTGGTGGTGATCGTCAACCGTTTTGACGAGATCCCCCCCTTTGCCACTCACCTCGGCCTGCTCGGCGAGTGTCGTCTGCTGCTGGCGGGGGAGCGCGAGGCGGTGCTCGGCAGCCAGGAGGTGGCCCAGCTGGCTCGCGCCGAAACCACGTCCCCCCATTTGCCGCCACCGCTGACGACACCCGAGCCCTTGCCTCCCGGCCCTCGGGTCGTCATGAAAGCCATGCGTATCGCTTACGGGGATCAGGTGATCATCGACGGGCTCGACTGGACCATTGACGAGGGGGAGCACTGGCAACTGGTGGGACCAAACGGCGCTGGCAAGTCGACCCTGCTCTCCCTCATCACCGGAGATCACCCGCAAGGTTACAACAATGAGCTCCATCTGTTCGGACGGCGGCGGGGCAGCGGCGAGAGCATCTGGGAGATCAAGCGCCATATCGGGCTCGTGAGCCCGGCGCTGCATCTGGACTATCGTGTCAGCTGCCCGGTGCAGACAGTGATCCTCTCCGGTTTCTACGACTCCATCGGGCTTTATACCCGGCCGGGGGATCGTCAGCTGGCGCTGGCCAACCAGTGGCTGGCCCTGCTGGGGCTGGCCGATCAGGGGGCGCAGCCTTTCCACTCTCTCTCTTTCGGTCAGCAGCGACTGGTGCTGATCGCCCGTGCCCTGGTCAAACATCCGCCGCTGCTCATCCTGGACGAACCCTTGCAGGGGCTGGATCCCCTCAACCGTCACCTGGTGCGGGAGATGGTAGCGCGCCTCGTGGGCGAGGGAACCCAGTTGTTGTTCGTTTCCCATCATGCCGATGATGCGCCCCCCGGTCTGACCCACAGGCTGAGCTTCGTGCCAAGGGAGGGGGGAGGATACGACTATCTGCAGGAGCGTCTGGGGGGCTGAGCCGTCCGGGCGGCATGGTCAGAGAGGGGCTGGTTCGGCAAGGAGCGGCGGCATCCCCAGCAGCGTCCACCACAGCCCGAAGAAGAGCATGATCCCCAGCCAGAGCCAGGCAAGATAGTGACGGGTGGCCGCCATCCCCGTCACCGTCACCATGAGTGCCGCCCCGAAGGCGATGAGGGCGAACAGAAAGGGCGCCATATTGTCCATCATGGCGGTCATTTCACCAGGGAGAGGATCTGGCGAAATGCCGGATGGCGGCAATCCCTCATCAGCGCGTAAAGACACATCTCCACCGACGTCAGCGCAGCTCCCCTGGCCGCAAGCTGGCCGATGGCGAGATCCCGGTTGGCGGCGGAGCGGGATGACACCGCATCCACCACCAGCGAGACCCCGGCACCGCTGGCGAGAAGCCCCAGCACGCTCTGGTAGACGCAGATATGGGTCTCGATGCCACATACCAGCCAATGCTCGACCCCGCTTTCGGCCAGCGCGGTCGCCACCGTCGGCTCCCCCAGGGCGCCGAAGCTGTATTTGGGCAGCACAAGATCGCCTGCCTGCAGCGACTGCAGTTCGGGCACGGTGGCACCGAGCTTGTCCGGGTTCTGCTCCAGCCAGACAACCGGCAGCCCCAACACCCTGGCCCCTTGCACCAGCCTGGCGGTATTGGCAATCAGGGCGTCACTCTCCTCGACCAGACGGGCCAGTTTGCCCTGGATATCGATGACCAGCAGGCCAGTGGTGTTTTGCTCAAGCATGAATGTCTCCTTGTTTGTGGCGGACTACCTCGCCTGAAGGCTTTCGTTGGCTGACTGAGTGGCGCTGCTTCACTCGCTTGCCGTGTCTGGGCATTCAAGGTAGGTCATCGCCTCGATGTTGTTGCCATCGGGATCGCGCAGGAAGGCGGCGTAGTAATTGGGGGCATAGTGGGGACGCAGTCCCGGCAACCCATTGCAGGCAAAACCTGCCTTGATCCCCGCGTGATGGAACGCATCCACCTGGGTCGCGTCGTCGGCTCTGAATGCGAGATGGCAGGAGGCGCCCTGCTGCCCCCGCTCAATCAGAAAGCCCACGTGATCGCGGCCCATCAGGCCAAAACCGGCCGCCGTCTCATCAGACCATTTGAGTTCTATCAAAAGAGGAGCCAGTACGGTGGCGTAGAAGTGCTGACAGGAGTCAAAACGCACCACCTTGATTTCAACATGATCGAACACGGTGACTCCTTGTGTTGTCTGGGTGTAGAGCAGCCCATCAGGCCCTCATAGGAACCCGTTGAAATGGGTATCGAATGACCACAATAAGTCAGTTTGACGCTAGGCAGGGAGAGGGCAAGGCGCATAACTGCGTGCTCCGTCAAAGATTTTTCATCCAGTTGCGGGATGCGCTTTACATCGTGCTGGCCAAGCTTGCCCGGTTTTGTTGCTTGGCGAAGGCTACGAGCTCTGTTATGGTATGCTCAGTTAGCCGTTTAGATGGCTAGATGGTTGTGCGCTGACTGCATGTTCGCGCCCCCGACCGCTCACCGTTTTGATGATCATGTTGACAGGGAGTTTTTATGCAACGTCGTTCCTTCTTCACCCTTTCCGCCCTGGCGTTGCTCGCCAGCAGCCTGCCGCTGTCCGCCTTTGCCATCGATGAGGCGAAGAAAGAGATCGTCATCGGCACCACGGTTGGCGACTTTGCCGACATGGTGACCGACTCTATCAAGCCGCAGCTTGAAGCCAAGGGCTACAAGGTCAAACTGGTGGAGTTCACCGATTACGTGACCCCCAACATCGCCCTGGCGGACGGGTCGCTTGACGTCAACTGCTTCCAGCACAAGCCCTATCTGGAGAGCTTCGCCAAAGACCGGGGTCTCTCTCTGGCGCCCATCACCCAGGTGCCGACCGGTCCCATGGGCCTCTACGCCGGCAAGCTGGGGGATCTGAAGGCGGTGAAAGAGGGAAGCACGGTCGCCATCCCGAACGATCCCACCAACCAGGCGCGGGCACTGCTGATGTTGCAGGATCTGGGCTGGCTGAGCCTCAAGGAGGGGATCAATCCCCTCAAGGCGAGCGAGTTCGACGTGGTAAAGAACCCCCACAATCTCAAGCTGGTGCTGCTGGAAGCGGCGCAGCTGCCGCGCTCCCGTGAGGATGTGGATTTCTCCGTCATCAACGGCAACTTTGCCGCCTCAAGCGGGATCCCGTTCAGCTCCGGCCTCTTCCTCGAGCGCAGCTATGACTTCATCAACTGGGTGGTGGTAAAGAGCGCCGATGCGGGCAAGCCGTTTGCCAAGGATGTGGCGGCCGCCTACAACTCCCCTGAATTCAAGGCTTATGCCGCCAAGCGCTTCGTCGGCTACAAGTATCCCGAGGGCTGGCAGCAGAAGGGGTGAGTGGCGTACAAGCGATAAAAACGGGCACCCAGGTGCCCGTTTTTTATTGGAGGTCAGTAGTGGCGCAACCACCAGCGGGCGGCCAGGAGGGCGGTGAGGCTGCCAAGCAGGGCGCTTGCCAGTACATCCAGGGGCCAGTGCATGCCGATAAGGGTGCGCGAGAGGCCGATCCCGATGGCCCAGAGCGGCAGCAGCCAGGCCCCGGCGGGTGCCCGGGCCAGCCAGATCAGGCCGAAGAACTGGGCGAGGCTCATGGCGGCGATGCTGTGACCGGAGGGAAAGGCGTAGTTGACCTCTGCCTGCCAGTGCTGGCCGAGCCAGGCGGGCAGCGCCAGCAACTGGGTCGCGGCGTGGACCTGTTCACTGCGAAGGGCCTGGCTTCCTCCATAGAACTGGCGGATGGCGGGGATCAGCTCCTGGCTCTCCAGCCAGATGAGGTAGGGCCTGGGCTCCTCGGTCAGCAGCTTGATGAGGCTCTTGATGACCCAGTCGCTCGCCAGCACGGCAAAGAGGGCGCCAGCCAGCGCCAGCAGGGCGCGACTGTCCAGCGTCAGCTTGTGTCTTGTGAGCAGCAGCAGGGCGGCGATGGTGAAGACCAGCCCCGGCAAGTCCACCATGCGGGTGAGGGCGTAGGGCCACCATAGCCAGCCCGATTGCAGGGCCTGGGTCATGAACGGCTGCCAGGGCAGGCAGACGAGCAATAGCAGGGGAAGGAGCAGGAGGGCATTGAAATGAAGCACCTTGCAGCGTGGCAACGAAGAGGAGTGAGTCGGCATCAAGGGGTCCGGTTCGGTGGCGCGAGCGGCTAAAAAGAGGCGTCATTGTGCCAGTCAGGTTGCTCTGGTCAAGGCGAAGGGGGCGAGGGCAACAGGCTGTTACATATGATGCTGCCGGGCATCGTGCCCGCACCTGAGGCCGGGAGGCGGAAAGATGGCCGCAGAGCGGTCTGCCAACAAGCCTCTGAAAATCCGTCGCGTTTGGGCTAGAATGGCGCGCCTGTGGCCCTTGTGGACGAGATGCGTGCCGATGAAGATCGTCGTTGATGAAAATATGCCCCATGCGGTGGAGCTGTTTGCGGAATTTGGTGAAGTGGTTCCCCTGCCGGGACGAGAAATAAGGGCCGCGGATCTGCAAGAGGCGGATGTGCTGCTGGTGCGCTCCGTGACCCGGGTCAACGAAGCGCTCCTGGCGAGTTGCCCCAGGCTGGGGTTTGTCGGTACGGCCACCATCGGCACGGATCACATCGATCAGGGGCTGCTGGCGGCGCGGGGCATCCCCTTCTTCAGCGCCCCCGGCTGCAACAAGGTGTCGGTGGGGGACTACGTGCTCTCCGCCCTGCTGGTTCTGGCGGAACGCCATGAGCTGACCTTGAGCGAGATGAGCCTCGCCGTCATCGGCGCCGGCAACACCGGCGAGAGCGTGGCCGGCAAGGCCGAGGCGCTCGGGATGAAGGTGCTGCGCTGCGACCCGCCCCTGGCCCGCAGCGGCGCCGCTGGCGACTTCGTGGATTACCGCACTGCCCTGGATGCCGACATCGTCAGCTTCCATGTCCCCTATCTTCGTGAAGGGGATGAGGCCACCTTCCACCTGCTGGGTGCCGAGGAGATCGCCGAGCGTCCGGCCGGGCAGATCCTCATCAACGCCTCCCGCGGCGAGGTGTGGGACAACCGTGCCCTGCTTGTCCGCCAGCAGGGACCCCATCCCCTGCGACTGGTGATGGACGTGTGGGAAGGAGAGCCGGAGCCCCTCAATGAACTGGTGCCCCATACCGAGCTGGCCACCCCGCATATCGCCGGTTACAGCCTGGAAGGCAAGGCCCGTGGCACCTGGATGCTCTATGAGGCACTGTGCCGGCAACTGGGGCGCACCCCGCGCCAGGATCTGCAATCCCTGCTGCCTGCCCCAGAGGTGCGCGAGCTGACGCCGGGGCAGCCAGCGGATCAGGCGCTCATCAAGCAGCTTGTCCACCTTGTTTATGACGTGCGCCGGGACGACGCCCGTTTTCGCAACCGGATCGGGCTGCCTGGCAGCTTCGATGAGCAGCGCAAGCGCTACCCCGAGCGGCGCGAACTTGGCGCCTTGCAACTGAAAGGGCCCTTCGCCGACGACAGATTGGCCCGACTGGGTTTTGCCGTCTCGGAGCAATAAACCCGATTTCAACAAGGGGAGGGGCTTGCTCAGGCGGCGCTTCCCCCCGGCCCGGCATCATGGCGGGCCTGTCATCAAACCGATACGCGTGCCAGCCGGGGCCCTCATGCCCGGCCCCGACGGGCCGCATCACAGGAGAACAGATCAGTGAGTCAGCAATTCAACGTAGCGGTATTGGGTGCCAGCGGCGCCGTGGGTCAGGCCATGATCGAGATCCTGGAGGAGCGCGCCTTCCCGGTAGCGACCCTCTATCCGCTCGCCTCCAGTCGCAGCGCTGGGGACACGGTGCGTTTTGGCGGCAAGAACGTCGACATCCTTGATGTGGAGGCCTTTGACTGGAGCCAGGTGGAGATCGCACTCTTCTCCGCCGGTGCCGAGGTCTCGGCCAAATGGGCGCCCATCGCCGCCGAGCACGGCTGCATCGTCATCGACAACACCTCCTGCTTCCGCTACGACGAGGACATTCCCCTGGTCATTCCGGAAGTGAACCCGGACGCGCTGGCCGATTTTCGCAACCGCAACATCATCGCCAACCCCAACTGCTCTACCATCCAGATGCTGGTGGCGCTCAAGCCCCTGCACGACGAGGTGGGCATCAGTCGCATCAACGTGGCGACCTACCAGTCCGTCTCCGGCTCCGGCAAGGAAGGGGTGAGCGAGCTGGCGGGCCAGACCGCCCACCTGCTCAACGGCCGTCCGGTGGAGCCGACCCTCTATCCGCAGCAGATCGCCTTCAACCTGATCCCGCAGATCGATGCTTTCACCGACAACGGCTACACCCGGGAAGAGATGAAGATGGTGTGGGAGACCCAGAAGATCCTGGGGGATGCCAGCATCGCCGTGAACCCCACCTGCGTGCGGGTACCGGTCTTCTACGGTCACGCTGAGGCGGTTCATGTGGAGCTGCACCAGCCGCTGGACGCCGAGCAGGTCAAGGAGCTGTTGCGCAATGCCCCGGGCGTCACCCTGTTTGATGATGAAGGGGACTACCCGACCCCGGTGCGCGATGCCACCGGTCAGGATGATGTGATGGTCGGGCGGGTACGCCAGGATATTTCTCATCCGAGTGGTATCAATATGTGGATCGTGGCCGATAACGTTCGTAAGGGCGCGGCAACCAACAGCGTGCAGATTGCCGAACTGCTGGTACGCGACTACCTCTGAGGCCGGATGTCGGCCCCGGGCGGGGAGGGAACCCCGCCTTGATGTGGGCGCCTTGGCCCCGGTATGTGACCGGGAACCCACTCTCCGGTTTTTGGAATACCGTGTGATATCAGTGGACTAGGTTTTTTTCTACACTCTGGTTCGCGTCTGGGGCTGCTTTCTGGTCGCCGCCGGGCGCGAAATATGTCGGATCGCTGGCTTGAGACCGGCGCCTGATTTATATTGAGCCGATTGTTTTGGGGTAACTATCCAGATTTTTCAATGTGATAGGGCCGTCATACGAAGGAACGAATATGGGACATTCCCGCATAACGCTGGCAACGCTACTCGCATTGGGGCTTCTGGGCACGGTTCAGGCCGAAGAGGGGGCGCGAGAACCCTTCTTTGTCGAACTCAAGGGACCGGATGGCTCACCGCCCCCCGCGGTGCAACCAGAGCCCCGGGCCCAGCCCGTGGCGCCCGTCACCCTGCCCAGGGCCCAGCCCATCGTGCGTCAGGTGCCTGCTGCGTCGGCTGGCAGTTATGGTCCCGTGCGTCCCACCGATACCCTCTGGAGTCTGGCGAGCAAGCATCGCCCGTCCAACCGGGTAAGCGTCTACCAGACCATGGTGGCCATCTATGACAAGAACCCCCGAAGCTTCGCAGACGGCAACATCAACCACATTCTGGTGGGTTCCCACATCCTGCTGCCCACCGCCGCAGAGGCGGGGCGCATCACAGATGCCGAAGCACGCCGTCGCTTCAACAGCGACAACGCGAGCTGGAAGGGGCTGAGCCCCAAATACCTGGCCAACAAGCAATCCCACGTCGCCCAGCCGGTGGCGAGCAAGCCTGCTCCGGCCAAGCCGGCTGTGGTGGCCAAGAGCACACCGCCCAAGGCGGCGCCGATCCCGGCGGCACCCAAGGCGACGGCTCCTGCCCCCGAGGTGAAGGAGACCGCCAAGGCGGCTGTCTCCACCCCCGTGGTGGTGAGTGCTGCTGTGAGCAGCGCCGCCAGCACGGCGCCAACCCCTCTTCCCGCCACCCCGGTGGGCAAGCCCTCCACCGAGATGGCGCTGGCCCTGGAAGATGCCAACGCCCAGCTCGGCCAGGTCACCGAGATGAACCACAGGCTCAAGCTGCGTCTGCAAGCCCTGACCGAAGAGGTGGAGACCCTCAAGGCCCAGTTGCAGGATCAAACCGCCCTGCAAAAAGAGGTGGCGGAACTCAAGGCCAATCCGACGCCTCCCGTGGTGGCGCCGGTGCCCAAACAGAGCTGGCTGATGGAGCTGCTCTCTTCGCCGCTCAATCTCGCCATGATCATCCTGCTGCCGGTACTCCTGGTGCTTGCCCTGGTCACGCTCTGGCTGCGTGCTCGTGCCCGCCGCGAGCTGGAAGAGCAGGAGAAGAGCCTCTCCGAGTCGACCTCCATGGTCATGGGAGACGAGAACAGCGAGTTTGATCAGCTGATGACGGTGGGCATCGCGGATGACGAGCCCCTCCATGGCATGCCGGATCTCAACGAGCCGGAAGTGAGCAGGAAGCAAGATGGCGCCAGTGCTGCCGCCGATGTCATCTTCCGGGATGACGAGACGGCGCTCTCCGCTTTTGATGTGGAGCCTGCGATGACGACGGCGAACCGGGATCCGGATCTGGTGCCCGAGCTGGATCTGGCCCACGAGGGGGACTTCGATCTGCCCGTGGTGCCGGAACTCGATCTCTCCGACGAGCCCACCTCCTCTGCTCGTGGTCATGACGAGATCATGACCGAGGAGGAGCTGCAGGCCGCCCTGTTTGCCGAGCTGGACGCGGATCTGGAAGCGGATCTGGCCCAGGCCCAGGAGGAGAGCCGCAGCCAGCGTGACGAGACACTGGCCAACTTCGATCTGAGCGATCTAGAGACCGGGTTTGGCGAGCCGACCGACGATGAGCTTGCCGCCAAGGCGCCGCACATCGACGAGACGGGGTTTGGCAAGGACGATGTGGACGACATGCTGGCCGAGCTCGGGCTGGAGCCCACCAAGCCGGCGGCGTCCGAGTGGGATCCCAGCGAGCTGGCCCTGGCGGACTTCGAGGATGCCTTCGCCGAGGTGGAGTCCCATCAGGGGGAGGTGAAACCCCGCGAACAGGTGCAAGACAGCGACTTCGTTGAAATCGACAAGCTGCTGGCCGATGCCGATGCCAGCAGCACGGAGCAGGAACCCTATCAGGGCTTCTCTCTGGATGTGGGGCTGGACGGTTTCCCCGAGGTGCTGCCGGAGTCCAACGGCTTTGATGTGGATGCCGATGACGGCGGGGTGGGGGCCAAGCTGGATCTGGCCCGGGCCTACCTCGAGATCGACGACAAGGAGAGCGCCCGCGAGCTGCTGGAAGAGGCGGTGGCCCAGGGCAGCGAGCACCAGCGCAGCGAGGCGCAGAAGCTGCTCAAGCGTCTGGGCTAGGCAGGCCCTTGTCATCCATGCACCAGAGAGGGCAGCCCGCGGGCTGCCCTCTCTCTTTGGGGGCCACGCACCGCGGCCTCGCCCGGTCTGGGACTTTTGAGCCCGAGCGCGTATAATCCGCCCCGTTTCTTTCACTGCATCCTTTCATCAGAAGACACCGTTACCCATGCGAATTGCCCTTGGTATTGAATATGACGGCAGCCGGTACTTCGGCTGGCAGCGCCAGCGCGAAGTGATCAGCGTTCAGGAGGAGCTGGAAAAAGCCCTCAGCCGCATCGCCAACCACCCCGTCTCCATCCAGTGTGCCGGTCGCACCGATGCGGGGGTGCATGCCACCGGCCAGGTGATCCACTTCGATACCGAGTCGAACCGCGCAGAAGGCGCCTGGACCCTGGGGCTCAACTCCAACCTGCCCCCTGACATCGCCGTGCGCTGGGTCAGGGAGGTGGACGAGCATTTCCATGCCCGCTTCAGCGCCACCGCCCGTCGCTACCGTTACGTCATCTACAACCACAACTACCGCCCGGCCATCCTCGGCAGTGGCGTCAGTCACTACCACGAAACCATAGACGCGACGCTGATGCACCAGGCGGGCCAGAGCCTGCTGGGGGAGCACGACTTCAGCACCTTCCGGGCTGTCGCCTGTCAGTCCAACACCCCCTGGCGCAATGTGACCCACCTGTGTGTCAGCCGTTCCGGCCCCTACATCGTGCTCGACATCAAGGCCAACGCCTTCCTGCATCACATGGTGCGCAACATCACCGGCTCCCTGCTGCTGGTGGGGCAGGGGCTTCAACCGGTGGAGTGGATTGCCGAGGTGCTGGCGGCGAAGGATCGCAACCTGGCGGGCCCGACCGCCAAGGCGGGCGGTCTCTATCTGGTGGATGTGGATTACCCGGCCGAATTCGGGTTGCCCCGGCCGCCCCTCGGCCCGCTGTGGCTGCCGGACTCGGCACCGGGTACGACCAGTTTTTAGTAACTGGGCCCGAAAATTTGTGGTTTAATGATCCGTCGTTTATTGCCATCGAGCCGTTAAGTCATTGAACAATCAAGGCTCGATGTGTTTTGTCAGGCACAAATGCATTAAGGAATTCCATGAGCTGGCTTGAGAAGATCCTTCCCAAGAGCAAGATCACCACACCGCGTCGTCACAACATTCCGGAAGGGGTGTGGACCAAGTGTACTGCTTGCGAACAGGTGCTCTACCGGGCAGAGCTGGAGCGCAATCTCGAAGTGTGCCCCAAGTGTGACCATCATATGCGCATCAGCGCACGTGCCCGTCTCGAGAGCTTCCTCGACGCCGAGGGACGCAGCGAAGTCGCGGCCGAGCTGGAGCCGCAAGACATCCTGAAATTCAAGGATTCCAAGCGCTACAAGGATCGTTTGTCTGCCGCCCAGAAAGAGACGGGCGAGAAGGATGCGCTGGTGGTGATGAAGGGGACCCTCAAGGGGGTACCGGTCGTCGCCTGTTCATTCGAGTTCTCCTTCATCGGGGGCTCCATGTCCTCCGTGGTCGGTGCCCGCTTCGTGCGCGCCGTCGAGGAGAGCATCAAGGAGGGCCGCGGCCTGGTCTGCTTCTCCACCTCCGGTGGTGCGCGGATGCAGGAAGCCCTGTTCTCCCTGATGCAGATGGCGAAGACCAGTGCGGCCCTAGATCGCCTCACCAAGGCGGGCCTGCCCTTCATCTCCGTGCTGACCGACCCCACCATGGGTGGCGTCTCCGCGAGTCTGGCCATGCTGGGTGACATCAACGTAGGCGAACCCAAGGCGCTGATCGGCTTTGCCGGCCCCCGCGTCATTGAGCAGACCGTGCGCGAGAAACTGCCGGAAGGCTTCCAGCGCTCCGAGTTCCTGCTGGAGAAGGGTGCCATCGATCTCATCATCGACAGGCGCGAAATGCGCAACCGTCTGGCCGGTCTGCTGGCCAAGCTGATGAACACTCAGGTCATCGAAGACTGAAGATGAGTTCACACATGCAACAATCCCAAAGCCGGTCGCTGGTCGACTGGCTTTCTTATTTGGAGCAGATCCACCCGGCCAACATCGACATGGGGCTGGAGCGGGTCGGCACGGTTGCCCGCCGCATGGGCCTCACCGAACTGCCGTTCAAGGTGATCACGGTGGCGGGCACCAACGGCAAGGGCTCCTCTTGCGCCATGGCGGCCAGCATCCTGATGGCCGCCGGCTACCGGGTCGGTGTCTACTCCTCCCCCCATCTGCTGCGCTTTACCGAGCGGGTGCGCGTCAATGGCCAGGAGCTGGACGATGGCGATCACTGCGCGGCCTTTGCCGAGGTGGAAGCCGCCCGGGGCGACATCGCCCTCACCTTCTTCGAGTTCGCCACCCTGGCGGGTCTGTGGCTGTTTCGCCGCGCCGCGCCCGATGTGCTCTTGCTGGAAGTGGGGCTGGGGGGACGGCTCGATGCCACCAATGTGGTGGAATCGGACGTCGCCCTGATCACCTCCATTGCCCTGGATCACTGCGACTGGCTCGGGGATACCCGGGAGGCGGTGGCGGTGGAGAAGGCTGGCGTCTATCGCAAAGGTAAACCCGCCATCAGCGGGGAGCCCAATCCGCCGTCGACCATTGCAAGCGAAGCGGCGCGCCTCGGCGCCTGCCTGCGTCAGGTCGGCATCGATTTTCGTGGTGACGAGCATGAAGGTGACTGGGATTATCACGGCCTGCACCACTGGTCGGGATTGCCCAAACCGGCCCTGCCGCTGATGAATGCGGTCACCGTGCTGGCGGCGCTGGAGTCCCTCGGTCTGCCATTGGCGGAGTCCGCCATTCGCGACGGCCTGGCCAATGCTCGCCTTGCTGGCCGGATGCAGCAGTTGCAAACCTCGCCGCTGGTCATCGTCGACGTGGCCCACAATCCCCACTCTGCCGCCTATCTCGCCAGCCAGTTGCGCCAGCTCCCCGGCAAGGGCAAGCGCCGCGCCGTGGTTGGCATGCTCAAGGACAAGGACATGGCGGGGTCGCTGGCCGAGCTTGGCGGTCTGATTGACGAGTGGTTCCTGGCAAGCCTCCACGGCCCGCGCGCGGCCACGGCCGACCAGTTGGCGACGGCCCTTGGCGGCGGCCGGGGCGTGGCGCTCACCTTTGCCTGCGTGGGGGATGCCTACGGCGCCGCCTTGGCCGCATCGAGTCCTGACGATATGGTCATTGTGTTCGGCTCGTTTTACACTGTCGCCGACGTGCTGGCTCTGGGCTCGGTCTGAGCCGTTCGCTCCCCTGGCTCCGTCATCGTGACGACGGGCCGGGTTTTGCACTGGATAATCCCCTTTCAGGCCAAGTGGGTGGCGAGGGACCCGGCTTCGCCAGCCGGCGTGAGGGGAGGCGTTCTTTGCGAAGTGTGCAAGATTGCAATGGATCCTAAGTAACATGGGTGGAAATTAACTTGGCTTCGAAGTTTCAAAACAGATTGGTGGGGACCGTCATCTTGGTCGCCCTGGTGGTCATCTTTCTGCCGGACCTGATGGACGGTAACAAGCTGGAGCAGAAGGACGAGGCCTTCGCCAAGATACCCCTGCGTCCGGAGCTGGAGCCCGCCAAGCCTGCGCTTCAGGTCTCGGCGGCGAGCACCCTGCCGGCCGAGCATCTGGCGAGTCAGCAGCAGGCCTCTGCCGCGACCCAGTGGCAGGTAGAGGAGATTGGCGATACCGTGACCCTGTCCAATCAGGGGGGAGCCAATCCAGCGGGAGCAAGTCAGGCTCCCATCACCCAGCAGCAGCCGGTACAGGCCGTGGCGCAACCCAAGCCCCAGCCCAAACCCGAGCCCAAGCCGGAAGTGATCGCCAAGAAACCGGTGGAGCAGCCCAAACCCAAGCCGGTGCCAACCAAGCCGGTAGAGGTGCAAAAACCGGTGGAGGCCAAGCCACAGGCGGGCCAGATCAAGACCATGGATGATCTCATCGCGAGCAAGATGGCCCAGCCGACTACGGCACCGGCAGCAGCCCCGGCTCAGGGGAGCTGGATCCTGCAGCTCGGCGCCTTCAAGAATGCAGACAGCGTCAATGCCCTGGTGAGCAAGCTGAGGGCGGCGGGCTACTCGGCCCAGACGTCGCCGAGAACTCCGGTGCAGGGGCAGATCAACCGGGTCTTCATCGGGCCGGATGTCTCCAAGGCCAAGTTGCAGGGCATGCAGAGCCGGATCAGTCAGATGACAGGCTTGAGCGGCTCCGTGGTGGCCTACAACCCCTGACAGGGCGATGAAATGAAAAGACCGCGCCTCATGGCAACATGGGCGCGGTCTTTTTTTGTGTCCAACACGGGGGAGGCAGTGTGGCTATCGGGCTGCCGAGGAGGCCTAGATGCACTTCACCGGCTTGGGGAGGCCTGCGATCTTGGTGGCCTGCTTGGCGGGGCCTTCCGGGAACAACTTGTAGAGGTAGCGGCTGTTGCCCTTCTCCGGGCCGTACTGCTTTTCCATCGCCTTGACCAGGGCGCGGATGGCGGGGGAGGTGTTGAACTCCAGATAGAAGGCCCGTACGAAACGCACCACTTCCCAGTGGGGATCCTCCAGCACTATCCCCTCTTTCTCGGCCAGCACCAAGGCCAGCGCCTCGCTCCATTGCTCGCTGTGGCGCAGATAGCCCTGGGCATCGGTCTCGATGAGTTGGCCGTTGAACTGCAAATGGTGTGGCTCGGACATGACGCTTCCTCGAAAAGGCTATCTCAATGGGGCGGGCATGGTAGCGCCTTGCGTCCCGTCCGGCAACCGGGGCGGCGCTTGGCGCCTGCCTCGGGCGGGACAGGCCCGGCGGCTATGTCCGGCTAGGTTCGCCCCTGACCTGTCAGCAACTGGCCGTCGTTGGCCAGCACCAACAGCTCGTCTGCCAACTGGCTGATGAGGGAGAGCTGCTGGCTCAGCATCAGCTGCTCCTCGCTGCTCTCCGGAGCGATGGCCGGACAGGCTCCCGCGAGTGGCGTCGGCATCTGCCCCGACAGGTGATCGGCGGCCTGCTCCAGGGTCTGGCTGATGTGGCGGCTTATCTCCTCCAGCCCCTCGATGGGCTCGAGTTTGTCGCGATGGGCCCCGAGCGCCGAGATATAGGAGAGCAGGGCATGGTTGCGCCAGGTGAGGGTAAAGCATAGATCCAGGAAGCGGCGTCGCTTGCTCGGCTCCACCAGCATGCTCTGCCAGGCCATGGCCAGCTCGCTGTCGGCGAGGTGGGCACACTTGCGGGCCACCCGGTAGTCCAGGGATTCATCCCGTTGGCGATGCAGGCTGGCGAGTACCGCCGAGAGGTACTTCGCATTGGCGGACAGGGAGTTGGCGATAAGGGTTGGCAACCGCTTGTATTGCCAGTCGGGCCAGAGCCAGGCCACCAGGGCGTAGGAGAGCAGGCAGCCGAGCAGGGTATCGAGCAGGCGGGGTCCCAGGATGGCGAAGCCGATGCCATCCAGCAGGTTGAACGCCATCAGCACGTAGAGGGTGATGAAGCAGACGGCGGCGCTGTAGTTGCTGCGCACCTGGGTGAAAAACAGGAAGGCGGCCAGCCCCATGATCCCCAGTTGCAGGTGCAGCTCGGGGAAGAACCAGAGCACGGGCACGCCGATGAGGATACCGGCAAAGGTGCCGAGCATCCGCTGCACCAGACGACGGCGGGTGGCGCTGTAACTTGGCTGGCAGACGAACAATACGGTGAGCAGGATCCAGTACCCCTTGTCCAGGTGAAACGCCTGCAGAATGCCATAGCCCACTACCAGCCCGAGGGAGAGCCGCAGAGCATGGCGAAACACCATGGAGTTAGGGGTCAGGTGCTGCCTGAGCAATGCCAGCAGGGGCAGGGCGACCGGCCGTGCCAGGGGAGGCAGGCTGGTGGGGGGGCTGCGGGGTTTTGCAGCTCTTCGGCGCTTTGCAGCAACTGGTTGATGCTGGCCAGGTTGCGACGCAGGAACTTCATCGGTGTCAGCAGGGTCTTGGGGTAGTGCTGCTTGAGGTGGGTGAACTCCAGCTGATCGCCGAGGGCCTCCAGGGTCCAGTGAATGCGTTTGTGGTGGGTGTAGGGCTTGTGCACCAGGATGGCGTAGCCAAGCTGCTGACAGGCGTCGGCAAGCTGTGACAGCACCTCCTGGAAGCCGTCGAGGACGATGCCCTGCTTGAGCTCTGCTTCCAGCTTGCTGTAGGGGTAGTGGCTGGAGGTAGCCCGCTCCTGGATCTCCAGGGCAAGCAGGTAGAGGCGCAGCAGGCCCGCGAGCTCGGGGGCAACCCCGTGGCGGCCGGGGGCATGAAGACGGGCATTGAGCGCCGTCTTGGCCTGGTTCAGGGCATTGACCAGGTTGATGTTGAGCTGGGCCAGATTGTGGCGGATGGCCTGGGCGCCGTGTTCGTCGGCCGGGAAGAAGCGAGATTTCTCCTGCAAATAGCGGGCGAGGGCGAAGTAGCTCTGGGCCAGTTGCTCGTGCAGGGTCTTGTAGGGCAGCAGCCAGAGCCAGACCAGGGACACCAGGCCGTACCAGAGGGCCCCGGCGCACAGGGCCAGCGGCTGATAGAAGAGATCCGGCGCCTTGGCTGCCCCCAGCATGGTGTAGATGGCAATCAGCAGGGAGCCGAAGCTGATGGTGGCGTAGCGCTGGCCGAGGGCGCCCACCATCACGAAGAGGAAGGTGGAGCCCGCGAGCCCGATGGCAAAGAGCCAGGGTGTGGGGAAGAGATACTGCACGCACAATGAGGCGAACAGGAAGCAGAGCAGGGTCATGGCGAGGTTCTTGACCCGGCCCCAGAGGCTGTCGTCGGTCTCGGCGATGGCGCCGGCCACCACCCCGAGGGAGAGCAGCACGGTGAGCTGGATGTCACCGGTAGCCAGCGCGAAGGCGAGCAGCCCCGCGATGGCGAGCAGGACCTTGAGGGCGAAATAGATGTGGCTGTCTGTCAGCAGCCGGCGCAGCAGGCCGGAGAAATCCATCGGCATGGGATGAAGGCAACCCTTGAGCGAAACGAAAGCGACAGCATAACCTGTCGATAACGAAACGGCCCTGATTTAGATCAGGGCCACTTCGCTTCATATCCTTGATTTGCAACTTATCCTGACAGAAATGGGCGCCAATAAAAACCCCGCCGAAGCGGGGTCTTGTGCATATCAAGCATCCATCAGTTGCGGTTGCCGCCAAGCAGGCTCAGCAGGCTCAGGAAGATGTTGTAGATGGAGACATACAGGGTGACGGTGGCAGAGATGTAGTTGGTCTCGCCGCCGCGCACGATCTGCTGGGTGGTCAGCAGGATGGCGCCGGAGGAGAAGAGCATGAACATGGCGGACAGGGCCAGGCTCAGGGCGCTCATCTGCAGGAAGATGTTGGCGACCATGGCAACCAGCAGTACCCAGAACCCGACGAACAGCATGCCGCCGAGGAAGGAGAGGTCCCGCTTGGTGGTCAGGGCATAGGCAGACAGGCCGAAGAAGGTGAGCGCAGTACCGCCCAGCGCCGTCATCACGATCTCGCCGCCGCCGTTGTTCATGTACATGTTGATGATGGGGCCGAGGCTATAGCCCAGCAGGCCGGTCAGGGCGAAGGTGAACACCAGCCCCATGCCGTTGTCACGGTTCTTCTCGGTCAGGAACATCAGGCCGTAGACACCGATGAGGAACACGGCCCAGTGCAAGGGCGGCATGTTCATGACGGTTGCTACCCCGGCTACCACGGCTGAGAAGCCAAGAGTGAGGGAGAGCAGCATGTAGGTGTTGCGCAGCACCTTGTTGGTGTCGCGCACGGCACCCTGGGTGCCAGTGTAGATAGAACGGGTATCCATCTTGATGTCCTCTTGATTTCCGGGGTGAAGCGACCAGTTGTGCTTCGTTAACGCATTGTATGCACTGAATGTGTGGATGACGAGCGCTGATTTCAAGCGCCGCCCCACCTGCGTGGTGCCTACTATCCCAGAGCAAAGATGTATTGCGCATGAACAAGGAGGCTCAAGGCGTTGCAGAGGGCGCCTGTTCCTGCTCTTTACCCTGTCTGGCGATCCGCGTCGGCGAGAAGCCGAACTGCTTTCTAAACGCCGTGATGAAATTGGCCACATGGTCATAGCCGGCGTGGGCGGCGGCCCCTTGCAGAGAGAGGCTGCGCGCCTCCAGCCTGGCCCGCGCTTCTTGCAGCTTTCGCTGGCGAAGGTAGCGCTGCAGGCTCATGCCCAGCTCTTTTTTTGCGGCCCGCTGCAAGGTGGAGACGCTCATGCCGAGGGTGGCCGCGATCTCGGTCAGGGTCATCTCGTCCACTTTTTCATCCCTGAGCAGCATCTTGAGGCGCGTCGGTTGCTCGTTCTGGCGCTGGCAACAGGGGGAGGCGGCCTGCTGGAGGTTGGGCATCAGGCTCTCCCAGACACTGAGGGCAAAGGCCTTGCGCATCAGCATCTCGGAGGCGTTCTGGCTGCTGGTGAGATTGAGCGCTTCCGCAATCTGTCCAAGGGCAGCGGGCAGGGTCCAGTCGACGCGGCTCAGATGGCGGCTGAAGGTCTGTGTGAAAGCCTTGCGATGCGCCTGTGCCAGGTTGTGGGCGAGCCAGGTGTGGTCCAGGGAGAGGACGATGCTGCGGCTGCGCACCTGGGCTTTGGCCGCCCCCTGCACGATGTCGGGCTCGGTATAGAGGATGGCGGTTGCCACTATGGGGTCGGACTCGTGGAAGCGACACCCCTTGAGCCTGTGAGTGGCGCCATAGGTCATCAGGGCCCGGCTCTCGAGGGGAATGGCGATGATCAACTGCGGCGGCAACTCCCGCTCGGTGGCGAAGTCTGCCTTGTGAACGATGTCCTTGTTGTGAAAGCGAAGACCCTCCTGGATCACCAGGTTCTCCACCCTGCCGGTGAAGCGGCCTCGCTGGCGTGCGCTGGTATCCCTTGCCACTGTGTCAGTCATGTGCAATTTGACCATGTCGAAGAGTGAAATGACCACACCGCAAAACTGCGGCGGAAGATGGAGTGATATATTAGCCCCCGGAAAATCAAATGAAAATGATTATCATCTCTATCTTGGGGTCACTCTTACTATGGTTGTCTTGAAGGATAAAGCGCGAAGCCCGCTGGCTCTGGCCATCTCTGCCGCTCTGGCCGTCACCGTTGCCGCCCCGGCAGGGGCACACACACCGGACATCAAGCCGGACGAAACCCTGGTCGTCTATGGCAATCCACTCTACGGGATGTCGCCGTCGGAGGAGACGGGAGGCTATGGGGTCGACTCGGCCACCGTCGGCACCAAGACGCCGGCGGCCCTCAAAGACATCCCCCAGTCGATCACCGTGTTGACCAACGACTACATCGAGGAGCGTAACTTCGTGGCGGTGGACGATCTGGCCAAGTTCACGCCGGGTCTGCGCACCCTGGTCAACGACAGCGGTCGCTCCTCCATCTTCTCCCGTGGCTATGAGTACGACGAAGTGAACCTCAACGGCCTGCCATCGCCCATGCAGAGCAAGTACGGCACCCTGCCATCGCTGGCGGCGGTGGATCGGGTGGAGATCATGCGGGGCCCCTCCGGCCTCTTCAACAGCACCAGCGAGCTGGGGGGCGTGATCAACATGGTGCTCAAGCGTCCGACCGACGCCTTCAAGGGCTCGGTCACGGCGCGCTATGGCAGCTGGGACAGGCATTACCTGGAGGCGGACATGGGGGGCGCACTCAACGACGAGGGTTCCCTGCGCGGCCGCGTCGTGGTGGCCAACGCTGACATCAAGAACCAGGTGGACTACAACAACAACGACAACGGTACCTACTACGGCACCCTGGAGTTCGATCTCTCGGATCGCACCCGCCTCTCCGTCTACGCCCTGCACCAGACCAAGGACATCCTGCCCACCAACGGCCTGCCGGCGTACAAGGACGGCTCCCTGCTCGACATCGGCCGCAGCACCTACCTGGGGTCGGCTGAAGACTTCTTCGACGCCGACACCACGGATGTGGGGGCCTCGCTGCAACACGCCTTTGCCAACGGCGGGGTGGGTCAGGTCTCGGCCCGCTACATGGATCACGACATGCGGCTGGAGCAGACCTTCACCAACGGCCCCGTGGACGCGGCGGGCAACACCGGGCTGATGTTCAACGGCCAGGGAAACCAGCAGAAGAACATGGCCTTCGATGTCAACTACAGTCAGATGTTCGATCTGTTGGGGCACAAGAGCGAGTTTGTGTTGGGCTCCGACTACAAGCGCTACGAGTCGGACATTCAGACCTACACCAACCGCAACCTCGGCAAGATCAATGTGTTCGATTTCGACCCGATCCGGGTCGCCAAGCCGGACTACAGCTACACCAAGAATGACCATGAGGAGCAGTCGGAGCTCGGTCTGTATGGCAAGGTGACCTGGCGTCTGCTGGAGCCGCTGGCGGTGATCACCGGGGCCCGCGTCTCCTGGTACGATCTGGATGCCGTCAGCACGACCCTGAGTTCCGGAGCCCAGAGCGGCGAGTCCAGTGCGTTCAACGGCAAGCTCACCCCCTACGCGGGGGCCGTCTATGACCTGAGCGACGAACACGCCTGGTATGCCAGCTACTCCAAGGTGTTCAAGCCCCAGACCAGCCAGGACGAGAGCGGCAACCTGCTCAAGCCCCGGGAGGGCAGCCAGTGGGAAACCGGCATCAAGTCCTCGCTGCGTGACGGCCTGCTCAACACCCGGGCGGCCCTCTTCCTGATGAAGGACGACAACATCGCGGCCCAGGCCTACGACGATCAGGGCATTGCCATCACCAACACCTACTGGGCTACCGGCAAGGTGGAGACGCAAGGGGTGGAGCTGGAGGCGAGCGGCTATTTCAGCCAGAACTGGATGGTGATGGCCGGCTATACCTTCACCGACATCGAGGAGAAGGCCGGGGATCACAACCCGAAATTCGACACCATCCCCCGTCACGCCCTCTCACTCTGGACCGACTACCACCTGGCCGACTGGGTGCAGGGGCTGCACCTCGGGGCAGGAATGACGGCGGTGAGCGACTACGGCTTCAACCAGAAGGGGGTCGAGACCCATCAGGGGGGCTATGCCCTGTTCGATGCGGCGGTGCGTTACGAGATCAACGACAGAATGCAGGCGACCCTGAACCTCTACAACCTGCTCGACCGGGAGTACTTCTACCGGGTCGGCTCCACCAGCACCTTCAACATGTACGGCGAGTCGGCGAACCTGATGGCAGGCTTCACCTACAAGCTGTAACGACCGACGACAGCAGGGCCTGCGGGCCCTGTTGTCGTCTCTGTGCGCCGCCCTACGGGGGATCCCCAAGGCTGGCGACACAATCCTGGTTCATCTCATGACAAGACTCATCACCCTGCTGCTCACCATGATCACACTCTCTTCTGCCCAGGCAGACATGCTCCACTACGCCCAGCGCTTCACCCACCATTCGGCCCTGCTGGGGGAGACGCGGCAATACAGCGTCTCCCTGCCCCAGGAATATGAACGCGAGCCCGGGGCTCGGTTCCCCGTGCTCTATCTGCTCGACGGGGAGAAGAGCCTGCTGGAGGTTGTCGGCATCACCCGGGCCCTGCGGGCCGGGCTCAAGCCGGCTATCCCCCCCCTCATCATCGTCGCGGTCCACAACACCGACCGGATGCGGGATTACACCCCGAGCCACACCATGACCTTGCCAAATGGGGCACCGGCGGGGCCCGGCTATGCCGTGACGGGGGGCGGGCCCCGGTTCCTGCGCTATCTGAGTGAGGAGCTGCGCCCCCTCATCGAGGAGAGGTTTCGGACCCGGGCGCCGACCCTGCTGGTGGGCCACTCCCTCGGCGGCCTGCTGGCGCTCGATGCACAGGCGCAAGACGGCGGCCAGTTCCCGGGTGTGATCGCCATCGACGCCAGCCTCTGGTTCGATTACCCCCGCAATTACGAGCGCATCGCGTCGGAGTTGACCGGGCCGCTCAAGCACGCCTCCTCGCTGTTCATGGCGGTGGCCAACAACCCCTTCACCCCGGGATTCGGGCGCTCGGCGTTTCACCGGGATCGCCTGCAGCAGTTTGCGCGGCAGGTAGTGGGGGCACCCGGCGCAAACCTGCACGTCACCAGCCGCTACTTCGAGGAGGAGGATCATCACAGCGTCTACCACCCCGCCGTCTATCAGGGACTCCAGTGGCTGTTTCAGGGCTACCGGATGGATCTGGCGCCCGGGCACTTCAGCCGACAGGGGGTGATCGCCCGCTTTGATGCCCTGAACCGCCACCTCGGCAGCGCACTGCGCCCGGAGCTGGGGAGCCTGCGGGACATCAGGGAGAAGGCCGCGCGCTGGCCGCAGATGGCGATCTCCGTGGACGAGGCCGATGCCCTGCTGACCCACTACTACGGGTCGAAGCCGTGAAAAGCCGATATTTTTGCCTGTGTCTGGAATCGTCACAACGGCGCCGGAGACGGGTGTCGGTCCGGCGCCATCCCTGGGTAGACTGCCGAAACGAGGGGCGCCGGGTCGGTGCCCCGACAGAGGCAGGGAGTGAGCGATGGCGGTTGCAGGAAAGAGGGGAGGCATGCTGGCTCTGTGGTGCGGCGCACTCCTGATGTCGGGGTGCAGTGGGTTTGCGCCTGCGCCCATTCCCGTCACCTATCTGAGTCAGGATCCGCCCCCAGGCAGGCTGCCCCTTGGGGAGACCGCCTATGTGGATGACGGTCGCTGCCCACCAGGGCAGGTCAAGCGGCTCATCGGCGGGGATGCGAAGCACAATGTGCCAAGAAAGGTGGAGTGTGTGGCAAGACCGCAATGATGATGTGATTTTGACAGCCTGAAACATCCAAGAAAGAGCCCTGAGGCAGTCGCCTTGGGGCTCTTTTCGTCTGGCTGGCCTGGTCGGTGTGATGCCGCAGCGGGCTAGAAGGCATCTCCAGGGACCCGCACCCAGCCTTCCATCAGGATGCGGGCGGAGCGGGACATCACCGCCTTGGTGACCGTCCACTGTCCCGCTACCTGCTCTGCCTGGGCTCCGACTCTCAGGGTGCCGGAGGGGTGACCAACGCGCACCGCTTCGCGCTCGCCGCCCCCGGCGGCCAGATTGACGAGGGTGCCGGGAATGGCCGCCGCCGTGCCGATGGCCACGGCGCAGGTGCCCATCATGGCGTGGTGCAGCTTGCCCATGGAGAGGGCCCGCACCAGCAGATCGATCTCGCCGGCAATAATCTCCTTGCCGCTGGCGGTGCGGTAATCCTTGGCGGGTGCGACGAAGGCAATTTTCGGGGTGTGCTGGCGAGTGGCCGCCTCTTCGGGGCGCTTGATGAGCCCCATGCGCAGGGCACCGGCAACCCGGATCGCCTCGAAACGGGCGAGCGCTTGCGGGTCTGTGTTGATCGCCTCGCGCAGCTCGGTGCCCTCATAACCAATGTCCTCGGCGTTGACGAACACCGTGGGGATGCCTGCGCTGATCAGGGTGGCTTTCAGTACGCCGCTCTTTACAACAGACGCGGGTACCTCCAGATCGTCCACCAGATTGCCGGTGGGGAAGAGGGCGCCGCCGTCTTCACCCTCGTCGGACGGGTCGAGAAACTCCAGCACGATCTCGGCGGCGGGGAAGGTCACCCCGTCCAGCTCGAAATCGCCTGTCTCCTGCACCTGGCCGTTTGTCACCGGCACGTGGGCGAGGATGGTTTTGCCGATATTGGCCTGCCAGATCCGCACCTCACAGGTGCCGTGCTCCGGGATGCGGGACGGGTCCACCAGGCCGGCGTGGATGGCGAAGGCCCCGGCGCCGGTGGAGAGGTTGCCGCAGTTGCCGCTCCAGTCCACGAATGCCTTGTCGATGGCGACCTGGCCGTAGAGGTAGTCCACATCGTGATCGGGTTGCTGGCTTTTGGAGAGGATCACGCACTTGGCTGTGGAGGAGGTGGCCCCCCCCATGCCGTCCATGTGGGCGCCATAGGGGTCGGGGCTGCCGATGACCCGCAGGAAGAAGGCATCCCGTGCCGGGCCCGGCTGCTGGCAGCGCTCGGGCAGGTCAGATAAGCGAAAGAAGACCCCCTTGCTGGTGCCGCCACGAAGGTAGGTGGCCGGAATTCTGACTTGTGGTATGTGGGCCATAGAGAGTGTCCTGAAAAGAGTCATAGATCCTGCTCCCTCTGGGAGAAGGTGCCCGAAGGGCGGATGAGGGGGATGTCCCCTCACCCCAACCCTCTCCCAAAGGGAGAGGGTGCCTTATGCCTTCCCCTTTTTCAAAGGGGCGGGGTTGCGATTTAGCTTGCGGCCTTTTGCGCGGTTGACGCCAGGAAGTCCTGGGCGAAGCGTTGCAGCACGCCGCCCGCCTCATAGACCGAGACCTCCTCGGCGGTGTCGAGGCGGCAGGTCATGGGCACCTGGATCACTTCGCCGCTGCGACGGCGGATCACCAGAGTGAGATCGGTGCGCGGCTGGCGCTCCCCCACCACGTCATAGGTCTCGGTGCCATCGAGGCCCAGCGTGAGGCGGGTGGTGCCCGGTTTGAACTCGAGCGGCAGCACCCCCATACCGATGAGGTTGGTGCGGTGAATGCGCTCGAAGCCTTCCGCTGCGATCACCTCCACCCCGGCAAGGCGCACCCCCTTGGCCGCCCAGTCACGGGACGAGCCCTGACCGTAGTCGGCACCGGCCACGATGATGAGGGGCTGCTTGCGCGCCATGTAGGTCTCGATGGCTTCCCACATCCGCATCACCTTGCCGTCCGGCTCGACGCGGGCGAGGGACCCCTTCTGCACCACGCCGTTCACCACCGCCATCTCGTTGACCAGCTGGGGGTTGGCGAAGGTGGCGCGCTGGGCGGTCAGGTGATCGCCGCGGTGGGTGGCGTAGGAGTTGAAGTCCTCCTCCGGCAGGCCCATCTTCGCCAGGTATTCCCCCGCCGCGCTGCCCGGCAGGATGGCGTTGGAAGGGGAGAGGTGGTCTGTGGTGATGTTGTCCGGCAACAGCGCCAGGGGCCGCATGCCACGCAGGGTGCGCTCGCCCGCCAGTGCCCCCTCCCAGTAAGGCGGGCGACGGATATAGGTGCTCTGCGGACGCCAGTCGTACAGGGGCGCCACTTTCGGGCCCTGGTCTTCCTCTATGGTGAACATGGGGATATAGACCTGGCGGAACTGGGACGGTTTGACCGCCGTGCGAACCACGGCGTCGATCTCCTCGTCGCTCGGCCAGATGTCTTTGAGGCGCACTTCCTTGCCGTTAACTACCCCCAGCACATCTTTCTCGATGTCGAAGCGGATGGTGCCTGCGATGGCGTAGGCCACCACCAGGGGCGGGGAGGCGAGGAACGCCTGCTTGGCATAGGGGTGGATGCGGCCATCGAAGTTGCGGTTGCCGGACAGCACCGCCGTGGCGTAGAGATCCCGCTCGATGATCTCCTGCTGGATGGCGGGATCCAGCGCGCCGGACATGCCGTTGCAGGTGGTGCAGGCAAACGCCACGACGCCGAAGCCGAGCTGTGCCAGCTCATCCATCAGCCCCGCCTCTTTCAGGTAAAGCGCGACCGTCTTGGAGCCGGGGGCGAGGGAGGATTTGACCCAGGGCTTGCGCATCAGGCCGAGCCGGTTGGCGTTGCGGGCCAACAGGCCTGCGGCAATCACGTTGCGCGGGTTGCTGGTGTTGGTACAACTGGTGATGGCGGCGATGATGACGGCGCCATCGGGCAAGAGGCCGTCAGCCTCCTGGGCACGAGCCTTGTCCAGGTCCACCGCGATTCCGCGCTCGGCCAATGCCGATACCGGCAGGCGGCGATGGGGGTTGGAGGGGCCAGCCAGGGTGCGCACCACGCTCGACAAGTCAAAGTGCAGCACCCGCTCGTACTGGGCGCCCGCCAGGGCATCGGCCCAGAGACCGGCCTCCCTGGCATAGGTTTCCACCAGTCTGACCTGCTCGTCGTCACGGCCGGTGAGCTTGAGGTAGTCGAGGGTCTGCTGGTCGATGAAGAACATGGCCGCGGTAGCGCCATACTCCGGCGCCATGTTGGAGATGGTGGCCCGATCGCCGAGGGTGAGGGCGGCGGCCCCCTCCCCACGAAACTCCAGGTAGGCGCCGACTACCTTCTGCTGGCGCAGGAATTCGGTGAGCGACAGCACCAGGTCCGTGGCGGTGATGCCGGGCTGCGGCTTGCCGGAGAGCTCCACGCCGACGATCGAAGGCAGCCGCATCCAGGAGGCGCGCCCCAGCATCACGTTCTCGGCTTCCAGCCCACCCACCCCCACCGCGATGACGCCGAGGGCATCCACGTGGGGGGTGTGGCTGTCGGTGCCGACGCAGGTATCCGGGTAGGCCAGACCGCGATCTGCGTGGATGACGGGGGACATCTTCTCCAGGTTGATCTGGTGCATGATGCCGTTGCCAGGCGGGATCACCTCGATGTTCTTGAACGCCTGCTTGGTCCAGTCGATGAAGTGGAAGCGATCCTCGTTGCGGCGATCCTCGATGGCGCGGTTCTTCTCGAACGCCTGGGGGTCAAAGCCGCCGCACTCCACGGCGAGGGAATGGTCGACGATGAGCTGCACCGGCACCACAGGGTTCACCTGGGCGGGATCGCCACCCTGCTCGGCGATGGCGTCGCGAAGGCCCGCGAGGTCCACCAGGGCGGTCTGACCCAGGATGTCGTGACACACCACCCGCGCCGGGAACCAGGGGAAGTCGCGATCGCGCTTGTTGTGCACTATCTGGCCGAGGCACTCGCCGAGGATGGCCGGCTCGCATTTGCGAACCAGATTCTCGGCGTGGACGCGGGCGGTGTAGGAGAGCCTGTCCCAGGCGCCGGGGGCGATGGCGTTGACCGCCTCCCTGGCATCGAAGTAGTCGAGCGCCGTGCCGGGCAGGGGCTTGCGATATTGCGTGTTGATCATCACTTGCGCTCCTGATTCTTCTCGGCGTGCACGCGGGCGGTGTAGTAGAGCCTGTCCCAGGCGCCCGGGGCGATGGCGTCGACCGCCTCCCTGGCGTCGAAGTAGTCGAGCGCCGTGCCGGGCAGGGGCTTGCGATATTGCGTGTTGATCATCACTTGCGCTCCTTGAGCGGCACGAACCTGAGATCCTCCGGGCCGACGTAGTTGGCGCTCGGGCGGATGATCTTGCCGTCGATGCGTTGCTCGATGACGTGGGCCGACCAGCCTGAGGTGCGGGCGATGACGAACAGCGGGGTGAACATGGCGGTGGGCACCCCCATCATGTGGTAGCTGACGGCGCTGAACCAGTCGAGGTTCGGGAACATCTTCTTGACCTCCCACATGGTGGATTCCAGCCGCTCGGCTATATCGAACATCTTGGTGTTGTGCTGCTCCTGGCTGAGTTCGCGCGCCACCTCCTTGATCACCTTGTTGCGGGGATCGGAGACGGTGTAGACCGGGTGGCCGAAGCCGATGACCACTTCTTTTTTCTCGACCCGAGCGCGAATGTCGGCCTCCGCCTCGTCCGGGTTCTCGTAGCGCTTCTGGATCTCGAAGGCCACCTCGTTGGCGCCTCCGTGCTTGGGCCCGCGCAGGGCACCGATGGCCCCCGTGATGCAGGAGAACATGTCCGAGCCGGTACCGGCGATGACGCGGCCGGTGAAGGTGGAGGCGTTGAACTCGTGCTCGGCGTAGAGGATGAGAGAGGTGTGCATGGCGCGAACCCAGGAGTCGCGTGGCTTGTGCCCGTGCAGCAGGTGCAGGAAGTGGCCGCCGATGGAGTCGTCGTCGGTCTCCACATGGATGCGTTTGCCGTTGTGGCTGAAGTGGTACCAGTAGAGCAACACGGAGCCGAGACAGGCCATCAGCTTGTCGGCGATGTCCCGGGCGCCCGGGTGGTTGTGATCGTCCTTCTCCGGTGACAGGCACCCCAGCACGGAGACGGCGGTGCGCATCACGTCCATGGGGTGGGCGGAGGGAGGCAACTGTTCCAGGGCGGTCCTCACTCCGGTGGGCAGGCCGCGCAGGGCCTTGAGTTTGGCCTTGTAGGCGCCAAGCTCCGCCACATTGGGCAGATGGCCGTGCACCAGCAGATGGGCTATCTCTTCAAACTCGCAGCTGGTGGCCACGTCCAGGATGTCGTAGCCACGGTAGTGCAGGTCGTTGCCGGAGAGGCCGACGGTGCACAGGGCGGTGTTGCCGGCGGCGCTGCCGGAGAGGGCGACGGATTTCTTCGGCTTGAAGCCGGTGGTTTCGGGCAGGGCGCTCATCACATGTTTCCTCATTCAGTCCGTTGATGCGCCAGCCGCCAGCATAAGGCGGCCGGTCGCCGTCTTATTCCTTGGTCGACAGATCCTGGGTGAACAGCCTGTCCAGGGTCTGCTCGTAGTGGTGGTAACCGAGAAAATCGTAGAGGGACTCCCGGGTCTGCATGGTGTCGACCACGGCGCGCTGGTGGCCGTCGCGGCGAAGCGTCTGATAGACGTTGAGGGCGGCCTGATTGGCGGCGCGGGCGGCGCTCAGGGGGTAGAGCACCATGTCCACGCCGTGGGCGGCGAGCGCCTCCTTGTCAAACAGCTCGGTCTTGCCGAACTCGGTCATGTTGGCGAGGATGGGCACCCCGGCCGCCTGCTTGAAGCGATCGTACTGGTCCAGCTCGGTGACCGCCTCGGCGAAGATCATATCGGCACCGGCCTCCACATAGGCGGCGGCCCGCTCCAGGGCCGAGCCCAGTCCTTCCACCGCCAGGGCGTCGGTGCGGGCCATGATGACGAAATGTTCGTCCTGGCGGGCATCCACCGCGGCCTTGATCCTGTCCACCATCTCCGAGACCGTGACCACCGCCTTGTTCGGCCTGTGACCGCAGCGCTTCTGGGCCACCTGATCTTCCATGTGGACGGCGGCCACACCGCCACGCTCGAAGGCGCGGATGGTGCGGGCGATGTTGAAGGCGCCCCCCCAGCCGGTGTCGATGTCCACCAGGAGTGGCACCTGGGTGGCAGCCGTAATGCGTTCGGCATCAATGAGCACGTCATTCATGGAAGTCATGCCGAGATCCGGCAGGCCATAGGAGGCGTTCGCCACCCCGGCGCCGGAGAGATAGAGGGCCTGGAAGCCGCTGCGCTCGGCCATCAGCGCCATGTAGGCATTGATGGTGCCGACAATCTGCAGGGGCTTTTCGTTGGCCAGGGCCGTGCGAAAACGCTTGCCGGCCGAGGGGGAGAGGTGGGACATGGTGACTCCTTTCATGGGGTGCGTGTCTGCTGTATGTGTAGGGTGAACGGTATCATCTCACACTACGTTTACGTTAACGTCAATTATGCTTAGGTCCAAGGTCGCATCAAGTGCGCTCTCCCCTGACGGGGTTCCCTGCAACGCCAGTATCACAGACTCGTTGGACCCATTTTTTGGTGTGATGCATCGTGCGGGAGAGAGGTGAACCTGGGAAAATACCGGGCATTTTTTGGCCAAATAGGGGCTTTGGGGGCCAATATCTTGCGCGGCGTCAAACAGGATGCAAATTGTGTCTCAGCCATCCTCCCCGACTGGGTCTCTGCGTTGCTTGCCCGTAGGCGTTTGGCTACGCTCAGTGGGTGATCAAACAAGGGGTGTGCGCCATGAAGAAAACCCAGGTTCATCTCATCGACGAAGAGGTGGATTTTCCTGCCAATGAACAGCTGGTCTCCACCACGGACCTGCAGGGTGTGATCACCTACGCCAATGATCACTTCTGCCGGGTAGCGGGGTACAGCCGGGCCGAGCTCATCGGCCAGCACCACAACATGGTTCGCCACCCGGACATGCCCAAGGCCGCCTTTGCTGACCTCTGGGGCAAGCTCAAGCAGGGCAAACCCTGGCGCGGCATGGTGAAAAACCGCTGCAAGGATGGGCGTTACTATTGGGTGGATGCCTATGTCACCCCTATCTTCGAGCAGGGGCGGATCAATGGCTACCAGTCGGTCCGCAGTCGCGCCGCACCGGAGATGAAAGCCGTGGCCGGGCGCACCTATGCCAGATTGAAGAGCGTGGAGCGGGGGGAGCGAAAGGGCGGATTGAGCCTGCGCCCGATGCGCCACGGGCTGGCCATCATCGGTGTCTTGCTGATGCTGGCGGGGGGGGCCTATCTGATGGGGCCCTGGGGGCCGTTGTTCACCCTGTTGCCTCTCTTGTGGCTGGCCCTGATCTATCGTGACACCCTCATCACTACCCCCCGTTATCTGCGACAGCTCGCGGACGAATATGACAGCCTGACCCGGCTCATCTATTCGGGGGAGGATGCCAGTGCCATTGCAGACTTCCACATCAAGCTGTTGCAGGCCAGGATCCGCACCGTCCTTGGACGAGTGGACGATGCGACCCTCTCCCTGCAGGATCTCGCGGTGCATCTGAAAACAGCCTCCAGCGAGGCGAGCGCCGACATCGCCGAACAGGATGTCCAGACCCAGCAGGTGGCGACGGCCATCACCGAGATGGCGGCGACAGCCCACGAGATTGCCCGCAATATCCTGGAGACGGACAACCAGATAGCCCAGGCCAAGGCGCACTGCCAACACACCGATCAGCAGTTGGAAGATACCCAGCACAGGGTGACGGAGCTGGCCACCCAGGCAGAGCATGCCTTCACGGCCGCCGTGGCACTGGCGGAGGAGTCGGACCGCATCGGTGTGCTGATGAGCGAGATCCAGGGCATTGCGGATCAGACCAATCTGCTGGCGCTCAACGCCGCCATCGAGGCGGCGCGGGCAGGGGAGCAGGGGCGAGGCTTTGCGGTGGTGGCGGACGAGGTGCGAACCCTCTCCACGCGCACCCACAAGGCGACCGAGCAGATCCAGAGCAGCATAGGCCAGATCCAGCGTACCCTGAACGGCTGGAAGGGCATGATGCAGCAGAACCTGCAACAGACCCAATCCTGCGTGACCCTGACCCGCCAAGGATCAGAGAGCCTGCATCAGGTGCTGGCG
Organism: Aeromonas sp. ASNIH2; assembly: GCF_002934795.1. NCBI lineage: Bacteria > Pseudomonadati > Pseudomonadota > Gammaproteobacteria > Aeromonadales > Aeromonadaceae > Aeromonas > Aeromonas sp. ASNIH2. The sequence continues at coordinate 356,063 of NZ_CP026406.1, read as the reverse complement.
GAAATAGAACGGGTGGTGGACCTCTCGGCCCAGATCTCGACGGCGGCAGAGGAGCAGCAGGCGGTGGTGGAGGACATCAGCCGCAACGTCAACGCCATCTCCCAGCACTCCCACACCAACAGCAACAAGATGCAGGACATGGACGCTTCGAGCGACATCCTGCTCACCAAGGCTCGCCAGCTCAAATCCCTGGGGCAGACCTTCGGGTAAGAGCGGTCAGACTCATGCAATGCAGGAAGGCCACCCCTGGGGTGGCCTTCCTGTTTATTGGTTTCATGGGGGTATCGGCTCTGTGTGCCGGGAGATGAACCAGTCAGCCGGACTGCTCCGCCAGCGTGATGACGCGGCCACCCTTGTCACAATACATGGCCCTGTCGGCCTGGATGAGCCACTGCTCCGGGCTCCAGTCATGCTGGTAGTGGCTGACGCCGATGCTGATGCCCACCTGCATCGGCTGGTCATTGACCACGAAGGGGGTCTGCATGGCCTGGCGGATCACGGCGGTGACCTCCTCTGCCTGACGGATATCGTAGCCCGGCAGCAGCAGGATGAACTCGTCCCCTGCCAAGCGGGCAAAATAGCACTGGTGGCCGATGGCGTCGTGGATCCGTCGGGCCAGTTGGCAGAGGATGGCATCCCCCTGGCTGTGGCCGAAGTTGTCGTTGATGCGCTTGAAGTCATTGAGATCGCAAAACAGCAGGCAGCCAGGATTGTCGCTTTGCACCTGGTGTTTCAACTGCTCCATCAGGCTCAGTCGATTGGGCAGCCCGGTAAGGGGATCGAGGCGAGCCAGTTGCAGTATCTCCTGCTCTCGCTGCTTGCGCAGGGCCACTTCCTGGTTGAGCCGCTTGTTGCTCATCAGAAGATAGAGGGAGAGCAGCAGGATGAGACCACCAACACCCAGGCTCAGCAGGAACCATGGACGCCAGAAGATCCACTGTTCTGAGGGGACCTGATAGAGGAAACGGGTCAGGGAGACCGGTTTGGCAAGGAGGCCTATCTCCACCAGCTGCCGCATGATGTGAGCGAAGCGATCCGGATTCATATACCCGATCTCCACATAGAGCGGCTGGATCATCTCCTTGCTCATCTGCAACTCGTATTCCATGTGGGCCTGGCTGCGGTTGACGCCATACTCCGTGCGCAGCAGGGCGATGGCTTCCTCGGGGTGGGTGAGGGCATAGCGCCATCCCTGGAGGCTGGCTGCACGAAAACGTGCCACCCGCTCCGGATTGAGCCGCTCCTGTGCCTGGGTGGTGAAGAGAATGTCGCTGTAGAAATCGATGCCGTAGTTGCGAGGGTTGATGACGGACACCGAGATGCCGCGCTCTTCCAGATAGAAGGGCTCATTGCTCAGATAGGCGTTGAAGATGTCTATCCGGCCGGCGATCAGATCGTCGATGTTGACCGAAGTGGGTACCGGGATGAGCTGGCGCTCGTGAAGCCCCTGATAGTAGAGGGTGGCCAGCAGTTCGGCATCCTGATGACCCGGAAACATCATGATCCGTTTGCCACGCATGTCCGCAACGGTGAGAATGCCGCTGTCGCGGCGTGCCAGGAAGATGGAGGGAGAGTGCTGGTAGACGCTGGCCAGCGCCAACAGTGGCTTGCCCTGGGCGTAGTGGGTCAGCACCTCGGTGTTGCCGACGCCAAAGTCGGCGCGTCCGGCCAGCACCTCCTGAACCGGACTTATTCCCTTGCCACCTGGCCTTATCTCGACATCCAGACCGACGTCGGCGTAATACCCCTTGGCCTTGGCCATGTGATAGCCCACAAACTGGGGCTGATGCAGCCAGCGCAACTGCAATACCACCTTCTCCGGCAGATCACGTGTCCGTTCACTGGCCTGGAGGGGCGAGAAGCAAGTGATGCCAAGCAACAACAGCCAAAACAGGCATTTTTTCATTCGTGCGATTCTTGTGCTGAGGGTCCATGAAGATGGCCTGCAGGCCTGCATTCAAGTTGTTAACAAATAACATTCTAAAGGGTTATACATGTACCGGATACAATTGCAGCACAAAGATTTCATGGTGATCAACAAGCGTCCGGGCATTGGCATGCACGATGATGCCGGCGAGCCGGGTCTCGTCAATCGGGTCAGAATGGATACCGGTCTTGACCTCTATCCGGTCCATCGACTGGACAAGATGACCTCTGGGCTGGTGCTGCTGGCCCGCACCGCCGAAGCGAATCGCGCCCTCAGCATGGCTTTCGCGGCGCGGGAAGTGAGCAAGCAGTATCTGGCACTCTCCGATCGCAAGCCGAAGAAGAAGCAGGGCTGGGTGAAGGGTGACATGGAGAAAGGGCGAGGCGGCAGCTGGATGCTGAGCCGCACCCAGGATAATCCGGCCATCAGCTGGTTCGACTCCGTTTCGGTGCGCGAGGGGCTGCGCCTTTATCGCATCAAGCCCCGGACCGGCAAGACCCACCAGATCCGGGTGGCCTTGAAGAGCGTGGGAGCCCCCATCCTCGGAGATGAGCGTTACGGCGGCACGGCGGCGGATCGCGGTTATCTGCACGCCTGGCGCCTCTCCTTCATCCTGGCAGGTGAGAGCTTCGATCTCGTTTGTCCGCCCGATGAGGGGGCGCTGTTCCTCCTGCCCGAGTTGCATGCCGCCATCGCAGAGATCACCGAATGAGCGCTGCAACCGCGAGAGTCCCAGTCCGTGGCTGGATCCTGGCCGACTTCGATGACACCCTGGCGCCGGATGACAGCCATGCGGGGTTGCTGCGTTTCATCTTGCGCCGCCGTATCTGGCCGCTGCTGCTGTGGCCACTGATGGCGTTCGGTGCCGTGATCTATCTGCTGCCAGGTCAGCGCAGTCGCGGCATTGCACTCATCTGGTGGGCCATCACCCTCGGGCTATCCCCCCTGGCCTGGCGCGCCCTGGTACGGCAGTACAGCCTGACCCGGCCCGGTCTGTATCGGGAGGCGCGAGCCCTCCTGACGGGGGAGGGGCACCACTGCTGGGTCATCTCCGCCAGTCCCCGCGCCCTGGTCCGTGCCCAGCTCCATCGTCAACTGCCAAGGCTCCCTCACCGCATCATCGGCTCGCGGATGGGTTACCGTTTCGGCGGCCTGGTGCCGCGCTTCTATTGCCATGGCAGGCACAAGCTGCTGCCCGAGCTCCTGACCCTGGAGGCCGCACTCACCCTGAGTGACAGCCTGCACGATCTGCCCCTGCTGGCGTTGGGGGAGCAGGCCTGGCTCATCAACCCGCAAAGGACTCGATTGCTAAAGGCGAGGGCGGTGCTGCCCCATATCGAACCCCGTTATTGGTCGCTGTAAGGCAAAGCTGACAGCCTTGCGGGACGCTAACGAGCGCAGTGCAAGGTTGGGGCTGTTATGTCACATTTCATTTACATTTTTTGGCGCGGATCCCCGCCAAACTATCTGAACGCCGCCCCTTCTCATTCCCTGCGCTCGCCACTCTAATGAAACAAGTTGTTAACAATGCCGTGCGGGCTGCCTGTCAAGCCCTTGCGGCGTGAACCGTTTCGTTATCAGTTCATCGCAAGGAGCGCATCATGACCACCCCCTCTTCCCGTACTCACACCATCAACCCCCTTGGCACCGACGGGTTTGAGTTCGTCGAGTACACGGCGCCGGATCTCAAGGGCATTGCGGCCCTCAAGGCGTTGTTCGTCTCACTGGGCTTTGCCGAAGTGGCCAAGCACAGGCACAAGCAGTGCTGGCTCTATCGCCAGGGGGACATCAACTTCGTGGTCAATGCCGAGCCCCACTCCCAGGCGGAGGAGTTTGCCCGGGCCCATGGTCCGAGCGTGTGCGGCATGGCGTTTCGGGTGAGCGATGCCGGCCGTGCCCAGCAGTACGCCATCGGCCAGGGGGCCAAGCCGTTTGTGGGCAAAATAGGTCCCATGGAACTCAACATCCCCGCCATCTACGGCATCGGCGAGAGTACCCTCTCCTTTGTCGATCGCTATGGCGAGCGGGGCTCCATCTATGACGTGGACTTTATCTTCTACCCCGACTGGCAGGCCCGCATGGCCGAGGTGGACGCGGGGCTCTATGAGATCGACCACCTGACCCACAACGTCCATCGCGGCAACATGAACCTCTGGTCGAATTTCTACGAGCGGATCGGCAACTTCCGGGAAATCCGCTACTTCGACATCGAGGGCAAGCTGACCGGATTGCACTCGCGCGCCATGACGGCCCCTTGCGGCAAAATTCGCATTCCCATCAACGAGTCGGCAGACGACAAGTCCCAGATAGAGGAGTACCTGCGCCAGTACAAGGGGGAGGGGATCCAGCACATCGCGCTCGCCTCTGCCGACATCTATCACACCATCCGCACGCTCAGAGGGCGGGGAACCGGCTTCATGCCGACGCCGGACACCTACTACGAGAAGGTGGACAGCCGGGTCGCGGGTCATCAGGAGGATCTGGCGGCGCTGAAAGAGCTGCGCATCCTCATCGACGGCTCGCCGACGAAGGACGGCATCCTGCTGCAGATCTTCACCGATACCGTGATCGGGCCCGTGTTCTTCGAGATCATCCAGCGCAAGGGCAACGAGGGCTTTGGTGAGGGCAACTTCCAGGCATTGTTCGAATCCATCGAGCTGGATCAGATCCGCCGTGGCGTGCTGGACGGATCCACGCAAGGGGAGGTGAACAGTGCCGCGCAGGGCCAGAAAAACGGAGAACCGAGCGATGCGTAACTGGATAAGCTTCCCCCATCGGGAGGGAACCCACTCCCGCCAGGCCCATGCCGATCTGCCGGAGCAGGCCATCTATGAGCGCGAGCTGGGGCGCTCGGGCTTCTTCGGTCCGGCCACCCACATGCACCACAAGCATGCTCCCACCGACTGGGTCAACTGGGAAGGGCCGCTTCGGCCACGGGCGTTTGACTTGAACGATCTGCAGGAGGAGGTGAGCTCCCTCTCCCCCTGGGTGATGCCGGATATTCTCAGCAACCCCCACTGCCGCTACCGCATCTGGCGCCTGCATGAGCCCATGCCGTTTCTGGTGCGAAACGCCGATGGCGACGAGCTCCTGTTCATTCACGAGGGGAGCGGCGAGTTCTACTGCGACTACGGACACCTCATCTTGAGAGATGGCGACTATGTGGTGATCCCCCGTGGCACCATGTGGCGCATCGAGCCCACCGCGCCCCTCTTCATCCTGATGATAGAGGCGACGGAAGACAGTTATCAGCTGCCGGACAAGGGACTGGTGGGCAATCACGCCATCTTCGATCCGGCGGCCCTGGACGTGCCCGCCATCAACGAGCGCTTCCTGGCCCAGCAGGATGAAAACCCCTGGTCGCTGCAGATCAAGCGCCACGATCAGGTCTCGGTCGTCACCTGGCCGTTCAACCCGCTGGATGCACAAGGGTGGCACGGGGACTTGTGCGTGGTGCGCCTCAACTGGCGGGATATCCGCCCGCTGATGAGCCACCGCTACCACCTGCCTCCCTCGGCTCACTCCACCTTCGTGGCGAGCAGGTTCGTGGTCTGCACCTTCGTGCCGCGTCCCATCGAGAGTGACCCAGGCGCCCTGCGGGTGCCCTTCTACCACAGCAACGACGACTTCGACGAAGTGCTCTTCTACCACGCCGGGGACTTCTTCAGCCGGGACAACATCAAGCGGGGCATGGTCACCTTCCACCCTGCCGGCTTCACCCATGGTCCCCATCCCAAGGCCTTTGCGGCGGGACTGGCTCATGCCAAGACCTTCACCGACGAGGTGGCGGTGATGCTCGACACCCGTGATGCCCTGGCCGTCGGCCCGATCTGCGAAGGGGTCGAACACCCCGGTTATGTCACCAGCTGGCAGCGTCCAGAGACGCTCGGCAAATAAGGAATTCGATATGAAACTGGCAACCCTGAACAATGGCAAGCGCGACGGCGCCCTGGTGGTGGTGAGCCGCGATCTGGCGCGCGCCGTCCACGTGACGACCATTGCCCCGACTCTGCAGTCGGCCCTCGACCAGTGGGGCGAAGTGGCGCCGCAATTGGCGAAGGTTTATCAGCGACTCAACGAGGGCGCCTGCCCCGACGCCTTCCCCTTCGATGAGGAGGCGTGCCTCTCCCCGCTGCCTCGCGCCTACCAGTGGATTGACGGCAGTGCCTACGTCAATCACGTGGAGCTGGTGCGCAAGGCCCGCGGCGCCGACATGCCAGAAAGCTTCTGGCACGATCCCCTGATGTATCAGGGAGGCTCTGACAGCTTCCTGCCGCCCCGTGGCCCCATCGTGATGGGCTCCGAGGAGTGGGGCATCGATTTTGAGTCGGAAGTCGCCGTCATCACCGACGACGTGCCCATGGGCACCCGTTCGCAGGGGGCGGCGAGCCACATCAAGCTCTTGATGCTGGTCAACGACGTGAGCCTGCGCAACCTCATCCCCGGGGAGCTTGCCAAGGGCTTCGGCTTCTTCCAGTCCAAGCCCTCCAGCAGCTTCTCGCCGGTGGCCATCACCCCGGACGAGCTGGGGGATGACTGGCGCGATGGCAAGGTCCACCTGCCCCTGGTGACCTACCTCAACGGCGCCCTGTTCGGGCAGCCCGACGCCGGGGTGGACATGACCTTCAACTTTGATGAGCTGATTGCCCATGCCGCCAAGACAAGGCCGCTCGGGGCGGGTTGCATCATCGGCTCGGGCACCGTATCCAACTACGACAGAAGCCGGGGATCCTCCTGCCTTGCCGAGCGGCGGATGCTGGAAATTATCGAGTCAGGTCAAGCCACTACACCCTTTCTGCGCTTTGGTGATACAGTGTCCATCGCGATGCAGGATCGCAACGGGATGAGTCTGTTTGGCACCATTTTGCAGCGGGTCACGCAAGCAACGGCCGAGCGGGCGAGCTAGGAGAGCCCGACCCCTGGAGGGGCGGGCGACACGGCAGGTGGCAGACACCTGCCACCACAGGGACACACTATGCTGCAGTTGTTTGGATATTGGCGCTCATCGGCCAGCTTTCGCGTGCGTTTGGTACTGCAACTCAAGGGGCTCGATTATGAGCAGCACCCGGTCAACTTGCGGCAGGGTGAGCAGAAGGAGAAGGCCTACCGCCGGGTCAATCCCCAGGGGCTGGTGCCGTTTCTCGTGGACGATGACGTGCATCTGGGTCAGTCGGTGGCCATCATGGAGTACCTCGACGAGACCTATCCCGCCTACCCCCTGATGCCCTCCGCCCCCATCGAACGTGCCCGGGTGCGCCAGATCGTCAACATGATCGCCTGTGACACCCACCCCCTCAACAACCTGCGCGTGCTGCACTACCTGGAGCAGGAGCTGGGGCAGAGCAAGATGGCGCGGGATGCCTGGTATCGCCACTGGATTGACGAGACCTTCACCGCGCTGGAACAGCTTCTCATGACCACCGCCAGCATCTATTGCGTGGGCAACGAGGTCACCCTGGCGGACTGCATGCTGGTGCCCCAGGTCTACAACGCCCGCCGCTTCGACATGACCCTGGATGACTACCCCACCATTGCGCGCATCGTCGCCAACTGCGAGCAGTTGCAGGCCTTTATCAAGGCTGCCCCCGCCAATCAGCCAGATGCCCAGCCCTGAAGCTGTGCAGACCGGGCCAGCGCGTTGGCCCGGTCTGCCGTCTCTTTCCTTGCCCGGGTTATCTTGCTCGCCTCAGGGCGTGCCATTGGCCCCATAGCGTCGAAACCCCGGCCGCTCTTTCAGTCGCTGATAGTAGTCGTCCACGGCGGGTAGCGACGGGCGATCATAGGGCGTCTCCAGCCAGCGGTTGACTGACAGCCCGATGGGAATATCTGCCAGCGAGAAGTGCGGACCGGCCACATATCCTCCGGTTGTTTGAAGCTGTCTCTCCAGGATCTCCATGCAGTGAGACCACTGCAGGCAAGCTGCGTGAAGGGCCTGATGTTCTTGATGCTGGGGAGAGCGCCTCACCAGCGACAGGAAGGCGTAGCGCCAGGCGGTGTTCAAGTCCGATGCCTGCCAGTCAATCCATTGATCGACCCTGGCCCTGGCTCTCGCCTCGGCGGGATAGAGTGCATTGGCACCATGGCGCGTCGCCAGGTAGCGGATGATGGTGTTCGACTCCCACAGCGTAAAATCCTCATCCTGAATGACGGGCACCATGGCATTGGGGTTGAGCGCCAGAAACGCCTGGGTGTCCGTGGGTTTTAAGCCGGATCCCCACTCCTCCAGCTCGAACGGGAGGGTCAGCTCGGCACAGGTCCACAGTACCTTGCGCACATTGATTGACGACGCCTTGCCCAGTATTCGCAACATCTTTTTCGTCCTTGTCCGGGGTGATGGATGGCCTGTTTGTCGCAGACATGCCACTTCCCTGTTTGCGTAGCCATCAGGGCCCTGCACTGTCACTGACCGTGCGGGGCCCTGTTTTATTGACTGGCGAGTCAGCCGTGGGTGGTCCTGGGCTGGAAATAGGCGATAAATTTGCCGAGTTTCTCCCCGTCGTAACTCTTCCCCTTCTCCAGCAGCCCGGTGTTGAAGGACTCGAGCAGCCTGCCTTTGGCATCCAGCACGTAGAAGTGGGGGACCCCCAGATACTCGGGATAGGCTTTCAGGAAGGATTCATTCTTGTTCTGCTCGCTGACGTTCACCTTGACCACCACGAAGGTGCGGTTGAGCTGGCCGGCGAGATCGGGTTCCCGGTCCAGAAAGCGGTTCATCTCCTGGCACCAGCTGCACCATTCGCCCCCCACCAGCAGCAGGACTTTCTTGCCCTCGGCACTGGCCTTGGCGGTAGCGGCGGCGAGATCGCGGGCCGGATCCCGCGTCTCGTCATAACCCTGGCTGTAATCGGGCAGGCTCTGACTCCAGAGGTGGTCGCCCGCGCAGGTGGCGCCATTGAAAAGGAGGGAGCCCAGCATCAGGGGCAGTAACAGTCGTTTCATGGTCTCTTCCTTGTGTCGTTATCTTTGCTTCCAGGCGCAGACAATGTGACACGAGGCGTTTCCTGCGCCAAGCCGCAAACAGGGAAGGGGAAGGCAAAAAAAGCGGCAATGGAATGGCAGAAAACAACAAAGCCCCTCGAGAGGGGCTTTGTATTCAGGTCAGGGGCGATCAGTAACCCTGCTGGTGGACGTCCATCACGGCGCGACCGGAGGGGTCGGCCATCTCCTTGAACTTGGCATCCCATTCGAGCGCGGTCGGGGTGGAGCAGGCGACCGACTTGCCGTAGGGCACGGTGCGGGCGGCGGACTCCAGCGGGAAGTGCTCGTCGAAGATGGCGCGGTAGTAGTACGCCTCCTTGGTGAGCGGGGTATTGACGGGGAAGCGGAAGGCCGCTGCCTCGAACATCTGATCCGTCACCTCTTCCTCGACCATGGCTTTCAGGCTGTCAATCCAGGAGTAGCCCACGCCGTCGGAGAACTGCTCCTTCTGGCGCCACGCCACTTCGTGGGGCAGCAGATCCTCGAAGGCTTCCCGCAGGATGTGCTTCTCGATCTTGCCCTTGCCGCACATCTTGTCGGCGGGGTTGAGGCGCATCGCCACGTCCATGAACTCCTTGTCGAGGAAGGGCACGCGGCCTTCCACGCCCCAGGCGGCCATGGACTTGTTGGCCCGCAGGCAGTCATAGAGGTGCAGGGAAGCGAGCTTGCGCACGTTCTCCTCATGGAACTCACGGGCGTTGGGTGCCTTGTGGAAGTAGAGGTAGCCGCCGAACAGCTCGTCGGAGCCTTCGCCAGAGAGCACCATCTTGATCCCCATCGCCTTGATGTAGCGGGCCATCAGATACATGGGCGTGGAGGCGCGGATGGTGGTGACGTCATAGGTCTCGAGGTGATAGATGACGTCCCGCAGGGCATCCAGCCCTTCCTGCACGGTGAAGTGGATCTGGTGGTGGATGGTGCCGAGGTGATCGGCCACCTTGCGGGCGGCGGCGAGATCCGGCGACCCTTCCAGGCCGACGGCGAAGGAGTGCAGCTGCGGCCACCAGGCTTCGCTCTTGCCATCGTCTTCCACCCGGCGGGCGGCATAGAGCTTGGTGATGGCGGAGATGACGGACGAATCCAGACCACCGGAGAGCAGCACGCCATAGGGCACGTCGCACATCAGCTGGCGCTTGACCGCCGCTTCCAGGGCCGCTTTGAGCTCGGCCTTGTCGCTGACGTTGTGCTCGACCGGCGCGTATTCCATCCAGTCCCGTTTGTACCAAGTTTTAAGCTCGCCATCCTTGCTCCACAGGTAGTGTCCCGGCGGGAAGGTCTCGACGCTCTTGCACACGGGCACCAGCGCCTTCATCTCGGAGGCGACATAGAAGTTGCCGTGCTCGTCGCGGCCGGTATAGAGGGGGATGATCCCCATGTGGTCGCGACCAATCAGGTAGGCATCCTGCTCGGCGTCATAGAGGATGAAGGCGAAGATGCCGTTCAGATCGTCCAAAAACGCCGGGCCCTTCTCCTTGTAGAGGGCCAGCAGCACTTCACAGTCGGAGTGGGTCTGGAACTGGAAGTCGACCTTGAGGTTCTTCTCCAGCTCCTTGTGGTTGTAGATCTCGCCGTTGACGGCCAATACGTGCGTGCGCTCGGGGTTGTAGAGAGGCTGTGCGCCGTTGCCCGGATCGACGATGGCCAGGCGCTCGTGCACCAGGATGGCCTTGTCGGAGCTGTAGACGCCGGACCAGTCAGGCCCGCGGTGACGCAGTCGCTTGGACATCTCCAGGGCCGATTTGCGCAGGGCAGTGGCGTCGGTCTTGATGTCCAGAATGCCGAAAATAGAACACATTGGCGGTAATCCTCTTGATTTTTATATGAGCCCCCCACGTTTGGGCTCGAAATTCCATTTACATTCCTCGCCAATCACAATGCCTAGCGGAAAACCCTTTTGCAAGCGGGAAAACCGCAGAAAATCATGCCGTAAGCGTCAAGTTGCGCAGGGGATGGCGGCCGTCCGGCCGCCTGAAGAGAGAGGGTCAGGATTGACGTGCGCGTCAAGTCGCGGCGGGTTCGAAGATCACATAGAGCTTGCGACAAGGGGTGAGGGTCTCCCACTGCCTGACAAAACCGGCGGGAATGACGAACTGATCCCCCGGTTTGAGGTGCAACCGGCCGCCCTGCTCGTCGTGGATCACCGCCTCCCCTTCCAGCATCTGGCAGTATTCGTGTTCGGTATAGTGAACGGCCCAGCAGCCCGGCTCGCAAGCCCAGAAGCCCACGTGAAACTGCTGGCTAGGGTCGGAGTAGTGGTTCCATGCCGTCTGGCTCGGCGTTCCAGTCCTGATGCGCTCGGGGGCTGGCATCATCGGGGTGGGGGAGACAGTGTGTTTGTCCAGCAGGATCCAGTCGTTCAGGCTCTTCATGGTGCGTCCTTGAGTGGCGAAGGAGCATCCTGCTCCCGTTTAGTTTGTTTAACGATGTTAAGCTTACGTTAAACGAAACGGGCCCCCTTTGCCAAGGGGGCCCGTGCAGGCTGAAGGCCACCGGAAGGGCGGCACCCGGGATCAGACGATGTCGATGTCCACCACGGAGTCAAAGATGTGGTTCGGTCGAAACGGCATGCGGTCGATGTCCGCCACCTTGCTCACCCCGGAGAGCACCAACACCGTCTCGAGACCGGCCTGGAAGCCCGCCAGGATGTCGGTGCGCAGGTTGTCGCCGATGATGATGGTGTCGTCGGAGTGGGCCTCCATCCGGTTGAGGGCCGCGCGAATGATCCAGGCGCTCGGCTTGCCGACATAGAAGGGCTTCTTGCCGGTCATCCGCTCGATGGGGGCACACAGGGCGCCGCAGGCCGGGTGCATCATGGGGCCGTGGGTATCCGGGTTGGTAGCGATGAAGCGGGCCCCCTGATCCACGAACTTGGCGCCCTGCTGCATCATGGTCCAGTTGTAGTTGCGGGTCTCCCCCACCACCACGAAGTCCGGGTCGATGTCGGTGATGGTGAAGCCGGCCTTGTAGAGCTCGTGGGTCAGGGCCCCTTCGCCAATCACATAGGCCTTCTTGCCATCCTGGCGCTTGAGAAAGTCGGCGGTGCCCATGGCGGAGGTGTAGAAGCACTCCTCGGGCACCTCTATTCCGGCGGAGCGGAAGCGGTTTTGCAGATCTTTCTGGGTCTGGGCCGGGTAGTTGGTGAGGAACAGGAGCTTGCTGCCCTGCTCCAGCAGGCGGTGGACGAAGCGGTCGGCGCCGGGAATGAGATCGTTGTTGTGCAGGATGACGCCGTCAATGTCACAGATGACGTTTTTCTTCATGAATTCTCCTTGTAGGGCGCAAGAGCGGGGGACAGGGCATCCCTCTGTTCGTCTCTTCAATCGGTTATGGTTTTTGTGCCGCCATTATAAGGCCCTTTGATGACAAGTCTCCTCCGGCGGGCCAGATGGGTGCACAATGAAGGCGAAGGGAGGGCGCCGCCCCGGTGGTGTCCGCACGGAGTCTGACGATGGAGCCGTCATCATGGAGCACTTTATTGCCGGCTTGCCCAAGCTGGAACTGCACCTGCATATCGAGGGGACCCTCGAACCCGAGCTGATGTTCGCCCTCGGCCAGCGCAACGGGGTGGCGCTGCCCTGGCCCGATGTCGACAGCCTGCGCGCCGCCTATGAGTTCGAAGGCCTGCAATCCTTCCTCGATCTCTACTACCTCGGCGCCAGCGTGCTCATCCACGAACAGGATTTCTTCGACCTCACCTGGGCCTATCTCGAGCGCTGCGTTGCCGATCACGTGGTGCACGTGGAGATCTTTTTCGACCCCCAGACCCACATCGCCCGCGGCGTGCCCTTTGCCACCGTGCTGGGGGGCATCGAGCGGGCGCTACAGGCTGGCGAAGCAGCCTTTGGCATCAGCTGGCGGCTCATCATGAGCTTCCTGCGCCACCTGAGTGAAGAGGCGGCATTAGCCACCCTGGCAGAGGCCACGCCGTACCTGGCGCGCCTGCACGGGATCGGCCTCGATTCGGGGGAGCAGGGCAACCCGCCCAGCAAGTTTGCCCGGGTCTTTGCCCGGGCCAGGGAACTGGGGTTGCCGGTGGTGGCCCACGCGGGGGAGGAGGGACCTGCGGGCTACATCTGGCAAGCGATCCGGGAGCTCGGGGTGCAACGCATCGATCACGGGGTGCGCTGTGTCGAGGATCCCGCGCTGCTGAGCTACCTGGCCGACACACGGCTGCCCCTCACCGTCTGCCCGCTTTCCAACGTGCGGCTCAGGGTGTTTGACCAGATGGCCCACCACAATGTGCTGAGGCTGCTGGAGCAGGGGCTCTGCGTCACCGTGAACTCCGACGATCCCGCCTATTTCGGGGGATACCTGGGGGCCAACTTCCAGGCCCTGGCCGACGGGCTTGGCGCCAGCCAGGAGCAGCTGTGCCGCCTCAGTCTCAATGCCGTGGAGGCGAGCTGGCTGAGCCTCGCGGACAAGGTGCGTCTGACCCGGGACATTCGCCTCCATGCCGCCCTGCACGGGGTGAGCCTGCACTGAGCAGGCCGCCTTGCACACCTTGAATGCAGGAGGCCCGCCATGGCGGGCCTCTTTGTGCCATCGTTGGGCGGGTATCAACCCACCCGCACCAGATACTTTTCTCCTTGTCCCTCCTGCTTGACGCGGGTGAGCAGGGAGGGCAGGGCGTCGAAGTCGCCCACCACCAGCGGCGGCAGGGTCAGCTCGCCGTTCACCATCTGCGCCATCATGGCGACACCGGCCGCTACCAGACGGCTCCACTGTTTGTCCGAGCCAAAGGCGTGCTGGGCGCCGAGGGCAATCTCGTGCAATGAGTGGCAATGGCTAAAGGCGGGCAGCGGGTTGCGCGCGATGCGCCCGAGCACCGTCACCATGTGGCCGTAATAGCCAAGGGCAGGCAGCAAGGCTTCTGCCTGCTGGCTGGAGACCAGATCGATGATCCCCTCGAAGGGTTCACCACCGTTGGCGGCCTGCAACTGGGCCAGCCAGTCGGGATCCCGATAGTCCGCCACCCCCTGCACGCCTAGCTGTTTGAGCCACTGGTGGTGGCGCGGGCTGGCGCTGGCAAAGACGCGGGCACCCTTCTGGAGGGCAATTTGCACCGCGAAGCGGCCGACACTGCTGCCAGCCCCCGAGATGAGCAGGGCCTCCCCGTGCAGGTGCGGCAGCTTGGCCAGCGCCTGCCAGGCGGTGAGGCCGGGGCAGGGGAGAGCGGCGGCCGCCTCGTCGCTCAGGGCATCGGGCACCGGCATCAGGGCGCGAGCCGGCACCAGGGTGTGGCGGGCAAAGCTGCCGCCATGGCGCAGGTCGGTGTGATAGGCGGCCCGGGTGCCGGGGCGCAGGTGGGTGACGTTGGCCCCCAGTGCCACCAGGGTGCCCATGCCATCGACGCCGGGCACATGGCCGGGCTGCCAGTGGGGATGACCCTGTTCGATGAGTTTCCAGTCCACCGGATTGAAGGCGATGATCCGGTTGGCGACGAGGACCTCGTCGGGCCCGGGGGTGGGGAGCGCTTGCCGGGTGAGGGTGAGCTGGTCCGGTTCGCCGGGGGCGTGCCAGCACCAGGCCTGGGTATGGTTCATGGTGACTCCTTGAAAGAGAGGGGGCGCAGATTGAGTCATATGGCGTAACAATGTCTTGAATTACTGTTGCACTGGCAAGACAACAAGGCGAGCCCCCTGTTGGAGGGCCCGCCCGGGAAGAGGTTAAGCGCCAGCCGCCTTATGCCCGCTCTGCCCCATAGACGGGGTAGTCGGTCAGCCCTTTCTCGCCGCCGCCAAACAGGGTGGCGGGATCGTGGGGGGCGAACGGATGGCCGTGGCGCAGGCGGTTCGGCAAGTCGGGGTTGGCCACGAAGGGGCGACCGAAGCCAATCATGTCGGCCCAGCCCGCCTCGATGGCGGCGCGGGCGCGTTCCCCATCGTACTTGCCGGCGTAGATGAGGGTGTTGGGGAAGGCGTCGCGCAGCCCCTGCTTGAAGCTCTCCGCCATCAGGGGGGCGTCGTCCCAGTCCGCTTCGGCGACGTGCAGATAGACCACGCCGAGCTGGCCCAGCAGGCGCGCGGCGGCCAGATAGGTCTCCTGGGGGTTGGCATCCACGGTGCCGTTGAGGGTGGTGAGCGGCGCAAGACGCACCCCGACCCGGTCGGGACCGATCTCGTCACAGACCGCCTCGGTCACCTCTTTGAGGAAACGCAGCCGGTTTTCGAGCGAACCGCCATAGCTGTCGGTGCGGGTATTGGACTCGGAGTCGAGGAACTGGTTGATGAGGTAGCCGTTGGCGGCGTGCAACTCGATGCCGTCAAAGCCCGCCTCCATGGCGTTGCGGGCGGCCTGGCGAAACTGCCCCACCACGGCGTCGATGTCGGCCTGGGTCATGGCGCGCGGGGTGACGGTCTCCACAAACCCCGGGGCATCGCTGCCGTTGTCGACGAACACCTTCACTCCCTTGGCCTGGATGGCGGAGGAGGAGAGGGGCTGGGCGCCGCCGATGTTGTCAGGATGGGTGACCCGGCCCACGTGCCAGAGCTGGGCGAACATGATGCCCCCCTCGGCGTGGACCGCGTCTGTTACCTGCTTCCAGCCTGCCACCTGCTCGGCGCTGTGGATGCCCGGCGTCCAGGCGTAGCCCTTGCCCAGGGGATCTATCTGGGTGCCTTCGCTGATGATGAGGCCGGCCCCGGCACGCTGGGCGTAGTAGGTCGCCATCATGGCGTTGGCCACGTCCCCGGGCTGGCTGGCGCGGGAGCGGGTCATGGGGGGCATGACGATGCGGTTGGCAAGGTGCAGCTGGCCGAGGCGAAGGGGGCAGAACAGGGGATCGTGGTGCATGATGGATTCCTCAATCTTTGGGAGTGAGGTGACTTTAGAGGGGATTGTTATTGTGAAAAAGAGGGGGGATTGCAGAAGAGAATTGCCGTTATCGCAGCAATGGCCCGGGAGGGGCCGGGCTCGGGCCAGAAAAAAGAGGGCCAAAGGCCCTCTTTTGCTGCATTGCCACCGATGATCAGGGGGAGAGTGGGGTGACCCGTACTCGCTCGATGCGCCGCTCGCTCACGGCCATGACCTCGAAGCAGAACTGGCCGAGGTGCAACTGCTGACCGACGTCGGGCAGGCTGCCGAAGTGGGAGAGCAGCATGCCCGCCAGGGTCACGTACTCGTCGCTCTCGCTCACCAGCCCGTCGCAGTTCAGTGCCTGCTCCACCTGATGGATGTTGGTGGTGCCGTGGATGAGCCAATGCTCGCCCTCGCGCACCACATCGGGGGTCTCGTCCTCGTCCGGCAGCTCGCCGACGATGGCCTCCAGCAGATCGTGGTTGGTGACCAGCCCCTGGATGACGCCAAACTCGTCCGCCACCAGAATGAGGCTGCCCCTGGCCTGGCGCAGCTCCGCCAGCAGCCGGATCACGTTGATGGTCTGGGGCACGATGACGGGCTCGTTCTGTCTGGCTAGTGCTGCCAGGGATTGCCCCTCGTTGAGGGCAAACAGCAGATCCCGAGCCTTGACCACCCCGATGATCTCGTCCAGCTCCCCGTCACAGACCGGGAACAGGCTGTGGGGGGCCCGTTGCAGCAGGGCGCGGATCTCGTCCTCGCTGTCGCTCACGTCGATCCACTCCATCTCGGAGCGCGGGGTCATGATGGTGCGAATGGAACGCTCGGCCAGCGACAGCACGCCGCTCACCATGTAACGCTCCTCTTCACCGAAACCAGGGGGCAGGGGCTGAGCCTGCACCTCTTCTTCGTCTTCCTGCGGGTGGGCGGAGCGCTTGTTCCCCCCCATCAGCTTGAAGATGGCGGCGGTGGTGCGCTCGCGCAGGGGCTGGCACGCCTCATGGCGCAGGGCACTGCGCTGGGCGAGCTGGTTGAAGAACTCGATGAGCACCGAGAAGCCGATGGCCGCGTAGAGGTAGCCCTTCGGAATGTGGAAGCCGAAGCCCTCCGCCACCAGGCTGAAGCCGATCATCAAGAGGAAGCTCAGGCAGAGCACCACCACAGTGGGGTGGGCGTTGACGAAGCGGGTCAGGGGCTTGGAGGCAAGCACCATCACTACCATGGCGATGGTTACGGCCGCCATCATGACGCCGAGGTGATCCACCATGCCGACGGCGGTGATGATGGAGTCCAGGGAGAAGACCGCATCCAGCACCAGGATCTGGGCGATCACCACCCCGAACCCGGCATAGACGCCGGTGCCGCCTTGCTCCTCGGGCTTGGCCTCGAGTCGCTCATGCAGCTCGGAGGTGGCCTTGAACAGCAGGAAGAGTCCGCCTCCCATCAGGATGAGATCCCGACCGGAGAAGGGGTGATCCCAGATGTGCAGCAGAGGAGCCGTGAGGGTGACCAGCCATGACATGATGGTGAGCAGTCCCAGGCGCATCAGCAGGGCCAGGGAGAGACCGATGATGCGCGCCTTGTCCCGCTGGGCGGGGGGCAGTTTTTTCACCAGGATGGCGATGAAGACCAGGTTGTCTATCCCGAGAACGATTTCCAGGATGATCAGGGTAAGCAGACCGACCCAGATTGACGGGTCCAGCAAGAATTCCATGTGATTGACCTCAATGAAGACAGATGCAGTGAATCGTGGTCACGGCGTGGCCGTGGTGACGGAGACGATCGCTTCAGAGGCGTTGGTTGAGCAGGTACAGATAGGCTTTGATGGGAAAAGACGAAGGGCTACTTCGGGGATTGTCCATGATGGGCAATAAAACCTCGGGTCAAAAGTGAGCCCTGATGATAACGGGAATCCCGTATTTGGCAAGAGGGGTCTGGATGCGCAAGGGGAGGTGCTCGCCCAACAGGGCGACAGGGACAGGCGGAGCTTGCCAGGCAAGCCCCGCCTTGCGGCTTACAACCAGCGTTTTTCCCGGGTGAAGCAGACCGAGAGCCAGGCGTCTCCCAGGGTATCGCCGAGGCGGGACCAGAGCTCCTGGCGCAGGGCATCTTGGCGCTCGACGGGCCACTCCTGGCCGGGGGCCACCAGGATGTTGAGCTCGAGATCGAAGCGGCGGCCGCTTTTTGCCAGGTGGCTGTAGCACTCGACCCCATGGCGCAGGCGCAGGGCTTCGACTTCGCTGGCCACCAGCCGGGAGACATCCCCCTTGGGGGCAATCTTCAGCACTTCCCGCAGGTTGCGACCGAGCACCTTGATGGGGATGAGGGTGGCACACAGGGCCAGCAGCGAGACCAGCACCGGGTCTATGTAGCGGTTGTAGTGGCCGTAACCCAGGGTATCGAGCCCGATGGCGACCAGAAAGCCGATGAGCAGGGTGGCGCTGAGCAGGGTATCCACCAGCCACTCCTTGGAGTCCACCCGCACCAGCTCGGAGTTGACCCGCTCGGCCACGTCGGCCTCGATGAGATAGAGGATGCCGCAGAAGAAGGTGGAGACGACGGCATAGATGAGGGCGTGGCCGAGATCGATCTCCCGTCCTCCTGCCAGCAGGGAGGTGATGCCGCCATAGAGGGCGCCGAGGCAGAGCAGCAGAATGATGGCGCCGTTGATGACGTTGGCGATGGGTTCGAAGTGGGCGTAGCCGTATTGGAAACGGGCGTCGGAGGGGCGGGTGACCAGGTAGGCGGTGATGAGCCCAAGGCCCGTCATGCCCATGCTGAACAGGGTGAAGATGCCGTCCAGCATGATGGCGTTGGAACCGACGAACAGACCATAGCCGATCCCGAAAATGGCAAAGGTGATGCAACCAAACAGCGACAGGGTCAGCGCCTGTTTTTCGGTGCGAATAAGCGTACTGATAACATGGCTGTAGTGAGCCATAAAAGTCCTCCTTTCAAATGGTGAAGATTGCGCGCGCAAGCGGTTTTCTAGCTGATATACTGCCCGCTCACATGTGAGCGGACTGGTTCGGACACCCGCAAAGAGGCAGGTCCGAACGGTCGTTGTCGCCGGAATGCCGGCATCAAGCAAAGGATGGGAACAAGGATTCATGATCCCGAGACTCGATTACCAGGACAGTTTGTCACCTACAACCCTGCAGTTTCTTGAGTTGCTGGCGCGATCAGCATTTCGTGGTGATATCGAAAAGTCTTATGCAAGCCGGTTGGCGATGGCGACGGATAACAGCGTCTATCAGGTCGTACCTCAGGCGGTTCTCTATCCGCGCAGTGCGGATGACATAGCGGTGATGCTCAAGCTGGCCCAGGGGCCCGAGTACGCAACCTTGAGTTTCTTCCCTCGCGGCGGCGGTACCGGCACCAATGGCCAATCCTTGGGCGGCGGCATTATCGTCGATCTCTCGCGCCATATGAACCAGATCATGGAAATTAATCTGGAAGAGGGCTGGGTACGGGCCCAGGCCGGGGTGGTCAAAGACCAGCTCAACGCCTATTTGAAGCCCCACGGCTACTTCTTCTCGCCGGATCTCTCCACCTCCAACCGGGCCACCTTAGGGGGCATGGTCAACACCGATGCCTCGGGGCAGGGCTCCTTGGTGTACGGCAAGACCTCGGATCACGTGCTCGGCCTCAAGGCCGTGCTGGAAAACGGCGATCTCATGGCGACCGAGCCGGTGACCGGCCAGCGTCTGGCGGATAAGCTGGCGCTGGAGAACCGGGAGGGGGAGATCTATCGCACCCTCTATCGCATCGGCCGCGAGCGGCGCGCCGATATCGAGGCCACCTTCCCCAAGCTCAACCGCTTTCTGACCGGTTACGATCTCAAGCACCTCTATCAGCCCGATACCGACACTCTGGATGTGAGCCGGGTGCTGTGCGGCTCGGAAGGCTCTTTGGGCTTCATCATCGAAGCCCGCCTCAACATCACCCCCATCCCGCGCTACCGCACCTTGGTCAACGTCAAGTACGACAGCTTCCCCTCCGCGCTCAGAAATGCCCCCTTTATGGTACAGGCCCACGCCCTGTCGGTGGAGACGGTGGACTCCCGGGTGTTGGGACTGGCTCGCGCCGACATCATCTGGCACTCGGTGAAGGATCTCATCCAGGATGTGCCCGGCAAGGATCTGCAGGGGCTCAACATCGTCGAGTTTGCCGACACCGACGAGGATGCGCACAAGGCCAAGGTGGCGGAGCTGTGCCGGCGCATCGACGGCCTGCTGGCGCGTGGTGAAGCCGGGGTCATTGGCTATCAGGTGTGCGACCACCTGCCGAGCATCGAGACCATCTATGGCATGCGCAAGAAGTCGGTGGGGCTGCTCGGCAATGCCGAGGGGCGCAAGAAGCCGGTGGCCTTCACCGAAGACACCGCCGTGCCGCCGGAATCCCTGGCGGACTTCATCATGGAGTTTCGCGCCCTGCTGGACGCTCACGGCCTTGACTACGGCATGTTCGGCCACGTCGATGCCGGGGTGCTGCACGTGCGCCCGGCGCTGGACTTGTGCGATCCCGAGCAGGAGGTGCTGCTGCGGCGCATCTCCGATCAGGTGGTAGCGCTCACCGCCAAATACGGCGGCCTGATGTGGGGGGAGCACGGCAAGGGCTTTCGCTCCGAATACAGCCCCGCCTTCTTCGGCGAGCTGTGGGAAGAGCTGCAACGGGTCAAGGGGGCGTTCGACCCGGCCAACCGCATCAACCCGGGCAAGATCTGCATGCCTTATGGCAGCGGCGCTTCGCTTGTCTCAGTGGACGGGCCCAAGCGCGGCAAGTTCGACCGCCAGATCCCGATTGCCGTGCGCGAGAGCTATACACGGGCCCTCGATTGCAACGGCAACGGTCTGTGTTTCACCTTCGAGACCGACTCCCCCATGTGCCCCTCGGTCAAGATCAGCCGCGACCGCCGTCACTCCCCCAAGGGGCGGGCTGGCCTGATGCGTGAATGGCTGCGCCAGTTGTCGGAGCAGGGCTTCGATCCCCTTGCCGAAGAGGTGGCGCTGCAAAGCGGGGGTCTGCGCTTCAAGCAGATCGTCGACAAGTTCCGCAATACGGTGGCCCGCGCCCGGGGCGAGTATGACTTCTCCCACGAGGTGATGGAGGCGATGGAGGGGTGCCTTGCGTGCAAGGCATGCACCAGCCAGTGCCCCATCAAGGTGGATGTGCCCACCTTCCGCGCCCGCTTCATGCAGCTCTATCACAGCCGATATCTGCGCGGCCCCAAGGATTACTTCGTGGGCACGGTAGAGAGCTATGCGCCCCTGCTGGCCAAGGCCCCCAAGCTGGTCAACTTCTTCCTCGAAAAAGAGTGGGCCCAGAAGGCGACCGAGAAGAGCATCGGCATGGTGGATGTGCCGCTGCTCTCCGTGCCGACCCTGGCCGAGGAGCTGCGGGATCACCGCGCCCGCTATTTCGATCTGCCGGGCCTCGAGGCCATGAGCCCCGAGCAGCGCCAAAAAGTGGTGCTCATCGTGCAGGATCCCTTCACCAGCTACTACGACGCCCCCGTGGTGCGTGACCTGGTGAAGCTGGCCAGCAAGCTGGGTTATCAGCCCTACCTGCTGCCGTTCAAACCCAACGGCAAGCCTCAGCACGTGAAGGGATTCCTGCGCGCCTTCGCCCGCACTGCTGCCAGCAGCGCCCAGTTCCTCAACAAGGTGGCGGTCCTCGGCATCCCCATGGTGGGGGTCGACCCCTCTCTGGTGCTCTGCTACCGGGACGAGTACGTGAAGGCGCTCGGCCCCGCCCGCGGCGATTTCCAGGTGCTGCTGCCCCAGGAGTGGCTGCTCTCCCTGCCTGCCGAGGCGCTGCCGCTGCGGGAAGAGGTTGGCACCGACCCCTGGTATCTGTTTGCCCACTGCACCGAGAAGACCGCCAAGCCCACCACCCACGGTGATTGGAGCACCCTGTTCGGCCGCTTCGGTGCACGTTTGCAGCCGGTGTCGGTGGGTTGCTGCGGCATGGCGGGCACCTATGGTCACGACGCCAAACAGGTGGAGAACTCCAAGGGGATCTACGGTCTGAGCTGGGCCGAGCCCCTGGCTCGCCTGCCGCAAGCCCGTTGTCTGGCCACCGGTTATTCGTGCCGCAGCCAGGTCAAGCGGATGGAGGGGGAGAAGCTCAAGCATCCGCTGCAGGCCCTGCTGGAACTGCTCTGATGCTCCACTTTCCCAAGGGATTCCGGGTGCCAAAGGCCTATCGGCACCCGCATTTTCTGTTGCTCCCCACCACGCCGTCCCAGGCCGTGGTGGAGTTTGTTGCCATCCTGCGCGAGCGGGATCAGCTCCATCAGCTGTTTCGCCCGGATGATGTGTGGCCCTCCGCCAATTTCAGCCTGAGTCAGCACGAGGCCGACTTGGAGTGGCAGCACTCCGAGTTTCTGGCCAAGCGCTCCTTTGCCTATGGCCTCTGGAGCCCGAACAGGGAGCCCCGCTTCTGGGGCGGTGTCTACCTCTATCCGTCGGTACTGCCGGAGGTGCAGGTGGAGCTCTTCTTCTGGAAGGTGGTCGAGGCGCCGCTCACTGACAGCGAACTCGAAGCCGAACTGCGCGCCTGGCTCGGCAAGGTATGGCGCTGGTCCGAGCCGCGCCTGCCGGGGCGGGACGGCCCCTGGGCCGAGTGGCCAGGGGTGACCTATCCCTGGTGAGGGTCAATCTCGATGCAAGATGCCCCGGCGTGGGCATCTTTTTTTTTGCTCCTTTTTCGCCGACACTGCTGGTTTGCCGCTACAGCGCAGCGATAACCCGTGATCACGCAAGGAGTCCGCTCACCATGAGTCAAGAAAGCAGCCCCATCTGGCGCAAACCCATGAGCTTGGAGGGGCTCAACGCCAGCTCCCGCAACACCCTGATGGCCCACCTCGACATCGTCTACACCGCCTTTGGCCCCGACTGGCTGGAGGCCACGATGCCGGTGGATCACCGCACCCATCAACCACTCGGCATGCTGCACGGCGGCGCCTCCGTGGTGCTGGCGGAAACGCTGGGATCGCTTGCGGCCAACATGGCGGTGGGGGAGGAGAGTTATTGCGTGGGGCTGGAGGTCAATGCCAATCACCTACGGGCCAAGCGGGAAGGGATGGTGACGGGGCGCTGCGCGCCGCTGCATCTGGGGGCGACGACTCAGGTGTGGCAGATCGAGATTCGCGATGAACGTGGTCGTTTATTGTGCACCAGCCGATTGACCATGGCAGTGCTCAAGCACAAGCGGGACAAGGACTCTGGCGAAGCGTGATCGGCAATAACGCATCATGAGTGAAAAATAAGCAAGCCATAGTCGCGAGATCCCTCTATAATTGCCAACGTCTTGAGACACCTATCACATTTTTCAAGACAGCAGAACAAAGTGGCGCTATAATCGCCGCCTTTTTGCTATTCCGCGGTGTTAGCCGCCTGCCTTAATCTGGAAGAATCTATGTCTGATACCGAACAACTGCCCCTTTTTAGTGAGCTTGGACTGGCCGCGCCTGTATTGAAAGCGCTGCAGGACGTGGGCTATGAGCGCCCGTCTCCCATCCAGGCCGCAGCAATTCCCCACCTGATGGCGGGACACGATCTGCTGGGGCAGGCACAAACCGGTACAGGGAAGACCGCTGCTTTTGCCTTGCCTCTGTTGTCTCGTCTGGAAGCTGGTAACCGCAACACCCAGATCCTGGTGCTGGCCCCGACCCGCGAGCTGGCCCTGCAGGTTGCAGAGGCGTGCCAACGCTATGCCCACCACATGCCCGATTTCCACGTGCTGCCCATCTACGGCGGCGCTTCCTACGAAACCCAGACCCGCGCCCTGCGTCGCGGTGCCCAGGTTGTCGTGGGTACCCCGGGCCGCGTGATGGACCTGATCCGTCGCAAGAACCTGGACCTCTCCGGTCTGAAAGCCCTGGTGCTGGACGAAGCGGACGAGATGCTGCGCATGGGCTTCATCGACGACGTGGACTGGATCATGGAACAGTGCCCGGCCGGTCGTCAGGTTGCCCTGTTCTCCGCCACCATGCCGGAGCAGATCCGTCGTGTGGCCCAGAAGCACCTGAAGCAGCCCAAAGAGATCAAGATCGCCTCCAAGACTGCGACCGCCACCACCATTCGCCAGCGTTACTGGCAGGTGACCGGTCTGCACAAGCTGGACGCCATGACCCGTCTGCTGGAAGTCGAACCCTACGAAGCCCTGCTGGTGTTCGTACGCACCAAGAACGCCGCCGAAGAACTGGCTGGCAAGCTGGCTGCCCGTGGTCATGCTTGTGAAGCGCTGCACGGTGACATCCCGCAGAAGCTGCGTGAGCGTACAGTCGACAAGCTGCGTCAGGGCCAGCTGGACATCCTGATCGCCACCGACGTGGTTGCCCGTGGTCTGGACGTTGAGCGCATCACCCACGTGGTGAACTACGACATCCCCTACGACACCGAATCCTACGTTCACCGTATCGGCCGTACCGGCCGTGCCGGTCGCAAGGGCGAAGCCATCCTGTTCGTGGCACCGCGTGAGCGTCGCATGCTGCGCGCCATCGAGCACGCAACCCGTCAGGCCATCGAGCCGATGAAGATGCCGAGCACCGAGGACATCAACCAGCACCGTCTGGCCAAGTTCAAGGAGCGCATCCGCGAAACCATGATGGGCGAAGAGCTCGAGATCTACGTGAATCTGGTGAACGAGCTGATCGAAGAAGATTCTGCCGATCCGCTGGAACTGGCTGCCGCACTGGCCAAGCTGGTACAGGGCGATCAACCGCTGCTGCTGGATGACTCCATTCCGGATCCGGTGTTCAACGCTGGTAACGATCGCGGTGGCTTTGAGCGTCGTGAGTTCAACGACCGTGGCGGTCGTGACTTCGGTGACCGTGGCGATCGTCCGGCCCGTCGCATGCCGTCCCTCGAACCGCGTCCGCTGAAAGACAACCCGGACGTGGAGATGGAGCGTTACCGTGTCGACGTGGGCGCCCATCACGGCGTCAAGCCGGGCCAGATCGTGGGTGCCATCGCCAACGAAGCGAACATCGAGAGCCGCTTCATCGGCAACATCGACATCGCCGATGACTTCTCCACCGTCGATCTGCCCAAGGGCATGAGCGCCGAGGTGCTGGAAGTGATCAAGAAGGCCCGTGTCTGCCAGCGTCCGCTGCAGATCACCCGTTACACCGAAGTGCCGGCCGGCGGCAACACTGCTCCCCGTCCGCCCCGTGGTGATCGTCCGTTCCGTGGCGACCGTCCTTTCAACAAGGATCGCCGTCCCCAGGGTGACCGTCCCTTCAACAAGGATCGCCGTGAAGGCGGTTTCGACAAGGGTCGCAAATTCGGTGGCAACAAGCGCCGCGACAGCTAAACCCTGACTGCACTGATGAGAAGGCCGCTCCATGGAGCGGCCTTTTTTGTGTCTGTTTTTCAGATGCGTAGCAAAGATTGTCACCTTTTTCCGGCCGTGGCGGGCACCCGGTTTTATGAGGAGCCAGTGAAAAGAAAAATGGTGCAATCCATTTGCCTGGGGGTGGCGCCTGGTGTCATTCTTTGGGAAGCGATTGGGTACTTTTGGAAGGCGCAGAGATAGTTGCTGGTTGCAAACGACTGCGACTTTGGTCTGAAGGTGCATTCTGTTGTTTGCATATGAGTCAGCAGAGTGAGATGAATAAATAAACCGTATGACAGGGAGGTGCGTGATGGGCAAGTGGCTTGGCAAGGTGTTGCTGATATCCGGATGGCTCGTGTCGGGTATGGTGTTGGCGGAGGAGCCCTTCTTCAGAATTGCGGGGGCGGGGTGCTGCAATGGCAAGGGGGAGGTGGTGCTGACCCGTGCCGAGTTTGAGGCCTTGCCGCAGACGGAGGTTAAGACGGGGACGCCCTGGACTGAAGGGGAGCACCTCTATCGCGGGGTGTTGCTGCGGGACCTGGTCAGGACCTACGGTCTCAAGAGCCAGGAGGTCAAGGCCCTCGCGGTCAATGAATACTGGACCGCACTGCCGCTGGAAGACGGGGAGAAGTACCCGGTGCTGGTGGCCGAGAAGCAGGATGGCAAGGCGCTGACTCTGCGCAACAAGGGGCCGCTCTGGGTCATTTATCCCCTCACCGACCATCCCGAACTCAACAAGGAGCTCTATCACAGCCGGATGGTGTGGCAGCTGACGGCGCTGGAGAGCAAATAAGATGCTGCGCGGCAAGTTCTTGAGCCTGATCCTGATGGTGACCACCTTTTTGGGGGTGACCCTCTGGTCGGTCTGGAACTATGACCACGCGTTCAATGCGGTGACGCGCTACACCCAGCTCTCCGCCTGGGCACTGGCCCAGCTCGAGCTGGAGATCCACGCCTTCGAGGAGGGCTTGCAGCTCTATCGTGCCGGTGCCGCCAGCCGGGAGGAGATGAACAAGCGCTTTGACATTGCCTGGAACTGGCTCGATGTCTTCTTGCACGGGGAGGAGGCAAAGTCGGTCAGGGCCCGGTTCGGTGCGGACACGGCGGTCGGCAAGATCCTCGCTCTCTTCGAACATTATGAGCAGGATGTGGTGCAAGGGGAGCCGGATTCCCCCGCACTCAAGATGTTCACGGCCGCGCTCGATGACGAGATGCGCGGGGTGCGGGACGTGATGGTGAAAAACTTCACCGGGCCTTCTGCCATCGCCCAGCGTGAGCTGCTCAACGAGTCGAAAACCCAGAACTTCTTCATCCTGGGATTTCTGATGCTGGCGACCATGGTGATGTTGATGGTGCTGTTTCGCGAAGTGCGTCGCCAGCATTTTCTGGCGTGGAACGACCCTCTCACCCGTCTCCCCAACCGGGCGGCGCTCATCAAGCACCTCCAACAGTGGACCAGCCATCCCGGTCGGCGCAGCAGCATCACCGTCTGTCTCATGGATCTGGGGCATTTCAGGGAGGTCAATGACTGTCTGGGTTACGAAGTGGGGGACGCCTTGCTCAAACGGCTTGCGGCGCGGATCAAGGCCGCCTCTGGCCAGGGGATCTTCGCTGCCCGAACCGGCAGTGACGAGTTCACCCTCATCATCACCGGCACCATGCCCACCTATCTGCGCTTCCCGTTTCTGGAGCAACTGCGCAGCGAGCTGGCGGATCTGGTGTTTGCCGCCGATCCGGCGCACCGGGTGCGGGTCTTCATGGGCACCAGCCAGTACGTGAAACCGGATCATTCACCGGAAGAGATGCTGCTGTTTGCCGATATCGCCCTCGACAGCGCCAAGCGCAAGCGGCTGAATCGCAATGTGCTCTTCTCCAGCAGCATGGATCAGCACTATCAGCGCAAACGCCGGCTGTCGACCGAGCTGCGGGAGCTTATCCACTGCCCGCAACTGGCCCTTTACTATCAGCCCATCGTGCGCGGCCAGAGTGTAGTGAGGCTGGGGGCGGAGGCGCTGATCCGCTGGCATCATCCGGAATATGGCTTTATTGCCCCCCTCGACATCATCTCGCTGGCAGAAGAGAACGGGTTGGGCGAGGCGCTCGGGGGCTGGATCATCCGGCGCATGCAGCTCGATCTGTCCGGCTTCCCGAAAGAGGTATTAGCACCGCTCGAGATCTCCATCAACCTCTCCAACTCCATGTTCAACATGGGGTTGGCCAGGGAGATTGAAGTGAAGATGAGTGACGGTCCGTTGGGACTGCACCAGTTGATAGTGGAGCTGACCGAAACCATCGCCCTCGATGACATCGCCCTGAGCAAGCAGATCATTCACTCCCTGCGCCAGATTGGGGTGCGGGTGGCCCTCGATGACTTCGGGACCGGCTGGTCCTCGTTCTCCTACCTGCGTGAACTCTATTTCGACAAGCTCAAGATAGACAGATCCTTTATCACCGCGATCGACAGTGACACCCGGCAGGTGCTCTTCGTCGAGACCATCACCACCCTCTCTCATCAGTTGGGGGTGCGTGTCGTGGCAGAAGGGGTGGAAAACAGCGATGAGCTCAAGGCGGTGCTCACCATAGGGGTGGATGAGATCCAGGGTTATTTCTACTCGCGTCCCTTGCCGCTGCCAGAGTTCATGCAGTTCTGTCACCGCTATTTCGCCCACAGCGCCGCCATTCAGGAAGTGGCACTGGGGTAGCCTTGGGGCAATCGAGCTCCTGTAGCCTTGTCTTCGAGTCCCTCTGTTCGATCGTTCCTGGTTGATATTTCATCCCGACACCTTTCTCCCATGGCAGGACCGCCTATGACGTGGCTTTCTTGTGCCTCCTGCCAGAACGAGGGTGCGAGAGGACAGTCCCAGTGCTACCTTGTGCCACGAACAGTGCCACAGGGCAGAGGAGCCATAGATGGATCGCTTGGGGGTGATGGAGGTGTTCGTGCTGGCGGTGGAGACCGGCTCGTTTTCGGCGGTGGCCCGCCGACTGGGGATGGGGCAACCCACGGTTTCCAGATTGATTGCCCAGCTTGAGGCGCACCTTGGCAGCCGCCTGTTGCTGCGTTCGACCCGGGGGCTGGCGCCCACCGAGGCCGGAGAGGCCTACTATCTGCGGGCGAGAGAGATCCTGGCCCAGGTCAACGAGGCCGATGCCATGGTGCAGCAATGCCGGGCGGGCCTGAGCGGGCGTCTGCGGGTGAGCGCTCCCGTCACTTTCGCCCGCCTGCATATCATTCCCCATCTTGCCGGTTTTCTGGCGGCTCACCCGGGACTGGATCTGGAGATCCTGCTGGATGACGGCAATGTGGATCTCATTTCGGCGGGCATCGAGGTGGCTCTGCGGATCGGCAAACAGGCCGACTCGTCGCTGGTCGCCCGCTGCCTCGCCCGAAGCGACATGCGGGTGCTGGCGACGCCGGCCTATCTGGCCGCCAAAGGAGAGCCTGAGACCCCTCAGGCTCTGCAACAGCATGATCTGGTGCTTTACAGTCCACGGCCCGGAGTGGGGCAGCAGTGGCGATTTCGCCGCGGCGTCGAGGAGAAGGTGGTTTCCGGAGAAGGCAGGCTGATGGTCTCGGCGGCCGAAGGCATGCGCGCCGCCGTATTGGCAGGACTGGGGCTTGGTATCGCCTCGGAGTGGATGTTTGCCCCCGAGCTTGCCCGCGGCGAGGTGGTGGCGGTGCTGCCCGAGTGGCAACTGCCCATGCAGGAGCTCTGGACCCTGCTCCCGGCAAGTCGCCAGCCCGGTGCCAAGGCGAGCGCCTTTCTGGCATTCGTGACCGGCCTGCCCGGCGTGGGGCATGCACCAGCGGAATAACTGTTATGGTCCCCACCGCTCTACTGGTGGCGACGCTCCCCGGGTAGGCTGTGCGCATGGGGCCCGTGTCCTGGCGGGAGCCCTTCTACCACGAGGAGAAGATCATGAGTACATCGCCTTCTGCCGGAGGGGCCGCAACCCCCGGCCCCTCCCTGCTCTTCGCCATGGCCCTGTCATGCGGCCTGGCAGTTGCCAACATCTACTACAACCAGCCCATGTTGGCTGTGATGGCGCAGGACTTTCCCGGGCACTCGGGCATGCCATTGATCGCCATGCTGACCCAGCTCGGCTATGCCATGGGTCTGCTTTTGCTGGTGCCGCTTGGCGATGTAGTCGAGCGCCGCTGGCTTATTCCGGGGCAGTTTGCACTGATCGCGCTGGCTTCCCTGCTGGCGGCCACGGCCGCGAGTGCCACCACCTTGATGCTGGCCTCCGTCCTGCTCGGCATCGGGGCCACGGCTGCCCAGCAGATAGTTCCGGTGGCGGCGACCCTGGCTGATCCCGCCCGCCGTGGTGCCGTGGTCGGCAGCGTGATGAGTGGTCTACTGGCCGGGATACTGCTCAGCCGAACGGTCGCCGGCCTGGTCACCGCCTATGGCAGTTGGCGCGCCATGTTCTGGCTGGCCATTCCCCTGGCCCTGTCGGGGGCCCTGCTGATGGCCAGGATGATACCATCCGGATTACCGCGCTCTCCCCTCGGTTATGGCCGTCTGCTTCATTCTCTGGTCGGTCTGTGGCGCGAGGAGCCCGCCTTGCGCCGCGCGACCCTGACCCAGGCCTTGCTGTTTGCCTCCTTCAGCGCCTTCTGGACCGTGCTGGCGTTCTACCTGGCCGAACCTGCCTATGGGTTGGGGGCCGACATGGCGGGTCTGTTCGGCGTCATCGGGGTGGCTGGGGTGGTGGCGGCCCCTTTGGCAGGCCGGATGGCGGATCGGTTGGGGGCCAGACCAGTGGTATTGGCCGGTGCTGTGCTGGTGGTGCTTGCCTGGATCTGCTTCGAGCTGTGGCTCTCTCTGGCCGGGCTGGCGTGCGGGGTCATCTTGCTGGATCTCGGAGTGCAGAGCGCACTCATCGCCCATCAGCAGCGCATCTATGGTCTGAGACCTGAGGCCAGGGGGCGCATCAATACCCTCTTCATGACCGGCATGTTCCTGGGGGGAACCCTCGGCTCCAGCCTGGGGATGCTGGTCTGGCAACAGGGACACTGGCTCGGGGTGGGAGCAGCCGGCATGGGGTTAGCCCTGGTTGCCTGTCTCTGCGCCCTGGCCGGCAGGCGGGGGCTGCAACCGGCCATCTGAGGCATGTGCAAGACAAGAAAGGCGACTCCGGGGTCGCCTTTTGTCTGTCTGCTCGGGATGGACTCAGAGCACCATGGCGGCAATCCAGCCGAAGATCACCAGGGGGATGTTGTAGTGGATGAAGGTTGGCACCACGCTGTCCCAGATGTGGTCGTGCTGACCGTCCGCATTGAGGCCCGATGTGGGGCCGAGCGTCGAGTCGGAGGCGGGGGAACCCGCGTCCCCCAGCGCGCCCGCGGTGCCCACCAGGGCGATGGTCGCCATGGGCGAGAAGCCGAGGTGGATGCACAGGGGCACATAGATGGTGGCGATGATGGGCACGGTGGAGAAGGAGGAGCCGATCCCCATGGTGATGAGCAGGCCCACCAGCAGCATCAGGAAGGCCGCCAGTCCCTTGTGGCCGGCCATCATGGTGGAGACGGACTGCACCAGACTCTCCACCCCGTGGGTCTCCTTCATGACGGCGGCGAAGCCTGCGGCGGAGATCATGATAAAGCCGATGAGGGACATCATGCGCACACCCTGGGTGAAGGCATCCTGGCTCTCGCGGAATTTGATGACGCCGCCGCAGGTGAAGATGATGAAGCCTGCGAGCGCCCCCAGCACGATGCTGTTGGTCATCAGTTGCAGGCCGAGTGCCACGGCGATGGCCAGCAGGGCGACCCAGATGTGGTTGAGATTGAGCTCGACCGTCTCGGGTTCGGCGGCCAGGATCTGCTCCAGATCATACTGACGAGGCTTGCGGTAGCTGAAGAAGACGGCGATGAGCAGGCCGAGGAACATGCCGAATACCGGGATGGCCATCGCCAGGGGCAGTTGGCTGAATTCCACCGGTACGCCGTTGTCGACGAGATTCTTGGCCAGGATGTTGTTCAGGAAGATGCCGCCAAAGCCCACCGGCAGCAGCATGTAGGTTGCGGTCAGGCCGAAGGTGATGACACAGGCCACCTGACGGCGGTCGATCTGCATCTGGGCCATGACATGCAGCAGCGGCGGGATCAGGATGGGAATGAAGGCGATGTGCACCGGGATCAGGTTCTGGGAGGAGATGGAGACCGCGAGCACCGAGGTGAGCAGCAGGCTCTTGACCCAGAGAATGCGGGTGCTGCTGGCATCCTTGCCGAGCTGGTTGATGACCTTGCGGGCCAGCAGATCGGTGATGCCGGAGCGGGAGATGGCTACCGCAAAAGCCCCCAGCATGGCGTAGGAGAGGGCGATTTCTGCACCGCCGCCCAGGCCGCCGGTGAAGGTGCTGAGGGTCTGCTCGAGGGAGAGTCCGCCGAGCAGGCCACCCACGATGGCACCGATGGCGAGGGAGACCACCACATTGATCCGCAGCAGGCTGAGCACCAGCATCAGCGCCACCGCGATAACAACAGGATTCATTTGATTTCCTTATGGATTGTGTTGCTGTCAGTCGTGTGAAAGCCAGCTAGTTTGCGAAAAACAGGCTAAATGTCGAGAAAAAAATCGGCAGATCCCGGCCAAGGGACGCATCTTCTGCTGGCGGTGAACGGGAACCGGGAAAATGGCCCTTCTTCATTGCCCAGACAGGTCCCCTCATGCAGACAGGCTGCCATGGGCAGCCTGTCTGGGCAGGGGCTGGGAGTGTTCAGCCCTCGTCTTCGGTGTCCGTCGTTTCATCCGGGTTGGCCAGAGGCCAGCCTCCCAGGCTCTTCCAGCGATTGACGATGTGGCAGAAGAGCTCTGTGGTGCGCTCGGTGTCGTAGAGGGCCGAGTGGGCCTCTTTGTTGTCAAAGGGAATATTGGCGCTCTGACAGGCCTTGGCCAGCACCGTCTGCCCCAGGGCAAGACCCGAGAGGGCGGCGGTGTCGAAGGTGGCGAAGGGGTGGAACGGATTGCGCTTGAGGCCGGCCCGCTCGGCGGCGGCCATCACGAAGCCGTGGTCGAAGGTGGCGTTGTGGGCCACTATGATGGCGCGACCACAATCCTGCTCCTTCATGCCCTTGCGCACCCCCTTGAAGATCTCGGTGAGTGCTTCCTTCTCGTCCACCGCGCCCCGCAGCGGGTTGAAGGGGTCGATGCCGGTGAACTCCAGCGCCGCTTTCTCCAGATTGGCACCCTCAAAGGGCTGGACATGAAAATGGAAGATCTGGTCAGGGACGAGCCAGCCCTGCTCATCCATCTTGAGGGTGTGGGCGGCTATTTCCAGCAGGGCATCGGTCTTGGCATTGAATCCGGCGGTTTCAACATCGATGACGACGGGGTAAAAGCCGCGAAAACGGCCCTTGAGGGTGTGAACGGCGTCGGTCATGGTATCTCGGTCGGCGTGAAAGGAGGCGGCATTATGGCAAAAAAGCGGGCCCTTGTCCCTTATCTGCCGCCATGGGACAGCAAGAGGGCCATTTTGAAACACCTGTGCTTATAATGGGCGACGTCAACCATGGAGGGAGAGGTCGATGAAGAAGCTGGGATTGGCACACAAGATGATGTTGGTGGTCTGTCTGCCGCTGTTGGCCCTGCTGTTTTTCTCCGGCCGGTACGTCTATGAACGTTATCGGGTCGAACAGGAGATGAGCGGGGCCCTGGTCGCGTTGGCGGTGGTGAAGGAGGCGGCGCAGCTGGCCCATGAGCTGCAACGGGAGCGCGGCATGTCGGCCGGTTTCCTCGGCTCTGGCGGCAGCAAGTTTCGCGATGCGCTGCCTGCCCAGCGCAAGGTGGTGGACAGTCTGTTGCAGCGTTTTCATCAGGATCCTGCCTTGTTGGCGCTGACGGAGGTGCAGCAGGGAGTGGCGGGACTCACCGCCATGCGTGAGCGGGTCAGCGCCCTGGGGGTTGAGGTGGCGGAACAGGTCGGCTTCTATACCCGCCTCGTGACCGCCTTGCTGGCGGTGGTGGACAAGATAAGCGTCGACAGCATGGATGCCACCATCGCCCTGCAGACCAATGCCTACGCCGCCTTCCTGCAGAGCAAGGAGCGTGCGGGGCTGGAGCGGGCGACGCTCAGCAACGTCTTTGGCCGTGACAGCTTCACGCCAGCGCTGTTGCAGCAGTTCATCTCCCTGCTGGCGGCCCAGAATACCTATCTCGAACGTTTCCAGGCGGTGGCGAGTCCCGCCCAGCGTCAGTTGCTGAACGACAGCCTCGCCTCACCCGTGGTGGCCAAGGTGGCCGCCATGGAGAAACTGGCCCTGGACAAGGCGGCCAGCGGCGGTTTTGGTGTCGATGCGGAGGCCTGGTTTGCCTTGAGTACCGACAAGATAGGCCTGCTCAAGGAGATAGAAGACAGCCTCTATCGGCAGCTCTTCGAGCGGGTTGAACAGATGCGGGTCGGGAGTGCCAGTGACTTCTGGTGGGGGGCGGCTGGCGTGTTGCTGTGCATCGTCCTGACCACCTTCGTCTGCTGGCGGGTAGTGCGGGATCTGCATCTGGGCTTCATGGCCCTGCACCAGACCTTCAAGCGCCTGGTGCAGGAGAACGACCTGACCGTGCGGGTCGACTGGCGATCCGGGGATGAGCTGGGGGCCCTGGCGCGGGATCTGAACCATTTCCTCGGGCACCTGGAGAGTTTGCTGCTGGCTGTGCGCCACTCCTGTGACGTGCTGATACGCAGCGCCGCCAGCTCGGCCGAGGTCATTGCCGAGGTGAATGCCGGCGTAGTCAGGGGATGCGGGCAGGTGGATCTGGTGGCGACTGCCGCCACCGAGATGGCATCGACTGTGGCGGAGATTGCCCGCAACGCAACCCAGACCTCCCAGGCGACTCAGCAGGCCATCGGCCGGGCGAAGCAGGGTGACAAGGAGGTGGATAAGACCATCCAAACCATCCAGCAGGTCGCGGGTACCCTGAGTGATACCCAGCAACTTGTGGACAGCCTGCATCAGGATACCGAGTCGGTGGGCGAAGCGCTCAACCTCATCAAGCAGATCTCGGACAGAACCAACCTGCTGGCCCTCAATGCCGCCATCGAGGCGGCCCGTGCCGGTGAATCCGGGCGCGGCTTTGCAGTGGTGGCCGACGAGGTGAGAGCGCTTGCCTCCCGTACCCAGCAGGCGGCGGATGACATAGAGCGGATGCTGGGCCGCTTGCGCCAGGGGGCCAACGAGGCGGTGGCTGCCATGCACACGGGGACCGAACAGGCGGGTCTTAGCGTGACGGAGGCCAAACGGGCGGGGAGCGAGCTGACCGACATCGTCAACGAGGTGCGCAAGGTGAGCGACATGACGGCCCAGGTGGCCACCGCCACCGAGGAGCAGCGTTACGTGACCGACGACATCCAGCAAAACGTGATGACCATCCGTGACGTGTATGAGGCCCATCGCCAGCACTCCCATACCCTGCAACAACACAGTGCCGAACTGGATGCCCTGGCCCGGGATCTGGCGGGACGCATCGCCAGCTTCAAGCTGATGGCCCCTTCTTCCCCCCACTGAGCGTTTTGACCTAAAGCTTGTCCTGCCGCTGCCGATAGATAATTCGAGATAGTGTGGAGGACAAGCCGTTGAATGCTTGGGTGTTGGGGTTGATCAGCATATCAGTGAGTATGCAGTTGCAGGCGGGCGTGACCGAATTTGGCGCCGGTCTGGATCAATCCGTCTGGCGCCTGACCTCTGATACCCAGGTGGAGTGCAGGCTGGAGCATCCTATTCCCCGCTGGGGAACCGGGGCCTTTGTCAGCCGGGCCGGGCGCAAGATCAATCTGGATTTCGAGCTCAAGGGGCAGCGACCCCAGGCGCGTACCCAGACAGTGAGCCTCGGGATCATGCCCCCCAGCTGGCGTCCCGGGGTAGCCGGGCGACAGATCAGCCAGTTGCAGTTCTATCAGCAGTTTGACGGCCTGGTGGCGGGGCAGACCGCCTGGACCATGCTGGACGAGCTGGAAGGAGGGCGTATGCCGACTTTCCAGTATCGCGACTGGTATCGTCAGGACAGGCCGGTGCGGGTATCGCTCTCGTCGGTCAATTTCAGGGTGAAGTACCAGGCGTTCATGGACTGCCTGAGTGGCTTGCTGCCCTACAGCTTCAACGACATCGCCTTCAGCGTGCTCTCCTATGACAAGAACAGCGATCAGTTGTCACCGGCCTCCAAGCGGCGGCTGGCGATGATCGGTGACTATGTGAAGGCAGACAAGAGCATCGATGTGGTGGTGATCGACGCCTACAGCGACAGCTATGGCGGCCGCTGGCCAAACCAGAAGCTCTCCGAGAAGCGAGCGGATGCCATCAAGCAGGTGTTTGTGGATCTCGGCATCGAGGAGGGCAAGATCTCGGTGGAAGGGCACGGTGAGAAACAGCACGTGGCCTCCAACGAAACGGAAGCTGGCCGAGCCAAGAACCGCCGGGTGGTGATCAACATGGGACGCAACGGCACTATCTGATCCCGCTGAGTCATCGAGAGGGGCGGGATTTTCGCTGTAGTCAGGAATAAAAAATGCCAGTCGGCGAACCGACTGGCATTTTTTTCGCGGGTATCCGGGATTACTTGGCCAGGGATTCCGGCAGGTTTTCGCGGATCTTGCCGAGCATCTCTTTCAGCACGCGGGGGTTGGCCACCACGATGTTGCCGGAGTTTTCGTAGTTGTGACCACCAACGAAGTCGGTGACGATGGCGCCGGCTTCTTTGGCCAGCAGCTCACCGGCGGCGGTGTCCCAGGGCTTGAGGCCGATTTCCCAGAAACCGTCGACGCGACCAGCGGCCACATAGGCGAGATCCAGCGCGGCGGAGCCAGCACGACGGATGTCTGCACACTCGATGAACATGCTCTGGAACATCTTCAGGTAGGGTTCGATGTGGTGCTTCTGCTTGAACGGGAACCCGGTGGCCAAGATAGTGCCGGAGAGCTCTTTGGCCTTGCCGACGCGGATGCGGTAGCCGTTCAGCTGGGCGCCGCTGCCGCGGGTGGCAGTGAACAGCTCGTCACGGATGGGATCGTAGACAACGGCTTGTTCGGTCTTGCCCTTGACGCGCAGAGCGATGGAAACGGCAAAGTGCGGAATGCCTTTGACCAGGTTGGTCGTGCCATCCAGTGGGTCGATGATCCATTGGTAGTCCGGATTGGTACCGGCAATCTCGCCAGACTCTTCAGCAACGATGCTGTGTTCCGGGTAAGATTTTTTGATGGTGTGAATGATGGCCGCTTCGGCGTCACGGTCAACGTTGGTCACGAAGTCATTGCTGCCTTTCTGGATAACCTCGATGTTCTCGGGTTGAGAAAAGGCTTTTACTACTACTTGACCGGCGTTGCGCGCAGCGCGCACGGCGATATTCAGCATCGGATGCATAGGTTCACCACTGGATGTTAAAGAACGGGGGATAAAAGGACGCGACATCTTACCAAGATATTCGGGAATAGCAACTGCTATGCCCTCATTCGGTCAGGGTGGTGACTGACAGATCTGACGGCTCCAATAAAGACCTGTAATCAACTAGTCTTATCGCGACAGCCGGATAACAGGCTGTGGTGAGCATAGGGATATGAGCCATGAATCTGTCATTAGTCAGTCAGAAACCGTCGTCGCGGACGACTCTGGGTGTGTTGGCCGCACTGCGTGCCGCCAGCGAAGAGAGCGATTATGTCACCGAGGTCCGGGTGGCACAGCCCCAGCAGTGGCAACCGTCGAAGGATGAAGCGGCGATCCTGCTGCTGGAAGAAGAGGGCGCTGCCTGGCCTGCTCCGCTCTGGCCTGCAGGAGGCAGTGCACTGGGATTGCCGGTGCTTCCCCTGTTGGTGCATCGACAGTATGAACATACTCCACAGGGGCCGGATGTCCGGGATCCGCATTTTTATTTCGTCTCCAACGGTATTCTGCTGGATGAGGCCGAACTGGCGGATCCTGCCTGCAGCCTGGTGCTGAAAAGCAAGTTTGAATCCTATTTTCCGCTGCTTTCCCGTCTTATCTTGCTGCGCCAGCGCCAACCAGGGGTACTGAGCAGCTAATCATCTCCCCCTCGATGCGGGCTGTTCAAGCGGCACAATATTTGTCATAACTGACCGACATTGTGCCGCTTTGCTATGGCCTGTGCAGCGGTTCACCGTGTGTTCGTCGACGGAGGTGACATGAAGGTTTATGAGCTGAGACGAGCCCCCAATGCCCGTCGGGTCAGAATGTTTCTGGCGGAGAAGGGGATCGAGATGGAATATCAGCAGGTCGATCTGGGGGCGGGGGAAAACCTGGCGCCCACCTTTTTGACCAAGAACCCGGCCGGGCGCATTCCTGTGCTGGAACTCGATGACGGAACCTGTCTGAGTGAAACCCTGGCCATCTGTCGCTATTTTGAAGAGCTTCATCCCGAACCGAACCTGTTTGGCAGCACCGCGCTGGAGCGCGCCACTATAGAGATGTGGAGTCGCTTCATCGAGTTCAACCTCTGGCTGCCGACCGGTATGGCGTTTCGTCATATCACCGGTTTTTACAAAGACCGGGAGCGGGTCTTCCCCGAATGGGGGGAGGAGTGCAAGCAACAGGCTCAGATCTGGTTTGACAAGCTTGATGCCCGTCTTGCCGAGGTGCCCTATATTGCGGGGGAGCGCTTCACCATCGCCGACATTCTTGCCCTCTGTACCATTGATTTTGGCAAGGTAGTTGGCCTGCGTATCACCCCCGAACAGCCCCATTTGCAGGACTGGCATGACCGGGTGAGTGCCCGGTCCAGCGCCCAGGCCTGATCCTTTCCCCTGAACGTTCAAGGAGTCCAAGATGATAGAGTTGTACACTGCCGCCACGCCCAACGGGTTCAAGGTGTCGATTGCTCTCGAAGAGCTGGGGCTGCCCTACAAGGTCATTCCCCTTGATTTCGCGACCATGGAGCAGAAGAAGCCCGAGTTCCTGGCCATCAACCCCAATGGCCGCATCCCGGCCATCGTCGATCGGGACAATGGTGACTTCGCAGTGTTCGAGTCCGGCGCCATCCTTATCTATCTGGCGGAAAAAACCGGCAAGTTGCTGCCGCAGGATCCCAAGCGTCGCTCCCAGGCCATCCAGTGGCTGATGTTCCAGATGGGGGGCGTCGGTCCCATGATGGGGCAGGCCAACGTCTTCTATCGCTATTTCCCCGAGAAGATCCCGGCCGCCATCGAGCGTTACCAGAAGGAGGGGCGACGTCTGTTCGAGGTGCTCGACGGTCATCTGGCACACCATGAGTATCTGGCGGACGAGTACAGCATCGCCGATATCGCTACCTGGCCCTGGGTGCGCATCCACGACTGGAGTGGTATCTCCATCGAGGGGTTGGTGCATTTGCAGGCCTGGATGGCACGCATGGAAGCCAGGCCCGCCTGCCAGAAGGGCATCACCATTCCACCGCGCAATGAGAGCCCCGAGGATCAGGTCAAGCGGGCGCAGCAGATGGTGACTCGCTGACGCCATCATGATGGCCCTGACGGGCCATCTTTTTTATTCCCCTTTGACTCCCCGTTGTTTGACGATCTGCATCGCAGTCGCTTTTTGTCTTTCAAATAAGCCATTTATCAAAAATCAAAAGTCATTCTTCCTGATTAATTGTTATGTTATAACGCCATCATCTTTGGTTGATGAACATGAAGCTTGGATGGAAAGGATGACAAAAAAATGCACCGCAGCCGGGTGGTTCGCCCTGGCTCTGATGGCAGGAACGACTGCAGCCGACGGCAAACCGCTTGCCATGGTGGGGCCCTGGGAGATCCACAGTGTCGACCCCGCCAGCAACGGGGTCTTCTTTACTCGCATGCAGGTGGCGGAGACCCTGGTGGATGTTGATGGGAAAGGCAATCTGCAACCCGGGCTTGCCAGTGAGTGGTCGCGTAGCGATGACGGTCTGCAGTGGCGATTCACGTTGCGCCCCGGGGCCCGTTTTCACGATGGCAGCGAGGTGAGCGCCGAGCAGGCCGCTTTTGCCCTGCAACAGGCCTGGCGCAAGCCCGGCGTGATGACCAGCGCTCCCATTGCGTCCATCGGATCTGGAGATGGCGTCTTGAAGGTCACCCTGAGCGAACCCTTCGCCTCCCTGCCCGCCGTGCTGGCCCACCCTAGCACCCAGATCCTGGCGAAGGCCGCCTACGATGCCAAGGGGGAGGTAACCCAGGTGATAGGCTCTGGCCCCTACCGCATCACCCGCCTGCAACAACCCCAGCGGATAGAGACTGTGCGTTTCGACGGCTGGCAGGGGGCCAGGCCCGCAATCGAGGAGGTCAGCTACCTGACGGTGGGGCGTGCAGAGAGCCGCACCCTGATGGCCGAGAGCGGTCAGGCCGACATCGCCTGGGGGCTGGATCCGGTCAGCATCCGCCGCTTGCAGCAGGCATCACGGGTCTCCATCGCCTCGGTCACCCTGCCACGGACCATCCAGCTCAAGCTCAATGGCGCCGATCCCCGTCTGAGCGATCCGGTGGTGCGCCGTGCCCTGAGTCTCGCCATCGATCGTCGTGGTATGGCAGCCGCCTTGCTGCGGGATCCCGAGATGGCGGCAACCCAGCTCTTTCCCCCCACTCTGGGGGAGTGGCACCAGCTCGGGTTGACGCCGCTTGCCTATGACGTCAAGGCGGCCCGGTCGGCCTTCGCGGCGGCAGGCTGGCAGCCGGGGGAGGACGGTGTGCTGCGCAAGGGGGAAGAGCGCTTCGCCCTGACCCTGCGTACCTTCCCTGACCGTCCGGAGCTGCCGCTCCTCGCCACGGCACTGCAGGCGCAGTGGAAGGCGGTGGGGGTGGAGCTCAAGGTGGCGGTGGGCAACTCGAGCGAGATCCCGGCGGGCCATCAGGACGGCTCGCTCCAGCTTGGTCTCTACGCCCGCAATTATGCCCTGGTACCGGATCCCCTGGTCACCTTGCTGGGGGACTTGGCCCCTGCCGGTGCGGACTGGGGGGTGATGAACTGGCACTCCCCGGCCATGACGCAAACACTGACCCGCCTTGCCACGCAAGCCTTGTCGCCCACAGACGCCGCTGCGGCTCGCCGGGAGATAGCCACGACACTGCAACAGGAGTTGCCGCTCCTGCCCATCGCCTGGTACCGCCAGAGCGCGGCGGTCAGTCGGGGGCTGGAGGGGTTTGAACTCGATCCCCAGGAGCGCAGCTATGGCCTGGACAAGTTGACATGGAGCGCACGATGACAGCGACACCCTTGTCTCGCGTCATGGGGATACTGGGTCAGCGTCTGGTGCAGGCGCTGGTGGTTGCCCTGCTGGTGGCCGGACTCTGTTTTCTGATGGTGCAGTCCCTGCCCGGAGACATCGCCTTTCGCATCGCGGCGGGTCGTTATGGCTATGACTATGTCACCGCCGAGGCGGCCAACGCGGTGCGCAGCGAGCTGGGGCTGGCCGGCTCGGCCCTTGTCCGTTTTGGCGACTGGCTGTGGGCCTTGCTGCAAGGGGATCTCGGCAGCTCCCTGGTGACGGGCGCACCGGTCGCCACCGACGTGGGTCATCACCTGGGCGCCACCCTGACGCTCGCGAGCGCCTCCGTGGTGCTGGCGCTGGTGGTGGCGCTGCCGCTTGGCAGCCTGAGTGCGCTGCGCCCGGGGGGATGGTGTGATCGCCTGACCCTGGGCTGGAGCGTGCTGATGCGTGCGTTGCCCCCCTTCTTGCTCGGCCTGGTGCTCATGGTGATGCTCTCGGTGGAGCTGGGCTGGGTCAGTGCGGCAGGGCACGGGGAGGGGAGCAACCTGCTGCTGCCCGCCCTGACCCTGGGATTGGGGCTCTCCGGCGTGCTCTCCCGGGTGGTGCGTGAAAGCGTGCTCACCGTGGTGCAGTCCGGTTATTATCGATTTGCCCACACCAAGGGGCTTTCGCCGGCCCGGGTTTTCTGGCGCCACGGTCTGCGCAACACCGGGGTCAGCATCATCGCCTACACCAGCGTGCAGCTGGTGCTGCTCATCGAGGGGGTCGTGGTGGTCGAGAGCCTGTTTGCCTGGCCCGGGATCGGCCATGCGCTGGTGCACGCCATCTTCTGGCGCGACATCCCCATGGTTCAGGGGACTGTGCTGGTGCTGGCGGTGCTCTTCGTGCTGCTCAATACCCTCACCGACCTGCTTTGTCTTGCCATTGACCCCCGTGGTCCCAAGGAGTCCTGATCATGTCGTTGTCTGTCAAAACGGGGCTGGGTCTGCTCCTGCTGGTGGTGCTGTTTGCCCTGCTGGGCCCCGTGCTCTGGCCCGATCCGGCGGCTCAGGATCTGGCACAGTTTCTGGCTGATCCCTCCTGGCAGGAGCCCCTCGGGCGGGATCAGATGGGGCGCAGCCTGATGGCGCGCCTCGCGGCGGCGACCCGGCTCTCCCTGCTGCTGGGACTGCTGTGCGTCATCACGGCGGCGCTGCTGGGCTCATTGCTGGGCTGGCTCTCGGCCTGGCGCGGCGGCTGGGTCGACGGTCTGCTGCGCAGCCTGGCCGACGGCGTGCTGGCCCTGCCAGGCCTGTTGCTGGTGCTGCTCTTCTCCGCCATGGCCCAGGGTGGCTTTGCCATCCTCTATCTCGGGTTGGCCATGGCCCAGTGGGTGGAGTATTACCGGGTGGTGCGTGCCCGCAGCCGGGGGCTGCTCGCCTCGCCCCAGGTGGAGGCGTCCCGTCTGCTGGGATTCGGCCATGCCCATGTGGTGCGGCGCCATCTCTGGCCCGAGCTCGCCCCCCAGTTGCTCACCATGATGGCCTTCGGCCTAGCGGGTGCCATTCTAACCCTCTCTACCCTGGGCTTTGTCGGCGTCGGCATTCAGCCGCCAACGCCCGAGCTGGGGCTGATGATGACGGAGGCGCTGCCCCACTATCAGGAGGCTCCCCGTCTGCTACTGGCCCCCATTCTTGTCATGGGGCTGATGTTGCTGGCTCTGGTGCTGCTTCATCAGACGCGCGGCTTTGACATGCCATCTTCACAAGGAACCACCTCATGACGGCCATTCATATCAAGGGGTTGCAGGTCGATGATGGCCAGAAAACCCTGTTGCAGGCGCTGGATTTCACCATTCATCCCGGCACCGCCCTGACCCTGATCGGGGAGAGCGGTTCGGGCAAATCCCTGTTGGCTCATGCCCTGATGGGGACCTTGCCAGCCCCCCTGACAGGCCGGGGCGAGATGGTGTCGGGTGGCCGCCATCACAACCTGGCCGACACGCCTCGTCTGCGCACTCTCTGGGGGCGGGAGCTGGCTATGCTGCCCCAGGAGCCGGTGCTGGCGCTGGATCCCACCATGGGGTTGCTTGCCCAGGTGGAGGAGGGGTGGCTGCCAGGGGGCAAGGAGGCCCGATCGCGGGCCCGCGCCGCCCTGGAGCGGCTTGGACTGGCCGGGCGGGATGGCGCCTTTGTACACCAGCTCTCGGGAGGCATGGCCCAGCGCGCGGCCTTTGCCGCCGCCACCCTGGGGGAGGCCCGTCTGCTGGTGGCCGACGAGCCCACCAAGGGGCTCGACAGCCGGGCCGCAGCCAGGCTGAGTGCCTCGTTGCTGGGCTACCTGGCCCGTGGACGCCATCTGCTGACCATCACCCATGATCTCTCCCTGGCTCGCGCATTGGGGGGCTGGGTGCTGGTGGTCAAGGGAGGAGAGATCGTGGAGCAGGGGCCCGCCGAGCGTGTGCTGCACACGCCATCCCATGCCTATACCCGGGCCCTGCTGGCGGCGGAGCCCTCCGCCTGGCCCGAGGCGGCTGTCCCTCCCACCGGTGACTGGCTCATCCGCGGGAAGGGGCTTGCCATGGGATATGGGGATCAACCCCTGTTTACGGGGCTCGACCTTGCCCTGGCGCAAGGGGAGCGAATGGCCATCATGGCGCCGAGCGGCGCGGGCAAGAGCACCCTCGGCAACGTGCTGCTGGGTCTGCAACGCCCCCTGCAAGGGGAGGTGCTGCGCCGGGAAGGGATAGCCCCCTGCCGCTGGCAGAAGCTCTATCAGGATCCGGTGCAGGCCTTTGCAAGCCGAGTGCGCCTCGCCACCCAGTTCGATGATGTGCTGCGTCTGCACAGGCTGCCTCGCCATCGGCTTGTCGACTATCTGGCCCGGTTGGGGCTGGATGAACGGCTGCTGACGCGCCTGCCAAACCAGGTCTCGGGAGGGGAGCTGCAGCGGCTGTCGCTTATCCGGGCCCTGCTGCTGCGCCCTGTGCTGCTGTTCGCCGATGAGCCCACGTCCCGGCTCGATCCCTTGAGCCAGCAACAGACCATCGCCTGTATGCTGGAGGAACTGGGAGAGATAGGCTGCGCCCTGCTGCTGGTGACCCATGACGAGGGGCTGGCCGGCAAGGTTGCCCCTCGTTGTCTGAGACTGGGGGAGGTAGGTTCCCCCATGTTCGAAGGCGCGTCGGCCGAGGTGAGAAGAGTGGGGTAAAGAGGGGACAGGATGAATCCTTCCCCCATGATGAGATG
This sequence comes from Aeromonas sp. ASNIH2, assembly GCF_002934795.1. NCBI lineage: Bacteria > Pseudomonadati > Pseudomonadota > Gammaproteobacteria > Aeromonadales > Aeromonadaceae > Aeromonas > Aeromonas sp. ASNIH2. Next base: position 312,630 of record NZ_CP026406.1, on the reverse strand, counting down.
ACAGTGACGGGGCCTTGGACCCGTCGCATTAGAAAAACTTGGGTAAGCAGATTATAAAGTTTCGCTCGTTTTTTGTGATATGAATCACTAAGATTGTCGTAAGCCAGAGAGCGTCCTGCTGCTGGCGGGTGCGGGTCCTCCGCCTTGTTCCTCTTCAACGACCTTTGTCAGACACCTCCTGCAGATCCCTGCCCGGAGGGTGGCGGCTTTTTGATCTTTTTCGGACGAGATATGTATCGGCACAGCTTCTATCCCCTGTTTTTCCTGACCATTCTGATGGTCGCCGTGGGTCAGATGACCCAGACCCTCTATGTGCCCTCCATTCCCATGATGGCGGGGGACTTCCATGTGGCCTCCGGCCAGCTGCAGGCGGTGATGGCCTGCTACCTCATTCCCTACGGCCTCTCCCAGTTCGTTTATGGCCCCTTGTCGGATCGCATCGGTCGTCGCCCTGTGCTCATCATCGGCATGATGATCTTCCTGGTCGGTACCCTCACCATCCAGCTGATCCCGAGCTTCACCGCCCTGCTGGCGGGCAGCCTGATCCAGGGGCTGGGCACCGGGGCAGGGGGCGCCATGAGCCGGACCGTGATGCGCGACCGTTACAGTGGCGCCGAGCTCAACCGTGCCAACAGCCTGGTAAGCATGGGGGTCATCTTCTCCCCTCTGTTGGCACCTGTGCTGGGCGGCTGGCTCACCGAGCTGTTCAACTGGCGTGCCGGCTACTGGTTCCTGTTCGGTTTTGGTGCCCTGACCACCCTGGCGCTGCTGGCCTGGTTTGGCGAGACGCTGCCAGCATCCGCCCGCCAGCATTCGCTGCGGGTGGGCGCCGCCTATCGTCATGTGCTCGGCAACCCGCGTTTTCAGGGCAACCTGCTCTGTCTGATGGCCACCTTTGCCGGCCTCGCGGTGTTCGAGGCGGCGGCCGGAGTGTTGCTGGGGGACGTGCTCAAGCTGAGTGCCCGCACCGTCAGCGTGCTGTTCGTGCTGCCGCTGCCCGGTTATCTGTTCGGCGCCTGGCTCTCCGCCAGACTGAGTTTTCGCCTGAGCCAGGGCAAGCTGATGCGCCTTGGCATCGCCTTCCTGGCCCTGGGGTCGCTCATCATCCTGGTACCCGGGCTGCTCGGCATGGTGAGCGCTGCCTCCCTGGTGGGCGGGGCTGCGGTCTACTTCATTGGCAGCGGCATTCTCTATCCGACCGTCACCTCCTGTGCCATCGAGCCCTTCCCGGGCCAGGCGGGCACCGCAGGAGCCGTGCTCGGGGGCATGCAGAATCTGGGGGCTGGCGTGGTAACCCTGCTGGCCGCCAGCTTCCCGATGACGGGGCAGGTGACCCTGGGGGCCATCATGACGGTGATGGTGCTGATCGTGGCCTTGAGCTTTGTGTGGCTGCGCCACCACGGTGCGCCCCACGAGCAGATGGCCGTCTGACACGGCCAAGAGCCCGCCCCGAAGGCGCAATGCTGTTCACTTAAGCGGAGCCGCATTGCGATTTACCGGAAAACGGGTCTTTGATATCTTCACCGCCCTGGGTCTCGATGGCCTGGGGCGTTTTTCTATGAACATGACGCCTATGCAGCCCCGCAACTCCGCCAACCTCCGTGGCGTATGGGCTGGCGATAACGCGCCCGCCATCACTGCCATCTGGTTCGCGATGAACTGACAGGCAAACTTAAAGCTCACCTCATTGGGCGCTCGCTGATGGGCTACGGCGGCCTGGCTGGCCTCCCGCCTGACCAGATTGTATCCAAGCAGCAATCCCCACAGCTCCTGATAGACCAAGTCCACTTTCTTGCTTCTCAGCGTGATGGCGTTGTGCTGCATCGCGCTTTTGATATCCCGGTATCCCAGCTCGATTTCCCAGCGCTCGTGGTACAGGGTCGCCACCTGAGCTGCGCTGAATCGCGCCACGGGCAGGGAGGTAAAGACCGTTTTCTCCTTGCCTGCCACCTCATAGGTCACTGCGCGAACTTGCCAGTGTGTCGGCAACGCCGGGTTTTTCTTGCTAGCCTGAGGCGAGACCGTCATTTGCAACAGACGGTCACCGTCGCCATAGCGCTCAAGTTCCGTGTATACCAGCCCCTTGCGTTCCGGGATGAGCCAGTGACGGTCGGTGTCTTCGGCCTGAATACGCAGCAACAGGTCGGCACCGAAGAAGCCTTTATCCAGCAGGGTCACTGACTTGTCCGGCAATGAGTGAATGAACTCGCTGGCCAGGGGGATTTCCCCTTTGCGGTACGGGCTGATGGCCGCGTTGGCAATGACATGCGAGCGGACATTCATGAGCGTGACCAACCGCAGCATCGGGTAGGGTGTCTGCCGGTTGGTTGAGGTGTTACCCGAGCCGAAATGTGCTCTGAGTTCAGGCATATCCTGGGTTCGGAACAGGGCCCCATCGATGGCAAAGACCTGTAAACCGTGCCAATGGTCTTCAGGATAACGTTCCCGCCCCCACACATCGGCGCACTGTTTGAACAGCCACTCGAGCGGCTGTTTGCCGAGTCGCTGACGGGCCTGAGACAGGGCACTGTCCGCGAGCAAGGCATCATTGGCCAACCCTTCTGCACAGATGTTGAGGCGCCGAGCGACCTCGGAGATGGGCTCATTGCGGAAAAAGGCCATCCCCACGACGAGCCACAAGACCATATCAGAAGGTAAGCGGCGTCGGCGGATAGTGGCCTTTTCAGACAAGGCGGCAGCGGCAGTAATCCATTCGTCGGGAATATGGTCGGCAAAAATGGCCAGCCGAGCCAGCATGTCGCCAGATGCCTCAACAACATCGTTCAGATCGTTTGCAATAGACATAAAAAAATCCGGAACCAGTGATTGGTTCCGGATTGTCCTACAGCAGAAGGATCGGTCAATGGATCCTTAACTGATCAGCATTGCGCCTCGTTGGCGGGCTTTTTACTGCCTCCTGCCGGGTGGCGAGACGCCGTAGGCGAGTGGAAGGGGATTGCCGCGCAGGCAAAGAAAAAGCCCGTCGTGATGACGGGCTTTTTTGGGTAGGTACCCCGGAGATGCCGTTGCCGGTTTGGGCCCTTGAACCGTCGGTTCAAGGCGGAGATCTAATCTGGCCGCAGGCTTCTCGGTCGGGCCGAGCATGCTCAATAGCCAGAAGGCAGACCCCCTGTTTGGTATGAATATCGGCTCGGGGACTTGAACCGGCTGACAAACACTCCAGGGAATTTCAAAACTCGGTGCGATTAGGGCTGTTGCGCCTCTTCGCTGGATTTACCGTATTGTCCGTGCTCGATCAAGGCGGCTTCGATGGTGCGTTGCAGCATCTTGATCCGCTTGTCCATGGTCTCAGAGTATTGGTGGTTTTTCTCTTTTTCAAGGCAGAGCTCATGACAGAAATTGAGCGCTGCCATGACGGCCAGCTGTTCGTTGCTGGAGACCTTGGAACGTTGACGAAGCTCGATGAGCTTGTCGGTCAGCTGGTCGGCGGCCTGGCGCAGGGCATCTTGTTGTCCCAGGGGACAGGACACCTTGTAGGGACGTCCCAGAATGACGATTTCTACGGCCTCTATGCTCATGCCTTCCTCAATACGGCGGGGCTGATTTCCGCCTTTATCCACGTGGACAACTGGGCGGGACTATATAGCGCAGATGCAGAAGTTTCAAGGCCTTGCTGGCTCTGGCAGGGGGAGAATGCTAGGATCTCGGCCATAAATTCTGCATATTTGCCTGAACTTTGAGCGGATCCTAGATGAGCAAAACAAACCCCCTGAAATACGCCGCCGTGGCGGACCTGATGGCACAGCACGACCTCATGGCGACGGCCGTCGAGGCCCATGGCGTGATCTGCGGCCTGGTGTGCGGTGGCGTGGCCCTGGACGACAAAAGCTGGCAGCCCCATTTCAATGATCTGATCAACGACGGTTTCGGTCTGCCGGCACCGGTGCGCCAGGTGATGACCGACCTCTATCACGAGGTGATCGAGAGCCTGATGGCACAAAAGGGCGTCGAGCTGCTGCTGCCAAGCGACGAGGCGCCGCTCGATGAGCGCATCGACTCGCTGGTGGACTGGTCCCAGGCCTTCCTGGCCGGCTTTGGCGTGGTCCAACAGGAGCTCTCCAAGGCATCCGAAGAGCTGCAGGAGATGATTCAGGACATCGCCAGCATCACCCAGGTCTCTGCCGAGTTCGATCAGGAAGATGAAGAGAACGAAGCCTCCTTCCTGGTGCTCTACGAACACGTGCGCCTCGGAGTCATGATGGCGTTCGAGGAGTTTGGCAAGCGCCCGGCCGCGCCGAGCACGCCGCCGACCCTGCACTGATCTGCCCGCCCAGCGGGTCAATGAAAGAGCGCATCACGGCGCTCTTTCTGTTTTACAAGGGGTGAGAGCAGGGGAGGTACTCTGCTAACCCATGGTGCCAAAGCGGTTTTTTGCCCGTGGCTTCGCATCCCGTCCGCCACCTTTGTGGTAGGATTGGCCCACGTTTTTTCGCCTATGCCCTCTTCTCATGTCTCAAACTGATCTGGTTCACGTCGACGTGGCTATCGTCGGCGGTGGTATGAGCGGTGCCGTGCTGGCACTCTCCCTTGCCGCCCTGAAAGGACAGGATGGTGCCCCCCTGCAGATCCTGCTGCTGGAGGCGAGTGCGCCCGAGCTCAATGCTCATCCCGGTTTCGATGCCCGTGCCATCGCGCTTTCCGCCGGTACCTGCGAGGCGCTGGCCCGTCACGGCCTCTGGCCGCACCTGGCGCCCCACTGCTCCCCCATCACCCATATCCATGTGTCGGATCGGGGCCACTGCGGCCAGACCCGGCTGTCGGCGGCGGAGTATGGCCTGCCCGCCCTCGGTCAGGTGATCGAGCTGTCGGCGGCGGGCATCGTGCTGCAAGAGGCGATCGCCGCCTGCCCGCAGATCCGTATGTTGTGCCCGGCCAGGCTTGAGGCCATTGACCCCGACGAGGGGGGAGTGACGCTCGCCCTGGAGGGGGGCGCGCGCTACCGCACCCGGCTGCTGGTGGCGGCCGACGGGGGCCACTCCTTCGTGCGCCAGCATTTCAAGATGCCGGTCAGTCGCCACGATTATGGTCAGAGCGCCATCATCGCCACCGTCAAGACCGCCGAGGATCCCGCCGGACGGGCCTTCGAGCGCTTCACCGACGGAGGGCCGCTGGCCCTGCTGCCCATGCAGGACGGCCTATCCTCCCTGGTGTGGAGCGTCCCGCGGGACGAGGCACAGGCCCTGATGGCGCTGGATGATGCCGCCTTTCTCGCCCGTCTGCAGCAGGCCTTTGGCTGGCGACTCGGGCGCTTCGTGCGCACAGGGGCGCGCAACCTCTACCCCCTGGTGCTGACGGTGGCCGACTATCCCCTGGCCCAGCGTACCGTGCTGGTGGGCAACGCCGCTCACCTGCTGCATCCCATCGCCGGTCAGGGGTTCAACCTCGGCATGCGGGATCTGGACGTGCTGACCCGGACCCTGGCCCGTGCGCTCGCGGCGGGGGAAGACATCGGCGGCTTTGAGGTGCTAAGCGGCTACTGGCAGCAGCGGCGGGACGATCAGGCCCAGACCGTCTGGCTCACGTCCTCCCTGGCCCAGCTCTTCTCAAACCATCACGCTCCCCTGGTGGTGGGCCGCAATCTGGCGCTCTCCCTGATGGGCAGAGTGCCCTGGCTCAAGGCACCGCTCGCCTCCCGCACCCTGGGATTCGTGGACGAGGTGTGCGGCCAATAAGCGCTGTCGCCCCGGCGGCAAAGACGATTTCGAGCAAGAGGCACGCCTGTGGGCGTCGCCTCGCAGATCCTGGCGACTCGCCCGGAAAGGACACAAGAGAATGCAGATGCAAGATGTGGATGTGGTGATCGTGGGGGGGGGCATGGTGGGCCTGGGGCTCGCTGCCGCCCTCAAGAACCGGGCGATCAAGGTGGCCATCGTGGAAGGCCGGCTGCCCGATGCAACGCTCGGTGAGACGCCGGACAACAGGGTCAGTGCCCTGAGCCTCGCGAGTCAGCACATCCTGCAAGGGGTCGGCGCCTGGGACGGCATAGTGGCGCGCCGCCTGCAGCCCTACGAGAAGATGCAGGTGTGGGAGCAGGACAGTTTCGGCCACATCGATTTCGATGCCGCCAGCCTGCGTCAGGGGGCCCTTGGCCACATCGTCGAGAATCGGGTGATCCAGCTTGCGCTGCTGGACGCCATCGCGGGGGCCAGCAATATCCAGATGCTGACCCCGGCCCAGGCCACCAGCCTGCAGTGCGGGCCAGCGGGCGCCCTGCTGCTGCTGGAAGATGGCCAGGCCCTCTCGGCCAAGCTGGTGGTGGCCGCCGACGGCGCCCACTCCTGGGTGCGCCGTCAGGCCGATATCCCGCTCACCAGCTGGGATTACGGTCATCACGCCCTGGTGGCGACGGTGCGTTGTGCCGAGCCCCATGAGGCGGTGGCGCGCCAGATCTTCACCCCCCAGGGGCCGCTCGCCTTCCTGCCCCTGTGGCAGCCCGACCTCTGCTCTATCGTGTGGTCTGTGCCCGCGGCCCGCGCCGAGGCGCTCTGCGCCCTGGATGACGATGGCTTCAACCGCCAGCTCACCGCCGCCTTTGATGGGCGCCTCGGGCTGTGCAAGGTGGAGGGGGCTCGCAGCGCCATTCCGCTGACCGCCCGCTACGCCCGCGACTTTGCCCGCGAGCGCCTGGTGCTGGTGGGGGATGCGGCCCACACCATCCACCCGCTGGCGGGGCAGGGGGTGAATCTGGGCTTGCTGGATGCCGCCGCCCTGGCGGAGCAGATCCTCATTCATCACGGCAAGGGCGCGGACATCGGCCTGCTCGCCAACCTGCGGGGCTACGAGCGCTGGCGCAAGAGCGAGGCGGCGCGCATGTTGGCGGCCATGGAGGGGCTCAAGCGACTGTTTGCGGGCAGCAACCCCCTCAAGAAGCTGGTGCGTGGGGTGGGGCTTCGCGCCGTCGACGGTCTTGGTCCCCTCAAGCAGGGCATGATCCGGGCCGCCATGGGGCTGGATGGGGAGCTGCCCACCCTGGCCAAGGGTGAAAAAATCTAATCCTACTCCGGGGTTTTAACAAAAAAACTAATCTGACAGGGCGAGATTCCCCTTCGGGGTGTCAGCCTTTAATGTTGGCGAGAAGCGAAACGTTTTTCTGTAAATTGTGACGGGACGGTAAAAATCAACATTAAATCCCGCAATGGCGCGGTTTTGGTTGTTTTTATCACTGTTTTTGCCTTAGTGTCTGGTGTCAGTGAGTCGGGTGAGGATTAGTTTTTTTTGAGCGGTGCCCCGGCACGCTTGTCATATAATCCGCTCCGTTCAAGGAATCACTCCTGCCCGCCCGGGCGGGAACGAGCACAGAGCTTGTGGTCCGTAGTTCCCGACGAGCCGGGGCGGATTGCGAGTGTTGTCGCGAACGCTTAAGGAAACACAGCGATGATCCAGACTACTGTATTGCATCCGAAACACCTGGAAGCGGGTGCCAAGATGGTGGACTTCCACGGTTGGGAGATGCCCATCAACTACGGTTCCCAGTTGGAAGAGCACCATGTGGTGCGCACCGATGCAGGCATGTTCGATGTCTCCCACATGACCATCGTCGATTTGACCGGCGAGCGGGTCAAAGCCTTCCTGCAACACCTGCTGGCCAACGACGTGGCCAAACTCACCGTCCCCGGCAAGGCCCTCTACAGCGGCATGCTCAATCCGGAAGGCGGCGTCATCGATGACCTCATCACCTATTTCCTGACCGATACCTTCTACCGCCTGGTGGTGAACTCCGCCACCCGCGAGAAGGATCTGGCCTGGATCCGCCATCACGCCATCGACTTTGCCGTGAGCGTGACCGAGCGCCCCGAGCTTGCCATGATCGCGGTGCAGGGCCCCCACGCCAAGGCCAAGGCGGCCAAGGTGTTCACCCCCGAGCAGAATGCGGCGGTCGAAGGCATGAAGCCCTTCTTCGGTGTGCAGGCCGGGGATCTCTTCATCGCCACCACCGGCTACACCGGCGAAGATGGCTACGAGATCGTGGTCCCCCAGGAGAAGGCGTGCGATCTGTGGCAGGCCCTGCTGGACAACGGCGTGGCCCCTTGTGGCCTGGGTGCCCGTGATACCCTGCGCCTGGAAGCGGGCATGAACCTCTACGGTCAGGACATGGACGAGACAATCTCTCCGCTCGCCGCCAACATGGCCTGGACCCTGGCCTGGGAGCCTGCCTCCCGCCAATTCATCGGCCGCGCCGCCCTGGAAGCCCAGAAGGCCGCCGGCAACCAGCCCAAGCTGGTGGGTCTGGTGATGGAAGAAAAGGGCGTGCTGCGTGCCGGCATGCCGGTCACCTTCACCAGCGAGAGCGGCGAGACACGGGAAGGGGTGATCACCTCCGGCTCCTTCTCGCCCACCCTGGGTTACAGCATCGCCCTGGCGCGGGTGCCCCGCGATATCGGCGAACAGGCCCAGGTGGAGATCCGCAAGAAGCAGGTCACCGTGAAAGTCACCAAGCCGGCCTTCGTGCGCAACGGCCAGCCGCTGGTGTAATCATTGATTGCGGCGAGGGTTGACCTTCGCCGCCCCATTTTTGTTGAAGCGATCCAAGAGCATAAAGGAAGCACAAATGAGCCATATCCCGAGCGAACTGAAATATGCCACCTCCCACGAGTGGGTCCGTGTTGAAGCCAACGGCGAAGCCGTGGTCGGCATCACCGAGCACGCCCAGGATCTGCTGGGGGACATGGTGTTCGTCGATCTGCCGGAAGTGGGCAAGCAGGTGAGCGCCGGTGAAGATTGCGCCGTGGCGGAGTCCGTCAAGGCCGCCTCCGACATCTACAGCCCGGTGAGCGGCGAGATCCTGGCCGTCAACGAAGAGCTGGAAGGCAGCCCCGAGCTGGTCAACTCCGACCCCTACGGCGCCGGCTGGCTGTTCCGCATCAAGCTGGACGACGCGGGCGAGCTCGCCAACCTGCTGGATGCCGAAGGCTACCAGAACGTGGTGGACGAAGAGTAATGCCCCCGGGCCCTGCCAACACAGCAGGGCCCTCTTGTATGACTGCCATCCTGCGGCCATGGCGGTTGCAGGAAGGGCACAGCCTTTGCGCCTTCGGGATGCCCTTGCCGCATTCCCCGTCTGCCCGCGGCGGACACAGAACATGAGTGGAGCCGGTATCGACCGGCTACAGGAACATCAGGTCTTGGTTATCAGGATGTCATGCCAGGACCTATTACCAGGAAATAGGGAAATGACCCAGTCACTGTTTGAACTCGAGCAAAAAACCGATTTCATCCGCCGTCACATCGGCCCGGGTGAGGAAGAACTGCGGGCCCTGCTCGCCATCGTGGGGGCCGAGAGCCTAGACGATCTGATTGAGCAGACGGTCCCCGCCGCCATCCGTCGTCCGGGGCCGCTTGGTATCGGCGCCCCCATGACCGAAGTGGAGGCCCTGGCCAAGCTCAAGGGCTATGCGGCCAAGAACCAGATCGCCAAGAGCTACATCGGCATGGGCTACCATGACACCCACGTGCCCCACGTCATCCTGCGCAACGTGCTGGAAAACCCGGGCTGGTACACCGCCTACACCCCCTATCAGCCCGAGCTGGCCCAGGGCCGTCTCGAAGCCCTGCTCAACTTCCAGCAGCTCACCCTGGATCTCACCGGCATGGATCTGGCGAGCGCCTCCCTGCTCGATGAAGCCACCGCCGCCGCCGAAGCCATGGCGCTGGCCAAGCGCATGGCCAAATCCAAATCCAACCTCTTCTTCGTGGCCGAGGACGTTCACCCCCAGGTGATCGACGTGGTCAAGGAGCGCGCGGTCCACTTCGGTTTCGATGTGGTGGTCGGCCCTGCGGGCGAGGCCGTGAGCGAAGAGGTGTTCGGTGCCATGTTCCAGTACCCGGGCACCACCGGCAATGTGGCCGATCTGCGTTCCCTCATTGCCGCCGTCCAGGCCCAGAAGGGGCTGGCCTGCGTCGGGACCGACATGCTCTCCCTGCTGCTGCTCAAATCCCCGGGTGAACTGGGTGCCGACGTGGTGTTCGGCAGTGCCCAGCGCTTCGGTGTGCCCATGGGTTACGGTGGCCCCCACGCCGCCTTCTTCGCCACCCGCGACGCCTACAAGCGCTCCATGCCGGGTCGCATCATCGGCGTCTCCAAGGATGCCCGTGGCAAGAGCGCCCTGCGCATGGCCATGCAGACCCGCGAGCAGCACATCCGCCGCGAGAAGGCCAACTCCAACATCTGTACCGCCCAGGTGTTGCTGGCCAACATGGCGAGCTTCTACGCCGTCTACCACGGCCCGGTGGGGCTCAAGACTATCGCCTCCCGCGTGCACCGTCTGACCACCATCCTGGCGCTCGGCCTCACCGCCAAGGGTGTGGCCCTCAAGCACGCCAGCTGGTTCGATACCCTCACAGTACTGACGTCGGACAAGGCTGCACTCATTGCCAAGGCCGAAGGGCTCGGCATCAACCTGCGTGGGGATCTGGACGGTGCGGTCGGTGTGTCCCTCTCTGAAACCACCACCCGAGGCGATGTGGCCGAGCTGTTCGACCTGTTCCTTGGGGCGGGTCACGGCCTCGATGTGGAGGCCCTCGACCAGGCCGCCCAGACGCATCACGCCATTCCGCAAGATCTGCTGCGCACCGACGCCGTGCTGACCCACGAGGTATTCAACAAGTACCACTCCGAGACCGAGATGCTGCGCTACATCCACCGTCTCGAAGCGAAAGATCTGGCCCTGAACTACGCCATGATCTCCCTGGGCTCCTGCACCATGAAGCTCAACGCCACCGCCGAGATGATCCCGGTGACCTGGCCTGAATTTGGCAAGCTGCACCCCTTCGCGCCGCTCAAGCAGACTCAAGGCTACCAGCTGCTGCTGGCAGATCTAGAAGACTGGCTGGTGAAGGTGACCGGCTACGATGCGGTCTGCATGCAGCCCAACTCCGGCGCTCAGGGCGAATACGCGGGCCTCTTGGCCATCAAGAAGTACCACGAGTCTCGCGGAGAGGGGCATCGCGATGTCTGCCTCATCCCGGCCTCTGCCCACGGCACCAACCCGGCTTCCGCCCAGATGGCGGGCCTGAAGGTCATCGTCACCGCCTGTGATAAGGCAGGCAACGTGGATCTGGACGACCTGCGGGCCAAGGCCGCCGAGGTCGGAGACCAGCTCTCCTGCCTGATGGTGACCTACCCCTCCACCCACGGGGTGTACGAGGAGACCATCAAGGAGGTGTGCGACATCGTTCACCAGTATGGTGGTCAGGTGTACCTCGACGGCGCCAACATGAACGCGCAGGTCGGGCTGACGGCGCCAGGCTTTATCGGCGCGGACGTCTCTCACCTCAACCTGCACAAGACCTTCGCCATTCCCCATGGCGGTGGCGGTCCGGGCATGGGCCCCATCGGCGTGAAGAAACACCTGGCACCGTTTGTGGCCGGTCACGCCGTGGTCAAGACCGACAAGGAGAGCCGTGACAACGGCGCCGTGTCTGCCGCCCCGTTCGGCTCGGCCAGCATCCTGCCCATCAGCTGGATGTACATCGCCATGCTGGGGGACGAGGGGCTCAAGAAATCCACCCAGGTCGCCATCCTCAACGCCAACTACCTGGCCAAGAAGCTCGGCGAGTCCTTCCCCGTGCTCTATACAGGTCGCAACGGCCGGGTGGCCCACGAGTGCATCCTGGACATCCGCCCGCTCAAAGAAGCCAGTGGCATCAGCGAGATGGACGTGGCCAAGCGCCTGATGGACTACGGCTTCCACGCGCCGACCATGAGCTTCCCGGTAGCGGGCACCCTGATGGTCGAGCCGACCGAATCCGAATCCAAGCGCGAGCTGGATCGCTTCGTGGAAGCCATGACCGCCATCCGCGCCGAGATCGCCCGGGTGCAGGACGGTCACTGGAGCCTCGCCGACAACCCCCTGGTCCATGCGCCGCACACCCAGGACGACGTGATGGATGCAGAGTGGAACCGTGGCTACAGCCGCGCCGAGGCGGTCTTCCCATCCGACGCGGTGCGCGCCAGCAAGTTGTGGCCGTCGGTCAACCGCATCGACGACGTCTATGGTGATCGCAACCTGTTCTGCTCTTGCGTACCCACCGAGGATTACGCCAAGTAATCGCGGCGCAGTGATCACGGCCATTTAAGTTGGAAACCGTGACATTGAAGTTGGAAACCGACCATTCAAGTTGGAAACTCAAAGGCCCTGCAACAGCAGGGCCTTTTTATTATTCCGTGGACTGAGAGTCATTAAATTATAAAAATGATCGCATTTTGATCTTTCAGCCGTGTTGGGGAAGGTGCGAACAAGACTCTGGTGTGAGACTATCAGTCTCACTTGGTATCAGGGATGAGGTTCAGCATGGTCCAACAGTTTACTTCCGCGGATAGCAAGTTCAATGGTAAACGCCGCAAAACCCGCAAAGAGACATTCCTAGCCCGCATGGACGCTTTGCTCCCATGGGCCAGAATGCTCAGTGTCATTGAACCGGTCTACCCGAAAGCTGACAACGGCATGTACAGATCTAGTTATCACCTGACACCGGCCTCAAACCGGTGTCTTGTTTACGCTACTTTACTGCGCACTTCCTTCGGTATCAATTTCAGACCCTTCTTGAACATGCTGTAAGGCGTCTGTCCCTCCATCATCCTGCCTTGATGTGGCCGCTGGGTGTTGTAGTGTTCCAGGTAGCTATCCAGGTCTGTCTGCATCTGTTCTACCGACTCATACCAGGTCGTCCTCCCCTTGATACGGAAGTGTTCATCCAGCAGTGTGCGATGCAGCCGTTCGATAAAGCCGTTGCTCTGCGGCCTGCGTACCTTGGTTGTCCGGTGCTCAATCCCCTCCAGTTGCAGGAACAGCTCGTAGGGATGGTGGTCAGGACGTCCACAGAACTCGCGCCCGTTATCCGACAGGATGGTATAGACCCGTGCCTCGTGGGCCTCGAAAAACGGCAGTACCGTTTCATTGAGCACATGAACCGAGGTCACCGGCAGCTTGCTGGTGTAGAGCCGTCCCCAGGCGTGGCGGCTATAGCAGTCCAGCACGGTTTGCAGATACACCTTGCCAACCCCCTTGAGCGCGCCGACGAAGAAGGTGTCGACCGCCACCAGTTCTCCGGTGTAGTGAACCTCAATCTGGCGTTCGCGAAACTCGGGGCTGAAGCGTTCGAGCAGGCGAATCTGCTCGTCATTGAGCTCAATGGTCTGCTCCCGGTGAGTTTTCTCAAGGCGCAGCAAGCGGTCGTGTTTGGAGAGCAAGTCGTGCCGTTGCCACACGCCACGCACACCGCCCGCACTGACTGCATATTCCCACGCATGGCGATCGCTCAATAACATTCATGCCGATCACGTAATAACATCCATGCCGATCACTCAATAACATCCCACGCCGATCACTTTTTACCCTCGATGGGAAACCATGATCGGCATCCATGTTATTGGTGACTTTTTCTCCCCGCTTCGTTAAACCCGCACTTTCCCATCTGCTCCAACAGAGGAACGTGCATGTCTGCGAGGCCTATCACTGTGAGAAAACTCAAAGAAATTCTTCGCCTTAAATATCAGGCTCAACTGGCTCATCGGCAGATCGCCCTCAGCCTGCATATCTCTCCTAGCACCGTATCCTATTACCTCAACCGGGCGGCTCAACTGGGTATCATGACCTGGCCCCTGTCTGAGTCCTGGGATGATGTCTCCCTGGAGCGCGCATTTCTCAAGACCTGCTCTGTCCATAAAACTCAGCACAAACCCACTCCCAACTGGGCCTTGTTGCATCAGGAACTCAAAAAACCAGGTCAAAAAGGCGTGACCCTCGAGCTGCTATGGCAGGAGTACGCCGAGCGCCATCCAGGCTCCCACTACAGCTACAACCACTTCTGTCGGCTCTATAAAGAGTGGGCGGCGCTGCTGCAACCCTCGATGCGGCAGACCCATATTGCGGGCGAAAAACTCTTTGTCGACTACTGCGGCCAGACCATGCCCATTGTCGATCCGCATACCGGCGAGATCCTTTACCGGGCCCAGATCTTTGTCGCCGTGCTGGGGGCCTCCAACTACACCTTTGCCGAGGCCACCCGCTCCCAGCAGCTCGATGACTGGGTGATGAGCCACAAGCGCGCTTTCGAGTTCTTTGGCGGTGTGCCGCAATTGGTGGTACCTGATTGCCTCAAGAGTGCCGTCAGCGTGGCGCGCAATACCGATCCGGATCTCAACCCTACCTACCAGATGCTGGCGGCCCATTTCGGTACGGCGATCATGCCCGCGCGGCCCCGCAAGCCGAAGGATAAGTCCAAGGCGGAGGTGGGCGTGCAGATCGTCACCCGCTGGATCCTGGCGGTGCTGCGTCATGAAACCTTCCATAGCCTGGCCCAGCTCAATCAGCGAATGGGTGAACTGCTGACCCGGCTCAACCAGAAATCCTTCCAGAAGCTGCCTGGCTGCCGTGCCTCACTGTTTGCCGAGCTCGATGCACCGGCGCTCAAGCCGTTGCCGGATTATCCCTATCACTACACCAAAGTAGTGCCGGTGCTGGTTGGTAAGGACTACCACGTCGATCTGGAAAAGCACTATTACTCAGTGCCCTATGCCTTGCAGGGCAAGCGGCTGGAGGCGCATCTGGCCGAGCATACCGTCACGCTGTACCACGCGGGCAAGATCGTGGCCGAACACCAGCGGAGTCATCACAAAGGCCAGCACAGCAGCCTGCGTGAACACATGCCCGCGCATCATCAGGCACTGCTGGAGTGGTCGCCAGAGCGACTGCTTGGCTGGGCGGCGTCCATCGGCCCCTACACCACGCATTGGGTGGATGGCTTTATCCGGCAGGCAGAGCATTCGACGCAAGCGGTGCGCCCTTGCCTGGCCTTGCTGGGGCAGAGCAAAACCTATGGCAAGGAGCGGCTGGAAGCGGCCTGCCTCCGGGGGCACCTGACCGGCGCCAACCGGCTGCACAACATCCGCAGCATGCTCAAGCATGGCCTGGAGGAGCAACAACTCATTGCCAACGAGCGACAGGATCCGCTGCAAGACATCCGTCATGACAATGTCCATGGCGAGCACTACTTCCACTAACCCCACGGATCAGGAGAAGCCGATGCAATTACACCTCGATGAACAACTAAGCCGCCTGCACTTGAGCGGCATGAAACAGGCTCTGAACCAGCAGCAGGCCCAGAGCATGCTGTACCTGGATATGGGTTTTGAAGAGCGGCTGCAACTATTACTGAGCCATGAGCTGGTGCAGCGGGAGCAGAGGAAAACCAACCGCCTGGAGAAGCAAGCCCGGTTCCGGCTAGCCGGACAGGTGGAGCAGCTCGACTATCGGGCGGGTCGAGGCGTGAGCAAAGCGCAGATCCGCCAACTGCTGGAAGGACACTGGCTGAGTCATCAACAAAACCTGCTGCTAACGGGCGCGGCAGGCTGTGGCAAGAGTTACCTGGCGTGTGCCCTGGGCCGTTACTTTATCCGGCAAGGAGTGGGCGTGCGGTATTACCGGCTGAAAACCCTACTTGAAGAGATGCGACTGGCCCAAGCGGATGGCAGCTATCCGAAACTGCTGGAGCGGGTAAGCAACATAGGGGTACTGATCCTGGATGACTGGGGCATGGAGATGCTGGACGCGAGCGAACGCAGCAACCTGCTGGAGATCATCGATACCCGCTACGGCAACGTCTCAACGATAGTGGCGAGCCAATTGCCGGTGGAGAAGTGGTACGGGATGATCGGAGAGGCAACCTTCGCCGAGGCGATCTTGGACCGACTGATCCACAGAGCGGTGCGCGTGACCTTAACGGGAGAATCGATGAGAAAACAGGGCGCCAACTTGACCGATGCCGATCAGGCGGAGTAAAAGGAAGACGCTATAAACGCGGGCAGAAAAAAAGTGATCGGCATGATGTTATTGGCTGATCGACATGATGTTATTAGCCACTGACATTGATGCCTTGCAGAGCCAGTTCTTGCGCGACCCGCAGCGGGCCATGAGTTGGTCTGGTGAGGGAGTAATCGAGGATGGCCTGTTCAATCTCGGGAGCGACCCGATTGGGATGAGCCCCTTTACAGCCGGGCAATTTGTCGAGCAATCCCTCGGCGCCATAGGTCTGGTAATTACGGCGAATTTCGTAGAACTGCTGACGGCTGTAGCCGATGAGCTTGCAGGCTTTGCTGACATTATTGAGCTCTTTGGCGAGCTCTAGCAGGCTGAGTTTGCGACGTGCTACTTTCTCGTTGGTGGTCATACGGTGACTCCAGATAACACGGTAGGGGTACCGTTTTGTTATCCGGTTTGAAGCCGTATGACCACTCCCTTTTGTGGGCAACTGTCAGGTGAATACCATCTCCATACAGGCGTTGAAGGCTGCCGACCCAACGACAGGGATAAAAAAACCGACTCCAGGGAGTCGGTTTTTTGTTGGGCGGTTATCAGGCTGTCACGGCATCGGCCTGGGTAGATTGTGCTTCCGGCGCCGGGTTGCGAATGAGGTAATCAAACGCACCCAGGGCGGCGGTGGCACCTGCCCCCATGGAGATGATGATCTGCTTGAACGGTACCGTGGTGGCATCCCCTGCGGCATAGACGCCGGGCAGGGAGGTGGCACCCTTGGTGTCGATCTCGATTTCGCCAAAGCGGGTCAGGGCCACTTCGCTCCCCTTGAGGAACTCGGTGTTCGGCACCAGACCGATCTGGACGAAGATGCCGGCCACGGCCAGGTGCTTGATCTCGCCGGTAGTGCGATCTTCGTAGTCCATGCCCACCACCTTGCTGCCGTCGCCGATCACTTCGGTGGTGCGGGCGCTCATGATGATGTCGATATTGCCCATGGAGCGGGCCTTCTTCTGCAGCACGTCGTCGGCACGCAGGGTATCGGCGAACTCCACCACGGTGACGTGCTCGACGATGCCGGCCAGATCGATGGCCGCCTCGATGCCGGAGTTGCCGCCACCGATCACCGCCACGCGCTTGCCCTTGAAGAAGGGGCCGTCACAGTGGGGGCAGTAGGCCACACCCTTGGTACGGTACTCGAGTTCGCCCGGCACGTTCAGGTCGCGCCAGCGGGCACCGGTCGCCAGGATCACGGCGCGGCTCTTCAAGGTGGCACCGGAGGCGAGGTCCACGTTGACGTAACCATCCTTGCTGATGGCGGCGGCACGCTGCTCGGTGATCACTTCCACACCGTACTGCTTGACGTGCTGCTCCAGGCTGGCTGCCAGCTTGGGGCCCTCGGTGTAGGGCACGGAGATGAAGTTCTCGATGCCGACGGTGTCCATCACCTGGCCACCGAAACGTTCGGCGACAATGGCGGTGCGAATGCCTTTGCGGGCGGCATAGATGGCCGCGGCGGCACCGGCCGGGCCACCGCCCACCACCAGCACGTCATAAGGCGCTTTTTCGCTCAGCTCTTGCGCCTTGCGCTCGGCAGCGCCGGTGTCGAGTTTGGCAACGATCTCTTCCAGCGAAATGCGGCCCTGGCTGAACGGCTGACCGTTCAGGTAGACGTTCGGGACCGCCATGATTTGACGCTCGTTCACCTCATCCTGGAACAGGGCACCGTCGATCATGGTGTGGGTGATGCCGGGGTTCAGGGTGGACATCAGGTTCAGGGCCTGTACTACGTCCGGACAGTTGTGGCAGGAGAGGGAAATATAGGTCTCGAAGTGGAACTCGCCCTTGAGGTTCTTCACCTGCTCCAGCACGGCCGGATCGGCCTTGGAGGGGTGACCGCCGCTTTGCAGCAGGGCGAGCACCAGGGAGGTGAATTCATGACCCATGGGAATGCCGGCAAAGTGCACGCGCGGGGCCTGGCCCTGGGGCGCGATGCTCATGGAAGGCTTGCGGGCATTGGTGCCATCGGTCAGGGAAATTTTGGGGGACATCTCGGCGATCTCGCTGGCCAATGCCAGGAGTTCGGCGGATTTGTCGCTGTCATTGCCGGACACGCTGATCTCGATGGGATTGACGATGTACTGCAAGTAACCGTTGAGTTGTTGTTTGAGGTTGGTATCTAACATGGTCGAATTCCTTCTTGCTGAATGCGGGTCGGCACGATGACCGGATACAGAAAACAGAGGTCCACACAGCAGACCGGCGCATTTTCTGAGGGCCGTAAACAAGACCGGCCCTTGAACGGGCCGGTCTTCAGAGCGGGGAGGCTTAGATTTTGCCTACCAGATCCAGGGACGGGGCCAGGGTGGCGTCGCCTTCTTTCCACTTGGCCGGGCACACTTCACCCGGGTGGGAAGCAACGTACTGGGCAGCCTTGACCTTGCGCAGCAGTTCCAGTGCGTCACGGCCGATGCCGCCAGCGTTGATTTCAACGATCTGGATGACGCCTTGCGGGTCGATGACGAAGGTACCGCGGTCAGCCAGGCCAGCTTCTTCGATCATCACGCCGAAGTTGCGGGTGATGGTGCCGGTGGGGTCGCCGATCATCGGGTACTGGATCTTCTGGATGGTGTCAGAAGTGTCGTGCCAGGCCTTGTGGGTGAAGTGGGTGTCGGTGGAGACGGCGTAGATCTCGACGCCCAGCTTCTGGAATTCGGCGTAGTTGTCGGCCAGGTCGCCCAGCTCGGTCGGGCAGACGAAGGTGAAATCAGCCGGGTAGAAGAACACCACGGACCACTTGCCTTTCAGGTCAGCGTCAGACACCTGAACGAATTTGCCATTGTGGTAGGCGGTGGCGTTGAACGGCTTGATTTCAGTGTTGATGTAGGTAGACATGTATTTGCTCCTTGGTGATGTACATATGCCTGTCTGGTGTTGAAGAGTCGTGCCAGACGAGGCGCTTAACTTTCGATGGAGTCATCATAGTGACTTTTTCTAATCGGTCAAAGCCACAATTTTGAATTACATAAATCTATTTATTAGATAGACCATCACAACTGTACCTAACATGAATATCTCAGGCCTTCGGAGATAACTCATTGTCGAAGTTCAATTTCTGTCCTGCATGTCACATTTTCAAGGGCTGGGCCGGATTTGTTTTCATTGCGTGAGCAGAGAAGGGGGCAGACGAGGCGGCGCAGTAGAAAAAAGAGGGATAAAAAAATCCCGGCGCCGTCGCACAGACAGGGCCGGGTCATCAAACAAGGAATGGCGATAAATATGCTTTACAGCAAAGACTAACTACGGGGTGTGCAAACTTGCAGACATATGAAGAGAAGATGGCGGGTGCACAATCCTCACCTCCTCTTCGGCAACCATTGCATGGTGGGCATCATAGTGTAATGAATGTCACAACGCAAGTTTTGTGGTGTAATTTTACAGTCAAATTGAAAGTGTTTCACTTGAATAGCCGTTAAATTAGGCTGAAAACGCTTTTATTGTAATTTTATTACAGAATTTTAAGATCAAAAGTCGGTTGGGGGCTCCTGCTCCTCCATCAGCTCCAGCAGATTGATGGCCACGGCGATGAAGTCCGACTCGGTGACGATGCCAACCAGCTTGCGCCCCTTGAGTACCGGCAGGCAGCCATATTTGTGGCGCTGCAGATACAGGGCCGCCTCCTTGATGCCGGCGTGGGGATCCACGCTTGCCACCTGACGGGTCATGATCTCGTCGAGCTGGACGCTGTCGGTGAACTCTGCCTCCCGCTCCGGATTGATCAGCAGCATTTTGGACTCGCGGGTGGCCAGGATGTCCGAGAGGGTGACCAGACCGAGCAGATGCTGGTGTTCATCGACGATGGGAACGTGACGGATCCGCTCCTGCTGCATCAGCTCCATCGCCTGCTTGACGCTGTTTTCCGGACCCAGGGTAAAGGGGTGTTCAGTCATGATCTCGGAGAGGGTCATCATGGTGGGCCTCCTTGTGTGTCTGCTTCCACCCTAGCCCAGCCCCCGTCGCCAGAACATGATCGGGGTCAATACAAAACCTTAAAGGTTTTTTAACGGGCCCAACCTCACAAAATGGCCCGCTATCCCTTGTCTTCCTTGGGTTTTTAGTCTTTTGGGTTGCCTTGGAAGAGGGGGATAACTAGACTAGCCGCCGATTCCCCCGAGGTGAAAGATGCAAGTATCCGATTTTCATTTTGATCTGCCAGACGAGCTGATTGCCCGCTACCCCATGGCGGAGCGTACCGCCAGCCGCCTGCTGCAGCTCGATGGTCAAACCGGCGCCCTGCGCCACGGTCATTTTGTCGATGTGCTTGACCAGCTCAACCCCGGCGATCTGCTGGTGTTCAACAATACCCGGGTCATTCCGGCCCGCATGTTTGGCCAGAAGGCCAGCGGCGGCAAGCTGGAGGTGCTGGTGGAGCGCATTCTGGACGAGCACAGCGTGCTGGCGCACGTCCGCTCGTCCAAGTCCCCCAAGCCAGGTACCCGTCTCCTTCTGGATGGCGGTGCCGACGGCGTGCCCGTCGAGGCCGAGATGCGTGCCCGCCACGACGCTCTGTTCGAGATCCACTTCCTCGACCCGCGCCCTGTGCTGACCATTCTGGATGCCATCGGCCATATGCCGCTGCCCCCTTACATCGACCGCCCCGACGAGGATGCCGACAAGGAGCGCTACCAGACCGTCTACAACCAGAAGCCGGGTGCCGTGGCGGCGCCGACCGCCGGTCTGCACTTCGACGAGCCGCTGCTCGAGCAGATCCGTGCCAAGGGCGTGGAGATGGCCTTCGTGACCCTGCACGTGGGGGCGGGCACCTTCCAGCCGGTGCGCGTCGACAAGATTGAAGATCACCACATGCACTCGGAATACGCCGAAGTGCCCCAGGAGGTGGTGGATGCCATCGCGGCGACCCGCGCCCGCGGCGGTCGGGTGGTTGCGGTGGGGACCACGTCGGTACGATCCCTCGAGAGCGCAGCCAAGGCGACCCTGGCCCAGGGCAAGCCGCTGGCGCCCTTCTTCGATGACACCGACATCTTCATCTTCCCCGGTTACGAGTTCCAGGTGGTCGATGCCATGATCACCAACTTCCACCTGCCCGAATCCACCCTGATCATGCTGGTCAGCGCTTTTGCCGGCTATGACAACGTGATGGCCGCCTATCAGGCCGCCGTGGCGGGACAGTACCGTTTCTTCAGCTACGGGGACGCCATGTTCGTCACCCGTCGCCGGGTGCAGGGTTAAGCCTTGCCCTTCAGAAGTCGTTCAGGCTCTGCTTGTCAGTATGCCGGCCGGCTTCATATTACCGGGCCCCTCGGGCCCTTTGTTGTCAGACTGTTTCTCTGACTGAATAGAGGTAGCAATGAAATTTGAATTGAAAACCACCGATGGGCGTGCCCGTCGCGGTCAACTGGTGTTCGAGCGTGGCGTGGTCCAGACCCCGGCCTTCATGCCGGTCGGCACCTACGGCACCGTCAAGGGGATGACCCCAGAAGAGGTGCGTGAGACCGGTGCCCAGATCCTGCTTGGCAACACCTTCCACCTCTGGCTGCGCCCGGGTCAGGAAGTGATGCGCGCCCACGGCGATCTGCACGACTTCATGAACTGGCAGGGGCCGATCCTGACCGACTCCGGTGGTTTCCAGGTATTCAGTCTGGGGCACATCCGCAAGATCACCGAGGAGGGGGTGCACTTCCGTCATCCCATCAACGGCGAGAAGATCTTCCTCGATCCCGAGAAGTCCATGGAGATCCAGTACGATCTGGGTTCCGACATCGTGATGATCTTCGACGAGTGCACCCCGTACCCGGCCACTTACGAGGAAGCGCGCAAGTCCATGGAGATGTCCCTGCGCTGGGCCAAGCGCTCCCGTGACAAGTTCGATGCGCTCGGCAACAAGAACGCCCTGTTCGGCATCATCCAGGGTTCTGTCTACGAACCGCTGCGGGATGTGTCGCTGGACGGTCTCCTTGAGATCGGCTTCGACGGTTACGCGGTCGGCGGTCTCGCCGTGGGTGAGCCCAAAGAGGACATGCATCGCATCCTTGACCATGTCTGCCCGAAAATTCCGGCCGACAAGCCGCGCTACCTGATGGGGGTGGGCAAGCCGGAGGATCTGGTGGAAGGGGTGCGCCGCGGTATCGACATGTTCGACTGCGTGATGCCGACCCGCAACGCCCGCAACGGTCATCTCTTTACCACCGATGGCGTGGTCAAGATCCGCAACGCCAAGTACCGGGAAGACACCAGCACCCTGGATGCGGACTGCGATTGCTACACCTGCAAGAACTACACCCGCAGCTATCTGTACCATCTGGACAAGTGCAACGAGATCCTCGGTGCCCGTCTGAATACCATCCACAACCTGCGTTATTACCAGCGCGTGATGCAGGGTTTGCGGGACGCGATCGAGCAGGGTAAATTAGACGACTTTGTAACTGAGTTTTACCGTCGGCAAGGGAAGCCTGTGCCTCCACTGGCTGAAAATGACGTGAAATAACAACGACATATAAGTTAGTATTCAAATCTACATCAATAAGAGGTTGTTAAATGAGCATTATCTCCAAGGCGTATGCAGAAGGCGCGGCTCCGGCAGCACAGGGTGGTGGCATGGAAATGATCATCATGCTGGCCGTGTTCGGTCTCATCTTCTACTTCATGATCTACCGTCCCCAGGCCAAGCGTGCCAAGGAGCATCGCAATCTGATGAGCTCCCTCTCCAAGGGCGACGAAGTGCTCACTTCCGGTGGCCTGGTCGGCAAGATCGCCAAGGTTTCCGCCGACAGCGACTACATTGTGCTGGCCCTGAACGATCAGACCCAGGTCACCATCAAGCGTGACTTCGTCTCTGCCGTTCTGCCCAAGGGTTCTATCCAGTCCCTCTAATCTCCCGAGGAGCACAGCGTGTTAAATCGCTATCCGCTGTGGAAATACCTGATGGTGATCGTCGTGATCGCCATCGGTTTTCTATATGCAGCCCCCAATCTTTACGGCGAAGACCCGGCCTTGCAGGTCTCTGCCAGCCGTGGTGCCGAAGTCAAACTAGAAACCCTCGATCAGGTGAAGGAAACCCTCGACGAGGCGAAGATCCCGGTCAAGCATGCGGCGTTCGAGCACGGCTTCATCCTGATCCGTTTCAACAACACCGAAGACCAGCTCAAGGCGCGCGACATCGTGGCCAACAAGCTGGGCGACAATTTCATCACCGCCCTCAACCTGGCACCGTCCACCCCCGCCTGGCTCGAGGCCATCGGCGCGGCGCCCCTGAAGCTCGGTCTTGACCTGCGGGGCGGTGTGCACTTCCTGATGGAAGTGGACATGGCCGAAGCGCTGGCCAAGCAGCAGGAACAGATGGTGCAGGATTTCCGCGCCGAGCTGCGCACCCAGAAGATCCGCTACTCCGGTGTACGCCGGGTCGGGGATCAGGTGCAGGTGGTCTTCCGTGACGAGGCCGATCAGGCTAAGGCACTCTCCTTCCTGCGTCGCCAGAATGCGGATCTTGTCTTCACCACCGACCAGAAAGGGGATGACTTCATCCTGCTGGCCAGTCTGAGCGAAGCCAAGGTCAAAGAGGTGAAGAAGTATGCCCTCGAGCAGAACATCACCATCATCCGCAACCGGGTGAACGAACTGGGTGTGGCCGAGCCGCTGGTCCAGCAGCAGGGCGGTGAGCGCATCATCGTCGAGCTGCCGGGGATCCAGGACACCGCCCGTGCCAAGGAGATCCTGGGTGCCACCGCGACCCTGGAGTTCCACATGGTCGATGAGGCTGCCGATATCCAGGCCGCTGCCGCAGGCCGCGTGCCGCCGAGCTCCAAGGTCTACAACGATCGCAACGGTCGTCCCGTGGTACTGCAAAAGCGCGTGATCCTGACCGGTGACCACATCGTGGGTGCCCAGTCCGGTTTCGATGAATACAGCCGTCCCCAGGTCAACATCAAGCTCGATGGTCAGGGTGGCAACAAGATGGCCAACTTTACCAAGGACAACGTTGGCAAAGGCATGGCGACCGTCTTCATCGAGTACAAGCCGGTGGGTCAGCCTGGTCCGGACGGCAAGCGCAAGTTCCGCAAGCAGGAGGAGGTGATCAACGTCGCCACCATCCAGTCTCGCCTGGGTAGCCAGTTCCGCATCACCGGGATCGACAACGCCAACGAAGCCCACAACCTGGCGCTGCTGCTGCGTGCCGGTGCCCTGATTGCCCCGATCCAGATCGTCGAAGAGCGCACCATAGGCCCGAGCCTGGGTCAGCAGAACATCGACAGCGGGATGGAAGCCATCGGCTGGGCCATGCTGGTGATCGTGCTCTTCATGGGGATCTACTACCGTGCCTTCGGCTGGGTGGCCAATCTGGCGCTGACCATGAACCTGGTGCTCATCGTCGGTATCATGTCGATGATCCCGGGGGCCACCATGACCCTGCCGGGCATCGCCGGTATCGTGTTGACGCTGGGGATGGCGGTGGATGCGAACGTGCTGATCTACGAGCGTATTCGTGAAGAGATCCGCAATGGTCGCGGGGTGCAGCAAGCCATTCACCTGGGCTTTGACCGCGCCTTCTCCACCATCGCCGACTCCAACGTCACCTCGCTCATCACCTGCGTGATCCTGTTCGGTATCGGTACCGGTGCCATCAAGGGCTTCGCCCTGACCCTCGGGATCGGCCTGACGGCGTCCATGTTCACTGCCATCACGGTATCCCGCGCCATCATCAACCTGGCCTGGGGTGGACGGCGCATCGACAAGCTGCCGATCTAAGGAAGAGACATGTTTCAAATTCTACATTTTGAAAAGCCCATCCCCTTCATGCGTTTCGCCAAGCTGGGTATGGTCCTCTCTGCTCTGGTAACGGTGCTCGCCCTCTACGTTCTGTACGATCGTGGCCTGAACTGGGGGCTGGACTTCACCGGCGGTACCACCATCGAGGTGGGGTTCCAGCAGTCGGTGAGCCTGGACAAGATGCACGAGGCGCTGGATCAGCAGAAGATTGACGGGGCGACCCTGCAGTTCTTCGGCTCCAGCCGTGATGTGCTGGTGCGCATGGCCCCCCAAGAGGGCGTCAAGGTCGAGCAGCAGGGCAACGAGGTCCTGGCGGCCGCCAAGCTGGTCGACGAGAGCGCCGTGCTCAAGCGTGTCGAGTTCGTCGGTCCCTCCGTGGGTGACGAGCTGGCCACCGACGGTGCCCTGGCCATGCTGGCCTCCATCCTCTGTATCCTGATCTACGTGGCGGTGCGCTTCGAGTGGCGTCTGGCCACGGGGGGCATCCTCTCCCTGGCTCACGACGTGATCATCACCCTCGGCATCTTTGCCTACTTCCAGTACGAGTTCGACCTGACCGTGTTGGCGGCGCTGATGACGCTGGTGGGGTACTCCCTGAACGACACCATCGTTGTGTTCGACCGGGTGCGGGAGAATTTCCGCAAGGTACGCCGTGGGGACACCGCGGAGATCATGGATCTCTCCATGACCGAGACCCTGAGCCGGACCATCATCACCTCGGGGTTGACCTTCGTGGTGGTGGTGGCGCTGCTGCTCAAAGGCGGGCCTCTGATCCACGGTTTCTCCATCGCCATGGTGATCGGGGTGGCCTTCGGGACCTACTCCTCCATCTATGTGGCGAGCGCCTCAGCCATGTTCCTCGGGATCAAGCGGGAGCACATGCTGCCGACCCAGGTGGAAAAAGAGGGCGCGGATCAGCAAGAGATCCTGCCGTAACAGACAAGGGCGCCGCAAGGCGCCCTTTCTCTTGTGGCCGGGGTGAGTCATGATGCTCCCCACAACCCAGCATCCATTACCCAAAGCAAGGAGCAAGCCCATGCAACACAATCCCCGTTTTCTGGCCTTGGTAGAGGCCATCCGCCCGCAGGTGCAGGAAACCGATGTGCATCAAATCAAGCGCTGGCAGGATGAGGGCCGAGCATTTCATCTGATCGACGTGCGCGAAGAGAGCGAGTGGGCTAGGGGCCATCTGCCGGGGGCCACCTATCTCGGGCGCGGGGTGATAGAGCGTGACATCGAGACCCGGTATCCGGATCCCGACACCGAACTCTACCTCTATTGTGGTGGGGGATTTCGCTCCATCCTGGTGGCGGATAATCTGCAGAAGATGGGTTATTCCCGGGTCGTCAGCGTCGATGGAGGCTTTCGCGGCTGGAGCGATGCCGGATACCCTGTCGAATCCTGATT
Source organism: Aeromonas sp. ASNIH2 (assembly GCF_002934795.1). NCBI lineage: Bacteria > Pseudomonadati > Pseudomonadota > Gammaproteobacteria > Aeromonadales > Aeromonadaceae > Aeromonas > Aeromonas sp. ASNIH2. The sequence goes on along the minus strand of NZ_CP026406.1, from coordinate 286,666 downwards.
TATTTGAGGGAGAGGGGCTGCGCCACATGACAAACGGCCCCGTGATCTTTACCATATGCGGGGTCAAGCGTAAGCGTCGGAGTGTTCATTGAACGTCAGGATAGGGATTGGATACCTCACGGGTATCCTGTTGTTGCTCCCCTTGTGGGGTTGCAGCAGTAGCAGTCAGGTAAAAGCGCCTCAAGTTCCCAAGCCGCAACCCGCTTCACTGGTATTGGCGACCCCCTTGCAGGTCTCCTACCAGAGCGAGTTGGCGTTGGCGCGACTCGGGCAGATGCTCAGTGAAATGGAATTGACGACCGAACAGCGGGCAGAACTCTTCTATGAGCGTGCCGTGGTGTTTGACCGGGTGGGCTTGCGTTCCCTGGCGCGACTCGACTTCAACCGCGCCCTGCGGGAGAAGCCGGATTTTGCCGAGGCCTACAACTTCATCGGTGTCTATCTGGTTCAACAGCAGAACTACGACGAGGCCTATGAGGCGTTCGACTCCGCCCTGGAGCTCGCCCCGGATTACGACTACGCCTATCTCAACCGGGGAATCGCGCTCTATTACGGCAATCGCCCCGAGCTTGCCGCGGCGGATATGAAGCGCTTCTACGAGGCGCAACCAGAAGACCCTTATCGGGTGATCTGGCTCTATCTGGCCGAGCAGAAGCTCAACGGACCGGCGGCCATGAGCCGGATGCGCGAGCGGCTCAACAAGTATGACGACGACGCCTGGAACTGGGATCTGGTGCGCCTCTATACGGGCGACATCAATGCCACCCAGTTGATGAGCAACGTGGTGAAAGGGGTCAAGGACAACAGGGAGCTCGCCGAGCGCCTGTGCGAGACCTACTTCTACCTCGGCAAGTTCGAGCTGGCCAAGGGTAACCGCAAGGAAGCCATCAGCTACTTCAAGCTGGCGCTGGCCAACAACGTCTATGACTTCATCGAGCATCGCTATGCCTTGCTGGAGCTGGAACTGATGGCGCGCAAGCCCCAGCCACCCGGAGCCCAGGGCAAGAGCGGCAAAGCGTGACTAAAAGGGTTTGATCCCCATGAAAAAGGCCTCTTGACGAGGCCTTTTTGCTGTCTGGTGACACGGGGTGTACCGCTACTCCACCAGGCTCATGCCGGGGATCTGGCGCCAGTAACCGTTGCAGTCCCGCTCCTGCAGCAAGGGCAGGGGGGCCATCCCCTGTTCGTTGGCCTTGAAGCGCTCCAGCATCGTCAGGGTCTCCATGCCTTCGGGCGATAGGCGCACCACATCCACCAGGCCCTCCATCCCCTTGAGCTCGTTACCCAGGTTGTAGCAGTAACCGGACTGGGTCTGGATGCCGTTGAGGTTGAACACCTTCTGCCCTTCGCGACTGCTGGCAAGTCGCCCGGTGGGGTAGTGGATGCAGGCCAGTTCGCAGTTGTCCTTGGGCCGGTCGAGGGAGCGGGCGGTGAAGCAGCGTGCCGAGTAGGCGAGCGGCAGATGACCATAGGCGAACACCTCCACCTCGAACTGCTGGCGCTCCCTGCCCAGATCCTGATTGAGCTGCATCAGCCAGTCGCGGGAGAGCTCCACCGGCATCACCCAGCGCTGCATCCCCTGTTTAAGCAGCATGCGCAGCACGTCGGCGTTGTAGGCGTTGATGGCGGGGCCGCAGACGAACGGCAGCCCGGCTTCACTGGCGAGCTGGACGGCCCCCAGATCGTTGGCCTCGATCATCAGCTCGCCGTTGTCGACCAGCCGCTTGACCTCCTTGAGCTCGGAGGGAGCTGAGATCAGCGCCAGCGTGGAGAGTACCGCCTGCTTGCCGGAGCCCGCCACCTGACGGGCGAGGGCAATCCAGTCATCCACTTTCAGTTCGCGCCGCTTGCTGCAGACGGTTTCCCCCAGATAGACGATGTCGGCCTGGCTGGCGGCGGCCGCCTGATAGAAGGCCTGGGTGTCGGCCTTGGGCCAGTAGAAGAGCAGGGGGCCGAGAGAGAATTTCATGAACAGGGCTCCTTATTGCCACTGGCGATGATAGGCACCGAGGGTGGTCTGGCTCCCCTCGGAGACGCGGGCGAGCTGGGCATCCCACTCGGCCTTGACCTGATAGGCCTCGGGGTTGGCCTGATAGGCGTCGATGGCGGCGCGCCAGACCCGGGTCACCTGCTCCACATAGGCGGGGCTGCGCTGGCGTCCCTCGATCTTGACTGACTGGATGCCGGTCTGGAACAGCTCGGGCAGGAGGCCGAGGGTGTTGAGGCTGGTGGGCTCCTCCAGCGCGTGATAGGTCTGGCCATCCACCTCGAAGCGCCCCTTGCACAGGGTCGGGTAGCCGGCATTTTCCCCCGGGCCGTAACGATCGATCAGCACCTCGTTGAGGCGGGATTCGAGGCCGCTCGGGGTCTCCTCCCAGCGCACGAACTTGGCTGGTGAGCAGGCACCGACGGTGTTGGGGCTCTCGCCTGTCATGTAGGAGGAGAGGTAGCAGCGCCCCTCCGCCATGATGCAGAGGCTGCCGAAGGCGAACACCTCGAGGCCGACGTCGGTCTCGCGGGCCAGCTGCCTGACCTGATGCATGGAGAGCACCCTCGGCAGCACCACCCGGCCGACGTTGAAGTGCTGCTGGTAGAAGCGGATGGCGGCGGCGTTGGTGGCGCTGGCCTGGACCGAGACATGCAGCTCCATGTCGGGATGGCGGCGGCTGGCATAATCGAGCACGGCGAGATCGGCGATGATCAGGGCATCGGCACCGAGCGCCACCCCTTTGTCCACGGCCTGCTTCCAGCGGGCGTCGGAGCCCGGGTGGGCAAAGGTATTGATGGCGATGTGCAGCTTGCGGCCATGCTGGTGGACATAGTCAACCGCTCTTTCCAGCTTGCTGTCGGTGAAGTTGAGCCCGGCGAAGTGGCGGGCATTGGTGTCATCCTTGAAGCCGATGTAGACCGCATCGGCCCCGTTATCCACGGCTGTCTTCAGTGCCGGCAGGCTGCCTGCCGGGCAGAGTAATTCCATCGGGTACGCTCCGAGAGGGCAAAAATGCAAAAGTGGCCCGATTGTATTCATGCTTGCCCTCCCGCTTTTTGACCTGAGGCAGCTTTAGGTGGCTTTACCCTTCTTGAGGTAAGTGGGCACAAGTTTGATTTTCAACAGGATCTTGCCGAAGGGGCTGTGCTTGAATGCGCAAAAAACTGGGAGTTTATCGTGTTTCAACATCTGCAACGTCGCCTGGTCGAACAGGCACCCCGTCTCTTGCGCCACCCCCTCAAGCTGGTGCCCTTCCCGCTGCAACAAAACCTGATGGAGGCCCTGCTGGGTAGGGTATTCCGGGAGGCCATCGAAGAGGGGGAATTTGCGTTTCTTGCGGGCAAGTGGCTGAAAGTGGAAGTCAGCGATCTGGGGTTATGCTGGTTTATCAGCGAGCAGGGGGGCAAATTGGTAGTGGCGAGGGAGTGTGAACACGCCGATGTCTGTTTCAGCGGCAATAGCCAGGATCTTGTTCTGATCGCCGGGCGCCGTGAAGACCCGGATTCCCTCTTCTTCCAGCGCCGACTGAAGATAGAGGGGGATACAGAGCTGGGCCTGGAGGTGAAAAATCTGATGGACAGCCTGGATCTGGACGGGCTGGGATTGATGAAATACCCCCTGATGGATCTGGCGACCTTTATCGAGCGGGCCCGCGAGACGCACGTGCCCACTGCCGCGACAATGGGCTGAGCCGTTTTCTTGCCCGAGTGCTGCGGAACAGGTGAACTTGAGCCGCAGTACCCCACTGTCAGCGTGACCACGCAGGGTGGGGAGGCGTCATCTGCCTGTTTGTGCAGAAATGCCTGGTCGGAAGCGGTGCCAAAATAGCGATTGGTTATGTTACAATTGCGCGCCATTTTTGACTTAAGATTGACTGGGCATGTTGGATCAGATTCGTATCGTGTTGGTAAACACCTCTCACACCGGCAACATGGGATCCGCGGCGCGGGCCATGAAGACCATGGGACTGACTCAACTGGTGCTGGTCGATCCCCAGGCCCAGCCGGATGAGGAGGCCGTCGCCCTGGCGGCGGGGGCCAGCGATATCCTGGCTCGCGCCCGAATCGTGCCGACCCTGGACGAGGCCATTGCCGACTGTGGTCTGGTCATCGGCACCAGTGCCCGCTCCCGCACCCTGAGCTGGCCCATGCTGGATCCCCGTGAAGCGGGCGAGAAGCTGGTTGCCGAGGGCATGGAGCACCCGGTCGCGCTGGTGTTTGGCCGTGAACGCACCGGCCTCACCAATGACGAACTGCAAAAATGCCACTTCCATGTGGCCATTCCCGCCAATCCAGAATACAGCTCCCTCAATCTGGCCATGGCAGTGCAGACCCTTTGTTACGAGGTGCGGATGCGCTGGCTGGAAGTACAGAACCAGGAGCCGGAGGATGAGCGGGTCGAGTACCCCAGCGCCCAGCAACTGGAAGGGTTTTATCAGCATCTGGAGCAGACGTTGCAAAAGACGGGATTCATTGCCGATGACCACCCAGGCCATGTGATGAGCAAACTGCGTCGTCTGTTCAATCGGGCCAGACCCGAAGCGGTGGAGTTGAACATCCTGCGGGGCATTCTCACCTCTGTCCAGAAGTCCAGGGCACAGGATTAATCCCGACTGATTTACTCAAGCATATACTTGACTGATTTAGTCGGGTATGTGACCATATGCCACATATTGATTGGTTCGCAAGACGGTAAGGCATATGAGACTGACCTCAAAAGGACGTTACGCGGTGACAGCCATGCTCGACGTGGCGTTGCATGCAGAGCAGGGGCCTGTGCCCCTGGCTGATATTTCAGAGCGCCAGGGCATCTCCTTGTCCTATCTGGAACAACTGTTTGCTCGTCTGCGCAAACATGGTCTGGTGAGCAGCGTACGTGGCCCCGGTGGCGGCTATCGCCTCGGTCTGGCCCCTGGCGAGATTTCGGTCGGTCAGGTGATCACCGCGGTCGATGAATCGGTCGATGCGACCAAGTGCCTCGGCAAAGGGGGCTGCCACGGTGGTACCCAGTGCCTGACCCACTCCTTGTGGCGGGATCTGAGCGAACGCATCTCCAGTTTCCTGGGGGATATCACCCTGGCCGAGCTGGTTGGTCAGGCCGATGTGCGCCGTATCGCCGGTAAGCAAGATGAACAAATGAAGACCGTGTTGTCCCTGGTTGATCGGGCCGAACGCGGTGATGTGAGCTTGAAAGTCCAACTATAAACGTGCTTTCCACGACGAGTCGCTGTGTGACCCCGTCGTAACGGAGAAAAAGATGAAACTGCCTATTTACCTTGATTATTCGGCAACCTGTCCGGTGGACCCGCGTGTCGCAGAAAAAATGATGCAGTGCCTCACCATGGACGGCCTGTTCGGCAACCCAGCCTCCCGTTCCCACCGTTTCGGCTGGCAGGCCGAAGAGGCGGTGGATCTGGCCCGTAATCAAGTGGCAGAGCTGATCGGCGCGGACCCGCGCGAGATCGTCTTTACCTCCGGTGCGACCGAGTCCAACAACCTGGCCATCAAGGGCATCGCCCATTTCTACGCCGGCAAGGGCAAGCACATCGTCACCTCCAAGACTGAGCACAAAGCTGTGCTGGATACCTGCCGCCAACTGGAGCGTGAAGGCTATGAGGTGACCTACCTTGAGCCCATGCCCAACGGCCTGTTCACCCTTGAGCAGATCGAAGGCGCCCTGCGTGATGACACCATCCTGGTCAGCATCATGCACGCCAACAACGAGATCGGGGTGGTGCAAGACATCGCTGCCATCGGCGAGCTGTGCCGTTCCCGCAAGATCCTGCTGCACGTGGACGCCGTCCAGAGCGTGGGCAAGATCCCGGTCGACGTGGAAGCGCTCAAGGTTGATCTGCTCTCCATGTCCGCCCACAAGGTATACGGCCCGAAAGGCATTGGCGCCCTGTATGTGCGCCGTAAGCCCCGTGTTCGTCTGGAAGCCCAGATGCACGGCGGTGGTCACGAGCGCGGCATGCGCTCCGGTACCCTGGCAACCCACCAGATCGTCGGCATGGGGGAAGCCTTCCGCATCGCCAAGGAAGAGATGGCGAGCGAGAGCCAGCACATCATGGCCCTGCGCCAGCGTCTGTGGGATGGCATCAAGAACATCGAAGAAGTCTATATCAACGGGGATCTGGATCAGCGTGTACCGGGTAACCTGAACGTCAGCTTCGCCTATGTGGAAGGGGAATCCCTCATCATGGCACTGAAGGATCTGGCGGTCTCTTCCGGTTCTGCCTGTACCTCGGCCAGCCTGGAACCTTCCTACGTGCTGCGCGCCCTGGGTCTGAACGACGAGCTGGCACACAGCTCCATCCGTTTCAGCATCGGTCGCTTCACCACCGAAGAAGAGATCGACTACGCAATCAAGCTCATCTGCGACTCCATCGGTCGTCTGCGTGAGATGTCCCCCCTGTGGGAGATGTTCAAGGATGGCGTCGATCTGAACACGGTCGAATGGGCACATCACTGATCCTTGCCAGCATGGCAAGGGTCTGGTGAACAACGGAATTAGCAGGAGTTAGATATGGCTTACAGTGAAAAAGTAATCGACCACTACGAGAATCCCCGCAACGTCGGTGGTTTTGACAAGAACGATCCCAGCGTCGCCACCGGCATGGTCGGTGCACCGGCCTGTGGTGACGTCATGAAGCTGCAACTGAAGATCAGCGACGATGGCATCATCGAAGATGCCAAGTTCAAGACCTACGGCTGTGGTTCCGCCATCGCCTCCAGCTCCCTGGTGACCGAGTGGGTCAAGGGCAAGACCCTGGACGAAGCGGCCGGTATCAAGAACACCGACATCGCCGAAGAGCTGGCGCTGCCGCCGGTGAAGATCCACTGCTCCATTCTGGCGGAGGATGCCATCAAGGCCGCCATCGCCGATTACAAGCAGAAGAAAGGTCTTTAAGGTCCGGAGAGCAGTATGGCCATAACCATGACAGATGCCGCAGCGGCGCGGGTTTCCTCCTTCATGATCAACCGGGGCAAGGGCATCGGCCTGCGCCTCGGCGTCAAGACGACCGGCTGTTCTGGCCTTGCCTATGTGCTCGAGTTCGTGGATGAGCTGGCTGCCGAGGATCAGGTGTTCGAGCAGAAAGGCGTCAAGATCATCGTGGATGCCAAGAGCCTGATCCACCTGGATGGCACCGAGCTGGACTTCGTGAAGGAAGGCCTCAACGAGGGCTTCCAGTTCAACAACCCGAATGCCAAGGGCGAATGTGGTTGTGGCGAAAGCTTCAGCGTGTAAGTGGTTCGATTGACCGATCGCCCATGTTTGCAACGCCTCGCAGCCCCAAGGGTGAGCCCTGTTGCGGCGAGTCTCTTGTGATCAACACCTTGCTCATCAACACAGTGGTGTGGACGCCAGTCCATGCCACTGCTTTCAAGTTCAAGACGAGTGTGGTTGCACTCCCAGCGTTATTGTCTGAGGACGAAGGATGAATCATTTCGAGCTGTTCGGGCTGGCTGAGGGCTTCGAGCTCGATACTCGCCAACTGGCTGACACCTATCGTCAGCTGCAGACCCAGTTCCATCCCGATCGTTTTGCGACTGCCCCCGAGCGGGAGCAACTGGCTGCCGTGCAGCGTGCTGCCCAGATCAACGATGCCTTTACCACCCTCAAGGCCCCCTTGCGCCGAGCCGAGTACCTGCTCTCCTTGCGGGGCACCGATATTCGCGGCGAGCAGCAGACACTGCAAGATCCCGCCTTTCTGATGCAACAGCTGGAGTGGCGAGAGCGGCTGGCTGATCTCAAGGGCGACGCCGACCCTGAGGGGGCCATCAAGGATTTTCGCCAGGAGATCAGGCATGATCACCAGGCGTTGATGCAACGGCTGACCGACTCTCTCACCAGGGGTGAGGATCTGCAGGCGGCGGATTGCGTTCGCAAGCTCAAATTTGTCGACAAGCTCCTCGAGGAGCTGGAACGATTCGAAGACTCGCTGTTCGAGTCTTGACCCTCTAACGCAGGAATTGTGATTACCCATGGCATTACTGCAAATTGCCGAGCCAGGCCAGAGCGCCGCGCCTCACCAGCATAAACGTGCCGTCGGCATCGATCTTGGCACCACCAACTCCCTGGTCGCCGCCGTGCGCAGCGGCCAGGCCGACACCCTCTGTGACGAGCAGGGGCGTGATCTGCTGCCTTCCGTGGTCCATTACCAGGCCGATACCATCCGGGTTGGCTTCGATGCCAAGCGTGAGGCGGCCCTCGATCCCCACAACACCATCGTCTCGGTCAAGCGGATGATGGGCAAGGGGCTGGCCGACATCGATACCCGCCAGCAGCCTTACGAGTTCGTGGCTACCGAGACGGGCATGCCCCAGTTGCGGACCCGCCAGGGGCTGGTCAATCCGGTGCAGGTCTCGGCCGAGATCCTGAAAAAACTGGCCGAGCGCGGTGCCGCGTCCCTCGGGGGAGACCTCGACGGCGTGGTCATCACGGTGCCCGCCTATTTTGACGATGCCCAGCGTCAGGGCACCAAGGACGCGGCAAGACTGGCCGGCCTGCACGTGCTGCGGTTGCTCAACGAACCCACGGCGGCCGCCATCGCCTATGGCCTCGACTCCGGTCAGGAAGGGGTGATCGCCGTCTATGACCTGGGTGGCGGAACCTTCGATATCTCCATCCTGCGTCTGCATCGCGGGGTGTTTGAGGTGATGGCCACCGGCGGCGACTCGGCACTCGGTGGTGACGATTTTGACCATCTGCTGGCGGACTGGCTCAAAGAGCAAGCCGGGTTGTCCGGTCAGCTCGATGCCCGTACCCAGCGCGAGTTGCTGGATGCGGCGGCCAGCATCAAGCACGGCCTCACCGATGCCGATGCCGTTGCCTGCACCTTTGCCGGCTGGCAGGGTACCGTCACCCGCAGCCAGTTTGACGAGCTGATCCAGCCCCTGGTCAAGCGCACCCTGCAGGCCTGTCGGCGCGCCCTGCGCGATGCGGGTCTTGAGCAGGAAGAGGTGCTGGAAGTGGTGATGGTCGGTGGCTCGACCCGGGTGCCGCTGGTGCGCGAGCGGGTGGGCGAGTTCTTCGGCCGCACCCCCTTGACCAGCATCGACCCTGACAAGGTGGTGGCCATCGGTGCCGCCATCCAGGCCGACATCCTGGTGGGCAACAAGCCCGATGCCGAGATGCTGCTGCTGGACGTTATCCCCTTGTCGCTGGGTCTGGAGACCATGGGCGGCCTCGCCGAGAAGGTGATCCCGCGCAATACCACCATTCCGGTGGCCCGCGCCCAGGAGTTCACTACCTTCAAGGATGGCCAGACCGCGATGGCCATCCACGTGGTGCAGGGGGAGCGCGAGCTGGTGGCGGATTGCCGCTCCCTGGCCCGCTTCACCCTGACCGGCATTCCGCCCATGGCGGCCGGCGCCGCCCACATTCGCGTCACCTTCCAGGTGGATGCGGACGGTCTGCTGTCGGTCAGCGCCATGGAAAAATCCTCCGGCGTGCAGGCCGAGATCCAGGTCAAGCCCTCCTACGGGCTGGGGGAAGATGACATCCTCAACATGCTGAGCGCTTCCATCGCCAATGCCCAGCAGGACATGGACGCCCGCATGCTGGCGGAGCAGCAGGTCGAGGCCGACCGGGTGGTCGAGAGTCTCAACGCCGCCCTGGCAGCCGATGGCGAGGCTTTATTGAGCCCCGCCGAACGGGCCGAGCTGGATGCCGCCATCGCCCATCTGCTGACCATGCGCAGCACGGGCACCACCAACCAGATCAAAGAGGCCATCGAGGCGGCGGACGCTGCCAGTGGCGAATTTGCAGCCCGCCGGATGGATGCCTCCATCCGCAAGGTGCTGACCGGACAAAACGTCAACAAGGTGTGATATGCCAAAACTGATTATTCTGCCCCATCCTGAGCTCTGTCCGGACGGCGCGGCCCTCGAAGGTGCGACCGGTGAAACCATTCTGGATATCGCGCTGCGCAATGGCATCGAGATCGAGCACGCCTGCGAGAAGTCCTGTGCGTGTACTACCTGCCACTGCGTGGTGCGGGAAGGGTTCGACTCCCTCGAGCCGAGCGACGAGCTGGAAGACGACATGCTGGACAAGGCGTGGGGGCTGGAGCCGGAATCCCGTCTCAGCTGCCAGGCCAGACTGGCGGACGAGGATCTGGTGGTGGAACTGCCCAAGTACACCCTGAATCTGGCGTCCGAGCGCCACTGATGACCCCTTAATTACACATGAGTGAATTGCGCGTGCAGCATCTCATGGTGCAGTAATGATATGGTGAAGGCCGTGACCCTTGAGGGAGCGGCCTTTTTTGTGCCCGTGATTTCCCTATTCGTTGATGAAAGTGCCAATAAAAAGGAAGCAAGAGAACATGGCTGACATGATGAACGTAAGGTTGTCGTCCCAGGCTGCCGCCGCCCACTGGGGCGAGGGTGCCCTGCTCAGTTTCAACGGCGACGAGGCCCATCTCCATCTGGCCGCTGGCCAGGAGAAGGAGGCGCTGCGCGCGATCCAGCGGGGGGCCAGACGCCTCGAGTCGAGCGGCATCAAGCGCGTCAAACTGGTGGGTGAGGGCTGGAATGGGGAGCGTCGCTACGCCTTTGCCCAGGGCTTCTATGCCGCCAAGGGGGATCGCGAGCTCGATTTCGGCGAGCAGAGCGATCAGGAGGCTGCCGAGCTGGCGGCTTTGCTCAAAGCGACCCGCTGGGTGCGCGAGGTGACCAACGGCTGCCCGGAAGCCATCTACCCCATGAGCTTGGCGGAGTCCGCTCTGCTGCTCATTCGCAGCCTCGGCGGTGACAAGGTGACCGCCCGCATCACCGCTGGCGAAGCCTTGCGTGAATCGGGTCATATCGGGGTCTGGTCGGTGGGCCGTGGCAGCGAGCGCGAGCCGGTGCTGCTGGAGCTCGACTACAACCCGACCGGGGATGCCAACGCCCCTGTGGTCGCGGCGCTGGTGGGCAAGGGGATCACCTTCGATTCCGGCGGCTACTCCATGAAGTCCTCCGACAACATGCTGCCGATGAAGTCCGACATGGGCGGCGCCGCCATGGTGACCGGCGCCCTGGCGCTGGCCATCAGCCGTGGCCTGAACAAGCGGGTCAAGCTCATCCTCTGCTGCGCCGAGAACCTGGTCTCCGGCCACGCCTTCAAGCTCGGCGACATCCTCACCTATCGCAACGGCATCTCGGTCGAGATCCAGAATACCGACGCGGAAGGTCGCCTGGTGCTGGCAGACGGCCTGCTGGCCGCCAGCGAAAGCGGGGCTGCCTACATCCTCGACGCTGCCACCCTGACCGGCGCCGCCAAGACAGCGCTGGGCCGCGACTACAATGCCGTGTTTGCCATCGATGAGGCGGAGCAGGTGCGCGCGCTGGCTGCCGCCAACGCCGAAAACGAGAAGGCCTGGCCGCTGCCGCTCGAACCCTGGCACGCAGGCCAGCTCACCTCGGCCTTTGCCGAGCTGGGCAATGTGGCGTCCGCAGAAGGTACTGCCGGCGCCACCACGGCAGCGGCGTTCCTGTCGCGCTTCGTCCGTGACGAAGGCAAGGGCTGGGTGCACCTGGACCTGGCCGCTTCCTATCAGAAGTCGGGCAATGATCTCTGGGCGACCGGGGCCAAGGGCCATGGTCTTCGCACGATTGCCCGCTGGCTGCAGGAGGTGTGCGCATGAACGTCTGGTTGAGCCGAGAGTTTGCACCGGCCGAGTGGGGGGAGGGGGCACTGCTCTCCCACCGTGCCGACGGCATGGTGATCCATCTGGTGAGCGCCACTCCCTTGCTGGATATCCAGCAGGCGGCGCGGCGCCTGTGCAGCCAGGGGATCCAGCAGGTGGTCCTGGCTGGCCACTGGGAGCGGGAGCAGCAGTGGGCCTTTGCCCAGGGGCTGCAGACGCCCAAGGCGGAAGTGGGGTTGCAGTGGGCCACTTCGTCCGAGGAGGACAGGGAGGAGCTGGAGGCGCGCTGGCTGTGCGGGCGCTGGGTGCGGGAGATGACCAACGCCACCCCGGAGCAGCTGGGGCCGCTGGAGCTGGCGGTCGAAGCCGCCGCCTTCCTCACCGAGCTGGCACCGGACCGGATCAGCCATCGCATCCTCAAGGGAGAGGCGCTGCAACAGGCGGGCTGGGTCGGTCTCTATCAAGTGGGTCGTGGCAGTGACCGCGAGCCCGTGATGCTGGAGCTGGATTTCAATCCGGGCAAGGATCCCAAGGCGCCGGTAGCGGCCGCCCTGGTGGGCAAGGGGATCACCTTCGATTCCGGCGGCTACTCCATGAAAACCTCCCAGGGCATGCTGACCATGAAACACGACATGGGCGGTGCCGCCATCGTCACCGGCGCGCTGGCGCTGGCCATTCTGCGTGGCCTCGACAAGCGGGTGAAGCTCATCCTCTGCTGCGCCGAGAACCTGGTATCCGGCCATGCCTACAAGCTGGGTGACATCCTCACCTACAAGAACGGCACCACGGTGGAGGTGGTCAACACCGACGCCGAAGGGCGTCTGATCCTGGCCGACGGCTTGCAACTGGCCGGCGAGTCTGGTGCGCCGCTCATCATCGACGCCGCCACCCTCACCGGGGCGGCCGTGATGGCGCTGGGGGGGCGTTACAACGCCCTGTTTGGACTGGACAAGGGGCTGGTGAGCCGCGCCATGGCCTATTCGGATGCGGAGCAGGAGCCAGCATGGCCGCTGCCGCTGGAGCCCTGGCATCGCCAGCAGTGCCCGTCCCACTATGCCGACACCGCCAATAGCCGCCCCGTGCCGGGCGGCGGACCGGGGGGGGCCTCCAATGCGGCAGGTTTCCTCTCCCGCTTTGTCCCTGATGAGGGAAGAGGTTGGCTGCATGTCGATCTCGCCGCCTGCTTCAGCGAAAACGGCGACAGTCTGTGGGCGCCCGGGGCCAATACCCTGGGGATGCGCACCATCGCCCATACCCTGATGGCGGAGACGCGCTGAGTCAGTGAACGGCATCACAAGGGCACCTCAGGGTGCCCTTTCCAGTGCTGCTTTGCTGAGCAATTAATACGGTTTTGAGGCATTAGCATGCCGATCGTGCGCAAGCGCACATTTTTTCTCTCTGTCCTGGCACAAGATGAGTCACCATGTTGTTTCAAGGATTCTTTTGTTTAACAAAAAGTTGATTTTTTGTGTGTTATTTCGTTTTTTGTTTACGTATAATCGCCGCCGAACATGGATTCCTACAATAAAACTCTGTAGTTAAGGAAAGAACTCAATGGCTATCGAACGTACCTTCTCCATCGTCAAGCCGGATGCGGTCAGCAAAAACCTGATTGGTGCCATTTACAGCCGCTTCGAAAGCGCCGGCCTGAAAGTCATCGCCGCCAAGATGCTGCACCTGACCAGCGAACAGGCCGCCGGTTTCTACGCCGAGCACCAGGGCAAGCCGTTTTATGATGGTCTGGTCGGCTTCATGACCTCTGGCCCCGTCATGGTACAGGTGCTGGAAGGTGAAGACGCCATCCGCCGTCACCGTGAAATCATGGGCGCCACCAACCCGAAAGAGGCGCTGGCCGGCACCCTGCGCGCCTGCTACGCCGAGAGCATCGATCGCAACGCCGTCCACGGCTCCGATGCCCCGGCCTCTGCCGCCCGTGAAATCGCCTACTTCTTCTCCGACGACGAGATCTGCCCGCGCGGCTGATGTTGTCTGCTGGTGACCAAGGGAGCTTCGGCTCCCTTTTGTTTTTTGGTCATCCTGCCAATATCCACTTATTCTCCAGGTGGAAAGCCAGACCCATTATTTGTACAATGCCGCCCCCTGACGTAGGTCAGCCGATAATTTATGAAGTGTGTGAGCTGAGGCCCCTGATGAGCGAAACAAAAACCAACCTGCTGGATCTCGACCGGGATGCCATGCGTGCCTTCTTCGTCGAGTTGGGCGAGAAGCCGTTCCGGGCAGACCAGATAATGAAGTGGATCTATCACTTCGGTTGTGATGATTTCGATCAGATGAGCAACGTCAACAAGGCGCTGCGCGAGCGGCTCAAGGCCATTGCCGAGATCCGAGCCCCCGAGATCAGCCGTGAACAGCGCTCCGCCGATGGCACCATCAAATGGGCGCTGCAGGTGGGCGATCAGGAGGTGGAGACTGTCTACATTCCGGAAGCGGACCGCGCTACCCTGTGCGTCTCCTCCCAGGTGGGCTGCGCCCTGGCCTGCACCTTCTGCTCCACCGCCCAGCAAGGGTTCAACCGCAACCTGAAAGTCTCCGAGATCATCGGCCAGGTGTGGCGTGCCGCCAAAGTGGTGGGCGGCAAGCGCCCCATCACCAACGTGGTGATGATGGGCATGGGTGAGCCGCTGCTCAACCTCGCCAACGTGGTACCGGCCATGAAGCTGATGATGGATGACTTCGGCTTCAGCATCTCCAAGCGCCGCGTCACTCTCTCCACCTCCGGTGTGGTGCCGGCGCTGGACATGCTGGGGGACCAGATCGACGTTGCCCTGGCCATCTCTCTGCATGCGCCGAACGACCAGTTGCGTTCCGAGATCATGCCGATCAACGACAAGTACAACATCGAGTCCTTCCTTGCCGGGGTACGCCGCTATCTGGCCAAGTCCAACGCCAACGGCGGCCGGGTGACCGTGGAGTATGTGCTGCTCGATCACATCAACGACGACATGCAGCATGCCCATGAGCTGGCCAAGGTTCTCAAGGAAACTCCTTGCAAGATCAACCTGATCCCGTTCAACCCCTTCCCGGGCAACCCGTTTGGCAAGCCGAGCAACAGCCGTATCGACCGTTTCTCCAAGGTGTTGATGGAATACGGCCTGACCGTCATCGTGCGCAAGACCCGTGGTGACGACATCGACGCCGCCTGTGGGCAGCTGGTGGGGGAGGTGATCGACCGCACCAAGCGCACCATGAAAAATCGGATGCAACAGGATGGGATTTCCGTCAAAATGGTTTAACTCCTAAGCCATTGTATAGACAGGAAATGGATATCCGTACATTGATCGTAGTGGCAGCGCTCTGTGCGCTGCCAGGCTGTGTCACAGAGACCACTTACGCTGGCCAGAATTCGACCCAGCGTGAAGTGGGTCCCGACCTCAAGGCCGCCGCCCAGACTCGTCTCGATCTGGGTATCCAGTATCTGCGCCAGGGCAATGCCGAGCAGGCCAAATTCAATCTCGACCGCGCCCTTCAGTACGATCCCAACAATCCTCAGGTCTACATCGGTTTTGCCTATTTCTACCAGCAGGTGTCGGATTTCAAGGCCGCCGAGGCGAGCTACAAGAAAGCGCTGGCCATGGATCCGTCCAATGCTGACGCGATGAACAACTATGGCGCCTTCCTCTGCAACCGTGGCCGCTTCGACGAAGCGGAAAAGGCGTTCTTGCAGGCCGTCAGCCAGCCCGATTACGTGAAGATCGCCGATACCTACGAGAATGCGGCGCTCTGCTCGATGCAAAATCACAGAAATGACAAGGCCAGCGAGTATTATCGTCTGGCCTTGGGGTATAATTCCCGCAATCCTAGGTTATTGCTGGACATGGCCGAGCTTTCCATGAAAGATGGCAAGCTTCCTGATGTCCAGTCTTACCTCGCGCGCTTTGCCGATGTGGCAGAGGAGAACGAGGAGAGCCTCTGGCTCCGGCTGCGGCTGGCCCAGGCCATGGACAAACCGGCATTACTTCACCAATTCGGGACTGAGCTGGTAAGGCAATATCCCACTTCGCAACAAGCCAAGCGTTACTTAGCCAATGACTACTGAACAGCCACACGATTTCCAAGACGACTCCCAGGCAGCGGGCCCAGGCCAGCTGCTGCGCAACGCCCGTGAACAGCTCGGCTGGACCCGGGAACAGGTTGCGTCCCGCATTCACCTTCGTCTGACCCTGATCGCCGCCATCGAAGCGGATACCTATGACAAGCACACGTCCCATACCTTCATTCGTGGCTATCTGCGGGCCTATGCCAAGCTCGTGGGCATCCCCGAGGAGACCATCCTCGCCGCCTACGAAAAGCTGGGGCTGACTCCCCCCGACAACATCGACATGCAGAGCTTCTCCCGTCGCTCCCGCCAGCAGGCCAATGACAGCCGGCTCAAGGTGGTGACCTGGCTGGTGATCCTGGTGCTGATCGGGCTCTCCGTCGCCTGGTGGTGGCAGAGCACGGCGCGCCGCTCTGCCGGTGACGACGCCCTGGCGGCGACCGAGATGAGCGCGACCGTCAATACGCCGGAAGCGAATGTTGCCCCCGCCGTGGAGGTCGCCGAGCCCGTGCTGCCCGTAGCGTCCGATGCCGTGTCCACCCAGGTTGTGGTGAGCGGTGCCACCGCGACCCTGCCTGTGGTCGCTACGGATGCCAGCGCAGCCGTCCCGACGGACGTTTCCGGTGCGGTCTCGACTGCCGAGAGCACGACCACCGAGCCCGCCAAGGCGCCCCAGCTCAAGATGAGCTTCACCGCCGATTGCTGGCTGGATGTCAAGGATGCCAACGGCAAGACCCTGTTCAGCGGTCTGAAGAAGGCGAACGACGAACTGGTACTGGAAGGACCCGAGCCACTCAGATTCATCATTGGCGCGCCCATGGCGGTCAATCTCGAATATCAGGGCAAGTCCTTCGACATGAGCCGTTACAACAACGGCCGGACTGCCCGCTTCTCACTGCCGCAGGAGTAATCAGTCCGCCATGTCTGTTCACGAAAAGCCCGCACACGAATCACCCATCGTTCGTCGCAAATCCAGACAGATCATGGTCGGCAACGTGCCGGTTGGGGGCGATGCCCCCATCACGG
The DNA here is from genome assembly GCF_002934795.1 of Aeromonas sp. ASNIH2. Lineage (NCBI taxonomy): Bacteria > Pseudomonadati > Pseudomonadota > Gammaproteobacteria > Aeromonadales > Aeromonadaceae > Aeromonas > Aeromonas sp. ASNIH2. The sequence continues at coordinate 269,959 of NZ_CP026406.1, read as the reverse complement.
TACAGACCATGACCAACACCAAGACCACGGACGTGGCCGCTACCGTCGAGCAGATCCAGCGGATCGAGCGGGTCGGCGCCGACATCGTCCGGGTCTCCGTCCCCACCATGGAGGCGGCGGAAGCGTTCAAGCTCATCAAACAGCAGACCCGCATCCCCATTGTGGCCGACATCCACTTCGACTACCGCATCGCCCTCAAAGTGGCCGAGTACGGGGCCGACTGCCTGCGCATCAACCCGGGCAACATCGGCAACGAAGAGCGGGTGCGTGCGGTGGTGGATTGCGCCCGTCACTACAACATCCCCATCCGCATCGGCGTCAACGGCGGTTCCCTTGAGCGTGATCTCCAGGAGAAATACGGCGAGCCGACCCCGGAGGCGCTGCTGGAGTCCGCCATGCGCCACGTGGATTATCTGGATCGCCTCGACTTCCAGAACTTCAAGGTGAGCGTCAAGGCGTCCGATGTCTTCCTGGCGGTCGGTGCCTATCGCCTGCTGGCCAAGCAGATCGATCAACCCCTGCATCTGGGCATCACGGAAGCGGGCGGTTTTCGCGCCGGCGCGGTCAAGTCCGCCATTGGCCTTGGCATGTTGCTGAGCGAAGGGATTGGCGACACCCTGCGCATCTCCCTGGCCGCCGATCCGGTGGAAGAGGTGAAGGTGGGCTTCGACATCCTCAAGTCCCTGCGCATCCGCTCCCGCGGCATCAACTTCATCGCCTGTCCCTCCTGCTCCCGTCAGGAGTTCGACGTCATCGGCACGGTCAACGCCCTGGAAGAGCGGCTCGAAGACATCATCACCCCGATGGATGTCTCCATCATCGGCTGTGTGGTGAACGGTCCGGGGGAGGCGCTGGTCTCCGATCTCGGCCTTGCGGGCGCCGCCAACAAGAGTGCCTTCTACGAGGGGGGCCAGCGGGTCGACCGACTCGACAACAAGGATTTGATCCCGACTCTGGAGCGTCGCATCCGTGCCAGGGCCGCCATGCTGGATCCGGCCAACCAGATCCAGGTGGACAAAGGTTGAACCATGACGGGGCCACCTGGGGTGGCCCCGGCTTTAGGTTGTTGATTTTACATCCCGCATCCGGGCACCCGATTTTACCTCGGGGTCGAAAATCCCTATAATGCGGCCAAATTTTACCTCTTTTTCTCGAGTATCAACGTGGCAAAACAGATCCAAGCTATTCGCGGTATGAATGATTGCCTGCCGGAGCAGAGCCCGGTATGGCAGAAAGTAGAACAGATCCTGCGCCAGGTCGTGGCCAGCTATGGCTACAGCGAAGTGCGCATGCCCATCGTCGAGCAGACCCATCTGTTCAAGCGTGCCATCGGTGAAGTGACCGACGTGGTCGAAAAAGAGATGTACACCTTTGAAGACCGCAACGGCGACAGCCTGAGCCTGCGTCCGGAAGGGACCGCCAGTTGCGTCCGTGCCGGCATCGAGCACGGTCTGCTTTACAACCAGGAACGCCGGATGTGGTACATGGGCCCCATGTTCCGCCACGAGCGTCCCCAGAAAGGTCGCTATCGCCAGTTCCATCAGTTCGGGGTCGAGCTGTTCGGCATCAACGGGCCGGACATCGATGCCGAGCTCATCATGCTGACCCACCGCCTGTGGCGCCTGTTCGGCATCAGCGATCACGTGACCCTGCAGCTCAACACCCTCGGCCAGAGCAACGAACGTGCCGCCTATCGCGATGCCCTGGTCGCCTATCTGGAACAGTACAAGAGCGAGCTGGACGAAGAGAGCCAGCGCCGCATGTACAGCAACCCTTTGCGGGTGCTCGACTCCAAGGACGAGAAAGTGCAGGCCATCCTGGCGGGTGCCCCCCGTCTGTTCGATCACCTTGGCGAAGAGAGCCTGGCTCACTTCGAAGGGCTCAAGCGCCTGCTCACGGCGGCCGGCATCCAGTTCGAGGTGAACGAGCGTCTGGTGCGCGGCCTCGACTACTACAACCTGACCGTGTTCGAGTGGGTGACCAACAGCCTGGGTGCCCAGGGCACCGTCTGTGCCGGTGGTCGCTACGACGGCCTGGTGGAGCAGCTCGGTGGCCAGCCGACCCCGGCGGTGGGCTTTGCCATGGGCATGGAGCGTCTGGTGCTGATGCTTGAAACCCTCGAGCTCAATGCTGACATCCGCCCGGCGGTGGATGTCTATCTCTGCATGGTGGGTGAGGGGACCGAACAGGCTGGCTTTGCCCTGGCAGAGCGCCTGCGCGATGCCCTGCCGGACTTGCGCCTCATGAGCCACTGCGGCGGCGGCAATTTCAAGAAACAACTCAAGCGTGCCGACAAGAGCGGCGCGGCCATTGCCCTGATCCTTGGGGAGACCGAGGTGCAAAGCGGGGAGATCACCATCAAATATCTGCGTGGCCAGGCCGAGCAACAGACCGTCTCGGTCGATGCCGCCATCGCCCTGCTGGCAGCGAAAGGAGAGTAAGCTGTGGAAGTGTATACCACTGAAGAACAACAGGTTGAGGTCATCAAGAGCTGGTGGAAAGAGAACGGTACCTCGGTGATCGCCGGGACCGTGATCGGTCTGGTCGGCCTCTTTGGCTGGCGCTACTACAACGAGATGCAGCAGAACAACCAGGAAGCCGCCTCCCAGGCTTACAACGAGATGACCGCCCAGCTCGCCAAGGGGGACGACGCCGCCCTGGAGCAGGCAAAGAGCTTCATTACCGCTCACAAGGGTGACGCCTATGCCGAGCTGGCCGCCCTGCAACTGGCCGCGGCCGCCGTCAAGGCGGGCAAGCTGGATCTGGCTGCCGAGCAGCTGACCCAGGTGGCCGCCAGTGGCGACGACAGCATCAAGCCCATCGCCGCCCTGCGTCTGGCACGGGTCCTGAGCGATCAGGGCAAGGCTGACGAGGCCCTGGCCCAGCTTGGCAAGATCAACAACGACGCCTTCAAGGCCCAGGTGGCGGAAGTGCGCGGCGATATCCTGCAAAAGCAGGGCAAGGCCGAAGAAGCGCGCGATGCCTATCAGGCGGCGGCGGATGCTGGCGGCCTGCAGAGCAGCGCCGAACTCAAGCTGAAGATGGATGATCTGGCGCTGCCAGCCGTCACTGCGGGCGAGGCACCGGATGCGTAATCTGTACAAGCGAATGGCGCTGGGGGTGGCTGTCTCCTTCGCCTTGCAGGGCTGCTCCCTGTTCAGTTCGGAAGAGGATCTCAACCCCATGGCGCCCCTGCCCAAGGTCGAGTCCGCGTTCACTGCCGATACCGCCTGGTCCTCCTCGGTCGGGGATGGCATCGGCGACTTCTACTCCCAGCTCAAGCCGGTGGTGGAAGAGGACCGCATCTATGCAGCGGCCCGCGATGGCGATGTGACCGCCTTCGAGCGCGAGAGCGGCAAGGAGCTGTGGAGCGTGGATCTGGCAGATCTGCCCATCAACGCCGACAAGCGCAGCGCCCGTCTCTCCGGTGGTCTGGTCTCCCGCTACGGCAAGCTGTTCCTCGGGTCCGAAAACGGGGTGATCTACGCCCTGAACGAGGCCAACGGCGAAGTGCTGTGGCAGACCACGGTGCCTGGGGAAGTGGTGGCGAGCCCCGCCGTCGAGGATGGCCGCGTGGTGGTGCTGACCACCTCCGGTCGCCTGGTGGCGCTCGATACCGACGAAGGCAAGCTGCAGTGGACCCTGTCCGAAGAGCAGCCGCCCCTGACCCTGCGCAGTGCCGGTGCCCCCATCATCACCAACGGTGCCGTCATCTATGGCCGCGCCGATGGCAAGGTGGGCATCGCCCTGCTGAGCAACGGCCAGCCGGTGCGTCAATCCAAGGTGGCTGACCCGCGCGGCGCCACCGAACTGGATCGGATGGTGGACGTCGATGCCAGCCCGCTGATTGCCGGTGATGAGCTCTACGCCATCGCCTACAACGGCCAGTTGATGGCGCGCAAGCTGATGAGCGGCGACGAAGTGTGGAAACGCAAGTATTCCGGTTATCGCGACATGGCGGTGACCGGCAATGCCATCGTGCTGACCGACAGCCGCAGCCATCTGTTTGCGGTCGATCGTCGCAACGGTCTCGAGCTGTGGTCCAACACCCAGCTGGAAAACCGCACCGTGACCGCCCCCGTCATCCTGGGTGACTATGTGGTGGTCGGAGATGTGGAAGGTTACCTGTATTGGCTGGACCGTACCGACGGGATCATCAAGGCCATGCAGCAGCTCGACAGCAGTGGTCTCTATGCCGCTCCGCTGGTGGAGGGTGACACCCTGTATGTGCAGAGCCGTGACGGCAAGTTGTACGCCCTCAAGCGTCCTTGATCGTCCGATAATGTGAATATCCGGCTCCTGGTCTTCGGACCCGGAGCCTTTGTCGTCTTGAGAATGAGGCTTTTATGACTCCTGTAGTTGCCCTGGTGGGCCGCCCCAACGTGGGGAAATCCACCCTGTTTAACCGCCTGACCCGTACCCGGGATGCCCTGGTTGCCGACTTCCCCGGCCTGACCCGGGACCGCAAATATGGCCAGGCGAAGCTGGGCGAGCTGGAATTTATCGTGGTCGATACCGGCGGTATCGATGGCACCGAGGAGGGGATCGAGCTGAAGATGGCCGAGCAGTCCCTGCTGGCCATCGAAGAGGCCGATGTGGTGCTCTTCATGGTGGATGCCCGTGCCGGTCTCACCGCGGCGGATCAGGCCATCGCCGAGCACCTGCGCAAGACCCACAAGAAGGTGTTTCTGGTGGCCAACAAGACCGACGGCATCGACGGTGACTCCGCGGTGTCCGAGTTCTACGGTCTGGCCCTGGGCGAGGTCTACCAGATGGCGGCCGCCCACGGCCGTGGCGTACTGAGCCTGCTGGAGCTGGCCCTAGCCCCTCACCTCGAGACCCTGGTCGGCTCTGCCACCGAGGCACAAGAGGAAGAGGAGCTGGAGGAGTTCGACGAAGAGGCCCTGCTGCGCATGGTGGCCGCTGGTGAGCTCGACACCCGGGAAGACACCAAGGAGACGCCGTTCGCCGACCTGCCCATCAAATTTGCTATCGTCGGTCGCCCCAACGTTGGCAAATCCACCCTGACCAACCGCATGCTGGGTGAAGATCGGGTCATCGTCTACGACATGCCGGGTACCACCCGCGACTCCGTCTACATCCCCATGGAGCGCGACGATCAGAAATACGTGGTCATCGACACCGCCGGCGTGCGTCGCCGTGGCAAGGTGCACGAGACGGTGGAGAAGTTCTCCGTCATCAAGACGCTCAAGGCGATTGAAGATGCCAACGTCTGCCTGCTGGTCATTGACGCCCGGGAGACCATCACGGATCAGGACTTGAGCATCCTCGGCTTCGTGCTCAACAGCGGCCGCTCCGTGGTACTGGTGGTCAACAAGTGGGACGGCCTGGATCAGAAGGTGAAAGAGGACGTCAAGAACGAGCTGGACAGACGCCTGGGCTTCATCGACTTCGCCCGGGTGCACTTCATCTCCGCCTTGCACGGCAGTGGCGTCGGTCACCTGTTCGAATCCATCAACGAGGCTTACGAGTCCGCGACTCGCCGCACCAGCACCGCCATGCTGACCCGCATCATGCAGATGGCACAGGAAGATCACCAGCCGCCCATGGTGAACGGTCGCCGGGTCAAGCTGAAGTATGCCCACGCCGGTGGTTACAACCCGCCGCGCATCGTGATCCACGGCAACCAGTTGAACGACCTGCCTGACTCCTACAAGCGCTACCTCATCAACTACTTCCGCAAGTCGTTGAAGATCATGGGTACCCCGATCCGGGTGGAGTTCCAGGAGTCGGTCAACCCGTTCGAGGGCAAGAAGAACACCCTGACCCTGAGCCAGGAACGCCAGCGCAAGCGCCTGCTCAAGGCCAAAGCGAAGAAATAAAGCCCTGCGGCTGCCCTTACCGGCAGCCGTTTTTCTTGGTGGCCCTCTTCAGGGCAGACAAACCGGGGGAGGGGCTGCGGGTAATGCCGGTGCACAGTGACCTAAAGAGGAGTCGAGAAGAGAATGAACACGCTGACCTGCCCTGCCTGTCAGGGCGAACTGGACAGCCGCAGCCGCGAGACGACGTGTGGCCAGTGTCAGGCCCGTTATCGCATCCGGGCCCTGTGTCCTGCCTGCGGGCAGGAGCTGGAGCGACTTCGGGCTTGCGGCGCGGTGGATTATTTTTGCAACCACTGCAACACCCTGGTCTCCAAACGCACCGTTCTGTTTGAAGCGCAGCCTGACAAGGCATAAAAAAACCCGGCTGATGCCGGGTTTATACTGTGTGCTCCGCTATCAGCAGCGTGAAGGAGCGGTTTCTGTGCCAGATCTTGCGTTTCATGTCGGCCAGCTTGAGCTTGCGTCTCGGGCTCCAGGCACATTTGGTTTTTCGGGCCAACATGGCTCTTCTGCGTGCTCGCATCCTGTTCTCCTCCCTGGTCTTGCGTGGGGCCGAAAGGGCCCTTGGCAGGAACTGCAACGCAATGAATACATTGCAATAAGTTCGCTCCAGCGCCCCTCGTATACCCAAGGATGGTAACAGAGAACAGGGCAGGAAAACACACCCCCCGGCGAGGCTAGGGGGTGATGATCTGTTTGACCACTTCGGCGATGATGGCCGGACGCTGTGCCGGCACGTCCGGCTCGCTGCTGTCGTCCTCGTCCAGCTCCTCCCGACGATGGGCCTTCTGCTGTTCGTTGTCGAGCCAGAGCAGGCTCTGGTAGTACTGGCGCACGTTGTTGACATAGTTGCGCGCCTCGCCGCCACGGGCATAGCCATAGCGCACCTTGCGATGCCAGCGTGACTGCTGCAACAGGGGCAGCACTTCTTTCACATCGCTCCAGGCGTCCGGGTTCTTGCCCAGCTCCTTGGTCAGGCGGCGGGCATCCATCATGTGGCCGTAGCCGATGTTGTAGGCGGTGAGGGCAAACCACACTTTCTCGTCCGCCGGGACCGAGTCGGGCACCTTCGCCATCATCTCCTGCAGGTAGCGGGCGCCCCCCTTGATGCTCTCTTCCGGGTGGGTGCGATCGTTTACCCCCATCGCCTTGGCGGTCGGGCCGGTGAGCATCATCATGCCACGCACCCCGGTGTAGGAGCGTGCCTGGGGATCCCAGTGGGATTCCTGATAGCTGATGGCGGCCAGCAGCCGCCAGTCGATATCCTTGGCGTGGGTCTGGAACAGCGCCTGGTACTTGGGCAGCAGGCTCTTGGCCCGTTGCAGGAAGGTACGGGTGTCGACGAAGTCGAAGTTCTGCACGTGGCCGAAGTACTTCTCGTCGAGCTTGGCGATGGCGCCATCCATGAAGCGCTGACCGAAGAAGTCGATGATGCTGGCGTAGAGGCTGTCGTCGGGCAGCTTGGTCATGGCCCAGGCCACGGTCTGCTTGCTGGCGAGGGTCAAGCCTTCGGTGAGTTCGGGGTAGTAGCGCTGGGTACGGGCCAGTATGGTGTCCTGCACCACCGTGTAGTCCACCTTGCCGTCGGCCACCTGCTTGAGCAGCTCTTCCACGTCCGCATCCCGATTGGTGCTCCACTTCAGGTTGGGGTACTGCTTGGCCAGCTCCTTCATCAGGTCCTCGCCGGTGGAGCCCGCCGGCACCACTATGCTGCCCTTGATGTCACCGAGGTTCTTGGGCCTGGGGGAGCCGTTGCGATAGACCAGCTTGGGGGAGACCTGGTAGAAGCCTGGGCCGAAGCGGAACAGCTTGCGCCGCTCCGGGGTCACGACGATGGCGGCGGCGGCGAGATCCAGCTTGCCCTTTTGCAGTTGCTCGACCAGCTCGGCGGTGCTGTAGGCCGGTACTATGGTCAGTTTGACCCCCAGCCAGTCGGCGTAAAGCTGCGCCAGCTCGTAGTCGAACCCCAGTGCGGTGTCGTCACGCTGGTAATAGGAAGTGGGGCCATAGAGGGTGCCAACCCGGATCTCGCCTCGCTGGCGTATTTGCTCCAGTTGGCTGGAGGGGTGGTAGAAGTCGCAACCGGCCAGGGCCAGCGTCAACATCATCCCGATGAACAGTCGAAAAATGCAGCGCAAGTAGGTGAGTACCCTTGTTGAAAAAATCGGCATTTGTCAAAAAAGAGGCACCTTTATACCAGAGAGTATGAAGGGAGTCACACCGCGCGAGATGAGAAAAACGTTTGTTCAGGATGGGCCTGATCCCTATAATACGCGCGTCTCAAATCCCCCCACACTCTAAAACTTGGTGAGAAAGGTATATGGAAATCTTGCGTGGTGCCCCAGCACTGTCTGAGTTTCGTGTCCACAAGCTGCTGCAGAGCTGCGCACAGAGAGGAGTAGAGATAGCAAGCGTCTATGCGGAATACGTGCATTTTGCCGAGCTGACGAGCCCGCTGTCGCCCCCCGAGCGAGCGACCTTGGGCCAGCTTCTGCGCTACGGCCCGACCATCCCGGAACACACCCCCAGCGGTCAGCTGTTCCTCGTTACCCCCCGCCCCGGCACTATCTCCCCCTGGTCTTCCAAAGCAACCGACATCGCCCATAACTGCGGCCTGAAACAGGTCAAGCGGCTGGAGCGCGGCATTGCCTATTACGTGCAGGCCAAGGGTGAGCTGAGCGTGGCCCAGCGTAGCGAGATCGCGGCCCTGCTGCACGATCGCATGATGGAAGTGGTTTTTGCCGAGATGAACGAGGCCGCCGCCCTGTTTGCTCACCACGAGCCGCGCCCCTTTACCCAGGTAGATGTGCTGGGTGGTGGTCGCGCCGCCCTGGCAGAGGCCAACGTGACCCTGGGTCTGGCCCTGGCCGATGACGAAATAGATTACCTGGTGACCAACTTCACCCGGCTGGGTCGCAATCCCAACGACATCGAGCTCTACATGTTTGCCCAGGCGAACTCCGAGCATTGCCGTCATAAGATCTTCAACGCCGACTGGACCATCGATGGCGAACAGCAGCCCAAGTCGCTGTTCAAGATGATCAAGAACACCTTCGAGCAGACGCCGGATCATGTCCTGTCTGCCTACAAAGACAACGCCGCGGTGATGGAAGGCAGCCAGGGTGGCCGCTTCTTCCCGAGCCCCGCCAACGGTGAGTACCAGTATCACCAGGAGCGCGTCGACATCCTGATGAAGGTGGAGACCCACAACCACCCGACCGCCATCTCTCCCTTCCCGGGTGCCGCCACCGGCTCCGGCGGCGAAATCCGCGACGAGGGTGCGACAGGCCGTGGCGCCAAACCCAAGGCGGGCCTGGTGGGCTTCTCCGTCTCCAACCTGCGCATCCCCGGTTTCGAGCAGCCATGGGAGCAGGACTTCGGCAAGCCGAGCCGCATCGTCAGCGCCTTTGACATCATGCAGGAAGGGCCCCTTGGCGGCGCCGCCTTCAACAACGAATTCGGTCGCCCTGCCATCCTGGGTTACTTCCGTACCTTCGAAGAGCAGGTGCCGAGCCACAACGGCGTCGAGGTGCGCGGCTACCACAAGCCCATCATGCTGGCGGGTGGCATCGGCAACATCCGCAGCGAGCACGTCCAGAAAGGGGAGATCCCGGTGGGGGCGGCCCTCATCGTGCTGGGTGGTCCGGCCATGAACATCGGCCTGGGTGGCGGCGCAGCCTCCTCCATGGCGTCCGGTCAGTCTGCCGAAGATCTCGACTTCGCCTCCGTGCAGCGTGACAACCCCGAGATGGAGCGTCGCTGCCAGGAAGTGATCGACCGCTGCTGGCAACTGGGGGACGACAACCCCATCGTCTTCATCCACGACGTGGGCGCCGGTGGTCTCTCCAACGCCATGCCGGAGCTGGTGAGCGACGGGGATCGCGGTGGTCGCTTCGACCTGCGTGCCATTCCGAACGACGAGCCGGGCATGAGCCCGCTGGAAGTCTGGTGCAACGAATCCCAGGAGCGCTATGTGCTGGCCGTGGCCCAGGACAAGCTGCCTCTGTTCAAGGCCTTGTGCGAGCGCGAACGCGCCCCCTATGCCGTCATCGGCACCGCCACCGAAGAGAAGCATCTCAGTCTCTCTGATGATCACTTTGACAACCAGCCCATCGATCTGCCGCTGGACGTGCTGCTTGGCAAGGCGCCCAAGATGCACCGCGACGTGCAGAGCCTGCCCGCTCAGGGCAAGGCGCTGCAACTGGACGGCATCACCCTCAGCGACGCCGCCGAGCGCGTGCTGCGCCTGCCGACGGTGGCGGAGAAGTCCTTCCTCATCACCATCGGCGATCGCACCGTAACGGGCCTCGTCAACCGCGACCAGATGGTCGGCCCCTGGCAGATCCCGGTGGCTGACTGCGCCGTCACCGCCGCGACCTACGACAGCTACCACGGTGAAGCCATGTCCATGGGCGAGCGCACCCCGGTGGCGCTGCTCTCTCATGCCGCCTCCGCCCGCATGGCGGTGGCCGAGGCCCTGACCAACCTGGCACCGGCCAATATCGGCTCCCTCAAGCGGGTCAAGCTCTCCGCCAACTGGATGTCCGCAGCCGGCCACCCGGGGGAAGATGCGGGTCTCTACGAAGCCGTGAAAGCGGTGGGCGAAGAGCTCTGCCCGGCCCTTGGCATCACCATCCCGGTGGGCAAGGACTCCATGTCCATGAAGACCCGCTGGCAGCAGGACGGGGAAGAGCGCAGCGTCACCTCGCCGCTCTCCCTGCTCATCTCCGCCTTTGCCCGGGTCGAGGACGTGCGCAATACCGTGACCCCGCAACTGCGCACCGATCTCGGTGAGACCGACCTTATCCTCATCGACCTTGGCAACGGCAAGCAGCGCCTCGGCGCCTCAGCCCTGGCCCAGGTTTACCGCCAGCTTGGGCAAAGCGCCCCGGATCTGGACAACCCGGTTCAGCTCAAGGGCTTCTTCAACGCCATCCAGGCGCTGGTGGCGGATCGCAAGCTGATTGCCTACCACGACCGCTCCGACGGCGGCCTCTTCGTCACCCTGACCGAGATGGCGTTTGCCGGTCACTGCGGCCTCGACATCCAGCTCGATCGCGTGGGTGGCGACCTGCTGCCGGCCCTGTTCAACGAGGAGCTGGGTGCCGTCATCCAGGTTCGTCGCGAAGACAAGGAAGCGGTGCTGACCCTGCTGGCCGGTCACGGTCTGGCAGCCTGCTCCCATGTGCTGGGCACGGTACGCGAAGACGACCTCATTCTGTTCCAGCGTGCCGGCAGCGAAGTGTATCGCGCCAGCCGCACCGCCCTTCGCACCATCTGGGGCGAGACCAGCTGGCAGATGCAGCGCCTGCGCGACAACCCGGAATGCGCCGATCAGGAGCATGCCGCCCGCCAGGACGCCACCGATCCGGGTCTGCAGGCCAGGCTCACCTACAACCCGTCCGACGACGTGGCCGCGCCCTATATCGCTCGCGGGGTTTCTCCCCGTCTGGCGGTGCTGCGCGAGCAGGGGGTCAACTCCCACGTGGAGATGGCGGCGGCGTTTGACCGCGCCGGCTTTACTGCGGTGGACGTGCATATGAGCGACATCCTCGAGGGGCGCATCAAGCTGGAAGATTTCCAGACCCTGGTGGCCTGTGGCGGCTTCTCCTACGGCGACGTGCTGGGGGCGGGCGAAGGCTGGGCCAAGTCCATCCTGTTCAACGACAACGCCCGTGAGCAGTTCCAGCGCTTCTTCGAGCGCGGCGATACCCTCTCCCTGGGGGTGTGCAACGGCTGCCAGATGATGTCCAACCTGCGTGACCTCATCCCGGGGGCCGATCTCTGGCCGCGCTTCGTGCGCAACCGCTCCGAGCGCTTCGAGGCGCGCTTCAGCCTGGTGGAAGTGCAGGACTCCCCGTCCGCCTTCTTCGCCGGGATGGCGGGTTCCGTGATGCCGATTGCCGTCTCCCACGGGGAAGGGCGCGTGGAAGTGCGCGATGCCGCTCACCTGGCTGCGCTGCAACAGAGCGGTCTGGTGGGGCTGCGTTTCGTGGACAACCGCGGCAACGTCACCGTGCAATACCCGGCCAACCCCAACGGCTCCCCTGACGGTATCACCGCGGTGACCAGTACGGACGGCCGCGCCACCATCATGATGCCGCACCCGGAGCGGGTATTCCGCACCGTGGCCAACTCCTGGCACCCGGACAACTGGGGAGAGGATGGCGCCTGGATGCGCATGTTCCGCAATGCTCGGGTTCGCCTGGGTTAAGCGCCAGCAAGAAACCAAAAACCGGCCCCAGTGGCCGGTTTTTTATGGGCATGTGTCTGAGAATGGGGAGGGCAGGAGGAGGCGAGCACGATGGGGGCAAGGCCGTCTTCAGCTCGCTGCTCCGCCAGCTGCTTGCTGGAGGATATGGGATGGATTGAGGGGAGGGATCTGGTATCGCCTGCCAGACGGGCAAGCCGGACCGGGCCTTGGAGGACATAAAAAAAACCGGCCATGGAGGCCGGTTTTGCTGTGTGAGCTGAACCTGAGGCTAGCGCAGCACCACGTGTTGGAAGCCCTGCACCAGGCTGATGACGGGCTGGGGGTAGATGCCGAGCAATACCACCAGAATGGCGGAGAGCAGCACCACCAGGCCCCCGGAGGAGAAGGCCCAGTCGGCCCTGGCATCGCGCAGTTGCATGCCGGGTTCACGCAGGTAGAGGGTGACCATGACCCGCAGGTAGTAGTAGAGCCCCAGGGCACTGCCGAGCACGATGGCGCCACTGAGCCACCACAGCTTGGCATCGACGGTGACGCCGATGAGGTAGAACTTGCCGATGAACCCCAGCGTCATGGGGATACCCGCGAGGGAGAGCATCATCACCGTCATCACCGCCGTCAGATAGGGGCGCTTCCAGAACAGACCGCGATAACTGTGCAGGGAGTCCGCATCCTTGCCGCGATAGGGGCTGGACATCATGCTGATGACGCCGAAGGCCCCCAGGCTGGTGAACAGGTACATCAGCAGGTAGACACCCGCCGCTTCCACCGGCATCTCGCCGAGGCGGCTTGCCACCACCACTGCCAGCAGATAGCCGAAGTGGGAGATGGAGGAGTAACCCATCATCCGCTTGATGTTGGTCTGGATCAGCGCCAGGAGGTTGCCGACCACGATGGAGATGACTGCCATGGCCGCCAGCAGCCAGTGGATCATGGGATCCGAGGTGGCGGGTACCGCCAGGTAGAAGCGCAGCAGCACGCAGAACACGGCTATCTTGCTCACGGTGGCGAGGAAGGTGGCCACCGGTGCCGGCGCCCCTTCATAGACGTCCGGGGTCCAGAGGTGGAAGGGGGCGAGGGACAGCTTGAACGCAAAGCCGACCAGCATCAGGCCAAAGCCCCCCATCAGCAGCGGATGGTGAGCCGGGCTTTGGGCCAGGGTCACACCGAGATCGCTGAAGCTCAGGCTTCCGGCCTGGGCGTAGAGCAGTGCCATGCCGAACAGCAGGAAGGCGGTGGCACTGGCGGAGAGCACCATGTACTTGATGCTGGCTTCCAGCGAGTGCCGCTCGCGATAGGCATACCCCACCAGACCGAACATGGGCAGGGTCAGCATCTCGATCCCGATGAAGAGCGAGGCGAGGTGACGGGAGGCCGCCAGCACCAGACCACCGGCGGTGGCGATGAGCAGCAGCAGGTAGAACTCTTCCCGGTTGTCCGGATAGCCCTTGAGCCAGGTGCGACCGAAGGTGCAGGTGGCCAGGGCCCCGATGAGCACCAGCCCCATGTAGAAGACCGCGTAAGCGTCTACTTGCAGCAGGGGAGTGACCCCCTGATCCCCCTGGGCCATCACGATGGGCAGGGAGAAGAGCGCGAGGTTGAGGCCGATGATGGTGACCACGAAGGCGGTGTCGTCACAGCGCTTCCAGGCGATGGCCAGCATCAGGGCCACCATGGCCCCCGTGGTCAGCAACAGGGGCAGCAGGGCCAGCAGTTGAGAAACAGTAAACGTCATGACAGTGCTCCCGACATGGACAAGGAAGGCGAAAGAGAAAGCATCATTGCAGCGCCCCCGTGCCCGGCAGCGCGTACCAGTGCAGCACGCTCAGGAGGCTGCTGCTGGCGGTGTCGAGCACCGGCTGGGGATAGAGACCAAGCAGCACCAAGAGGCCGGCGATGGTCAGCATCATGGTCAGCTCCCGGGTATCCAGCCCCTTGAGCATGCTCTCCTCCCGGGGCGTCCCGAAGCAGGCCCGCTGCAGCATGATGAGGGAGTAGACCGAGGCCAGCACCAGCCCGAAGGTGGCGATGACGGTGATAACGGGGGCCACCTGGAAGCTGCCGATGAGGATCAGGAACTCGCCGACGAAGTTGCCGGTCCCCGGCATCCCGAGGGATGCAACGGAGAAGAACAGCATCACGCCGGGCAGGTAGCGCAGCCGTCCCCAGAGACCGCCCATCTGGCGCAGATCCCGGGTGTGCAGACGCTCGTAGAGCTGACCGCACAGGATGAAGAGGCCGGCGGCCGAGAGCCCGTGGGCAATCATCTGTACTACTGCCCCTTGCAGGGCCAGCTCGCTGCCCGAGTAGATGGCGATCATCACGAAGCCCATGTGGGAGATGCTGGTGTAGGCAACCAGCCGCTTGATGTCGGTCTGGGCAAAGGCCAGCAGGGCGCCATAGACGATGCCGATGAGGCCGAGCACCATGGCGTAGGGGGCAAACTCGGCGGACGCCTCGGGGAAGAGCGGCAGGGTAAAGCGCAGCAGGCCGTAGGCCGCGGTTTTCAGCAAGATGCCCGCGAGATCCACGGAGCCTGCGGTGGGCGCCTGGCTGTGGGCATCAGGGAGCCAGCCATGGAGCGGCACCAGGGGCATCTTGACCGCGAAGGCGATGAAGAAGCCCAGCATCAGCAGCCACTGTACCGTGCTGCTCATGGGGGTGTTGAGCAGTTCCTGATAGTTGAAGGTGAAGACTCCGGTGGCGGCGTGGTGGGTCAGTACCAGGCCCAGGATGGCCACCAGCATGATGAGGCCGCTCGCCTGGGTGTAGATGAAGAACTTGGTGGCGGCGTTGATGCGCGACTTGCCATCGGTGACCGAGTGGCCCCAGAGCGCGATCAGGAAGTACATCGGCACCAGCATCATCTCCCAGAAGAAGAAGAAGAGGAACAGATCCACCGCCATGAAGACGCCGAGCACGCCCCCCAGGATCCACAGCAGGTTGAGGTGGAAGAAGCCGATGCGCTGGACGATCTCCTTCCAGGAACAGAGGATGGCCAGCACGCCGATGAAGCTGGTGAGGATCACCATCAGGAGCGACAGCCCGTCCACGGCGAGGTGCAGGGAGATGCCGAAGCGGGGGATCCAGGGTTGTTGCCACTCGGCTGCCCAGACGGGGAGGCCGGGGTTGGCGAGGGTGAAGTCACCACCGAGCCAGATGGCGCTGGAGAGCACCAGACAGGCGCTCATGGAGGCGAGGGCCACCCAGCGGACAAACTGTCCGCCGAGCCGCTCCATCTGCCAGCAGAGCAAGCCGCCGATGAAGGGAATTAGCAAGATCCAGAGTAAGGTCACGATATCAGCTCTCATCTAGGTTCTAGTCGGGCAGGCGCTGAGCCTGCCACACAATATTGGGCTCATGGATCAGCCGAGCAGCAGCAGGGCCAGTATCAGGGCGGCGCCCATCCCCATGGAGGCTGCGTACCAGCGCAACTTGCCGGAGACGGTCCAGGCCAGCAGCTGATGCCCCCCCTGGGCCAGCACGGCGGGCAGGTTCATCATCCTGTCCAGCGGATCCTTGCCGAGCAGGCGAGTCGCCAGCAGGTAGGGCTTGACCCAAATCAGGTCATAAAGCCAGTCAAAGCCCCAGGCATTGAACCAGAGGGTGGACAGAGCCCGCCCCGGTGCACTCTGTGCGATCCCCTTCGCCAGGCGACGTTCGCCGAGGAAGAGGAAGGCGGCCAGCGCAATGCCTGCCACGGCGATGACGCCGGAGAGGATCTCGAGGCCATGGCGTCCCTCTTCGATGTGATCACCGGGGCCTGCCGGCAGTACTCCGGCGAGCGGCGGCACTATCAATGCACCCACCCCGGTGGAGAGCACCAGCAGCACCAGCAGTGGCAGATGGTGGGCAAGGCCCTGTCCGGCGTGAGCCTGGGTCTGCTCCTTGCCGTGGAAGGCGATGAAGATGAGGCGGAAGGTGTAGAGGGAGGTGAGGAAGGCACCACCCAGACCGGCCCACAGCAGGGCGCTCTGGCCGCTGGCCTGCACCTGCCAGAGGATGGCGTCTTTACTGTAGAAACCGGCGGTCACCAGTGGCAGTGCGGCGAGGGCCGAGCCCCCCACCAGGAAGCAGGCATAGACCAGCGGCAGGCGATGCCGCAGACCTCCCATCTTGAAGATGTTCTGCTCGTGGTGGGTCGCAACGATGACGGCCCCGGCGGAGAGGAACAAGAGCGCCTTGAAGAAGGCGTGGGTCATCAGGTGGAAGATGGCCCCTTCCCAGGCACCGACCCCCAGGGCCAGGAACATGTAACCAATCTGGCTCATGGTGGAGTAGGCCAGGATCCGCTTGATGTCGGTCTGTACCAGGGCGGCGAAGCCCGCCAGTACCAGGGTAATGGCACCAACCAGCGCTACCAGATGGAGGATCTCGGGAGCCAGCAGGAAGAGGCCGTGGGTGCGGGCTATCAGGTAGACGCCGGCAGTCACCATGGTGGCCGCGTGGATCAGCGCCGAAACCGGGGTCGGACCCGCCATGGCGTCCGCCAGCCAGGTCTGCAGCGGCAGCTGGGCTGACTTGCCGACCGCGCCGCCGAGCAGCATCAGGCAGGCAAACGACAGGGCAGGGGAGCCGTCGGCAAACATCGCAGGGGCTCGCACCAGCAGCTCGTGAATGTTGAGGGTACCGAGCTCGCGATAGAGCACGAAGAGCCCGATGGCGAGGAAGACGTCGCCGACCCGGGTCACCACGAACGCCTTGAGGGCGGCGGCGCCGTTGTTGCGATCCTTGTAGTAGAAGCCGATCAGCAGGTAGCTGCACAGCCCCACCCCTTCCCAGCCCAGGTAGACGAACAGCAGGTCATCGGCCAGCACCAGGAACAGCATGCTGGCGATGAAGAGGTTGGTGTAGGTGAAGAAGCGTGAATACCCCTCTTCCCCGCGCATGTACCAGGAGGCGAACAGGTGGATGAAGAAGCCCACCCCGGTCACGACCCCCAGCATGGTCAGCGACAGCCCGTCCAGGGAGAGACGGAAGGCGGGCTGGAACTCGCCCACCGTCATCCACTGCCACAGGGTCTGGGTATAGACGCCGCCTTCCGGCATGGTATTGAGGAAATCGATGCCGACCCACAGGGTAGTGAGGGCCGAGAGACCGATGCTGCCGACACCGATGAGCGCCGAGGTGCGCTCGCCGAGGCGGCCGAGGGAGAAGGCCAGCAGCAGCCATCCCAGCAGCGGGAACAGGAAAGTCAGATATAGGAGGCTCATCCGCGCATCTCGCTCACAGTGTCCACGTTCAGGGTGTGGTAACGACGATAGAGCAGCAGTAACAGGGCGAGGCCGATACTGGCCTCCGCTGCCGCCAGAGAAATCACCAGTATGTACATGATCTGGCCGTCGGCCTGGGCCCAGCGGCTACCCGCCACCACGAATGCCAGGGCGGACGCGTTCATCATGATTTCGATACTCATGAGGATAAACAACAGGTTGCGGCGTATCAGCAGGCCGCACAGGCCGATGGCAAACAAAATGGCCGCCAGCAGGAGGCCGTGCTCCATGGGAATTCCACTCATCGCCATGCTCCTTGTGCTTGCTGGATGGAAAGGGGGCAGGCTGCCGGCAGCGAGCCATGCATCACCACGGGGATGTCGCTCATTGCTGACCTCCTTCCTGTGTGGTGCGAGGCACGGAGAGCACTTCCCCGCTCTTGTCCTCGCGGCCCAGGTGATAGGCGGTGACCAGACCCGCCAGCAGCAGGATGGAGGCGAGCTCCACCGCCAGCACATAGGGGCCGAACAGGGCGATACCGACTTCCTTGGCGCTGACCTCGGTCAGACCCAGTTCACCGCCGGTCACGCCGAGAATGCCGTGGGCCAGAAAGCCCAGCAAAATGAGGGAGAGCAGGGCCGGGCCACCCCAGGTCATGGGGGTGAGCCACTTCTTCTCCTGATCCTGGGCGCTCCCCAGGTTCAGCATCATCACCACGAACACGAACAGCACCATGATGGCGCCGGCGTAGACGATCACCTGCAGGGCCCCCGCAAAGGCGGCGCCCAGGCAGAAGAAGATCATGGCCACGGCGATGAGGGAGATGATGAGATTGAGCAGCGCATGCATGGGGTTGCTGGTGCTGATCACCCGCAGCGTGCTGTAAACGGCGACCAGGGCCGCGACATAGAATGCCAGTTCCATGATTGACTCCTAGGGCAGCAGGCTCTTGACATCGATGGGCTTGGCTTCGTTCTCGGCATCCCCTTTGGGTTTGCCGTCGATGGCCATCCCGCTCATGCGGTAGAAGTTGTAGTCCGGGTATTTGCCGGGGCCGCTTATCAGCAGATCTTCCTTCTCGTACACCAGATCCTGGCGACGATACTCCCCCATCTCGAAATCCGGCGTAAGCTGGATGGCGGTGGTGGGGCAGGCCTCCTCGCACAGGCCGCAGAAGATGCAACGGGAGAAGTTGATGCGAAAGAACTCCGGGTACCAGCGGCCATCTTCCCGCTCCGACTTCTGCAAGGAGATGCAACCGACCGGGCAGGCAACAGCACACAGGTTGCACGCCACGCAGCGTTCGTCGCCATCGGGATCCCGGGTCAGTACGATGCGACCGCGAAAGCGGGGGGCGGCGTAGACCGGCTGCTCCGGGTAGCTCAGGGTTTCACGGGGGCGCCAGGCATGGGAGAAGACCATCCCAAGACTGCGCAACTGGGTGCCAACACCCTTGATAATGCTCGTAATTTTCATAGGTGCCTCACTGCACATTTATCAGCACTGGCGCCTGGGCGTTTCCTTGCCGCAGACGGCCGAATCATCGTCATGTCCATCTCGTTTTGCTCACGCATTCATCAGCACCACGGCAGCGGTGACCAGCATGTTGAGCAGGGTCAGGGGCAGGCACACTTTCCAGCCAAAGGACATCACCTGGTCGAAGCGCGGGCGGGGCAGGGAGGCCCGCAGCAGGATGAAGAACACCATGAAACAGGCTGTCTTCAGGGCGAACCAGATGAAGGGCGGCAGCCAGGGGCCGTGCCAGCCACCGAAGAAGAGGGTCACGATGAGTGAAGAGATCAGCACGATGCCGATGTACTCCCCCACGAAGAAGAGACCCCACTTCATGCCCGCGTACTCGATGTGATAACCGTCGGCGAGCTCCTGCTCGGCCTCCGGCTGGTCAAACGGGTGGCGGTGGGTGACGGCGACCCCGGCAAACAGGAAGGTGACGAAGCCCAGGATCTGGGGGATCACGTTCCACATGCCGGCCTGGGCCTCGACGATGTCACGCAGGTTGAAGCTGCCGGTCTGGATGACGATGCCCATGAGCGAGAGGCCAAGGAACACCTCGTAGGAGAGGGTCTGGGCCGAGGCGCGCAGGCTGCCGAGCAGGGAGTATTTGTTGTTGCTCGACCAGCCGGCGAACAGCACGGCATAGACCGCCAGCCCGGCGATCGCCAGGATATAGAGCAGCCCCACGTTGAGATCCGCCACGCCCCAGGTGGGGGTGATGGGCACCACCGCAAACGCCAGGATGAAGGCGGTGAAGGCGATGATGGGGGCCAGCACGAAGATCCGGCGATCCGCAAAGGGCGGGATCCAGTCCTCCTTGAAGAACATCTTGACCATGTCGGCCGCCAGTTGCAGCAGGCCGAAGGGGCCAACCCGGTTGGGGCCGTAACGGTCTTGCCACAGTGCCAGCAGGCGGCGCTCGATGAAGCTCATGAAGGCGCCGGCCCCCACGATCCCCACGAGCACGACCAGTGCCTTGCCGACCTCGATCAGCAGATCCATCAGAGAGTCGCTCATGCGATGACCTCCTGCAGGTTATCGATCAGGGCGTGGTGCAGGGCGGTCGGCAGGCCGTTCACCCCGAGTGGCAACCCTGCCAGGCCCGGAGCCAGTGCATCGCTCAGGCGCAGACGCAGGCGCCAGTGGTTGCCACCCCAGGAGACGGCCACCAGCGCGTCAGGGGACAGTGCCAGGCGCGCGGCATCCGCCGGGTTCAGTACCAGGGTGGGTTCCCCCATGCGAGCCTGGATGACCGGGCTTCTGGCGGAGAGCTCCTCGCCACCGAACAGCTGGTCATAGCTCACCACCTGCAGGGATGCGGCGGGCTGGAAGGGAGCCGGAATGGCACCAAACCAGCCCAGGTTGCCTTCGCCCGGCTCCAGCAGGCGGCGACCGGGATCCCCGGCACGCAGGTTGCCACCCACCTCGTCCTGGAACTTGTTCCAGGCGGAGGGGGAGTTCCAGCCCGGCGCCCAGGCAAACGGTACCTGGGAGAGGGGCTGGCGGGCACCGGCGTAGCCTTCCATGGAGAAGGCGAACGGTGAATCGGGATCCTGGGCGACTCTGGGCTCGCTCACGTTCTGGTTCGCCAGCATGGAGGTGCGACCACTGTAGCGGTGCGGCTCCCGGGCGAGCTTCATGCCGCGAATGCGCAGGCTGGCGTTGGGTGCAGCTTCCCCCATGGTGGTGAGCAGCGGGGCGCTGGCGGCGCAATCGCGACTCACATCGTCGAAGGTGTTCCAGCGAACCGAACGCGGTTGCTGGCTCCCTTGCAGGGCACCCAGCCAGCGCCAGCTCTCGCGCACCTGGATATCGGCGTTGTAGAAGGCGGGAGCATAGACCTGGAAGAAGCGCTGGGCGCGGCCTTCCATGTTGACCAGGGTGCCATCGCCTTCGGCAAAACTGGCGGCAGGTAGCACCAAATCCGCCTTCTTTGCGGTGGCCGTCTCCTGATGGTCGATGACCAGCAGGTGTTGCAGGCGATCCAGGGCGGCGTCCACCCGGCTGCGGGGGGCTCGGCGGTAGAGGTCGTTCTCAAGAACGACCAAGGCAAGTCTCTCTTCCCCTTCCATGCGCTCGAGGGCTGCCTCCAGCGGGGCGGCATGCCGGGCCAGCATGGCCAGCCCCAGGCTGTTGGCTTCCTGAGCCACCAGGGCAAGCTCCGCGGCCTGGCCACGGCCCTTGAGGGCGCGGGCGATGTTGCTGGCCGCTTCGATCAGCGCCTGGCTGCGGGCACCATTGCCTGCGATGATGAGGGGCTTTTTGGCGTTGCCAAGCAGGTCGGCCCATTGGGCGGCGAGGGCCTGCTGTTCGGGGGAGAGATCCGTTGGTGCAGGTGCACTGGCGTCCAGCAGGTGGGCGATGGCAAACCCGAGGCGCGCCTGATCCGCGTGGGGGGCGTGCAGGGTGCTGCTCGCCACGTCATCCAGGCGGGTGGCATCCAGACTGGTGATGAGCAAGGGGTAGCGCTGGTTCTGGGCCAGGGTCTGCACGGCGGCGACCTGCCAGAGATCCACCTTCAGCTTGCGGGCAATTTCGCGCCCCTTGCCTTTCACCGCCTGGCGCAGGGCCAGGGCGATGCGGGCGGCGGTCTGGGTGACATCTTCCCCGAGCACCAGCACGGCGTCGGCCTCTTCCATGTCGCGCAGGCTGGGAGTGCGCACGCCGCCGTGCTCCAGAATGTCCAGCATCTTCTGCAGGCATTCCCATTCGCTCCGCTCGACCCCGGAGTAGAAGTTGGCGGCCCCCACCAGTTCGCGCAGGGCGAAGTTGCTCTCCAAGGAGGCGCGGGGTGAGCCGATGCCGATGACGCCGCTGGCGGTGCGCAGCGCATCCGCCGCCCGGTTCAGGGCACCATCCACCGTGATGGCCAGCTTGTCACTGCCATCCTGCAGCAAGGGCTGGCGCGGGCGGTCGGTCAGATTGACGTGACCGTAGCCGAAGCGGCCGCGATCGCAGAGGAAATAGTGGTTCAGGGCGCCGTGGAAACGGTTCTCGATGCGGCGCAGCTCGCCGTAGCGCTCACCCGGGCTGATGTTGCAGCCGACCGAGCACCCCTGGCAGATGCTGGGGGCGAACTGCATGTCCCACTTGCGGTTGTAACGCTCGGAGTGGGTCTTGTCGGTGAAGACGCCGGTGGGACAGACCTCCACCAGGTTGCCGGAGAATTCGCTCTCCAGGGTGCCATCCTCGACCCGGCCGAAGTAGACGTTGTCATGGGCGCCATAGACCCCGAGATCCTCGCCACCGGCGTAATCCTTGTAATAGCGCACGCAGCGGTAGCAGGCGATGCAGCGGTTCATCTCGTGGTTGATGAAGGGGCCCAGATCCTGATTCTGGTGGGTGCGCTTGGTGAAACGGTAGCGGCGGCTGTTGTGGCCCGTCATCACCGTCATGTCCTGCAGGTGGCAGGCGCCACCCTCTTCACACACCGGGCAGTCGTGGGGATGGTTGGTCATCTGCCACTCCACCACCGTCTTGCGAAACTCCTTCGCCTCTTCATCCTCGATGGAGATATAGGTGCCATCGGTGGAAGGGGTCATGCAGGACATGACCAGGCGGCCGCGCTTGTCGTCGGCATTCTGATACTGTTTGACCGCGCACTGGCGGCAGGCACCGACGCTACCCAGCGCCGGGTGCCAGCAAAAATAGGGGACGTCCAGACCCAGCGACAGACAGGCTTGCAGCAGGTTGTCTGCCCCGTCTACCTCGTACTCTTTACCGTCTACATGAATGGTTGCCATACAACTTCCCTGAAACCTGTTTTATGAAATCGGCTATTGCCCGATGCGTCCTGGCGCTTACCAGCGCTCGCCCAGCAGGTTGGGCTGGATACCCTTGAACAGCTTGTGATTGTCATGGGGGGCCTTGACCCCGGCCTCGAACTCGGATCGGAAATACTTCATCGCACTGCCAAGGGGCTCGACGGCGCCGGGGGCATGGGCACAGAAGGTCTTGCCCGGGCCCAGGAAACTGACCAGCTGTTCCAGGGTCGCGAGATCCTCGGGTTGGCCCTCGCCCCTCTCCAGCGCCCGCAGGATCTTGACGCTCCAGGGCAGGCCGTCGCGGCAGGGGGTGCACCAGCCGCAGGATTCGCGGGCAAAGAACTCCTCCATGTTGCGCAGCAGTGAGACCATGTTGATGCTGTCATCCACCGCCATGGCAAGGCCCGTACCCATGCGGGTGCCCACCTTGCCGATGCCGCCAGCGTACATCTGGGCATCCAGGTGCTCGGGCAGCAGGAAGCCGGTGCCGGCGCCGCCCGGTTGCCAGGTTTTCAGGCGATAGCCGGGCTTCATGCCGCCGGCGTAGTTTTCGAACAGCTCGCGGGCGGTGATGCCAAAGGGCAGCTCCCACAGGCCGGGATTGTTGACCTTGCCGGAAAAGCCCATCAGCTTGGTGCCGTGATCTTCCGAACCCGGCAGTGCCAGCCCCTGATACCAGGCCACACCGTTGCCGATGATGGCGGGGACGTTGCACAGGGTTTCGACGTTGTTGACGCAGGTGGGCTTGCCCCAGACGCCGGAGACGGCGGGGAAGGGGGGTTTGGCCCGCGGGTTGGCGCGCCGTCCTTCCAGGGAGTTGATGAGGGCCGTCTCTTCGCCGCAGATGTAGCGACCTGCGCCGGTGTGGACGAACAGCTCGAAGTCAAAGCCCGAGCCCAGGATGTTCTTGCCAAGGAGCCCCGCGGCCTTGGCCTCTTCCACGGCGCGGCGCAGGTGGATGGCGGCATCCACGTACTCGCCGCGCAGGAAGATGTAGCCGCGATAGGCCTTGAGAGCCCGGGCACTGATGATCATCCCCTCGATCAGCAGGTGAGGCAGCTGCTCCATCAGCATGCGGTCTTTGTAGGTATTGGGTTCCATCTCGTCGGCGTTGCAGAGCAGGTAACGGATGTTCATGCTCTCGTCTTTGGGCATCAGGCCCCACTTCACGCCGGTGGAGAAACCGGCGCCGCCGCGTCCCTTGAGGCCGGCATCCTTGACGGTGCTGACGATGTCATCCGGGCTCATCTGGCCAAGGGCCTTGCGGGCGGCCTCATAGCCCTGTTTTGCCTGGTACTCCTCGAGCCACACCGGCTGGCCGTCGTCTCGCAGGCGCCAGGTGAGAGGGTGAGTCTCGGCGGTGCGGGGGATGCGATTGGCGGTGCCGAGGGAGGCAAGCGTCTTGCCTGGCTGAATGCTCATGGGTAAGCCTCCAGGGTTTTCAGCAGGCTGACGGCATCGAGTCCGCCATAGGTATCGTCATCGATCATGATGGCCGGCCCCTTGTCGCAGTTGCCGAGGCAGCAGACGGGCAACAGGGTGAAGCGGCCATCCGGGGAGGTTTGACCGGGGGCCAGATTGACGACCTCTTTCAGACCGGCAAGCAACTGCTCGTGGCCGTTGATGTAGCAGACCATGCTGTCGCAGACGCGGATGATGTGACGACCCACCGGCTGGCGGAAGATCTGGCTGTAGAAGGTGGCGACCCCTTCCACGTCGCTGGCGGGGATGCCGAGCTCGGCGCCGATGGCGTGAATGGCGCCGTCAGGTACCCAGCCACGGGCCTGTTGCACTATCTTGAGCGCTTCGATGCTGGCTGCACGGGGATCTTCGTAGTGGTGTTTCTCGTGTTCGATGGCATCGCGCTCAGCCTGGCTCAGGACGAAATCTCCCTGCTGGCTGCTGCATGCCCCTTGCCCTTGTGGGGTCTGGTTATTGTGACACTGACATTGGCTCATGACTTGACCTTTTGTGGCTTGTCCCTTTACTGCGCGTCTTGCCCTTCGCCCCGGCTGCCGGGGCGAGAGGACTCAACGATCCACATCTGACATAACGAAATCGATACTGCCCAGGTAGACGATAAGATCCGACACCATCTGGCCGCGGATCACCGAGGGGATCTGCTGCAGGTGGGCAAAGCTCGGGGTGCGGATCCGGGTCCGGTAGCTCATGGTGGATCCGTCGCTGGTCAGGTAATAGCTGTTGACCCCCTTGGTCGCCTCAATCATCTGGAAGGACTCGGCGGCCGGCATGACAGGCCCCCAGGAGACTTGCAGGAAGTGGGTGATCAGGGTTTCGATGTCCTGCAGGGTGCGCTCTTTGGGCGGTGGCGTGGTGAGCGGGTGATCCGCCTTGAAGGGGCCCTCAGGCATGTTTTTCATGCACTGCTCGATAATGGACAGGCTCTGGCGGATCTCCTCGATGCGCACGGTGGCGCGGTCGTAGGCGTCCCCGTTGCTGCCCACCGGCACCTCGAACTCGAACTGATCGTAACCGGAATAGGGGCGCCATTTGCGCACGTCAAAGTTGAGCCCCGTGGCCCGCAGACCGCCCCCCGTGGTGCCCCAGGCCAGGGCCTGGGCCGTGTTGTAGGCGGCGACGCCGATGGTGCGGCCCCGCAGTATGCTGTTGCGCATGGCCGCCTTTTCATACTCCATCAACCGCTTGGGCAGCCAGCTCAACAGGTTGTCCTGGATGAGGCGGGTCCAGCCGGCAGGCAGATCGTGGGCCACGCCGCCGATACGGAACCAGGCCGGGTGCATGCGGGCTCCGGTGATGGCCTCGATGATGGTGTAGATCTTCTGGCGGTCCGTGAAGGTGAAGAAGACCGGGGTCATGGCCCCCACGTCCTGAATGTAGGTGCCAAGGAACAGCAGGTGGCTCTGGATGCGGAACAGCTCCGCCATCATCACCCGGATCATGTCGACCCGCGCCGGCACCTTGATGCCGGCCAGCTTCTCGACCGCCAGCACATAGGGCAGGTTGTTCATCACGCCGCCCAGGTATTCGACCCGGTCGGTGTAGGGGATGTAGCTGTGCCAGGACTGGCGCTCGCCCATCTTCTCGGCGCCGCGGTGGTGATAGCCGATGTCGGGCACGCAGTCGCGGATCTCTTCCCCGTCGAGTTGCAGCACCAGGCGGAAGGCGCCGTGGGCGGAGGGGTGGTTCGGCCCGAGGTTCAGGAACATGTAGTCCTCGTTCTCGTTGCCGCGGGCCATGCCCCACTCTTCCGGCTTGAACAGCAGGTTGTCCTGCTCCTGATCCTGCTTGACCGCATCGAGCATGAAGGGATCAAACTCGGTGGCGCGCGCCGGGTAGTCCTTGCGCAAGGGGTGCCCTTGCCAGCTCTTGGGCATCATGATGCGGGTCAGATGGGGGTGGCCATCGAAGGTGATCCCCATCAAATCCCACACTTCCCGCTCGTACCAGTTGGCGTTGGGGAAGTGGCGGCTGACGGTGGGCAGATGGAGATCGCTCTCCTTGAGCGCCACCTTCAGCATCACGTCGGCGTTACGGTCGATGGAGATGAGGTGATAGAAGACGGTAAAGTCGCTCTCTGGCAGGCCGTGGCGATGGCTGCGCATCCGTTCGTCGGTGGCGCTGAGATCGAACAGCATCACGAAGGGGGAGGGCAGCTTTTGCAAGAAGCCCATCACGTCCAGCAGCAGATCCCGGGAGAGCCAGATGACCGGCACGCCGGTACGGGTGCTCTGCACGGTGAAGCGCTCGGCACCGAAGTGGGCGAACAGCTCGCCGACCACCTGGGCATCGGCGTGATCGGCGGTTTGCCACTGGGCCATGGTGTAATTGCTTGGGAATTCTCGAGTCAGTTTCATGATCAGATCTCATCCGGCGTGCGCAGGTTGGTCACGTTGATCCGCTCGCCGCGCTTGCGTTCCTTCTCGGATTGCATCTGGGGACGGTAGATCCCCTGATCCCCCACCACCCAGGAGAGGGGGCGGCGTTCCTTGCCGATGGACTCCTGCAGCAGCATCAGGGCTTGCAGGAAGGCCTCGGGGCGGGGCGGGCAGCCCGGAATGTAGACATCGACCGGCAGGAACTTGTCCACCCCCTGTACCACGGAGTAGATGTCATACATGCCGCCGGAGTTGGCGCAGGCCCCCATGGAGATGACCCACTTGGGTTCGAGCAACTGCTCATAGAGCCGCTGGATGACAGGGGCCATCTTGATGAAGGGGGTGCCGGCAATCACCATGAAGTCGGCCTGACGGGGGGAGGCTCGTATGACCTCTGCGCCGAAGCGAGCCACGTCGTGGGGAGAGGTGAAGGCGGTACACATCTCCACGTAGCAGCAGGAGATGCCGAAGTTGTAGGGCCAGAGGGAGTTCTTGCGGCCCCAGTTGACGGTGTCTTGCAGCACCTCTTCGAGGCGCCCGATCATGATGCCGCGGGTCGCTTGTTGCGCCAGTGGATCATCGACGGTCTGGCGCTGTTCCTGGGGGTAGCGCTCAACGGGCGCATCCGGGTCAATCCGGGTCAGGGTGTACTTCATGGTGCAACCTCAAAGAGATAATCGGTAGTTCAGTCTGGTTTCTTGTCAGTCAGGACACGCTTTTTCGGGGCCCAGTCGAGGGCACCAATGCGCCACAGGTAGAGGAGGCCTACCAGCAGCAGGGTGATGAAGATGGTGGCTTCGATGAAGCCGACCCAGCCGCTCTCCCGAACGGAGACGGACCAGGCAAAGAGATAGAGGGCTTCGACATCGAAGATGACGAAGAACATGGCGACCAGGTAGAACTTGGCGGAGAAGCGCAGGCGGGCGTTGCCGACGGAATCCACCCCGGATTCGAAGGGTTTGTTCTTGGCACGGCCATAGGCGCGTCCCCCCAGCAAGGCCGCCAGGCCTATCATGGTCAAGCAGATACAGATGGCGCCAATGACATAGACAGCAAAAGCCCAGTGCTGGACGGCAATATCAGCAAACATATAGGTTTTTCCCTAACCAAATTAATCATGTGACTTAACAATGACGTTACGTAGTATGCCACTTTCGTACTGATTTACATGTCATTTCAAAGGATTAATTATTAATCAACGGGATGAAAATTGTGTTTTGCTAGCGGGGTCAACTTTCTCGTTTGAGAATTGTTTTCAATCGTTTTTATTTAGCAGAAAAAAACCGGATAGTTTGAAAATCCGGTGGATGGCAGGAAACAAAAGACCCCGCATGGCGGGGTCTGTTTCAGGGTTGGAGAACGGGGAGGCTCTGCTCTGCCGCCTTGCCCTGGGAGAGCACGATCTCCACCCGGCGGTTGGCCTGGCGGTGAGCCGTGGTATCGTTTGGATAACGGGGTTGGGTATCCGCCACCCCCTGGGCGATCAGCCGTCGTGAATCCAGCTTGGGGTTGGTCAGCAGAGTGTGGGTGATGGTGGCCGCCCGCAGCACCGACAGCTCCCAGTTGTTGCGATAGAGCTCCACCGGCGCCTGGGAGTTGTCGGTGTGACCGGTGACCACCACCATGCCGGGGATGTCCGCCAGCACGTCCGAGACCTTGTTGACCAGCGGAATGAACTGGGGCTGCAAGAAGGCGGAGTCGGCGGGGAACAAGGTCTTTTCGCCGATGCGGATGACTAGCTGGCTGCCAAGCTGCTCCACCTCGATCTCTTTGGACTCGATTTGGCTCTTGAGCTGCTGATCCAGCTTCTGC
Organism: Aeromonas sp. ASNIH2; assembly: GCF_002934795.1. NCBI lineage: Bacteria > Pseudomonadati > Pseudomonadota > Gammaproteobacteria > Aeromonadales > Aeromonadaceae > Aeromonas > Aeromonas sp. ASNIH2. The sequence goes on along the minus strand of NZ_CP026406.1, from coordinate 241,744 downwards.
TTGGTGACCGTGACCCAATCCTGCTCCTTGGTCTTGTGGGGCCAGGACTCCGTGGCCGTAGGTTTCTCCGAGGAGCCGATGGTCTCGTTGAAAGGGTCGGCCGCCGCTGCGGGCGTCTGGGTATCCAGCACCTGCTCTTTCTGGGAGGTATTGGGGGTGGTCTTGGACTCGGGTTCCAGTATGCCTGTGCCCCCCTGCATCACGGGGGAGCCGGCGGGAAGGGAAACCAGCCCTATCTTGCCAAGAGATTCGATAAAGCCCTGAATGAGCACGCGAGTCTCCGACTGCTTGGCCATGGCGAAGGAGTAGAGCACCACGAACAGGGCGAACAGCAGTGTCATGAAGTCGGCGTAGGAGACCAGCCAGCGTTCGTGGTTCTCCGGCGCCTCAGCCTTTTTCTTTTTCGCCACTGTGGCCTCCGAGGTAAGGCTCAAGGGTCACTTGCAGCCGTTGCTGTGATTCGCCGTCCACGATGCAGAGGATGCCGGTGAGGGTCATCTCCTTGTAGTGGCGGATCTGGTGGGCAAACGACTTGTAGCGGTTGCCGAAGGGCAGGAAGATGAGGTTGGCGGCCGACACCCCGTAGATGGTGGCGATAAAGGCCACCGCGATGGCGCCCCCCAGCTTGTCGGGGGCATCCAGCAGGCCCATGGCGTGAATGAGGCCAAATACGGCCCCGACGATCCCCATGGTCGGGCAGTAGCCCCCCATGGCCTCGTAGAATTTGACGGTCTGTTCGATATCTTCCTGCTCGAACTCGATCTCGTTTTCCAGTACCTCGTGGATCTTGGTCTTCTCGTAGCCATCGACCATCATCTGTACCCCTTTTTGCAGGAAGGGATCCTTGATGTCGTCGATCATGCCCTCCAGTGCCAGCATGCCACTGCGCCGTGCATTGCCCGCCAGGGTTTCAAGCAGCTGGGCCTGCTCCAGCATGTCGAGGCGCAGGGGAGTGATGAGCCACTTGAAGCGCTTGAGGGTTTTACCAACCACGGAGAAGGGAAACTGGGTCAGTGCGGCACCGACGGTACCGCCGATCACGATGAGAAAGGCGGGTAGATCGAGCAGGGCGCTGGGGTGCCCCCCTTCTATCATGTTGCCACCCAGAATGGCTGCCAGGGCCAGCAGCAAGCCAATAAGACTCATTTGTCCATATCCCTATGCGATGTGTGAGGCTAGTGTAGCCATTTAACTATCAGTTTTTCAAAACGATATCCAATCGGTGAGCAATATCCGAGAGGTTGCGCAGACCCGGTATTGTCCGGTGGCATCGGCCTGTGCCGCCTGGTCAGCAGAGCAGGTTGACGGTGCCGGCATGGCAGGACGAGGCGGTTATCCAAGTGATATCACAATATACTGTGCTATCTGTGAGAGGGTGTTGGTTGTTTGTATTGCAATCTTCTCTTTTCTTGGTGTAATGATCTGTCAACGAGAGAGGGCTGGCTGCCCTCGGGGCATATCCCCTGTCGGCAGAGAGCAGAGAGGCGGAAGGGATAGGATTGGCTGGGCGGCACTCGGCCAGGTATCGCGGCAAACCGTTTTTTCTGGCCCCCGCCGATGACGGGTTTCTCCTGCCAGGGGGTTGGCAGACGCCTTGAAGCAAAAAACCGACCTTAAGGTCGGTTCTTCAAGCTGTACGCTGGATCGGGATTGACTCGCGTCATCCCTGGCGCTCGCCCTGCGGGCGGCCTCTGGCCGTCCAGTCGGGCTATCCTGCCCGCCTGTCGACAGGGTTTGAACCGAGCCGCCCATCATCGGAAAAAGTAAAAGGCCCCATCTTGCGACGGGGCCTTTTACTTTATTTGGCGGTGAGGGAGGGATGATTCACCACTGCGTGGCACACCCCTTCGGGGCGGCCTGCGGTCGTTCATCGCAGCAAGCTGCTCTGCTCGAACCCGACGAGGCTTCTCACCTTCTCTCCATCGGCATCGGATGTTGCCATGTCACCAGATGCAAAAAACCGACCCTGAGGTCGGTTTTTACAATTTGGCGGTGAGGGAGGGATTCGAACCCTCGATACGTTGCCGTATACACACTTTCCAGGCGTGCTCCTTCAGCCACTCGGACACCTCACCAAATTTTTACTGCTTGAAGTGGCTTTCGGAGCACGCTCCGCGTGCATCTTGCCGACTTCGTCGGTGGGCAGCCTCTCGGATACCGCACCAAATTTTTGTCTGTGATTTAACGTGTTCAGCCAACACGCTGTTCGTTGCGCCGTTGCGCCGTTGCGCCGTTGCGCCGTTGCGCTGGAACGGGGCGTAATTTAGGGGAAAGGGCTGCCTGGGTCAACCACTTTTCCCCTTATTTTTCATAATCTTTATCGAGTGCCTATCCCTTGAACAGAATGCCGGTTTTTTAATCCCGTTCAAGGCTTGTCGAGAATGATCAGGCTGTCAGGCAGCTCGTTCTGATCCCGGGTGGCGGGGAAGGCGTCGGTCAGAATGGCGCTGGTGCGCTCCACGCACTCCAGGAACCCCTGCTCGACCTCCTTGTTGCGTACCCGAACCACGAAGTCGTCGATGATCTGCTGCCACTGGGTGTTGTCGATGTGCTGGGCGATCCCGTCGTCTACCAGGATCTCCACATAGTGCTCCGCCACCGAGACGAAGATAAGCACACCGAGCCGGTCCCGGGTGCGGTGAAGTCCCTGCTCGACAAACTGCAGGCGGGCCATCAGGGCGGCCCGGTGACGGCGTACCTTGTTGGGAATGAGCCGCATCTTGATGGGTGTCCAGTGGAACAGCAGGCTCAGCAGCAACCAGACCGACCACTGCACCAGCAGGATCTCGTACCAGCCAAGCCAGAAGCCGAGCTGGAAGACCAGCAGGGGGGTGAGCATGGCCAGCAGGGCGGCCCACAGGGTCGGGATATAGCGATAGCCATCGCTGGCCGGGGCCAGCACGGTGACCAGTTCGGCATCCGTGGCCTGCTCGGCCTGTCGAACTTTGGCCTGCAAGGTGTGGAAAAACTGTTTCGAAATCATCTTGTTGTCTCTTTTTCCCTGATTACCAACCGCCAGATGCACCGCCGCCGCCAAAGCTGCCGCCGCCACCACTGAAACCGCCACCACCACCGCCAGTGCGGCCGCCAAAAGAGCCGGCACCGAATCCACCGGCCATGTAGGCGGCCCGGCGACGTCCTCCCGGCCCACCGCCGCCGCCGCGTAGGTTGTGCAGCACGATCATCGCAATCACCACCAGGATGAAGAGCCAGGGACCTCCCTGCTTGTCGGCCTTGCTGGCGTGGTCCACGGGCTGATACTCCCCGGCCAGGGCCTGCATGATGCCCTGGCTGCCGGCGAGGATGCCGGCCACCATGTCACCGCGCTTGAAGGCGGGCAGGATCCGGGTCTGGATGATATTGGCGGCGATGGCGTCGGGCAGGGCACCTTCCAGGCCATAACCCACCTCGATGCGCACCTTGCGCTCGTCCTGGGCGATGATCAGCAGCACGCCGTTGTTCTTGCCTTTTTGGCCGATGCCCCAGTGGCGACCGAGCTGGTAGCCGTACTCTTCGATGGTATCCCCCGCCAGCGTGTCGATGGAGACCACCACCAGCTGGACGCCGCTGCGCTTCTCGAAGACGGCCAGTTGCTGTGCGAGCTGGTGGGCCTGCTTGCGGGACATCAAATTGGCCTCGTCCACCACCCGCCCGGTCAGGGCCGGGAAATCGGGGGCGGCATGCAGTGCCGTGGCACAGAGCAGCAGACAGAGCGCCAGCCAGCGTCTCATCACGTTCATTGGAAGCTGACCTTGGGCGCCTCATCGGCACCGGGTTTGGCGCTGAAGGTGGGTTTGGCTTCCAGATCGGAGTAAAGCAGCTTGGACCAGATGACCCCGGGGAAGGTACGGATCTCGGTATTGAACTGGCGTACTGCCTCGATGTAATCCCGTCTGGCCACCGCGATGCGATTCTCGGTGCCTTCCAGCTGGGCCTGCAGGGTCAGGAACTGCTGATCGGCCTTCAGATCCGGGTAGCGCTCGACCACCACCATCAGCCGGGAGAGGGCGCTGGAGAGCTGCTCCTGAGCCGCCTCGAACGCCTTGAGCTGGGAGGGGTCACTCACCTGCACGCTGCTGACTCGGGCACGGGCATCGGTGACCGCCTTGAGGGTCTCCTGCTCGTGGCTGGCGTACCCCTTGACGGTGGCCACCAGGTTGGGAATGAGATCGGCCCTGCGCTGGTACTGGTTCTCGACCTGTCCCCAGCTCGCCTTGACCTGCTCATCCAGGGTCGGAATGGTGTTCATGCCGCAGCCGGTCAAACCCAGCAGCAGGGTCAGGGTCAGCAGGGCACGGGTACCACGCTGCCAGAGTGAAGTGGCCATCTTGTTGTTCTCCATTGATATTTCTCTCGGAAATAGGTTCACCATAACAGCTTGTGGTCAGCCCTCACAACGCCTGGGTAAGAGGGGGGCGCGGTAGTTCATCGACACCTTGGGCAACTGGGGTTTGTCCTTGAGCCAGGAGGCCAGCTCCTCCCCACAGCCATTGCCGGGGGGAATGGGAGCCTGGGACTGGCAGTCCGGACTGTTTGCCGGGCAGCGCAGGCGGACGTGAAAGTGGCTGAAGTGGCCGACCCAGGGGCGCAGCTTGCCGACCCAGGCTTCACCGGGTGCCTGTTTGCACACCTCGGCCTTGATGACGGGGTTGACGAAGATGCGCGCCACCTCGGGGCGATCAGCCGCAAGGCGCAGCAGATTGAGCTGCCTGGGACCGAATCGGCCGGGTAGCATCCGGTAGCTGGGTTCGTCGATCAGCGCCCACTCCCTGGGGGCATCCTGCTCCCAGCGGCTGATGGGCCTGTCAGCCATCCTGAACCAGATGTCGGCATCCAGGCCGGTCTGGTGGCTGCGATGACCTGAGGTAAAGGGCCCCCCGTGCATCATGGCGAGGTCGGCGATATAGAGATCCGGCATGCCGGCCAGTCTGGTCTGGTTGGCCAGATGCTGCAGGTAATGGATGAGGTCGGGGTGACCGTAATAGCGCAGCCGTTTGGTGCGGATCACCTGATAACCAGGGCCTTCGAGGGGCAGGGCCACGGCATTTTTCAGGCAGCCGGCGGAGTAGCCGCCGATGGCCTCGGCATAGAGTGTGCTCGCGGACAAGAGCAGGGCGGTGGCGAACATGGGACTCCCGGGATGGCGCCCAGTGCGGGCTCAGACAGCCCCAAGCATACCAAGAGTGGCGGCTGGCCGTCATCCGTGTCGCGGTGGCGGTTGCATCGCGGCGCGTCGCTCGCGCACAATGCGCGGCAACGCAGCGACGGCAAGGCCGTTCGCATCACAGAAGGAGAAGAGAAGATGAGAGTCAGTGAGCTGGCAGCGCAAGAGAACGTGCGCTGGCTGATGCCCCCGGCCCGGCGGTTTTACGGGGTCATGATCTGCCTGTTGCTGGGGAGTCTCGCCACTGTGGTGGCCGCCCTCTGGCTGGGATATCCCGACATGGGCCTGCTGCCCTGGGTCGGGGTGGTCTTTGGCGGTATCGTGCTGGTGATGATGGTGTTGCCGCGCAACTGGCAGCGCTGGCGTCTGGCGGAGCTTGCCTGGGATGAACGCCATCTCTATCTGCTCAATGGTGGCGAAGACCGGGCGTTGGCCCTGCCCAGAGCCGTGCTGGTGGGCATGGAGCGGGATCGAAAGGTGGGACACGATGGCCAGTGGCTCGATTTCAGCCTGGATCTCGGGCTGGATGAGGTGACCCTGGCGACGGCCACCAGCCTGCTCGGGTTGTCCCGGGAAGGGACTCACGAAGTGGCCCCCGGGGTTTATCGATTCGGGTTCAAACGTGCCTGGCATGGGCGTCGTGCCCTCGGCACATTGCTGGCCGAGCTGCACCCGGCCTGACTATTTTCTCGACAATTCATCCCAATGCTCAGATACTGCCTCTGATTCGATTTGATCTTTCCTGCTCTGATAACCCAAGAGATCAAGGACTTGGGATACGAAGCTGGAAGTGCCATGGCATGATGCCGTGGCTGGTCCGGCAGGGGGGTTGTGCCCTTACTCCCAGGTCGGTGGATGCATAGATAAGGCACCTTGAATCGAGAGTGGATGGCATGAAGATTTACGTAGGTAATCTGTCGTACCGGATGACGGCCGACGAACTGACAACCGTGTTCAGCCAATTTGGGCAGGTAGACAAGGTCGATATCATCATCGACCGCGATACCGGTCAGTCCAAGGGGTTTGGTTTCATTGAAATGCCGGTCAATGGTGAGGCCGAGAAGGCCATCGCCGAGTTGCACGGCACCGAGGTCGGCGGCCGCACCATCACGGTCAATCAGGCCAAACCGAAGACGGATGCACCCCGTGGTCGCCCCCAGCGCCATCGTTGAATCGTCTCGATAACGGAAAACGGCATGGAATCCTCCATGCCGTTTTTGTTTTCAGGGTCTGATGCAGACTCAGGGAACGTCATAACCCAGAGCGGCCTTGCGGATGCGGAACCACTGCTGGCGAGTGAGCTCAATGGACTCGGCTGCCACGGCGGCGGTGATCCGCTCCCGTTTGCCGGAGCCGATGAGGGGCAGCGGCTGACTCGGCAGCATCATCACCCAGGCGTAGACCACCTGCTCCAGACAGTCGGCGCCCACCTCCTGGCGGATCTGCTCGAGTTCCGACCGCAGCGGGGCATAGTCGGGGGCATGGAACAGCCGCCCGCCGCCAAGGCAGGACCAGGCCATGGGCTTGATGCGCAGTTGCTGGCATTGATCCAGGGCTCCATCCAGCGTCCCCTCCTGATGGAGTGGGGAGATCTCCAGCTGGTTGGTGACCAGAGGGAAGGGCAGGCGGGATTGCAGCAGGGCGAACTGGTGGGGCGTGAAGTTGGAGACCCCGGCGTGCTTGATCTTGCCTGCCTGCTTGAGGGTGATGAAGGCGTCGGCCACCTCGTCGGCGTTCATCAGGGGGTCGGGGCGATGGATCAGCAACAGATCCAGGTGATCGGTGCCGAGTTTTTGCAAGGAGGCTTCGGCACTGGCGACTATGTGTCCCTTGCCGGTGTTGTAGTGATTCAGGGCGTGGGCCGGATTGGCGGTGAGGGCGATGCCGCACTTGCTGACGATCTCCATGCGATCGCGCAGGGAGGGCTCCAGGCGCAGGGCATGGCCGAAGGCCTCCTCGCACTGGTAGCCACCGTAGATGTCGGCGTGATCGATGGTGGTGACCCCGAGATCAAGGTGATATTTCATCAGGTCCAGCAGGGCGGCGGGGGAGAGCTGCCACTCCATCAGGCGCCAGTAGCCCATGATGAGACGGGAGAAGGTGGGGCCTTGCTCGTGCAGGGCCAGACGGGATACGGACATGGTGACTCCTCTGGACATAAAAATGCGAAAAGAAAGGGGCAAAATCATGTGCCAGCATCTTGGTCTCTTCCGGCGGACAAGGCAATAATGCCCCCTTCGCGAATTCGAACTATGGTTCTGACTCCGACGGGTCAAGATCCCGGTGTCAGTGAGAGGAGAAGGGGTGATGGAAGGATTTGCCGCCAGGCTGCAAAGCCTGATCGGGGAGGGGAGTGTGAGCGCCTTTGCCCGCAAGGTGGGGTTGAGTGAAGCCCTGATCCGCAAGTATCTGAAAGGGGCCGAGCCCGGCCTTGGCAAGGCGAACCAGATTGCCATGGGGGCCAACTGCTCGCTGGAGTGGCTCGCCACCGGTTGCGGGTATCTCTATCGTCAGGCCGAGGTGGTGGACAGGGACGCGCTGGCGGCGGCGGGGGCGCTGGTGCAGGAGACTCGTTCGGGAAATCCCATGCCGGACGAGGAGCAACTGGTGACCCTGCTCGCCTATTACCAGTTCCTGCGCAGCCACAAGCAGGCGGACGGTTTTCTGGACCTGGCCCGGGCGCGGGAGTTTGGGCGCCATCTGGCCGAGGCCTGAGCCTGACGGGGGCTCCCGGCAGTCCGCCATTCTTCTGATACCCTCTAAGCAGTGATCAAATCCAAGGACACGCAGATGAGCTATCTGATCCTGGGCAGTGGCGGGTTGGGCAGTGCGCTGGCACGGGAGCTGGCCAGACGGGGCGAAGAGTGGTTGCTGGCGGGCAGGCAACTGCCCAGGGGGCTGGATCCCGCCTGCTACTTTCCGCTGCAGGAGGTGGACTCGCTCTCCTTTGAAGCCCTCTTCACCCTCTATGACAGCACCACCCTGCCGACGGTGGTGATCAACACCATAGGCCTGCTCCATGATCTTGCCCACATGCCGGAGCGGCGGGTGGAGGAGGTGACCCCCCAATGGCTCGAAGAGAGTCTGCTGGCCAATGCCTGGCCCCACCTGGCCCTTGGTGCCAATCTGAGCCGGCGCATGATACCCCAGAGCACGCTCTGGCTCTGCACCCTCTCGGATCGGGCGGGATGCCTGGAGGAGGGGGGCCAGGAGGCCATGTGCCATTACAGCTACCGCATGAGCAAGGCCGCCCTCAACATGGGATCCCGGATCCTGGCGGGTGAGTGGGCCGGACGTTTTCCCGGCGCCGGTGTCATCACCGTGCATCCCGGCCTCATGAATACCCCCATGCAGCAACCTTTTCTTCAGGAGATGGATCCCGCCCTGCTGCAGGATCCCGCCGAGGTCGCCGTCCGCCTGCTGGATCTGATGGCCACACTGACGCCCGCGCACTCGGGCCGTTTCGTGGATCTGCAGGGTCAGTCGCTGCCCTGGTGAGCCGCCGGGCTCACATTCCCGCTTGCCGTTTCTTGCCAGCCGGGTGTCGGCTGGTTAATGTCATCGTCCTGCATCAGGAGGATGACATGCGCTATATCGATTTACGAAGTGATACCGTGACCCAACCCACGGAAGCCATGCGCCAGAGCATGCTGCATGCCGAGGTGGGAGACGATGTCTATGGGGAAGATCCCAGCATCAATGCGCTGGAGCGCCGCGGCGCCGAACTGCTTGGCAAGGAGGCGGCCCTGTTCGTGCCCTCCGGCACCATGTCCAACCTGCTGGCCATGATGAGTCACTGCCAGCGTGGGGAAGGGGCCGTGCTGGGGGCGGCCTCCCACATCTATCGCTATGAGGCTCAGGGCTCTGCCGTGCTGGGCTCGGTGGCCCTGCAATCCGTCCCCATGCAGGCGGACGGCACCCTGGCCATCGAGGATGTGCGGGGGGCCATCGCTCCCGATGATCCCCATTTCGTCCAGACGCGCCTCGTCTGCCTGGAAAATACCCATAACGGCAAGGTGCTGCCATTGACCTACCTGCGCGCCATGCGCGAATTCGTCGACGAGAAGGGGCTGAAGCTTCACCTGGACGGGGCTCGCCTCTTCAATGCGGTGGTGGCGAGCGGGGAACCGGTGGCCGCCATCGCGGCGCCTTTTGACAGCATCTCCGTCTGCCTCTCCAAGGGACTGGGGGCACCGGTGGGTTCCCTGCTGGTGGGATCGGCTGCGTTCATCGCCCGCGCCAGACGGCTGCGCAAGATGCTGGGGGGCGGCATGCGCCAGGGAGGGATCCTGGCCCAGGCCGCCCTGTTCGCGCTGGATCAGCACGTTGCCCGGCTGGCGGATGATCATCGCCGCGCTAGGCGTCTGGCAGAGGGGCTGGCCGCCTTGCCAGGCATCGCACTCAACTTGGGGGAGGTGCAGACCAACATGGTATTCCTGCGCCTGACCCAGGGAGATCCCGCCACCTTGCTGGGTTTCATGAAGGAGCGCGGTATTCTCTTCTCCGGCTACGGGGAGCTCAGGCTGGTGACCCACCTGCAGATCACCGACGATGACATCGACGAGGTGATCGACGCCTTCACCGAGTACCTGAGTGGCTGACGCCATTCCCCATCGCAACAACAAGGGCGCCATCGGGCGCCCTTGTTGTCATGGCAGGGTCGGTCATCCCTGGCGCTGGCCGGTGATCAGCATGGCCTCGTCGGTGGCGTCATAGATCATGATGGCCAGGTGGGTGACCTCTCCGGCGAAGTCGGCCAGCGGCACCAGGGTCAGGTTCTGGTACATGTAGGGGGCCGATCCCGTGATGGGGCGGTAGTTGGAGAAGCGCAACAGGTAGGGGCGCTGCTCCCAGGTGCTGAAGGCACGGTTGTTGAGCTTGAACACCATGTTGGCCTTGCGCTCGAACCAGGCCTTGTCCACATCGGGGAAGAGCGAGAACAGCCCTTGATCGCGCACCTCGCCTGCCAACCGGCCGCTGTGACTCTCCATGAAGCCGTTCCACACCTGGATCCGGTACTCCCTGTCGAGCACGACCAGCCCCACGTCCAGATTCTGGACGATGTTCATCAGCCAATGAAATTCCCGAATGTCCATGGTCACTCCTGGTGGTTGCTGCCGCGGGACGGTCAGAGCATGTGCATGATCTTGTTGTTCATGGTGGCGATGGAATCTTCGGTAAACAGCAGCAAGAGATCGCACTGCACCGCATAGCCCTGCACCCGATAGTTGATCTCGATGGCCAGAGTGCGGCGCCAGCGGCTCTGGTTGGTCCGAATGAGATCCTGAATGGGCCTGTGCTGGCCCAGCACCACGGGGTGACCCTGGCTAAAAGGGGTGTCGAGCTGGTTGGCGTAGCCGCGCAGGAAGGCGCCGATCAGCACGTTGGCGGTGTCCATTAGCAGTTCCAGCTCGGCGCCGTGATCCAGCTCCCCCTGATGGTTCATCAGGCGGGCCAGGTCCTGGAAGCTGGCATCGTGGAACAGCAGCAGGGCCTCCCCGGCGATCCCGGCCCCGATGAAGCCTTGACAGACCGCAGAGAGCGTCTCCGACTCGGCGGCGGCCGAGAGCGCCATGTGCAGCTCGGAGACCTCCAGCACGTTGACGTTGGGGATGGGGAGCAGCACGAAGGCGCCGAGCAGGCGGGCCAGCAGATCCGCCCCCTGGCCCATGGCGACGTTGGCCAGCTCCTGATAGACATCCCGCAGCTCGGGGGTGAACTGGATGCTGCTCTGGGCAGCCTGGTGGCTGGCGACGGGCTGGGGCTGGATGGCCGTCACCTGGGTGGCCGATTGCCACAGTCCGTGGCGCTTGAGCAAGGCAAGGAGGGTGTCCGGGGAGGCCGGCTTCTTGATGAAATCGAGGGCGCCAAGGGCCATGACACGCTCATGGGCTTCCGGCTGGATGTCGCCGGAGACCACGATCACCTTGCTGCGCACCCCCTCTCGCTTGAGGGTCTCGAGCACGCCATAACCGTCCATCTCCGGCATGGTGAGATCGAGAAAGATCAGGTCCCCGTGCCCCATCAGGATCTGCTCGACCCCTTCCAGCCCGTCCGCTGCCTGGTGCAAGGTGACATCCCAATCGGCGGGCAGGGCGCGCACCAGCTGTTTGCGCGCGAACCCGGAGTCATCACATATCAATACATTCATAGTGTTAGCCGACCTATGCAACGAGGATTGCGCTAAGTGTGGGTCATCAGCCGTCAGATGCAACGGGCAGCGGCTGCGCCGGTGAAAATTGATCGTTCTGCTGACGGGTGCGATAGCGCTCGGAGTGCTTCTCGACGAAATCGGCGAACATCTTAACACGCAACGGGGTGAACCGGGGCTGGCAATGGAGCATGTAGAAGGGACGTTTTCCCGACTGCCAGTCCGGCAGGACGGGGACGAGCTGACCATCTTGCAGGAAGGGGTGCACGTAGTGCTGCGGGGCGTTGACGATGCCGAGGTGGCGCTGGGCTGCCCGCACGGCGGCCTGGGTCTGGTCGATGCAAAGGCGGGGTGTGCGCTTTATGCAGACCGTCTGTTCGTCCCGCCCGCTCAGTTGCCAGTGCTGGTGGGGCCAGCAGTAGATGAGATCGTGCTCTTCCAGCTGGGTCGGGTGGGAGGGCACTCCCATCTTCTCCAGATAGAGGGGGGAGGCGAACAGACCGTACTGGATGTGACCCAGACAGAGGGCGTTGGGCAGGGTCTGGGGAAGCTCGCCGTTGAAAAAGACCAGGTCCCTGTCCTGATCCGCCTGGAGGGCATGGTCGTTGGACTGGCGGATGTCAAACTGTACCCCGGGATAGCGCAGGCCGAAGTCCGCCAGCATGTCGACCAGGATGGTGTTGGAGAGGGCGATGGGGGCCGCGAGGCGGATGAGGCCGCTGATGTCCGTCTCCTCACCCCGGATTTCGCCGGTGGCCTGCTCTATTTCCGCAAGGGGGGTACAGAGGCGCTCGTAATAGCGCAGCCCTTCGTCCGTGAGACGCAGCTTGCGGGTGGATCTGTGCAGCAGGCTGCATCCGAGCTGCTCTTCCAGTTGGGAGATACGTCGACTGATGGTGCCGGTCGGCATGCCCAGCGCAGCGGCGGCGTGGGAGAAACCGCCCTCTTGCACCACCTTGACGAACAGATAGAACTCTTCGATGTACTTCATAAGCGGTTTTAGGGGGTGTTCTGGCTGTAACAAGCCAGTGACCTTATGAAGAGTCACCGGGCTTGGCAAGCGCAATCCGGCGTTTAATTGATCTGGATTAGATTCGACTCGCGCTGGTATTGCTGGAGCAGATGGACGAAATCTTCCGGGGATCTGTCCAGGCTGTTGTCGGGCACCAGCAGATCGTACCCCAGCAGATCACGCAGCCGTGCCATGCGGTTGCCGAGCATGGCGATCACCCCCTCATAGCGCTGGCCGGAGGGTGAGCAGAAGCGGCTCTCCTCCAGCAGTCCCTCTCCCAGGAGCCCACTGCCGCACCCTCCGGTCGGGCAGTTGGAGCGCTCGCTTCGCATGGCCTGCATCAGCACGGCGCGCTGCTCAGTGAGCAGACGGACGGCGAGCCGGGGTGTGATCAGCGTCAAAAAAGCGTCGTAATCCTTTATTTTCAAACCGATGTAGGGCAGCTCCACCAGATCCCACCCCAAATGGATACGTGGTTGGTCAATTCGCTGAATATTTCTCCATTTCAGGATCCAGCCGCCGTACTTGTGATGGTATTGCAGGCAGTCCTGACACAAAGAGAGACTAAAATGAGGCTCACCCAGTTTCCAAACCCCGACAAGAATTGTCATCAGGCCCGCCAGGAGGAGGGAAATGGCGGGGATTAGTAGTTGTTCACGAAGAAAAAAAAGTATAAAAATCATAGCAATGGTTATCACCATGCCCAACAATACCAGTGTGAGTCCATTTCTTCGTACCATGGGGATCACATGTAGCGTTTTCATATGATTTCGGCCTTTTTTCATCCGTTTGTTATCCGATTATGGGCCGGAACAGATTTTGTACCAGCGTGAATGCTCCTGTCAGGGGGCGCAAGCGACTGGTTCGACCATGAGCTTTCAGCATGAATCATCACTCAACATGAATACGCTAGACGAACGCCTGCTCACCGTGATGGATGTCCTCCACACGCCTGTCTGGGTCTATGACATCCAGCGTCATCATATTTACTGGGCCAACGATGCTGCCCTCGGGCTCTGGGAGGCGAGCTCCCTGGCCGAGCTGAAGTCCCGGGATTTCTCCGCCGACATGGCCGCCGCCATCGATCTGCTGCTGCAGCGTTATCTCGGCGATTTCCAGCAGGAGCGCAGTTACAACGAGTGGTGGACCCTCTCACCCAAGGGGGTCAAGAAGCAGGTCTATCTGCGTCTTTCCGGAATCCAGCTTGCCGGACGGCAGATGATGATGGCGGAAGCGGTCATCGATGCCGACACCCTCTATCAGGAGTCCTCCCTCGCCACCGGCGACACCCTGGCCTGTCTCTTTGACAACGAGGGGCGCCTCGAGAGCGGCAACCATCACTTCGACATGTGCTTTGGCACCGGCATTCTGACGCTGCCCCAGATCTTCTCCGGTGCGGACGAGGCCTTCTATCGTCGCCTCTCCCGTCTGGACGAAGTGGTGGCTGAAGGGGAGTGTCGCACCCAGAAGGGGATGCGCTGGTTCCAGTACCAGTTTCGCCATATCCAGCAGGGGGCACGGATCCTGCTGACCATGCGGGACATCACGGATCGCAAGCTCGAAGAGCTGGAGCATCGCCACCTGGCCTGGCACGACTCCCTCACCGGGCTGCTCAACCGCTACGGCCTGATGAAATCCCTGGAAGCCTATTGCGGCCTCGGGGGGCGCTTTGCCCTGGTGTTCATGGATCTGGACAACTTCAAGCTGGTCAATGACAACTACGGCCACAAGGCCGGGGATCGCCTGCTGGAGCGGGTCGCCGGACGGCTCAAGCAGATCTGCCCGCGGGATGTGGAGCTGGCGCGCCTTGGCGGGGACGAGTTCACCGCCCTGGTGCCCCTCAACCAGGCGAGCGATCGGGCCCAGGAGGTGGCGGATCTCATGCTCTCCCAGATGAGCAAGCCACTGCAGCTGAGTGGTGTCCCCGAGGTCACCATCGGCGGCAGCATCGGCATCGCCATCTACCCGGACGACGCGGATGACGGCGACAACCTCATCACCCGTGCCGACATGGCCATGTACCAGGCCAAGCAGATGGGGCGGCTTCGCTGGCAGCGCTTCACCCCCAGCATGCAGCAAAGCCTGCATCGCAAGCTGACCCTCAAGCAGTTTCTGGCCAAGGCCGTCGGTCGGGGGGAGCTCAGCCTGCGCTATCAGCCCCAGGTGGATGTGGCGCAAGGTCGGGTCATCGGTTTCGAGGCCCTGGTACGCTGGTACAATCCCGTGCTCGGCCATGTGTCGCCGGCGGAGTTCATTCCGCTGGCCGAAGAGATGGGGCTCATCCGGGAAATTGGAAGCTGGGTGCTTTCCACCGCATTGGCCCAGATGGGGGAGTGGCAGCGACAGGACGGGGTGAGGGTGCCGGTGTCGGTCAATCTCTCGGGCTTCCAGCTCTCTGCCAGTTTGCCGGAGCTGGTGGCCCAACTGCTCGAGGCATTCTCGGTGGAGGCGGCACTGCTGACCTTGGAGCTGACCGAGACGGTGCTGATGCTCGACATGAAGGGGTGCATCGAGATCCTCGACGCCCTGAGCGAGCAGGGGATCAAGATCGCCATCGACGACTTCGGGACGGGCTACTCGTCGCTTGCCTACCTCAACCGGTTGCCCATCGACACCATCAAGCTGGACCGCTCCTTCGTGGTGGGGCTCAACCTGCCGGTGATCCGGGCGACGGTGGCCATGGCCACCAGTCTGGGGCTTGGGATCCTGGCGGAAGGGGTGGAGGAGGAGCACGAGCTTGCGGCCCTGCAGACTCAGGGCTGCCACGTTTTCCAGGGATTTCTGTTCAGCCGTCCCATGACCCCGGAAGAGGTGGCGGCGGCGGGGTTCGCTGTACAGTGCCGGCTGGGCCGCTATCCCCTCGCAAACCATTGAGCAAGTTGTTGATAAATGTGCGGCATCTCCCATTTATGAAGTGCGAGATGCCAAATTAAACATAATTAATCGAATTTTTGTCTCATATCATGGGATCCATTAGACGTTATCGCTAGTATGCGCGCTCATTCCTTGGTAATGGAGTATCACCATAATGAGTCAAGCTGCAGTGAACGAGCGTCCGGCCCCTCCCAACGGCTGGTTGAACCGCTTTCTGAACGGGGTGGAGAAGGCGGGCAACAAGCTGCCGGATCCCGCCATGCTCTTCCTCTATGCCTTGCTGATCGTCTGGGTCGGCTCCTGGATAGGCTCCCAGTTCTCCTTCGATCTGGTCAATCCCCGCACCGGAGAGGCCGTGGTCATCAACAACCTGTTAACCGGGGCAGGGCTGGCGGACTTTCTCGCCAGCATGGTCACCACGTTCACCGGGTTTGCTCCCCTTGGCATCGTGCTGGTGGCCATGCTGGGGGTCGGGGTGGCTGAACAGTCCGGTTTCATCAACACCGGGCTCAAGAAGCTGCTCAAGGTGACGCCGGCGCGCTTTCTGACCCCCATGCTGATCCTGGTGGCCATCGTCAGCCATACCGCCGCCGATGCCGGCTATGTGCTGGTGATCCCCATTGGCGGCATCATCTTCCATGCGGCGGGTCGCCACCCGCTGGCGGGGATTGCCGCAGCCTTTGCCGGGGTTTCCGGCGGGTTTGCCGCCAACTTCCTGCCCTCCGGCGGGGATGCGCTGCTTCAGGGTTTTACCCAGTCTGCAGCCCAGTTGTTCGACCCTGACTACATGGTCAACACCCTGTGCAATATCATCTTCACCGGCGCTTCTTCCTTGCTGATCATCTGCGTGGGCTGGTTTGTCACCGAGAAGATTGTCGAGCCGCGCCTCAAGCAAGTGCCCCTCAACGAGGATCTGGAGAGCGCCGACGAGATGGGTCGTTACAGCGCCCAGGAGAGCCGGGCCTTCAACTGGGCCGGGTTCGCCATGCTGGCGGCCGTGGTGCTGCTGGGGCTGGCGCTGGCCCCCGGCGACTCGCCGATGAGGGCACCGGACGGTTCCCTCACCACCTTCGCCGCACCGGTGATGAAGTCCATCGTGCCCCTCATCTTCCTGCTCTTCATCCTGCCCGGGATCGTCTATGGCTTTGTCGCCGGCAGCTTCAAGAGTGGCAAGGATGTGATCGACGCCATGTCGGCCACCATGAACAAGATGGGCTCCTACATGGTGATGGCCTTCTTCTGCGCCCTCTTCATCAAGGCGTTCGGGGACTCCAACCTCGGTACCCTGCTGGCGCTCTCCGGTGCCGAGGTGCTTCACGCCCTGGCGTTGCCGGGAGAGGTGACCATCGTCGGCATCATACTGCTGACGGCCACCGTCAACCTGGTGGTGGGCTCGGCCTCCGCCAAGTGGGCCCTCATCAGCCCCATCCTGGTGCCCATGCTGATGGCGGTGGGGATCTCGCCCGAGCTGACTCAGGCCGCGTATCGGGTGGGGGATTCCGCCTCCAACATCATCACCCCGCTGATGGTCTTCTTCCCCCTGGTGGTGGTCTATTGCCAGCAGTATGTGAAGAGCACAGGCATCGGCACCCTGGTCTCCATGATGCTGCCTTACTCCCTGGCCTTCCTGGTGAGCTGGACGGGCTTCCTGCTGATCTACTGGGCGCTGGGGTTCCCGCTTGGGTTGCAGGCCCCCTATGTCTATCCTGCCCCTTGAGGGTGACGGGGGGCCTTGGGCCCCCCGCTTTTTTTGGGTAGAGTGTGCCCTTCATCCCGGAGGTACCATGAACCCGACCATCGATCTCATTCTTTCCCATCGCTCCATTCGCCAGTTCACCCCAGAGCCCGTCAGCGCAGAGCAGCTGGATCAGATCCTGAGCGCCGCCCAGAGCGCCGCGAGCTCCAGCTTCCTCCAGGCCAACAGCATCATCCGGGTCACCGACAAGGGGCTGCGGGCCACCCTGGCGGAGCTGGCCGGCCATCAGGCCTATGTGGTCGAAGCGGCGGAGTTTCTGGTGTTTTGCGCCGACTACCATCGGCACAGCCAGATAGTGCCGGAGGCCCGCACCGGCTTTGTGGAGCAGCTCATGATCGGGGCCATCGACGGCGCCCTGATGGCGCAAAATGCCTTGCTGGCGGCCCAGTCACTTGGGCTGGGCGGGGTCTATATCGGCGGCATTCGCAACAATCCGGCCGAGGTGAGCGAGGTGCTGGGTCTGCCCCATCAGGTGATCCCGCTGTTTGGCCTCTGCCTGGGCCATCCCGCCCAGCGGCCGGAGCAAAAACCGCGGCTGCCCCGGGCGCTGGTGGTGCACGAGAACCGCTATCCTGCCACCCTGGACCGCGCCCTGCTTGCCCGGTACGACGGGCAGATCCACGACTACTACCAGGCCCGCAGCAGCAACAACAAGGATCAGACCTGGAGCGGGCAGATCAGGGGGATCCTGGGCAAGGAGGCGAGGCCCTTCATGCTGGGATTCCTGCAGTCGAAGGGTTTTTGCCTCAAGTAATGGGGGCGGCGGGCGATATGGAGCATGACGCACCGGATGCGGTCACCGCCTGCGAGCGTTCTTGTGAGGCAATACGGGATCTGGGCGCTACCCTATGAGGCTAAGCTGTTGTAGGATCTCGCAATTGGATTGGGACTGGAGTGTGAACACCCTATGATTTTAACCCTGATATTGCTGTCAATCGGCGCACTCCTGTTTCTGGTCATCGCCTATAACGTGGTGCAGCAATACAAGCAGAAGGCCGAATCGGACAAGCGCCAGGCCATTGCCCGTCACAAGGCGGTGGCAGACGAGACCGAAGAGGTGTTGCTGAACGTCAACCTGGTGCCCTTTTCCAAAAACATGGTGCTGCTGTTGCAACACCGGATCCTGGATGCCTACCGTGCCATCGCGCTGGTGATGCCCAATGCGCAGGTCAAGCAGCGCATCGCCGACGTCCAGCTTCAGATCAAGAACGTGCAGGAGAACTACAGCAGCCAGGACGAGGGGCATTTCAAGACGCCGGAGTCCGACCGCCAGGCCATCCAGATGCTGCAACTGGCCAAGAAGATGCGGGCCGTGCTGCGGGTCGAGCACAACAAGGGCAAGATAGATCCCCAGGGCTTTGCCCAGGAGGATCGCCGCCTCGAGCTGATGCAGCTCAAGATCAACATCGCCAACCTGCTCAAGCGTGCCATGGATGCCCAGATCCAGGGGCAGTACGGCACCTGCCGCCAGCTCTACACCAAGGGACTGGGGGCGCTGGCCAATGTCACCGACAAGGATCCCTACCTGCTGGCGCGGGAAGAGGACATGCGTCAGGGGATGCGCCAGCTGGAAGAACACCTGCAGCAGCACAGCGAGAAGGAGCTGCAAAACATCAAGGACAAAGAGACGGACGAACTGGACGTCCTGTTCCAACCCAAGAAGAAATGGTGATCATGTCACATCCCCTGGATTCCACACTGGGGCCCATGGCCCCATTTGTTTGCCAACTGCTCACGGAAATGCGTGCCGTCATGGGAGTCAATGGCTCCCCCGTGGTGGATCACCTCTGCTACCGCGCCGCCACCCTGCCGGAATATCTGGAGTTGAAAGTGGTGCTGGCCGCCCACGGAGTCTTGCTGGTGGAGGGGATGATAGGCGGTCGTCCCATCGCCACCTATCGCCTGCACCAGCCCGTCTGCTGGGAGCAGGTGACCGTCCCCTGCATCGAACTGGCCGCCCCCAAGGCGGGCCGAAGCCATCAGGCCGGGCTCGAACATATCGAGTTGGTAGTGCCCTCGCTCACGGCCTTGGTGGCGACGCATCCCGATGTCCCCTTCAAGACCGGCAACATCGATGACAGACGCAACCCGGATATAGGATTGATGCTGCCTTCTGGGCAGATCAAGTTTCATCTGCGCTCGCTTGACGAGGTGATAGACGAAGAGCTCTGCACCGGCGCCGTGGTGCCGGTACCGGCAGACTATTATGGCGGTCTGTGAGGGGAGGGCCCGTTGACGGGAGCCAGACCCTGTGGCGTCAACGCACAAGCGGGCGCCACACGTCCTTTCAAGTGACCGAGCCAGAGGCTCAACCCCGCGGTGATCATCAACACCAGCTCGATGCCGAGTACCAGACCCCAGAGCCCCCCTTGCTCCCAGAAGGGGTGCAGATAAAGCCCACCCAGACTGGCTCCCAGGTAATACCCCACCAGATAGAGCGACGAGGCGAGCGCCCGGTTGTGCTCCACGTGCTGGCCGACCCAGGCGCTGGCACAGGCGTGGGCGAGGAAGAAGCCGAAGCTTGAGACAAGCAATCCCCCGATGATGGCGACAAGGCTCCCCTGCAGCAGGGCCAGACTGCCGAGTGCCATCAAGGTTATTCCCGCCAGCAGCAGACGATGTGCTCCCCAGCGATGGGCCCCGCGGCCGCTCAGTGAAGAGGCGACAGTGCCGGTGAGGTAGGTCAGAAACAGCATGCCGAGCCACTGGGTCGGCAGGGAGAAGGGGGCCTTGGCCAGCAGGAAGGTGAGATAGCTGTACTGGTTCAGGAAGACCATGAAGTTGAGGCCGCCGATGAGATAGGCCCCCACCAGCAGGGGATTGCCAAGGTGACTCTGGATGGCGCGGCGCAGTTGCCCAGGCGCTGCCTCCACGGCCACGAAGCAGCGCTGGGCGGGCAGCAGCCAGATGACCAGTGGCAGCAGGGCGAGGCTGATGATCCCGATACCGAGGAAAGTGTGCTGCCAGTCACCAAACCAGCCAGCCAGCAGACCGCCGACCACCCGGCCCGCGATGCCCCCCAGGGAGTTGGCCGCGATATAGACGCCGACGGCTACGATGAGGGCACGTTTGCTGAACTCTTCCCCCATGTAGGCAATGGCGGTGGCGGGCAGCCCTGCCAGCAGGACGCCTTGCAGGATGCGCAGGCTCACCAGCACATCAAAGTGGGTGACCCAGGGGATGCACAGGGAGAGCAGGATGGCGGCCGCCAGGGTCCACAGCATGATCCGCCGCCGTCCGAACCGATCAGCCAGACGGGCACAGACGAGCAGGGAGCCTGCAAGCCCTGCGGTGCAGCCTGCCAGCGTCCAGCTGGCGGACAGGGCGCTGACCGAGAAAACCTCTGCCAGGAGTGGCAGCAGGGGATGGGTCTGGTAGAGATTGAGGAATACCAGGAAGGAGCCCAGGCTGAGGGCCAGGGTGGCGCGTATCCATTCGCGACTGCCTACTTCGATCATATGGAGTTGTCCCGACGACTTTTGTGCAGGGTAGTGCGACGAGACGTATAAATATAATATATTTAAGTTATCACCCTGATAAATTAAATTGATATGGATCTGAAACAGCTCGGATACCTGCTGGCGGTGCGCGATGCCGGCTCCTTCACTAGGGCGGCCCAGGGGCTGAACGTGGCTCAGCCTGCCGTCAGCATGGCCATCGCCAAGCTGGAGCAGCAGCTCGATCTGCGGCTGTTTGACCGGCAGGACCGCAGCGTGCGCCTCACCCCGGAGGGAGAGGTCCTCTGTCGCCACGCCGAACGGCTGCTGCGCCAGATGCACCAGGCCGAGGCCGAGATGGCCGAGCTCAAGGGGCTGGAGCGGGGGGAGGTGCGCATCGGTATCCCCTACATGATGGGATCCTATTACTTCCCGCCAATCCTGATGGCGTTCAAGCATCGCTATCCCGGCTTGAAGATCCGGGTGGAGGAGGCGGGCACCCGGGAGCTGCTCAGCCGCATGGTGGATGGCAGTCTGGATCTCGCCATCCTCATCACCAGCGATCTGCCACCGGCCCTCGAGGGGGCGCAACTGCTGCGGGAAGAGATGCTGATGGTGGTGGGGGAGGAGCACCCCCTGCGCGGCGCTGAGGCGGTCTCGCTGCCACAGTTCTTCAGCCAGGAGCTCGCCATGTTCCGACGAGGCTTCTACCACAGGGAACACATGGAGGTGTTGGCGCAGGGGCTGGGGGTAGAGCCTGACATCGCGTTCGAAAGCAATCTCATCCCGCTGCTCAAGGCGGTGGTGCGTCAGGGATTCGCCGTGACCACCTTCCTGCGCATGGCGCTGGAAGAGGAGCCAGCCCTCACCGGCATCCCTTTTTCACCCCCCATCTTCCTGGATCTCTGCGTAGCCTGGCGACGGGGGGATCCGCTCTCCATGGCGAACCGAGCGTTGCGGGATTTTTTGCTGGCGCAAGGGGATGTGTCTCATCATTACGCTACAGATACTGAATGATTCAGTGGTATCACCAATAAAAACGCCTCCAATCTGGAGGCGTATGCTGACAAGGTGGATGCAACCTTATTTCTTGAACAGGTGATCCAGCTTGTTTGCCTTGGTGGAGAGATAAAACTCGTTGTGGGGATTGCGACCTTCCTGAAGGGGCACGCGCTCCGCCACCGGGATGCCAAAGGATTCCATCGCCTTCAACTTGCGCGGGTTGTTGGTCATCAGGCGCAGGGACTTGACTTCGAGCGCCTTGAGCATGTCGGCGCAGATGGTGTAGTCGCGCATGTCGGCGGCAAAGCCAAGCGCCACGTTGGCCTCCACGGTATCGGCCCCCTGATCCTGCAGATGATAGGCCCGGATCTTGTTGAGCAAGCCGATGCCTCGCCCTTCTTGACGGACATACAGCAGGACGCCGCGACCCGCCTTGGCGATGTTTTCCAGCGCGGCCTGCAATTGGAAGCCGCAGTCACAACGCAGACTGAACAGGGCATCCCCGGTCAGACACTCGGAATGAATGCGTCCCAGCACGGGTTCGCCGTCTGCGATATCGCCCATCACCAGCGCGGCATGATCCTTGCCCGTGCCGGTTTCCTGAAAACCAACCAGCGTGAAAGTGCCCCAGGGGGTCGGCAACTTGGATTTGGCCACGAGGGTAACGCTGCTCATATGGTTGCTCCTGACTACAGCTGCTTAAAAAAGGGCGGCCAGTTTAGCGCGCATTGTCCGGAACAACCATAAGAACAAAACCTTGCGTGAGAAGTGGGTTAACCCGATTGGTCAGAATAGGTGCAATCACGACGACTTTTGCGCAATTGTGTGCCCTGACAACTGCCAGCGACGGCGCATTCGGGTATAATCGGCGCCCATTAACCCATCCCGACAGGGATGTGTGCAACCAGTCAAGATGCCGAGTGCGCAGGAGAAACGTTATGGCTCAGATGGCCCCCGTGATGACTATTGATGGCCCAAGTGGCGCAGGAAAAGGCACCTTGTGCCAGTTGCTGGCTGAAAAACTGGGCTGGCACCTGCTCGATTCCGGTGCCATCTACCGGGTGCTCTCCCTGGCAGCCCTGCATCACGATGTGGAGCTCGATTCCGAAGCCGCATTGGTTCCCCTGGCCGCCAATCTGGATGTGCAATTCCAGGTAGAAGGGGAGCTGGTCAAGGTGATCCTCGAAGGGGAGGATGTTTCCCGCACCATTCGTACTGAAGAAGTGGGCAACGCGGCCAGCAAAATCGCGGCGTTTCCCCGGGTACGTGAAGCCCTGCTGCGCCGTCAGAGAGCATTTCGCCAAGCCCCCGGTCTCATCGCCGACGGTCGCGACATGGGTACAGTGG
Source organism: Aeromonas sp. ASNIH2 (assembly GCF_002934795.1). Taxonomy (NCBI): domain Bacteria; kingdom Pseudomonadati; phylum Pseudomonadota; class Gammaproteobacteria; order Aeromonadales; family Aeromonadaceae; genus Aeromonas; species Aeromonas sp. ASNIH2. The sequence continues at coordinate 219,001 of NZ_CP026406.1, read as the reverse complement.
TTTTCCCTGAGGCGGATGTGAAGATTTTCCTCGACGCCAGCGCCGAGGAGCGGGCCCAGCGCCGCTATAAGCAGTTGCAAGATAAGGGCTTTGATGTTAACTTTGAGCGTCTTTTAACCGAGATTCGGGAACGTGACGATCGCGACAGAAATCGCGCCGTCGCTCCCCTGAAACCCGCGGAAGATGCTCTTGTTGTAGACTCAACGTCCATGACCATAGATGAAGTGCTGGCAACGGTGCTTGCCTATGCAGAGCAACAACTTGGTGATGTCAGCGCAAACTGATGTCAGTCGTCTGCACCAAGGATGGCGCAGATAATTTAAAACAACCCCGCTTGTGCCGGATTGCAAGTGGATGTTTCATTTGTGACATAAACAATGATCGAATCTTTTGCTCAACTCTTTGAAGAGTCCCTGAACGCCGTTGAAACCCGTCAAGGTTCCATCGTCAAGGGCACTGTCGTTGCTATCGAGAACGGTTTCGTACTGGTTGATGCCGGTCTGAAATCCGAGTCTGCTATCCCGGCTGAAGAATTCAAGAACGCCATGGGCGAGCTGGAAATCAACGTAGGTGACTCCGTTGACGTGGCTCTGGACTCTATCGAAGATGGTTTCGGCGAAACCAAGCTGTCCCGCGAAAAAGCCAAGCGCCACGAAGCCTGGCTGCAGCTTGAAAAAGCTTACGAAGAGCAAGCTACCGTTATCGGTATCATCAACGGCAAGGTCAAGGGTGGTTTCACCGTTGAGCTGAACGGCATCCGTGCCTTCCTGCCGGGTTCTCTGGTTGACGTGCGTCCGATCCGTGACACCGCTCACCTGGAAAACAAAGAACTCGAGTTCAAAGTCATCAAGCTGGACCAGAAGCGCAACAACGTTGTTGTTTCCCGTCGTGCCGTGATCGAGACCGAGAACACCTCCGAGCGTGAAAGCCTGCTGGCCAACCTGCAAGAAGGTCAAGAAGTTAAGGGTATCGTCAAGAACCTGACCGACTACGGTGCATTCGTAGATCTGGGCGGTGTTGACGGCCTGCTGCACATCACCGACATGGCGTGGAAGCGCGTTAAGCATCCTTCCGAAATCGTCAACGTTGGCGACGAGATCGCTGTCAAGGTTCTGAAGTTCGATCGTGAGCGTACCCGTGTATCCCTGGGCCTGAAGCAGCTGGGCGAAGATCCCTGGGTTGCTATCGCCAAGCGTTACCCGGAGACCACCCGTCTGTCTGGCCGCGTGACCAACCTGACCGACTACGGCTGCTTCGTTGAAATCGAAGAAGGCGTTGAAGGCCTGGTACACGTATCCGAGATGGATTGGACCAACAAGAACATCCACCCGTCCAAGGTTGTCAACGTTGGCGACGTGGTTGACGTGATGGTTCTGGACATCGACGAAGAGCGTCGTCGTATCTCCCTGGGTCTGAAGCAGTGCAAATCCAACCCGTGGCAGCTGTTTGCCGAAACTCACGCCAAGGGCGACCGTGTTTCCGGCAAGATCAAGTCCATCACTGACTTCGGTATCTTCATCGGTCTGGATGGCGGCATCGACGGCCTGGTTCACCTGTCTGACATCTCCTGGAACAACCAGGGCGAAGAAGCCGTGCGTGAATTCAAGAAGGGCGACGAAATCGAAGCCGTTGTTCTGCAAGTGGACCCGGAGCGTGAGCGCATCTCCCTGGGCGTCAAGCAGATCGAAGAAGACCCGTTCAATAAGTACCTGTCTGACAACAAGAAAGGTGCTATTGTGAAGGGCAAGGTTACCGAGGTTGATGCCAAGGGTGCCGTGATCGAACTGGCTGACGGCGTAGAAGGCTACCTGCGTGCCTCCGACGCTGCTCGTGACCGCGTAGAAGACGCCACTCTGGTGCTGTCTGTTGGTGACGAAGTTGAAGCCAAATTCATGGGCGTTGATCGCAAGAACCGCACCGTAAGCCTGTCTGTCCGTGCCAAGGACGAGGCTGACGAGCGTGTTGCCATCGACAGCCTGAACCAACAAGAAGAAGTTGTGTTCAGCAATGCCATGATGGAAGCGTTCAAAGCCGCCAAGGGTGAGTAATCCTTGATGCAAGAAAAGGGCGGCATTGCGCCGCCCTTTTTTATCTTGGCAAAATGATTATTGCATGTGATCGGGGAAGGAGATTTAACCTTATGACCAAATCAGATCTCATCGAACAACTGGCAGCCAGCCGCATGCATATGCCGGCCAAGGATGTCGAAGCCGCTATCAAGGAGATCCTTGAGCAGATGGCATCGACCTTGCAAAACGGCGACCGGATTGAAATCCGAGGATTTGGCAGTTTCTCGCTGCACTATCGTGCGCCCCGCGTGGGTCGCAACCCCAAGACCGGGGACAAGGTTGAACTGACCGGGAAATATGTCCCGCACTTCAAACCTGGCAAAGAGTTGCGCGAACGCGTCAACATCATCGAATAATGCAGAAAACGGCATACCTGAGTATGCCTTTTTCATTTTTATGGCCTGGAGTCTGCCCGTTGTCGGGTTTCTCACACTCTTTTCCCATTCGCGCTAGAGTCTGCCTGTGATTTTAAGGATAATCAGTCACTCATTCGCTACAGACAGGGAGCTCCCATGAAGCGTATCTTGGCCCTCATTCCACTGGTGCTGGTGTTTGTCCTGACCCTTGCCATCGGTTCTCAAAATAGTCAGCTGGTGCAGTTCAACTACCTGATTGCCCAGGGGGAGTTCTCGCTCTCCATGTTGCTGGGGTTCTTCTTCGCCGGCGGTTTTCTGCTGGGCTGGCTGGTATTTGGTCTGCTGTTCCTGCGTCTCAAACTGCAAAATCGCACCCTGAACCGAACCATGCGTCGTCAATCTCGCGAGTTGGAGCTTGCCCGGTCGACAACCAAGGAATAATGTCCCTCGATGCTTGAACTGCTTTTCCTGCTGTTGCCCATCGCCGCCGGTTATGGCTGGTACATGGGCCGCAGGAGTGTTCGCCAGGACACCCAGCAACAGAGTAACCAGTTTTCCCGTCAGTACGTGGCGGGCCTCAACTATTTGCTCTCTGACGAGTCGGACAAGGCGGTGGATCTCTTTATCCAGCTGCTGGAAGTCGACAGCGAAACCATCGAAACCCACCTCTCCCTCGGCAACCTGTTCCGTCAACGGGGTGAGGTCGATCGCGCCATCAAGATCCATCAGAACCTGGTCGCCCGTCAGCTGACCCGTGAGCAGCGTCAGCTTGCCTTGCAGGAGCTGGCCCGTGACTTTCTGGCTGCCGGCTTGCTCGATCGGGCCGAAGCACTCTGGAAAGAGCTGTGTGATGACAGCGATTTCGAAGAGACGGCTCTGGCACAGCTCCTGATCATTCATCAGCAGTTGCGTGACTGGGACAATGCCATCGCCGTGGCGGTGCGTCTGCAGAAATTCCAGGGCAAGAAGCTGGCCGAGCCCATTTCCCACTTCTATTGCGAACAGGCGGAGAGTGCCTTGCGCGATGGCGACAAGCCTGCGGGCATCGCCAAGCTCAAGCGTGCGCTCGGTGCGCACCCGGCCTGTGCCCGCGCCAGCTTGCGGCTGGCCGATCTGGCGATGGAGGAGGGCAGGTTCGAGGATGCGGCCAAGGAGCTCCTGCGGGTGTTCGAGCAGGATATCGACTTTGCCTCCGAAGCCATGCCAAAACTGCTCGAATGCTATCGCCAGCTTGGTCGCAGCCAGGAGCTGATCCCGCTGCTTGAAAAAGCGGTAGAGGAGCATGCGGGGGTCAGCGTGACCCTGGCGCTGGCCAATCTGGTGGAGGCCCGCGATGGGTTGAGCCAGGCTCGGGCCCTGGTGCTGCGCCAACTGCGTCGCCACCCCTCCATGAAGGGCTTTTATCAGCTGGTCGGTTTCCAGTTGGCCAGTGCCGAGGAGGGGCCTGCCAAGGAGAGCCTGGAGCTGCTGCAACAGCTGGTCGGCGAGCAGATCAAGATCAAGTCGACCCACAAGTGCCGTCAGTGCGGCTTTGCCACCCATTCGCTGTTCTGGCAATGCCCTTCCTGCCGGCAGTGGGGCACCATCAAGCCGATCCGAGGGCTGGATGGGGAGTAAACGCCAGCGAGGCCAACACGCCCGGGCGAGCACGGATACCCAAGAATTTCAGATGCCAGCGTGCAACCGGGCCCCGGCTCTGCTGCGCCTGGCTGTGGCATAACAATCCATAGGAAGTGACATGCAAGACCCCAAAGTACTGGTCGCGCTGGATTATCAGCACGAAGCCGACGCCTTTGCCTTCATTGAGCAGATCTCACCGGCCCAGTGCCGCCTCAAAGTAGGCAAGGAGATGTTTACCCTGTTTGGTCCCCAGTTCGTTCGTCAACTGGTGGCCAAGGGGTTCGACGTCTTCCTGGATCTGAAATTTCACGACATTCCCAACACCGTCGCCAAGGCGGTGGCGGCCAGTGCGGAGCTGGGCGTCTGGATGGTGAACGTCCATGCCAGCGGTGGCGAACGCATGATGCGTGCCGCCAGAGAGGCGTTGCTGCCATACGGCGACAAGGCGCCACTGCTCATCGGGGTAACCGTGCTGACCAGCATGGAGCAGTCCGACATGGTGCCCCTGGGTCTGGATGTGACGCCGGCAGAACAGGTGATCCGCCTGGCCACCCTTGCCAAGACGGCCGGGCTGGATGGTGTGGTCTGCTCCGCGGAAGAGGCGAGTGTGCTGAAGGAGCTGCTGGGAGCCGAATTCAAGCTGGTGACGCCGGGCATTCGTCCGAGCGGATCGGCTGCCGGTGATCAGCGCCGCGTCATGACGCCGCTGGCAGCGGTGGAGGCGGGTGCGGATTATCTGGTGATCGGTCGTCCCATCACCCAGTCCTCGGATCCCGCCGCCGTGCTTGGGGCGATCAATGCCGAGCTTTGCCGGTAACGGCGTCATGGGCGAATGAGCGCAGGCCGGATCCCAGATCCGGCCTGCTGCATTTTGGCCGTGGGCTGGCCCTGCCTATGGGGAGCTCAGGAGTGAACGGCCTGGGCGTCCAGACGAATGGGGAAGAGGCCGAGGAGCAGGCCGGCGAGTGCACCGATGAAGTGTGACTCGATGTGTACCCTGGCACCTATCAAGGCGGAGACAGGGCTCTCGCCGGCACTGTAAAAGTCCACACCGAGCTTGATGGCGACGCCCGCCAGCATCAGCCAGCCGGAGTGACGGCGAAAGCGGATGTCCTGCATGGCACCCCATACGAACAATCCGTGCAGCAGGCCGGAGAGTCCCATGTACCACTGGGTTTGCGGGCAGCCCCACCAGATGCCGAGTCCGACCGCCGTTCCCAGCAGCAGCAACAGCACGGGCAGGCGCCATCCCGTCAGGTACTCCTGAAACAGGCTGTAGAGCACGGCCAGACCGCTCAGGTTGAGCAGCAGGTGCCATCCATTGGTGTGTGCCAGATTGCCTGTTATGATGCGCCACCCTTCGCCCTGGGCGATCAGGTCGCGATCGAAGGCGAGCTGATGATTTGGCACGGTGAAAAAGAGCAAGGCAGTGACGAGCGAAAGCGCGATGACCCAGAGCAGACCCGATTTTCCTGACAACATGAAGCAGCCCAACGACAAAGAGAGCCGATACTGTACACGCTGTACCCGGGCCCTCAAAGCGTGCCTGTGCGATTATATTCAGCGGGTGCCGAACCTGGCTGCGCTCCATATCCTGCAACACCCTGCCGAAGTAGGTCACCCCAAGGGGACGGCTGCGTTGCTGGCGGCGTCCCTGACCGATGTGCGCATCCATGTGGGGGAGGACTTTTCCGACGACGAAGGGCTCAATGCCTTGCTTGCCGACCCCGCTGTCCAGTGCTACGTGCTGTGGCCCGATGAGGAGGCCCTGACCCTGATAGAGGCAAGGGAGCATCTCCTGAGGCGTGGACGCACCGTGCGAGCCCACTTCATCCTCCTCGATGGCACCTGGCGCAAAGCCTACCGCATGTTGCACAGCTCGCCTGCACTGCTCGGGTTGCCGCGGATCACCCTCGGCGCCATTGCCGGGCAATATTCCATTCGCAAGAAGCCCTTTGAGGAGGCATTGTCCACCCTGGAAGCGGGCTACCATCTGTTGTCCCGGTGGGAAGGAGAGCCTGAGCGCTTCGCCCCGCTGATGACCCTGTTTACCCATTTGAACCGGCAGTGGCATGACTTTGCACAAGGCCGCCGCCGTTGAGTTGCCCAGAGGAGTGAAAAACATGAAAAAAGCCGTCGTGGTCTTCAGTGGCGGGCAGGACAGCACCACCTGTCTGGTGCAGGCACAGGCCCGCTATGACGAAGTGCATGCCATCACCTTCGATTACGGCCAGCGCCACCGGGCGGAGATTGACACCGCCCGCCATCTGGCGACGGCGCTCGGGATCGCCGCCCACAAGGTAATGGATGTGACCATGCTCGGGGAGCTGGCCATCTCTGCATTGACCCGGGACGACATACCGGTGAGCTTCGAGCTTCAGGAGAACGGCCTGCCCAACACCTTCGTGCCGGGACGCAACATCCTGTTCCTGACCCTGGCGGCCATCTATGCCTATCAGGTGGGCGCCGAGGCCGTGATCACCGGGGTGTGCGAGACCGACTTTTCCGGCTATCCCGATTGCCGCGACGACTTCGTCAAGGCGCTCAATCAGGCGGTTTCCCTGGGGCTGGATCGCCCCATCCGCTTCGAAACCCCCCTGATGTGGCTCGACAAGGCCGAAACTTGGGCGCTGGCGGATCATTACGGTCACCTCGATACCGTGCGTCATCAGACGCTCACTTGCTACAACGGAATCCAGGGAGATGGTTGCGGGGCCTGTCCGGCCTGCGAGCTGCGTCGCCGTGGCCTGGATCACTATCTGGCTGACAAGACCGGCATCCGTGCCAGACTTTACGAGAAGAGCGGACTGGGCGAGAAAAGCGGATCCTGAGCCTGTGCCTAGCCCGGGTTTGGGGTATAATCCGCCCCTTTTGCAGCAAGTCGTGACCAAGATGCACTACCCAATCAACGAGATCTTCCAGACCATCCAGGGGGAGGGGGTATTTACCGGCCTGCCCGCCATCTTCGTTCGCCTTCAGGGCTGCCCGGTGGGCTGCCCCTGGTGCGATACCCGCCACACCTGGGTGGTGGACCCCGAGCGTGAGGTGGCCCCTGGCGAGGTGCTCGATCGTTCCAATGAGTCCGACGGCTGGAGCAAGATGAGCACGGAAGATATCCTGGCCAGCTTTACCCGGCTAGGTTACCGAGCCCGTCACGTGGTGTTGACCGGTGGTGAGCCCTGCCTCTACGACTTGCGCGAGCTCTCTTCGGCCCTGGTGGCATCGGGTTATCAGGTGCAGATCGAAACCAGCGGGACCAGCGAGGTGCTGACCCATGAGCAGACCTGGGTGACTGTTTCCCCCAAGATCGGCATGAAGGGTGGGTTGCCGGTGCTGGTCTCTGCCCTCGAGCGGGCCAACGAGATCAAGCACCCGGTGGCCACCGAGCACCATATCGAGGAGCTGGATGCCCTGCTGGCCACCGCCCGGCTGCGCCCCGATGTGATGATTGCGCTGCAACCCATCAGCCAGAAAGCCAGGGCCACGGAGCTGGCCATGGCGACCTGCATCGCCCGTAACTGGCGACTCTCCATCCAGACCCATAAATACCTGAATATCGATTGATATGGATGGACTCAGCGATGAGCGCATCTTGCTGACGCTGGCCAGCAAGATGCCTTACGGGAAATACAAGGGGCGGCGCATCATCGATATTCCCGAGCCCTATCTGGTATGGATGGCGCGAAGCGGTTTTCCGGCCGGTACCCTGGGCCAATCTCTGGCACTGGCCTACGAGATAAAGCTCAATGGACTCGAGTCCATGATTATTCCCATTATTAACAGGATGTCGGAATGAGAATATATACAAGGCAAGGGGACAAAGGGCTCACGCGACTTGCCGATGGCACTTCCCTGGCCAAAGACGATAAACGTGTCGAGACCTATGGCGCCATCGACGAGCTGAATTCCCAAATAGGCTTGTTGATGGCTGAAATACCCGTCGGGGAGAGCACACTCCTGGCCGATCTCATATTGTTGCAGCAGGAGCTGTTTGATCTGGGCGGGGAGCTGGCATTTTCCAGTGAATCGCAAACGGATACGCTGTGGCAGGTGAACGAGGCTTGGACGAACAGGCTCGAGCAACAGATCGATGCCTACAGTGCCGGGTTGCCGGTGCTGCGCAATTTTATTTTGCCGAGCGGTTCGCGGGCGGCGGCCCAGGCACATGTGGTACGTACCCTGACCCGTCGCTGCGAGCGTCTGCTGCTTGGGTTGAGCCGCGTAGAGCGGGTGAATCCGGCCGTTTTGCCCTACCTCAACCGGCTGAGCGACTGGTTTTTCACCATCGCCCGATACCTGCTGGTATCGTCGGGTACCCCGGAGATCCTCTGGGTCAAGGCGGCTGACAGAGGCTGACAACCGCTCGAAGCAGCAATAAAAAAACCTCGCCTTGCGAGGTTTTTTTATTGCTGTGGAAAGGGGCCTGATATTGCTGTCAGATGGCAAAGGCTTCCACGGATTTGCCTTCGGCAACGGCCTTGGCAATGACCGAGGGCATGCGGCCCTGACCGGTCCAGGTTTTTTCCACGCCATTGTCCAGATAACGATATTTGGCGGGGCGGGGCGCACGTTTGCTGACCTTGGTATTCTCGGGAACCACGGTGTTGACCAATTCGGCGGGATCTATCCCTGCGGCCCTCAGCATTTCGGCATATTCGGCAATTTTCTTTTGATGCTCTTCACGGGCCTGGCGTTCGGCGGATTCATCTTGTCGACGTTCATCGACGATGGCGGAGAGCTTTTCCAAGCCTTCTTCCAGTTGTTCCAGCGTCAAATCGCGGCAAACTGCACGCAGGCTACGGATATTCAACAGCACTTTCAGAAATTCGTTCATATTGGCTACCACGCGAGCAAAATATTAAGGGAAGAACTGGTTTTTCGATAATTTATAGGGGTGTTTGGCACCAAGTCAAGCCTGCCCAAATAATTAATTAGGCTGATAAATTAAGTCTTGAAATAGGTATGAAGGATATTTTTATCCGTTTGATGGGCCAACATCTTCGAATGGGTTTATGTCAGATGAAAATATCGCCAGCGGAGTCTTTGATGAACCATTTGACTATCTTTGAAGATGTGGGTGCCTCAGAAACCTTGAAATTTAATCAAAAAACTTGCTATCACCCGGCGGCTCGATAAAATGTGCCGCGAATACCTTTAAGTAGAGGCGCGCTGCCTATGAGTAACCGAGCGGAGGGTGATGCCTGCGATGCTCGATGAAAGGAGTCGGCGCCGAAGTGACCAGGCCATCATACCGGGTTGCTGGTTCTGCATCTAATAGGTGCAGGACTGCCATAGTCATCCACTATGGAGCGCTACCTGAAGGGGCTGAGGAGTATACCCTCCCCATGGGTTTTGTTTCTTTGATCCTCTCGGTAGATCTCCACCTGTTGTCTTTAGGTGCAAAGAGATCATGGACATCGTTCATTACGCCGACTCCGGTTGGTCCGTCGTTCCTCCCCTGCTGGCCGTTGCGCTGGCGATCATCACTCGCCGCGTCCTGGTGTCGCTGGGGGTGGGCATAGTCGCAGGCAGCTTGCTGCTCAACCAGTTTTCTCCCCTTGCGTCCCTGCATTACATGCTCGATACCGTGCTCAGGATCTTCTGGGTCGACGGTGCGCTCAATCGTGACAACGTCAACATGATCCTCTTCATGTTGCTGCTGGGCGGCCTCATCAGCCTGATGAGCGTCTCCGGTGCGACCCGGGCGTTTGCCGAGTGGGCGGAGCGCCGCGCCAAGACCCGCAAGGGTGCCAAGTCCCTGACCGGTCTGATGGTGTTTGCCTTCTTCATCGACGACTTCTTCCACAGCCTGTCGGTGGGGGCCATCTGCCGTCCGGTGACTGATCGCTTCCAGATCTCCCGCGCCAAGCTGGCCTATCTGCTGGACTCCACTGCCGCGCCGGTCTGCGTGCTGATGCCGATCTCCTCCTGGGGGGCCTACATCATCGCCCTCGTCGGCGGCATCATGGCGGCTCATGGTCTGACCGACCAGAGCCCCATCTCTGCCTTCGTCGAAATGATCCCCATGAACCTCTATGCGGTGTTCACCCTGATCATGGTGCTGGTGGTGATCGCCTTCCAGCTCGACATCGGCCCCATGCGCCAGCATGAGCAGTGGGCACTGGAAGGCAAGCTGTGGGACGAGTCCAAGGGGCGCCCCATCGGGCTCGACATGGAGAGCCCGGAGGAGAGCAATGGCGGCATGATTGACATGGTGCTGCCCATCCTGACCCTGACCCTGGCCACCGTCTATTTCATGATTGACTCCGGGGCTGCGGTGCTGGCCGACAAGGGGCTGCCGTTCAGCGTGCTCGGCTCCTTCGAGAACACCAATGTCGGCTCCTCCCTGGTCTATGGCGCCCTGTGCAGCCTGGTGGTCTCCATCGGTCTGGCCATGCGCCTCAAGCTCGGTGCAAGCAACTGGATGAAGGCGGCTCCGCAGGGGATCATGGCCATGCTGCCCGCCATCAACATCCTGCTGTTCGCCTGGACCATCGGCGCCGTGGTGCGCGATGTGGAAACCGGTAAATACCTGGCCTCCCTGGCCAATGGCAATCTGCCGGTGGAAGTGCTGCCCGCCGTGGTCTTCGTGCTCTCCTGCGCCATGGCCTTCGCCACCGGCACCAGCTGGGGTACCTTCGGCATCATGCTGCCGCTCGCCGGTGACATGGCGGCCGCCAGCGACATCAGTCTGATGCTGCCCATGCTGGCCGCCGTACTGGCAGGGTCCGTGTTCGGGGATCACAGCTCCCCCATCTCCAGCACCAGCATCCTGTCTGCCACCGGGGCCGGTTGCCATCACATCGATCACGTGATGACCCAGCTGCCCTATGCCCTGGCCATCGCCTTTGGCGCGGCGCTCGGCTACCTGGTGATGGGGCTGATGCACTCCGCGCTGGCCGGTTTCACCGTGAGCGGGCTCTGGTTCCTGATCTTCTCCGGTTACCATTTGCGCAAAGCCCGGGCGTATAGCGCCGTGGCAGTCGCATAAGAGAACAAGGGGCCTGCGGGCCCCTTGGTTTTGGCAGGGGCTTTGGTTAGCATGCGCCCCATCACTCCCGTTTCGGAACCTCATCATGGCTTCACTGCACTACAAATTTGCCACCATGAACTCAGGCAAATCGACCCAGCTCATCCAGGCCCACTTCAACTATCTGGAGCGTGGCATGTATCCGCTGGCCATGACGCCCGCCATCGACGATCGCTTCGGTGCCGGCGTCATCAGTGCCAGGGTCGGCCTTGAGCTGAAAGTGGAGGTGTTCAGCGACAGCTGCGATCTCTTCGAGATGGTCAAGGCGCGCCACGCAAAGCGGCACATCGATGTCTTCATCGTTGACGAGGCGCAGTTCCTGACCCGTGAGCAGGTCTACCAGCTCGCCCGCATCGTCGATGAGCAGGACATTCCGGTGATCGCCTATGGCCTCAAGACCGATTTTCGCGGTGAACTGTTCCCCGGCTCCTACCACCTGCTCTGTCTGGCGGACAAGTTCGAGGAGTTAAAAAGCATCTGCTGGTGCGGCAACAAGGCCCACATGAACTCGCGGGTCAACGAGGCGGGGCAGGTGATGCGCGACGGTGAGCAGGTGGAGATCGGCGGCAACGATCGCTATGTGTCGCTCTGCCGCAAGCACTATCTGGAAGGACGGGCCTTCAAGTAACCCGTGGCTGGCTCGTGCAGCCTGGACACCAAAGAGGGCGCCCATCTGGCGCCCTCTTTGTCTGTGGGGGTCAGTCGATCTCGATGTCCACAGGGGCGATGATGGGGTCGGCCGCCGGCAGGCGGTGGAAGAGCTGGCGAAAATGCTGCTGTACCCGGCCTATGTCCACCAGGGACATGCCGGAAGCGAAGCCGAACCAGACGTAGAGCCCGGTGAGGTCGCGAAACATGGGAGGGAGGTAGCGGGGGGCGTCGATGAGCCCCTCCAGATAGTGCTGATAGAGCACGGGGATGTCGTCCAGGGTCACCTTGCCGACGAACAGCATGGGCAGGATCTCCGGCACCCCCTCCAGCACGGCGCTGCGAATGAAGTTCACCGTCTCCACATAGCCCTTCACATAGGAGAGATCCTTGGTAAAGCAGGCGCCCCCCTCGACCATGCCTCCGCGAAACACCCGCTGGGTGATCTTGTAGGCGTCGTGCTCGCTGGCCCCCTTGGCCACGAAGTGGCGGAACACCTCGATGAAATCGGCGCCACGCTCCGCCATGTCGATGGCCATGACCCGATCCGAGATGCGCTTGGCCCTGTCCGGGAAGGAGCTGAAGGTGAGGGTCTCGATGAGTACGGCCAACCCCTCCTGACAGGCGGTGATGCGGGGCGAGCCGGCGCCGAGCCAGGTGGCGTAAGATTGCTGACGGCCGTTGAGGGTGGTGCCGACGTGAACCCAGCCTTCGTGTACCTCCAGCACCTGCAGATCGAGTTCCGAGAAACGGGCGTGGGAGTTGAGCTTGATGTAATCCCCCCCGGCGGCGGCATCGGAGACGATGCCATCGCTGAGCTTGACCTGGACTGTGCCGTCGCTGAAGTAGCTCGACAGCTTGCCCTGCAACCTCGCCACCGCGGCTTCCCCCTCGAACTCCTTGGGGTAGGGACGCACCAGGTGGCGGGCGCCGGGCAGGGAGAAGATATCGCACAATCTGGCCCCCAGCTCCTTCAGGGTCTTGCGATCCCCGCGCAGGTGATCGCTTGCCGAGCCGTAGAGGCGCTGGCTGTAGCGCTGAAAGTCCGGCTGCCCGCGCTGGCGCAGCATCTCGATGACCACCATGTACTGATCCACCGTCTCTTGCAGGATCCGGCCGAGATCGTCCTGGGGGCCGAGGCGCCGGCGGATCCTGTCCCTCAGCTCCTTGAGCTCAAGGTACTTGTTGCGGGGATCGAACCCCAGGGGGAGGGATTCATAGAAGTGCCTGTCGATGGCGGGCAGTGCCTTGCCGCCACTTGCCAGAAAGTCGCTTTGCAGGTGACGGGGCCATTTGATGGCATCCAGGATGCGGATGGGTTTTTGCAGGGCGAGCAGTTCATCCGAGAGGGATTTGAGGTGCAGGCGATACTTTTCTTGGATGGTCATCGGGCTCTTTGGAGGCGAGTGCGCTACGAGAATGGCTGAGTATAGGCACAGGGCCTGTCAAAAAGAAGCGAGACGACGGGGATCCGGCCTGTGTGCTTTTGGTTGTCTGAAAATTGGTTTAGACTGCGCCCCTTGATCTCTACCGTGTCGTGAAAATGATGAATATCCCCAGCTCTGAAATGATAATGCGTTGGTTGCAACAGGCCCGGATCGAGCACTATGTGTGCGATCAGTGTCATGGCATCCACATGGTCTCCCTGCAGTCCGTCGAGGGCATCCAGGAGAGCCGGATCTTCGTGGAAGAGGAAGGGCTGCTGTTCTCATCCGAGCTGGAAGTGCGCCCCTCATCGCTGCTGCCCCTGGTGGCCGAACTGGGTCGTCTCAACATGCAATATCCGTCCCTCAAGGTGTTCCTCGACATCATCGATGACAACCTGCCACGCCTCGTTGTGGGTCACACCGTCTTTACCAAGGCGGGTCTCACCGTCGAGCAGTTCCTGCTGTTCGTTGAAAGCACCACGGCAGCCACCCATGAAGTGGTTTCCGAATGTGAACGCCTTGGCTTCCTCAATCTGCCGGAAATCCAGGTCGCACCGGAATCCGTTCACTGACCTCAGCACCTGAACTGTGCGTTTAATGTGCGAACGGTTCGCTGCGGCTAAAAAGCCGTTGACGGCGGCGGGGCTTTCCCCTAAATTACGCCCCGTTCCAGCGCAACGGCGCAGCGGACACCGTGTTGGCTGAACACGTTAAACCACAGACAAAAATTTGGTGCGGTATCCGAGAGGCTGCCCACCGACGAAGTCGGCAAGATGCACGCACAGCGCGCTCCGAAAGCCACTTCAAGCAGTAAAAATTTGGTGAGGTGTCCGAGTGGCTGAAGGAGCACGCCTGGAAAGTGTGTATACGGCAACGTATCGAGGGTTCGAATCCCTCCCTCACCGCCAAATAAAACAAAAGGCCCCGTCGCAAGACGGGGCCTTTTGTTTTTCCGGTAACCGGCAATCTGGTCTCTACCCGGTATCGACAGGCGGATGGACTAGCCCTGCTGGAGTGGCATAGGCCGTACACCGGGCGACACCGGGATGTAGTCTGGTCAATGCCTCCCTTGCTGTCAGGTTTATCCTGATCGGTTTATCGCTCCCTAACCTTGTCCCATCCCGTTATCTCTTCAACCTGGAGACATAGGGGATATTCCGGTACTTGTGCTCCCAGGGCAGGCCGTAGCCCACCAGCAGGTCATCGCTCGTCATTTCATAGGCATAAAACTGCTCGGCGGGGATAGCCACGCGCCCTGGTTTGACAAACAGGGTCGCGATGGACAGGGAACGTGGCGCGAACGCCTGCAGGTGCGCGACCAGCCGCCTCATGGTACCCCCCGATTCGATGGCGTCGTCCATCAGGATGACGTCTCTGCCCTGTATGCCGACATTGTTGTGAAAGACGATGGGAGAGGCATTGTGGCGCTCCCCCGGAGTGTGGGGGCAGGAGATGTAGTCCATGGCGATATCAAAGCGCAGCGCCCTGACGACATCGGCGGTAAACAGCATGCCGCCCGGCACCACGGTGATCACCACCGCCTCCGTGAATCGCTCGTTGAGCCGTTTGGCGATGACCTCGACGCCGAGCGCAATGTCCTCGGTATTTAATACCACGTCGCCGAAAACAGGGTTTCTCATGGCAGCTCCTGACAGGTTGTAGAAAGAGGGGTGGCCCGGGGTGCCAGCCCCACGCCTCTGCTGAGGAGCAGGGCCAGCACCATCAGCAAGACGACGCCGTGGAGGGCTGCCGGCAGGCCGAAGGCGTCGGCGCCAAAGCCGACCAGGGCGGGGCCGGAGAGCACGCCGACATAGTCCTGGGTGGCGTCGCTTATCTGCGCGTTCAGTTTGGCTAAGGGGATGATGGAGGCCCAGGCCGCCGTGGCAAAGCCCGAGCAGAAGAAGGTGGCTCGGGTGGCGAGCCGCTCACCCCGGGGCCGCCGGCTGGAGAGTGTGGACAACATGGGGTCTCCTTGGATGACAATCGAAGGAGGGGCGGTGCCTGGGATCCTCCGAGCGAGGAGGTCATGCTATGATCATTTAGAGTTCATGTGAACAAAAATGATCTTGTATTTGTTTGTATGTGTTCATTGTGGCGATATGATGACCGCGATCAGCATGCATACATCCGAGGTAACAGCATGATCACGCTCATCATCACGGACATGGACGGCACCTTCCTCATATAGCAGGGGGGATAACAACCGAGCCCTGTTTGCCGAGGTGGTTGCCGCCATGGCGCAGCAGGGGATACATTTCGCGCCCTGCACGGGAAAACAGGTCGATCGGGTCGAGGCGCTGCTGGACAACGCCCTGGGCCTGGCCATCATCCGTCGGTTGGAGCGTCTGCCGGGCGAGCATATCGTCATCGCCAATGCCGGCGTGCACAAGGGGACAACGGTGGCCAGGTTGCAGCAGCTGGTCGGCGCCGGTCGTCATGAGACCCTGGTCTTTGGCGACGGGCTCAATGACATCGAGCTGATGGCGTGCGCCGACTTCAGTTTCGCCATGCGCAATGGCCACGACGGACCAAGGATGCCGCCCATTTCATCACCCGCTCGAACGATGAAGACGCCGTCATGCATACCATCTTGCAACTGCTCGCACTGCAGAGGCAGGGGGCGTGAGGCGGGCCGGGCGATGATCGCCCGGCCATTACAAGGGAACACCATGGACAAGTATTCACCGGAGGAGCGACGGCTCCTCATTCTGGATCTGCTGGCCGCGCACCACAAAGTGATGGCGGCGGAGCTGGCGGAGCCGCTGGGCACCACGGAGGCGACCATCAGGCGGGATCTGCGCTATCTGGCCGATGAGGGGCGCTGCAAGCGCATTCACGGTGGCGCCATCTCCCTGTCGCCCCAGACGGGGACCCTGACCGAACGCAGTACCCAGCATGTGGCGCAGAAGCAGGCCCTGGCCGTGGCCGCCCTGAGCCTGGTCAAACCGAACCAGCTGATCTTCCTGGATGCCAGCAGCACCCACCTGCTACTGGCCTCCCTCATGCCGGAACACCAGGGTCTGACTGTGGTGACCAACAGCCCGGCCATCGCCTGCCGGCTGCTGGAGAGACCCGGCATCAGGACCATCCTCATCGGTGGCGAGCAGGATCCGCTGGTCGGCGGGGCCGTCGACATCACGGCGGCCGAGGGCATCAACAAGTTCCGTTTCGACCTCGGCTTCCTGGGGGTCTGTGCCTGGTCCTCGGATCTTGGCTTCAGCGCCGTACATTACCAGGACAGCGAGTTCAAGCGCCGGGTCGCGGAGCGTTGCGGCTCGCTGGCGGTGCTGTGCAATGACGACAAGCTGGAATCCCTGGCCTCCTACCCCTTCCTGCACGCCGCGGATCTCGACTACCTGATCTGCACCCGGCAGGATCCGGTCCTGGTCAAGACGTTCGAAGGGGAGGGCTGCACCGTCATCACCGCCGGCTGATGCCGCCGCGAGAAGAGTGGGGAGAGGCCGGGGGTTGGAAGCGGCCCATAAAAAACGCCCCGTTCCCGGGGCGTTGGGAACGGGGCGCCTGCCAGCGTCCTCAGGCGAGGTCGAAGCGATCCAGGTTCATCACCTTGGTCCAGGCCGCCACAAAGTCCTTCACGAACTTCTCCTTGGCATCCGCACTGGCGTAGACCTCTGCCAGGGCGCGCAGCTGGGAGTTGGAACCGAACACCAGATCGACCCGGGTTCCGGTCCACTTCACCTTGCCGCTCTGGCGATCACGGCCTTCATAGACTCCCTGGCTGCCCGCCGCCGGCTTCCACTCCGTGCCCATGTCGAGCAGGTTGACGAAGAAGTCGTTGGAGAGGGTGCCCGGGGTGGCGGTAAAGACCCCGTGGCAGTTGCCCGCGTTGGTGCCGAGCACCCGCATGCCGCCCACCAGTACCGTCATCTCGGGGGCACTCAGGGTGAGCAACTGCGCCTTGTCGATCAGCATGGTCTCCGCGAAGCCCGCGCACTCGCCCGCGTAGTTGCGAAATCCATCTGCGAGGGGCTCGAGCACCGCGAAGGAGTCCACATCGGTCTGGGCCTGGGAGGCATCCATCCGGCCCGGAGTGAAGGGCACGGTCACGGCGACACCGGCTCTCTTCGCAGCCTGCTCGACCCCCACGCTGCCCGCCAGTACGATGAGATCGGCGAGGGAGACCCGCTTGCCGCCGGTGGCTGAGGCGTTGAAGGCCTGCTGGATCCCGTCGAGGGCCTGAAGCACTTTCGCAAGCTGGGCAGGCTGGTTCACGGCCCACTCCTTCTGCGGGGCCAGGCGGATGCGGGCACCGTTGGCGCCACCGCGTTTGTCAGAGCCACGGAAGGTGGACGCGGAAGCCCAGGCGGTCGACACCAGCTCGGCCACGGACAGGGAGGCCGCCAGGATCTTCTCCTTGAGCAGGGCCACGTCCTTGTCATCGATCAGGGGATGATTGACGGCGGGGATGGGGTCTTGCCAGATCAGCTCCTCTTTGGGCACTTCCGGCCCCAGGTAGCGGGCGATGGGGCCCATGTCGCGGTGGGTCAGCTTGAACCAGGCGCGAGCAAAGGCATCGGCGAAGGCCTGAGGATCCTCGTAGAAGTGGCGGGAGATCTTGCCAAACTCGGGGTCAAAGCGCAGGGTCAGGTCGGTAGTGAGCATGGTCGGCTTGTGGAACTTGCCCGGGATGTGCGCATCGGGAATGATCTCGGGCGCATCCTTGGCCACCCACTGCTTGGCGCCGGCTGGCGACGTGGTCAGCTCCCACTCGTAGTTGAACAGGTTTTCAAAGAAGTTGTTGCTCCACAGGGCCGGTGTCTTGGTCCAGGTCACTTCGAGCCCGCTCGAGACGGTGTCCTTGCCATGGCCGCTGCCGAAGTCGCTCATCCAGCCGAGGCCCTGGGCCTCCAGAGGCGCGGCTTCCGGCTCTGGCCCCTTGTGGGATTCGGGCGCGGCGCCGTGGGCCTTGCCGAAGGTGTGGCCGCCCGCGATAAGGGCGACCGTCTCTTCATCGTTCATGGCCATGCGACCGAAGGTGGAACGGATGTCCTTGGCAGCCTCCATGTAGTCACCGCTGGCGTTGGGCCCTTCCGGGTTGACGTAGATGAGGCCCATGTGGGTGGCACCGAAGGGGGCCGTAAGCTCGCGATCGCCCTTGACCCGATCGGGATCGACCCCGAGCCAGGCAATTTCATCCCCCCAGTTGACGTCCTGATCCGGCTCCCACACGTCGGGCCGCCCACCGCCAAAGCCGAAGGTGCGAAAACCCATGGTCTCCAGGGCGACGTTGCCGGCGAGGATCAGCAGATCGGCCCAGGAGATCTTGTTGCCGTATTTCTGCTTGATGGGCCAGAGCAGGCGACGGGACTTGTCGATGTTGACGTTGTCAGGCCAGCTGTTGAGGGGGGCGAAGCGCTGTTGGCCACGGCCGCCGCCACCGCGACCGTCGGTGGTGCGATAGGTGCCCGCAGCATGCCAGGTCATGCGGATGAACTGGGGGCCGTAGTGACCGAAGTCCGCCGGCCACCACTCCTGGGAATCCGTCATCAGCTTGACCAGATCTTTCTTGAGTGCCTTGTAATCCAGGCTCGCGAAGGCCTTGGCGTAGTCAAAGTCCTTGTCCATGGGATCGGCGCCGGGGGAATGCTGATGCAGCAGATCCAGCCGCAACTGGTTCGGCCACCAATCTCGATTGGTTCTGCCGACGCCGGCGGTGTGGTTGAAGGGGCATTTGCTTTCTTCACTCATCTCTGTCTCTCCTTGGCAGTCATGTGCAATGCAGACAACTCAGTATGGGAACTTTTCCTGCAACCGGCGGGGTATGTGACAGGCTGGGCCTTGGACCGGCATCGGGGGGTTATCAATAACTCCTTATATTTCAGCTAATTGATTAAGGATGGGATGACCGTATTACGAAAAGATGAATCGGTGCCATCGAATTTGGCTCTCCTGGACAAGGGGTAAGAGAAGGAAGGAGCGCCCTGGCAGCCGTGTTATCAATCTTTTTATCCATAACACGAGGGATCAGACCTGGACTTGCGCTGGGTCATGGCATGAGGAGGGCTTGTCTTGAGCGGGGCAGAAAACCCCATTTTTGTGACGGCGGTCCGGACTGCGTCCTGAGCAGGGCGCCGAGCGCCAGAGGATGGGGTGGGGGCGTTGCGCCAAAAAGCGGGCGGCGCAGAAACAAAAAGACCGGCCAGTGGCCGGTCCAAACAGACAGCGTGCTGCTGTCTCATCAGGCTGATCCCAGCCTGGAGGGGAATAATGGGGTGGCTGATGGGGCTCGAACCCACGACAACCGGAATCACAATCCGGGACTCTACCAACTGAGCTACAGCCACCACTGAAATCTGCCTTCGATACAGCAATCAAACTCATCTGTATCGATGGCGCGCCCTGCAGGATTCGAACCTGCGACCCACGGCTTAGAAGGCCGTTGCTCTATCCGACTGAGCTAAGGGCGCGTTGTATCAAGAAATCCGGGGATTTCCCGATGAACCTGGTCGGTGATAAAGGATTCGAACCTTTGACCCTCTGGTCCCAAACCAGATGCGCTACCGGGCTGCGCTAATCACCGAAAATTCGCCATCCAGCATACCTTCGGCGGCACCACTGGGCAACGGGCGGGCATCATACCCAAGCGCCAAAGTCAGCGTCAACGACTTTTTCCGCCAGTAAATTCAAGTGCCTACTTATTGCCCTCCCTGCGAGAGCCGCTAACACCCGCGCCAAAAAAATGCGACAATGCGCCGCAGTTGAACACATGGTGAGTGAAGAACGATGTCTGCCAAAATCATTGATGGAAAACAGGTTGCGCAAACGATTCGCAATCAGGTCGCCGCGCAAGTCCAACAGCGGTTGGCGCAGGGGAAACGGGCACCGGGTCTGGCGGTGATCCTGGTGGGGCTGGATCCGGCCTCCCAAGTCTATGTGGGCAGCAAACGTCGCGCTTGTGAAGAGGTGGGATTTGTCTCCCGCTCCTATGACCTCAGCGCCACGGCGACACAAGCGGAGCTGCTGTCCCTGATCGACCAGCTCAACGAGGATCCGGAAGTGGACGGCATCCTGGTGCAGTTGCCCTTGCCGGCCCACTGCGATACCACCCAGGTACTGGAGCGCATTCGTCCCGACAAGGACGTTGATGGCTTCCATCCCTACAACGTGGGTCGTCTGGCCCAGCGCATCCCGGCGCTGCGACCCTGCACCCCCAAGGGGATCATGACCCTGATCGAGACCACAGGCGTCAAGACCCATGGTCTGCATGCGGTGGTGGTCGGGGCTTCCAACATCGTGGGGCGCCCCATGACGCTGGAGCTGCTGCTGGCCGGTTGCACCACCACCACCTGTCACCGCTTCACCCAGGATCTGGAGACCCAGGTGCGCCGGGCCGACTTGCTGGTGGTGGCGGTGGGCAAGCCCAACTTCATTCCGGGGGAGTGGGTTAAACCCGGTGCCCTGGTGATCGACGTGGGCATCAACCGCCTTGCGGACGGCTCCCTGGTGGGAGATGTGGAGTATGAGACCGCGCGCAATCACGCCGCCTTCATCACGCCGGTACCGGGGGGCGTGGGCCCCATGACGGTCGCCAGCCTGATGGAGAACACCCTGAGCGCCTGCCAGGATTACCACGACGCCTGATGAGGGCGCCGGGCAGAAAAGAGAAAGGGAAGGCATTGCCTTCCCTTTTTTTATTGCGTCACTCCCCCGGATCGCTACTGGGTATCAGAGGAGGGCCAGGGCGGCGGCCAGATCGGCAATCAGATCGTCGGCGTCTTCCACCCCGATGCTGAAGCGGATGAGATCGTCATTGACCCCGGCGGCGAGGCGGCTCGCCTCGTCCATGGCGGCGTGGGTGGTGCTGGCCGGATGGCAGGCGAGACTCTCGAGATCGCCCAGACTCACCGCCTGCACGAACAGCTGCAGGTTGTCGAGCAGGGTGGCACAGCGCTCAAACCCGCCTTCCAGCTCGATGCTCACCATGCCGCCAAAGCCGCTGGCGAAGGCGCCGAGGGCATCGTGGCCCGGATGGTTGGCAAGGCCCGGGTAGATTACCTTCTTCACCGCCGGGTGGGCATCCAGGAACTCGGCCACCTTCTGGGCGTTGTGCAGGTGGGCATCCATGCGCAGGGGTAGTGTCTTGACCCCCCGTTGCAGCAGGTAGGCCTCCTGCGGGCCGATGGGAGAGCCGATGTGCTTGAGGGCCACGGTGCGAATCGATTTCATCAGCGCGTGAGAGCCCGCCACCACCCCGGCGATGATGTCGCCGTGGCCGCCCAGGTACTTGGTACCGCTGTGCATGACAATGTCGATGCCAAGCTCGAGCGGGCGCAGCAGGTAGGGGGTAAGGAAGGTGTTGTCACACACCGTGATGGCACCCACCTTGCGGGCCGCCTCCACCACCACCCGTGGATCCACCACCTTGAGGGTGGGGTTGGTCAGGGTTTCGAACAGTACCACCTTGGTGGCGGGGCGGATGTTGGCCAGCAGCGCCTGATCGCTCTCGTAGGCGGTGATCTTGATGCCGGCGCGGCTGAAGGTCTGCTTGAGGAAGGCATCGGTGCCGCCGTAGAGGGGGCCGATATAGGCCACTTCATCACCGCTGTCGGCCAGGGCATACATGATGGCACTCACCGCCGCCATGCCGCTGGCCACCACCAGTGACTCATCTGCACCTTCGAGGGCTGCCAGCTTCTGCTCCAGCTCGGCGGTGGTGGGGTTGCCAAAGCGGCTGTAGATGAAGCCGGGGGCTTGACCTGCGAAGCGCTCCTTGCCCGCCTGGGCGTTGAAGTAGCTGAAGGTGCTGCTCTGGTAGAGCGGGGTGGTGAGGGCGCCGGTCTGGGGATCGATCCGCTGGCCGCTGTGCACGCTCATGGTCTTGAATTTCATTTTTTTACTCCGTCATTGTCAGGTCGTTGCCCGACTGCTTGTGTTATCCGGGGCGCCGTCGCGCCCCTTTTTTAATGTCGAGTGGCGGGTTGTCAGACTAGCGCTGGCTCGCGCTGCGGCTCGCCTGCATAGTGGCGAGCCGCCACATCCGGATGGGAGCGCAGCCTCCCCTTGAGCACGTTCTCTCCGACCTGATAAAAGAGCGGGTTGGCGGGATCGCTCTGGGGCCCTTCGGCCAGCGCCGCCAGCTCGGGGGAGAGGCTAAGCAGTGGCACAGTCGCATCCAGCCTTGCCGCCATGAAGAAGGCGCAGGAGAGGCGCGATACCCCGGGAGGGGGGCTCACCACCCGGTGCAGGGTGGCCTTGAGGTAGCCGTCGGACGCGAGCTCCAGCAGCTCGCCGATGTTGACCACCAGGGCGCCCGGCAGGGGGGGCGCGGGGATCCAGCCATCCGCCGTCTCCACTTCGAGCCCGGAGTGATCGTCCTGCATCACCAGCGTCAGGTAGCCGGGATCCTTGTGGGCACCTACCCCCTGACCACTGCTGCCTTCCGGTTGTCCGGGGTAGTGAATGAGCTTCATGTGCTGGTAGGGGGCACCGCGAATGCTCTCGTCAAATACTCCGGCGGGCTGCCCCAGCACCTCTGCGAAGGCATCCAGCAGGGTGAGGGTGATGTCGCTCAGTCGATCCTGCCATGCCAGCAGCCGTGTTTTCATCTCGGGCAGGGCGGCGGGCCACTGATTGGGGCCGATGAGGCGCTGCCAGGGTTCACGAATGTGCGCCACAGGCAGGGCCTGGGCTTCGTTCATGATATCGAACTGCTCCCGCAGATCCGGCCGTGCCCGGGTGAGCTCTGCCCCCACCTGGTTGTAGCCGCGAAAGTGGGGGGAGTGAACCATCTGCACCGCCAGTTTTTCTTCAAGTGGCAGGGCGAAGAAGCGGGCGGCGAGCGCCAGGGTCTCCTGGCGCGCCGATTCGCTCAGATCATGGCCCACCAGATAGAAAAAGCCCACTTCGCGGGCGGCCTGGCCAAGCTGCGTCAGCATCTGGCTGCGTGCAGCCGGGGTGCCCTTGAGGGCGGCGAGATCGATGATCGGCAATGATGGGGTGGTCATGGGCATCTCCTCACTTTCCGTGAACGGGGTCTGCGTGCCCCGGCGTGCGGGGTGTTGCGAAACCGGGGCGCACTCTTCTTGAGTGGCGCCGTTTGGGTTGAGGGTGATGCTACTGTTCGAGGTTATAAGGTGGAAGCAACAAAATATTCTTAGTTATATACAAAATTCGAAATGGAATTCGGACTTGAGCGAATGGAACGAGCAACGGGCGGCTCAGGCGGCGATCTGCCGTACCGGGTGAGAGCGACATTGGCGTGACGGGATAGACGGAGGGAGGCATCCGCCTCCCTCCGTGTGACTGTCATGGGAAGGGTTGCTGGCGCGCCTTTCCTCAATAACCCAGGGTGAAACGCTGGCGCAGGTGAGCCGGTGCTTGCGCCTCGTTCAGCACCCCGTTCGCCAGATCGCCGACCGTGATCCCGGCGGGCTGCTCGCCGCTGAACAACACCTGATCCGTGCCAAGGCGGTAACCACCGCGCTTCTCGCCGGGTTCGAGGAACACGGGTGGGGAGACGAAACGCCAGTCGAGGGTGGTTTCCCGGCGAAGGGCGGTGAGACCATCCCGGGCCGCGAGGGCCCCTTGCTTCCACTCTGCCGGGAACTCCGGGGTGTCCACCAACTGCACGCCCGGGGCGATTTCCAGACTGCCGGCACCGCCGACCACCAGCAGCCAGCTGTTGGCCGCGACGGCGGCGGCCACGATGGCGCTGGCCCCCTTGAGGTACTGATCGTAGATGTCCGGGGCACTCCAGCCCGGGTTGTAGGCACTGATCACCCGATCGTGCCCCTTGAGCACCCTGGCCAGTGCCTGGCTGTCCTGGGCGTCCACCGCCACGGCGGTGACTTGCGGGTGAGCGGCGACCTTGCTCACGTCACGCACGATGGCGGTGACCTGATGACCGCGGCTGACGGCCTCCTGGAGGATGGCTGAACCGACAAAACCGCTGGCACCGATGAGGGCAATCTTCATGGGAATTCTCCTTCACTGTGGGAATGGGGCTATCCTACGCCCCCGAGTGTGATTTAATAATCCACTTAAAATTGTATTCACTTGTAAGCAGGGCTTCATAATGGATCAGCTCAGACGCTACGCCATCTTTGCCGCCGTGGTGGAGGCGGGCAGCATGACCGGCGCCGCCAAGGCCCTCGGCATGACCCCGTCCGCCGTCAGCCAGCATATCAGTCAACTGGAGAGCCAGCTCGGTCTGCCCCTGCTGCACCGCTCCACCCGCCGCCTCAGCCTGACCGAGGCGGGGGAGGTGGTGTGGCAGGGTTGCCAGTCGTTGCAGCAGACCCTGAACGACACCGAGCTGCGCCTCTCGGAGGTGCGCGACAGCCTGCTCGGAGAAGTGCGGATCACCGCGCCGGTGGGGATGGCGGGCCAGCCCCTGGCGCGGGCGCTCTCGCCGCTGCTGCAGGCGCACCCGGGCCTGGGCATCCAGATCATTGCCGACGACGAGAAGCGGGATCTCATCAAGGATCGCATCGACGTGGCGCTGCGGGTCGGCACGCTTGAAGATTCCACCCTGGTGGCGCGCAGGCTGGGTCAGACCCGGATGCTGCTGTGTGCCTCGCCCGCCTATCTGGCACGCAAGGGCACGCCGCGCAGCCCGGCAGATCTGCTGGCCCACGACTGGCTGGCCTCGGACATGCTGGGGGGCGGGATACTGCTGTTGGACGAGAAGGGGGAGGCCCACAAGATCAAGCCCAAGCCCAGGGTGCTGTGCAACAACGTCTTGCCCCTGCGCCAGTTTACCCTGGCAGGGCAGGGGATTTCGCTGCAACCGGAAGGTGAAATAGAAGAAGATATCGCCACCGGTCGGTTACTCGTGCTGCTGCCGGGTTTTTCGGCCCCTCCCATGGAGATCCATGCCATCACCCCCCAGCGGGAGATCCCGGAGAAGGTGCGGCGGGTGATCAGCGCCCTTCGCAGCCACTTTGCCGAGCATGGCCAGAGCCGTCTACCCTGAGCGGGGCGGGATGAATAGCCAGGCGGTGCGCCGGCCTTGCGGTCGGCGCGACACCCCTGTTTAATGTGGCCCTCCCGGGCCAGAGCGCCCTCTGCTGGCGTGGTCTCAAGCGCATCATGACACCGACTTCTCCCCACCCACTCCGTGAGCCGGCACCCGAGGCGCGCGCCCACCTCACCCGCATCGAGCGAGTGCTCGACCACATCCATGCCAATCTGGATCAGCCGCTCTCCCTGGAGGCGCTGGCCCGGCAGAGCTGCTGGTCCCGCTGGCAGTTGCAACGGGTATTCCTGCATGAGACGGGCCAGACGGTGGCTCACTATGTGCGCGAGCTGAAGCTGAGCATGGCGGCGGAGGCGCTGCTCTCCACCCGGCTGCGGGTGCTGGATGTGGCGCTGGATCACGGGTTTGGCTCCGAAGTGAGTTTCAGCCGCGCCTTCAAGCAGCAATTTGGCTGCTCGCCGCTGGCGTATCGCAAGCGGGGCCTGCGGCTGGGGCTGCGCACGCCCCTGGTGCGGGCGGCGGTCCCCCGCTCTGCCTCTCCCAACCTGGTGCAGGTGCGCATAGAGAGCCTGCCGGTGTTCACCTTGCAGGGAGTCAGGGGCACGATCCGGGGGTTGTTCGATGCCTCACCGGATTTTCAGCAGACGGTGCCCGCCATCTGGCGAGCGCTGCGCGAGACGGGGGCGCTGGACTTGTCGAGGGAGTGGCTGGGGGTGGTGGATGTGTCGGGGGCAGGGGAGCGGCTGCCTTACTGGGCCGGAGTGGCCACGGCGGCGCCTACGCCCCCCGGCCTGTCGAGTCTCGACGTGCCGGCCCTGGAGTATGCCGTGCTCACCCACAAAGGACCCATTGCCCAGCTGGGGGAGAGCCTGCACTGGTTCATCCTGCACTGGCTGCCGGAGTCGGCATACCGGGGGCTGGACGGTTTCGAGCTGGAGCGCTATGCCCCCGGCTTTGACGGCCAGCAGCCCGACGCCACCATGGAGTACTGGCTGCCCGTCGCCCCCCGTTAGGGAAGGAGGCTCACCCCGGCATGGAGCCTGGATGGCTCCGGGCGTGTGGCGCTGGTCAGGAGATCAGTGAACTGGGCCGGTGGCAGCGGCTTGGCGAAGTAGAAGCCCTGCAGGTAATCGATGCCATAGTGGCGTGCCATCTCGACCTGCTCCTGGGTCTCCACCCCCTCGGCGACCAGAGCCAGCCCCATGCGATGGGCGAGATCCAGGATGTTTTCGACGATATGGCGGGAGGGGCCTTCCTCTTTCATTCCCTTGATAAAGCTGCGATCGATTTTGATGATGTCCACATGGAACATCTGCAGATAGCAGAGGCTGGAGTGGCCGGTGCCAAAGTCATCGATGGCGATGAGCACGCCCAGCTCGTCCAGGGCATCGAAGATGGCGCGGGTCTGCTCGTCCGCATCCACCATCTCCCGCTCCGTCACCTCGAGCACCAGGCGCAGATCCTGGCCCGGGAAAGCGCGAAGAAAGTCGCGGCACTCGGCGACGATGTCCTGGTTTTTGAAGTGCTGGGCGCAGACATTGACGGCGACGTGAAAGCCGGGGGGCAGCCTGTCGGCCATCCCGACCAGATAATCCCGGGTCTGGGCCATCAACTGGCGGGTCATCGGCACTATGTAGCCGCACTCCTCCGCGAGGGGGATGAAGTGGTTGGGGGCAATCATCCCTTGTGTGGGATGACGCCAGCGCATCAGCACTTCACAACCGCGCAGGCGCCCCTGTCTGTCCATCACGGGTTGCAGATGGGGGATGAACTCCCGGGCCGCCATGGCTCTGGCGAGTTCGCTGCGGGGGGAGCCGCTGCGTCCCCTCAGATAGAAGGTGAGCAGCCCCAGCAACAACGCCAGCACAGGGGCGGCAAGCAGGTTCTCCTGGTTGTACGCCCAGGCAAACGCCAGCACTTCCTTGTAACCGTTGAGCGCCACCAGGCGATAGGGATGAGCGGTGGGCTCGCTCTGTTGCAGACGTTGTCCCCCTTCCAGCAGGCGGGCTGCGGGCAGGGTCCTGCCGCGGCCATCGAGGGCCTGGTCCCCGAGGAGGAAGAAGAGGTTGTCCTCCCCCATCACGGCCTGCAAGGCACCGAAGATGTGGAAGCCGTCCAGCTCCACCAGCAGGGTGCGATCGCCGGATGGCTGACGGTAGAGGATGGCGGTCTGCCCGGTGATGGGGCTGTGTCTGGCGAGGATCAGCGTCTGGTTGCCCGCCGGGCCGCGAGGAATATCCCGGGTGAGGATGGGCCTGTGCAGGGTGGTACAGCGCAGTTGCTGCCCCTCCAGCACATAGAGTGCCCGCGCATAGGGGGAGGCGGTGATGAGGTCGCGCAGGGCCAGTTGCTCATCCTGGCAGCGGCCCATGGCGAGGGGGCGCGCGGCCTCGACCAGGGCCTGACTGTCGTTGATGGCGCTCTCTATCATGGCCCGGGCATGGTTCAGGCTGCGCGCGTTGTCCTTGCGAAGGCCGCTGGCCGCCTGCAGGAGGTTGAGGGCGGTGAGGCCGACCAGCAAGAGGAGCCCGAGCACGATGGCCAGACGCAGACGCTGTGCCAGGGGATCAGTCGGCATGATGCACCCGATTCTTGCCGGCATCCTTGGCCTGATAGAGCGCCTGATCGACCCGCGCCAGCAGTTGCTCGGCGGACTACTGTCGCCACAGTCCCAACCCGGCAGAGAAGGTCACCACCAGTTCCGGTTCGCGCCATAACCGCTGTGCCACCTGGGTACGCCACTGTTCAATCAGCCTCCGTGCTCTGACGCTGTCCTCCCCGGGAATGATGATGGCCAGCTCCTCGCCGCCGTAGCGGTAGAGGGTGGCCTCCTTGCCTGCAATCTGCCGCCCTTCCCGGGCCATCGCCCGCAGGACCTCGTCACCGACCGGGTGACCGTGGGTGTCATTGATGGATTTGAAGTTGTCCAGATCGATCAACCCCAGACAGAAAGGGCGGCCGGCGATCAGCTGGTCGTCGAGTGCCTTGTCAAAGCAGCGGCGATTGAACAGACCCGTCAGGGCATCCGTGTTGGACGCCTCCACGGCTTCCAGCATCTGGCGATGGCCGTTCTGGATCTCCTGGCGCAACTGATCCCCCGGTTTGCCCGCGTGGATGCGTCCGGTGCGCATCAGGGCGATGATCTCGAAGATCATCTTGCTGAGCACATGACGCAAGGACCACCAGCAGAGCAGGCAGATCAGCATGCAGCCCACCAGGGTGATCTGGAGCTGGTGGGACTCGCTGCTGCTCACCTCCTTGAACCTGGCATTGCTGACGGCATAGATGACGAACCAGTCCGGGTTGGAGAAGGAGTGGTAGTAGAAGTGGGTCTGGCACTTTGCATCGAAGAGGTGGTCGGCGCCGTTGGTCATCTGCTCGATGAGACGGCGGTCCAGACGATGGCGAAACAGGTTCCCCACATCCGAATGCAGCAGGATGTCGCCCGCCCGATCGACCAGGTAGAACTCCCCCTTGAGAGGGCTCATGAGCTGGCGAAGGGGATAGCTCATCTGCTCGAGATCCACATTCATGGCCAGGGTGCCGAGGAAGAATCCCTCCTTGTTGATCAGGGGGCGGGAGACGGAGACGCTGCGGCTCTTGTCATCGAATTGGCTGGTGTAGTGGTCGGTGTAGTGCACGAAGAGGGTTCGCACGGCGGCCGCGAGAAACCAGGGGCGCTCCTTGGCATCAACGTGCTCCCCGACCGGCAGATGGGGGACGGAGTTGAACCGCCCCTGTGGATCGGCGAGCAGGATGCTCTTCACATAGGGGGTGAGCGCCAACGTTTGCATCAGGAGATGCCAAGGGGTGTGTTGCCCTCATTGAGGAAGGCATCCAGGCCTGATTCATCGATGACACTGCCCGTTTCGTAGAGGACATGCTCCAGTGACTTGAACTGTGGCTCGATGGACTGGGTCGCCATGTTGTGCACGAACATGGCCGCCACCTTGTGGTATTTGCGCTCGGCGGAGGTCCGGATGCTGACACTGACGGCCATCAGGGCGATAAGCAGGGTCAGGATGATGACTCCGAAGGTGACGTTGAGCTGGGTATCGCAGTGCAGGTTTTGGTGGGCGGTCTCATTCATAGGCGTGTGCTGATGGCTTGGTATTGTCTCAATCAGGGCTGATAAAAGGGTGGGCATGCTATCGCCTCCTTTATCAATAGCGATTGACCAGGATCAACAAGGGGAGGGAGAACGCGACCATACTTGTCTGATGAGTGTGAATATGGTGGTGAAAATGCTGTCATGTTCTGAATATGTGATGGTTACTTGCCGATTGACGATGCAAGTGAAGGCGGTGTCCTTCATCAGGCGGTCATGATGAGCCCTCCCTGAGAGGCTCGACGGCGTTGCCATGTTGCCTCCGATAGGAGATGGCATGCCTGCCACCCTCGCTTTTCCCGCTTCCCCGCCAACATGCCCCAAATTGTTAATATCGGGGCAAAATAGAACAATAAAATGCAAATGATATTTGTTACTATTCACATGCAGTAAGTAATCGAGGATCAGATGCAGCTTGTTCACCCCCCTTTGACCCTGGTCGCCGTGACCATCTCCACCCTGCTTGCAGGCTCTGTACAGGCCGCCGCGCCCGAAAGCCAGGATACCGCCACCGCCAACGAGACCCTGACCGTGCTCGGCCAGACCTATCGCAACACCGCGACCAAGACCCGGCTCGACCCCATCGAGACGCCCCAGGCCATCTCGGTGGTGGATGGGGAGACCCTGTCGCTGCGCGGTGTCAGCTCGGTGAGCGAGGCGCTGCGCTACGTGCCCGGCGTCAACACCGAGCTGCGGGGCGGGGCGGTCAATCGGCTGGATCTGTTCAACATCCGTGGCTTTGACAACTACCAGAACTTCTATGACGGCCTGCTGCTCCAGTACAACGACTGGAACCTGCAACCCCAGATCGATCCGGTGGCCATCGAGCAGCTGGAGGTGTTCAAGGGGCCGACATCGGTGCTCTATGGCAGCATGCCCCCCGGCGGCATGGTCAACCTCATCGCCAAGCGCCCCCAGCGGGAGAGCAAGCACAACGTGAGCGTGGCGACCGGCACGGGCACCCTCAAGGAGATGACCCTCGACAGCACCGGTGCCATCAACGAGCAGCTCGCCTATCGGCTGGTGGGACTGGCCCGGGAGAAGGATGGCCAGGCGGTGACCTCGAAGGAGGAGCGCTATGTCTTTGCGCCGTCCCTGGACTGGCAGCTCGGCGAGCGCACCCTGCTGAACCTCAACCTTTACTACCAGAAGGATCCCGAGGCCGGGATCTACACCACTGTGCCCGCCAGAGGCTCGGCCAAGTCCAACCCCCTGGGGCAGCTTGGCAGCGACACCTTCCTTGGCGACGAGAACTGGAACGAGTACAACCGGGATGTGACCCTGTTGGGCTACAAGCTGAGCCACGACTTCAACGAGCGCTGGCAGGTGCTGCAAAATGCCCGCTACATGGATGCGTCCGCCTATCAGCGCAACACCTACAACGCGGCCCTGGCGGCGGACAACCGCACCCTGGCCCGCAACGCCTATCTCACCGATGAAGACTCTCGCGGCGTTGTCATCGACAACCAGCTGGCGGGCAAGGTGCAGACGGGCTCTGCCCAGCACAACCTGCTGCTCGGGGTCGATTACCAGTACCTGGATGCCCATATCCTCTACCGGGATACCCTCGACTACTCGGCGCCCAGCATCGACATTTTCAACCCGAACCATAGCCAGATAGTCCCAGAGGCACTCACTTTCAACTACCAGGATAAAAAGGTGATCCGTCAGTCCCAGACCGGCGTCTATCTGCAGGATCAGGTGCGCCTCGATCGGCTGGTGGCCATCGGCGGCGCCCGCTACGACCGCTACCGGATGGACACCGACAGCCGGACCCTTTATCAGGGGGCGGACAGCCAGTCCCTGGCCCACATCGATCAGGACAACCTCTCCTTCCGTGTCGGCGCTATCTATGAGCTGGATGGCGGCTTCTCCCCCTATGCGAGCTATGCCGAGAGTTTCGAGCCGGTGCCGGGGGCGGACAAGCAGGGTCAGGCGTTCAAACCGGCGACCGGTCATCAGTGGGAAGGGGGCGTCAAGTTCCTCTCCGACGACATGGGCAAGACGGCGACCCTGTCGGCGTTCCACATCACCAAGAAGAATGCCCTGGTGACGGACCCGGACAATGTCTACGGGCCCAAGCTGCAGATCGGGGAGACGGTCTCCAGGGGCATCGAGCTTGAGGGGAGAGCCGATCTCACCAGCCAGCTGGATCTGGCCCTCAACTACACCCTGATGGACATGGAGATCACGCGCGATACCACCACGTTGCAGGGCAAGACGCCGGTCTGGGTCCCCAGACAGATGGCGTCGCTGTGGAGCAACTACTACCCCGGCGGCAACCTCGAGGGGATGCGAGTGGGCGCCGGCCTGCGCTACGTGGGGGAGGCCGAGATGGATGCCGCCAACACAGACAAGGTACCGGACTACCTCCTGATGGACATGTCCGCCTCCTACGATCTCGCCGCCCTCAGCGCAAGCCTGAAAGGGGTAGGGGTATCGCTTGGCGCCAGCAACCTGTTCAACAAGACCTACTACTCCTGCTACGACCAGAACAACTGCTGGTTCGGGGCCGAACGAAGCGTGGAGGCGCGACTCAAATACGCATTCTGACCTTGCGCCCCGGCACGCGCCCGGGGCCCTTTCAACGAATGGGCGAGGAGAGGGCGCGCGGTGTGCCGCGCAGCCTTGGTCGGGAGCACGGCCTTGGCCGGGAAAAAGCGGACGCGGAACGCGCCCTCGTCTCGGATCACCAGGCCCTGTTCGCGGCGGCGGCCAGCCTGATCCCGTCCCTCAAGGGGAACCTGGTGGCGGCCGGTGACGTGCGTCCGCCACTGACGGATGCCACCGGAGCGACGTCGGCCGAGGTGGCCGCAGCCCTCCATGCGCACTGGCAGCAGGCACACCCGGAGGCGGGACCCGCCTACTGGCTCACCCGCAGCTGGGGCATGCTCTGCTGGCAATCCATCTATCTCGCCATGGTGGCCGTCTACCGCCATCAGGCCGTGCCTGCCCTCGACAGGCTGGGACAGGGGCATGAGGCCGGCGTGGTGTCGGGCTTTACCCTGCCGGCCGAGCCCATGATCAAAGGGGAGGTCGGCGTGTTGATCAAGACGGCCGGGGAGCGACTCCAGGCGCACTGGCAGGGGCAGTTCACCCTCCTTGGGACGGCGCAGCGGCTGCGCCCCGGTTTCGTGCGCCCGCTCCTGGCGGACGATCTGCTGGCGGCCCTGGTGCGGGTGCCCGATTTCTTCGGGGAGGTGAGTCGGGAGGAGGTGAGGTCCCATGCTCCCCTCTGGCTTGAATCCTGTGGCCTGCCGTCGGCACATCTGACGGGCTGGTGCGAAGCAGGCCTGACCCGGGACGAGGCCTTCCCGGGCTATGTGCGCCAGCGCTGCTGCCTGCACTACAAGCGCCGGGATGGGGAACTGTGTGGCAACTGCCCGCGAAGGCTGGGTGGGGTGAGGGGTGATGAATGCTGATACCCGACTCTTCGTCTGCGCGGGCAACCCGTGATGAAAGCCGCCTGATCCTGGCGGCTTTTTTGTGCCCGGCTTACTGGGCCGCCATCCGGGTGCGGATGCGCTCGAACAGGCTCTGCAGGCAGGCCTGATCTTTGTCGGCGGCGCGCACGGCGCCATACATGTGGCGGCGAATGCCCTCCCCGAGAGGGCGCGCCTCAAGCAGGCCCTGGCGCACGAACTCCTCGCTGGCCCAGCGGGGCAGGGCGGCGAGCCCGAGCCCGGCGGCGGCCATCTGCAGCATGACCGAGGTGTTGTCCACCGGTTTGCAGCGGGCGGGCTCCACCCCGGCCGGTTGCAGGAAACGGCTGAACACATCCATGCGTGCCCGCTCCACCGGGTAGACCAGCAGCACCTCCGGTCGCAGATCGTCCGGTGTGATGCGCCGCTGCTGGCAGAGGGGGTGATCCGGCGCCATCACCAGGGTGAGATCGAAGGCGAACAGCGGCTCGAAATGAAGATCCCCGCGGGCCTGTACATCCGAGGTGAGTAGCAGGTCGAGCTGGCCGCCAAGCAGGGCACTGATGGCATCGAAACCCGGCACCGACTCCACCTCCAGATCCACGCCGGGCCACTGGCGGCGAAAGTCCGGCAACAGCGGGAGCAGCCACTGGATGCAGCTGTGGCAATCGAGGGCCAGATGCAGCCTGCCCGCCTCGCCGCTGTGCAGGGCGACCAGCTGGCGCTCGGTCTGGGCCAGGGCGGGCAGCACCTGACGGGCCAGGGCCAGCAGATGCTGGCCTGCCGCCGTCAGCACCAGAGGGCGGCTTTTTCGAAGAAACAGCTCCAGATTGAGGCGGGTCTCCAGCTCCTTGAGCTGGTGGGAGAGGGCGGACTGGGTGAGGTTGAGGGTGAGTGCGGCCCCGGCCAGGGACCCTTGCTCGGCCAGGGCGCTGATGGTCTTCAGGTGTTTGAGATCGATGCCCAGATTGCTGCTCTGAGGGGGGCTGGATGGGGTGGGCGCGACCATGGCACTGCTCCTTTGTGCGTCAGTTGAGAAATTCTTGAGAGCCAGTTGAAGAGGATTCAATAGCCAAGGCCACCTTATCTTGTCATTTTGGATGTGTAAACATCTGGATGGCCAAACAATCCAGATCCTCATCAGATAAACGAGCATAAGGAATGG
Organism: Aeromonas sp. ASNIH2; assembly: GCF_002934795.1. Classification (NCBI taxonomy): domain Bacteria; kingdom Pseudomonadati; phylum Pseudomonadota; class Gammaproteobacteria; order Aeromonadales; family Aeromonadaceae; genus Aeromonas; species Aeromonas sp. ASNIH2. The sequence continues at coordinate 185,218 of NZ_CP026406.1, read as the reverse complement.
AACCTATGACCTTCGCACACACCCTGGGCTTTCCCCGTATCGGCGCCAAGCGCGAACTGAAATTTGCCCTTGAATCCTACTGGCGTGGCGAAACCACCCAGGCCGAGCTGGTCGCCGTGGGCAAGAGCCTGCGTGAGCGCCACTGGCAGGCCCAGCGTACCGCCGGGGTCAACCTGCTGCCGGTGGGGGATTTTGCCTGGTACGATCAGGTGCTGGGTACCAGCCTGCTGGTGGACGCCGTGCCTGCCCGTCACCGCCACGGCGACACCGACCTCGACACCCTGTTCCGGGTGGCCCGTGGCCGTGCGCCGACCGGCCCGGCGGCGGCCGCTGCCGAGATGACCAAGTGGTTCAACACCAACTACCACTACCTGGTGCCGGAATTTTACCGTGACCAGCGCTTCAAGCTGGGCTGGAGCCAGCTCTTTGACGAGGTGGAAGAGGCCAAGGCCCTTGGGCTGCCGGTCAAGGCGGTGTTGCTGGGCCCCGTCTCCTACCTCTGGCTTGGCAAGGAGAAAGAGAGCGGCTTCTCCCGTCTCGAACTGCTGGATCGCCTGCTGATCGTCTACCAGGAGATCCTGGCCAAACTGGCGGCCCAGGGGGTGGAGTGGGTGCAAATCGACGAGCCAGCCCTGGCGCTGGACCTGCCGGACGAGTGGCGCCTGGCCTACCTCAAGGCATATGAGCGCCTGAGCGGCCCCTGCAAGCTGCTGCTCACCACCTACTTCGGGTCCGTGGCCCATCAGCGGGACATCATCACCAGTCTGAAGGTGGACGGCCTGCACCTGGATCTGGTGGCTGCCCCCGAGCAGCTCGAGACCCTGGTCCCGCACCTGCCGGCCCAGTGGGTACTCTCGGCGGGTGTCATCAACGGCCGCAACGTCTGGCGTGCCAACCTGGCCAAGCTGGCGCCGACCCTCAAGGCCTTGAAAGAAAAGCTTGGCGAGCGCCTCTGGGTGGCCTCCTCCTGTTCCTTGCTGCACAGCCCGGTGGATTTGACCCTGGAGCACGAGCTGGATCCCCAGACCCGCAGCTGGTTCGCCTTCGCCCTGCAAAAGTGCTATGAGCTGGGGCTGCTGTCCGACTACCTGGACGGCGGCGCCCTGGACAAAATCGAGGCTTACAGCCAGCCCATCGTGGATCGGGAGTCTGACAGCCGGGTTCACAAGAAGGCGGTGCAGTCACGACTCGCCAGCCTGACCAACAGTGACTTCGATCGCCAGAGCGCCTACCCGGTGCGTGCCGACGCGCAGCGCTCGGATCTGAAGCTGCCGCTCCTGCCCACCACCACCATCGGCTCCTTCCCGCAGACCTCTGAAATCCGGGTGCTGCGTCAGGATTGGCGTGCCGGGCGCATCGATGACCAGGCTTACGAGGCGGGCATCCAGGCCCAGATCAAGGACGCGATTGAGCGCCAGGAGGCCATCGGGCTGGACGTGCTGGTGCACGGCGAGGCCGAGCGCAACGACATGGTGGAGTATTTCGGGGAGCTGCTGGACGGCTTTGCCATCACCCGCTTTGGCTGGGTACAGAGCTATGGCTCCCGCTGCGTGAAGCCGCCGGTGATCACCCGTGACATCGACCGTCCGACCCCCATGACCCTTGAGTGGACGAAGTTTGCCCAGAGCCTGACCGACAAGCCGGTGAAGGGCATGCTGACCGGCCCCGTGACCATTCTCTGCTGGTCCTTCCCGCGGGAAGACGTGAGCCGCGAGCAGTCCGCCCTGCAGATTGGCCTGGCCATTCGCGACGAGGTGGCTGACTTGGAAGCCGCCGGCATCAAGATCATCCAGATCGACGAGCCGGCGATCCGCGAAGGGCTGCCCCTGCGCAAGCAGGATCACCAGGCCTATCTCGACTGGGCGGTGCGCGCCTTCCGCCTGAGCGCAAGCCCGGTGGTGGACAGCACCCAGATCCACACCCACATGTGTTACAGCGACTTCAACCTCATCATCGAGGCGGTGGCGGCGCTGGACGCGGATGTGATCACCATCGAGACGAGCCGCAGCCAGATGCAGTTGCTCGAAGCGTTCGAGCGCTTCAACTACCCCAACGAGATCGGCCCGGGCGTCTACGACATCCACTCGCCGAACGTACCGAGCCAGGGCTGGATTGAAGACCTCATCCGCAAGGCTGCACAACAAATCCCGGCAGACCGGCTCTGGGTGAACCCGGACTGCGGCCTCAAGACCCGCGGCTGGGAAGAGACCACCGCAGCCCTGAAGGTGATGGTCGATGCGACCCGGGCGCTGCGCGCCGAGCTGGCCTGAGGGCTTCCATTCACCCGGACGAGCGCCCGGTGAGTGTCACCAAGACGAGAGAGGGAAGGCGACAGCCTTCCCTCTTTTTTGCATGGCCGCTCCCTAGAGGGGGATCAGGGCGGGGTGGGAGGCGGGCTGGTAGCGGGTGGGGGAAACCGACATCGTCACCGGGTGAGGGGCGCTTGCGAGCGCCTCGGCCAGCCACTGTTGGTCGAGGGGGATGGCATTGCGATCCTCGATCACCAGATTGAGGTGCTGGGCACCCAGGCACCCGTAGCGGGCGGGGTCGGTCTGGGTAAAGAGGCCAAGACAGGGCACACCGCTGGCGGCAGCCAGGTGCAGGGGACCGGTGTCGGCGCTGACGAAGAGGGAGAGGCCGCCCGTGAAGCGGGCCAGCTCCCCCATGTTGCCAAGGGAAACGTGCACGTCCCCGAGCAGGTGCTCGGGGGCGGCGGGATCCGCGAGCTGGATCAGCAGGGCATCCGGGCTGTGACGGCGCAGATCCCCAAGCAACCGCTGCCACTGGGGCTGGGAGAGCCCCTTGCCCTTGCGGGCGCCGGTGAAAAAGCCGATCAGGGGACGGCCAGGATGGGCTCGTCGCAGCGCACTCAAGGCCGGGCTTGGCCCCTGCAACAGGCTGCCAAGGGGGATGGGGTCGGCCGGATTGCCCGGTATGCCGAGCAGTTGCAGGGGCTGGTGGGCGTAGTGGCACTCACTGTCCGCAGCCCGCGGACGCGGGAAGATGAGATCCCCGTGGCCATCGTCGAAGCCGCATTTCTCCCGGGCCTGTACCCAGGCGGCGATGAAGTGATCCGTACTGGAGGCGAAGGGGACGTAGACCCTGTCGTAGTGCTGGCGGCGCAGACGCGAGAGTGCCGAGAGGGCGCCCGGCAGGTGTCTGCCCTGCAACCGGATCTGATGAATGTGCCGCAGGGGCAGATCGGCCAGGAAGGGGAGCAGGGCGGTGGGGCTGCACACCAGCTCCAGCTCTGCGTGGGGATGGGCGCGATGAAGCTGGTGCAGGAAGGGCAGCAGGAAGAGGTTGTTGCCGATGCGGTTGGTACTGCGAATGACCAGGATCCGGCGGGGTGCCTGCGAAGAGGGCGGCAATGCGCTGCGACTGGCAAGCCAGCCGAGCAGGGTTCGCTCCAGTCCCGCCGTCCAGACCCGGCGTTGGCCGTCGAAGCGGCGCAGGGCATCGTTGAGGTGAGTCATACCGTTGGGCTCCAGTGTTGGGATGGCGTAAAGGGTGCCAGCGGACTCTTAAGACAATGTTAAGAAGGGAAAAAGCGTGCGGATGATGGCCATGGCGGAGCGGGGGGCTGGTGTGGGACGGGGGAAAGTGGCTAGAATTGCGCATTTGAAATAAATGTTATCGTCCGCGGGAGCACCATGCAGTTCAGGGATTTTTTGCCGGTATCGACCAATACCAGCGTCAAAGAGAGTTGTTACGGCGCCCTTGGCGCCCTCATCGGCTTGCTCGGCACCGCCTTGCTGTGCCGCTGGGGGTTGGGGCTCGAGGTGCACTGGCTCATCGCCCCCATGGGGGCCTCCGCCGTGCTGCTGTTTGCCGCCCCGGCCAGCCCCCTGGCCCAGCCCTGGTCCATCCTTGTGGGCAACGGGGTGTCGGCCCTGATGGGGGTATTGAGTGCCAGCCTGGTGCCGGACATGGCTATCGCCTCGGCCCTGGCGGTGATGCTGGCCATCGCCGCCATGTTCCTCACCCGCAGCCTGCACCCGCCCGGCGGCGCCGTGGCCTTGACCGCCGTCATCGGCGGCGAGGGGATCCGGGCGCTCGGGGTCGGCTACGTGCTGCTGCCGGTGCTGCTCAACTCCCTGTTGCTGCTGAGTCTGGGCTTGCTCTACAACCGCGCTCTGGGGCGTCGTTATCCCCATGGCGGCAAGGTGGCGCCCAATCGCCACCAGACGGCGGATCCCCAGCCGAGTGCCCGACTCGTCACCCAGGACATCGACTTTGCCCTGCAAAAACACGAGGAACTGCTGGACATCAGCCGCCAGGATCTGCAGGAGCTGCTGCAGGAGGCCCAGCTTCACGCCCTGCGGGGGCGAGTGGGGACGGTGCGTTGCCAGGATGTGATGTCGCGGGATCTCGTCGTGACGACGCCACAGGCGCTTGCCATGGAAGCGTGGCATCTGCTCTCCCACCACCAGATCAAGGCGCTGCCGGTGGTGGATGAGGGGGAGAGGCTGGTCGGCATCATCACCCTGCACGACCTGATGATCGACCGGGCGGGTCACCAGCCGAGGGCGAAGGAGGCCCTTGAGCAGCAGCAGGTGGCGGATCTGATGACCCGGGAGGTGCAGACGGCGCGGCGCTACCAGCCTCTCTACGATCTGGTGGAGGCCTTCTCCGACGGGGGGCTGCACCACATGCCGGTGGTGGAGGGGGAGCAGCTGGTGGGCATCATCACCCAGTCCGACATGGTGGCGGCCCTGTTCACCCTGGCCCTGAAACCCGGACTGACGAGCGAGGAGGCGACCCCGGTGTCGTCATAGCCAGGGGGCAAGAAAAAAGAGGGCGTGCCAGGCACGCCCTCTTTATTTCGCAGACTTGCACAGACGGTGGCCAATGCCTAGCCGTAGCGGGCCAGGGTGAGCCCCTCGTCGCTGATATCCGGGGTATTGCCCGAGATGAGATCGCTGAGCAACTGGCCCGATCCTGCCGCCATGGTCCAGCCCAGGGTGCCGTGGCCGGTATTGAGCCAGAGCCCGGGAATGGGGCTTGGGCCCACCAGGGGCGTGCCGTCCGGCGTCATGGGGCGCAGCCCGGTCCAGAAGGTGGCCTGCTCCAGATTTCCCCCCTGGGGGAAGAGATCCCTCACCACCATGGCCAGGGTATCGTGGCGTCTGGGGTTGAGCGCCAGGTTGAAGCCCGAGAGTTCGGCCATGCCGCCCACCCGGATCCGTTCGTCGAAGCGGGTAATGGCGACCTTGTAGGTCTCGTCCAGCACGGTGCTGCGCGGGGCACCCTCGGCATCCGTCATCGGCAGGGTGAGGGAGTACCCCTTGACCGGGTAGACGGGGAGCTCAATTCCGAGGGGGCGCAGGAAGCCGGTGCCATAACTGCCGAGGGCACAGACGATGGCGTCGGCCTGGAAGCGCTGCTCGCCGGCACGGACCGCCACGGCGCGTCCCTTCGCGATCTCGACCTCGTCGATGGCGCAGTTGAAGACGAAGCTCACCCCGAGCTTGCGGGCCTCGTCAGCCAGGGCCTGGGTGAAGCGGAAGCAATCCCCCGTCTCGTCCCCCGGCAGGCGCAGGCCGCCCACCACCTTGCCACGCACCCTTGCCAGGGCGGGCTCGACCTCCTCGCAGCCGTCTGCATTCAGAGACTGATAGGGGACGCCGTACTCCTCGAGCACGGCGATATCGCGCTGGCTGGCATCGAGCTGGGCCTGACTGCGAAACAGTTGCAGGGTGCCGAGCTGGCGCCCTTCGTAGTCGAGCGCCAGCTCGCCCCGCAACTGCTTCATGCAGTCGCGGCTGTATTCGGCCAGCCGTACCATGCGCCCCTTGTTGACCGCATAGGCCGCCGGCGTGCAGTTGGCGAACATCTTCAGCATCCAGCGCAGCTGGAAGGGGTCCGAGGTGGGCCGCACCGTGAAGGGGGCGTGCTTTTGCAGCAGCCATTTGGCGGCCTTGAGGGGAATGCCGGGGGCAGCCCAGGGGGAAGCATAACCCGGGGAGATCTGACCCGCGTTGGCATGGCTGGTTTCAAGGGCCACCCCGTCACGCCGCTCCAGCAGGGTCACCTTGTGACCGGCCTTGGCCAGATACCAGGCGCTGGTCACACCGACCACGCCACCACCGAGTACCACTATGTCCATCTTGTCTCTCCTTGACTGGGGCCTCCACCTTAATCAGCCGCCACAGGATATTCAACTGGTGTCGATGTCATTGGTGGTTATCGCTATTCACATTTTGTTAACTGGCTCTCAATGTTGTCATTTGCTCACTTTCTGGCATGAAATCCGGTCGATTCAGAGCCGCTCCAGGTGGAGCAGATGATGCTCTGCCGTCGTCAGGATGGCTTGCTGCTGTTCTGTGGTTTGGCCATCCCAGTTGGCATAAGGCAGGGCGAGGCGAGGGTTGTTGCCAAGTTTGTCCCGGTTGCGCCAGAGAAAGTGCCAATAGAGGCTGTTGAAGGGGCAGCTGTCCGGCCCGCTGCGGGCCTTCACCTGATAGTGACACCCCTTGCAGTAGTGACCCATCCGCTCGAGATAGGCGCCGCTGCTGGCGTAGGGCTTGCTGCCCATCAGGCCGCCATCGGCAAACTGGCTCATGCCGCGGGTGTTGGGCAGCTCCACCCACTCGATGGCGTCCACATAGATGCCCAGATACCAGGTATCCACCTCGTCAGGGTGGATCCCCGCCAGCAGGGCGAAGTTGCCGGTCACCATCAGCCGCTGGATATGGTGGGCATAGGCATGCTCCAGAGATTGTCGAAGGGCGTGACGCACGCAGGCCATGCTAGTTTCTCCATTCCAGAAAAAACCGGGCAGGGGGCGCTCGGCCCCGAGAAAGTTGGTGCGCCGATACTCGGGCATCTTTTCCCAGTAGAGGGCGCGGACAAACTCGCGCCAGCCGAGGATCTGGCGGATGAACCCCTCCACCTGCGCCAGGGAAATGGTGGCCTGATTGGCCTGCCAGTGAGCTTGCGCAGCGCGGATCACCTCGAGGGGATGGAGCATCTTGCTGTTCATGGAAAACGACAAGCGGCTGTGGAACAGGCTCCAGCCCCGCTCGCTCAGGGCGTCCTGATAGCGGCCGAAGTGGGGCAGGCAGTGTGCAAGGAAGTGTTCAAGCAGTGTGCGGCTCTGGCGCCGGGTGACGGGCCAGGGCAGGGCGTCGGCATCGGCACTGCCAATGGTGGCGACGCCGTGGCGGGTCAGCATGGCATCGATGTCGCTCACCTCGTTGGCAAAGGTGAGGGGCGCCGGGATGGGTTGGCTCGCCGGCAATTTGGCGCGATTCTCGGCATCGAAGTTCCAGCGCCCCCCAAGGGGTTGGCCGCGCTCATCGAGCAATACCCGGTACTGCTTTCGCAGGGCGCGGTAGAAGAACTCCATCCGGCTGTGGGGGTAGCGTCGCCAGCCATCGCGGGGGGTGAGAAAATGTTCGCTGTCCACCTCAGCGGTCGGGATGGCAAGGCCTGAGGCCCACTGGGTCAGCTGGCTTGCAAGGCGCCACTCGTCCGGGCTCTGCCAGGCGAAGCGCTCGGCCTGATGCGCTTCGAGCTGGGCCGCCAGCAAGCTCGGCAAATCGGGCCAGGGGGCGCTCTCATCGAGAGTCAGGTAGCAGACCCGGTGGCCCGCCTTGGTGAGGGCGGCGGCGAAGGCGCGCATGGCGGCAAAGAAGGCGAGCACCTTCTGGCGATGGTGGCGGCAGTAGTCCGTCTCCTGGCGCAGCTCCGCCATCAGGTAGCAGACAGCGGGATCCTGCGTGCGAAACCAGCTGTGACCTGCGTTCAGTTGATCCCCGAGAATGAGGCGCAGCTCCATCAGGGGTGCTCCTTTCGACGACGGCAACGTTCGCTGCAATAACGCACTTCCTGCCAGCAGCGGGCCCACTTGCGCCGCCAGGCAAAAGGACGTTGGCAGACGGGACAGATCTTCTCGGGAAGATGGGGTTTGAGGTGCATGTGGCGGCCCTGTTGATGCCCTTGGTTTCTCTCTGCCTCCTTAACGAAGCACCATACGGTCGGGATCACTGGGGGAGCAGAAAGAGGCAATAGGGGGTGATTGCCACTCACGAAAAAGGCCCCCGCACCTGCCGGTTGGGGGCCCTTGTTCTCGTAGCCGTTACTGGCTGCTGAAGAGCCTGGGCTGGGGAGTGGACTGCGCCGTCAGGGTCATGCGGCCCGAGGTTTCCAGCCAGCTCTTGATCTTTCTGGCATCGGCGACCCGTTCATCCGTGGTGTTGGCGTGAAGCAGCACCATGACCACGGGCTCGTTGTTGACCCGGGTTCCCATGACCAGGCAGCGCCCCGCCTCGCGGATATAACCGGTCTTGGAGACCAGAATGGGCCAGCTTCCTTCCCGTACCAGGCGGTTGGAGTTGAGGTAGTGCAACTGGCGCTTGCCGTTGCGTACCAGACGCTGCTCGGAGGCGGTGTACTGGCGGATCAGCGGGTAGGTGGATGCGGCGGCAGCCAGTTTGGCGAGATCGTGTGCGGTGGAGACGTTGCGGGGGTTGAGCCCGGTGCTGTCGGCGAAATGGGTGCTCCACATGCCGAGCATGCGGGCCTTGGCATTCATTGCCTCGATAAAGGCTTTGCGGCCACCCGGGTAGTGCCGTCCCAAGGCGGAGGCGGCGCGGTTTTCAGAGGACATCAGTGCGATGTGCAGCATGTCGGCGCGGCTCAGGCGCGAGCCCACCGCGAGGCGCGACCCCGTGCCCTTGAGTCTGTCCACGTCATCCATGGTGACGGTGAGGGTCTCGTTGAGGCGCTGATTGCCATCCAGTACCACCAGCGCTGTCATCAGCTTGGTGATGGAGGCGATGGACATCACCCGGTTGGCGTTGCGCTCTGCCAGTGTCTCGCCGGTTTTCGGGTTGACGACCACGTAGGCATCGGATCTCAGCGGCAGGTTGCTGCGGGGTTCGAGCAGGCTGTTGGTGGAAGAAGAGGTCGCAGAAAACGGGTTGGCATGGGCGCTTTCCATGCTGGCGGGAAGGAGGAAGGCGCCGAGCAGCAAGGGAAGAAAAGGACGAAGGTTCATGATTTGACTCTACTACGACTCACAGGGACATTTGGCTAAGTTATATGACGGTAATTGACGCTTCACAACGTCTGGTGGCCGGATATTTCCATTTTATGGGCCAGCGCACCTTGAAATCCCCCGCATCGGGGCTATTGGGCCCGCAAAAGGGAGTCATAGAGGCCTGCCAGGCCATGGCAGACACGCCACCACGGGGGCGCACTATATGCTGGCGAGGGGCGGGATGACGACTCTTTTTGCACCTTTCGGCGCCTTGGGATGATGAAGGGGTCGTTAATGGCGACCATGGCGATAAAAACGGCGCCCGGCAGGGAAGATGGTCCGCTGCATTATCGCCGTTTTGCCCCGCGTCATCCTCCCATCATTCGCGCGGTCTGAATGGCCTTGATCAGCGCGACCCGGTTGATGCGTGGGCGCTCCTCGTCCAGCAACTGCTGCCAGAGGGCGATGGCCTGGGAGTAGCGGCCGTGCAGGAAGTGATCGGAGGCGAGCAGCATCAGGGCGCTCACCTCACCCTTGTCCTGCTTGAGCGCGCTATCAAGCAGACGCTGCGCCTCCGGGGTGAGCTGCTGGCCCGCCTGGTAGTAGAGCACGGTGGCCTGGGCGGCCTGGGTCGCCACGCTGGCGCCCCCTTCTTGCAGGGCGAGGCGCTGGTAGGCGAGCAGGGCATTGTCGTACTCGTCCCGATAGAGATAGAGCTGGCCGAGCGCCGCCCAGCCGTCGAGATCGGCGGGGTTGGCTTGCAGACGCTGGTGCAGGGCGCCCAGCTCCTTGTCCTGCAGATCCCGCGGGCTCAATCCCGCCAGCGGATCGGGGCGCGCCTGATACGCCTGCCACGCCTGATAGCGGCCGGTGCCGGCATAAATACCGGCCATCAGCGCCAGCAGCAAGGCCCCAAACAGCATCCAGGAGCGCAGCCAGGGCAGCGGACGGGCGGTGCGGTCCTTGGCCAGCCGCTCGCGCAGGGCCTGCTCGGCGGTTGGGGTGGCGTTGGCGAGGCGGGCCAGCTCCAGCTCCCGGTAGAGGCGGCTGTGGGGGGCAAGCCCCGCCTGCTGCTCGGCCATGATCAGCCGGTTCAGTTCGGCCCTGGGGTCGTGGGCGAGCACCCCCTCGGCTCTGTCGCCGACAAGCGGCACCCGCGCCGGTTGCCGGCGATGCAGGCTCCTGCGCAGGCGATTGAGGGCCAGCAACAGCAAGAGGGCGGGGCCGCCCCACAGCAGCGCCGTGCTGCGCTTGAAGGGGGGATCGTAGCGCACGAAATCGCCGAAGCGCTCCGTCATGCGGGCGATCACCTGCTCATCAGACTGCCCCTCGTCCACCCAGCGGTAGACCTCGAGCCGCAGATCCCGGGCGATGGGGGAGTTGGACTCCACCAGGTTCTGGTTCTGACACTGGGGGCAGCGCAGGGCGCGGGCCAGCTCCTGAGCGCGGGTCTGCCGCTCGGGGTGGCGAAACTCATAGGTGTCGACCCCGCTGGCAAGGGCCCCGAGGCTCAAGGCCAGCAAGAGTGGCGCTATCAGGGCGTGGCCGAGGCGGCTCATGGCTTGCTCTCCTGCACTTGTCTCTCTACTTCTCTCTCCGCTTCTCTTTCCACTTCGGGCTGGCTAGCGATGTTGCTGCGGGCCTTTGCAAGCTGGGGGGCAAACTGGCGTTGCCAGACTTCCCGGGTGAGCTCACCCGTGTGGCGGGTCAGCAGGGTGCCGTCACTGGCGAAGAGATAGGTTTCCGGCGTGCCGTAGACGCCGAGCTCCAGCGCGAGTCGGCCGTCGGGGTCGGCCAGCACGGCGCGATAGGGGTTGCCCGCCTCGGTGAGCCAGGCGCGGGCGGCATCTCCCTTGTCCCGGTAGTTGAGGCCATAGAGGGGCACGGCGCTGGCCAGATCACCCAGCAGCGGATGTTCGGTGCGGCAGTTGGGGCACCAGCTGGCCCAGACGTTGAGCACGAAGGGCTCCCCCTTGAGCGCCGCGGTGTGGATGGGGACGCCGCCAAACAGATCGTCACTCTGCCAGGCTGGCAGAGTGCGCCCTGCGACGGCCTCATCCTGGCTGTAGGGGTTGTTGCCAAGGCCGAGCCAGAGCAGGGCGCCGAGCCCCAGGGTGAGCACGAGCGGCACGAACAGGCGCAAACGGGCGTTCATAAGGACTCCTGTTCAAGCCGAGGGTAGGGGGCGGTCGCTGACGCAGGATGGCTAGCCAGCAGCGGTCGGCGGGCGAGCAGGCGCAGGGCGCCGCCCGTCATCATCAACAGGCCGCCGAGCCAGATCCAGCGCACCAGCGGCTTATGGTGCAGCCGCATGGCATAGGCGCCGGGTCCCATCTTCTCGCCAAGCACCACGTAGAGATCACCGAGCATTCCCCATTTGATCCCGGGTTCGTTCATGTTCATGGTGCGCACGCTGTAGTGACGCCGCTCCGGGGTCAGCCGCGCAACCTCTTTACCGTCCTTGTGCACGCTAAGCGTGATGCGCTGGGCGGTGTAGTTGGGGCCGATGATCGGCTCGCTCCCCTCATAGCGAAACTCGAAGGCGCCGAGCCGATAGGGCTGGCCTGCGGCGAGTACCGCGCCCCCCTCCTGACTGTGGTAACTCACCTGCGCAATGCCGAGGGCGCACACCGCCACCCCGAGGTGGGCCAGCAGGCTGCCGAACCGATTGAGGGTGAGCTCGCGCAGGGCGACCGGTTGCAAGAGCGGGAGCAGCAGGCTGGCCATCAGCCAGAGGCTCAGCACGTTGGCCGCAAGCCCCAGCCAGCTTGCCCGCAGCGGCTCGGGATAGGCTAGGCTCAGCAAGGCGCCCCCCAGCAGGCCGAACAGGCATGGGAGCAGCACCTTGATGCGGCGCTGGGCTGCCAGATGCTGCCAGCGAAGGCGCGGCAGTTGGGTCATGAGCGCCATCAGGCAGAGGGCCAGCGGCACGAAGATGGTATTGAAATAGGGGGCGCCCACCGAGAGTGAACCCAGATGGAGCGACTGGAACACCATGGGGTAGAAGGTGCCGAGCAGCACGCTGGTGCAGGCCACGCTGAGCAGCAGGATGGCGGCGCCGAGCAGTCCCTCTTTTGACAGCAAGCCAAAGCGGGCATAGGGGGCGCGAATGTCCGCCCGCAGGGCAAACAGGGTGAGGGCGCAGGTCAATAGCAAGCCGAGCAGCAACAAGAGGGTGAGGCCGCGGCTGGGGTCCACCGCAAAGGCGTGTACCGAGGTGAGCACCCCGGAGCGCACCACGAAGGTACCGAGCAGGCTCAGCGAAAAGGTAAAGATGGAGAGCAGCAGCACGGCGTGGCCGTAAGCGCCGCGCTTCTCGCACACCACCAGGGCGTGCAGCAAGGCAGTGCCGAGCAGCCAGGGCAAGAGGGAGGCATTTTCTACCGGATCCCAGAACCACCAGCCGCCCCAGCCGAGCTCGTAATAGGCCCACCAGGAACCCAGCACGATGCCGGCGGTGAGAAAGACCCAGGAGCCGAGCGCCCAGGGGCGGCTCCAGTGGGCTACGGCGCCATCGAGCCGACCCGAGTGCAGCGCCGCCATGGCGAAGGCGAAGTTGACCGCAAAGCCGACATAACCGAGATAGAGCAGGGGCGGGTGGATGATGAGGCCGATGTCCTGCAGCATGGGGTTGAGATCGCGTCCCTCCAGCGGCCCCGGGAACTGGCGGTCAAACGGGCTGGAGAAGATCAGGGTATAGAGGCCAAACAGCCCGACGATCAGCCCCATGATGGCCAATACCCGGATTGTAATCAGCGGATCGACCCGCCTGGAGCAAAGGGCCACCAGGGCGCCCCACAGCCCCAGCGCAAAGACGAAAAAGAGCATGGAGCCTTCATGGCCGCCCCACACCGCTGCCAGCTTGAAGCCAAGGGGCAGGGCGCTGTTGGCGTGCTGGGCCACATAGACCAGGGTGAAGTCATCCTGGCCAAAACAGCTGGCGAGCAGCAGCAGGGCGGCCACCAACAGGAGCGCGACCAGGATGGCCAGCGGTGTTGCGCAGCCGAGCAGCGGGCGTGAGGCGAGCCGCAGCCCCAGCCAGGGCAGCAGCCCTTGCAGCAGGGCGAGCCCGGTCGCCAGCAACAGTGAGAGATAGCCGAGCTCCGCCAGCACACAACCTCCAGTCAATCATTTGTCTATGTTATGCCGCAGCGTCTGCACCGTACCGGCGCTGAGGGATAACATCCACCTTCTGGCAACAACCAATCGCAACAACTCATCGCCACAAACAAGCGCCAGTCACCCGAAGGGCGGCTGGCGCTTATCCCCAGCTTTCAATAACCGGTTCACTATCCGTCGCGAGAGGTTGTCAGCAAGGTAAAGAGCAGCGCAGGAACCGGAGTGTATGTGAATACATGAGGATTCCGAGCAGCACATGAGCCTTGATCACGGCCTCGCAGCAGGAGCGTGAACCGATTTTTAAACTACCGTCATCTGGCCGGCATAGAGCACGAAGTAGCGCAGCAGCAGGATCCCCACCAGGGTCAGGCTGCAGACCAGTACCAGATAGCCGTTTTTGGCCCGCAGCGGCGCGGGGGCCAGCAGGGCCAGCAACTGGGGCAGCAGCATGCCGATGCCCACCACCCCGAGCCAGAACACCTGAGCCCAGAAGCCGCTGCCGATGGCGGCCCACATGGCTGCCTCCTTCTGGCCGCCACCGAAGTAGAGGCCGGTAAAGAAGCAGACCAGCAGCAACACCTCCACCGCCAGCACCGGCCGCTCGAAGCGGTGGACAAAGCTCACCCCCTGGCTGTGATGGTTCTCCTTGAACAGGGTGACCGCCAGCAAGATGGTGGAAGCGATGCCGGAGCTGACGCCGGAGATGAGGAACAGCACCGGCAGCACCGGGTTGTTCAAGAGCGGATAGGTCTTGAGCGCCGACAGCAGAAAGCCGGTGTAGGCCCCCAAGAGCACGGCGAGCAGCAGCAAGAGCGGCGCCAGCAGCCGCTCGATGCGGGCGAGCCAGCCAATCAGACCATCCACAAAGGCGAACTTCTCTTGCAGCAGGTGACTGCGCAAGGTCTCGATCTCGGCCCGAAATACCACCGCCAGCCAGGCAAACAGCACCGCCATGTAGACCTGAAACAGCATGACCCCCATCGACATCACGGAGTCGAACTGGTAGTGGAACATCAGCTTCCAGAAGGTCCAGGGGCGGGCCAGGTGGAAGATGAGGATCAGTAACCCCAGCACCACGCTCACCGGCGCCAGAATGGCGGTCGCCTTGATGATGCCGCTCTCGCTGCCGGCTCCCTTGCGGCGCAGCAGCACCGAGAGGCTGGTGGCCCCGGCGGAGATGCCGAGCAGAAAGAGATAGATGGCGATTGGCCAGTCCCAGACAAGTGAAGGGAAGTGAAATGCGTCATGCAACATGATCCATTCCTCCTTCTGTTACTGCGGTAGATGGCGATCGGACAAATCCCCACACAAGGGAAGGGAAGTGAAATGCCTCTTGCATCGTCATGACTTTATCTCCCCTTTGGGCACGCGGTACATCTTGGGCGAAGTGCCGAGTGCCTGCTTGTAGCGATAGGTGGTCTCCTTTACCAGCCGTTTGGCGATGGGGCTGTCCGGGTCATCCAGATTGCCGAACACCAGCGCCTTGGTGGGGCAGGATTCCACGCAGGCCGGCTCCTTGCCCGCCGCCAGGTTGGTCCTGCGGCAAAAGTCGCACTTGTCGGCCACCTTGGTCACAGGGTTGATAAAGCGCACCTGATAGGGGCAGGCGGCCAGACAGTACATGCAGCCGACGCAAAGATCCGGGTTGACGTCGACGATGCCATCCTCCTTGCGGATATGGGAGGCACCGGTCGGGCAGACGTGCACGCAGGGGGCGTGACCTATCAGGGCGAGCAGGACTTCAATGGCCAGGATGCCCTGACCATGGTGACCAATGATCTTGGCAACACCGGCAGCGGTGGCCCCCTGAGCGATACCGACGTGCTGCCCATCGAGGTCGAGCCAGTCAATGATGCCCCTGTCACCCAGGTGCCGGGTTCATTGCAGGTGAAAGAGGATGGCTCCCTGTCGCTCACCGGGATCAGCGTGAAGGACGTGGATGCTGGCAGTGCGCCCATCTCCATGGTGCTGCGGGTGGAGCACGGTGTGCTGACCCTGCTGGGGGCGGCAGGCGCCGTCTCGGTGCAGGGGGCGGGGACCAGCGTGGTGACCCTGGTCGGGTCGCTCGATGATCTCAACGGTCTGTTGGCAGGCAACCTGCACTACGAGCCAGCCAGGGACTTCTGGGGTCAGGACAACCTGAGCATCACCACCTCGGATCAGGGCAATACCGGTGCCGGTGGCGTCCTGACCGACAGCGCCCAGATTGCCATCCAGGTGACGGCCGAGCCGGACGATCCCCAATTGGGGGTCGGCACCCACGATATCCTTGCGTTGCAAGGGGCCTGGGTGCCGCTCAACCTCAGCGCCAGCGTGGTCAATCCGGCCCCGGGTGAGCTGTCGGTGCGGATCCAGAACCTCGGCAGCGCCCAGGTGGTGGACGAGCACGGCCAGAGCGTCGGCCACGCGGATGGCAACGACTGGTTGCTGCCGATGGACCAGTCCGTGCCCATCTACCTCAAGGATCTGCCGGCGGGGGATCATGCCCTCACCCTGAGTGCCGAATCCAGCCTGGGTGGCGGCACCCTGAGCTCGGCCACGGAGACCATCACCATCCACAGCCAGAGCGGTCACGATCTGCTGGGCTCGGATCAGGGGGACTGGCTGTTCGGCTCCTCCGGCAATGATCGCCTCCTGGGCGGCATGGGAGATGATGTGCTGCGGGGCGGTCAGGGCAACGACATCCTGACCGGTGGCGCCGGCAGCGATCTCTTCGTGTGGGGCAGTGGTGACGAGGGGACGACGGCCTCTCTGGCGATAGACACCATCACCGACTTCCGTCCTCAGGAGGGGGACAGGATCGATCTGGCGGACCTGCTCAAGGGGGTGACCGACAGCAGCGTGGATGGCCTGCTGGGTCATCTCCAGGCATCGGTGACCAGCACCGGCAACGGCCTGAGTGACGTGAGCCTGTCGGTCTCCCCGGCGGGGGATGGCAATGTCACCCAGCAGATCACCCTGAAGGACGTGGATCTGAGTGGCTGGAACCTGAGCGGCTCCTCCTCTCACGACATCCTGCAATCCATGCTGGATCAGCACAGCCTGATCATCCAGCACCCCTGATGGGGTGAGATGATGCAAAGAGCCGGCGAATGCCGGCTCTTTTTTTGGCTGAATATGCTGGCTTGATATTTCCTGGTGGTGGTAATGGGAGATGGTTTTTAACAGAGTGGGTGTTGTTGCTGCTTTTTACTGTGTGGGTGGTTCAAACAACCAAAGGAATTCGCCGCCCGGGCCTCCCATCGGGCTGCCCGGGCGGCGTCAGGGCCTTGCCGCGCCGATCCCGGTCAATGCCGGGCCAGAGGGGGCGCAGGCATTGACCGGGGAGTGTCGCTTCCAAGCCGGTGCCCGGGATGATGGGCGGACCGGGGGGATGGCGGTCAGGCCAGCGCCCGTGCCAGCAGGTGCACCGGGTGTTCGCAGCGAAACGGCGTGCTCATCTCGATCTGCCACTTGCAGGTCTCGCAGTCGGTGATGACCAGATCGGGCTTGAGCCGGTTTATCTGATCAAACAGCCCCTGGCCGATGGCCTGGCTGGTGTCGTAGTTCTCGGACTTGAAGCCGTAGGTGCCGGCGATGCCGCAGCACTGGGAGTCCAGCACCGTCACCTTGACGCCGGGGATGGCCCGCAGCAGCTCGAGGGTGTAGATGACGCCCCCCATCTTCTCCAGGTGGCAGGGGGTGTGGTAGGCGATGTGCAGATTGAGGGGCTTCATGGCCGGTTTGTTGCCCCGATCGAACTCGTTCCACAGGAAGCGGGTCACCAGGGAGATGCGATCCCGCACCTTGTGGTTGTCCTGCTCCAGCAGGTGGGGATATTCGTCGCGCAGGGTGAAGCCGCAGGTGGAGGAGGTGGCCAGCAGCGGCATCTCGTTGCCGAGCAGGGTGTTCTCCAGCTGCTGGATATTGAAGGCCGCCTGCCGCCTGGCCTTGTCCATGAAGCCGTTGGCAATCAGCGGCACGCCGCAGCACTTCTCCCGCGCAAGCAGCTGGACACCGATGTTCATGGCGTTGAGCACCTGCACCAGCTCTTTGCCGAGTTGCGGGTGGTTGTAGTTCACATAGCAACCGTGGAAGTAGGCGATCTGGCGCGCAAAGCGGGCCTGAGTCGTTTTCTGCTTCTTGTACCAGCCGCGGAAGGTGCCTTGTGAGTATTTGGGCAAGTCCCGGTGGGAGGAGACTCCCAGCGCCTTGTCCAGCACCTGCTTCATCGGCTTGAGGCCGGTGGTGAAGTTGACCACCGGGGCCATCAGGGTGGACATGCTGCCCATCAGATCCGTGTGGGAGAGCACGAACTCGCGGATCCCCGGTTTGAAGCCGCTGTACTGGTGTTTGGCCTTGGCGATGATGTCGCCGATGCGCACCCCGCTCGGGCAAGCCACTTCGCAGCGCTTGCAGTTGGTGCAGTACTTGAGGGCGTTGTCAAAGAGCTCGGGGCTCTTGATGCGCAGCCGCTCCCCATCCGGGCCCGCCTGCTTGGGGCCGGGGTAGGCCGGGTTGGCCTTGGCCACCGGGCAGTAGGCGGTACAGACGGTGCATTTGATGCACTGATCGAAAGTCTGGTTGGCATGATCCAGTAGCATGTCAGTTCTCCTCCCGTTGGGTGTGAAGGCACGGGATATGGGGCGAAATCATCATTGGGCTGAACTCAAAATGTGACCGGCGGCCTGCCAGCCGGTGGCGACAGCGACACCTGAGCCAGAGCCCTCCATGGATTGGGCATCGTCGTGGGCCAGCACGCCGTGTCGTTGGTGTGGGAATATGTGATTCATCTCAGCCCTCCGCCAGAATATGGCCAGCGGCTTGCCAGCCGGTGGCAACGGCCACGCCGGAGCCGGAACCTTCTTTAATGGGGTCATAGTGCGCCAGCACGCTGCCGGCGCCGTAAAGGTTGGTGAGGGGTCTGCCGCCGCGCAGCACCCGCAGCCGCTCGTCGGTCTTGACCCCGAAGCCCATGAAGGGGTGGTGGTCGAACAGGCGGCGGCCGGCCCAGGCGTCGCGCTCGGCAAGGCTCAGTACGTCGGCATCGAAGATGGGTTCACGAATGCCCCCGAGGCGCGACTCCAGTCCGCGGCTGAAGAAGCTGCCGGAGGCGAGCACGAAGTGGTCCGCCTCGAACAGCTGATCCTCCCCGTGCTGGCTGTGCACCCCGATCACCTTGTCGCCGTCATAGCGGGCGCCCAGCACCCGCTCGCTGGTGAGGAAGGTGCCGCCAAGGGCCATGAAGCGGCGCTTGAGGGCCTCCTGCATCCGCATGCCGATGAGGGACGGCGGCATGGTGGCCACCTCCTTGATGGTGCAGCCGGTGCGCCGTTCCAGCTCGCTCAGACGCGGGCCGACCAGCCCCAGCGACAGGCAGGCGGGCAGCACGATATGGCGACAGCCGGGCACACCGCATCCCTGCACCATGCGGCTGATCTCGCGGGCCAGATCCGCCAGCAGGTCCTGCTGGCCAGGCCCCTGCTTGTCAAACAGGCGGGCGATGTCGGCGGAGCGAAACTCGTGGGGATTGCGGCTGAACTCGGCCAGCTGGGGCAGCCGAATTTCCCCGGTCAGGATGCGGCAGTGGGCGAAGCGCGCGTGGGTCGCGAGATTCGCTGCCGCGAGCTCGGGGTGAAAGTCGCGAAATCCCTCCAGGGTGGCCAGCAGGATGGCGTCGGGGGCCGGTGCATCGGTCACGCAGGCGCAGGTGTCGGGGGAGAGCCAGGTGGCTTTGAGGGTGCCGATGGGGGTCAGCCGCTGGTGGTTGCGCTCCTGGCGAAACAGCGGCAAGCCCTGGGCGGCGCAGTGGCGTTGCAGATCATCGAGGCTCGCCGCGATATGGGCCAGCCCCACCTTGCTGTAGGGATGCTCGGGGTTGGCGGCCATAAAGGCGGGCAGGGCGGCGCGGGGATCTCCCTCGCTCTCCAGCAGATCCACCGAGCCGGAGGAGAAGTGCAGGGCGCTCTGGCCGGAGGCCATCAGCAGGGTCTTCTGGCCGGCCTCGGCCAGGCGCAGGGCCGCGGAGAGGCCCGCCATGCCGCCGCCGATAGCGATGCTGTCAAATTTCATGGCTGCGCTCCTTGGTGGGATTGGCGGTGCTGGCGTCTTGCGGGAAGGGGGGCTCGGCCACCAGGTGGGGGGCCGTCCACTCGCCAAGGCCGAACAGCCCCTCGTAGATCCAGTAGGTAAATTCGGCTTCGCGCAGGGCATCGCCCCACAGCACGGGGCGGGTGCCCTTGTAGCGCTCCTCCAGGAACTGGCGCAGCATGACGCAAGCCTGGCGGCCGTCGGCCTTGCCGTACTCCTGCATCAGGCCGGCGGCGCGATAGGCGCACAGCTCCCCCTGACAGGGTCCCATGCCCAGACGAGTGCGGCGGCGCAGATCCACCAGGTTGTCCACATCCAGCTCGCGCAGGGCGTATTCGATTTCACCTGCGGTCACCATCTCGCATTCGCAGATGAGGGCGTTGGCCTTGGGATTGTCGCGGAAAAAGGCGATGACCCGCTCGCCGTGACGGTACTGGGCCGAGCCTTCAGCCGGGACCGAGAGACCGGGGGCGGAGACCTTCTCCGGATCCCGCGAGCCGGGCAGGCTCAGTTCAGCGGTGCGGCACGGTTTGCTGTTGCCAAGCTTCTTGGCAAGCAAGTCGGTGGCCCATTCTGCCATCAGCCGGTAGGTCATCAGCTTGCCGCCGGTGATGGTGTTGAAGCCCTTGAGCCCGTCGCGCTCGGCGTGATCCAGCAGCACGATGCCACGGCTAATGTTGCGGCCGGACTCGTCGCCATCCACCGCCACCAGCGGGCGAACCCCGGCATAGGCGCGCAGCAATCGGGTGCGGGCCATGATGGGGGCCAGTTTTATTCCTTCGCGCAGCAGCACTTCCACCTCTTCAGGCTCGACGGTGAGCTGGTCAATCTTGTGGTAATCGATGCGACTCGAGGTGGTGCCGATGAGGGAGATGGTATCGCCCGGCACCAGGATGTCCGCGTCCGCCGGTTTGCGGGCGCGGTTGAGCACCAGCTGGTTGATGCGGTAATCCATGATTAGCAGGGAGCCCTTGGCCGGGAACATGCGGATGCCGAGATCGGCGTACTCGCAGATCTGCTGGCCCCAGATGCCGGCGGCGTTGATCACCTCCTGGCACTCCACCTCGAACGCTTCGCCGGTGCGGGTGTTGATCGCCTTGACCCCGTGCACTCTGTCTTGGGTGCGCAGCAGCCCCAGCACCTTGCTGTGGGTGAAGATGCGGGCGCCGTGCTCCTTGGCATCCAGCACGTTGGCGGCAGCCAGACGGAAGGGGTCGACCGTGCCGTCCGGCACCTGAATGGCGCCGATCAGCGCCGGGTTGACGTTGGGTTCAAGGCGTAGCGCCTCGGCGGGATCCAGCTGGCGGGCGTCGATGCCCGCCAGGGCGCAGGCGTCCATGAAGGTATTTTGAAAATGGATGTCATCTTCCGGCAGGGTGATGAAGAGGCCGCCGGTGTCCTCGACGCAGTGGCTGGCGATCCGCTTGAGGATGCGGTTCTCCTGAATGCACTCGCGGGCGGACTCCTGATCCGTCACCGCGTAGCGGGCGCCGGAGTGAAGCAGGCCATGGTTGCGGCCCGTGGTGCCGGCGGCGATGTCGTCCCGCTCAAGCAGGATGCAGTCGATGCCGCGCAGTGCGCAATCGCGCATGATGCCGGCGCCGGTGGCGCCACCCCCTATGATGACGACTTGTGTGGTGATTCTTTTCATTCTTGCCCGTCTCATCTCTTCCAGATAAGGCCAGTGTGGCGCCTTCACGACGTAAAATGTTTGATATGGGCCAAATTAATGTTCGTAAACGCTCATTAAGTGTGAGGCGATGAGCGAAATGTGATGAACCTCACGTCACCGTCGAGGCGGGCAGGGGAAAGCATGACGGGAGGGGAGAAGGCCAGCCCGGGGGCTGGCCAGAGGGCGGCGTGGGGGAAACCTCAGCCGCAGCACTTCTTGAACTTCTTGCCGCTGCCACAGGGGCAGGGGTCGTTTCGCCCTACCCGCAGCGGCGCCGGATCCTGCTCGCCGTCGGTGTAGACCCAGCGCCCCTGATGGCGCACGAAGCGGGATCGCTCATGGAGGCAGTGACGTTCGTCCCCTTCCAGGAACCAGGCCTTGAATTCCACCATGCCGAGGGTGTCATCGGGGCCGCCCTGGCTGGTGAGGATCTCGAGGCCATCCCAGCGGGTGTCGGTCGATGAGAGGTCGGCCGCGGTCAGCCCGTTCAGATAGTCCGGGTGCCAGCTGTGTACCAGATATTCTCCCAATCCCAGCACGAAGGCGCTGTAGCGGGATCGCATCAGCTGCTCCGGGGTGGCGGCGGGCTGACCTGCGTGGAGTACACCGCAGCACTTGGCAAGAAAAAGAGAGGAACCGCAAGGACATAGGTTCATGAGTCAGCTCATCTGGTCGATAATTAAAGGTGGCGGGATTGTAGCGAACGCACTTCCCTTTCGGCCAGCTTCCCATGCCGTTTAGGCAGACATCATGCAGCAATGAACACAGCACAAAGGGTGACACAATGACACTTAAGCAGAAGATCCTGTTACTGGGGGCCATCCCCGTGCTGCTGATGGCCCTGGTGGTCAATCTCAGCAACTACCTGGTGGCCAGGAGCGATCTGGAATCGGATCTGGTGGTGGCGCGGGAGAGGGCAATCAAGGAGCGCAAGGCGCTGCTCAGCAGTTATCTGATGCTGGCCAAGACGGCCATCGAGGGCAGCTACGGCAAGCCTGACAGCCCCGAAGTGCGCCAGCAGGTGAAGGAGATATTGCGGCCGCTGCGCTATGGCAGCGACGGCTACTTCTTCGTCTACGACTATCAGGGCAATACCGTGCTGCTGCCGACCCGGCCCGAGATGGAGGGGAAGAACCGCTGGCAGGACAAGGATACCAAGGGTGCCTTCCTCATTCAGGGGATCATCAAGTCGGCGCGGGAAGGAGATGGCTTCTCGGAGTACTGGACCAACAAGCCCTCTATCGGGCGGGATGCCCCCAAGCTCTCCTTCAATCTGGTGCTCGACAAGTATCAGTGGGTCGTGGGCACGGGCTTCTACATCGACGACATCGACAATGAGCTGGCCACCCTGCGCAGCGAGCGGGAGGAGACCATGTATGGCTCCCTGAAAACCGGGGTGCTGTTCATCCTGGTGATCCTGGGGGTGACCCTGGCGGCCACCGTGGTGATCGGCAACCGGGTCACCCGCCCGCTGGCGGATGCGGTTGCCGCACTCAATGACATCGCCGACGGGGACGGGGATCTGACCCAGCGCCTCAAGGTGCAGAGCAAGGACGAGGTGGGGCAGCTGGCCGCCGCCTTCAACCGCTTCGTCGAGCGGATCCAGTCGGTGGTGAG
This sequence comes from Aeromonas sp. ASNIH2, assembly GCF_002934795.1. Lineage (NCBI taxonomy): Bacteria > Pseudomonadati > Pseudomonadota > Gammaproteobacteria > Aeromonadales > Aeromonadaceae > Aeromonas > Aeromonas sp. ASNIH2. Next base: position 162,755 of record NZ_CP026406.1, on the reverse strand, counting down.
CCAGGTGGGGGAGACCAGCCACCAGTTGCTGGGGGCCGTGGATCGGCTGCATAGCCTGAGCGAGCATGCGGACAGGCAGATGCAGGGCCATGGCAAGGAGACGGATCAGGTGGTGACCGCGGTGACCGAGATGAGCTCCACCGCCCAGGAGGTGGCGGCGAGCGCTTCCAACGCCGCCTGCGCCACCAGCGATGCGGCCCGCGAGTCCGATGCGGCCCGGGGGGTGGTGAACAGCGCCATCGGCAGCATCAACCGGCTGGTGGACGAAGTGCATGTGGCGGCCGGGGTCATCGAGCAGCTCGCCCACGAGACCGGCAAGATAGGCTCCGTGGTGGAGGTCATTCGCGGCATCGCCGATCAGACCAACCTGCTGGCCCTCAACGCCGCCATCGAGGCGGCCCGGGCGGGCGAGCAGGGGCGCGGCTTTGCGGTGGTGGCGGACGAGGTGCGATCCCTCGCGGGCCGTACCCAGCAGAGCACCAAAGAGATCAACGAGATGCTCCAGCGCCTGCAGGGCGGAGTGAAACAGGCGGTGGAGGTGATGCAGGCCAGCGAGGCACGCAGCCAGGAGACGGTGCAGGAGGCGAGCCACATCGCCAGCTCCCTGGACAGCATGGTGGCGGCGGTCGGCACCATCAACGACATGAACATCCAGATCGCCACGGCCGCCGAGGAGCAGCACGCGGTCTCCGAGGAGATCAACAAGAACCTGGTGGCCATCCAGCAGATCGTCAGCGAGCTGACCGAGGCGTCCGGGGAGTCCAGCACCACCACCCGCGCCCTGGCAGGCACGGGTGACAAATTGCGCCAACTCGTCTCCCGCTTCCGTTACTAATCACATTTTTGCCGTCTGGACAGGATTTCCAGACGGCAAATTTGGGGATCGGCGCAGAATGTGTGAAAATCGCGCCATTCGTTCCTTTCGTTAGCCCCAACCCTATGAATGAGATCGTGAAAGGCAGTATCGATTTGATCCGTCAGCTCAACTACGGCCTGGTGTATGCCAGCCTGGAGGAGCACAAGGAGCTGTCCCGTACCGATCTGTCCCGTCTGACCGGCCTGTCGCCGGCCAGCATCACCAAGATCACCCGCGAGCTGCTGGACGGCGGCCTGGTGGTCACCTGCGGCGAGAGCTCGGTGGGGCGTGGCCGTCGCCAGACCCTGCTGCGCATCAACGAGCGCCGCTTCCAGTTTCTCTCCATGCGCCTGGGGCGCGGCTATGTGGACATGGCCCTGTTCGATCTCGCGGGTCACTCCCTGGCACGCCATCGCCATGTCTTCAACGAGGCGGAGCGTGCCGAGCTGCTGGCCAGCCTGGTGCGGGCCATCGAGGGCTTTTTGCCCAAGAAGGCGCTGCGTCTGGCCTGCATCGCCCTCTGCCTGCCCGGCCAGGTGGAGCGCCACTCCGGCATGGTCAAGCATTTTCCCTATTACGATCTGCGCAACTGGCCCCTCGGTCCCACCCTGCAGGAAGCCTTCTCGGTACCCGTGCTGGTGAGCGGCGACGTGCGCACCTGGATCCAGGCCGAGCGGGAGTGGGGCGCCGCCAGGAACTGCTCGGATGCGGTGCTGGTGTTCGTGCACAACGACATCGGGGTCGGCATGGTGGTCAATGGCCAGCTCATCGAGAGCGAGTCGGCTCTGCTCGGGGATCTCAGCCACCTGCAGCTCGAACCCTATGGCCAGCGCTGCTACTGCGGTGGCTTCGGCTGCGCCTGCACCCTCGTGACCAATCAGGCGCTGGAGGCGCAATATCGGGAGCTGCGCGAACGGATGCAGGAGTTCGATCTGCCCGAAAGCGTCACCATACGCGAGCTGTGCGAGCTGGCGCTGGCCGGCAACAGCCTGTGTCAGGACATCCTGCACCAGGCAGCAGGCCGCCTCTCCCGGGTGCTGGCGAACCTCATCTGCCTGCTCAATCCGGGCAAGCTGCTGCTCGGGGGGGAGATCACCCGGGCCGATCGACTGCTCTTCCCCATGTTGCACCAGTCCCTGGCAAGCCAGTTGCCCGCCGAGTACCTGGTGCGCCTGCAGATTGAATCCACCCACTTCTACGAAGATCCCACCAAACCCACCTCGGTGCAGGTGCACAAGGCCCTGCGCGATGGCAGTCTGCTGCTCGACTTGTTGCGAGGCGACAAGGAGGCATGAGGCTCGGGTTGCAAGGACGCTTCCTGCTCATTCTCTGTCTGGTCAGTCTGCTGCAACTGGTGTTGCTGAGCGGGGCCAGCTACTACTATGTCGCCGAGCAGCGCTACCGTGAGGTGGGGGATCAGGCCCTGGATGTGGCACGGCTGGTGGCGCGGGAGTCCGGCGTCATCGCCGGGGTGAAGCGGGCGGATACGGTCCGCCTCAATGCCCTGGTGGAGCGGATCCGCGCCGAGGTCGGGGCCAGCTACATCGTCATCGGGGACAGGCAGGCACGCCGCCTGGCGCACCCCAATGCGGACCGGATTGGCAAACCCATGGTGGGTGATGATCCCGAGCGTGCCCTGCAGGGGGAGGCCTATATCTCCAGGGCCCAGGGGTCCCTCGGGGTCTCGGTGCGCGGCAAGGGGCCCATCCGTGACGAGATGGGCAAGATCATCGGGGTGGTGTCGGTCGGCTATCTGGTGCGGGACATCGATGCGGATCTGCAGGACTATTTGCGCTTCGGCCTGGCCATGACCTTGCTCATCGTGCTGCTCAACAGTGTCGCCGCCGCCTGGCTGGCCCGGCGCTACAAGAAGGCGATTTTCGGCTTTGAACCCGAGCAGATGGGGCGTCTCTATGCGGAGCTAGACTGTACCCTGCGCACGGTGCGCGAGGGGATCCTCACCATCGACGAGCAAGGGCGCCTCACCTCTCTGAACCCCAACGGCATCAAGCTGCTGCGCCTGGACGACACCACTGCCCGGGCCGCTATTGGACAGCCCATCGGTCACCTGCTGCCGGGCAGTCGCATGCTCTCCATCCTGCAAGAGCAGACCCCCCAGTTTGACGAGGAGATCGTGCTCAACGGCCAGTCCCTCATCGTCAACCGGTTGCCGCTGGTGCGCGAGGGCAAGCTGATCGGCGCCGTGTCGAGCTTTCGGCGCAAGGACGAGCTGGCGGAACTCAGTGCCCAGCTCTCCCAGGTGCAGGCCTACAGCGATCTGCTGCGGGTGCAGACCCACGAGCACAACAACCAGCTTGGGACCATCGCTGGCCTCATTGAGCTCGGGGCCACCCGGGAGGCGCTCGCCTTCATCGGGCGGGAGGCGGCCACCGAGCAGACCCTGCTCGGCTTCCTGATGGGGGCCATCGCCAAACCCAAGGTGGCGGGGCTGCTGCTCGGCAAATACCACAGGGCCCACGAACTCGGTCTTGAGCTCGTGATCGATCCCGATGCCCGTCTGCACGACATTCCTGCCCGTGTCAGCGGTTCCCAGCTGGTAACGGTGCTGGGCAACCTCATCGACAACGCCTTCGAGGCGACCCGCCGCCACGGTGCGCCCTATCAGCCCATCCGGGTTTCCCTGAGCGATCTGGGGCAGGATCTGGTGCTGGAGGTGGAAGACGGGGCTGGCGGCATCGACCCGCAGTTGGCGGACAGGTTGTTCGAACAGGGGGTCAGTAGCAAGCCCGAGCCAGGACACGGTATCGGGCTCTCCCTGGTGCGCAAGACCCTGGATGCCCTGCAGGGGGAGATCACCATCGAAGCCACGACGCAGGGAAGTTGCGTCGTCTGTTACATTCCCAAGGAGGTGTAAGTGATCAAGATCCTGATCGTCGAGGATGATCCCGCCATTGCCGAGATCCACCGCCGCTTCGTGCAGCGCCTCGCCGGTTTCGAGGTGCTGGGGGTGGCGCTCACCCTGTTCGATGCCAGGGAGCAGATAGGGATCCTCAAACCCGATCTGGTGCTGCTGGATGTCTGGTTGCCCGATGGAGAGGGGTTCTCGCTATTGAGAGAGCTGCGCCAGGCGGGGGCGAGTCTGGATGTGATCCTGCTCACCGCGGCGCGGGAAGCCGCTGCCCTGCAGGAGGCGATGCGCCTCGGGGTGGTGGATTTCATTTTGAAGCCCGTGGTGTTCGAGCGGCTGCGCGACACCCTGGAGAAGTACCGTCAGAGCATCGCCGCCCTGGCGGCGTTGGCCGACATCGACCAGCAGGCGGTGGACACCCTGTTCGGTACGCCGTTGCAGCAGGTGGCGGCAGAGGGACTGCCCAAGGGCATCGATGCTCTCACCCTGCAGCGGGTGCTGACGGCCCTGACTCCGGAGGCCGCCAGTGCCGAGGAGATAGGCTGCCGGATAGGGGTGAGCCGGACCACGGCGCGCCGCTATCTGGAATTTCTGGTGGGGCAGCAACTGGCGAGCCCCGAGCTCGAATATGGCACCGTCGGGCGGCCGGAGCGGCGTTACCGCAAGCCGTGATCCGGTCGTCCGGAACCTGTCGTCCAGACAAGAAAAGAGCGCCTTTCGGCGCTCTTTTTGTCAGGATTTGCTTCCCGTGGGCATCAAGGTCTCTACGCGTGATGGGGCAGGGTTCAGAGGTGGCAGAGGCTCATCGATTCAGTGGCTGGTGGCAAGCTCCCCCTTGGGGGCCCGGCGAGCCTGCCACCACTGCCAGACGGGCAGCAGCAACATGGTCAGGGTGATCACCGTGAAGGCGAGGGTGATGGGGCGCTCCCACAGGAAGCTCAGGCTGCCGTCGTTGATCACCAGGGCCCGGCGCAGGTTGTCCTCCAGCATACCCCCCAGGATGAAACCGAGCAGCATGGGGGCCATGGGGAAGGTGAGCAGGCGCAGGCCGATGGCGATCAGTGCAACGATGGCCATCACATGGATGTCCATGGTGTTGAAGGAGACCAGATAGACCCCGGTCAGGGAGAACAGCAGCACCATGGGGATGAGCACGGGGCGCGGCACCGCCAGTACCCGGGCCAGGTAGGGGATGAGGGGGAGGTTCAGGATCAACAGCACCACGTTGCCCAGATACATGGAGATGATCACCGACCAGAAGACGTCCGGATGCTCCATGAACAGACGCGGGCCCGGCTGGATGCCGTAGGCCACCAGGGCGCCCAGGATGAGGGCCGTGGTGCCGGAGCCCGGGATCCCCAGGGTCAGCAGGGGCACGAAGGAGCCGGTGGAGGCGGCGTTGTTGGCCGCTTCCGGGGCGGCCAGACCGCGCAGGCTGCCCTTGCCGAACTGCTCCTGGCGCTGTTTGCCGGCGATGTTGCGCTCGGTGCCATAGGCCATGAAGGCGGCGATGGTGGCGCCGGCTCCCGGCAGCACGCCGATGAGAAAGCCCAGCACCGAGGAGCGGGCGATGGGGGGCGCTATCTCTCTGACCTCTTCCTTGCTGAGCTTGAGGCTGCCGAGCTGCTGCATCTGCCTGGCCTCTTCCTCGCTGTTGTCCTTGCCGGGGCGCAGCACCGCCATCAGGATCTCCGCGAGGGCAAAGGTGGCCATGGCCAGCAGCAGGAAGGAGAAGCCGTCACGCAGATCCGGCAACCCGAAGGTGAACCTGTCTACCCCGACGCTGCGGTCGATGCCGATGGTGGAGATCATGATGCCGAACAGCGCCATGATCAGCGCTTTGAGCACCTGCCCCTTGCCGGCAAAGGCTGCCACGGCGGAGAGGCCCAGCACCATGAGGGCGAAGTAGTCCGCCGACTGGAAGGAGAGGGAGACCTTGGCCAGCAGGGGCGCCGCCACCATCAGCATGATGGCGGAGAGGGTGCCGCCGGTGAAGGAGGCGTAGGCGGCGATGGCCAGCGCCTTGCCCGCCTGTCCCTTGCAGGCCAGGGGATAGCCGTCGAAGGCGGTGACCACGGTGGCGGAGCAGCCGGGGGCGTTGATCAGGATGGAGGAGGTGGAGCCCCCGAAGATGGCGCCGTAATAGACCCCCGCCATCAAGATGATGCCGGAGGAGGGATCCAGGCCATAGGTGATGGGGATCATCAGGGCGATGGCGGTGACCGGGCCAAGGCCCGGCAACATGCCGATAAAGGTGCCGATGAAGCAGCCAAGCACCACCATCATCAGGTTGACCGGCAGCAGTGCAGTGCCGAGTCCTTGCAAGATTCCGTCTAACATGGTGACTCCTTAGAAACCGAGCAGGGTGAACAGGCGACCCGGCTCCAGATAGACGTTGAGCCCCTTGGTGAGCAGGGCCCAGAAACCGATGGAGAAGGGGACGCTGATCATCAGGCCGTAGCGCAGACTGGGCTCACCGAGCACCCGGATGCCCACACTCAGGAAGGCGATGGTCGAGAGCACGAAGCCAAACCAGGTGAGCCCCAATCCGTAAATGACCATGAGCCCGAGCAGGATGAAGACCCGGCGCCAGTCTCCCTCTTCCCGGCGCAGGGGCTCGCCCCCGGGGAAGAGCACCAGCAGCAGGGAGAGCAGCGTCCCGATCCCTGCCAGGGCATAGGGCAGGGTACTGGCGGTGAAGGGTTCGTATTCGTCGCCGGGGTAGCCCGGTATCTCGGTGGCGTAGTAGCCATAGGTGAGGGAGAGCAGCAGAAACAGCAGGCCCCCCAGTCGCTCCTTGGTGATGTTCATCTCTTGACTCCAACATGGGCGGCGGGCCTGCGCCCGCCTGCGATGTGACAACGAGGGTTACTTGATGAAGCCGAGCTCGCGCATCAGGCCGCCGATCTGCTGCTCCTGGCCGTCGAGGAAGGCGGTGAACTCGGGACCCGACTTGTAGAGGTTGGTCCAGCTGTTGCGGGTGCGGACCACTTCCCACTCCGGCTTGTCGTACATCTGCTTGAGCAGGGCGGCAAACTCGGCGGATTTCTCCGGGCTGATGGTGGGGGAGGCGAAGTAACCGCGCCAGTTGGCGAAGACGGTGGGGTTGTTCTGCTCGCTGAAGGTGGGGATCTGCTCCGCCCCCGGCAGGCGTTTGTCGGAAGTGACCCCGAGGATCCGCATCTGGCCTGACTTGACCGCTTCCATCGCCTCGCCAAAGCCGGTGGAGATGGCCTGGGTCTCTCCGGCCAGCACGGCGGCCATGGCGCTGCCGCCGGCATCGTAGGCGACGTAGCGCAGTTTGCTGGCGTCGGCGCCGGCATTCTTGAAGGTCAGGGCGGCGACCAGGTGATCCAGGCTGCCACGGGCGGAACCCCCGGCAATCTTCACCTTGGCCGGGTTCTCCTCGTAGGCGGCCAGCAGCTGGGCCCAGTTCTGATAGGGGGAGTCCGCCTTCACCGCCAGCGCCTGGTAGTCGGCGATGATGGCGGCCACCGGCGTCAGATCACGGAAGGACTGGGGCAGCTCCTTGGAGAGGGATTTGACGATGATGGGGGTGGAGTTGACCATCAGAGTCTTGTCGGACTGGGCCGAGGTCTCGATGAGGTGGGCGATGGCCTTGGCGCCGCCACCGGCGGACATGTTCTGGTAGGAGACGGTCTTGACCAGACCGGACTTGGCCAGCACTTCACCGGTGCCGCGGGCCGTGGTATCCCAGCCGCCGCCAGCGCCGCCCGGGATCAGGAAGTGGACTTCGTTGATCTGGGCGTGGGCGCCGACGCTCAGTGCGAGCAGACTACCGATCAGGGTACGCTTGAAGGTTCCTTGCAACATGGTGCTCTCCTTGTGATTGTTGCAAGAAGGTTAATTAATCATGTCTGACTGGAAAACAATCTGACCGTAATGGCTATTAAGGCTGTTGTGGCCATTGTGTTCATTCTGGTCATGGGCCGAAGAGGGGGGCGCGTATAGAAACGAGGCGCCCGTGAGCGCCTCGTCCGGCAAGGATCACTGGGTCGGTTTCGCCGCCGATGTGCTGATGTCCTCCTTCGCCTCCTGTTTCAGGGCATCGCTCGCCTGCTGGCGCAGAGCCACCTGCTCCATCTTAAATGCGAAAGGGGACTCCCTCCGACGTAGGTGGGAGAGGAATTTCGCCGGGGCGTCAGCCCCGCTGGTTTTGAATGTATTGCTTGATCACCTCTAACGGCGCACCGCCGCAAGAGCCCGCAAAGTAAGAGCGTGACCAGAGTACGGGTTTGCTGTAAGCACCTCTCAAGTCCAGAAATTCATTACGCAGTCGCCTTGATGTGACCGCCTTTAACGAGTTCACCAGTACCGATAGCTGCACTGTTGGGCCGTACTCTATCAGCATGTGAACATGATCAGCCTCTCCGTCACACTCTTTCAGTTCCGCACCAAAATCTCTGCAAACCTCTGCCGCACACTGACCGAAGGAGGTGTGATGCAGTTCCCCCAATATCGGCTTTCGATACTTGGTGATAAACACCAAGTGTACGTGCAAAACGTAGGCCGCATGGCGTGATTTATTAATTTTAGTGAATTGCATTCTGTCACTCAATCGGGCTTAATAGATATGGCAATAATGCTACACACTGAGCGATAAATGCAAATTCTGAAAGCCTACAAGTTCCGACTCGAACCGACCGCCCAACAAGCGCAACGCCTGCGCCAGTTGGGCGGTTGTGCTCGTTATGTCTGGAATCACGGGCTGGCAGAGACAAAGCGCATTCTGGATGCTGGCGAAAAACTACCTTCTGCCTTTGAGCTGAACCGGATGCTCACCAGTTGGAAGAAAGACCCAGAAATGGCCTTTCTGACCGAGGCATATACCGACAACCTCCAGCAGAAACTCAAAGACTTGCACGGCGCGTGGATGCGCTGCTTTGATAAAAAACTCGCCGCCAAGGCTCCCGTTTTCAAGAAGAAAAGCGACAACCGCGACTCAATCCGCTTCGTCAACTTTGACAAGTTTTGCCGCCTTGAAAAAGGTCGCGTGAAGCTTCCTGCCGGGCTGGCGTGGGTCAAGTTTCGCCAGTCCCAGCCAGTTGAAGGAAAAATTAAAAACGCGACCGTCAGCCAAGCAGCCGGGCACTGGTATATCTCCTTTCAGGTCGAGCAGGAGACGCTTGAGCCAATTCACCCCTCCGGCTCAATGGTCGGGCTGGATGCGGGGATCGCCAAGCTCGCAACCCTGTCAGATGGCACGGTGTTTGAGCCCGTCAACAGCTTCAAAACCAATCAGACCAAGCTGGCAAGGCTCCAACGCCAGTTGAGCAAAAAGGTAAAGTTCAGCAGCAACTGGAAGAAACAAAAAGCCAAGATCCAGCGGCTGCACTCACATATCGCCAACACCCGCCGCGATTACCTTCACAAGGTCACAACGACTATCAGCAAAAACCACGCGATGATCGTCATTGAGGATTTGAAGGTTGCCAGCATGTCAAAATCAGCAGCGGGCACGACCAGTCAGCCGGGGCGCAACGTCCGGGCAAAATCAGGGCTGAATCGTTCGATATTAGATCAGGGCTGGTTTGAGCTGCGCCGCCAGCTCGAATACAAGCAGGCATGGCGAGGTGGTCAGGTGTTGGCGATAAACCCGGCCTACACGAGCCAGCAGTGCGCCTGTTGTGGGCATACTGCGAAGGATAACCGCCAGACGCAAAGCCAGTTTAAATGCGCTGCGTGTGGTTATGAGGCGAACGCCGATGTGAACGGCGCTCGCAATATTTTAGCGGCGGGACACGCCGTTTTAGCCTGTGGAGGCGCGGTGCAATCAGGCCGCCCGATGAAGCAGGAACCCGGTACTGCGCGAGCAGCTATCACCCAGTAATGGGAATCCCCCTCCTGTGACGCGAAGCGCTAAGGTGGGGGAGGATGTCAACACCAGCTTGTAGGCGATGTAGTACTTGTAGATGTTGCCCACATAGGTGACCGTCTCGGGGCCGATTTTCTCTGCCGCCACGTACTCGACATTGTGGAACCAGACGTTGGGATCCAGCCCCCGTTTCCTGGCCTCGGCACGGAGCCTGGCTACCCGGGCGGGGCCGGCATTGTAGGAGGCGAACGAGAAGAGGGCCTTGTCGAGGGCGGTCATGGGCTCGTCCGCATAGTAGTGATCGATCATCCAGCGCATGTATTTGACGCCCCTGTGAATATTGGGCTCGAGCTGGCGGATGTCGCCGACCTTCAGCCCCTTGCCGGTGGCGGGCATGATCTGCATGATGCCGATGGCGCCCACATGGCTACGGGCATGATGGTTGAGGGCGGACTCCTGGTAGCCCTGGGCCGCCATCAGCAGCCAGTCCATGTCATAGCGTTCGCCATATTCACGGAACAGCTCGACCACCTGCAGGAATTTCTTGCGCTCCGCCTCGGCGGCGGCGCTTTTGACGAACTTGTTCTGCTTGAGATAACGGGCCAGGATCTCATCCCCCGTCGCCTTGCCGCGCAGCGCCTTGATCTGCTCGTTGAGCATGGCGAGCAACTGGGGGCTCTCCTTGCGCACCGCCCAGGCGATGACGCCCCCTTCCCGGAACACGGGGGCGTCGTGAATGGTGATTCCGGGGAAAATCTTTTGCCAGAAGCGGGCCTTGTGCTCGTCCATGACGATGAAGGGGAGCAGGCCTGCGTTCACCATCTCCACCAGATCTTCATCTTCGAGTACCTCCGAGGCGGGTTGGAGGTCGATGAGGGGCTCTCCCGCCGACTTGCGGGCCTGGTTGTAGGCCATGAGGCTACTCGTAGTAGCTGGAGGAGGGGCGCACGAAGACGCGCTGGCCCCCGAGATCGGCGGCGCTTTCCACCTTGGGGGAGAGGGGGCCGGAGACGAGCAGCTCCCGCACGTTTTCAAGCAGGGGATCGGTGAAGGCGATACCCTGCTTCTTGCGCTTGTCCGTGATGGTGAGATTGGCGGCGGCGATGTCGCCTTTGCCCTCGATGAGGGAGCTCAGCAGCGCTTCCCGGGCCACGGGAATGAAGACGAAGTGCACCTTGAGGTGGCGCTTGATCGCCTTTTGCTTGCGCAACTGTTCGTTGAGACGCTTTTCCACCTGCATGAAGGCATCGTAGGTGACGCCCCGCTGCACGCCCTTGGTGATGAAGAACCCCGTCTTGTTGTAGGTGGTGAGCACTCGGATGGTGCGCTGCTCCAGCATGACGTCGAGATCTCCCAGCCTGGGTCTGGCAAGCTCGTCCCCCTCAAAGCTCAGGGCGCTTTTCTCCGTCTCTGCCTCGGGGGCCACCTGCTTGCCGGATTCGGCCCCCCAGGCTGGCGTCAGGGAGCAGAACCACCAGATCACGACCATCCATGCGCGTTTCATCACTTACACCTCGCTCGTTTTATTGAGTGTAAGTGGCGCCTTGTGGGTGATTTAGCTTATTGGGTTTGATAGAGATGGCCCCATAGCACGATTTCCACTATTCCATCCAGGAGTGCCCGCCCATGAAAAAAGGAGCCCCGAGGCTCCTCTTTTTCTGCGTGTTGCGGGCCCGTTTGGCTAGAACCAGAAGCCGATGATGAAGGAGCCCGCCAGGGTCAACATGACGTTGGCCACCGCATAGGTGCCGGCATAGCCGAGCGCCGGGATGGAGCTGTTGGCCGCTTCGTTCACCACGTCCATGGCCGGGGCGCAGGTACGTGCGCCCGTGATGGCGCCGAGCAGCAGGGCTGGGTTCATTTTGAGCACCCAGACACCGAACAGGTAGCCTACCAGCACCGGCAAGGTGGTCACCAGCATGCCGGAGAAGAGCACCACCATCCCCACTTCGCTCAGGTGATCAAGGATGCCGCCCCCCGCCTTGAGGCCGGTACTCACCATGAAGACAGCGAGCCCGAGATCCTTGGCAAGGCGCAGGGCCCCCGGCGGCACATAGCCCACCGTGGGGTGGTTGGCCCGCAGGTAGCCCATCAGGATCCCCGCCAGCAGCAGGCCGACGGCATTGCCGAGGCCGAACTCTATCTGGCCGAACACCAGGGAGACGGAGCCGATGAGCAGCCCCAGCACGAAGAAGGTGGCAAAGGCCACCAGATCCGTGGTCTGGCTGTGGATGCTGATGAAGCCGATCTTGTTGGCCAGCAGCTTGACCCGCTGCTTCTCGCCGCTGATCTGCAGCACGTCACCCTTTTGCAGCATGATATTGCGATCGAACGGCATCTCGATCTGGGAGCGCACCACCCGGTTCAGGAAGCACCCCTTCTCGGTGAGGTTGAGCTCCACCAGGTGGCGACCCACCACGGCATCGTTCTTCACCACGATCTCTTCGGTGACGATCTGGAGGTCAAGCAGGTTGCGATCGAACACCTCTTTGCCGTTGCGGTAGTTGACGTCGAGCTTCTCGTGGCTCTCGGGGTAGCCCACCAGAGCTATCTCGTCCCCTTCCTGAATGACGGCATCACCGTCGGGGCTCGCCAGGATGCCGTTGCGGCGAATGCGCTCCACATAGCAGCCGGTGTGGGGATAGATGCCGGTCTCCCGCAGGGTACGCCCCCCGATCCAGGCGGCGAGCTCTGGGCCGACCCGATAGGCGCGGATGATGGGCAGATAGGTCTTGCGGCTCTCGCTGTCGGACAGCCCCCGCTCGCGCGCAATCTTCTGCGCTTCGGTATTGAGATCCAGCCTGGCCAGGGAGGGGAGGTAGCGCACCACCAGCATCAGCCCCACCAGCCCCACCAGGTAGGTCAGGGCGTAGCCGATGCCCATGTTGTCCAGCACCGACTGCATGTCGGTCTGGTGGGGCAGGTTGAGCAATCCGCTTCGCAGGGCGTCCTGCGCCCCCACCAGGGCCGGCGTGGAGGTGAGGGAACCTGCCAGAATGCCGGCGGCCATGCCGGGCCCCAGATTAAAGAACTTGGCGAGCCCCACGGTCAGCAGCAGGGCCGACAGCAGGATCACCAGGGTCAGGGTGATGTAGTGGATGCCGTCGCGAAGGAAGACGCTGAAAAAGTGCGGCCCCGCTTCAATTCCCACACAGAAGATGAACAGCATGAAGCCGACGTTTTCAGTGGAGGTGGAAAACTGGAATCCCATCTGGCCAAACAGCAGGGCGGTGAAGAGCACGCCTATGGTGTTGCCTATCTGGAAGTTGCCGATGCGTACCTTGCCCAGCAGCAGCCCGAAGGCTAGTACCACGAACAGCAGCAGGGAGTCGCTTTGATGTAGCAGTGTCACGAAATCTATGGTCATGCCCGGAAAAACCGAGGATAAAAGTGAGGCCGATATTGTGCCGGATCCTGTATCAAGAAAGAAGCGCCAAAGCGGATTAACAGCCAGTTAAGTGCTGGTCTCTTCGATGAAGATAGGGATGCGAGGGGGGGCTGGGGAAAACACCTCTATTTTACGCTGCAAGGCCCGCTGTCAATGAGTGAAATATGCTGTCGAGCAGAGAGGGGATGACGCTCCTGTGGACAATTTATTACCTGCTGCATGGGGAGCAAACGGGCATGTTTTTCAGCATTTTCCACTGAGGAAATTGAAGGGTAACAAAAGAGACTCATGACTCATCCGGCGAGGGCTGACCCGCAGGACGCGGCATAGCGAAAAAAAATCCCCCACAGGCAGCACCGCGAGTCGATTCATCCCATTTAGGGGGGAAGGGAAAAACAGCAGAAAATGGGGAAGAGCGGGGGCAGCCATCGCAAACCGGGGACAATGGCTGCCAGCCCAGATGAACCGTGGCTTTGGTCAAGTTACCCACAGAAACTGTGGATAACCCTGTTTATGAAACTTGGCGATCAGGCTGAAAGCCGCGCCAATACTGGGCTGCAAGGACTGTTCAAAAAATACCTGCAATAAATTGTTTCTATAAAAATCAAATAGTTATACGCAGCAGAACAAAACGCTGCTGGTCAGTAACGGGAGATCAAAAGGGAGTCAGGCCGCAGGGGAGGGCTTGTGCATTAAAATTGGAAGAGGAAAGCACTAAAGTGGATAACTTGCACCGAGATGGTGAGGAATTGGCTCCCCCGACTGGACTTGAACCAGTGACATACGGATTAACAGTCCGCCGTTCTACCGACTGAACTACGGGGGAACATCAGGCAAGGAGGTGCATCATACAGAGGTCGTATTTCAGGGTCAATAGCCATCAGGGAGGGTGAGCGGATACCCAGCTCCTTCAACTCGGGGTACACTGCTCCCTTGCCGTTTTTTGCCGGGAGTCGTCATGAGCAAGTTATTCCAGTTGGCCAGCCAGTTTCAACCCGCCGGGGATCAGCCGAGGGCCATCGCCCAGCTGCTCGATGGCATCGAGTCGGGACTGGCCCACCAGACCCTGCTCGGGGTGACCGGTTCGGGCAAGACCTTTACCATGGCCAACGTCATCGCGACTCTTAATCGTCCCACCATGATCCTGGCCCCCAACAAGACCCTGGCGGCCCAGCTCTATGGGGAGATGAAGGAGTTCTTCCCCGACAACGCGGTGGAGTATTTCGTCTCTTATTACGATTACTACCAGCCCGAAGCCTATGTGCCGACCACGGACACCTTCATCGAGAAGGATGCCTCCATCAACGATCACATCGAGCAGATGCGGCTGTCAGCCACCAAGGCGCTGCTGGAGCGGCGCGACGTGGTGATCGTCGCCTCGGTATCGGCCATCTATGGTCTGGGGGATCCCCAGGCCTACCTCAGCATGATGCTGCACCTCAAAGTGGGGGACGTGATCAATCAGCGGGATATCCTGCGCCGCCTCGCCGAACTGCAGTACACCCGCAACGACATGGCCTTCCAGCGCGGCACCTTCCGGGTGCGGGGGGAGGTGATCGACATCTACCCCGCCGAATCGGACAAGCTGGCCCTGCGGGTGGAGCTGTTTGATGAAGAGGTAGAACGCCTCTCCCTGTTCGATCCCTTGACCGGCGCCATCGAGCAGACGGTGGTGCGTTACACCATCTACCCCAAGACCCACTACGCCACCCCGCGGGAGACCATTCTGGGTGCCATCGAGCACATCAAGGAGGAGCTCAAGGGGCGGCGCGAGCAGCTGATGAACCTCAACAAGCTGGTGGAGGAGCAGCGCATCAGCCAACGCACCCAGTTCGACATGGAGATGATGCAGGAGCTGGGTTACTGCTCCGGTATAGAGAACTACAGCCGCTACCTCTCCGGCCGCGCACCGGGTGAGCCGCCGCCCACCCTGTTTGACTACCTGCCGGGGGACGGCCTGCTCATCATCGACGAATCCCACGTCACGGTGCCGCAGATCGGCGCCATGTTCAAAGGGGACAGATCCCGCAAGGAGACCCTGGTGGAGTACGGCTTCCGCCTTCCCTCGGCGCTGGACAACCGGCCCCTCAAGTTCGACGAGTTCGAGGCGCTGATGCCCCAGACGGTGTTCGTCTCGGCGACCCCCGGCCCCTACGAGCTGGAGAAGTCAGGCGGTGACGTGGTGCAGCAGGTGGTGCGTCCCACCGGCCTGCTCGATCCTGAGGTGGAAGTGCGGCCGGTCAGCACCCAGGTGGACGATCTGCTCTCCGAGATCCGCAAGCGGGTGGCGGTGGAGGAGCGGGTGCTGGTCACGACACTGACCAAGCGGATGGCGGAGGACTTGACCGAATACCTGGCGGATCACGAGGTACGGGTGCGCTATCTGCACTCGGATATTGATACCGTGGAGCGGGTGGAAATCATCCGCGACCTGCGCCTTGGCAAGTTCGACGTCTTGGTGGGCATCAACCTGCTGCGCGAAGGACTCGACATGCCGGAAGTCTCCCTGGTGGCCATTCTGGATGCGGATAAAGAGGGCTTCCTGCGTTCCACCCGCTCCCTCATCCAGACCATCGGCCGGGCAGCGCGCAACCTCAACGGCAAGGTGATCCTTTACGGGGATACCATCACCAACTCCATGAAGGTTGCGATCGAAGAGACCGAGCGGCGCCGCGCCCTGCAACACGCCCACAACCTGGAACACGGCATCGTGCCGAAGGGGCTCAACAAGGCCATCGGCGATGTGATGGACATGGGGGGCAGCCGCACGGCGGGCAAGGCGGGCAAGGGGAGTCGCAAGGCTGCCGAACCGCAAGGGGAGTACCATGCCCGCTCTGCCAGCGAGATCAGCAAGGAGATCAAGCGGATGGAAGAGCAGATGTTCCAGCATGCGCGGGATCTGGAGTTCGAACAGGCGGCGGCGCTGCGGGATCAGATCCAGCGGCTGCGCGGCGAGCTGATCGAGTCATGAGCACCAGACGCTGGCTCATCTGGCGGCGTTTGCGCCGCCTCTATCAAGGCTTTCGCCACCCAGGCACGCCCTGGTGGGCGAAGGGGCTGGTGATCCTTATTCTGCTCTATGGCATCAGCCCGGTGGACGTTGTCCCCGATGTGGTGCCTCTCCTTGGCTGGCTCGACGACGCTACCTTGTTGCTGCTCCTCTTGTGGGGCTGGGAGAAATGCTTGCCCGGCGAGGTGCTTGCCGCTCTGGACAAGGCCGAGTGAGCAGAAGCCTACGTTCAGGGAGAGGGGAAAAGAAGGGGGGCTGAATGACTCCCTTCATGGGATTCGAAAAAGGGGACCATGGGGAGATTGTGAGCCAGGTCTCATTGGCGTAGACTCCACGCCGTTCACTTCATGGGTACCAAAAAATGGATCTGATCCTCTTTGCCATCGACTTTATTCTGCACGTTGACGTGCATCTGAAAGAGCTGTTCGAGAACTATGGCGTCTGGGTATACGCCATCCTGTTTCTCATCATCTTCTGTGAAACCGGGCTGGTGGTGACTCCCTTCCTGCCGGGGGACTCCCTGTTGTTTGCTGCAGGTGCCCTCACCGTGGGCAGCGTGTTGGACGTGCACACCCTAGCCGCCGTGCTGATCATCGCCGCGGTGCTCGGCAACGTGGTGAACTACACCATAGGCCACTTCTTCGGTGAGCAGCTGTTTCGCAACCCCGATTCCAAAATCTTTCGCCGGGACTATCTGGTCAAGACCCATGCCTTCTATGCCAAGCATGGCGGCAAGACCATCATCATCACCCGCTTCCTGCCCATAGTGCGCACCTTCGCCCCCTTCGTGGCGGGCATGGGGGCCATGACCTATCCCCGCTTCCTGGCGTTCAACCTGGTGGGGGGGCTCTTGTGGGTGCTCTCCTTCGTCTATGCCGGCCACTTCTTTGGCAATCTGCCGGTAGTGCGCCACAACTTTACCCTGCTCATCTTCGGCATCATCGCGGTCTCCTTGTTGCCCATGGTGATCGGCATGGTGAAGGCCAGGAGAAGTGCCAGCAAGGCTACCTCCGAAGGCGCGTGACATCGCCGTGCACGACATGAAAGAAGGGAGCCGATGGCTCCCTTCTTGTTGGTAGGCCGAGTGGCAGGTCGCTGCTGCGCCCTTTGACCCGCTTGTGGCCTGTTACGATGATGCACACCCGCAGGCAGCCACTTCATTGGCAGAACAGGGAGAAGGAGATCCGGCCCTCTGGGCATGGGGTCGTGAGGCGATAAAGAGGAAATAAAAAGGGAGCCATGGGCTCCCTTCTTAGGGTCGAGTGACGAACTAGTTGCAGCAGCGCCCTTTTATCAGGTTGCCAGCAGCCACGATGACGAACACCAGCAGATAGGCGGCAAAGATGACCACGAGCCACTGCGGCATGGAGAAACCGAGGAACTGCCAGCTGATCTCGCTGCAGTCGCCGTCCGGGTAGAACATCCAGGGAACCCACTTATCCAGTGGTGCCCAGGCAGGGAAGTCAACAAATCCCTCGCATACGTTGAAGGGGGAGGGGTTCATCTGGTAATCCACATGCTTGAGCGCCAGTTTCAGGCCCCAGAAGGCGCTGTAACCCCACAGGAGCATGGCACTCCAGCGCAGGTACCAGCGCTCTGGCGCGACCATGCCGAGGAGGCCGGCCGTGAGTACGCCGAGGAGGGCGATACGTTCATAAATGCACATCACGCAAGGGTGCAAACCCAACACGTGCTGGAAGAAGAGGGCGCAGAGTTCCAGCGCGAAAGCGGAGGCTGCCAGCAATCCCCAGGCCAGACGATGACTGGCAATGCGGCGAAGATACTCGATCATCTGATTGATCTCTCAGAGAAAAATAGTGGCTGAATTAGAGCAGAGCCCCATCTGAAAAGAAAGGGGCCGAACAGCCCCTTTCATGATCAGTGTGTGGACGGGGTGGGCAGTGGCAGTGCCCCATGATCCAGCAACCACCCTGTCTGATAGAACCATTCGGTTGCAGGACCGAGGAGCAGTTCCACGGAGAAGAAGCCGACAAGCCCCAGCACCAGGGTATAGGGCAGCGCCATCCAGACCATGCGGCCATAAGAGAGGCGCAGCAGGGGAGCGAGGGCCGAGGTGAGCATGAACAGGAATGCGGCCTGGCCATTGGGGGTGGCGACCGACGGCAGGTTGGTGCCGGTGTTGATGGCCACGGCCAGCAGATCAAAATGCTCGCGGCTGATGGCGCCGTTGATCAGGGCGGTCTTCACCTCGTTGATGTAGACGGTGCCGACGAAGACGTTGTCACTGACCATGGAGAGCAGACCGTTTGCCAGGTAGAAGAGGGCAAGCTGATCCTCCGGCTTGGCCGCCAGTACCCACTGGATCACCGGCTTGAACAGCTGTTGATCGATGATGACCGCCACCACGCTGAAAAAGACGGTGAGCAGGGCGGTGAACGGCAAAGCCTCCTGGAATGCCTTGCCAAGCGCGTGTTCTTCAGTCACGCCGGTGAACGCCGTCGCGAGCACGATGACCGTCAGGCCGATCAGCCCAACTGCAGCCAGATGGAGGGCAAGACCCGTGATAAGCCAGGTGGCAATCAGCGCCTGGACGATCAGCTTGGCCTTGTCCTGCGGGGTACGTTGTGCGTCTTCGTCTCGCTCGTAGGATTCCATGATGTGACGCACGGGCTCGGGCAAGCGGGCGCCATAACCGAACCAGCGGAATTTTTCGACCAGGATGCAGGTCAGCAGGCCACAGATGAAGACCGGGATGGTGACTGGCGCCATGCGAATGGCAAATTCACCGAAGTGCCACCCCGCCTGTTCACCGATGATGAGGTTCTGGGGTTCGCCGACCAGGGTGCAGACGCCCCCCAGGGCGGTACCGATGGCGGCGTGCATCATCAGGCTGCGCAGGAAGGCACGAAATTCGTTCAGATGCTGGCGGGAGAGCTCGTCAATCTCTTCGTCATCATGATGCAGATTGCCGGACTCATCCCGGGAGGCCACCTTGTGGTAGATAGCGTAGAAGCCGGTTGCGACGCTGATGACCACGGCGATCACGGTCAGGGCATCAAGGAACGCGGAGAGGAATGCAGACACCAGGCAGAAGGCGAGAGAAAGCAACGTTTTGGAGTGGATGCGCACCAGCATCTTGGTAAAGACGTAGAGCAGCAACTGCTTCATGAAGTAGATGCCGGCCACCATGAAGACCAGCAGCAGAAGCACTTCGATATTGGCCACCAGCTCATGTTTTATCTGGTTGGCGGAGGTCATGCCGATGAGCACGGCTTCGATGGCCAGGAGTCCGCCCGGTTGCAGCGGATAGCACTTGAGGGCCATGGCCAGGGTGAAAATAAACTCGACAACCAGCAGCCAGCCGGCCAGGAAGGGATCAACGTAGAAAATGATCGGGTTGATCAGCAGGAATAGAACGATGGCAATTTTGTACCATCGCGGAGCATTGCCCAAAAAGTTCTTTGTAAACGCGCGCCCTAGGCTGATTGGCATAATGATGGTTCTCTGTTCTGTTGTTGATATCTGCGTCTATGCAGTCGAGCCCGACCCGAGCCGAACATCCGGATATTCACCTGTATCAGATTGATTGCACATGATTTTAATCAAGGGAGCGATAACTATAAATAAGGTCGCTGAACTTGCCCAGCGAGCAAACGCTTATATTCCCATCATTTGGTGTTGGTTGACTCCTCACTTGTCGCCGCATACATATTTTTAACAAAAAGATCGGGGTAATGTGAGCAGAGGACCGACCTTCTGCTTGCCAGCATGACCGGCTTTGCTATTATTCGGGGGCCTTTTTACGCACTACAACAGAGTCATTACATGGTCATTAAAGCGCAAAGCCCTGCCGGGTTTGCCGAGGAATACATCATCGAGTCCATCTGGAACAATCGCTTTCCTCCTGGATCCATTCTGCCGGCGGAGCGCGAGCTGTCCGAATTGATCGGCGTGACTCGCACTACCTTGCGTGAAGTGTTGCAGCGCCTTGCCCGTGATGGCTGGCTCACCATCCAGCATGGCAAACCGACCAAGGTCAACAATTTCTGGGAAACCTCCGGTCTCAACATTCTGGAGACACTGGCGCGTCTCGATCAGGACAAGGTGCCGGATCTGGTGGCACAGCTGCTCTCCGCCCGGACCAACATCTGCACCATCTTCATCCGTGGCGCCATTCGCAACAACCCGGAACAGGCCGCCGAGATACTGCGGGGGGCCGATGATGTGGAGAACACGGCCGAGGCCTATGCGGACTTCGACTACCGTTTGCATCACCAGCTTTCATTTGCCTCTGGCAACCCCATCTATGCTTTGATCCTCAACGGTTTCAAGGGCTTGTACAGCCGGGTTGGCCGCTACTACTTCTCGGACAAGCAGGCGCGCGAAACCGCAGATGCCTACTACAAGACGCTGCGCAAGCTGGCCGAAACCAAGGATCACGAAGCCGTGTTCATGACGGTACGCCAGTACGGCATCGAGTCTGGCAAGCTTTGGACCCGTCTGCGTCAGGACATGCCAAGCAACCTGTGTGACAACTGATTGCCCTGATCCAAGAAAAACGCGCCTGATGGCGCGTTTTTTTATGCCCGGCACTGACGTCAGGTCATGCTCTTGCGGTCCGGACAACGGCCGATGATATCTGCGGATAGCTCGCCATTGTCCTGCTCCAGCACCACATCGAAGCCCCACAGCTGATGCAGATGCTTGAGCACCTCGTGGCGTGACTCGCCAAGGGGGATGCGGTTGTGGGGAACATAGCGCAGGGTCAGGGAGCGATCGCCTTTCACTGCCACGTTGTAGACCTGAATGTTGGGCTCCAGGTTGCTCAGGTTGTATTGAGCGGACAGGGTGCTACGCACCAGCCGGTAGCCCTCTTCATTGTGAATGGCGGACACCTTGAGGTAGTTCTTCAGATCGTCGTCATCGATGGCAAAGAGCTTCATGTCGCGCATTACCTTGGGACTGAGGAACTGGCTGATGAAGCTTTCGTCCTTGAAGTTCTGCATGGCGAAATGCAATGTCTCGACCCAGTTGGTGCCAGCGTAATCGGGGAACCAGTATCTGTCTTCCTCGGTCGGGTGTTCGCAGATGCGACGCAGGTCCGTGAACATGGCAAAGCCAAGGGCGTAGGGGTTGATCCCCGAGTAATACCGGCTGTTGTAGGGGGGCTGATAGACGACGTTGGTGTGGCTGTGCAGCACCTCCAGCATGAAGCGATCGCTGATTTTTCCCTCGTCATAGAGATGGTTGAGAATGGTGTAGTGCCAGAAGGTGGCCCAGCCCTCATTCATCACCTGCGTCTGCTTCTGCGGGTAGAAGTACTGACTGATCTTGCGCACGATACGCACCACCTCGCGCTGCCAGGGCTCGAGCAGGGGGGCATTTTTTTCGATGAAATAGAGGATGTTCTCCTGAGGCTCGGCAGGATAGCGCCTGTCTTCCACCCCGGCAATCTTGTGCTGCTTGGGCAGGGTACGCCACAGCTCATTGACCTGGGTTTGCAGATAATCTTCCCGCGCCTTCTGGCGTCGCTTCTCCTCGGCCAGAGAAATCTTCTGGGGCCGCTTGTAACGATCCACCCCGAAGTTCATCAGGGCATGGCAGGAGTCGAGCAGTTTCTCCACCGCATCGATGCCGTGTTTTTCCTCGCACTCGGTGATGTAGTTCTTGGCAAACAACAGGTAGTCGATGATGGAGGAGGCATCGGTCCAGGCCTTGAACAGATAGTTGTTCTTGAAGAAGGAGTTGTGACCATAGCAGGCGTGGGCCATGACCAGCGCCTGCATCGGCATGGTGTTCTCTTCCATCAGATAGGCGATGCAGGGGTCCGAGTTGATGACGATCTCGTAGGCGAGTCCCATCTGGCCGCGCTTGTAGTTGCGTTCGGTGTGGATGAAGCGCTTGCCGAATGACCAGTGTTGATAACCGATGGGCATGCCCACGCTGGAGTAGGCATCCATCATCTGCTCTGCGGTGATCACCTCGATCTGGTTGGGATAGGTGTCGAGCCGATAGAATTTGGCGACCCGGGCTATCTCCTGGTGATAAAGCTCCAGCAGATCGAAGTTCCAGTCAGGACCATCGTCCAGCGGCGCTATCTTTCTTGCGGTTTCTACCATATGTGATCCCTCAAGCCGCTTGCTTCTTGAACAATTCCCGGAACACCGGATAAATGTCCTCGACCTTGCGAATGTGCTCCATGGCGAAGTGGGCGTATTGCTCTGTCACCGCCTCATATTCGTGCCACAGGGTCTGGTGGGCGCGGGTAGTGATCTCGATGTAGGAGTAGTAACGCACCCGCGGCATGATGTCGCGCATCAGGATCTCCCTGCACTGGGGTGAGTCATCGGCCCAGTTGTCACCGTCCGATGCCTGCGCCGCATAGATGTTCCACTGGTTGGCGGGATAACGTTCGTTGATGATGTCGTTCATCATCTTGAGCGCACTGGAGACGATGGTACCGCCGGTCTCCTGGGAGTAGAAGAACTCGTGCTCGTCCACCTCCTTGGCCTGGGTGTGGTGGCGAATGTAGACCACCTCGACATTCTTGTAAGTCCGGCTCAGGAATAGATAAAGCAGGATATAGAAACGCTTGGCCATCTCTTTGGTAGCCTGATCCATGGAACCGGAGACGTCCATCAGGCAGAACATCACCGCCTGGCTCGAGGGGACGGGCCGTTTGACAAAGTTGTTGAATTTGAGGTCGAAGGTGTCGATAAAGGGGACCGCATCGATCCGCCGTTTCAGCTCCCTGATCTCTTTTTCAAGTTGCGCCATTTCGGCGAAATGGTCGTTGGGCTCGCAAGCCAGCTGGGCCAGGCGCTCCTCCAGTTCACGCAACTGACGTTTCTTGCCTGCCTGCAGCGCCATGCGCCGCGCCAGCGAATTTTGCAGGGAGCGCACCACGTTGATGTTGGCAGGCACCCCGTTGGAGGTGTAGCCGGCCCGGTAGGTCTTCATCTCCATCAGCTGGTTGAGCTGGGTCTTTTGCAGCCGCGGCAGTTCCAGATCCTCGAACAGCAAGTCCAGGTACTCGTCCTTGGAGATCTGGAAGACGAAATCATCGACGCCCTCTCCTTGATCCGAGGCCTGGCCCTCGCCACTCCCCTGGCCGCCGCCACCCCCTTTGGGCCGGTCAATCTTGTCACCAGATACGAACTGGTCGTTGCCCGGATGCACCATCTCCCGTTTGCCGCCTTGCCCCTGATGAAAATGGGGTTCCCCGATGTCCTTGGTCGGGATGCTGATGCTCTCACCCTTGTCCACGTCCTGAATGCTGCGCTTGGAGACAGCATCCGAGACCGCTTGTTTTATCTGCTTCTTGTAGCGGCGGATGAAGCGCTGCCGATTGACAGCGCTTTTGTTTTTGCCGTTGAGCCTGCGGTCGATAAAATGCGCCATAACTCCCCCTTGAACACGGCAGGGTCAGGATGATTTGCGTACCCTGAGATACCATTCGGAGAGCAGTCGCACCTGTTTGCGGGTGTAGCCTTTCTCCATCATCCGTTCGACAAAGTTATCGTGCTTCTTCTGCTCCTCGGCCGAGGTTTTGCTGTTGAAGGAGATAACCGGCAGCAGCTCTTCCGTGTTGGAGAACATCTTCTTCTCGATCACGGTGCGCAGCTTCTCGTAACTGGTCCAGTTGGGGTTACGGCCTGCATTGTTGGCCCGGGCACGCAGCACGAAGTTGACGATTTCGTTACGGAAATCTTTCGGGTTGCTGATCCCGGCAGGTTTTTCAATTTTCTCCAGCTCGCTGTTGAGAGACGCTCTGTCAAACAGCTGGCCGGTTTCGGGGTCACGATACTCCTGATCCTGGATCCAGAAGTCGGCGTAGGTGACGTAGCGATCGAAGATGTTCTGACCGTACTCTGAATACGACTCGAGGTAGGCGGTCTGGATCTCCTTGCCGATGAACTCGACGTAGCGCGGAGTCAGGTAACCCTTGATGAACTCCAGATAGCGATCGTGCAGCTCTTGCGGGAACTGCTCGCGCTCTATCTGCTGCTCCAGCACATAGAAGAGGTGCACCGGGTTGGCGGCCACTTCCGCGTGGTCGAAGTTGAAGACACGGGAGAGGATCTTGAACGCGAAACGGGTGGAAAGGCCATTCATCCCCTCGTCGACGCCGGCGTAATCGCGGTACTCCTGATAACTCTTCGCCTTGGGATCGGTATCTTTGAGACTCTCGCCGTCATAGACCCGCATCTTGGAGTAGATGCTGGAGTTTTCCGGCTCCTTGAGGCGCGACAGCACGGAGAACTGGCCCAGCAGCTCCAGGGTTCCCGGGGCGCACTTGGCATCGGTCAGCTCACTGTTGACCAGCAGCTTCTCGTAGATCTTCACCTCTTCCGACACCCGCAGGCAGTAGGGCACCTTGACGATGTAGACCCGGTCGAGGAACGCCTCGTTGTTCTTGTTGTTGCGGAACTGCTGCCACTCGGATTCGTTGGAGTGAGCCAGCAGGATGCCGTCGAAGGGGAGGGCGGAGAGCCCCTCGGTACCGTTGTAGTTCCCCTCTTGCGTCGCCGTCAGCAGCGGGTGCAGCACCTTGATGGGGGCCTTGAACATCTCGACGAACTCCATCATCCCCTGGTTTGCCTTGCATAGCGCACCGGAGTAGGAGTAAGCATCGGCATCATCCTGGGCGAAGTGTTCCAGCATGCGGATATCGACCTTGCCGACCAGGGAGGAGATGTCCTGGTTGTTGTCGTCCCCCGGTTCGGTTTTGGCGATGGCGATCTGATCGAGGATGGAGGGGGTCACCTTCTCCACCTTGAACTTGGTGATGTCGCCGCCAAACTCGTGAAGGCGCTTGGCGACCCAGGGAGACATGATGGGGCGCAGATAACGGCGAGGGATGCCGTACTCCTTCTCGAGGATTTCGCCATCTTCGTCGATGTCAAACAGGCAGAAGGGGTGATCATTCACTGGTGAGCCCTTGATGCGATAGATGGGCACTTTTTGCATCAGGGATTTGAGTTTCTCTGCCAGCGAGGATTTACCGCCGCCAACCGGTCCGAGCAGATAGAGGATCTGTTTCTTCTCTTCCAGACCCTGAGCGGAATGTTTGAGATAGGAGACAATCTGTTCGATGGCTTCTTCCATGCCATAGAAGTCTTTGAAAGCGGGATAACGCGCGACGACGCGGTTGGAAAAGAGACGGCTGAGACGTGGATTGGTCGAGGTGTCGATCATTTCCGGCTCGCCGATGGCGGTCAGCAGACGTTCGGCGGCAGAGGCGTAGCAGGATTTGTCCTGTTTGCACATATCCAGAAACTCCTGGATGCTGTACTCCTCCTCTCTGGCCTTCTCATACCGCTGTTGATAGTGCTCGAAGATGCCCATAACTTAGCCCTCGTTATAGTCGCTTGCCCTGAAAAAGAGTGGATCACTACTTTTGTTCTGTTTACCTCTTAAGCCTAGTCAACAGCCCCCAGTAATCCATCGCCATCATTGGTTTAAGTTTGTGCGGGAGCTTCCCGATCCTCGTGCGGGAAGAAGCAGTAAGTGACATACCTATGTTACTGACTGTTAAATTATTTTTGCCACGACAGTGATGCAAATGTCAAAGACATAAAAAATAAATCTTTGTGTGCCAGAGGGAGAAAATGGTGACGCTCTGTTTTGTCAGGGGGCGGTGCCAGCAAGGGCAAGGGCGGCAGGGAATAGAGGGTAAAAAGACGTGTCGCTTACGTTAACGTAACGTTATTTGTTTGATGCTTTTGCTCTAATTTTTACATTGACGCTACATTCTGGCTGCTCTAGATTGGCCCTGTGTCGAGCAGTCATCGCTTTAGCAAGAGAGTGGGTGATTGTGCAGATACTAAGCTCTGTTTAAGCACGTTTCCGTTGGCTTGACCCTCGCATCCGCGAGGGTCTTATTTTTTCAGCGCCTGAACGGCGCCAAACCTGCAAGCTCAGGATTCGGCGGGATAGAGGGCTGACACCACCGCCAGCACCTCGGCGAAGGGATGGTTCGCCAACTGGCCAAAACCGGCCAGATCCCTGGCCTTTAGACGGGTGGTCAGCGGGGTGGCGATGCCACACAGGAAACGGGTCAGGATCCTGGGATGGCGCTGATGGCACAGGGCGATCAGCGGATCGCACCAGGCGCGCAAACCGTGCTCGTTGGGCAAGCCCGGTGATGGCAACGGCGGCAACACGGCGATCTCTCCCCGGCAGACGGAACAGTGCCCGCAGCGCTCGGGGGCGGCGTCGTCGGCAAAATAGCGGGCAAGCTCATGGCTGAGGCAGGTGGTCGAGGTGAAAAAGGCCAGCAGTGCCTGAAGGCGGGCCAGCTCGCTCTGCTCTTTCTTTTCAAACAATCCATGCAGCTCTTCGGCCAGGGTCACGGTATCGATTTGCTGGCTCAGCACCCGATAGAGCTCGGTCATCTGCTTGCTTTCAAGCTCGATCCAACCCTGCTGCTGCAGGTAGTCCAGCGCCGCCGCGGCGCGCTGGCGTTCTCCCTGATATCCCTGCCACAGCGCCTCGAAGTCCATGGTGCACCAGGTGCGCGCCTGGGGGGCGCAGGCAAAGACCTGCTCCAGGAACTGGCGGCGTTCGGAATTGAAACGAGCGAGGATCGCCTGTTTTTCCAGTACGAACCTGAAACGGTACTCGGCAAAGTAGCTGTAGGCCGGTGCAATGACCCCCGCCATCTCCAGATAGACCAGCAGGGTCTTGAGGGGCAGTTGGCGAATGTTGGTCTCGTTGGAGAGGCGCAGCAGGCTGAATTCCCACTCGGCGCCGCTCTGGCGCACGATATCGAGCAAGTGCGCGATGGCGTCCCTGTCCGGCGTATCCCCATAGACGAAGTTTTCCAGTACCGGCAACTGGGCGCGGCTCGCCAGCACGGTGCAGCGGGAGGGAAGCCCGTCACGTCCGGCGCGGCCTATCTCCTGGCTGTAGTTCTCGATGGACTTGGGCAGGTCGTAGTGAATGACCCGGCGAATGTCGGCCTTGTCGATGCCCATGCCAAAGGCGATGGTGGCCACGATGCAGTCGAGTCTGCCAGCCATGAAGTCATGCTGGATCTGGCTGCGCAGGGCGGGATCGAGCCCCGCATGGTAGGCGCATGCCCGGATGCCGCTGGCCTGTAGCTGCGCGGCGCACTGCTCTGCGCTGTGTTGCAGAGTCACGTAGACGATGGTGGGGGCGGCCGGATCCCGGTGCAGCTCCTCGCGCAGCCAGGTATCGCGGGCACTGCCTGCCAGCGGGAGGACGGCCAGATCCAGATTGGGTCTGTAGAAACCGGTGACCACCAGATCGTCCCGGTCGATGGCAAATTTTGCCTGCATGTCCGCCATGACGGCCGGGGTGGCGGTGGCGGTCAGCAACAGCACCTGGGGAATGGCCAGTTCACGGCGATGATCCGGCAGCTTGAGGTAGTCGGGGCGAAAGTTGTGGCCCCACTCCGAGATGCAGTGGGCCTCGTCCACCACCAGCAGTGACAGGGGGATGTGGGCGATGAAGCGGCGAAAGCGCTCATTTTTGAGGCGCTCCACCGAAATCATCAGGATCTTGAGCTGGCCATCGCTGGCCTGCTGCATCACGCGCCGGCTCTCTTCCGCTGTCTGGCTGGAGTCCAGAGTGGCGGCGGCGATCCCCTTGCTGCGCAAAAAGGCGAGCTGATCGTGCATCAGGGCCAGCAGGGGAGAGATGACCAGGGTCAGGTGGGGCAGTGCGAGGGCGGGCAATTGATAACA
The DNA here is from genome assembly GCF_002934795.1 of Aeromonas sp. ASNIH2. Taxonomy (NCBI): domain Bacteria; kingdom Pseudomonadati; phylum Pseudomonadota; class Gammaproteobacteria; order Aeromonadales; family Aeromonadaceae; genus Aeromonas; species Aeromonas sp. ASNIH2. The sequence goes on along the minus strand of NZ_CP026406.1, from coordinate 135,124 downwards.
GAGGGATTTCCCCGCGCTAGTCGGGAAGATGGCTGCGGCGCTCTTGCCGGCCAGCAGACGACTGATCACCGCTTCCTGCCCGGGCCGCAAGCGATCAAAGCCGAAGTGTCGGGTCAATAAAGAGGTGATCATGGCAAGGCTCCCTGAAAAAGGGCGTCATCATATCACTTCTGGCCCAGTGGTGGCCGATGATCGGACTGGTTTGGTGACATTTTGACCGTGGTTGATATTGTGTTATCACATTGTTGTAGATTTTTTGTGAGGTAACCCTGATATTTTTCAGTGATTATGTGGAAAAAAACCATGGCAGATGGGATATTCTTGTCCGCAACCCCACGCGAACGGGACAGATCCACCAGAAGAGCTGCCCACGGCGTCACCGTCAACGGACCGGTGCCAATGCGCGGGGCTGGTTGCCAACAGGACTAATGATTCACGCACCATGAGTGCACAGGGACTACTTGATGACACAACAACACCCCCTCATTCGACTGGTCAACAGCACCAGTCTGGTTAGCCAGATCCTAGTCGGTCTGGTATTCGGTATCCTTCTTGCGATGTTCATGCCCGAGTGGGCCAAGGCGGCGGGTCTGCTCGGCAGCCTGTTCGTCGGCGCCCTGAAGGCCGTGGCGCCGCTGCTGGTCTTCGTGCTGGTGATGTCGGCGATCATCGGCCACAAGCAGGGTCAGAAGACCAACATGAAACCGATCCTGCTGCTCTATGTGCTGGGTACCTTCCTGGCGGCTGCCGTGGCAGTGGTGGCGAGCTTCCTCTTCCCCTCCAACCTGCATCTGGTGGCAGGCGCTACCGAGATCACGCCGCCGGGGGGCATCACGGAAGTGCTGCAGACCCTGCTGTTCAACGTGGTGACCAACCCGGTGAAAGCACTGCTGGAAGCCAACTATATCGGCATCCTGGCCTGGGCCATCGGCCTTGGTATCGCCATGCGTCACGCCAATGAGAGCACCAAATCACTGATTTCCGATGTGTCTCACGGGGTTTCCGCCATCGTCAAGGCCGTGATCCGTTGCGCTCCCCTCGGCATCCTGGGCCTGGTTGCCTCCACCCTGGCTGAAACCGGCTTCGATGCGCTGTTTGGCTATGCCCAGCTGCTGGTGGTACTGATCGGCTGCATGCTGTTCATCGCCTTCGTGGTCAATCCGCTCATCGTCTTCTGGAAGATCAAGCGCAACCCCTATCCCCTGGTGCTGACCTGCCTGAAAGAGAGCGGTGTGACCGCCTTCTTCACCCGCAGCTCCGCCGCCAACATTCCGGTCAACATGGCCCTGGCCGAGAGGCTGCGCCTGCCGGAAGACACCTATGCGGTCTCCATCCCGCTGGGCGCCACCATCAACATGGCCGGCGCCGCCATCACCATTACCGTGCTCTCCATGGCGGCGGTGCATACCCTGGGGATGGAAGTGGACATGGCAACCGCCATTCTGCTCTCCGTCGTCGCCACCATCAGTGCCTGTGGCGCTTCCGGTGTGGCTGGCGGCTCCCTGCTGCTGATCCCGCTGGCGTGCAGCCTGTTCGGTATCAGCAACGACATCGCCATGCAGGTGGTGGCCGTTGGCTTCATCATCGGGGTGTTGCAGGATTCCGCCGAAACGGCCCTCAACAGCTCCACCGACGTGCTGTTCACTGCGGCGGCCTGCATGGCCGAGGATGAGAGCCTGCTGGATGCCGCCCCGGTCCCCAGCCGCGAAGCTTGATCCCCTAAGACTTTCTGCTCTGCACAGGCGCCCTCTTCGGAGGGCGCTTTTTATTTGCGCGCGCGTCAGGCGCCCTGCACCTTCTCGCCGTGTCATGGCACTGACAGTGCTCGGATCCCCCTGTGTGATTTCTCGGGAGGGGCCCGTTGGCTGCCTTACGTGTTCTCGCCACCGCCAACAAGCCATTCCCTGTACAAACGTGCCCGGCGCTGCATTCGCCGGGCATATCGGGCTGATTGTGCTGTCAGCATGGCGGCGTGTGACATCCCCTCTGGTGACCGAAGGGGTCATCTGCTCTTCGGACGCTGTACGGGAAGCCCGGTCAAGGCCCTCTCGGCGGTTTGCCTGCGCCCTGTAGCCGGTACTTTCCCTGAGTACCTTGAAGAAAGGCTCCATTGGGTGGGGGTGTCGGCTCTCTGGGCTAAACCCCGAAGAGCGGGCGTTCCTGGTAAGGACAAGGGCTCTGGTGTTCTGTCTGGCAAGGCCGATGGCGCGCAGCAGATGACGGGATAACACAGTACGTCTTGGTCGTGTGTCATTGGGGAAGGAATATGAGCGGCAAGCAGTCACCAAGGGGAAAGAGAGTGGGTGAAAGGGCTGTCTCTGATTTGAGGGCAGGGGGCTCTGATCATCTGAGCCCAGTACCTTATGATCACAACGAACACAGCCCGGCAGAGGAGATCTGCCGGGCTGTGGGAGGCGCCGGGCCAGATGCTGGCCCGACGGTATCGCAGGAAGGCTTAGCCGACCAGTTGATAAAGGATGGCGGAGATGGCGATAAGGCCCATGGTCGCCACGAAGACGTTGCTGATCTGACCCTGGTATTTCGCCATGGCCGGAACGCGCTTGATGGCGTACATGGGCATGAGGAACAGGATGGTGGCGATGATGGGGCCACCCAGGGATTCGATCATCCCGAGGATGGAGGGGTTGATCACGGCCACGCCCCACAGGGTCAGGATGAAGAAGGCGATGATGAACAGCTCCACTTTCTTGTGGTTCGGTGCCTTGCCGGAGCTGCGCATGTTCTGGACGATCATCCCTTTCAGACCTTCACGGGCACCCAGATAGTGGCCGAAGAAGGAGGAGACGATGGCCACGAAGGCAACCAGCGGACCGAAGTAGGAGATGATGGGGCTCGCATGCTGGTTGGCCAGGTAGGAGAGCACGGCGATGTTCTGGGACTTGGCTTCTGCCAGCTGGGCCGGCGTCAGGCTCATCACGCAGGAGAAGACGAAGAACATCACGAAGCCCAGCAGAATGATGGCGGTGCGCTTGAGGATGGCGTCGGACTTGGCGACGGCATGCTCACCGTGATCACGGCGCTGAGCCAGGGCGAAGCTGGAGATGGCCGGGCTGTGGTTGAAGGAGAACACCAGCACCGGGATGGTCAGCCACAGGGTGGTGGCGAAATCCTTGGTGCTCGGCATTTCATTCAGGGCCGCACCGGTCCAGTCCGGGATCAGGTACAGGGAGATGCCCGCCAGAATGGCGATGAGCGGATAGACCAGGAACTCGGTCACTTTCAGCATCAGCTTCTCGCCAGCCAGCATCACGGACATCATGGCCATGATGAGCACGATGGAGAGGATCCAGCGCGGGGGCGGCGTCATCTGCAACTGGTTGACCAGGAAGCTTTCCACCGTGTTGGTGATGCCCACGCCGTAGATCAGCACGATGGGGTAGATGGCAAAGAAGTAGAGCAGGGTGATCAATTTACCGGCACCCACGCCGAAGTGCTCTTCCACCACCTGGGTGATGTCGGCATTGGGCTGCTTGGAGGAGAGCACGAAGCGCGCCAGACCACGGTGTGCCAGGTAGGTCATGGGGCCGACCAGCAGCGCCATCACTACCAGCGGCCAGAAGCCACCCATGCCGGCGTTGATGGGCAGGAACAGGATACCTGCACCGACGGCGGTACCGAACAGGCTGATCACCCAGGTGGTGTCTTGTTTACTCCAACCGCGAGATTGGACCGAGCTGATTCCTTGCTCCTGTGCGGCTGCAACATCCTGTGCGCCAGTGACAGTATTGGACATGTGTCTCACCCCGAATGTGTGGTTTTAATTAGTCGGCGCAAGAATACTTTCTTTTTAATCAAAAATGTTGATCAAATTCACCTTTGTGCGGCTAAAACCCGTACTTTCTTGTAGAAATGTGATCAAAAGAATAAAAAATCAAAATTTATTTATCAAATGCAGTGTTATTTGAATGTTAACTGGATAATTTCCCACCTCATCATGTTGTCGAAATGTTATGTCGAGATGTGTTGGGCAAGCTGGCGGATCATGCTGGCAGTGGCCCCCCAGATGAAAGATTGCTCCCAAGGGATCCAATAGATGGTGTGACGTCCGTCCGCCCTTGGCAGGCTCAGGGCTATGTGCTGCCCCGGATCCAGCACGTGGGCGAGGGGGACTTCGAAGGCCTGGGCCACCTCGTCCTGGCTCAGGGTCAGCCCGTAGCCTGGGTCGAGCATGGCGAGGACCGGCAGCACATCGTAGCGTGAGACGGTATTGAGAGGGGTGAGGCTGCCGATGATCCGGATCTGGGAGGGGGGAATGCCAAGCTCCTCCTCGGTTTCCCTGAGCGCGGTGTGAATGAGGTCCCGGTCTTCCGGGTCCTGGCGCCCGCCGGGAAAGCTGATCTGCCCCGGGTGGTGGCGCAGGGCGGCGCTGCGGCGCGTCAGCAGCAGGTGCAGGCCCTCGGGGCGCTCCACCAGGGGGATCAACACGGCGGCAGGTTTGAGCCCGGCCAGTGCCAGGCGATGGGCGGGGGCGGGGCGCTGCAGCAAAAAGCGGGTCAGCAGCTCGGCACTCGTCATCTCCATGGGTCTCCTTGTGTCGGCCCCGCAGGGCCGGATGGGGTCAAAGGGCATCGAGCAGTGGCAGGATGCGGGCCACCTTGTCGTAGGTCTCCTGATATTCGGCGTCGGGATCGGAGTCGGCGATGATGCCGCCCCCCGCCCAGCAGTGCAGCTGACCGGCTTCGGCGATCAGGGTACGGATGCAGATGCTGGTATCCATCCTTCCGTGCTGACTCAGATAACCGATGCTGCCGCAGTAGGCATTGCGCCGCACCGGTTCCAGCTCCTCGATGATCTCCATCGCCCGGATCTTGGGAGCCCCTGTGATGGAGCCGCCGGGGAAGCAGGCCCGCAGCAGATCCACTTCTTGCCAGCGCGCATCCAGTTCTCCGTGAATGGTGGAAACCAGATGATGCACCGCCGGGAAGGATTCCACGGCAAAGAGGTGCGGGACCGTGACCGACCCCGGCCGGCTCACCCGGCCGATGTCGTTGCGCAGCAGATCGACGATCATCAGGTTCTCCGATCTGTCCTTGTCGGCGCTGGCGAGCGACTCGGCCACCCTGGCATCCTGGGCGGGATCAGGGTGGCGAGGCCGGGTGCCCTTGATGGGCTTGGTCTCGATATGGCGCTTGTCGAGCAGCAGGAAACGCTCCGGGGAGAGGCTCAGAATGGCGCTGTGCGGCAGGCGGACAAAGGCGGAGAACGGCGCCTTGTTGGCGGCGCTCAGGGCGAGATAGGCGGACCATTCATCCCCCTGATAAGGGGCGCTGAAGCGCTGGGTCAGGTTGATCTGGTAACAATCCCCCGCCGCCAGATAGGCCTGGATACGGGCAAACTTGTCTCCGTATTCGGCCCGCGTCATGTTGCTCTGCCAGGGGCCGGTCAGGCGAAGGGGGAGGGTGGTTCGTTCGCGCTGCGCCATCAGCCAGTCGAGCCTGCGGGCGAGGCCGGCTTCATCACCCCAGTGGGCCAGTTGCCAGTGTCCCGTCGCGACATTTCGCAGCAGCGCCCAGTCGTAGATCCCGACCGCCATGTCGGGCACCTGGATGTCCTGTTGCGCCACTGCGGGCAGACGCTCGAATCGTCGGCCCAGATCGTAGCCAAAGAGTCCCAGGGCTCCCCCGATAAACGGCAATCCCGAGTCATCCTCAACGCGCTCCCCAAGCAGGGCTTGCTGGGTCTTGGCGAGCAGGGCGAGGGGATCGCCGTCATGATGGTGCTGGTGGTTATCCTGGGTGAGGCAGGTGCTGGTACCCCGGGTTTCCAGGGTGGCAAGCGGATCGGCGCTGATGATGTCAAAACCGTTGTCAGCCCCCAGGGGGCCGGCGGATTCCAGCAGGATGGCCCAGGGTTGGTGTTGCAGGCAGGCAAACCAGGTGTGGAGCGAGGCCTGCGGGTCGAAATGGTGGATATGCAGTCTTGGTTTCATTTTTTGTTACATAGGCAACAGTTTGCGCCCGGCTCCCTAGCCGGTTCGGGTGGTCAAGCGTATCATGGCCGCCGGCATTTTTAAGAAAAACACCGTTATAAAAACACGCCGCAGTCTGCCGGCTCCAGGTGCATTTGCCACCTGCCGAAGGCCCGGATCATATGGAAGCCCTTGCTCGCGCAAGCGATAACAAGGACCAGTGAGGATGATATGAGCATCATTAGAAAACAGGACTTTATCGATTCCATTGCTGACGCCCTGCAGTACATCTCCTTCTACCACCCCCTCGATTTCGTGCAGGCCGCCAAGGCCGCCTATGACCGCGAGATCAACCCGGCCGCCAAAGATGCCCTGGCCCAGATTCTGATCAACTCCCGCATGTCTGCCGAAGGTCATCGCCCGCTCTGTCAGGACACCGGTATCGTCACCTGCTTCGTCAAGATCGGCATGCAGGTACAGTGGGACAGCGACATGACGGTCCAGGAGATGGTGGATGAGGGCACCCGCCGCGCCTATACCAATCCGGACAACCCGCTGCGCGCCTCCGTGCTGGCGGATCCGGCCGGCAGCCGCAAGAACACCAAAGACAATGCCCCCGCTGTCGTGCACATCGACATGATCCCGGGCAACAAGGTGGAAGTGAGTATCGCGGCCAAGGGCGGCGGCTCCGAAAACAAATCGAAGATGGTGATGCTCAATCCCTCCGACGACATCGTGGAGTGGGTGCTCAAGACGGTGCCGACCATGGGGGCTGGCTGGTGCCCGCCCGGCATGCTCGGCATCGGCATCGGCGGCACCGCCGAGAAGGCGGCGGTGCTCGCCAAGGAAGCTCTGATGGAGCACATAGACATCCAGGAGCTGATTGCCCGTGGTCCCGAGACCACCGAAGAGAAGCTGAGGGTCGAGCTCTATGACAAGGTCAATAAGCTCGGGATCGGTGCCCAGGGGCTGGGCGGCCTGACCACGGTGCTGGATGTGAAGGTGAAATCCGCACCGACCCACGCCGCCTCCAAGCCCGTGGTGATGATCCCCAACTGCGCCGCCACCCGTCACGTGCATTTCGAACTCGATGGCTCCGGCCCGGCGGAGCTGACACCCCCCAGGCTGGAAGACTGGCCGGAGATCACCCGTGAGTCCGGTGGCAATGTGCGCCGGGTCAACGTGGATGGCATCACCAAGGCAGAGCTTGCCAGCTGGAAGAGCGGTGATACCGTGCTGCTCTCCGGCAAGATCCTGACCGGCCGCGACGCCGCCCACAAGCGCATCGCCGACATGCTGAAAAAAGGTGAAGGACTGCCGGAAGGGGTCGATTTCACCAACCGCTTCATCTATTACGTGGGCCCGGTCGATGCGGTGCGTGACGAGGTGGTCGGCCCGGCTGGCCCCACCACGTCCACCCGGATGGACAAATTCACCGACATGATGCTGGGAGAAACCGGCCTCATCGGCATGATCGGCAAGTCCGAGCGCGGCCCCAAGACGGTCGAGAGCATCAAGCAGCACCAGGCTGTCTACCTGATGGCGGTGGGCGGCGCCGCCTATCTGGTGGCGAAAGCCATCAAGAAGGCGCGCGTGGTGGCCTTTGCCGATCTGGGGATGGAGGCCATCTACGAGTTCGAGGTGGAAGACATGCCGGTCACCGTGGCGGTCGACTCCCAGGGCAACAACATCCACGAGACCGGCCCGGCCTACTGGTCCGCCAAAATTGCCGAGCTGGAGACCAAGCTGGCTTGATCAATCGGACTTCGATGCAAACGGAGGGCGATTAGCCCCCGTACAGCAGCATGTTGAAAGGCGACCCTCGGGTCGCCTTTTTTTGCGGGCCCCATTTGACGGTCTGGGCCTGAGCAAATTTACTGCTGCTGTGCTGCTGTGCTGCTGTGCTGCTGTGCTGCTGTGCTGCTGTGCTGCTGTGCTGCTGTGCTGCTGTGCTGCTGTGCTGCTGTGCTGCTGTGCTGCTGTGCTGCTTTGTCTTTGTCGCCATGGCATCCCGGGTCGGAAGCCTGGATAACCCGGTGGGCAATGCCGGCGCATTGGCTGTCACGCCGAAGGGGCGATCAGTGGTTCAGGTAGATATCCTGGCCGCCGTAGCTCAGTGCCCCACCCAGAGGGGTTGCGGGCTCGAAGAAGCGGGTCAGGACACCGGCACGCTGGCCCAGGGTGCTCAATGTGCTCCGGTCCAGGGCGACCTGTTCGGGCAGCCAGGTCAGCACGGCGGCGCAGTGACCATTGATCAGGCTCTGCTCCAGCAGGCGCTGCCAATTCTTGATCTTGGGGGCGTGCACGACAAGCACCCTGGCAGGATTGATCCCTCTGGCCTGCAATTGCGCGGCGGCGGGCAGACCGGGCGGGGCGACGAGCAGGATCCAGCCACTGTCAGACTGACTCAGTTGCCCCAGGGCATCCAGCAGCGGCGCTTCCTGATGGAGAGGGCCGCGCCGCTGCTCTTGTCCCATCTTGCTCTGATGGCGAGTGGGCCAGGTGGTGATCAGACCGGCAGAGGAGGAGGGGGGGCAAAGATTCAGGGGCTGGCTCATATGTCGTTCCTGTATGAATAACCATGCTGTATGCGCATACAGTAGTTCTGTTCGCAAGGAGTGACAAGTCATTTGTGGCTAAAAGTGTGAGCCGATTAACAGGAGATGAGTTTAACTACATGATTAAAAAGGATATTTATATCTTCCTTATACAGGGTGTTTTTTAACCTGTAGACAAACTTCGGGTCGGCGCTCATGGTTATACAGTCCTGTATAGGGAGAGGAGGGAGCGAGATGGACGTTAGTACCTTGCAACGACTGGATGCGAACATTCTGCTCGGGATCATCAACGAGAAGCTGCGGCTGGAGTGTGATGGTCTGGAAGAGCTGCTGGCTTACTACGACATGACAGAAGATCAGCTGGCTACCCGTCTGCAACAGATCGGGTATCACTACGACCCTATGAGCAATCAGTTCAAGGCACATGGTTAATTGAAATCAAAGGGTGCTCCGATTGGGGCATCCTTTTTATTACCTGACGAGGGGGTGTGAATTGAAAGCGCTTTCAATTTCTCCCTAGTAGGCGGTTATTTTCACGTATTTTCAGTCACAGGCAATCATTGAAAACCTATTCATGAAACTATCTTTTTTGTTTTCTTATATCACTATGATTTAAAACGAAATTTATATTTCATTCAGGCTGGCTAAAGGAAAGGGTTTTCATGGTGAAACTGTCATTTTTATGCGTTAAAGTGTGACTCACGTTAACTTTTAAACCCTTGGCTTTAGCTAGTATGCCCCCGCCGGAGCATATTCTGAGATAACAACAGCGCCGGTCCACCCGATGGGATGACATTTTTTATTTGTAACGAAGGAAAATGGTTTATGGCTACCAAGAAGAAGACAGACCAGGATCTCCAACTGGATAAAGATCAGCTCAAGGCGAGTATCGTGCGTCACCTGCGTTCTACCTTGGGTACAAGCGAACAGAAAGCCTCTCCGGATGCCTGGTGGAAAGCGACCGCTGCCGCCGTCAATGAACAGGTGTACGAGCGCCTGACCCGTACTCAGCAGGCTCACTTCAAGAAAGATACTCGTGCGATTCACTATCTCTCTGCTGAATTTTTGATGGGGCGTTTGACCTCCAACAACCTGCACAACCTCTCCCTCTACAAAGTCTGTGAAGAGGCGCTGGGTGAACTTGGTCTGGAACTGACCGATCTGTGTGAACAAGAGCCTGACATGGCCCTTGGCAACGGCGGCCTGGGTCGTCTGGCTGCCTGCTTCATCGATTCCCTGGCCACTCTGAACTACCCGGCGGTGGGCTATGGCATCCACTACGAGCACGGCCTGTTCCGTCAGGAAATTCAGGATGGCCGTCAGATCGAGCGTCCGGACTCCTGGCGCGAATATGGCAACCCCTGGGAGATCTGCCGCCCGGAATCGGTGCAGGAGATCCCGCTCTACGGCTACGTGGAGACCGTCTTTGGTGACAAGGGTGGCCTGAAGAAGGTGTGGCACGCCGGTCGCAAGATCAAAGGGGTGCCCTGGGACATTCCGGTGGTCGGCTTCGGTGGTCACACCGTCAACATCCTGCGTCTGTGGGAATCCCGCGCCTCCGAGTTCTTCGACTGGGACGTGTTCAACGCCGGTGGTTATATCGACTCCCAGGCCGAGAAGGCCCAGGCCGAGACCATCTCCAAGGTGCTCTACCCGAACGATGAGACCGACGCCGGCAAGGAGCTGCGCCTGATCCAGCAGTACTTCTTCTGCGCCTGCTCCATCAAGGACATCATGCGTCGCTACAAGCGGGTGCATGGCAGTGACTTCAGCAACTTTGCCGCGCAAATCGCCATCCAGCTCAACGATACCCACCCCACCGTGGCCATCCCCGAGCTGATGCGCGTGCTGGTGGACGAAGAGGGGCTGAACTGGGATACCGCCTGGGGCATCTGCTATCAGGTCTTCTCCTACACCAACCACACCCTGCTGCCGGAAGCGCTGGAGAAGTGGTCCGTCAGCCTGTTCGAGAAGGTACTGCCCCGTCACCTCGAGATCATTTATGAAATCAACGCCCGCTTCCTGAACGAGCTGGTGGAGCCCAAGTGGCCGGGCAACGATGCCATCAAGGCCAAGCTCTCCATCATCGAAGAGGGTGACGTGCGCAAGGTGCGTATGGGCAACCTGTGCGTCATCGGCTCCTCCAAGGTGAACGGCGTGGCCGAGATCCACTCCAAGCTGGTGAAGGAAGATCTCTTCCCCGAGTATGCCGAGCTGTGGCCCGAGAAGATGTGCAACGTCACCAATGGTGTGACTCCCCGTCGCTGGCTGCTGGCCTGCAACCCGGAACTGGCCGAACTCTACAACGAGGTGGTGGGCAAGGAGTGGCCGCTGCAACTGGACAAGCTGCGCAGCGTGGTGAAGTTTGCCGACGACAAGGCGTTCCAGCAGCAGTTCATGACCATCAAGCGCCACAACAAGGAGAAGCTGGTCAAGGTCATCAAGGCGGAAACCGGCATCGACGTGAGCGCGGAGGCGATCTTCGACGTCCAGATCAAGCGTCTGCACGAGTACAAGCGCCAGCAACTGAACCTCATCCACATCATGGCGCTCTACCGTCGCCTGCTGGCGAACCCGGACTATGACATGCATCCGCGGGTGTTCATCTTCGGCTCCAAGGCGGCGCCCGGCTACAAGCTGGCCAAGGACATCATCTACGCCATCAACAAGCTGGCGGAGCGGGTCAACAACGACGCCCGTATTCAGGGCAAGCTGAAAGTGGTGTTCATGCCGAACTACCGCGTGAGCCTTGCCGAGAAGCTGATCCCGGCGGCGGATGTCTCCGAGCAGATCTCCACCGCAGGTTACGAAGCATCCGGTACCGGCAACATGAAGATGGCGCTGAACGGTGCCATCACCATCGGGACGCTGGATGGAGCCAACATCGAGATCGCCGAAGAGGCGGGTGCCGAGAACTGCGCCATCTTCGGTCTGAATGTGGACGAGGTGAAGTCCCTGAAGGTGCGCGGCTACAACCCGTATGACTTCTACTACGCCAACTCCGAGCTGAAAGCCGTGCTGGACTGGTTTGATACCGACTACTTCACGCCGGGTCGTCCGGGTGAGCTGGCCTCCATCAAGCGCTCCTTGCTGGAAGGGGGAGACCCTTACCTGACACTGGCGGATTTCGAGTCCTACTCCGAGGCGCACAAGCTGATCGATGCCTGGTACCGGGATCCGGCCCTGTGGGCGAAGAAAGCCATCATCAACTCTGCCACCATGGGCAAGTTCAACTCCGACCGCTCCATCCAGGATTACGTAGACCGTATCTGGAAACTGACGAGCTGCAGCGTCGGCTGATGTCTGCTCCTGTGAAAAACCCCGCGATGCGGGGTTTTTTTTCATCTGTCGGGCTGAGGGAGGCTCAGGGCCTGTCGACCACCCGGGTGTCCGCCGGCACCCGTTTCTTGCCGGTGATCATCGCCCTGACGAGATCACCCCGTACCAGACGATCCAGGGCGATGACGGCCAGTACATGGACGAAGATGGCCACCTGCAGCCCCTTGGCAAAGAACTCGTGGATCTCTTCCATGCGATGGGTGCCGGAGAGCGGCCCGTATTCGGTCATGATCCCGCTGGCGGCGGTGCCGACAAGGCAGGTCAACAGCAGCAGTATCATCAAGGACCCCAAAGGATTTTGACCGGCGTAGTAGGGGTGGCGCCCCTTGATCGTTTCCTTGAGATAGGTGATGACGCCGGTCGGTGTCGGCAGCCACTGGGCGAAGCGGGCATGATAGGAGCCGATGAATCCCCATACGATGCGCAGTGCCAGCAGTCCGGCCAGCGCATATCCCGCATAGCGGTGGTTGCGCGCCCCCTCTTCAAGGATGAAGAGATTCAGCACGCACAACAGCACAGTGGCCCAGTGAAATACCCTGACCACCGGATCCCATACCTTGATTTCACGGTTGTTCTGCATCGTCTTACCCATGAGGTGATCCCCTTGTCGTGATGTCCATGATCATCGCCATCGTCAGCCATGGCTGCGTGATGGCCGTTGTCAGCATCATGGAGGCGATTTCTTAAGTGCAAGTTAATGTCGCCGTGATGTCGCGGGTAGGGAGTGCGGTGGTTTCGGGGCGAGAAAAAGCCCCGGCGATGCGGGGCTTGGAGGGGCATTAGGGGGCGAACCTCAGTGGAGGATATCCCCCATGAAATAGGCCAGCATGGTCAGGATGACGGTGAACACCAGGTTCAGTACCAGGCCGGCCCGCATCATCTCCCGCTGCTGGATATGGCCGCTGGCGAAGACGATGGCGTTGGGAGGCGTTGCCACCGGCAGCATGAAGGCACAGGAGGCGCCGACGGCGATCTGCACGGAGACCACGATGGGGGAGACCCCCAGTGCCTCGGCCACCCCGGCGAACAGCGGCACCAGCAGCGCGGCAGTGGCGGTGTTGGAGACCAGCTCGGTCAGGAACACCACGAAGGCGGCCAGGCAGAGCAGGATCACGAAGATGGGCATGGAGGAGAGGCCGCTGGAGAGGTGCTCCGCCAGGAAGGCGTTGGCCCCGGTCTGCTTGAGGATGGCGCTCAAGGTGAGACCACCCCCGAACAGCAGCAGCACGCCCCAGTCGGTGTTCTGGTTGATGTCATCCCAGCTGGCGACGCGGCTGACGGCGATGGCCAGGATGGCGCCCATGGCGATCAGGGTATCGAACTGGGGAATGCCGCCCAGCGCCTTGGCAAGAGGCTGGGATCCAATCCACAGCAGCACCGTGGTCAGGAAGATGGCCAGGGTCACTTTGCGCTGACCTGTCCACTCGATGGTGACCTGCTCGGTGCTGACCTGGTGGGAGAGATTGGGACGGGTCACCCAGTAGAGCAGGCCGATGCCTACCGGCATGAAGATGATCACCACGGGGATGCCGAACTCCAGCCAGTCGGTGAAGCCCAAGCCCATCTGGGCGGCGGCGATGGCATTGGGGGGGCTGCCCACCAGTGTGCCGATGCCACCGATGCTGGCGCTATAGGCGACGCCAAGCAGCACGAAGACAAGGGTGCGGCGCTCCTTGTGAACGTCCAGCCCTTTCAGCATGCCGAGGGCCAGCGGCATCATCATGGCCGCGGTTGCGGTGTTGCTGATCCACATGGAGAGGGCGGCCGTGATGGTGAAGAGCACGATGGAAGCCCAGCCCAGGTGTCCCTTGGCGAGCTGCATCACCTTGCCGGCGATCTGGGTGTCGAGTCCCTGCTTGGAGAGGGCTGCAGCGAGGGCAAAGCCGCCAAAGAAGAGGAACAGGACGGGGTTGGCAAAGTCGGTCAGCGACTTGCTCATGTCGAACACCCCGAGCAGGGTGGCGAGCACCGGGATGGAGATGGCAGTGATGGTGATGTTCACCGCCTCGGTCAGCCAGAGGATGGCGATGAAGATTAGGATGGCCAGCCCCTTGTTGACCATGGGGTCAAACGGGAGCCATGCCAGCATGGCGCAGAGCAGGAGCAGATCCAGGATGACGATCCCGGACTTGATGTCCAGCCAGCGTGAGGGGGGAGTCGGAGGTACAGCCGATGTGTGCATAACGTTCTCTCGGTTAATTTATGGTTGTTGTTGTGATGCCGAGGTTACATATATCCCCCTGTTTGAAACAGGGGGATATGGTCAAATCATGTGGCGACTCACAGAGTCAAGTGAAGATGGATCTTCAATCAAACAGAAATGAAACATTTTATTTTCATTTGACAGGGGAGGTGAAGGAGAGCAGCCACTCCTTGAACAGGCTCTTGGGCAGGGAGCCGCTGCGCTGTGCCAGGATCTCCCCCCGCTGGAAGACCATCAGGGTAGGAATGCTGCGAATGCCATAGCGACCTGCGATGGCGGCCTCCTGCTCGGTATCGAGTTTCACGAAGCGAAGGCGGGGCTCAAGCTCCCGGGCGACCTCCTGAAAGACGGGGGCAAACTGCAGGCAGGGGCCACACCAGCTTGCCCAAAAGTCCACCACCACCGGGATGTCGGACTGGATCAGGGCATCGAAGCTGGCCTGACGCCCCGCCACCGGGGTTTGTTCGAAGAGGGCGTGACGGCAGCGGCCACACTTCGCGTTTGAGTCTGCTTTTTCGACAGGCAGGCGGTTGCGGGTAAAGCATTGGCTACAATAGGTGGTGACAAGTGACATAATTGCTTCCTTATTTCATGGCCCGGCAACATCTTTATTGCAATCAGAGCGCCGACTAACGGTAACATAGCACTCAGTGGTTTTTCACAGTTGGCCTCCGGCCGTGACCTGATGTCACCGGATGGCCGACCATGACATGAGAATCGAGACGGGATGAAGAGTGTTGCACGGGGCAATCGTGTTGTCTTTGGCCTTATCATCGTATCGCTGGTGGGCTTTTCTGCCTATTGCTGGCAGTTGCTCAGCCAGCAGCAGCGTGCCTTCGATTTGAGCGTGGCGGCTGAGATGGTGCTCAATCGGGTCAATACCGATACCGTCTATCTGCTGGGGCGCGAGAAGGCCAGCGATGGCAGCGTACAGCAACGTCTGAGCCTGCTTTCCAGTCACCTGGACAGGTTCGTCAGGCTGGTGCACGAGGATCCGGAGTCGGTGGACGACCCCGGCTCCCAGGCGTTGCAGCGGGACATCGACGGTTATCTGCTGGATCTCGCCAGGCTTTACACCATGGAGATGACCATCGAGTATCTGGCTCCCCGCTTCCAGGGCCAGCTCAAGGCGTTGCAAGGCACCCTGCCGGTCGGTGAGGCGCAGTACCGCGACCTTACCGAACTCATGCGCCTGCACCACTACCTCCGACGCAGCTGGGATCAGAACGAGCAGCGGCAACTGTTGCAACTCCAGCAGCACCTGCTTGACCGCTATGGCGAGCAGCCGAGGGTCACGGCCCTCGTCCGGCTGGGCCAGGAGTTCAATCAGCAGGTGATGGAGTACCATCGCCTGCGCAATCAGGTGGTGGAGATGAAGGGGCTGAGCTCACTGCCCGCCTGGAAGCAGAGCAAGCTGGAGCGGGCCTCCTCCCTCAAGAGCCGCTTCTACCTGATGGTGCTGGGGGGGGCGCTGCTCTGCTTCTCGCTGGTGGCCGCGACCCTGTGGCGTCGCAACCAGAAGCTGAGCGAGCTCTCTCGCCATGCCGCGCTGCTGGCCCAGGCCAAGAGCGACTTCCTGGCCAACATGAGCCACGAGATCCGCACCCCCATGAATGCCATCATCGGCTTCAGCGCCCTGGCACTGCAAACCAGTCTGGATCCCCAGCAGCGGGACTATCTCAACAAGATCAGATCCTCGTCGGACACCTTGCTGCTGCTCATCAACGACATTCTGGATCTCACCAAGGTGGAGTCCGGCAAGTTGACCTTGGAGGAGATCGACTTCGATCTCAGCGAGCAGCTCGACTCCCTCGCCGCCATGTTCGCGGATCTGGCGGAGCGCAAGCACATCGAGGTCATCATCAACAAGTCTCCCGCCGTGCCCGACTTTCTGCGCGGGGATCCGCTGCGCCTCGGTCAGGTACTGGTCAACCTGGTGAACAATGCCATCAAGTTCACCGAGCGGGGCGAGGTGGAGGTGGCCATCACCCTCACCAGCCAGCATCCCATGCGGGTCTGTTTCAGCGTGCGGGATACCGGCATCGGCATCGCCCCGGAGAAGCAGGCCCAGCTGTTCCAGCCCTTTACCCAGCTGGAGGCGGGCAATACCCGCAAATATGGCGGCTCCGGGCTTGGCCTCAACATCTCCCAGCGCCTGGTGGGGCTGATGGGCGGGGAGATCACCGTGCAGAGCAAACCCGGGGTGGGCTCCACCTTCCTGTTCGAGATCCCCATCTCCCAGGCGGTGTACGGGGTCTCGGGGCGCCGGGTCTTCTTCGATCACCAGCCCCTGATCCTGATGATGGATGACAATGAGCTGGTGCTGGAGCTGGCCAAGGACATCCTGGGGCGGGCGGGGGCGTCCGTCATCACGGTCAACAGCCTCTCCCGCGCCCGTCAGGTGCTGCGGGAAGAGGGGCATCACATCCGCCTCGCCATCCTCGACTGGCGCATGGGTCAGGAGGATGGTCTGGACTTGGCCCTCGAGATGTACCAGCACAGCCAGTGGCGGCGCCTGCCTGTCCTGATGACCAGCGCCTGGTCCAGGGAGGGGCTGCACGGGCGGATGGAGAGCATGGGACTGACCCATTTCCTGGCCAAGCCCATGACCGAAAACGCCTTGCTGGCCAAGGTGGACGAACTGCTCAACGGCAGCTCCCATGACAGCAAGGTCCGCCAGGCGGAGGCCCAGGGGGATCAGCAGCAGTTCCGGGAGCTGCTGCGCGGTACCCGGGTGCTGCTGGCCGAGGACAACCGGGTCAACCAGCAGCTCATTCTGGAGTACCTGCGCCGGGTGGAGGCCAAGGTCACCGTGGTGGACAACGGCCGCGAGGCGGTGGAGCAGGTGGCGGAGCAGCCGTTCGACGTCATCCTGATGGATCTGCAGATGCCGGTGCTGGACGGGCTGGATGCCACCCGCCAGATCCGCAAGATGGTGGACAAGCACGATGTGCCCATCATCGCCCTCACCGCCAGCGCCATGCCGGGGGACAGGGAGCGCTGCCTTGGCGTCGGCATGAACGGCTATGTCACCAAGCCGGTGAGCAAGCTCGATCTCTACAACAACCTGCTGCAATGGGTGAAGAGCAGCGGCGGGGAGCCCAAGGTGCCCATCGAGGTCAAGCCGCCGGCCCTCATGGGCGTGCTGGATCTGGAGGATGCCCTGCGCCGGCTGGAGCATGACAGGGAGGCGCTGCAGATCCTCTTCAAGCTGTTCCTCTCCGAGCACAAGGACGATCTGTGGGACATCCGCACCGCCCTGCGTCGCCAGCAGCCCGAAGTGGCGTGCCGCTTGCTGCATACCCTGAAGGGGGTCTCGGCCAACATCTCCGCTTCCCGCCTGCAACTGCTGGCCGGGGAACTGGAGTGGCGGCTGCGGCTGCAGGAGGAGCTGAGCGAGGGGGAGCTCAACCAGTTGCAGCAGGTCTTTACCCAGACCCGGGAGGAGGTCTCCCACTTCCTGCTCACCGGGGAGCAGCAGGAGTCGGTCGCTTTCCCGTTTTCGCCCCCCGACAAGCGGCTCTGAGGGAGGGCAAGATAGCAATCGTTCTCAAGTCACCCGCTTCAGGCTATGATGACCCACTCGTTCGCCCCCGCCAGGGGGCGATTGTATTGAGCTTCTCTTCATGATCACGCGGCAGCGCGCCGCGACCAAGGACTTCTCTGTGAGCGTATTTTTGCGGCTAGGCTGGTTTTTCAAGGATCAGTGGCGGCGTTATCTGGTGGCCATCTCCCTGCTGATGCTGGTGGCCCTGTTTACCGTGATCCCCCCCAAGGTGGTGGGCTGGGTGGTGGATGGCATCGCCAAGGGTGACCTGGACAGCGGCACCCTGACCGGCTATCTGGCGGGGCTTTTTGGCCTGGGACTGCTTATCTACCTGCTGCGCTATGTGTGGCGGGTCATGCTGTTCGGTGCCTCCTACCGGCTCGCCTACGTGCTGCGCAACCGGCTGTTCAGCCACTTCACCCGCATGAGCCCGGATTTCTACCAGCGCCACCGCACCGGTGATCTGATGGCCCACGCCACCAACGACATCCAGGCGGTGGAGATGACCGCAGGGGAAGGGGTGCTGACCCTGGTGGACTCCTTCATCGTCGGCATCCTGGTGCTCTCCATCATGTGCAGCCAGTACTCCTGGCAGCTGACCCTGCTCTCCCTGCTGCCCCTGCCGGTGATGGCCTTCTTCATGAACCGCTTCGGGACCCAGATCTACAAGGAGTTCAAGGCGGCTCAGGGGGCCTTCTCCCGCCTCAACAACAAGACCCAGGAGGCCCTCTCCGGGGTGCGGGTGCTCAAATCCTACGCGGTCGAATCCCTGGAGGACGAGGGCTTTGCCGAGCTGACCCGTCAGGCGGGGGAGCGCAACATGGCGGTGGCCCGCATCGACGCCAAGTTCGACCCCGTGATTTACCTGTGCATCGGCTGCTCCTATTTTCTGGCGGTCGCAGGGGGCAGCGCCCTGGTGCTGCAAGACAAGCTGACTCTGGGGGAGCTCACCAGCTTCACCATGTACCTCGGCCAGCTCATCTGGCCCATGTTCGCCATCGCCTGGCTGTTCAACATCATCGAGCGGGGCAGCGCCGCCTACTCGCGTATCGAAAGCCTGCTGGGGGAGCGCAGCGACATCGAGGAGCCGGCCCATCCCGTGGCGCTGGCCTCGGCCTTTCCCCTGCGGGTGCAGGGGCTGGGCTACCGGCTGGAGCAGCGCACCCTGTTGCAGGGGGTGGATGTCACCCTGCAGGCTGGCACCATGCTGGGGATAGTGGGACGCACCGGGGCAGGCAAGAGCTCCCTGCTCAAGCTGCTGATGCGCCTGGCCAACCCCACGGCCGGGGAGATCCGCATGGGGGAGGTGCCCATCTCGCAACTGTCGCTGGGTGAGCTGCGCAGCCAGTTTGCCTATGTGCCCCAGGAGCCGTTTCTGTTCTCCACCACCATCGCGGCCAACATCGCCCTGGGCCGCCCCGAGGCGAGTCGGGAGGAGATTGAGCGGGTGGCACGCATCGCCTGCGTGCACGACGACATCAGCCGCTTCCCCAAAGGGTATGAAACCGAGGTGGGGGAGAAGGGGGTGACCCTCTCCGGCGGTCAGAAGCAGCGTCTGGCCATCGCCCGCGCCCTGCTGCTGGATGCCCCTATCCTGGTGCTGGATGACGCCCTCTCGGCGGTGGATGCCCACACCGAGCAGCAGATCCTGCTGGCCCTCAAGGCCCACAAGCGCACCCTGGTGCTGGTGAGCCACCGCATGACGGCGGTGGAGCAGGCGGACGAGATCCTGGTGCTGGAGCAGGGAGCGATCAGCGAGCGGGGCCGTCACGAGGCCCTGATGGCCAGGAACGGCTGGTACGCGGACATGGTCCGCTACCAGCGCCTGGAGCAGGACGTGGAGGAGAGCCTGTGAACAGGATGACAAGACCCCTGGTTTCCTTCACCCCCCGCCCGGCTCCCGCGAGCGGAGAGGGGAGCAAAAAGAGTCAATTCCCGTGGAACGCTGCGCTGGAGGCAAGTCTGTGAATCCAACCATCAAACGGCTGCTCGCCTACTGCGCCAGCTACCCCCGCTGGCTGGTGCAGGCGGGCATCTGCCTGCTGCTCGCCACCGGCGCCGAGGTGGCGGGCCCCTTGCTCATCAAGCTCTTCATCGATGACTACCTGGCGCCGCGCCGGCTGGAGTGGGGCATCATCGCCGCCCTTGCCGCCGGTTATCTGGGGCTGCAGGTGTTGTCGGCGGCCGGCTTCTATCTGCAATCCCTGCGCTTCAACCGCATCGCCCAGGCGGTGGTGCAGCGTCTGCGCGAGCAGGTGTTCGCCACCGCCATCCGCCTGCCTGCCCGCTATTTCGACAAGCACCGCTCGGGCTCCCTCATCTCCCGCATCACCAACGACACCGAGGCGATCATGAACCTCTATGTCCAGGTGATAGGGCTCCTGGTGCAAAAAGTGGTGCTCCTGTGCGGCATCCTGCTCTCCATGGCGCTGCTGGACTTGCGTCTGATGCTGGTGTGCGCCACCCTGCTGCCGGCGGTGGGGGCCGTGATGTGGCTCTATCAGAAACTGAGCGTGCCCGTGGTGCGGGCGACCCGATCCTTGCTCTCCGACATCAACAGCCGTCTCAACGAGTCGTTGCAGGGGATGCCGGTGATCCAGGCCATGGTGCAGGAGCGCCACTTCGCCAACGCCTTTGCGGGGGTGAACCAGCAGCACTGGCAGGCGCGGATCAAGAGCCTCAAGATCAACGGCATCCTGCTGCGCCCCCTCATCGATCTCTTCTACATGATGGTGCTCATCGGTCTGCTGGCCCTGTTTGCCCACGAGGGGCTGAGCACGGCGGGGGCCATCCAGGTGGGGGTGCTTTACGCCTTCATCAGCTATCTGGGGCGAATGATCGAGCCCCTCATCGAGATGACCAACCAGCTCAACCAGTTGCAGCAGGCCATGGTGGCGGGGGAGCGGGTGTTCGCCCTGCTCGATGAAACCCGCGAGAGCACCGACGGGGCGGTGCGCCCCCTGGAGGGACGGGTACGCTTCGACGGGGTGGGCTTCTCCTACGACGGGGAGCAGCAGGTGCTGCAAGATGTGAGCTTTGCCACCCGGCCGGGCCAGATGCTGGCGCTGGTGGGCCACACCGGCAGCGGCAAGTCCACCATCATCAGCCTGCTGATGGGTTTCTACCCCCTGGATCGGGGGAGCATCCACTTCGATGATCACCCCATGAACGGCCTGGCTCTCTCGGCGGTGCGCCGCAGCATCGGCCTGGTGCAGCAGGATCCTTTCATCTTCGTCGGCACCCTGGCCGAGAACCTGCGCCTTGGGCGTGACGGCATCGAGGAT
The DNA here is from genome assembly GCF_002934795.1 of Aeromonas sp. ASNIH2. Taxonomy (NCBI): domain Bacteria; kingdom Pseudomonadati; phylum Pseudomonadota; class Gammaproteobacteria; order Aeromonadales; family Aeromonadaceae; genus Aeromonas; species Aeromonas sp. ASNIH2. The sequence continues at coordinate 114,264 of NZ_CP026406.1, read as the reverse complement.
GGGCGGCTCTGGCAGGCCCTGGAGGAGGTGCAGCTGGCCGATTTCGTGCGCCGCCTGCCCGATGGCCTGGCCACCCTGATGGAGGAGGGGGGCAAGAACCTCTCCGCCGGCCAGCGCCAGCTGCTCTCCTTTGCCCGCGCCCTGGTGGGGGATCCGCGCATCCTCATCCTGGACGAGGCGACCGCGAGCGTGGACTCCCAGACCGAGCTCGCCCTCTCCCAGGCGCTCTCGGTGGCGCGCCGTGGCCGCACCACCATCGCCATCGCCCACCGTCTCTCCACCATAGTGGATGCCGATGAAATCCTGCTGCTCTCCCGCGGGTGGGTGAGCGAGCGCGGCACCCACGGCGAGCTGATGGCGCTGGGGGGGCATTATGCCCAGCTGTTCGAGATGCAGAGCCAGGGTGCCTGGCTTGAAGAGAAACGGGCCTGAGGCCCACCTAAAAAAACAGCAGGCATCTGCCGGCTGTTTTTTTGACTGGCGGGGTTACACCGTGGCCTTGCTGCGGCTGACCAGCTTGGGCTCCAGGGGCGGGAAGTCATCGTTGAAGAAGGTATCCGCTTCTTCAATTTGTGCCTTGCGCTGCTTCTGGATGAAGATGTCGAAGTCGCGCTTGATCTCGGGGTCCTTGAGGGCCTCGTAGTCGAACACGTTGGCGGCATAGAGGTAGTTGAAGTAGATGTCGACGAACTCGGCGCTGGCACAGGCGGAGGTGAACTTGCTGTTCTGGCGGTCGAAGTTGACGCGGTACTGCTTGATCTTCGGCACATAGACCAGCTCGTTGCCCACCTTGAACACTTCCACCGTGACCCCCACCGTGATGGTCTTGTAGAAGTCCTTGTTGTTCTCCACCCCGAAGCGGATGGCATCCCCCTGCTTTTGCAGGAACTTGTTGAAGCTGGCCAGCGCCGTGGTGCCCTGGCTCACCACCACGTCCATGATGAAGTTGATGAAGTCGGTGGCGATGCTGAGCCCCTTGATGTGGCGGCTGTAGCTCTGCTGATCGATCTTGCTCGGCCCCATCAGGGGGATCTTGGAGAGGGCCCTGGCCCAGAGATCCGCGTCCGTCTTGTACTGCTCGCCATAGGCTTCGGCGTAACGGTTGATGTAGGCGGTGACCACGGAGGTGATGGCGATGAGGTAGGCCTTCTGTTCCGCCAGCTTGGCCATGACGGCGGGATCGTCCAGCAGCTCGTTGGCCACGATGAACTCCACCAGGCCGTCCTTGTCGGCATAGGGATCATTGCCCACCGCCCGGACGGTGTCGGGTAGATTGACGTCGTTGAAGAAGGCCTCGGCCTCGGCGAACTGATCATGGTTGCTCAGGCGGTTGGCCGGTGCCTCGCGCACCAGCTGGCAGAGCACCAGCTCGGCCTCGTAGTCCGACTCGCGCCACAGGGGGGCCTGCAACTGGTTGCCGAAGGTCTTCTTGTAGGCGAGGTTGAAGTCAAACAGCACCGAACTGCAGCCGCAATCCATGGCGAAGTCGACGGTGTAGCTCAGCGGCCCGGTGGGCAGGGGCTTGCTCATCTTCCCCTTGGCGCTGAGGTTGGCATAGCACTTGAGGTACTCCCGGCCAAACAGCTCGTAGGCACGGTTGTTGTTGAAGTTGAGCTGGAAAGTACCGGCGCTCTCGCCCCCGTTGAACAACTGTTGCACGTGACTCATCTCTCTATCCTTATGGTGAGATTGGTAGACGGGTTGACCCGGTGCCGAGTGGCTACTTCCGGGCCAGCAACAGCCTAGCGAGGGAGAGGGGGTTTGGTTACTGCGAATAATCCCAGTGGCGGGGGCGGGATCCTGGGCTAGCCCCCTGACGGGGAGTATTTCTCGTTGTGTTTCATTCGGATATGGCTGTCATGGTCCCGTCATCCGGGGCGGGACCTTGAAAAAAATCGGAAAAAGGGGAAAAGAGAGGCGACCCGGGGTCAGGAAAGGCCGGTTTTATCATTTGCCAGGCAAATAGAACCTGGCCATTGCATGAATTTTGCAAATACCCTTTGGGGGCCCGCTCACAGGGATGGCAAGGGAGGCTTGTCTATCGGGAAGCAGGCTGGCAACATTTGCGTCACATTCACTCATCGGATCAGTTTGCAATGGACCTGCAACGCCTCAAAGCCAACCTCGCCCTGCGTCTGTTCGCCTGGCGCTACATTCCCGTCATTGGTTTCTGTGCCCCCGTCATCGAGCAGATGGATGCCAGGGCGCTGCGCATCCGCATTCCGCTGGGCTGGCGCACCCGCAACCACCTGGGCAGCATGTATTTCGGGGCGCTCGCCACCGGCGCCGACCTGGTGGGGGGGCTCCTGGTCATGGAGAAGGGGCGGGCGCGGCGCAAGAAGGTGCATTTCGCCTTCAAGGATGTGCAGGGGGAGTTTTTGAAGCGCCCGGAGGGAGACGTGCAGTTTGATTGCGCGGCGGGGGAGCTTATCGACGCCATGATCGACGAGTCCCTGGCGAGCGGTCAGCGCATCAACCGCCCCATCCAGGTGGTGGCCACCTGCCCGTCTCGCAACGGCGACGAGGCCATGGCCCGCTTCGTGCTGACCCTCTCCATCAAGGCCAGCTGAAGGCCAGAGGGCGCTTGGCGCCCTTGTTCAAGCCGGGATCAGAGGATCTCGGGACTGATCCCTTCCTTCACGACCCCCTTCATGCCATTGAAGTTGACCACCTGCGCGACCACTGTGCTGGGTAGCGCTTGCGTGGCAGGGCGTCAGGATCAGAGGATCTCGGGGCTGACGCCTTCTTTCACGACCACCTTCATGCCGTTGAAGTTGACCACCTGCTCGGCGACTATCTTGCAGCGTTTGCGGGTCTCGACCTGACCGTCCACTTCCACCAGGCCCTCGGCGACCAGCGCCTTGGCGGCACCGCCACAATCGGCCCAACCCTGATGCTTGATCAGGTCACACAAGGCAACGAAGGGGTGACCTTCGAGCAGAAACGTCTCCATGGGAAATCCTCTAGCTGGATGAATGGCTGAAACAGCGGGGGGTCATTCTAGGCAGTTAGGCGGGGCAGGGAAAGGGCCCGGGCCGAATTGCCCCGAAAAAGGGGCGAGCACAGGCAAAAAAACCAGCCCGACCGGGCTGGTTGTGTCTCTGGGGGCCACTGGCGCTCAAGGGAGTTTCACCACCGCTTCCCCCGTCACGGCGAGGGCGCCGCCCTGGGTGAAGATGCGGGTGGCCAGGGTGGCGATGGGCTTGTCGCTTCGAAGGGCAATCACCTCCACCTCCGCCGTCACCTCGTCCCCCACGAACACCGGCAGTTTGAAGCCGAGGCTCTGGCCCAGGTAGATGCTCCCCTTGCCTGGCAACTGCTGACCGAGCAGCCCGGAGAAGAGGCTCGCCAGCAACATGCCGTGGACGATGGGGCGCTCGAACACCGTCGTGGCGGCGAAGTCCGGGTCCAGGTGCAGGGGGTTGAAGTCCTCCGACAGCGCGGCGAAGGCGGCCACCTCCGCCGCCCCGAACCGCTTGGTCAGGCTGGCTTTCATGCCCACGGCAAGGGGTTGTGTACTCATGCGGGTTCCTCTTCTTGCTTCCTGACGCCAGCAAACACCGGATTGAGCCGTACCTTGACGTAGCTGCCGGGGGCCGCCTCCAACCCCTCGACAGGCTGCCGGGCGGGGACGGGCTCTGCCTCGTCACGGTCTTTGATAAAGCGCATCATCTCGGGCCACCAGGAGCCGCTCTGGTGGGTCGCCCCCGCCAGCCACTGCGCCGGGCTGTCCGCCTCGGCCTCGCTCTGCCAGAAGCCGTATTTGTTGGCATCCGGCGGATTGATGATGCCGGCGATGTGCCCGGATTCGGCCAGAATGAAGCGCCGCTCGCCCCCGAACAGCGCCATGCCCTGCCAGGTTCCCTGCCAGAGGGCGATGTGATCGTCCACGGCGGACACCAGCAGCACCGGGGTCTTCACCTTGGCGAGATCGATGCGGGTGTGGCGGATCCGAAGCTCCCCCTTCACCAGCTGGTTTTCCAGGTAGAGTCGGCGCAGCAGGCTGTTGTGGGTCTTGCCTGCCACGTTGGTGCTGTCGCTGTTCCAGTGCAGCAGATCGAACGCCACCGGGCTCTGACCCTTGAGGTAGCTGTCGATGTAGTAGTTCCAGTAGAGGCTGTTCTCCCGCAGCAGACTGAAGGAGACCGCCAGCTGGCGCCCGTCCATGATGCCCCTGGCCTCGTTCTGCGCCTCGAGCGCCGCGATGATGGGCTCGTGGATGAAGATGCCAAGCTCCCCGGGCTGGGAGAAGTCCAGCAGGGTGGTGAAGAGGGTGGCGCTACGCACCCGCTGCTTCTGGCGCCGCGCCGCCAGCCAGCCCATGGCGAGTGACAATGCAGTGCCACCGATGCAGTAGCCGATGCCGTGTACCTCCCGCTCGCCGGTGGCCGCCTCCACGGCATCCAGGGCGGCGATGACCCCGTCCACCACGTAGTCGTCGAGATCGACCTGCCCCTGTGCCACCCCCGGGTTGCGCCAGGAGATCATGAAGACCGTCTGCCCCTGGGCGACCAGCCAGGCCACCAGGGAGTTCTGGGGGCGCATGTCCATGATGTAGTACTTGTTGATGAAGGGGGGCACGACCAGCACCGGGGTCTTGCCCACCGTCGCCGTGGTCGGGCTGTACTGGATGAGCTCAAAGAGCTCGGTGCGCAGCACTACCCGGCCCGGGGTGGTCGCCAGATCCCGGCCGAGCTCGAAGGCGGACTCGTCGGTCAGGCGGATGTTGAGGTGATCGGCGCTGCGCTCCAGATCTTCGGCCAGGAGCGCAAGGCCGCGCACCAGATTCTGGCCGTCGGACTCCAGGGTGAGCTTGAGCAGCTCCGGGTTGGTGGCCAGGAAGTTGCTGGGAGCCATGGCGTTGACGTACTGGCGGGTGAAAAAGCGCAGTCGCTCCCGGCTCTTCTCGGGCACGCCCTCCAGGGCATCCACCGCCGCCAGCAGGTGTCTTGCGGTCAGCAGATAGGATTGCTTGAGGTAGTCATAGAGGGGTTGCTCGCTCCAGGCCTCGGCCTTGAAGCGGCGATCGCTGCGATCCGGGGTGATCACCGGCTCGCTCGGCTGGCCTGCACTCTTGAGCAGGGTGTGCTGCATCAGCTTGAGCTGATCCTGCCACCAGTTCATCTGGGACTGGATCAGCTGCCAGGGCTGCTGGCTGCCCTGCTCCAGCACCTGGCCCAGATCGTCCAGACTGGTCTGCAGCAGGGCCTGGGCCGTGCGCTCGGTCTGGGCTCTGGCCATGGCCAGCAGCTTGTCGTTGTAGTGGGCCAGGGCCTCGAACAGCGGGCCGTAAGATGATTGGCTCATGTGTTCTCCTTCACCCACGCCCGGGGCGGGCACTTGCCCGTTCTGTCGAGTCGTGGGGAGATGTGGCTGCCCGCAAGACGGGCAGCCAGGGGTTATCAGGCCTTGCCCGTGCTCTTCTTGATGCCATCTGCGGTCAGGGCATCCAGCTCTTCCTTGAACTGCTGGCCGAGGGCGCTGAGCTTCTGGATGTCATCCAGCATCTGGCGGGAGAGCTGGCTGGCGCTCTCCAGCTGCACGGTGCCGAGGGCCGCCAGGCTCTGGGCATCCTGCACCTTGCCGACGGCCTGCAACTGGTTGAGCCCCAGTTCGGCGTAGGCATTGGCGGACGCCAGTTGCAACCGGGTCAGCTGTTCGATGTTGCTGGCCAGCAGCTGGTTGTAGCGGGTGAGGGGAGCGGCAAAGCCTTGCATCTGCTCGGTAAAGCTCTTGATCACGTCCATATTCATCATGGGTCTCCGGTTCGGCAGAACACTGTTTTTGCGGGTCAATCGACCCTTCTTGCGGGTACAGCACGTCATCCCTGTGTTACGTGTTGTTTGCTCTGTTCAAACACACGTTTGAGCATTCTGCAACCAATCCACCTTTGGTATAAATGGCATAAATGTTAGTTTCTGTTTGAATTTTCCAATCCGCCGAGAGAGCCATCCCCGGGTTCAGACGAGAGGTGACGCAGGGCAGGGGGCGGGGTCTCGTTCCCCGGGGCCTGCGCTGGTACCCTTGAGCCACACCCTCTTCACAAGGAATCCCCGATGAAACCGTTCGCCCTGCTGCTCGGCTGTGGTGCCCTGACCCTCGCCGGTGTCGCCCAGGCCAGCACGCCGGTCCAGATCTCCCTGCCCGGTGTCAACCTGCCCTCGTCCAATCAGGTGGAAGGGGCAAGGGCTTCCTTCCTCTACGGCCGCACCGGCCAGGTGAAGGGGATCGATCTGCCGGTGTTCGCCCTCTCCGACGTGGATCAGTTCACCGGCCTGCAGCTTGGTGTGTTCTTTGGCGCGAGCCGGGTGCGCCATCAGTTTGGCGGGGTCGCCATCAACGCCGTCAACTGGCACGAAGGGCAGGATACCGGCCTCAATCTGGGCTTCGTCAACCTGACCAACAATGTGAAGGGGCTCAACTGGGGGGCGGTCAACATCGCCCAGGGCAATGCCCTGGCCAACGTCGGCTTCGTCAACTATGCCGAACGCACCACGTTCCAGCTGGGATTCGTCAATGCCACCAAGCACCTGGACGGCTTGCAGATTGGCCTGGCCAACTACGCCGAGAACGGCATCTTCCCCATTCTGCCCCTGATCAACTTCAAGAAATCCTTCTAGGGACCAACTTGCCCTTGCTTTAGGAGGGGCAGCCATTACCCTGTGCTCCATCAAGGCTGCACAGAGGTAACAGGGGCATGACAACGGAACACATGGACGCCATCGGCATCGGCTGGGACGTGAGGGGCTGGCAGGGCAATGCCCAGGCGGTGGCGGTGGTGGGTTGGCAGGCCCGGGAGTCGCGTCTGCACTGGCTCGGGATCTCCCCCCTGTTTCGCCTGAGCTCCCGGGTCGCGCCGGATCTGGATGCCCTGCTGCGCCCGGCCCTGCAAGACGAGGTGGCGCTGATGCAGGTGCTGGCCTGCCCGCGCCTTGCTCTCGGCATCGATGCGCCCCTGGCCTTTCCCCGCGCCCTCGCCGATCTGCTGGCGGGGTGGGGGAGCGGCTTTCCCGTGCCCCAGCGGGAGATTGACAACCCTTACGCCTACCGGGATTGCGAGCGCTGGCTCTATCAGCACTATGGCAAGAAGCCCCTCTCCGCCACCTTCGACAGGCTCGGCAACAACGCCACCCTGGCCCTCTCCATGCTGCCGCGCCTCGGGGATCTGCAACTGGTGCCAAAACGGGCGAGGGCTGCCGGGCGCGCGGTGCTGGAGGTCTATCCCGCCCTGGCCAAAATGGGGGGCAAAGCCTCTGCTGTGCGGCCCGAGCTGCAACCCCACCTGCCAGCAATCCTCATCCCTGGAACGGATCCCTATGATGCCGCGCTCTGCGCCCTGATGGCCCTGCAATATGCGGCCGAAGGGGCCGTCACCTCGCTGCCTGCTCTGGTGGACCTGCCGGAGGAGATGGCACCGGACGAAGGCTGGGTCTACCACTTCGCCCGGGATTGAGACGCCCAAGCACCGTGCTCCCTCTGACGACTGCTGGCGACTCGCTGCAGTCACGGCACTGTGTCGCCACTGCGTATGGCTTGCCGTTGCCACGGTGTCAGGCAAGGGGAGGCCGCCTTTGTCCTGTGATCTTCCGACGTCTCCTTGACCCTTGCCCTTGTTGCCTTACTTTGCGACTGCCGACTGCCGACTGCCGACTGCCGACTGCCGACTGCCGACTGCCGACTGCCGACTGCCGACTGCCGACTGCCGACTGCCGACTGGCGCCTTTTCATCGGACCTCATCCTTGATCCCGATTGTTCATGGCTGGTTTAAAAATCACCTTGTATGCCATCAGACAAGAGACGTACAAGTACATTTATCACCCCGCAGCAGCGGGGAGATGGCTCCAGGGTTGTACAGAAACAGGGTAGCGGGGGTCAAATATGCGGCAGGTTAAGCCTGCAGAAGCATAAATAGGGAGTCAGGGCGTTAATTGCTGGAAGAGCCGTCTCTTCATCCGATATATTGCCTCTTTTCCTCAGGCTTCTTGTCCGGTGGTGTCGATGAAACGCATTCTCTCTATCCAGTCCCACGTGGTGTTTGGCTGTGCCGGCAACAGCGCCGCCGTGTTCCCCATGCGCCGTCTCGGCATGGAGGTGTGGCCCATCAATACGGTGCAGTTCTCCAACCACACCCAGTACGAGGCGGGTTGGCAGGGAATGGCAATGCCGGCGGGCCACATTGCCGCCTTGTGCCAGGGGCTTTGCAATATCGAGGTGCTGGCGCGCTGCGATGCGGTGCTAAGTGGCTATCTGGGCTCGGCGGAGCAGGGGGACGAGATCCTGGCGGTGGTGGCGGCGGTGAAACGAGCCAATCCGGCGGCCCTCTATTTCTGCGATCCCGTGATGGGGCATCCGGAGAAGGGGTGCATCGTCGCCCCGGGCGTCACCCGCTTTCTCACCGAGCAGGCCCTGCCGGTGGCGGACATCATGGCCCCCAATCTGCTGGAGCTGGAGACCCTGTGCGATGTCCATCTGACAACCCTGGCCCAGACCCGGGTCGCCGCACGCCAGTTGCTGGAGAAGGGGGTGAAGATGGTGCTGGTCAAGCACCTGGGTCGCGCCGCCAGCGTCCCCGGCCGCTTCGAGATGCTGCTTGCCACCCCCGAGGGAGACTATCTGATCGCCCGTCCCCTTTACGATTTCGCGCGCCAACCGGTGGGCGTGGGGGATCTCATCAGCGCCCTGATGCTGGCCAACCTGCAGGCGGGATATGATGGGGTGAGCGCCTTCGAGCGCACCAACGCCGCGGTGGATGCGGTGCTGAGACAGACCTGGGAGGCGAATGCCTACGAGCTGCAGCTCATCGCGGCCCAGAGCGCCTTTGCCGAGCCGCAGATTGCCCACAGGGCCGAGCGCCTGGCCTGACGCCATTGATCAGCCCGTGACGGGACGAGCTGATCAAGGTTCAGCTTGCGGCACTGATCGGTGTTGCATCCTGAAAATGTTCGACCCTGGGGAAGGGGTCGTAGAAGTGGTGCAGCAGGGCCTTCCACTCCTGGTACCGGGGGGAGCCCCTGAACCCCCGGGTGTGATCTTCCAGCCGCGCCCACTGCACCAGCAGCAGGTAGTGATGGGGATCGTCCAGGGCACGCTGCAACTGGTGGCCCAGGTAGCCGGGCATGGCGCTGATGATGTGCTGGGCTCGGGCGAAGGCCTGCTCGAAGTCAGTGGCCTTGCCGGGAATGATCTGCAGATGGGCGACTTCCAATATCATGATGGCTCCTTGCCGATGAGTCTGATTGAACCAAAAACCTATGTACGCCGAGCCTTGGAGGGGGCAAGACCGGCACGCTGTCCGGTCTTGCCAGGCCGTCTGCCTCAGAGCTGCTTGTAGAAGAACTGGGTGGCGGCGAGGGTGCCGTCCCCATTGCGGGCGAAGTCCGGGATCTGGCCGGCCTCCTGATAGCCGAGCTGGCGATAGAGGCTGGAGGCCACGTCGCCGACCCGGGTATCCAGCACCAGCAAGGTACGCCTGGCGTCCCGGGCCCCTTGCTCCATGGCGTTCATCAGGGCGCGGCCCACCCCCTTGCCACGGGCCTGGCTGTGGACCATCAGCTTTTCCACTTCGGCCCTGTGGCCCCCGTTGGCCTTTGTGCACAGGGAGAGCTGCAGGGCGCCCACCAGATGGTGCTGATCAAACGCCACCCAGAGCTTGCGCACTCCATCCGCCAGCTCCCCCTCGATGCCTTGCCAGTACGCCAGCCCCTGCTCTTCCTGCAGGGGAGGCAGAAAGCCCACCGAGGCACCGCTGGCCACGCAATCTTGCAGCAGGGCGATCAGCGCCGGTTTGATGCCTCTGGTGCTCTCGACCTCAAGGATCTCCATTGAATGTCCTCATCTTCTCTCTTGGCCCACGTGGGGGATTAACGTCTCGGGCGCGGACTCTCCTGCCGGTGCTATTATCATCCGGTCAGGTGCGCCGTCTCTTAATGGATCAGTCCCTGCGCTGTCAGCCACTGGAACAGCAGGCGGGAGACGGGGGAGACTTCGGCCAGGTGGCGGCTGTCCAGCCAGCGCAGCTCGGCGATCTCCGCCGAGGCGACGGGCGTGCCGTCGGCGTCCCCCGTGTAGCAACGCAGATTGACATTCACCCCTTGCGGCTTGCCGTCCGCCTGGGCGCTGAACTCGCAGGCGAACGCCAGGGTGTCGGGTTTCAGGGTGACCGCGAGCTCTTCCTCGATTTCACGAACGAGGGCCGCCTCGTCGCTCTCGCCCGGCTCGCGCTTGCCCCCCGGAATGTAGTAGATGTCCTTGCCGTGGGAGCGGGCGCACAGCAGTTGTCCCTCCTTGAAGGTCAGCCAGGCGAGTTTGTCGATCATGGGCAGATTCCTCTTGTTGCCGCTTGTCAAAGGGGGGGGCTCGCTGCTCGCACAGGGTGCGATAGGAGCGGGTTTCCCGCATCTCGGGCGCCAGTCCCAGCCGGCTAGCCAGCGCCAGCAACTGCGCGCGGTAGGCGGGCAGGGCGGTCTCGTCGTCAGTCATGATGGCGAGCTCGGCAAAATCACCGACGCCTGCCAGGTGATCCACCGTGACGTGGAAGGCCCCCAGAAAATAGATGCTGCGCCGCTTGTCGATGGTCAGCACCGGCTGGTAGCCCAGGGTGCGCACCATGCTGGCCGCCTTGTCCGCATCGGTGATGTTGACCGCCTCGCAGCGATCGGGTCCGGGCCCTTTGACTATCCAGAGCCGGATGCCGCTGGGGGCCATGGTGCGGATGATCAGGCTCTTCTCTGCCCGGGCCAGGGCGCCATCTGCCGTGTCGAAGTAGCAGTCCTGCTCATGATTGTCCGCCACCATCACCTCGGGGCCGAGGGCCGTGAGGGTATGCACAAAGGCGGCGCTGTCCGTCAGGCGGTATTTGAACTCCACCTCGAAGCGCCCCTGAAAGTGGGTGGTCATGGCCTTGCGACGGCTCCCGAACGGCAAATGAATAGGGCAGCCTAGCAAAAGTGCCGGGCTCTCCCAAGCATCGGGATCACAGCTTCGCATTGACTGCCGACTTTATGACCAGATGGTGAGGGAAAATCCGCCCTGGTGCACAGCTTGTGGCCCGGTGGCTGGGCGCCGTCCGGGGGCTGTGCTCTAATGAGCTCCCTCTTTGGCGGTATTGCCGCCCTGAACAACGACAACGAGGCGGCGGCCCCGGCCGCGCCAGTGGAGCCACAGATGCAGATCACCTCACAGACCCCCTTTATCGGACTGGGCGTGGCGGGCAACTTCGCCGGTCACCTGGAGCAGGCAGGGGAGGCGGCGGACTTCGTCGCCGTCAAGGTTGACGACAAGGTCGCCCCCAAGGCGCTGTTCCCCTTCTATGTGCCGAACCATCCCGGCCAGCTCGGGGTCTTTCCCCTGAGCGGCGATGCCATCTTCCTGCCGGAGGCGGCGGTGAGCGGGGACGAGAAGGTGCAGATTGAACCCGAGGTGGCACTGTGGTGCGAGCTGGAGTACGCGGGGGAGCAGGTGGTGGCCATCCATCCCAAGGCGTTTGGCGCCTACAACGACTGCTCCATCCGTCGCCCCAATGCCAACAAGATCAGCGAGAAGAAGAACTGGGGTGAAGAGAGCAAGGGGCTGGCCGCGAACCTGCTGCCCCTGACCCACTTTGCCGCAGGATGCGAGCTCGATGACTACCGCATCGCCTGCTATCTGGAGCGGGACGGGGAGCTGCACCCCTACGGGATCGACAGCGCGGCGGTGGACTACAGCTACTTCCACGGTCAGTTGCTGGCGTGGGCCATCGACAAGTTCAACCATCAGCAGGACGAAGGCCCGGCCGAGCATATCCAGGGGCTGCTGGCCCAGGCGGGGCGCCCGGCCCATGCGCTCATCAGCATTGGCGCCACCCGCTACACCCCCTTTGGCGAGACCCACTTCCTCGCTCCCGGTGACACCGCCTGCGTGGTGGTCTACCCCGCCAGTCGCTACGACGAGCAGGATATCCAGGAGGCCATCCGAGCCCGCCGCTTCGGGCCGGATGTCTCCGTGCTGCTGCAGGCGGTCAAGACCCGCTAATCCTGTCGTCAGGCCCGCTTCGGCGGGCCTGACTGTTTTTAAGCACAGCGCAGCCCGTTCTCTGTCGGCTTTCTACCCCCTGTTTGCATACCCTCTATACCTACCGCACGCCATGCCAAGCGCATGATGTTCCTCGATCCTGTTCGCGCTCCGCCATCTGCCTCCCGTGCCCTGAACCGTGCACCTCGAAAGCCGATTGCAGTGGCTGGATATAACAGTATGATTTGCCACAAGAAGTCCATTCTGCCTGCAAGGATCCCGAGTATTCATGGTTGAACTCAAGACCCTGGCCCTGTTTCTGGTGACTGCGGTTGCCGAGATCCTGGGCTGTTATCTCCCTTATCTCTGGCTGACCCAGGGCAAGAGCGCCTGGCTGCTGCTGCCCGCGGCCCTGAGCCTGGCCCTGTTCGCCTGGCTGCTCTCATTGCACCCGACCGCCGCTGGCCGCGTCTATGCCGCCTATGGCGGCGTCTACATCTTCGTGGCCATTCTCTGGCTCTGGGCCGTGGATGGCATCAAACCCAGCCTGTGGGATCTGGTGGGGGCCGGGGTGGCCCTGATCGGCATGGCCATCATCATGTTTGCCCCAAGACCCGCCTGATATCGATGCCAAGGGAGATCAGCATGATGACGACAGTGGTGATAAGAGAGTGTGAGGCGCAGGACTTGGCCGGGCTGCTGGCCCTTTATCAGGAACTCAGGCCTCAGGACCCCGTGCTCGACGAGCAAGGGGCCCGCGAGGGATTGGCGGCGATGCTTGATCTGCCCCATACCCGCATCATGGTGGCCCTGGTGGAGGGGCAGCTGGCCTCCAGCTGCCAGCTCGGGGTGATCCCGACCCTCACCAACGGCGGCCGACCCTTCGGCATCATAGAGCATGTGATCACGGGTGCCGCGTTTCGCCGCCAGGGGCTCAGCCATCAGTTGCTGGAGCATACCCTGGCGCTGGCCTGGGAGCTGGATTGCTACAAGGTGATGCTGCTCTCAGGGGAGGGGCGGGAGGCCGCTCATCGCCTCTATGAGGGACTCGGTTTCAAGGCCGGCATCGAGAAAGGGTTTGTTATCAAGGCGCCGCAATAAGTCCCATGGACTGCTGCATCATCAAAGGCGTGGGCTGTTATCCGCAACATATTGAGGTAGCGATGAAAATTGACGCCGCACAAAAGTGCGATCACCCAACCCTTATCACCATCTGGGAGGCCTCGGTGCGCGCCAGCCACCACTTCCTGCAAGAAGCCGACATAGCGGCCCTGAGGCCCTTGATCCTGGAGCACTATTTCGATGCCGTGACGCTGAACTGTGCCAGAGTAGACAATGGCGAGATCGTCGGTTTTATCGGGGTGGCCGAGGGCAATATCGAGATGCTGTTCGTCGACCCCGGCAGGCAGGGGGGCGGAGTGGGCCGTCTGCTGGTAGCCGATGCCATCCACCGTCTGGGGGCGACCCGGGTGGACGTCAACGAGCAAAATGAACCGGCCCTCGGTTTTTATCGCCACCTGGGTTTCGAGGTGGTGGGCCGCTCGGCACTGGACGGGCAGGGCAAACCTTATCCCCTGCTGCATCTGGTCCTGTCTGCCGAGGCTGGCGCATGAAAAAACCGCCCTCGGGCGGTTTTTTGTTGTTCAGGACGCAGTGCTCGCACCGTCTCACTCCTCGTTGGAGTTGTCCTGATAGTCGCCCCGCTGGGCCTTGGGTAGACGGCGCATGGGGGCGAAACCGATGTCCTCGCCCACCACTTCCCGCTTGCGGGACTTGTTTTGCGCTGGCTGGGCCGGCTTCTTGGCGCCATCCCCCTTGCCTTTCCCGGCGGCGGGTTTGCCCTTGGCGTTGGCATGGCCACGGGCGCGGGGCGGGTTTTGCACCGGCTTGCTGCCCGGCAGGGTCTGGCGGCTCGGCTTGCCGCTCGGCTCGTACCCTTCCAGGATCTCCACGGTCAGGGATTGACCGATCAGCGCCTCGATCTCCTTGAGCTGACCCAGCTCGTCCTGGCTCACCAGGGAGATGGCCTCGCCGCCGCGCCCGGCACGGCCGGTGCGGCCGATGCGGTGGATGTAATCCTCCGCCATCTGGGGCAGCTCGAAGTTGATCACGTGGGGCAGCTGATCGATGTCCAGGCCGCGAGCGGCGATGTCGGTGGCAACCAGCACCCGCACCTTGCCTTCACGAAAATCCGCCAGCGCCCGGTTGCGGGCCCCCTGGCTCTTGTCACCGTGGATGGCGACCGTATCCAGGCCATCTTTCTGCATCTGCTGGGCGAGCCTGTCGGCAATCTGCTTGGTGCGCACGAATACCAGCACCCGCTGCCAGTTGCCACGGCCAATCATGTGGGAGAGCATCTCCCGGCGGCGTTCCCGATCGACCTGGATGATGCGCTGGCTTACCTGCTCGGCGGCGGTGTTGCTGGGATCCACCTCGATAAGGGTGGGATCTTTGAGCAGATCGTCCGCCAGCGCCTTGATGTCATTGGAGAAGGTGGCGGAGAAGAGCAGGGTCTGACGCTCCTCCGGCAGGGCCTTCATGATGCGGCGAATGTCGGTGATGAACCCCATGTCGAGCATTCTGTCCGCTTCATCCAGCACCAGTACCTCGAGGGCGCTCAGGGTCAGGGCGCCCTGGGTCAGCAGATCCAGCAGGCGGCCCGGGGTGGCGACCAGGATGTCGACCCCGAGCTTGATGGCGTCCAGGTTCGGCTTGATGCTGACGCCGCCATAGGCGATCAGGGTACGAAACGGCAGGTGGTGGGCATATTTGATGATGCTTTCGCCCACCTGGGCGGCCAGCTCCCGGGTCGGGGTCAGCACCAGGGCTCGCACCTGGCGACGACCGCCACGGCCGTGGTTGGCCAGCAGTCGATGAAGCATGGGCAGGGTGAAACCGGCCGTCTTGCCCGTGCCTGTCTGGGCGCCGCCCAGCACGTCCTGCCCGGCCAGGATGGCGGGAATGGCTTGCTGCTGGATGGGGGTGGGTTGTTCGTAACCCAGCTCCTTGACGGCCCGCAGGATGTGCGGTGACAGACCCAGTTCATTGAATGACATGTTCGAGGGACACTCCGAGCCTTGGGCTCAACGGGTGACGGCAGCCTTGGTCCGTCACGACATGGAAAATAGGGTGGGTCGCCATCGAGGCTGGGCCTGAGCCCGGCAAAGCGACCGCACAAGAGAACAGTGGGCGCGTAATATAGCAGATGCGAGGCGTACGCGCAGCAGCCGTGTCGCGAGCAGGGTTGCCACGGCCATCCCGGCAGGGAAAGGCCAGGCGGGCGCTAAGAGGGGCCCCCCTGGCCTCGGCGCACGCCCGTCAGAGCAGTCCCTCGATGGCCTGCACCAGATCCTCCGGCCTGGTCTGGGGGGCGAAGCGGTCCACCACCCGGCCTTCACGGTCAATCAGGAACTTGGTGAAGTTCCACTTGATGGCCTCGCTGCCAAGGAGTCCGGGCTTTTGCTCCTTGAGCCAGCGATAGAGGGGGTGGGCCCCGGCGCCGTTGACCTCGCACTTGGCCATCAGGGGGAAGCTGACCGGGTAGTCGAGCGAGCAGAAGCGGGCGATCTCCTCGGCATCGCCCGGCTCCTGATGGCCGAACTGATCGCAGGGAAAGCCCAGGATCTCGAAGCCTTGGAGGCCGAACTGGCGATAGAGGGCCTCAAGCCCGGTGTATTGGGGGGTAAAACCGCAGCGGCTTGCCACGTTGACCACTAGCACGACACGGCCCTGCAGATCGGCGGTGGACCAGGGCGTGCCATCGAGTCGTTGCAGGGGGATGAGGGGCAGGGGCATGGTTTCTCCTGATGCAAGAGGGGCGACAAGGCGCCCGGGGGACAATCCTTGCACGTTAACGGGCCGAGGGCCGGGGAGCAAGGGGGAGGGCGTCTGTGCCCCCCAGACTCCTATTGATGGCGGGACTTCTCAAGAGAAGCAATCCGGTTTGTGCCGATGGTCCGAAGTCGCTACAAAGCGCACTCTCTCCCCTCGCTGCGAGCCTATCTTGGACTATCAAGTCGTCATGGATGCCATCTACACCCGGGGTTGGGTGATAGTGGATGATTTTTTAACCGCCGCCGAGGTGGATGCCCTCAAGGCTTGCCTGCCGGACGAGTGGCGACCGGCGGGGATCGGGCGCGAGACCCTGCATCAGGACAACCGTGATATCCGTCGGGATCAGATCCACTGGCTCGACGCCTCCCTCGGCGCGCCGGTGGCCGACTATCTGGCCCGGATGGAGTCCCTGCGTCTGGCCGCCAATCGCAGCCTGATGCTGGGGCTGTTCGACTACGAGGCGCACTTTGCCCGCTACCGTCAGGGGGACTTCTACGCCACCCATCGCGACGCCTTCGCCGGACGATCCAACCGCCGGCTCACCTCGGTGTTCTACCTGAACAACGACTGGCAGCCAGAGGCGGGGGGAATATTGCGGGTCTATGACGACAGCGAGCAGTTTCTGATGGATGTCTCCCCCCGGGGCGGGCGGCTGGTGCTCTTCCTGTCTGAAGAGTTTCCCCACGAGGTGCTGCCCGCAAGCCGGGAGCGCTACAGCATTGCCGGCTGGTTTCGGGTCAACGGCAATGGCGCCGGGCGGGTCGATCCCCCCCGCTGAGCGCATTTCATCCTGTTTCTGACACAGGAAGAGACTTTTATCTGCCCGGGCAGGGGGAGGTGCGCCCCATCGGCTGACAAGGCTTCCCCTCCCTTGCTACACTGCCCGCACTTATGTTCGTTTCTGGCTTCGTCCGGTTTTCATGCGGTTGGGTTTGCCATGGTGATGACGAAGCCGCTTCTCCCAAGGGATCACATCTAATGAAGAACATGCATGTCTTGCTGCTGTGCGGCGGTGGCGGCTCCGAGCACGAAGTCTCGCTGCGCAGCGCCAATTTCCTCGAAAAACAGCTCGGGCTCCTGCCCGGTATCGAAGTGACCCGGGTCGAGATGTTTGCCGACCGCTGGCTCTCCGCCGACGGTCGCGAGTGCAAGCTGGGGCTGGACAAGCTGCTCTCGTTCGACAGCGTGGCCCGTCCGGTGGACTACGTGGTGCCCTGCATCCACGGCTATCCCGGTGAGACCGGCGATCTGCAATCCTTCCTCGAGCTGGCCGGCCTGCCTTATCTGGGTTGTGACGCCGAGGCGAGCAAGGTGTGCTTCAACAAGATCACCACCAAGCTGTGGCTCACCGCCATCGGCATCCCCAATACCCCCTACCTGTTCCTGACCGAGCAGGGCGAGGCGAGCCTGACCGAGGCGAAAGCGGCGCTGGCCAAGTGGGGCAAGGTCTTCATCAAGGCGGCCTCCCAGGGCTCTTCCGTGGGTTGCTACTCCGCCAGCAACGAGGCAGACCTGGTGAAGGGCATTGCCGATGCCTTCGGTTACTCCGAGCAGGTATTGATCGAAAAAGCGGTCAAGCCCCGCGAGCTGGAAGTGGCGGTCTACCAGTATGGTGACGAGCTGGTGGCCACCTATCCGGGGGAGATCTGCGTACCCCAGGACAAGTTCTACACCTATGAAGAGAAGTACAGCAGCGCCAGTCACACCGAGACCGCGCTCAAGGCCGAGGGGCTGACTCAGGCCCAGGCCGATGCCATCCACGAGTACGCCTTGAAGGCGTTCCGTCAGCTCAAGCTGACTCATCTGTCGCGCATCGACTTCTTCCTGACCGAAGAGGGGGAGATTTTGCTCAACGAGATCAACACCTTCCCGGGCATGACCTCCATCTCCATGTTCCCGAAACTGCTGGAGCACCACGGCCACAGCTTCGCGCACTATCTGGAGCAGATCCTGCGAAAGGCGGTC
This sequence comes from Aeromonas sp. ASNIH2, assembly GCF_002934795.1. Classification (NCBI taxonomy): domain Bacteria; kingdom Pseudomonadati; phylum Pseudomonadota; class Gammaproteobacteria; order Aeromonadales; family Aeromonadaceae; genus Aeromonas; species Aeromonas sp. ASNIH2. The sequence continues at coordinate 96,476 of NZ_CP026406.1, read as the reverse complement.
TGACATCGTCAGACCCGGTTGCAACGGATGGTGAGTAGGGGCCTCAGGGCCCCTTTTTTCATAGGGGAGAGGCGGGCAGAACGCGGGGAGGGAAGGGGCAGGGCGCCGCCTGGCAAGCCTTGCCGCCAGGAGGGCGCGCCGTTACAATCAGCCCCCTTTTGTCCCGCCACAGGCACCGTCAGAGCCGCGTTCCATGAAGCCCATCCCCGATCACGCCGTCAACCGCCTGCGCATCTGGCGCAAGAGCGTCTCGACCCGACCCTTTCTTGCCCGTGGCGGCAGCGTGCCACGCTGCGATGCCTGCCAGCTGCGCCACGACTGGTGTGCCTGCGACTGGCGCCCGGCGCTCAAGGCCGAGGCCGGTTTCTGCCTCATGATGTATGACAGCGAGCCCATGAAGCCCTCCAACACCGGGCGCCTCATCGCCGACGTGCTGCCGGACTCCACCTGGGCCTTTCTCTGGTCGCGTACCGAACCCCATCCCGAGCTGCTGGCCCTGCTGGCGGATCCCGCCTGGCAGCCCTACGTGGTCTTTCCCGCCTGCGAGAAAGTGCCCGACCGTCTGACCGGCGAGGTGGTACTGGCCCCCGGCAAGAAGCCGCTGTTCATCCTGCTGGACGGCACCTGGCCCGAGGCGCGCAAGATGTTCAACAAGAGTCCCTATCTGGACGGCTTCCCGGTGCTCGCCATCAAGCCGGATGCGCTCTCTACCTACGGCATGCGCGTCGCCCACAGCGACGAGCACCTGTGCACTGCCGAGGTGGCCGCCTGCGTGCTGGAAGTGGCCGGGGAGCTGCGGGCGGGACAGGCGCTGCAGCTCTGGTTCAATCTCTTCAGCAGCCGCTACATGGCTGGCCGGGTTAGCCGTGCACCCGGTGCTGATGAAGGGCCCCTGCTGGAGGGGCTGGAGGCCATCAAGGGCCAGAGCCGCGCTCTGGATTAATCCTCATCAGCAGCCGCTACATGGCTGGACGGGTAAGCCGTGCGCCCGGTGAGGATGAAGCGCCCCTGCTACAGGGGCTGGAGGCCATCAAGGGCCAGAGCCGCGCTCTGGATTAATCCTCATCAGCAGCCGCTACATGGCTGGCCGGGTAAGCCGTGCGCCCGGTGCGGATGAAGCGCCCCTGCTGGAGGGGCTGGCGGTTATCAAAGCACAGGCCCTCTCGCATGCTGATTGATGAAAATAAGGAATCAGTTGGCTGCCATTGTTTCGTTGGCTTCATGGGCCTGCCCTCGCTAGGATAGCGACCTGTTGACTCCTTCAGGCTCCAGGCCATGCCGGGCGCCGCCAATCACACGAGGTCTATGGATGGAACTGGAACTGCTCACCCTGGTCGCCCTGTTCGGGGTGGCTCTCATCGCCGGCTTTATCGACGCCATCGCCGGGGGCGGGGGGCTCTTGACGGTGCCGGCCCTGCTGGCCACCGGCATGCCGCCAGCCCTGGTGCTTGGCACCAACAAGTTGCAGAGCAGTTTCGGTTCCTTCTCCGCCACCTGGTTCTATGCTCGCAAGGGGCTCCTTGAGTGGGCCATCATCTGGCCGGCTGTCATCTGCACCTTCATCGGGGCGGCCATCGGCACCCTGGCGGTGCAGACCATCGATGCCGCCATCCTGGAGCGGCTGCTCCCCTTCCTGCTGATGGCGTTTGCCTGCTACTTCTACTTCTCCCCCAGGGTGAGCGATGCGGAGAGCCAGCGTCGCCTCACTCCCATGGCGTTCGCCCTGCTGGTGGGCGGGGGCGTGGGCTTTTATGACGGCTTCTTCGGGCCGGGCACGGGGTCGTTTTTTGCCATCGGTTTCGTGGCCCTGGCGGGCTTTGGCATGGCGCGGGCCACTGCCCACACCAAGCTGCTCAACTTCACTTCCAACATCGCTTCCCTGCTCTTCTTCACCCTGGGGGGCAAGGTGGTGTGGAGCGTGGGGCTGTGCATGGCGCTGGGGCAGTTCATCGGGGCGCGCATGGGCTCCAAGCTGGTGCTCAAGAAAGGGGTGAAGCTCATCAAGCCGCTGCTGGTGACCGTCTCCCTGGTGATGTCCGCCAAGCTGGTGTGGAGCCAGTACCCCGAGCTTTTTGCCTGGCTGGGCTGAGCCGATACCCCCCATGACGAGGGCCCGATCGCAGATCGGGCCCTCTTGCGTTTCAGCCCTGTGCCGAAAGTTGCCGGAAATGGGCTTGCAGCGCCTGCACCAGGCGGGCGATGCGATCGCGCTTGAGGCTGTTTGGCCGATAGACCAGGTGGAGCGGGCGGCCCAGTCCCGGCAGGGGGCGTGCCTGTGTCCCCTGCTCACCCACCAGCGCCAGCAGGCCGGCGGGCAGGAGCACGGGGCCAATGCCTGCCTTGGCCAGCTCGATCAGCGCCAGGTAGGAATCGAGCTCCATGGCGGGGATAAGCCCGAGGGCGGCCAGGGGCTCGCGCAGATAGCGGTTGGAGGGGTTCTCCAGATCCATGGTCAGGATCTTGCGCACCTTGCCCTGCATCCCCTGACTCACGTCGCCTTCAGCCAGTTGCTTGCTGGTCACAGTTTCTTGCAAGGCGCCCTGGTGATCCGGCTGCGCCGCCTCATCCAGAGCGTCCCCCACCAGATAGAAGGGCTCCTCCAGCAGCCGTTCGGCACACAGCCCATGGCCCGGCGGCAGGCGACCGGCGCAGATCCCGAGCAGGGCATCCCCGCCGCGCACCCGGGCCAGAATGACCGGGGTGTGGTGGGTAGAGAGGGCAATGTGGGGATCCCGTTCAAGATAGGCGTGCATGAAGCGGGCGAGGTAGCCCGCCAGCAGGGTTTCGGAGCAGGCGATGGACAGAGGGGTCTGATCCGTGAGGATCTGGCTGTCCGCCAGCACCCCCTTCATTTCGGCGAGGCTCGGGGCTACCCGGGCGAGCAGTTCACGGGCCTGGGGAGTGAGGCGGATATGACGGCCATCCGGCTCGATGAGCTTCTTGCCAAGGCGCTGCTCCAGCTGGGCGATGCGCTTGCTGACCGCCGACTGACTGATATAGAGGCGGCTTGCAACCTTGGCCATGGTGCCCTCGCTTGCCAGCAGGCAGAGTGTATCCAGCCCTTCCAGTAACATGCGTCCTCCCTCCTCGTGTGTTGGACGCGGTTACCTTAGGGGCTGGTGGCATCAGGGGCAAGTACCGTTTGCGGCCCTTGATAGCGGCCAGCGCCACGCCTTGACGGGGGGCGCGAAGATCACCAGGTTGCCAATGAGACTCACCACCACGCCGACGATGGAGACCGTCTGCCAGACAAATCCTTCATAGAAGGTGGAGAGGGTGAGGGCCACCAGGGGGAAGAGCACGGTGGCGTAGGCCGCCTTGCTGGCACCGATGCGCCCCACCAGGGTGAGGTAGGCGGTGAAGGCGATGACGGAGCCGAAGATGGCCAGATAGACCATGGCGGCGAGGTAGCGCGGGTCGGTGGGCAGGGTGAGTGACTGACCGAGTACCGTGACCCAGCCCAGCAGCAGCGCCACGCCGTAGACCATGCCCCAGGGTACCATCTGCAATACGTGATAGCCCTGGCGCTGTCCCCGGGCGGAGACCAGGTTGCCCAGGGAGAAGCAGAGAGTGCCGGCGCAGGCAAAGAGCAAGCCCTTCCAGCCGTTTGCACCCAGTTGCGCATCCGCCAGCACCGGCCAGAAGAGCAGCAGGGTGCCAAGCAGCCCCAGCAACGATCCTTGCAGCCAGCGCAGGCCCGGCCGTTTACCCTCGAACAGCCAGAGATTGAGGCCGTTGAAGATGCTGGCGCTGGCGAAAATCACCGCCGACAGGCCGCTCGGAATATAGAGGGTGGCGTGGTAGAAACAGAGGAAGTTGGTGGAAAAGAGCAACGCGCCGAGCAGGGCAGCATATCGCTGGCCCGCCCAGGGCAGGCGTGGAAACTTGCCGCTCACCGTGAGCAGGGCGAACAGGGCCAGGGCCGCCAGGGCGAAACGATAGAGCACCGAGACCTCGATGGGGATGGGGCCGAGCTGCCAGGCGATGGCAATCCAGGTGCTGCCCCAGATGAGGACGGTTGAAACATAGAGCATCAGATTCATGGTGTGATCCCATCAAGAGAAGATGATGTGATCAGCATGAACCGTGAGGCGGGGTGCCGGCTTGCACCATCTTGCGGTTTTTTCAACGGAGGCGCAGCCTTTGACCATGAGGCGCGATAAGATGGCGACAGGAAAGGGGCGGAAAGGGGCGGCAAGTGCCGGAGAGGGACGCAAGCGTGCAGCATGCCATGCAGCAGACAAGACAGGCAGGGGTCTTTGATGCCCTGGTGAGCACCGGTGCCAGGCTGGAGGACTCCTGCTGGCTGGAGCCCGGACTCGGGGTGGCGAGCTGGTGCAACCGCTACGATCAGACCCGCTACCACAAGCCGGGCAACCACACCATCAGCGTCTACCTGCAGGGGGGCGAGCAGACCGAGCGGCTGGACGGCCCCGGTGGCCATGGCGGTGCCGGCAAGGTGTGCATCATGCCGGATCACCACAGGTCCGAGTGGCTGGTGCGCGAGGAGTTTCGCTTCTTCCACCTCTACTTCACCCCCGCCCACTTCACCCGTATCGCCGAGCAAGCGTGCGACAAGGAGGGGCGTCATCTGCAACTGGAAGACAAGACCTTCATCGACGATCCCCAGGCGGCGGCCCTGGTGCAGGGGCAATTGATGAAGCTGGACTGGCAGCACGGCATCGATCGCATGGCGCTCTCCCACGGTGCCTGGATGCTGATGCTGCACGCCTATCGCCATCACACTCGCGAGGCCCCGGCGCTGCCGGAGGTGCGCGGCGGTCTGGCACCCGCCGTGGTGCGCCGGGTGCAGGAGTATCTGCAGGCTCACCTGGCCGAGCCGATCACCCTGGGAGAGCTCGCCCGGGAGGCGGGTCTGAGCGAATACCACTTCGCCCGGATGTTCGGGCAGAGCCTGGGCTGTCCGCCCCACCGCTACCTGCTCGGGCTGCGGCTCAAGCGGGCCAAGCAGTTGCTGGCGGGAAGCGAGCCTCTGGCCAGCATCGCCGCCCAGTGCGGCTTCTCCTCCCAGGCCCATTTTGGTAACCGTTTTCGGGAGGCGTTCGGCCTGAGCCCGGGCCAGTGGCGAGCCCAGTTGTCATTCTCCTGTCACAGATAACCCTGAGACTCTGGGCAAAAGAGGTGTACCCTCTGTCTCTTGTCCATTGAAAGGAATGCCCATTGAATCATCGCAAACGTCAGACCCGTACTCGCCATCTCTGGTTCAACCACTGGAATGCCCCCCTCTATCGCGCCACCCAGCCGACGCCGCCCGAACCGCTCGTTCCTCACAGTTCCCGCTGAAAACGCCGTAACCCGATAGGATTTTTCCGGCAACTTTGCCACTATTGCGCCATCAGGATGGACTGGATATGGCCGCATGTTTCTGGAACGCATTGAAGTCAAAGGTTTTCGCGGAATAAATCGCCTCTCCCTCGGGCTGGACAACACCACTGTGCTCATCGGCGAAAACGCCTGGGGCAAATCCAGCCTGCTGCGGGCCCTCTGGTGCCTGCTGGGGGATGCCGAGCCCTATCAATTTGGTCAGGATGATTTTCATCGGCCGGAAGATCCCGAGCTCGAACCCTCGCGCACGCTGCAACTGGTGCTCACCTTCAGCGAGTATCGTCCCCAGATGTGCCAGCACTCCCGCCGTCTGGCCCGCCTCGGGGCGGCCTGGATCCCGCACAAGGACAAGTTCCACCGGGTGCATTATCGTGCCAGTGCCGAGTTGCAGGACGATGGCAGCGTGCTCACCACCCACGACTTTCTCGACGGCATCGGCAAGAGCCTGACCATCGACAACAACGAGGCGCTGGTGCGTCTGCTCATCACCATGAATCCGGTGTTCAGGCTGCGGGATGCCCGTACCGCCAGGGATGGTATCGAGCGGCTGCCCTGGGGGGATCTGTGCGAGCAGCGGCTGGACGAGCTGGCCGGCAAGCTCACCGATGAGCCCCAGCGCATCGGCGAGCCAGAACTCAAGGAGGCGCTGCAGGCGGTGCAGCAGTTGATGGAGCACTACTTCAGCGCCCTGGCGCCCATCAAGCACAAGCCTCGCAGCCAGCGGGATATCGTCAATCGCCCCATGACCCTGCGCAATCCCGGCAACCTGCAGGTGCTGCTGCGCAATGCGGACAACCGGGCGCTGCAACTGGCCATGGCGGGCATGGCGGCCATGCTGCTCCACGCCCGGGGCAACCGGGAGCTGGAGGAGGGGGCCAGACCCATACTGATGCTGGAAGACCCCGAGAGTCGCCTGCATCCCACCATGCTGGCCCTGGCCTGGGGTCTGCTGGAGCAGTTGCCCGGCCAGAAGCTGCTCACCACCAACTCGGGGGACCTGCTCTCCTCCTTGCCCCTCAATCAGGTGCGCCGTCTGGTGCGCCGCCAGCAGGACATCCTCTGCCATCAGTTGGGAGGGGAGCGCTACAGCAGCGACGATCTGCGCAAGATTGCCTTCCATGTGCGCATCAACAGGCCCATGTCGATGTTTGCCCGCTGCTGGTTGCTGGTGGAAGGGGAGACCGAGATCTGGCTGCTCTCGGAGCTGGCCCAGATCTGCGGCTACAGCCTGCGGGCGGAGGGGGTGCGCATCATCGAGTTCGCCCAGTGCGGCCAGGCTCCTCTCATCAAGGTGGCCCGGGACTTTGGCATAGAGTGGCACCTGCTCACCGACGGTGACGAGGCGGGTGCCAAGTATGCGAGTTCCGCTCGCTCCCTGCTCAAGGGGGAGCGCGAGCGGGATCGGCTGACCCAGTTGCCGGCGGCAGACATAGAGCACTACCTCTACCAGAACGGGTTCGAGGGGGTGTTCCGGCGTGAGGCGGGGGTCGGGGGGCGCTCCACCCTCAACGCCGGGCGCATCATCGCCAAGGCGATCCACCATCGCAGCAAGCCAGGCATGGCCCTGGCGGTGGTGGAGGAGGCGGAGCGTCTCGGCAGCGAGCACATTCCCCCTGTGCTCAAGCAGATGTTTGCCCGGGTGGTCGCCCTTGCCCGGGGACAAAGCTGACCGGCGACGTTGGGAAGACGGGGGGAGTTTGGATATACTCCCTGCCTCTTGTCCTTCCTTACCCTGTGATGGGTGCACCCGCACCCGGACTGCTGCCGGAGACCCTATGTTCGTCCAACTTCCTTTTTGGCTCTTTCCCCTGACCGGTCTGATGGCCCTGGGGGCCCTGATCGCCGTGGGGCTCGTCCTGTGGCGCGGGGATCTCTGCCCGGGCCAGCGCTCGCGGATCACGACCCAGCTCTTCTCGGTCTGGGTGATCACCGGGCTCTCTCTGATGCTGGCGGTGGAGGCCAAGGTTGCGGGCTGGCTCATCTGGAGTGGGGGGGCCGCCCTGGTGCTCGGTATCGTGCTCTCCCTGGTCCAGTCTCGCCTGGAGGGCAAGCGCGCCATCCCCGCCACCCTGCTGTGGTTGCCCGCCATGCCGCTCGCCCTCTACGGGCTGGGTCTGATGCAGATCCAGGGCTGGCTCGGCGGCCTGCTGCAGATGGTGCTGCTGGGGTCGGCCTTTGCCCACCTGATGCTGCTGCGTGCCCGCCACCGCCTGCAAGCCTTCAATCTGCTGCTGCCCCTGGCGGGGCTGGTCTCCGCCATCCTGAGTCTTATCTGGCTGGCGGTGCTGGTGGGTTGGCAGGGGAGCAGCGCAGGGCTCGACCCGCTGATCCCCGGGGTAGTGACCCAGGCCGGCCTGCTGGTCGCAGCCCTGCTGCTCTGGTTCAGCCCCATCTACCGTCAGCAGGAGACGGCCCCCGTGGTGGTCTCCGTGACCCTGTGCGGCCTCATCATCGCCCAGACTGCGGCGACCAGCGTGTTGCACCAGCTGGCCTGATCCCGGCGCATCCTCCCGCCCGCACCTTGTTGTGCGGGCTTTTTTTATGGCAAAGAGGGGCAAGTCGGGGGGAGCGCGGGGAGGGGCCTGAGGGGCGAGAGATCGCTAGCTGCCTGAAAAAACTGCGATTTGTTGCAAAAGAGCGCAGTATGTGACGGTTTAATCCCCGAATAAACTTTTTTTAGGATATTTACTTGCAATCTCAGCGTTGGCGCCTATTATGGGCGACCTCGGACGCGGGGTGGAGCAGCTCGGTAGCTCGTCGGGCTCATAACCCGAAGGTCGTCGGTTCAAATCCGGCCCCCGCAACCAACCATTTGTGTCCATGGCAAGCGCATAGCGCAGCGGTGGAGACGAAGACAGCAAGAAGCAACTGCTCTGCTTTTTGTGGTGGCAATACAATTCGGACGCGGGGTGGAGCAGCTCGGTAGCTCGTCGGGCTCATAACCCGAAGGTCGTCGGTTCAAATCCGGCCCCCGCAACCAACCATTTGTGTCCATGGCAAGCGCATAGCGCAGCGGTGGAGACGAAGACAGCAAGAAGCAACTGCTCTGCTTTTTGTGGTGGCAATACAATTCGGACGCGGGGTGGAGCAGCTCGGTAGCTCGTCGGGCTCATAACCCGAAGGTCGTCGGTTCAAATCCGGCCCCCGCAACCAACCATTTGTGTTCATGGCAAGCGCTAGCGCCTGCGGTGGAGACGAAGACAGCAAGAAGCAACGGCTCTGCTTTTTGTGGTGGCAATACAATTCGGACGCGGGGTGGAGCAGCTCGGTAGCTCGTCGGGCTCATAACCCGAAGGTCGTCGGTTCAAATCCGGCCCCCGCAACCAACCATTTGTGTTCATGGCAAGCGCTAGCGCCTGCGGTGGAGACGAAGACAGCAAGAAGCAACTGCTCTGCTTTTTGTGGTGGCAATGCAATTCGGACGCGGGGTGGAGCAGCTCGGTAGCTCGTCGGGCTCATAACCCGAAGGTCGTCGGTTCAAATCCGGCCCCCGCAACCAACTATTTGTGTCCATGGCAAGCGCATAGCGCTGCGGTAGAGACGAAGACAGCAAGAAGCAACTGCTCTGCTTTTTGTGGTGGCAATACAATTCGGACGCGGGGTGGAGCAGCTCGGTAGCTCGTCGGGCTCATAACCCGAAGGTCGTCGGTTCAAATCCGGCCCCCGCAACCAACTTCTGACTAATTTTCTTCTGCATTACCTCTCTGATCCCCTCCAGCATCTGTTGCTTGCACACAATAATGTGTGTTTTTCCGATCCCTCTCGCCATTTGTTCGGTATCATCCTGCTTTCTGTTCATGGATGAGGCCGCACCCTGTGATGACCCCTTTTAGCTATTCTTCTCCCCAAATCACGATGCAGAGCACCTCCCTCGCCGAAGTAATGGCAGGGCCGGCTGCCGTCAAACTCTTGCTCATTGCCGACTCAGCGCGCGATGCCCTGCTGGCGACGCCTCCCTTTGCCGCCGTGGCAACCCAGATAGCCCTGGGTCAGAAGGCCCCCTATTCCCTCGACGACAGTCAGGGGCTGCAACGGGTGATCTTCATGGATGCCCGCCCGGTCCTGGATCATCGGCTCTACAAGCAGGTGCGCAGCTGGGTGGGCTCGCTGGCGGGCCTCAAGGCGACGCACCTGGCGCTCCATCTGGAGGGCTTTGACGATGAGCATCGCGCGCAACTGGCAAGGGTGGTGCTCGCCTGCCTGCTCGCCGCCGATGTGACCCTGCCGACCCAGAAACGGAGTGAGGCGACAAGACCGGGTTATCAGCAGTTGCAACTTTCCCCCCCTTGCGAGCTGGACATGGCCCGCCTGAGCGCAGAAACCGAAGGCAACGGTCTGGCTCGCCACCTGGCAGTGCTGCCAGCGTCCGAGCTCAATGCCCGTCATTACCGGGCCTATGCCCGGGAGCTGGCGCAGCAGGAGGGGTGGCAGTGGCAGGAGTTTGACGAGGCGACCCTGGCACAGAAGGGGGCTGGCGCCTTCCTGGCGGTGGCCCGTGGTTCGGCGGACGGTCAGGCCGCCATCGTCAGGCTCAGTTACTGTCCGGCCAACCCGGTGCGCCGCGTCGCGCTGGTGGGCAAGGGGATCTGCCACGACTCCGGTGGCTACAACCTGAAAGTCGGTGGCAGCATGTATGGCATGCACCTGGACATGGGGGGCAGCGCGGTGGCCCTTGGCACACTGCTGGCCATCAGCCGGGCGAAACTCCCCGTTGAGGTGCACTGCTGGCTCGCCATCGCCGAGAACCACATCGGCCCGCAGGCCTTCCGGCCCGGTGAGGTGGTGACCGCGCTGAACGGCACCACCATCGAAGTGGTGGACACCGACGCCGAGGGGCGCATGGTGCTGGCGGATGCCCTGACCCTGGCGGCCGGGGACAACCCCGACTTGCTGATCGACTACGCCACCCTGACTGGCGCCTGCAAACGGGCGCTCGGCAGCCGTTACAGCGGCGCCTTCACCAACCGCCCCGAGTGGCTCACCACTCTGATAGCGCTGGGCCAGCAGAGCGGGGAACGAGTCTGGCCCTTCCCCCTGGACGAGGATTACGATGACAACCTCGATAGCGAGTGGGCCGATCTGTTACAGTGCGCGCCGGGCGCCTCCCCGGATCACATCGATGCCGCCCGTTTTCTCACGCGCTTCGTGCCCGCCGAGCTTCCCTGGTTGCACCTCGACCTGAGTGGTTTTCGCAACAAGGGGGGCAATGGCGTGGTGGGCAGCGAGGTAACCGGCTTTGGTGTCAGGCTGACCCTGACCCTGCTCGACAGCCCTCTGGGGATGGGTGCGCCCGACGCATGACAACGTGGCCAAGCACAATCAATAAGGACAAGCGTGAAACAAGCAAGCTATGACTGGGTGCTGTTCGATCTGGACGAAACCCTGCTCGATTTTCCGGTCGCCAGGGCGCTGGAGCGGACCCTGCAAATCTACGGTGTGGCGCCGACTCCCCCCAAGATGGCGGAGTACCATGCCCTCAACCAGCGGCTCTGGCAGCAGTACAACTCAGGGGAGATTGACGCCACCCACCTGCAGCAGACCCGTTTTTCGCTCTTTGCCGAGCAGGTCAACGTGGCGCCCATGGCGATGAACGAGACCTTCCTGCAGCAGATCATCGCCCTGAGCGTGCCCCTGGAGGGGGTGGAGGAGACCCTCCAGGCCCTGAAGAACAAGGTCAGAATGGGGATCATCACCAACGGCTTCAGCCTGCCCCAGCGCGGGCGCCTCGACAAACTGGGCTGGAACAGCTGGTTTGAGCCTCTCGTTATCTCTGACGAGGTGCAGGTGACCAAGCCGGCGGCGGCCATCTTCCTGCATGCCCTGGCGCAGATGGGTCAGCCGAGCCCGGCGCGGGTGTTGATGGTGGGGGACAATCCCAAGACCGACATCGCCGGTGCCGCCGCCCAGGGGCTTGCCACCTGCTGGTACAACCCGGGGCGGGAGACAGGTCCGTGCGAGGCGACCCACGAGATCCACCACTTCGCCCATCTCTGCGCGATCGTGCTGGGAGAGTAGGTCCCCTATGCCCGCAAGGGTGTAAAAAAACAAGGCAGCCCATGGGCTGCCTTGTTTGCATCCGGCGTCTGCTAGCGGCCGAGGCGGGCGAGCAGCCAGGCCTCCAGCAAGACCACTCCGGGGGCCAGCACGGCTTCGTCGAAGTCGAACTCCGGATGATGGTGGGGGGCCGCGAGGTTGGCTCCCAGGATGAGATAGGCGGCTTCGCCGCCGTGCTGCTGTACCCGCTCGATGAGGAAACCGGCATCCTCGCTGGCCCCGAAGCGGCGGGTGTGGATGGTATCAAGGGAGATCCCCTGTGCGAGAGGCACGATTTCCTCGATGAGGGCTGGGCTGTTCTCGATGCCGATCGCTTCCCCCTGTTTGCGGATGTGGTAGGTCGCGCCCTGCATCAGGGCCGCCCCCTCCACAATCTGCTGCACCTGATTGAACATGTAGTCGTTGAGGGCCGGCGTCGCGCCACGGGTCTCCCCCATCAGGCGGGCATGGCCCGGGATGACGTTGCGTCCACTGCCGCCGTTGAGCTGCCCCACGTTGATGCGGGTCATGCCGTCCCGATGGCGGGGAATGCCGAGCATGGCGGTGGTAGCCATGCAGGCCGCCGCCAGGGCATTGTGGCCCGCGTTGGGCTCGAGCCCCGCATGGGCGGCTTGCCCCATGAACTCCACGTCGAATTTGGTTGAACAGAGAAACTCGGTGGGGTTGACCACCAGCTCACCGCTGCTCGCGTGAATGCCGATGTGCAGTGCCAGCAGGGCGTCCACATCGTCGAGCTGCCCCCCTGCCGCCAGCGCCTTGCCGCCTCGGCAGCCCTCTTCAGCCGGCTGGAAGAAGAGCTTGATGCGGCCAGTGAGGCGATCGGCGAGGGCCGCGATCCGCTCGGCCAGCACCAGCCCGATGGCGGTGTGACCATCGTGGGCACAGGCGTGCATCCAGCCCGGGTTGGCGGAGTGCCAGCCTCCCTGGCCGGGCAGGTGTGACGCCTCCTGGCTCTCTTCGACCTCCACCGCATCGATATCGAAGCGAAACGCCAGGGTGGGGCCGGGGCGCCCGCTCTCCCAGAGTCCCATCACGCCGGTGAGTGCGTCGATCCGCGTCAGCCACTCCGGATGCGCCCCCTGGTGCAGGGCACGGGCCTTCTGGGCCTCGACGTCTATTTCCCGTCCCATGATGAGGGTGCTGGCGAGCAGTTGATCCCCCAGCATGATGGAGAAACCGAGTTCACTGAGGTGTTGGGCGATGAGGGTGGTGGTGCGAAATTCACACCAGGCGGCTTCGGGGTGACGATGAAGGTCGCGGCGCCAGTGGCGCAAGGCATCCTGAGTCATGGTGGTTCCTGCGTGGCAAATCCAGCGGCCATTGTGACGGGCAGGGGGGCAAGAGTAAATCCCGCAGGGGGAGATGCGACAAGGGGAGCCCGGGTTCCCCTTGAAAGATGGCATGGATGTCGACGAGGTCGTTTTGTGTGCGCAGATCGCACTCAATGATGGCTTGGCATCATCCTTTGCCAGAGCGCGTCAAAAATCCACGTTGCAGTCTGTTTTTTGAACCACCCCTCTGATGCAGAGGTGGCAGATGGCTGATTGACCGACTTAGAGCTGTGCCAGCGACGGCATGGAGACGGCAACCAGAGTGAAAAACACGGTGAAAACGGCGGTAACTACGAACTCTTTCATGATTTTATCTCCCTTGGTTGGCTCATGATGGAACCAAGATACCACAACAGAACGATAAAACAACGAAAAATGTAATTATGAGGCAAAAATGGTTTATCGGTGAAATATGGCTGCATTTTCCTAAGTTTAAGGGCGTTTTTTGTTCTTGAAAGGGTTTCATGGTGATGCAAGTGAAAAGTGATACATATAAAGTATTTAAATACATGGAGTTATGTTGATTTTGCGGCTCTCCCCTTGGAAGTTCCGATTGGCGCATTTGTGGTGATCTCCATTTTTACTCAGCAAAATGGCCTGAGGGATGCGCCGATTGATGTCGCCATAGGGAGGTTGGTGGCTGTCAGCCAGGTTTTGTCATCCCATGTCATGTTTTCTCACGACGTGTGTCCTAACCCCAGTCTGCAAGGCTGTTGCCAGCCAGGGTTATCCGATGAAGGCTCAATTTTCTGCTCATCCTAAACAGGCTGGGAGCAAAAAGAGTACGAAAAAACGACAAAATGGCCGCCAAAGGAGCATGGAAGGCAAGGGGGAAGGCGAGAAAATGGGGAGGCGATCTTCATGGGACCTTGGGTGGCCGGAAGCCCCGTTTTTCGCTGTTTTATTGGGGGGGCGAGCCATTGGGCCCGCGCACAGGGGAAGCGGGCGATATCGTCGGCCCACCCGGTTTGCTATATGGCGCCAGTGTGATGGGATGAAGGGCAGGGGAGGCCTGGCGCAGGGCCGTGGCTCTGCGGCACCAAGGCACCAAGGCACTAAGGCCTTTATCCAGACCCGTCGCGAACAAGGTGAGCAAGCAGAAAAGCGGGGGAAAGAAGTAAAGGAGAAGGTCGTGGGGTCAGAGGCTCAGGGCCGCCGGGCAAGGGGTAAGAGATGGCGACAGTGGCCAGTGGATAGTCGGGCCCCCCGCAGAGGGAGGAGGGGGTGAGGAGCCCGCATAAAAAAACCCTCCAGAGGAGGGTTTTTTGTCAGACCACAGCCCTTAGAACAGGGTGGTGGAGAGATCGTACAGCTCCTGGTTGAACGGGCGCTTCAGGTTCTCGATGCAGTCGATGATGTCGTGGTGCACCATCTCGTTGCCCTGAATGCCGACGCAGCGGCCACCCTGGCCCGCCAGCAGTTGCTCGACGGCGAAGGCACCCATGCGGCTGGACATGATACGGTCACGGGCAGTGGGAGAACCGCCACGCTGGATGTGACCCAGGATGGTGGCGCGGGTTTCGCGGCCGGTCATGGCCTCGATGTCTTTTGCCAGGGCGTTGACGTCGGTGACGTGCTCGCAGATGGTAATGATGGCGTGCTTCTTGCCCTTGGCTTCCCCTTCCTTGATCTGTTGCAGCAGCTTCTCCTTGTCGAAGGCCACTTCCGGCACGATCACGTACTCGGCACCACCGGCAACGGCGGCAGACATGGCCAGATCGCCGCAGTGGCGGCCCATGATCTCGACCACGGAGATGCGGTGGTGGGAGCTGCAGGTATCGCGCAGGCGGTCGATGGCGTCCACGACCACGTTCAGGGCGGTGTCAAAGCCGATGGTGAAGTCGGTACCGGCGATGTCGTTGTCGATGGTGCCCGGCAGGCCGATGCAGGGGAAGCCCTCTTCGGTCAGCTTCTTGGCACCCATGTAGGAGCCGTCACCGCCGATGACCACCAGGGCGTCGATGCCGTGTTTCTTCAGGTTTTCGACCGCTTCGGCACGGACTTTCGGATCCTTGAAGGCGGGGAAACGGGCGGAGCCCAGGAAGGTACCGCCACGGTTCACGACGTCGGAGACGCTGTGATGCTCGAGCTTGACGATACGGTCCTGGTGCAGACCGAGGTAGCCATCATAGATGCCGTAAACTTCCAGGCCATGATGCAGACCGGCGCGCACCACGGCGCGGATGGCTGCGTTCATACCCGGTGCGTCACCACCACTGGTCAAAACACCAATACGTTTGATTTGTTTGGTCATGAGTGCCTCTGGATCTGAGTTGTCGAAAATCAAGATTCTGAAAAATACGGCTGGCCGCTTTTACTATATCGGCTTTCCTATGGCGAGAGGGTCCATAGGAAAGCGATATGCAAAGAGGGGCGGGGCCCCTCTTTGCTTGGCGCTTACTTGGCGGCGCCAGCGATGATCTGGGAGAAGTCGTCCACTTTCAGGGACGCGCCACCCACCAGGCCACCGTCGATGTCCGGCTGGCCGAACAGGTCGGCAGCGGTGGCGCCAGTCACGGAGCCGCCGTACAGGATCTGTACCTTGGCAGCCACGGCTGCATCAAAACCGGCCAGGTATTGACGGATATGAGCATGCACGGATTGTGCGATCTCCGGGGTGGCGGTCTTGCCGGTGCCGATGGCCCATACCGGCTCGTAAGCGATGACGGCGTTCTCGAAGGAGGTGATGCCGCAGCGATCGATCACGGCCTTGAGCTGGGTCTCGACCACCTGGTTGGTGGTACCGGCTTCGAACTGGGCCAGGGTTTCACCGATGCACAGCACGGGGATCAGGCCGCCCTTCTGGATGGCTTCGTACTTGGCAGCCACCACGTCGTCGGTCTCTGCGTGCAGGGTACGACGCTCGCTGTGGCCGACCAGGGAGTAGGTGCAGCCGAAGGCTTTGAGCATGGAGGGGGCGTTTTCGCCGGTGAAGGCGCCGGACTCGTGAACGTCGGCGTTCTGGGCACCGTAGGCGATCTTGCTGCCAGCGGTCAGCTGTTCAACCAGACCCAAAAAGATAACCGGCGGGCAGACGGCCACTTGCACGGAAGGATGAGCGGCAGCGGCCGGGGTCAGTCCTTTGATCAGGGCTTCTACAGAAGCCTTGGTGCCGTTCAGTTTCCAGTTACCCATTACCAGGTGCTGTCTCATCTTCTATATCTCCTAGGCATTTGATTGCGCAACATTATATGAATTGAACCGAGCCCAAGATAGCTGACCCGGCGGCAAATGACGTAATTTTTTTTCGCTTTCCTGATCCAAATCAGGAATGCAAGGCGCGATTGCTCACTCGGTGACCTGCCCACGCAAACGGGCCCACCATACCCCAATCCACTCGTGAATGGCAGCCTCGGAATACATCAGATAACGCCCCTTGGGGAGGTAGCTGTAGAGGGGTTGCAGCTCCTGACTCTGCTTGGCGGTGTAATCGGTGGGAGCCGGCACCGCATCGAGTCCCTGACTGCGATAGAGAGCCATGGCCCGGGGCAGGTGGGTGGCCGAACTCACCAGCGCCACCCGCTTGCCGTTGAGGTGGGCGGCGATGCTGACCGCCTCGTCATGGGTGTCTTTGTTGTTTTCAAACAACGTCATGCGCGCACGCGGGATGCCAAGGCTGGCCGCCATGCGGGCGTTGACCTCGGCGTTCGACAGGGGATCCCCGGCCACTGCGCCGGAGAAAACCAGCTCGGCCTCTGGATAGGCCTGAGCCAGGCGAACCCCTTCCAGGGTGCGCGCCAGGGAGATGTTGTTTTGCCAGGCGCGCTCTGGGATGGCCGGATCGCTCACATGACCGTTGCCCAGCACGACGATGGCCTGGATGTCAGGATGCTGGCTCACCTCGAAGGGGGGATAGGTCTGCTCCAGGCTGCGGGCCAGCTCGTAGCTCACCGGCCGCGTCCCCATCAGGGCGATGATCACCAAGGAGAGGGTCGCCAGCAGCCTGCCGCTTTTTTGAAAGCGGGTGAACCAGAGCAGCACGAGCGCCAGCACCAACAAGGAGAGAGAGAAGGGGAGCGGCATCAACAGATGGCCCAGCCATTTCTTGATGACAAAGAAGTTGAGCTCGAACACGACAGACACGTCCTTGAGTTTTCAGCAAATTCGGGATGTGACAGAATACCCCTCTTTTTTCCTGTGGCCCAATCCTGTGTGGTTCCTCCTGCGGCCCTCATGGCGGGGCGGTCGAAGATGAGTGTGTCTTGAAGCAAGATCAGAGTTTTGACGGGCGCGCGGACAAGTTCGCTCGCAACATTTACGACTCCACCAAGGGGCGCATTCGCACCACCATTGTCTGGAGTGACATCGAAGCCTGCCTGGCGCGCCTGGGCAACCGGCCGCTGCGCATCCTGGATGCCGGCGGCGGCTTTGGCTACTTCGCCCAGAAACTGGCGGCCATGGGCCATCAGGTGGAGCTGTGCGATTTGTCGGCAGAAATGCTGGATCTGGCCCGGGAGCAGATCGCCCAGAAGGGCTTGGAAGACAGAATTCGTCTCATCCATTGCCCCATTCAGGATCTCAAGCACCAGGTGACCGGCACCTTCGATCTGGTGCTCTGTCACGCGGTACTGGAGTGGCTCGCCGAGCCGCGCCAGACCTTGCTGGGTCTGTTCCCTTTCGTCAAGGCAGGGGGCATACTGTCGCTGCTTTTTTACAATCGTCACGGCCTCCTGTTCCAGAGCCTGGTGGTGGGCAATTTTGACTATGTGCGCCTGGGCCTTCGCAAGAAACGCCAGACAGCCCTGACACCCACCAATCCCCAGTTGCCGGAGCAGGTCTATGACTGGATAGGCCGGGGGGGATTGCGGATCATCGGCAAGACCGGGGTGCGTGTCATCCACGACTACATGCGCCACAAGCAGGATCAGGTCGAGAAGTTCGAGGACCTGCTGGCCATGGAGCAGCAATATTGCCGCCAGGAGCCCTTTGTTTCCCTGGGGCGCTACATCCATGTGATGGCCCAGAAACCGGCCGGTTGAGCCCCACCGGCGTGAATACGATGCGGGATCCAGCCGCCGGGGCGCCACCGACCCCGGCCTATATCACCACGGCAGGCAAAGACCTGCCGACTATAACAACGAGATGATAACGTCATGATGAGTACATCCCGTACCCTGCCAGAGACGGTGGGATGGGTCAGACAGGAGGGGTTGGCGCTGAACCTCCCCACCGACAGGCTGGCCTTTCTGATAGCGATCAAGACGCTCTCCGAGGACGAGTCTGATCTCTCGGAGGCCGCGCTGCACGATGCCTTTGGCTATGTCAGCAGTGCCTTCGGCCAGATGGACGAGACCCTCACCGGTCGCGCCAACAACGCCATCAACGATCTCATTCGTCAGCAACTGCTGTCGCGTTTCACCGCCGACATGGTGGCGGGGGAGAGCCTCTACCGCCTGTCGCGCCTTGGCATGAGCATCGTCGATTTCTTCATGGATCAGCGCCAGGTGGACTCCATCAAGCTCTCCATCCTGCTCGAGCACCTGGCGGCCGAGCTCGACACCGCCCGCAAGGCGGCGCTCGAGACCAACACCCGGGAGCAGTGGGACGCCGAGGTGCTGCCGCGCCTCTCCTTCTCCCTGGAAGAGACGCTCGGGCGCATCGATCTCACCCAGCGCGCCATGGACGAGCAGCAAAACCAGGTCAAGAGCGAGATCGCGGCCCTGCTGACCCAGAACTGGGTCGATGCCATCCACAGCTGCGAGAAGCTCCTGCACGAGACCGGCCAGACCCTGCGCGAGTTGCAGGACACCCTGGACGCCGCCGGCCACCGCCTGCAGGCGGGGCTGCTCAACATTCAGGAAGCGGCCCAGGGGCGTGAGGATCTGTTCCACGTCGAGGAGCTGACCCACGCCCTGCAGGGGCGTCTGGACGTCATCACCGCCTGGGGCCAGCAGTGCATCGAGCTCTGGTCCCGTTATGACAGGCACGTCCACAAGTTCATCCGCAACGCCATCGACATGGACAAGAACCGCGCCTTCAGCCAGCGGCTGCGGGAATCCATCCGCAACTTCGAGCAGCACAGCTGGTTGTTGCGGGTGGCCGAAGAGCCCCGTTTGCTGGAGCTGCGGGATGAAACCATCGCCATCCACGACGAGGAGGTGACCGGCGAGGTGCCCCTCGAGATGGAGTACGTGGAGATGGTGGACATCAACCAGGAGCTGGCGGAGCGCATCGAGCGCTACCTGGCCCGCTACCCGGAGCAGGGAGATCGGCTGGATCTTGCCGACGTGCTGCGGGAATACCTGCTGGACTACCCGGCCCATGCCCACTTCGACGTGGCGCGCCTCCTGATCGATCAGGCCGTGCGTCTCGGCCATGCCAGCGGTGAGCGCGAACACCACCGCCAACCCGCATGGAAACCCATCAACCAAGCTGGATCCAAGGTTCAGGCCTATGTCATCGATCAATACTGAATTCCCCTTGCCCCTGCGTCTCGCAGAGGCCATCGCCAACCCCTTGTTTCCGCGCATCGACACCGCCCTGCGCTCCGGTCGCCACATCAGTGCCGACGAATTCGAGCAGCACTCGGCCCTGGTGGAGTACCACCAGGAGCTGGAGATCTTCTACGGTCGCTATCAGGTGGAACTCATCAAGGCGCCGGAAGGCTTCTTCTACCTGCGTCCGCGCCCGAGCGCCGACATAGGTACAACAGTGTTATCTGAGCTCGATATGCTGGTGGGCAAGGTGCTCTGCTACCTGTTCCTGAGCCCGGACAGGCTCGCCTCTGAAGGGGTGTTCGCCATGGGCGAGCTGCAAGAAGAGGTGCTGAGTCTGGCGGACGAGAAGCAACTGCTGCGCATGGTCAACAGCCGCTCCGGCGGCACGGATCTGGACAAGAAGAAGCTCCTCGAGAAGATCCGCACCTCCATGCGTCGCCTCAAGCGCCTCGGGATGATCACCCCCCTTGGCAACAGCGACAAATTCCGGGTCAACGAATCCGTGTTCCGCTTCGCCGCCGATGTGCGCTCCGACGAGGATCCTCGCGCGGTGCAACTGCGGATGATCCAGGAAGGGGAGGCCATTTTCCACGACGACGAGATGCCGAGCAGCGATTCCCTGTTCGAGGATATCGAAGAGGATCTGGACGAAGAGCAGCTGGAGCTGGAGGTGGAAGATGATCTGCAACGTTAATGTGCCGGCACTGATGGTGTCTGCCGGTTTGATGGAGAGTGTGGCGTGAGAGGCAAATTCAAATCCCTGACCATGGTCAACTGGAACGGCTTCTTCGCCCGCACCTTCGATCTCGACCAGCTGGTCACGACCCTGTCCGGCGGCAACGGCGCGGGCAAGTCCACCACCATGGCGGCCTTTATCGCGGCCCTCATTCCCGACCAGTCACTGCTTCACTTCCGTAACACCACGGAGGCGGGCTCCTCCAGCGCGTCCCGCGACAAGGGGCTCTACGGCAAGCTGCAGCGCGGCCACTGCTATTCGTTGCTGGAAGTGATGAACAGCCGCGAGCAGCGGATCTGGGTTGGCGTCCACCTCGAACAAGTGGCCAACCGTGACAACAAGGTCAACATTACCCCGTTCGCCCTGGTGGATGTGCCCGAGCACCTGGCGCCCACGGATCTGCTGCTGGAGAAGCTCGACGACGGCAAGGGCCGGGTACGTGCCTTCGCCGATCTGAAGGGGGCGGCAGCGGAGCTTGGCGCCATCAAGGTCGCCAAGTTCAATACGGTGACCGATTATCACAACTTCATGTTCGAGTTCGGCATCACCCCGAAGAAGCTGCGGGATCAAAAGGATCGCGGCAAGTTCTATCGCCTGATCGAAGCCTCCCTCTACGGCGGTATTTCGTCTTCCATCAGCCGCTCCTTGCGTGAATACCTGCTGCCGGAGAACTCCGGCGTGCGCAAGGCGTTCCAGGACATGGAGGCGGCCATCTACGAGAACCGCCGCACCCTGGAAGCCATCAAGGAGACCCAGGGTCAGCGGGATCTCTTCAAGAACCTGATCACCGAGACCACCCACTATGTGGCCGCGGAGTATGTGCGGGGCGCTGCCGAGAAGAGCCGCCTCTCCGAGCTGGCCCTCAAGGCACGCTCTGAGCTCGCCGGCAAACGCCGCCTGCTGGCCGAGGAGAAGCAGCGCGCCATCTATCTGGCGGACGAGGTGGATCAGCTCACCAACCGCGAGAAGCTCCTGACCGACGAGCTGGAGTCCGCCGCCGAGCACCTGGCCAAGGTGATGGCGGCCGTGGCGCTGCAAAAGAAGATTGCCCTCTATCGCGCCGATCTGGCGGAGCTCAACGACAAGCTGGAGCAGCAGCAGGCGGTGGTGGAAGAGATCCACGGCCAGTTGCTGGAGGTGGAAGAGCGCAAGGAGCTGGCCCAGGCAGAGGTAGACAGCCTCAAGACCCAGCTCGCCGACTACCAGCAGGCGCTCGATATCCAGCAGACCCGCGCCATCCAGTACCGTCAGGCGGTGCAGGCCCTCGATGCTGCCCGCGAGCAGTGCGAGCTGCCGGGGCTCGAGCCTGCGCAGGCGAGCGACACCCTGCACCAGTTCCGCGCAGCCGAGCAGAGCTTGACCAGCCGGGTGCTGGGGGCCGAGCAGCAGTTGGCGCTGGCCAAGGCGGCGGTGGCCGAACACGAAGCGGCGCTGGCGCTGCTGCTCAGCATCGCCCCCGAGACAGTGCGCGAGGCCGCCTGGCCCACCGCGCAGGGGCTGCTCAAGCGCCACATCGAGGACAAGGCCCGCATTGCCCAGGGCCAGGGTCTGCGCGCCGCCCTGGCTCGCCTCGAGAAAGAGAGCGAGAGCCAGAAGACCCTCTTGCGGCTGCGAGACGAGCTGGCCCAGGCGTCTGGTCAGCACATTGCCAGCCAGGACGAGCTGGAGATCTTCCTCGAAGCCCAGCGCACCCGCCAGGAGGAGCTCTCCGAGCAGCAGGCAGAGGCCAATCAGCGCCGCGCCAGCCTCGAGCATCAGGGCACCCAGCTGGGCCGCGATATCGCGGAACTGACCAAGCTGGCCCCGCGCTGGCTCAAATCCTTTGAAAAACTCGAGCAACTGCGCGAGCAGAGTGGCTTGGCCTTGGCCACCGCCGAAGAACTCTCTTCCGGCATGCAGAGCGTGCTCGACAAGGAGCGGGAGTTCGAGCAGGAGAGCAACCGCATTCAGGGCCAGAAACAGGCGCTGGAGATGCAAATTCGCAACCTGCAGCTGGGTGCCGGCGAGGCGGATCCCCGTCTTGCCCGCATCGCCGAGCAGGTGGGGGGCGTGCTACTCTCGGACGTCTATGACGACATCTCCATCGATGATGCCCCTTACTACTCCGCGCTCTACGGCCCGGCTCGCAGCGCCCTGGTGGTGCTCGACCTCGAAGGCGCCATCGAGCGGCTGAAAAAGCTGGAAGATTGCCCGGAAGATATCTACCTCATCCAGGGCAACCCCGACTCCTTTGATGAGGATCTGGTGGAAGCGGATGAGCTGGGGGACGCCGTGCTGGTGCGCACCAGCAAGCGTCAGGTGCGCTTCTCCCGCTATCCCGAGCTGCCGCTGTTTGGCCGCGCCGCCCGGGAAAAACGGATCGAGCAGCTCGATCTTGAGCGGGAAAACCTCATCGAGGGCTACGCCAAGGCCGCCTTCGAGCAGCAGAAGTATCACCGTCTCTACGGCCACTTCCGCGACTTTATCGGTCAGCATCTGGATATCGCCTTCCGCCCGGACCCCGAAGCCGAGGTGCAGGCCAAGCAGCACGAGCAGCGCAAGCTGCAAGAAACCATCGCCGAGTGCGACAAGCAGCTGAGTGATGCCAAAGCAGCCGCCGCCCAGCTGACCCGCCATATCCAGCTGGTGCAGGGGATGCTGCCCTTTGCCCACCTGTTTGCCGAGGCAGACCTGGTGGCCCGCCTCGAGGCGGCTCACGCCGACGTGGAGGCGCTTAAAACAGCCGAAGCCTTTATCGCCAAACACGGCAAGGCGTTGGAAAAACTGGAAACCATGGTGCAGGTGCTGCGCCAGGATCCCCAGGATCTGGCTGCCCTGCAGGCGGCCTTTGACGAGGTGAGCGACCTGCTGGCCGCGCAGAAACGCCGCTGCTACGCCCTCGATCAGCTGGTGGCCCGTTTGCCGCACTTTGGCTATCAGGATGCACAAGACCTGCTGGGCAAGGCGTCCGAGATGAGCGAGCGACTCAAAGAGAAGCTCAAGGCGGCGGAGCTTGCCGCCCGCACCGCCGGTGAGCAGCACAAGCAGATCACCCAGCGCCACACCGAGGCGCTGCAACTGCGCACGGCGCTCGATTCCAGCGCCTCGGCCAAGGGGCAGACCCTGGCGGAGTTCGAGCAGGAGCTGGCGGCCATGGGGCTGACCCTGTCGGATGACATGGAAGAGAAGGCCCGTGCCCACAAGAAAGAGATTGAAGAGCTGCTTATCCGCACCCGGACCCGCCGCACCAGCGCCGAGGCCCAGTTGCAGGTGTGCAAGCGCGAAATCGAATCCCTTGGCGGTCGTCTCAAGCTCGAAGGCAAGGATTACTACAGCGCCCGCAAATCCCTGGTGGGTCACAAGGCGAGCTGGTCGCGGGTGGTGCGTCTGGCACGGGAGACCGACGTCGAGAAGCGTCTGAACAAGCGCGAGCTGGCTTATCTTGACAGCGACGAGCTGCGCTCCATGTCGGACAAGGCCCTCGGCGCCCTGCGGGTGGCGGTGGCCCACGACGAGGCCCTGCGCGATGCGCTGCGTCTGTCGGAAGGCAACCGCAGCACCGAGCAGAAGGTCGCCTTCTACGTGCAGGTCTACCGTTACCTGAAAGATCGCATCCGCAACGACATCATCCGCTCGGACGATCCGGTGGAAGCCATCGAGGAGATGGAGATCGAGCTGGCGCGCCTCGCCGACGAGCTCAAGCAGCGGGAGAACCATCTGTCCCTCTCCTCCCACGAGGTGGCGGCCAAGATCACCAACATCATCCGCCGGGAGCAGAACCGCATCCGGGTGCTCAACCAGGGCCTGCAAAACATCGCCTTCGGCCTGGTGCGCGGGGTGCGCCTCAACGTCAATATCCGCGAGGCTCACACTCGCCTCCTGACCGCGCTCGCGGATCAGAGCGCCATGCACAACGATCTCTTCGCCGACAAGGAGCTCAGCTTCTCCGAGGCCATGGCCAAGCTCTTCCAGCGCCTCAACCCGCAGGTGGAGCAGGGAGAGCGAAACTACCAAGTGATGGGGGACGTGCTGCTGGATTATCGCAACTACCTGGAGCTGGAGATCGAGGTGCAGCGCGGGGCCGACGGCTGGCTGCGTGCCGAGAGCGGCGCCCTCTCCACCGGCGAGGCGATCGGCACCGGTCAGGCCATCCTCTTGATGGTGCTGATCAGCTGGGAGGAGGAGTCCCGCCGTCTGCGCGGCAAGGACATCGCTCCCTGCCGCCTCTTGTTCCTGGACGAAGCGGCGCGGCTTGATGGCAAATCCATCGCCACCCTGTTCGAGCTGTGCGAGCGGCAGGACATGCAGCTCCTCATCGCGGCGCCGGAGAACATCAGCCCCGAGAAGGGCACCACCTACAAGCTCATCCGCAAGGTGCAGGGCAAGCACGAGCATGTGCATGTGGTGGGGCTGCGCGGCTTTGGCTTCGCCGACGACAAGCTCATCGCCTGACAGAGGCTGACGGATAAGGTATGAAAACGGGAGGCTTGGCCTCCCGTTTTGTTTGGAAACTGTGGCAAAGTAGCGGCGCGGCCCTGGCAGGCCGGCACCATGCCGGTTTGCTTACAGCCGGCGCCGCTTTATTGGCATCGAAACCCCGCAGGGGAGCAAGGAAAAGGCACATGGTTGTAAAGGGGCAATTTTTGCGAAAGGGGCTGCTGCTGTCGCTCACCGTGCTGCTGGCCGCCTGCAGCAGTCGCTATGACGAGAGCCACGGCGGTAGCTGGCGCGGCTATAGCGAGACGGGGCTTGCCTCCTACTACGCCGATCGCTATCACAACAAGAAGACGGCGAGCGGCGAGCGATACAACAGTGGCGCGAACACCGCCGCCCATATGACGTTGCCCTTCGGCTCCATGGTGAGGGTGACCAACCTCGCCAACGGCAAGAGCGTGGTGGTGCGGGTCAACGACAGGGGCAACTTCGCCAGAGGGCGCATCATCGATCTCTCCAGGGCCGCGTTCAGCACCATAGGCAACACCCGATCCGGTCTTATCAAGGTCAAGGTCGAGGTAGTGAATTAGCCAGCGACCTGAAAAGGGGAGTGCCATAAATCCATATGGTACTGACTGTTCCATGAGGGGCGGGTTTGATGAAGCCCGCCAAATGGCTGGCCTGATCGGCCCCCATCACCGTGACGGTCGGCTCTACAGCCCCGCCAGCCCTGCTCACTCTCGTAATGCTTCAGCCATATCCCCTGTCCCTCTACGTTCATTTCCCCTTATCTCAAGACTGTCTCGCCCTAACCCTGCCTCGCATATTGCTTCGATAAACGATAAGTCTAACTTCAACCATTTGATTTTTAATAAATTTAAATATCAAATGTTGAATTATATAAAAATGTTTAAAAAAAGGGGCGCCTGATGCTATCTTAGGCGCAGTGACACTTATGAGAGAGTGCGAGCGCCATGACCATTGAACGATATGCTACCGACAAGCCTTTTCCCTTTGCCGATGCGGTGAAGGCGAACGGCTTTCTCTTCCTCTCTGGCCAGGTTTCGATGACGGCCAGTGGTGAGCCGCTGTATGGCTCGGTTGCGGAGCAAACCCGGCGGATTATGCAGTCAATAGAAGGGACGCTGACACGGGCTGGCGCGAGCCTGGATCAGGTCGTCAGGGTGCAAGTGTGGCTGAGTGACATGAAATACTTTGCCGAATTCAACGCCGAGTATCGCACTTGGTTTTCAAATGGCTTCCCGGCTCGGTCGGTGACCAGCAGCGCGCTGGCATTTGGGCTGGATGTGGAAGTTGAAGTCCAGGCGACAGCCTCATAGAGAGAGAATTCACATGGACATGAAACACGACAGTCTGATCACTGTCTTGATGGCATCCCTTGACGCCCTTAGAACCACCATTCCCGCCAATACCGAAGCGGTATTGCATGATCTGACCAGACCCGAGGCGTCCGTCATCGCCATCGTCAATGGGCATGTAAGCGGCCGCAAGAAAGGGGATGCGCTGTTATCCGGTCCGGATGATGACATGGGTTTTTTGGGGCTGCTCGAGGCCTCATCCGATATCAGGCACCGCACATTCAGTGGTTATGTCTCCAAGACGGCTTCCGGGAAGCGCTTGAATAGCGCATCGACAATCTATTACGGCGAGGGGGGCACTCCATTGGTGGCATTTTGCATCAATGTCGATATGGAAACGGTCAATCAACTGAAGCGCGATCTGGATTATCTTTTCCTGCCGGCCTGCATGGAGGAAGGGCAGGATGGCAGGACGAGCAATATATCCATCCAGACGTTGGATGATGTGCTGCAGAGATATCGACAGACAGGCTCGGAGAACAAGATTGACTTCAGAAGGCGCGTCGTATCAGACATTCATGGCATGGGGTTTTTCAAGATAAAAGGCAGTGTCAACCATGTCGCCAGGATGTTGGGGGTGACGCGATACACGATTTACAACTACCTGGAGAAATGTGATGAAGAGTAGTAGCTCGATAAAGATCCCCTTCTATCAAGTGGATGCATTTACCTCCCAGCCTTTTGGCGGCAATCCGGCCGGGGTATGTCCCCTCGAGACGTGGCTGGATGATGAAGTGCTCCAGGCCATCGCCATTGAAAACAATCTGTCAGAGACGGCTTTCTTTATCCCGGCAGAGGATGGCTATCACTTGCGCTGGTTTACCCCGGGGGTCGAAGTCGACTTGTGCGGGCATGCGACCCTGGCCGCGGCCTGGGTGCTCTTTAACAAGCTGGGCCATGCTGGTGAGCGCATTCATTTTCACACCCGCAGCGGACTTCTTACCGTGACCCGTTCAGGCCATGAATACTGCATGGACTTCCCGGCCAAGGCGGCGACTCAGATAACGCCACCCGCAGGATTGTTGGCTTCACTTGGCATAGAAGAAGGGGTCGTCGGGGTATGGCAGTCTGATGACCTGATCGTGCTGGTGGATGACCGGCAGATCATCGACAGGCTGGCCCCGGATTTCAATACACTGGTGCAGTTTGATACCCGAGGTGTCATCGTGACGGCGGCCGATGAACGCTTCGATTTTGTCTCCCGCTGGTTTGGCCCTCAGGTTGGCGTCAACGAAGATCCGGTGACCGGCTCTGCGCATACCTTCCTGGCGCCGTTCTGGGCAGCACGAACAGGCAAGAAAGAGCTGATTGCCCAGCAAGGGGGGGCGCGCAAGGGCACATTGCGTTGTCTGGTACGGGATGACGGTCGTGTGGAGTTGTATGGTGAGGCTCGCATGACGATCGAAGGCTTCTTCCTGCTGTAGTGGTTGCAATCGCCTTATTACCTTGTCCCATCGGAGGCGGATGCCGAGCGCTATCTGCTGGCGCGGGGGAAGGGGGAGTGGGTCGGCGAGATCGTCGAGATGATAGAGATGCATCACGCTTTGCGTTCCCGGCAGAATTCCCCATTTGCCCTGGTGGAGCTTTTTCGCCGGGCCGACATCGCCGACTTCTCCCTTGGCATGGTGCCCACGGGGTTGCCCGCCCCCTTGCTGTCGGCATTGAAAGCCGCGTTTCCCAATGCAGGGTTTCACCGGCGCTTGTTGCTACTGGGCATGGCATGGTGTGTGAGACACCCGTTCAACCCCCTGCCCATGTTTCGCCGCTGAGATGAGGGCTATATAGAGAGATATCATCCACAAGGAGGGTCAAGACATGACAGGCAAGACGCCCATTCAGGCCACACAGATCCCGGAGAACAAGGCCAAGTCCCTCTATCCGGAGCCCTTTGCCTCCCTGGTCAAGCACCGCACCCGGCGCAGGCTGGGGGATCATTTCGGCCTCGCCAATTTCGGGGTCAATCTGACGACCCTGGCACCGGGAGCCATCTCGGCGCTCAAGCACCATCACGGCCTGCAGGACGAGTTCGTTTATGTGCTCTCGGGCAATCCCACCCTGCGCCACGGGGAGGAGGAGTACCGGATGTCGCCGGGGGAGTGCATCGGCTTCAAGGGGGGCAGCGGCCTGGCCCACCAGTTGCTCAACCACGGTGAGGTGGACGCTGTCTATCTCGAGGTGGGGGACAGGCTGCCAGGGGATACCGTCGACTATCCCGACGACGATCTGGCCTTGGTACAGGGTGCCGATGGTGCCTGGTCAGCCAGACACAAGGATGGCACCCCCTACTAGGGGGGACCTCTTCGCGCAATGAGAGAGACCTCCATGGTGTTCAGCTCCTTTTCTGCTGTCAGGGCAGAGGATTTTCTGCCGCTGCTCAACGACGAGACGCTGCGAAAGCACCTGATCCCTCATCCGCTTTTCGATGTGGCCGGGGTGCGCGACTGGATGGCGCACAAGCTGGGAGTCGACGCCCGGCCAGGTTGCCGCGTGCGCGCCATCTTCCTCGACGGCACCCTGGCGGGGTGGTGCGGCATCCAGCCCGATGACGAGGGAGTGGAGCTTGCCATCGTGCTCGCCAGGGGCGGCTGGGGAAGCGGCGTGGCGATTTTCAACGAGATGATGGGGTGGGCGAGGGAGCTTGGCCATCGGACGATCCTCTTTCACTTGCTGGATACCCGCCCGCCTTATCGATTCCTCGCCAGACGGGCCATCTGGGTGAGGAAAACGCGCCTGGGCGAACACCCTTTCACCACCTATTGCCTTGACGTTGAACGTTGGTCTGCAGGCCCTTAGCCTGGACCAGGGGGCAGCAAGCCGTGCCGCCCCCTGGCGGGGCCCGTTGCCACCCTTTGCGCCATGATCCCTCTCACTCGTTTGTTCCTCCGTGCACGGCGTGGTTATCCACCCCGTTGAACACAGTGTTCATTCTGCCCCCCTATATGGCCTCCACCGTCCTGCCTACACTGGGCAACGTCTGATGGGGGGCATCCGGCAGTATAAATCGCTGTCCAGGTTGCACTCTCTGGCGTGTTGACGATGTACAACGGAGAAAACTGGATGAAAAAAGAGACAGACAAACTGGTATCGATCGCGGTGCTCAAGGCCCGTGACGGCATGGGAGAGCGCCTTCGCGATGCCCTGCTTACCTTGATTGGCCCCACTCGCCAGGAACCGGGCAACCTCGATTACGTGCTGTTCGAGTTGAAGGATGAACCCGGTACCTTCTACATGCGGGAAGCCTTCGTGAGTCAGGCCGCCCTGGATGCCCACTGTGAGACCGCGTATTTCCAGGCTTTCGCTCGCCAGGCGGGCGAACTGCTGGCCGAACCCCTTCGGCTTGTCTTCATGGAAGAAGTGAGCCCCTGATCCTTGCCGCAGAGCCCGATGATCCCCTCATCGGGCTTTTTGCCTTCAGCCTCGCTCCGGCAGGTTCATCTGCTCGCTCATGGTGTCGATGAAGTGGCGGATGGCGGTGGTCGTCAGCTGCCCTGCCAGGGGCGGAGCATGGAGCACGCAGAGATCGGCGGGGATCCCCTGCTCGAGGCGGATGAAGCGCACGTGGGGCCACTTCTGGCGGGCGTAGCTCGCGGGCACCAGGGCCACCTGCTGGCTGGTGGCCACCACTGCCATCAGGGTATTGGGCTCCACCACCTCCTGACGCAGGCGGGGGTAAAAGCCCTCCACCAGGCAGGCGTTGATGATGAGATCCGTGGAGGCGGAGTTGGCGCGGCTCATCAGCACGAAGGGCTCTGCGGCGAGTTCAGGGAGGGAGACCCGCTTGCGATCCCGCAGGGGATGCTCGTCCGATACCACCAGCACCATGGACTCCCGATAGACAGTCTCGGCCTGCAGCGGGTGGATGTTGAGGGTGTCGGCGAAGCGGGCGAGGCCGATGTCTATCTCCTTGCTGGCCAGCGCCTGCTTCTGGCGCTCGGGGGAGAGCTCGGTGAAGGAGATCTCGCACTCGGGGTGGCGCTGGTGACACTGGCGGATCACCTCGCCAAAGCCGGCCCAGAAGATGGAACTGACCAGCCCGATGCGGATCTGGTTGCGCTCCATGCGCCCTGCCTGCACCACCCGGTTGAGGCCGCTCTCCAGCACGTCGAACAGGCGATCGCATTCGGCCTGCAACAGGCGCCCTGTGGGGGTCAGGTTCACCTGGCGGGTGTGGCGCTCAAACAGGGCCACCCCCAGCAGGGATTCGAGTTCCTTTATCTGGGCGCTGAGCGGCGATTTGGAGACATTGAGCCGCAGGGCTGCCCAGCTGAAGTGGCCCTGGCTGGCCACTTCATGGAAGTAACGCAACATCTTGAGGGTGACGCGATCGCGCCATTGGTTGTCCGGGAACATGGTCTCTCCAGGCTTTAAGGGTGAGATCGCCGTCAAAGTTCGGGCACGGGAATGGCGGGGCAGGGAGGCGGGTCCCTCCTGACACCGCGATCCGCATCACATCGGTTTTCCCCCTCCGGCGACCCGTTTGACTGAGAAATGGCATGAAGCAGCGGTTTTTGGGCCATTTCGGGTGCGTCATTACCCCACTACGCCGGTCATTGTGTTGTATATCGGGATAATCAGGCCGATTTTAGCGATTTTTGTCGTCCAATACCTCCCCTAGAGTGAGCGTCATGTCTCATTCACAGCCTCAAGAGGTACAACTCATGCAACACGATCCCGTACTCAACGCCGTCGCCACCATTCTTGCCCGCAAGCCGGGGTTTGCCCCCCGCGCCGCCATGATCCTGGGCTCCGGCCTCGGGGTGCTGGCCGATGCGCTGGAAGAGAAGGTCACCATTCCCTACGAGGAGCTGGACGGCTTCCCCGTCAGCACGGTAGCGGGCCACAGCGGCGAGCTGGTGCTCGGCAAGCTGCACGGGGTGGACGTGGTCTGCATGAAGGGGCGCGGCCACTACTACGAACACGAAACCATGAAGGTGATGACTACCCCGGTGCGCACCTTCAAGCGCCTGGGCTGCGAGCTGCTGCTGGTAACCAATGCGGCCGGCTCGCTGCGCCCGGAGCGCATCGGTGTCGGCTCCCTGGTCATCTTCAACGATCACATCAACACCATGCCGGGCACCCCCATGACGGGGGCCAATGACGAGGCCTACGGCCCGCGCTTCTTCAGCTTGGCCAATGCCTATGACAAGGGGTTGCGCAGCGAGGCGCTGGCGCTGGCCGAGCGGGAGGGGATCGCCGTCAATCAGGGGGTGTTCGTCTCCTACAGCGGCCCCTGTTTCGAGACCGCCGCCGAGATCCGCATGATGCAGATCATCGGGGGTGACGTGGTGGGGATGTCGGTGGTGCCCGAGGTGGTCAGCGCCGCCCACTGCTCGCTGCCGGTGCTGGCCATCTGCGCCATCACCAACATGGCGGAGGGGCTCGGTGACGTGCAGCTCTCCCACGAGCAGACCCTCAAGTGCGGCGAGCTGGCGGAAGCGGACTTCATCCGCCTCATCAACGCCTTCATCCAGCACCACTTCCAGTAAGCAGGGAACGACCAGGAGGTCAGATATGTTTGCAGCAGGATTTCTCGGTATGGCGGCGCTGCTCCTCATCGCCGTGTTCGCATCGACCAACCGCAGGGCCATTCGCCTGCGCACCGTGGGGCTGGCGCTGGCCTTGCAGGTCGACATCGGCGCTCTGGTGCTCTATGTACCGCTGGGGCGCCGGGCGCTGGAGGGGATGGCCCACGGGGTCGACGCCGTGCTGGCAAGCGGCAAGGCGGGTATCCACTTCCTGTTTGGCAACCTGGTCAACTTCTCGGTGGATGGCATCGGCTTCGTGTTTGCCCTCAACGTGCTGCCCCTGGTGGTCTTCTTCTCGGCGCTCATCGCCGTGCTCTACTACCTCGGCATCATGCAGGTGGTGATCCGCATCATCGGTGGCGCCATGGCGCGGCTGCTTGGCACCTCCCAGACCGAATCCATGTCGGCGGTGGCCAACGTCTTCGTCGGTCAGAGCGAGGCGCCGCTGGTGGTCAAACCCTACATGCCCAAGATGAGCGATTCGGAGTTTTTCGCCGTCATGTGCGGCGGCATGGCCTCGGTCTCCGGTACCGTGCTGGCTGGCTACGCCATGATGAGGGTGGACATGCAGTACCTGCTGGCCGCCTCCTTCATGGCGGCACCGGGCGGGATCCTGTTCGTCAAGCTGATCATCCCCGAAACCAGCCAGCCGGACTATGTGTTCGACAACAGCATCCAGTTTGATGGCAAGAAGCCGGAGAACGTGCTGGCGGCGGCAGGCGAGGGGGCCAGCAGCGGCCTCAAGCTGGCGGCGGCCATCGGCGCCATGCTGATCGCCATGATTGGTCTGGTGACCCTGGTCAACACCCTGCTGGGCGGGGTGGGGGAGATGGTGGGCATGCCGCTCTCCCTCGAGCTTATCCTGGGCTGGATCTTCTCGCCGCTCGCCTTCCTGCTCGGGGTACCGCTGGCGGACATCGGCATCGCCGGCGCCATGATCGGCAAGAAGCTGGTGGTGAACGAGTTCGTGGCCTACAGCGATCTGGCGCCCTACCTGAAAGACGCCAGCACGGTCACCGCTGCCGGTCTGCAGGTGCTGGAGGAGAAGTCCAAGGTGATCATAAGCTTCGCTTTGTGCGGCTTCGCCAACCTGGCCTCCATGGGGATCCTGATCGGTGGCCTCGGCACCCTCTGCCCGTCGCGCACCGACTTCATCGCCCGCTACGGTCTGCGTACCGTGCTGGCGGCCACCTGCTCCAACCTGATGAGCGCCGCCATCGCCGGTGTCTTCTTCTCCCTCGCCTGAGTCTCTCACCCTTTGTTTCGGGGCGCTGCGGCGCCCCTCTCTTATCCCGACAGGAGCGATTTATGAACGACGTGACTGCTTTTGAACCTGCCTGCGCCAACACAGAGGCGGCCATCCGGGCCATCCGCTTGATGGATCTCACCAGCCTCAACGACGATGACCACGACGCGCGCATCATCGCCCTCTGCCATCAGGCCCGGACCCCTGTCGGCACCACCGCTGCGGTGTGCATCTACCCGCGCTTCGTGGGGCTGGCCAGGCTCACCCTGGCGGCTCAGGGCACCCCCGAGGTCAAGGTTACCACTGTGGTCAACTTCCCCCACGGCGACGATGATCTGGCTACCGTGTTGGCCGAGACCCGCGCCGCCCTCGCGGATGGCGCCGACGAGATCGACCTGGTGATCCCCTGGCGTGCCTTGATGGCCGGGGACGAGGCCCCCGCCCGGGCGCTGGTGCGCGGCTGCAAGGCGTTGTGCGGCGCCCGGGTGCTCAAGGTGATCATCGAATCCGGCGAGCTGCAGGAGCCTGCGCTTATCCGTGCGGCCTCCCTGCTTGCCATCTTAAATGCGAAAGGGGACTCCCTCCGACGTAGGTGGGAGGGAGTCCCCTTTCGCATTTAAGATGGCGTCGCAGCATACTGATTTCACCGATGTCGATGGATTGCCAATCGTAACCGCTGACCATCCTGCCACGAGCTTGTGGACGGGTGACGGTTTGAAAGAGCGATCTTCCTTTGGTGCGAGACAGGTCACGGTTGTGGACAGAAAGATCCCCTCTACTTGGCCATATGGAACCGCAATGAAAGAGGGGGGGGGAGGATGTCACTTTTTGATGAGCGTCGTGTGCAGGATCTCTGTGCCCGCTTGCTGGCAGACACTAATAACCAGGGATATTCACTCGATAGCAAGCATGGCCGCGAGTTGAGAGATCTCCTGCAGGCTGTGGGTGGAGTCAAGCCAGTGGGACGAGGGGCTCGTCATGTGTTGACCGATGCTGGAAGGAATTATCTCGCAGCACAGCTGGCACAGGTTGCACCAGTGATGCCGGACAGGCGTGACACGATACGGGCTCTCGGGGTGGACCTGCCCGCACATCTAAACCAGGCCAGTTTTCATGCCCTCTGGTATGGGGACAGCAAGAGCGGGATAGATCCAGATAATGATGCTATCGACATCACGCTGACACAGGATGAAGTGATTCGACTTCGCACGCTGAGCCCGCTGTCACTCATCGACCAGGACGGACTGCGCCACGACATGAGGGCGCAACTGGCACTATTGGGAGAGCTGGTCTTACCGGAGCGCTGCTTGAGTAAGTTACATGGCATTGAGTGGCAGGGGCGGCAACTGGTCACGGTGGAGAACAAGGGAGCTTTCGTGGATTACCCGCTGCAAGTGGGGGAGTTGTTGCTCTATGTGCCTGGCCGCAATACCAAGTTGGCACGTCAGGTATTCCCGCTGTTGCCGGCTGCCGTACCCTGGGCCCATTTTGGCGATCTGGATCAGCGCGGATTGGATATCGCTAACGAGCTGGCCCATGCCCTTCGTCGTCCGTTGGCTCTTTGGCTACCCGACACCTTGATGGCCTATGTTCATCACTATGCCCGCACTCTGATCCGCCGTCTGGAGGGGCAACCGATCAGCAGAGGCAAGATCCCATGGGAGGAGGTCCCCGTGGTGAGTGAGCATGGCAAGCAACTGGAAGAGGTCCTTATATATCTGATCGAAAGGGGATTGTGGTTGGAACAGGAAGTATTGGTGCTAGCCGGAGGTTGGCAGTCATGGCCACTCGACGCGCCTTGCGGCCAACGCAGTAATGAAAAAACCGCCATCAGGCGGTTTTAATGGTTGTCAGCCCCTATTTCAGGGCTTTTTTCAGCTTTTTGATCTTGCTTTCGTGCTTGGCGATTTTCGCCTGGCGGGCGGCGATCTTCTTCTTGATCTCTTTCTTGCTGGCCATGGGGCGGCTCCTTGTCTCGTGGGCGCCATGGGGATCAGGGTGCCCGGGGTCTTTCCATGCGTGCCGGGAAGGCCCTCTCCGTTGGCGCACTGACAGTCAGGGGAGGGGCATACCGCGGAACTGGTTTGCAGGATAGTCCAGTTTCCCGCGAGTGCCACCCGAACGGCAGGAAACAGAGGCAACAAAAAAGCGCCCCTGGGGGCGCTTCTGGCTTGAAGGGGCGGTATCAGGCCTTCTTCAGGTAGGCGGCCACCAGCACGATCTGCATGCCGTTGACCTTGCCCTCGATGTGCAGCGGGTTGTTGGTCAGGCGAATGCCCTTGACCAGGGTGCCGCGCTTGGCGGTGAAGCCCGCGCCCTTGACGTCCAGATCCTTGATCAGGGTGACGGAGTCCCCTTCCACCAGCACGGCGCCATTGGAGTCGACGGTCGGCACGCTGTCGTCATCGTCGCTGGTCACGCCGGCGTCTGCCCAGGCCTTGACCTCGTCTTCCATGTACATCATGTCCAGCATGTCCTGGGCCCAGAGCTCGCCCCGGGCGACGAGGGCCTTCAACTGGCGCCAGGCCATCACCTGCACCGCCGGCACCTGGCTCCACATGCTGTCACCCAGGCAGCGCCAGTGGTTCACCTCCGTGGTGTCCGGCTGCTCCAGCTGGCCGCGGCAGGTGGCGCAGAGGGCCACGCTGTGGTCGTCGTCGCTGGCGGGGGAGTGCGGCACCGGGAAGGCAGTCAGCGCATGTTCTGCGCCACACAGCTCGCATTTGGCATTTGCACGGGCTTGCAGGATGGCATTGATGGTCATGATTGGGTTCCGTTTATAGGGGTAAAGCGGCTCGCCGTGGCGGGCTGCGCGAATGAGGGGGCGGAATATAGCACAAATCCCTGCTTTTTGTCAGGCTACCAGCGGCGCACAGGCGAGTGCTTTTTGACGGCAGATCGCTAGAATGAGCCTCCCTTTTTGCGCCAAAGGACAGGTTCACCGTGCTGGCCCACCGTTTTCGACAACTGGACTGCTTGCTCACCGCCGAGCGACGCTGGTGGCAATACCAGCCCTATCACCATTTGGGGATCGCCTTTGCCCGCGAGGCGCCAGCCCTTGCGAAGTGCCTGGCAGCCCTGACCCTTGACGAGATAGCGCACCTCGACGGGGACATGGATGCGCTCTGCACCCTGCTTGCCCCCTGGATCCCGGCGGGGGCCGAGTTGCAGGCCCTCGGCGAGCTTGCCCCTTTCGCCCCAGAGCCCGTCCAGTGCGCCAGGACCATGGCGATGTACATGCCGGGACGCAAGCAGGGGCAGATAGAGGCCTTCACCGGCTGCCTGCCCCCCCACCAAGGTCCCTATCTGGAGTGGTGCGCCGGCAAGGGGCATCTGGGGCGCCTGGTGTCGCTGCACCGTGGCGCGGAGATCCTTAGCCTGGAGTGGCAGGGGGCGCTCTGCGAGGAGGGGCGGCGGCTCGCCGCGCGCGACGGCGCCAACATGCGGCTCGTGGAGGCGGATGCCTTTGCCGCCGAGTCCGGGGCCCTCATCGCCCCGCACCATCACGCCATGGCGCTCCATGCCTGCGGCGATCTGCACACCCATCTGTTGACGCGGGTGGCCGAGGGGCGTGCCCAGGGGGTGACCCTCTCCCCGTGTTGCTACCACCTCATCAGAGGAGAGCACTACGCGCCCCTCTCCCGGGCCGCCAGGGCCAGTGCCCTGCGCCTTGGCAAGAGCGATTTGAAGCTGCCGCTGCAGGAGACGGTGACCGGCGGTGCCCGCATCGCCCGGCTGCGGGAGCGGGAGGTGGTGTGGCGCCTCGCCTTCGACTGCCTGCAGCGCCAGGTGCGCGGGGTGGATGAGTACCTGCCGGTGCCCAACCTGCAAAAGAGCCTGCTGACCGGGGGCTTCGAGGATTTCTGCCACTGGGCCGCCGAACGCAAGGGAATGGGCTTGCCCGCGGGGCTCGACTACGCCGCCTTGCTGGCACAGGGGGAGCGGCGCTTTGGCGATGTCGCCCGCATGGAGCTGGTGCGCCACCTGTTTCGCCGTCCCCTGGAAATCTGGCTTCTGCTCGATCGCGCCCTTTTCCTCGAGGAGCAGGGCTACCGGGTGGAGGTGGGCACCTTCTGTCCCAAACCCATGACCCCGCGCAATCTGCTGATCCGGGCGGTGCGCGCAGGGGGGATCTGAGCAAGAGTCCGGACAGGTCGGATGGCTGCGGCCGCAAGACCAGGGGCTGGATCCCCCTGCAAACGAGCGCCATCTGAGTGCAGGGAGGCATGGCTCACAATTTCGCCTAATTCTTAATTCTTGTCGTGAATTTAGTTGTCAGGATGCCTATGCTCGCCCTGACATTTTCAAGACAAGGATGGTTACCCATGTTCATGCTCACGCGTACCGCCTGCCTGGTTGCCCTCGTCTGGGCACTGCCCAGCCAGAGCGCCATGACAATCCAGCCCGATCCCCAGAACAGCGGCGGCTATGTGATGGCGGCGGCGGATCTTGCCAGTGCGGCCCAGGCCAAGACCGCCAACCCCATGTACGGGATCTGGTCCCACGCCCTGGCCACCCGGCCCAATTCGGTGGTGGAGGCCATCGTGGCACGCGCCCCCGGCAACCCGGACAACGTCAAGCGGGTCGAGCGGGTCTTCACCGAATCGGACTGGGAGTTCCTGACCCAGATGGCCGCCCCGGAGTACACCTACGAGCGCTTCCTGCGGGCGGTGGGCAAGTTCCCCGCCTTCTGCGGCGACTACACGGACGGGCGCAATGCGGACGCCATCTGCAAGAAGTCCATCATCACCACCTTCGCCCACTTTGCCCAGGAGACCGGCGGCCACATTGCCAAGGAGAATGTCTCCGACAACCCCCTTGGGCTGGAGGAGTGGCAACAGGCCCTGGTGCACGTGCGGGAGATGGGTTGGTCTGAGGGGCAGACCGGCTACACCACGGGGTGTGGCCAGAGTGACTGGCAGAACCGGCGCTGGCCCTGCAGCACCGGTCAGGGCTATTTCGGTCGCGGCGCCAAGCAGCTCTCCTACCACTTCAACTACGGCGCCTTCTCCGAGGCCATGTTCGACGGCGACGCCACCGTGCTCCTCAATAACCCCGGGCTGGTGGCGGACTCCTGGCTCAACCTCGCCTCCGCCATCTGGTTCTTCCTGACGCCCCAGGCTCCCAAACCCGCCATGCTGCACGTCATCGACCGGACCTGGGTGCCCTCCCAGCGTGAGCTGGCGGCGGGCATCGGCTACGGCTTTGGCACCACCATCAACATCATCAACGGTGGCATCGAGTGCGGCGAGCAGAACAAGAACAAGGGCCAGCCGGTCAACCGCATCCGCTACTGGGAGGGGCTTGCGGCCCACTACGGGATCCCGCTGCTGGCGGACGAGAAGAACACCTGCTGGCAGCAGATCCCCTATGGCAGCCTCAACCTCAACGGCGCCACCGACGTGCTCTACACCAACTGGGACGGCAACTGGAAATACTACCCGGACAGACCCGGCGGCTACTCCTTCGAGTGTGATCTGGTGGGGTACCAGACCGCCTATTCGGCCCTGGTGCCGGGGGATTACGAGAAGTGCGTGACCAACTTCTACGGCTCCCACGCCAGCTGGCCCAAGGTACGGGTGGTGGCCACGCTGGATCCGGCCCCGGTCGACCCCGGCACGCCACTGGTGGACGGGGTACCGGCCTGGGAGGCAGGCAAGGTCTACACCGCGGGCAACAAGGTGAGCCAGAAGGGGATCATCTATCAGGCCAAGTGGTGGACCCAGGGCAACGAGCCGGGCAAGGGCGACCCCTGGGCACCGGTGACCTGAGAGTCAGTACAAGCGCAAGCACCCCGGGGAGGCCGCGCGCCTCCCTTGTTGATCACCGCGCTGGCTTGTTGCGCCTCTTTTGGCGCTGATAGCCTGCGGGTTCACACCGAGGGAGGATGACCATGAACATCGCCATTCATTTTGAAATTCCGGTACAGGATCTGGAGAGAGCCATTCGCTTCTATGAGGGGGTCTTCGAGACGGTGCTGGAGCGGGTGCAGATCGATGGCAACGAGATGGCGCTCTTTCCCCTGGAAAGTGGCACGGCGGGCTGCTCCGGCGCCCTGGCGAAGGGGGAGAGCTATGTGCCGAGCCTGGATGGCACCCGGATCTATCTGCGGGTGGCTGACATCGAGGGGGCCATGGCCCGGGCACTGGCATCGGGCGGGGCCTGTCTCTATCCCGTCACCCGGGTCGGGGAGAGCCTCCGGGTGGCGGAGTGTCGGGATTGCGAGGGGAATCGCATCGCCTTGCAGGAGGGAACCTGACCATTATTTATCCGGTGCATGGGGTGTGTTGAGTCATTCATACGATGAATAAAGAGGGGGATTTTCCCGCTCCGGGAGCCTCAGCCTCGCGGTAAGGCCCCGGTATGGTCAGTTGTCGCCCCCCGGATCCCGTGCTACTTCATCTGGTGCGGCAAGAAGGCGAGCACCCGTTCGCCCGGTCTGTCGCCCCAACTCTCAGGAGGCATCATGGAAGGACATTGTCTGTGTGGCGGGATCACCGTGTCGAGCGGCGATCACAAGGAGGTCAACCTGTGTCACTGCGCCATGTGCCGGCGCTGGTCAGGGGGGCCCATGTTCGCGGTGCACGGGGGCAAGGGCGTGCGGTTCACCGGGATGGCCCCGGTGGCCTACCGCTCGTCGGAGTGGGCGGAGCGCGGATTCTGCCCCACCTGCGGCACCCATCTTTTCTACCATCTGTTGCCGACGGACGAGTACATCCTCTCCGCCGGCCTGTTTCAGGATCAGGGGTTCGAGCTCACCGGGCAGATCTTCATCGACGAGAAGCCCGACTTCTATGCCCTCAAGAACGACACCCCGACCCTGACCGGACAGCAGGTGTTCGAGCAGTTCGCCCCCAAACCCTGAGCCTGTACTCACCCCGAGGAGAAGCCATCATGGATGAACAACCGAAGGTGAAGGGGCCTGCCTCCTACTTTCCTGCCATCGAGCAGAAATACGGCCAGCCCATCGCCCACTGGCTGACCCTGCTGGCAGGGCGGGAGGAGCGCAAACACATGGCCCTGGTGGCCTGGCTCAAGGACGAACACGCCATGGGCCACGGCCATGCCAATGCCCTGGTGGCCCACTTCTTGGCGCAGCCCGATGCGCCCGGCGTGGCATGACAGTGCCACAGTGCAAAACGTGCAGGAAAGCCAGAGGATCAGAGAGATGAAGATAAGCGTCAGCGTCTGGGTTGCCAGGCCGATTGCCGATGTGTGGCAGGGCTGGAACACCCCCGCCAGCATCATGGCATGGAACGCCGCCTCCCCGCAGTGGCACTGCCCCCAAAGCCGGGTGGATCTGCGGGTGGGTGGGCGTTTTTGCCACCACATGGCGGCGCGGGATGGCAGCACGGGGTTTGATTTCGAGGGGACCTTCACCGAGGTCACAGCGCCGACGGGGCTCGGCTACGTCATGGACGATGGCCGCGAGGTGAGCGTGCGGTTCGTGGCAGAGCAGGGGGGCCCCCGGGTGGAGGAGCGGTTCGATGCCGAGTCCCTGCACAGCGGCGAACAGCAGCGGGCGGGGTGGCAGAGCATCCTGGATAACTTCAAGCGACATATGGAAGCCGCCAGCTGACCCCTGTGGGGCGCCATAAAAAAACCACCGCAAGCTGGCGGTGGTTTTTTTATGGCGTTCGCCCGGGGCAAGGCGGGGCGGGGAAGGGGGTCACTCCTCGATGTCCAGCAGCACCAGGATGGCGCTCTCGCCCCCCCACTCCCGCGGCGCCTGGTGAAAGGCGCGCACAGCGGGGTGCTGGGCCAGCCAGCTCGGGATGCGCTGCTTGAGGATGTGCTTGCCGATGCCGTGCATCACCGAAGCGACGTGGATGTTCTCTTTTCGGCACAGGGTGAGCAGGGCCGCCAGCTCCTGCTTGGCCTGGTGCTGGTTCATGCCGTGCAGATCCAGATAAATCTCCGGCGGGTAGCTGCCGCGCTTGAGCTTTTTCAGCTCGAATTTTGACACGTCGTCGCGCACGTAACGGGTCGGCCCGTCCGCCTCGAGATGGGGCTGGTACTCGTCGCTGAAAAAGTAGTCAACCCCAAGCTTTTCGCGGCTCTCGCGCACTTCGCGTTTCTGCTTGACCGGGTTTGAGGAGGCCCTTATGGTATCTTGCTTAATTTTCCGGGTACCTTTGACAGCATCACGAAACAGCAGGCTTTCCTCGTCTGTGAGTGAGGGCGTATTTTTCATCAGGTACTCGTCTTGCTCGCTGTATAAAATTCTCGGGCCGGATATTACTCGACTTGGAGGTGGATTTGGACAAGATATTTATCGATGAGGTGGTTGCCGAAATGCACACCATCCAGGACATGTTGCGCTGGGCCATGAGTCGTTTCAACGACGCCGGGATCTTCTACGGACATGGTACCGACAACGCCTGGGATGAGGCCGTGCAACTGGTGCTGCCCGCGTTACATCTGCCGCCGGACGTGGATCCGGGCATGCGCCACTCCCGCCTGACCACCAGCGAGCGCCACCGCATCGCCGAGCTCATCATCCGCCGCGTGCAGGAGCGCATTCCGGCGCCTTACCTGACCAACAAGGCCTGGTATGCGGGCTGGGAATTCTACGTGGACGAACGGGTGCTCATTCCGCGCTCCCCCATCGCCGAGATGGTGGCCAACCGCTTCGCCCCCTTCCTGAAAGACGAACCGACCCGGATCATGGACCTGTGCACCGGCTCCGGCTGCATCGCCATCATCATGGCCCACGAGTTCCCCCATGCGGAAGTGGATGCCATCGACATCAGCGTCGATGCCCTCAACGTGGCCGAGCGCAACATCAACGATCACGGGCTGGAGCAGCAGGTTATCCCCATTCGCTCCGATCTGTTCCGGGATCTGCCGGCCGGTGACAAGTACGATCTCATCGTCTCCAACCCGCCCTATGTTGACTCCGAGGACATGTCGGATCTGCCGGAGGAGTTTCGCCACGAGCCGGAGCTGGCCCTGGCGTCGGGCTCCGACGGCCTCAAGCTCACCAAACGTCTGCTGGCCAATGCCGCCGACTTCCTGAAAGAGGATGGCGTGCTGGTGGTCGAGGTGGGCAACAGCATGATCCACCTGGAAGCCCAGTTCCCCGAGGTGCCCTTCACCTGGGTCGAGTTCGAAAACGGCGGCCACGGCGTCTTTGTGATGACCCGCGCAGAGCTCGAGCAGTACCAGGCCCATTTCGCCATTTACAAGAACTAAGCAGCAAGGAGCATTCATGGCAGGGAACAGTTTCGGCCAACTCTTTCGGGTCACCACTTTCGGCGAGAGCCACGGTCTGGCGCTGGGCGCCGTGGTCGACGGCTGCCCGCCGGGGCTGGAGATAAGCGAAGACGATTTGCAGGGGGATCTGGACAGGCGCAAGCCCGGTACGTCCCGCTACACCACTCAGCGCCGCGAGGCGGACGAGGTGAAGATCCTCTCCGGGGTGTTCGAGGGCAAGACCACGGGCACCTCCATCGGGCTGCTCATCGAGAACACCGATCAGCGCTCCAAGGACTACTCCGAGATCAAGGATCTGTTCCGTCCGGGTCACGCCGACTACACCTATCACCAGAAGTACGGCCAGCGTGACTACCGTGGCGGCGGCCGCTCCTCGGCCCGCGAGACCGCCATGCGGGTCGCGGCGGGGGCCATCGCCAAGAAGTACCTGAAACAGGTGCACGGCATCGAGATCGTGGGTTTCCTCTCC
Organism: Aeromonas sp. ASNIH2; assembly: GCF_002934795.1. Classification (NCBI taxonomy): domain Bacteria; kingdom Pseudomonadati; phylum Pseudomonadota; class Gammaproteobacteria; order Aeromonadales; family Aeromonadaceae; genus Aeromonas; species Aeromonas sp. ASNIH2. The sequence goes on along the minus strand of NZ_CP026406.1, from coordinate 54,324 downwards.
CAGCTCGGCCCCATCAAGGCGGAAGGGTTCGACGAGAGCCAGATCGAGCAGAACCCCTTCTTCTTCCCCGATGCGGGCAAGCTGGAGGTGCTCGATGAATACATGCGTGCCCTCAAGAAAGAGGGCAACAGCGTGGGGGCCAAGGTGTGCGTCGTGGCGCGCAACGTGCCGGTAGGCCTGGGGGAGCCGGTGTTCGACCGCCTCGACGCCGACATCGCCCACGCCATGATGGGCATCAACGCGGTGAAAGGGGTGGAGATCGGTGACGGCTTCGCGGTGGTGGAGCAAAAAGGCTCCGAGCATCGGGACGAGATGACTCCGGCCGGCTTTGCCAGCAATCATGCGGGGGGCATCCTGGGGGGCATTTCGTCGGGTCAGGAGATCGTGGTGAGCATGGCCCTCAAGCCTACCTCCAGCATCACGGTGCCGGGCAAGACCATCACCACCAGCGGTGAGGCCACCGAGATGATCACCAAGGGTCGTCACGACCCCTGCGTCGGCATCCGTGCCGTGCCCATCGCCGAGGCCATGCTGGCCCTGGTGCTGATGGATCACCTGCTGCGCCACCGCGCCCAGAACCAGGGCGTGCACACCCAGACCCCACAGCTGCGCTGATCATGCTGCGGGCAGGGTGAGTGATCACCAGATACCACAAGGCGACCCCAGGGTCGCCTTTTTCATGGATTTTTTCCGGCGCCTGCCTCAGGGTGCCGGTGGCAGCCGGGTTGCGTCCAGGCGGCAGCGGGGCGGCGCAAAGGCGGGATCCGGTGAGGGCAGGGTGGCGATGGCGGCATCGATGCGGGCGAGCACCTCATCGCTCACGGCCTCTTTGGCAAACATCAGGCGCACAGGCTGCTGGTGCAAGAGCACCTCACACTGGATGGCATCGCTCGCCCCGAGCTGGCCGAGCCGGTAGCGGGCGTACTGCCACTCCATGATGACGCCGTCGAGGCGACGCGCCAGCAAGAGGGTGAGCAGCCTGTCATCGCTGTTGTATTCGCTCGCCTGCCCGAGGGCGGGGCACTCCTCGCTCATCGGCAGGGGGCGGGTGCCCCGCAGCTTGCCAAGGCGCAGCCCCTTGGCCTGGCACAGGGTTGCCAGCTCCGTGATCTCTCGCCAGCCCTCGGGCTCCCCGGCCTGCGGGCGCTGGCTCAGCAGCACGAAGCTGGCGCGCCGATAGGGGGCGGAGAAGCGGGCGAACCGCTCCCGCTCGGGGGTTTTCAGGGCGCCCATGGCCACGTCCAGCTGCTGGCGCTCCATGAGGTAGAGGGCCCGGGCCCAGGGGAGGTTGCGAAAGGCGGGCTCCACGCCTGCCTTGCCCAGGATCTGGCGGGTCAGGGTCACGTCCAGTCCACCGAGGGTGCCGTCGGCAGCGATTTGACTGAAAGGGGGCCAGTGGCTCCAGGCCACCGACAGGGTCTCCCTGGCGGCGAGGGGCTGGGCGAAGAGCAGGGGCAGGACGAGGCCCAGCATGCGCCGGGCGGTGGGGGTGAACTTCCGTTTCAATCAAAACCTCCTGTTCCGTGTATCGCGCCGTCCCCGGCAGGCTGCGCAGGGGCATTGATACATACGGCGATTCGGGCCATTTTGTCCTGCCTTCGTCCCTATTTCCAGCCGTGCTGGGAGGCGCATCACATTTTCCTCGTCTAAGTGCGCCAACTCCGTTAGACTGCGCCTCTATTCTTTCCCCTTTGCTCTGCTCCCCGGGGAAATCGTTGTTTTCTCTATAGGCCCGGATCCTGTGAGATGGCATCGGCTCAGCAGAGGAGCCCCACCACGATCTTTGGCGCCCCTATCCCTAGCAGGTAACTATGAGTTTTACTTCCCTCGGTCTGGCCGAACCCTTGTTGCGTGCCGTTGCCGAGCAAGGCTACGACACCCCGTCTCCCATCCAGCAACAAGCGATCCCGGCGGTACTGGCTGGCCGTGATCTGATGGCCGCCGCCCAGACCGGGACCGGCAAGACCGCAGGTTTCACCCTGCCGATGCTGCAGCGTCTGACTGAAAGCAAGCGCAAGGTCTCCCCGAATCGCATCCGTGCCCTGGTGCTGACCCCGACCCGCGAGCTGGCCGCCCAGGTGGGCGAGAGCGTGCGCAACTACGGCAAACACCTGCCGATCCGCAGCCACGTGGTATTTGGCGGCGTGAGCATCAACCCCCAGATGATGGCGACCCGCCGTGGTCTGGACGTGCTGGTGGCCTGCCCGGGCCGCCTGATGGATCTCTACAACCAGAACGCCGTCAAGTTCGATGAAGTGGAGATCCTGGTACTGGACGAAGCGGATCGCATGCTCGACATGGGCTTTATCCGCGACATCCGCCGCATCCTGGCCCTGCTGCCGAAGAAGCGTCAGAACCTGCTCTTCTCCGCCACCTTCGCCGACGAAATTCGCGAGCTTGCCACCGGTCTGCTGGACAACCCGGCGGTGATCGAAGTGACCCCGCGCAACAGCACCGCCGAGCGCATCGAGCAGCTGGTACACCCCTGCGACAAGGCCAACAAGATTGCCCTGCTGAGTCACCTGGTCACCAGCAACGACTGGCAGCAGGTGCTGGTGTTCACCCGTACCAAGCACATGGCCAACCGCGTTGCCGAGACCCTCGACAAGAACGGCGTCAGCGCCGCCGCCATCCACGGCAACAAGAGCCAGGGTGCCCGTACCCGTGCCCTGGCCGGTTTCAAGGATGGCAGCGTCAAGGTGCTGGTGGCGACCGACATCGCCGCCCGTGGCCTGGACATCGACAAACTGCCGCAGGTGGTCAACTTCGAGCTGCCGAACGTGGCGGAAGATTACGTGCACCGTATCGGTCGTACCGGCCGTGCCGGCGCCGCCGGTCACGCCATCTCCCTGGTCGCGGCCGATGAAGGCAAGCTCATCAAGGCCATCGAGCGCCTGACCAAGCAGAACATTCCGTGCGAGCAGGTGGCCGGCTTTGAAGCCTCCCGCGAGACCCTCGACAACATCGCCCGTGGTATCGGTGCGCCGCTTCGCAAAGAGCCGCGGGATCCGAGCGAGCAGCGCCGTGCGCCGCGTCCGCAAGGTCAAGGCCAGCGTCAGGGGGCCGGTCGCTCCGGCAATGGCGGCGGTGGTAACGGCGGTGGCAATCGCACTGGCAACGGCGGCAAGCCCAAGCCTCAGGGTGGTCAGCGTCCGGCTGATGGCGCCGCGAAGCCGGCCCAGGCCCGTCGTCCCCGTCGCGCCAGCCACAACCAGTAAGCGGTCAGGGAGCCAGGCTCCCCCACTGTTCGGTTGATACAAAAAGCCCCGCCAATCTGGCGCAATGCTGTTCACTTAAGCGGAGCCGCATTGCGATTTACCGGAAAACGGGTCTTTGATATCTTCACCGCCCTGGGTCTCGATGGCCTGGGGCGTTTTTCTATGAACATGACGCCTATGCAGCCCCGCAACTCCGCCAACCTCCGTGGCGTATGGGCTGGCGATAACGCGCCCGCCATCACTGCCATCTGGTTCGCGATGAACTGACAGGCAAACTTAAAGCTCACCTCATTGGGCGCTCGCTGATGGGCTACGGCGGCCTGGCTGGCCTCCCGCCTGACCAGATTGTATCCAAGCAGCAATCCCCACAGCTCCTGATAGACCAAGTCCACTTTCTTGCTTCTCAGCGTGATGGCGTTGTGCTGCATCGCGCTTTTGATATCCCGGTATCCCAGCTCGATTTCCCAGCGCTCGTGGTACAGGGTCGCCACCTGAGCTGCACTGAATCGCGCCACGGGCAGGGAGGTAAAGACCGTTTTCTCCTTGCCTGCCACCTCATAGGTCACTGCGCGAACTTGCCAGTGTGTCGGCAACGCCGGGTTTTTCTTGCTAGCCTGAGGCGAGACCGTCATTTGCAACAGACGGTCACCGTCGCCATAGCGCTCAAGTTCCGTGTATACCAGCCCCTTGCGTTCCGGGATGAGCCAGTGACGGTCGGTGTCTTCGGCCTGAATACGCAGCAACAGGTCGGCACCGAAGAAGCCTTTATCCAGCAGGGTCACTGACTTGTCCGGCAATGAGTGAATGAACTCGCTGGCCAGGGGGATTTTCCCTTTGCGGTACGGGCTGATGGCCGCGTTGGCAATGACATGCGAGCGGACATTCATGAGCGTGACCAACCGCAGCATCGGGTAGGGTGTCTGCCGGTTGGTTGAGGTGTTACCCGAGCCGAAATGTGCTCTGAGTTCAGGCATATCCTGGGTTCGGAACAGGGCCCCATCGATGGCAAAGACCTGTAAACCGTGCCAATGGTCTTCAGGATAACGTTCCCGCCCCCACACATCGGCGCACTGTTTGAACAGCCACTCGAGCGGCTGTTTGCCGAGTCGCTGACGGGCCTGAGACAGGGCACTGTCCGCGAGCAAGGCATCATTGGCCAACCCTTCTGCACAGATGTTGAGGCGCCGAGCGACCTCGGAGATGGGCTCATTGCGGAAAAAGGCCATCCCCACGACGAGCCACAAGACCATATCAGAAGGTAAGCGGCGTCGGCGGATAGTGGCCTTTTCAGACAAGGCGGCAGCGGCAGTAATCCATTCGTCGGGAATATGGTCGGCAAAAATGGCCAGCCGAGCCAGCATGTCGCCAGATGCCTCAACAACATCGTTCAGATCGTTTGCAATAGACATAAAAAATCCGGAACTAGTGATTGGTTCCGGATTGTCCTACAGCAGAAGGATCGGTCAATGGATCCTTAACTGATCAGCATTGCGCCAATCTGGCGGGGCTTTTTTTGTCCTGGTAGACGCTATTCACCGTAGAGGCGGATCTCCAGCACATGGGTGATGGCCTCGCCGCTCCAGTGGTACTCCAGATGACGGGCGTGGTCCACACGGCTGACCAGGCGGGGGCGATAGAGCACGTGACAGTCGTGACCGGGGTGGCGCACCGAGCGGTAGTGGATGCCGTCCGCCCCGGCGACCTTCTGCTCCCGGGCGAAGGCCTGGGCGGGGCCGTAATCGGTGGCGTGATAGAGGGGGCCTGGCAGAAACGCCGGGCCCGTGATGTCGATGAGGCTGGCGCTGAACTGCGCCTGGATCACCCGCATCTGCACCTTCTGGGCTGGCTCCCGGGTGTACCCGAAGATCCGCTCCCTGTGGTAGACCGTCTCCTTGATGCCGGTGTCGAGGGAGGGGGCACAATAGTAGCCGCCAAAGTCCCCCGTGGTGAAACGGGCACCCTCGGGATTGAGGTGAGTGAAGGCGGCCATCACATAGCTGCCGCCGGGCAGCCCCACCAGCCAGTCTTCCCTGGGCACCCGCATCAGCTCGCCCGCTTCTTCCCTCAGCCTGTCGTTGGTCAGGGCCTCGACGGCCCAGACCGCCTCCAGCTCGTCGGCGGTAGCGACGTCTTCATAGAGGCAGATGGGGGGAAAGCGGCTCGGAATGATGCGATAGGCGCATGCATTGTGGAAGGCGCGCAAGGGCGGGGAGGACATCAGGCCATCTCCCCGCGCCAGGCGTGCAGCCGGGTGGCCACTTCGTAGAGATCGGCCACCCGCCCACCCTGCATGACCTCCATGGCGCTCAAAGAAGGGGTGGCTGTTGGGTTTGCGCACCCAGCCATAGATGCTCTCATCCAGGCTGAACAGTAGCCGCAGGCTCTTGTGGATGTTGAGCAAATAGCTCATCCGCTCCTGGAGATCGGCGCTCAGCCGAATGCCGCCGCTGGCCTCCTTGTACTTGTTCAGGGTGGAGCGGGAGGTAATGCCAAGCAGCCTGAGCTGTTCATCCGTGCTGCACTGCCATTTGTCCAGGATGCGAAACACCACGGGCAGGGCCTTGCTGGGATCGACGGCGGGCTGTTGCCGGGGAAGAGATGCGGTGGCGACCATGTTGCCTCCCGGGTTGGCGTGCCAGACGGGCACGGGATCATGAGTTGTCTGCTAAGCAGTGTAGGGCAGGGGCGCAGTCATGTACATATCTATACATGGTTGCACTCAAATGTTCATTATTGGATGGATTTCGCGAGGAGGGGCGTGGGTCGGCCAAGTGAGCCCGTGCCAATGAAACGCCCCGCCAACTGGGTTGGCGGGGCGTGTCTCTTTGCGGCGTTTCTGCTTGTCGGGTCGGGGAGATCAGAGGGCGGGCAGCAGCCCCATGCTGACGCTGACCTGCACCCCGACGATCAGTACCCCCATGGCACCGGCCAGACCCAGGGCCAGCACGCCACCCGGGACGCGGTAGTGGTCTGCCTCGGCCTGCTTGCGGCTCTGCCACACCAGGGCCACCGGCAGCAGCACCGCCAGCACCGCCAGCGCAATGGCGGCGTAACCCAGCGCCATGATGAAGCCTTGCGGAAAGTAGAGGGCGAACAGCAGGGGCGGCACGAAGGTGATGAGGCCGGTCTGGGTGCGGCCCTGCCAGTTGTCCTTGCGACGGGTCACCTTGGCCATGAAGTCGAACAGTCCCAGGGTCACCCCGAGGAAGGAGGTGGCGAGCGCAAGATCCGCAAACAGATGCATCGCCTGGTTGAAGGCGGGCCAGCTCACCAGGCCGCCGACGTTGGCCAGCAGGCTATCCAGGGCGCCGCCGGTCTGGATCAGGGATTGCTGGCCCAGCAGCCCCAGGATGGCGACCTGCCACAGCACGTAGAGCACGAGTGGCAAGGCGGAGCCCCACACGAAGACCCGGCGCAACTGCCTGGGGTTGTCCCCGAGGTAGAGCATGACGCTCGGGATGGAGCCGTGGAAGCCGAAGGAGGTGAAGATGACCGGCAGGCCCGCCAGCAGCAGGCCTTCCCCGAGGGGCATGGAGAGCAGGTGCTGCCCCTGGGCGCGGGGCAGCAGCAGCGCCAGCACCGCCACCATGATCACCAGCTTCACGGTGAACATCAGGCGGTTGAGGTAATCCACCTGCCTGGTGCCGACGCACACCATGCCGCCAAACAGCAGGGTAAAGACCCAGGCCGCCTGCTCCTGGCCGAGGGGAAGGCCGGCATCGGCCAATGCCTGGGCCAGCAGGCTGCTGCCGCCGCTGATGTAGGCGGAGGCCAGGGCGTAGAACAGCATCAGGATGCAGAAGGAGGCGATGCCCTTGCCCCAGGGGCCGAGCAGGTGATCCGCCAGCTGGTGCAGGTACCACTTGCCGGTGCTGAGGCTGGCTTCCACCTGCAGCATGGCGGTGAAGGCCATCAGGGCCCAGAGGCCGATCATCAGCATCAGGGTGGCGGGGCCGCCCAGGGACGAGGAGGCCAGCGGCAGGGCCAGCATGCCGGCGCCTATGGTGGTGCCGGCAATCAACAGGGTACAACCCAGGGTCTTGGTATTCATGTCATCCATCCGAAAGTGAGGGGCGCTGTTGCAAACAAGAGAGAGCCAGTTGGCTGTGTCGGGAGACGCCTCCGGGGAAAAGCCGGAGGCTAGCAATATCGGTGTGGATACATCTGAACCTGAAACCTGTCAGTTGTAAAAATTGGTTGCCAAGTTAGCGGATTGAAATGGCGGAAACAATCCCTTAAAAGCGGATTTTGTGCTGTGGTAAGCCGAAGGGTGGCAATAAAAAGTGACACATTGCGCCATGCGCCGAAAAAATGCGCCCCTCAAGGGGAGGCCGCCCGTCAGGCTGCGTTGCGGGTCGACATCGAGAGCGCCCGCGTTGGCGGCAACAGGGCTTGCAGAGGGTAACACGGGGCCCTGGTGGTGCGACTGGCCCGATATAAGCAAACATCGGGTCATACTCCAAAAAGCCATCATTTTCACTTATATCGAGCCGAGGCGCCGATAAACGGGTCCTGGCGCGGGGTGGCCAACCCTGCCGGCGGGGTTGCCGCCCGGCAGATCACCTCAAAGCCAGAAGGCGCAGGGCAAAAGCTGAGACAACAGGGGAGAACACAAGCAGGTGTGGGGGAGGAGGCTCAGGGGCTGGCACGGCGGGCCGCCCCCGGGGTGGTGCGTCGTGGTCGGGTCAGCGGCGGCGTTTGAGGGTACGGCTCACATAGTGCAGGCCGCTCTGGTAGTCGCCATTGACCGCCTTGAGGGCCAGCGTCAGGGCCTGGCTTGCCAGGGCGTCGTGCTGCTGGGGCAGGGAGTTGATGCCAAAGGGGAGGAAATCGAGCAGGCGGTCATCCCCGAAGGTAGCCATGGCGAGCTGGCTCATGTCAGCCTCCTGCTCCAGCAGGTAGTCGAGCACCCCCTCCATCAGGATGTAGGAGGTGGTGATCAGCGCCTCGGGCAGTTGCCCGAGCTGCTGATGGAGCGTCTTGATCAGGCGATACCCTTCGGTGCGCGAGAAGTGGGCCCCTTCACACAGGTGGCGGGTCGCACTGTGACTGGCAATGGCCTGTTCGAAGCCCGCTTTTCGCTCCTGACTGATCGTCAGTTCCGGCAGTGCAGTGATCAAGGCGATATGACCGATGGCCGGGGTGAGCAGGGAGGTGGTGAGGTCCAGGCTCGCCTTCTGGTTTTCACTCGCCACGGTGACGAAGTGCTCGGTGGCCATGGCACGGTCGATGGCGAGGATCTGCACGCCCCTGGACTGCTGCTCCAGGTAGAAGGGATCCGCCGGGGGGAGGCAGCTTGCCACCAGGAGCGCGTCCACATGGCGGCTCACCAGCATCCGGGCCAGCTCCTTTTCGGTGTCCGGATCGTCCTCCGAGCAGACGATGAGCAACTGATATCCCTGGGTGCGGGCCCCTTGCTCCAGGCGCTTGGCGAGCTTGGCGTAACTGGCGTTTTCGAGGTCGGGCAGGATGAAGCCGAGGGTGCGGGTCTGGCCGCCGCGCAGGGAAGCGGCGCGGCTGTCCGGCTGATAGTTGTGGGCATGGACCACGGCCATCACCTTGTCGCGGGTTGCCTGGCTGATGCGGTATTGATCGGCCTTGCCATTGATCACATAGCTGGCGGTGGTGCGAGAGACACCGGCCAGCGCGGCGATTTCATCCAGTTTCATCATGTTGGCTCTGTTTGAGTTGCAAGGCCCGCGCCGGTTCCTGGTTGGGGCGCCGAAAAGTGTGCGCGGGATCATATCATTGAAACGTACTTTCTGCGGGATCTTGAACAATGCGCTGAAACGATTCAGTCTGAGTGTAAGTGAAACGATTCAGCTTGTCAGTAACGGATGATTATCTGCACTTGGAAATGGGTTCCGGCTCACCAAAGCGAGAGATCACCGTCTATTGTCAGCAGGCAAGTTACCCGAAAATCGAGTTGAGTTGAGCCGGTACGCCGCGAGGCGAAGCCGGACCTGATGGAGAATCTCTATGTTGAAGTTGGCGCGACAGCAAATCCTGCTGGGACAATCGGTGACGACCAAGGCGGACGCCATCGCACTGCTGGCAAGCAAACTGACCGACGCCGGTCTGGTTGAAGCTGGTTACGTGGACGGCATGCTGGCGCGGGAAGCGCAGCACGCCACCTATCTTGGCAGCGGTATTGCCATTCCCCACGGCACCACGGACACCCGTCATCTGGTGAAGAGCACCGGCGTCATGGTAGCCCAGTTCCCCCACGGCATCGAGTGGGACGAGGGGCAGATTGCCTACGTCGCCATCGGCATCGCCGCCAAGTCCGACGAGCATCTGGGCATTTTGCGCCAGCTCACCCACGTGCTGGGTGACGAGCAGGCCGCAGCCCAGCTCAAGGGGGCGACCGACGAAGAGACCATCATCAATATCCTGACTGGCGCGACTGCCGCCAAAGAGGTGCAATACCTGACCCTGGCGGACTTCCCGGCCGACGACCAGGAGCAGTTGCTGCTGGGGGCTGCGGCCCGCGCCAAATCCGCAGGCTGGGGAGACGCCGCCATGGTGAGCGCCCTCCTGGCCAGCCAGCCTGTTCACCTGGGGGAGGGCATCTGGCTGGCCCGTGCGCAAGCGGCCCAGACCGGTTGGGTGCTGGCCACCCCGAGCACCCCGCTGAACGTCGGTGAATTGCCGGTCAGCGCCCTGCTGCTGCTGTGTGCCGCAGATAGCGGCCATTTGCTGCAACTCGAGAATCTGGCCAAGCTGGCCGCAGCCGGCCAGCTGGCCACCCTTTCTGGCAGCGACGGTCTTGCCATGTTGCAGGCGGGTCCGGCGAGCGGTCTGTCCGAGACCTTCACCATCATCAACCCCCACGGTCTGCACGCCCGTCCGGGCGCCATGCTGGTCAAGGTGGCCAAGGAGTATGAATCCGACATCCGCGTCGCCAACCTCGATGGCAGCGGTGAAGCCGTCTCTGCCAAGAGCCTGATGAAGGTGATCGGGCTTGGGGTCAAGTGCGGTCATCGTCTGGCGTTTCGCGCCGAAGGAGCGGATGCCGAAGCAGCCCTCAAGGGCATTGGCGAAGCCATTGCCGCGGGTCTTGGCGAGGGGGCGCACTGATGGACATCGTCACCATCACCCTCAATCCCGCGCTCGATCTCACCACCCGTCTGAAGGCCATGCACCCTGGCGAGGTCAATCTGGTGAGCGAGGCCAACTTGCGCGCCGCGGGCAAGGGGATCAACGTCGCCATGGTCTTGAAAGATCTCGGCCGTGACGTAGGCCTGACCGGCTGGCTCGGCGAGGGTAACCAGCAGAGCTTCGTCTCCCTGTTCGAGGAGCGTGCCCTTGCCGATCACTTCGTGCGCGTGGCGGGCGACACCCGGATCAACGTCAAGATCTCCGAACAATCCGGCCGGGTGACCGATCTCAATCTGCCGGGACTCGCCGTGCAGGAAGGCGATGTCAGCGCCCTGGAAGCGGCGCTGGAGCGACTGGCTCCCCACACCGACTGGTTCGTGCTGGCGGGCAGCCTGCCCAAAGGGGTGTCCCCCGATTACTGTGGCTATCTGATCCGCCTGCTCAAGGCCAAGGGCAAGCAGGTGATCTTCGATTGCAGCGGCGCGGCGTTGAGCGAAGGGATCAAGGCGGCACCGACCCTGGTCAAACCCAACCTGGAAGAGCTGAGCCAGTGGGCCGGTCGCCCCGTGAAGACCCTGAGCGAGCAGGCCGAGTGCGCCCGCGCGCTGCAGGCAAGCGGGATCCCCAACGTGGTGATCTCCAATGGTGCGGACGGCCTCATCTGGTTTGCACCGGATGCCACCTGGCAGGCGATTCCGCCGCGCATGGAGGTGGTCAGCACCGTGGGTGCCGGCGACTCCCTGGTGGCGGGCCTGGTCCATGGCATGAGCCTGGACTGGACGCCGGAGCAGACCCTGCGTCTGGCCACCGCCGTCTCGGCACTGGCGGTGAGCCAGGTCGCGGTCGGCTTCAACGATATCAATGTGCTCAACCCCTTACTCGAGCAGGTGCGCGTACAGCGTCTGGATGATCTGGCACCGACTCAACCCCAACCCCATTTGATGGCTAACTCAGGAGATGCCCAATGAAAGCAATTCTGGTTACGGCTTGCCCGGCGGGCATTGCCACCAGCTTTCTCGCTGCAAAACGGATAGAACAGCAGGCCAAACTGGCTGGCTGGGAGCTCACCCTCGACGTCGACTCCAGCGTGCAGCCCCGTCAGGTTCCCTCGAAAGAGCAGATTACCGCCGCCGACCTGGTGCTGGTCGTTGCCAGCGCACCGGTGGATCTGGCCGCCTATGACGGCAAGTCGCTCTATCGGGGCGACATGGATCTGGCGCTCCAGGATCCCGCTGCCCTGCTGGAAGCCGCGCGAAGCGGTGCCAGCGTCTATCGCCATGAGGCGGCACCTGCCGTTGCCAAACCGGCCAGCGGTGCCAAGCGCATCGTGGCGGTGACGGCCTGTCCGACCGGGGTGGCCCACACCTTCATGTCGGCCGAGGCCCTGGAGACCATGGCCAAGCAGCTGGGTCACCAGATCCGCGTAGAAACCCAGGGCTCGGTCGGTGCCCAGAATGCCTTGACGGCGGACGAGATTGCCGCCGCCGATCTGGTGTTCCTCGCCACTGACATCGAGGTGGACATGGCGCGCTTTGACGGCAAGCCGGTCTATCGCACCAGCACGGGGGCTGCCCTGAAGAAAACCCGGGCCGAGCTCGACAAGGCCTGGACCGAGGCGAAGGTCTATCGCCACAGCGGCGCGGCTGCGGTCAAGAAAGAGGAAAAGGCGGGCCCCTACAAGCACCTGCTGACCGGTGTCTCCTTCATGCTGCCCATGGTGGTGGCGGGGGGCCTTATCATCGCGCTCTCCTTCATCTTCGGCATTGAAGCGTTCAAGGAAGAGGGGACGCTGGCCGCGGCCCTGATGAAGATCGGTGGCGGCTCCGCCTTCGCCCTGATGATCCCGGTGCTGGCAGGCTACATCGCCTACTCCATCGCCGACCGTCCGGGTCTGGCGCCTGGCATGATCGCCGGTATGCTGGCAAGCTCGCTCGGCGCCGGTTTCCTTGGCGGCATCGTCGGCGGCTTCCTCGCCGGTTACAGCGCCAAGTTCCTGAGCGACAAGGTGCGCCTGCCGGTCACCCTGGAAGCCCTCAAGCCCATCCTCATCATTCCGCTCTTTGCCAGCATGTTCACCGGTCTGGTGATGATCTACGTGGTAGGTGGCCCGGTGGCGGGCATCATGAATGCCATGACCGAGTTCCTCAACAACATGGGCTCTGCCAACGCCGTGCTGCTGGGTGTCATCATCGGCGCCATGATGTGCTTCGACATGGGTGGCCCGGTCAACAAGGCGGCTTATGCCTTCGGTGTCGGCCTGCTCGCCTCCAAGACCTATGCCCCCATGGCAGCGGTCATGGCCGCCGGCATGGTGCCTGCACTGGGGATGGGGATCGCGACCTTCCTGGCCAGCAGAAAGTTCATCAAGGCGGAGCAGGAGGCGGGCAAGGCCTCCTTCGTGCTGGGTCTGTGCTTCATCTCCGAGGGGGCCATCCCGTTTGCCGCCAAGGACCCCATGCGCGTCATCCCGGCCTGCATGGCGGGCGGTGCCCTGACCGGTGCGCTCTCCATGCTGTTCGGCTGCGAGCTGGTGGCACCCCACGGTGGTCTGTTCGTGCTCTTCATCCCGAACGCCATCAGCCATGTGATGATGTACATCCTGGCGATCGCGGCCGGTTCTCTGGTGACCGGGGTGGCTTACGCCATGCTCAAGCGTGGCGAGGAGCAGGCCAAGCTGGCGACCGCCTGAGGGCGTCACGGCGTGACACACTCTTCATGACAAGGCGGCCCTGGGGCCGCCTTTCTTGTTGGGGGGAGGGGCAACGTGGGATTTAAAAATCCCAGCCTGGCGGGGGCGGCGGATCGGCCGCCTCTGCGGCCTGCGCCTTGCGGCGAGCGGCCTCGACCCTGGCCTTGCGGTTGCGGCACAGGCGCATCACCTCCTGCTGCTGGGCAGGGGTCATGGCAAGCCAGTTGAAACGCTCCTCGCGGCTTCGCAGGCATCCCTTGCAATACCCCTTGTTGTTCAGTTCGCAGACCCCGACACAGGGGCTCTGGAGCGGGAAGATTTCGAGCTGTTCCATCCATGACCTCTCACACCTTGTCACCTTGTTATAACCCAGAAGATCACGGCAGGAGAAATCCGTCGTCAGGGGCGTGAAGGCGTTTGCTTTCCCCGGGCAATTTTGGCATCTTCCCCGCCGTGCAAGACACTCGGTGTTATATGAGGACATATGAATAGACATGCGTACTGGTTGGCCGCCGCCGTGGTGGGGCTGGCCGGTTGTGCGGGCAACCCTGAACCGGTCAAGGTGCCCCAGAAGAAGGCGGAATCCGGATGTTTTCTGAACTGCGAGATCCCTGTGAATCTGGGCAAGCAGTATCTGGATGGTGCCCTGCCGGGGGATCTGGTGCGGGTGGAGCGGATCAACAGCCGCGCCCGCGCCGATTACAGCAAGTTCGGTCCCCAGAGCCGGATGGTGATGGAACGCTCCGGCCGCATGGCGAGCCGCTATGGGGAGCTCTACCGTCAACTCTCACGCTGGGTCGCCAATGGGGGCAATCCCGCCCATATCACCCAGTACGGCATCAGCCTGGCGCAGCTTGGCGGTGCCGACCGCATGGGCAACGTGCTCTTCACCGGCTACTACTCGCCGGTGCTGGAGGTGCGCCATCGCCCGGACGCCCAGTACAAGTATCCCATCTATGCCATGCCCAACTGCGGCGGTCGCTGCCCGAGCCGGGCCGAGATCCACCGGGGGGCGCTGGCCAACCGGGGGTTGGAGCTGGGCTACAGCAAGTCCCTCATCGACAACTTCCTGATGGACGTGCAGGGTTCCGGCTTCGTTCACTACGGCGATGACAACCGGCTGCAGTACCTCGGCTACAGCGGCAAGAACGGCCACGGCTATGTCAGCATTGGCCGGGTGCTCATCGACCGTGGCGAAGTGCCCGAGGAGCAGATGTCCATGAAGGCCATCAAGGAGTGGGCCAATCGTCAGCCGGAAGAGAGCGTGAAGGAGCTGGTGGAGCAGAACCCCTCCTATGTCTTCTTCGAGCGCCGTCCCACCAACGACGTGGTGGGGGCCGCCGGCATTCCGCTGTTGCCGATGGCGGCGGTGGCTGCCGATAAGACTCTGCTGCCCATGGGCACCCCCATCCTCGCGGAAGTACCGCTGCTGGACAAAGAGGGCAACTGGACCGGCAAGCACCAGCTGCGGCTGCTGATTGCGCTGGATGTGGGGGGCGCGGTGAAGAAGGGCCACCTCGATCTCTACCACGGTATGGGTGAGAAGGCCGGTGTCGCGGCCGGTCATTACAAGCACTTTGGCCGGGTCTGGAAGCTGGGTCTGCACCACGGGCCGACCGCCGCCCCCTGGTTGTAACGCAAGAGGGTCATGGCCCCTCATTTAAGAGACGGGACATTCCCATGAAAAAAGCCGCCGGAGCAATCCGGCGGCTTTTTGTTTGCGGGGCAGATCTGGCGACAAGGGCCGTCAGCCCTTTCGGATATCGAGCTTGATGGCGCCCACCGGCTGGCAGCAGCAGGGGAGGCACTCCCCCTGGGAGACAAAGGCGAGCGGGACGGCGGCGTAGTGCACCTTGCCCGCCAGCAGCGGGGTGCGGCAGGCGCCGCAATAGCCGCTGCGGCACTGGAACTCCACGTGATGGCCGTGGCGCTCCAGGGTCTCCAGCACGCTTTCGCCGGGATGGGGGCGCAGCACACCGTCCAGGGTCTGTACCTGGGGGGCTTGCCCCTCCGACGCCGTGGTGGCGGAATGCAGGGGCGCGTTCAGGGTGGCGGTGGCGTCACTCACGGACGTCGCTCTCCCGCATCATGGTCTGCCAGCAGAGGTCGCCTTGCATCACAGCTCGAAGTCACCCAGATCGTCGGCGTGCACTTCACTGTCTATCTGACCCACCAGATAGGAGCTTACTTCCACTTCCTGGGGCGCCACCTGCACGTTGTCGGAGGAGAGCCAGGTGTTGATCCAGGGGATGGGGTTCTGCTTGGTGCCGGCAAAGGCCGGTTGCAGGCCGACGGCCGCCATGCGCAGGTTGGTGATGTATTCCACGTACTGGCAGAGGATGTCCTTGTTCAGGCCGATCATGGAGCCGTCCTGGAACAGGTACTCGGCCCACTCCTTCTCCTGCAGGGCCGCTTCCTTGAACAGCTCGAAGCAGGCCTGCTCGCACTCGACGGCGATCTCCGCCATGTCGGGGTCGTCGTTGCCGCTGCGCATCAGGTTCAGCATGTGCTGGGTGCCGGTCAGGTGCAGCGCTTCGTCACGGGCGATCATCTTGATGATCTTGGCGTTGCCCTCCATCAGCTCGCGTTCGGCGAAGGCGAAGGAGCAGGCGAAGCTCACGTAGAAGCGGATTGCTTCGAGGGCGTTGACGCTCATCAGGCACAGGTAGAGCTTCTTCTTGAGCTCCCGCAGGCTGATGGTGACTTCGCGATCCCCGATCCGGTGGGCCCCCTCACCGTGCAGGTGATAGACGGAGGTGGCCTCGATGAGATCGTCATAGAAGTGGCTGATGGAGCCGGCGCGCTTCAAGATCTGCTCGTTGGTCACGATGTCGTCGAACACCTGGCCCGGGTTGTTGACGATGTTGCGGATGATGTGGGTGTAGGAGCGAGAGTGGATGGTCTCGGAGAAGGCCCAGGTCTCGATCCAGGTCTCCAGCTCCGGAATGGAGACCAGGGGCAGCAGGGCCACGTTGGGGCTGCGGCCCTGAATGGAATCCAGCAGGGTCTGGTACTTCAGGTTGGAGATGAAGATGTGCTGCTCGTGGGGCGGCAGAGCCTGGAAGTCGATGCGGTCGTGGGAGACGTCCACCTCTTCCGGGCGCCAGAAGAAGGAGAGCTGCTTCTCGATCAGCCGCTCGAAGATGTCGTGCTTTTGCTGGTCATAACGGGCCACGTTGACCGACTGGCCGAAGAACATCGGCTCCTTGAGCTGATCGTTTTGGGTCTGGCAAAAAGTAGAGTAAGCCATGGTTAGAATGCCGTGAAATAGGGAAAACAGGAGGGCGGGAGCTTGATGCTCCCGCCCGGTTTATCAGTGCGTTTCGCGGTTAGATCTTGCAAGCCCCGCCAGCGCAGCCGTCATCTTGCAGATCGGTCTGGGTGTCGTCGGCACCATCACGGGTGTTGTGATAGTAGAGGGTCTTGAGACCGTATTTGTAGGCGGTCAGCAAGTCTTTGAGCAACTGCTTCATCGGCACCTTGTTGCCTTCGAAGCGGGCCGGGTCGTAGTTGGTGTTGGCGGAGATCGCCTGATCCACGAACTTCTGCATGATGCCGACCAGCTGCAGGTAACCGTCGACGCTCGGCTGTTTCCACAGCAGTTCGTACTGATCCTTCAGGCGGTGGTACTCCGGCACCACCTGCTTGAGGATGCCGTCCTTGGAGGCTTTCACCGACACCAGGCCGCGGGGCGGCTCGATGCCGTTGGTGGCGTTGGAGATTTGGCTGGAGGTCTCGCTCGGCATCAGGGCGGTCAGGGTGGAGTTGCGCAGACCCACGGTCTTGATCTCTTCGCGCAAGGTTTCCCAGTCCAGGTGCAGGGGTTCATTGCACAGGGTGTCCAGATCCTTTTTATAGGTATCGATGGGCAGGATACCCTGGGCATAGGTGGTCTCGTTGAAGGCCGGGCAGGGGCCGAACTCGCGGGCCAGTTGCACGGAGGCCTTCAGCAGGTAGTACTGGATCGCCTCGAAGGTGCGGTGGGTCAGGGCCAGACCGGAACCATCGGAGTAGCGGGCACCGTTTTTCGCCAGGTAGTAGGCGTAGTTGATGACGCCGATACCCAGGGTGCGGCGGTTCATGCTGCCCTTCTTGGCGGCCTTGAGCGGGTAGTCCTGATAGTCGAGCAGGGCGTCCAGAGCGCGCACGGCCAGCTCGGCCATCTCTTCCAGATCTTCCAGCTTCTCGATGGCGCCCAGGTTGAAGGCGGAGAGAGTGCACAGGGCAATCTCGCCGTCCTCGTCATCCACGTTGTTGAGCGGCTTGGTGGGCAGCGCAATCTCGAGGCAGAGGTTGGACTGGCGCACCGGTGCCACGGAGGGGTCGAACGGGCTGTGGGTGTTGCAGTGATCCACGTTCTGGATGTAGATGCGACCGGTACCGGCGCGCTCTTGCATCATCAGGGAGAAGAGATCCACCGCCTTCAGGGTCTTCTTGCGAATGGCCGGATCCTGCTCGTACTTGACGTAGAGCGCTTCAAACTTGTCCTGGTCCGCGAAGAAGGCGTCATAGAGGCCGGGTGCATCGGACGGGGAGAACAGAGTGATGTCACCGCCCTTGATGAGGCGCTGGTACATCAGCTTGTTGATCTGCACGCCGTAGTCCATGTGACGGACCCGGTTTTCTTCCACGCCGCGGTTGTTCTTCAGTACCAGCAGGCTCTCCACCTCGGTGTGCCACAGCGGGTAGAACAGGGTGGCCGCACCGCCGCGCACGCCGCCCTGGGAGCAGCACTTCACCGCAGTCTGGAAGTATTTGTAGAAGGGGATGCAGCCGGTGTGGAAGGCTTCGCCGCCACGGATGGGGCTGCCCAGACCACGGATGCGACCGGCGTTGATGCCGATGCCGGCGCGCTGGGAAACGTAACGCACGATGGCGCTGGCGGTGGCATTGATGGAATCCAGGCTGTCGTCACACTCGATCAGCACGCAGGAGCTGAACTGGCGGGTCGGGGTGCGCACCCCGCTCATGATCGGGGTCGGCAGGGAGATCTTGAAGGTCGAGACCGCATCATAGAAGCGCTTGATGTAGTCCAGACGGGTATCTTTCGGATACTTGGAGAAGAGGCAGGCTGCTACCAGGATGTAGAGGAACTGCGGGCTCTCGTAGATCTCGCCGGTGACGCGGTTCTGTACCAGGTACTTGCCTTCGAGCTGCTTGACCGCCGCGTAGGAGAAGTCCATGTCGCGCCAGTGATCGAGGTAGCCGTTCAGCTCCTCAAATTCCGCCTGGGTGTAGTCTTCCAGCAGGTGCTTGTCGTACTTGCCCATGTCCACCAGTCTGGCGACGTGCTGATACAGGTGGGGCGGCTCGAACTGGCCGTAGGCCTTCTTGCGCAGGTGGAAGATGGCCAGACGGGCAGCCATGTACTGGTAGTCCGGGCTTTGCTCGGAGATGAGGTCAGCAGCAGCCTTGATGATGGTCTCGTGGATGTCGGCGGTACGGATACCGTCATAGAACTGGATGTGGGACTTGAGCTCCACCTGGGAGACCGACACGTTGTCGAGCTTCTCGGCAGCCCAGTCGAGCACACGGTGAATTTTATCCAGATCGATGGGTTCTTTGTGTCCGTTACGCTTCGTCACAAACAAGTTCATTGGCTGATGACCCCTTTCATTGATACCTGCCGGTATCGGTTGATTCCCGAAAAGCCATCGCACAATGGCGCAACCCGGCTCCGTCTGTCGAGGGAAACTGGGCAGGGATTGTGCGATGAATCACAAGATGTAGTGTTATTTTTAATGCGAACTACAAGATAGTGAGGTCGATGCGGTAATGCAATCTGTGGATAACGCATTAGCTGTGGATAAATTGTGGGTGTCGGGACGGGAGTTAGTGGACGCTCACAGCGAACGGGTTTTCATCCGTCCGATCCGTCAAATGCAAGTCCGGCGATCGAAGATGGAAAATTAAAATAACTTTTTTTGCTTGCGAAAGCAGGGTGTTTTTACTAGCAAATCCGGCCTGCTCATCCCTTGTGCAGTCAGGGTCAAAAGGTGTCCTGTTACGCCGTTCGGGGGGTTGCCAAGCCTGTAAAAAGAGGGATCGTCCGGGATCCCTCTGGTGTGCTGCGGGGAGAGCTGCGCGCCGGGGCCGATGCCCACATGGCCATCGGGACATCATCAAAGTTGCCCCGCAGATCCACCTCTATCCGGATGCCTTGTCGGTCATGGGCAATGAACGTGTCAGCTCAGCTCGTAACGCAGCCAGTGGTGCAGGGCCTGCACGGTATCAAAGTGAAGATCGGCGCCCCAGAGGGCGGGATCCTCGTCATCATTGAGATAACCCCAGCCAGCCACCGCGGTACGCATGCCGGCATTGCGGCCAGCCTCGATGTCGCGCACGTGATCCCCTACATAGAGACACTGGCTCGCCGTGATGCCGAGCCGCTCGCAGGCAAAGAACATGGGGGCTGGGTCGGGCTTGCGTACCGGCAGGGTGTCGGCGCTCACCGTCACGCCGCAACTGGCGAGTTCAGGCAGGGCTGCCAGGAGCGGTTCGGTGAGAAAACCCGGCTTGTTGGTGACAATGCCCCAGGGCAGCTTTTTCTCGTCGAGCCACTCGATGAGATCCACCATGCCTTCATAGGGGCGGGTGCCGACGCAGAGGTTGGCGGCGTAGTAGTCGAGCAGGGCGGTGCGAAGGCGGGTGGCCCCCAGCTCCTCGAGCAGCTCGTCACCAAGACCGGCCCTGAGCAGCCCGAGGGCCCCGTGGGAGGTGGTCTGGCGGATGATGTCGTCAGAGAGCGGGGCAAAGCCTTCGCTTATCAGCACGTGGTTGACGGCGGCGCCAAGGTCTGGGGCGGTGTCGAGCAGGGTGCCGTCCAGATCAAACAGCACGCAGCCAAGGGGCATCGGGTGAGGTGTGCTCATCAGCCTTGCTCCGGGCGCTCGAACGCCACCATGTAGTTGACGTCGACATTCTTGCCGAGCTTGAAGCTGTTGGAGAGCGGGGCGTAGTGAACGCCGCTCATGTCCCGCACCAGGAGGCCCGCCGCTTCCCCCATGCGACAGAGTTCGGCGGGGGTGATGAACTTCTTGTGATCGTGAGTGCCCTTGGGGACCATCTTCATCAGGTACTCGGCCCCGAGGATCATCATCAGATAGGCTTTCGGGTTGCGGTTGATGGTGGAGACGAACACCTTGCCCCCCGGCCGTACCAGGGTGGCGATGGCGCGCAGCACCGAGGCCGGGTCCGGCACGTGCTCCAGCATCTCCATGCAGGTGACTACGTCATACTGGCCCGGCACTTCATCGGCGTGGGCTTCGGCGGTGATCTGGCGGTACTCGAGCTCCACACCTTGTTCCAGCGCGTGGAGGCGGGCGACGCCGAGGGGCTCCTTGCCCATGTCGATGCCGGTGACCCGGGCCCCCCGGCGGGCCATGCTCTCGGAGAGGATGCCGCCACCGCAGCCGATGTCGAGCACGCGCTTGCCAAACAGGCCGCCGCTCTTGTCGGTGATCCAGTCAAGGCGCACCGGGTTGATTTGATGCAGCGGCTTGAATTCGCCCTCCATGTCCCACCAGCGGGAGGCGATGGCTTCAAATTTGGCGATTTCTGTCAGATCGACATTGGCATCACTATTCATGTTTTGATGATCCTGTGGCAAGGCACGCAGCGGGCTGGGCGCGCGCAATCTATTGTCCTGGCGCGCATTATAACGGACCGACCTCGTCGCACCAGCCCGATGTGCTCATCGGATTTGTGGCTTAATGTATTTGGCTCAGTGTGTTACCATGTCGCGCTGTTTAAGCCAAAGAACAACTAATTAGGGATTAAGGCTTTCTATGAGCGATCTGGCCAGAGAGATCACGCCGGTCAACATCGAAGAAGAGCTCAAGAGTTCCTATCTGGATTACGCCATGAGCGTGATCGTAGGACGAGCTCTGCCGGATGTGCGTGATGGCTTGAAACCGGTTCACCGCCGCGTTCTGTATGCAATGAACGAGCTGGGGAACGACTGGAACAAGCCCTACAAGAAATCGGCCCGTGTGGTCGGTGACGTAATCGGTAAATATCACCCGCATGGCGACCGCGCCGTGTATGACACCATCGTCCGGATGGCGCAGGATTTCTCCATGCGCTACATGCTGGTCGACGGTCAGGGCAACTTCGGTTCGGTGGACGGCGACAACGCCGCGGCCATGCGTTACACCGAAGTGCGGATGGCGCGCATCTCCCACGAGCTGCTGGCCGATCTGGACAAAGAGACCGTGGACTGGGTGCCGAACTACGACGGCACCGAGATGATCCCGGCTGTCATGCCCACCAAGGTCCCCACCTTGCTGGTCAACGGCTCCTCCGGTATCGCGGTGGGCATGGCGACCAACATCCCGCCTCACAACCTCACCGAGATTGTCAACGGTTGCCTGGCGCTGATCGAAAACGGCGACCTCACCATTGACGAGCTGATGACCCATGTCACCGGCCCGGATTTCCCCACCGGCGGCATCATCAACGGCCGTTCCGGCATCGTGCAGGCGTACCGTACTGGTCGCGGCTCCGTCTATGTGCGGGCCAAGGCTGAAGTGGAGGTGGACGAGAAGACCAGTCGCGAGACCATCATCGTCCACGAGATCCCCTATCAGGTGAACAAGGCTCGCCTGATCGAGAAGATCGCCGAGCTGGTCAAAGAGAAGAAAATCGAGGGCATCAGCGCCCTGCGCGATGAGTCCGACAAGGACGGCATGCGCATCGTCATCGAGATCAAGCGCGGCGAGTCCGGCGAGATTGTGCTGAACAATCTCTACAAGCACACCCAGATGCAGACCACGTTCGGCATCAACATGGTGGCGCTGGACAACAACCAGCCCAAGGTGATGAACCTCAAAGAGATCCTGGATGCCTTCCTGCTGCACCGCCGTGAAGTGGTGACCCGCCGGACCGTGTTCGAGCTGCGCAAGGCGCGGGATCGGGCGCACATCCTGGAAGGGTTGGCGGTGGCATTGGCCAACATCGACCCCATCATCGAGCTCATTCGCCACAGTGCGACCCCGGCGGATGCGAAAGCCGCCCTGGTAGCCAAGGGCTGGGAGCTCGGCAACGTGGCCGCCATGCTGGAAAAAGCGGGCGACGACGCGGCTCGCCCCGAGTGGCTGGAGCCTGAGTTCGGCATCCGTGAAGGGCAGTACTTCCTGACCGAGATCCAGGCCCAGGCCATCCTTGACCTGCGTCTGCACAAGCTGACCGGCCTCGAGCACGAGAAGATCCTGGAAGAGTACCAATCTCTGCTGGATCTCATCGCCGAGCTGCTGCACATCCTGGCAAGCCCGGAACGCCTGATGGAAGTGATCCGTGACGAACTGCTGGCCGTGCGCGAGCAGTACGGCGACGAGCGTCGCACCGAGATCAGCATGTCCAGTGCCGAGATCAACATCGAAGATCTGATCACCCCGGAAGACGTGGTCGTTACCTTGTCTCACCAGGGATATGTGAAGTATCAGCCGCTCTCCGACTACGAGGCCCAACGCCGCGGTGGTCGTGGCAAGTCGGCCACCCGGATCAAGGAAGAGGACTTTGTGGAGCGTCTGCTGGTGGCCAACACCCACGACACCATTCTGTGCTTCTCCACCCGTGGCAAGGTCTACTGGCTCAAGGTGTATCAGCTGCCGGAAGCGTCCCGTGGCGCCCGCGGTCGTCCGATCATCAACCTGCTGCCGCTGGATGAGGGTGAGCGCATCACCGCCATCCTGCCGGTGAAAGAATATGACGCCGACAAGTATGTGTTCTTCGCCACCGCCAACGGCACCGTGAAGAAGACCAGCCTGTCCGACTTCAGCCGTCCGCTCTCCTCCGGTATCCGTGCCATCAACCTCAAAGAGGGTGATGAGCTGATCGGGGTGGACATCACCGATGGCAGCAACGAGATCATGCTCTTCTCCGATGCGGGCAAGGTGGTTCGCTTCGCGGAAGGCAGCGGTCGCGCCGATGCCGATGCCACTGACGAAGTCGACACCGACGACGACGCCGGCAACGATGATGATGGCAGTGACAACGGCGAAGGCACCGAAAGCAAGGGTACCTTCAAGGGCGTACGTCCCATGGGTCGTACCGCTGCTGGCGTGCGTGGCATCAAGCTGGGCGCCGGTGACAAGGTGGTCTCCCTCATCGTGCCCCGTGGTGATGGTGCCATCCTCACCGCCACCGAGAACGGTTACGGCAAGCGCACCGCGCTGGACGAGTACCCGACCAAGAGCCGTGGTACCCAGGGCGTCATCTCCATCAAGGTGGATGAGCGCAACGGCAAGGTGATCGATGCGATCCAGGTCGAAGATACCGACCAGATCATGCTGATCACCAACGGCGGTACCCTGGTTCGTACCCGGGTGTCCGAGGTGAGCGTCATCGGCCGCAACACCGGCGGTGTGCGTCTGATCCGTACCGGTGAAGACGAGACCGTGGTCGGCCTGCAGCGCGTTGCCGAGAGCGACGAAGAGGAAACTGAGGCCCTGGCTGTTGAAGGAGAGGTGTCTGAAGGCACCGACACCGCAGCGGACGCTGGCGCCGTCGATACCGGGGAGGCGGGCGACGAGTAATCGTCCCCCTTTGTCCGGTGCAAAAGAGCGACCTTGATGGTCGCTCTTTTTTTGTCCGCCTCACCCCAGGTTCTCCCCGTCCTTGTGCTTGCCCTGGCGCCCTCTTTTCTGCTGCCAGGCTCCGTCTGCCGTGCATGCAGCCCAGCCTGCCACGGCGTCATCTTCCTGATATGCAGGGCTGGCCCCATCGCATCAACACGATTCCTTCACTCGGCTGTCATAGCCCTGTCATGACCGCCAGCCATGCTGCCTGCGTTGGATGAGGCCACCACAGAGGCAGGCATCGCTTGCCAGGAGCACTGTTATGACGAGTTGGGTAATGTGGGAGATCTGGTGGGGCCGGATGTGGGGAGGGCAGGAGAAGGCACGCCTTAGAGTGGATGAGGAGGAGGTGGCGCACGAGCCATCCCGCCTGCCTGCGGAGCTGATTGCACAGCGCCACCCAGCGGGGAGCTACCCGCCGAGACCACGGGGCTGATGGCGCTCAGAACAGACGTAACTGCTCGCCCGGGCGGATGAAGGCGGCTGTATTGAGTGCAATATGGCGCTTGCCCAGTTGCAGCCGCCTGCTGATCAGGCGAAAGCGCTGGGCGAGCAGGTCAGCAAACTGTCCTTCACCTCGCATGCGGCTGCCAAAGGTGGCGCTGTTGAGTGAGCCACCCCGGCTTGCCCGCAGTTGGTTGAGGATCGCCTCTTTCTGGCCGGGATAGTGCGTATCGAGCCAGTCGCAAAAGAGGGTGGTGAGCTCGTGGGGCAATCGCAGCAAGATGTAATCCGCACAGCCCGCCCCGGCGTCGACGGCGGCCTTGATGATCTGTTCCAGTTCAGGCTCGTTGAGCCTGGGGATCATGGGGGCGGCGAGCACACCGACCGGCACACCGGCCTTGGCCAGTCGTTCGATCACCTTGATCCGCCCAACCCCCGTGCTGGCCCTGGGCTCCAGCTGCCGCCTCAGCGTCTCATTGAGGGTGGTGACCGACACCATCACCTGGCATAGCCCTTCTCGGGCCAGCTCGGTCAGCAGATCGAGGTCGCGCAGGATCATGGCGCTCTTGGTGATGAGTCCTACCGGATGGCGATGAGCCAGCATCACCGTCAGGAGTGCGCGAGTCAGGCGATAGTGGTGCTCGATGGGTTGATAGGGATCGGTATTGGCCCCCAGCACGATGGTTTGTGGCTGATAGGCTGGCTTGGCAAACTCCCGTCGCAGCAACTCGGCAGCATTGATTTTGGCAAACAACTTGCTCTCGAAATCCAGCCCGGGGGAGAGCTCAAGGTAGGCGTGGCTGGGTCTGGCATAGCAGTAGATGCAGCCATGCTCGCACCCCTGATAGGGATTGATGGAGCGACCGAAGGGAAGATCCGGCGAATCGTTGTAGCTGATGATGCTGCGGGCGCTGATCTCCGTCACCTCGGTGCGGGGAGCGCTGGCGGCAAATGCCGCGTCCCAGTCGCTCTGACTCCAGCCGTCGTCAACTGGTTCGATTTGCGGGCCGCTGAAGCGGTGCTCGACATTGTGGTTCGCGCCTCGTCCTGCCATCACATCACCAATGCACTGTTTATATATACAGTTATTTTGCTGTGTAGCCCCTCAAACTGCAAGTTCGCAAAGAGCGACCCCATGAAAGAGGGTGAACCCAGGTGATCTCCTGCTTGATCTGTTGCTACATTTCGTTTACATAGACGAAATGCGAACCAGATCACGGAAAATGTCATGCAACCTACTATCGCCCGCTGGCTCTTCATCGCCCTCATTGCGCTGGTCATCTGGCGTCTGATCCCGCTCTCCACTGAGCAGGAGCTGGCGGCGGCCAACCGCGCCTGGCGGACAGGGCACTTTGATGAGGCGACCCGGATCTGGACGCCGCTGGCGGAGCAGGGCCAGCCACGGGCAAAGGCGCTGATGGGTTGGAGCCATGAAGTGGGGCAGGGGAGCGAGCAGGATATGGATCGCGCCATCCGACTCTATCGTCAGGCTGCGCAGGCGGGGGACGCTCTCGGCCAGTATCGGCTGGGAGAGGTCTATCTGCGCGGGGCCGGGGTGAAGCGGGATCTGCACGAGGCGTTTCGCTGGATGGAGCTGGCAGCCAGGAACGGTGATGTGCCCGCCATGCTGAAGGTGGGCATCCTGCAACTGATGGGGGTCAACGGGCGGGTTGAACTGGCCGAGGCGAAGCAGTGGCTCTATCAGGCCTCGCAAAAGGGCAACAAGATGGCACTCCAGGTGTTGCAGGAGATGGCGCTGGCCGAGGAGGGGCGCAGCGCCTTCGATTTCAATGGCCACTCTTTTCTGAACGCCGGCTAGGGATCAACGGCTGGCGGTGACTTTGCCGGGCGTCACGTCCGTGACATAGAGGGTACTGCGCTCGGCACTGTGGACGATGCTGCATACCTCCCGCTTGCTGCCATCGCCCAGGATCACCAGCTCACCGATATGGACGGGACAGTGAGTCGTGAGAAGGTGATCCGGATGAACCAGCTTTTCTGCATGCTCCGGAAATGAAATGTCGTAGGTGTACATCATGCCCCCCTTGCTTTGGCTGACGCCTCAATCTGGTACAGGGTATGGCAGCAGAAGGGCGCCCTCGCAAGTAGGACAGGTTGACACCCGCGCTTAGACGGTATGCAAAATCGCCAAGACAGCTTGTCTGGGTTGTCGCGTCTGATACAATCCCCCGCTGTACCTCTCAATGGATGGCCTTGCACACGCCATATGGTGTGCCACTGCCGTGTACCAACCGTATTGTGAACGGTGAAACTCGGGAGTGAACAGCTGGACATGAAAGGGTTTCTCCAACCTGCATGTGGCCTTTGGTAGGGGTCACCACTGTATAAGGAAACACCTAATGCCAATCATTACTCTGCCTGACGGCAGCCAACGTCAATTTGCCCACGCCGTTTCCGTCATGGATGTGGCCGCGGACATCGGTCCCGGTCTCGCCAAGGCGTGCATTGCCGGTCGGGTAAACGGTGAACTGGTGGATGCCTGCGAGCTGATCGAAGCCGATGCCTCCCTGGCCATCATCACCGCCAAAGACGAAGAAGGTCTGGACATTCTGCGCCACTCCTGTGCTCACCTGCTGGGTCATGCCATCAAGCAACTCTGGCCCCAGACCAAGATGGCCATCGGTCCCGTCATCGACAACGGTTTCTACTACGACATCGATCTCGACCGCACCCTGACCGACGAAGATCTGGCTGCCCTGGAAGAGCGCATGCTGGCGCTGGCCGCCAAGGATTACGACGTCATCAAGAAGAAGGTCTCCTGGCAGGAAGCGCGCGACGTGTTCGAAGCCCGTGGCGAGACCTACAAGGTCGAGATCCTGGATCAGAACATTGCCCGTGATGACCAGCCCGGTCTTTATCATCATGAAGAGTACATCGACATGTGTCGCGGCCCGCACGTGCCCAACATGCGTCATTGCCACCATTTCAAGTTGCAGAAGATGTCCGGCGCCTACTGGCGCGGCGACTCCAACAACAAGATGCTGCAGCGCATCTACGGCACCGCCTGGGCCGACAAGAAGCAGCTCAAGGCCTATTTGCAGCGTCTGGAAGAGGCCGCCAAGCGCGACCACCGCAAGATAGGCAAGCAGCTCGACCTGTACCACATGCAGGAAGAAGCGCCGGGCATGGTGTTCTGGCACAACGATGGTTGGACCATTTTCCGCGAGTTGGAAACCTTCATCCGTGGCAAGCTCAAAGAGTACGACTATCAGGAAGTGAAAGGCCCCTTCATGATGGATCGCGTGCTGTGGGAGCGTTCAGGTCACTGGGAGAAATACGCCCAGGCCATGTTCACCACCCAGTCCGAAAACCGCGAGTACGCCATCAAGCCGATGAACTGCCCGGGTCACGTGCAGATTTTCAACCAGGGTCTGAAATCCTACCGCGATCTGCCGTTGCGCATGGCCGAGTTCGGCTCCTGCCACCGCAACGAGCCGTCAGGCTCCCTGCACGGCCTGATGCGGGTACGGGGTTTCACCCAGGATGACGCCCACATCTTCTGTACCGAAGAGCAGATCATGGAAGAGGTGTCTGCGTGCATCCGCATGGTCTATGACGTCTACGGCACCTTCGGTTTCGAAAACATCGTGGTCAAGCTCTCGACCCGTCCGGAGCAGCGTATCGGCTCTGATGAAGCCTGGGATCGTGCCGAGGCCGCGCTGGCCGAGGCGCTGGAACTCAACGGCCTGAAGTACGACCTGCAACCGGGCGAGGGGGCTTTCTACGGTCCCAAGATCGAGTTCACCCTGCACGATTGCCTTGATCGTGCCTGGCAGTGTGGTACCGTGCAGCTCGACTTTGCCCTGCCGGGCCGTCTTGGCGCCACCTATGTGGGCGAAGACAACGAGCGCCACATCCCCGTGATGATCCACCGCGCCATTCTGGGCTCGCTGGAGCGCTTCATCGGGATCCTGACGGAAGAGTACGCCGGTCTGTTCCCGACCTGGCTGGCTCCGACCCAGGCCGTGGTCATGAATATCACGGATAACCAGGCCGATTATGCTGTGAAAGTTGCCAAGGCATTGAATGATGCGGGCCTTCGCGCAAAAGCGGACTTGAGAAATGAGAAGATTGGCTTTAAAATCCGCGAGCATACTTTGAAGCGAGTACCCTTCATGCTGGTCTGCGGCGACAAAGAAGTAGAAGCCGGCAAGATTGCAGTGCGTACTCGTAAAGGGGCTGACCTGGGCTCTTATCCTGTTGAAGAGCTGATTGCTCTGTTGACCCAGGAAGTTCAGACCCGCGGACAAAAGAAAGTGGAGGAATAAGCTATAAAAGGCGGAAAAAAACTGGGCAAGCAACCGCAAGCCCGCGCTCACCGGATCAATGAAGAGATCCGTCTGAAAGAAGTTCGTCTGACTGGTCTGGATGGTGAAGCCATTGGCATCACCTCCATTCAGGATGCGCTGAACTTGGCCCTTGAGGCAGGAGTGGATCTGGTCGAGATCAGTCCGAACGCTGAGCCGCCCGTTTGCCGGATCATGGATTACGGCAAATTCCTCTACGAAAAGAGCAAGACCACCAAAGAACAGAAGAAAAAGCAGAAAGTCGTCCAGGTCAAGGAAATCAAATTCCGTCCTGGCACAGACGAAGGCGACTATCAGGTAAAACTACGCAACCTGGTTCGCTTTCTGGAAGACGGGGACAAGGCAAAGGTCACTCTGCGCTTCCGTGGTCGTGAAATGGCCCACCAGGATCTTGGTATCAAGGTTCTCGAGCGCGTCAAGAACGATCTGGAAGAGCTGGCTGTAGTCGAATCGTTCCCGAAAGTCGAAGGCCGTCAAGCTGTGATGGTCCTCGCACCCAAGAAGAAATCTTAAGGCCCACAAGAAATTGACTCATGGGGCTGGCCCCATGAGTCGGTTCGCCTTGCGATTTTGTTGTCACTCACAATGCGGAGTATGAAATGCCGAAGATGAAAACCAACCGGGGCGCCGCAAAGCGCTTCAAGAAGACTGGCTCAGGTCGCTTCAAGTGCAAGCACAACCACCTGCGTCACATCCTGACCAAGAAGAGCAGCAAGCGTAAGCGTCAGCTGGGACCGAAGTTCTTTGTTTCCGCTGCCGACCACAAACGTGTTGTCGCTTGTCTGCCGTACGCATAAGGGGGGATGTGAAAAATGCCAAGAGTTAAACGTGGTGTGACCGCTCGCGCTCGTCACAAGAAAGTAATGAAAGCCGCCAAGGGTTACTACGGCGCCCGTTCCCGTGTCTACCGCGTAGCGGTACAAGCGGTAACCAAAGCTGGTCAGTATGCCTACCGTGACCGTCGCCAGAAGAAGCGTCAGTTCCGTCAACTGTGGATTGCACGTATCAACGCTGCAGCCCGTCAGAACGGCCTGTCCTACAGCCGTCTGATCGACGGTCTGAAGAAGGCTTCCATCGAGATCGATCGCAAGATCCTGTCCGATATCGCCGTTCACGACAAGCTGGCTTTCACCGCCCTGGTTGAAAAAGCTAAAGCAGCTCTGGTCTAATCCAGCTCTGTTATAAAAATAAAGGAGGCTCAGGCCTCCTTTTTTGTATCCTTAACCTGCTGTTTTTAATCACTTTTCCCTTTCCCGTGTCCACATATTGTCCGCAGGTTATCTGGATGTAGTCACTCCGGCAGTTCTTCCAGCTTCACTTCGAGCTGCAGGCGGTTGGTGAAGCCTTGGTTGGTGAGGTCGTGCACCACCTGGGTGAGCAGCCAGTCGGCCTCGTCAATCTGGGGTTTGAACCCTCTGACAGTGGTGGGTTGCTCCGGGTAGAGTTCAGGGCGGCCCATCGCCAGGGTGATTTGGAAGTCGGCCACGCCGCGTTGCAGCTTCTCCCACTCAGCCCGGGCGGCCCGCATGGCATTTGCCTGGCTGGCATAGACATGCCGCAGCTCTTTGACGTTCTCGCTGCTACCGACCAGCAGTTCGTTCTCTTGCTTGTTGACCATGACCCCCGGGGGCAAGGGCCGTTCCTGTTTCGGCTTGGTCTTCTTCTTGCGCTTCACCTCGACTTTCTTCTTTTCCGCCTCCTTGTTGTCTTGCCAGTAGGCGGTCACGCCGGTGTAGGCATCCCGGTCGGCAACCGAGAAGCGGTGTTGATCGCCATCCCGACGGGTGATGGTGATGGCCGGCAGAGGCTGACCGCTGACGGTGGTTCCCTGGCCTGCTTTGATAAACAGCAGGCGGCCATTCTTGACGGTGGTGATGCCATCGCACTGACCAGCCAGGCGGGTGAGGAAGGCGAGATCGCTCTCGTTGGCCTGGTCGATGTGGTCGATCAGCTGGCCCTTGAGTGAGTCACCCACGCAGGGCGTGAGCTGGTAGCGGGCAGCGACTTGGCTGACGATGCCGCTGACGGTGGTCTGGTGCCAACTTTGCTCACGCAGCTTGTTCATGCCGCCGCGCAGGTCGGCTGACTTGCCCCGGATGGTGAGCACATCCGGGGCCCCGCCGTGCTCCACCTCGTCGATCTTGTAGGTGCCCTTGTCGACCATGACCTGGCCTTGCCAGCCAATGAGGGCGCGTAGGGTGGCGCCCCGGCGTGGCATATCGAGCTGGCCGTCGCTGTCATCGAGGGTGATCTCGATGGTGTCGGCGGTGAAGCCCCGGTTGTCGGTGATGGTCATCGACATCAGGCGCGGCCTGATGGTGGCCGAGATGTCTTTGCCATCGACCAGTACCTGGTAAGCCGGTACCGGGTGGCCTTGGCGCAAGGCGTCGAGCGGATTGGTCAGCCCCAAGTTTTCGGCCAATCGCGTGCCGAACTGGTCGAAAGCCCCCATCAGAGAAGCCCCCCTAGCTTGTTGCCGATACTGCCGACCAGCTTGCCCAGGCCCAGGCGGCCAAAGAGGTTGCCCGCGGTGCGGCCCAGCAGGGTTTGGACAAGGGATCTGTCGTTGTCATCGACCCGCTTGAGCTTGATGGTGAACTCGATTTTACGGGCGGTGCCATCGCTGAAAAACTCGCTGCGGGTGGTGCTGATGCCCTCGATCACGAATGACCCACGCATGACGCCATCCCCCTGGATCAGGGGGAAAGCCTGACCACTGTCAGCCATATTGTTGAGCAAGTCGAGGGAGACGGGGCCGCCGGTCACTTCGGGCAGCAGCACCCCGCTCAGGGTGGTGGTTTCATCATCTGGGCCGAGGAACTGATAGGCAGGACGAGCACCGATCCGGTTATTGCCCGGATGGCGCCATGCCCGTTCGTCTTGTTGTGAGAGGGGGGCGAGGGTCGAGCGCATAAACACGAACCAGCCCAGGGTCATCATCATGGTGATTGCTCCTTAGTTGCGGTCGCCAAATCGGGCGCGGCCCTGTGCCTGGTTGGCCCGCTCGCTCTCTTTGAGCTTGTCCATCACCAGTTTGCCGAGCTGAGCTTCGTTCATTCCCGGCGCAGGGTTGACGGTGAGCTGGTAGAACGGCTGACTGTGGATGGTGGTGGTACTGACCTTGGGCTTGAGCTTCGGAGTGTCGGCGATACGGTGGCCATAGCCATTACCCCCCGCCAGTGCGGGTTGGGAGAGGTTGCCCGTCAGGTAACCCGACTGGCTCACCGATGCTTTCACCTCCGAACCGCCCTTCCACCAGTCCGGCAGCAGGTCGGTCATGGCGCTGATCTTGGTTTTCAGCTCTGCCCACTTATCAGAGATCCCCTTGAGCAGGCCATCTATCAAGTCAGAGCCAAATTTGGTGAAGTCGGCGATCACCTGGATGAATGATTTGCCAAGCCCGCCCAGCCACAGCCCGAACCGCTTGCCCGCGTTGGTTGCGCCGTCCAGCTCTTGCTGGGTGGTTTTGATGGGGGTTAACAGGTTGGTCATCCATTCCCAAGCAGAGCCGAGGGCGCTGCTGATGCCGTCCCATATCGGTTTGAGTGGGCTGAGGGCGTTGGCCATCGCCTCAAACGCGGGCGCGAACACGGCAGCAACCGGCCCAAGCCCCTCTTTGAGCCCTTGGAAGAAGCCCGAGAAGAATGCTTTTATTGGCTCCCAGTAACGGTAGATGGTCAGGGCTGCGATGCCGATGGCGGTGACCAGCAGGCCGATGGGGTTCATCAGCAGCAGCCTGCCGACGAAGGCGATGGTATGGCCCACCAGTTTCAGGCTACCCACCAAGCCGCCTTTGAGCAGGGATATCACACCACCGACACTGCCTTTGATCATGTTCATGGTGGTGCCCATGACGCCATTGGCTGCCACATAGGCGTAGGTGGCCGCGGTGGCGCTTCTTAGCCCGGTGGTCATGGCGGTGAATTTGGTGGCCGCGAGGGCCTTTGATGCGGCAAGCTGGGCGGTCACATAGCGCCAGGTGGCGGCGGTCATGACGCCCAGCTTGGCGGGAAGGCCTGCCATGCTGGTCAGCATGGATTTCATGCTGCTGCCCACCCCCGAGAAGGAGAGGCCCTTGAGGATGTTGCCGAGGGCGCTCCAATTGGTGATCAGGGGGGCGGCCATGCGGCTGTTGAGCGCCATCATTCTGGTGAACAGGGAGAGGCCCTTGCCTGCCTTGTCGGCTGAACCGAACAGGCTGCCGAGCTGGATCCCCATCGTGCCCATAGAGAAGCGCATGATGGCCATGGGGCCGAGCAGGGCGGCCACGGTCAGCGACAGGCCGCCGAAGGCGATGGTGATGACGGAAACGGCGGCGGCGACCTTGACGATGGTATTGGCCAGCTCGGGATTGGCCTCGACCCAGCGCCGTACCGCCCCCACGGTTTTCTGGATGAAGCCGATGATGTCCAGCAACGAGCCACGCAGCTGTTCGCCGAGGGCGCTCTTGACGTTCGCCATCCCGGCCTGCAACAGCAGCCACTGGGACGAGAGAGAGTCTTTGTCGATGTCGGACTCCCGCTGCATCGAGCCCTTGGATTTGACCGAGGTGGTCAGTTCCAGTTGGCGATTCAGTTCCGGCATGTTGTTGGCGAGCTTGGCGGCATCATCGCCGTACTCCTTGCCAAAGAGTTGGGTAGTCACCCGCAGTTGTGCTTCCGGTTTTAGGGTCTTTATCTTCGCCAGCACCATGCTGATGGTGCCCATGGCATCTTTGGTCATGCGGCGTTCGATGTCGGCACCATTGAGGCTGAGCTCTGCCAGTCCTGCATGAAATTGCTTGCTCTGCATGGTGGCAATGGATAGCTCGCGCACCATGGCGTTGGAGGCGCTGGCGGCGACTTCGGCGGAGGCGCCCAGACTGAGGAAGGTGGAGCCCAGCGCGGCGGCCTTCTTGTAGTCGAGCTTGTCAGCCACCCCACCCATGCGTTGCAGCACCTCGATGATGTCGCCGCCCTTGGATTGGGCGTTGTCGTCCAGAAAGTTGATGGCATCGCCGAGCTGTTCGATGTCACGGATGGGGATCTTGTAGAGGTTGGCGATCTTGCCCATGTCGTCGGCGAGCTGCTCGGTCGGCAACCCGAAGGCGGTGGCTGCTTTGGCGGTGGTCTTGGTGCATATTCCCACGCATGGCGATCGCTCAATAACATTCATGCCGATCACGTAATAACATCCATGCCGATCACTCAATAACATCCCACGCCGATCACTTTTTACCCTCGATGGGAAACCATGATCGGCATCCATGTTATTGGTGACTTTTTCTCCCCGCTTCGTTAAACCCGCACTTTCCCATCTGCTCCAACAGAGGAACGTGCATGTCTGCGAGGCCTATCACTGTGAGAAAACTCAAAGAAATTCTTCGCCTTAAATATCAGGCTCAACTGGCTCATCGGCAGATCGCCCTCAGCCTGCATATCTCTCCTAGCACCGTATCCTATTACCTCAACCGGGCGGCTCAACTGGGTATCATGACCTGGCCCCTGTCTGAGTCCTGGGATGATGTCTCCCTGGAGCGCGCATTTCTCAAGACCTGCTCTGTCCATAAAACTCAGCACAAACCCACTCCCAACTGGGCCTTGTTGCATCAGGAACTCAAAAAACCAGGTCAAAAAGGCGTGACCCTCGAGCTGCTATGGCAGGAGTACGCCGAGCGCCATCCAGGCTCCCACTACAGCTACAACCACTTCTGTCGGCTCTATAAAGAGTGGGCGGCGCTGCTGCAACCCTCGATGCGGCAGACCCATATTGCGGGCGAAAAACTCTTTGTCGACTACTGCGGCCAGACCATGCCCATTGTCGATCCGCATACCGGCGAGATCCTTTACCGGGCCCAGATCTTTGTCGCCGTGCTGGGGGCCTCCAACTACACCTTTGCCGAGGCCACCCGCTCCCAGCAGCTCGATGACTGGGTGATGAGCCACAAGCGCGCTTTCGAGTTCTTTGGCGGTGTGCCGCAATTGGTGGTACCTGATTGCCTCAAGAGTGCCGTCAGCGTGGCGCGCAATACCGATCCGGATCTCAACCCTACCTACCAGATGCTGGCGGCCCATTTCGGTACGGCGATCATGCCCGCGCGGCCCCGCAAGCCGAAGGATAAGTCCAAGGCGGAGGTGGGCGTGCAGATCGTCACCCGCTGGATCCTGGCGGTGCTGCGTCATGAAACCTTCCATAGCCTGGCCCAGCTCAATCAGCGAATGGGTGAACTGCTGACCCGGCTCAACCAGAAATCCTTCCAGAAGCTGCCTGGCTGCCGTGCCTCACTGTTTGCCGAGCTCGATGCACCGGCGCTCAAGCCGTTGCCGGATTATCCCTATCACTACACCAAAGTAGTGCCGGTGCTGGTTGGTAAGGACTACCACGTCGATCTGGAAAAGCACTATTACTCAGTGCCCTATGCCTTGCAGGGCAAGCGGCTGGAGGCGCATCTGGCCGAGCATACCGTCACGCTGTACCACGCGGGCAAGATCGTGGCCGAACACCAGCGGAGTCATCACAAAGGCCAGCACAGCAGCCTGCGTGAACACATGCCCGCGCATCATCAGGCACTGCTGGAGTGGTCGCCAGAGCGACTGCTTGGCTGGGCGGCGTCCATCGGCCCCTACACCACGCATTGGGTGGATGGCTTTATCCGGCAGGCAGAGCATTCGACGCAAGCGGTGCGCCCTTGCCTGGCCTTGCTGGGGCAGAGCAAAACCTATGGCAAGGAGCGGCTGGAAGCGGCCTGCCTCCGGGGGCACCTGACCGGCGCCAACCGGCTGCACAACATCCGCAGCATGCTCAAGCATGGCCTGGAGGAGCAACAACTCATTGCCAACGAGCGACAGGATCCGCTGCAAGACATCCGTCATGACAATGTCCATGGCGAGCACTACTTCCACTAACCCCACGGATCAGGAGAAGCCGATGCAATTACACCTCGATGAACAACTAAGCCGCCTGCACTTGAGCGGCATGAAACAGGCTCTGAACCAGCAGCAGGCCCAGAGCATGCTGTACCTGGATATGGGTTTTGAAGAGCGGCTGCAACTATTACTGAGCCATGAGCTGGTGCAGCGGGAGCAGAGGAAAACCAACCGCCTGGAGAAGCAAGCCCGGTTCCGGCTAGCCGGACAGGTGGAGCAGCTCGACTATCGGGCGGGTCGAGGCGTGAGCAAAGCGCAGATCCGCCAACTGCTGGAAGGACACTGGCTGAGTCATCAACAAAACCTGCTGCTAACGGGCGCGGCAGGCTGTGGCAAGAGTTACCTGGCGTGTGCCCTGGGCCGTTACTTTATCCGGCAAGGAGTGGGCGTGCGGTATTACCGGCTGAAAACCCTACTTGAAGAGATGCGACTGGCCCAAGCGGATGGCAGCTATCCGAAACTGCTGGAGCGGGTAAGCAACATAGGGGTACTGATCCTGGATGACTGGGGCATGGAGATGCTGGACGCGAGCGAACGCAGCAACCTGCTGGAGATCATCGATACCCGCTACGGCAACGTCTCAACGATAGTGGCGAGCCAATTGCCGGTGGAGAAGTGGTACGGGATGATCGGAGAGGCAACCTTCGCCGAGGCGATCTTGGACCGACTGATCCACAGAGCGGTGCGCGTGACCTTAACGGGAGAATCGATGAGAAAACAGGGCGCCAACTTGACCGATGCCGATCAGGCGGAGTAAAAGGAAGACGCTATAAACGCGGGCAGAAAAAAAGTGATCGGCATGATGTTATTGGCTGATCGACATGATGTTATTAGCCACTTGGCGAAGGCCAGCAGGTTCTCTTTGCCCTGGATGCCCATGCGGGCGCCCCCTTCGACCAGCGCTGCGATGTCGATGGCGCCGTTCAGCTGCGGGATCTCTTCGGCGATGTCTTTAATCGCCTTGGCCATGTCGTAGTAGACGTCGGTCAGCTGGCCGCTGTCGGTTCTGGCCCCGGCCACCTGTTTGGCCACCCCCTTCATGGCGTCTTCGAAGCCGGAATATTCCTTGATGGCGCTGTACACCGGCAGGCCGATGGCGGTACCGGCCGCAATACCGGCAGCGCCGTGGCCCGCTATCTGGCCGCGCAGCTCCTGGGTTTGGCGGTAGTTGGCCTTGACCTGGTTGAGGCGCTTTTGCTGGTCGGCCAGTTGGCCCAGCTTGGTGCGCTGAGAGTCGAGCACTGTGTTGGCTGCAGCCAAATCGGTCTTGAGGCGGCGCTGGTGTTCGCCGAGCTGTTTGGTGTTGATGCCGGCTTCGTTCATGGCGCGTTTCAGGCTGCCGTGACGGGCAACCATTTCACGCTCTTGCTGGGAGAGGTCGCGCACCTTCTGCTTGGCCTGCTCCATGGCCCGGGTCATGGCCTTGGTCGGCTGTTCTACCTTGGCGAACTGTTGGGCCATCTGCTGGGCATCACGCTGGGCTTGGTTAAGCTGGGCGCGGGTGGCGCCAATCTGGCGTCCCAGGGTGCGATAACCGTCAATCTGGCCGCTCTGAGTTTCCAGCTCTTTGATGCGCTTTTTGGTGGCGAGCAGGTCTTGAGCGGTCAGGCGGCTCTGGCCGCTGACTGCTTTGAGGGGGGCGGTGATCTTGTCAACCGCCCCGAGCAGGATTTGCAGTTTGAGAGGGTTCATTGTTCTTCGGCCCCGTTGATGCGGTTGTGAGTCTCAACGAGGCGTTGGTGCCAGCCCATCAGCTCGCTGATGTCCATGGCCGCCATCTCGGACGGCGGCCAGTGGGCGATGATGGCGATCTCTGCCATCAGGTCATCTATGCAGTGAGGTAGGCCTCCTGCTGCGAGCCCATCAAAAAACCGACCACCACGACCCCGGCTTTGAGCAGGTCAGCCGGGTCCATATCGTTCACTTCCTTTTCGGTCAGGTCGGTGATGCGGGGCAGCAGTTTGATGAGGGTATCCACGTTCATCTGGACGATGTCCATGGTGTTGAGCCCGCGCAGGTGGCCCGCCTTCTTAGGGCTGCGGATGATCAGGCTGTTGAGGGTGCTCTCGCCGCGCTGGATCGGGGTGTCGAGGGTGATTTCTTTCTGTTCCATGGTGCTTGTTCCTGTTGTGGATGTGGTGAGGGCGGCACTTTCTGTTGGGATAAGGGCCGCCCGTTGGGTTGTTGGGTGGGTTAGAGGCCGATGGCTTTGCGGTGTTCGGCCATGCGGTCGACGCCGTCGGGGCCAATCTCGACCATGTTGATCAGGTCAATCTCGTGCATCACCCGGCCGTTGATGGTCTCTTTGTAGTAGGTGTTGACCATGGTGACCTTGGCCTGGGTGTTGTCACCGGCCTTGAGGGTGCCGCGATCGAGCTCTTTGAAACGGCCACGACAGACGATCTCGACGGCGACCACTTCGCCGGTGTCATCACGCTGGACTGAACCGGCAAAGCGCAGGCTGGTGCCGTCGGCTTTGGGCTCACCCATGCAACTCAGCAGGGGTTCGCCGTAGCCACCGAAGGTGAAGGAGACATCGAGGGCGCTGTCATCCAGCCCCATGTCGATGTTGACGGCACCCCCCATGCCGCCACCGCGATAGGCTTCAAACTTGCGGGACAGCTTGGCCGGGGTGATGTCTTCCGCTTCACCGACCCAGTTGTCGCCGTTGAGGAAGACGTTCAGGCGTTTGAGTTTGCGTGGCAGTGCCATGGGGGCTCCTTATGCGGCGGCCGCGACGCGGGCGCCGAAGTCGATGAGGTAGGTGTCGGTGATGCGCTGGATGAAGCCGAGGTCTTCGAGCGGCGGCACCGGGGTGTAGTTGTAATCGATGCGCAGCTTGCCGGCCTTGAGGGTGTCTTTGTCGTTGAGCTCCTCGTTGTACCAACAGTCAAAGCCGAGCAGGTAACCGCCCGCCACCAGTTCCCGGCCCTTGGCCTTGATGCCCTCGACGATGTCTTTCACCAGGGTGGGGGTAAGCGGTTTGTCGTTGGCCCACATGTGCGCCTCGGCCATGGTGTCGGCCAGGATCTGGGCGGTGCGGGTGTAGTTCTCGAAGGCGAACAGCGGGTCATCGGAACAGGTGCGGTTCCCCCAGTACCGGAAACCATCGGACCGGATGAGGGCGGTGATTTCGTTGGCGTTGAGCAGGCCGACCTCGGTATCGGGGTCTTGCAGATCCCAGAACAGGGCCTTGGTCATGCCGTCGACCCCGGTCACGCCGACGTTCGACAGGGTCTTGTGCCAGCCAATCTCCTTGTCGATGAATGCCCGCATGGCGGCCGCCTTGAGGCAGGCATCGAGCTTGATGCTGGCATTGGCGGCGGTGTCCCAGGCGGTCCAGTCGCCGTGGATCGGCATCAGTTCGCGGCTGGAGAAGTTCTCGCGGTAGGCGAGCGCTGCCTCGACGGTGTCGGCGATGGTCGGCACATAGGCGAAGGCGCGCAGCTTTTTGGCTGCGCCCGCCAGGGCGGTGGCTACGGCTAAGGTGCAGTTGTCCGGCACGCAGAGGATGCGCGGCTTGACGCCGGTGGCCGGGGCGGCACGCTCCAGCGCCTTGAGGCCGGTATAGCTGCCATCCGGCAGGATGGTGCCGATGATGTTGCTGGTCAGCTCGGCGGCGTCGGCGCCATCGGCCACGCGCACGGCGATGACGATGGTGTTGACGGTGTCATAGATGGTTTGCAGCGAGCGTTTGAGGTTGCCGGTGCTGCCCGCCTTGGCGATGGCCGCCGGCAGGTTGGCAATCAGCACGGGTTTGTTGAGGGGGAAGTAAGCGGCATCCGCATCGCTGCTGGTGCAGATGATGCCGATCACCGCCGTGGCGACGGTGCGGATGGTGCGCGTGCCCTCGTTGACTTCCACGACGCGCACGCCGTGGTGAAATTGGTCCAGTGCCATAGGTTCTCCTGTTGTCCGGACGGAGCATTCTTTGCGTAGGTAATGCATGTGATGCGAGCA
This sequence comes from Aeromonas sp. ASNIH2, assembly GCF_002934795.1. Lineage (NCBI taxonomy): Bacteria > Pseudomonadati > Pseudomonadota > Gammaproteobacteria > Aeromonadales > Aeromonadaceae > Aeromonas > Aeromonas sp. ASNIH2. The sequence goes on along the minus strand of NZ_CP026406.1, from coordinate 15,102 downwards.
GGGTCAGGATGCAGGGGTAGGGGATGTCAGGCGAGCGGCGGCCAGTGTGTGAGGGCCGTACACACTGGCGAGGCGGTGACAGGGTGAGGGTGGCGGCAGTCATGAAACACCCCGCACAGGGCGGGGTGGGGCGGGGAGTATGTTTGAGTCAGATAATGCGCGCCGGCTCAGCAGGCCAGTGCGGTGATTCAGGCCAGCCAGGTTGTTCCGATACCAAGGTCAGCTCGTAGCGGTAGCGCTGCCAGTCAGCCAGTAGCTGGAAATGCTCTTGTCTCGCGTACCCACCATCAACAGCAGGTTGGAGGATGGCGACTTGTTCACCGGCAATATTAAGTCTGTTCGTCAGCTCGTGCCCTGAAATCTCCATATCGGTCGGCGCACGCTTTGGTAGATTAATTGGCAAGCCATCTTCATCTGCTGCTATCTCATAACCTTGCGAAGATAACTCCATCAGCTCGTTGTATTTATCCAACGATATTTCTACGGCGGCTGCGGGTGGTGTTTCAAATGCGGAGTCAGGATAAAACCCTATCGGTTCTGCTAAGAAAAATATTCTGTTCATTTATCAAACTCCCCTCTAAAAACCAAAAGCAAACCAGTACGAGTTGCCGCTAGATGCCGTTGAGCGATTTCTGATGGTGAACTGATTGCCGCCTGGTTGAGGATCCACACAAAACGAAATCGGTACTGTCGAATCTCCGATAACTGCTGGTTGGGTAAATAGTCCTTTCAGCGCCCCCTTTGGCCATGCGATCGGCATGGTTATTACGACGGACTGCCCTGCAAGAATCGCTGCAACCGGGCCTCCCTGAACTACCAGCCCACCTAGCCATGATGGGAACAAGATGTACCACCCAGATGCCAATGTGCTGTATGAGAAGCCGTTTCGCATTTTCTTGGGGGTAATGGCCGACGCATCATCCGTGCCTGCATCGGTCTGCGCTTGCGTCGCCACTTTCATCAAGCCCAGCACGGTTTCGCTGGCCTGCTTCACCCAGCCCCACAGGGTTTTCACCGTGACAACGGCATTTGCCTTCTGATTGGCGGTGACAGTCTCATTCACTTCGACCTGGGTGGCGTAGCGGGTAAAGCCCTTGGCGGTCTCGCTGGCATCCGGGTGGTCACGGCTTTGCTTGTGGGCAGCCATCAGGTCATCGACATACTTGCGGGTGGCCAACACCACGGCGGGGTCAATTTTCAGCTCTACCGCGCTGGTGTCGCTGACGATCAGCACGATGCGAATGACCTGGGTTCTGCCGGCCCCACTGCTCAGCAGCGGCTTGTAAGTGTCAGGGGTGTTGGCAATCGCGATCAGGGTGCCATCTTCGGAGAAGATGCCGGCTTCACGGATCCACCAGTCGCCGACGTTTTCCGGGATGATCTGCTCGGCGACCAACTGTGACTGGTTAGTGGGGTCCTGAAACAGGGTATTGATGGGGGCGCGGCGCTTCTCCCTGACCAGCGCGGTCTGGGCGGCGTTCGGTGTGACGGGCTGACCGTTGCCATCGCCGACGGCCATGTGGGTGATTTTCAGCGGCACCCCCAGCGCGAGGGCGTTGGCAATCTTGGCCTGGCCGGCATCGGTGGGAATGGCGAAGTAGATGGCGCTCAAGCGGCACCTCCTGTCTGTTGCGGTTGAATGGTCATGGTGTCGATGGTGTGAGTGATGCCGCCGTGCCACTGCTGGCCGCTGACTTCGATAACGGCTGGACTGTAGGGGTAGATGGTCAGCTCATCGCCCAGGTAACAGGCGGCCCCCAGATAGAGCGGGCCCCGGGTCTCCATGCTGATGGCGAGGCCCGTCAGGTGGCGGGTCATCGGCTTGGCGTCGGCGATCAGCCGCTCCAGCTCCTGGTACATGGCTTCCGTGATGCCGGTATCGAGCACGCCAATGTCGAGCTTGAAGGTGCCCGGGGTGGCCGCCGGGGCCTCTTGCCACCACTCCAGCACCCGGATCAGATACCCCAGGGGTTCCACGACCCGGCGGATGGCGCCGATGGTGCCCTTGCGACTGTGCACGAAGTAGCTGTTGGCGATGACCTGGCGCTTGGTGGCCTCAGGCCATTTTTTATCCCAGCGGTCGACACTCCAGCTGGCAGCCAGATAGGGCAGCAGGTGGGCGGGGCAGGTCCAGGGGGACCAGAGCGAGCGAAACGGGATCGGCAAGGCCTGGGCATTGGCACCCACGGCGGCCAGGTTGCGCTCGGTGCGGCTGGTGTTGGGTGGCAGCAGGGTATTCATGCCGCCCGCTCCACGGTGAAGCCGGTGCAGTAGGCGGCCTGGGTGGCGTTCGGGATGATGTCAGCCCAGCCAGTCAGCTCGACCTTGCGCACGCCCTGCACGTGCAGGGCGGCATCGATGGCGGAGCGCGGCACCTCGACCCCGATGCGGCGGCGGGGATTGATAAAGGCGGCGAGCTGTTCGCGGGCAGCCTGCAGGATCACATCCACCTCGGCCCCCTGACTGTCGATGTGCAGCTTGGCGGTGATGGTGTAGTTGATGATGCCGGCGCTCTGCACCGTGAGCCGGTCGGCCACTGGGCGCCTGTCTTCCTGGCTCAGGGCTTGGGTGACTTTGGCGATCAACGCCGCATCGGCGCTGCCGTTCCCCTCGGTGCTGAGTATGGTGACTAGCGCCTCGGCGGGCGCTGGGCTTGACCCTTTGGCGTCAGCCACCTTACCGTCAGCCGAGAGGGCGAAATACTCATAGGCGCCCGTCGGGCCCGCCACGCTGAGGCCATCCCACGCCATCAGGGCGCGCAGGATCAGGGCTTCGTCATCTTCCTTGATTTCCGGTACCGGCGGGGTGGCGGTGGGGTCACCCGGTTGGATGATGAGCCGCTGTACATTCCAGTTTGCCACCAGGTTGTCGAGGTCGCTCCCCTTGGCCCACGCCAGCATGTTGGCGACGGCGGAAGCGTTGATTCGCTGGCGCAGGATCAGCTCTCGATAGGCATTCTCTTGCAGCAGCTTGGTGATGGGTTCGGAATCGAGCGCCAGGGTGGCCTCGACGCTGGGCTGTTGGTCTGCCGGGTAGAGGCTGACGAAATAGGCTTTTCGTTCAGCCAGGATGCTTTCGAAGTCCAGCAGTTCGATCACATCTGGCTGCTGCAGTTGGGAGAGGGTGATGGTGCTCAACTGGCGGCTCCTGTGGGAATGGCAATAGTGGCGCTCTCTGTTCCGGTACCCGGCGCGCCGCCGTCTTTGCGCTGCCAGGTGAGCTCGACGGTAAGGGCGCCATCCATGCCGCCTCCCAGCACATCGACCCGGGTGATGGTGATGCGGGGTTCCCAGTTGATGAGGGCCTGCACGGTGGCGGCCATCAGGCGCAGGCGGGTGGCCTGATGTTGGGGCTGGTCGATGAGGTAAAACAGCTCGCTGCCGTAGTCGCGGCGCATGACGCGGGATCCCACCGGGGTGATCAGGATGTCGCGCACCGACTGGATGATGTGGTCGGTGGCGCTGATGGCGCGCCCGCTCGCGGCGTTCATGCCGAGCCATTTCATTGCGGGCCCCCGGAGGTGCCGCTGCCGGTGCTGACGTTGCCGTGCTTGTGGGTAGTCACCTCGATGCCGCCAATCTTGGCGCTGGGGGCGGTGATCTTGCCGCCCGCCTCGATGGTCGAACCGACCTTGAGTGCCTGGGTGCATTCCACCAGGGGGGTGATCAGCTTGACGGTCACCGAGGCGGAAAGGGTGGCGGTCTTGATGCCGCTCGCATTGAGCACCCCGGTGGCCGGGTTGTACTCGATGACGGCGCCATCAGCGTATTCAGTGCGATCGAGGTCCGGGTTGTCATCGTCCGCCAAGGGCTCTGGGAAGGCAGCGCAATTGATGGGGCCGACGATGTAGGCATTGCGCGGGTCGCCGCTGACCGAGAGCATCAGCACCTGTTCGCCAATGGAGAGGCGATGGCGGGTGCGATTCCTCCCGGCCCGCGCAGTTGCGTAGGGCCGCCAGTTGGTGATGAGGTCGCCGGTCTTGACGCGACATTCCCCGGATCGCACGGCGGTCACGGTGCCGATGCGGATCAGGTTGTCGATCAGGCGTTGGAGTTCAATGGGGGTTGGTTGCATGGGGCCATTGTTTTGGGCAATGGCGGGGAAGGCGAGCGGCGGCCAGTGTGTACGGCGCTGGCACACTGGCGGCGGTGGTTACAGTCCTTTGGTGAGGTGGGCGAGCAGGGTGGTTTCTAGCTGGTCCCGCTCTTGTTCTGTGATGCCGAGCAGTTCCCGCGCCGGGTATGAGATCTCGCGGCCCTTGATGCGGTCTTTGAGGCCATATTGGTGAATGGTGGCGAGCCGGTTGGCGGTGCCGACAAACTCCACCACGGCCTGTTGTTCACTGGCGCGGGCCTTGAGCCAGGCGGGGTTGCTTATCTTGAAGAACATCTTGCGGCGCAGGCTCCCCCGGTTTTTTTTCAGCTTGGGCTGAGGCTTGCGCGGGGCCATAGGGCTGCCATCGGGCTGGCGGTTGGCGCGGATCCGCTGGGCCTGGCTGGCGCGCAAGGTGCGGGCCATTTCGCCCGCCAACTGACGGCGGGCGGCGGGCTCCATGCTGGCCAGCAGGCCATCGGCCCAGTGGGTCAGGCGGCTCAGGTCGTCGGCGGCCATGGCTGATGCTCCCCGTTGATGAAGAGTTCCCAGGTGATGCCGTCATAGGGGTCTTCCGGTGGCTCCGGCAGGTGCTCCCAACCAATTCCCTGTTCGTTTTGCCACACCCTGACCCGCTCGGTCAGCTTGACGGTGATGATGAGATCCATCAGGTCGTTGGCAAGGTATTCAGCCTCGAAGGTGATGCCCTCCTTGCGCTGCTCGTCGTTGGTCATCAGCTCGGGCTGGTGTTGGCGCAGCCAGGCCAGCAGCGGCACCATGACCTGATCCGGGTGGCCAGCAAAGTCCTCGATGCCGATGGTGAGGGGGTATTGCCACTCGAACGAGAGCGAGCGGGCCCCAGTACTTTCGACATTGCCCGGGGCGATGAAGATGTGCAGCTTGTCTGGGTTGGTCTTGAGGTGTGGCACGCAGCGGGTCAGCACCTCACGGATCTGTTTTGGCTTTTCCATGTTCCCTCCCGTTCTGGTGCCGTTGCTGGCAGGCGATAAGGCTGTCGACCTGGGCGGCGCAGCTGGCCCAGGCGGCCTCGGTCTGGGTCAGCTGATCCATGAGGTCGCCGTTATTGACTGGGCTGGCGGCCGGCAGTTGGCAGGGGGTCAGCCCCTGACAGGTGAGCCTGATAATCTGCTGCGCCGGTGAGGGCGGGGCGCTGGAGCAGCCTGACAACAGGATCAGGCAGAGGGCGATCAGCCCACTCCTTGAGTTCAGCATTTTCACGTTTGAGCCTCTTGATGGTGTCGGCCCGGGTGGCGGCCGTGATGGTCAGATCGCCAAGCTGGCGTTGCAGCGTGGCGGCGGCGTTTGCCTGGGCGTCCAGCTCGCCGGTGAGGGTATCGATGACCCCGTCTTTGGTCTTCTCCCGCCGCTCGGCCTCGACGGCCTTGTCGTTGGCGGCCTTGAGGTCGCTTTGCAGGGTGGAGACTTTGCCCCTGGCGGTCGCTGCCGAGGTGGCCGACCAGCCCCAGCCAGCCAAGGCGATGGCCAGTGCCAGCAGCAACCAGGTGAGGGGGGAGCGCAGCAGGCTACGCCACATCCGCCACCTCCTTCACCGGATAGACCTTGGCAAAGTGGTCATATGTTTTGGCGAGCTTGGTGTCGTAGTCATTGTCCTTGTAGGCCGGGCCGTTGTAGCGGCGGGCAAAGTCAGCCCACTTGCGACCCTGCAGGGCCTTGTGCATGGCGGGATCTTGCTGGATGTAGCGGCACAGGGCGGTGAGGTGGTCCACTTCGCTGCGCTGCATGGCGGTCTGCCAGTCGCTGGCCGAGGCAAAGCCCAGCGCCTGCCAGTGGAAGCCCATGATCTGGAACATCCCCCAACTGGCCGACTCGATGGCGGCATCCCGGTGCAGGCTGATGGCGAGTTGCAGCCGCTCCCACTCGGCCGCCCCGCCCGCATAGCCGCCGCGCTTGGGGTTGACCAGGTTGGGGTAATGGGCGGCCATCTGGTCGGCGGCGGCCTTGCCCAGGTGCTGGGTGAGCTGCTTGTAGAACACATGCCGCTCGAACAGCACCACCGGGCGCATGTCGGTGGTGAACCCCTCGCCGATGCTCTCGACCTGGGCGACGGTGGCCATGGTGGCCAGCGGCATGCCCAGCAGGTCAGCGCCAGCCTGCATGTCGCCGATGCGCAACTGGTTGCCCCGCTCGCTGCCGAGCAGGGCGGCCAGGGTGCGGGGGCCAGCCTGGCCGATGGCGGTGATCATGTAGTCCCGCTGAAAGGCGAGCAGGGCGCGCTCTGTGGCATCGCCAAACCAGCCATCCGGCTCGAGCGGATAACCGGCTTTGGCCAGGCGACGCTGCAGATCGGCGACGGCGGCGCCGGTATCCCCTTTTTTCAGGCTCATGGTTGAAACCTCCCGTTCAGGTGGCTGGCGGTGGTCGGTTGCTGGCGGCGGCGCGGCAGCAGGCGCATAACGGATCCGCGGGAACCGATCAGGGCGGTGAGCACCATGGCGGCCAGCAACACGGCGGCGGGGTCAGGGGGAGGCAGGACACCGAGCAGGACGCGCAACGGCACGGAACCGGCGGCGACGGTGATGACCCATGCCAGCAGGGCAGGCAGGGGGCGATAGTCGCCCCCGTTGCGGTTGAAGGTGGCGATGCGCATAGCGATCGCGGTGCAGATCATGGCGTAGAGGATGGTCAGCATGTCAGCCCCCTTTGCGGAGTTTGAGCAGGTCTTCCGGCGTTTTGCGCAGGATCCACTGCAGCAGGTGGACGGCCAGCGCCGAGGCCAGCATGGCGCCGACGGCCCTGGGGACTTCGACACTGAGTGGCAGCACGCTGGCCAACATGGCGGCAACCAGCGGGGCCGCCAGCGCGCCCGCCACGAAAGCGGCAACGAACAGGCCCGCCTTGCGCAGGTTGCCGAGCTCGGCGGTGGTGGCGATGAACACCAGCGCCCCGGCGAACGCGCCGAGCAGGACGCCGGGATCGACGCCCGGGAAGAGGGACAGCAGCGTCAGGGCGCTCAGAGTGCTGGTTGCTGCACTGGATGAAATCGGTTCTGGCATCGTGCTCTCCTATCGGTTGTTGTGGTGTTCGGCCAGGGTCTGGCAGTCGGTGCAGCGCTCGCAGCCCCGGATCGCTTCGCGGCGGGCCTGAGGAATTGGCTCGTCACAGTCGATGCAGTAGTGGGGGCCGGTGCCACTGATGCGGGCGGCGTGAACGCGGGCAGCGATTTGCTGCTCGCTGATGTTGGCCAGTCGTTCGAGTTCGTCGTCGAGGCGGCTCATGGTCAGTCCCATAGCTGGATCAGCGGCTGCTCGGCCTGGGTGGGGGCCGCTGGCATTGTGATAAGGGTTCCGGTCGGGAGGATGGGGCCGAGCTCGGCCAGACCGGGGTTGAGGGCCAGCACCTGCTCTGTGATGCCGGCGGTGTAGCCGTAGTGCCGGAACAGGATGTAATCGAGGGTGTCGCCCTGCTGGCTGCGCAGCTCCATCAGATGAGCTCGACGGTGTTGTGGGTGGTGCCGAGGATGTCGCGGATGGCAAAGCGGGCATCCCGGTAGAGGTCATCCGAGCTCACGACCTTGGCATCTGCACCTTTGACGCCGTCACCGGTGGCGCTGTAGTCGGTGTAGCGTTCCAGCAGGTTGGCGCGGGTCATGGCATAGACGGCGCGCCGGTAGCTGTGCAGGTGCACCGATTCGCTGTTGATGAGCTCGCTCGGCACGGCGGCCAGGGTGGCGACCCCTTCTGCCTCACGGGCGCGGCGCCAATCAGCCAGATCCCGGTTGACGCTGGTGATGGCGTCGATCACGGCATGCTTGAGGCGGGCCGTGGTGACGGTGCCATCGATCCGGACGGTTTCGCGCAGGTCAGGCAGTGAGATCGTCGGCCAGAAGGCGCTGCTGTTGATCTCCCCTTCTTCTGGCGCGGCCGGGGCGGTGGCAATGAATCCGGTGCTCATGGTGCTCCTGTGTTGGTCTTGCCGCAGGTTGGGCGGTGGTCGGGCCGTCTGGTATGCCGCTGGCATTCGTCAGGCCCGAGCCGCCCAGGGTGCGGGGTTCGCTCGGTTAGCTGGCCTCGCCAGGGGCGGGGCCTTGCTGTTCTGGGGGGCTGCTTTCTTCCGCTGCGTTGGCTGCCTGTTCTGCGCCCTTCCGGATCTCGCGTTCGAGCACTTCGAGCTCCTTCTTGATGCCGACCTTGTCATGCAGTTCGAGGGCGCGCCGGTAGTGTTCGGCGGCCTGTTGCTTGAACCCTTCGGCCAGTGTGGCGCGGCCCACCGCCTTGTGCAGCTTGGCGCGCACCTGGTCGAAGATGTCGCAGTCGGTCAGCAGATGGAGATAAGCCATGAGCAGGCCGCAGGTCGGGCCGACGTCTATTTCTTGCAGCTTGATGGTGGTGTCGGCGACCTCTTCGGCAATCAGGGTGGCGGCGGTGCGCTCATAGCGGTCCGGGGTGGTCAGGCCATGGCGGATCACGTAGGACGCCATGGGAAGGGCCCCTTCCAGATCGCCGGTGTCGAGGGTCCAGAGCATGATGGTGACCAGGACGTCATCCTGACCGCCGCGGTCGGCAGCCAGCACGCCGTCAATCCAGGGCTTGTAGACCGGCAGCATGGTGCGCTTGACGTCGATCTTGCGCTCGATGCTCTGGATACCCTTGAGGGTGCGGCGGTGTTCGGCCAACTGCATCAGCTGGAGCTCGTAGGCGTTGGCGTGCTGCTGCTCGAATTTGGGGTTGGCCGCCCCATTCAGGGCGGCCAGTTTGCGTTCGCGGTTGCGACGGGCTGGGGTCATGCTACCCCCTTACGCGCCGGGGGCCGGGTTCGGCCCCATGACGATGTTTTCGATCAGTACGACGCAGTCGTAGTCCTCGACCACGTAGGCATCGTTGGAGCTCTCAAAATTGACGATGCGGTTGCGTTTGGGCTCTTCCTCGATATGACGGCGGCGAGCGCCGTCCTGCCAGTAGATGGAGAGGTTGCTGAGTTTGGTGATCAGCATGGCGTCTTCCGGGAAGAAGGGCACGCGCACGGCCTTGAGGCCGCCGATCTGTTTCTGGCTCACCAGCACCTGACCGGCCAGCTTGTTCTGGTTGTCGCCCGCGTCGTTGAGGATGGGGAAATACTTGTCTGAGAGCATCTTGCGGCCGCAGATGACCACCAGTTCGGTATCGTCCTGATACCAAGGCGCGACATGCTCACTGACGGCATCGAACACCAGGGCATCGAGGTTCTTGTAGTCGCCGTCAGCGGTATCCACGTAGATCTTGCCGCTGCCCACGGTACCCTCGCTCATGACCTGGGCCGGGGCATCCGTGCGGATGTGCTTCAGCCAGCCGATGTTCACATCCTGCAACAGGGGGTTGGCGGTGCGGTCGGTGTCGGCGGCAACGCTGGTGCCATGCCAGCCGATCATGATGCGATCCAGCCCCTGACGGGTGATGATGGCGTCGCGCACTCGGGTCTGGAAGTCGGGGAACTTGGCCCAGGCGTCGAGCTGGGCGTAGCCGATCATGGTGTCGTAGTTGGTCTGGGCGCATTCGTAGTTCTGGTCGTAGAGCCCTGTCGGGTTGTTGGGTTCGCGGTCTTTGTTGGCTGTGTCTGTGCGCCCGGCGATGGTACCGCTGACACCGATACTGACCTTTTGGCCTTTCATCTCATCGACCGGGATGACGTTGATCAGGCCGAGGAAGGCGACCGACTCCTGCATCTTGGTTTCCAGGGTCTGCTGAACGCTGGGCTGCACGTTGAATTGCACCATGGCGCTGGTGATGGCGTTGAGTTTGGCCACCTGGCCGGTGAACTCGTTGAACTTCTGGCGGGTTTCGTTACGCATTGGGCATGGTCCTTAGCAGTCGGTTTGAATGGTGGTGCCATCGCTACCGGTGGCGGGCTGGCGCTTGTGGCTGAGGTCTTCCTGGCCCTCCAGCTTGGCGGTGAGGTCGGCCAGCGCCTTGGCGGTGGCGTCCTGCTGGCTGGTCAGTTCGGTGATGGTCTGGGCCTGCTCGGTGAACTTCTTCTGCAGCTCGGCATCGAGGCCGGTGACCTCTTTCGCCACGGCCTCGACGGCCTGGTGCACGTCGCTGAAATCGGCGGTGGATTGCTTCTTGTGGGTGGAGAACAGGGCGGCGATGCGCTCGGCCAGGGAGGGGCCTTTATCCTGCTCGTCTTCGAATTCGATGACGGTTTCCAGCGCTTCGGTGAACAGGCACTCCTTGTACTGCTTGCGTCCTGCCAGCGGGCTGACCGATGCCTTGCTGCAGAACTGAAGCATTTCGGTGCCGAGGCTGGCCGGGCTGTCGGTGACGGCCAGCCCCATGAGGTAGGCGCCCTTCTCGTTCAGGTTCGGGTGGATTTCGACGGAGGTGTAGACCTTCTGGCGCGCCTTGTTCAGTTCGACCAGCTCGGGGGTCGGGTCGATCTGGACGAACAGGGCCAGGCGCTTTTCACCTTCCATGTCGACCTCTTCGGTCTTGGCTGCGGTGATGTCGCCGTACATCTTGAACTGACCTTTCGGGTCATAGCCCCGGATGTGTTCCATATTGACCCGCGCGCCGTAGGTGGACTGGTTGTAGCGCTGGGCCATCTGCTCAATCCACTCGCGGGTGATGGTGCGCCCGTCGGTCGTGCCCCCCTCGACGGCGACGCGGAAAAATTTGGACTTTGCCATTGGCTGGGATCCCTTTGGTGATTGGGTGGTGATGTCGCGGTTATGGTCTGGGTGAGCTGCGGGATCGTGCAATCGGCGGCCAGTGTGTGCGGCGCTGGCACATTGGCGCGGGGGCGTTTGGAGCAGTAGCGGCTGGGTAGACTGGCGCCATGACAGCACCCTTACTCTTCCCCCATATCGAACCCCGCAGGCAGGCCATGCACCTGTACTTTCAGGGGTACAAGATCCGAGCCATTGCGGAGCTGCTGGCGACCCCCGAGGGGACGGTCGGCACCTGGAAATCCCGCGACGGTTGGGATGACATCAAACCCATTGACCGGGTCGACTTCGCCATCGAGGCGCGGATGTGCCAGCTGATCGCCAAGGAGGTGAAAACCGGCGGCGATTTCAAGGAGATTGACCTGCTGGGCAGGCAGTTGGAGCGCATCGCCCGGGTCAACAAATACAGCAAGGGCGGCAACGAGGCCGACCTCAACCCCAAGGTGGCGAACCGCAACAGGGGGCCGAAGAAAGCCCCCGAGCGCAATGTGGTGGAGCCCGAACAGCAGGAGCGGCTGATCGAGCGCTTTGAGTCCACCATGTTCGATTACCAGCGGGTCTGGTATGAGGCGGGCAAGCAGCATCGGCGGCGCAACCTGCTCAAATCGCGCCAGATTGGGGCGACCTACTTCTTTGCCTTCGAGGCCTTCATCGATGCCCTGGTCACCGGGCGCAACCAGATTTTCCTGTCGGCCAGCAAATCACAGGCCCACATCTTCAAGCAGTACATCATCCAGTTTGCCAACGCAGAAGGGGTGGAGCTCAAGGGCGACCCCATGGTGCTGCCGAACGGGGCGCACCTCTACTTCCTCGGCACCAACGCCCGCACCGCGCAGGGCTACCATGGCAACATCTACATGGACGAATACTTTTGGATCCATGGCTTTGCGGATTTTCGCAACGTGGCCAGCGGGATGGCGATGCACAAGAAGTGGCGTCAGACCTACTTCTCCACCCCCTCCAGCCTCTCCCATCCGGCATACAAATTCTGGTCGGGTGAGGAGTTCAACAAGGGCAGGCCCAAGGCCGACCAAATCAAGTTTGACTTGAGCCACGCCCACCTGACCGGCGGCAAGCTCGGTGGCGATGGTCAATGGCGCCAGATCGTCACGGTGGAAGATGCAGTGCGCGGCGGCTGCGACCTGTTCGACATGGCCCAACTGCACAGTGAGTATTCCGAGGAGCGCTTCCGCAACCTGCTGATGTGCGAATTCATGGACGACACCTCGAGCGTCTTCCCGCTCGTCACCCTGCAGCGCTGCATGGTCGACAGTTGGGAGCTGTGGGACGACTACAAGCCCTTTGCCCTGCGCCCCCTGGGCAACCGTTCGGTGTGGATCGGCTATGACCCGGCCAAGGGCGGGCAGGGCGATAGCGCGGGCTGCGCCGTGCTGGCCCCGCCAGCGGTACCGGGCGGCAAGTTCCGGGTGCTGGAGCGCCACCGCTGGAGCGGGATGGATTTCGACGCCCAGGCGCGAGCCATCAAGGCCATGTGCGAGCGCTACAACGTGTGCTACATCGGCATCGACACGACCGGGATCGGGGAGGGGGTCTACCAGCTGGTGAAGCAGTTCTACCCGGCGGCGACCCCTATCCAGTACAACCCGAGCGTGAAAATCCAGATGGTGATGAAGGCCCAGGATGTGATGAACAAGGGGCGGCTGGAATTTGACAGCGGGATGACCGATCTGGCCCAGGCGTTCATGAGCATCCGCCGCGCCGTGACCGCGGGCGGCAAGCTGCCGACCTTTGAGGCGAGCCGCTCCGACGAAACCAGCCACGCCGACATTGCCTGGGCAACCATGCAAGCCCTGTTACATGAGCCGCTGGCAGGTGCCACCGGTGCCAATACCAGCATGATGGAGATTTTCTCATGAGAAAGCGCCGCCCACAGCGCCATACCCCGCCGATGACGGCGACCCAGAAACCCGGCGCGGCCATCGAGGCGTTCAGCTTTGGCGAGCCGGTGCCCGTCTTATCGCAACGGGAGGTGTTCGACTACCTGGAGGCCATGCACAACGGCCGCTGGTACGAGCCGCCCCTCTCCCTCAATGGGCTGTCCCGGGTCTATCGGGCCGGGGTGCATCACGCCTCGGCCATCCAGGTGAAGCGCAACATCCTGCGCTCCTGCTTCATCCCGCACCCGAAATTGAGCCTGGCCGCCTTCACCGGCCTGGTGCTGGACTACCTCATCTTCGGCAACGGCTACCTGCAGGCGGTGCAGAACCGGCTCGGCGGGGTGCTGCGCTATGACCACCTGCGCGCCAAGTACACCCGGCGCGCGCTGGATCTCAACCAGTATTGGTGGATTGCCCAACCCGGCCAGGAGCAGGCGTTGCCCGCAGGCCGGGTGGGCCATGTGATGGAGGCGGACATCAACCAGGAGATCTACGGCATCCCCGACTATGTTGGCGGGCTCAACTCCACCCTGCTCAACGAGTCGGCCACCCTGTTCCGCCGCCGCTACTACGAGAACGGCAGCCACGCGGGCTTCATCATGCACATCACAGACCCAACGCAGAATGAGCAGGACATCAAGGACCTTAAAGAAGCCCTGCGCCAGAGCAAGGGCCCCGGCAACTTCCGCAACCTCTTGCTCTACACCCCGGGCGGTAGCAAGGACGGGGTCAAGCTGATCCCGGTGGCCGAGGTGGCCGCCAAGGATGACTTCCTCAGCATCAAGAACGTGAGCCGGGATGACCAGCTCGCCAGCCACCGGGTACCGCCCCAGTTGATGGGAGTCATGCCCAACAGCACCGGCGGCTTTGGCGATGTGACCAAGGCCGCCCAGGTGTTCGACATCAACGAGATAGACAGCATCAAGGCCAGCCTGCTGGCGCTCAATGACTGGGCGGGGGAGGAGGTGATCCGGTTCAATCCCTACCGACTGTCAGATCTGACAGGGCAGGCGGCATAGGCGAGGCTACAGTTACAAGGACCTTATGAGTCGCTAAAACGGCGTAAGAGAGGCCCCCTCACCGAGGGGGCTTTGTTTTGCCTGGCGTTCAGCGCCCTGACGCCCCGGGGCGGCGGCCCCTCAGCACCCAGCGCGCGCAGTCAAGACCCCGCCTCGCCTGCCCGCTTTATGTGTGGAAAATCATGCAGGTGAACGACCAGGTGCAGGGAGCGACTCCCCGCGCCAGCACTGGCCGCGCGGGGGATAAGGGATCCTTTTTGCGATCCTTCACCGCGAATTCAACTTCGAAGTGCGACACTCGCCTATGCCGCCTGACAGTACTCTTCGAATACCTTGACAGGCTGCCTGAATCCGAGACATTTCCGAGGTCGTAGGTTGAGCCACTGCTCCGCTCTCCTGACATCCTCGTCCGTGACCTCTCTCAGGTCTGTTCCCTTTGGGATAAACTGCCTCAACAGCCCATTGCTGTTCTCGTTCAGACCGCGCTCCCACGAAGAGTAAGGGTGCGCAAAGTAAGTCTCGGCACCCAGCGCTTCCTCTATCGCCTTGTGTTCGGCAAACTCGCCGCCGTTGTCAAAGGTGATGGTATGCACCTGCTCGATGTAGGGCGTTAACATCTCGATTATCGCATCCCGCACCACCCCAGCCTGTTTGCTCGCGACCCGCTTGACCAGATAGAGCCGGCTCTTGCGCTCCACCAGGGTGACCAGTGCACCTGTGCCTTGCTTGCCCAGCACCGTGTCCGCCTCCCAATCACCGAGCCGCTCCCGGCTATCGACGATAGCCGGCCGTTCATCAATAGAGCGGGCTTCCTTGATGGGAGAACGCAGGCTGCTCGCCCCCTTGCGGTAGCGCTTGTGGCCCTGGCGCAGATGGCGGTACAACTGGCCACCCCGGGCTTTGTCGGCGGCCACATGGCGGTATATCCACTCGTGACTCACCATGAGGCCTATCTGCTTGCCCACCGCGCTTATCTGCTCCGGGCTCCACCACCAGGCGAGTGTCAGCTCGACAAACTGGATGACATCGGCAGATAGCCGAGATTTGGCCGCACTGGCCCGTCGGTGGGTGGCGTGCTGATGCGCATTGTCTGGCTGGTAGCCCTGCGGCCCGGCGTTACGACGCAGCTCCCGGTAGAGGGTGGAGCGATGAACGCCAATGGCGCGTGCGGTGGCAAGGATGGACATCCCCTGTGCGCGAAGCACCGATAACTGGTATCGTTGCCCCTCGGTCAACTGCTGATAGCTCATGGTGATACTGCTTTTACTTTGGCGAGCATAAGGGTACCACCAATCAGCAGTTGGCCACCTCTCGCCATTCATCCATGAGTGTCGCACTTATTATCTGAATTCCCGCACTTTCCGTCAGATCCTTTCATTTACAGGCTTATTTCCAAACCAACAATTTTAATTGG